>NZ_CM146910.1:1650000-5244735 GCF_055755305.1 Roseibium sp. R5
TGTGGCTAGGGGTGAAAGGCCAATCAAACTCGGAAATAGCTGGTTCTCCGCGAAATCTATTTAGGTAGAGCGTCGGATGAATACTCTCGGGGGTAGAGCACTGGATGGGCTATGGGGGCTTACCGCCTTACTGATCCTAACCAAACTCCGAATACCGAGAAGTACTATCCGGCAGACACACAGTGGGTGCTAACGTCCATTGTGGAGAGGGAAACAACCCTGACCGCCAGTTAAGGTCCCTAAGTTATGGCTAAGTGGGAAAGGATGTAGAGATCCCAAAACAACCAGGATGTTGGCTTAGAAGCAGCCATCATTTAAAGAAAGCGTAACAGCTCACTGGTCTAAATAAGGGTCTCCGCGCCGAAAATGTACCGGGGCTCAAGCCATACACCGAAACTGCGGGTGTGCACTTTAAGTGCATGCGGTAGCGGAGCGTTCTGTAAGTCTGCGAAGGGAGACCCGCGAGGGCTCCTGGAGATATCAGAAGTGCGAATGCTGACATGAGTAACGATAAAGGGAGTGAGAGACTCCCTCGCCGAAAGTCCAAGGGTTCCTGCTCAACGCTAATCGGAGCAGGGTTAGTCGGCCCCTAAGGCGAGGCCGAAAGGCGTAGTCGATGGGAAACAGGTTAATATTCCTGTACTTGGTGGTAGTGACGGATGCCGTGTGTTGTATCTCCTTATTGGATTGGGGGTGCAGCGAAGGTGTTCCAGGAAATAGCTCCACCGTATAAACCGTACCCGAAACCGACACAGGTGGACTGGTAGAGAATACCAAGGCGCTTGAGAGAACTATGCTGAAGGAACTCGGCAAAATGCTCCCGTAAGTTCGCGAGAAGGGAGACCTGTACTTGGGCAACCAGGTATAGGTGGCACAGAAATGGGGGTGGCGACTGTTTATCAAAAACACAGGGCTCTGCGAAGTCGCAAGACGACGTATAGGGTCTGACGCCTGCCCGGTGCTGGAAGGTTAAGAGGAGGTGTGCAAGCACCGAATTGAAGCCCCAGTAAACGGCGGCCGTAACTATAACGGTCCTAAGGTAGCGAAATTCCTTGTCGGGTAAGTTCCGACCTGCACGAATGGCGTAACGACTTCCCCGCTGTCTCCAGCATAGACTCAGTGAAATTGAATTCCCCGTGAAGATGCGGGGTTCCTGCGGTCAGACGGAAAGACCCCGTGCACCTTTACTACAGCTTCACACTGGTATTCGTAATGACATGTGTAGGATAGGTGGTAGACGTTGAAGCATTTGCGCCAGCAGATGTGGAGTCATCCTTGAAATACCACCCTTGTCCTTATGGATATCTAACCGCGGCGCAACAACGTCCGGGACCGTGTGTGGCGGGTAGTTTGACTGGGGCGGTCGCCTCCCAAATGGTAACGGAGGCGCGCGAAGGTGGGCTCAGAGCGGTCGGAAATCGCTCGTTGAGTGCAATGGCATAAGCCTGCCTGACTGCGAGACTGACAAGTCGAGCAGAGTCGAAAGACGGCCATAGTGATCCGGTGGTCCCTCGTGGAAGGGCCATCGCTCAACGGATAAAAGGTACGCCGGGGATAACAGGCTGATGATGCCCAAGAGTCCATATCGACGGCATTGTTTGGCACCTCGATGTCGACTCATCACATCCTGGGGCTGGAGCAGGTCCCAAGGGTTTGGCTGTTCGCCAATTAAAGTGGTACGTGAGTTGGGTTCAGAACGTCGCGAGACAGTTCGGTCCCTATCTGCCGTGGGTGTAGGAGAATTGAGAGGATCTGTCCCTAGTACGAGAGGACCGGGATGGACGTACCTCTGGTGGACCTGTTGTGGCGCCAGCCGCATTGCAGGGTAGCTATGTACGGACGGGATAACCGCTGAAAGCATCTAAGCGGGAAACCCACCTCAAAACCAGTTCTCCCTGAAGAGCCGTGGAAGACCACCACGTCGATAGGAAGCGTGTGGAAGTGCAGCAATGCATGAAGCTTAGCTTTACTAATAGCTCGTTCGGCTTGATCCTCTCATTAGTCAATGTTCATCTTTTAAAAGCGCCAAAAGGCGCTTTGTAAAAGATTAGATGGTTTGCGCTCACGCTTGAGCGCGCCTGTGGCGCTAAGCTCCGCGGGGGCGCGCAAAAGTGCGCGGCGGCCACTTGGCCTTGCGAAGCCTGAAGGCTTCGGTAAGTGCTCTAATCAACTTCAAAATAAGACCAGTTTAGATTCTCAAGGGAAATGACGTCGAACCGAAAGGTTCGCAAGCGCAACGCGCGCCGGCCGGTCAGGCCGCGTTCCCGCAGGCCAGCGCAGTCATGCGCGGTGCGGCCGTGAGGGCTAAACAACAAGACCAGTTTTACATCCAAATTGCCCTTCGCCGGCCTGGTGGCTCTAGCGGGGAGCCCCCACCCGATCCCATCCCGAACTCGGCCGTGAAACTCCCCAGCGCTAATGGTACTGCATCTTAAGGTGTGGGAGAGTAGGTCGCTGCCAGGCCTGCAAAGCGCAATTTGGAAACTTCAGTGCACTATCGGCTAACGCCTGCTTGAGTGCATCTCTTCCAAAAGTGTGCCAACACATCAGCACACCTCTTCAACGATAGCCTCCACCTTAACGCGGGATGGAGCAGCCCGGTAGCTCGTCAGGCTCATAACCTGAAGGTCGCAGGTTCAAATCCTGCTCCCGCAACCAATAAAAACAGCCGCCTTTTGGGCGGCTTTTTTGTTGGAAGGGGTCGCTGATTTTGACCTGACGGGGTCCCCGGAAGGAGGACAACGTCCGACGCAACGGGGCAGAAAACACTCAAATCCTGCTCCCGCAATCAAATCCCCAAAAAAATCAAAACCTCGCTCTTTGGCGGGGATATGCGCGTTTTAATCGGCGCACGGAACTCATGTTCCAAATCCGCGCGATACACCGGTCTCTAGAAACAGTTATGGCATGCCCACTTGGAGCTGCCCAGTTTGCCCGCAAGGCCAAAGGACAAACAAAACAAAAATGAAGGGCCGGCCAAAAGCCTCTAGAGGATACAAAGGTACCCTCTGCCCAAAAAAATAACGCGGGATGGAGCAGCCCGGTAGCTCGTCAGGCTCATAACCTGAAGGTCGCAGGTTCAAAACCTAATCCCGCAACCAAATACAAAAATGGCCGCCTTTTGGGCGGCCTTTTGTGTATTCGGGCGGCGGATATTGGTCAGACCATCAGCCCGCCTCATCAAGCAGGGCGGCACCCAACGCAGAAACGCAAAAAAGACAAAGCATACGCCCGAAAACAAAAGGGTAAATGCGCTAAAGCCGATATCTCCGGAACTGATAGGTTTAAGCCGACCATATTCAGCATGACCCGCGCCGGGTCAGAAATACAAATGCACGTCAAGAAACAGATTTAATCATTGATGACCGAATTTCGGAAATGCGTCCGCCAAGTGTATCGGAAAATTCCTTAGCCACGATAGATATCGGCCGATGGGTCGGAGTAAGTATGGACAGATTGTTCTGGATCCGAGGCCGAAAGGGTCTGAAGACTATCAGTGGAGGGCCAAAACCATGCTTGTATATTTCTTGAGTTTTGAATGCTGTTACCATATCGCAAATGAGCGCACAAAGGCCAGCTTCCACGAACTTTAGACCAGGTTTGGATGTTTGGAGTTCAAATCGTTGATTTAATTGGACGCCAGTATCTCGAAACCGATCCAAGGTTTGCTTGTGACTGCGGTGTTCTGGATGCAGCAGGGCAAGCGGGTACCCATCGAGATCGGCCGGTGTGATCACTTCTTCAGATGCCAGTGGATCTGAAGAGGAAAGTGCACACATGCACTCCAACTCGAAATCAACCTGATCAAAAGAGCTTCTGATCCTCGGAGTTTCAGCAATGCCGAGGTCAAAGTGTTGCGCTGCGATCAGGTCTTCAATTTCTGCAGAAGACTTGCTGGCTAGCGCGATATTCACTTTTGTCTTATCGGACAAAAACCGCGATATCACATCAGGCAAGAAATCCTCCGCGACTTCCGGAATACAAGCGATACGCAGCTGACCTTGTTCTCGATTGGCAAGTCCACGCAAAGTACGTTTGGAAATTTCGAGGCGCTTCAGAATAGCGTCCGCTTCCTCAAGGAAGAATTCAGCTTCGGGTGTGGGCACGAGCCGACCCTGTTCTCTAACAAAAAGTTTGAGTTCGAGTTCGGTTTCCAAGCCGGATATGGTTGAACTAATGGCCGGTTGCGTTCGCCCAAGCGTTCGGGCGGCTTCAGATATTGATCCGCACCGCATGACTTCCCGAAAGGTCGCAAGCTGCCTGATTGAAAGGTTCATAGAGGCTCTATGTTACAATCCGCAAATCCTCTCACACTGTGGATCTGAAATTAACCACCGTCAACTGCTTGTCGTTGTTGGAAAAATTCATATTGCTGCAATCGCGTAGAGCTTTCCGAACCCTACTCAGTACACTTTCCGTTGTGAAATATGCGTTGGGAAGAGGTTTATTCATTAACGGTGCTTAAGCCGGTGAAGATCATAGCTTTGCACATCTTCCAAGAGTTCGATAAAGGCTTGCGCCGCGTGGTTCAGTGATTGCCGCCCCTTTTCTACTGTTGCTGCAGAAGCGTTGCCTTGAGTGCCGTGCGGGTTGAGGTCTTGTGCTTTCCAGCCGAATTGGGCCTTCCCGTGCCCTCTTAAATGCCTAAATTCTTTGAGAAAACTCTGTTGTTCTGATGAGAAGTCCTGTGAAAGTTCCATCCGCACCAATTCTGGCCGTAGAGCAAGCATGAGCGACGTTTCGATGTCACCACCGTGGATGCCGTAGTTAAATTCGCAGTCCGGAAAAAGACCTTCTGGCTGTCCAAAGCGGAGCCAGTTCGTCCCCAGCACAAACATGTCGTGCCGAACGCGCAGTTCCCGGCTCACGATATCGATCACCGGAACATTGCCGCCATGGGAATTGATGATAACCAGTTTCCGTATTCCGGCACGGGCGATGGACTCACCGATTTCGATCCAGCAATTGGTGATGGTGTCCCAGCTGAACGTAAGGGTCCCCGGATAATCGATATGTTCGTCTGATTTGCCGACAGTCTGTACAGGAAGGAATGTCACTGGAAGGTGGTTAGGAAGAAGCTCAATTACCCGTCGGACCTGGCCCTCGGCGAGTGTGGTGTCCGTCGACAGAGGCAAGTGTGGCCCGTGCTGCTCAATTGCCGCCACAGGCAGGACCGCGATCCAGTCTTCGGTGTCGGCATCTTTGAAATCCTCTGTTGTCATCTCATGCCAGAAACGTTTGGGCAGCATTCTTGGTATCCTGATTCTAAGTCTCGCCTTCTTGATACCCGATTTTCTGGTGTCTGACGAAAATGGGCGCCGAATAATCCTCGCGAAGTTTTGATCTCGAATTCTTAATACAAATTAACAAATTGGCGATGTTTTTCGGGGATATATAGCCCGATGATCGGCGCACTTTTATCCAACACGCCGGCGAACCTATTGAGAAGCAGCGGTGTCGCTGGTGACGCGGCTCCCGGTTCTGAGGAGATAGCTCAGAACCGGGACGGTGCTGCTGTGCGCGACAGTCAGGCGAGCCCAAGGGCTATTGCTGTTCGGGCGGGGGCGGCGCCTCTTTTAACGCCGCAAGCAATCCTTGCCTTGCAAGAAACCGATGAATCGGACGCCCCGGCGCGCCGAAAATCCCAGGCGGAACCGTTAGGTGATGGGCGCCAATTATCTGAAGAAAGTGGCCAGGACCAATCTCAGAAGTCCGGCGATACAGTGAGTGCTGGTGCAGCGCAATCAGCCGGCGCGCAATTGCCTGCTAACCCTGCGTCTTCTGGTCAGGATGCGGCACAGCAGACAGAGCCGGACGACGATGCAGATGGAGACGGGCTGACGGAGGGTGAAGAAAAACAGGTTCAGGAACTGAAGCAAAGAGACCGTGAAGTCCGGGCACATGAACAGGCTCATGCCCGGGTGGGCGGCGCTTATGCAAGTGCTCCGACTTACACGTTCCAGCAAGGCCCTGACGGCAAGCGTTATGCCGTAGGTGGTGAGGTACAGATCGATACGTCAACAGAACGCACACCTGAGGCAACGATCCGGAAAATGCGCGTGGTAATCAGCGCTGCTCTGGCCCCGGCCGAACCGTCTGGCCAAGACCTGAGAGTTGCGCAACAGGCACGTTCACAATTGTCTGAGGCCCAGGCTGAGCTGCGTCAGCAAAAACTGGAAGAGTTGCGCGGCGATGAAACGGATGAAACGTCAGAAGTCCCGGGTGCTGAGAACAGCTCGGCGAGCAGGAATAACCCATCTGAAAATGTCGCTAGCGCCAACGAGGCAGAATCATCGGGCGACGCCAATTCCGATAATGAGGATGATAGTAGCAGCTCCTCGCGTAACCGACCTGACGCCAGTGCAATAGAGGCATACCAAGCAGCCTTGGAGCGGGCGAATGACTTGCAACAAGCAGCAGGATCGCTTTTTGCCTGAAGACGCTTTCGGCTTCATTCATGATACCAGCGTGATGCTAGAGTATTGCACCGGTTGCAAGACGGGCTGACAATTCGAGACCATCTTGTGTGAGCGAAACAAGCCTCCGGCGGGTTCCGAAAGGCAAATGGTGGGTGGCAAGTTTGCAGTCGATCAGTTTCGCGATGGCGTCTTCTGTCTGGTCGTTTGTGATCCCGCAATCCTGGGAAATGCCGTCTATTGTCCGGACAGCCAAATCGCCCAATGCGCTTAAGACCGTTTTCTCAAGATCGCTCAGCGACCGACCTGTTTGGCTGAGTTTCGGCGAAAGAGGATTGTTTTGATCAGCAACTGCGGCTTCTTCCTTTTGTAGTTTATAGGCGAGATTGTCCTTTAGCTCCTGAATTTGAACTTCCGCGCGCTGTTGGCTGTCGGCCATCTTGTTAGTCAGCTCGTTGATGACGCGATCCGACAATGTCGACAGAAAGGCCTTTGCCGAGAAACCGGCCAATATGCAGAAGCCTCCAAAAATGAGATAGGACTCACTGTTTTCGCCGTTCTTAACTTCATTCAGGATGTTCGATTGTAGAAGTGAAAGGAAAAGGGGAACAGTGAAAGCGGCGATGATGCCGACTATCGCAAAACCGGCCATACCGAACCGAACCTGCGTCGAAGCGGTCTTTGATGTGGTTAGAAATGCAGCGATGCCACCCAACCCACCTGCGATAAAGATCGTCAGGCTCAATGGTTAAAGTGCTTCCAGGAATGAGATGATATCCGCCATGGGTTTCAATGACAGTTAATGCTGCCGCTGCCTTGAGATCGCACGTTCACCTGTAGAGACGCTTGAGGCGGGCTGACGTGAAACTGTCCTTCCCAGGCTTCTGAGCTGCGGCAAGTTTTTTGCGTAGAACACGCTTGTGGGATGTCGAAATTCAGACTGTCATTTGACGGTTAAATAACTTGGTTAGGTTTCCCCCCGTTCAAGATGAACGATTTGAATGAATCTGCGTTCGGGGATCCATTAATGCCTTTCAACTACAAAAAGAGCATTACATTCCGGCTGTTACAGGCCGCCAAAGCACAGCGCGCCCGGTCAGGTGCGCATCTTATGCGGATTGGTTTGCATCCAGGGCAGGAGCTTGTTTTGAAGGTTTTGGCGGATGCCGACGGCCGGACGATGAGCCAGCTTGCTTTGGCCCTTGGGGTTCAGCCGCCGACGGTCACCAAAATGGTTACCCGGCTCTCCAGTCAGGGATATGTCCGCCGTCAGGTGTCAGATTCAGATGGACGCCTTGCACGTGTCTATCTGACAGAAACTGGCCGGGACCTAGTTGTCTCTGTCGATAAAGCCTGGAAGCGCTTGGAACGTGAGGCGATGGCGGGCATCGAAGACAAGGATCGTAAGAAACTGCGCAAGCTTTTGCGGCAGGTTGAAAAAAATCTGTCTGTCTCGGTTGATGATGACCCGGATCACGAAGAGGATCTGGAACCCGACGAAGCGGACACAGCGAGCAAAACCGATAAGGAATTGACTGCCGCTTGATAGGGTGCGCTCAGCGCCACAATCTAAAACCAAGCGATTTTTAGCTTGTCAGCATTTTTGCGGCCAGACCGAGGGCGGCCGTTGTTCCGATCACTGTGAACATTCCGCGCTTAGCCCAAAAAACAAGGACGGCGGCGGCAACGGCGATCGCGAAAAGGATCGTGTCTAAGCTGCCGGGGGGCGGTGCAATCACTGTCACGGGACCAATCGACGCGGTCTTTGTTTCAGTAAACAAGACATTGATTGCGAACCATACTGCAAGGTTCAAGACTGTGCCCGCAACGGCAGCAGTGATCGCTGACAGAGCGCTTGCCAAATACGCATTCCCATACAGCCGCTCCATCCAGGGGGCACCGGCCAAAACGAACAAAAAGCTTGGCACAAACGTTACCCAGGTGGTCATTGCTGCTGCGAGTAACGCCATGGTTATCGGTGTGAGCGGTCCTGGGTTCTGCCAGCCTCCCAGGAACCCGACGAATTGCGTCACCAGAATGAGCGGGCCAGGAGTTGTTTCGGCAAGGCCGAGGCCGTCCAGCATTTGACCCGCAGTTAACCAGCCTTTTGTGTCAACAGCGACTTGGGCCATGTAACTGAGGAGGGCATAGGCTCCCCCAAAACTGACCACAGCAAGAGTTGCAAAGAACCCTGCAACATCAACGAGGACGGACTGGGGTGTCAGCAATAGAGCAGCAAGGAACGGCGGCGTCAGCCAAACAAATCCTCCGATTGCGAGCGTCTTGAGCGTCTTGATGGCAGATGGATGAGACTGCGATGTGTCTGCCGGTCGCTCTTTTTCTTCTTCCCGCTTGCCAAACACAAGCCCGGTCATTCCGGCCGATATGATGACCAATGGAAATGGGATCGCAAAGAAAAACAGAGCGCAAAACGAAAGACCGCATAGTAGCCAGCTTAATCGGGTCTTTAGTGCCTTTACGCCAATCCGCAACAACGCTTGCAGTACGATTGCCAGCACTCCGGCTTTAATGCCGTAGAACAGCGCGTTGATAATCTGGGTTTCGCCATATGCCGCATAGATGTAGCTCACGACAGCCATTGTGAGAGCGCCGGGTAAGATAAATAGCAAACCGGCGATCAGCCCACCCAAAGTCTTGCCGGTCAACCAGCCACAATAGGTTGCCAATTGCTGTGCTTCCGGACCGGGCAGAAGCATGCAGTAATTCAAGGCATGAAGAAAACGCTCTTCGGACAGCCATTTACGGGTTTCGACAAACTCCTGGTGCATCACCGAGATTTGCGCCGCAGGGCCACCAAAAGATAGAAGTCCGACTTTCGACGCGACTTTCGTCACCTCCATAAGTGACGGCAAGTTGTCATTGTGGTTTTCGTTATTTTTGTTGGTGTCGGGACTGACTGACATGTGGGATCCGGTCACGCGCATTGGTGTTTCGGTTTCCTAGTGCGCCTGTATGACCCCAGCAAGACAGAATTCGTGGTGCCAAAGATTACAAAACGCTCATTTGAATTTTCTTGTAGCCGACCCACGTCAAAAGCAAACGGTCTAAATTCCAAGGAGAAAGAGAAGGGGGTTATGTCCGGCCATACAATCGACAATGAACGAGGCGCTAAACGTGCTGAGGAATTGCGCAAACGGTTCAATAAGGTCTCGACGGCTTCTCTTGGGCGCAGCGGACCGCGAAATCCATTCAATATGAAAGTTGGGCGGCGCTCAGATACGTCCCGGTATAATCCTCAGAGCAAAGCCTTGGCATTTTGGCTTGTCCTTGCACTTCTGGTCATGTCCGCGACGCTCTTCCTTTAACGCGTAAGCCTCAGAATGCGGGCTAAACTAAAAACGGAAAGCCGCCCTCGAGTTTGAGGAGCGCAATTTTTGTCTCAGTGCCGCCAGAGCCGGAGTAACCACCGAGCCCGTTGGCAGACAAAATCCTGTGACATGGGATGATGACCGGGATCGGGTTGGCGCCGCAGGCTTGGCCGATGGGTTGTCCATAAGTGTCCAAGTCACGGGCCAGGTCGCCATATGTTCGTGTCTCGCCGTATGGGATCTCCAGCATAGCCTTGAATACGGCCTGATGCAGATCACCGCCTTTGGGGCTCAGAGGCAAATCGAAGTTTTTCAAGTCTCCCTCCAAATAGGCTGACAACTGCCGGATTGTTTCTCGCAGAAGCGGCGTTTCCGCTTGGCTTGGCGCACCATTCCATTGTAGGTCGGTGATGGCGCCATCGGTTTCTGTCACGGTGAGGCAGCCCAGCCATGTTTCAATTCCTGCAACTGGCATCTTGTATCCTTGTGGCCCTGCACCTGTGTCCCTAGGCCGAGGCAGGGTCGTTATCTGCGTTTTTGGTTCTCTTCAACACCAACTGCAGCATTTTAAAAAGGTCAACTGGCGATGTCTGCAGTCTCGGGTCAAGGACAAAATGATGGCAGTGGTGGCGCCAATACCACGGCTCCAATTGCCGGGATCGGGCTGATTATTCTTGCTTGCCTGTGTTTCTCCGTTCTGGATGCGACCGCAAAGTACCTGTCCGCAAATCTGCCAACGCTTCAAATTGTTTGGGTGCGGTTTGTCAGCCACGTGGTTCTCGCCCTGGTTCTGTTCCAGGTGTGGAAGTCACCGCAGTATTTGCGCACAGACCGCTGGGGGCTCCAAATCGTGCGTGCCTTCTGTTTGTTAGGGACGACGATCTTTAATTTCTTGGCGGTTCGCTATCTGCAGCTTGCCGAAACGATGTCAATCATGTTCGCAGCACCGTTTGTCATTACCGCTCTCGCCGGGCCGTTTCTTGGGGAGTGGGCCGGAATCCGACGGTGGGCTGCCATTGTTGTCGGGTTCATTGGGGTGCTCGTGGTGACTCGGCCGGGGCTTGGAGGGCTCCATTGGGCCGTCGTCTATTCACTGGCCGCTATGACCTTCTATGCCGTTTATGCGCTCCTTACCCGGAAACTGGCTGCGACCGACAGCTCTGCCGGAATGCTGATCATTTCAGGTGTCGTTGCTGCGGTTGCCATGGCGCCGGTGGGCATTTCTGTGTGGCAGGCGCCCAATGGGCTGTGGGAGTGGACCTTGCTGGTTGCGACTGGGGCACTTGGCGGCGGAGGTCACTTTCTCTTCATTCTGGCACACCGTATGGCCCCAGCTCCGGTCCTTGCGCCTTTGATTTATGTTCAGATCGTTTGGATGATTGTTCTTGGCTATCTGATTTTTGACGATGTTCCGACCGTGACGACGATCCTGGGAGCATCGATTGTTGTCGCTTCCGGGCTTTACATCCTCTACCGGGAGCAAGTGAAGGCAGCGTAAGCCGCAATTCCGGTGCCTCCCCTGTTGACCCTGCGCTGGAGTTGACGGCTTAATAATCCCAGATTTGAAATGTCAGGTCTCAATTGGCTGGATTGCCTGGGAGGATCGGGATGGAATTTGATCGCCGAACGCTGCTGAAGGGTGCAGCGGTTGTTGCCGGAAGCATGGCATTGCCCACAGCTGCGCGCGCAAGTGCGGCAGCCAATGCCTATTTTACCGGATACCAGGATGACAACGGGTATCGGTATCGCCGGACCAACTTCAAAAAGATTGATCCGGTCTGGCACCGTCAGATGGTCAAGTACTTCAGCCCGGAGCCTCATGGCACTGTGGTGATCGACACCAACAACCATTTCCTTTATTGGGTCTGGGAAAACAATACTGCGCTCCGTTACGGGGTCGGAGTTGGCCGGGAAGGCTTCAAATGGTACGGGCGTGCCCGAATTGATCGGAAGGCCTTATGGCCGCGCTGGGTGCCGCCCCCCGAAATGTTGAAACGCCAGCCTGAATTGCCGCGCAAAGTGGAAGGTGGGGCGGCGAACAACCCGCTTGGGCCGCGGGCACTTTATCTCTACCGCGATGGCGTTGACCTTGGATACCGTTTGCACAGCACCCTGGAGCCTTGGAGTATCGGTCATGATGTGTCGAGTGGCTGTATCCGGATGTTCCCGGAAGATGTGATCGATCTCTACCAGCGCTGTCCGAAGGGCACAGGTGTACTGGTGCTGGAGCACCTTGGGGCAAATGCCGGTTGAACCCGGTCATAAATGAAAAACAATTGGGGGCGTTTTTGTCTATTCGATTTGGCCGTACGACAGGCGGCATCTGTTTGGCTGTCGTTTTTGGCCTGGGGCTTGCCAGCTGCAATACGGCGTCAAACCTTGCTTCACCGAACGTAACGAATGCTCCGGCGGCCGGTTTTGCCGAAATCCGTCCAGGATCTGAAGAAGAGTTCATCATCAATGTGGGCAGAAGGATCTATTTCGACAGAGGATCGGCGACGATCTCTGATGAAGCGAAAATGACCCTCGATAACCAGGCAAAATGGTTGAAGCAGAACAAATCCTGGTTGGTGAAAGTGCAGGGCCATGCCGATGATCCGGGCAGTGAAGCGGCCCAAAAAACATTGTCGACACAAAGAGCAACGGCGGTTTACAACGCGCTTGTTGCACGGGGTGTCGATGCCAAACGCATGTGGACCAAGGGTTATGGCGTGGAGCGTCCTGTAACCGATTGCGATGCGGTGACCTGTCAGTCGCAAAACCGCCGCGTCGTCGTAAATTTGAGAGAAGAATTCGACTCTTCCGCTCCCCAAAGTAACTGATCAGAGGATTGTTACGCGGTATCGTTCCAGCTGGCGCAGTGTTCCAAACCGCCGCCCGCTGCAACCGAACTTTGAGTGTACGGCATGCCCGACAGTGAAAATAACAAGTCCCGCACACCGGAAGGGACGCAAAAACCCGGAAAACGCCTGACGCTGGGTCATATTGCCGACCAACTTGGGATCTCGACAGCGACAGTCTCTTTGGCCTTGCGGGACAGTCCGCTGGTCGCTGAAGAAACCCGGGCAAAGGTCAAGCAGACAGCTGAAGAGATCGGCTATATCTACAACCGGTCAGCCGCTTCTCTGCGCACCTCGAGAAGTCAAATTGTCGGGGTGGCGGTCCATGACATCTTGAACCCGTTCTTTGCCGAAGTGTTCTCAGCTCTTGAGGATGTTCTGGAGGAGCAGGGGCAGATGATCTTTATCTGCAATCACAGGGATGACGTAAAGCGGCAAAAGGCGTTCGTGAATACCCTGCTCCAGCACCGTGCCGATGGTCTGATCTTGTGTCCCTCGGTTGGAACTTCAGCTGAGGAGATAAATCGCCTCGTTGATCAGGGTATCCCTGTGACTTTGGTGGCGCGGGAGGTGGCGGGGGTCTGGGCGCCGTGCGTGCGCGGCGACGATGAAGCCGGCATGTACCAGATCACAAAGCATCTCATTGATCAGGGGCACAGTCAGATCGCCATGCTGGGTGGCCGCCGCGACAGTTCCACCGGCAGATACCGGCATACAGGGTGGCGGCAGGCCATGCTGGATGCTGGACTAGACCCGGATGCGCAAGTTGATATGCCGGAGCTGATGACCCAAGCAGACGGGCGCTCGGCTGCACCGGCGATCCTGGGAGCTGCTGAACGGCCAACAGCGGCTGTCTGTTTCAATGACTTGGTCGCCTTTGGCATGATGACCACCTTGCGGCGGGCGGGCGTCGAACCTGGACCGGAAATGGCCATCACCGGGTATGACGACATTGATGGTGCCGATGCCCGCACACCGGCCCTAACAACTGTTGGCGCCCAACCGGACAAGATCGGGCGGCTGGCAGCATTGACACTGCTCCGGCAAATCGCGGGTGATCGTGTTCCGAACACACCGATCGTTATCGAACCCCAACTGCGGGTTCGCGAAAGCTCGCCGCCGCCCGGAGTGCGGTTGGCGCCGCAGCTCCCTGACTAAACACGCCAACAAAAATAGGCGGCCTGGCCGCCCATTCTCTTTTCTAAATGGCGATTCACCTAACGCGGTTCATCTTTCAATCCCTTGAAGATCGCATAACACGCGAGCAACAAGACGATTGTGAAGGGAAAGCCCGTAGAGACCGCCATGGCCTGTAAGGCCCCGAGGCCGCCGCCCAGCAAGAGCGCAATCGCTACCAAGCCCTCAAACGTGCACCAGAAGACCCGTTGAGAAACAGGCGCATCCACCTTGCCACCGGCAGTGATCGTATCAATGACCAGGGATCCTGAGTCCGACGAGGTCACGAAGAAGACAATGACCAGGATGATGGCAATGAACGACGTGATGGATGCGAACGGCAGATCCGCAAGCATTCCGAACAAGGAAAGCTCAGGACTGTAGGACGCGATCACATATTCTCGAACCTGACTTCCCGAATCCGTCAGTACTTGCTCGATCGCGGTGCCGCCGAAGGCGGTCATCCAGAGAACTGAAACGATTGACGGAATGATCAGAACGCAGATTACGAACTCGCGCACTGTGCGGCCGCGGCTGACCCGGGCGATAAACATGCCGACAAACGGCGACCAGGAAATCCACCACGCCCAATAAAACGCAGTCCAGCCCTGCCGGAAACCGTCATCTTCCCGGCCGAAGGGCATGGAAAGCGGCACGACCTCGCGGGCATAAGCGCCAAGGTTCGCAAAGAAATCGCTGACAAGCGTCATGGTTGGGCCGGCAATGATGACGAACAGCAGCAGCAAAGCCGCAATCATCATATTGATCTCTGACAGCACCTTCACGCCGCCGTCGAGGCCGCGCATCACCGACACAAGAGCGACAACCGTGATGCCGATGATGAGAACGACCTGTGCCGTATCGCTGACCGGAATGCCGAAGACAAACTCCAGTCCGGCATTGGCTTGCTGAGCGCCAAAACCGAGGGATGTTGCAAGGCCAAAGAGTGTTGCGAAAACCGCGAGAATATCGATGACGTGTCCCGGCCAGCCCCAAGTCTTCTCTCCAAAAATTGGGTAGAAGACGGAGCGCATCGTCAACGGCAGGCCCTTATTGTATGAGAACAAGGCCAACGAAAGCGCAACCACTGCGTAGATCGCCCAGGGATGCAGGCCCCAATGGTAGATGGTGGCGGCCATGCCCATGGCCTTGGCCGCGGCAACATTCTCCTCGATAAGGTTGCCATCTGCATCAAAGGGTGACGGTACACCGAGCGGCGATGAAAACGCCATGTGATAGACAGGTTCGAGCACGCCGAAGAACATCAGACCGATGCCCATGCCTGCTGCGAACAACATCGCGAACCAGCCGAAGTAGGTATAGTCGGGTTCTGCGTCTTTGCCCCCAATGCGGACACTGCCCAAAGGGGTCACAATCAAGAGCAGGCAGACCAATACGAAAACATTTCCAGACAGGATGAAGAACCAGTCCAGGTTGGACGTCAGCCAGTTTCGCAGGGCGTCAAAGACAGGTCCAACTTCTGTCTGGAAAGCGAGCGTCAGAAAAACAAACGCTACGATTGTCAGGCCGGACACCAGAAAAACAGGATTATGGATGTCCAAATTAAATGGTCCAACCTGTGTTTCGATATTGTCTTGGCCAATCTCATAGTCGGTATCGATCATGTTGGCAGCGCCGTCGGGATCCGGGATGCCCTGATTGCTTGTATCGTCGCTCATGGAGCGTTCCTTCTAACGTGAGAGGCGGGTCTAGCGGACAAGGAAGACCGAAACGCCCGCGTGGGACGCAATTCGGCCGCCGTTGGACGGCCAGAAACGATCGGACAGGTGCGGCACGTGCGTTGCCATAACCACCAGATCCGCGCCGGTTTCGTCGATCGCCTTTAAGAGAGCGTTTTCCAGATCAATCGACGGGTCATGCGAAAAAAACGCCTGTCCGGTCGCATCAATCCCATGCTGCCTGCCTTGTGCTTCGGCAAACTCCGCCATCTTGGATTTGAGTTCATCCGGATTGTGTGCGAGCGCAGTCGGGGCTGCCGTTGATACTGCGGCGAAGACAACCGGAATGTTTTCAGACTTGGCGATTGCTGCCGTAGCCGAGATCGCCTTCTCAAGTGCATCAGGGTGTCTGAGGTCAATTGGAACTAGTATTTTTTTGAACAAGCGAACCTCCCATGGTTGCGTTCACCAAGACGTTGTCGTCGAGGTAAACCGTAATGGCGCGGTCGCGTTCCAAATTATTCTGTGATGGGCTTGGTTTATGCTCACGTACTCATGCGCCAAACACCACGGTAGGGTCTCACCGTGATGTTCGACTGTCAAATGTACGGCATGCTCCGGCTAACCTGCGACACCCTGTCGCAAAGTCGGATGTCGTTCCTAAACTGCAGCGTCCGGCTCCAGTGCGGGTGTGAACTCGACGCAGCGGTTCCTGCCGGTTTCTTTTGCGGTATAAAGGGCCGTATCGGCGCGCTGCATGAGCGTCGAAAACTCGACGTCTTCACGCGCGATAGATGCAAGCCCCATGCTGCAGGTGATCGTCTGGTCCACATTGTCGAACTGGCACTCTTCGACGATTTTTTCGCGAAGCCGCTGTGACACCAGCATGGCATCTTCCATAGTGGTGTTGTGCAGGATCATGCAGAACTCTTCGCCGCCGACGCGTCCAAATACGTCAACCGCGCGCAGAGCACCGCCGATAATACTGGTAAACTTTTTTAGCACTTCATCGCCGACAGCGTGGCCGCATCGGTCGTTGATACGCTTGAAGTTATCGATGTCGATCATAACCGCCGTGAAGGGGCGCTGTGTCCGACGGTAGCGAGCGACTTCCGTGTTAGCGGCTTCGAGGAAAGCCCGCCTGTTCATGATGCCGGTCAGGTCGTCGATACTTGCGATCCGCTCGAGGTTGATCTTGGCTTGCATCAAAGCCTTGTGGGCACGGTCGCGAGCGATCTCATGACCCACCCAATCCGCAAACTGCCGAACGATTTGAACATCAGCTTCTGTAAACGGACGTTTTCTAACTACTTCGGACGTGAAGTTGATCGTCCCGTGGATTTCCCCATCGACCAGGAGAGGAGCACCGATGTAGGTTTCCAGGCCGAAAACCCGGTAGCAAGGGTGTTTTGCGAACTCAGACTTTGACGCCTCTGCCGTTGCGATCGGGCCGTCGGCATCCAGAGTCAAGGTGCAATAGGTATCTTCCAGCGGGAAGGATGTGCCTGGTTCGATGACACATCCTGGGCTGTGCGCATGGCTGATGGAATAGCGGTCATCTATGACGTGACTGATGATCCCGCATGGCAGGTCGAGATGCTCACATCCGAGCCGAAGGATCTCTGCAATCTTATCTTCGTATGTAAGTTCGTTGGTTGACGTAATCGCATAAAGCTCTGCGAGTGTGCGCTCTGTCTTTTTCTTGTCCGTGATGTCGACAATCATGACCACGAGGCCTGAGACGTCGCCCGCCTCGTCAAACCTTGGTGTTGCCTCAAACTGGCATTCGCGGGAAATGCCGTCCGGGAAGTGGAAAGAGATGTCTGCGGCAGACTTCTCGCCGGCATAGGCTTTTTGAAACACCTGGCGAACCTGCTCGCGTTCTTTCCACGGAAGGCGTTCGCGAAGACGGGTTCCCAGGAGTTCTTCCTGCGTGCCATTGAACCATTCGCAGCCGATCTTGTTGATGAAGACGCACCGGCCTTCAAGATCAACCTCAGTAATGGAGCAAGAAACGTTATCGGCAATCAGAGAGAGGTTCCGGTAAGCGGATTCGGCCTCAGCTTTGGCCGTTTTCATCTCTGTGATATCTGCCCGGATACCTGCTCTCCGGCCGCTCCGGGTTTTGGTCTCTGAAATCCGAAGCCACCGGCCATCCGCCAGCGATTGTTCAATCACCTTGCCGTCGGCAGCTTTATGATGACTCAGGCGTTCCTGGAGCCATTCCTCTTTCGTCAGGCCTTTGGTGTCGTACTGATCTCTATCGAGACCATATTTCAGGATGGCCTTGAAGGAGTTGCCAGGCTGCATGGCGGGCGCTGAAGGCGCGTAGATTTCGCGGTAGGTGTTGTTGCAGACAACCAGCTTGTCATCCGTGTCGTAGATTGCAAAGCCTTCCGAAATTGCATCCAGAGCATCGTCCAGCGTTTCCGCGATGTTTTTAGCTCGTTTCTCAAGCGCAATCCGTTCAGACTGGTCGCGTGAGATGAACAGGATGCCTGTCAGTTTGTGGTCCGCGTCAAAGAGTGGAGCGCTCACGACTTCCAGCGGGACAATACTTCCGTCACCGATTTTGATGTCGAACGCATACGCTTTGCGGTGACGCTGGTCAGTCGGCGTTTCGTAGATCTCGCCAAGATTTTCGAAATGCTTTTTGTCTGCGAAAAAGCGCTCGGTCGTCGTGCCGATCAGGTCCTGACGATCCTCCTTGAGCAAGTTTTCCATCGCCTTGTTGACGAAGATGATCGTGCGGTCGGGTTGCGTGACCAGAACACACTCATTGAGCTCTCCAAAGGATTGCTCCAGATCCAAGGCAATATTTGTCGCCATCTCTCGTTTCCCACCATCACGCTTTTTTCAGCTTGAGCGGCATTGAACGGCCTAAAGGTTTAATAAAACAATACGTAGCGTAATTCGAATTTTCTTAAGGTAAATTATGTCTTATTCAGAAGTATCTTAAGATGGGTGTGGATAAAGACTTATGATTTTTGACCGGATAGGAAAATTTCTATCCTGTTAAGCGCTCTCTGGATGTTTTCGGATGAGTTCGCATAGCTGAGGCGGATGTAACCTTCTCCGAGTACACCAAAGTCTGGGCCTCCGATTACGGCAACGCTGGTTTCTTCAAGGAGTGCAGACGCCAGCTTTTTAGCCGGCCAACCGGTCTGCTTGATGTTTGGATAGGCATAGAACGCACCGAGTGGTGTTTTGCACGAAATCCCTTCTATTGCATTCAGACCCTCGACGACGATCTTCCGGCGCTGATCAAACTCGCGAACCATCGCATGAACGGCGTCTTGCGGACCGGTCAGCGCGGCAAGTGCAGCATATTGTGCAGGGGCGTTGACGCACGACCAGGCATTGACCGCAAGCTTGCGTGCCTTGTCGATCAGCTGATCTGGCCACAAGGAAAACCCGAGCCGCCATCCGGTCATGGCATAGGTTTTGGACCATCCGTCCAGTAAAATCAGGCGGTCGCGGATTTCCGGAAACGACAGCAACGACACGTGCTCCATGCCGTCATAGGTCATCTGAGAGTAGATTTCGTCAGAAAGAACGGCTGCCTCGGGGAAGGCAGCCAGACCTTCGACCAGTGTTTCTATTTCCGATCTCGGTGTCACACCACCGGTTGGATTTGCTGGTGAATTGAGGATCAGAAGACGGGTCTTTTCCGTCATTAGAGATAACGTTTCTTCAGCGGAAAACGCGAAATTGTTTTCTTCGCGAATGGGCACCGGAACCGGGCGTGCGCCTGTGAACTCAATCATTGACCGGTAAATGGGAAAACCTGGGTCCGGGTAAAGAATGTCCACGCCGGGTTCGCCAAACATCAGTATCGCCATAAACATGGTGACCTTGCCACCTGGCACAATAACGACATTGTCCGGATTGCTGTCGACGTTGTGACGCTTATGAAGATCGGCTGATACCGCTTCGCGCAACGGGGCAATGCCGGTGGCCGGTGTGTAGCCATGGTGGCCATCCTTAAGGGCCTTGATGGCCGCTTCGACGATGTGGTCCGGCGTTTGAAAATCCGGCTGGCCAATTCCCAGATTGATGATGTCATGCCCTTCGCCCGCCAGCTGCGTGGCGCGCGCAAGAACGGCAAATGCATTTTCCTCACCGATCCGATCAAACCCAGAAATCGTTTTCATGACGTCTTCGTTCCGCGTTGCAAATCTGACTTCCCTCCAGTGATAGCACGCTGCGAGACGCCTGAAAGGCCGCTTGTGCTGAAAGCAGTTCGGGGTCCGGCAGTTCGCGCACTGACCTCCAACAGCTGTAAAAATCGCGATCTGCTCTCCCAATTCGGCAAGGATATGATTATATGGCGGCTAACCGGGGCTCAGATGAGCCCGCCTTTTTCAATTTTCCAGGAAGATACGCAATGTCTGCGACCCAGGAGACCCCGGCTCAGATTCCGGTCACCGTTTTGACAGGATATCTGGGCGCCGGAAAAACCACTTTGCTCAATCGGATCCTGACCGAAAACCACGGTCAGCGGTACGCCGTCATCGTCAATGAGTTCGGAGAAGTCGGTATCGACAACGACCTGTTGGTCGAGTCGGACGAAGAAATCTTCGAAATGAACAACGGCTGTATTTGCTGCACAGTTCGTGGCGACCTGATCCGGACCGTACAAAATCTGATGAAGCGCAAGGGCGCCTTCGATGCCATTATCGTGGAGACCACAGGTGTTGCCGATCCTGCGCCCGTCGCGCAGACTTTCTTTATGGATGACGATGTGCGGGCCGCGGCGAAGTTGGACGCTGTTGTTGCGGTCGTGGATGCACGCCATGTACTACAACGTCTGGAAGATACCCAGGAAGCTGAAGATCAGGTTGCGTTTGCAGACGTTATCCTGATCAACAAGACCGACTTGGTATCTGCTGACGAATTGAGCGCAGTCGAAGCGCGTATCCGGTCGATCAATCCGTATGCGGTTCTCCATCATAGCGAACGATGCGGTGTAGACATCGCTAAGGTGCTTGATCGCGGGGCCTTCGATCTTGATCGGATCCTGTCGCTCGATCCCCATTTCCTGGAACACGGTCATCACGCCCACGAATGCAGCCCGGACTGTGATCATGACCACGACCATCATCATGACCACAGCCATGATCATGGTCACCACCATCATGGCCACGAAGAGACGCATTCCGTCAAAAGCATCTCACTGACCGCGGGTGATCTTGATCCCGAAATGTTCTTCCCTTGGATCAATCAGGTGACCCAGATCCAGGGACCGAACATTCTCCGAATGAAGGGAATCCTCGCGTTCAAGGATGACCCACAGCGTTATGTCATCCAGGGCGTTCACATGATCGTCGAGGGAGATCATCAGCGGGACTGGAAGAACGACGAACCGCGCGAAAGCCGGCTGGTCTTTATCGGCCGGGATCTGAACTGGGATGTCTTGAAAGCAAACTTCAAGGCTTGTGCCGCGGAATAGGAGCGCAGGGTGCCAATTGTTGCTCCTATGGACGTGGACGGCTTCGTCGTCCGAGCCGGTTTTTTGGGTGATGCTGCGTATGTCGCGACCGGTGAGGGCGCCATACATTTCGTTGAAGTAGGCGAAACTCACCTGGCGCCTCACAAGAACGGCCTTTTGGCCGCGGAGCCATCGTTTGATGGCACATCTCTGGTCACTTCGGGCAATGATGGTGCGATTTATGCCTCGTCGCCGGATGGATCGAGCGAGCTTATGGCAGAACGTCCCCGCAAGTGGATTGATCTGATTGCCTGTGGGCCCAACGGAGTTGTGGCCTTTGCGAGCGGCCGGACAGCGTGGGTTCGTTTGTCGGATGGCCGGGAAAAAGAGTTTGCCCACGATCGGGCCGTTGGAGGTATAGCATTTGCACCCAAGGGGCTGCGGTTGGCAGTCTCGCGGTACGACGGTGCCACATTGTGGTGGGCAGGCACGGAAGGCAAGCCAGTCAACCTGACCTGGGAAGGTGCCCATCTTGGAACAAGTTTTTCACCCGACGGCAAATACCTCGTGACGGCAATGCAGGAAAACGCGCTGCATGGCTGGCGTCTGTCTGACAATCAAGACATGCGCATGACCGGGTATCCGGCAAAAGTTAAGTCTTTCAGCTGGTCGGTCAAAGGCAAGTATCTTGCAACCTCCGGAGCCAATGCCGCGATCGTTTGGCCGTTTTTTGGAAAAACCGGTCCGATGGGCCAAACCCCATTGCAGCTTGGGACACGGAGCGACGTCTTGGTTACGGCGGTTGCCTGCCATCCAAAGGAAGAGGTCGTCGCGCTGGGCTATCAGGACGGCATGGTCATGATGAGCCGGTTTGAAGATAACGCGGAAGTCTTGTTGCGGCGTCCTGGAGGCCATCCAATCACCAGCCTTGGTTGGGATAACGCCGGGCTTCGGCTCGCTTTCGGCAGCGAAAAGAACGAAGCAGGCATTATCTCCCTTCAGGACGGGTAGATCTTTGTGATCTGATTGTCTTGGCTGTGAATTAGGCTTGCATCATTTCATGGAGTGGCGCGGATGCTGCGGATCTTCACAGTTTTGACGATGCTAGCCAGCGGCACGCTGACATCACAGCTTCCGGAGTTCGCGCAACAATACCGGCAGCGCCTGGGTGGTGCGATCGATGCGTTGGAGCAGGTTATGGCGGACTTCCGGCAAGATGCGGCGGATTATGGTCTCACTGTTCCAGAGGCGATTGACCGGCAAAAGGCATCAGCAGATCCGTTCATTCAGGCGCGGGGCGCAAGTATTGAGCGGGCGAGCCAGCGTCTTGTTCATCTCAAAGATCAAAAATCCGATTTTGAAATAGCCAGTCCGTTTGAACGGATCTTCATTCTCGTTCAAAGCCCGGACCGCGAATTGGCGCAAGCTACCGCGGAGGATTATGCGCCAGCTATTCCGGTCACCCCGGTCGGTCTGGTGAGCGCTGGGGTTGGCGCTGCGGGTGGATTCATTCTCATTTGGTGCTTGTCGGGACTTGTCCGCTTGACGCGCCGTCGCGCCCCCGCTTGAACTGTGGTGATGTGAACACCTCAGATTCGGTGGAGGCTTTGCCCTATGGACGCGCTGACGCGGATGCGTTGTTTTATTCAGGTCGTGGATTCCAAAGGGTTTTCCGCCGCTGCCAGAGACATGGGGCGGTCCAAGGCGCTCGTCTCCAAATACGTTAGCGAGTTGGAAGATGAACTGGGGGTCCGGTTGCTGAACCGGACAACCCGCCAGGTTTCCATGACCGAAGTTGGAGAGTCTTACTACAAGGAAGCCTCTGAAATCCTCCAGCGCATTGACGACCTCCAGGCATCAGTTCAGTCATCCCATCAGGAGATCCGCGGGCGGCTGCGTGTGTCGGCGCCGCGGTCTATGGGTGACAAGCTCTTGAATGCAGCCATGATGGAGTTTCTCGCGCAGCATCCTGATGTCGTTCTTGATCTCAGGCTTGAAGACCGGTTCGTGGACCTTGTGGAGGAGGGGTTCGACATCGCGGTGCGGGTGACGCAGCTCGAAGACTCCAGTCTGATTGCGAGAAAAATAGCGCCGTTTCGGACAGTGATTTGTGCCAGTCCGGACCTGCTGGCTAAAGTTGGTGTCCCAAACACACCGGCTGACCTGGCGGATCGCCCCTGCATCATCGACACCAATTACCGGTACAAGCAAAACTGGGCGTTTGGCAGCCAAGGCGAACGCCAGATGGTCACTGTAAAAGGGCCCGTTGAGGTCAACAGCGCAGAGGCGGTTTGTGAGGCCGCACTTCAGGGGCTTGGCTTCATCCGGATGCCACTGTTTTTCGTTTCCGAATACATCAATGAAGGCCGGCTCAAGATTGTGCTGGCGGAACATGAAGAGCCAATGCGCGGGATATATGCCGTTTACCCGCATCGGCGCCATTTGACAGTGAAAGTCCGGGCGCTGGTTGATTTCCTTGTCAGCTGGTATGCGGCCCGATCAAGAGCGGAAGTGCACACGGGGGCTTAGCGCTAGGAATTTGAGTGACTTAGGGTAAATAAGACCCTGCGTGGCGAAAATAAGCGCAATTTTTTCTTGATTAAAAAAAATACAGGCTCACAATCTGAACATGAGTGACTCCAAGGACGATATTGCCGCAGGCTTGGAACAGGTGTTTTGGAGCCGGGGTTTCGCGGAACCGAGCGTTCCCGTCTTGCGCGCCGGCGTCGGTGTCAGCATGCGGACCCTCTACCGGTATTTTCCTTCTCGTGAGGCGATGATCTTGGGCGCTCTGGAGTTCCGGCATCAACGGTACATGCGGTACGTCACAGATGGTGTTGAAGAGCCTGGTCTGAGTGCTGCCGAGCAGTTGTTCGACAAACTGGGTGGCTGGATGCGGATGACAGAAGGCAAAGAGTGCTTTTTCCGGCAGGCTCTTGCGGCCAACCCTGACAGCACGGACATCGCCGAAACCGTGAACCGGCATAAATCGGAGCTGCTGACGTTTTTTGGAAATCTCAGCGGTCAGATGCAGTTCGCTTCGACGCTCTATCTTCTCCACGAGGGTGTAACAGCTTCTTACGCGGAGCTGGGCGAGCAGGCTGTAGAAGATGCCAAACGTCTGGTGCGTCAAATGTTCAAGAGCGCGAACGAGAGCAAATACTCTTAAAGACTGCAGTTTGTCTAAGAAACGGCGGGACTAAACCCGCCATTCCAAGATTAGTCTTAGGAGACTTAGATCGGACGTGCGGCTGAGAGGCGTTCTTCGGCCATTCTATCAGCAATCTGTTCCGGTGCCGCATTCTCGCGGACTGCCCGGTCGTAGATCCGGGTCAGCGTATCGCCGATTGCGATTGTTTTTTCCCGGACTTCCTGGTCGTTGCCGCCTGGTTTTGCCAGAGCGATCGAGATAACGCCGCCTGCGTTGATCGCGTAGTCCGGTGCATAGAGAATGCCGCGGTTTTTGAGAGCCACGCCATCAGCCGGTGTCTGTAGCTGGTTATTCGCAGCGCCCGCCACGACCCGCGCCTTGATTTCCGGAATGGTGCGGGCGTTGAGGCCTGCGCCTAGAGCGCACGGTGCAAACACATCTGCCTCCACCTTGTGCGCGTCCGCCGGATCAACATTCTTTGCACCAAAGGCTTCGACAGCCTTCTCAACGGCCGGCTTGTGAATATCGGAAACGATCAGGTTGGCGCCGGCTTCATGAAGTTGACGGGCGACATCGAAGCCGACATGTCCAAGACCTTGAACCGAGACTGTCCGACCGGACAAGGACGGATCACCGAAGACATGCGCAACGGAAGCTTTAATGCCCTCAAAGACACCCAGGGCGGTGTAGGGTGAGGGGTCTCCCAGTCCTGTTGCCTGGGTGCCGCGCACATGGTCCGTGTGGCGCGCAACCGCCTCCATATCTTCTGGTGAGACGCCGACGTCTTCAGCCGTGATGTAAGTGCCGGACAACCGCTCCACATGCCGTCCAAAGGCTTCCATCAAAGCTTCTGATTTATCCTTGCGCGGATCAGCGATGATAACCGCCTTACCGCCGCCAAGTTCAAGGCCTGCGAGCGAGTTCTTGTAAGTCATGCCGCGGGACAACCGGAGCGCATCATTCAAAGCTTCGGACGGCGTGGCGTAAGGCCAGATGCGGCAGCCACCGAGAGCGGGGCCAAGCCGGGTGTCATGGACGGCGATGATCGCTTTCAGACCGGTATTCGCATCTTGAACGATCACGATGTTTTCGTGGTCTTCCATTTCCGGATGGTCAAAGACAGCGGTGTGATGGACAGTGGTATGGATGGCGTTCATGGTTGGCTCAATTCAAAATGATTGTTGTTGAGTATATTTTATTCAGACATTCTGAAATTTGCTGCTTTTCTTACTCAATTGAATGCTTATAGGTGAAGGTTCTTTCCTGCTTCTCAGAACTATTGTGAAAAATTTTTCATTTCGCTTTTGCGGCTGCGAACAGTTTGGGTCATCTTGTTGCCGCCTTCTGGGACAACAACCCGATTGCGCTATATTAAGGGTCAGGGATTCGAGCAGGAGCAACAAGTGCGTCAGCAAATCGTTCGCGCGTGGAACTTGATGAACGCTAGGGCAATCTTGCTCTTTGCGGTATTTGGTTTTGCGATGTTTGGCGCGACCGGCGCTCAGGCGCACCCGCACGTCTTCGTGGAGGCGCGCTCTTCCCTTGTGTTCGATGACAACGGTGATGCTGTCGCCGTCCGGCATATCTTCCGCTTCGATGACGCGTTTTCAGCCTTTGCCATTCAGGGCTTCGATACCAATCAGGACGGCATCTATTCTCGGGAAGAGCTTGCCGAACTGGCTGACGTCAATGTCGAGAGTATGGCTGATTTCGGCTATTTCACGTTTGGCGACAACACGCGCATCGAATTGGATTTCGCAACGCCGACCGACTACTGGCTTGAGGTGAAGACTGTCGCACTCGAAGACTACTGGGTCATGAAGCCAGAGGACTTTGAGGCGATCGCCGAAGATATTCAAATGAACGGCGGCAAAATGCCGGAGGATGTAAAGCTCCTGGAGCTGCATTTCACGTTGCCGCTCAAAGATCCAAGTGATGCGTCTGCACCAATCACGCTTGATGTCTATGACCCGACTTATTACGTCGATTTCCGGTTTGGCCAAGAGGATAGCGCACTCGGAACAGTAAATGCGCCTGGTGCGTGTCAAATCACGCGCAAAGAACCGCCGCCGCTTGATGATGCAACGGCCTATGCTCTTGCTCAAATTGGACCGGATCAGAGAGACCTGCCGCCCGAGCTGCAATCTGCCGCCGCGACACAAGTCAACCAGATGATTGTCACCTGTGGGGCTGCCGCTCAAGTAGCCGCCGCTCCCAAAGCTTCAGAGCTTTCAGGACAACAATCAACAGCAGGAAATGCTTCGCCCGAGACTGCGGTAGCGGCAATTGAAAGTGCAATCGCGCAAGGTCCGGGTGCAGAGCCGATGTCCCGGGCATCAGATGTTCTGCAAAACACGCAGCAGACGATCACGATAGAGCCAGGTTTGATGGATCAGATTTTCGGATCGATTGCCCAGATGCAGAAGGACTTTTATCAAAAGCTGGTCGCGAGCTTGCGGTCCTTCCGGACCAATCCGAATGCGTTTTGGCTGCTCGTCGGTCTTTCCTTCGCCTATGGGATTTTCCACGCGGCAGGTCCGGGGCATGGGAAGGCGATCATCACCTCTTATGTCGTCGCCAACAACGAAACCTTGAAGAAAGGTATTATACTTTCCTTCGCCTCCGCGTTCGCTCAAGCGGTCACCGCGATCGTCCTGGTGGGCGGGCTTGCCGTTGTGTTCAATCTCACGAGTATCGCTATTCAGGATACGGCGCGCTGGTTCGAGATCGGGTCTTATGTGCTGATTACAGCGCTGGGCGCCTGGCTCTTGTGGCAAAAGGCGGGAAAACCCGTTCTGGCAAGCATGGTGAACCGTCAGGCCCACGTGGGGCTTGCTTTTGCCGGTGCCCACGCTGGGGGGCATCATGGCCACGATCATCATCACCACCATCATCATGACCATGACCATCATATTGGCCCGGATGGTGTGTGCTCCAGTTGTGGACATGCCCATGCACCGACACCGGATATGCTTCAGGGCAAAATCACGTTGTCCAAGGCCGTGTCCATCATTTTGGCAGTAGGCTTGCGGCCCTGCACCGGTGCGCTTGTCGTGCTGGTCTTTGCTTTGTCCCAAGGCATGATCGCTGCCGGGATTGCCTCAACGCTTGCGATGGCCGTCGGTACGGGGATTACCGTTGCGCTTCTGGCGGGGCTTGCCGTCTCGGCCAAGGATCTGGCCGTCCGCCTCTTCGGCGAAGGCAGCCCCATGGCGATCAGAGTGCACCGTACAATCGAGATACTGGGCGCCGCAGTGGTATTTTTGCTCGGGATTACCCTTTTGATCGCCGCTGTCGGCTGGGGATAGGGACTGACTTGTTCCGAAAGAAAGAGAATTCGGGCTGGCGCTTAGAGTGCCAGCCTTTTTTGCCTGTAAGTGCGAACGGCGTCTCCAAAAGCTGAAAACAATTTCTTGGAGGGCCCGTCGGTCATCACCCAATACTCTGGGTGCCATTGGGTGGCCATCACATAGCCAGGCGCATCCTTGATGGTCATGGCTTCGATCGTGCCGTCTTCCGCTTTGGCTTCGATCACAAGCCCTTTGCCGAGTTCCCCGACCGCTTGCCGGTGGAGGGAGTTCACCTCAAACGGTTCCTCGCCCAGGACGGTTTCCAACGGGCCGCCTGCGTTGATCTCGACGGTATGAGCAATACGGAAACGTTCGTCCTGACTGTCTGATGTCGGCGGCCGGTGGTCCTTACGCCCTTCAATCTCCTGAACCTCGGTCAATAGTGTCCCGCCAAAGGCTACATTCATCTCCTGCATACCGCGGCAAATCGCGAACACCGGAACGCCGCGTTCCACAGCCCTCTTGATTAGCGGCAATGTGGTCGCGTCGCGGTCCGGATCATAAGGCCCGTTGGCTTCTGTCGGTTCTTGTCCATAAAGCTGCGGATTTACATTCGACCGAGATCCGGTCACCAAAACGCCATCAACGTTGTCAAGAGCCGCATCGATATCCAGGTCTGCTCCAAGAGCCGGCAGGATCATGGGTATGGCGTCTGCGCCTTTGAGAACCGCCTGCAAATAGGTGGAGATGGTCGCATGCCAGTTGAAGCCATCGATGGATTTGACATCGGCGGTCACGAGAACCAGCGGTTTGGACATGGTCTTGCCTTATCAGGTTGTCTGGACAGAACGTTACGAGATCAGAAGAGAGTGATACTGCCTGCCGATCAATCGAGCAATCCAAGATCCTGTGCAACCTTGTAGAGCTGCGCTGCGTTCTTATTACCGACCTTCTCCCGCAAGTTCAGGCGATGGGATTCAACCGTCCGCACACTGATCCCGAGGCTCTTGGCAACTTCCTTGTTCGGCAGGCCTTTGGCAATTGCTGTGAGCACCTGGCGCTCGCGGTCAGTCAATCCATAGGGATCCTCAATCGGAGCGGAGGTTGCGGTGCCAACAAGTGTCGGCCCCACCGCAGAGGAGAAATAGTATCCGCCGGACGCCACACTCGAGATCGCAGTGATCATTTCAGGGGCCGAAATATCCTTCAGGATGTAACCGCGGGCACCGGCTTGAACAACGCCGCGCACATATTCAGAGTTGTCATAGATCGACAGGATCAGCACCGCGATTTCCGGGAAGGATTTGCGAACTTCCGCAGCGGCTTCAAGGCCGTTCATGACCGGCATCGAGACATCCATCAAGAGGACATCCGGCCGGAGTTCATGCGCCAGTTTAACAGCTTCCCGGCCGTTCGTTGCTTCGCCCACAACTTCGATTTCCGGAACCTTGTTCAACCGGGCTCTTATCCCGTCGCGGACAAGGGCATGATCATCGGCCAGCAGAACCCGTATCGGTTTGGTCATTGGCTCAAGATTAGGTGAGTGAACTGTCATGTTCATATCATGCAGCCATTGCAGTGGCGTTGTCGAGAGGCATTTCAACGTCGATCTGTGTGCCGCCGAACTTGCCGCGGCTCATGGATAATTTGCCGCCGTATGTTTCGATACGCTCGCGCATGTTCCGGAAACCCAGACCACCAGTTTTCGGCAGCGGATACGGCAATCCAATCCCATCGTCTTCAACCCGCAGCTTGAGCGTGCGCGCGCCGACGGTCAGGGAGATGTTGACTTCCCCGGCTTCAGCGTGACGGGCCACATTTGTCATGCACTCCTGCACAACGCGATAAAGTGATGTCTTTGCGCCTTCTGACAAGCGGGCGTGGCATCGTTCTGCCTCGACGTTGACGGTGATGCCCGATTGGGCCTGGAATTCTTTGCCAAGGCTCCCGAGCGCTGCAGCCAGACCCATGTCGTCCAGAACACTTGGCCGAAGGTCCCGGGAGATCCGGCGAACCTCGGTGATGGTTCCGTCGATGATGTTCAGGCATTTGGCAGCTTGGGCCTGAAGATCCGCGTTTTGATTGGCTTCGCTATGGATCAATTCAAGCCCATACCGAACGGAAACCAGCAGCTGCGATATACTGTCATGAAGTTCGGTGGAAACGCGTTTGCGTTCTTGTTCCTGAACTTCAAGGATCCGGTTGGTCAAGGCCTTCAAACGCGTGTCAGCAAAGCGCTGTTCAGAGAACCGTACGGCTGCGATCAAGGTGCCGACTATAACAATCGCGGCAAGCGTGATCAAAAATATCACAAACAGGGTTTGCCGGATGCTGCGGGCAAAATCGGCTCGTATGGCAGCAATTTCTTTCGCAATATCGTCGGTATAGAGACCGGTTCCGAGCATCCAGCCCCATTTGTCCAGCAGAATGGCGTAGCCGAGCTTTTCTTCTACCGTTCCGGTCGATGGCTTGTGCCAGACATATTGATGAAAGCCGCCGCCCTGTTGCGCTGCCTTGATCAGATTCTGGATGACAAAATCGCCCGTCTTATCCTGTAAGTCCCACCAATTGTTACCGACGAGCTGCGGTAATTTGGGGTGCACAACGTTGGTGCCGTCCAGCGTGTAGACGAAAAAATAGCCGTCATAATCAAAGGTCAGATTCTTCAAGATCTCCTTGACCTCAGCTTGAGCAGCCTGCCTTCCGTCCGGTTCGTTTTCATAGATCTGTTCAATCGACGTGAGCGCAAGGCTCACGTAATTTCGGATTTCCTGGCGTTTTGCGGCAAGGATCCGCGTTTCAACGGAACGGGTCTCTGCGTCAATCAGCGCGCTGGACTGATAATAGCTGACGCCGCCGATCAGCAACGAAACAGCGATCAGTGGCAGGATCGTGATCAGCAGCAATTTTGTCTTAAACGTCACCCACTTGTTCCTCATATTGCGCGAACCGGCGCCCTAACAGCACTCTCTTGCGTGGAATTCAGTAGTACTACTGAAAAGATGCGCAGAACCACGAATAGCATCAGTGCCGCTTGGTCAACTAGACATACGGCGAGATCGGTGCAAGGGTGTATTCCGGTCCGATATCAGGTCCGTTTAGGGAGGAAACTAATGGATCGTCGTTCGTTTATCAAAAAAGCTGGTCTTGGTGCTGGTGGTATCGCTGCAGGTTCTGCTCTTGCGGCTCCGGCCATCGCGCAGGGCACCAAGGACATGGTCATCGTGTCAACATGGCCGCGGGACTTCCCGGGTCTTGGTATTCCGGCTCAGCGCCTCGCAGCTCGCATTGCAGAGCTGACCGAAGGCCGCATCAACGTTCAGTACTTCGCCGCTGGCGAACGCGTTGGTGCTTTCGACTCCTTCGATGAAGTTGCTTCCGGCAACGCGCAAGCTTACATCGGCGCAGACTACTACTGGAAAGGTAAGCACCCGGGTTGGGCTGCATTTACTGCTGTTCCGTTCGGTCTGACCTACACTGAAATGGACGCCTGGATTAAGTTCGGCGGCGGTCAGGAACTGTGGGATGAGCTTGCAGGTGAATTCGGCCTGAAGAACTTCGCCATGGGTAACACAGGCGTTCAGATGGGCGGCTGGTTCAACAAGGAAATCGAGACAGCTGACGACCTTAAAGGCCTGAAGATGCGTATTCCTGGCCAGGGCGGTGACGTCATGGCGAAACTCGGTGCCTCTCCGGTTTCTCTGCCGGGTGGCCAGATCTACGAAAACCTGGTTTCCGGTGCGATCGATGCGACAGAGTGGGTTGGTCCGTTCAACGACTACTTCATGAAGTTCTACGAAGCTGCGAAGTACTACTACTATCCGGGTATGCACGAGCCGGGCGCACAGCTGGCTATGGGCATCAACAAGGCATGGTGGGATACACTTGACGCGACCGATCAGGCGATCATCGCGGCAGCTTGTAACGAAGAAAACGCCCTGACCATGGCTGAGACAAACGCCAACAACGGTGTTTACCTCAACCGTCTGATCAACGAGCACGGCGTTGAGCTGCGTGAATTCAACGACGAAATCTATGATGCGTTCGGTGAAGCAGCTCAGGAAGTTCTTGAAGAGGCAATGGACCATTCTCCGATGGCCAAGAAGATCTTCGAAAGCTTCATCAATGCCCGCAAGGACATCGGCAGCTGGATGGCGATTTCCGACGTTGCATACAGCAACAAGCGGAACGCCGTTCTAGGTATTCCTTCATAAGGGATGCTCTTCTACGGATAGGGGCGGGAAACTTCCCGTCCCTTCTTTTTATTGACACGATAAAAAAGGCTCCGCCACGATGACTGCCTTGGACAGTGTTCAAGACGGATCTCCAGCCATGAATACCGGCACGGGACCAATACCAGAAAGCGCGCGTCTTTTCCGCCTATTCGGTTGGGGCGTACTGGCCATCATGGCCGCATATCTGTTGAACAATTACCTGACATACTGGCAAGACTTACCCGGCATTGCGCCCATCTATGGTGGTGCTGCAAACGGGTCGCTGCCGATCGTCTGGTCTTGGTTGCAAATGGCTGTTTACGCCGGTTTTCTGGCGGCCGTATTCGTCTATGTGATGCGGAGTACAACACCGCTGCGCGTCGACAGCGCGCGGATCAGCAACATCAACACCTTCATAATCCGAGCCGCATTTTTTGCGGTTTTGATCGTTGGATTGGTGGACAGTGCGATCTCCTTCCTGCGGATCGAAGAGCTCTTGCCGGGAATTGTTGGGCAGGATCTCGCAGATGAGCTTGGCAAGTCTCGGTTCCGCGGCGCCTACGTCCACATGCCGTTGATTGCCCTGTCGATCGTGATCGCCGCCTTTACAAGAACACTTGGCTTTACCTGGCTCGCGCTGCTTGTGGTGGTGGCCGAGCTGGCCATCGTGATTGGCCGTTTTGTGTTTTCCTACGAGCAGGCCTTCCTCGCCGACTTGGTGCGCTTCTGGTACGCAGCACTCTTCCTGTTCGCGAGTGCCTATACGCTGCTTGAAGAAGGGCACGTTCGAGTGGATGTGTTCTATGCCGGTATGGCTCCGAAGACCAAAGGCTATGTCAACGCGATCGGGTCGGTTGTACTGGGCATGAGCCTTTGCACGACGATCCTTGTTCTCGGCATGGGCGGAAAACAGAACATCATCAACAGCCCGATCCTGGCCTACGAAGTGACACAGGCAGGATTTGGTCTTTACGTGAAATACCTCATGGCCGGTTTTCTGGGAGTGTTCGCCACCTCCATGATGATCCAATTCGTGGCCTATTTCCTGGACGCCATTGCCGACATTCGCGGTGAACCTGGCGGACGGGATCACGAAAACCACCCTGTTAACTAGAGCCAGACGAGATCGTTTGATATGGAACTTTTCTTCCTTCTTCTTCTTGTCGTGATCATGGCGTTTGCGCTTGGCTGCGGTTTTCCGGTGGCATTCGCCCTTCCAGGCGCGGCAATCATCACAATCGGACTTGCAGCCGGTGCCGGCGCGCTCTTCGCCAGTGGGGCGGACGCGTTCTTCCACTCCGGCAGCGCCGCACAGTGGCTGAGTGCCGGTGTTACCAACTTCCGGGGCATCTACTGGGAAGCGGAACGAGATACGCTCATAGCGATTCCGCTTTTCGTGTTCATGGGCATCATGCTCCAGCGGTCCAAGATCGCTGAGGATCTTCTCGTGACCATGGCGCGGCTTTTCGGTCCGGTTCCGGGCGGTCTCGGCATTTCTGTTGTGTTCGTGGGCGCGCTGCTGGCGGCAACGACGGGCATCGTTGGTGCGACCGTTGTGGCGATGGGTCTGATCTCCTTGCCGGCAATGCTGCGGAACAATTATTCGGTGCCGCTGGCAACGGGTACGATCGCGGCTTCAGGTACGCTCGGACAGATCATTCCGCCGTCCATCGTTCTGATCATTTTGGCTGACCAGCTCGCAAGTGCGGTCGACCAAGCCGGGTCCATCCGGCAGGCGCTTTACAAGGACAACACCGGCGAACTTTCGATGCCGTCCGACTTCTCGGTCGTGTCGACCAGTGCCGGCGAGATGTTCCTTGGCGCGTTCTTGCCAGGCCTCGTCCTTGTTGGGCTGTACATGCTGTTCATCCTCGGCTTTGCACTTCTGAAGCCAAGTGCTGCGCCCGCAGTGCATGAGGAAGGCACCTTTACACGCCAGTTCGCAGTGAAGGTTTTCATTACTCTGGTTCCGCCGCTGGCCTTGATCTTCCTGGTTCTGGGTTCGATCATTGCGGGTATTGCAACGGTGAACCAGGCTGGCGCGATCGGTGCTGTCGGCGCCATGATCATGGCTGGGTACAGGCTGCGTGATGGTGAGAAGGGGGCATACACCCCTGCGATCATCGCGATCGTGGCGTTGCTGGCGATTGCCATTGTGATCAGCTTCATTGGTGCCGTGAACATCAAGTTGATCCAGACAAGCCAGGACCTTCTTGGACTTGTGTTGGCTCTGATTGCCGTCTCGTTGCTGCTGATTGCGATTTTCTGGTCCGGTTGGCGCACATTGAAGTTGGAAGACACCCTCCGTGGTGTGATGGTCGAAACCGCGAAAACAACGTCGCTGGTCTTTATCATCCTGCTTGGTGCGGCGATGCTGACATCCGCGTTCCGGGCCTTCGGTGGTGAAGACCTTGTGAAGGACTTCTTGCAGGGGCTGCCTGGCGGCTTCTGGGCGCAATTCCTCATCGTGATGCTGGTGATCTTCATCCTCGGCTTCTTCCTCGACTTCATCGAGATTGCCGTTGTGGTCGTGCCGATTGTTGCACCGATCCTGCTTGCTGACCCGTCTGCAAACGTCACGGCTGTTTGGCTTGGTGTGATGATCGGTCTGAACATCCAGACCTCCTTCCTGACACCACCATTTGGCTTTGCGCTGTTCTACTTGCGCGGGGTTGCGCCTGCGATCGTGAAAACGGTCGATATGTACAAGGGTGTGATCGCGTTCATTGCACTGCAGCTCGTTGCGCTCGCGATTGTCGGCTTTAATCCGCAGCTCGTGAACTATCTTCCGAACCGCTCGACTCTGTTGTCGGAGACCGCACCGCCGCCGAAGAACCCGCGTCTTCAATACTGCATGGAAAAAATCGTTCATGAGGACTTCCAGCAGAATGGCGATGGCATTCTGTCTACAATCCAGTCGACAGCAAACGTAGACATGAGCTACCTGCCGGAGGATCTGCGTGAAGACCTGGCCGAAGGCTTTGAAAAAGCGCAGAACGCACTTCCGTTGATGCAGGAGATCAAGGACGCAGAGGCGGCGGTGGCGGCAGCTGCGGGCGACTACCGTCCAATCCATGGCCTGGTTCGGGCTCTGGAGCGGGATGCTCGCCGGATCGACGAAACGATCGAAGAGCTTAAAGTGGTCGTCAGCCGGTCTGGTCCGGAAGGCATCTATACGGTGGAGCAAGGCGAACGGGCTCAGGCACGGATCGACGCTCTTCAGGCCGAGCATGATGCGCTTCTGGCTCAGATCCCTGAGGAATGGAACGACACATATGCGACCTTCTCGCAGATCCAGAAAGCGGAAAATACGGCACGTCTGACGTACCGCCGCAATGCGGATCAAGCCTATGAGCCCGTGCTCGAGCTGAAGGCAATCCTGCGCGACGTCGACGTTGTCGCCGGTTTCGAAGCTGAACTTGAGGCTTTGAAAAAGCAGGTTGCCCAGTTAGAGCCAGAAGCCGCTGTGGACGCGATTGCCGAGATGCGGTCGAAGGTCGGGTCAGCTGAAGGCACAGGTGATATTCGCGATGGTCTTACGGAAGCCCGCAAGATCATGCGGAGCCGGACACCCAACGCGGAAGAGGCGATTGCGGAGATCGACAAGTCGATTGCTGCAGTCCAAGCAGATCTTGCCTGGCGTCAACGTGCGGCATCGGAGCTGTTGCCGCAACTGGAGGCGTATGACGCCGCGGTTGGCAACAATATCGGTCTGCGCCAACAGGACCGCTTGCCGGACGCAATGGCTCTGGAAGTCGCCGGATGTCTCTCCGATCACAGAGACATTTCGCTCAGCTTCTAGGTTAAACAGAAACGAAAAAAGCGGGGAGAGAAATCTCCCCGCTTTTTTGTTTGGATGGGCGGTTACTGCGTTGGGGACTGAGCTCAGTCCCACTTCACATCGCAGGTCAGCATGTAACCGGACCCGTAAATCGTCCGGATATGCGCAGGGCCGTCTTTCCTATTCAGTTTTTTGCGGATACGCGAAATGCGAACGTCGATGGACCGGTCGAGGCTTTCATCGCGGCCGCCGTGTTCAAGCAGGTAATCCCGGGTGAGTACCCGCTTTGGCGCTCGCAACAGCGCCTCCAGGAGTGTTGCTTCTCCGGTCGACAAAAAGGTTTCCTCCCCTTCCGGAGATGTCAGGCAGTGGGAAGACGGTTTGTAACTCCAGTCTGCAAAGCGCGCGGCTTCTTCCCTTTTCGCAGCACGGACCGGTTCGCCTCCCAATCTTCGAAGAATAGACCGAATGCGTGCCACGACTTCTCTCGGATCAAAGGGTTTGACAACATAGTCATCTGCGCCGAGTTCCAGGCCAAGAACCCGGTCCGTTGCATGTGCTCGGGCAGATAGAACGATGATTGGTACCGAAGAGTGCCGACGGATCTCATTGATCAAGGCCATGCCCTCCATGTCCGGGAGGCCAAGATCGACAATGCATGCGTCTGGTGTTTCTGCCTCAAGAGCAGCGAGCATCTGCGCTGCAGTTGAAAATACCTCACCTTCCATATCGAAGGGCTGCATCGCTTCGATCAACAGACGACCGATTTCCGGTTCGTCATCCACGATGAATGCGCGGGTCTTTTCCGTTGCCAAAGGCTTTGAGTGCGAAGAGCGTTCTGATGTCATGGTTGCAGTATTTTGCGGAGTGTTTTCGCGAGTTGGTAGTCGTTAAAAGGTTTAGCTAAAACAGGAAATTCACAGCTGCTGCTGTTGTCTGCGAGTGCCGACCAATCCGCGTAACCCGTCATTAAAGCGATCCCCAACTCTGGCCGGTTCTGGCGTATTTCACGGGCAAGCTTCAAACCGTTGGTTTGCCCTGGCATGATGATGTCACTCAAAACTGCACGCAGCTCCGGCAGGTCCAGCGCGAGTTGACGGGCATCGTCCGCGTTTTCCGCCTTCAATATCGCGAACCCGAGGTTCTGCAGCTGATCAGCGATAGTTTCGCTCACATCCGGATCATCCTCGATCAGCAGAAGCAGTTCTCCTGAGCCGTATTTTAAGGATGCTTTGTCTTCGCTTTCGCCGATGTCACCCGCGTCTTGCAGCCTGACAAGCGGCAAGTAGATTGTAAGTGCCGTGCCTTCTCCCAGCTTGCTGCGCACCTGGATCGCGCCGCCCGATTGCTGAATGAAGCCATAAACCATTGACAGACCCAACCCGCTGCCCGTGCCGAAAGCCTTGGTCGTAAAAAAGGGTTCAAAGATTTTGAGTTGGCTGTCTTCATCCATACCGCTGCCTGTATCAGCAACGGTTATCGCGGCATATTCTCCCGCCGACACTGACAATTCTTGGGCCTGTTGAGAATCCAGATCAGTTGCCTTCAAACCGATGGAGAGTGAGCCACCATCCGGCATCGCATCCCGCGCGTTGAAGGCCATGTTGATGAACGTTGTTTCCATCTGGGTCGGATCGATCAATGCGCCAATGCTGCGATCTTCAGCATCTATGGTGAGCGAGATGGAAGACGGAAGAGAGCCTTCAAGCAATCGTGCCGCTGACCCAATCACATCGGCGATCGGAACCCTTTGCGGATCGACCGGCTTGCCACGGCTGAAGGCCAGTAGGCGCTGGATCAGATCAGATCCTCGTTTAGCGGCTTCCAGCATCGGGGTGACCTTACTGTCGAGCGCTTCCTTGCCAACAGGTGTTTCCATCCGGCCAAGCGTAAGAAGATTGCCCATCATAATGGCCAGGAGATTGTTGAAGTCGTGCGCCAATCCCCCAGTCAGTTTGCCGACGGCATCCATTCGCTGGGATTGGACCAGCGCCGCTTCCGCTGCTTTTTGATCGCTTGCATCAAGGGACAGAACGAATATTCCGAGAGTCCGCCCGTCAACAGTCATGTCGGGGATGAGCGTCGATCGCATATAGGCCATCGTCCCATCAAGGCGTTCCCTTTGGTACTCATAGCTAACCGCGTTACCTTCAAAGGCGCGATTGATATGCGGTTCAAGCTCTGCAAACAGCTCGTCGCCCACAATATCCCGCGCCGGACGCCCGGCAATCGAAACGATGGAATGGCCGAACCAGTCCGCATATCTGCGGTTTGCAAACCTGAAAACCGGCCCTGGCGAGAGGTACGCAATGAGGGCCGGGATGTTGTCCGTCACGAGACGCAGCCAGTCCTCACTCTGCTGTAAGGCGTGCGTTCTTTCTTCGACAGTTCGTTCGAGTTTCTCCTGCCGCTGACGTTCTTCGGTGACATCCGAGTAAATCGTCACGAACCCGCCTTGGGGGAGGGGCGTCCCGGAAACCGCAATGATCTGACCGTTTGGGCGGATGCGTTCGAAATAATGCGGCTCGAAAAGCTTGGCGCGTTCGATCCGGCGTTCAATCTTGGTTTCGATGTCTCCCGGGCCATATTCGCCCCGTTCGGCATTTACGCGAATAAAATCTTGCAGGTGAGAACCGCGCCGCACAATGCTCTCCGGCATGTCCAGCATGTCGTACAAACCGCGGTTCCAAGCGACCAGGCGAAGGTCGCTGTCAAAGACGGTAAACCCCTGATTAATATGATCAAGAGCCGCCTGTAGCAGGTCGATCTGCGCTTTGAGTTGTTTGGTCTCCTCCATACCCGAACAGTAAGGTGCGATGGAGGCTTTGGCTACTGCCTTGTTTCGCACCCGCAGCGAACTTGCAACATTTCGATAAGATTTGAACATACTGCTGCAAACCACCCGAATTAGCGTGAAGGCGTTGGAAGTGGATCGAGCCTTTGTCCGTTCGACAAACCAGATTCTGGTTGAATGGGATGGCACTAGGTAGTTTCATATCCAGCATGAGAACGACCTCGGATAACCGGGGCGCCTTCTAAGGGAAGAAACATCTATGGTAGGGTCGGCCAGCGCTGGACAGCGCGCGGAGGACACCTTTCCGAAAATCCTTCTAAGCAATGGGAAGGTATTCGGATCTCGGACGGCGTTCCGGGAAAAAGATCGGGGGATCTGGCAAAGCTGGACCTGGTCTGAGGTGCTTGATGAAATCCGTGCTTTTTCAATCGGACTTCAGTCTTTGGGTCTGAAACCCAAGGACAAGATCGCTATTGTCGGGGCCAACAGGCCGCGTCTGTACTGGTCGATGGTGGCCGCGCAGGCCCTCGGCGCGGTGCCAGTGCCGGTCTATTCCGATTCTGTTGCGGAAGAGATGGCATATGTCCTCGGCCACGCGGAAGTACGGTTCGCGGTGGTCGAGGATCAGGAGCAAGTCGATAAGCTGCTCAGCATGGGCGATGAAGTTCCGTCGCTGGAGCATCTCATTTATGACGATCCTCGTGGCTTGCGCGACTATCAGCAGGATCATCTGCACTTCTTCGACACGGTTCAGGAAATCGGCCGGAAACAGTTGTCTGAGAACTCCGGCCTTGAAGCCGAATGGGTCAACGGGTTCTCAGGGTATCAAGGCAGCGACATTGCAGTGATGTTGTACACCTCCGGAACCACTGGGCGTCCGAAGGGGGTCATGCTTTCGTTCGACAACTTGGTAATATCGGCACGCAACGGAAATGCGTTCGACAACCTCGATGAGACGGAAGAGGTTCTGGCCTATCTACCGATGGCCTGGATAGGCGATCACGTGTTTTCGCTCGCGCAGGCATTTACGGCCGGATATTGCGTGAACTGCCCGGAAAGCATGGACACGATCGATACAGATCGCCTCGAAATTGCGCCAACATATTTCTTCGCCCCGCCGCGCGTTTATGAAAATCTGCTGACCCGGATCATGGTCCAGATGGAAGACGCCGGTAAGTTCAAGAAAAAGATGTTTGACTATTTCATGGGCGTTGCCCGGAAAGTCGGCGAAAAAATCTTGAACGGTGAGCAGGTCTCGTTTGGCGACCGTCTTCTTTATAACATCGGCGAGTTCTGCGTTTACGGCCCTCTCAAAAACCGTATGGGTCTAACACGCTTGAAAGTTGGCTACACTGCAGGCGAAGCGATTGGTCCGGAGATCTTCCAGTTCTTCCGCTCACTGGGGTTGAACCTCAAGCAGCTTTATGGTCAGACCGAAGCCAGCGTTTACATCACCCTTCAGCCGGACGGCGAGATCTATGGTGACACGGTGGGTAAACCGGCACCGGATGTCGAGATTAAAATCGCCGACAACGGCGAAGTCATGTACCGCTCACCGGGCGTATTCGTCGGCTATTTCAAGAATGATGAGGCGACAGCCAGCACCAAGACCCCAGACGGCTGGGTGCATACGGGCGACGCCGGCATTATTGCAGACAACGGACATCTCAAGATCATCGATCGGGCCAAGGACGTCGGCAAACTCAATGACGGAGCTTTGTTCGCTCCAAAATACATCGAGAACAAGCTGAAGTTCTTCCCAAATATCAAAGAGGCGGTTGCCTTTGGTCATGAGCGGGACATGGTGACGGTGTTCATCAACATCGACCTGACATCGGTCGGGTCTTGGGCTGAACGGAACAACGTCAACTATGCGTCCTACCAGGAACTGGCGTCCAACCCTGAAGTCTATGCGATGATCGAAAGTCACGTAGATCAGGTCAATCGTGACCTTGCCGGCGAACCTATGATGGCGGGTGCCCAGATCAAGCGCTTCCTGGTCCTGCACAAGGAACTTGACGCTGATGATGGCGAATTGACACGGACGCAGAAGGTTCGTCGGTCGTTCATCGCAGACCGGTATGCCCCGTTGATCGAGGCGCTCTATGACGGGTCGACCAGTAAACACGTGCGTACGGAAGTCACCTTCGAAGACGGGCGCAAGGGCGCCATCGAGGCGACTGTCGAAATTCGCGACATGAAGACCTACGAGCCCGGTGCTGGGTTCCAGGAGGCAGCCGAATGAACGCTCTAGTATCAGAGAAAGAACTTTCACCGGCTGCCGCTGGAGCACCTGCTGCGGGTGAAGAGCTCCTGCGCGTGGACAACGTGTCCTTGTCGTTCGGCGGCGTGAAAGCGATCACCAACATCTCTTTCGACATCCTGAAAGGGGAAATCCGCGCCATCATCGGTCCGAACGGGGCCGGCAAGACCTCAATGTTGAACGTTATCAATGGGTTCTACCATCCCCAGGAAGGCACAATTACCTGGCAAGGCAAAGTGCGCCGGAAGATGAAACCGTATGAGGCGGCCAGCAATGGCATCGCCCGGACCTTCCAAAACGTTGCGCTGTTCAAAGGCATGACGACGCTGGACAACATCATGTCCGGCCGGTCCTTGAAGATGCACAAGAACTTCTTCTGGCAAATGCTTTGGCGAGGTCCGGCAGAGGCGGAAGAAATCGAGCATCGCAAGAAGGTCGAGGACATCATCGATTTCCTCGAGATCCAGGCGATCCGCAAAACCCCGGTCGGCCGTTTGCCATATGGTCTTCAAAAGCGGGTTGAGCTTGGCCGGGCGCTTGCCATGGAACCGGATCTTCTACTTCTTGACGAGCCGATGGCCGGCATGAACTTGGAAGAAAAAGAAGACATGAGCCGCTTCATCATCGACGTGAATCAGGAGTTTGGAACCACCATCGCTCTGATTGAACACGATATGGGTGTTGTCATGGATCTCTCCGACCGTGTCGTCGTGCTCGACTACGGCAAGAAGATTGCGGACGGTCCTCCCGAGGAAGTTCAGGCCAGCCAGGCCGTTATCGACGCTTATCTCGGTGTGAGCCACTAACGGGGGGAACCAAATGCTCTACGATATTTTCATTGATCCCTTCGTCCAAATGTACCAGATGCCGGACTTTTTCCTGCAGGTACTTTGGGAAGGATTTGTTGCCGGGATCCTGTACGCGCTCATTGCGCTTGGATTTGTGCTTATCTTCAAGGCCTCCGGTGTCTTCAACTTTGCCCAGGGCATCATGGTGGTGTTTGCCGGCTTGACGCTTGTAGGCCTTCATGAAAATGGCGTTCCGGCGTATCTGGCCTTGCTGCTGACCATCGGTGTCATGGGTGTGCTGGCCTACAGCGTGGAACGGGTTGTGATGCGTCCGCTGGTCAATCAGCCAGACATCATCTTGCTGATGGCGACCATTGGACTGACTTACTTCCTGATTGGGTTTGGTGAATTTGTCTTCGGTGGTGAGCCCAAGCAAATGATCACTCAAGAACTTGGCCTGCCAACCGGTTCAACGGCATTCGAATTCGGTGAGCGTGGTCTGGTTATCCTGCAACATATTGATATTGCAGCGGCTGTGATCGCGGTCATCATGGTGGCGTCGCTCGGGATCTTCTTCAACAAGACGCGTATTGGCCGAGCCTTGCGCGCTGTTGCCGATGATCACCAGGCAGCGCTTTCCGTCGGCATTTCGCTTAATCAGATCTGGGCAATTGTCTGGTTCGCAGCAGGCCTGGTTGCGCTTGCAACGGGGATCATGTGGGGCGCGCGCTCTGACGTCTCCTTCGCGCTTGAAATCGTCGCCTTCAAGGCCTTGCCGGTCTTGATCCTCGGGGGCTTTACCTCGATCCCCGGCGCGATTGTTGGCGGCCTTATCATCGGGTTCGGCGAAAAGATCGGTGAACTTTACTGGGGTGGTCTTGTCGGCGGCGGCATTGAGTCGTGGCTCGCCTACATCATCGCACTCATTTTCCTGCTGTTCCGGCCTCAAGGGCTGTTCGGCGAAAAGATCATCGAGCGGGTTTGACACCATGTTTTATCGCGAAGCTGGCCAATTCAAAACAAGCTACCAGGCGGACCAGGCACTTATGCCGATCCGTCAGGACCGGATCGGTCTTGCGGCAATCCTGCTGATCGCATTTGTCGCCATTCCGTTCTTTGCCAACGACTTCTTTCTGACGTCCATCATGATCCCGTTCCTGGTGTTTTCGCTGGCGGCGATCGGGCTGAACGTACTGACAGGGTTCTGTGGGCAGTTGTCACTCGGCACCGGCGCCTTCATGGGTGTCGGCGCCTATGCGGCGTACAAACTGACAACCATCTTCCCGGACGCCAACGTTATCTTGATGGTGTTGTTGTCCGGTGTGTTCTCCGCCGGAGTTGGCGCAATCTTTGGTCTTCCGAGCTTGCGCATCAAAGGCCTCTACTTGGCTGTGACCACACTAGCGGCCCAGTTCTTTCTGGAATGGTGCTTCATCCGGATTGGCTGGCTCTACAACTACAATGCGTCCGGGGCGATCGAAATCCCGCATCGTGAAGCATTCGGTGTCGTTGTCTCAGGCGCGGAATCGTCTCCACTGGTGCGTTACTTCATCGTTCTGACAATCACCGTCGGCATTGCGATGTTGATGGCGAACGTCTTGCGCGGCCGGATCGGACGGTCTTGGATGATGATCCGCGACATGGACATCGCCGCGGAACTGATGGGCATCCGCCCCTTGCAAACCAAGCTGTTGGCCTTTGCCGTGTCGTCCTACATCTGCGGTGTTGCAGGTGCGATGATGGTGTTCTTCTGGCTCAATGCGGCTGAACCGTCATCCTACTCTATCCAGCTGTCCTTTCAGGTGCTGTTCATGGTGATTCTGGGCGGCTTGGGCAGCCTTGCAGGCGCCTTCATGGGCGCAGCATTCATCTGGATCCTGCCGGTCTTCCTGAAGTTCATTCCGGGTGTTCTCGGATTTGACGTGGCAGCAGAAGCCGTCGAGCATGTCACCTTTATGATCGTCGGTGCATTGATCATCTTCTTCCTGATCGTCGAGCCGCACGGGTTTGCTCGGCTGTGGCAGATCGGGAAACAAAAGCTCAGGGTCTGGCCGTTCCCGTACTAAGGCGGCCAGCCTTATACCCGCCATCCGGACTTGGACCAGTCCGGGGAGGAATGGCGTCACTGGTCTGGCGGTACCGGATCGTCCGGTCCGCATGGGAGGAGTACAAAATGAACTTCAAGCAACTTGCTCTGGGAACAGCTGTTGCCGTCGGTGTGGGCTTGTCGGGTGCTATGACGCCTGTCGCCCAGGCCGAAGACACCAACTATGTTCCGCTGCTGACTTACCGGACCGGTCCGTTCGCAGCTTCAGGCATTCACATCGCCAACGGCATGCATGACTATCTGAAAATGCTCAATGAGCGCGATGGTGGTATCGGCGGTGTCAAGCTGGCCCTCGAAGAGTGCGAAACCGGCTACAACGCGCAAAAAGGCGTGGAGTGCTACGAAGCAACCAAAGGCAAAGGCGCGCTGGTCTATAACCCGTATTCAACGGGCATCACGCTCCAGCTGATCCCGAAGGCCAGCGTTGATAAAATTCCGGTGCTCTCCATGGGGTACGGTCTGTCTGCGGCCGCAGACGGCAACACATTCCCTTGGGTCTTCAACGTGCCGGACACATACTGGGACGGTGCTTCCGTGGTCATCAAATACATTGGTGAACAGGAAGGTGGCCTGGACAATCTGAACGGCAAAAAGATTGGTTACATCTTCCTGGATGCCGGCTATGGCCGTGAGCCGATCCCGCTTCTGGAACAGCTCGCAGAAAAGCATGGCTTTGAGCTCCTGAAGTACCCGGTTGGTCTGAAGGAAATGCAGAACCAGTCCTCACAGTGGCTGAACGTGCGCCGTGACCGTCCGGACTACATGATCATGTGGGGCTGGGGCGCAATGAACCCGACCGCGATCAAGGAAGCCGTCAAAATCCGCTACCCGATGGACAAGTTCATTGGTGTGTGGTGGTCCGCAGGCGATGACGATGCGGCTGCAGGCGGTCAGGACGCTAAAGGCTACAAGGCTCTGAACTTCTCTGGCGTTGGCCGTGACTTCCCGGCTCTGGATGACATTCAGAAGTATGTCATTGACGCTGGTCTGTCTTCCACGGACGGCGAGACACTGGGTCAGACGCTCTACAACCGTGGTGTCTTGAACTCCGTAATCGTTGCCGAAGGCATTCGTACCGCTCAGGAACTGACCGGTAAGAAAGTGATCACCGGTGAAGACATGCGGATGGGTCTGGAAGCCTTGAACCTTGACGAAGCTCGTCTTGCAGAACTGGGCCTGAAGGGCTTTGCACATCCAATGAAGGTGACCTGTGAAGACCACTCCGGCAGCCATCCTGTGTTCGTTCAAGAGTGGAACGGCACAAAGTGGCAGCAGGCATCTGGCTGGATTGAACCGATGACCGACGTCGTTCGTCCGCTTATCGAAGCTGCGGCTAAAGAATACGCAGAGAAAAACGCTCCGTGGCCCGCACGGACTGAACCCTGCCCGAACTGATTGGCAGCTCGCTCCGCCGCACCACAGCGGCGGAGCCTCTCAGGAGAGGACGGAATGGCTTTATTGGATGTAGAAACGCCGAACACGGAAGCTGCCGCTGAGCCGGCTGAAACGATCCTGTCGGTCAACAATATCGAAGTGATTTATGACCACGTGATCCTGGTGCTCAAGGGCGTGTCCCTGACTGTGCCGAAGGGTGGGATCGTGGCCTTGCTCGGTGCGAACGGCGCCGGCAAATCAACCACCTTGAAGGCCATATCCAATCTGCTCGGCGCTGAGCGCGGAGATGTGACAAAGGGCAAGATTCTGTTTGAAGGGGAAGAAGTTCAAGCGCTGTCTCCAAATGATCTGGTCCGCCGCGGGTGTATTCAGGTCATGGAAGGCCGGCACTGCTTTGGCCACCTTTCAATTGAAGAAAACCTGCTGACAGGTGCTTACACCCGCAAGGACGGGCACGCTGCGGTAAAGGCAGATCTGGAGATGGTTTATGACTATTTCCCCCGTTTGAGAGAACGCCGCCAGAGCCAGGCGGGGTACACCTCAGGCGGTGAGCAACAGATGTGCGCGATTGGCCGGGCCCTGATGAGCCGGCCGAAGATGATCCTGCTGGACGAACCGAGCATGGGCCTTGCGCCGCAGCTGGTGGAAGAGATTTTCGAAATTGTTCGCAAGCTCAACCAAAACGAAGGTGTTTCCTTCCTCTTGGCTGAGCAGAACACCAACGTTGCGCTCAAATACGCAACCTACGGCTATATTATGGAATCCGGACGGATTGTTCTTGATGGGGCTGGGAAATCCCTTCTGGAGAACGAAGACGTGAAGGAATTCTACCTTGGTGTCGGCGGCGAAGGACGCCGCTCCTTTAAGGACGTCAAACACTACAAACGAAGAAAGCGCTGGCTGGCCTAAACTAGGGCTTACAGGCGGAGACGACCATGAGCAATCAACCATATGAGGCGCGCGAGCAGCAAAACCCTGCTCAGCGCGAACAGGATCTCTTTGCCCGGCTACCGGAGCAACTGAGTGGCGCCATGCAGTCTGCCCCAGGGTGGGCGGCGCAATTGGATGGTATCGATGCGCATTCCGTGACAGACCGTGCGGCGCTTGCAAAACTACCGGTCTTGCGCAAATCCGAGATGCTCGAGAAGCAGAAAGCGGCCCCTCCGTTTGGTGGCTTCCTATCGCAAAACGGTGTTACGGCCGCGCGCGTTTTCATGTCGCCTGGACCGATCTGGGAACCTCAAGCACCCGGTCTGGATCCGTGGAACGGGGCGCGGGCGTTGCACGCTGCAGGCTTCAGGAAGGGCGATACCGTTCTCAATGCCTTCTCTTACCATTTGACACCTGGCGGCTTCATCCTGGATCAGGCTGCGATTGCGATGGGCTGCTCCGTGTTTCCTGCCGGTGTTGGCAACACGGATATGCAAGTGGAAGCGGTTGAAGTGTTAAAGCCGACCGGTTTCACGGGAACACCAGACTACCTCAAGGTTCTCCTCGACCGTGGGGCAGAGCAGGGCCGGGACATGTCCTCCATCAAGGTTGCGCTGGTCTCCGGCGGTGCCTTGTTCCCGGCCTTGCGCGAGGAATATGCATCCAAGGGCATATCCGTTGCGCAGTGTTATGCGACGGCCGACCTCGGTGTCATTGCTTATGAGACCGAAGCGCGCGAAGGCATGGTGGTCAATGAGGACTATATTGTTGAGATCGTGCGCCCTGGAACGGGAGAACCGGTTGCCGATGGCGAAGTCGGTGAGCTTGTGGTCACCAACTTCAACCCCCTCTACCCGTTGATCCGGTTTGGAACCGGGGACCTGTCGATGGTTATGCCCGGTCAGTCGCCCTGCGGGCGGACCAACATGCGGCTGGCCGGGTGGATGGGACGGGCCGATCAGCGGACCAAAATTAAAGGTATGTTTGTCGACCCGTCCCAAATCGCCCAGATCCTCAGCAGCCATCCGGAAGTCAAGAAAGCGCGCTTGTCTGTCAGCCGTGCCGGGGCCAGTGATGCCATGAAGCTGTCTGTCGAGACGGAGGTCATGGGCAACGGGCTTGCTGAGCGTGTTGCAGATACCTTGCGGGATGTAACCCGATTAAAGGGAGATGTAGAACTTGTGTCTCCCGGGACGCTGCCGAACGACGGGAAGGTCATCGCTGACGAACGCGACTACGGCTAAGGCTGCCAGTCGCCTGGTCGGTGTCTGTTAAGAAAAGATCATCTGCGCCGGTGATGCCGCATTGGCCTTCCGCAGTCGTTGTCCTATGTATGGGCGAAAGTGACGCAAAGCGTAAGGGTAATGAAAGCAGATGAACGTTCAACCGACAGCTCCCATCCTCGATCAGGCGGCTGAGTTTCAAAAAGTCCGCCTGCCTGAGGGACACCCGGATGTAAAAGCCGGAAAGGTCGGCGTCCTTCTTGTCAATCTCGGCACGCCGGATGCGACGGACTACTGGCCAATGCGCCGGTATCTTCGGGAGTTCTTGTCGGACAAACGCGTGATCGAATGGCCTAAGGCGATTTGGTATCCGATCCTCTATGGCATTGTTCTAATGACCCGCCCGGGGAAATCCGGCAAGGCCTATGAAGAAATCTGGAATCACGAGAAGAATGAGTCGCCCCTGCGCACCATTACCCGCAGTCAGTCGGACAAGCTCACTGAAATGCTGGGCGATGCCAATGGCCGGCTGAAAGTGGATTGGGCGATGCGCTACGGCCAGCCGTCAATCCCCGATAAGCTGAAAGCGCTTAAAGAGGCCGGCTGCGACAGAATTCTCGTGTTCCCGCTTTACCCGCAGTATTCGGCCACAACCACGGCCACTGTGAACGACGTTGTCTGCAAAACCCTGATTGACATGCGCTGGCAGCCAGCAATCCGGACTGTGCCACCCTATCATGATGATCCGATCTACGTGAACGCCCTGGCGAAATCGGTCGAGAGGCATCTGGAAAGCCTGGATTTCGAGCCGGAAACGATCCTTACGTCCTACCACGGTATCCCGCAGTCCTATTTCAAGCGCGGCGATCCTTACCATTGCCACTGCATGAAAACGACGCGCCTGATGCGTGAGGTGCTGGGCATGGATGAAACGAAATTGCGGACCACGTTCCAGTCCCGTTTCGGGCCTGAAGAGTGGCTTCAACCCTACACCGATAAGACCGTAGAACAACTTGCCAAAGACGGCATGAAGAACATTGCTGTCATGAACCCTGGGTTCGTGTCGGATTGCCTTGAAACGCTCGAAGAAATCGCTGGCGAGGCTGGCGAGATCTTTGAAGAGGCCGGCGGCGAAAACTTCACTCATATCCCATGCCTCAACGACAGCGATCTGGGAATGGATGTTCTGAACACGATCGTTCGCCGCGAGCTCGGCGGTTGGATTTGATCTGAATTGGAAGTTGAAGTTCATCGGGCGTTGCGAACAGCAATGCCCGGTGTATAGAGGCCGTCATAATCCAGCCAGGCTCAAGCGCCTAATATCATTTTGAAAACAGTCACACCACGTTGACGCTGGGTGTTTCGTCTGGAACAACCCGATCTCACGTCGTAGTGTGCTGTCAGATAATGATTTTAGGAGGCTGAAATGCCTATTGCCGGATTTGATATTGTTTTGATCGGCGTACTTTTGCTGGTCATCCTTGTGTTCTTTGCCGGGGTCAAAACAGTCCCGCAAGGATACAATTACACGATTGAGCGTTTTGGGCGGTACCGTAAGACACTGACCCCAGGACTGAACTTCATCATTCCGTTCATCGACCGGATCGGTCACAAGCTGAACATGATGGAGCAGGTGCTGGATGTTCCCTCGCAAGAGGTGATTACCCGAGACAACGCGACCGTGACGGCCGATGGTGTCACGTTTTATCAGGTGCTTGATGCCGCCCGGGCAGCCTATGAAGTTCTGGGTCTACAGAACGCTATCCTCAATTTGACAATGACAAATATCAGGTCGGTCATGGGATCCATGGATCTTGATAGTCTGTTGTCCAACCGCGACGAAATCAACGCCCAAATCCTGAGGGTTGTGGACGCCGCCGCTGAGCCGTGGGGTATCAAGATCACCAGGATTGAGATCAAGGACATCAATCCGCCGCGTGATCTTGTTGATGCTATGGGCCGGCAGATGAAGGCCGAGCGGGAAAAACGGGCATCGATCCTTGAAGCGGAAGGCAAACGTCAGTCCGAAATCTTAAAGGCAGAAGGCGAGAAGCAATCTCTCATCCTTGAGGCAGAAGGGCGCAGAGAATCAGCGTTCCGGGACGCGGAAGCCAGAGAGCGTGAGGCGGAAGCCGAGGCCAAAGCAACGCAAATGGTCAGTGAGGCCATCGCCAATGGTGATGTGCAGGCGATCAACTACTTCGTTGCCAATAAATACGTTGAAGCCTTCACGGCGCTGGCTACGTCCCGCAACCAAAAGACCCTGATTTTGCCAATGGAAGCAACCTCCTTGCTTGGCTCGTTGAGCGGTATCGGCGAGATTGCGAAGGAAGCTTTTGGTGATGGCGATAAACCTCAACGGTCATCATCTGGGGTGCCGGTTACACGTACATCGACCGGAGAACAGCAATGAGTCTTACAGAGAGCATCATTCAGGCTCTCGGCTCGTGGAGCTGGGTCGTCCTGGGGTTGATCCTTCTGGGACTGGAAATTCTGGCTCCTGGCACGGTCTTCCTATGGTTTGGACTGTCTGCCATTGTGGTCGGGATTGTTGCGCTGCTCTTCGATTTCAGCTGGCAGGTTCATGTCGGCCTCTTTGTTGTCCTCTCAATTGTCAGCTTGTTGATTGGTCGTAAGCTGATGCTGAAAGCGGCTTCTGAGACCGGGGATCCGGGGTTGAACAAGCGCGGCAGCCGTTACATTGGACGTGAATTCACCCTCACGACGCCGTTAAGCGAAGGCGCCGGCAAGCTGTCAATTGATGATACGATTTGGCGGATTTCAGGCCCAGATTTGCCAGCAGGCACAAAAGTGCGTGTCGATGGTGTCGACGGCGCTCGGTTGGTTGTTTCCGATGTTAACGGGGAGAGCACGTCTTAGCCCCGTTGTAGATCGCAACACTGGCTTAGAGCTTGTGGCCCGGCGGGATCGGTGGTTCTTCGGCCATCAATAGGATACCAACCCGCCGGTTGGCCGCAAGATAAGGATCGTTCGGGAACAAAGGTTCCGTGTCCGACTTTCCAACCACTGAATAGAATTGTCCGTCCGGCACACCATACTCTGAGAGGATCTGACGGGCGACATTGGCACGCTCCGTCGACAGGTCCCATCCGGTGTAGCTGGGGTCTACCGTTGCTGCACCAGCTGTCGTATGCCCGGTGATCTCGATCCGGTTGGGCATTCGCGCAAGCACCGGTGCCATCTTCGCGATCAGCCGGCGTGTGGTCTCGTAAGGATACTTCGACCCTTCTCGGAACATGGACCGGCCGTCCTGATCAACCAGCATGATGTTCAGGCCTTCCTCGGTCTCTTCCAAAATGATGTTGGTCGAAACTTCCGTGATTTCTGGCATTTCCTGCCAGGCTTGCCGAAGGGAGGCCGCGGCGGTTGCAAACTGACGCGGTTTTTCGATTTCCGCTTCCATCGTGTCGTGCGTGTTGGCTTCCGGGCCTTGTTTGCGGCGCTTCTCGTGGCGCTCTTGTGCAAAATCTGAGTCCAGTTCCTGCTCGACCTGGCTGATATCTTTCATGTAGTCCCGGATCGGGATGCCTTCGACTTCGATGATCCCGGTACGGCGAGAGTTTTCTTTCACGCCAAAGGCTTCGCGCATTGAACCGGCGACGACCTGAAGTTTTTCCTTATCTTGAATGGAAAACGAGATGATCAGAACGAAGAAACACACGAGGAGTGACATCAAATCGGCGAACGTAACCAGCCAATCCGGTGCGCCGCCTCCCCCTTGTGGTTTCTTTCTTGCCATAACGCGTTACTCGCCCCTAAGCCAACTTAAGCAGCTTCTGCCAGATCAGCCCGGGCTTTTTCCGGCAGATATGCAACCAGCATTTCCTTGATCAGGGCAGGGCTCTTGGATTCTCGGATTTGGCAAACACCATCGATGATCAGGGTTTGGTTCAATTCATCGACATCAAACTTTGCATCCAGCTTGTCGACCATCGGCAGGCACAAGATGTTGGAAATCAATGCGCCATAGAGCGTTGTCAAAAGAGCAACCGCCATGGACGGGCCGATCGCGGCCGGATCGTCCATGTTCGCAAGCATTTGGACGAGACCGACCAGCGTACCGATCATGCCGAAGGCCGGTGCTGAATCGCCAAGGGCTTTCATCACACGTTTGCCCTCCGACAAACGGCTTAATTGAAGGTCGCGTTCGCGCTCCATGGCTTCCTTGATGAATTCCAATTCGTATCCGTCGGCGATGTATTGCACGCCTTTTGCAAGGACAGGATCTGAAACGTCGACGTTCTCAAGACCGAGCGGACCGGACTTGCGAACTATTTCACCGAGGTTGGTAATTTCAGAAATGAGGTCGCGCGGGCTTGCGCTTTTCCCGGACAACGCAACCTTGAAGGCGGTCGTGAACGCCGCTGCGATATCGGAAACCTGAAATCGGATAAGGGTCGCGGCAAGGCCGCCACCGATAACGATCAGCATAGATGGAACATCGACGAATTGGCCAAAACTGCCGCCAAGAAAAATAGCGGTAATAACGATGGCAAACGCACCGATAATTCCAAGTAGGGTCGCGAGATCCATACGAAACACACCAAGGTCTCGGGCGAAAGGCCCAGTCAAACTTGGGGGCAGTGTAGGCTCGCTATGGCTAATCAAATGCTAATGCTGCCATTTAAATTTCGCAGCGCTTAGAAAATGTCAGAATCCGTGACCTACTTGTGAACGCAAAGCTATCGTTTAAGCGGCACCGGCTCGAAGAAGGTCATGCATGTGGACAATTCCAACTGGCCGGCCGTCTTCTACGACAAAAACAGTTGTGATCGAGGAACTGTTCAGGAGTTCCAGGATTGAGGCTGAAAGTGTCCCCGGATGCACAGTCTTCGGCCCGCGTGTCATGATGTCGCCAGCCGTTTTTTCCAGAAGGTTGGATGTCACATGGCGGCGCAAATCACCATCGGTGATGATGCCCATCAACTGGTTCAACTCGTCTACAACACCGAGAACGCCAAAGCCTTTTTGTGACATGACAACAATACCGTCGGTCATGGGTGTAGCTGCCGGGACAAGCGGAAGCGACTCGCCAAGATGCATGATGTCTTTTGCCGTCTTGAGGCTGGCGCCAAGGCGGCCACCAGGGTGAAAGACCTTATAGTCCTGAACGGTAAACCCGCGCCCCTCGAGAAGCGCCACCGTCAAAGCATCACCGAGGGCAAGCTGTACCAGAGCAGATGTTGTTGGCGCCAGGCCGTGAGGGCAAGCTTCAGCCACGCTTGGTAGCTTTAGAACGACGTCCGCGGCATTGCCGAGCGTGCTGTCCTGCCGTGATGTGATGGCAACCAATGGAACTTTAAAGCGCCGTGTGTACGCCACAAGGCTGGCAAGTTCCTGTGTTTCACCGGACCAGGACAATGCAAGGACAACGTCGTCTTGGGTAATCATCCCGAGATCGCCGTGGCTTGCCTCCGTGGCATGGACGAAGAACGCAGGCGTTCCTGTTGAGGCAAGGCTTGCCGCGATCTTGGTCCCAATATGGCCGCTCTTGCCGATGCCCGAGACAATGACACGCCCGGAAATGCCTTGGATAAGGCTGCAGGCTTTCTGGAAAGGCGCCGCCAGCCCATCTTTCAGAGCCACCCGCAATGCGCTCAGCCCTGCCATTTCGGTTTCCAGGGCCCGCTCAGCGGAAACGATATACTCCATGTGCAGCTCTGAGCTTTCCGAAGTGTTGGGGTCTTGAGCTGGGCTGGTCATGGATCGCGGTCTTTCTTGCTTTTCGGCGCTAGAATTAGGCCACCGCAGGCTTTCGTTCAAGAACCTGTTTATTTTATGTCCATATCCAGCAGCTATGGTTAATCAGCGTTGGCATTTTGCAATATGGAAACGAAGCATTAACCATCCTTCGTCAGGTTGGGCGGGTATAATCTGACCGCTTTCTGGCTGTAAATGACACGTTTTTTAACATGCATCATCTGTTTCGCGCTTAGCCTGGCGCTTGCGGAACCGTCGTTCGCTCAGACGGCGGTGCCGGGTCTGCGTGGTTCGGATGATCCTGGACGTGTCAATGCTGCAGATGATGATGGCCGGGAAGAAGCAGAAACGCCGGCAGGTGTGAACCCGACACAATCAAACGTTTTTGCTCTGCGGCCTTCCGTCAATATCGCGGAAGAAGAGGATGGATCAACGGGACTCGGTGCAGCCGGACGTGTTCAGCCGGTGAGGCCATTCTCCGACAGGATAACTGCCGTAACGCGTGCCGTCCCTCTCGCTCAGGGCGGAATCGACGATACTGTCTTTGGCGGTGACACCACGTTCGATGCGCCAGACGGGATTCGCCTCGGCTCGTTCATTTTGACACCGCAATTGACTGTCACCGCTGGCTATACCGACAACACCTCAAGATCAGCAACAGGTGGTCCGGGCAGTCTTTACAGAATCGCCCCGGACATTTCTCTGACTTCGGATTGGGTCCGGCACCAGTTTGATGCCTCCTTGCGCGGCAGTTACATCGGTTATCCTGGAAATCCGGACGACGATGACATTTTCGGGTCCGCCGCGGCGGGCCTGCGTCTCGATATAACCGAGGCAACACGGGTTGATGCGGACATCAGCTACGGCATTAGCCGGGAGGAAGATGGGAGCGCCGAGTCGCTCGGGAATGACACTTTCATCCATGAAGGCAATATCGATCTCGGTGTCACGCGCAATGTCGGTCTTCTTGCTGCGACTGCAGCCCTTGGCGCAGATCGCAGGGTCTATGATTCAGATAGCACCATCGAGAGCGGGCGTGACAACACAGTCTATTCAGCGAGTTTGAGGCTCGGCAGCAACGCCGGAGGCTTGTTGTCACCGTTTGCTCAAGGCTCGCTCCTTTTCCGCCGGTTCGATCAAACCTGCAGCGACAATATTTGCGAAATCCGGGATGCAGACGGGTATGAGCTTCGTGGCGGTCTTGCCATTGCGGCTGGCCCGAAACTCGTCGGTGAAGTCAGCGCCGGTTGGCGTTTGGAAGACATTGAAGACAGCCGTTTGAAAAATCTGTCGGGGCTTGTGATTGACGGATCGCTGGTCTGGTCGCCCAGCCGCCTGACAACGGTCACAGCTGGCGTTGGAACGAGTTTTGATGCGACGGATATCGACAATGCCAGCGGCTCCATTATCTACTCTGGAGATCTTCGGCTTGCGCATGCCTTCAGCGACCGCTGGGTTGGCGAGGCTGGGCTTGGTTACAGCTATCGGACATATGAAGGTGTTTCGATCGAGGAAAACACGCTGACCGGCTTTGGTGGAATGACATACGCGTTGACGCAAAACGTTGCGCTCACTGCAAATTACATTCATCGCCGCTTTGAGAGTTCCCAAGACGGTGGTGATTACACCGAAAACGCCATTGAAGCCGGCCTTCGTTTCCGGCATTAACTACACAGTAACCAAAAACAGATCATTTGGACGAGGCGGGGCGACACTACGGTTAGGGCATTAGGAGGCCCGTATGCGGGATATTTTTCGGCAAACGACACGTGTGATCGGCGGAATGCCTTCGGTTTTTTCCTTCAAACCAGTGCTGCGTAACAGCCTACGAGCGCTTGTTATTGCCGTTGGCAGTCTAAGTGCCAGTACTGCCTTCGCTACGAGCGGCGGGGCGTCAGATCCCGGTTTTACCCGCTTTATCAAGGATTTCTGGCCGACAGCCCGGTCTGCTGGCATCACCGCCCAGACCTACAATGCGGTCTTCACGGGCATGCAGCCCGACAACGATACGATCCGCCTGATGAGCAAGCAGTCGGAGTTCGTAAAGCCGATTTGGGAATACCTCGATAGCGCAGTTTCCGATACCCGTGTCGAAAAGGGCCGTGAGCTTCTGATCGAGTACGATGGTGTCCTGCGCCAAATCGAAGCCCGCTACGGTGTTGACCGTGAGGCCGTGCTCGCCATTTGGGGCATGGAAACCAACTACGGCGGCTTCATGGGCCGCCACAACGTTATTCAGGCGCTTGCGACCCTGGCTTATGCCGCGCCGAGGCGGACAGACTTCTGGCGCAAAGAACTCGTAACGGCACTTGCGATTGTTCAGGCCGGGCATGTGAAATTCTCTGAGATGGAAGGCTCCTGGGCAGGAGCAATGGGCCATACCCAATTCATGCCGTCCAGCTGGAAAGCCTATTCGGCGGATTACAACGGTGATGGAAAGCGGGATATCTGGACCTCCATTCCAGATGCTCTAGCGTCCACCGCCTACTATTTGAAACGCCATGGTTGGCAGACGGGCAAAACCTGGGGCTATGAAGTCCAGCTCCCGAACGGTTTTGACTATAATCTTGCCGATGGTGAGAAGACACTCACACTTGGTGAATGGCAGCGTTATGGCATCCGCCGGGTCAATGGCCGCGGGTTTCCGCGTCCATCCGACAACGGCATCCTTGTCTTGCCTGCCGGCGCATCCGGCCCCGCCTTTTTGATGCTGCGCAATTTTTACGTAATCAAGCGGTACAACAACGCAACGGCTTATGCCCTTGCAGTTGGCCATCTGGCGGATCGTATTATTGGTGGTGGACCTCTGGCCGGAAACTGGTCGAAGGAACATCTGCCACTAACACGGTCTGAAACGACCGAGTTGCAGGCGCTTTTAAACCAGAAGGGCTTTTCTGTTGGGGCTGCCGACGGCAAAGTCGGCCCGGCCACACGTCGCGGTATCCGGGCCTATCAGCGGTCAAAGGGGATGGTGCCTGATGGGCATCCGTCGGTTGTTTTGCTGGCGCACCTGAAAACAGGCCGCTAAACTGACCTGAACACGGATCGGTGTCGGGACGCGAACAGTGGCTTTCAAATCTTCACTTCGTCGTTGGACGCAGATGGCTAGGCCATCTGCGTTGCCGTTCGCAATTGCCCTGGCACTTCTTGTTTGTCCGGCTGAGCCAACTGGCTGGATTCAAAGAGAGGCCATGGCTGAAGAGCCGATAGTGCTTGCTCAGAATAATGGATTTCGGGGCTTCAACCCGTTCGCCCCAATTCAGCGTTTGTTTGGTGGTGGCCGCGAGAAAAAACGGCAAGCTCCAGTTCAGCAAGCTCCAAAAGTGGTTCGTCCTGCCGGCCTCCCGCCGCGTTTTGAGGAAGTGGAAAAAGACCCCGACGCCGGTCTGATCCTTGTGGTCGGAGACCGGATGGCACGGGGTGTGGCCGACGGTCTGCGATTTACGCTGGCGCAACAACCAAAAATCAAGGTTGAGGAAATCACTGAAGACCGGGAGGGTTTTGCAGGTGCAGAGCCGCCGGACTGGGCGACACGTACGCTCTCCCGTATTCGGGGCGCGGATGTCAAAGCGGTTGTCGTGATGATAGGATGGCGCGACCGGGACGAAGAATTTCCGGGCGAGCCACCGATCGAATATATGACCGCCGAATGGCTTGAATCCTACCGCAACAAGGTCATGGCGCTGGTTCGCAGTGTTCGGCAGGAGAAGCTTCCAATTGTCTGGGTAGGGTTGCCGCCCACCAATGATGAACTTCTCAATGGCGATTTCACGCAACTGAACTCTATCTTTGCCGGGGCAGCGGAAGAGCGCCGTGTCCGATATGTTGATTTGTGGGATATCTTTCTCTCAGAGGATGGCGCCTATACATCCTTTGGGCCCGATGTGGACGGAAAGAACACCCGCCTTCGCACCAACGACCGGATAGCATTTACCTGGGCCGGGTACCGAAAAGTTGCATTTTTTGTCGAACGCGAGTTGTCGCGTCTTCTTGGCGGCTATGGTGGACTGGCGTTTGAAGGTGTCGAGGATGACCCCAATTTCATCGTGTTGACGGGCCGGACAACATCACCTGAAGGTTTTTTGCTTGGCGGTGAGGACGATGCCGAAATTGACACCAGCAGCACGGCCTACCGGTTCTTCGTTGAAGGCGAGCCGCTTGCGCCGGTGTCCGGGCGTGTTGATGATCCGCGCATGATCGGGAACGATAGCATGTCTTCCTTGGTAGAGGCGGAAGCCGGAGATACATGAGTTTCTGTTCCGGGTCAGATGTACATCTCAACGTAACAAAAAAGCCGCCGGAGATCCGGCGGCTTTTGCATGTCGTTTGACGTATTTCGATCAGCGCGGCAGGTCGCTTGACCCGGTCAAGTACTCGTCTACCGCGCGCGCTGCCTGGCGGCCTTCACGGATTGCCCAGACGACCAGCGACTGCCCTTTGCGAACATCTCCCGCTGCAAACACCTTGTCGATCGACGTTTTATAGTCGTCAGTGTTGGCCTTGACGTTGGTGCGGCCATCCAGTTCGAGTTTCTCACCGGCCTGTGCGATGTAGGTGTCCAGGCGTGGTCCGGAAAAACCGATCGCTGCAAAGACCAGATCGGCACGCAGGATGAATTCCGTGCCTTCGATCGGCTTGCGCTTCTCGTCGACACGCGCGCATTTCACGCCGGTCACAACACCATCCTCGTCTGCGACCAGACCGAGCGTTGCAGCAGAAAACTCGCGCTCTGCGCCTTCTGCCTGAGAAGAGGATGTGCGGAACTTGGTTGGCCAGTAAGGCCAGATTGTCAGCTTGTCTTCTTTCAGAGGCGGGATCGGCCGAATGTCCAGCTGAGTAACCGACAGCGCACCCTGACGGAATGCAGTTCCAACACAGTCGGATGCGGTATCACCGCCGCCAATGACGACAACATGTTTGCCGCCGGCCCAGATCGGAGCTTCATCGCCTTCCGGTTCGCCGCCGACGCGGCGGTTCTGTTGAACCAGGTAGTCCATTGCCCAATGGCAGCCCTGAAGGTCCATGCCTTCAACACCGGGATCGCGCGGACGCTCAGCACCGGCGCACAGGATTACAGCATCGTGGCGCTCGGCGAGCTCGTCCATGCTGACGGTGACGCCGACATCGACGTTGTAGTGGAAGGTGACACCCTCGCCCTCCATCTGTTTGACGCGGCGGTCGATGAAGTGCTTTTCCATCTTGAAGTCCGGGATGCCGTAGCGCAGCAGACCGCCGGCCTTGGGCTCCCGTTCATAGACGTGGACCGTATGGCCTGCCCGGGCGAGTTGCTGGGCCGCGGCCATGCCTGCGGGGCCTGAACCGATGATGGCAACAGCCTTGCCTGTCTTTGTGGCGGACGGTTCCGGTGCGATCCAACCTTCTTCCCAGCCCTTGTCGGCGATTGCCTGCTCAATGCTCTTGATGTTGACCGGAATGTCTTCAAGGTTGAGCGTGCAGGCTTCTTCGCAAGGAGCGGGGCAGATACGTCCGGTGAATTCCGGAAAGTTGTTGGTCGAGTGCAGGTTGCGCAGTGCGATGTCCCAGTCGCCCTGAAAGACCAGATCATTCCAGTCCGGGATCTGATTGTTGACCGGACACCCGCTTGGTCCATGGCAGAACGGGATGCCGCAGTCCATACAACGTGCCGCCTGGTTGGCGACTTCCTGATCGTTGAGCGGGATCGTGAATTCGCGGAAATGGCGGATGCGGTCAGAAGCTGGTTGGTACTTCTGTTCCTGACGATCGATTTCCAAAAAACCGGTTACCTTGCCCAAGGCGACCTCCTCAAATTTGTGCGTCCTCAAGGTGGCTGCAATCGGCCGCTATCGGCGGCCGAGAGCCATTTTGTTCAATGTGCCGGTTACTCCGCCGCGACCATGCCGAGGCGTTGCTCTTCCATTTCCCGCAATGCACGGCGGTACTCGACCGGCATGACCTTCACGAATTTCGGCCGGTAAGTGGCCCAATCGTCCAGGATCGCTGCTGCCTTGGTCGAGCCGGTCAGCTCCTTGTGCTTGGTCAGCATCTGCCGCAGGCGTTCATCATCATGACGGGTCATGTCGCAGGAAAGATCCACACGGCCCTTGTGCTCAATGTCACCGCCATGGTGATGCAGCTTCTCAAGCAGATCATCTTCTTCAGTGACTGGCTCAAGTTCCACCATTGCCAGATTACAACGGGATCCGAAGGTTCCATCCTCATCGAGAACATAGGCGATGCCGCCGGACATGCCAGCTGCGAAGTTCCGCCCTGTCTGACCGATGACCACGACGACACCACCGGTCATGTATTCACAGCCGTGATCGCCGACGCCTTCAACAACTGCGACCGCACCGGAGTTGCGGACTGCGAACCGCTCACCTGCAACGCCGCGGAAGTAGCATTCGCCCTCGGTTGCACCATAAAGCACGGTGTTGCCGACAATGATGGAGTCTTCGGCAACGATCCGGGTGTTTTCCGGCGGGCGGACAATGATCTTGCCGCCTGACAGACCTTTGCCGACATAATCGTTGGCATCGCCTTCCAGGTCCACTGTGACACCTTTGGCGACGAACGCGCCAAACGCCTGACCCGCTGTGCCCTTGAGCTTGACTGTCAGTGTGTCCGGTTTTTTGAGGCCTTTGTTGCCGTAGCGCTTGGCAATCTCGCCAGACAGCATGGCACCAACCGACCGGTCCACCGAACAGATGGTCTCTTCGATCGTCGACGGTTCCTTGGTGTCCAGCGTGTGTTGGGCAGCTGCAATCAAGCGGCGGTCAAGAATGTCGACGATTGGGTGCTCTTGGCGCTCCGTCCAGCGGGTTTCTTCCGGCTTTGCGTCCGGCTGGAAGAAGATCCGGGAGAAATCAAGGCCGTTGGCTTTCCAATGATCGAGCGCGGCTTCCTTGTCGAGGAAGTCGGAGCGGCCAATGAGGTCATCGAGTTTTTCAACGCCGAGGGATGCCATTAGTTCACGGACTTCTTCGGCAACGAAGAAGAAGTAGTTGATGACGTGCTCCGGAGTGCCCTTAAAGCGCTTGCGCAGAACCGGATCCTGCGTCGCAATCCCAACCGGGCAGGTGTTCAAATGGCACTTGCGCATCATCAGACAGCCGGCCGCGATCAGAGGTGCGGTCGAGAATCCGAACTCGTCCGCGCCCAGAAGAGCGCCGATGATTACGTCACGACCTGTACGAAGCCCACCGTCAACCTGCAGGGCAACACGTGAGCGCAAGCCGTTTAGAACGAGGGTCTGCTGGGTCTCTGCAAGGCCAATTTCCCACGGAGAGCCTGCATGTTTGAGCGAGGTCAGCGGTGATGCACCGGTGCCGCCGTCAAAACCTGAAATGGTGATGTGGTCTGCCCGTGCCTTGGCAACGCCTGCGGCCACAGTCCCGACGCCCACTTCGGAGACAAGCTTCACCGAGATGTCCGCGATCGGATTTACGTTTTTCAGGTCGTAGATCAGCTGTGCCAGATCTTCGATGGAATAGATGTCGTGGTGCGGGGGAGGCGAGATGAGGCCAACGCCCGGGGTCGAGTGGCGGACCTTTGCGATGACCGCGTCAACCTTGTGGCCCGGCAGCTGACCGCCTTCGCCAGGCTTTGCACCCTGAGCAACCTTAATCTGGATCATGTCGGAGTTGACCAGATATTCGGTTGTCACGCCGAAACGTCCCGAGGCGACCTGTTTGATGGCCGACCGTTGCGGGTTCATGGTGCCATCCGGGAGCGGATTGAAACGTTCTGGCTCTTCGCCACCTTCACCGGTGTTGGACTTGCCGCCAATCTTGTTCATGGCGACGGCAAGGCTGGAATGGGCTTCTTTCGAAATCGACCCGAACGACATTGCGCCGGTGACGAACCGCTTGACGATGTTCTCAGCGGGCTCAACCTTGGAGATGTCGATTTCGGAGCGGCCGATTTCCTCTGCATTTTTGATGCGGAAATGGCCACGGATCGCGAAGCGTCCGCTTTCCTGATTCACTTCTTTTGCGAAGGTCCTGTACATGTCCGGAAGCTTTGAGCGGACAGCATGCTGCAGGTTGGCAATGGCATCTGGCGTCCACATGTGGTTTTCGCCGCGGATCCGGTAAGCGTATTCGCCGCCAACATCCAGCGACCGGCGCAGAATTGCAACATCGCCGAACGCCTCGGAATGGCGCTGAACGGTCTCCTGGGCAACTGCATTCAGGCCAATGCCTTCGATCATGGTCGCCGTGCCGAAGAAGTACTTCTCGACGAATTCAGAGGAGAGGCCAACCGCGTCAAAGATCTGGGCGCCGCAATAGGACTGGTAGGTCGAAATGCCCATCTTGGACATGACCTTCAAGATGCCTTTGTCGATCGACTTGATGTAGCGCTCGACGACTTCGTATTGGTCAACTTCCTCCGGGAAGTCCATCTCCATGTGCATGGAAAGAAGGGTTTCGAAGGCGAGATACGGGTTGATCGCTTCGGCACCAAATCCTGCCAGAACGCAGAAGTGATGCACTTCGCGCGCTTCACCGGTTTCAACGACCAAGCCGACAGATGTACGCAGGCCTTTGCGGATCAGGTGATGATGGACCGCAGCCGTTGCCAAGAGGGCCGGGATCGCAATCCGCGAGCGGTTAATCATGCGATCCGACAAGATGATGATGTTGTATCCGTCAAGCACCGCTTTTTCGGCGCGCTCGCAGAGTTCGGCCAATGCGCCTTCCATTCCTTCAGCGCCTTTGTCGGCGTTGTAGGTGATGTCCAGAGTTTTGGCCGAGAACTGATTGTCGGCGATGTCGCCGATAACCCGGATTTTTTCCAGATCTTCGTTGGTCAGAATTGGCTGACGAACTTCCAGGCGTTTAGATGTCGATAAACCTTTCAGGTCAAACAAGTTCGGGCGCGGCCCGATAAACGACACCAGGCTCATCACCAGTTCCTCACGGATCGGGTCGATCGGCGGGTTGGTGACCTGAGCGAAGTTCTGTTTGAAGTAGGTGTAAAGCAGCTTTGATTTGTCTGACAACGCCGAGATTGGCGTGTCGGTGCCCATGGAGCCAATAGCTTCCTGACCGACTGTTGCCATCGGGGTCATCAAAAGTTTTATGTCTTCCTGGGTGTAGCCAAAGGCTTGCTGACGGTCGAGCAGGCTTTCACCTGCGACAGGGGCCATCTGGCGGACGCCCGGCAGATCTTCCAGAACGATTTGTGTCTTGTGCAGCCAGTCTTTATATGGGTTGGCCGTGGAAAGCTGGCGCTTGATTTCGTCGTCAGAGACGATCCGGCCTTCTTCCAGGTCGATAAGCAGCATCTTGCCCGGTTGCAGGCGCCATTTCTGGACGATCTTTTCTTCTTCAACTGGAAGAACGCCAACTTCAGATGACATGATGACGAAGTCGTCCTCAGTCACAATGTACCGGGCTGGGCGCAGACCGTTCCGGTCTAGCGTCGCACCGATCTGACGGCCATCGGTGAAAGCAACGGCGGCCGGGCCGTCCCACGGCTCCATTAGTGCCGCGTGATACTCGTAAAAGGCACGGCGATTGTCGTCCATCAGCGGGTTGCCGGCCCAAGCCTCCGGGATCAGCATCATCGCAGCATGGGCGAGCGAGTAACCGCCCATCACCAGGAATTCGAGCGCATTGTCGAAACAGGCTGTGTCTGATTGTCCCTCATAGGAAATCGGCCAGAGCTTCGAAATGTCGTCTCCCAGCAGCGCGGATGAAACAGATGCCTGGCGGGCCGCCATCCAGTTGACGTTGCCGCGGAGCGTGTTGATTTCGCCGTTATGGGCGACCATCCGGTAGGGGTGGGAGAGGTCCCAGGACGGGAACGTGTTGGTCGAGAAACGCTGGTGAACCAGTGCGAGAGCAGAGGTGAACCGCTCATCCTTCAGGTCGCTGTAGTAAGCACCAAGCTGATAGGCGAGGAACATGCCCTTGTAGACAATGGTCTGGCTCGACAGCGAGACGATGTAGAAGCCTTTCGTGACCGCATCTGTTTCCGCGCGAACCGTGTTGGAGATCACCTTGCGCAGAACATAAAGCCGGCGCTCGAACGCATTCTGATCGTCGCCATCCGAGCGTTTGATGAAGACCTGACGGGACACCGGCTCAGTAGCCGCAATGTCTGGAGCTTTGGAAAGGGACGCGTTGTCGACCGGCACATCGCGCCAGCCAATCAATTCTTGTCCTTCGGCTTTGATGACCCGCTCTACGATTTCTTCGCACTTGGCGCGCAGGACATCGTCCTGTGGCAAGAAAATAAAGCCTACGCCATAGCCGCCGAATTCCGGAAGCGGTGTGCCAGCGGCAGACATCTCGGCTTCGAAGAACGCGTGCGGGATTTGAACCAGCATGCCGGCGCCGTCGCCCATGAGCGGGTCTGCACCAACTGCGCCGCGGTGTGTGAGGTTCTCCAGAACCTGCAGTCCGTCTGCAACGATCTTGTGGGATTTTGCGCCCTTCATGTGCGCAACAAAACCAACACCGCAGGCATCGTGTTCGCGCGACGGATTGTAGAGCCCTTTGTCGGCGGCCGTGCCCAGTCGATCGGCAAGTGTTGTGGCTGTCACGGTGTTCGTATCCGTCTGGCCTGCTTGCATGGCTGTGCTGGTCGTCAGCTCTGTCTTCGTCATGTGCGCCCTCACTGTTACCCCAGTGTTAGCCGTGGTTTGGAGCGTCGGGTTCCGTTCGGGTCGCATTCCATCAAGAGTGCGGCTCGGTGAACCCTGGCTTTTGCCCCGGCTCTGTCGATGTACTTACTGCAGCGGCTTGTTCTGGCAAACCGTCGCATTGCCGCAGCGCCAATTAGCGCTGTTGAAACACAATTGCCTCATCTTGCTGGAGGCCCTCCCCGGACCGAGCAAGCGGCTGCTTGGATCTTACATTTATCACGACCGGCGGTCCGGTGGTGTTTCCTTTACCTCAAAAGGACAGTATGCCTGTCCTATTCCAAGCTGGCGGAACATGACAGATTTCATTGCAAGGAGCAAGTGTGTTTCTTTGTCGCTATTATAATTGTTTCGTACGTAAAGTGCCAATCGTCCGGAAACGTCGCGTTGAGTTGGGTTTGAGTAAGAATCTTTCGTTTAATAGTCTAAGGTAGGTGACAGCTCGCAGCAGTGTCACAGGCGTTTGATTTCCCATTGAACGCCAATCCGGCCATGTAACGGGTGTAGCAGCACTTATCCGGCATCGTGGTTGCTGCGCTGATTTTTTGACCAGAGGAGTTTGATATGAAAAACAAGGCTATGTCTGCAGCAGTTGTTGCTGGCGCCGTTGCCACTGCAATTGCAGGTCTTTCGGCGACCACTTCGACACCGGCCCATGCTCAAGCCAAAGAGAAATGCTATGGTGTTTCCCTGAAAGGCCAAAACGATTGTAAAGCCGGCCCGGGCACGACGTGTGCCGGTTCTTCAACCGTTGACTACCAAGGCAACGCTTGGACGCTGGTTCCGAAAGGTACATGCGTGTCCATGGAACTGCCGGACGGCCGCAAGGGATCCTTGACGGAATTGTCTCGCGACCTTCCGGAAGCGTAATTGGAAGAATTCGAATCGGCCATTAACGGGCGATCATACGAACTCAGGCTGGCGGTTTGCGCCGCCCGCCTAACACCGTAGTTCAAGGTCTGGAGCTTGCCATGCGGTCCGACGAGCAACCCGTTTCTGCCTTTGGTACTCAGGCGGCCGTTCCGAACCGGCCCGGCGCTGGTTTGAAAGCGGAGCATGTCGCCGACATTCTTCAAAGCCACCCGGACATCGGTTTTTTCGAAGTTCACGCGGAAAACTATATGGGCGCCGGAGGGCGGCCACATCAACAGCTCACAGCAATTCGCGACATCTATCCGCTATCGCTTCACGGTGTTGGTCTTTCCATTGGCGGCGAAAGCCCGCTCGACAAAGATCACCTGGCTCGGCTCGCGGAGCTGAACAAACGCTATGAGCCGGGTCTGTTCTCTGAACACCTGGCCTGGTCTACACACGAGACGACCTACTTTAATGACCTCTTGCCGGTTCCATACGACCAGGCAACTCTCATACGCGTGTGCGATCACATCGATGAAGTTCAAGATGTGATGGGGCGGCAGATGCTCTTGGAGAACCCGTCCACTTACATCGCCTATGCCCAGAGCACCTTCAGTGAGTTGGATTTCCTTAAAGAGATCACTCGCCGGACAGGGTGTGGTCTGCTGCTCGACGTCAACAACGTCTACGTGTCCTGTACTAACCAGCAACAGTCGCCGGCCGCTTACCTGGCCGAATTTCCCATGCAATATGTAGGTGAGATACATCTTGGAGGCCATGCTCCGGATATGGACGAGGCGGGCCGTCCGCTGTTGATTGATGCGCATGACCGCGCCGTCGATGATGCTGTTTGGGCTCTCTACAAAGACGTGATTGGAATGCACGGCGCCCTGCCGACATTGATTGAATGGGACAATGATGTTCCTGCATGGCCCGTTTTGCTTCATGAAGCAGATGCTGCGCAGGAAATCCTGCGTCGTGCCGAAGACGCAGACCTGAAGGCGGTCAGCTGACATGGCGCAAGTGTTTGCACTGCCAAGGCTCTCCGCAGCTGACTTTGGCGACGCTCTCATCAATCCGGAACTCGGGACACCCGAAGGCGCTGTCGGACCCGATGGGCTGCCTGACCTGAAACGCTTCAATGTTTATAGGAACAATGTCATCGTCAGCCTTTGTGAGGCGCTGGGCGAGACTTATCCATCTATCAAAGCGCTCCTCGGTGACGAATATTTTGCGGCTTTGGCCCGTGCGTTTGTCGCAGAACATCAGCCGTCAAACCCTGTCCTGATCTGGTATGGAGAAGAGTTTCCAAATTTTCTTGCCGCATTCCCGCCGCTGAAGGCCTATCCTTATCTGGAAGATGTGGCGCGCCTGGAATGGGCTTGGCTTCAATCCTACCACGCAAAAGATTGTGAAGTTTTTGATCCGGCCGCGCTTGCGACGATCCCGCCCGCAGATCTTGAAGGCGTGAGATTTCAGCGTCACCCGGCGGCAACAATCGTGGCTTCAGAGTGGCCGATCTGGGACCTCGTGAAGGTCAATCGGTTCAAAGATGGAGAGCAATCGCAGATCGATCTCTCTGTTGCCCAGCCTGTGCTGATCGTCCGACCAGAATTCGATGTCGATGTCCGGGTTTTGGAACCAAGCCATGCTGCCTTCGCGGGCGCAATTTTTTCCGGAGCGGCGTTGGGGGAAGCGGCTGAAACGGCACTTGAAGTAGACAGCGGTTTTACACTGGCTGATTGTTTGTCGAACTTTCTATCAAATGGGGCTCTTGCCGGTCTGCAGATTAAAGAACTCGCTTAAGCGGGGATCCGGCTAGAAACAACAAAAGAGGCTATGAAGCGGATGGTTATTGGTTTTTTTGTAAGGCTTTACACGTTGGTGTTCGGCGCAATCGAGCGGCTGACTGAGGGCTGGTTTCTGGGTCTTGCCTCCCGGCTTATTTTTGCTGCTGTGCTGTTCCAGTTTTTCTGGAACTCGGCGCTCACAAAAATTGGCGGCAACATCATGAACATCTTCACGCCGACGGCTGGCGCATATGCCCAAATGCTGCCGGCTATGATGGAGCAGGTCAGCTATGACACCAGCCAGATCGCGTTTTTTCCTTATGGCCTGATTGTCCTCCTCGGAACGTGGGGCGAGTTCATCTTGCCGGTGCTTGTTGTTGTTGGCCTTTTCACCCGTGCGGCGAGCCTTGGCATGATCGTCTTCATTATTGTCATGACCTATGTCGACATCACGGGTCATGGGGCCGATGCCAAGACAATCGGGGCGCTCTTTGACGGAGATCCTTATGCGATTATTGCAGATGATCGGCTGCTGTGGATCTTCCTGCTTCTGGTGCCGACTTTGAAAGGACCGGGTTTGATTTCGCTCGATGCGCTACTGGGTGTCCAGTACCGCAAGCGGGAAATGTACTATTAGGAAATAGCGGTTGCCCGGTTGGGGCCGTGGTGATTTAACGGCCCCATGAATTTTGCCAGTGACAATTGGGCGGGTGCAGCTCCGGCGGTGATGTCGGCGCTGACCCGCCATAATAATGGTCATGCGCCGGCTTACGGCAGTGACCCCCTCACCGAAAGCGTCTCCAACAAGTTCAATGAGCTGTTTGAACGGGAAGTTGCCGTTTTTTTTGTGGCAACAGGGACGGCTGCAAATTCGCTCGCCCTTGCAGCATACGGGAAACCGGGTGGCGCCATTTTCTGCCACCGCGACTCGCACATTCAGGTCGATGAGTGCAATTGTCCGGAGTTCATGACCAGCGGCGGCAAGCTGGTCAGTGTTTCTGGGCAAAATGGCAAATTTGACGCAAGCGGCTTGATCGAGGCCATGTCCGCTTTCCCCGATAGCGTTGTGCATCATGGTCAGGTCGCAAGTGTCTCGATCAGCCAAGCGACCGAAAGCGGATCAGTCTACACGCTGGAAGAGATTGCTGCGATCAAGAACGTCGCTGCTTCCCGGTCCGTTCCCTTGCACATGGACGGCGCTCGTTTTGCAAACGCGCTCGTAACGCTTGGATGTTCACCCGCCGACATGACCTGGAAGTCCGGGGTGGATATTCTTTCCTTTGGTGCCACCAAAAATGGCTGCTGGTGCGCGGAAGCAGTCGTCTTCTTCGACCTGGAAGCTGCCAAAGGCTTTGAGTATTTCCGCAAGCGCGGCGGGCATCTTTTTTCCAAGAGCCGGTTTGTGGCTGCTCAGTTTGATGGATATTTCAGTGAAGACAGCTGGCTGGATACGGCAGCACACGCAAATGCGATGGCACTAAAACTTGCCGAAGGCATTCGGTCCGCTGGTGGAAGAACAGCGTGGCCTGTTGAAGCCAATGAGCTGTTTCCAATCCTGAAGCGTCGACAGTTCGAGCAATTGGAAGCCAAAGGCGCAAAAATTTACGAATGGCCGGCGAAGGATCTGCCAAAGGACCACGCTCCGCAGGAGGATGAGGTATGCGTACGCATGGTCTGCAGCTTCGCTACGACCGAAGAAGACGTGGCAGCGTTCTTGGGTGCGCTGTCCGAGATATCTTGAGGCTGCGGTAGATACGAAGAGAGGCGCCTGTTTGACAGGCGCCTCCGCACCGCTTCAGCTCAGGGGAGAAGCTGCCGGTTAGTGAGCGGTGCTTTCAATCTGTTTGGTCCCGCCGGATGTGATCTCGATCTTGCGGGGCTTCATGGCCTCGGGCAGTTCACGGACCAGGTCGACGTGAAGGAGACCGTTTTCGAGGCTCGCACCGTCAACGCGGACGTATTCCGCGATCTGGAAGCGGCGTTCGAACGTCCGGGATGCGATGCCGCGATACAGGATTTCGCGATCAGCAGCTTCTTCTGCTTTTTCACCCTTGATGGTCAGAACGTGTTCTTTTGCTTCAACGGAGAGTTCCGCATCGCTGAAGCCTGCAACAGCCATGGTGATCCGGTAGGAGTTTTCGCCGGTCCGCTCGATGTTATACGGCGGATAGCTGGGAGCTTCATTGCCAGCTGCATCCAGCATGGAAAAAAGGCGGTCAAAACCGATTGTGGAACGGTGAAGTGGGGTAAAGTCGAAGTGACGCATAGTCTGTCCTCTCTTTGAGCAACTGTTACTTCTGATTTTTGCGATCTCCTGTCCCCCATCATTGGCGAGACTGGAACGCTGCGCAGACCCGTTTTGGCGCCTGCACTGATCGAGATGGGAATTCTGATTTTTGAATTCAAGAGGTCGTGGGTAAGCGGAAACATCGGCGATGAACTGAAGATGAATGAGGCCTTCCGGTCCCGTTCAAACGCTCTTCGGCATTCTTCGGGTATCGCCAGCACGGGGCTGGCGGAACAAGGAGATCACACAATGTCTATGTCACTCATGAAGCGCATTTCCACGAAAGCGTCTGCCCCGATTGCAGGAGCGGTTTTGCTCTTGGCCGCCGGTGCAGCAACGCAAGCGCAGGCTGTTCCTGTCTCAGGTTTGGGGGCAAAGGCACCGGTAGCCAGCGGCATGACGATGACAGTTGATCACCGCGGAGGGCCAGGACGCGGTTGGGACCGTGGGCACGGTCGGCATCAATACGAGTTGGGGCCGAGGCAAATTCGCCGCAGCTTGCGCCATCGCGGGTTTCACCGGATCAAAATCATTGATCGCCGCGGCCCGATGTACATCATCAAAGCACGTGGCTGGCGTGGTTTTCCTGTCAGACTCGTTGTTGATTCTCGCAATGCAGATATCGTGCGCAGCCGCCCTCTGGGCCCACGGTACAACTGGCACAGCCGTTGGTAATTCTGGTTACTTTTGGAGCCGGTCCTGCGGGGCCGGCTCAAAGTATGTTGAGAGCTGGGGCTCAGGCGGCTATCACTGATCGCTGCGACAAGCGAATCGGATCAAGATGAGCCTGATTGACACCAAGGATAATCCGATCCCGGATGGGGCTGTTTCCGGGTTTTTGGAGATGAATGGCCGGGTCAAGCTGCGCTATGCGCATTGGCCTGCTGCGCCGGGCAAGTCGTGTCGGGGCACTGTGACCATCCTCCAGGGACGCGCTGAGTTTATCGAAAAATACTATGAAGTTGTCTCCGACTTGCGTTCGCGAGGATATGCTGTTGTTGCGTTCGATTGGCGCGGGCAGGGCGGTTCGACGCGTTTGACCCGAAGCCCGGCGCGGGGACACGTCACGAATTTCAAAAGATATCAGCAGGATCTGCTGGCGATCTTAAAAAACGTTTCCCTTGCAACCTACCCGGGGCCACATTTTGCGCTGGCGCACTCAACGGGCGGCCTCATTTTGATGTCATGTTCACAGCGGCTGCGGACGATGTTGGACCGTGCGGTGATTACGGCGCCGCTCCTGGCGATCGCACCAAGGGATTGGGAGAGCGATCTGACAGCCGGTTTGCGAAAGCTGCTCCGCATTTTGACTTTGGGGCTGTTTGGAAGACCGCAACTCAGGGCGACCCGCCACTCCACTTCCCGGTTGACCGAGACACTCGGTTTTGGCCTTGCTCGAATTTGCGCCTGGACCTTTTTGGGCCGCCTCTACGTTCCAGGTGGAAACGGGAAGCTTACACTCCCATTCGAAGAAAACCGCCAGACAACTGACCGTCAGCGCTATCGCAGGTTTTCCAAGGTTGTGGAAGAGCACCCGGAAATCGGTATTGGATCGCCGACGATGAGCTGGCTGAACGCAGCCGCCACGGCCATGAAGTCGATGCGTCAGCGCCGCGCCGGACCTGAAATGCGCTTGCCGTGCCTTATACTTGGCGCTGGTCGGGACAGAATTGTTTCCACGCCCGCAATTGAAGAGTTTGTCTCGCGTACAAAAAATGCATCGTATATCGAAATCTCGGGCGCGGAACACGAGCTTCTTATGGAAGCCGACAGATACCGGGACCAGGTCTGGGCTGCCTTCGATGCGTTTGTGCCAGGATTGGAAGCAGATTTGGTGTTGGACCAGGCGGGTGCTGTATGAGTGTCAGTGATACGGCGCCTGGCCGAATTTTTGAGACAGACCTCACACGGCAGCTATCGCCAGTTCGGTTAGCAGGATGTCATGAAGGCGTTTGTCGCCGGATGCAACGATCTGGCCGCCATCTGCCGGTGAGCCGCCTGTCCATGTCGTCACAACGCCGCCGGCACCTTCAATTATCGGGACCAATGCGACGATGTCATAGGCTTGCAGCCCGGACTCTATGACGGCGTCGCCATGGCCCGCTGCAACCATGCAATAGGCGTAACAATCCGTTCCGTATCTCGTCAGCTGTGCCTTTGCCTCCAGTCGATCAAAGACCGGCCGTTCGCTGGCGTTAAAAAGCGCGGGTGTTGTCGTAAATAAGGTCGCGCTGTCGAGCGATGCGCAGGCCCGCGTTTCTAGATCTTTTTGGCCGAGAGGCCCATGATACCAGGCGCGTTCACAATCCCCGCTGTAGCGCTCGCCAATGTAAGGCTGGACCATCATGCCAAGGCTGGGTTTGCCATTTGACCGGAGGCCGATCAGCGATCCCCAAGTTGGAAGACCGGTAATAAAGGCCCGTGTGCCATCAATCGGGTCCAAGACCCAAACATGATCAGAATCAAGGTTCTCTGGTCCATGTTCTTCCCCCAGGATGCCGTGGTCGGGGTAATGTTCGTTGATCAGAGCCCGCATGGCTGTTTCGCCGTTCTTGTCGGCGATTGTGACTGGGTCGAAACCGCTTTCCAACTTGTTGTCGACCGAGAAGCCTTGCCGGAAGTGCGGCATGATTGCAGCGCTGGAAGCGTCCGCCAGGCGATCGAGAAATGAAGCCAGCGGGTTTGCGCTGGCAGCTAGCGGCATGGACATATGGCCTCCAGTCGGATGTGTCACTTTTCGGTCAGAACGACCGCAGGTGGCTGTCTTATAACCTGATTTGCAAAAAAAGAATTCGGAATACCTGAATTGATGCTCATATTTTGAGCATGAAACAACCGCTGTCGGGGTTGCATTTTGTGCGGTGCGGTGCAATCTTATTGCGGTGCGATAGAGCTTTCTGTCGTACCGCCCTCCTTGGGCGTTTCCTCCCTAGACTTCGGCCGCCTCGTTTGAGTGCGGCCTTTTTTTTAATTCGATTTAATTCAGGGATTATTCGGCCGCGATTGGATCCGCGACGAGACCGGCGTCCGGCATTGCGGTCAACTCCCGGACGAAGTCTTTCAGATCGTGGAACAATTGTCCGAAATGGGCCGTCGGCTCATGGGTCGCTTCGTCCATGTAAAGGCCACGATTGATTTCAATTTGAAGGGCATGCAGTCCGCTTGATGGCCGCCCGTAATGCTCCGTTATGAAGCCGCCCGCATACGGCTTATTGCGGCTCACGCTGTAACCTTTGCTCCGCAGTGTTTCGAACGCAAAATCGGTGAGGTCGCTGTTGCAGCTGGTGCCGTAGCGATCACCCAGAATGAAATCGGGCCGTGTATCTGTGGTCTGACATTTTACGGTTGATGGCATTGAGTGGCAGTCAATCAAGACTGCATGCCCAAATGTCACGTGGGTTTGCGCCAGCAAACGCCTCAGTGTCGAGTGGTAGGGCTTATAGATCGTCTCGATGCGGTTGAGCGCTTCTTCAACAGGCAGCCTGTGCCGATAGATCTCGTGGTTTTCGCTGACAATGCGCGCGACGGTTCCAAGGCCACCCGCTACCCGGATTGAGCGGATGTTTGCGTAAGACGGCAGCCGGCCGTCATACATCTTCGGATCAAGCTCATAAGGTTCCCGGTTCACATCCAGATAAGCGCGCGGAAAGTGTGCCCGAAGCATGGGGGCACCAAGTGGCACCACATGCGAAAAGAGCTCGTCTACATAAGCATCTTCGGACCGCCGGATCGAGCGCGCATCAAGCCGTGAGGCAGCCAGAAAACTCTCTGGATATTGACGGCCCGAATGTGGAGAGTTGAAAACAAATGGCAGCCGTTGATCAGCAGGGGACAACACATCAAATGCAGGAAAGCCGTTGAAGTCGACTTCGAACTGGCTGTTTGGGGCGCTGGGCGTTGAACTTGTCAATATGTGTGTCCCGTTTGCGGCGATTGCCTATCGTGCCAAGGAATCAACACGCAGTCCACAGTCGAGCGCGCAAAAGCTTAGGAGAACCAATTCACCCTATCTTTCTGTTGATTTCGAGCTATAACCGGCGAAAGACTTGAACGCTCCGTAATGCGAAGGAAATTGGTTGCAAACTATGCCGCGTATCCTGCTTGCCGAAGACGATAACGACATGCGCCGGTTCCTGGCCAAGGCTCTGGAAAATGCCGGGTATGACGTCGTGTCATTTGATAACGGCAAAAGCGCGTATGAGAGACTGCGCGAAGAACCGTTTTCCCTGCTCCTGACCGATATTGTGATGCCGGAGATGGACGGCATTGAGCTCGCGCGGCGTGCAACGCAGCTTGACCCTGATCTGAAGGTGATGTTCATAACCGGATTTGCAGCCGTTGCGCTCAATCCTGAATCGGATGCGCCGAAGGATGCAAAGGTTCTTTCAAAGCCCTTCCACCTCAAGGACTTGGTGCAGGAAGTGGAGCGCATGCTCGCTGCCTGATCGTTACTTTCAACAGGCTGAAGAGCGAAAAAGGAATTTTTGACAGTTCGGTGAAAAGGGGGTTGCACAGACTTTGGATCCCCGCTATATCGCACCCCACCACGGCGTTGGGGCGCCGGTGGCCGAAGAAATTCGGGCGTGTAGCTCAGCGGGAGAGCACTTCGTTGACATCGAAGGGGTCACAGGTTCAATCCCTGTCACGCCCACCATTATTGCGCAGATCAAGTTCGTGACGCGCTCTAGCTTGGAAGACTGGCGCAGATATCTGCAGCGACTTCCGGCAAAAATGACTGAGAAGAATGGGCGCCTTGGGCGCTCATTTGGTTTGAAGCTAAACAGACGACCCCACGGGGACAATGACATGAAGATCAAGAATTCGCTCAAAGCGTTGATGACCCGTCACCGGGAAAACCGCATGGTTCGCCGTAAGGGCCGCGTTTACATCATCAACAAGAAAAACCCGCGCTTCAAGGCACGTCAGGGCTAAGTGTTCTGACGCTGCTTTTGGCAGCGTCACGCAACAGGCATTGGCAGGTGCGCGCCTTAGAAAGGCGCTGGATCACAATGTGCTCAATTCGCGTTTGTGTGAACGTGTGAGTTTTCGGGATTGACCGCCGCATTCAACGACCCATAATCGTTGTATGCGGATTTTTGTGTTTGCCACCTTTCTTTTTCTGTCTCCGGTTGTGGGTCTTGCCCAGCCGGTGCCTGATCTCGGGCCAGAGACGGACACGCCCTCTATTGATGATTTTGATGCCTTGCCGGAGGCTGAGCCGGACGAAGGCGGGCAGGTGGTCGTGGACGAAACCGACCCTGGCGAAACTCTTTCCAAGCTGGATAGTCTTTATGAAGATCTCTCAGGTGCTGAAGATCCGGCTGCGCGCCAGCGCGTTGCACGCGGCATCCGGCGCATTTGGATGGATTCAGGCTCTGATACTGTTGATCTGTTAATGGCGCGCGCTGGGCGCGCCATCCAGGCCGAGGATCACGGGCTTGCGCTTGATCTTCTCGACGTCGTTGTCGTCCTTGAGCCGTCTTTTGCTGAAGGGTGGAACCGCAGGGCGACCGTGCATTACATGAAGGAAGACTTCGGCAAGTCACTTGTCGATATTGAGCGGACCTTGGCCTTGGAACCCCGGCATTGGGGTGCACTTTCAGGCCTTGCGATCATCCAGCGCCGATTGGGGTTTGAAGAGCAAGCGCTGTCCACGTTCCGGCGGGCATTGGAAATCCATCCAGGTCTCGAAAACGCAAGTGATGCAGTCGAATCTCTGGAAAAGGAAGCTGAGGGCGAACCCGTTTGATGGAAACGCGCAAATCCTGCGCCAATTAACCTGTATGACGCGTTCCAACTCTACGGTTTCAGTCCCTCAACATGCTCTCAGTTCTGCTCGCAATCCTTGTAGTACTCGCGTCGCTTGCTGGTTACTCGGCCTTGCGGTTTCATCAGATCAGACGCTCGATCCGACCTGATGGAGAAATGTGCACCGTGGACGGTGTCCAACTCCACTATCATTTTTTCTCAGCGGAAAACGCGTGTCCCGATACGCCGACCTTGGTCTTCCTGCATGGTGCGAGCGGAAATGCCTATGATTCTCAACTCGCGTTTCTAAAGCCGCTGAAAGGGCGTTATCCGCTGCTTTTTTTGGACCGGCCGGGTTTGGGTTTTTCCGGTACGATCCCGGATGGAAAGAACTCGCCCGCGCGTCAGGCCGAGCTGATTGACGGATTGCTTCGTGAATTGGGCATTGATCGGTGTATTGCCATCGGTCACTCACTCGGCGCGTCCGTTACCGCCGCACTTGGTCTGAGGGCGCCGGACCAGATATGCGGTTTGGCGTTTTTGGCGCCTGCAACACATCCTTGGCCTGGCGGTGTCGCATGGTACAATCATGTGGCAGCGGCGCCGGTAATCGGGTGGTTGTTCTGCCGGATCTTGACGCTTCCCGTTGCCGAGTATTTGGCGCCACGGTCCATCCAGCACGTTTTTCATCCGGAGCCGCAGCCAGAGAACTACAATCAGGCAACACGATTGCCATTGCTCTTTTTGCCGGACGCTTTCCGCTCAAATGCAACGGATATCGCTCGCTTGAAGCCTCACGTGATAGCGCAGTCCAAGGACTATGGTGATCTAGAGCAGCCCACTGTCATCTTAACCGGCACGGAAGACACGGTTGTGTGGCCATCTATTCACAGCGAAGGTTTGCTGCGCGATCTTCCAAATGCCGAGCTTGTGGTTTTGGAGGGGGCGGGGCACATGCCGCATCACACCCGAACGGATGCGATTGTCGAGGCTTTGGACCAGCTTGTTCTCCGTGTCGGGAGGGCAGGCGTATTGGATTGCCGGAGCAGCGCATAAAAAAGGGCGGCCAGTTGCCGCCCTTCTGGAAATTTCAACCGATTAGATCGTCAAATGCCACCCTGGCCGTCTGTGCCGACAAACGCAATCCGCAACATATTAGTGGATCCTGGTGTGCCGAACGGGACGCCGGCCGTAATGATGATCCGCTGACCCGGTTTTGCCCATCCTTCAGAATGAGAAATCCGGCAGGCGCGATCGATCATATCCTCTTCGTTGGCAGCGTCTTCGCTGACCACACAGTGGAGACCCCAACCGAGCGACAGCCGGCGGGCCGTTGCCATGACGGGTGACAATACGATGATCGGGCTGGACGGGCGTTCCCGCGAAGCGCGCAAACCCGTGGCGCCGGATGTCGTGTAGCAAACCACTGCAGCCAGATTAAGCGTTTCCGCAATTTGGCGCGCCGCCGCAGAGATCGCATCAGAACCGGTCGCTTCCGGTTCGGTACGCTGGGCGTAGATGATGGTCCGGTAGTTCGGATCCTGTTCCACCTGTTGAGCGATCCGGTCCATTGTAGACACGGCCTCGATCGGAAAGTCGCCCGCTGCCGATTCCGCGGAGAGCATGACTGCGTCAGCGCCTTCAAAGACGGCAGTCGCGACGTCAGAAACCTCTGCACGGGTTGGTACCGGTGCGGTGATCATGGACTCAAGCATTTGGGTTGCGATGACCACGGGCTTGCCTGCGCGCCGGCAGGCGCGTGTGATCCGCTTTTGCAGACCCGGAACCTGTTCCAGCGGCATTTCAACGCCAAGATCGCCACGAGCCACCATGATCGCGTCTGACAGCTCGATGATTTCATCAAGGCGACCAATCGCTTGCGGCTTTTCAATCTTTGCAAGTACACCGGCGCGGCCGCGGGTGATTTTGCGCACTTCTGCAAGATCGTCCGGGCGTTGAACGAAGGACAGGGCAACCCAGTCTACATTCTGCTCAAGCGCGGCAATCAGATCCTTGTGGTCCTTTTCCGTCATCGCGCTGGTCGCGATTTCAGAGTCTGGGACGCTAACGCCTTTCCGGTCAGAGAGCTTACCGCCGACGATAACTTCGGTCTGAGCTTTCGTCGGAGACGATTCTGTCACGCGCAGCTGGATCTTGCCATCGTCAAGAAGCAGCCGGTGGCCGGGTTCCAGAGCCTTTAGGATTTCGGGGTGAGGAAGGTGGACACGATTGACATCGCCTGCCGATGTGTCTGCGTCCAATGTAAAGACTGCGCCGTTTTCAAGCATCACCGGGCCATCGCCGAATGTGCCTACGCGCAGTTTTGGTCCCTGTAAGTCGGCAAGAATCCCAATCGGTCTTCCTGTTACTTCCTCCACAGCACGGATGCGGCTAACCAGCATCTTGAGACGATCATGATCGGTATGGCTCATGTTGATGCGAAACACATCAGCACCAGCTACATACAATTTTTCGATGATGTCTTGTTCTGAGGAGGAGGGTCCGAGAGTTGCGAGAATTTTAACTCGTCGGTTTCGCCTCATCGCCCACCTGTCCCTTGTTGCACGGGTTCTGTGAGCTGGACTGTCCAGCTGCTTTGTTCTCCCGTGTCGATTTCAAAAAAGCCTGTCCGCTCGAATCCCCGAGCAACACAATCTTCAATTCCGCGAATAGTGAATTCTTTTTCCCGGGTGCACATGAATGCGCGACCGCCCCATTCGCCGAACTGATCGTAATCCACCGCATAGATGTAATAGTAGCGTGACACCAAAGCGCCCGGGACCAGTGTTTCACAGCTGTTGGACGCAAGGTTCCACCAACCTTCAGTGATCCAGTCGGACTTGTCCTTGTATCCAATAGCCACACCAACCTGGCTGTCCGTCTTGTTGCATAGACGGAGATCAGCGTGTGCGTTGTCGCTGAAAATGGTGTTCAGGAAGACGGCCAGACTTAAGGCGCAGAAGGTCTGGATGGATGCACGCATCCACGTTTGCGACCAGCCCCGGTGCCGTTCCCCTACCTCTAACATACGCAGTCGTTCACTTTGCTGCTTTACAGACATTGGCTTTTTGCGTGGACAGAAGTGTCTTGTCAACGTCGTTAACAAGATATGTGCGGGAGGAAAACCCCTTGACATCCATCGCTTCCATCTCTTGGGCCCACCCAGATGAAACCAGGCTACCCTATGAAGTTATAATTGGGGCGGGAACATGACCGTACCTCCGTGGGTAGCCGTTAGCCGTCAAAAAAGGGTAACCAAACACTTTCATCCACATCAAAAACCTAGGTTGTTGATTGCTGGCAGCTGCGATCCTCTAGCGGGCTGATTTTTCACGATTCGGGCCCATATAAGCGGCTGTCATTGGAATTGGGCTTGGTTCCGCTGAGCCTTTGTCGTAAATCTGGCGCCCTGCCTCCACAGCCGCATTAGAAATCAAGAAGACCACGATGACCGATCCTGTCCCAATGCCGGACACGACTTTTCAGCCGTATGAATATGTTCATGGTGACGAGACCGCAGGCATCCTGCTCTTGTGTGACCATGCGCGGAATACGGTCCCGGATGAGTATGGTGATCTTGGGGTCCCTGCCGCTCAGTTTGAGCGGCACATCGGCTACGATATCGGAGCTCGGGCGGTCACGTTGGAACTGGCCCGGCGTCTCAATGCTCCGGCTTGCTTGTCGACATTCTCAAGACTGTTGATTGATCCCAATCGGGGCGAAGATGATCCGACCCTAATCATGCGCTTGTCGGACGGTGCCGTTGTCCCTGGGAATGCGGGAGTTGATGCCATCGAGAGGCGGCGGCGGATTGATCTTTTTCACAAGCCGTATCATGACCTGATCGATGCAACGCTGGATCGAATGATGGCGGTTGCGTTGGCGCCTGTGATCATATCGATCCATAGTTTCACGCCAGTCTGGCGGGGCGTCCCGAGACCTTGGCACGTAACGGTGCTCTGGGACAGCGACCCGCGCGCTGTCGATCCCATGCTGGCAGGTTTGAGGGCACAAGCCGATCTGGTTGTCGGAGATAACGAGCCTTACGACGGTGCCCTTGAAAACGACACGATGTATCGGCACGCAACCAAGCGGGGCCTGTCTCAGGCTCTTCTGGAGATCCGGCAAGACCTGATCGGAGATACCCGGGGAGCGTTGGAGTGGGCCGATCGGTTGGAGCCTATACTGAAAGAACTCGCACAATCATCGGAATGCCGTCAGGTTCGGCACTATGTTTCGCGATGTGACAACAAATGACCGCTCGGTTTCAGGAGCAGACTTGAGGGAGATGAGTTGATGGATGATCAAACGAAAATTGAGCTGGAGGCTGCCGTTTTCCGCCGGTTGGTCGAGCATCTGCGTGGCCGGACCGATGTTCAGAACATTGACATGATGAACCTTGCAGGCTTTTGCCGCAATTGCCTGTCCAATTGGTATGCGGATGCGGCTGCCGAAAAGGACATGAACCTGGACAAGGACGCAGCTCGCGAGATCGTTTACGGCATGCCCTACGGTGACTGGAAGGCAAAGTATCAAACCGAGGCCACAGCTGAGCAGAAAGCCGCTTTTGACAAAAACAAGCCTGAGCATTGAGGGCTTTGGTCTGGTCCGCTTGACGTGCGTCTTGAAGTCTGGCACGGCACCGGCCGGAATTAACGTGGACTGGTGTTGTGGCACCGTCCGTAACGTGATCGCAGAAGAAGAACACAACTAGCCAAGGAGAAACACTCGAATGTCCGATCCGGGTGGAGTGGCCGCAGACCAGCTGCGCGCCTTCATTGAACGTATTGAACGTCTGGAAGAAGAAAAGAAGGTCATCTCGGATGACATCAAGGACGTTTACGCCGAAGCCAAGGGCAATGGCTATGACGTCAAAATTCTGCGCAAGGTTGTCTCTCTTCGCAAGAAGCAGCCGCATGAGCGCGAGGAAGAAGAAGCTGTGCTCGACCTCTACCTGCACGCGCTCGGCATGGCAGGGCCTGGGCCTTCCGAGGGCTGAGCTGATTACCGAAACTGAAAACGCCGGGCAGTTGGCCCGGCGTTTTTTTGATATCACTGCGTTCTGAAATGTCGCTATCTGGCAAACCGGACAGGCAGCACCACGATCGCAGGTCCGTCAAATCGGTCGGTGCGCAGATTGCCATAAGGATCTTGCTGAAAGCTTGCAGCTACGAACCTGTTACCCGGCTTCATCACATTGTTCAGTTGCCGTTGATTGGGATGGCTCAGCCACGCAAAAGTCTGGTGGCGGGCAGTGCCTGCGCCAGTCAGCAGAAGCGGTTCGGACCGGTCCGGCAGGCTCGCGAATCCAGCAAGTGGATCAACAATCTGGTCTTTCGGAATGCGCCCGGATACCGATGGCCGCGTTGCGGCCGCTGCCGGTGCAGCCGTTGGACGTGGCGCTGCAGCTTGTTGGTTCGTGGCGGTTCCAGGCCGTAGTGACCGTGTCAACTCGGGCGGTGTCGGTGCCGCCGATGCATAGGCAAGTGTGGTATCTGAGCGCGGGGCAGGGGCTGGTGACGGGATTGCAGTTCCCGTTGCAGCAGCAATTGCCGCCACCGGATCGTCAACCGTTGTTCCCTCAGAGCCACTGATTTTCTCTGCTGCGGCTTGCGCAGCTGCTTGGAGGCTCGCTGCTGGCTTTTGCGCCGGAGCCCTTGCAATCTGGAACCGTGCGTCGAGCGGTTCGCTTGCAGCCGCAGGCTGGCCGGCATCCAAAGCTGCCCGTTGACCATCGAGCGTGTTGGGCGCGGGTGTTGGAACAGATGCCGCGCTTGCAATTTGGACCGGCTGCTCGTCGATTGGCTTCAACTCTGGAGCTGAACTTGCCACTGCAATGACGGGAGCCTCCTCAGGCGTGTCTACGATCTTGCGAGTAGGCACAGGAGGATTGGCTATGACCGGAGAGACTGTCTCAGCCTGTGATGCCGTCTGGCGACCGCCAACCGCGCCGGGGCGGGTTGCATCGGAGTTTCCAGTGCGCTCGCCGCCACCAAACAGGCTCGCAAACAAATTACCACCGCCCTCAGGCGCTTCGCGTGTAACATTTGCCGGAGGTGTTGGTGCCGGCGTGCTGCGGACACTCTGGTTCCGGGTCGTAAGCGTCCGTGCGCCTTGATCCCGATCATTGATGTTCCGCGCGGCAGACGTGTCGTTTGATGCGACAATGGTCGGCCGTGTTGAGCTCCGCCGGCCTGATTTGGATTCTGCAAGGGCGATCTTGTAGCCCTTCATCGGCTTGCCGTCGGAGGGGATATGCAAAGTCTTGCCGTTCGGGAAAACCCGCGCAAGCTGCGACCGGCTCATCTTCGGCCAATGGCGAACGCTTCCTGTATCCAGATGGACAAATGGCGATCCCGAGCGCGGATAATACCCGACGCCGCCAACTTGCTTGCGCAAGCCGGTTTCACGCAGCTTTCTGATGTTCACGCCTGGAATATAGAAATCCATGGCTTTGCCGAGCGTGTGCTGGCTGTTTCTGGCAACGCCCTTGGAGCGCTTGCGCAACATGTTGTTCGTTGCAGGCGACCGGTAGCTGGATACAACGTGAATGTAATCTCTGGCTCGTACCTTTTGGTAGACTTCCCAAACAAGGTCGAGCAGTTCTGGATCAATTTTTGTGATTTCGTTGCGCCGCCAGTCGCGCAGAAACCGATTGGCTTCCCGCAGACCGGACGGAATATACCGGCCGTTCTTCTTGAAAGTGATCGAAACACGCTCTTTGGTATGCGTGTTATATAGTTTCAAGGTTCTGGTTTCTGCTTGAACCGTGCCTGCAAATGTCATGGCAAACGCCACGATCGCTGCCGCTGAAATCGCGGCGCGTTTCATCCAGGCGACGGCGTCGAAACCAACAGACCGTTTACGCAATTTCTATCCCGCCGTTTTGTGGTGGCTTGCACCCATCCCGTGCTCCCCAGCAGAACCCGAGTTTTACATGCCGCAGGTTAAGAAGTTTTTACCCTAATCTCAGTTCTGCAGAAATCGTGGTAATATTGCAACTTGTTGGGCGGTTATCCGCAACGGATTGCGCGCAATAACCCAAGGGCATCCCGTACCGCCCGAATGTGTCCAAAAATCGGCCAAAGCCGAGTGGGCGCCTTAAAGTGTCCTGAAATTAGGCAGCTGCATCCGTGCCACCATCGTCCAAACCGTATTCTTTGAGCTTGCGATAGAGGGTGGAGCGGCCAATGCCCAGTCGCTTGGCAACTTCTGTCATACGCCCGGAATAGTGTTTGATGGCGGCCCTGATCAGCTCTTCCTCAATATCAGTCAGTTTTCTGACATGTCCTTCTGGGTCAAGGTTCCGCATGAAGCCAAAGGGTGCTGAGCCTTCAAATCCGGCCGGTGTTGAGGTGGTCGTTGCTGTCGGCGCACCTTGTTGGGCAGGTGGCGGTGGCGCACTAGCAGCCGGGTCTTGCGGAACTGCGGCAAATGGGGCTGAAGCGCTTGGGTGGACAACGCCGGACTGGCTGCCAGGGTGCTCGATTGCGGCTGCAACTTGCGGAAAATCGTCGATGGTCAGTTGAGCTCCATCACACAAGACAACGGCCCGGAAGACGGTGTTCTGCAATTGCCGAATGTTGCCGGGCCAAGCGTACTCCTGCAGCATGGCCAATGCGTCTTGGGCAACACCAGACACTTGGGGCTTACCTTCTTCAGCCGCAAAGCGTGCCAAAAAATGCCGCACGAGGGCTGGGATGTCTTCCCGACGGTCTCGCAATGGCGGGATCCAAATGGGGAAAACGTTCAGGCGGTAGTAAAGGTCTTCACGGAACGCACCGTCTTTGACTTGGTCAATGAGTCTGCGATTCGTTGCAGAGATGAGTCTGAAATCCACTTTGACCGGCCGGCGGGACCCGATCGGATCAATCTCGTTTTCCTGTATGGCGCGGAGCAGCTTGACCTGCACATCTTGTGGCAATTCACCCACTTCATCTAAAAAAAGGGTGCCGCCATGTGCTTCCTGAAATTTGCCGACATGCTTGTCGACCGCGCCCGTGAAAGCGCCTTTCTCGTGGCCGAAAAGGATTGATTCCACCAAATTGTCGGGGATGGCACCGCAGTTGACCGTGATCAAAGGTTTTGACTTGCGGTCACTGGATCCTTGGATCGCGCTTGCGATCATTTCCTTACCAACACCGCTCTCCCCTTCGATTAGAATGGGGATGTTGGAGGCAGCAGCCCGCTTGCCCAGATTAATCACCCTCTCCATTGCCGGCGAATGGGTGATGATGTCGGTAAAGGTCAGGGTCCCGGAAGCCTTCTTCTGGATCCGGGTGATTTCACCTTCCAGGGCGGACGTTTTCAGGAGGTTTCGGATCGAGACATTCAGCCGCTCAGGTGCGACCGGCTTTACTGCAAAATCCTGTGCACCGGCATTCATCACCGAAACAACCGTGTCGATGCCGCCATGAGCTGTTTGAACGATCACGGGAGTGGAAATCTTGTCTGAGCGCAGGCGCTCCAGCACGCCGAGACCGTCAAGTTCCGGCATCACCATATCGAGGATGATCAGATCGATTTCGCTGGCTTCTGGGCCGGTCATGATCCGCACAGCTTCCGCGCCGTTTTCGGCAGTTTTGGATCTGTAACCAAATTTGTGCACGGCTTCCTGCAGGAGCCGGCGCTGAATTGGATCGTCGTCAACAATGAGAATTTTGCCGCTGAGTGCTTGCATCAGGTGCCTTCGAACTCGTCAAGGTGTCTCGTTTCGGGCCATTCTGGTCGTAAAGCGGTAAACAAATTCTCCAGCCCAATTGAAAAAAGATGCTGTTTTTCGATTGCAGCTGCATGTGGCTAGGGCCTACAAATTCTCTAAATATCCCATCGGAGCAACCAATCGTTCCGCCGTTTTCCGGAGTATGAAATGCCCATTTTGAGCCCAAATTTTGCGCCTGCCGCCTCAGGAACAGCAGAGCTTGGCGATCTCCCCGTTTGGGATCTGACGGACCTCTATCCGTCCGTCGACGCACCGAAAGTCACCTCTGATCTTAAGGAATCACTCGATCGCGCAAAGACTTTCGAGGCGTCCTACAAGGGGCGGCTTGCTGATTTGGCGGCAAACAATGTTGCGGCTTTGGTGACAGCCATCCGCGCATATGAAGATCTGGAAGACCTCATGGGCCGCCTGATCTCTTTTGCCGGTTTGGTCTATGCGGGCAACACAACAGATGCGGCTGCGCAAAAGTTCTACGGTGATGTTCAAGAGCAAATTACGACGGCAAGCTCGCATTTGCTGTTTTTCAGCCTGGAACTGAACCGGATCGAGGATGCTGTGGTCGATGCCGCTTTAGAGGATGCACATCTCTCCCACTACCGGCCCTGGATCGAGGATCTTCGTAAGGACAAGCCGTACCAGCTGGAAGACCGGGTCGAGCAGCTTTTTCATGAAAAGTCGGTCACTGGCAGCAGTGCCTGGAACCGCCTTTTCGATGAGACGATGGCGCGGTTGACCTTCAATGTTGCAGGCGAAGAGCTGCCGGTCGAGCAGACCCTGAATTTGTTGACCGACCCTTCACCTGAAAGGCGGGAAGAAGCGTCAAAGGCGCTCACCGAGACGTTTTCCCAGAATCTCAGCACCTTTGCACTGATTACAAACACCTTGGCCAAGGACAAGGAGATTTCCGACCGGTGGCGGAACTTCTCCGATATTGCCGATAGCCGGCACCTGGCCAATCGTGTCGAGCGTGAAGTCGTTGACGCAATGGTATCCGCAGTCCGAGAGGCCTATCCGCGGCTTTCGCACCGGTACTACAAACTCAAGGCAAAGTGGCTTGGTGTTGATCAACTCAACACCTGGGACCGAAACGCTCCGCTTCCCGATGCCGATACGCGGATCATTCCGTGGGCTGAGGCCAAGGACACCGTGCTTTCTGCCTATAACACCTTCTCCCCGGACATGGCGGAGATTGCGAGCCGCTTCTTCGACAAAGGCTGGATCGATGCCCCGGCGCGGTCCGGCAAGGCGCCAGGTGCATTCGCCCATCCAACTGTGCCGAGCGCGCATCCCTATGTTTTGGTCAATTACCAGGGCAAAGTTCGGGATGTCATGACCCTGGCTCATGAACTCGGGCATGGCGTTCACCAGGTGCTCGCAGGTCCGAATGGTCCGCTCATGGCGCCCACTCCGCTGACACTTGCGGAAACAGCGAGCGTCTTTGGTGAAATGCTGACCTTCAAGTCTCTCCTTGCGAAAGCGGAAGACCCGAAAACCAAAAAAGTCATGCTCGCCTCCAAGGCCGAAGACATGATCAACACGGTCGTCCGGCAAATCGCGTTTTACACTTTTGAGCGGAAGGTTCACACGGAACGGCGTAATGGTGAGCTGACCGCGGACAAGATCGGAGAACTCTGGTTGTCGGTGCAGGGGGAGAGCCTCGGTCCTGCGATTAAGCTCAATGACGGCTATGAGACTTTCTGGACTTACATCCCTCATTTCATCCATTCACCCTTCTACGTTTATGCCTACGCCTTCGGGGATTGCCTCGTGAACTCGCTTTATGCGGTTTACGAGGAAGCTGAGACTGGGTTTCAGGAGAAGTATTTCGATCTCCTGAAAGCTGGAGGCACCAAGCATCATTCCGAATTGTTGAAGCCATTTGGTCTCGATGCAACCGATCCTGATTTCTGGAAGAAAGGTCTGTCCGTCATCGAACGTTTGATCGATGAGCTGGAAACTCTGGATCAGGCCTGAGCAACGGTCTGCTTTGATGTCCAAGGAAGATTTCCGGTTTCAGCATACTCCCTATGACGGCTCCAGCCATCCATTCACGGTCGGTCTAAAGCCGATCGACGAAGGGGAATGGCTCGAGCCGGATGCTTTCCTTGTTCCGCATCTGGCTGAGAAGGACCGCTTGGTATCCGAGCGCCGTGATGCTGTTTTCCGCGCTGAGGACGGCACGGAAGAGGCGCAGCGGGAAGTGCTTGCGCTTATCGTTGAAAACCTGAAGCAGTATCACGGCAAGACCCACAAATTTGAGGCTGGTCGTGTGGTGATTGCGGATCGGGGGGCGGTCGTCGACCTTTCCAACGAGCCAGCCCTTCTGACAGCCGCGCGCCTTGTCCAAGAAGACTTGGTTCTGATGCGTCAGGGGCCAGACGGCTACAGGTTGGCGGCGGCCAGCCTGAGTTTTCCGTCTTCCTGGTCACTGGCCGAGAAGTTCTCGAAATCCATGAGTGCAATTCACGAGACGGTCCCGCGTTTTAATGGCGCGCGCATGGGCCTAATGGTCGCTCGCCTCTTCGAGAACCTGAAGGTGGGCCAATTTGTGTGCCGCTTCAACTGGTCGATTTACCCGGATGATGAGCTCTACAATCCAAAGCCCCATCGCATCGATATGCGGGATGGCGAGCCGGCCCTGTCGCGCCTCTTCCTTAGAGTTGAACGGCAAACTCTGCGCCGCTTGCCGGGAAGTGGGGACATTATCTTCACGATCAAGATCCATCATGATCCGTTGCGCGCACTGGAGGGACATCCAGAACGGGGGCAGTTGGCCGGGCAACTCAGAACGCAGTTGATGGCGCTGGATCCGGACCAGCTGCGATACAAAGGGTTGGCCAATGCTCGGGATGAACTGGCGCGCGCGCTCACTGAACTCTCCATTTCTGAAGCCGGAGTGATGTGACAGATCGTCGTTTCTGAGCCTCTGGACTGGAAGTTGGCGGGCAATTTTATATGTACCGGTCAATAGAAACGTTTCGTTCGGTAAGGAGCATCTGGGCACATGCCTCAGGACAAGGATCGGGAAAGCAACCGCTTCAGCGCACGTATGGGCCGATATGCGCGGGTCGGCACCAACGTTGGTGGCATTGCTGCCAAAGTTGCCGGCGCGAAACTGCTGGGCATGGATCTCGATAATGGCAAGAACGCTTCCGAACTGGCTGCTGCCTTGGGAGGGCTCAAAGGTCCGCTGATGAAGGTGGCGCAACTTCTATCCACGATACCCGATGCACTGCCGCCGGAATACACCACCGAACTTGCCAAGCTTCAGGCCAGTGCGCCCCCTATGGGATGGGCATTTGTCAAACGGCGCATGCGGGCTGAGCTTGGGGCCGGCTGGGAAAAACGTTTTGAAAGTTTTGAACGCGAACCGGCTGCTGCCGCATCGCTTGGCCAAGTGCATCGCGCCGCTGGACACGACGGCCGTGTTCTGGCCTGTAAACTTCAGTATCCGGATATGGCATCCGCAGTAGAGGCTGATCTCAAGCAACTGCAAATGCTGTTTTCACTACACCGGCGTATGAAGCCGGCAATTGATACCAGCGAAATAGCGAAAGAAATCAGTGCCCGCGTTCGCGAGGAGCTCGACTATGGCCGCGAGGCCGGCCACATCGGGCTCTACAAGCAAATCCTCGAGGATGCGCCGCATGTCCGTGTTCCCGACGTTGTACCGGATCTGTCCACCAAGCGGCTCTTGACGATGAACTGGCTGCACGGGCGGCCATTACTTGATTTCAAAGAGCATGATCAAGAGGATCGAAATCGGTTGGCAAAGACGATGTTTCACGCATGGTGGCATCCTTTCAGCCATTACGGTGTGATCCATGGTGATCCACATTTGGGCAATTACACGGTGTTTGAGGAAGATGGCGTGCCCTCCGGGATCAACCTTCTGGACTATGGCTGCATCCGGATCTTCCCGAACGCTTTTGTTGAGGGCGTTGTTGAACTCTACAAAGGGCTTTTGGAAGAGGACAATGATCGTGTGGTTGCCGCATACGAACGCTGGGGATTTCAAAACCTAAAAAAGGAAGTCATTGAGGTCCTGAACATCTGGGCCCGCTTCATTTACGGTCCGCTTCTCACGGATCGTGTCCGGTCGATCGCAGATGGCGTTTCGGCGGCTGAATACGGCCGGAAGGAAGCGTTCCGAGTGCACTCTGCGCTGAAAGAACTCGGCCCTGTCACAGTGCCGCAGGAGTTCGTTTTCATGGACAGGGCCGCAATCGGCCTGGGTGGTGTCTTTTTGCACCTGCGGGCAGAGTTGAATTTCTTTCAACTGTTCAATGAGCAAATTGACGGATTTGAAGCAAGTACAGTTCGCAATCGGCAGGAAACTGCGCTTGAAGCTGCGGGCCTTCTTGAGGCTGGACGGGCTGCTTAGGAGTGGTCGCTATCGTTGTTGGCTTGCAGGTTTAACTCGAAAGTCGGATATATATCCCGTTTACGTAAACGGAATTGCTGCTATGCTTCCTTCGAATTTGCAATGCAAAAGATTGCCGAGCGGCAAGGGTTTATTGTAAGGAAGACCACTGAATGAGGAATTTATTTGGGGGACTTTATGTCTGACGAAACTGCACCGGCAATGGACTACGAAACGCACGAGAGCACTTACGAGGGGTTCATCAACTTCTCCAAGATCGGCACCGTCGCGGTTTTGAACATTGTTCTTTGCCTGATCCTGTTTGCCTTCGGTGGCACCTCTGCTGTTGTCTTCGGTTGGTTGATGCTCATCGCGACGCTTGTGGCCTCTGGCATCGGCATGGCGCTGGGCGAAAAGGGATGGGTCCCGCCAACAGTCGTATTTGCTCTGACCGGCGTTCTGTGCATCCTGCTGGTCTAAGCCTTACCTGACATACGCTCTGGCCCCGGATCCCGGGGCCGCAAATCCTGGGGAGGGGTATATGAAAATTGCTGTACCGCGCGAAACCGACGCGGTTGAAACACGTGTGTCCGCCACGCCTGACACGATCAAGAAACTGATCGGCTTCGGCGCAACCGTGGTTGTTGAGAAGGACGCCGGCAAGCTTTCGCGTATTCCCGACCAGGATTACAAAGACGCTGGCGCGGAAATTGCGGCCGACTATGCATCAACGGTTGGCGACGCCGACGTGGTGTTGAAAGTCCGCCGCCCTTCCGCAGATGAGCTCGGAGCCATGAAGAAAGGCGCGCTAGTTCTGGCGTCGATGGATCCTTATGGCAACGAGAAGGATGTTGAGGCCATGGCGAAAGCCGGTATCACCGCCTTCGCAATGGAATTCATGCCGCGCATCACCCGTGCGCAGGTCATGGACGTCCTTTCCTCCCAAGCCAACCTGGCAGGTTATCAGGCTGTCGTTGAAGGAGCGGCCGAGTATGATCGCGCCATGCCGATGATGATGACCGCAGCAGGAACTGTTCCCGCGGCGCGTGTCTTCGTTATGGGCGCTGGCGTTGCCGGTCTTCAGGCCATTGCGACCGCGCGGCGGCTGGGTGCGGTTGTCACCGCAACAGATGTTCGGCCGGCTGCCAAGGAACAGGTTGAATCTCTCGGCGCAAAGTTTGTTGCCGTTGAAGACGAAGAGTTCAAGCAGGCGGAAACTGCTGGGGGATATGCCAAGCAGATGTCTGAGGAATATCAGAAGAAGCAGGCTGAACTCGTCGCGGCCCATATCGCCAAGCAGGACATCGTGATCACCACAGCGTTGATCCCGGGCCGTCCGGCTCCGCAGCTGGTCAGCAAGGCGATGCTGGAGAGCATGCGTCCAGGTGCTGTCGTTGTCGATCTTGCAGTTGAGCGCGGCGGTAACGTGGAAGGCGCCAAACCCGGCAAGGTGGCAACGGTCGCGGGCGTGAAGGTGGTCGGACACCTGAACATGGCGGGCCGCATCGGTGCATCCGCCTCTGCCCTTTACGCCAAGAACTTGATCGCTTTCCTTGAGACCATGATCGACAAGGACGCCAAGGCCTTGAAACCTGATTTCGAGGACGAGCTGCTGCAGGCGACCGTATTGACCCGCGATGGCAAGGTGGTTCATCCCGCCTTCGCTCCTGCGGAAAGCTAAGGGGGAGAGTGATGAGCGACTTGTCTCAAACCGAAGCCTTGGAACGCGCAGAAGCGGCCGCGGAAGCAGCCAGGGAAGCCGCGTCCAATGCGCAGGAAGCTGCAACGGCAGCGCAAAGTTATGTGGACCAGATCGCAGGCGGAGCTGCCGATGTTGCCGTTCAAGCAGCATCAACGAGTGCAATCGAACCGTTTGTGTTTCTGTTTTCGGTCTTCGTCCTGGCGATCTTTGTCGGATATTACGTGGTTTGGTCGGTAACACCGGCTCTGCACACGCCGCTTATGGCGGTCACCAACGCGATTTCATCGGTTATCGTCGTTGGTGCATTGCTGGCAGTTGGTGTTGACCTGACCCAAAGCGATGGCGCCTACATGGCGCGGGTCTTTGGGTTCCTGGCCCTTGTCCTTGCTAGCGTGAACATATTTGGCGGGTTCCTCGTGACCAGCCGAATGCTTGCAATGTACAAGAAAAAGCAGCGATAGGAGGCCGAACCCATGTCAGCTAATCTTACGGCGGTTCTCTACCTCATATCCGCAGTCTTGTTCATCATGGCCCTTCGCGGTCTGTCCAGCCCGGAGACCTCCCGTCAGGGCAACACTTACGGCATGGTCGGGATGGCCATCGCGGTTCTGACAACGTTGTTCGCAACGGGCCTGACCGCTGGATCGTTCTTCCTGATCGTGATCGGTGTCGGTGTCGGTGGCGGCCTCGGTGCCTACATCGCGCAGCGTATCCCGATGACGGCCATGCCGCAGCTTGTGGCAGCCTTTCACTCGCTGGTTGGTCTTGCGGCGGTGTTCGTTGCGGCCAGTGCGCTCTATGCGCCCGGCGCATTCGGGATCGGCGCGCCGGGTCAGATCTACACCTCGGCCATGGTTGAAGCGTCCATTGGCGCGGCAATTGGTGCGATCACCTTCACCGGGTCGGTTATCGCCTTCTTGAAACTCGACGGCCGCATGTCCGGCAAGCCGATCATGTTGCCGATGCGGCATGCCATCAATATCGCACTGGCAGTTGGAATGGTGGTTCTGACGATCATTCTGGTCGGCTCGGAAAGCATGACAGTGTTCTGGGCCTTGGTGATCGTAGCGTTCATCTTCGGTGTCCTGATCATTATCCCGATCGGCGGCGCGGATATGCCGGTGGTCGTGTCCATGCTGAACTCCTACTCCGGGTGGGCCGCGGCCGGCATTGGTTTCACGGTGTCGAACATGGCGCTGATCATCACCGGTGCGCTGGTCGGATCCTCAGGCGCGATCCTGTCCTACATCATGTGTAAGGGCATGAACCGGTCGTTCATCTCCGTTATCCTTGGCGGCTTCGGCGGCGAGACAGCTGCCGCCGGTGGCGATGACGGCGAAGAGCGTCCTGTCAAACAGGGTGCTGCCGATGATGCGGCCTTCATCATGAAAAACGCGTCCAAGGTGATCATTGTTCCAGGTTACGGTATGGCCGTGGCTCAGGCACAGCACTCGTTGCGTGAGCTCGCCGACCAGCTCAAGGAGGAGGGCGTTGAAGTCAAATACGCCATCCACCCCGTTGCGGGCCGTATGCCGGGTCACATGAACGTCCTTCTTGCCGAAGCGAACGTTCCGTATGATGAAGTGTTCGAGTTGGAAGACATCAACTCCGAATTTGCTCAGGCAGATGTTGTCTACGTGATCGGGGCGAACGATGTGACCAACCCGGCTGCTCGCGATGATCCGCAATCGCCGATTTATGGCATGCCGATCCTGGATGTTGACAAGGCGGGCACCGTCCTCTTCGTCAAGCGTGGCATGGCCTCCGGTTATGCGGGCATTCAGAACGAGCTGTTCTTCAACGACCGGACCATGATGCTGTTCGGCGATGCCAAGAAAATGACCGAGGAAATCGTCAAGGCACTTTGATCGGTTCCACCTGGTTTGGGTTCTGAAAGGCGCGGCACTTGCCGCGCCTTTTGTTTTTGGCAAAACCCGCTATAAGCCGGGCATGAACCAATCCGCCCCAGCTTCTTTTGTCTACGATCCGCCGAGAGAGCCGTTTTTGACCGTTCTCCACGTGGATGCGGATCTTTTGGTGGTTGATAAGCCAAGCGGACTGCTGAGTGTCCCAGGTAAGGCCCTGGAGCATTCTGATTGCATCGAGGCCCGCGCGCAGCAAACCTATGCAGAGGCGCGGGTCGTCCATCGGCTGGATATGGATACCTCCGGTGTCATGGTGCTGGCCATGAATGCTCAGGCTCACCGACACCTTGGTCTTCAGTTTGAGCGGCGAAAAACGGAAAAGACCTACGTGGCAGAGGTCTGGGGTCACATTAAGAAGGATGCTGGAGAAATCGATCTGCCGCTTATCTGTGACTGGCCGAACCGCCCAAAGCAAATGGTGAGCTTTGAACACGGCAAACCGGCCTTGACAAGATGGCAGGTGATTGCGCGGAGCGAGCGGACCACGCGTGTTCGGCTTTTCCCGTTTACCGGCCGGTCTCATCAGCTGCGTGTTCACATGCTGTCACTCGGCCATCCGATTGTTGGTGACCGGTTTTATGCGACTGGCGACGCGCTTTCAGTTTCGCCGCGTTTGCGCTTGCATGCAGAAAGTCTGACCTTGCATCACCCAACCGGCGGAGAACGCGTCACGTTCGATGCTTTCTGTGAGTTTTGAACTCCAAAATACCCTAAGCAGCTTTTTGTCCGAGGGTACTCATTTTTCGTTTCCAGCTCGAGATTTTGGTGTCGTCTGCAGCTTCAACCATTCCGAATAGCGTTGACCTGACGTGCGAAAATCCGATGAAGCGAAAGATGTTACGCTCAAGGCTTTTCAGGCTATGGGCCCGGTACCACAGGCGGTAGAAGAGCGAGGGCATCCCCATCGTCACGACAATTCGTGCTGACTTTCCCTTCATTTTCCCTTTAGGCCAAGCGTCATCCGCACCGCGCTCAAAGGCGGTGTCGTAATGGAATATCTGTTCCAGAAAGGCTTTCGTGTAGGCGGGCAACGTGCCGAGCCAAAGGGGATACACCAGCACAACATGGTCCGCAGCCAGGAGGAGATCTCTGGCCGGATGCAAAGGGACTGGCGTTGGCTGGTTTTGAAAGTCGGACGGTGTTTGGAGGATCGGGAAATCCAGATCGGCAATTCGAATTAACGTTGCATCGTGACCAGCTTCGACAGCGCCGTTTCGATAGCTTTCCGAAAGGGCGTGGCACAGATGGTTAGGCACAGGGTCCGGGTGCCCGTCTAAAATCACGATACGTTTTGCGATAGCCATTGACCTCTCCGAATTCTAATGGAGACGGTGGCACTCTATTGTTTCTGCGATTGATCGCCTTGAGACCGGTCAATCAGAAAGGAGCTAAGATGCGTCGGCCGGTTATGCGCCGCCCACCCGGCGCAACCCGTCTCGTGCTATCTGGTTCGAATTGTCGAGGGTCATCGCGCGGGTAAAATTGCGCCGCGCGTCTTTGGGCTTATCAAGCATTTCCAAAGCAAGCCCACGGTTTGCCCAGGCAACGGACGAATCGCGGTCCAGATTGACTGCCATGGACAAGTCAGAGAACGCTGCATTCGGATCGTTGACAGCGAGATAGGAAATGCCCCGGGCAATGTAAGGCGCGCTGGCTTTCGGGTTAAGGCCGATCGCTGTTGCGAAATCTTCGATGGCGCGCGGATTCTGGTTCTGTGCCTGATAGATTAGCCCGCGGTTATAGAACGCTCGAGCATCACTGCTGTCTCGTGAAATCACGGAGTTGAAGTCGTTCAAAGCCGCTGTAAAGTTGCCCTGCTGACGGTAGATGTTCCCGCGGCCGACATAAGCGACGTCATAGTCCGGCTTGATGTTGATCGCCCGCGTGTAGTCGGAAATGGCCAGATCGTTTTGGCCCATCCGGCGGTAGACCAAAGCCCGGTTGGCGTATGTCTGGAAAGACTGCGGATTGAGTTGCAGGGCCCGATTGAAGTCTTCGATCGCGTTGTCGAGTTTTCCCGCCTGGCCGTAGGCAATGCCACGTGTGCTGTAAGCGTTGGCATCAGACGGGTTGGCTTCAATCACGGATGTCAGGGAGGCGATGTTCGTCGAAGACCCTGCAGACGAGTTGACCGGCACACCTTGATAGACCCCGCTGCCCTGGCAGGCACCCAAGAGCGTGACCATCCCGAAAAGGGCGGCGTGTGGCAGAAAATTCCTGATCCGGCGCATGGAACTCATCTTAGTCAAGCCAATGGACATGCCGTTCATCTGCCTCCAATTAGGCGGTAATATGGCTCTTAAGTCCGCTGCCATCCACGGCGGAGCGGGTATCCCCGACAAACGCCAAAAAGCCGACCGATCTTACGGCCGGCCTCTCGGCAGATATGGTTTGCAGAAAGCTCGCTGCCAGCAGCACGCTCAAGCCGGGATTAGCGGCGAGCGGATTTGCCCGGCAGAAGACCTTCGCGCTGCGCCCGCTTGCGAGCCAGCTTGCGAGCGCGGCGGATAGCTTCTGCTTTCTCACGCGCTTTTTTCTCAGACGGTTTCTCGAAGTGACCGCGAAGCTTCATTTCACGGAAGATGCCTTCGCGCTGCATCTTTTTCTTGAGCGCCTTCAGCGCTTGATCGACATTGTTGTCGCGAACCAGAACCTGCACGCGTTTTTTCCCGTTTTTAATATGCTACGGTCAATTCCGCAGCGAATTAAGACCATGATTGAAGCGAGGTTTCGTCAAACGACCTTGAGACTGCTCTGAACAACATGCAGTCAACGCAAGAGTGCATCCACTAGTGTACAGAAACCGGATCGCCGCTGACGCGTCGCTCACTTTGAGCCGGGTGTTTACCAGAGGCCGGGGATTGAGTCCACAGTGATTTGAAAAAGAAATGGCTCAAATCCGTGATTTGGTCATTTCCAAGCGCTCCGGCAAGGGCGGAAACGTGGTGGACACCGGTGAGTTAGACGAGTAGAGGTGGTTTTTCAATTCCCGCCCATACTTTGGAGTGACGAATGGCGCAGCGCGCTGCAGGGGCTCCTGATTCGACGACAAAACAATCTTTGTGGCAGAGCGATATTCTGCCAACCCTTTCGCTTGGGTTGCCCTTGGCTGGTGCGCAGTTGGCGCAAATGGCTATCAACACAACTGATGTATTGATGATCGGCCGGTTGGGCGCCGAAGAGCTGGCCGCGTCGGTATTGGCTTTCAATTTTTACATGCTGCTCTGGTTTTTCGGCATGGGTCTCCTTCAGGCGGTGATTCCCCTCGCAGCCCGTGCCCGTGGGCGGCGGCAACCGCGGGATCTTCGCCGCGCGGTCCGGATGGGGTTTTGGGTTTCGGTTCTGTACTGCCTGCCGATCTGGGTGCTTCTTTTTTTTACTGAAGACTTGCTCCTGCTCTTCGGTCAGGATCCGGAACTTGCCCGGCTCGCCGGCATTTACATGGGCGTCTTGCAATGGACCATGTTGCCGGCGCTTCTGATCATGGCTGTTCGCGGCTTCTTGACCGTGATGGAACGTACACAGGTCGTCCTGTGGGCAACGATTGCCGGAGCCTTGGTCAATGCCGCCCTTGATTACGTTCTGATCTTCGGTGAGTTCGGCTTTCCGCGTTTGGAATTAATAGGTGCGGGTATTGCCTCCGTTTTCAGCGCAACGACAACGTTCCTGTTTCTGCTTTTTTACGCGCTCTATCATCCGAGACTGCGGCGGTATCACATCCTCGGCCGAATTTGGCGGTCGGACTGGCCCGTTTTCTTCCAGATCGTTCGGTTGGGAACGCCAATCGCGGTCACGATTGTGGCTGAAGGATCATTGTTCACTGCATCTGCTATCATGATCGGATGGTTGGGCACGATTCCGCTTGCCGGTCATGGCATCGCGTTGCAGATCGCTTCCCTGACGTTCATGGTCCCAGTTGGCTTGTCTGTTGCTGCAATGACCCGGGTGAGCTTGGCTGATGGGCGCGGCGACAAAGAAGGTGTTGGCCGTGCCGGGTGGACGGCGCTCGGCGTGACGATGACCTTTATGGGAGCGTTCGCGGTTCTGTTCTGGACGGTGCCGGAGACGTTAGTTGGACTTTATCTGGATCTCAGCGACCCGCAGTCGCAAGAGGTACTCGCCTACGGCGTATCGTTCATTCTGGTTGCAGCACTCTTTCAGCTAGCCGACGGCGGTCAGATTATCGGCGTCAACAATCTGCGTGGGCTGGGAGACACGACCATTCCGCTGTTTTACGCCCTCTTCGGCTACTGGGTCATCGGGATCAGCCTCTCGCTTGGCCTTGGATTTTTGGCCGGCTGGGGTGGCGTCGGGGTCTGGTGCGGTCTTGCTGGCGGCCTCTTGTCGGTGGCGATCTTGTCCAACGTCCGCTTTGCCCGCCGGGAAAGACTCGGATTGCTTCAGCGCAATTGATCAGCGGGTCTTTGGAGAGATCCGGTTCACATGCCCCATCTTGCGGCCATCCCTGATTTCGGCCTTGCCATAAAGGTGCAGTTGGGCCGTCGGGTCTTTGAGAATGCCATGCCAGTCTTCGGCATCGCGCCCGATAAGATTTTCCATAACGGCATCAGAATGACGGTCTACAGGGCCAAGCGGCCAACCGGCGACCGCACGAATGTGTTGATCAAACTGGGACGTCAAACACGCGCCCTGGGTCCAATGACCTGAATTGTGAACGCGCGGCGCGATCTCGTTTACCAACAGCTTTTCAGTATCGCCGTTGCGAACAAGGAACATCTCAACGCCCATCACGCCAACATAGTCGAGACTTGAAACGATCCGTTCGGCCATTTGCCGGGCTGCCATCAGCGTTTGCTCAGAAACGCCAGCCGGAACCGTTGATGTCTTCAGAATGTGGTTTTCGTGATGGTTTCGGGCAATGTCATAACTTGCGCTGTTGCCGTCCAAGTCTCGTGCGACGATCACCGAGACTTCACAGTCAAAGCCAATGAGGGCTTCCAGAACCGCAGGAGCGTTGCCGATCCGTTCGAATGCACCGCCAATATCCTCAGGCGAACGGATCATGGTCTGGCCTTTACCGTCATATCCGAACCGCCGGGTTTTCAAGACGCCTTGGCCGCCAAAGTCTTGAACGGCTGTTTCGACATCCGCTTGCGAGGTGATTTCTGCAAAGTCAGCAATCGCCACACCTGAATTTTTCAGAAACTCTTTCTCAAACAGGCGATCCTGGGAAACTTCAAGAGCACGGACGCCGGGGCGAACCGGGACGTTGCCCGCAAGATGCTGCGCGGTGGGCCCAGGGACATTTTCAAACTCGTAGGTTACGACGGACACGACGTCAGCAAATGCTTCCAGCGCCGCTGTGTCCTCATAAGCTGCGATCGTGTGTTGGGCGCTGACATCAAACGCAGGGCTGTTCTGGTCAGGACAGAAAATGTGTGTTTTGAGGCCCATGCTGGCAGCCGACTGAGCCAGCATGCGGCCCAACTGGCCGCCGCCAAGAATTCCGATCGTGTCACCGGGTTGAAGGCGAATGGAAGCGCTCATGGCAGCCTATCCTGCGTCTGGTGATTAATTGGTGTCGTCGACTGGGTATTCTGCGACTGCGGCAGTACGCCCGGCCCGGTACGTGTCGAGAGCTTCTTCGATATCAGAATTGTTGAGGGCCAGGACCGCGCCTGCCAACAATGCCGCGTTGGTCGCTCCGGCCTTGCCGATTGCCAATGTGCCAACCGGGATGCCGCCGGGCATCTGTACGATCGACAGGAGGCTATCCTCCCCGGAAAGCGCGCGGCTTTCGACCGGAACACCGAAAACGGGCAGAGGTGTCAAAGCTGCGGTCATGCCGGGCAGGTGAGCCGCTCCGCCGGCGCCAGCGATGATAACCTTGAAACCTTCGGCCTTGGCGCCCTTGGCAAACTCATACATGCGGTCTGGCGTCCGGTGCGCGGAAACAATGCGCGCTTCAAAGGAGATGCCAAGCTCGGCAAGCGTGTCGGCAGCGTGTTTCATGGTCGGCCAGTCGGACTGACTGCCCATAATAATTGCAACGTCTGCCTGCGCCATTCTCTACTCCAAGTGTTGCGGGAGGCCGGAAGAGCCGCGGAGTATAGGCACGGAGCGCTGCTTCGCAAGCATCAATGCAGACGAAACATCAAGGAGCTCTGTCAAGCAGGGCTGTTTGGCACTGACGTGTCGAGATTAGGCAATAATGTCGGGGCGCAGCTGATCTTCCAAAACCATGATCCGGTCCTTGATCATCAGTTTCTTTTTCTTCAAGCGCTGAAGTTGAAGAGCGTCGTGATTGGACGTGGCCGCCAATGCCTCTACGGCGACGTCGAGATCCCTGTGTTCCTGACGGAGCTGCGCAAGCTCCACCCGCAAAGCCTCAGTATCCATTCGTGCCTTCAATCCCCCAGAACCAGTCCCTAGTCCTAGTCCATTTTTGGGTGTACGGGCAAGACAGCATCAGTTTTTGCTGTTTATTTACCGAAGGATTGGGCCCGGGCCCTTCGGACTACTTTTTCTTGTGTGCCGTAATTTCTGAGATGGCAAATCTGTCATGATCAAAAACCGATAGTTTTTAGTGTCTTAAGTATGTGCCGGAATTTAGGAATTCTAAAGGATAGTGGCGAGAACCCGTTCTACGACGGCAAAATGGTTCCGGTATGCAGAATCTGCAATCGACAACGCCTGAAAATGTGTGGCACGATGCTTTCGTTGAGCCAACAGACAGGAGGTTTATCCATGTCAATGCAGTCACATCTCGCAGAACTTGAGCGCCGCCATGCGGAAATGGAACGCAAGATCGAAGACGCTCTGTTACATCCGAGTACGGACTCCCTGAAATTGGCTGACATGAAACGGCAAAAACTCAAGATCAAGGATGAGATTGAGCGAATACGAAAAGACGTGACGATCCACTGATCGCACGGACTTCGGGAAATTCAACGCCGCGCCATCTGCGCGGCGTTTTTTATTCATGGAGATGAACTTCTTAGAGGGCTTTGGCTTGCTCCCGGAGTGCAAACTTCTGGATTTTACCGGTCGATGTTTTAGGCAGGTCGCAGAAGACAATCGTCTTCGGAGACTTGAAGCTTGCCAGATGTTCTTTGCAAAAGGCCATCAGGTCGGTCTCTGTCGTGTCTGACCCCGGTTTCAGCTCAACGAAGGCGCAAGGGGTCTCGCCCCATTTTTCGTCCGGACGGGCAACGACTGCCGCGGCCTGAACGTCCGGGTGTTTGTAAAGGACATCTTCGACCTCGATAGAGGAGATGTTTTCCCCGCCAGAAATAATGATGTCCTTGGACCGGTCCTTCAATTGGATATAGCCGTCCGGGTGCATCACACCGAGATCGCCGGAATGGAACCAGCCGCCCTTAAAGGCTTCATCCGTTGCCTCCGTGTTTTTCAGATACCCTTTCATCACGACATTGCCGCGGAACATCACCTCCCCAATGGTCTGCCCATCGGCAGGAACCGGTTCCATGGTCTCCGGGTTGAGAACCGTCAGATCTTCCAGCGCAACGTAGCGAACACCTTGCCGCGCTTTCTTTTGAGCTTGTTGTTCAAGAGGCAGCGAATCCCATTCGCCTTTCCAGTCATTGACCACCGCTGGGCCGTAGACCTCGGTCAGTCCATAGAGATGAGTCACGTTGAACCCGGCCGTTTTCATCGCTGCCAGAACGCTTTCAGGCGGGGGCGCTGCGGCGGTGAAGAACTCGACCTCCCGGTCCAGATCGCGTTTGCCGTCGCCGGCATTGAGGAGTGTCGACATGATAATCGGCGCACCGCACAAGTGGGTCACGCCTTCATCCGCGATCAGATCCCACATGGCTTTTGGCCGGACCCAACGCAAACACACATGCGTTCCGGCGACAACGGATAGGGACCAGGGAAAGCACCAGCCATTGCAATGGAACATGGGCAATGTCCAAAGATAGACAGGATGCTTGGCCATCGAAGCGGTAATCACGTTCGCCTGGGCCAGCAGATAAGCTCCGCGATGGTGGTACACGACACCTTTGGGATTTCCTGTGGTGCCGGACGTGTAGTTCAGCGTGATGGCATCCCATTCATCATCGGGGAGGGACCAGGCGAAATCCGGGTCCCCGGATTGAAGGAAATCCTCATAATCCAGTGACCCCAAACGCTCGCCATCCTGCGGGAATTCGGGGTCTGAATAATCGATCACGGTCGGTTTGACGGTGGCCAGTTCGAGCGCTTCCTTGATGACGGGCGCATATTCGCGATCCGTAATCAGCACCTTGCAGTTGGCGTGATCGAGCTGGAACGCGATGATCGCTGCATCAAGCCGTGTGTTGAGGGAGTGCAAGACAGCTTTCGTCATCGGCACACCATAGTGAGCCTCAAGCATTGGCGGGACATTCGACAGCATCACGCTGACTGTGTCTTCTTTACCAATGCCGTGTTTGCTCAGTGCGGATGCCAGTTGTTTCGAGCGCTTGTAGAATGTCCGATAATCTGTCCGCTGTTTGCCATGAATGATCGCGGTGTGATCTGGAAACACATCTGCGGCCCGCGCCAAGAAGCTTAAGGGGCTCAGCGCTGCATAGTTAGCGTCAGTCTTGTCCAGTCCTTTGGCAAAGGGGCTAACTGTCGCGTCCATGATTTTCCTCCCAATCGTCTTTGCCCGGTATCAAAGCCGGAAAAGTCTTTGGGAGCAATGCAACAAAGGGCGTTTGTGGTACTGCGGTCAGGCAAGCAGTCCAGCGAGCCCGTCATACGTCAATTTTGCGCCGATCAGACCCATGACAACATAGATGATGGTGTAAAACGTTTCCGCCTTGATGATGCGGACAAGACGCACACCGGCCAGCGTAGCAACCAGTGCGACCGGGAACAGAACCGCTGATGTGGTTAAATTTGTCGTATCAAATTGCCCGAGAAAGAAATAAGGGATGACCTTCACCGCGTTCACGGTGGCAAAGAAGATCACCGCTGTCCCAGCGAACAACATCGGTGCGAGTTTCAGAGGCAGCGTATACATCTGAAATGGCGGGCCACCGGTGTGACTGATGAAGCTGGTAAAACCGGCGACTGCTCCCCAGAAAGAACCTTTCGGTATGTTGTGGCCAAGGGCTGCGGCCTCTTTTCTGCGTTTGAACACATAGTCGGCGACAAACGCCAGAGAGATCACCCCGATCATCAGCGTTACGAATGTATCATTCACGTAGGCAGCCGTGCCCCAGCCGATACCGATCCCGACCATTGCTGCCGGGAGCAAAATAGCCAGGCTGCGCCAATCTGCTTTGCCTTTGTAAGCCATCAACGCAACGGCATCCATCACCAACAGGATCGGCAACATGATCCCGGCGGCCTGAAGCGGCGAAATCACCAACGACATGATGGGAACCCCAAGCATGGCGAACGTTCCACCGAACCCTCCCTTTGACAAGCCGACGCAGATGACGGCAGGGACAGCAGCTGCATAGAACCAGGGGTCGGTGATGAGAAGCATCAAAAATCACTGTTATGACGTGGGAAAAGGCGCTGCAAACAAGCACGACGGAGGGATTACGTAAAGGTCCGCTCATCGAATTGCTAAGTCAGTGACACTTGCTTTTCAAACCATACTTGCAACACACTCGCGAAAATCGATGAGTGCTGCTGTTTGGGAGGAAGACGATGGCAAGCCGGTATCATGACGTTTATCAAGGCTGGCATTCCGATCCGATGGGGTTTTGGAAAAATGCCGCTTCCGAGATTGACTGGATCAGCACGACAGACAAGGTCTTCGATCCCGATCAAGGTCAATTTGGCCGCTGGTTTCCGGATTGGGAATGCAATACCTGCTACAATTGCCTGGACCGTCATGTGGAGCGCGGCCGGCCCGGCCAGCCGGCGCTGATATACGACAGCCCGATCACTGGAGCTCAAGCAACTTATACATACGCTGAGCTGCTGGAAGAGGTTGAAGCGCTGTCGGCGGTCCTTCAGGACAACGGACTGGAAAAGGGGGATCGGGCAATTATCTACATGCCTATGATCCCGCAAGCGGTCATGGCGATGCTGGCCTGCGCACGTCTTGGCGTGATCCACTCTGTGGTGTTTGGTGGCTTTGCGGCCAATGAACTTGCCACCCGGATCAATGATGCGACCCCGAAAACGATTATCGCAGCGTCCTGCGGGATCGAGCCGGGAAGGGTCATTTCCTACAAGCCGCTGATTGACGACGCTATCGGGCTGTCCACACACAAGCCTGACAGCGTGTTCGTTTATCAACGTGAGGCAGAAATTGCTTCGCTGGTAGAGGGCAGGGACCATGATCTTGGCAAGCTGATGGAAGATGCGGTTGCTGCTGGCCGCCGTGTGCCGCCGGTGCCGGTCAAGGCGACCGATCCGCTCTATATCCTCTACACTTCAGGCACCACCGGGCAGCCGAAGGGCGTGGTTCGTGACAATGGTGGCCATATGGTCGCGCTCAAGTGGTCCATGTCGAACCTCTATGACATTCAGCCCGGCGAAGTTTTCTGGGCAGCATCAGACGTGGGGTGGGTCGTGGGCCACAGTTACATCGCGTACGCACCGCTTCTTCACGGCTGCACCACGATTGTTTTTGAGGGCAAACCTGTGGGAACGCCGGATGCAGGTACCTTCTGGCGTGTGATCTCCGAACACAGCGTTGCGTCCCTTTTCACCGCACCTACTGCGTTCCGGGCGATTCGTAAGGAAGACCCGAACGGTGAGCTGATCAAGAAATACGATCTGTCGACCTACCGCTCTTTGTTCCTTGCAGGAGAGCGCGCCGATCCGGAGACGGTGAACTGGGCGATTGATCAGTTGCAGGTGCCGGTCATTGACCACTGGTGGCAGACAGAGACGGGTTGGTGCATCGTTGGCAACCCGCTCGGGCTCGGGGCGCTTCCGGTCAAGCCGGGGTCACCCACGGTTCCGATGCCTGGATATGACGTCCAGATCCTGGATGATGCGGGACACCCTCTGGAAGCAAACACCCTCGGCAATATCGTTGTAAAGCTGCCGTTGCCTCCGGGCGCTCTGCCAACTCTTTGGAATGCGGACAAGCGTTTCTTTGATGCGTATCTGGCCGAATTCCCAGGGTACTACAAGACCGCGGATGCTGGCGTGATTGATGATGACGGGTATCTTTCAATCATGGCGCGGACGGACGACATCATCAACGTTGCCGGGCACCGCTTGTCGACTGGCGGAATGGAAGAAGTGCTTGCCACCCATCAGGATGTTGCTGAATGTGCGGTGATCGGGATTGCCGACAAATTGAAAGGCCAGTTGCCGTGCGGCTTTGTTGTCCTGAAAGCGGGTGTCGATCGCGAGCATGCGGATATCGAAAAAGAACTGATCAAGCTGGTGCGCGAAAAAATCGGCCCTGTTGCGGCCTTCAAGATCGCCATTACGGTTGACCGATTGCCAAAGACGCGGTCTGGCAAGATCCTGCGCGGGACGATGCGTCAGATCGCTGACGGGGAAGAGTACAAGATGCCGGCAACGATTGACGACCCGGCAATCCTCGATGAAATCACCGACGCACTGAAATCACATGGGATTTCCGCATAAGCGGGAAAGGTGACGCAGCTGGAGGTGTTCCAGAGGCATCGACAGACGTAATTTTCGGACTTATGGTCGGGCCGCCGCGACGCGGCCCGTCGCATTTGCGGCGGTGTTTTTGTTAGCACAGCCGTGAGGTTTTCCGTGTCTTTAGAAAATAAAGTCGCCATCGTAACTGGCGCAGCCCGAGGTATCGGTTTTGCTGTTGCCAAGCGTTTTGTCATGGACGGCGCAAAGGTTGTGATTGCCGACGTTGATGATGAGGCTGGCGAAGCGGCTGTTGAAGATCTCAGTGGCCTCGGCTCTGCCATGTACATCCATTGCAATGTTGCGGAGCGGTTGGACGTCCGTAACATGGTTGCCGAAACGCTGAACGCCTATGGCGACATTGATGTTCTGGTCAACAATGCCGGCATTGTTGTCGGCGCCGAATTCCTTGACCTGGAAGAAGACGACTTTGACAAGGTCCTGTCGATCAACCTGAAAGGGGCCTTCCTGTGTTCGCAGGCTGTTGCCCGGCACATGGTTGAAAAGGTCGACAATGGCGGCGATCCAGGCTGTATCATCAACATGTCATCGATCAACTCCGTGGTCGCAATCCCGAACCAGATCCCATATTGCGTCTCCAAAGGCGGGATGACACAGCTGACCAAAACGACGGCTCTGTCTCTTGCGAAGTATGGTATCCGCGTCAATGCGATCGGGCCCGGCTCAATCATGACCGAGATGCTTGCCTCCGTGAACAGCGACCCGGCTGCGAAGAACCGGATCATGTCCCGCACGCCAATGCTGCGTATCGGGGAGCCATCAGAAATTGCAGGTGTGGCGGCCTTCCTTGCTTCTGAAGATGCTGGTTACGTCACGGGTCAGACAATTTTTGCAGATGGTGGCCGGATGCCGCTGAATTACACCGTGGCCGTTCCAGAAGACGACTGAGTATCGAAGCATCCGCCTTTACTTCACCGCGTTGGTGCGTCTTCATGTCAAGAGAGCGTTCGCTTTGCTCGACGTGACAGAAGTGCCAGCGCTTTGAGAGGGGAGGCAAATATGAGACAGCTTCTTTGGTGGTGTGTCTGGTCCATGCTTCTTGTGTGGCCAGCGACAGCACAGAACACTTCTGATGTGAAATTCGCCCCTGGCAATTACGGCGCCATGGTAAGCGGAACAATCATCGGTGATGAGTTTTTCGATTACCGTCTTGATGTTGCAGCCGGGCAGGAGATGTTCGCAGAGTTGACGGTTTCAGGCACAAACGGCACCGGAACCGTTTATTTTAATGTGCTGCCGCCGGGCAGTGATGGCGTAGCTGTCTATAACAGCTCAATCAATGGGAACAGCGCGACCGTCGATTTGACGGAAACCGGTGTCTACACAATCCGTGTGTATCTAATGGGTAATGATCGGGATGCTGGCAAGACTGTTGGCTACAATCTCGATCTATCTATTCAGTAATGGGCAATGCAGATTGTAAAGTGCGCCCTCAGAGTTCGGACGGCTCCGGCTCCTTCACGGTGCCAAATTGCAATTTGGCGAGTTTCGCATAAAGCCCGCGAGCCGCACTCAACTGTTCATGTGTCCCGGTTTCAACGATCCGGCCCTCGTCCATGACGATGATACGATCCGCTTTCAGCACCGTAGCCAAACGGTGTGCAATGATCAGGGTCGTTCGCCCTTCCATCAATTGATCCAAAGCCTTTTGGACGAGCTGTTCGCTTTCGGCATCCAGGGCGCTGGTTGCTTCGTCAAGCAACAGCACAGGAGCCTGTTTCAACACGGCACGGGCAATTGCAATTCGTTGGCGTTGCCCGCCCGACAAGGTGATGCCGCGTTCGCCGACGAGTGTGTCGTAGCCATTTGTCATAGTTTCGATGAAAGGGGAGGCAAGGGCGGCCGTGGCTGCTTTGATGATGTCCTGACGTTTTGCATCAGGAAGACCATAGGCAATGTTCTCTGCGATGCTGGCGCCGAATACAGCGGTGTCCTGCGGCACCAGCGCGATGTTGCGCCGAAGTTCATCTGGGTCGAGGTCACGCAGTTCCACGCCGTTCATTCGAATGGCCCCGGATGTCGGGTCATAAAACCGCATCAGCAGACTGAAAAGCGTACTTTTGCCGGCGCCCGAGGGGCCAACAACCGCAACTTTCTCTCCCGGAGCAATGGTCAAGGTCAGATCCTGCACCACGGGTAGATTGCCTGCTGCTTGGTAGGCGAATGAAATGTCCTCGAAACGAATTTCGCCCCGTGGTGTGTCCGGCAGGGGGATGGGATTGAGAGGGGCCCGGATCTCCGGCGTGATCTCCAGAAGTTCGGAGAGACGTTCAGCGGCACCAGCTGCCTGTGACAGCTCGCCCCAGACTTCGGACAAAGCGGCCAATGAGCCCGCGGCAAGAATTGAATACAAAAGGAACTGGCTAAGTTCACCGCCGGTCATGCGTCCGGCAAAAACGTCACTGGCGCCGATCCAGAGAACCGCGACGATGGAAGAGCCAATGACGAGGATGGCAAATCCCGTCAATGCGGCGCGGGCGGTTATCGCCTGGCGCGCAGCGGTAAACGCCGTTTCCACAGCAGATCGGTAGATCCCTGAGCTGCGGCTTTCGTGCGTGAAAGCTTGCAATGTCCTAACCGATCCGAGCATTTCCCCGGCATAGGCTGAAGCGTCTGCCAGCATATCTTGCGCAAAACGCGAGCGCTTTCTGACCTTCCGGCCAAACCCGATGATCGGGATGAGGATGACCGGGATCGCTGCGAGCACAATGACCGACAAGCGCGGACTGGTGACCACCATCATCACCGAGGCGCCGGTGAACATGATTGTGTTCCGCATTGCCAGGGATGCGCTTGCGCCAAAGGCCGCTTTGATCTGGGTTGTGTCTGCAGTCAGCCGGGACAGAATTTCGCCCGACTTTGCGCTGTCGTAAAATGAAGGGCTCAGCCGGGTCATGTGAGCAAACACATCGGCCCTGACTTCGGCCACGACCCGTTCTCCCAGCCACATGACAAGAAAGTATCGGACAGAACTGGCGCAGGCGAGGGCGCATACCACACCGATCAGCACAGCGAAGTAGGAGTTGACCAGCGCTGGATCATCTGCACCAAAGCCAAAGTCGATCATGCGCCGGACGGCAGCGGGAAGAACCAATGTGATGATCGCGGCGGAGAAAAGAGCAGCGAGTGCGGCCAGTACCATGCCTTTGTGCTTCAACAGGTACGGCAGCAACCGGGTCAATGGGCGCAAAGACCTTCTGGTGTCAGAGGGGGCATTTGTTGTCATGTGTTGCCTTGCGAAAACCGGTCTTCCAAAACTATGTCTCCGCCTACTTAATTGGACGGGTGCAGTATGCCAATCCCGTTTTGGGCTAACCGGCGGTTTCTAAAGCCAGTTATGCGCTGAAATGCTGTAGTGAAATTGATTCCCGGAAATGTCCGGAATTGCGGGAAATTCGGTCTTGTCTTGTGCGCTGCCTTGGGGTATACCCCCGCCTCATGTTTCTAAGGGCGGCATCCGCAACTGGATCGGCGGCCCTTTATCTTGTTTGCGCTCCATAGCATTCTGACCAAAGATGGCTTGAAGGCGCTGGAAAGGACCGGTCATGAAAGCGGATATCCATCCCGACTACCACACCATCAAGGTCGTAATGACCGATGGCACCGAATTCACCACCCGCTCCACTTATGGCGCGGAAGGCGACACCCTGCAGCTCGACATCGACCCGACGTCTCACCCGGCTTGGACCGGTGGTGACCGTCAATTGATGGACCGCGGCGGCCGCGTGTCCCGCTTCAAGAACAAGTTTGCTGGTTTCCTGGGTTCTTAAATCCAAGCCAACAGCGTGACTGTTTAAGACCCGGCCGGAAGGCCGGGTTTTTTGTTGCCTTGTTTTCTGGTGACAAAAAAGCCGCCCGGAGGGGCGGCTTAAAAGAAGAGAAACGTGAAGACGATCTATCAGCCGATTTTGCCGAAGGCGGCGTGCAGCTGGTTGATCTGAGATGCCACAGGGTTGTCGTTGTTCGCTTCTTCCTGCGGTGCGGCTTCTCCGGCTCTGTAGAGCATCTTGTCGAGATGAACGACGCGCTCCTGCAGCCGGGTCGAGCGTTCTACAAGATTGCGCAAGCTTTCCGGCAGGTCGTCCCAAGCCGGGCCGCCCATTGCGCTGCTGAGTTTGTCTAGGCGGACCTTGTTCTTGTCGCTACCGGCTTGTTCGCGGGACATCTCGCCTTCGTTGACGGCACGTTGCAGCAGCAGCCAGGAAGCCAGCTGCATAAGGCGCGTTGTCAGGCGCATGGATTCAGTTGCATAAGCCAGCGAGGCTGGACGTGGAAGCTTCTTGGCTTCTTCACGCCCATCGCCATCAAGATAAAGTGCTGTCTCTTCGACCAGAGACATGCCTTCCTGAAAAAGCGTCTGGAAGTTGTCGGAGCTGGCCAGATGATGCGCGATGTGTACGGCATCAGAAGTGCGGTCCGTTGTCTTGATATCTTCCGTCATGAGCTTACTACGCCTCGGTTACTTATTCTGGTTGCCCGCGGTTGTTGTCCCGTTTGTGTCACCTCTGGTCAGGTGTGCACATTTGAAACAGTGCGAGCCCGTGTGCCCTTTACACAGCAATCCGTGTGCCAGATGCAGTCACTTGAGCCGCGTTAACCAGAACTACCGCAGAGTACTACGCTCGAACGGCAAAAAAAAGAGCCGCACGGTTGCGGCTCTAAGTCTTTAACAGGGAGGCGTCAAACAGAGTGGTCTGAACCACTCCTATCCAGATGACTGGATGCATAAATTTATAATTTGGAAAGATTAATGATTGGTAAATGAATAAAAATCTATTAAAGACGTTAAGGATAAAGGCTGTCGATTTCGAATAAATTCACAATTTTTGCAGATAGTTACAAGGTTACTTCTGAAAGAATGCGTCTGCAGCATTGCGAATAGTGCTGCGTTGCTCAAGCGCCTCTCTTGTACGGTTAACTTCCGCGGTTAATGCCTCGATCCGGTCCTGGAGTTCGTCCTCTGACAAGCGGCTCAGATCTTCGCCAACGGTAACCACATTCGGTTCCTGCTTTTTGGGGATATCATCGTCAAAGAGGCCCATGTCATATCTCCTGCTGGATCTACGCGAATGGCAATCTTGCTCACCCGTGTTTGATCCTCATAAACTCGGCCATTATTTACCATAGAACCGGGACAAGCGCAGCCGTATGTCCCAATTTGGATCATAAGGACAGTTCCATATGCAGAATTTGCCGGACACCATGACAGTTGTTGCGATTTCAGAACCGGGTGGACCGGAGGTTCTCATTTTGGAACAGCGCGCACTGCCGGACGTGGGCGACGGAGATATCCTGATCCGGGTTGAGGCCGCAGGTGTGAACCGCCCCGATGTCCTTCAGCGAATGGGCGCTTATCCGCCTCCGAAGGGCGCATCGGATCTTCCAGGCCTTGAGGTTGCCGGTGAAGTGGTTGCTGTCGGAGCAGCGGTTCATGGGCACTCTGTCGGTGACAAAGTGACAGCTCTTTGCCCGGGCGGAGGCTATGCGGAGTATTGTAAGGTGCCAGCGGGTCATGCCTTGCCGGTGCCGGCGGGTATGAGTGTGCTGGAAGCGGCTGCGCTGCCGGAAACATTCTTCACTGTATGGACCAATGTTTTCGACCGTTGCGGTCTACAGGAGGGCGAGCGCTTTCTGGTTCATGGTGGAGCGTCCGGAATTGGCACATGTGCGATTCAGTTGGCCAAAGCCTTCGGTGCTGAAGTGTTCACCACGGTCGGTTCATCAGAGAAGATCGAAGCGGTGAAAGCCCTTGGTGCGGATCACGTCATCAATTACCGGGAACAGGCGTTCGAGAAGGTCATCCTTGAGGTCACTGGCGGACAGGGTGTTGATGTTATCCTGGATATGGTTGGCGGAGATTATGTTGAGCGGAACTGGAAAGCTGCGGCCATTGAAGGCCGGATATGCCAGATCGCGACCCTGAACGGTGTTTCCCATGACGTGAATTTCTCGCGCCTCATGGTGAAGCGGCTAACACACACCGGTACGACGCTGCGGCCAAGAGATGATGCGTTCAAGACTGCCATTGCCGATAGTCTCCGATCCAAAGTCTGGCCATTGATCGAATCGGGTCAGATCAAGCCGTTGATCGATTCCACCTTTCCGTTGAGTGAGGCTGCCGAAGCTCATCGGCGCATGGAAAGCTCTGGCCACATTGGTAAAATCGTCATGACGGTCGGATCCTAGAAGACCGACCGGACCTGGGCGCTGTGGTGGTTCGCAAGATCATTTGCGTTTCCGCCGCGTTCAGCCTATATTCGCGCCAATTCCCATTAAATTGAAATGGAACACCGCTCTTCCGACCTGCCGGCCGGGGGGAGCAGACAAGAGGAATTTGACCGATGGCGAACACGCCGCTTATGCCGAAAGCAACTGCCGTCTGGCTCGTGGACAACACTGCGCTGAGCTTCACGCAGATCGCGACATTCTGCAAGCTGCATCCGCTTGAAGTGAAAGCCATTGCAGATGGTGAAGCGGCTCAGGGTATCAAGGGTTTGGATCCAGTTCTGACCGGCCAGTTGACGCGTGAAGAAGTCGAACGTGCTCAGAACGATCCGAACTACCAACTCAAACTGCAAGGCTCAAAGGTTGTTGTCCCGGAAACCAAACGCAAAGGCCCGCGCTACACGCCGGTTTCGCGCCGTCAGGACCGCCCGAATGCAATTCTCTGGCTGGTGCGCAATCACCCGGAGTTGAAAGACGCGCAGATCATGCGTCTTGTTGGAACCACCAAGCCGACGATTGCCGCCATTCGCGACCGGACCCACTGGAACTCGGCGAACCTGACGCCATCCGATCCGGTGACGCTCGGTCTCTGCAGCCAGCTTGAGCTCGACATTGAAGTCGAAAAGGCTGCGAAGAATGCACCGCAGCCGATGGCAGGCGAGCCGGCGGAAACGCTGATGTCGGTTGATGACAGCACCAGCGAAGATGCAATTGCTGCAGCGTTCTCGCTCGATCCGACTACCGCGCCGAAGCGCGAGGAAGAAGAAGAGATCGATGTCGACGCCGTGTTCGCCAATCTGAACTCCCCGAAAGACACAGATGGCGACGGCGAAACAGACGACGACAGCTCAACTAAGCTCTAAACGCCTGTTACAGTAACAGTTCTGGAGCCACCGGGGGACATGTCATCCGGTGGTTTTTTGTTTCACATGTCAATGGTGGAAATCAAACCAGCCCGGAGTCTCTCTCTCTTCCTAACCTTCGTAGAGGTGGAGGCGCCGGCTAAAATTTCTGGATCTGTGGGGCATCGTCGGTGATGTCATAGTAGTCACCTTTGTCTTTGACAAAGATGTGCTTGCCAATCTCCAACCCTGTCGGGCTCTCCAGGCAACCGGCAGCTATTCCGATGCCTTCTTCGGTGTTCATGCGGTAAAACAGGCTGGATCCGCAGAATTTGCAAAAGCCGCGTTTGGCAAAATCAGATGACTCATACCAAGTCAGGCCTTCGTCAGTTGTAAACTGCAATTCCTTGAAAGGCGCGTGGGTCGACGCCCAAGTGTGCCCACTTGAGCGGCGGCATTGCCCGCAATGGCAGATCGTGACTGTTTTTCTAACTTCCGGGACTTCAAACCGGACTTTTCCGCAATCGCAGCGACCTTTGAGCAATACTGCCTCCTGAAATTATCCTTAAAGAACGGATTTCATAGATCGAGATGGGTCCGGCGGTTTAGCGCTCGGTTAGTTTCAGCTCGATCCGGCGGTTTTTCGCCAAAGCATCCGGCGTTTCACCTTCTTCCAGAGGTTGGAACTCGCCAAAGCCCGCAGCTACCAGCCGTTTTGGGTCGACACCCTTCTCAATGAGATACCGGACAACCGAGATGGCACGGGCTGCCGACAATTCCCAGTTGTTGCGCAGGCGTCCAGTACCGGACAGCGGCCGGGCATCGGTATGACCATCCACACGCAAGACCCAGTTGATCTCATCCGGGATCTGTCCGCTTAGTTCGAGGATTGCCTCCGCAAGCTTGTCCAGTTCCTGCTGGCCTTCCGGGTTGATGTCCTCAGAGCCGGAATCAAAGAGCACCTCCGACTGGAAGACAAAGCGGTCGCCGACAACCGAAATGTCGGAGCGTTGGGAAAGGATTTCCCGCAGCCTTCCGAAAAAGTCTGAACGGTAGCGCGAGAGTTCTTGAACCCGCTGCACCAGAGCGGCGTTCAGCCGTCTGCCAAGGCTCGCGATCTTCGCCTGGCTTTCGGCTTCCTTGGCTTCAGAGGCTTCTAGGGCAGCGTTGGCTGCTGCGATTTGACGGCGAAGAGCTGCAATCTGCTGGTTGAGCAGTTCGACCTGCGCCAAGGCCTCCTGGCTGACCTGCCGCTCATCATCGAGGAGGTTCTCGAGTTGTGCTGCTCTGCCGCCGGCTGCCTCGGCATCTCCCGAGCTGCTTTCCAGAAGGCCCAGCAGGCGAGACTGTTCAGCTTCAGCGCTGCTGAGACTGGCCTGAAGTCCAAGAATGGTGTCTTCCAGTTCGCCAGAGGAGGCCCGTTCCAGTGCAAGCAGCTCAGTCAGTTCACTGATTTGGGCGTTCAGCCGGTTCAGAACCGTGTCGCGCCCGGACAGTTGCTGCGAGAGAAAAAACTGCGCGATCATGAATATTGACAAAAGGAAGATGATAACCAACAGGAGTGTGGCCATCGCATCGACGAAGCCGGGCCAGTAGTCGGTCTGTTGGGCGCGGCGGCGCGACCTGAGGCTGCCAGCCATCCGCGATTACTCCTTCGCCCGATCGAATGCGGCGGAGATCGAGGCCAGTAGACCCTCGATCCGCTTTTGCTGTTCGCCTTGTGATTCCGCCCAGTCGCGCATCATCTGCTGTTCAGAGCGCACATGTTTGACCAGTCCCTGAATACCTTCAGCGAGGTTTGCCATGGCCTGGGAGGCGGTTTTACTGCCGCCTTCTTCAACGCTTTTTTGCAAGGCTGAGATCGAAGCCTGGATCTGTTCGACGCCCGGGGAATCTCCGGAGGCAAACATACCGTCTTCCGGATCGATGTCCGTGACGGTTGATAGCCAGTCTTCCAGTTCGTTGTAGAAGCGGTTTTGTGCCTGACCTGCTTGCAGATCTAAAAAGCCGAGGATCAAAGACCCTGTCAGACCGAAGAGGGATGATGAAAACGCAGTGCCCATGCCGGACAATGGGGCTTCCAAGCCGGCTTTTAGGTCCTCAAAGATGACATTCGCATCGCCAGAGCCGACATCCAAGGACTGGATCGTCGCGCCAACCGAACTCACTGTCTGCAAGAGGCCCCAAAACGTCCCGAGCAGACCGAGAAAAACCAGCAGCCCGGTTAGGTAACGGGAAATTTCCCGGGATTCTTCAAGGCGCATGCCAATGGAATCGAGAATGGAACGAGCAATCGTCGGGGTCAGCGCCATGTCGCCGGATTTGTTACCAAGGAGGGCAGCCATTGGTGCGAGCAGAACGGGAGACCGGGTGTCGAGTGCAGGATCTCCGATACGGAAGCTGTTGACCCATGCAATTTCCGGAAACAAACGAATGACACGGCCAAATAGGAGGAGAACTCCAAAGGCACCAACAAACACAATCAGGCCGTTAAGGCCCGGGTTGCTCATGAAAGCTGTTGAGACTTGCGGAAATAGAATGAAGGCAATGAAAGCGACGATCACCAGAAAGATGATCATGAACGTCAGATAGGCCCTCGGGCTCGACAAGCTGTAGGGGTCAAATTCACGTGCCATGTTTGCTGTCAATCACCATTCTGCAGAGGTCATTGATTGATAGCGTGATTTTTAACGTCTTGGAAACCGTGAATCGGCCCGGCAACCCCAATTAAATTTGGAAAGCCCAAAAACCGGCAGGCCTCATGGGGCTGCCGGTAAATGACATTTGCGGGCGAATGTGGGGTGTTATGCTTGTTGCGGGGCCGCTGCTTTCTTAAGCAAGCGCAGGAGGTGCTTATGGGCATCCTCATTGCCGACCACAACATCGCCGGTCTCCAGCATCTTGGATTTGCCGTCCAGATCGCTGACGAAGCCGCCCGCTTCGCGGACCATCAACAGGCCGGCTGCAATGTCCCAGGAATTGAGGTCGCGCTCCCAATAGCCGTCGAGCCGGCCGGATGCTGTCCAGGCCAGATCGAGCGCTGCGGCGCCAGCCCGGCGAATGCCAGCGACTTCCGGCATGATGTGGCGCAGCTCGCGCAGTGTGCGGCCATGATCACCGCGTCCGATGAATGGCAGGCCGGTCCCGAACACCATCTCCGGCAGCTCTGTCCGTCCCGCAACACGAAGTCTGCGGTCGTTGAGAAAAGCGCCACGGCCACGTTCGGCGGTGTACAGCTCGTCCATGACCGGATTGTAGATCACACCGGCAACGATCTCGCCGTTCCGCTCAAGTGCAATGGATGTTGCGAAAATCGGAATGCCGTGCAGAAAGTTGGTCGTGCCGTCGAGAGGATCAATGTGCCAACGATGCTGACCGTCCGTTCCCTCAACTTCACCGCTTTCTTCCATAACGAGGCCAAAAGTCGGACGGGCCTTGGTCAGCTCGGACCGCACAATTTCCTCAGCTTTCCGGTCGGCAGCCGAAACGAAATCTCCAGGACCTTTTCGGGATACCTGCAGGTTTTCAACTTCACCGAAGTCACGGACGAGGCTGCGACCGGCTTTGGTCGCGGCTTGAACCATGACGTTGAGGATTGCTGTGCGGGCCATGTTGTTTCACTTGTTGTTGGGCGCAACGGCAGATCCGCTGCGCCAGATTTTCAGCTGGTTGAGGCGTCAGTCTGCGCGCTTCACGTATTCCAGCGTACCGGTGTCGACGATAATTTTTTCGCCAGCGGTGATGAACGGCGGCACCATCACGCGAACGCCATTTTCCATGAGCGCCGGCTTGTAGGATGAAGACTGGGTCTGGCCTTTCACGACCGCATCGGCTTCGCTGATTTCCAGCGTGACGTGTTGCGGCAGAGTGATACCGATCGGGCGCTCTTCATGAAGTTCCACGGTCACCATCATGCCGTCCTGCAGGAAGGCGGCACGATCGCCGACAAACTCTGTCTGCAATTCCAGCTGTTCGTAGGTCTCTGTGTCCATGAAGATCAGCATGTCGTCTTGCGTGTAAAGGTACTGGAAGTCCTTCTGCTCAAGACGGACGCGCTCGACTTTATCTTCAGACCGGAAGCGCTCATTGAGCTTGCGGCCGTCGAGCAGGTTTTTCATTTCGACCTGCGCAAACGCACCGCCCTTTCCAGGCTTTACGTGTTGAACCTTGACGACGGCCCACAGGGTTTCCTGATGCTGAAGCACGTTGCCCGGCTTGATTTCGTTACCGTTGATTTTCATGGAACGACCGATTTTTGATTTGTCTGGATCTTGTACGGCGCAAAAATCAGTTCAATAGACCGCGCCAACAATGGATTGCGCCTGTCCACCATAAATGCTCGCTTCTTTCAAGGAAAAAAGCGAGCTCCGGCCACAAACAGTCGGGCAATTGCCAGGATTACGGAGAGTTCAGGTACGATTCGTCCGATGGTGCCATCAAGGTCGCGGAATACTGCTCAGCCAGCTTTCTTGCGGCAGCAAGCGTCTCGTCATCCAAGGTCCCGAAGATGCCGTCCAGTGTCGGGTCGGAAACTCCAAGTGTCCGGGCAATAAGATGCCATCCAGCAGCCGCAGCATTGTTATGCTCGCGCCCGCGGCCATACGCATAGATCCGGGCAAGCCGGTTCATGGCAACAGGGTTTCCAGCAGTTGCTGCGCGTTCAAACCAATCTGCAGCTTCGCTTTCATCTGGATCTACGCCGCGGCCCTGAAACCGGAGGATGCCGTAGTAGACTTGCGCAAAGGTATGACCTCTGCGGGCAGCGCGCCCCATCCAGAAGGCACCTTTGCCAGGATCATTGAGACCGTCACCAGATTCAAGATACGCCAATGCGAGCGTGTATTGCGCTTCTGGGTCGTTCAATTGAGCAGCTTCTTCGAGAAGTTCCCGTGCCTTTTCCTCATTGTAAGGCCGCCCCTCGCCCTCCTTGTAAAGGATCGCAAGATTATAGAGCGCGGAAGGGTTGTCCGCTTCGGCAGCTTGTTCGAAGAGTTCGGCTGCCTTGGCCTTGTCCTGCGGTATGGCATCGCCGAGCAGGTATAGTTGCGCGAGCTGAAGCGCAGACCCATTGTCGCCTTGTGCCGCTGCAAGACCATACCAGTCCGCAGCTTTTGCCTTGTCCTGCTTGATGCCAAGCCCTGCCTCATGGAGAACACCCAACAACGCTTGCGCGGATCGGTCGCCGTTCTCCGCGAGCGGCGTTGCCAGGGCCAAAGCGGTCAAATGCCAGCCGCGCTGGAATGCGCTGTAGGCTGTGTCCGAGGAAGCCGTTTCCCCATCGGCCAGAGACGGGGGCCCAGAATCGATCAGGCTGGCAATGGTTTTGTCCCGTGTCGTGACATCGACAAGTGCAGGAAGTTTCGCAGTGCCTGGAGCTTCAACTGCCGAGATATCTGCCGCCGGTGTTTCCGTTTGTCCGGATGCGGCTAAGGGCAATCCAATCAAAGCTGCAGACACGAATGCTGCCGCTGCAGTATGCCGAACCACGGGGGTGGTGGTCAGTTTATCCATGGCCGGTTTGAGACCTCTCATACGGCTGTCAGTCAACCTCCGGGAACGGGTGCGCTTCAAGCACCGTGTTGGCATCTGAAATTGTCTTGGCGATGTCTTCAGAATGCCAGACAGCGTCCTTCAGGGCAACGAAGTCGGCGCCAGTGGCCGCCACCTCGGCAAGTGTTTCAAGTGTGTTGCCCGCCAGGGCGACACAAGGTGTCTCGAAAAGTTCCGCCCACCAATTGGCACCGGACAGGGTCTTGTCGTGGGCAGTTTCTTTTTCCGTCAGATCCAGCTTGCCGAAGAGCAGGTAGTCGACGCCGGTCTCTGCCCATTCCATGGCATCATGTTTCGTTTTGGTTCCACCTGTTCCGACGACCCGGTCTGGCTGAAAGCTCTCCACTGCCAGTCTCACATCCTCAAGGGACTTGTCGACATGGACCCCATCGGCGCCCGAGCGACCCGCCGCTTGTGTGTCACCATAGACCAGAGCAGCTGCGCCGCCGTCCTGGATGATCGGGACAAGAATATCTGCCGCAGCCTGAATGTCTTTTGTTGACGCACCTGGCATGTAGATCATCACACATGCGATATCTCCGCCCGTGAAAGCTTGCTTCAGCTGATCTGCAACCGTTGCCGTATCGAACGCAGGCGGTGTCACAAGGAATAGGCGGGGTCGGTTCACGAATGTCTGTCCTGATGTATCTTTAAACCTGGCAACTCATTGTCGCTGTTTCTTGTCCCTAAAGACGGCGAAAGAGGGACGCAAGGTCCCTCTTTCAAGATTTTGATCTGACCAGCTTGCCAGATGCTGCCAGTTCTTAGGCGATCTTCGGATCCAGGCTGCCGTTCTCGTAGCGGACTGCCATGTCGGACAGCGTAACGATTTTCTTGATCTTGGATGCTTGGCCTGCGGTGTTGAACGCTTCCAGACGGGCCACACAGAGCTTTTGCATTGCCTCACGTGCCGGCTTCAAGTATTTGCGAGGATCGAATTCGCCAGGGTTTTCCTGCAAGATCTTGCGGATCTGGCCCGTCATCGCCATGCGGTTGTCGGTATCGATGTTGACCTTGCGCACGCCGTTTTTGATCCCACGCTGGATTTCTTCAACCGGCACACCCCAGGTTTGCGGCATTTCCCCGCCATACTGGTTGATGATGTCCTGAAGATCCTGGGGTACCGAAGAGGACCCGTGCATCACAAGATGTGTGTCCGGCAGGCGGCGGTGGATCTCTTCGATCACGTGCATGGCAAGGATATCACCGTCTGGCTTGCGGGTGAATTTGTAGGCGCCGTGGCTTGTGCCCATGGCAATTGCCAGCGCGTCCACCTTAGTTTCCTTGACGAATTTTACCGCTTCATCCGGATCGGTCAGGAGCTGATCTTCTGTCAGCTTGCCTTCTGCACCGTGACCGTCTTCCTTGTCGCCCATGCCGGTTTCAAGGGAGCCGAGGACACCCAATTCACCTTCGACCGAGATGCCGCCGAGATGCGCCATGTCGGTCACGGTTTTTGTAACGCCGACGTTGTAATCCCATGACGCAGGAGTTTTGCCGTCCGCTTCCAGAGAGCCGTCCATCATGACGGATGTAAAGCCCGCCTGAATGGCCGTCATGCAGGTTTGGGCCGCATTGCCGTGGTCCAGGTGAACGCAAACTGGGATGTGCGGGTAGATTTCGACAACCGCGTCCATCATGTGCTTCAGCATAACATCATGTGCGTAGGCCCGGGCACCGCGGGAGGCCTGAATAATCACCGGAGAATCGGTCTGGTCAGCGGCGGACATGATGGCCAGCGCCTGTTCCATGTTGTTGATGTTGAATGCCGGCACGCCGTAGTCGTTTTCGGCAGCGTGATCAAGCAGCTGGCGGAGTGTAATGCGGGCCATTTATGTCTCCCAGAAGCCGGTATCGCAGCGTCCACTTTGGGGTTGTTTTACGATCCGGGTGTTGCGGTGCGTCAATCTCCGGTGGTTCTATCAAGAATCCGGCAGAGGAAAAGGGGCGAGAGGTTTCTTAAATCAATTTAATTTCAAGGTGATGCCGGTTTCTACCCGGTTGTGATTAATTTGACCTGTGAATTAATTGAGGTGTTTTCAAGAACTCAACTGCCAGCCTGGATCAGTGAGCTCACATCAATGATTGTTCCTGATGGATCGCTCAAGATCATCCGGCGTTGTCCATATGGCATGTCGCGCGGCGCTTCGATGATGTTTGCACCCAACTCCAATGCTCTGTTGTGAACAGCATCACAATCATCAAGGACATACGTCAAGATGATGCCTGCGGGTTGATGCCGAGCGGCCTCGGGCACAATCTCATGGCTTGCGAGAAGTATGCCGAGCTCCAAACCCGTTTGATCAGGGGCCTCCAAGTTTACAAACCAGTCAGAAGAGAACTTCGCCGTGTAACCAAAGAGCTGCTGATAAAAGGCCGCGGTGACCGCGACCTCTTCTGTCAGGATGTTTGTGAAGGCGCGTTGCATTTCAATCTCCCAAAGCGTTGTAGATCAGCTCTCCAAAGCCTTTACGCCCGGCAGTTCCTTGCCTTCAAGCCACTCAAGGAACGCGCCGCCTGCGGTCGATACATAAGAGAAATCGCTTGCAGCTCCTGCATGATTGAGGGCTGCCACCGTATCACCCCCACCGGCAACAGAATTCAGTTTGCCGGATTTGGTGTTCTCGGCCGCGTGTTTGGCAGCCGCCACAGTCGCAATATCAAACGGGGCGATTTCAAAGGCACCGAGGGGGCCATTCCAGACCAGGGTCTTGGCAGCGTCGATTTTCGACTTCACCACCTCAACGGACGCCGCGCCAACATCCAGGATCATGCCATCCGCTGGTATAGCGTCCACCGACACGGTCTCGTTGTCCGCGCCTGCCTTGAACTCCTTGGCGACAACGGCATCGACCGGCAGCACGATTTCGCAGCCAGCTGTTTCTGCAGCGGCCATGATCTTAGTTGCCGTGCCGGCGAGGTCATGTTCGCACAGCGACTTGCCGACATCTACGCCTTTGGCGGCCAGAAAAGTGTTGGCCATGCCACCGCCAATCACCAGCATGTCCACTTTGGCAACGAGGTTCTCCAGAAGGTCGATTTTGGACGACACCTTAGCGCCGCCTACAACAGCCAGAACAGGGCGGACGGGTTCACCAAGCGCGGAGCCGAGTGCTACTAGCTCTGCCTGCATCGTGCGGCCTGCATATGCCGGAAGCAGCTGGGCGATGCCTTCCGTCGAACCATGCGCCCGGTGAGCGGCGGAAAACGCATCATTCACATATATGTCGCCATTGGCTGCGAGCGCTTTTGCAAACTCCGGATCGTTCTTTTCTTCGCCTTTGTGGAAACGCGTGTTTTCCATCAGAAGAACCTGGCCGTTTTGCATGACCGCAACCGCGCCGGCCGCCGAGGGGCCGATGCAGTCTTCCACGAAGCCAACGGTCTTGCCAAGCAAATCAGAAACGGCTCGTGTGACCGGCGCAAGGGACATTTCCTTGACCTTTTCACCTTTCGGTCGGCCAAAATGCGCGAGCAGAATGACCTTGGCGCCTTTTTCGGAGAGTTCTTTGATTGTCGGCAGAACCCGTTCGATACGGGTTGTGTCGGTGACTTTGTAGTTGTCCATCGGAACGTTGAGATCAACGCGCACGAGGACACGTTTGCCAGCAAGATCGGTGATGTCGTCGAGTGTCTTGAAAGTCATGAGATCCACCTAGTTGTCAGGGGCGGGTTGAACTGGTTGTAACAGCGATACCGATCCCGAAAAGGGTCAAGAGAACGCCGAAGGACCGTTCCATCCAGAGTTTTGCGCGGATGAATTGCTGGCGCACTGGCGGCAGCGTGAAGAAGAAAGTGACGAGCACGAACCAAAGGAATACGCCGCTTGCCATGATCACGCCATAGCTGACCTTGGTCCAAAGCGGTGTTTCCGGGGAGGTGACCTGCAGAAAGACGCTGAGAGCGAACATTGTCGCCTTGGGATTGGTCACGTTGGTGAAGAAACCCCAGCGCAGAGCCTTTAGCGGGGGCATACCAGCAAGCGCGCTGTCTGCCGGCATTTCCCTTGAAGCTGTCCGGTACATGGTGACACCTAGAAACACCAGATATGCTGCGCCGATGAGCTTGAGTGCATTAAAGAGAAAAATGGATTGCGAGACGATGAGGCCAATTCCGGCGAGGGCGTAGGTAACGTGAACGCCTAAGGCGAGGGCGATGCCAAGTGCGGTCATGATACCGGCCAAACGACCACCGATGAGCGCGTTGCGAAGAACAACGGCGAAGTCGGGGCCGGGAACAATGGCAACAACAATCGTCAGTGAAATTACAGTGAAAAGCTCGAGCAAGCGTGCCCCCAGGTTGGATGTTTTAAGCAAACAAAAAGCGGATGCAGGAGACCTGCATCCGCCTATATGTCATAGCAGATGGCTGTCCATCCAGACCATGTTTTAAATCAGTTTTGCCATGGCGATGGCCGTGTCCGCCATCCGGTTGGAGAAGCCCCACTCGTTGTCATACCAGGACAGCACCGACACCATCGTACCGTCCATGACCTTGGTCTGATCCATATGGAAGATCGAGGAGTGCGGGTCGTGGTTGAAGTCAACGGATACGTTCTTGTCTTCGGTGTAGCCGAGAACGCCTTTGAGTGCGCCGCCAGCTGCCGCTTTGACAGCTGCATTGATTTCTTCAACCGTGGTTTGGCGTTTGGCGATGAACTTGAGGTCAACCACAGAAACATTCGGGGTTGGAACGCGCATTGCGAAGCCGTCCAGCTTGCCGTTCAGTTCCGGCAGGACGAGGCCGACAGCTTTCGCTGCACCGGTTGATGTCGGGATCATGGACATGGCCGCTGCACGGGCACGGTAAAGATCCTTGTGCATCGTATCCAATGTCGGCTGGTCACCGGTGTAGGAGTGAATGGTCGTCATCATGCCTTTTTCGATGCCGACGGAATCGTGCAGGACCTTGGCGACCGGTGCCAGACAGTTGGTGGTGCAGGATGCGTTGGAAACGACAAGGTCTTCAGCCGCCAGCGTGTCATGGTTGACGCCGTAAACAATTGTCTTGTCGGCGCCAGACGCCGGTGCAGATACGAGGACGCGTTTTGCGCCAGCATCGAGGTGCGCGGCAGCCTTGTCCTTCGAATTGAAAATGCCTGTGCATTCCATGGTGATGTCGACACCCAGTTCTCCCCAGGGAAGATCTTTCGGGTCGCGGATCGCGGTTACCTTGATCGGTTTGCCGCCGTCGATGGAAATCGTGTCCCCGTCAACTGTGACCGTTGCCGGAAATTTGCCGTGGACGGAATCGTAGCGCAGCAGGTGCGCGTTGGTCTCGACCGGGCCGAGATCGTTGATGCCGACGACCTCAATATCAGTGCGGCCAGATTCGATAATGGCACGCAGAACGTTGCGGCCGATGCGGCCAAAGCCGTTGATTGCTACCTTGGTTACCATAGTTTTCTCCCGCATTTGGGGCCAGCTTAGGCCCTGCGCCTATCAATAGGTTACTATATCTAATCGATTTAAAAGGCAAAATAATTGCCAAAAAAGTCCCGGCAGTGTGAAGAGACGCCGCACACTGCCGGGACACAATACATTAAACGTTGAGCTTTTCCTTGGCCGCCGCAACGACGGCATCCTTTGTGATGCCGAAGTGCTCGTACAATTCCTTGTAAGGCGCGCTGGCACCAAATCCGGTCATGCCGATGAACAGACCGTCATTGCCGATAAACCGGTCCCACCCCATGCGGATGCCGGCCTCGACGGCAATCTTGACCGGACTGGAGCCGATGACGGCCTCTTTGTAATCTGCAGACTGTGCTTCGAAGAGCTCGAAGCTTGGCACGGAAACAACGCGAGCGGTAACGCCTGAGTCCGTCAGTTCCTTGTGCGCGTCAACGGCGATCTCCACCTCAGAACCTGAGGCAAAGATCGTGACCGCAGCGTCATCTTCGCTTTCGATCAGAACGTAGGCGCCGTTTGCGCTTAGGTTCTTCTCTTCATAAGTTTTGCGCTGAGATGGCAGGTTTTGTCGTGTCAGGGCAAGAACGGACGGTCCATCCTTGTTCTCCAGCGACAATTGCCAGCATTCCAGTGTCTCGGTGATATCAGCGGGACGGAAGAACGTTAGGTTCGGGATCGCCCGAAGGGCTGCGAAGTGTTCAACCGGCTGGTGGGTCGGGCCGTCTTCCCCCAGACCGATCGAATCGTGCGTCATGACATGAATGACGCGCTGGTTCATCAGGGCTGCGAGGCGGATCGATGGACGGCAGTAGTCGGAGAAAATCAGGAACCCGCCGGAATAGGGGATCAGGCCGCCATGCAGGGCCATGCCGTTCATCGCGGCTGCCATGCCGTGTTCGCGAATGCCGTAGTGGATGTAGCGGCCTGAGAAGTCCTCCGGGGTGACCGGGTTGGTCTGGGCCGTTTTGGTGTTGTTGGACCCGGTCAGATCGGCAGAACCACCGATCGTTTCCGGGATAACGCCGTTGATGACTCCAAGAACAGCCTCGGACGCTTTGCGCGTTGCCATTGTCGGCTGTTCTTCGGCAAGCTTCTTCTTGTAGTCTAGGACCGCCTGCTCAAATCCTGCCGGAAGATCACCGCGATTGCGGCGTTCAAATTCGGCGCGGGTTTCGGTGTCCGCATCGTTGAAGCGTTTCTGCCAATTCTTGTGAGCGTGGGCTGAACGAAGGCCGGCAATGCGCCAGGCGTCCAGAATATCGCTTGGAACCTCAAACGGCTCATGCGGCCAGTTCAGTGTTTCGCGGGTACCTGCGATTTCCTCAGCACCGAGGGGAGCGCCGTGTACCTTGGCCGTACCGGCCTTTGTCGGGGCGCCGAAGCCGATGGTTGTTTTCGCTGCGATCAGTGTTGGTTTGTCGCTGGCCTGTGCCTGCCGGATTGCAGCCGCGATGCCATCAGGGTCATGCCCGTCGACATTCAGCGTGTTCCATCCAGAAGCAGCAAAACGGGCAACTTGATCCGTGGAGTCCGTAATGCTGACAGCGCCGTCGATCGAGATGCCGTTGTCATCCCAGATTACGATCAGTTTGTTCAGTTTCAGGTGACCTGCCAGCGACAGAGCCTCCTGACTGATGCCTTCCATCAAGCAACCGTCGCCGGCCAGAACGTAGGTATAGTGATTGACGAGTTCCTTGCCGAAACGCTCTTCTTGTAACCGCTCTGCGATCGCCATACCGACGGCATTGCCGAGCCCCTGACCCAGCGGGCCTGTGGTCGTTTCGATACCCGCACCATGACCGAACTCCGGGTGACCGGCGGTCTTTGCGCCGAGTTGACGGAAGTTTTTCAATTCTTCGAGCGGGAAGTCTTCATAGCCGAGCAGATATAGCAGGCTGTAAAGCAACATGGATCCGTGACCCGCCGACAGAACAAACCGGTCGCGGTCAGCCCAGTTCGGCGCGGTCGGGTCAAACTTCAGAAATTCTGTAAAAAGGACAGTGGCGATATCGGCCGCGCCCATTGGCAATCCGGGGTGTCCGGATTTGGCCTGTTCCACGGCATCAATGGCAAGAAAGCGGATTGCATTCGCCATGCGCTGGTGTTTTTCAAGATCGCTCATCTGTGTCCCGTCGCTTGCGTTGGAGCCCCTGCCGCCAGCGTGGACCGTCCGGCGTGGAGTTGTAAGGTGCGGTGTTTCTTTAAAGGCAACTGTTGTCAGTTCCGATCAGGCGCCAGACAAATATCAGGAACGGTCAGCGAGTCAATAAAGCCCTGAATAGCGAAAGAGGGAATAAATTCCGCATTTGGGGGTTATCGAATTGAGGAAACTAACAATGGCGCCATTGACGGGAAGAATATGGTGCACCTAATCTCAGCTGCCGGAGCCGGATTTACCTTTTTTGATTTATCAGGTTGCCAGGAAAAGCGCGAAACCCGCTGGTTGTTTGCGGACGCTGCTTTTTTTATGCGAAAAGCTACGCTGAGGGTAAGGCATAACACAAAGCGGTAAAAACCGCTCCAAGAGGGATTGAGGTGACGCTTTATATGGCGGAAGTCGATGTCATGGAAAAGACGAGCCTGTCCGATGCCGTAAAGCGCCTTGAATCCGCCCTCGGCCAGTTGGAGACTGCCGTCCAGCGCCGTTTGGATGCTGATCGCTCTCTTAACTCACTTCAGGATGACCTCCAGCGTATGGGCGAGGACAGGTCTCAGTTGGCTGCCTTTTTGGACGAAAGTGAAGCGCGCGCGTCCCGGCTTGAAGAAGCCAACAAAGATGTTTCCCGCCGGTTGGTTACGGCCATGGAAACGATCCGCAGCGTTTTGGACACCCACGGAGGCTGATGCGGTTTGGCTCAGATTAGCGTAACCATCAATGGCAAGTCTTTTCGGATGGCGTGTGATGATGGCGAAGAGCAGCGCCTCGAAGGGTTGGCTGCGCGGTTCGATGGCTGGATTGGCGAGCTCAAATCGGCTTTTGGTGAGATCGGTGATCAGCGCCTGACTGTGATGGCCGGCATCATGGCAACCGATCAGTTGTCGGAACTGGAACGTAAAGTCACACGGCTTGAGCAGGAATTGGCGGCTGCCAAAGATCAGCAAGTGGCTGCCCTCAATAATATGAGCCAGAATGAACAGGATCTTTCGAGAGCCGTAAACACCGCTGCGGCGCGCATCGAAAGCCTTGCCGACGGACTTACGAAGAGCCTGCGAACGGCCAATGACTGAGCGGCCAAATCCGCACTTCCCAAGACTTCGTTTGTGATCAACGCGGCGCCGCACTGGTAATTGCGCGGGCTTGCCTCTATATGCGGTAATCGTGGCTGCCCGATTTGTCAGGACACTTATCCCCGGGGCCTTACGCATTCCTTAGGGAGCTGTCCCTGCTTTGGGCCGTGGTCCGTTGCATACGGCGCCCACCTACTTTGTAGGTTCTCCGGGATTGCACATCCAACGGTCGGGTGGCTACGCAGCTTGAGCATGTCTCGTTCAAGCCGGGCCGGTCAAATTAGATGATATGAGCGCCCATGACTTCAAACCTTTCACTCGCAGACGAAAAACATCAGCTCCGCAAAGAAGCTTTGGCGCGCCGCAAGGCCATGGCCGAGGTCGTGCGGATCGAGAAAAGCTTGGCGCTCGCCGATCACGTTTCTGATCTCCCGATCCCCGCTGGGGCAATCGTTGCAGGTTTTTGGCCGATCCGGGACGAGATCGATCCGCGTCCGCTGCTCGACCGTCTTCGTCAAAGCGGCCATACCTTGTGTTTGCCAGTTGTCGCAGACCCTCATTTGATTTTCCGGAAGCTGGACCGTGGATGTGCAATGGAAGATGCCGGTTTTGGCACAATGGCACCCGGACTAGATGCAGAAGAGTTGCGCCCGGATGTTCTGTTGATGCCGCTTGCGGGGTTCGACCGGCAGGGCAATCGGATCGGGTACGGCAAAGGCCATTATGACACCGCGATTTCTGCTCTTGAGAAATCAGGGCCGCTTCTTTGCATTGGCCTTGCGTTTGCCTTGCAGGAAGTGGAGCTTGTCCCGGCAGAAGAGCACGACAGACCCCTCGCTGGGATATTAACGGAAGACGGCTACCGATCGTTCTGCTAATGGATGGCCGTTTGGCAAAGTCCGCGTGCTGTGAGGTTTGATGCGTATTCTTTTTCTGGGGGATTTGGTGGGCCGTGTCGGCCGAACGGCAGTCATTGAACAACTGCCGGACCTGGTAGAAGAACAGCAGCTCGATTTTGTCATCGTCAACGGTGAAAACTCAGCATCCGGTTTCGGCATCACCGAAGTGATCCTCCAAGACGTGTTGGATGCTGGTGCAGATGTGGTGACCACTGGCAACCATGTTTGGGACCAGCGGGATACACTCGTCTACATCGAACGTCAGGACCGTTTGCTGCGGCCGGTCAACTACCCGGCCGGGACGCCTGGCCGGGGCGCGCATCTTTTTACAGCGCGCAATGGCGCCCAGGTCATGGTCGCGAACGTCATGGGGCGTGTCTACATGGATGCTCTCGATGATCCGTTTGCGGCGATTGACAAGGTGGTTGGCGATTGCCCGCTCGCAGATGTCGCAGATGCCATTATTATTGATGTTCATGCAGAAGCTACCAGCGAGAAACAGGCGATGGGCCACTTCCTTGACGGCCGGGTCAGCCTGGTGGTTGGCACGCATACCCATGTTCCGACGGCAGATCACCAGATTTTGGAAAACGGCACGGCCTACATGTCGGATGCCGGCATGTGCGGTGCTTATGACAGTGTGCTGGGCATGGATAAGGAAGAGCCGGTCAATCGCTTTCAGCGCAAGATCCCAGGCTCCAGATTCACGCCGGCGACAGGTGCCCCGACCATTTGTGGTGTAGCGATCGAAACAGATGATCGGACCGGACTGGCCCAAGCGATAGCGCCGGTCAGAATCGGCGGGCGTCTTGAGCCGGTCCTGCCGCCTTTCTGGGCCGCAAGCTAGTTCCGCATTTTCAGGAACTGGATTTTCCGCGCCAACTTGCATATAAGCGGCGCAGTTTTCGTTAAAAGCAAATCCGACTGAGAGCCGAGAAGAGCCATGGCAGGCCATTCAAAATTCAAGAACATCATGCACCGCAAGGGACGTCAGGACGCCGTTCGTTCCAAGATGTTCTCTAAACTGTCCAAGGAAATTACTGTCGCAGCGAAGATGGGAGACCCTGATCCGGACTCCAATCCGCGTTTGCGCCTGGCGGTGAACAACGCCAAAGCTCAGTCCATGCCGAAAGACAACATTCAGCGCGCGATTAACAAGTCGCAAGCTGGTGATGCTGAAAGTTATGACGAAATTCGCTATGAGGGTTATGGTCCGGCTGGCGTTGCTGTTGTCGTTGAAGCCCTGACAGATAACCGCAATCGGTCGGCGTCCAACATTCGCTCCTACTTCACCAAGTGTGGCGGGTCTCTTGGCGAAACCGGTTCTGTGTCTTTCATGTTCGACCGTGTTGGCGAGATCATCTACAAGCCGGAAGCTGGCGAGGCGGATGCTGTTCTTGAAGCGGCCATCGAAGCTGGTGCTGAAGACGTTCAATCCGATGAAAACGGACACACGATCTATACAGCATTTGAAGATCTCAACGATGTCGCAAAGGCATTGGAAGAGGCGCTGGGCGAAGCAGACTCCACAAAAATCATCTGGAAGCCGCAGAACCTGACTCCCGTTGATGCCGACAAGGCCCAGACGCTGATGAAACTGATCGACATGCTGGAAGATGATGATGACGTCCAGAACGTCTACACCAACTTCGATGTTGATGAAGAAACCATGGCGCAACTGGCTTCCTAAGATCTTTAAAACACCGATTGTCAAACCCCGGATTTTCCGGGGTTTTTCATTTTGATCATTGAATCCAAGGCTCAACGATATGTTTCAAATTTTCGAACTCACCGAAGCGGATCCGAAGTCTCTCCTTCAACGCACCTTGAAACTGTCCGAGTAGACCGGCGAATTGGCTGAAGCTGTGCTGTCTGTCACTGATGCGCCCGGAAGTGCCTACAAAGTGCATACCCTTCACGATGTGCGCGAGGAAGCGGCCGATGCGGCATTGGTTGCCTTAAGTGTTTTGGCTCAAACGTGCGAAACTTCGGAAGAGTTTTCGGCAGAACTTGACCGTTTGATGCGAGAAAAGTCTACCAAGTGGCAGGCGAAACTAACGGAGTAAGGGGTCTAGTAGTGGCAGGCTGGTAATGGCTGCAATGGCGATGAGCAGGTTTGCGATCCATCTGTATGTCCGCTGATTTGAACCGGTAAAGCCTTTGGACCCGAGATAAAGCGCAATTCCGTATACCGGTATGGCGAGGACGAGAAGCCGGGCGACTTCAACCGTGAAAAATCCATTCAGTATGTAGGCGGCAAAAGTTCCTATGCTTGCCAGCGGGAAAAACATAATGAGGTTGGCGCGGATGACTGGTGTGTCGTTCCTGCCGGAAAGCCAGAAAGCAGCAACCGGCGGTGCAGATACCTGTGAGACACCGCCCAGAACTCCGGACACTGCTCCAACGCCAAATGAAACCTGAGGTGTTGGGTGTTTCTGATAGCGCCAACCGGACACCACGAGCGCCAGGGTGCCTGCGACGACAGCACTTATTATCCAACGCAAGGTCAATACATCCATAGTCGCCAGAAGCCACGCTCCGGCATGGACAAATAGGACAGATCCAATCACTGCAGGAAGCACCGTCGACCAGTCACACAAATGGATCGCCCGGCGGACCAGAGGTAAGGAGACGATGCTGTCGATAAAGAGAAATGTGGCGGCCGCCGTTGAGGGGAGCATCACACTTGCGGCGACCGGCATGAAAATCATTCCTGCGCCAAATCCTGCAAAGCCTCGGATATACCCGGCAACAAACAGGATCACCGCCAGAAAAACCAGCAACTGCGGGGAAAAAGACGCCAGAGTGTCGAACATGCAATCTCGCAATTTGCGGCAGGGCGCTGTGGGAAATGTTCGTAAGCAGCGCTTTAGCTGGCGTCAATGGGCAAGTTTTGTTACCGATTTGTTCCATGACACATGCGATTCGATTGCTGGGCATTGACCCCGGCCTCCGGCGGACCGGGTGGGGCATGATCGAGGCGGCTGGAAACCGGCTCTCCTTCATTGCCTCAGGGACGGTGACTTCCGATAACAAGAAGAGCCTTGCAGAGCGCCTGGTCGAGTTGCATGACGGGTTGACCGCTGTTGTGCGTCAGCACAATCCGGCAGAGGCCGCCGTCGAGCACACCTTTGTCAACAAGGATGCAGGGGCAACTCTGAAGCTCGGTCAAGCGCGCGGCGTGGCGCTTCTTGTTCCTTCGCTGGCCGGGCTATCGGTCGCGGAATATGCTCCGAATCTGGTGAAGAAAACCGTGGTCGGGACCGGGCACGCGGAAAAAGAACAGATCCGGGCTATGGTGAAGGTCTTGATGCCACGGGCAACCTTCAATTCAGATGACGCAGCAGATGCACTTGCGATTGCCATCTGTCATGCCCAGCACCGGGCGAGCACAGCTGCGCAACTCAAAGCCTTGGGGGCTGCATGATCGGGAAACTGAAGGGAACAATCGACAGCTATGGAGAGGATCACGTGATCCTTGATGTTCATGGCGTCGGGTACCAGGTGCATTGCCCGTCCCGGATTTTGCAAGCGCTGCCGCGGGCTGGGGAAGCAGCCGTTCTGTTTATCGAGACAATCGTGCGCGAAGACATGATTCGCCTTTATGGATTTGCAGCGGAAACCGAACGGGAATGGTTCCGCATCCTGATGACGGTGCAGGGCGTTGGTGCAAAGGTGGCGCTGGGCATACTCGGGATTTTGAAGGCAAGCGAAGTTGCCAATGCGATCGCGCTGGGCGACAAGGCCACGATCTCGCGTGCGCCAGGTGTGGGCAAGCGGGTTGCAGAGCGGATCCTCAGCGAGCTGAAAGACAAGGCGCCCGGCCTTGCGAGCATTGATCAGGATACGATAGCTGTCTCTCAGACGGTGGCGGACAATGTGGCGGCTCGTCCTGTGGCAGAGGCCGTATCGGCCTTGACAAATCTTGGTTATGGGCAACCTCAGGCGAGTGCCGCTGTTGCCAAGGCGATGCAGTCTGCGGGTGAAGATGCGACAACGGAAACCTTGATACGTCTTGGGCTGAAGGAGCTAGCGGGATGATTGTTTTTACCTATGCCGTTATTGCGATTTCTTTCGTCGTGCTCGGGATCGGCGGGATCATGTATCTGGACCATCGGTTTTCTCTGACGGTTGGTGATCGGCCGTTTGCGATCAAGGGGCGCCGGATTGAGACCGATGACCCTTTTGTCCGGAAACAGTTCCGGAAATTCTATGCCATCCGAGTCGCCTACTCTCTGTCCTTGCTCGTCTTGTTGTTCGTGGTGGTCAGCCATGTCGGATGACCAGCGCATCGTCTCTCCGGAAATCCGGGGCGATGAGATCGACAGCACAATGCGCCCGCAAGCGCTTGATGACTTTGTCGGCCAGGCGCAAGCCCGAGCGAATCTGAAGGTCTTCATTGGTGCGGCCAAGGCGCGTGGGGAAGCGCTGGACCACGTCTTGTTCGTCGGGCCTCCCGGGCTCGGCAAAACAACCCTTGCCCAGATTATGGCGCGCGAACTTGGCGTGAACTTCCGGGCGACTTCCGGCCCGGTCATTGCCAAGGCGGGTGACCTGGCAGCTCTTCTGACAAACCTGGAAGAGCGCGACGTTCTTTTTATTGACGAGATCCATCGACTCAATCCGGCCGTTGAGGAAGTCCTCTATCCTGCGATGGAAGACTATCAGCTGGATCTGATCATCGGAGAGGGGCCAGCCGCGCGCTCAGTGAAGATTGATCTTGCGAAATTCACACTGGTTGCAGCCACCACGCGTCTCGGACTTCTCACAACGCCTCTGCGCGACCGGTTTGGTATTCCGGTGCGTCTTGAGTTCTATACGGTGCCGGAGCTGGAGCATATCGTAAAACGTGGCGCGTCCATCCTTGGGATTGGTATGGCGGAAGACGGCGCCCATGAGATCGCAAAACGGTCCCGCGGAACGCCCCGGATCGCGGGTCGCCTGCTGCGCCGGGTTCGGGACTTTGCAGTTTTTGAAGGTGCTGAGAAGGTCGACCGAGCCCTGGCGGACAAGGCCTTGCGGCAGCTGGAGGTCGATGGCGCCGGGCTCGATAGCCTGGATCGGCGTTATCTCAATCAGATCGCCGTCAACTTCAGCGGTGGCCCGGTTGGGATTGAGACGATTGCAGCCGCCCTATCGGAACCGCGCGACGCGATTGAGGAAATCGTGGAACCCTACCTTATACAAAACGGATTTTTGCAGCGGACGCCGCGTGGACGCATATTGACGCCAACCGCATTCTCGCATCTTGGTCTTGCTGTGCCGTCGCGGCCGGATGGGCCGCAAATGGGTTTGTTCCTCGATTCTGATCAGTGACCCTTAAACCGAGCGTTCCTCGAGGTTTCGGCAGACATTTACACTGGAGCAAATGCTTCTAAAGATGTCTGCAGTTTTAACGGTAGGGATTTTTACTAGTTAACCAATAATTTCCGATTCTTTCCTAGGGTTCGCTCGAATTCTGGGGGGACCTATGCGTAAGCGGCTTTCAACTAAACTTGCTGTTATGTTCTTGGCCGGTGCACTCACAATGTGCATCGCGATTGTCACAGTTACATCGACGCTTTCGCGCGATGTAGCAAATGGTCAGGCGGATGCCGCTTTGCAAAGCGGAACCAAAGCGAAATTGAAAGTCGCTGAACTCGCCTTGGGTCAGGCAGCTGACAGTGCCAAATTCTTTGCATCGCTCGAAGATGCCAAGAACAGCCTGATGAAAACGCTTGTTGGCTGGAAGAACCTCAAAGAAGGCCAGAACGCGATCCTGCGCGGGATCTACGTCACCAACAACCCGCATTCTCCGGACGAGCGGCACTTGCTGATTGAGCCCGCGGAAGGGAACCAGTACACGAACAACCACAAAGTGGTGCACCCGATCTTCCAGGATCTGGTCAGCCAGGGCGTGTTCTCGGATGTGGCGCTGGCAACTCCGGATGGTGTAATTACCTATACTTATGCCAAAGGCGATGAGTTCGCGTTTCACATCGGCGATGCTGAGATCTCCGGGCACCCTGTGCAAATCGCATTCAGCCCACTGTTCGATGCGGTGGCGAATGAGACGATCGAAGCGGGTCAGATCTTTACATCAGGGTTCACGACCGGCGAAGACGGCAAAGTTTCCATGATCATCGCTACGCCGGTTTTCTATCTCGACCGGTTTTTTGGTGCCGCGGCCTTCTCTGTGAACATGGCAAACTTCGCAAACCTGGTCAGCGGATCTGGTGAACTTGAAGATGGCGAAAAGGTATTCCTGATTGACACTGCCGGGCAGTTGGTCGGTCTGGACGCGGCAGGGGCTGCTGAAGTTGTCCACGACAAGCAAACGGTCTATGCGGGCAATGAAACACTTGTTTTGGATGGGAACGACTATCGGTATGCAGAAGCTGACGCCTCATTCGCAAACATGCCTTACGGGATTGTGGATGCTGTTCTCCAGACCAAGCTGTCTGCTGCTGCCGACCGGATTACCTATGGCGCGGTCATTTCCGGGTTCTTGTGCCTGGTCCCAATCGTTGGTGTCATCTGGTGGGTGACGGGCCGAATGTTTGCGCCGCTCCAAGGACTATCTGCGGCAGCGCGGCAAATTGCAGACGGTGATCTTGAAGTCCCTGTGCATGCGACCGAACGCTCGGATGAGATCGGCGAGATGGCGCGCTGTATTGAAGTCTTCAAAGACAACTCGGTTGAGCGCGAGAGGTTGGCTGCTGAACGGAAAGTTGGCCATATTGCTCGCGAAAAGCGCGAGAAACATATCGATGCGTTGATCAATGGGTTCCGCGCAGAAGCCCAAGGCGTTCTGGAGTTGGTTGAAGCCAATATTGGCCGGGTTGAAGCCGTCACGGCAGAATTACGTGAGCGATCTGGAGCTGCAGCAGACGAAGGACAAACCGCCGTGGTGTCGTCCGAAAACGCATCTGCAAATGTGCAGGCTGTTGCCTCTGCAACAGAAGAGCTGAATGCTTCGATTTCAGAAATCTCCCGCCAGGTCGAAACCACGGCCGGCATCGTGGCTCAAACAACCACTGCTGCGCAGGTGTCTAACGGTAAAATTTCTGGGTTGGCTGAAGCTGCCAACAGGATTGGTGACGTTGTCTCCCTGATCTCCGAGATTGCCGAACAGACCAATCTGCTGGCACTCAATGCGACGATTGAGGCCGCACGCGCTGGTGAGGCGGGCCGCGGGTTTGCTGTTGTTGCTTCTGAAGTGAAGTCGCTTGCGGGGCAAACGGCCAAGGCGACCGAAGAGATTTCAACGCAGATTGCAGCCATTCAGGCGTCCACCACAGAGGCGGTCGCGGAAATCGCGCGTGTTTCGGAGTCCGTTGGAGAAGTCAATGAGTACACATCCACCATCCAGGATGCGGTACAGCAACAGGGCGCTGCGACGAACGAAATTTCCAGAAACGTCGCCGAAGCTGCCGACGGGACCCGTTCTGTTGCCACCACGGTTGCGTCTCTCAACGACGGTGTAACTGAGAATTCTCGCGCGGTTGATGACATGTTGTCTGCGACGATTGAGATGAAACAACAGGCGGATCGCTTGAGAGGATCTGTCGAAAAATTTCTCAACGAGGTTGCAGCAGCCTGACCGTCTTCCTAAATCAGTTGAGTTATGGGCTTTCCGGTCTCTTGATCGGGAAGCCCTTTTTGGATTTGTGGAGACACTATCGTGAGTGATTGGCCGGATCTCGCAGGCCGTTTGGACCAAAGCGGTCACGTTCTGCCCGTACGCGTCTACTATGAGGACACCGATTTCACAGGGATCGTCTACCACGGTGCCTATGTCCGTTTCTTTGAGCGGGCCCGATCCGACTTTTTGAGGCTGATCGGTATTCACCACAGTGAGTTGGCAGAAGGGGACGATGGCACATCGCTGGCTTTTGCCGTGCGCACAATGACCTTGGATTTCCAGAAACCTGCGAAGATCGATGATGTCCTGGAAGTGCAGACGTCTCTAGCTGAGTATAAAGGCGCCAGGATCAAGCTTGATCAACTCATTTACAGAGGTGATGAACTGCTTGTGTCGGCGGCAGTGACCGTTGCTGTCATTTCATCTGAAGGTCGGCCAACCCGTCTTCCGTCAGCCCTTTCGGAAAAGCTGCTAAAACACAGGCCTTCCGAGCTAGACTGACTTCGCTGTTTGCGGGCAAACGCTGACGCATAATTGAGCGCGCCAGCGGCAAAAATAAGCGGTGCGACCGGGTCGCGTTAATCTTGCAGTAACCTTAATTGATTCTTTTAGAAAAGCGCGCAATTGCGCGTAATAAGTCCCAGTTTTGACAAAATCAAACGTCAGAGAAGCGGTCGGCGAATAGGGGCGAATTCCCCCGTGATCGGTGCAATCGGGGCGCCGGTACTCTGAATGCAACACGCATCATTCGGCCGAGAGGTCATTGGGTTTATGGAAACACTAGTCGAAACGACATTGGCGGCGCCGAAAGGCGACCTTTCTTTTTATGGCTTGTTCTGGCAAGCGCACATTGTCGTACAGATCGTAATGTTGGGACTGCTTGCTGCATCGGTTTGGTGCTGGGCAATCATTGTCGACAAGATCATGATTTTCGGAAAGACAAAACGGCAAATGAACCGGTTCGAAACCGTGTTCTGGTCCGGTCAGTCTTTGGAAGAGCTTTACGGAACGCTGCACAATCGGGTGAACCATTCCATGGCGGCGCTTTTTGTTGCGGCCATGCGGGAATGGAAGCGCAGTCATGAGGGCGCGCGCCCGGCGATTGGAAGCCTTCAGCAACGGATCGACCGCGTTATGGATGTCACAATCCAGCGCGAGCAGGAGCGGCTGGAAAACCGGTTGCTGATCCTGGCGACCGTTGGGTCATCTGCTCCGTTCATCGGACTGTTTGGAACAGTTTGGGGCATCATGACTGCATTCCAGGCGATCGCGGCGTCTGAGAGCACGAACCTTGCGGTCGTGGCTCCTGGTATCGCGGAAGCTCTGTTTGCGACGGCTCTGGGTCTTCTGGCCGCTATTCCTGCGGTTATCGCATACAACAAATTCTCCTCGGATGTCGGCCGGGCGGTTGCTCGTATGGAAGGCTTTGCTGACGAGTTCTCCGCGATCTTGTCGCGGCAGATCGACGAGAGGGCCTGATCCATGGGCATGCAGGCCGGTGGTGGACAAGCAGGTGGCAGCCGCCGCGGACGGCGCCGGCGGCGCAGTCTGCCGATAAGTGAGATCAACGTCACACCCTTCGTCGATGTGATGCTGGTGTTGCTCATCATTTTTATGGTCGCAGCGCCATTGTTGACGGTCGGTGTGCCGATTGACCTGCCGGAGACACGTGCGAAGGCCCTGGAAGGGGACACCGAGCCGATAACGATTTCCATCAATTCGGCAGGCGAAATTTTTATTCAGGATACTCCGATCCTCATTGATGAGGTCGTTCCCAAATTGGAGGCAATTGCGGCCAACGGGTACGAAGAACGCATCTACGTGCGTGGAGATCAGGATGCTGATTACGGCACCATGATGAAACTCATGGGCCGGATCAACGCGGCCGGCTTTAAACGGCTCGGCCTTGTCACTCTGGAAGAACGGGACTCGTAACGCAGAATGCGCGCAGGTCTCATTGCGTCTTTGACCGGTCACTCGGTTTTTTTGGTCTGGGGCTTGATAGCCTTTCCGGACGCAAAGAGTTTTTCCGTTCCTCAAGTCGAAACGCTGCCGGTGGATCTCGTTCCAATCGAGGAATTTACGCAGCTTCGCTTAGGTGAGAAAACGGCTGAAGTCCGGGACGTGGCGGCGCTGCAGCCGAGCGATACACCGGCTGAAGACACCCCGCAACCGGCCGACAAACCTGGTGACAGTCAAGTTCAGCAGCCCTCGCCTCCCACGCCGGCACCAGCGCCAACTCCGACGCCGCCTGAACCGGAACCAGTCGCAGAGCCTGAAGATGCCCCGGAACCTGCACCTGCGCCCGAACCGGTACCAGCTGCTGAGCCAGAGCCGGCTCCTGAACCGGAGCCTGTACCTCAGCAGGAAGCCGCACCGGCTGTGCAGCCGATTCTGACAAGCGTTGCACCAAGGACAAAACCGGCGCCGCCACGGCCGCAGCGACAGGAGCCGCGGGATGAATCTATCGTCAACGACGTTGCGGCCCTGCTCAACAAGGTGGAGCCAGCCGGCCAGGCCGGGGGACAACCTGATACGCCTGCATCTCTGGGAACACGGCAAGGTGCGCCGAACATCCGCATGACCCAATCGGAGTTGGATGCGTTACGCTCCCAAGTTGCTATGTGTTGGAGCCCTCCTGTTGGGGCCGTGGGTGCGGAAGATCTGAATGTGCGGGTTCGTTTCAACCTGTCGCAGAACGGCGAAGTGTCCAATGGTCCGGAAGTCATGAATTCCAATGCAAATCCGGCCTTCCGCGCAGCAGCAAGCAGTGCGGTCCGTGCTGTGATGCGCTGCCAGCCATACAGCCTGCCAATTGCGAAATATGATGCCTGGCAGGAAGTGATTATCAATTTTGACCCGAGAGAGATGCTCGGGGGCTAAGCCGATTTCGCAGTCGGAACCCAAAGGTGAAGGAGCTGTATTGCTCATGCGTCAGATTTGGAAACATTTTTTAGGGTTCGTCGGGTCCTCGGCCCGCGTCCGCGGTGGGTTTGTTGCACTCCTAGCAGTACTCAGTCCGATCCCGGCTGCTGCGCTGGTTGAAATCGACATCACTCAGGGGAATGTCGAACCGCTGCCGATTGCCTTGCCGCAGTTCTCTGCAGAAGGTGGCGACAGCAAACTGGCCGCTGACATGACCGCGGTGATCGCGGCGGATCTCAAACGGTCCGGTCTCTTTAATCCTCTCGATCCAGCGAGCTTCATACAGAAGAACATGAGCGTGAATTCCACCCCGCGCTTTGGGGATTGGCGCACGATCAGTGCACAGGCGCTTGTGACGGGAACCGTGACAAAGCAGGCGGATGGCCGCTTGCGCGCTGAATTCCGGCTTTGGGATGTCTTTGCGGCAGAGCAGATGCTTGGGCAACAGTTCTATACGACACCGGAAAACTGGCGGCGGCTCGCCCATATCATTGCGGATGCCGTTTACGAGCGTCTCACCGGCGAAAAAGGCTATTTTGACACGCGCATCGTGTTTGTCGACGAGACGGGGCCGAAAGACAAGCGCGTAAAACGCTTGGCACTAATGGATCAGGACGGCGCCAATGTTCGTTACCTCACCCGGGGTGATGATCTGGTTTTGACACCGCGTTTTTCGCCGACGAGCCAGGAAATCACCTACATGTCTTATGCAGGTGCGGATCCAAGTGTGTACCTCTTGAACATCGAGACCGGGCAGCGCGAGATCGTGGGCAATTTTCCGGGGATGACCTTTGCGCCGCGGTTTTCACCCGATGGACAGAGCGTGGTCATGAGTTTGCAGCAGGGAGGCAACGCAAACATCTTCAAAATGGATTTGCGGTCGCGGCAGACGACCCGCTTGACCAACACAGCCGCCATTGATACCAGCCCGTCTTTCTCTCCGGATAGCGGCCGTATCGTTTTTGAATCCGATCGGGGGGGCTCACAGCAGCTTTATGTGATGAGTGCAGCTGGCGGCCAGGCTCAGCGGATCTCCTTTGGCCCGGGACGCTACTCGACACCGGTCTGGTCTCCGCGGGGCGACCTGATTGCCTTTACCAAACAGCACCAAGGCCGGTTCATGATCGGTGTGATGCGGCCGGATGGCAAAGGCGAGCGGATTCTGACAGAGGGATATCACAACGAAGGACCAGCCTGGGCTCCGAATGGCCGGGTTCTGGTGTTCTTCCGTGATACGCCGGGCGCAAACGGAGGTCCGCAGGTCTGGACCGTCGATTTGACCGGCTACAATGAACAAAGGCTGGAAACACCGGCATTTGCATCAGATCCGTCTTGGTCGCCATTGATCGACTGAGACAACGAATAACGAAGTGTTTACCAGCCTTATTGAGAGCGCATTAACCGACTTTGGCTAGAAAGCGTTTACCAAAATGTGGGGGCGCATTTGGAAAGCCGGTTTAGCGGGCTGGGGTAAGGAGACAGGAATGTTCAATATGGTGAGTGCCTCCAGCGGGGCGCGTTGGATTGCAGTCTGTTTTGCAGTCCTATTTGCCGCAGCGTGCGCGCAAACCAAGCCGGACGGGTTGGCGACCAACGTCAAGCCGGGGACCGGGCAGGATTTCGTGGTGAATGTCGGGGATCGGGTGTTCTTCGAAGAAGACCAATCCACCCTGAATTCGCAGGGGCAGGCCACGCTTGCCAACCAGGCAAAGTGGCTTAACCGGTATTCGAAGTACACGATTACCGTGGAAGGTCATGCTGATGAGCGTGGTACGCGCCAATACAACATTGCGCTTGGTGCAAGGCGCGCCCAAGCCGCGCGGGACTACCTCGTATCCCAGGGTGTCTCAGCGTCGCGGATCAAAACGATTTCCTACGGCAAAGAGCGGCCGGTCGCCGTTTGTAACGACAACAGCTGCTGGTCACAGAACCGGCGGGCGGTCACCGTGCTGAACAACGCGACCAACTGATCAGTGTCCGAATAACGCTAAAAACGCCGGGTTCAGCCCGGCGTTTTTATTTGCCCGGAGCAAAAACACGCCCTTTCCCGGTTTGTTTGTCAAAATTTGGCCGAACTCGGAGCGCCATTTGCGCTAGAATTCAGCGTGTGGCCATACGGGTGAGAACCTCTCCCTGCCAATCAGATGGCTTTCCATTTATCGGTATTGGTATATGACAAGTGGCTGCACAGCGGAGGGACGAATGAAACAATTTTACAGGCTGGTATGCCCTGTATTGGCCGTAATGCTCATCTCAGTGGCAACGCCATCTCATGCGCAGCTTTTCGGAAAACGGAATGACGATTCCAGTGTCCGTATCGGTCAGTTGGAAGAACAAATTCGGGTCTTGACCGGTCAACTCGAGCAAATGGCGTTTCAAATGCGTGAATTGCAAGATCAAATGCGCCGGATGCAAGAAGACAACGAGTACCGTTTTCAGCAGCTTGAAGGCGGGACCCCCGGCAAACGGTCAGACGCTTCACCTGGGCTGGCGCCGGATGGTACACCTCAGTCTGGAAGCCTGGTCGCATCCGGCGGCGGATTTGCGACCCTTCCTGCTGATGGCTCTGGGGACGGTGATTGGTCCCAATCGGGCGGATATGAAGGCGGTACAGGTACTCCTTTGAATGGACCGATTGATTTATCGTCTCTGGCACAAGGTCAAGTCGTGCCACCCGGGGCAGCTTCAGACTCCACACCCAGCCCTGAGTTTTCGACAGACGATGACCAGATTGCCGGTATCATTGGAAGTGGTGACCCGCGGACGGACTACGACCGCGCGTATTCCATGGCAGTGAATGGAGATTATGCAGCGGCTGAGGCCGGATTTCGCACATTCCTGGAAAGTTATCCAGACAATCAGCTGGCGGCCAATGCGCAGTATTGGCTCGGCGAAAGCCTCCTGGCCCAGCAGAACTATCGCGAGGCTGCGGACGCGTTTTTGAAAACCTACCGGGATCATCCCGGCAATTCAAAAAGTCCGGACAGTTTGCTGAAACTCGGAGTTTCGTTGCGCGGGCTCGGCGAAACCGATGTTGCTTGTGCGACGTTTTCCGAACTCTTGAGCAAATTTCCAAATGCTGCGCCGGCGGTTTTGTCACAAGCGCGGGATGAACGCCAAAGTGCCCAGTGTTCGTAACCAGCCGGATCCCTATTCCGGGCTCACTGACCGGGAAATTGACCAACTATTTCATTCATTAAACAACTTTTCAAAGATTGCTCTTGCTGTCTCTGGCGGTGGAGACTCAGTTTGCCTGCTGATCGCCTTTTGTGAATGGCGATCGAGACGAGACTGGGAAGGAGCTTGCGAGGTGGTCGTTGTTGATCACAAGCTGCGCCCAGAAAGCGCTGAAGAAGCGTGCTTCGTTCGGGAATTGAGCGAACAACATGGTTTGCACTGCCATATTTTGAAATGGACGGATGACAAACCGGAAACTGGCGTCCAAGAGGCGGCGCGCGACGCGCGGTACCAACTGATCGCAAAACAGACAGCTGTGTCGGGTTTTGAAGCCGTTCTTCTCGCGCATCATCTAGATGACCAGGCTGAAACGTTTCTCGATCGTTTGACCCGTGGGAGCGGATTGAACGGGCTTGGCGCCATGGCATCAGATGAACCTGACGGACCCGCCGGTCTTCGTTTGCTACGCCCGTTTCTCGGTGTGCCCAAAGGCCGTCTTTTGGCGACCTTGGAAGACCGAGGTCAAAAATGGTGTGAAGATCCTTCAAATAAGAGTTTGAAGTACAAGCGCAGCCGGTTGCGGTCGATTTCGAGCAGTCTCGCCGAAGAGGGTTTGTCGCCGAGCCGGATTGCCACAACAGCACGGCAGCTAAGGCGTGCGCGCGAGGCTCTGGAAACGGTCCTAGCGGAGCTTTTTCGTCAGCATGTCGAGGAACATCCGGCGGGACCGGTCAAGACGTCGACGCAGATGTTTCGCGCTCAGTCAGAAGAATTCAGGCTGCGTTTGCTCATACTCATGATCGAGCGGGTGACTGGCCGGGTGTATCAGCCGAAGTTGCGGAAGATCGAAGCCCTCGATCACTGGATTTTGAACAACAAGGTGGGGCGCCAAACACTGGGTGGGGCCGTTGTGGAAATGAAACGGGATACTCTATTTGTTTGGAAAGAAATCGGCCGATCACCGCCTGTGGTTCTTGAGAACCTCAGCGGAGAGGGGAAATGGGACGCCCGCTATCTGTTCGATGTTCAAGCCGCCGAGGGGGCGCCGCCGAACGGTATGACAGTCAGCCTCGGCCCGCTGTTCAATGCGCCGGTCGACCGGCGGCAAATTTCCTGGCCAAATGGGTGGCCAAAGGAGGCGTTTGAAAGCGCGCCGGTGTTCTGGATCGGAAACGGGCCGGTGGGTGTTCGCTCTGCGGCATCTTTGATTTGGCATGATGCGCGGAGTGGAGGGTGCGAAATTTCACTTCAGCGGATCCCCGTTCCGGCAAAATTGGCCGGTAACTATAGGACCGATCTTGAGGGGTCTTAGGATTTCCGCGGTTTTCGCGGGCGCAAACATCTGTTAGGGGTGTCTCTTAAGAAAATAGTCAGTGTGCATGCGCAATATGGCGCACCACCTTGGCATAGGGCTATGGGCGACCTATCTTCGCTGAAAGAAATGTAACCGCGCGCATTCTAATAAAGTCGCGTCGGGCGGTTAAGGGATAGAAATGAACGCACATTTTCGCAACTTCGCGCTCTGGGTGATAATCGCCCTTCTGCTGATCGCTTTGTTCCAGCTGTTTCAGAGCCCAACACAGAACAGTGCAACGGACGAGATCGCTTTCTCCGAGTTCATGAATAAAGTCGATCGCGGCGACGTGCGATCGGTGACCATTCAGGAACAGAAGATCTCGGGCAGCTCGACGACGGGTCCGTTCCAGACGTACGCGCCCGAAGGTGCGCAATATGTCGAAGAACTCCGCACCAAAGGCGTGTTGATCAACGCGCGTCCGCCGGCCGAAAGTTCACCGCTCCTCGGCGCGCTGTTCTCTTGGCTTCCAATGCTGATCATTCTTGGCATCTGGATTTTCGTGATGCGGCAGATGCAAGGCTCCGGTGGCAAGGCCATGGGCTTTGGCAAGTCCAAGGCGAAACTGCTAACCGAAGCGCACGGCCGGGTCACATTCGAAGACGTTGCCGGCATCGACGAAGCCAAGGAAGATTTGCAGGAAATCGTCGAATTCTTGCGCGATCCGCAAAAATTCCAGAGGCTTGGCGGTCGGATCCCGCGCGGCGTGCTGCTGGTCGGCCCTCCAGGTACTGGTAAGACCCTAACCGCCCGAGCGGTTGCAGGTGAAGCAAACGTACCGTTCTTCACGATTTCCGGCTCTGACTTCGTCGAGATGTTTGTTGGCGTAGGTGCAAGCCGCGTCCGCGACATGTTCGAGCAGGCCAAGAAAAACGCACCCTGCATCATCTTTATCGATGAGATTGACGCCGTTGGCCGTCACCGCGGTGCAGGCCTTGGTGGTGGTAATGATGAGCGCGAGCAGACGCTCAATCAGCTTCTCGTAGAGATGGACGGCTTTGAGCCGAACGAGGGCATCATCATCATCGCGGCCACCAACCGTCCGGACGTTCTTGATCCTGCGCTTTTGCGCCCTGGTCGTTTCGACCGCCAGATTGTCGTTCCGAACCCAGACGTGACTGGCCGCGAAAAGATCCTCAAGGTTCACATGCGGAAAGTACCACTGGCTCCGGATGTCGATGTGCGCACACTGGCACGCGGCACACCGGGCTTCTCGGGTGCAGATCTCATGAACCTCGTAAACGAGGCTGCCCTACTTGCAGCACGCCGGTCCAAGCGCTTGGTCACGATGGCCGAGTTCGAGGACGCCAAGGACAAGGTCATGATGGGTGCAGAGCGCCGCACCTTGGTAATGACTGAGGAAGAGAAGAAGCTCACTGCCTACCATGAAGCTGGCCATGCTCTGGTTGCTCTTCATCAGGAAGCTTCTGATCCCATCCATAAGGCGACGATCATCCCGCGCGGCCGCGCGCTTGGTATGGTTATGCGGTTGCCGGAAAAAGATCAGGTGTCGTTGACACGTGCCAAGTGTAAGGCCGATCTCGCTGTTGCTATGGGTGGTCGTGTGGCTGAAGAAATGATCTTCGGATATGAGAAGGTGACTTCAGGTGCATCTGGCGATATCCAGATGGCGACCAAACTCGCCCGTGCGATGGCAACCCAATTCGGTATGTCGGACAAGCTTGGTCCGTTGCTCTACGGCGAAAACCAGGAAGAGGTTTTCCTCGGTCATTCCGTTGCGAAAAACCAGAGCGTTGCGGATGAGACCCAGAAGATAGTCGACGCTGAAATCAAATCCTTCGTTAATCAGGGATATGAGACAGCGAAGAAGATCCTTGGTGATCACGAGGACCAGTTGCACAGCATTGCGAAAGGTCTACTCGAATACGAGACGCTTTCAGGCGATGAGATCAAGGATCTTCTCGATGGCAAGCCGCCGGTGCGCGACACCGATGACGATCAGCCGATCGGTCGGTCGTCTGCGGTGCCGAAAGCGGGCGCAAAGCGCGGCGGCGATGAGCCGAGCGGCGGCATGGAGCCTCAGCCTCAGGCCTAAAACGCTCCTCTATTGAACAATTAAAGTGCCCGGTGTCTCACCGGGCATTTTTCATGTGTTTGGATAGATATCAATTGGCTGCCGGTGGTAACATTTGCTCATAAGATGTGACACACGGCGCCGGTAATCTCGGTTACAACGACAAAGATTCGAAAACGACAAGGTTTGGTTTATGCGCAAGTTCTTTGGCACCGACGGTATTCGCGGACAGGCGAATGCCTATCCTATGACCGCGGAAATGGCTCTTAAGATCGGCATGGCGGCGGGCCTGGTGTTTAAGAATGGCGGTCATCGCCATCGTGTTGTCATCGGAAAAGACACAAGACTGTCCGGTTACATGCTGGAAAACGCTCTGGTGGCAGGTTTTACGTCGGTCGGTATGGATGTTTTCCTGCTCGGGCCTCTTCCAACCCCTGCCGTTGCGATGCTGACCCGTTCTTTACGTACCGATCTTGGTGTCATGATCTCCGCGTCTCACAATCCCTTCCAGGACAATGGCATCAAGTTCTTTGGGCCTGACGGATTCAAGCTGAGTGACGATATCGAGAAGTCCATCGAAGAACTCGTCGAAAGTGATCTGACACCACATCTTGCAAGCGCTCAGGAGCTTGGACGGGCCAAACGAATTGACGGGGCTCAAGAGCGCTACATTGAAACGGCCAAGCGTACCTTGCCGCGTAAGATGAGCCTTGAAGGCCTGCGGGTCGTCGTCGATTGCGCCAATGGCGCCGCCTACAAAGTCGCACCGGATGCTCTTTTTGAGCTCGGTGCGGATGTAATCCGGATGGGCGTGTCTCCGGACGGGTTCAACATCAACAAGGACTGCGGGTCGACCTCCACAGATGCATTGTCCAAGAAGGTTCATGAAGTGCGCGCCGACATCGGCATCGCTCTTGATGGCGATGCGGACCGGGTGATCATCGTAGATGAAAACGGGGACGTAGTTGACGGTGACCAGTTGATGGCGGTGGTCGCCCAATCCTGGCAAGCCAATGGCCACTTGGCAGGCAATGGCATCGTTGCAACTGTTATGTCCAATCTTGGCCTGGAACGGTATTTGGGGGATCTGGGGCTCGGACTTGAGCGCACGAAGGTCGGCGACCGTTATGTGGTCGAACATATGCGCGCCAATGGCTTCAACGTGGGCGGGGAGCAGTCTGGCCATATTGTTCTGTCGGACTTCGCGACCACGGGTGACGGGCTGATCGCGGCACTACAGATTATGGCTTGCATCAAGCAGCAGGATAAACCCGTGTCAGAAGTTTGCCGCCGGTTTGAACCTGTTCCGCAAATCCTGAAAAACGTCCGTTACAAAGGCGGCGCGCCGCTCCAGCATTCCGAGGTAAAATCTGCGATTGAGGACGGTGAAGCCCGTCTGGGTACATCCGGCCGTCTCGTGATCAGGGCTTCTGGTACAGAACCTTTGATTCGGGTTATGGCTGAAGGCGATGACGCGGATTTGGTTAAACAAGTTGTGAACGATATTGCAGGGGTTGTTGCATCTTCCGCTGCGTAGCGCCTGCCCCCTCTGAGATTCACTTACGTTCTTAACAATAAAGCCAGCTGATTCAGCTGGCTTTTTTAATGTTTGGTAAAAAGCAAGGTGTAGAATTTACCATTCATTTACGTAAAAAAACTCGGTTAAAGAACACAGTTAAGTCAACCTTAATGAATACGCGTCATCTTTGGCCTCGAGATTGGTGTGTCGGCAATGAAATGCAGACGCTACATCGAAAGAGGACGAAGACATGGATAAATTTTTTAAACGTTTGTCTTTGACCGGCTTTGCTGTTGTGCTGTCCACTGCGGGTTTTGCAGCAGACTTGCCGACGCCGGTCATTGAACACGTTCCGGTCGCCCCTGCGGCCGTTGGCGGTTTCTACTTGCGCGGTGATATCGGCTACAAAGTCTACGGCGACCCCAGTGGAAGTTTCAGCGACTCCGCGATCGGTGGGCTGCGCTATGAGCGCGAAAGCCTCGACAACACCTGGATGATTGGCGCAGGTGTCGGTTATCAGTTCAACCGCTACTTCAGAAGTGATGTTACGGTCGATTATGAAGCCAAGGCAACTGCAACCGGCTACGCGCCGTGTGGTGGCTGTGCGGCTGCAGGCCAATTCTCAACCGAGAAGGCCGATATCGACGTCTGGACCGTCATGCTGAACGGTTATGTCGATCTTGCGACCTGGAACCGGATCACACCTTATGTCGGTGCCGGTATCGGTGCGTCATACGTGAGCGCCAGCAACAAAACGTCCCTCAACCCGGACGGTACGTTCTCCAGCTACGACGGCAGCAACGGCGATTGGAATTTTGCCTGGGCCTTGATGGCAGGTGCAGAATACGCTGTGACGCCGAATTGGAGCATTGATGCGGGTTACCGGTATAAGGACCTTGGCGAAGCAAAAACCGTGAAGCTTTATAACGTTGGTACGGGTGAGTCCCGTGAAGTGTGGGAAGACTTGACCGCTCACGAATTCCGCATTGGTGCGCGCTACACATTCAACGCACCTGCAGCGGCTCCGGCATATTATCCAGCCGGGCCGATCACGAGTAATTTCTGATCATTCAGCATACGTTGACGAAAGGGCTGGTCATCGACCAGCCCTTTTTGTCGTCTTTCTCGCAATTGAATTGACGTAAATGCCGTTCAGCTTTATCCCCATAGGTGGGCCACCCCTCCCCAACGAGGGGCTCCTATCTGTGAGGGTAGACTTGAAATGAGCATAGTAATCTCCAAGCCGGACGTGCGTCCGGCCAATCCTAATTTTTCTTCTGGTCCCTGTTCCAAGCGTCCCGGCTGGTCGCTGGAAGCGCTTTCCGATGCGCCGCTTGGACGGTCGCACCGCGCCAAGCCGGGCAAGGCCAAACTTGCGGAAGCCATTGAGCTGACACGCAAGGTGCTGAACGTGCCGGACGATTACCGCATTGGCATCGTTCCGGCTTCCGATACCGGCGCAGTTGAAATGGCCATGTGGTCGCTGCTCGGTGCCCGCGGCGTCGACATGCTTGCCTGGGAAAGCTTCGGATCTGGTTGGGTGACCGATGTGGTCAAACAGCTGAAGCTGGAAAATGTCCGCAAGATAGAAGCGCCTTATGGCGAGCTGCCGGACCTTTCGACGGTCGACTTTTCGAATGATGTCGTCTTCACCTGGAATGGGACCACATCCGGCGTCCGTGTGCCGGACGGAGACTGGATTCCAGCGAACCGTGAAGGTTTGACAATCTGCGATGCGACTTCGGCCGCATTCGCGCAGGAGCTGGACTTTGCCAAGCTCGATGTGGTGACGTTTTCCTGGCAAAAGGTGCTTGGCGGTGAAGCCGCACATGGCATGCTGATCCTCAGCCCGCGCGCTGTCGAACGCCTTGAAACCTATTCTCCGGCTTGGCCCTTGCCGAAGATTTTCCGCCTGACCAAAGGCGGGAAGCTGATTGAAGGGATTTTCCGCGGCGAGACGATCAATACCCCGTCTATGCTGTGCGTTGAAGACTATCTCGATGCTCTGAAATGGGCTGACGATCTCGGTGGTTTGGCCGGTCTTGTGGCGCGCGCTGACGGCAACCTTCAGGTTCTGGCTGACTGGGTTGATCAGACGTCTTGGGTCGATTTTCTGCCGAAGGATCCTGCCAACCGGTCCAACACGTCCGTCTGTCTGACCGTGGTTGATCCGGACATTCTGGCGCTGTCAGATGAGCAGCAAGCCACTTTCGCGAAGGGCATGGTTTCCCTGCTCGACAGTGAAGGCGTTGCCTATGACATCGGCGCTTACCGGGATGCACCATCCGGTCTTCGGATCTGGGCAGGGGCAACCGTTGAGACCAGCGATCTGAAAGCGCTGACGTCTTGGCTGGATTGGGCCTTCCAAACCGAAAAAGCGAAACACGCTCAGGCCGCCTGAGCCTGTTCTTTGAACAGCTAAGTCCAATGCCGGGCGGTACGCTGCCCGGTCAGGTATTGATGTCAAGGAGAGGCTCATATGGCCCCGAAAGTATTGATTTCTGACAAATTGTCTCCAGCTGCCGTGCAGATCTTCAAGGATCGCGGTGTGGAGGCGGATTTCCTGCCAGATGTTGGCAAGGACAAGGAAAAGCTGCGCGAGATCATCGGTCAATATGATGGCCTGGCGATCCGCTCTGCCACGAAGGTGACTGAAAAAATTATCGCAGCTGCGGACAACCTGAAGGTTGTCGGCCGCGCAGGGATTGGCGTCGACAATGTCGACATTCCCAAGGCCACGGCACGCGGCATCATCGTGATGAACACGCCGTTCGGCAATGCCATTACGACGGCCGAACACGCGATTTCCATGATGATGGCGGTGGCCCGTCAAATCCCGGCCGCTGATGCGTCGACCCAGGCCGGCAAGTGGGAAAAGTCCCGGTTCATGGGGCGTGAGATCACCGGCAAAACCTTGGGCCTGATCGGTTGTGGAAACATTGGATCGATCGTTGCCGAGCGGGGTATCGGTCTCAAGATGAAGGTAATCGCCTTTGACCCGTTCCTGACGCCGGAACGGGCGCTTGCGCTCGGCGTCGAGAAGGTGGAACTGGAAGGGCTTCTCTCCCGGTCTGACTTCATCACGTTGCACACACCGCTCACTGATAAGACGCGGAACATCATTGATGCGGCCGCGATCGCCCAAATGCGGGACGGGGCTTACCTCATCAACTGTGCCCGCGGTGGTCTTGCTGATGAACAGGCTGTCCGTGATGCACTTGATAGCGGGAAACTTGCGGGCGCCGCTTTCGACGTCTTTGTCGATGAACCGGCCAAGGAAAATGTGCTTTTCGGCGCGCCGAACTTCGTGTCGACACCGCATCTTGGAGCCTCAACGGAGGAAGCCCAAGAGAACGTTGCTCTGCAAGTTGCCGAGCAAATGTGCGACTACCTCTTGAGCGGTGCTGTCCGGAATGCGCTCAACATGCCGTCAATCACGGCGGAAGAAGCGCCGAAACTGGCGCCATTTGTCCGGTTGGCCGAGCAGTTGGGGTCTTTCGCTGGGCAGCTTACTGAAACCGGGATTGAGCGCGTTCGCCTGGAATATGCCGGTGCCGTCGCCGACATGAACGTTCAGGCGCTGACGTCGGCAGCACTCACTGGTTTGCTGACACCGCTTTTGCAGACCGTCAACATGGTCTCTGCACCCATCCTGGCGAAAGAAAGGGGCATGCAGATCGAAGAGGTCCGGCGGGACAAGCAAGGGGCGTATGAGACCTACATCCGCCTGACTGTGGAAACCGAGCGCCAAAGCCGCTCCGTTGCCGGGACGGTGTTCGCCGACGGCAAGCCTCGGATCATCCAGGTGAAGGGCATCAATATGGAAGCTGAGCTCGGCGAGCACATGCTTTACATCACCAACGAAGACAAACCGGGCTTTATCGGTCACCTTGGGATGGAATTGGGCAACAACGAGGTAAATATTGCGACTTTCAACCTTGGCCGGACAGCGCCGGGAGAGGAAGCGATATGTCTCGTTGAAGTGGATGCTCCGGTCTCAAAAGAGGTCATGGCCAGATTGGAGACGGTCTCCCATGTGAAGCAAGTCAAGCCGCTTCGCTTTTGACACCAATGGCGCCCGGATGAGATGTCATCCGGGCGCTTGCTATTTGGTTGGTGTGGATACTGGTTTGAAACTGGCGAAGAGCCGCCCATCAAGAACGACCAACCCACTTAACAAGAGTGCGAAGCCGGCCAGTTGGATTGCCGACAATTCTTCGCCCAACAATAACCATCCAAAAAACAAGGCGCTGGCGGGCACCAGAAGCGTGACCAGCGACGCGTTGGTCGCGCCAGCTTCGGCCAGAAGCCGGAAGTACATCAGGTAAGCGAGTGCAGTCGCGAAAATCCCGAGCGCGAGAACATTGAGCCAGGCAATGACGCTTGGATTCGCCACGCTCCATGAACCGGATGCGAACAGAGCGATCGGGGCCATGATCAGGGTTGATCCGGACAATTGACCGGTTGCCGAGATGAGGGGCGGGAGGCCTTTGAAGCGTTTTGCAAAGGTTGCTGCAAAGGCATAGGACAGCGCCGCTCCCAAACACGCCACCTGAGCCCATAAGGGGTCTGAGACTATGCCGGACAAACTGCCGGAAAGCATCGTTGCGACGCCGGCGACCCCGAGAACAATCCCGGCGATCTTGTGAATGCCGAGAGTTTCCTGGCGGAACAGGACTCCGGCGACCAAAACGGTGAAGACCGGTGTCGTTGCGTTGAGGATAGACGCAAGACCTGCCCCGATCACAGTCTGTCCTGCAAAGAGCAGCGAAAACGGAATAACGTTGTTCAATAGGCCCATTGCCAGAAACGAGCCCGCCATCTTGATAGGAAACTGCTTCAGGGTGCCTTGGGCCCAGAGCACAAGCCAAAGGGCGAGGCAGGCGGAGGCGACGCGGAAAAAAACTAACGTCAGCGGAGGGATCTCGGCAACCGCAACCTTGGCAAAGATAAACGATCCGCCCCAAATCGCGCCGAGACAAATCAGCAAGATCCAATGCTGCAATTTCATGTGGGAGCTCCAACCAGGTGAATGTCTCCCGGGTACCATGTGTTTTCGGTTCCCGACACCCGAAAACCGAGCGAATGTTGGACTTTCAGGCTTGTCTTGCACAGCGATAAAACGAACAAGAACCGGAATTGGGGAGAGTTTGTTCGGTAGCTTGCGCAATTCTTCAATTAAATGACTGGGAAGACTCGCGCGGCAAACCAATCCTGTCTATAGTCCGCGCCGTTTGCCCCGGGGCCTTGTCCGGGGCTTGTTGTGTTGGCGTCAAGGACGTCACGAACCTGCTTTAGGAGAGCAAAAGCTAGATGGCGAATGTGGTTGTTGTCGGTTCGCAATGGGGTGACGAAGGCAAAGGCAAGATTGTCGACTGGTTGTCGGAACAAGCCGATGTCATTGTAAGGTTCCAGGGCGGACACAACGCTGGACATACACTCGTTATTGACGGTGTGAGCTACAAGCTCTCCTTGCTGCCATCCGGTGTGGCTCGGCCGGGCAAGTTGTCTGTGATCGGCAATGGTGTTGTGCTGGATCCACACGCGTTGGCCGAAGAGGTCAAACGGCTCGGCGAGCAAGGCGTTGTTGTTACGCCTGAAAGCCTGCGGGTGGCTGAGAACGCAACCTTGATCCTGTCTTTGCACCGGGAACTGGACGCTCTTCGTGAAAACTCCAACACCGGCACCAAGATCGGCACAACAAAACGCGGTATCGGTCCGGCATACGAAGATAAGGTCGGCCGCCGTGCGATCCGTCTGATGGATCTGAAAAACCTTACAACGCTTCCGGCGAAAATCGACCGGCTCTTGACCCACCACAACGCTTTGCGCCGGGGGCTTGGGCAGGACGAAATCTCAGCGGATGTCATTTTCGAAGAGCTGTCCAGCGTTGCAGATCAGGTTCTGCCTTACATGGACAAGGTTTGGTATTTGCTCGACGAACAACGCCGCCAGGGCAAACGGATTCTGTTCGAAGGGGCACAAGGCGCTCTTCTCGACATCGACCACGGTACATACCCGTTCGTGACATCGTCCAACACAGTGGCCGGGCAGGCTGCAACTGGCTGCGGCCTTGGACCTGGGTCGGTCGACTATGTTCTCGGTATTACAAAGGCGTACACTACGCGTGTGGGCGAGGGGCCTTTCCCGACCGAGCAGGAAAACGAGGTTGGTGAGTTTCTAGGGACCCGTGGTCATGAGTTCGGCACTGTGACCGGCCGCCGCCGCCGTTGTGGCTGGTTTGATGCGGTTCTTGTGCGTCAGACCGTTTGTACGTCCGGTATCAATGGGATCGCGCTGACCAAGCTTGATGTTCTGGATGGTCTTGAGGAAATCAAGATCTGCGTTGGCTACGAACTCGACGGCGAGCGCATCGACTATCTTCCAGCGTCACAAGGCGCCCAGGAACGGGTCAAGCCGATCTATGAGAGCATGCCGGGTTGGAAAGAATCCACTGAAGGTGCGCGGACTTGGGCTGAGCTTCCGGCGCAAGCGATCAAATACGTACGGCATGTTGAAGAGCTGATTGGTGCACCGGTCGCGATCTTGTCGACCAGTCCGGAACGCGATGACACAATTCTTGTGCAGAATCCTTTCCAAGACTGAGCGAATTGACGTAAACAAGACAATATAAAAGATGCTTAGAGTGCGTTGCGAATCGCTACGCACTCGGCAGCTTTTGAAGTCCGGGGTCTCCGGCATCAGAAGCAAGATGGAGCGACAATTGTGCGCGTCTCGCGCGATCTGATAGGCGAAAATCTCTTCGAAAGCTTGGTATAAGTCACGAAGAAGTCGCGAATCTGATCCAGGAGACGCAGGAGTGCAGTTGGCCGGTAGGCAGGAAGATGGCTGATTACTATTCGATATTAAAGAAAACAATCGCGTCCTTGCCCGAAAGCAACGGTGCAGCGCGGCGCAGCGTTTACAGCCGTGCGCGCAATGCCATCGTGAATCAGCTCAAGGCCTATGAGCCGCCACTGTCGCCATCGGAAATCACAGCAGAACAACTTCGTCTGGAAGAGGCAATCCGGAAGGTCGAGGCGGAAGCTGCCAGAGAAAGCCTGGGATTGCAGCCATCTGCACCGCCGGCGCCTGCCACCCCAGCTGCACCGCCGGTTCGCGAGCCGGAGCCGGCACCGTCTGTCCCTGCGGCCACAACGACCTCTCCAGTTGAGACCCCGGCGGCGCCTGCACCGCAGGTGACATCTCCGGAGCCGTCTGCCTATCCAGTCGAAGAGCCCGCAAGTGCTCCTTCGTCCGATGCTTCATATGACAGCCCGCCACAAGCCGCGCCTCTATCAGGAACGACTGGTTCAAGTCTGGCTGAGCCCGAAGGTCCAGTATCCTCACCTGAGACACCTCCGGCCTATGACCCTGTTTCACTCGAACCGGCTCCGGTCTCGGATGATCAAGTCTCTCAAACAGAACCGCTCTTTGAAGATGAGGTGGTTCAGCCGCAGACCGGAACAGCAGGCTTAACAGACGCCCCAGTATCGTCCCGCGCCAGCCGTTCAAGATCGTCTGCTTCAGCGGCGCTTCGCGGTTCGGACGAAAAAAGCCGGACAGTGCCGATTGCAGCTGCTGCTGTGGTTGCCGTTCTGGTTCTTGGAGCCGCTGCCTATTTCTTCTTGTCCGGGCCGTCTGATGAGGCTGTGACCGACGCCGCACCGGCTGTTTCACAAGAGCCGGAAACAACGGCTGTTACCGAACCAGCGGCACCCGTCGAAGACACCGTGGCCGCATCCTCGGAAGATGCAGACGAGGCGAGCAAGAACACTGATCGTCTTTTGAATGAGACCGATGCAAATGTGGTTGCACCTGACGCGCGCGCAGTGACAACGACGACCATCAACCCGCAAGAAACAGCACCGGGAACTGTTGCTCAGCCGTCGATCGTGACGAATGTGGAAAGTACCCCATCTGCCGATGTCGATACGCCAGCGACGGATAGCGCCGAAGTAAGTCAGGGCGTTCAACCGGACAGTCTTGCTGCAGTGAGCCCAGAGCAATCCGAACCGGCACCGGCAGCCCAGGTGCCGGCTTCCGGAGCGCAACGTTCCATCCTTTATGAGGAAGGGGCAGATGCCAGCTCTACCGGTACTGCGGCACAAGGAGCCGTCATCTGGACACTTGGCGAAGAGACCGATCTTGGCGGTGAAGCGCAGTCTGTCCTCTCCGCTGCCGTCGAAATTCCGGAGCGGGATATCAAAGTCGATATCCGTATCAAGCCCAACGATGATACGTCCCTGCCGGCAAGCCATCTTGTTGAGATCAAATATGAACTTCCAGAAGGGTTTTCCGGCGGCGATATCGTCAATGTTCCCGGCTTGGTCATGAAGCCGACCGAGGAAGCGCGCGGCGATGCCTTGATCGGGGCATCCGTGAAGGTCTCTCCCGGCTTTTTCTGGATTGCGTTGTCCAGCTTGCCCAATGAGCAACAACGCAATTTGGCACTTTTGCGTGAGCGTGGCTGGATCGACATCCCGATGCTTTATGAGAATGGCAAACGCGGCATTCTCACGCTCGAGAAGGGCCCGATCGGCGAAGATGCCGTTGAAAAAGCAGTCACCGCCTGGCAAGCCGGGTAAGCAGATTCAGCATCTTGCGTTTTTAGCGGGTGCTCCGCGGTTTCTCTTGCAATTTGTAAATTGGCGGGGCATTGTCCCGCTTGGTCCGAGGGGTGTTCCGGTTTCCGGAACTGAGATGGCATCGCGCCGAACCCTTAGAACCTGATCCGGGTCATGCCGGCGAAGGGACGGAAACCTTAGCCTCTTCCCGGATCTCCAGTGTCATTTTCGGCTTTGCTGAAGACAGGAGATCCTTATGTCTGCTTATGCGCTAAAGCGCGGGGCACACGCTGTACAACAGCTTTCAGCCCTTTATAGAAACACAAAACCATACGCCATCCCGGTAGGGAGCGGCGATATATGATGGTTTTGGTTTTCCTGCTGAAACGCTGTGCCGGCGTTGCGGTCGCCGTTTTCATTTGGGCGGCCTTGGTCCGTTTCTTTGAAATCCCGCCGTATATGCTGCCTGGCCCTGAGCGCGTTTTTGTTGCGTTTCAGAACCAAGGCCTGTTTCTCCTGCACCATGCAAGCATCACCTTTTCCGAGACACTTCTCGGCTTCGTCTTTGGGGTCGCTGCTGGGTGCCTTTTGGCGATCCTGATTTGGGTGTTTCCCGTGGCCAAACGGGCGATTATGCCGACGATCCTCGTCACCCAGGCCTTGCCCGTTTTTGCGATCGCGCCGATCCTCGTTTTGTGGCTCGGATTTGGCCTAGCCTCCAAAATTGTCATGGCGGTTTTGGTGATCTTCTTTGCCGTGACCTCCACGTTCTATGATGGGCTGCGCCGCCTTGATCCCGGGCTTTCGGACCTCAGCCGCCTTTATCGTGTATCCCGCCTCAAGGAACTTTGGGTGTTCCGGCTGCCGTCTGCCATGCCTGCCTTGGCGTCCGGCTTGAGGATCGCGGCTGTTTTCGCGCCAATCGGTGCGATTGTTGGGGAGTGGGTCGGCGCGAAGGGCGGGCTCGCTTTCATCATGCTTCAAAGCAACGCACGGATGCAGACGGACGTGATGTTTGCCGCGCTGATCCTGCTCGCTCTCATGGTTCTGTCATTGCGGTTCGCCGTAGACCATTTCACCCGGTTTCTTGTTCCTTGGCAGGTTGAAGACTGATCTGCTTTTCCTTGGAGGATTGAATGAAAAAAACACTGCTCTCTGCCGCTTTCGCAGCCGCTCTGTTTGCGTCGGCACCTGTACAAGCAGCCGAAAAACTGACGGTCTTGATGGATTGGTTCACCAATCCCGACCACGCACCGCTGATCACCGCCCAAGCGATGGGATTCTTTGAGGCAGAAGGTCTGGATGTCGAATTGATAGAACCTGCCGACCCCGCGATGCCGCCGAAACTGGTTGCAGCAGGACAGGGCGACATTGCCATTTCCTATCAGCCGACTTTGCACGCCCAGATCGAGGAAGGACTTCCGCTTAAGTGGATCGGAACGCTCGTAGAGACACCATTGAACTCTCTCATCGTCCTCAAAGATGGTCCGATCAAGGAATTGAAAGACCTGAAGGGAAAGAAGATCGGTTTTTCTGTGTCCGGATTTGAAGACGCCATGCTCGGCCAGATGCTGCGGTCTGTCGACCTCAGTGTCGACGATGTCGAGCTGATCAACGTCAACTTTGCTCTGTCACCGTCGCTGATGTCCGGCCAAGTCGATGCGGTCATCGGTGCTTACCGGAATTTCGAGCTCACTCAGATCGAGATTGAAGGCAAGGAAGGCAAGGCGTTCTATCCGGAAGAGAATGGTGTGCCGATTTTTGACGAGCTGATCTACGTTGTTCACAAGGACAAGACAGATGATCCGCGCTACGCAAAATTCATGGCGGCCATCGAAGCGGCCACGATTTTCCTGACGAACCATCCGGACGAAGCCTGGAATGCGTTCATCGAAGCCTACCCGAACCTGAATGACGAGCTGAACAAACGCGCCTGGGCCGATACGCTGCCGCGTTTCGCAAAACGCCCGGCAGCCCTTGATGAAGGCCGTTATCAGCGTTTTGCGGAGTTCATGGCTGAAAATGACCTGATCTCTAAAGTGGTTCCTGTCGATACCTATGCGGTCGAGATTCGCTGATCATCACTAACTTCTCGGAAATCAGCAGCGTGGTGTCTCAGGATGCCGCGCTGCTTTCGTCTTGCGCCAAGGGGAGGTCTGCAATCCGGGCGGCAAACGGGGTGTAAAAGCTGCTGAGCCGTGAGGCGGACTGCTGGGCGGCAGTGAGAGCACCATGTGCGGCAGTTACATTGCCTGCTTCGATCGCTCTTATAAGTGAATCGTGAGTTTGAGCGAGCTTCTGAAAGTCCTCGGATCTTGCGTAGTTCTCGTCGCCCAACAGCGCAAACAGTGTAACGGTTTCGCTTTTACCCTTGAGAGAAATCTCGCCGGCTTCCAGGTAGGCCAGCTCCGGTGCCTGCTTTCTTGTCTCTTCCGAGACGAGGAGATCTGCGCCCACCGCCTTGCAACTTGATTCAATCCTCGATGCTACGTTTACCGCATCGCCGATCACCGAATAATTGAACCGGTGCTCTGAGCCCATATTGCCAACGCAGGCATCGCCACTGTTCAGACCTATGCCGATCTGAACCGTCTGCGCTTTCAATCCGCGCGCCTTGAAACCAAATGCGTCTTTTTCATTCAGTTCATCGACAATTCTAAGCATAGCGAGACTGGCCCGGCCTGCTTTTTCTGCGTGGTCCGGCACGGGTATTGGGGCATTCCAAAACGCCATGATGCTGTCACCGATATACTTGTCGATCGTTCCCCCTTCGGCCTGGATGGCATCGGACAGAGGAGAGAGCAGAGTATTGAGGAAGGTAACGAGCTCTGTCGGCGTCAGTTGCTCGGAGATTGGCGTGAAGCCGCGAATGTCCATGAACAGTATGGTCATTGGCCGTATCTCACCGCCCAAAGTCAGTTGCTCCGGCGCTTTTTCAAGCTGGGTCACGAGATCCGGAGAAAGGTATTGGCTGAATGCCTGCCGGACAAAACGCTTTTCACGTTCGGTCAGGAAATAGAGCATGACCGTTGCTGCCGCGAAGACAAGAAACACAGACAGGCTTGGGTATATCGGGTCGATGAGAAGCCCTTTGTCCAAAAAGAGGTAGAAAGAACCGCCGATCAGCACCGCGGCAACAATACCGCCAAGCAAGGCTGTTCCAAGGCTGCCAATGATGGGCAAGATGAGAATGAAAACTGCACCGACCAAAAAAGTCGTGAGTGTCTCAAGGCCACTTGCCCAGTCTGGCCGGGTCAGGAACTGACCGTTGATGATTTGCTCAAGCGCCTGAGCATGTACTGCCACGCCTGGAACCAGTTCACCGATCGCAGTTGCGCGGATATCGCGGAGGCCTGCTGCAGACGTGCCGACCAGCACAATTTGCCCTTCGATCAACGGCGCAAGTACGCCATAGTGCTCTGGTTTAAAAAAATCCATCGCCCGGACATATCGATCTGATTGGTCCGGTGTGTAATGGACCCACATTTCCCCTGCAGCTGTTGTTGGAACTTCAAAAGCACCAATTTTAAGGTCGGTTATTGCTGGAGTGCCACTGTCCACTTCGCCGCTGGCACTGGTCGTTCGGACTATCAAGCCGCTGGCTCCCTGGGCCACCCGAAGGGCCTCTGTGATCAGGCCTGGATAAACGTTGGTTCCGTCGCTCGTAATCAACGGAATGCGGCGGATGACGCCGTCTCGGTCATCGAGAGAAACAGAAATCGATCCAATTCCGCTCGCTGCTTGTTGAAGTGAGTCGAGGCTGGGGACTGCGGCTGGGAAGGGCGGCAGGATCGTAACTGGATCTGCTCCCCCATAGGCAATGCCAGCTTTTTTCAGAGGCGATCGGCCGGTTAACTGATCCGAGATCGCGAAGCCGAGAATCACCGGTGCGCTGGCTATTGTTGCGGCGAAACGTTCGTCATTGTCCGGCAGCTGTTGCAGAGCTTCCTGAACACTCACTGGCGTCTCTGGGGGAAGGGAGGCACGAATTTGCGTTGGCGACGTTCGATCCGGTTCAGCGAAAACAACGTCGAATGCAATGGCGGCTGCGCCCATTTCAGTCAGGGTTTCGACCAGCTCGGCAACTTTGGTGCGTGGCCACGGCCATTGCCCGATTTCGGTGATGGAGGTCTCGTCAATGTCAACGATCCGAACTGGGGCGGGCATATACTCGCGCGGACTGAAACGTTGATAGTAATCGAATGTGAGCTCCCGAACGGCAACGAGAAAGTCCGGATTGGCAATCCGAAGCCCGGTCATGAGAATCAGGACGATGGTTGCGGTGAGCGCAACAAAACCGCGCCGTGAAAAAAAAGGGTCTATCCGAAACGCCATTGGTGCCTGATGTCTTGAAACTAACCAGCAGTGGCCCTGACCCTAGGGTGGTAAGGCGCCAAGGAGCAAGCGCAGACGGACCCGTAAACAAAAAACGCCGGGCGTTTTGCCCGGCGTTTCAGTAAATCCATGTTCCAGACGCTTACGCGGCTGGTTGTTGGTCAAGCGTGCGAGCACTGTTCCGGACCGCTTTTTGAACCTTTTCAAAAGCACGGACCTCGATTTGCCGCACGCGCTCCCGGCTGACACCAAACTCTCCGGAAAGATCTTCCAGCGTCATTGGGTCCTCCGACAGACGGCGGGCCTCGAAAATCCGGCGTTCCCGATCATTTAGAACGTCCATCGCGTCGCTGAGCATTTTGCGGCGCATGTCGAGTTCTTCCTGATTGGCAAGCAAGGTTTCCTGGCTATCGCTTTCGTCGACGAGCCAATCCTGCCATTCGCCAGCATCTGCTTCCGCCCGGATCGGCGCGTTCAGGCTCGCGTCGCCGCCGAGGCGGCGGTTCATCGACACGACTTCTTCTTCCGAAACGCCGAGACGGGTTGCGATTTCCTGTACCTGGTGCGGCTTCAGATCGCCCTCTTCCAGCGCTTGTATCTTGCCCTTCAGGCGGCGCAGATTGAAGAACAGGCGTTTCTGGTTGGCTGTCGTCCCCATTTTGACGAGTGACCAAGAACGGAGAATGTATTCCTGGATGGCGGCCTTGATCCACCACATGGCATAGGTCGCCAAACGGAACCCTTTGTCGGGCTCAAAACGTTTAACGGCTTGCATGAGGCCAACGTTGCCTTCGGATACGACCTCGCCAATCGGGAGACCATACCCGCGGTATCCCATGGCGATCTTGGCAACGAGGCGCAGGTGTGAATTTACAAGGCGCTCGGCAGCTTCCGGGTCTTCGTGCTCCTTGTACCGCTTGGCGAGCATGTACTCCTCCTGCGGCTGAAGCATCGGAAACTTGCGAATCTCATCAAGGTAGCGGCTAAGTCCGCCTTCCCCTGCAGTGAGTGTCGGTAAGTTCTGGGCCATTGAATGCACCCCCTCTCGTCGAAATCACCCGGTTCCCCACTTTGCCCCGCAGAGCGCAGGCGTTTGGCTGAGGCAACCAAGTTACAATGCGTGTCCTATCGGCACACGCGAACAGCTAATATAGGTTGAATTTAGCCGATTGCATGGCTTCAATGCGAATTGGCTTTCTAAAATTTTTGTAATCCGGATAAAAGATTTGCAAAATCATCGGGATATGGGCTCTCAAAGCGCAGTGTCTCGCCTGAAACCGGATGCTCAAATGCCAACAGTCCAGCATGCAAAGCTTGCCGGGTGAAACCGCCGACAAGGCTCTTTAATGGCTCTTCCAACCGGTTGATTTTCGTCTTGAAGCCGGAGCCATAATCATCGTCGCCAAGCAATGGATGGCCAATATGGGCCATGTGGACCCGGATCTGATGAGTTCGGCCTGTCTCGAGTCTGCATTCCATGAGTGAGGCAAGTGGAGGCTGGTCCGCGGCGCCGAAACGTTCCTTGACCTGCCAATGCGTGATTGCATGACGTCCGCTCGTTTTCACAACCGCCATCTTCTGCCGGTTTGCCTGGGAACGGGCCAGGTTGGCATCAATCGTACCCTTGAGGCTGGACGGCGCGCCCCACACAAGCGCGGAATATGCGCGCTCCAGTGGTCCGGTGCGGCCATGATCTGCAAATTGTGCTGCTAGCCCTTGATGTGCCTGATCTGTTTTAGCGACAACCAGCAGACCTGACGTGTCTTTGTCAATCCGGTGAACAATGCCGGGACGTTTCACTCCGCCTATTCCCGACAGGCTGTCACCGCAATGATGGATCAAGGCGTTGACAAGTGTGCCGGTCCAGTTGCCGGCACCAGGGTGAACGACCAGCCCAGCCGGTTTGTCGATTACGATGACATGTGCATCTTCGAAAACCACATTCAGCGGAATGTCTTCGCCTTTGGGATCCGGATCCTCCGGTTCAGGAAGATGCAAAGTAATCTCGTCACCTTCATTGACCCGGTATTTCGGCTCCCCTATTTTCGCGCCTCCGATGGAAACGTCGCCCGCCTTGATCAGTGACTGAATTCTGTTCCGGCTCAATGTTTCCAAATGCGATGCAAGGACGGCGTCTATCCGCTTCCCGGCGTCCTCAGGATCAACCGTTAAAATGAAATCCGCGTCAAAGCTGGCCGGATCGTCTTGGGAATTGTCTGTCATGTCTCAACCTGATTTCCGGGATGAAGGTCCGGAAGAAGCCCCTTTAGATCCTGCGACCGAACGCGTTCAGGCAAAACTGAAGCGCCTGTTGCTCGGGTCGTCCCTGATCATGTTTGCCGGGTTTATCGCTGTCTTTGCAGCAATCCTTTACAAGATCAACACTTATGAGGCCGATCCATCTGAGGCCGCAATCGTTGAAACCCTAAATGTCGGTGCTGATGCCGAAGTTCTGCAGGCAACGATATCAGAAGGGATCATGCTCGTTCTCGTGCGTGAAGGCACCACTACCGCCTTGCTCCGGTTTGATCCGCAAGATGGAAAATTATTGGGCCGGACGGTTTTCGTCGGCCGGTAGTGGATATAGACCGGTTGACTTCAAAAAAATGACCAAGGGGGCTTGCGTCCTGCTCTAACCCCCTTTATACGCACGGTCCTCGGCTTGAAACAAACAACTTTCAAGCCCCGCGCGCCCATCGTCTAGCGGTCTAGGACGCCGCCCTTTCACGGCGGAAACACGGGTTCGAGTCCCGTTGGGCGTGCCAACTTTCTCTCGATATCTAGGGTCTATTTTTCAACTGGTCAAAAGTGGCTGGTTTCGAAAAGCCTTACCACTTGGCCGCTTCTAGATGGCCGGCAGGTTTTCAGTTTCGATAAGCTGCGTATCTGAGTCTTTTGCAATCGTCGCGAATTCCGGGCTCGGGCAACGGTCGGTTACAAGCGTCGTAACTTGCGAGAGGTGGCCAACCCGGACGGGCGCGGTGCGCTCAAACTTGGTGCTGTCCGCTGCCAGGATCACATGCCGAGCATTTTCCATGATCGTTTTGGTGACTTTGACTTCGCGATAATCGTAGTCGAGCAAAGACCCGTCCGGATCAATGGCAGATGCGCCTATCACTGCAAAATCCACCTTGAATTGGCGCATGAAATCAACTGCGGCTTCGCCGACAATTCCGCCGTCCGCATGCCTTAAAACCCCGCCGGCAACAACCACTTCAATCTGGGAATAACCCCGCATCAAGCTGGCGACATTCAGGTTGTTGGTGATCACCATCAGTCCGTGGTGTTGCAACAGCGCCTGTGCGACCGCCTCAGTTGTCGTGCCGATATTGATGAAAATAGACGCATTGTCAGGAATGAGTGCAGCGACACTGGAACCAATGTCAGCCTTTTCCTTGCTGGAAATGATGCGTCTTGCTTCATAGCCGACGTTTTCAATACCAGATGAGAGCAAGGCTCCGCCGTGCGTGCGTGCGAGTAGTCGGCGCTCACACAGCTCATTCAAGTCTTTACGGATGGTCTGCGGACTGACTTCGAATCTTTTTGCCAAGTCGTCCACGCTGACACGACCCATCTGGCGGGCCAGTTCGAGAATGGCGTTATGGCGTTCGATAAGCATGAGGTATTGGTCCGGTAGGAAGTTAGTTCAATAATTCAAAACGCACACAAACTGACGCCTTCTGTCGCAGCAGAACTCTTGTCAGGCAGCCCCGGCGGTCCGCCGTTGTTTCGGCTTTTTCACAGTTGGCGGATCTGTCTTTTCAGGGGGCACTTGATCGTTGTCACTCGAGGGCTCTTTGTTTTTTCGGGTCGACGCAACAATCCGGCTAACAAGGGCTTCCGCCGCGTTGGCGATATCTGTGGTAGACGAGCTTTCTGCGGCTTTGGGAGCCGGTGGAGGCGCTGTGTTTGGCTTTTCGGCACCGGTGGCAGCGCGGCGTGTTCTTCTCTTGGGCTTCATGTCACCAGCGCTATTTGACACAGGTGCCGATTTGCCGGCTGCTTTGGGGGAGGGCTTGGAAGCGGCTTTCTTTTTATCGTTAGGGTCCGCTGACACTTGTTTGACCAGCTGCCGGAAGTCCTGACGGACTTGTGTGAGTGCAGATGTTGCTGCGAGATCCTGCCGAAGCTTCTTGATCTCCCCGGTTAGCCGATTGACCGTGCGGTCCTTGTTTTTTAGCTGAGAAAGTCTTTGCGCGTTTTCTGTTGCCAGCGCTTCCAACTGCTCGGTCAAATGCTTCTGAAGATCGCTGTCTTTGATGTCGGCTGCGTCCAGCTGCAGGGAAAGCCGGGTCACTTCCGCCTGAGCAGTTATGAACTTTGCCTCAGTATCCACAAGCTGGGCTTCCAGCTCTGCAAGTCGGGCCCGCGCCGTCTCTGTTCGTTCAGCGTCGAGTTCACCGGCAACAGACGGTTCCGCCTTGGCCAGGCGCGCTTTCAAGGTCGCAACTTCAGCTTCCAGCCCCGTGATGGTCGCAAGCGCCATCGTGTCTGTGGCAGGCAGCCAATCGGAAGTTTCTTCGCCTTGCGCGCCTTTTGCGGGCACATCTTCGCCGGATTCCGGTTTCTGTGACCAGCTTTCCGCTAGAGCCTTCTCAGCTTCGGCGAGTTTTTGCTTTAGTTGTGCGACTTCCGAGGACAGCATGTCAGCTGATTTCTCATCGGAGGCTTTCGCAGATAGCTCTTCTTTCAGTTTGGAAATCTCGCCTTCGTGGCGTTTTTCCAACGCAGCCATTTCTGTCTTCAGCCGTGTCACATCCACGTGCCACTTTGCAGCCTTTTCCCGCTCGGCGTTCAGAGACTGTTCAACGCGGCGTAGATCGACGGCATGTTGTGCGCGTGCCTGGTCCTGCGCAGCTCGGACCTCTGCGTAACTGGATGGATTGACAGCCCGCAGAGCCTCTTCGGTCAGTCTCGCGGCACGGCGATAGAAAGCTGGCAGGATCGCAAGGCAAATCAGCCCGGCCGTGCAAAACCCTAGTGCCACATACATCGCCGCTTCTATCACATCAGGCTCCCGGTGGCCGTTCAAAGCATCAAGACGTTACATCATCATTAGAGGACATCGGTTTAATAGCCAAGTCTGGGCTCCAGTTGAGGCTGGACCCTGATAGTTTTTGCAGGTCTCTAGAAAGGATTCCAAGTCGGTTCTCTTGTGAATTTCAAGTAACCGAGATTCAACCCGAGGCGTGCGCCGACCCCGGCCTTGATCGGGACCACGAAGACTGAGTCTTTTGCAAGGACTGTCATGCCGACGCCGCCAACCAGATAGGCGGACCCATTTACGCCGCTGAACCGGTCGTAAACCCGGTCAATGCTCGGCAAATTGTAGATCAGCATCATGACGCGTGCGCCGTCAGCTCCAAAGTCGAAACCTATAGACGGTCCTTGCCAGAATATTTTGTGGTTGCCTGCATTGCGGGTGTAAAGCTGACCTTCTCCAAACCGGGCACCTGCAACGAATGCACCAGAGCCTTCTTCCCCAAGGATATACCCATTTGGTTCGCCATAACTTGCAAAAGCTCTCTCCACAACGGAGGCCAGCCCACCAGACACAGATCCGAAAAACTGATGCCCCGTTTGCAGGATCTGATCTTGGCCATAAGTGTTGACGGGAGGAGACTGCGTGTTGGTCGTGGTCTGTGCGAACGCAACATTGGGGCCAACGGACAAAAGCAGAATGACTGCGGCGGCTGGAAGAATTGAAAATATGAGCCGTGACATATGTGCCATCCAGTAAACTCCTTGTCGCCAGACAGGCGACGTCTTTCTCGCTGCGTTGCGTCTCTTCGATGTTAAACTTAACGAATACAGTGATGATTCGCAGTTCAATTGATGAAAGACGTGTCCGCCGAATCAATGAAACGTTGGCCCCCAAAAAAGACCTGGATGTGTCTTTCTGCAATCCTTGCAGCGGCTATTTGCCTGTGGAGCGTCGACGGAAAGGCCCGCCCCAGGAGTTTTGTGCCGGATCCGATTACTGGGTACGCAATTGGTGGGCACGACCCAGTCAGCTATTTTGTTGATGGATACCCGCGGAAGGGAAGCCGGGAATACACATATAAATGGGGCAACACCGAGTGGGTTTTCGTCAACAAGGGCAATATGGAAGCCTTCAAGCTGCACCCCAATGCCTATGCCCCGATGTTTGCGGCTTGCGGCGGATATGGCCTGTCGGAAGGCTTCGCGACGGCCGGAAATCCGTTTATCTATGCGATAGTCGAAGGGCGGCTGATGTTCTTCTATTCGGTGGTCAACCGGTTTCTATTCATTGTGAATGGCACCCAAAGGCTCACCGAAGCTCGGTCGCATGCTGAAACTGTCGGCTGCCTGCCGGAATGACGGTTGATGTGGCCGTTGGGACGGATTTGAGTTTGGTTTGCCGGTTTCGGCGGACTTATCTCCAAAAATAGCTTGGATGACCGGGAAATCGGCTGATTTGCCGCCTTGGCAGGGCCTTTGCGGATGTGTAACGCTGGCATATCGGCTTGCGAATCAGGTCGTTTTGGCAGGTTTTTTACAAAGAGCAGCGTCGAGCAATGTCCGCACTTAAAGAGCTTTCATCCATGGATCTTGCAGCCCTGGTGGCAAGCCGGGTCTGTCATGACATCATCAGTCCGGTTGGTGCGATCACCAATGGACTGGAAGTGCTGGATGAAGAAGGGTCTGAGGACATGCGCGAATTCGCCATGGATCTGATCCGGAAAAGTGCGCGACAGGCGTCTGCCAAGCTGCAGTTTGCACGACTTGCCTTTGGTGCTGCCGGATCCGCCGGCGCAGAGATTGATCTTGGCGATGCCCAAGTGGTTGCCACCGGGTTTATGGAAAATGAAAAATCCAACCTCAATTGGCAACTGGACCGGCACTTGATGCCGAAAAATTTTGTGAAGTTGCTTCTCAATCTCATCCTGATCGCCAATCAGTGTGTTCCGCGTGGGGGCGAGATCAAGGTTGAAATGAGTGGGACACCACAATCTCCGTCCTTTACTTTGAATGCGGCTGGTTTGAACCCGCGAATTCCACTTGGAATGAAGGAAACCTTGAGCGGAGAAGAGCCTGAGCGCGTTGATGCACACTCTGTTCAGCCGATTTACTCGTTGCTTCTGGCGCGTGAGTGCGGGATGGAGTTAACAATAGATAAAGATGAAGACTGCGTAAAAATAACAGCTCTTCCGACCGAATAACTTAGGCCCGAAAAGAATCCTTTTGCTTCAGCGTATCTTAACGCTTTGACGCCAATCTACTCTCATGGACTTCCCGGTCCAGACATCCTTTTCAGGGTGCGGAACCAGTAACAAGTCGGGTGAGAGCAGGCCATGGACGACCTCCTCAGGGAATTTATTACCGAGACCAATGAGAGTCTCGACGTTGTAGACGTGGAGCTCGTAAAATTCGAGCAAGAACCGAACAACGCTACGATTCTAGACAACATATTCCGTCTGGTACATACGATTAAGGGTACCTGTGGGTTCTTGGGCCTTCCCCGGCTTGAAGGAATTGCACACGCGGCTGAAACCCTTATGGGCAAGTTCCGCGACGGTGCGCCGGTCACCCAAGACGCGGTGTCATTGATCTTGGTTTCCATTGACCAGATCAAGGACATTCTTGGTGAGCTGGAAGCTGCTGAAGGCGAAGAACCGCAAGGCGATGACAGCGAGCTGATCGGCAAGCTGGAAGAGATGTCTGCAGCGGCTGATGCCGCGATGGCCGGCGGCGGCGCAGCCGATGAAACGGCGGCGGATGCTGAGCCGCAAGCCGAAGCTGCGACCGACAGTGACGACTTTACACTGCCTGAACAAACCATTGAACGGCCGTTGCGACCTGGCGAAGTTTCGCTCGATGAGCTTGAGCGTGCCTTCCGTGAGACCGAGATTGAAGTCGAGGTTGCCGAAAGCGCTGAAGATGAGGCTCCGGACGAGCAGCCGGAAGAAATTGAGGCGCCGGCCCCGGCTCCAGCGGCAGCAAAAGCCCCTGAAAAGCCTGCAGAGGCGCAGCCAGCGGCAAAAGCCAAGCCTTCTGGTGAGGGCGGCGAGAAGAAAGCATCCGGCGGTGGTGTCTCCAACCAGAGCATCCGTGTTGCGGTCGATACGCTTGAACACCTCATGACGATGGTGTCCGAGTTGGTACTGACCCGGAACCAGCTTCTGGAAATTGTACGCCGCCATGAAGATAGTGAATTCAAGGTTCCGCTTCAGCGCCTGTCAAACGTGACTGCCGAGTTGCAAGAGGGCGTGATGGCGACCCGCATGCAGCCGATTGGCAATGCTTGGCAGAAACTGCCTCGGATCGTCCGCGATTTGAGCCAGGATCTGGAGAAGCCGATCGAACTGGAAATGATCGGCGCTGACACCGAACTTGACCGTCAGGTTCTTGAGATGATCAAGGATCCGTTGACGCACATGGTTCGGAACTCCGCCGACCACGGATTGGAGCGTCCGGAAGAGCGCCGCGCAGCGGGCAAACCGGAGAAGGGCATCATCACCCTTGCTGCCTATCACGAAGGTGGCCACATCATCATCGAAGTTCGTGATGATGGTAAGGGTATCGACGTTGAGCGTGTAAAGGCCAAGATCATCGAGCGTGGTCTTGCGACCGAGGCTGAAGTCGAGAAGATGACGGATGCTCAGGTTCAGAAGTTCATCTTCCATGCAGGCTTCTCGACAGCGGCGGCAGTGACCAGCGTTTCCGGCCGCGGTGTCGGGATGGACGTTGTCCGCAACAACATCGAATTGATCGGCGGAACCGTTGATCTGCGGTCTGTTACGGGCAAGGGTTCGAGCTTCATTATCAAGATCCCGCTGACCCTCGCGATCGTTTCCACGTTGATCGTTGAGGCTGGTGGTGACCGGTTTGCAATTCCGCAGCTTTCTGTCGTGGAGTTGGTGCGTGTTCAGAAGAACTCCGAGCATCGGATTGAACGCATCAAGGACACGCCGGTCCTTCGGTTGCGCAACAAGCTGCTTCCTCTCGTCCACTTGTCCCAACTTTTGGGTATCTATGAGGGTGAGAACGCGGACGAAGCGATTGATGCTGACAACGGCTTCATCGTTGTGATGCAGGTCGGCAGCCAGACATTCGGTGTTGTCGTAGACGGTGTCTTCCACACGGAAGAAATCGTGGTCAAGCCGATGTCCACCATGCTGCGTAATCTCGACATGTTCTCGGGCAACACCATCCTCGGCGATGGTTCGGTGATCATGATCATCGACCCGAACGGCATTGCGGGCGCAATGGCAAGCCATGCATCCAGTGCTGTCGCCGAGAACAGCGAAGACGAACAAGAGGACTTGCAGCAAAAGGCAATGACGGGACAGAACGCGATTTCGTTGCTTCTTTTCCGCGCCGGTGCTCCAGAACCGAAGGCAGTTCCGCTGTCGCTGGTCACGCGTTTGGAAGAGTTCGACATTTCCAAGATCGAACGTTCCAATGGTCGCGATCTGGTGCAATACCGCGGTGCGCTCATGCCGCTCGTTTACGTCAACGACGGCGACAGCCACAAGACCGAAGGCACCCAGCCGATGCTGGTGTTCTCCGATGCGGGTCGATCCATGGGCCTTGTGGTCGACGAAATCGTCGACATCGTCGAGGACCGGATGAACATCGAAGTCGGGTCGGAGCGCCCGGGCGTTCTCGGCTCCGCGATTGTCAAAGAACGTGCGACCGAGATCATCGACCTTGGCTTCTATCTGCCGCAGGCGTTCGAAGACTGGTTCATGCGGAAAGAAATGGACATTGAGGCGCTGACGAAGAAAGTTCTCTTTGTCGATGACTCGTCTTTCTTCCGCAATATGCTGACACCCGTTCTGAAAGCGGCCGGTTACGATGTAACCACTTGTGTTGGTGTATCGCAGGCGTTCGAACTGTTGGAAAACGGTGACAAGTTCCATGCGATTGTCAGCGATATCGAGATGCCTGAAATCAACGGCTTCGAGTTCTGCGAGGCAATCCGTCGTGATCCGCGTTTCCGACAGATGCCAATCCTAGCACTGTCTTCGCTCGTGACGCCCGCGTCCATCGAGCGTGGCCGTCAGGCTGGATTTGATGATTACGTCGCAAAATTCGACCGTCCAGGTCTGATAGCAGCGTTGAAAGATATCTTTGCCGGTGATTTGGGAGCTGCCGCATGAGTATGTTGGAGAACAAGGTTGCCGGAGACAAAAATGCCGGCAACGACATGATCCAATATGTGACCGTAGTGATTGGCGGTCAGTTGTTTGGATTGCCGATCTCTCAGGTTCACGATGTGTTTGTTCCTGAGAGCGTGACACGGGTCCCGATGTCCGCGCCGGAAGTACAAGGTGTATTAAACCTGCGTGGACGTATTGTAACTGCGATCAATATGCGGCGCCGGCTGCATCTGCCGCCGCTTCAGGATGAGCAGATGATGGCTGTCGGTATCGAGTACAAACATGAGAGCTATGGATTGGTTATCGACACGGTCGGTGAGGTTTTGACCCTGCCGTCCAGTTCAGCTGAACCAAACCCATCGAACCTGGACCGCCGCTGGGCGGAAATCGCAGGCGGTGTCCATCGGCTTGATGGTCAATTGATGGTAATTTTGGACGTGGACCGCTTGCTTGGCGCAATGTTCACCGAACCCATGGCAGCAGCATAAAAAGACCTGCAAGACGGTCGATAGTGGAGTTACGCCCGATGAAACAGTGCCTTGTCGTCGATGACTCTAGCGTCATTCGAAAGGTCGCACGCCGGATCCTTGAAGATATGAACTTCGAGATTGTCGAGGCAGAGGACGGTCAGAAGGCGCTTGAAGAATGCCGGAAGACAATGCCGGATGCCATCCTTCTGGACTGGAACATGCCTGTCATGGATGGGCTGGAGTTCTTGACCAGCCTGCGCGCAGAGGAAGGCGGCGAAAGTCCTGTGGTCGTGTTTTGTACGACGGAAAATGATGTTGCTCATATCGCCCGGGCAATTCGTGCGGGTGCAAATGAATACATTATGAAGCCGTTTGATCGTGAGATCGTGGAAGCCAAGTTTCAAGAAGTTGGGCTTATCTAAGTACAGAGTTGGTCGATCAATATGGCATTTGCTCAACGAAATGTGACGGCTGGGGTCACGCCGGGTGCAGACCCGATTAAGGTCATGGTGGTGGATGATGCCGTCGTGATCCGTGGGCTTTTGACCAGGTGGCTCGGTGAGGACAAGGCGCTTAAAGTTGTCGGCTCTCACCGAAACGGCAGGTTGGCCGTGGAGGATATCGAGAAAAGCAACCCTGATGTTGTGGTCCTCGATATTGAAATGCCGGAAATGGACGGGATGACCGCTTTGCCGCTCATGCTGGCAAAGAAACGGGACTTGGTTGTCATCATGGCATCCACACTGACGCGTCGAAACGCGGAAGTCAGTCTTAAGGCCCTGTCATTGGGCGCCGCCGATTACGTTCCTAAGCCGGAGTCGACTTCTGAAGTCACTACATCTGTCGATTTCCGCCGGGAACTGATCGACAAGGTCAAAGCCCTTGGCGCCCGTGCTATTCGGATGCGTGCACCAGTGCGGACGATGCGTGCGGAGACGCGTGCCGGCCAGACATCACGGCCATCCGCACCAACGTCTCCGGCTGCTCGTCCAGCTGTTGATACGCGTGCAAGCTTTCGCGGAGCTGGTCCGCAAGGGGCAGCCGCGACGCCGAAGTTTAAACTCCGGCCGTATTCCTCAGCGCGTCCGCGGATCCTGGCAATCGGGTCATCGACCGGTGGACCTCAGGCTTTGCAGGAAGTCATGAAGGAAATTGGCACGGCAATGAATGATGTGCCGGTGGTCATTACACAGCACATGCCGCCGACGTTTACGGCGATTCTCGCTGAACATATGGGGAAGGCCGCGCTGCGCCCGTCAAAAGAAGGTGAGGATGGCGAGGTATTGAAACCCGGAAACATCTATGTCGCTCCGGGTGGCAAGCACATGACAGTCGAAAAAGAGGGTGGAGCTGTAAAAATACGGCTCAATGACGGACCGCCTGTCAATTTCTGTAAGCCAGCAGTTGATCCGCTTTTTGACAGCGTGTCGAAGGCCTTTGGGTCGGCCTGCCTTGGTTTGATTTTGACCGGCATGGGCTCCGATGGGGCCAATGGCGTCCGGACAATTGCCGCAGGAGGCGGTAGCATTATCACTCAGGATGAAGAAACAAGTGTTGTTTGGGGTATGCCTGGAGCAGCCGCCAACACCGGCATGTGCTCTGAAGTTCTGCCATTGAAGGCAATCGGACCGAAGGTGTCCCGCGTCTTGAAGGGGAGCACACGATGACCCCTATGGAATTTGATTTTCTCAAGACATTCTTGAAAACGCGCTCCGGTCTCGTTCTGTCAAACGACAAGCAATATCTGGTGGAAAGCCGGCTGTTGCCGATCGCCCGTAGTTCCAAGTTGGAAACCTTGAGTGCGTTGATTCAGTCACTGCAAAAAGGTGGCAATCGGGCTTTGGAAACGGAAGTTGTCGAAGCCATGACGACCAATGAGTCGTTCTTCTTCCGCGACAAGACTCCGTTTGAGCATTTCAAAGAAACGATGCTTCCGGCAATGTTGCAAAACCGTGCAACACGTAAACAGATTAAAATCTGGTGCGCGGCGGCATCGACCGGCCAAGAACCGTATTCGCTTGCGATTTGCCTGAAAGAGGCGGCTGCAAAAGTTGGTGGTTGGCGGATTCGCATCCTGGGCACAGACCTCTCGCAGGAAGTGCTGGAAAAGGCGAAAACCGGGCTTTATAGCCAGTTCGAGGTTCAACGCGGACTGCCGATCCAGCTGCTGTTGAAATACTTCGATCAAAAGGGCGATATGTGGCAGATCAATGCCGGATTGCGGGCTATGATCGAATGGAAGAAACTAAATCTTCTGGAGCAGTTCTCTCATATCGGGGAGTTCGATATCGTCTTCTGCCGGAACGTCTTGATCTACTTTGATCAACCGACAAAAACTGAGATCCTAGAGCGGATCGCCAAGGCTCTCCCGGACGATGGTTTCCTGGTTCTGGGCGCAGCTGAAACGGTGGTTGGCTTGACTGATGCTTTCAAACCGGTTCCTGGGAAACGCGGTCTTTTTCAGAAAAAGCAGGCTGCTCAGACAGCGACACGTCCTGCTTTGGCAGGGGCAACATCACGGCTGGCAGTTGGTGCAACAACGCTCCGTTAAAGCGACACTCCAAATTTCTGTAACGCCCGCTGGTTTTCCCGAAAACTTAGCGGGCTTATACATTATGAGGCCGGAGCATGGTTTGATGCTCCGGCCTCTTTGTCATTGAGGTATGGCCTTACCTTTATGACGGTGTGTGAAGTGGTTGAGCCCTTGCGGGCATGAACCTTGCGTTCGCAAAAAAGCAGAACCCTTCACACACTTGAGGCTTCGTCGAACCGTTGAGAGAGCTTCGCGCTCGCGTATAAGGGAGACCAAGCCATGCCTTATGCTAGCCGTTTTGTCGGCATCGACATATCAAAATCCACGTTTGACGTTTGCGTTCTGCCCGATGAGCAGCGTGCGAGTTTCACCAACACGGAGGAAGGGATCGATGCATTCCTGACCTTTCTCATGCGGTTCAACTCGATAGAACGGCTGATCCTGGAGCCGACCGGCGGCTATGAGCGTGCCGTTGAGGCTGCCCTTCTGGCGGTTGGCCGGCCAGTTGCCAAGGTGAACGCCAAGCAAGTCCGGCAATTTGCCCGGGCCTGTGGCCAGCTCTCCAAGACCGACAAGATTGATGCCTTCATTCTGGCCGACTATGGCCAACGCCTGGAGACACGCCTCCTCACTCCCAGCTCCGCGGCCCAGACCCTGCTCAAGGAGCTGGTTCAAAGATACCGGCAACTGAGCCATATGATCGTTCAAGAAAAGAACCGCAGGGAAAAGCAGACCGGCAGGACGATAGCCTGGATCGAAGAAAGTCTGCGCTTTTTGACCAATCAGCGCCAGGCTGTTATCGACGACATGGAGCTTTGCATCAGGTCGGACCCGGCACTTGCCCAAAGGGCCAATGTTCTCATGTGCCTCAAAGGCATCGGTCTAAGAACAGCTTGCTTCCTGCTGGCCGACTTGCCGGAGCTGGGGAGCTTGTCCAAAGGACAGGTCGCCAAGCTCGTCGGCGTGGCCCCGCTCAACAAGGATAGCGGCCTCATGCGGGGCAAACGCATGATCTCCGGTGGACGGCGGCAAATCCGAGATGCTCTCTACGTCGCAGCTCTGCCAGCCATCCGCTTTGATCCGGTCATGAAGGCCTTCTACAAACGCCTCAAAACAAATGGAAAACCGTCAAAGGTCGCCCTCGTCGCAGTCATGCGAAAAATGATCATCATTCTCAATGCAAGGCTAAAAGAAACGATGATGGTCTCCGCTTGACTACCAACACCGTTGCTTTTCTTTTGATCTGGAACGATGCAATTGCCGGCGGAGGTCCGCGCCAGTTTGTCCTGACGGCCATAAGTCCTATTTATCCATTTGAGAACCATCATCAGCTGACGGTTGTCGCAGATTTTGCTCTGCCCAGGCTCTTACCGTGCTGACATAGCGTCGGCTAACCGGGATTTGAGTTCCGTCGTTCAACACGAGCCGCGTATTGTTGCCCTCTTTCTGGACCTGCTGAATGGCCTCGTGGGCTATCCAATGGCTCCGGTGAACCTGCATGCCAGTGTTTTCCGGAAGCTCCCGGAGAATATCGCTGAACCTGTAGAGCACCATTTGTGTGTCATTCGAGCCGACCAGTTTTACATAATGCTCTTGAGCTTCTGCGCGGAGAATGCGGTCAGTAAATGGTGGTGACAGGCTTTCCAGCAAAGATGATTTTGTCGAGGTGTTCTCTGGTTCTGTAATTGCCGGGCCGGATGGTTCTGCAGCGGACATCTGCGTTGAGCCAGTCTTTTTGCCGCTGAGTGGCTGAAGCTGTGCCGGTATCCAACACGCCTGGAGTACCATGGGAATGCTCAGCAACGCGCATAAAACGACATGGTTGTCCAAGAGATAGACAAGCTCTTGCAGAAACGCCCCAAGCCGAGTTGCGGATCCGGCTTCACCCAATGCTGGCGCGTCTAGCTCTGGGAGTCCAAGAACTATATCCAGTGCGGTTACAGATAGGACAAAGGGAATGTAGCTTGCGAGTGCAGCGAGGCTGATTGCCCAAAGGGTATGCTTGGCAATTCTGGGCAACAAGCTGAGCAGCTGCAAAAAGGCTATAAACAGCGTGGATTCAATTCCGATCCGTACCAACCAATAGCCATAGACGCCGATGACTGGCCATCCCTCTGGCCGCGTCTGTTGGTTCGCAGCCAGCAATCCCGCTGCGGCGAGGGTCAGCCCAAACAGTGTTAGCGACCCGTGCCGCGTCATTCAGAATTCCTTCCATCGGACAGGATTCATCATACCATTGATGATGCATGAATGGAAAACTTCAATAAGCATCTGAAAAGTTTGATATTATTTTTACGCTTAAGAATTCACGAATTAATGAGGGCTCAATTGGTCTAAGGCGGTTTCCCGTCAGCTATTGTGTCCCAGTTATCCAAATGTGTTCGTTCACGGCTTCGTTGTATGACGAGTTAAAAAAAGCCTTGGACCCAGTTTGATCAATCAGGGGAAATACACATGAGTGATATCCAAGTCCAACTGACGCGGCGCGCTGCGCTTCTCGGGGCAGGGGCTGCTGCAGTAGGAGCTGGAGTGTTGTCTTCTGGAGCAGTGCATGCTGCTGCCGAGAAGCAAGGCCCTATGGCTGCACCCGTCGCGCGCTACAATGTTGGCTCTTTTGAGGTCAACACGTTGCTGGATGGTGCCGTGACCGTTGGTGAGCCACAAAAGACCTTCGGCATGAACGTCGATGCGGACACATTTGCGGCAAAATCGTCAGAGTCCTTTATCCCTGCCGACACTTTCAAAGCGTTTTTCACACCCACTCTGGTCAACACAGGCTCTGAGTTGGTTCTCTTTGACACCGGCGTTGGCGAAGGTGGACGCCCAGCACGGGGCAACATGCGTGCGGCCCTGGAAAGCGCAGGCTACACTCCGGAACAGGTCGACGTCGTGGTCATCACCCATATGCATCCCGACCACATCGGTGGCCTGATGGAAGGCGGTGCGCCAGCTTTCCCGAATGCGCGGTATGTGATCGCTCAAAAAGAATATGATTTCTGGGCGGGCATGGATCCGGAATCGAACGGTGTTACCAAACTGATGACCAAAAACGTAAAGCCGCTCGCGGATAAGATGACTTTCCTGGATGAAGGTGGCAGCGTTGCCGGTGGGATCACCGCAATGGCTGCCTACGGTCATACACCGGGTCATACACTTTATATGTTGGAAGATGGTGGTCAGCAGCTTCTTCTCGCTGCTGACCTGGCAAACCACTATGTCTGGTCGTTGGCGCGCCCTGACTGGGAAGTTCGGTTTGATATGGACAAGGAAGCTGCGGCAGCAACCCGGAAATCTGTCCTGGGCATGCTCGCATCCGATCGCATCCCATTTGTCGGCTACCATATGCCATTCCCAGCAGTCGGATATGTAGCAACGGACGGTGACGGCTTCCGTTACGTACCAGCGTCCTATCAGCTTAGCCTCTAGTGCACAGGCCCCATCCCTGAAACTAGAGAGGCGGAAGCGGCTGGAGCTCGTTCCAGCCGCTTCTATATTGAACAATAAAAAAACCCGGCTATTTCAGCCGGGTTTTTTCTCGATCTTATTGAGCCGCGTGTTTATGCGGCGGCCTCAACATCCGGTTCGCGCAGAACATATCCACGGCCCCAGACCGTTTCGATGTAGTTCTTTCCAGACGTCGCAGCGGCCAATTTCTTGCGCAGCTTACAAATAAAGACGTCGATGATCTTCAGCTCGGGCTCGTCCATGCCGCCATACAGGTGGTTCAGGAACATCTCCTTGGTCAAGGTCGTGCCCTTCCGAAGAGAGAGAAGTTCAAGCATCTGATATTCTTTGCCGGTCAGATGCACACGCTGTCCACCGACCTCAACGGTCTTGGTGTCCAGATTGACCTTCAGATCGCCAGTGACGATGACGGACTGTGCATGACCTTTCGAGCGGCGCACAATCGCGTGGATGCGGGCCACAAGCTCGTCCTTGTGGAACGGCTTTGTCATATAGTCGTCGGCGCCAAAGCCTAAGCCGCGAACCTTGTCCTCGATGCCGGCGTTACCGGACAGGATCAAGATCGGTGTCTTAACTTTAGAGACCCGAAGTGTGCGGAGAACCTCGTACCCGGACATGTCCGGCAGGTTCAGATCCAGCATAATGATGTCGTAATCGTACAGTTTGCCGAGGTCGATACCTTCCTCGCCAAGATCTGTCGTGTAGACGTTGAAGTTCTCGGACTTCAGCATCAATTCGATGCTTTGCGCTGTCGCGTTATCATCCTCAATCAACAATACACGCATGCCAATCCCCTTATTCTGCCTTTCCTGGGCAAGTCGCAACGGCTGTGTCGGCGCCTGCTACGAAGGACTGCTGTTAACCCCGACTCATTTGTTATCGGTTAATGGTTAACAAATTCTCTTTCATAGCGGCAAGGCTCGTTGGAACGTTTCTGTGAACAACACCCAACTAATTGAATCCCCGGAAAGAATCCCGATTCATCTTTCTTAAAGTGGTGCGTTAAGAAACCGGCGTAACCGATTCCGTTCAGATTCCTTTCAACAAAGCCAGATTAACTTAGAAATGACCCTCGCTCGTCTGCCTTTCAAAGGTTAAGATTAACCAGACTCGTAAACGATCGGTTACCAAAACCATTAATGGTTAGAGGATTCTTAGGTGAAGGCGCTTTTTGCGGAAATTGATTCGCTTATGGCTACGGAAATTTATGGCCGTGTAGCCGCCGTTCAGGGGCTGCTTGTCGAGATTGCCGGACCCATTCACGAAATGAGTGTCGGATCCCGTTTGTTGATCGACAGTGGTGAGGATAACCCGCAGGTTCCTGCAGAAGTTGTAGGGTTCCGGGAAGGACACGCCTTGTGTATGCCTTTCTCCGGTCTTGAAGGAGTGCGGATGGGATGCAAGGCCGTAATCACCTCCCGGGAGAGCGTTGTTCATCCGAGTAATGCCTGGCTTGGCCGAGTGATTAATGCTCTTGGTGAACCGATTGATGGTAAAGGACCTCTTCCAAATGGCGGTCTGCCTCGCAAATTGCGAAGCGCACCTCCGCCAGCCTCTGAACGGGCCCGGGTCGGGCCGCCGCTGGATCTAGGTGTCCGGGCACTCAATACCTTCGTTACGTGCTGTGAAGGTCAGCGTATGGGTATCTTCGCCGGTTCGGGCGTTGGTAAATCTGTGCTTATGTCAATGCTGGCCCGAAACACCCAGTGCGACACGGCCGTGATCGGGTTGATCGGTGAACGTGGCCGGGAAGTACAAGAGTTCATTGAAGACGATCTTGGCGAAGAAGGTTTGGCCCGGTCGGTGGTTGTGGTCGCGACTTCCGATGAGAGTGTGTTGATGCGGCGGCAGGCAGCTTATCTTGCCATGACGGTCGCAGAATATTTCCGGGACGAGGGCGACAAAGTCCTGTGCATGATGGATTCGGTAACCCGATTCGCTATGGCGCAACGCGAAATCGGCCTTTCCATCGGGGAACCGCCGACATCAAAAGGATATACACCGACGGTCTTTACCGAATTGCCGCGCCTTCTGGAGCGGGCTGGCCCAGGAAAAATTGGATCAGGCTCGATTACGGGGCTCTTTACTGTTCTTGTGGAAGGCGACAATCACAACGAACCTGTTGCTGATGCTGTGCGCGGGATCCTGGACGGGCACGTTGTGATGGAGCGCGGGATCGCGGAACGGGGACGGTATCCAGCAATTAATGTCTTGAAATCCGTATCGCGGACCATGCCGCGTTGTGTCCCTCCGGAGCAGCAACCTGTCTTGAGAAAGGCAAAGCAGCTTCTCTCCACCTATACGGATATGGAAGAACTCATTCGGCTTGGTGCCTACAGGCGGGGATCGGACCCGACTGTTGATGAGGCAGTCTTTCGATTCGGGCCAATTGATGATTTCCTGAATCAGGGCAAAGACGAATCGACAACAATTATTGAAGGTTATGCGCAGCTTGCCAACCTTTTGGAAATGACTCAGGGATAGACTACCCGTGTAAGGGGAGTATTGAGTAATGAAAACCCGAGACAGTTTGATCCGTTTGAAGCGGTTTCAGGTTGACGAAAAACGGCGGCAGCTCGCCCAGATCGAGAGCATGATATCCGAGTTCAACCGGATGGCGGACGAGCTTGATGATCAGATTCGCACCGAGCAGGAGCGGACAGGGATTACCGACGTCAGTCATTTCGCCTACCCGACATTCGCAAAGGCTGCTGCTGATCGTAGAGACAACTTGCGTAATTCGGCCCATGAACTGGACGATCAGTTGCAGCGCGCTCAGGACGAGCTCAGCGAGGCTATTGAAGATCTGAAGAAGTTCGAACAGCTGGAAGAGCGGGATCAGCAGCGCGAACGCACTGCTCAGGAAGCCGCAGAGCAGGAACAACTTGATGAAGTTGCTGCGCGTGGACGGTCCAGATACTGAGATCAAGAACGGTTTGTGAAACAGGCGCCGCGGCGGTTTTGGCCACGGCGTGTAAATTGTGTGACCCACTCGCCTTTATAAAGATATATTTGGAATACTATTCCCGCGACATAAATTGCGGGACGAAGCCGTCTTTTGAAATTGAATAAACATTCTGCAGGAGCAACCAATATGCGGTTGATGATTGCACTACTCCTGCCAATCGCAACTTTTTCATTCACACTCGGCATTACCCTCCCGCTGATGAGTATTGAAAAACTCTATTTTCTGGAGGAGCGGCCATCTCTGCTAGAGGTCATTCATGGTTTGTGGCTGGAAGGGGATGGAGCGCTAGCGGTGATCATCGCGTTGTTTTCCGTCGTGTTTCCTGCTGCAAAGATCATCGTAGTACATGTCGCGGTGATAACAGGCGCACGGCTGAGATCGCTCGCGTTGCTGTCGACGCTCAGTAAGTGGTCCATGCTGGATGTGATGCTTGTCGCGCTGGTCCTCTTTGCGGCAAAAACCAGCGGTTTGGCGGCCGCCTCGATCCTGCCGGGGTTATGGTTTTATGCCAGCGCTACTGTTGCGACCGCACTTGCTGCAGCCTTGTGCCGGTGGGCGACCGGAGGATGATTATGCAAAAGCGAGCCTGCTAGAAACGGTCGCAGCCGCGTCTGATTTTTTGCCTTTGCGATTTGCCTGGAAGTCGGAGCACCGGCCCTCTTTGGACGCTTCCAGCTCCTTGAGATGCGCAGCGTACGCGCCGATCCAGCTGGAGCCCTTCTTGGCAGGGATCCGAAGGTGGTCGCACCGAGCTTTCACAAACAATGCGAAAGTTTGAGGTTGAAGGCCACAACGGGCAGCAGTCCGCATAACAGTTTCCAGCTTTCCGTTAAAAACGGCGTCCTTGAAGGCTTTTTGCGCGATCCGTCCGCGCAAGCTCATGAGCTCAATGACGTGGTTGAACCGCTGGTCCTGGAGCAAGAGCGTGATCAGCTCATCTGGTGTTGCGCCAGCGCGTTGTGCATCGGGCCACAACAAGCTCATGTCGTGATTGTCCAAAGCATGCCCAAGTTCTCGTCTCAGTTTCTTGATCTTCGCAATCTGATCGAGCTGTTCCTGTGACAGGGCGCCTTGAATGATTGACGTCAAACGCTTCTTTGCGTCTTCATTGACCATTGGCAGCAATTGCTGACAGATCGCGGGCGTCAGATCCGATCTATGCGACAAGCTTTCCCGAACTTTGGTGTCTTCGGCAGCAAGCCGTACGAGGCAAACCATGGCATCTCGGGACAATCGAATTTCCCGGTTTCCAGCAAGGATACGATGGATCGGGGTATCACCCTTTTGCGCAAGTGCGTCGGAGACTTCAGAACTGAGGTCCGGACGGTGAGCAATGGCTTGCAGATGCGCATTGCTCAGTTCTTGAATGAACTGAAGAAGATCTTCCTGTGAAAAGACAGGAGAGGATGCCAGGAGGGGGGATGCAATTGGTGCATCATCTTCCGCGATTTTTTTGGCCAGCGTATCGGGTACGTCTGGGCAGTTTGACAATTTCTGCGCGAGGCGTACGCGGTCGTCGGCCGTGGCGTCGCTGTAAAGCTTGAGTGTTACCTCAGCAAATATTGTGAGTTCCGGTGTGGTGCGCTGGTCCAGATCATCAGTAACGAGCCTGCAAAGCTCACCGAACAGCGCCGCCCGTGCGGAATCTGTACCTTCCTCGGCAAGTTTTAACAGCGTGACTGACATCTTTCCTCCTCTTAACACGGAAGGAAAGCTTCATACTGTTATTAATACGTTACCATTTAGCCCGAAAGTCAAAGATGACCTTGCGGAAATTTAGGATATTTCTTGATATTTTGCGACGTGTATCGTCATAAATCGCAATGTATTGACTGACCGGGAGCAGACATGACTTCTGTTGAGCGAACCGCTAAAGACATCAAGCCGGGATTGCCGTGGGCCTACGTCACCTCTAGCATACTGTCTTTCCAACGATAATTCTGTGCTGGTGGAAGCCTTTATGACCGTCCTTTTGCGTCGCCTTTGCCTGATCATTTTTCTTATGTTTGCTCCAGGTGCGGCAATTGCGCAAGACGCTGCGGACACCACCCAGCAAGCAGACGAAATCAGCCAGGCGCGGGATGCCCTGATCAAGATTTTGGAGGATCCCGATACCCGCGCGGCACTCATCAAACAACTAAGCGAAGACCAGCAGTCGTCGGATAACGGCAGTGATCAAACTGGCGCGCAGTCAGAGCCCGCTACGGCGACACCTGTTGAGGCCAATGAGAGCTTTGTGCTGAGGGTGGGGGAATACACCCGCAAGCTTGCAGATGAAGTTGGCATCTTCCTCGATAGAGCCGGGCATTCGCTGAACGGACTGTATTTGATCCTCAAAGGGGATATTCCGATCAAGTGGGATCGGGTTCAGACGGTTTTTGTGCAAGTTGCAGCGGTCTTGATTGCCGCATACTTGGCTTTCTGGTCAGGTCAGTTGGTTGCTCGAAAAGCGTATGCCGGGCTCGCTCTCAAGGCGCGGTATGGTGGCGGGCTGATGCGGACATCCATTCTGGTCTTGTCGACCGTGATTGACGGCATCACGGTCGCAATCGGTTTGGGCGTTGGCTATTTTGTTGCTCTTCTGGCGTATGGCGGGTTTGCAGCTGGTGTCACCATTCAGGAAAGTCTTGCGCTCAATGCGTTTTTCATAACTGGAATGGCCAATGTCGCGCTTCGGTTTGTGTTTGCGCCGCGCCGTCCGGAGTTGCGATTGCTTCCCTTCGACGACCAGAATGCCCTTTATTGGTACACAAGGCTTCGTCTGTATATGTACTGGAACAACTTCGGTATATTTCTGCTGGTTCCCGTTTCCAACATTGCTGTTTCGTTTGTTCTTGGGAATGCGCTTCGCTTTCTGATCGTGCTCAGCGGCATGATCTACTTGATGGTGCTGATTGTGCGGAACCGCGTCCGGGTGCGGGAGGGAACGCAAGGATATGCGGAAACGCTGCAGAGTAATCTTGCGCAAAGGGCACTGTCCAACCTTGGAAAGCTTTGGCATGTTGGCGCGCTTGGCTACATCATCGCGATTTTTGTCGTCTGGGTAACCCGGCCGTTTGATGCAACAACCATCATCTTGCGGGCCACCGTCCTGTCGATTGTCACGATCATGGCAGGGATGGCGCTGTCGTTGATCGTTACCCGAGCCATCAAGGGCGGAATTCGACTGCCCGAAGACCTGAACACAAAGCTTCCAGCACTCCAACACCGGCTAAATGCCTTCGTTCCTAGACTGCTTAAGCTGGTTCGCTTCTTCGTCTTTATCGCAACGGTCCTGCTACTCTTTGAGGTTTGGGGGCTCTTCAGCATTCTGGATTGGTTGTCGTCTGAAACCGGCAATCGTCTCGTCAGCAGCTACGGGTCCGCATTCCTTGTTGTTCTGGTTGGTTTCGCAATCTGGTTGGCGTTGATGTCTTGGGTTGACCTGCGCCTGCAATCGCGGCGCGGGCACATCGTTACCGCGCGTGAGCGAACACTTTTCCAACTGTTTCGGAATGCCGCGACCGTCGTCATTCTCGTGATGACCGTTTTGCTCGGACTGTCGGAAATCGGCATTGATATCGGCCCGCTGATCGCCGGTGCCGGTGTGGTGGGTCTTGCGATTTCATTTGGCGCGCAGACCCTGGTTAAAGACATCATCACGGGCGCCTTCATTCAGATTGAGAATGCAATCAACCAGGGAGATGTTGTTACCGTGGCAGGCATCACCGGCACTGTTGAGGGCATTACCGTGAGATCTGTCCGGATTCGCGATCTGAATGGGACGACACACATCATTCCATTCTCATCTGTGGACATGGTGTCCAATTTCATGCGCGGTTTCTCGTATCACGTGGCCTTGATTGGGGTTTCTTACGATACAGATATCGCCGAGGCAAAAGAGGCGATGCAGGAAGCATTCCGGCGTCTCAAGGCGACCGACTACGGTTCCAAGATATATGAAGATCTTGAAATGCACGGGGTCACAAACTTCGGCGCAAGTTCTATCGACATTCGTGCCCGGATCAAAACCACGCCAGGTGATCAATGGTCTGTCGGCCGGGCTTATAACGAGTATGTCAAACAGGTTTTTGACGAGCGCAATATCGAAATTCCGTTCCCACAAGTGACCTATCATGCAGCAACGCCAGCTTATGCGCAGGACGATGTGCCAAAGGTCACGCAAGCCAAGGCCACCAAGAAACCGAAACCGCTCGCCGACGACGCGCCGGCGGAGGATGGCGACCGCTAGCCGCACACTTCTCATTTGCATTTTTCGGAGCCTCTGCTGGCTGGCTTGTCCTCTGGCAGGGGCTTTTCTTATGCGTGAATGAATTGTGATTGATTTTCGACTGGTTTCGAATTATTTTCGTTTTAGAAATCGCGCGAAATATACGGAGCCTTAGAGGACCATGGCGGCGGACTACGATCTTTTGGTAATTGGTGGCGGGATCAATGGTGCAGGAATCGCCCGCGATGCCGTCGGTCGGGGCGCGTCGGTCATGCTTGTTGAGATGGGAGATCTTGCGGGAGCAACCTCGTCTGCATCGACCAAGCTTATCCATGGCGGCTTGCGCTACCTTGAGTATTACGAGTTCGATTTGGTGCGCAAAGCGCTTAAGGAACGCGAGGTCCTCTGGAAACTGGCGCCGCATATCGCCTGGCCACTGCGTTTCATTCTGCCCCATCATAAAGATCTGCGTCCGGCGTGGCTGCTGCGCCTTGGCCTGTTCATGTATGACCATCTTGGCGGCCGCAAACTTCTTCCGGCGACAAAGACCGTGCCCCTGGATCAAGGGGCCTACAGCAAGGGTTTGAAAAAGCTTTTCAAGAAGGGTTTTGAGTACTCAGATTGCTGGGTCGACGATGCGCGTCTGGTGGTTCTGAATGCCTGCGATGCTGCCGATCGCGGGGCTGAAGTCCTCACTCGCACAAAATGCGTCAGCGCCCGCCGGGAGGGAGATCATTGGCAAGTTGTCCTGAAAGATCTATCGACCGGCGCTGAGCGCACCGTGACAGCCTCCGTTTTGGTCAACGCTGCAGGGCCTTGGGTTGCGGAAATGTTGCGCGGGGTCGTCGGAGCCAACAATTCGTCGGCCATCCGCCTCGTTAAAGGCAGCCACATCATCGTGCCGCGTCAATTCGAGCACGACCGGTGCTTCATTTTCCAGAACGGAGATGGCCGGATTGTATTTGCGATCCCGTATGAAAATGACTTTACGCTCATCGGGACCACCGACGTCGATTACCAGGATGACCTTGGCAAGGTGCAAATCTCTCAAGACGAGGTTGAGTATCTGTGCAAAGCGGTGAGCGAATATCTCGAGACGCCGGTTACTCCGGATGATGTCGTCCATACCTATTCGGGCGTGCGCCCACTTTATGATGACGGCGCGAAAGATGCGAAGGCCGCCACACGCGACTATGTCCTGGAGTTGGATGCCGGGGACAAGAAACCGGCCGTTCTGTCTGTGTTTGGCGGGAAAATCACAACGTACAGGAAGCTATCCGAACACGTTCTGGAAAAACTGAAACCACATCTGCCATTCAAACGCGATGAGTGGACGGATCAGGACGTGTTGCCAGGCGGAAACTTCAACGTTCTGGCTTTTGAAGAAGAAGTCTCGGCGCTACAGGCCCATTATCCTTTCCTCGACAAAACCTTCGCCACGCGTCTGATCCGCCTTTACGGCACTGATGCCCGGTCTATCCTAGGCAAGGCAGCGCAACTTTCTGATCTTGGTCAGCTGTTTGGCTACAATCTCTATGAAGTCGAAGTGAAATGGCTCGTCAGCCGCGAATGGGCCCGGACCGCAGAAGATGTCTTGTGGCGGCGGACCAAATTGGGTTTGCGTTTGAGCGAAGTGGAAACAGCCGCGCTCGACAACTACCTCTCTGCTCATCTTGCGGAGTTGGTTGGCACTGCTGCATAGTGCTGTCAAAACCTGACCGAACCGCCGGGAGCCGCCGGCGGTTTTCTAAAAAACAACAAGCATGAAATTTGGGAGGAGCGCCATGGCCGGATGTGTGTTGGCGATTGACCAGGGCACTACGTCAAGCCGTGCCATTGTCTTTGGTGAGGATTTTCAGCCGGTAAGTGTCGGGCAGCAGGAGTTTCCGCAACACTTTCCAAAGTCTGGTTGGGTTGAGCACTCACCATCCGATATTTGGACCAGCACGCTCCGTGTTTGCCGCGAGGCGATGGCAAATGCACCGGGCAACGGTGCCGATGTTGCAGCGATCGGGATTACGAACCAGCGTGAAACAACGCTGGTCTGGGATCGCAAAACCGGCGAGCCGGTCTACAATGCGATTGTGTGGCAGGACCGCCGGACCGCCGACTTTTGCGCAAAACTTCGCGCAGACGGTCTTGAGGCAAAATTCACAGCCAAGACTGGCTTGCTGCTTGATCCTTACTTCTCCGGGACAAAAATCGCCTGGATCTTGGACAATGTCGACGGCGTTCGTGCACGAGCCGAACGCGGCGAACTTGCGTTCGGAACGGTTGATAGCTGGCTGATATGGCATTTGACCGAGGGCGAGGTACACGCCACTGACGCCACCAATGCATCCCGGACACTGATTTATAACATCCATGACAATACCTGGGATGCCGAGCTTTGCGAGCTTTTGAAGATCCCTGTGAGCCTACTTCCTGACGTCAAAGACAGTGCGGATGACTTCGGTGTTGCCAAGGCGGATCTGTTCGGACGGGAATTACCGATCCTTGGTGTTGCTGGGGACCAGCAGGCTGCCACTGTGGGACAGGCGTGTTTTGAACCGGGCATGGTGAAGTCGACCTACGGCACAGGCTGTTTTGCCTTGATGAATACGGGTGCGAAGCCGGTCGCCTCTGCAAACCGGATGTTGACGACGATAGCGTACCGGCTGAATGGGGAAACAACATACGCGCTCGAGGGGTCGATCTTTGTTGCAGGTGCTGCGGTCCAATGGCTCCGTGATGGCCTCGGCCTCATTGAAAATGCCGCCGACTCTCAGGCTCTTGCAGAGCAAGCCGACCCGAACCAGGACGTTTATCTGGTCCCGGCCTTCGTCGGTCTTGGTGCGCCATACTGGGACGCGGATGCGCGTGGCGCATTGTTCGGGTTGACCCGGAACACCGGGCCGAAGGAAATTGCCCGTTCGGTACTGCAAAGTGTCGGTTATCAGACCAGTGACCTCATCTCTGCGATGCAGTCTGACTGGCCGGATGCACATTCGCCCGTATTGCGGGTCGACGGGGGTATGACAGCGTCCGATTGGACGATGCAGTTTCCTGTCCGACATCCTTGGTGCGCCAGTGGATCGTCCGACCGTAGCTGAGACCACAGCCCTCGGCGCCGCCTGGCTCGCAGGAAGTCGGGCCGGGATTTGGCCTGGCCAGAAGGAATTCTCCGCCAAATGGAAACTGGAAAAACGGTTTGAGCCCCACCTTGACCAGGATCGGCGGGAGCAGCTTCTGGCCGGTTGGAAAGACGCGGTCAGAAGAACGCGCTCCAATCTGGACTAGTTAGACAGTTAAAGCCCCGGCATTGCCGGGGCTTTTTTGTAATTACGCATTTCCAACATATCGAATCTGGTTATCTTTCGAGCCGTTGCATCCTGTTTCCTGAGGGCTCAAGTTCTTCTCAAAGAGAACGTTCCAATGGTTGAGGGCTATGCTTTTTGACTAAAGAAGAGATGCGCTTGATGACTTTTTCGGGAACTTTGAAGTACGCGGTCCTGGGTGTTTGCTTGGTGGTGGCCACCGCTTCGGGATCGGAAGCAAAGACGCTGGTGTTTTGCTCGGAAGGCTCACCAGAAGGTTTTGACCCGGCTCTTCATACCTCTACGATCACTTTCGACGCGTCTTCCAATCCCCTCTACAATCGTTTGGTCGAATTCAAACCCGGAACGACTGAAGTCGAACCTGGTTTGGCTGAGAGCTGGGACGTGTCTGATGATGGGCGGGAAGTCACGTTCTATCTCCGCAAAGGCGTTACATTCCACAGCACCCCATTTTTTACGCCGAGCCGTGAGTTGAATGCTGACGACGTGCTGTTCTCTCTCGAGCGCCAGCGTAAGAAAAGCCATTCCTGGCACGCCTACATGCCTGGCACTGCTTGGGAGTTTTTCGATGCTATGTCCATGCCGGAGTTCATCAAGGACATCGTCAAGATCGACGACCACACAGTGAAATTTGTTCTGACAAGCCCGGAAGCTCCGATTTTGGCAAACTTTGCGATGGATTTCGCGTCCATTTTGTCAGCTGAATATGCTGATCAGCTTGAGGATGCGGGTGCCAAAGAGCAGTTGAATGTCCAGCCGGTTGGCACGGGGCCTTTCGTCTTTGTTGGCTACCAGGAAGACGCGATCGTTCGCTTCTCCGCGCATTCCGATTACTGGGATGGCAAGCAAGCCATCGACAACCTGACTTTCGCAATCACCCCGAATGCAGCAGTCCGGCTTCAAAAACTCAAGGCGGGCGAGTGTCATGTGATGTCCCGCCCGGCTCCGACGGATATCGATGATATTCGCTCAGACGGCGATCTCACTCTAATGGAGCAGCCGAGCTTGAACATTGGCTATCTGGCCTACAATACCAAAGTGCCTCCGTTCGATCGCAAGGAGGTTCGCAAGGCTCTGTATCACGCCATCAACAAGCAAGAGATACTTGAGGCAGTTTACTTGGGAGCTGGTCACGTTGCGAAAAATCCGTTCCCGCCGACAGTCTGGTCCTACAACACGGCGATCGAAGACGATGCCTATAATCCGGATCTTGCGAGGGAGATGCTTGCCGCAGCCGGCATTGGAGATCTTTCCCTGACGATCTGGTCGATGCCGGTTCCGCGCTCGTACAATCCGAATGCGCGTTTGATGGCTGAATACATCAAAGCTGACTTGGAGAAGGTTGGTGTGCGCGTCGAGATCGTTTCCCACAAATGGGGCAAGTACCTGTCGTTGTCGAAAGACGTTAATCGGCAGGGTGCTGTGCTGTTCGGATGGACCGGTCGCAATGGTGATCCGGACAACTTCTTGAGCGAACTTTTGAGTTGTGAGCGTGTCGGGGGTTCCAACAGAGCGCAATGGTGTAACAACGCATTTGAAGAGCTGATCAAGAAGGCTCGGACTACATTTGACACGGCAGAACGCGCAAGGCTCTATGAAGAGGCTCAGCGGATCTTCAAGGAAGAAGCCCCTTGGGTGACCATCGCGCATTCCATGGCTTATGTTCCGATGTCCGCGAAAGTCACCGGATACGTTATGGATCCGGTCGGTGGCCATTCTTTCAAGGGCGTAGACCTGACCGATTAAGCGCAAACGCCATTAAAGACAGTTGGCCCCATCAGGGTTTGGGGAGTCATGGCGGCGGGCCGGTTTTTGATCAGTTCTTTATTGGCGTTTGGTCTCCAAACCAAACTCTTACATCTTCCATTGGTATGGTGGGCGGCTTTCTCCGTTTGAGGTTCTCTTTTGGCTGGAGTTTGGGTTGAACTTTTCCATAATTCGAGTATTCTCGAAATATGGAAAAAGAAGATGCCTTGAGAGCATTGGCGGCCTTGGGTCAGGAAACCCGCCTCGACGTCTTTCGCCTGTTGGTGAGAGCGGGAAAAGAAGGCATGGCAGCGGGCGCCATTTCAGATGCTCTCAGCGTGCGTCCGAATACCCTATCGACCCACTTGAGCGCCCTGTCCCGCTCCGGCCTTGTGCACGCCGAACGGGACGGGCGCTCAATCCATTACCGCGCGGATCTCTCCGCCATGGGCGCGCTCACAACGTATCTGCTGCAAGATTGTTGCGGCGGAAATCCGGAAATGTGCGCCCCGATCATGACCATGCTCGGCGATAGTGTGAGCGTTGAAAAGGACCGGTGTTAGAACCGGAAAAAGTGGGGCTTCATAATATGCGTAACGCCTTGTTTGTTTGCACGGCCAATTCTGCGCGCTCAGTTTTAGGCGAAGCGATCCTACGCCATATGGGCGAGGGCAAATTCAACACCTATTCAGCGGGTTCGACACCGCGGGGCATGGTCAATCCGGACGCACTCTCCTGCCTGGAGCGCAAGAACCTGCCAACAGACGGTTTTAGATCGAAGAGCTGGGAACAGTTTGCCGGTGCTGATGCACCTAAAATGGATCTGATCATCACTGTTTGTGACAGTGCAGCCGGAGAGGCCTGCCCGGTTTGGCCTGGGCATCCGTTTGTCGTGCATTGGGGTATTGCCGATCCGGCCTCCGTTGAGGGCGATGTTGCGACCCGCGCTGAGGCTTTCGACCTTGCTTATGAGCGTCTTGAGCGCCGGATCGCTGCGATGCTCGCGCTTGGCGATGATGTCTTCTCAGAAGCTGATGGAAAACACCAACTCTCCGCTATCGGCGCCTCGGCCGACGACTAGGATTACGTCTCATGTCAGAATTTTCTCTCTCACGGCGTCTCGTCGCTGAAGCGCTTGGAACCGCGATGCTGGTTGGAACCGTTGTCGGGTCCGGCATCATGGCAGACAATTTGTCCGAGGATGTTGCGGTCTCCCTTCTGGGCAACACGATCCCGACCGGTGCGATCTTGGTGGTCCTGATCACCTTGTTCGGGCCAATCTCAGGAGCACACTTCAATCCGGCGGTCACGTTTGTGTTCTGGTTGAAGCGTGAACTGACAATTCCGGTGGCAGCGGCCTATGTCGTTGTCCAGATCCTCGGCGGCATTTGCGGGTCGCTGATCGCGCATGTCATGTTTGAATTGCCGGTCTGGCAGGCATCGACCACAGTTCGAACCGGCGGTGCCCAATGGGTCGCAGAGGTGGTCGCCACATTTGGCCTGCTTGCAAGTATCCTGGCGGGTATCCGGTTCCGCGCTGATGCGGTGCCGTGGCTGGTAGGGCTCTACATCACCGCAGCTTACTGGTTCACCGCTTCCACATCCTTCGCCAATCCGGCGGTCGCGATCTCCCGTGCGTTTACCGATACCTTTGCAGGCATCCGGCCGGTTGATGTGCCTGGGTTTATTGTTGCCCAGCTTATCGGGGCGGCGCTTGCCCTTGCGGTTTTCTCTTGGCTTCTGCAATCAAAAACGTCGGAGAAGGAAGCCCTGAAACCCTCTGAGGTTTAATCGGCGACGCGCGCTTTAAACCTGATACTTGGCTTGCAAAATCTGGTTCGGGTTGATTGAAGGGATGCATGAGCAAACCTGACGTCACCATCGTCGGAGCTGGCATCATTGGGCTGGCGACGGCGGCAAATCTCCTGCAACGCGGATATCGTGTCACAATCATCGATCGCGAAGGACCAGCGGCTGGCGCGAGTCAGGGCAATGCGGGTGCTATTGCCTGGACTGATGTGGCCCCACTCGCGAGTCCCGGCCTTTGGAAACAGGCGATCAAGTGGTTGATGGATCCGCTTGGGCCGCTGACAGTTCGACCGGCTTATGCCGTCAAGATCTTGCCATGGATGCTTCGCTTTATGGCCGCCTCCAATCACAGCCAGATGAAGCGTAGTACCGAGGCTTTGGCCGCACTCAATGCGGAAGCCTGGCCGTCGTGGGAGCGTTTGTGGCGGGTTTCCGGAACGCACAATCAAGTGCGCAAGGATGGTTGTCTGGAGCTGTTCGATACCGTCAGTTCACTAAAAGATGCGCATTCGGGATGGGAGGAACAGCGCGCCTTCGGCATTGATGTTCAGGAGCTCGATCTTACGGCGATCAGAGACATGGAGCCGGCATTGTCTGATCGCGTTGTGGGCGGTGCTCTCGTGCCAGAATGGGCGCAGGTTGATGATCCGAAACTGTTGTGCCTGTCTCTGGCCGATTGGTTGAAAAGCCAGGGCGTTTCTTTCGATGTCGGGGATGTCGTGAACGTTCAGTCCGGCTCTTCAGGCCCGGAATTGACGCTCACAGATGGCCGAACCGCTCATCCGGATCGGTTGGTCATCGCTTGTGGTGCCTGGTCCAAAAAACTTGCGGCACAACTTGGTGACAAGATTCCATTGGATACAGAGCGGGGCTACAACATCACGATCCCGGAGCCCGGTGTTGCCGTCAACCGGTTCATCATGTTGCCGGGACACGGCTTTGTCCTGTCGCCCCTGTCCACGGGATTGCGGGTCGGCGGAGCCGTCGAGTTCGGCGGATTGGACCTGCCGGAAAACTGGAAGCGGGTTGATGCCATGGTTGCTAAGGCGCGGCGCTTCTTTCCTGATCTCAAAACTGAAGGGGGGAAGCGCTGGATGGGCTTCCGCCCCTCCATTCCGGACAGTCTGCCAGTCATTGGTCCAGCGCTACAGGCTGATGAGGTCTTTTATGCCTTCGGTCATGCCCATCATGGTCTGACGGAAGCCGCAGTGACCGGGGAGATGATCACCGACATGATCGACGGCGCAACGCCATCGGTCGACCCGAATCCATTTCGCGCCGACCGGTTTTGACAAGAATCGAAACAGTTACTTACGCTTCTTGTTCATGGCTGCCGCAAGAGCCGCGGCCATGGCGTTGTTTCCGCCGTCATTGCCGGAGGACTTTTGAGGACCGCCCTTGCCACCGCGTGAGGCGTTAGCCGGGCCCCGGCCACCACCTGATCCTTTCCCGCCAGCACCACCCGGCCGGTTTTGCACATTCCGCTCCTTTTGCCCCTGATAATCCGCCTGTGACTTCATTGTCATTGAAATGCGTTTGCGCGGAATGTCGACTTCCAGAATGGTGACCTTGACGATGTCACCCGCTTTGACGACCGTGTGCGGATCATCAACGAACTTGTCCGCAAGCTGGGAGACATGCACCAGGCCGTCCTGGTGTACACCTACGTCCACGAAGGCTCCGAAGTTCGTGACGTTGGTCACCGTGCCTTCCAGTTTCATGCCCGGTTTCAGGTCCGAGATTTCCTCGACACCATCCTGAAGGGCTGCGGTCTTGAATTCGGGACGTGGATCACGGCCTGGCTTTTCAAGTTCGGACAGGATGTCTTTGACCGTCGGCAATCCGAATTTCTCGTCGATGAAGTCTTTGGGCTCCAGGTTCTGGAGAATGCCGCTGTCGCCCATCAATTGGCGGACATCCCGGCCGCAGGCTTTCACGATGCGCTTGGCGAGCGGATAGGCTTCCGGGTGCACCGAGGACGAATCGAGAGGTTCGGTTCCGTCGTTGATGCGCAGGAAGCCGGCGCAGAGTTCAAACGCCTTTGCTCCCAGACGCGGTACGTCCTTCAACTGCGAGCGCTTGTCAAACCGACCGATTGTATCGCGATGTTCAACGACCGCTTTTGCAAGGCTATCGGACAGACCTGAAATCCGGGACAGAAGGGCCGGGGAGGCGGTGTTGAGATCAACACCAACCGCGTTCACCGCGTCTTCGACAACTGCATCCAGGGCGCGGGCAAGTTTCGTCTGGTTGACGTCATGCTGGTACTGCCCAACACCAATGGACTTCGGCTCGATCTTGACGAGTTCTGCCAAAGGATCCTGGAGGCGCCGGGCAATCGACGCGGCACCGCGCAGGGAGACATCAACGTCCGGCATTTCCTTGGCGGCCAATTCCGAAGCGGAATAGACCGATGCGCCCGCCTCATTGACGATCACCTTTACCGGCCGTTGTGCCGCCGGAACATCGGCGAGGACGTCGCCGGTCAGCTTGTCGGTCTCCCGGCTTGCTGTGCCGTTGCCGATGGCGATCAGGCCGACCTTGTGCTTTGCAATCAGTGCCAGAAGTGTGTTGCGGGATCCGGCAAGATCATTGCGCGGTTGGAATGGATAGATCGTTGCGGTGTCGATCAGCTTGCCGGTTTCGTCGACCACGGCAACCTTGACCCCGGTCCGGATGCCTGGGTCCAGACCAAGCGTTGCTTTCGATCCCGCAGGGGCCGCGAGCAGCAGATCCTTGAGGTTCTTGGCAAACACCTGAATGGCTTCTTCTTCGGCCTTGTCCCGAAGGACACCCATCAGGTCGAGTTCCAAATGAAGGGCCAGTTTGACCTTCCAGGCAAAGCGCGCGACATCCATCAGCCATTTGTCGGCCGGGCGGCCTCGATCGGCGATGCCGTAGGTGTCTGAGACCATCTTCACAGCTGGCAGGATTGGTGCCGGATCATCGGCGTCGACTGTCAGATCGACTGACAGAATGCCTTCATTGCGGCCACGGAACAGGGCAAGCGCCCGGTGGCTCGGGATTTTGGACCAGCTCTCCGAATAGTCGAAATAATCGGCGAACTTTGCGCCCTTGTCGCCCATGCCGTCGATCAGCTTCGACTGTACAACGCCGCGCTCTTCCATATACCGGCGCAGCCGTCCGACGAGCTCGGCATTTTCTGCAAACCGTTCCATGAGAATCTGACGCGCGCCGTCAAGTGCCGCTTTCGTATCCGCGACGCCTTTGGCATCGTCGATGAAACCCGCAGCTTCCGTTTCCGGTGTTTTTCCAGGATCAGCCAGCAGCAGGTCCGCGAGCGGTTCCAGTCCCGCTTCCCGCGCAATCTGAGCCTTGGTGCGGCGCTTCTTCTTAAAGGGCAGGTAGATGTCTTCGAGCTGCGACTTGGTCTCAGCTGCCTGAATGCTTGCAGCGAGGGCCTCGGTCATCTTGCCCTGCTCATCGATGGACTTGGTAATCGCACCGCGCCGGTCTTCCAATTCGCGCAGGTAAATCAGCCGCTCCTCGAGCTTGCGCAGTTGGCTGTCGTCCAGTCCGCCCGTAGCCTCTTTCCGGTACCGGGCGATGAACGGCACTGTCGATCCTTCGTCCAGTAGCTGAACAGTTGCATTCACCTGACCGGCCTGGCAGCCGATTTCGCCTGCAATTCTTCTTGCGATCCGCAGCGCCGTTTCTGCGGGGAGGGAATTAGCTGACTTCTGGGATGTCGGGTCTGGAGCAGCGACGCTTGTCATCTGGGTCTACACTTTCAGGACTGGAAACGAGACAGGGACGATAATTCGGACACTCTCCGCGCAAAAGAGGTCCGATCTATGATCCACTGGCAATTCTCGATATCTGGTGAGTCGATCGCCATGCGCTTCCAAATTTGAAAACTTTGAAGGCCAGCAACAGACCTGGACGGTGAAAACTCAAGATGGATGTTTGATAAAAATCGCGTATAGAGTGCAGTTTTGTTCGGCGATTGGTCAGTAATATTGCTTAAAATTTCAACAATCGAACGATTTGCTTAGTTTTGCGTATTCTTGCGCCGCTGTTATTTGGTAGTTTCGACAGTGCTGAATAGCGAATAATGCTGCTTTGGGCTCATTGTTGGTTTGGGCGCTGACGTTGTGAGCAAACATTGGCAAGTGGAGATGTGGGTGTGACAAGAGGCCGACCGCGGAAAACGGAAACGCAAGACGCTTTACATGGCATCATGCGCGCCTTCTGGCAGAACGGCTACAAGGCGACATCCATGAATGATCTTGTCGATGCTTCGGGGATGGCGAAGCCCAGTCTTTATGCCGCTTTCGGTGACAAGGAAGCGATGTTTGAAAAATCGCTTCTGCACTATTTCGACTGTTACGGCGATACGGTTTTTGGCCCCTTGATGAGGGCTGAAAAACACTATCTCATCGACATTCGGAACCTTATTCAAACCGTCGGATATCTTGCCGCGGACAAGGCCACGCCGCTGGGCTGTTTCCTTTTCAACGCACAGGTTGAAAACGCCTATGGAACAGAAAAGCACAAGGTTCTGTTGTCGGATCTGGGGCAGACCAGATACGAGGGTATCCGGACCCGCTTGTTGAAGGCCGTCGACTCTGGCGAGTTGGGAGAAGACGCTGACATCGATGCCCTGGCGACCTACGTCGATGGTCAACTTGGGGCCGTGTCCATTCTGGCTCGAACCGGAGCAAATAAGGTCCGGATAGACCAGTTTGTCGAAACGGCGGTCAAGGCATTGCCCTCTGCAACACCGTTTGATTTCGACGATTTTCCAGAATTCACTTTACGACAGTGATCCGTTCGGCCGCGCGGGTCACGGCCGTGTAAAGCCAGCGGTCCCGGTGCTCACGGAAAGCCCAGCTTTCGTCAAACAGCACGACATCGTCCCATTGGGACCCTTGCGCCTTGTGAACCGTCAAGGCGTAGCCATAATCGAACTCATCTGCCTTGCGCCGGATGGCATATGGAATGCTCTCAGCCCCGTCTTCGAACATGGCCGGGAGAACCTTTACTTTCACCGCCGTTTTGATGAGCTCGTCTTCTGAAACAACATCAAAACGCAATGTGTTTCCGCGCGGCTGCCGTAGGCGTTTCACCGTCCAGAGGCCACCATTCAGCAAACCTTTGGTTTTGTCGTTGCGCAGGCAGACAAGCTTGTCACCAACGGCCGGCATCGGAGTGGTGAAGTCCTTCAGTTCACGAATACGGCTGTTGTACAGCCGCCGCGTCTTGTTTGTCCCGACCAAAACCTGATCGGCGGCAAGGATCTGATCCTTGTCGATCTGGCGGCGATTGATCACCTTGCTCTCGCCGAAATCCCCGTAGTCCAGCTTGCCGCCGTCGCGGATGGTCATCGACATGCGAACAATGGGATTGTCCTGCGCCTGGCGGTGAACTTCCGTCAACATGATGTCCGGCTCGGCCTCGGTGAAGAAGCCTCCTCCCTTAACCGGTGGGAGCTGCGCCGGGTCGCCCAGAACCAGAACGGGTGTGCCGAACGATAGAAGATCGCGGCCAAGCTCCTCGTCGACCATAGAGCATTCATCGATAACGATCAGCCGGGCTGTGGCCGCCGCGCTGTCCCGCTTGATGGCAAACTGCGGGCCTGCGTCTTCCTCATCGTCATCGACGGCTTCTTCTTCCTTGGCGGAACGGGGGCGATAGATCAGGGAATGAATGGTGCCGGCATCTTCACAGCCTTTCTGGCGCAGAACATGTGCTGCTTTGCCTGTGAAAGCACCAAAGCAGACGTCTCCGTCAATGTCTTCAGCCAGATGCCGCGCTAGCGTGGTTTTTCCGGTGCCTGCAAACCCGAACAGCCTGAATACCTGCCTGTCGCCGCGTTTCAGCCAGGCTGCGGCGTCCTTCAAGGCGGTATCTTGTTGAGGCGACCAAGCCAAATCGTATCTCCGGGATCTTCAAACGAGCTGCCTCCATAACCTGATTTGGCAGTGCGCGCCAAGGGAAAGCGGTCGATGATGTATTACCCGAGCACCGAGAATGAACTGTCCTTATTGACCGGACGCTTTCTGGAGAAAGTCGCCGTGTTGATCGTGTAACCGATGTTTGGCAATTGAAACTGCAAAGGGGCCTCATCGTGAGCATTGCCGGTTTCGCAATAGCCGATCAGTTCGGCCATCAGCTGACCGGCTACAGGGGCATTCTTGAATTGATTGCCACTGGTTCCGATCGCAAGATAGTAGCCCCAACATCGGTGCAGTCGTAAATGGGTAGCCAGTCGTCCGTCGCGTCGTACAGATCGGCATTGCCGACCGGGTGTTGTGAGACACCCAAGCTCGGCAGTCTTTGGGAATAGCGGTAAGCATATGTGAGTGCGCGGTCGCTCAAGTCTCTGGAGAAATCGTCCGGATCGACTTCATGAGGTGCATCGCAGGCCGGATTTTCGCTGCCGATCATCAGTTGGCCGCCGCTTCCAGGCTTTATGTAACAGGCAATGTCGTTGTCGGATACGATCAGACCTTCCCGCGAATAGCCCAGATCGTCAGGTGGAGGTATTTGAACCACTTCTTGCCGAAGGGGGCGGGTCCGGATTGTCATGCCGGGATCGATTGGCAGCAGGGAATTCACCTTACCGGAATGCGGGCCTGCAGCATTCACGACGATTGGCGCAGAGATTTGTTGTCCAGTTTCCAGCTTAACCCCAGTCACGCGATTATCTGCGACCAATATCTCGGTCACGGCAGTCTTGAACATGAAGGTTGCACGGTGTTTTTCAGCCGCATCCTTCAGATTACGGGCCGAGAGCTGCGGGTCGTCGACATACCCTCCACACGGGAAATAAACTCCGCCTGAAATCTCGCCGTTAGCTGGTTGGCCGAACGTGTCGTCTTCCATAGACTTGGCTGGCGCAAAGCGCCGAAGGTCATAGCCCGGCATCGCGTCTCGGATCTGATCAGCAGTCCAATGCTCATAGGAAATGCCCAGCTGGTCCGCGCTTTTGAGAACCTTTGCCAAGTATCCGTTGGCTTCGGTCTTCATGACCAGTGTGCCGGTTTCGAGAAACCGGGCAAGGCCGGAGGCATCATCGCTTTCCAGATAAGCGGTCCAGTTTTTCCAGGTGTGGTAGCCCTCATAGGCCATCGCAGACCCATCAAGGGTCGAATAATACGTCCGGATAACGGCTGCAGAACTGGATGTCGATCCGTAGCCAGCGGCGGGTAATTTGTCGATGTTCAGCGTACGATAGCCACGTTTGGCGAGATTGAATGCGATTGCGCAACCGATGACCCCGGCTCCGATGATAACGGCATCGAACTGAAAAGCTTTGCCGGCGTTTGATTGGGCGTTCATGATGGTCTCCAGTACAGCGATGACAGGATCATGACCTGTGGCTTGATTTGTCCAGAAAGAAATCCGGCCACGACTGTCGCTTTTCGGTCATCACAGACGTGTCGAGTTGGCAAACTTGCAGAAATTATTCAGCAATATAGAAAATATTCATCAAGTTATTTTAAAAATTACACATTGTAGAATTTGTTCCCAAGTCTCTCGTTGAATGCAAATTACCAACTCCGCATCCTCCCCAAACTATTTCGGTTTTTCAAAATGTATCAGTTATTTGGGGGAAAGCGTGCGGCTTGGGAAATCCTGCGAGTGGCCGACGTTGGGGCTGATTTTGGCCACGACGGCGGCTTGGACTATGGTTATTTCGTTCTATTCAGATTGGGGCGGCTGGATCGTCTGTCCGCTGGCTGCCCTGCTTGTGACGCTTCAATCTTCCCTTCAGCATGAAGTCCTGCATGGTCATCCGACCCGAAATGCGGGGCTCAATGAAGCCCTGATTTATTGTTCTTTCGGACTGTTTATCCCGTACCGCCGGTTCAAGACGCTGCACTTGCGCCACCACAATGATGACCGGTTGACGGATCCCTACGATGACCCTGAGAGTTTTTACCTCGCCTGGGGAGACTGGCAGAAATTGCCTTGGGTCTTGCAACTTGTATTGACCTTGAACAACACACTTGCCGGCCGCTTGCTGATTGGTCCGGCTGTGTCTTTGGTCGGGTTCTATGGATCGGAAATTCGCGCGGTAGCGTCCGGAGACAGCGGTGTTGCAGGAGCATGGGCGCATCATCTGGCGGGTCTGGGTCTCGTGCTGGCGTTCGTATCGGTTGTTGGCGGCATCCCCCTTTGGCTCTACCTATTTGGAGTAGCCTATCCTGGAATGAGTTTGTTGATGTTGCGCACTTACGCAGAGCACAGGGCTCACGAAAATCCCGAGGCGCGATCTGTGATCGTAGAGTTTTGCCCTCTGTTTTCGCTGCTTTTCTTAAACAACAATCTTCATATCGTGCACCATTCGCACCCACGGGCGCCTTGGTATACGCTTCCAAAGTTGTACCACGACGCTCGGGACGAATGGCAGGCGCGCAATCAGGGGTATGTGTTCAAGAGTTATCTGCAAATGGCCAAAGCCTTCCTTTTCAAGGTCAAGGAACCTGTTCCACATCCTCTCGTTCGGAATGCCGACGCCGGTCGCGCACTGCCACCATCATGACCCAAAGATCATTCCGGCCGGTTCGGTTGCCGATGTACGATTGGCCGGAAGTGGCTAGTGAAACACAAGAACTAGAAGTAGCGCTGACGGATGAGATCTGCAGCGCGCTGGCCATTGCTCCGTCTGCTTTGGAACCCTGGGATCCTGAGATCAGTCTTTATGATTTGTGGACCTATCCAGCCTTGCTTTTCGCGCAGACCTGCGGATATCCGCTCACGCACAAACTGGCTGGCAAGGTCTATCTTCTGGGGGCACCGCACTACAGGGCCACTGGTTGTACTGGTGCGAAGTATTGCAGCCAGATCGTGGTCAAGAAAAACAGCCCATTTCAATCGTTGGCCGATCTGAAGGGAGCGCGCGCTGTCTTCAACGGTCCGGACAGTCAATCTGGCATGAATGCGTTTCGAGATACCATCGCACCGATGTCGGATGGGGGGCGCTTTTTTGAAAGCGTCGTAGAAAGTGGTGGTCACTTGGCGTCGATGGACGCTGTTGCCAAGGGGCGGGCTGATGTTGCGGCCATTGACGGGGTGTGCTGGGCCCTTGCTGAACAAGAAAAGCCTGGGCTTGCCAACCAACTGCGGGCTTTAGCGCAAACCGCGCAAGTTCCGGGTTTGCCGTTCATAACCTCAATGCATCTGGGCGCGGAAACACATGCGGAGATATCCGCCGCAGTGACGCGTGTTCTTTCAAATCCGCAGACAGAAAAAAGCCGCAAACGCCTTCGCATTTGCGGCTTTTCAAAACTGTCTTTGGCTGACTATCAAGTCATCCTGGATATGGAAGCTGATGCAAGGGCGCGAAACTACTGCGTCCTTGTTTGATGCTTCCACTCGGCAATTAGCGGCCGAGGATACGAGCTTTTGCAGCTTCGCCCAGACGCAAGGTCTGGTTCATACGGGCGAGTTCAGCAGCGGAGCGGCCGGAGACAACACCCATGAGGTTGGTGCCGAGGGCTTGTGCAAGATAGGTCATGGTCTTCCCAATCCTGAGTTCAGTTCGAAGTTTGATTTTGAAAGTGCGGTCCGCTGCTTAAATAACGGGCCGCTTGACTGCTATATGGGCATAACTTGCGGTTCAATCAATCGAATAGTATTCATCGGTTTGTTCAAAAAAATTGAACTCAGAAAATCCGGAATTCACCTATGGAAAAATTGCCAGGGACAGGAACTGAACTGATCGATATGGATCTTTATCGAACGTTCCTTGTCATCGCTGAAACCTCAAGTTTTTCAAAAGCATCTGACCTGATTGGCCGGACGCCATCTGCCGTTTCCATGCAGATTAAGAAGTTGGAAACCATTCTCGGCGTTGCAGTTTTTGCAAGGGAGGGTCGCGCTGTGCGGTTAACTTCAGAAGGTGAGGCATTGCTGGGATACGCTCGCCGGATATTGATGTTGAACGAAGAGGCTGTGAGTCTGTTTGTTTCGCCATCAGTCGAGGGTGAAGTGCGGTTCGGCGCACCGGCGGATTTTGGGACCCGCTTCTTGCCAAATTTCCTGTCACGCTTTGCCCGGTCTCATCCCGGGGTGAATGTCGACGTGCATTTGGATGGCAGTCCAGCCTTGGATGAAAAAATCCGCAAGGGCGAATTGGATCTTGTACTGTCAACGGTCCGTCCTGGAGCACCGATGCCAACGGGAACGGATGTTGTCTTTTCCGAACCGCTTGTTTGGGTGGGTTTGGAGGGGGGGATTGCCTACGACCGGGATCCACTTCCATTGGCCGTGTCGACCCCTGGGTGTCCATGGCGGCGTGCGGCCCGGATTGCGCTGGATGGGGCCCAGAAACCCTATCGCATCTCATACACAAGCTTTCACAGCGCAGGGCAGGAGGCGGCCTTGTTGGCGGATCTCGCAGTTGCACCGTTTCCGGCCAGTGTTGTAGAGCCACCTCTGCAAGTGCTGGATGATCGTCACGGGCTGCCAAAGATTGGCGACTATCATATCGTCATGAAGCAGCGTCCGCGGGCTGGGCGGGCGACCCATGCATTCGCCGAGCATGTTGAGGAATGCTTCAAGGAGATCACGCTTGGCGGTGCGCCCGCGTCCGGATAACGTTAACCATAAAGTTAACAGATCGTAAAAACACATCGCCACATGGTTAACAAAGAGTTACTCTTTCGCGAATTGCAAAAGTGTGTTCAGCGAAGAGGCGCTCAAATGAATATCCTGACAAAAACTGTTGTCGCTGCGGCGGCGATCGTTGTTGCCGGATCGGCTTATGCGGGCGACACAACCCGTATCCTTCATGACGAGCCGTACGGCGCCATTGTGACCAAGGAAGCGGGCGTGTTGGTTTTCCGTGGTCTGCCGCCAACCCGCAAGGTGATCATCAATCCAGGCGGCAAGACGCCACTGGAGCTCCGGCAAACAGAAATCAATGAGACCAACGTGGTCGTCATGAGCCAAGATCACTACGTGCGTGGCCTTGGTGCCAAGATTGTCCGTCTGAAATAGTGTTGGTTGGAATAGGCCGTCGGATCTAACGGCCCATCAATCGGTCATCGTATGGATACGTGCTGAGGCGTTCATAGCCAGTTTCTGTGATGAGCAGTTGCTCCTCCAGCTTTACGCCTTCATGTCCGCCGTGGCGGCCAACATAGCTTTCCACACAGACCACCATTCCAGGTACCAGTACCCCATCGTATCCACCGCTCGCCCAGTCTGCGGGGTAGGGGACTGCCGGGTATTCATCACACAGGCCAACACCGTGAAACAGAACCGAGTACCGGTTCGCCTGATAGTCATCCGGTAGGTTCTTGGCGCTGTGTGAAAGCTCGAAGAAACTGCGCCCTGGCGCGAGCATTTCTATGTTCGCTTCAATCTGATCCACCGCCATTTGATAGAGCGATCTCTGCTCGTTGGTAGGTTGTCCGTCCCCGCACAGCCACGTGCGGGAAATGTCGCAGCACATGCCGTAGGGCCCAACAAGATCGGTGTCGAAGGCGACTAACTCGCCAAATTGGATTTCGCGCGCTGAGGCCTCCTGAAACCAGGGATTTGTGCGTGGGCCGGAAGCGAGCAGATGTGTTTCAATCCACTCGCCGCCGCGTCGGATATTCCCTGCATGCAACAGCGCCCAAAGATCCCATTCCGTCATGCCTGGCCGGAGGGCCGCTTCCATTTCCGACATTGCAGCTTCACAGGCAGCAATGGACCGGCGCATCGCTTTAATCTCGTCGGAGCTTTTAACGGCACGGGCAAGTTCCATAACCTCTTCACCGTCATGTAGCGTCAAACCATGGCGTTGAAGTGCTGCAACGCCTTCCCGGCGGCATTTGTCGACGGCGATCCGGGCGTTTGGGCCACAATAAGTCTTGATCAGATCGGCCAGCTCATCAGCCCACTTCTGCGCAAGTTCCGCAGACCGCGGTCCGGATTCGAAATAGAACCAGGGCACACCGTGGCGGACTTCATCAACGAGCATGTTGTGCGCGGACAGGTGTTCGCAGTTGTGAAAGTCAAAGGCGATGACCGGGCCGTTCAGCGGCACGAGCGTGTAGCGCACTGCATTGTGAGTGCTCCAAACCTGCATGTTGGTGCTGTCGGTCGCATACCGAACGTTCAGCGGGTCACACAGTATGGCTGCGCTCAAGTCGAAGGCCTGGAGCTGTTGGCGAATCCGTTGAAGCCGGTATTCGCGAACGGCATTTAGGTCAGGTGCGGCAAGGCCAAGCGCTGACCACTCGGTTTCTGCAAGCTCACCATATCCAAGGGCATGACGATTGAGTGCTGAGGCTTTTTCAGTCGCATAGGACGACAGCGCCTCGTATCCAGCTGCATCGCCAGGATGATCGGGCAAGACGGCCGGCATAATTTTTCGCCGGTGCCGGCCAAAGTGTTCCGTATTCATGACCGCCTGCTCTCCTCCGCCAATTGGTCAATCCCGTAAATGCCGTGTCCCGCCTACATCCGCATACGTTCCGCTTTGGGATCGAACAATGGATCCGTGATGAGGGTGGCCTTGCGGCGCTCTCCGAGAATTTCGATCTCGAAGGCTCCGTCATCCGTGTTTCCCGCAAACTCACTGGGGACATAGCCCTGAGCCAAAGACCTCTCGACATGGTGTGCGTAGCCGCCCGACGTGATCCAGCCGATCACATCGTTGTCGTGCCAGATCGGTTCATCGCCCATTACATCGGCATCGAGTGCATCTACGACGAAGGCAACCCGGGATCGTTTCGGTCCATCCTCGTATTCCCTGCGCGCGGCTTCCTGGCCAATAAAATTGTTTTTGCCAAGTTTTACGAACCGCCCAAGATCGGCTTCGAATGGACCATAAATCGGGCGGAACTCCCGGAACCAAGTCCCGAAGTTTTTTTCCAGGCGCATGGCGAGCAGCGCGCGCATGCCAAAGTTTTGGATGCCGAATTCCGCCCCGGCTTCCATTAGAGCCATGTAGACCTGACGCTCGTATTCAGGTGTCATCCAGATCTCGTAGCCGAGGTCACCGGTGTAGCTGATGCGGTTGACCTTGCAGGGCGCATTCGCGACGTCCATTTCACGAAAGTCCATGAACCGGAAAGCGTCATTGGAGACATCGTCACCGGCAACTTTGGCAAGGACATCGCGGGCCTTAGGGCCTGCAATGGAAAGACCCACCCAGCCAAGGTTGATGGCCTCAATTGCAACGCTGCCATCATCCGGCAAATGCTTTTCGAACCACCGCATATGATAGACTTCGGCCTGACTTGACCCGAACATGTAGAACGTCTCGTCACTGGCGCGGGCGATGGTGAAGTCACCGATCAGCTTGCCGACTTCGTTCAGCATCGGCGTCAGCACAATCCGTCCCACCTTCGGCATAGTGTTGGTCATCAAGTAGGACAGGTAATCTTCAGCACCTTCGCCGGTGATCTTGTACTTGGCGAAGTTAGCGATTTCGGTAATGCCAACCCCTGTTCGTACCGCTCGGCATTCCGCTCCAATCGCTTCAAAGTCGTTTGATCGCCGGAACGAGACGACATCTTCAGCTGTCTCACCATCTCGAGCAAACCAGAGGGGAGTTTCAAGCCCCCAACTGTCGCCCATGACCGCCCCTTGCGCCAACATCTTGTCGTAGAGCGGTGTTGTCTGATGCGGACGCCCGGCGGGCAATTCTTCATTCGGGAAGCGGATGCGGAACCGGCGGCTGTAGTTCTCCTGAACTTTCTTGTTCGTGTAGGCAAGTGTCGCCCAGTCGCCGTAGCGGGCGACATCCATGCCCCAGATGTCGTAGCCCGGATCGCCGTCGATCATCCAGTTGGCAAGTGTCAACCCGACGCCGCCGCCCTGACTGAAGCCGGCCATGACCCCGCAAGCAACCCAGTAGTTCTTGAGGCCCCGCACCGGGCCAACCAATGGATTGCCGTCCGGGGCAAAGGTGAACGGGCCGTTGATGATCTGCTTGATGCCGACGTTTTGCAGGGCTGGGAAATGCTCAAAGCCGACTTCGAGTTCCGGAGAGATCCGGTCAAGGTCCGGTGCCAAGAGCTCGTGCCCGAAATTCCAAGGCGTTTCCTTCGGGCTCCAGGGGCGGCAATTCTGCTCATAAGTGCCAAGCAGCATGCCCTTGCCTTCTTGTCGGGTGTAGATTTCACCGCCAAAATCAAGGACGCCAATCAGCTCCTTGCCGGTCGCCTCGTTGTGCGCAACGACTTCGGGCATTTCATCGGTGAGGAGGTACATGTGCTCCATGGCGAGCACCGGCAATTCGATCCCGACCATGCGGCCGCATTCACGGGCCCAGAGACCGCCCGCGTTGACGACATGTTCAGCCCGGATGGTGCCTTTGTCCGTGATGACATCCCAGGTACCTTCCGGGGTCTGCACCATCTCCTCGACCTTGGTATGCCGATAGATCTCAGCGCCGTTGATCCGCGCCGCCTTTGCATAGGCATGGGTGGTGCCCGAAGGATCGAGATGCCCTTCGATCGGATCCCATAAGGCGCCGATGAAGTATTTCTCATCGAGGATCGGAAACATCTTCTTGGCCTCAGAGACCGAGATCAGTTCCAGATCCATGCCGAGATACCGGCCCTTGGCCTGGGCGAGGCGCAAAAAATCCATCCGCTCGGGAGTGTCTGCCAGCATCACGCCACCGGTCAGATGCAAACTGCAGGACTGGCCCGAGATCTCTTCCAGTTCCTTATAGAGATCGACCGTGTAGCTTTGAAGCTGGGAGACGTTCGGGTCACCGTTGAGGGTGTGAAAGCCGCCCGCCGCGTGCCAAGAGGAACCTGATGTGAGTTCGCTCCGTTCGACCAGGACCACGTCCTTCCAGCCAAGCTTGGTCAAGTGATAGAGCACACTGCAGCCAACGACACCGCCACCAATCACGACGACCTGAGTATGGGACTTCATTCTCAATTGCTCCAAAAAGTCAGTTTCATCCGCTTAAAGCGCGGCATGTCAAAATTGGCTCGTTAGAAGTCGGTTGGCGCGCCGCCTTCTTCCTTGCGTTTTGCGACAAAGGCAGAGAGTTCTTCATCAATTGCAGGATCAAGTGCCGGGGCTTCGTAGGCCTCAAGTGCCTTCTTGTAGAGCGTGTTCGCCTTGTCGTAGGCGACCGGGCTCCCAGCTTCTTGCCAAGTCTCATAATTGCGCCAATCGGACACGATCGGAGCGTAGAATGCATCCTTGTAGCGCGCCTGAGTGTGCTCGGTCCCAAAGAAATGCCCAGCCGGGCCCACGTCGCGGATAGCCTCGATTGCAAGCGCCTCTTCTGACACATCGAGGGGCGTCAGATATTCGGCCAGCATCTGGAGGAGGTCGATATCCGTGATGAATTTCTCAAACCCGGCCGATAGGCCCCCTTCAAGCCATCCAGCGGCATGCTTGATCAGGTTGCCGCCGCCATTGATCGCACCCCATTCTGACAATGTCGTTTCAAGTGCAGCTTGATAGTCGACCGTATTGGCTGCGCACACGCCGGAGGTTCGGAAGGGAAGACCGTAGCGCCGGGCAAGCTGTCCGCTGACGAGGGCGGCTTTGATGTATTCCGGCGTTCCGAAGGCCGGTGCGCCGGATTTCATGTCCACGTTCGAGGTAAAACCGCCATAGACCATCGGCGCGCCGGGATTGACCATCTGGGTGAAGGCGATGCCGGCGAGTGCTTCGGCATTTTGGAGTGTCAATGCTCCCGCGACCGTCACAGGAGCCATTGCGCCCGCCAATGTGAACGGCGTCAGAACGCTCACTTGTCCGGCCCGTGCCATTTCGATGAGGCCCTGGAGCATCGGCGTATCGAGCCGAAGCGGGGAGGAAGAATTGATGATTGTGATAACGCTCGGGGTCTTTCGGAACTCTTCTTCCGATAATCCCATCGCGATGCGGGTCATTTCCAGGCCGTCGCGGTTCCGCTCTTTGCCGAGCGAATAGATGTGAAACACCTTGTCCATCAGGCGGATCATGTCGGACACACAATCCAGATGCCGGACAGAGGCGTGAATGTCGACCGGTTCGACCGGATACCCCATGACGCAGTGAATGATGTTGAAGAACTGCGCAAGCTTTAGGAAATTGCGATAGTCCGTCTGATTTCCGGGGCGGCGCCCGCCCTCGCGGTCGACAGCGTTCGGTGCACTTGCGACACAGGAGAAGGCAATATGGTCGCCGCCAAGGGTCAAATTGTGCGCCGGATTTCTGGCATGAACCGTAAACTGGTCCGGTGTTTTTCCGACCAGCTCTTCAACCATAGCCCGGTCCATGCGAACCCGGTCTGATCCCGGTGTCACATCCGCGCCAGCAGCTTTCAAAATACCTTTTGCTTCCTCATGAAGGAAGTCAATGCCTATGTCTTCGAGCACCCGCATGGAAGCTTCGTGAATGGACTCCAGCTCATCAGCTGAGACAGCCTCCACAGGCTTGTAGATGTGGCGGGGTTGTTTGAATGGCTTTTGAGGGAAAAGCTCCGGGCCCGCTTTGTCTCCACCGCCTCGCCGGCGGCGGCCACGCCTCACCGGCGCCGCTTCGGTGGTCTCAACAAGATCGAGCTGACTGGACATGGCGAGACACCTTTCCGAGGCCGTATACGCAGAGCGTGAAAGATTTTGGGGCCGTGAGCAGATCTCTGCCCAAACCTGTCGTTCAACCTTAATCGAGAGGGTCATTTTTCTACGGCGTCTCAGAACGACGGCGGTTGCCACTTTCGCGACATTTCCAGATCCGGCGGTCAATAGGGTCTGCCCGGCTATTGACGAAGCTTGACGTCTGCGTTGCAAAGGCTTCAAAAAATGAAGTGAATTTTGAAGGTGTTGCGTGACTGACAGGATGACCGACGCTGAATTGCTGGACTTTTTGCAAGGCCGCTATCCGTTCGGGGATCTTGGCGGAGCGCGACTACGACCTCTTCCGAGTTCCTACACACATCGGTTTTGGCGCCTCCAGACGCGCGAACGGGATTATGTCATCAAGGAGTATTTTCCTGGCCTTGAGAACAATCCGCTCTATCCGACGCTGCCCCAGGAAGAAGCGACTGCTCTGACCTTGTTGGAGCGTCATCGATTGGCGCCGCGTTTGGAGTGTTTTCTGGACAGTCCAGCTGGGTCGCCCTTGGTGATTTATGGATATGAACGCGGCTCGGAAGCTGAAATTGATGTGCGTGATGCGGCTCTTCTGCTTGGGCGCTTTGCAGCTCTGGAGCTTGCGCCAGAGGAAGTCAGAATGGTGCCGTCCGGGTATCACCAGGTGCTCGCTCATTCTGATACTATTCTGGAAAAAATTCCGGATAGCCGCCGGGCTGCTAATTTGAAACGTCTCCGGCCCCACGATGGTTCAATCGAGGTATCTACGGCACCCCAACACATCCTGATTCACAGGTCTCTTTGCCTCGGCACAGTGCAAATGACAGCGGCAGGACCCACTTTGATCGATTGGCAATATGCTGGTCTCGGAGATCCCGTTGAAGACATCGTTTGTTTTCTCTCCCCTGGTCTCCTCACGCTTTATGGCCTAAAGCCACTCGTCCTTTATGCCGAGGACCTGTTTTTGGAGCATTATCCGGACCGCGAGATTGTTGATCGTTTTTTGGCTGAACGATCCGCCTACCATTGGCGATTGGCCGCATATTGTCTGTTTCGGCAGGAAACCCTGACCCACGAAAACGCTCCGGCCTCACGTGCCTATGCACGTGCCCTGGAAGAAGAGGTCGACCTTCTCCTCAGACTGCGCGGAAAGTGAACGAAGCGACCATGAACGAGTGTAATCCGGCTGTCATAGGAAGCCGGTAACGGGGTCATATGTCTATTGAAATTGCGTCTGTTACCAAGTCGTTCGGGGCACACAAGGCTCTGAAGGACGTATCTCTTTCGATCCCGGAGGGCACATTTTTTGTGGTGCTTGGTCCTTCCGGCTGCGGCAAGTCTACACTGTTGCGCACGATCGCCGGACTGGAGTCCATCGACAGTGGAGAAATCGCGCTGGGCGGCACACCAGTCGCTGGAGACGGGTACCATATGGAGCCTGAACGGAGGCAAACTGGCGTTGTGTTCCAGTCCTACGCTCTCTGGCCGCACATGAGTGTTGCTGAAAATGTCGCCTTTCCGATGGAAACGTCTGGCTTGAAAAAGTCCGACATCAAAACACGCACCAATGAACACCTTGCCACGGTGGAATTGACGGCGTTTCGCGACCGGAAACCGGCCGACCTTTCCGGCGGGCAGCGCCAGCGGGTTGCGCTCGCCCGATGTTTGGCGCAAGGCGCAAAAACAGTGTTGATGGACGAGCCGCTTGCAAACCTCGATCCGCACTTGCGCGGTGCCATGGAGGAAGAGCTTGCTGCGTTTCACAAGGCCAGTGGCGCAACGACCCTGTTCATCACCCACGATCAGCGTGAAGCGATGGCACTCGCCGACCAGGTCGCGGTTATGTGGGACGGAGAAATCTTGCAGGTTGCCGAGCCTGATGTGCTTTACCGGAGGCCGACATCGCGAAAGGTTGCCAGTTTTATCGGGCGCAGCAGTCTGGTTGGCGTTGAGGTCAACCATGTCGAAGCTGGGCACGCGAATATTACACTTGCCGGGCACCTGATCGATGTGGACTGCCCTGCTGGTACTAGAACCGGGTCGGCCATGTTGATGCTGCGGCCCGAGCACTTGGTTCCATCTGTTGGTGGGCACGGTCTTAAAACAACCGTTGAGAGAACAATTTACCGCGGCGGTTTCTGGGAGGTTTTTGTGGCCCTCGATGGGCTCTCGATGCCGTTGTTGATGACCCTCAATCGCCCGGCTGTGACCGGTGAAACTCTGTTTCTGGACATTCTTCGCGGATGGATCCTTCCGGATTAATCGGTCTGCTCAAGTCAGGATCTTGCGCATGGCGCAGCGGTGTTCGGGCATAGGCAATCCGCGGCCAAGTTCTTTTGAAAGGATACTTCCAAGCCGCGCATCACATTCTTCCAACTTCAGGATCTGGAACCCCAGTCTTTCATAAAACGGCGCATTCCAGGGTACGTGCCTGAACGTCGTTAATGTCATTTCCGACAGTCCGAGCGCTCTTGCATGGGCTTCAGCGTATTCCATCAGCGCTTTGCCGATCCCTTGTTTCTGGCAATCGGAATGAACGGAAATCTCATAGACATGGAGAGCGTCGTCTTCCGGGATCGCTGCCAGAAAGCCGACCTGTTGTCCGTCGTCTGTTTCCGCGGTCCAGCTTGTGCCGGGATCGATTGCAGACAGATGCTGCTCCTCGGTCGCGCAACTGCCATCTGCGAAGGTTTCCAATCCTTCGATTTCTAGAAAGGCTCTGCTCGCGGAAATCTCCACGGCCTGAAGAACTGAGATATCGCTTTTGCGTGTTTGTCTGATCTTCAAATCTCACACTCTCTAAGACTGATACTAGTCCTTCCAGGGGATCGTTCCAGAGGGCACGCGTTTTGCCAGACCATTCATGCCGAGCATGACCAGTATTGTTGCCAGAACAACTACCACAGACATGGCAGCTGCGAGCGTTGTGTAACCACCATCTTCGTAATTGAAAATGGTGGTTCCGATTGTCTCGTTTCCCGTGGACCACAGAAGTGCCGAGACAGTGACCTCGTTGTAGGCAGTGAGGAACACGAGAATGGCGCCGGAAGCTGCAGACGGCGCAACAAGCGGCGCAAATACCCGCCTGATGCGCCGAAAAAACCCCGCGCCGGATACACGGGCGGCGTCTTCCAGTGATCTGTCCATCTGCACAAAGGCAGCTGCAACGGGTTTTAATCCGACCGCGAGAAAAGCGGAGATATAAGCAATCAAAATGATCCAAAGCGTGTTGTAGAGCGAGATATTCAAGAACGGTAGGGGATGGATGAACGCCAGAATAAAGGCGATGGATATGACCAGACCCGGCACGGCAAAAGCGATCTCTGCTTGTGCGGCCGTTGCGGTCCCCGCACGGCGATAAGCTTTATGCCGGTGACTGAGGAAGTACCCCAAGAAGATGCTGATGACCGCGATGACGCCCGCTGCAATGGCAGCAATCAACGTCGAATTCGCAAAGGCTCTTAGCGTCACAGACTGGCGCCAGAGAACTTCTGCGAAGTTGTCCAGATTCACGGTGCTTGCTGAAAGCGGGAGCCCGTATGTCTTCACCAAGGAAGTCGCCAGAAGCGATGCAGCGGGAAGCAACAAAACCAGGCCAACAAAACTCCACAGACCTGCTTCTACCCATTTGCGTTTTGAGCCAAGCGAGATTGCAAGCGGGTCCTGGGGCAGGCCAATGAGGCTGGCGCGCATACGTCGTTGCAACATCCCCTGTATGAGGAGGGCTACAAGAGCGACCAGCGCCAGGATGACCGAAATGATTGCGACATTCGGGAGGACATCCGGCCCGAAACTCGCCAGTCTTCGCCAAATCAGAACCGGCAGCGTCGTGTAGCGTGCCGGAACGCCGATCAGCGCGTTGATGCCGAAGTTTCCAAGCGCTGCGATAAATGCAAGAGCAAATCCGGCGAGCAAAGCCGGCGCGAGGAGTGGCAGCGTAATTCTTGTCAAGAGACGGAATGCCCCTGCGCCGGACACGCGCGCAGCATCAGACAATTCCCTCGGAAAGGACCGGAGCGCTGCTCGAACCAGCAGGAAGACCAAGGGGCTGTGCTGGAGTGTCAGAAGAAGAACAAGACCCTCGCGTGAATAAAGCGGATGCGTCGACCCGATTTCGGGTGCCAGCCCAATCCATCGAAGCACCGGACTTGCCGGCCCCAGTGCCTGGATCCAGGCAATTGCCGTGACATGCGGCGGAATCATCATCGGTAGGAGGATCAAAAAGACGAGTAGTCCCTTGGCGCGAACATCTGTCAGTCCGACAATCAGGGCCAGAACTGTTCCCAAGACTGTTGCCGCGAGCGCCGACAAAAGGCTGCTTTCCATGGAGTGCCAGAGCGCCCTTTGAACAGACCGGCTGGATAGGGCTTCTGCCAGCGGCGTCAAAGCAAGCGCGCCGTCCTGGGTCAATCCGATCTTGAACAAAAGGAGGAGCGGCAACCCGCACAGGAGCGTCGCGCAGAGAACCAAAATGGCGAGAGAGATCCTCTCGCCATTGAGCAGTTTTGAATTCTGGGCTTGCGCCATCAAGTCTTAGCCACCGAAGATCTCGGTGAACTTGATCTTGTTTGCTTGATCTTGCTCGAGGGCCTGTGCTGGATCGAAGTCCATCAGCTTGATCTGGTCACGAGCCGGGAAACCTTCCGGTGCTGCAACAGCCGGATGGGCTGGCAGATATCCTTGAGACGACGCCAGTTTCTGGCCTTCTTCGGAAAGAAGGAAGTCAACAAAAGCCTTGGCAGCATCCGGGTTCTGGGCCGTAGAGAGTATCGCAACCGGTTCGGTGACAGCAGAAACACCTTCTTCCGGGAACACGAATTCGACCGGAGCGCCTTTCAGCTTTTCGCGGATCGGAAGAAAATCCACGACGAAACCATAGAGTTTTTCACCGCCGGCGATGGCCTTGTAGGTGCCACCGTTGCCACCTTTCGGATTGGCGCCCTGATCAGCAAGGCCTTCGTAAAAGGCCCAGCCGAGATCCGGGTTGGAGGTCAGAGCTGCCATGTGGATGGTGGCTGCACCGGATGTCAGCGGAGACGGCATGGCCAATTTGTCTTTGGCCTCCGGCTTCAGGAGATCCTTGTAGGAGGAAGGCTTCATCGGCGCATTGGTGTTGTAGACGATGCCGCTGGTGATCAGCTTGGTGGAGAAGTAGGTTTTGTCATCATCCATCAGAGCCGGATCATAGGCGGACATATCAGCGCCTTCGTGGGCCATCAAACGGCCTTCCTGCTTCAGCCCTTCCATGGTGACCATGTCTGCAATCAAGAGAACGTCCGGCTTCGGCGCGCCTGCTTCAAATTCCGTGCGCAGCTTGGCCATCATTTTTGTGGTGCCGTCGCGCACCCATTCGACTTCAACGCCCGGGTGTTTTGCGGTGAACGCGTCGACCGTTGCCTGGGCGTCCTGGTTGGGCTGGGAGGTATAAAGAACCAGTTTGCCGGAAACGTCGCCGGCAAATGCGGATGCGGTTGCACCGGCAAGAATGCCGGCAGCCATCAGGAACTTTTTCATGTCACGGATCCTTTGCGAAAGGCCACTGGTGGTTAACAGATGGCCTTGGCTATCAGGCTTGTGTGACAGATTTTTTTGGCTGTTAGGTAAAAATACGTGATTGGGGCTTCCGTCCTATTGGCGGACGATAAAGAAAACACGCTCCCCCACTACTGACGATGACACCAGGCAATTGCCGATTGTCATGAGGTCGGCTATCACCACGTCAAATCGATTTAAAGAAAACTTACGGGCACATTGCATGACAACTGACGGCGCTAAAGCGGAAATCGGCCTGATCGGCCTTGGAACGATGGGTGGCAATCTGGCGTTCAATATTGCCGAAAACGGTTTTCGGATTGCCGTGTTTAACCGGACTCCGGAAAAGACTGATCAGTTCATGGAAAAGTCTGGTCCGCTGGCTGAGAAACTCGTGCCAAGCAAGACCCTTGAGGAATTCGTTGCATCGATCGCTTTACCGCGCGCAATCATTTTGATGGTGCCGGCCGGGGAGGCCGTTGACGCGCAGATCGCAGCTCTTCGTCCGCTTCTGGATGCGGATGATCTCATCATCGATGCGGGCAACGCCAACTACCACGACACCAATCGGCGGGCGGAAGAAGCCGATGAAAAGGGGCCGCGGTTCATGGGCATCGGAGTGTCTGGCGGTGAGGAAGGGGCCCGGTTTGGTCCGTCCATCATGGGTGGGGGCGACAAATCCGCCTGGGACCGCGTCGGGCATATTCTGGAGGCGATTTCGGCCAAGTATGAGGACGAGCCGTGTGCCGCATTCCTCGGTGCTGCCGGTGCCGGTCACCTGGTCAAGACGGTACACAATGGTATTGAATATGCCGACATGCAGATGATCGCCGAGGTCTATGGTGTGATGCGCGATGGCTTCGGCATGAGCGCAGCCGACGTGGGTGAGGTACTTGAACGCTGGAATGGCGGTATACTCCAGTCCTATCTGATCGAAATTTCCGGGAAGGTCGCCAAGACGGCGGATCCGGATACCGGCAAGCCGATGCTGGATATCATTCTGGACACCGCGGGCCAGAAGGGCACGGGCCGCTGGACGGCGATCGAGGCGTTGATGCTTGGCACGCCTGCCAGTGCAATCGAGGCTGCCGTTGCCGCGCGCAACATGTCTGCAAGGCTTGGAGAGCGTGAAAAGGGCGAGCAGGTGTTCGGTGCTGCGCTTCAGCGTATGGACAAGGACCTGATCGGAATTGACGCTCTGGAATCTGCGCTCGTTGCCGGAAAGATCATCTGTTACGCACAGGGATTCGGTCTCATTCTCGAAGCAGCAAAACAGTATGGCTGGGACATGCCGCTGCCTAAGATCGCGAAGATCTGGCGAAACGGCTGCATCATCCGCTCTGCCATGTTGAACGACATGTCGTCCGCATTGTCGGACGATGCGAACCGCAATCTGATGCTGGCCCCGTTCTTCACCGGGAAGCTCAAAGAAACCGAGGCGAGCCTGCGCCAGGTTGTGGCGCAGGCCACCCTTCACGGCCTGCCCGTTCCGGCCCTGTCGGCAGCCTTGTCCTATTTCGATATCATGCGGACCAAACGTTCGACCGCGAACATGCTTCAAGGCCAGCGCGACTTCTTTGGAGCCCACGGATTTGCGCGTACGGACAAGGAGGGTGGTGGGTATCACGGTCCTTGGGCGATGGGTTAAGGGCGGATCATAGAGCCAGACCAAGCGGGGCAGTTTGAGCGCGCCGAGTGGCGCGCTCGAGAGTTTTCCGTCTTGTTAGCCTGGCAGATATGTCTGACCGACGAACTGTGCCGTTGCATCGGGCGCTGCGAGAAATTGCTCATACAATTGCGTCGATGTAGGGTCTGGGAAGACATTCTCTTCCCCCTTATCCAAGGCATCAAGGATCTGCCGGACAACCTCCTGAGGCGAGGTTTTATCGGTTTCAAACTTCTCGGCCATGTCGGTATCCACCGGTCCAGGGTAGACGCCGACGACTAGCGTTCCTTGTGCTGCGAGCTCCGCTCGAAGGCCCTGTGTCAGCGAGTGCACGGCGGCTTTTGAGGCGCTATAGGTCCCCAAGACGGGGAAGTTTACGTGTGAAGCGATCGATCCGAGGTTGATGATTGCGCCTCCGCCGTTGGCTTTCAGGATCGAAGCAAAGGCTTGGGACACATTCAAGGTTCCGAAATAGTTGGTCTCCATTTCGGACCGCCCACGATCTGCTGCATCAGGGTTTGTGAAGCTTGAGAAGCCAGCCGTTCCCGCATTGTTGATCACAAGTGCTACGTCCTTGTGTTTTGCCGCGGCCGCAATGTCTTCCGATTTGGTCACGTCGAGCTTGACTGGAACCACCTTGCCATTGCTCTCCGCAACAACATCATTCAGTGTTTCTGGTTGGCGTGCGGCTGCGTAGACTTTTGCGGCACCGCGTTCCAGAAGCGCAGTGACAAACGCCCGTCCGATGCCCCGGTTCGCGCCAGTGACCAAGACGGCCTTTCCTTCAATTTTCGACATTTGCAAACGTCCTCTCTGGTAGTAGATCGAATAAAATACGATACGGTATTTTAATAAGTGCTTGAAAGCGAGATTCAAGACAATAAAATACGGATTGGTATTTTAATTTGCGATCGCGCAGGACAACCAGCACATGCCGAGAGGCCGGCCGAGAAAAATCGATCCGAAGGATGCGCTTAAAACCGCTATGCACACTTTGTGGGAGCGGGGCTATGAACGCACGTCCATGGCGGATCTTGTGTCCGCTACGGGAATGGCCAAGCCGGGCCTTTATGCCAATCTTGGTGACAAGGACGAGATTTTCCAAAAGGCTTTGCGGCTCTACCAGGAAGAGATTGGCGCGGCTCTTGTCAACCATCTCGTGAACTCACCTGAACCTCTGAAACAGAGCTTGCGAACCGCTTTGAGGGGTGTTCTGCACGCGAAAGAAGGGAGCGGACTGCCCGAGGGCTGTTTCATCGTCAACAACAGTTTCGCTTGTTCGGCCCAAAGCCAGCAATTAAAACAGGCGCTGAAAGACCTCAATTTTGAGCGGCGGGACGCCTTTCTTCTCCGCTTAAGGCGGGCCGAGACCGAAGGCGAGTTGCCGGACAGCACCGATATCAATGCACTTGCAGACTTCTTCGCGGGACAAGCGGCTGCCATTTCGTCCATGGCCCAAGCTGGGCTTTCGCTGACTGAGCTGGACAAGATGATCGAGGTCAGTTTGTCGGTGCTGCCAGAAGACCCTCCGCGTGGGGGCGCTCAAGGTTAAAATCTACGCTTTGGAGACTTCTCGGTTGAAAGCGATACCTGTTTGATCTGTAATTGCCGTGTGCACTCAGATCCCCCGGCGGGGGGCTGCAAGACAAGCGGTCTCCAAGATGGCAATACAAACCCCGAAAGTGGCGGTTCGGCCGAACATCAGAATAGTCCGGCGTGTCTTCGCCGGCTGTGTGGTTGGTCTGTTGGTATTGGCTGCTTTTGTGGTCTCGGCTCTAACCCTTGGAATTTTCGAGCCTCTCCGGCAATCCATCGCAAGCCGCATTCTGACGGTGCAGCTCAATCGGTCTGCGGAGGTGCAAGGTCCTGTCCGGATCGAATTCGGGTCTCAGATCGTTGTGCGGATGGAGAATGCCGTCGTCGAGCGGTACAGCCAGCCAAAAGGCGGCACCGGAAGGTTCTTTGATTATGTCCGGTTTGATGCACCTTACAGACTTCTTCTTGGAGACTTATCCGGTATCTCAAATTTTGAAATGGCCGGTGCTGACATTGAATTGCTGGCGTCCCCGGGGGAGACCACCGAGGCGGAAATGGCCTACTACCAGCTGCCTTCCGAACTTATCAATCTGCCGGTGTTTGAAGCCCTGAAACTGACTGAAGTTACCTTACGTTATCTGGGCGTCCAAAGCGGTTGGAATGAGCGTGTGTTTATCCGTTCGCTCACCGTTGGTTCGTCTGAAGAAACGGACACGCTCGATATTGAGCTGGATGCCGACTTGAACGGAACTCCGCTTCAAATCTCGGGTGAAATTGCCCGGCCACCGCAAAATGGGCCACTGCAAAACGGCGCATTTGAACTCGCCCTTACGTTTCCCGGCATAAACTCCAAGATTTCCGGCAGGATCAACACCTCGACAGCCTACGCCGGTGTTGACGGAGAGCTGGAATTGTCTTCAGGCTCGTTGGCTCAGGCATTGGCCTCTGGCGGATTGACCAGTGAAGTCGATGGCCAAGTCGATGCGTCCTGGAAGTTTTCCGGAACGCTTGAGTCGTTATCGATTTCCAACATCGAGATCAACTTCACAAGCCGGCACTCCGACAAGGTGACGATAACGGGGGCGGTTGAAAACGCCAGCCTGGATCCGTCTTTGGATCTTTCGTTCAACGCGCTTTTGGCGCCGTTCGCGTCAGCTGAAAGCGAACTTGCAATTGAAATTTTGGCGCTGGCCGGCGAAATCTACGGCCCGTTGAATGATCTGGCAATCCGCAATGCGCAAGTCAAAACCAATGCCGCCATCTTGGATATTGAGACGATCGGTCCAATCTCCGTGGGTCACATTGTAAAGTCCGAAGACGGCCGGGTAGGTTTGCAAGAGCTCACTATTAACAATGGGACCGATCGCGGTCCAAACCTCACACTGGCTGGTCAGATAGATGATGTGATCGCATTGGACGGGATAACGCTTGCCGGACGTTTTGAATATCCGGTGTCCTTTTTTCTCAACTCGAACAAAGAACCACAACCGGATCTTGGAACGCTTGTCGGGCAGATTGAACTTAGCGATTCCGATAGCTGGTTTGCTCTCAACACCTTCAAGGGGGCGGTGGAAGGCACTGACCTGTTGGATTTCAGTTTTGACCTGACCGTGCCTGAGTTGCGCCGCGTTGATGAGCTTAACTTCACAACCGAATTTGTAATTCCGGAGCCTGCAGCAGTAGTGGAGCTGGTGTCGGGGGCAGCTTCAGAAGCCTTGCCAGAGATCACTTTCTCAGGACAAAGCAGCCTGCAAGCGGGTGAACTCGGGATTTCCGGTGAGTTTGTTTCCGGCAGCAGCGCTATCTCGGCCGCTCTGAATGTTGGTCCAAAGCCCAAGACTTCTACCTGGCTCTTGAGCGGTGATATTCGCTCTGAAGCTTTGAACCTCTCGGAGTTATCGGGTCTGGCACAGCTTGCCGAGCTTGGGTTTGAAGGACCGGAGACCGGACTTGAGATTACTGACAGTGGCGCATCCCAGTTTGCGGCAAGCATTCATGTCGCGGCGAAAAGCCTGGTCGCGGGCAAAAAGAAAGCAGGTGACATCTCGGCACATGTTCAATTCGAGGACGAGGTTTTGAGCATCGCAGAGTTGGCATTGGCATATATCGGCGGACGGGTGAGCGGTGATCTCGGTTTTAACTTCAAAACAGAACCGCCGGTGGCCTCAATCAACGGGCGGATGGAAAAGTTTCCGCTGAAAAGCCTGATGAATGAGCTTGGCCTCACGGCTCCGATCAGCAGCACTGTCTACGCCAGTCTCGATCTCCACGGAGAGACCGGCTCTCTTGATGCTTTTTTGGATACGTTGAACGGCAAAGTGACAACATCGTTGTGGGGAGGGCGTTTTCCGGACCGTTTGATCGAGCTCAGCGGTTTGAGTGTTTTCACCTGGCTGATGTCCAGCAACTCAGAACAGGGCGCCAAGCTGGTCTGTGCGGTTCTGCCACTCCGGTTCAAGTCCGGTAACGCGTCAGGCAACTCCCTGGTTGTCGAAACCGAAAATGTTCAGATTGTCGGAGGCGGCTCGGTCAATTTCAAAAACGGCAATCTGGACTTGGCCTTTTTGCCGCGCGCTAAGAAAAAGCAACTTGTTGAGATTGTGTCTCCATTTGAGATCAAGGGGAACCTCTCGGACCCGGAACTCATTGTGAAAGACGGTGGAGCTGGCCGAGCCATGGGAGAAGTCTTGTCACTCCCTATCAATGTCCTCGGTCACATCTTTTCCGGATCAGGCGCCATCGACAAAGACGCTCGCCCGTGCGTCATTCCCAAAAACACAGGTCCAAAATAGAACGCCGATTATCTATTGGGCGAGCCCTAGAGCTTCCATGTTGGCAATTGAGGCGGGTAGCCCGGAAACGTCCCGCAGTTCAACGATCAGCCGCGGGTCGCTGTCCAGTTTTCCAAGTTCTGCAAACACGCTAGGCCAGTTGATGGTGCCTTCTCCTAACGTCCAGTGACGGTCCGCATAGCCATCGGCATCCTGAAGATGAATGTGACGCAGGGTGTTGCCGGCAGCCTTGATGAAATAGTCTACCGGCGGTGCGCCTGTGGACCCGTGGGCGTAGTGGGCATGACCCGTGTCGATGGATATCTTCACAGCTTGCGAACCGAAACTCTCGGCAAGTTCGATGCGCGCATATGGATCCTTGTCTTCAATGTTTTCAAGTACCAGTTCGCAACCGATCTCTTCTGCGCGCTTGACCGCTTCTTTCATCGTGAGATGACAGAGTTCGATCTTTGTTGCCCGGCCGGTATCGTAGTTGTCGAGATTGTTGTAATCCCAAGTCGAGTAAGGGCTGTGCACGACCATGTGTGTGCCACCAATGGCTTCGCAAACCTCAAGCCCCTGCAATAGACGTTTCTTGACGATCTCTCGTATGTCAGGGTCCTTTGCATCAACTGCAAAGCCCCAGAAGGGGCCATGGATGCCAACCCTACCTTCATGTCCATCCAGCAGTTTCTTGGCGTGGTCTGCAACCGACGCCCAGTCTCCATTCAGGACTTCCCCGGTTACAAAATCCTGTAGTTCCAGGTCCCGCTGCTTTTCAAGCATGAGATCCCGGTGACGTTGGAAAGACGACAGCGACATGGCAGCGCCAAGGATAGGAAGACTGGACATATACCGCTCTGAAAAAATGAACATCAATGTCCGCCTCATAGGCGGTAACCGGTGACAGTTTTGCGACGGCCGTTGACGGTGTTTGGATAGGGAGCCGCCTAGTAGCCCTTTTGGCGATCGACGGTTGGCGGGATGCTGCCAGTTTCCAGATACTGTTTGATGTTTTGAGCAACAATCGCAGATGCAGTGCTGGTGATTGTTGGCGCGGAGATATGAGGCAGGACAGTTACTTCAGGGTGGGACCAGAAGGGATGCTCCTTGTCCAAGGGCTCATGGTCAAAAACATCCAGCACGGCATGCCCGACGCGGCCATCGTCCAGCGCGGCTAGGAGCGCGTTGGTGTCTACGATCGGCCCCCTGGCGAAGTTGATCAGCTTTGCACCCGGTTTCACCGCAGCCAGTGCCTGTTTGCCGATCAGACCGCGTGTGTCGCCTGTCAAAGGCATCAAAAGCACAAGGATGTCGGATCGGGCCAGGACCGTGTCGAGTTCTTCTGCTCCGGTAAATGTCTCGATGCCTTTGAGCGTTTTGCGGGACCGGCTCCACCCAAGCACATTGAAGCCATTGGCTTTCAGGCGCAGTGCCGAAGCTGATCCGAGTTCTCCAATCCCCAGCACACCGATCGTTACCTCCTGAGGCGTTTTCAGGAGATGGTGTTGCCAGACATGGTCCCGCTGCTGCCGCATATATGCCGGCATGTCGCGGTGGAGATAGAGAGACCAGGCAAGGACCGCTTCCGACATGGTTTCCGCCATTTGCGGATCCGCGAGGCGTACGATCTGGGGACCCGTGTCCGGCAGTTCGGCGACCAGACGCTCAACGCCTGCCCACAAGCTTTGAACCCAAACCAGGTTGTGAAGTGAGGCCACTTTTGTCGGGTCTGGATTTGCGACGATAGCGACGGTGGCTTTCTCACGTTCAACCTGTGTCAGATCATCGAACGCCTTGACTTGCGCAATCCCGCTCAGGGCTTCGGGCAGCGCATCTTTCCAGGCTTTCCGCTCCACACCGCCGACTTCGGAAACGAAAGGTATTACGGGCATCATGCAGCGAAAACTCCCGTTTCATCGGCAAATCCCTTGATCTCGATCGGATTGCCGGAAGGGTCCCGAAAAAACATGGTGCTTTGCTCCCCTGGTTGCCCTTCGAAACGGGTGGTAGGCGGGATAACAAATTCGACGCCCGCGCTTGTAAGCCGGTCTGCCACATTTTTCCAAGTGTCCATGTCAAGCACCGCGCCAATATGCGGCATCGGAACCATGTGCTCGCCAACTTTTCCGGTGTTGGTGGTTTCGAAAGGTTTCCCGATATGCAGCGAAAGCTGGTGCCCAAAGAAATTGTAATCGACCCATGTGTCGGTGCTGCGTCCTTCCTTGCAGCCTAATAGGTCACCGTAAAAGGCACGGGCGTCATCAAGATTGGTCACGTGAAAAGCGAGGTGAAAGCAGGGCTGCATATGTCGTCTCCAATTGAGGTCTTTGTTTCATAGCAGAGCCTGAGAAAAACAATTACTATGTTTTTTCTTCTCTGAGGATAGGAAAAAATTTTGGATACTCGATTTTTGGAAAGTCTCCTTGCTGTTGTCGAGACAGGATCCATTGCTGCGGCCGCACGCCAGCAGGGCTTAACCGCTGCTGCAATCAGTCAGCGGATCAAGGTGCTGGAAACCGAGTTGAATTGCACGCTTCTGGTCCGTTCAGCCAAAACAGTGCGTCCATCGCCGGAATGTCAGCGCCTCCTCCCGGCAGCAAGCGTGCTGGTTCGTGATGCAGGCCGGTTGTCGTTAGGAATATCCGAGGACCGGTTGAGCGGGCCCTATCGCATTGGGGCTATTTCAACGGCGTTGCTCGATATTGTGCCAAAGGTTGTGCGGGAGTTTCGCAAAACGGCTCCTGATGTACAACTTACTGTACAGCCTGGCAGCTCCCAATCGCTCTATGAAGATTTGTTGGCTGAAAATGTTGATGCCGTGATTTGCGTCGCACCTCCCTTTCAGCTGCCGAAGGGGATCCGGTGTTTCCCGGTTGCAGAGGAGCCCTTTCTACACATCCACCCAGAAACGCACCTTCGGCAGGATAAGAACGATGTTCTACCTTGGATTATCTATGACCGGTCATCTTGGGGAGGGGGGCTGGCGAGCCGTTATCTCGATAAGGCACTTTCGCATGTGCCTGTTTTGTGTGAACTGGATTCTCCAGAGACCATTGCTGCGATGGTCCAGGAAGGCCTTGGGCAAGCGGCTGTGCCTCGTTGGTCCGGTCTCGAAATTCATCACTCCGACCTGTGTGCTTCGGCGGTGCCAATTCTATCCATCCCACAGCGTTCTATTGTCTTACTGCAACGGACCATGTCCCACGTCGCCAAAATAGATTTGCTTTTGCAAAACACAGCATTAAGCGCTCCCCGTGAATCCAATCCAGATCGCGCAAATGTACAACTATAAAGTGTTTTAATTCCGAAACTAGCCAAAATAGTGTATTCAGAAATGCACGTAAAAGTCATAATGTTATCTTCCGCGGCGTTTATTGGCAGGAAAATGTCGCTGCTTGGCATGTCTGGGAAATAAAAGAAATGATCGGCAAAAGAAGTGCAGGTCAACTGTTGTGCTGACTGTCGCATAATGCAATGGTATTGAGAGTGAGCCCAAGAGCTTGGTCGAAATACCTGTTTCGACCTCGTGCGGCCCAATGGGTTCATGCTGAAGATTAGGGAGCAGGGTCGAAGTAAATGCTACGAGTAAAGGCAGTCGAGGAGGTCTTAGATCTTCCCGCCTTTTTGTGTGATTTGATCCACATTCCCAATTTACATGACCAATTGATGCGCCGGGAGGTGAATACTAGAACCTTAGTATTCGCGCGATGCGCCAATGGAAAACTCAACAAACAGACTGCATAGGAGTACCCCATGAAAAAGTTGTTTGTCACAGTCGCTGCGACTGCGCTCGTCGGGATGGCGTCTTCCGCCATGGCCGAAGAATGCGGAACAGTCACTGTTGCGGAAATGAACTGGGCATCTGCCGGCGCGATTGCGCACATCGACAAGATCATTCTTGAAAATGGATACGGCTGCAATGTTGAGCTGGTCACAGGCGACACGATGCCGACCTTCACGTCCATGAACGAGAAGGGCGAGCCGGACATGGCTCCAGAACTCTGGATTAATGCTGTGCGTGAGCCGCTTGATAAGGCCGTCGCCGAAGGATCATTGATCATCGGTGGTGAAATCCTCAACGAAGGCGGTGTGGAAGGCTTTTGGGTGCCGACCGCTATCGCTGAAGAGCATGACATCTACACCGTAGCTGCCGCTAAAGAGCGCCCAGACATCTTCAAAGGTGCCGAGGACGACAGCAAGGGTGGCTTTTTCACTTGCCCGACCGGTTGGAACTGCCGCATCACGACAGGTAACCTCTTCCGCGCAAACGGTTTCGACGAAGCTGGTTTCGAACTCGTAGATCCGGGTTCTGCTGCCGGTCTTGATGGTTCTATAGCACGCGCCAACGAGCGCGGTGAAGGTTGGCTCGGTTACTACTGGGCTCCGACAGCTATCCTCGGCAAGTACGACATGACGCTGCTCGACTTTGAAGTCGAACACGACAAGGAAGAGTGGGACAAGTGTACTGTTGTAGAGGATTGCCCTGATCCGAAGCCGAACTCCTGGGTTAAATCCGAAGTGTTCACAGTTGTCACTGAAGAGTTTTCCAAAAAAGCTGGTCCGACCATGGACTACGTGAAAGGCCGGACTTGGGACAACCGTACAGCCGGTAAGGTCCTGGCATGGATGACTGACAATCAGGCGACCAACGAAGACGGCGCATACTACTTCCTTGAAAACTTTGAAGATGTATGGACCCAGTGGGTCAGCCCGGAAGTCGCTGAAAAAGTGAAAGCTTCTCTGTAATCCGTTGAAGCGAAAAGGAGCCCGCATCACGATGCGGGCTCTTCATTGAGGGGCAAAAAAACGGGACGAGAGTGATGGAGTGGTTACAAGAATTCCCCGCTATGAGCCGGGGTGGCTTGCGCGAAATGCGCCAAACAATTGACGGAGCCTTCAAGGATTTTACGCGTGCCTACGGGGACGCAATCGAAAGTGCGTTTGATCCGATCAAGGACTTCCTGATCTTTTTGGAGCAACTGCTCATCAACTCGCCTTGGCCAATTATTCTGGCAGTGCTTGTCGGGATTGTTTACCTCATGAGCCGGAATGCTCGGATTACAATCGGCTCCCTGGTGGCACTTTGTGTCATCGGTTATCTCGGCATGTGGGAAGACACCATGCGCACAATCGCCATGGTGACCGTTTGTACGATGATGGCGATCGTGCTTGGTATTCCGCTTGGAATTTTGATGGCGCGTTCAGATCGAATTCAGAGCGTCATCAACCCGGTGCTCGACCTCATGCAGACCATGCCCAGCTTCGTTTATCTCATTCCGGTGGTCATGATTTTCGGCCTTGGCAAAGTGCCGGGCATGATTGCGGTGGTTATCTACGCCATTCCGCCGATGATCCGACTGACCAACCTCGGTATTCGTCTTGTTGACCAAGACGTTCTTGAGGCCGCCGATGCCTTCGGGTCCAGTTCTTGGCAGAAGTTGACCAATGTTCAGCTGCCACTTGCGTTGCCAACGATCATGGCTGGCGTGAACCAGACCATCATGATGGCACTTGCGATGGTTGTTGTCGCGGCTCTTATCGGCGTGAAAGGTCTCGGTCAGCCGGTTCTGAACGCCATTGCGAACCAGTATTTGACGATGGGCGTCATGAATGGTCTCGCGATCGTTGCGATTGCCATTATTTTCGACCGCGCGACCCAGGCCTACGGCAAGCGCCTTCAGAAACACTCCGAGGTGATCCATGGGTGAGGCGACAGGCATTGAGATCAAGAATCTTTACAAGATTTTTGGTCCGAACGGCAAAGACATGGTGCAGCTTGTCAAGGACGGCATGTCCAAAGCCGAGCTAAACGAAAAGCATAATCACGTCTTGGGCCTGAACGACATCAACATCTCGATGCCTGGCGGCAAGATCGAGGTGGTGATGGGTTTGTCCGGTTCTGGGAAATCCACCTTGATCCGGCACATAAACCGGCTGATCGATCCGACAGACGGAGAGGTCCTCTACGGTGATGAAGACGTGTGTAAAATGTCTCAGGGTGAGTTGAGGCAGTTCCGTCGTCACAAAACAGCGATGGTCTTCCAGAAGTTCGCGCTCCTGCCGCACCGGACCGTGATGAAAAACACGGTCTACGGCTTGGAAATTCAGGGCGTCTCCATGAAGGAGGCTGAAGAACGGGCTTCACGCTGGATCTCACGCGTTGGCTTGGAGGGGTTTGAAGACCATTATCCGAACCAATTGTCGGGCGGTATGCAGCAGCGAGTCGGCCTTGCGCGCGCGCTGACGAACGATGCCGATATCCTACTGATGGACGAAGCGTTCTCCGCGCTTGACCCGTTGATCCGTATGGATATGCAGACCGTTTTGCTCGACCTTCAGGAAGAGCTGCACAAGACAATCGTCTTCATCACGCACGACCTGGATGAAGCTCTTCGGCTTGGCGACAAAATTGCGATCTTGCGCGATGGTGCCGTTATTCAGCAGGGAACCGGTCAAGAAATCGTGCTGAACCCGGCGGACGAGTACATCGCGGACTTCGTCAAGGAAGTGAACCGTGGGCGAGTAATCCTGGTCGACACAGTCATGGACAAAACGAAGACCCTCGAAGGCGGTTTGACCGTGCAGAGCGGGATTATGCTGGAAGAAGCAGCCAAGAAGTTTGCTGAAACCGGTCAAGGCGAATGCTGTGTTGTGAATGGTGACGGCAAGCCCTTGGGCGTTTTGAACGTTCAAGACACCATCAGTGCGATGGTGACGCCAGCATCCCACTGAAGGCTGGAAACCAGACAAAAAGAAACCCCGGTCTGTTCACCGGGGTTTTTTGTTTGCGATGTTCCAATCGCTTAGCGTTCTGAGAACACCGTGCGCATCGCGCGGGTGACTGGGTTCAGCAGATAGGCAAGGACTGATTTGGATCCTGTTACAATCTGGGCATTCACCTGCATGCCCGGCCGGACGGGGCTGGTTACATTACCGGTGCCGATCGTGTTGCCCGGAAAGCCAAGGTCAGCCTTGAAATAGTACTCGCCATATTCATCCTGGAAACTGGATGCTGAGATGGTTTCCACCTCCGCGACGATCGTCCCATAGATGTTCGGGTCATAGCTGGTGATCGTGATTTCAGCCTTGTCGCCCACATTGATGTGGCCGATGTCGCGTGGATTGACCTTAACCTCAGCCACCATGCTTTCGGTCTGCGGAACGATCTCCGCGATCATGTCGCCCGGGTTCACAACAGCACCGCGTCCGGTTTGACCCAGTGTTTTGATGTAGCCATCAACTGGAGCCCTTACGAACAAACGATTCTGCCTGTCTTCGAGTTTGGCGATTTCCTGTGCCAGCTCAGCCCGCTCTTGAGCAATTCGAGCGCGCTCATCGGCCACATCCCGGTTCACCTCAGCGCCCGCCTGGTTCAAGCTCGCCTGAGCTTCGGTCAGCATTTCACGGGCTTGCGCCAGATTGCCGACGAGCTGTTCCAGCGTTACCTGGGAACGTTGGTATTCACCTTTTGATTCAAGATACCGGCGGCGGGATGTGTAGCCATCTTTCAGCAGGTTTTCTTGAATCTGGAATTTTTCCCTTTCCAACTCGACTTGTGACCGTTGCAGAACAACCTGGGCCTCCAGGCTGGCCACTTCCGCACGTTTTTGTGCGACACGAGCCGTATAAGCATCCTGTTCATCGGCTACTGCTCTGCGGTTTGCCGTGAGTGCCGCCCGTTGTTGGGTGCTCAAACCGCTGACTGCCGGGTCCAGCCGCAGTCCAACTGTGTTCGGATCACTGAACTCTTGGGCTCTTAGCCGCTCTTCTTCGAGTTCCAGATAACTCAGGCGGCTCTGAATGCGGCCAAGTTCGGCAGTAGTGTCTTCTTTCTCGAGGCGAGCGATCGGGTCGCCTGCCATGATGAGTTGGCCTTCTTCAACGAGGATCTCACTGACAATACCGCCCTCCAGGTGTTCGACAGCAAGGATCTGACCTGCAGGCGTGATTTCACCGATCGTGTTGGCGACTTCACGGATCTGACCAATGGCTGCCCATACCAGCAGTGCCAGGGTCGCAATCGTGAGACCGATCAACAGCCGGGTGTAGAAGGCCGGTGGAACCCCGTCCTCCAATTCGAGTGGCAATCCTACTCGGCCATAAACGGCTTTGCGAAGCGGATCTGAGGTATCTTTGGCTGCCATCGGTTTCTTCCTCGGCGGTTGTCGTGAGGTGCGGCTTCTCTCAGCGCACGCTCCAATTACTTCGATTGCTGTTTCAGGACGTCATCCAAAATCTCTGATGGCGGACCTGCCATGGTGACCATTCCGTTCTGCATGTAGACGAGCTGGTCAGCGATCCGCATGTGGCTTGGCCGATAAGTGGTCAGGATGACGGTTGATTTACCGCGAACCTGTTCAATTTTTTTCATCAGCAGCTTGTCGCCATCAACATCTAGATTGCCGGCTGGATCATCCAGAACGTAGATTGAGGCCGGCCGTACGAAGGCCCTTGCAAGCAGGATCCGCTGTTTCACGTTGTCTGGAAGCACTTGCAGAAGCTGGCCTGTGAGACGCGTCTCAACTCCCTGAGGAAGCAGTTCTGCGTAGTTGTTGAGGCCAAAGTCTTCGAATGCGCCGCGGACCTGATCATTGTCAGCTTGCGGATTGGCCATCCGGAAGTTCTGGGCGATGGTCCCGTAGAAGAAATCGTAGTGTTCGGGCGCATAGCCAATTGCATGGCGCCATTCACCCGGATCCAGCTGGCGGATATCGAGGTCATCCACCAAGACCGCCCCCATCTGTGGCCGGTAAAGCCCCAGCGTCGCACGAACCAGAGAAGTTTTCCCTGATCCACTTGGGCCTGTGATCGCAGCGACCGCGCCTTGTTCGACCTGTAAAGAGAAATTCCGCAATGCGGGTTCCTGGCGGGCCGGATAGCGAAGCACCACGTTAGAGTAGCGGACAGTACCTTGGAATTGACGATGCAAGCTCGGGAGTTTGCCCGGTTGCCGTTCCATGTCGATCTTCAAAAGACCGTTGATCCGTTCGATCGTTTGCTGGGCCTGGCCAAGCTGTGAGAAGCTCAAGAAGGCCTGATGCATCGGGTTCAGCGCGCGCCAGGACAAAGCCATGACCGCGATCAAGGCGCCTTGTGTGAGGCTTTGGTTCATCACCATGATGGCGCCAAAACCCAAAACACCGATGCCGCACAGAGTCATCATCATTTGCGAGATGACCTGCATGATTTGAGATAGGTGTTTTGTTTTCAGGTTCTTTTGCGCGAAATCTGCTGACAGGGCACGAAACTTGTCGATCCAAACGTCATCTGCGGACAAATTCTGGATCGCATCGCGCTTTGACAGGATTTCTACCGTGATGTTCTGGACGCGGGATTTGGCCTCACCGGCAAGGTTGATCGCACGTTTCATCCGCGGAACGATGAGAAGAGCGGCAACGATGTAGAGACCCAGCAAGCCGAGCGGAAGCAGCGCGAGCGGGCCGCCGATCAGTGAAAGAACCACCACGAACAAAGCGGAAAATGGCAGGTCAATCAGAGCATTAGCAAGGTTGCCGTGAAATATTTCCCGGACACCGTCAAACTGCTTCAGGCGGGTGATCTGCGCGCCAATTGGTGCTGAAGTCGTCAATGGCAAAGGCAGGTGCAGGAAATGGCGGAAGGTCGTATTCGCAACGACAGCGTCCAGTCGTGCGCCAAGGTATGCCTGGAGGCGGGATTTGGTTCCCTTGACCAGCCAATCCATACACAAGATTACCGCGATGCCGATCATGAGTGTAATGAGAACGGAAACGGACTTTGCACCAATCGCTTTGTCGTAGACGTTCATTACAAACAAAGGCAGGCCGAGCGCCAACAGGTTGGCAAGAAAGCCGATTGCCATAATCGAGGTCAGCGTACCCCGAAATCTGTGAAACAATCTGGATGACCAATGTTTGAAGCCGGAAGTGGCCGTTGGATCATCTTCGGCGATCAGGAACAGCTCTGCATCCTTCAGGGCAGAGTAATCAAGATTCACCGTTTGCTGAGCTTCGCCGCTGAAAACATGAAGCCGGCCGTCCCCGCTTGGTCCAAGGCCAACACAGACATTTTGTCCGACCTTTAACAGGCAGGGAAATTGCTCCGCTGTGAGTTGCTTGATCGGCCTTGATGAGCTGGTGACCCGGTAATTGAGCCGGGTAAGCACGGCCCGCAAATCATAGATTTCGGTGATGCCCTCAAGATGTGGCAAAGCCTCAAACAGGTGCCGCTCCATTCCGTCCCACCCAAGTGCTTCCAGCACCGGCAAGAGGCATGCTTCAGCTGCCGTGTTTCGGTCAATATGGGTGCCTGCTTGCTGGCGGACCCGGCTTGCCAGATTTAAGCGCCGGGTAGACGGGTCTGAACCCTGAATATAAGCGGAGGTGTTTTCAAACGCTGCCAGGGACATGTCAGGCTCCTTGGCTCATTTTTGGCGCTTCTTTGCGTATACGCGGCTGAAGCTTGTATTTTTTTGTTGTGGCGGGTTTTACCGGTACTGATTTCAGTTTCCCGTCCTCCACCAGATACTGCTTGTCAGCAATCGCCCGGAAGGATGGGCGGTGGCTGACAATGATCATCGTGAGCTGGCCTTTGATGCGTTTAAGTCCTTCCGCAAGCTCAGCTTCGCTGCGGTGATCGAGGGCGCCGTTTGCATCATCCAGGATCAAGATTTTTGGTTCTCGGGCCAAGGCACGTGCAATCGCGATCCGCTGGATCATGGAGTCCGTGAGATTTTCCTCGATGGTGTTACCCAATTGTGTGTCGTAACCCAGCGGGAGCAAGTGAATGTCTTTTTCCAGGCCGATGAGCTCTGCGGCCATTCGTGCGGTCTGCGGCGTCGACTGAGACCCAAACAAAGTCAGATTCTGTAAGATTGTTCCGGCGAACATCTCGGAATCGTTGCCCACGTAGGCAATGTGTTTCCTCAGGCTCCAATGATCTTCACCGTACAGATCATGACCATCAAGCAAGACTGATCCCGAAGTCGGTTCCAGGCTGCCTGAAATCAATCGGGAGAGTGTTGATCGTCCGCTACCATCTTTGCCTTCAAAGGCTATCGTTTCTCCAGCATTGACGGACAGGTTCAGTCCGTGGATCGGGACGATCACGTCATGCCTTGAATCGTATCCGGCGTTTTGGATCTGTACATTGCCGATGATCGGAATATTCCGCGATTGTTGCCTGTTTTGAACTGGCAGATCAAATAGGGATTGAGCGGCACGATAATCGTGCTTGACCCGCTGCATCTCCGTCCAGTGGTTGATGCCTCGCAAAAGAGGCTGGACGACTTGGCCCGCAAGGAGCGTACATGCAGCAACAGCACCGATGCTTATGAAGCCTCCCATCACCAGCAATGCACCAGCCGATACAACGCATACCGTCGTCAGGACAGTGAAAAAGCCGCTGCTGTTGCGCGCATTGTTGTTCAGGTCGATCTGGTCGTAACCGAGGCGGGAGACCTGGGTCTGTAGTCTTTCAAATCGCCGGAGGATCACGGGTTCAAGCGCCATCGCCTTGATCGTGTTGAGCCCGGACAGGACTTCAAAAATGAAATCGTATTTGCGCTGGTCCTGGACAGCGCGTTTTTCAACGAGCGTATTGAGTTTGGAATTCAGGTGAGCAGTCCGCAACACGAAAATCAACAACAAGATCGGCGGGATGAAACCGATCGGGCCGCCGATGAGAAACAGGACAACGAGAAAGATAAGGCTAGCCGGGAGGTCGATCGCCAAAAGTCGCGCCGGTCCGCCGTACTGGTCTCCCAGGGACTGAAGTGACTTCAGAGAGTCCAGATGCTTGGAAACACTGGCATCGGTCACGGCATCAGAACGGGAGCAGAGTAGACGGTGCGTCGCTTCCATGTTTGCTTTGTGTGTAAAGGAAGCTGCTGACCAGGCGACAACAAATGATCTAGCAATCTTCAATACCGCATCGACCGCCAGGACGATCCCAAGCCCGACAATTAGAACGACCAGTGTATCGATAGCCTGGTTTGGAAGAATTCGGTCATATACCTGAAGAATTGTCAGGGGCATCGCCAAGCCCAATACATTTATAAGTATCGAGGCCATTACCACCGAGCGCGGCAAATTTGGGGCTTTAACTTGCTCTCCTGTCTCAGATGAATGAAATTTCAGCTGAGGTAACGCAGTGTTAGCTAAAGCATTGCTGATAAAACTGACCATACTTGGCGCCTCCTATCTCTATTAAGGCGCGCAAGTGTTTCAAAAGCGTTTACCAAGAACTATGGAACCCGCTAATTTACATCAAGATATAGTGGTATTTCACAGGTTCTGGTTGGTTTTTGTTAAGACAAGCCTGCGCGAATGGCTTCATGATCTAATGGAGCTTGTGCGAGCATGGCTGATAACGACACACCGAAAACATCTGGCAAACCGACTGAAGGCGCGGGCGCAGAAGCGGCTGCACGAACCAATTCAGGTGCGAACTCGCCAAATGCTGCCCGCGCGGAAGCTCAGGCCGGTGATCCGTACAAGCCAGCGGATGGCAACGACTACTCCTTGTCCATCAATCCAGAGGACACAGGTGAGGCAACGGTTGCCAACCTCTTCCAGGCGGTGCCATTGGAATACGAAGGAAGCGGTTCCTCTCTTCACGATGGTGACGGTCTTGGCGGTGACGGCGGCTTGAATGGCGGAGCAGGCAACGATGGTCCTAGCAACGGCTTGGGTCTGGACCGCAATGATAACGTGCCGCTTCCGGATGATCTTCAGGATGTCGCGGAAACATCTGACGGTGGTTTGGGCGATGCTGGTGGTCTCGGAGGCGGGGATGTTCCCGAAGCACGCGGCCTTGATGCCGGGCTTTCTCAATTCAATCTCGGCGGCCAAGGCATTCCGACAAGTGACGATGGCATCGGTGACGGCATTGGCGGCGGTGGAGGCGGCGGCGATGGCGACGGTGGTACCACTGTCTTGGCCGATGACGACGGCGATGATGTAAGCGATGACGACGATGTAAGCGATGACGACGATGACGATGATGTAAGCGATGACGACGATGACGATGATGTAAGCGATGACGATGATGACGATGATGATGGTGAACCGATCGGTCCCTTAACTGATGCCAATCTCGACACAAATTTTGTAGAAGAAAACGCAGACCTTGGAACAACTGTCGGCGTGGTAGCCTTTGCGGAAGATCCGGATGGAGACGACGTGACCTATTCGATTTTGGGTGACACGCCATTCGTCATTGACCCGGAAACCGGCGTGATATCGGTTGGTCCCGGTGCAGTTATCGACCGTGAAGAAACGCCGACCATCAGCGTAACAGTACAAGCAACCTCGAGTGATGGGTCGTTTGTCGTGGAGACCTTTGTCATCGAGGTTGGCGATGACAACACCGAATTTCAAATCGGACCTGTTGTCGACACTGACACGACCGACAACTTTATCCTTGAAAACTCTGATCCGGGGACGCTTGTCGGTGTTACGGCATTTGCCGAAGATCCGGATGCAACCGATACGGTGACTTACGAAATCGTAGGCGATACGCCGTTTGTCATTGATCCGGTTACTGGCGTTATCAGTGTCGCACCCGGCGCCGAGATTGATCGCGAAACCACACCGTTCTTTGATGTAACGGTTCAGGCCACGTCCACGGATGGATCCACTTCACAGGAAACGTTCCGGATCACCGTAGGCGACGATAACACCGAGTTCTCGATTGGTCCCGTAACCGATACCAATTCTGAGCAAAACCTTGTTCTCGAAAGTTCCGATCCAGGCACTGTCGTTGGTCTCACTGCCTTTGCGGAAGACCCGGATACAACCGACATTGTTACGTATGAAATTGTCGGCGACTCGCCGTTTGTGATTGATCCGAACAGTGGTGTTATCACTGTTGGCCCGAACGCAGATATTGACCGCGAGACAACTCCATTCATTGATGTGACCGTCAAAGCGACATCCACTGATGGATCGACGTCTCAGGAAACCTTCCGTGTTGAGGTGGGCGATGACAACGAGGGCGACATTGGCCCAGTCGTCGATATCGATAAGTCAAACAATGACTTGAACGCTGTGGCTGAAAACGGAACTGGCGGTGAAGAAGTCGGTATTACGGCTTTCGCCGAGGATCCGGATGCAACCGACACGGTGACCTATTCGACCGATGATCCGCGGTTCGATATCGATCCGGATACCGGTGTTCTAACCGTAAAGCCAGGCGTTAGCTTCGACTACGAGCAGACCAAAGCCGTTGACGTTGAAATCACCGCGACTTCGTCGGATGGATCATCTTCAACGGGAACGTTCACTGTCAATATTCTGGATGTCAACGAAGCGCCTGATCTTACCTTTGAGACCGGCGATGTCGATGGCGTGAGTGCAACTCTTACTTTTGTATCAGAAGGTGCAAACTACAGCAGTTCGCTGGGTGTGTTCGTGATGGATGCAAACGGTGATCCGGTTGCTGGTCAAATCGTTTGGACTAACGGCAATGAGCTTACGCCGGGCGATACCGTAAATGTCGCGTTCCCGAACGTTGATGCTGCCAATATCGGTTATTTCCTTATCCCGGATGGCGCTGACCAGAACCCGGGTATTGCCGCCGGCGACATGGTTACTTTCCAAAAAGACGGCGATGGAAACTGGCAAGCTGTTGCGCAGGATGGGACACCTCTGACTGGTCAAGGCGCTGATGCCTACTTCTCCGGAGACGCAAGCCTTAATCCGGACGGATTGGATCACACAGTTGAAAGTGGTGTCACGATCGGCTTCGAAGATCTGGTCAACAATGGCGATCAGGATTTCGATGATTTTGTCTTCGATACACAAAACACTGACTTTGACTACCGGACAACGATCGTTGAGGAAGTGGAAGGTGCTGAAGCGGCTCCGTTGTCGGTCATTGACCCGGATGAGGGCGATACACACACCTTTACCGTGTCCGATGACCGGTTCGAGGTTGTTGTCGCAGGGGACAAGTATGTCCTGAAACTGAAAGATGATCAGGCGCTTGATTACGAAACCGAGACACAGGTGAGTGTCACGGTAACGGCCACCGACTCTGGTGGACTGTCCGACACGGAAACCATCATCATTGACGTTATCGATGTCAATGAGAGCAAAGAGCCGATTGGGCCGCTCTCCGACAGCGATACGAGCGACAACCTCGTAGCTGAGAATTCCGATGCCGGAACAGTGGTGGGGGTCACGGCATTCGCGACTGATCCTGATGCCATTGACACCGTGTCGTATGAGATCGTTGATCAAGACTCTCCGTTTGTGATTGATCCGACTTCTGGTGTGATCTCGGTCGCACCGGGCGCGGACATTGATCGCGAGACGACCCCGTCTATTGATGTCACGGTCAAAGCAACGTCTACGGACGGGACGTCGACAACGAAGACCTTCACGGTTGAAGTTGGCGATGAGGATGAGTTCGACATCGGTCCGGTTTCCGATGTTGATACGAGTGACAACACCGTTTCGGAGACTTCTGATGGCGGCGAAGACACCGGTATCACGGCCTTTGCCGAGGACGAGGATGCGACCGACACCGTCACCTACGAATTGACAGGTGGCAACGATCGCTTCGAGATCGATGAGACCTCGGGTGCCATCACGGTAAAAGACGGTGCGCAGTTTGATGCGGAGACCGAGCCGACCGTTGACGTTACTGTCAAGGCGACCTCCACGGACGGATCTTCATCCAGCAAAACCTTCTCGATCGACGTGACGGACGGCAACGAGCCGCCGGATCTGATCGTTGAGTTGGAGAATGCGTCCAACGAGTTGGTGATCAATGGTGGTTTCGAGAATTTCTCTGGAACCTTGAGCGGCACAGATGGCACCGGCTGGTACGATACACCGGACACCATTGAAGGCTGGACCTACAATGACGTCGACATCCATCAATCGGCGCGTCACGGCGAGGGCACAACAGATGGCGCGCACCGCCTGGACCTGACAGCTGACGACAACGGCACGATCTCTCAAACAATCGAAGGTCAGTTGGACGGCCATGTCTACACACTGTCGTTCAATATGAACTCGCGTGGCAATCGGTCTGGCGAAGGCGTTGCCGAGGTATATTGGAACGGTGAGCTCATCGACACCCTTGATCCAACCGATGGCGGCGGCGGCTGGCAAAGCTACAGCTATGACATTGTTGGTGGATCTGGTGACGGCTCCAACACGCTGACGTTTGTTGAGAAGGGCTCTGACAACAGCCACGGAACCTACATCGACACCGTGTCGATCAAGGCGGATGGCCGCATCGCGATCCTGGAAGAGTTCAAGGGCGCTGAAGTCGCGCCGCTTTCTGTCATCGACCCGGATGTGGGCGATACGCACACCTTCACCGTGTCCGATGACCGGTTCGAGGTTGTGGCTGCAGATGGCAAGTATCTGCTGAAGCTGAAAGATGACCAAGCGCTCGACTATGAGACCGAGCAGCAGGTCACGGTCCAAGTGACAGCGACCGATAGCGGTGGTCTTTCCGACACTGAAACCGTCATTGTCGACGTGATCGATGTCGATGAAAACTCAGAGCCGATCGGTCCGCTGTCCGACAGCGATACGAGCGACAACCTGGTTGCGGAAAACTCCGATGCTGGCACTGTTGTTGGCGTGACGGCGTTTGCGACCGATCCGGACACGGCCGATGACGTGACCTACGAGATCGTTGATCAAGACTCTCCGTTTGTGATCGATCCGACGTCTGGCGTGATCTCTGTCGCACAGGGTGCGGACATTGATCGCGAGACGACTCCGTCGATCGACGTCACGGTCAAAGCAACGTCGACGGACGGGACTTCGACGACGAAGACCTTCACGGTTGAAGTCGGTGACGAAGACGAGTTTGACATCGGTCCTGTTTCAGATGTCGATACAAGCGATAACACCATATCTGAGACCGCTGATGGCGGCGAGGTCACCGGCATTACTGCTTTTGCCGAGGACGAGGATGCGACCGACACTGTCACCTATGAGTTGACAGGTGGCAACGATCGCTTCGAGATCGACGAGACGACCGGCGTCATCACTGTGAAAGACGGTGCGCAGTTTGATGCGGAAACAGAACCGACTGTCGACGTAACCGTCAAGGCAACGTCCACGGATGGATCTTCGTCCAGTAACACTTTCTCGATTGATGTCACAGACGGTAACGAGCCGCCGGATCTCGTTGTTGAGTATGGCGACATCGGCACCAACCTCATCAAAAACGGTTCGTTCGAGTCCTTCGACGTTGCCACCGGAAAGTGGAATCAATTTTCGGAAGACAGTTCAGGTGCCTGGACGAGTAACGGCAAAATGGAGGTCTGGGACAACTTCGGCGGTATCAAAGCCACCGAGGGTGACCAGCATCTCGAGTTGGATTCTGAAAAGAACGTCAATTCGATTTCCCAAACCGTCGAGACGTCGGTGGGTCAGGTTTATGACCTTTCATTCGATGTCCAGGCGCGCAGGGATGATGCCTCCAACACCGTCGAGGTTTATTGGAACGGTGAACTGGTTTCCACTGTCGATCCAGCTTTCGGCAACTGGGAAACGCTTGAGGTCCAGGTTGTCGGAACAGGCGGCAATGACGTCCTTGAATTCCGTGAAACCAGTGAAGACAACAACACTTATGGCGCGTTCATCGATAACGTCGAACTGACCGGCACAAACCGGATAGGCGTCTATGAAGAATTGGAAGGTGCCAAGGTTGTTCCGCTCTCCGTCATCGATCCTGATGTGGGCGACACGCATACTTTCACAGTGTCCGACGACCGGTTCGAGGTGGTTGCCGCCGACGGCAAGTATCTGCTGAAGCTGAAAGACGACCAGGCGCTCGATTATGAGACCGAGCAACAGGTGACCGTCCAGATCACAGCAACCGACACCGGTGGTCTGTCCGATACGGAAACAGTGGTGATCGACGTCATCGACATTGACGAGGGTGCAGAACCAATCGGCCCGCTGACCGACAGCGACGCTACAGCGAACCTGGTTGCGGAAAATTCCGATGCTGGCACCGTTGTTGGTGTGACAGCGTTTGCGACCGATCCGGATACGTCTGACGATGTCACTTATGAGATCGTAGATCAGAACTCTCCTTTCGTGATCGACCCGACTTCTGGTGTGATCTCGGTCGCTCCGGGTGCGGATATCGATCGCGAGACCACGCCGACGATTGACGTCACGGTCAAGGCGACGTCCACAGACGGGACGTCCGCAACGAAGACCTTCACGGTTGAAGTGGGTGATGAAGATGAGTTCGACATCGGCCCGGTTTCGGATGTCGACACAAGCGACAACACGATCTCCGAGTCTTCAGATGGTGGCGAGAACACTGGCATCACGGCTTTTGCCGAGGACGAAGATGCGACCGATACGGTCACCTATGAGCTGACTGGCGGCGGTGACCGCTTTGAGATTGATGAGACCTCGGGTGTTATCACTGTCAAAGATGGTGCTCAGTTCGATGCCGAGACCGAGCCAACTGTCGATGTGACTGTAAAGGCGACCTCAACGGATGGATCTTCCTCCAGCCAGACGTTCTCGATCGACATCACGGACGGCAACGAGCCGCCGGATCTCATCGTTGAGCTGGAAAGCGGTTCGCAGCAGTTCATCATCAACGGCAGCTTTGAGAACTTTGACGGACAGTTGGGCGGCTCGGATGGATCTGGCTGGTACCAGGATCCGAATTCGATTGAAGGCTGGTCCTACGACAACGTTGATGTCCATCAGGCGGGCCACAACAACTTCGGTGCCACTGACGGCAATCACCATCTGGATTTGGCTTCGGTCACGAACGGTTGGGCATCCCAGCAGATCGAAGGCCAAATGGAAGGTCAGGTTTACGAGCTTCAGTTTGACATGAAGTCTCGGGGCGGTGTCGGTCAGAGTGTTGCCGAGGTTTACTGGAATGGTGAGCTGATCGACACGATTGATCCGGCGACCACGGGAACCGGCTGGCAGACCTACAACTTCAACATTGTCGGTGGATCCGGTGACGGCTCCAACACGCTGACCTTTGTTGAAATCGGGTCTGACAACAACGGCGGAGCACTGATCGACAGCGTTTCCATCGTCTCAGACAATCGCACAGCTGTTGTTGAAGAGTTCTTCGGCGCGGAAATCGCTCCCTTGTCGGTCATTGATCCTGACATAGGCGACACCCACACGTTCACGGTGTCTGATGACCGGTTTGAAGTTGTTGTCTCTGGCGACAAGTACATGCTCAAGCTGAAGGACAATCAGGCACTCGATTATGAGACTGAAACGCAGGTTACCCTGGAAGTAACTGCGACTGATCAGGGCGGTTTGTCTGATACGGAAGTGGTTGTGATTGATGTCATTGACATCGATGAGACCAACACACCGCTCACAGATCTCATTGATAGCGACACATCGGATAATGTGATCGCCGAGGGCGCAACGGCAGGCACTGTTGTTGGTTTGACGGCGTTCGCAAATGAGCCGGATGCCGGGGACAGCGTGACCTACGCAATCACTGATCCGCGTTTTGAGATTGACCCGGACACCGGTGTGGTGACCGTTGCGGACAATGCCAGCTTTGATGCGGAGCAAACACCGTTTGTCGACCTGGACGTGACGGCAACCTCTACAGATGGGTCCAGTGTTACTGAGACATTCCGGATTGATGTCACGGAGTTTGACGAGCCGCCAGTGGCAAATGACGATGCGGCGACAGTCGGGCTGACGAAGACATCTTTCTATTACAGCGATGATGACGGTGAAATTCACCTGATCAGTTCGGATGGTTCCGACGTCGTAATCGGGTCGACGGGTGTTGGTGCGATGACCGACATTGCGCTGGACAGTGCCGGAAATCTTTATGGCATCAGCTTCAGTAAGCTTTACTCCATTGATCCGGATACTGGCGAGGCAACAAAGATTTCCTCGTCGCGGTTCGGAACGTCGATGAATGCACTGGAGTTCGGTCCGGACGGCACCCTTTATGCGGCGGACAGCTCCGGCAAGTTGTATACCGTGGATGTCAGTGACGGCAGCCTGACCACGATCGGGCAGATGGACTATGGTTCTGCCGGTGATTTGGCCTTTGCCAATGGCAGTTTGTACCTGTCAACATCCAACGGCAAAATCGTGGAAATCAATCCGGATACCGGGGCGACCATCGATGTTGTTGCGACCTTGCCGGTGTCCAACGCCTTTGGGTTGGTCGGTGACGATGGCGGGCAGCTCTATGCCTTCACCAATGGCGGCCGCGTTTATCAGATCGATCCGGAGACCGGAACTGTCTCCATCCCGGATGCCTATGTCATGAACGACAGTGGTTGGGGCGCAACGGAGACGGCCGACTCGTCCGGTCAGACAGCAAAAGTGGAAGGCAATGTCCTAACCAATGACACGGATGCGGAAGGTGCTCTGACGGTCACGAACGTCTCCTTCGACGGCCAGGATTATGCGCCGGGCTCGACCATACCAGGTGACTACGGATCGCTGCTGATCAACTCTGATGGTACGTACACCTACATCCTTGATCCCGACAGCCCCGCCGCGCAGTCGCTTGGCCAAGGGGAATCTGATGTTGAAGTGTTCACGTACACCGTCACCGACAGTGGTGGTAACACGGACACTGCAGACCTGAAGATCACGGTCAACGGGTACGATGAAGGTCCGGCAGTCTCCAAGTTCGACGTGGGGCCGGTTCGTGATGCCGATACAGCTAAAAACCTTGTGGCCGCATCAGTTGCCGCTGGTGCTTTGGTTGGATTGACCGCGATTGCAGAGGATGCCGATGCCGCAGACACGGTGACCTACACGATCGACGACAGCCGGTTCGACATAGATGAGTTCACAGGTGTTGTGACCGTGGCTGATGGCGCAACCCTGACACCGGGTGAAACCATCGATGTTGTCATCACGGCAACGTCCAGCGATGGATCAGAGGCTTCCGGAACTTTCCCGATTGACGTAGTTGCCGGTAGCAACGCTGCCCCGGATCTCATTGTTGGCAATCCGGTCAATGTGACCGAAAATTCTGCTGGCGCGGGAGTGGTGGCACTCTCTGTTGTCGACCCGGACGTTGGGGACACCCATACGTTCACAGTATCTGATGACCGCTTTGAGGTCGTGCCGGATGGCAACGGATACATGTTGAAACTGAAAGATGGGGTCGAACTCGATTACGAAGAAGAGCAAAGCATCACACTTGATGTAACGGCAACCGATGGCGAGGGTCTTTCAGACACTGAAACCATTACCTTTGATGTCGTGGATGTTGACGATACAGAAGATGATATGCCGCCAGTCGCCGGTGATGATGATGATGACGATGATCGCGACGATGATGACGATGAGCGCGACGACGACAATGAGCTTGCAGCCTCCTCGGCTAGCCGCTTCAGCAATGATGGCGATGATGATGACGAGAGCGACGATGAAGACAGCAATGTCATCGAGCTCCCGACATTCCAGGTCGGCACGGAAGATGATGATGAGCTGGTTGGTGAAGGTGCCAATGACGCCTTGTTCGGCAAGGGTGGTGACGACACCTTGAGCGGTGAGGGAGGCAGCGACGCCCTCTTTGGCGGCCCGGGTGATGATACGCTCGACGGCGGTCCAGGCGACGACAGCATGAATGGTGGTGACGGCTCCGACGTCTTTGCCTACATGCTGGGCGACGGCAACGACTCCATCTACGGCGGTGCCGGTGAAAACTGGATTGATATCATTGATCTCGGTGACGGCACGAATGGCACCCAAATCGGTGAATACGGCACCGACTGGTCGGTGACCGTGACCGATGGCAGCATTGAGAATGTCGATCCACTCAACGGTGAAGTGTCACTGTCTCAAGACTCCGGTGGCCACATCGATCTTGCAGACGGCGGCCGCGTCGACTTTGCCGAGATCGAGGGTATCCAATACTCCTGATCCGGACAGCTTCTAAAGCACAAAAAAGCGGGCCTTGCAGCCCGCTTTTTTAATGTCGGCAGCTGGACCGTCTATTGGATCGGAGGAAGCGCTTCTGCTTGAATGATCACCGGTTCGGTCTCTGCAATCTCAATGACGCCAGACTGGAACGGATCATTCTCCGTCGGCCCGAGACGCAAATCCCACGTATTGAATTCAGGGATAATCCGGGACGGCGGCGCCGGCCGCTCTTCGATAATGGCAAAGTGCTGCGGTGCCAGCCGGCCGATATTGGCCAGCAGGAAAAAGTCCGCGATTTTCGCGTCATACTGGGCCCGGACGTAGTCGACCTGGCTCAACAGCAACTCACGTTCGCCGTCCAGCACGTTGAGCAATGTGCGCTGGCCACTTTCAAACTCGACTTGAAGACCTTTGACTGCGCGCTTGTTGGCTTCGATTGCGCGGACACCAGCTTTGGCCCGAAGGCGCGCCGCCGCGCGTTGCTTCATGGCACGAATGACGTTCTCGCGGATAATCTGTTGCGTATCATCCAGCTCATACTCTTCTTGCGCTGCGGTGTATTTGGCACGCTTCACAGATGCAATGTTCCGACCACCGGTGAAGAACGGAGCCGTCACCCGAATGCCAAGCCGGTAGTCTTCCCGATCGCGGTCGCTGAAATCGCGCCGGTATCCATTCGACCATTCGCCTTCCAAGGAAACCCGGGGCAGCATGTCGCCAACTGAGGCGCGCGCAGCAAATCGTGCCGCCCGCGCGTCATTCATCGCGGCGCGAATGGACGGGTTGTTCTGAAAAGCAACTGTGATGGCATCATCAAGACCTGCAGGTTCGATGGTCTTGGGGATGCCCGGCCAGCCGATTTTTCCAGGTTTTTGCCCGGTGAGGCGTTCATAGAGCGCTTCGGATGCTTCCAAATCGCCAACAGCCTGGTCCTTGTTCCCTTGAGCCTCCGCAAGGCGGGCAAGAGCCTGTTCGATGTCGGTACGCGTGGCATCGCCAGATTTGTAGCGTGCTCGTGCAGCATTCACCTCACGCTGCACAACATTTGTGTAAGACTTCAAATAAGCCAGTACGCCGCGATCCCGAACCACGCGCAAATAAGCATCCGCAGTGTTGAACAACAGCGTCTGTTCGGCTCCGATGAGCTGGTTGCGGCCGGATTGGGCTTCTTCATGGGCCTGATTGAGACGATTTACACCGGCAAAACCCTGGAAGAGCGTCTGCGACATGGAGACGCCAAGCTCGTGGAAGTACTCCCGGTCACTTGACAATGTGTCCCGAGTGTTCCGGAACGAATTGTGTTCGCCGATGTAACTGCCGGTCACTGTCGGCAGGAACTCTGAACGCGCAGTCCAGACACCTTGGTTGGTCGCTTGATATCTGGACCGTTCTGCTTTCAGGCCGGGGTTCAAGGCATATGCCGCGCCCATCGCTTCTTCGAGGGACTGGGCGAATGAGGGAGCGCCTGACATCAAAACGCCGACCAAAGCAGCGCTCGCCATCAGCAATCGCGAGAGCGTTTGCCGATCGTTGCCTCTACCTTTTCCGGTTGTCGAAGATGCGTTCGAGTTTGTCATAGCAGCACCGTTTTCGTTATCTGCTACTAAGGTAAAGTTTTATAGTTAATCAAAGGTAATTGTAATCAATTGTTTATCGTTAATGCCTGTCAATAAAATAGTAGATTTCATATTGTAATAATTGTCCAGAATATTAATTTTTGAATTGTTTTTGTTAATTTTCAAATATTTTCAAGTTCTGTGGAATTAAATTCTTCATCCGGCGCGTCTTTTTTCGGGTTCTCTTGCCGACTTGATTTGGCCTGGCAACAGGTGCTTTCCGAAGAGGAAGCCTTGCACTTGCTGGCAACCCATTTCTTTCAAAAAGTTCAATTGCTTTTCCGTTTCGACGCCTTCGGCGATAACGGGTATACCAAAGCTGTGTCCCAGCAAAACAGCGGAGCGCAAGATCGCCCTGGCTTGCGGGCTGTCCTCAAGAGATTGAGTGAAAACACGATCGACTTTCAACTTGTCGAACGGAAATGCCTGCAAGGTGTTGAGAGAGGAATAACCAGTTCCATAATCGTCCATCGCCACCCGTACTCCCATTTCGCGTAACGCAATAATGGTTTGAAGGACTCGGCTATGGTCTTCGATAGGGGTGCTCTCGGTCAGTTCGATTTCAAGGCGATGCGGTTCCAATCCTGTTTCCATGAGCACTGTTGAGACCAGGCCACTGAAATCACTGCGGGTAAACTGCGAGGGGGATGCGTTGACGGAAACTGCGACCGGGTCTTGCCAGTCAGCAGCGGCGCGACAGGCCTCCCGAAGCACCCATGCACCAATATCCAGAATGATGCCTGAGCGTTCGGCAATCGGAATAAAGTCCTCTGGAGGAATTTGCCCCTTCTCCGCGTGGCGCCATCGTACGAGTGCTTCGTAGCCTACAAGTTCACCGGTTTTGGTTTGGTTCTGTTTTTGGAACAAAAGGTTTAGTTGATTGTCCAGCGTGGCGTAACGAAGGTCTGCTGCCAATGCGGCTTCCCAACGATTGTTTTCCTCCATGCCGGTGACATAAGGTTGAATGGAATTCCCGCCAATGGATTTTGCCCGTTTTGCCGCAAGGTTTGCGCGCTGAACCAGCTGTGCCAGGTTCTCACCATCCCTTGGCGATACGGCGACACCAATGCTGCATTGAATTGAGAGCCGGTAGGTTGCTGTTTGTATGGGGCGTCTGGCCATATCGCGGACCTGACGGGCTAAGCTGGTTGCTTCGTCCAAGGTATTTACCGTCGGATTTATGATGAGGAACTCGTCACCATAAAACCTTGAAATGACGATGGGGTCTGCGAATTCCTCCCGGAAAAGGCTGGCCATTTGCTTCAAGACTGCGTCGCCGGTTGCGTAGCCGTGTAGCTCGTTCACTGTTTTGAACTGGTCAAGGCTGACAAGTACCACCGCGCAGAATTTTTGGTTTTGGCTGGCTTCCTTGAGCAATTGCTCTGCAATGTTCTCGACAAAATGCCGGTTTGGAAGGTGGGTGAGGGGATCCTGCAAGGCCAAATGCTGGTAGGTTCTGCGGGACAAGTGTTTGTAATGATGTTCCAGAACATCTCCAGATGCCGCGAAAACTGCACAGAGAGCGGGTAGCAAAACAGAAACAACCAGGGTCTGGGACACCGGCAACAAGTTCATTCCCGGCGGAAACCAGTATGGGACCTCAGGTGGAACCGAGACTGGTGAGGCAAGGAGGCACACAACTGCCGGGATGGAGATAAAGCAGACACCCTGGACCAGTTTGGTCTTAGCAGCTGCGTCAAGTGCCAAAGGAAAAAGTGCGGCTCCGAACACGGTCCCAAGGATGATTGGCCAGATGGCTGAAAGTCCGGCTCCTGCCTGCATGCCGGCAACCTTGTAGGAAAAACCAATCATTAAAAAGGTTGTTGCGACACCTGCTCCATACACGGCGCCGCTGATGACCCGCATCATCAGGTTTTTAGCTAACTGGGGGAGCCAGATGCTTACATAAGTGCCGGCAGTTGCGACAAACAAGGCGGCCATGAGGGTCGCAAATTGAAATCCCGTCTGTGACGATGGAATAGGTGCGGCTGCGGCAAACACACCGGCAGCCCACAGCGAAGTGCCAAGCACCAAAGAGACCCAAATCAATCGAATAGTCCGCGCTTTTCCGGCGCTCTTGTTTAGCCTTCCAATGAGTTGAACAGAGAAAATCGCTCCGGCGATGCAAAGCGCAAGCGAAAAAAATAAAAGAACAGAATTGTAGTTTGACGATATTAAAGCTGTCGCCAAGTTCATATAGGCCCCCACGCACTCCGTGAGAGCTTAAGTTAAAAGTAATAACAAACAGTTTTTATGTAAATCTATAATATTGTATTTTTTATCTATTGTAATAATTCCGCATATGTGTTTTTGGACTAAGAATTTTGGAGCGCTGTAGGCGCTTGTAGGCGATATTAAATTCGGTGATCAGGCGTCAAAGAGGGGTGGCTTCTCGAAAGGTGTTCATAAAAGGCCCTCAAGGTGATCCTGATTTAAGGCAGCGTGTCTTCGAAGGCCGAATTTAGCTTTCCAAGCTGATCGCACCCCACCTGTCGTCTCGTGTATGCGTCTCTATATATTGGCAGTTTTACGAATTATTTTATATTGAGTGTATTTCCAATTTATGTTTTTATAACAATATCTTAGTTCGAAAATGATGTAATCTATTCCGTTACGTAACGTGTTTAAATAAAATCTTAATGATAAAATTTACAGGCCAGAATGAATTTGGCCTCAGAACCGTCCTTCAACAAACTCGTCTTATGCAATTCTGCTGCTTCTGGTATGCCAAAGTGACGGCCAGAAGCGGTAGCGTCTGTACAAAGCGGGTTTCGTGCCGTGCCACAAGGACCAGGTTCGCCCGCCAATGCTTGCTCGTGTCAAAGAGACCCGCGTTAACAACGCATATGAAAAACTTAAAACAGATATACTTAGCGGTGAACTTGCGCCCGGATTTCAGGCGCCCGAACCAGAGATAGCTGCCCGTCTTGAAATGAGCCGCACGCCAGTCCGCGAAGCGTTGATCCGTTTGGAGGCAGAAGGGTTGGTTTCGTTGATCCCGCGGCGGGGGGCGAAGGTGTTGTCCATCCAGCTTCAGGACCTGACAGAGGTGATGGAAATCCTCGCAGCGCTTGAGGGGCTGGCGGCCTCAATTCTTGCTCGACTTGAAAACAAAATCGATGCGCTTGCCGAGTTGGAGTGTGCGTCAACTGCCGCGTTGCTTGCGCGGGAACAGAACGATCTGAACGGATGGATTGATCAAGACGACCGCTTTCACAGGATAATTGCCAGATACAGCAATGCACGCCTTGAGCGGGAAATCGGTTTGAATCTGGATCAGATCCATCGGGCGGTGCGTGTTCTCACACGAATGAACGGCGCTCCTGTTGAGGCGGATGCAGATCATCGCTCTTTGATAGAGGCTTTCTCAGGTGGTAATGAGAATGCAGCAAGCGAAATTGCCCAGGCTCATAGATTGAATGCCCTGCAAGCACTGCGATCTGTTTTCGAACGTAGCGGCGTTTCGCAATTGTGATCTGTAAAAGCAGCTTATCGATAGCTCGGTGTTTTTTGATTGAAAAGGCTTCCGGCGCGGATCCGGTCTCTGCAAAACGGGCACCGCTGACTTGCGAGGAAGCCTCCAGAGCACAATTGATTTTCGTTTTTGAGAGGCGACGGTAGCCAGACACTCGCTCGGCGTTTTGCAGCAATTTTCAAACTCACGGCTGAAACTGTCATAGCATTTTCATATGAGCGTCGAATAAGGTTCATATGAAAATGATTGATTGTTGAGAACAGCCGCTGAGCGGTTCGATCCGGATTTGATTGTGCCTGGTCGGACGAGATATGGCAGCGGCGGCAGGAATGTTGGGTGCGTCGTATGCTCGGGCAAATTGATATTACAAAACGGCAGGCAGAGATTGCTGATCTGGTTCAAAAAGCCGGATTTGCCTCAGTTGAGGAATTGGCCGAGCGGTTTGAAGTGACAACCCAGACAATTCGCCGCGATGTAAACGGACTTTGTGAACTTGGAATTTTGCGCCGGACCCACGGTGGCGTCGAGCCACCGGCGCGCGCTGCCAACATCCACTACTCCACCCGGCAGATTCTGAACCTTCCGGGCAAGCAGGATATCGCTCGTCAGGTCGCAGCTCGGGTTGAAAACAATCAGTCGATAGCTTTTTCCATTGGTACAACGCCTGAGATCGTGATGCAGGCTTTGACCGGTCACGAGAATCTGGCGGTCTTTACCAACAATTTGAACGTAGCGTTCAGTGCCTCAAGCAATCCGTCCTTTCAAGTCACGATTGCGGGTGGCCGGCTGCGCTACGGCGACAGGGACGTTCTTGGGTCATCTGCCCAGTCGTTTTTTGCGAACTACAAGGTGGATATCGGCATCTTTGGTGTTGCCGGCGTCGATGAAGACGGCACGTTGCTTGACTTCCATGAAGACGAGGTCGCGGCCCGTCAGGCTATTCTGGCCAATTGCCGGACTTCCTATCTTGTTCTCGACAACAGCAAGTTTGGCCGGAGTGCCCACGTTCGGGGCGGCCACTTGAGCGACGTAACAGATATTTTCACCGACAAGCCTGTGCCTCGGGCCTTTCTGGAGAGTTTGAAAGATGCGCAGACCATTGTCCATCTCCCCGGATCGGCGGAGGGTGACCAATGACAGACCTGAACCTGTCCAGCGCTGGTAAACCGATCGTTCTGGAGAACATCTCCCGCGTCTGGGGGGAGACGGTGGCGGTCGACAATCTCAGCATCACAATGCCCGCGGGGTCTTTTACAGCTCTGTTGGGGCCATCCGGTTGTGGCAAATCCACGACCTTGAGGATGATCGCCGGACTGGAAAGCGTTTCGTCGGGGAGCATCAAGATTGGTGAAAGCGATGTGACCCACACACCGTCGTCCAAGCGAGACTTGTCGATGGTGTTTCAGTCCTACGCGCTGTTCCCGCACTTGTCGGTCGCAGAGAACATCATCTTTGGTTTGAAGGTGCGCCGAGTTGGCCGGGCGGAACGCGATGAGCGCTTGCGGAAGGTCGCTGACCTTCTGGGCTTGTCCCAGCTTCTAGAGCGGAAACCCGGCCAGCTTTCCGGCGGTCAGCAGCAGCGGGTTGCGCTGGGCCGGGCGATTATCGGCGAGAAGCCGATCTGTTTGATGGACGAGCCGCTGTCCAACCTTGATGCCAAACTTCGCCACGAAATGCGGGTGGAAATCCGTGCGCTGCAACGGCAACTCGGTTTTACCATGGTCTATGTCACCCACGATCAGGTTGAAGCCATCACAATGGCGGACCAGGTTGTCCTGTTAAACAAAGGGCAATTGGTTCAGGCCGCAGGGCCGCGGACGCTTTATGATCGGCCGGCCACACCCTTTGCAGCCCGGTTTATCGGCACGCCGCCGATGAACTTGTTCCCGGCAGCGGCCTTTCGAAAACTTGAAAATGCGCCATCGCACAAGTTGGGTGTTCGCCCTGAAGCCATGCGGCGCCAGGTGGGTGGCCCACTGGAGGCGACGATCCGCACGGTCGAATATCTTGGCGCGGACATTCTCGCCGACTGCGTTGTTGCCGATACGGCGTTCCAAGTCCGGTTGACGACCGCAGATCCGGTTACACCCGGTCAGTCCATTGAACTCGGCTTTGAGCCGGATGCCTTGCACGTCTTTGATGCGCAGTCCGGTGCGCGCCGGGATGATCTTGTTTCTGAAATTGGGGCGCAGTTGCGCTCCTGACAGTCTACGTGGGCCCGCGTGGAAACCCCGCCCTGTGCGGATGTTCAAACCCTAGGAAGTCATTAGCCTTAGGAAGAAAACGAATGTTGAAGTCCACTTTCCTGAAGGCCGTTGCTGCAACGGCTTTGACATTCAGCACCTGGGCGTCCGCTCAGGCTGTTGATCTTCAGTTCTATTTCCCGGTTGCTGTCGGCGGCAAAGCAGCTGACACCATTCAAGAGTTGACCGCTGAATACGTCGCTCAAAACCCGGATGTGAACATCGACGCGGTCTACGCTGGTTCCTATCAGGACACAGTTGCCAAGGCGATCACTGCTTCGCGTGGTGGCAACCCGCCGCAACTCAGCGTGATCCTGTCCGTCGACATGTACACACTGATCGACGAAGACCTCATTGTGCCGTTCGACGACTACCTCACCACCGAGGAAGACAAGAAATGGCTCGAAGGTTTCTATCCTGCGTTCATGGAAAACAGCCAGACTGGTGGCAAGACCTACGGCATCCCGTTCCAGCGCTCCACGCCGGTGCTTTACTGGAACAAGGAAGCTTTCAAGGAAGCTGGTCTTGACCCGGAAGTCGCTCCAGAGACCTGGGAAGAAATGGTCGAATTCGGCAAGAAGCTGACCAAAAAAGACGCGTCCGGTAATGCAACACAATGGGGTGTGCGCATCCCGTCTTCCGGTTTCCCATACTGGCTGTTCCAAGGCCTCGCCATCGCAAATAGTGCAGAGCTTGTGAATGCGGAAGGCAACAAAACCAACTTCGATGATCCGAAGGTTGTTGAGGCACTGCAATACCTCGTTGACCTGAGCACCAAGCACGAAGTTATGGCTCCTGGCATCATTGAGTGGGGCGCGACACCGAAGGCTTTCTTCGAAGGCCAGACGGCCATGATGTGGACCTCCACCGGCAACCTGACCAATGTGCGTGACAACGCGCCGTTTGATTTCGGTGTTGCAATGCTGCCTGCAAAAGTGACACGCGGCGCTCCGACAGGTGGCGGCAACTTCTATCTGTTCAAGGGCGCGTCCGATGAGCAGAACAAGGCCGCTGTCGAGTTCGTTCAGTGGATCACTGCGCCGGAACAGTCTGCAAAGTGGACCATCGCTACCGGATACGTCGCTCCGCGCGCCGAGACCTGGGAAACCGAAGAGATGAAAGCCTACACGGCTGACTTCGCTCCGGCTCTGGTTGCCCGAGATCAGCTTGAGTTCGCCAAGGCCGAGCTGTCCACATACCAGAACCAGCGCGTCACCGGCATCTTCAACGACGCCCTGGCAGCTGTCATCACTGGCCAGAAAGACGCTGAGGCGGCTTTGAAAGAAGCGCAGGCACAAGCTGACGAGATCCTGGCGGAATACCGCTAAGGAGGGTCGGGGAGCAGCGCATCGGATCACGGCCCGGTGCGCTGCTTTTCATTTTTGTTGACGCTCATTCTAGGGTCAGGATCCTAGATCGGGCCGGGAAAAGATCTCCGGATTGTGACGCGCATGCAGACGTTGAGACTGAGACGTGACTGGATCTATGGCTGGCTCTTGTTGCTGCCCGCACTCGTGTTCCTGTTCGCATTTACGCATATTCCGGCTGTCACGACGCTCTTGAACAGCTTCTTTTCCACGCCCCGTGGCCGGCGTCCTGCGAAATTCATCGGGCTCGAAAATTACGAACGCATGCTCAATGACGCGGTCTTCTGGAAGGTGCTGTGGAACAATCTCTGGTTTGCCATCGGCACCATCCCGGTCTCCGTGGCCCTGGCTATTGTCATGGCTCTTTGGGTCAATGACAAGTTGGCCGGTCGCAGCTTCGTCCGCATGGCTTATTTTACACCGACCGTTCTGCCGCTCATTGCTGTGGCAAACATTTGGCTGTTTTTTTATACGCCCGGCTTTGGCCTGTTCGATCAAATCACCGGATTTCTGTTTGGCTGGCCGGCATCCAACTACCTCGGCAATCCCGAAACAGCCCTCAACGCCATCATCGTTGTGACTGTCTGGAAAGAAGCCGGGTTCTTCATGATCTTTTATCTAGCGGCACTCCAAGCCATCCCCATTTCCTTGAAAGAAGCGGCGCAAATTGAAGGGGCTGGGCGCTGGACCATTTTCTGGCGGATCACCTTCCCTCTGTTGATGCCAACGACCCTGTTCGTTTGCGTCAATGCGGTGATCAACTCGTTCAGGCTCGTCGATCACATCTTCATTCTGACTGACGGTGGTCCCGACAATGCCTCAGCACTGCTGCTCTTCTACATCTACGAAGTTGCCTTCCGTTTCTGGGAGACCGCTTATGGCGCGACACTCACCGTCGCCCTGTTGGTGTTGTTATCGCTCCTTGCCATTGGCCAGTTCTTCTTCTTTGACCGCAAGGTGCATTACAAATGACCCGCGCCTCCGACATCTTTGACCGTTTTTTGAATACCTTTGCTGCCTGGGCGCTGGCGCTTCTATGGATCCTGCCGCTGGCCTACGCGGTCTGGACCGCCATCCATCCATCGGCTTATGAAGCCAACTTCGATTTGTTTGCGCCGCTGACGACGGAGAACTTTGTAAAGGCTTGGGACGCTGCGCCCTTTCATCGCTACTTTCTCAACACCTTCATTCTGGTGTCGATGATCCTAGCAGGACAATTTTTCTTGTGCACCTTGGCCGCCTTCGCCTTCGCACGGTTTGAGTTTCCCGGCCGCAATGTCCTGTTTGCTTTGGTGTTGCTTCAATTGCTGGTCATGCCGGACATTCTGATGGTGGAAAACTATCAGACCATGCGGTTGCTGAACCTTGTCGACACCATTCCGGCAATTGCGCTGCCTTACATCGCATCCGGCTTCGGGATCTTCCTGCTGCGCCAGACCTTCATGACCATTCCGAAGGAGCTGGACGAGGCAGCCCGGATTGAAGGGGCGTCGGTTCTCGGCGTCCTATGGAAAGTCTATATTCCGCTCGCAAAACCGACGTACCTCGCCTATGGCCTGGTGTCCGTCAGCCACCACTGGAACAACTTTCTTTGGCCCTTGATTGTGACGAACTCGGTCGAAACACGCCCGGTGACCGTTGGTCTTAGCGTGTTTTCCGCGATCGATAGCGGGATCGAATGGTCCGTGATCAACGCAGCGACGCTCATGACATCCGGTCCTCTTTTGATCGCATTCCTGCTGTTTCAGCGCCAGTTTGTGCAGAGCTTCATGCGCGCCGGCATCAAGTAACAGCCGCGAGGTTGAACCAAAGCCAGGTTATCGCAGTGGCGAGCAGGGCACCGTGTCTGCGAATATCACCCCTTCCGCAATTGACCTGTTTCGTGCTAATGGATTTAAGCCGCAGAATTCTGCGGTTTTTTCGTGCCTGTATACTGCCCCGGAGGAAGGTTCGTGCCATCAAATTTTCTGGCAATTGGTGAGTGCATGGTGGAAATGGCGCCGACCGGAGGGGGGACTTTTGCAAAGGGTTTCGCTGGAGATACGCTGAACACTGCCTGGTATGTGCGAAAGTCCTTAAGCCAGGATTGGACTGTTTCCTATCTCACCGCAGTTGGCAACGATCAGATCTCCGAAGAAATGATTGCGTTTCTTGATGGGGCGGGGCTTGCAACCGATCACATCCAGCGGATGAATGACCGCACAATCGGTCTCTACCTTATCCAGCTGAAGGATGGCGAACGCAGCTTTGCCTACTGGCGGTCGCAGTCTGCTGCCCGATGCCTTGCAGATGATGCTGTTGCTCTGTCGACGGCGATGGATACGGCAGGGCTGATCTATTTCAGCGGTATTACGCTCGGCATCCTTTCACCGGAAGGCCGCCAGACATTCCTATCGTCACTTGCTGCCGCACGCCAGAAAGGGGCCCGGGCCGCCTTCGATCCCAATCTCCGGCCGCGTCTTTGGGAAGATCCGCAGACCATGCGGGATTGCGTTACTGAGGCTGCGGGCCTGTGTGATTTCCTGATGCCGTCCTTTGAGGATGAGGAAGCCCACTTTGGCGACGCGAGCCCATCTGAGAGCGCGGATCGCTATCTCAAGGCCGGGGCAGCGATGATTGTCGTCAAGAACGGACCGCAAGAGGTGATTGTGGCAACCGAAAACGACCGAAAGTCGTTCCGTCCGGACCCGGTCCGCAATGTGGTCGACACAACCGCCGCCGGCGACAGTTTCAACGCCGCGTTTCTTGCTGAATATCTCGTATCGGGTGATGTTGACACAAGCGTTGCCGCAGGTGCACGTCTCGCCGGAACTGTTATCCAGCATCGGGGTGCATTGGTGGATTGTCGCGAACTCGCCTGACGAGGGATATTTCAAAAATTGCGGGCAATCCACAGTCATAACCCTGCGGATAAATATTGTCATAAATGCCTATTCATCGATAATTTTATCATGTTAAGTATTTAAAGTTTTGTTTGTGAATCTACCTTAGCGTCAACTGTCGAATCATCTTGTGTGTTTTGGGGGTCTGATGCTGTCCGGACTGAAACTTTCGAAGAAAATTCCAGCTCTAGTGGTCGGGTGCGCTGCAGCGGTTGGTATTGGCATTGGGGTCTCCAGTTATTTGACGTCGAGTGCAGCCGTTCAGGAGCTAACTGAAGCTCGTTTGTCAGCAGCGGCGCAGGTCGGTGCAGATGAGACGCTGAATTACCTTCAAACCATCGAACGGCAACTCAACCTGATTGCTGAAAACCCTGGAACTGTTTCGGCGGTTCAAGACTTTTCAACCGCTTGGCAAGAAATGGCCGATTCCGGCATTGATACGAAATCCGAGCTGCAGCGGGCATACATTACGGAAAATCCGCACCCCACGGGGGAGAAGGATAAGCTCTACGATGCCAAAACAGGCAGCCTGTACGATGTAATACACGCAAAGTACCATCCTTGGTTTCACGAGCTGCAACAGGATGAGGGGTACTACGATGTTTTTCTGTTCGACGCTGATGGCAACCTGATCTATTCGGTTTTTAAGGAACTGGATTACGCGACCAACTTTCAGTCTGGTGGCGGGGAATGGGCGTCGTCCGATCTAGGAGAGGTGTTCCGGAAAGCAATGAAAATCACGGAGCATCACGTCGTTGCCTTTGAGGACTTCGCGCCTTATGGGCCGAGCTATGATGCGCCAGCCAGCTTTATGGCCTATCCAGTGAAGGCAGATGGTGAGGCAATTGGAGTACTCGCTTTCCAAATGCCGATCGACAAGATTAATGAGTTGATGCGCCACAACCTAGGGCTCGGCGAGACCGGTGAGCTAGCTTTGATCGGCGAAGATCGATTGATGCGCAATGACACCGAGTATACCCCGGATCAGAATGATATTCTTGCAACACGGTTGGAAAGCCCAATCATTGAAGAGGCGTTCGCAAACGGTCAGGCGTTTGGGTATGATACTCTTCATCGCGGTGAAAGACTCGACGTAGAGGCTATGCGCTTCGAGTATCAGGGGCAATCCTTTGCCATCGTCGCCATGCAAGCCTACTCCGAAGCTTATGAGCCGGTTATTGCAATGCGCAATAGAATGCTGTTGTTGGGGGTGGTTCTGCTCGGAATCGCTGCGCTTGCCGGTTTCGTTGCAGCACGGTCCATCACACAGCCAATAAACAATCTGGTTGTCGCGATGAACAGACTTGCGACCGGTGATACAAAGATTGAACTCGATGATTCCGGCCGTGCGGATGAAATTGGAGAGATGATCAAATCGGTCGATGTGTTTCGTGACAATGCTATCCAGAGGTTGGAGCTTGAAGCTCATGCGCGCGGCGAGCGGGATCGAGAGCGTCAGCGTCAAGCCCTTCTGGAAAACCTCATTCGCGATTTCAAATCCATCATGACAGACCGTCTCGCCACGGTCGGGGATCAAATGGCGAGAATGCAGCAGGCAGCAACGACACTCGAAGATTTGGCCTCAAATGCTAAATCGGAGTCCGATCAAGCTGGCTATGCTTCAAACAGTGCTTCTGAAAATGTCGCTGCCGTTGCAGCCGCGACGGAGGAAATGACGGCAACAGTGCAAGAGATTGCCAATCAGACCGAAGCGACAATCCGGATTGTAGCAGAAACAGTGGCAGCTGCGGAAGCGACCAACGACAACGTTCAAACGTTGTCTGAGGCTGCCGAACATATTGGCAGTGTTGTGAATTTGATCCGGGATATCGCCGAGCAAACCAATCTGCTCGCACTGAATGCGACCATCGAAGCGGCACGCGCCGGCGAAGCCGGGCGCGGGTTTGCAGTGGTGGCTTCAGAGGTCAAGGAATTGGCGGAACAAACCTCCAAGGCAACTGACGAGATATCTGGGCGAATTACAGGTATTCAGAACTCTGTCCGCGATGCGGCCGGTGCAATCGGTAATATTGCCGAAAAAGTGTCCGAGATCCGAGATCTGACTGGGTCTGTTGCCGGCGCAATCGAGGAACAACGCGCAGCCAACCAAGAGATTGCGCGTTCGGCTAAATCGGCAAGTGATAGTACTGCCAACGCGGCTGGCAGCATGACGACAGTTTCCGGGGCAGTTTTGCAGACTTCAGAGGAAGCCACGGCTGTAAACTCGGCTGCAGATCTCGTATCTGAAGCAAGCAATAGCCTGGCTAGTGAAGTTGAGCATTTTCTCGAAGGCGTCACCAAGGACGTGGAAGACCGCAGGAAGGCTGCGCGAAAGGCAATTTCGGAAGATGTTACGATAACTTTCGGACAGGGCAAAAAGAGAACGGTCCAGCTGATTGACGTCAGCATTACCGGTGCTCAAATCATGGACATGTCTGAACTTCCACTTGGTGAGAAGCTGGTCCTAGAATTCCTGGATGGAAGCCGCCTGCAGGGCACTGTTGTTCGGCACACCGGGTCTGGTTGCGGCGTAGAATTTGCTGATGCACTACCGCACGATCACATACTCTTGGCGGCCTGATTAGATCGCACACCAAAACCAAATTAAAACAGGCGCCGTTGTGGCGCCTACCTTTTTTCGGCTAGTGATTGTTAGTTATGACGATGATGCGCGCTGAGTAAACTTGCGCGGTCTGCGTGATTCAGGAAGCGCGTACTGCGCTTCAATCGGGCCAGTAAAATCTCAAAGCTATTCTGAACGAGCGCCCAGCGGTGCCAACGTTTATTGACGCGCTCAATTTCGAACCCGTGATTTATGTAAACACCAAGTCGAGCAAAACAGGGAGCCGGGTTCAGCTATAGACCAAGTGGTCCTGGGGCAGGTTCTCTGACCAGATCCGGAGTTCATCCAGAAACTTCAAAGCGGTCGCGCCAAACTCGGTGATTTCGTATTCGACGGAAACGGGCGCGGTTTGAAGAACTGTCCGGGTGACAAGACCGCGCTCTTCCAGTTGTTTGAGACGTTCCGCGATCATTTTTTTGCTGGCACCTCCCAGCATCCTTGACAGGTCGTTGAAGCGGACGGGACCGTCCTTAAGGTGCCAAAGAAGCGAGCCTGTCCACTTGCCGCCGAGAATGCGCATGCCGCGCTCAATGGGACAGGGTTCCGTGCAGGCTTCCAGCACGACCCTGCGTTTGCCAACAGTCTCCAGCCGACCGGCCATTCCGTGATCCTCTCCTGATTTTTAGGTTACAAAAAGTATACTGGTTGATCTTTGTAACTTAATCGCTCATCTCAGGGCTGAAATCAAGTAGCGCCGTCGTGATCCGGCGGTACGTCAGCTCAAGAGGTGTTTGCGCATGGCGCGAATTCTGATCATCAACGGGCATCAGCCTTATCCATTTGCCGAGGGGAGGCTAAACGCTGCACTGGTGGAGCGTGCCAAGGCGTTTTTTGAAGATCGCGGCGATGAAGTCCGGGTTGTTGAGACCGCAAAGAACTATGACACAGAAATCGAGGTGGGAAATCACCAGTGGGCCGACACGATTGTCATGCAGTTCCCAGTCAACTGGATGGGTGTGCCGTGGTCTTTCAAGAAGTATCAGGATGATGTCTACACGGCCGGAATGGATGGGCGTCTTTGTGCTGGCGATGGACGCACAGCTGAAGCACCAAAAGAAAACTATGGTGCTGGCGGCAGTCTCATCGGCAAAGCCTACATGTTGTCCGTGACATTCAACGCGCCGCGCGAGGCTTTCGATGACGCGCAGGAATTCCTCTTTCAGGGCCGATCCGTCGATGATTTGATGATGCCGATGCATATGAACGCACGCTTTTTCGGCCTAGAGAAACTGCCGACGTTTGCTGCCTACGATGTCATGAAAAACCCGGATATCGAAAACGATTTTGTCCGCCTCGACGCGCATCTGACCGAAATCTTCAAAGAGGACACGTCCCATGCCGCAGCCTGATATTCATCTTTACACCGCAGCGACCATGAACGGCTACAAGCCGGTGATCTTTCTGGAGGAAGCCGGTGTTCCGTACGATCTGACCTTTATTGATTTTTCCAAAAAGGAGCAGAAGGCTCCGGACCATGTGAAGCTTAATCCGAACGGGCGGATCCCGACCATAGTCGACCGCAGCAATGGCGAGTTCGCCGTATTCGAAAGCGGTGCAATCCTGTGGTACTTGGCTGAAAAATACGGCGTGTTTCTGCCTGAAGAACCCAAGGCCCGTTCAGAAACACACCAGTGGCTAATGTTCCAGATGGCCGGTGTTGGCCCCATGATGGGGCAAGCCATGTATTTCCAGCGCATCGCCGCGCCGAACGGACACGAAGAACCGTTTTCCATCAAACGCTATGTGGACGAAACGCGCCGTCTTCTGGAGGTTTTGAACACGCGGCTTGAGAGCCGTGACTGGCTCGCCGGAGACGCGTATTCGATTGCCGATATCGCCACCTACCCCTGGGCGCGGGCGTACCCTTGGGCAAAGGTTTCGATAGATGGACTGGACCATCTCAAGGCCTGGTTCGACCGGATCGATGCGCGTCCAGCGGTTCAAAAGGCCCTGACGATCCCGAAGGCTCAACCGGCTTTCTGGGGCGATGCGGATGAAAGCGCGTTTCTGAAGGAAAATGCGGCGCGTTTTGCAGCTGACGTAAAGAAAGCGTAGCATTTTACAAAATTTGGTTCAGCCGCAGCAGCTTGAACTCACCGTGTTGGCGGGCGGTCCTTAGCGGCTGGCCGCCTTCCTCGCTTACCGGAGTGTCCTTTGGCAAAAGTTCTTGTTCTTTACGCCCATCCCCGGCCTGACCGGTCGGAGATCAATCAGCCCCTGTTTGAAACTGCAAAAGACGTCCAAGGGGTGACGGCGGTTGATCTTTATGCCGAATACCCCGATTTCGACATCCGTGTCGATGTGGAGCAAGAGCGGCTGCGGACCCACGACATCATCATCTTTCAGCATCCGTTCTATTGGTATTCAGCGCCGTCGATCATGAAGGAGTGGCAAGATCTGGTGCTTGAGCACGGCTTCGCTTATGGCCTTCATGGCAAAGCGCTTGTCGGCAAAAGCTTCATGAATGTGACGACAGCCGGTGCCAAACCGGAAGCCTATTCAGCCGACGGTCTGAACCACTCCGATATTCGCAGTTTGCTTGCCCCGTTCGAGAAGACAGCGGATCTATGCGGCATGCGGTTTCTGGCACCTTTTATCATGTTCGGCGCCGGAAGAGCCTTGGAAGAAAACCGGTTGAATGTGCACCGCAACGCCTATGATGATCTTTTGAAGGCGATGGTTGCGGACCGGTTCGATCTCGAAAAGGCTGGGAAGGAAAAACAGATCTCGGATGTTCTCGACGACTTCATTCTCAAAGGGGAGGCGGTCTGATGGAACTTCTCAGTGACGCCTTTGTTTATCTCTGCGCGGCTGTGATCGCGGTGCCGATTGCGAACCGTCTGGGGCTTGGATCCGTTCTCGGCTATCTCATCGCTGGCGTGGTGATTGGTCCCGTTCTCGGGATTGTCGGATCTGAGACGACCGAAGTGCAGCATTTCGCCGAGTTCGGCGTGGTTATGATGTTGTTTCTGGTTGGCCTTGAGCTGCAACCGGCCATGCTTTGGAAAATGCGCAAGCAGCTCATCGGGTTGGGCGGGCTTCAGGTTCTTGGAACCACAGCCGTCTTTGCAGGTGCGGGGTTGGCATTCGGCCTTGTCTGGCAAAGCGCGGTCGCGCTGGGCATGATCCTCGCGCTGTCTTCAACTGCAATCGTCTTGCAAACCCTCAATGAAAAAGGCTGGCTGAAGACGGAAGGCGGGCAGAGTTCTTTCTCGGTTCTCTTGACCCAGGACATCGCCGTTATTCCCATGCTAGCCATCCTGCCACTTCTCGCGGTTGGCCATGGCGGTGGCAGCCAGGGTGATTCCCACAGCGCGGGGCATGGCGGCGGACATGGTGATGGGGCTGCGCATGGCGGCGAGGCGTTGGCGAGCCTACCCGGCTGGTTGCAGGCAGTGGTCATCCTCGCCGTGATTGCCGCCATCATTGTGGCTGGACGTCATTTGATGCGGCCCGTCTTCCGGTTCATCGCCGAATCGCATCTGCGGGAGATATTCACAGCAACCGCACTGCTGTTGGTGATCGGCATCGCCCTTTTGATGGACTTTGTTGGTCTGTCGCCCGCCCTTGGGACGTTTCTTGCCGGCGTGGTCCTGTCCGATAGCGACTACCGGCACGAGCTTGAAAGTGACATTGAACCGTTCAAGGGCCTGCTTCTGGGGCTGTTTTTCCTGACGGTCGGGGCCGGGATAGACTTCAACCTCTTGTTCGGCGCGCCTGTTACCATTTTTGGTCTGGCAATTGGCTTGATCGTTACCAAGTTCGTCCTTCTCTTCGGGTTGGGGACAATTTTTAAGCTGAAAGGCGCTGACAAATGGCTCTTCGCTTTAGGGCTTGCCCAAGCGGGGGAGTTCGCATTTGTCCTGTTCGGGTTTGCTTTGAGCGCGGGTGTTCTGGAGCCAGCCCTGCTTCAGACACTGACGCTGGTCGTTGCGATTTCCATGTTGCTGACACCGGCCCTATTCATTCTCTATGAAAAGGTCATTGCGCCCAGAGCCGTAACCCAATCGAACAGACCGGCTGACGAAATCGATCGAAAAGGGCGCATTGTTATTGCGGGGATGGGTCGGTTCGGCCAGATAGTCGGGCGGCTCCTGATTACAAGCGGTTATGATGTCGTGATCCTTGATCACGATCCGCAAACAGTTGAAAATCTTGGGAAAGTGGGCCTGAAGACCTTTTATGGTGATGCAACGCGGCCGGATTTGCTGCACGGAGCTGGTTTGCAAGATGCAGACCTCTTCATTGCGGCATTGGATGACCGGGACAAGCAGACAATGGTTGTTGAGCATGTTGCCAAGACATATCCGAAAGTGCGGATCCTTGCGCGAGCACGGGACCGCCACCATGTCTACGAACTCGAACAAGCGGGGGCCCATCATGCCGAACGTGAAGTCTTTGAAGGCGCGATGACAATGGGACGCCGCGCCCTAATAGATCTTGGCATGCACCCGTTTCGGGCACGCAGCAAAGCGAAGGACTTTTGGCATCACGATCGTGCGATGCTGGACGACCTTCGGGAAAACTATAACGACGGCGGCGTCGACAAGTCTTATATTGATGCGATGCGCGCGCACTCGCAAACTCTGTTTGAAATCATGCGGACTGATCACGGTGATGAAAAACATGAGCGTACGGAGCGGGGGTGGAACCCGCCGCCAAAGGGCGATGCCACACTTTGAATACCCGCTGTGCACGGGGCAGAAAGGACCAAGCCAATGACCGACATGACAGATCTCGACATGGAAGAACTGCTCCAGATCGACATCGTGTCCGATGTTGTATGCCCTTGGTGCATCGTCGGTTTCAAGCAACTGGAACAAGCGATCGAAAAAAACGGGGTCTCTGTTGCCATCAAGTGGCACCCGTTTGAACTCAACCCGGATATGGCCGGGGATGGTGAAAACCTGCGTGAGCACATCATGCGGAAATACGGCTCGACCGCTGAGCAGTCACAGGCTGCACGCGACAGATTGACAGAGCTCGGCAAGGAGCTTGGATTTGAATTCCAGTTTTCCGATGAGAGCCGGATGGTCAATACGTTCAAGGCGCATCAACTCATTCATTGGGCCGGCCCACAGGGACAAGAACATCCTTTGAAAATGGCACTCTTTGAAGCTTACTTCAGGGACGGGAAAGATCTGAACGACAATGCTGTTCTGGTAAAGATTGCCGGCAGTGTTGGGCTGGATGAAACTGAGGCGCAGAAGGTCCTGGAAGATGGGCGGTACGCCGGTCCGGTGAAACAAGAAGAGAAGTTTTGGATACAAAATGGCATTCAGGGTGTTCCGGCCGTTGTGTTCGACCGGCGGCACCTGATCACCGGCGCCCAAGGCGTTGACAACTATGCAGCTATTTTGAAGCAGCTGGTCGAGGGCGAAGCAGCCTGACGAAACAAAACCTGATCATTGTTGGCACCAAGCAGCGTCAAATCGTGCAGACGTTGATCGACGTTCTGCGTCCACGAAGTTTGATGGCCTGTTGTCCGGAAAACTCGGCGAGATCGGGCTGGGGGGTATCCTCAGAGTATCCTGCTTTCTTAATCAGGTCTTCGCTCACCACGCATCTGCATCCAAGGTCCCGTGTCGCGGCCTCAAGGCGGCTGGCGACATTCACAGTGTCGCCAACGACCGCAAATTCTAGGCGCCGCGACGGCCCGATATCGCCAAGAATCACAGGGCCGAAATGAACACCGACCGAAATCTGGATCGGGTCCAGGCCAAGGTCCGCCTGTGCTTTGTTGAAGGCTTCGTTTTCTTCGAGAAGCTGGGTAGCAGCCTTGAGCGCATTTGCGGCGTCTCCTGGCTTTGTTTCAGGCGTGCCAAAGGTCGCCATCACCCCGTCGCCAAGATACTTGTCGAGCGTGCCTCCATTCTGGAATATCACTCGCTCAACCATGGCATGGTACTGCCTGAGCAAGGTCATCACCTGTTCAGGTTTGTGCCGTTCGGCGAATTCGGTAAAGCCGACGATATCCGTGAAGAGAACAGCGACGTCCTGTGTCCGGACGGCACCGATATCGCGGTCCGATGAGGCCAGAACATCCACGAGACTTGAAGGAAAGTAGCGAGACAGGTTGGCCCGTTCTGCTGCGATATCCGCTTGCCGCATGAGCAGCTGGTTTGACCGCCATCCCTTCAACGCCAGTATCGCTGCGACCATGAAAAAGACCACGATCTCCTGGATCCTGACACCGGGCTGGACACTGTTGGGATCCAGTTCCCCCAAGATTATGGGGTTTGCTGAAAACGCTTGGGCGGCCAGCGCGCTGAGTTCTGGCACCTCGTGGCCGAACAATGAAACACGAAGCATGCCGAGCACCCAGAGAATGGCAACCCAAGTTCCGATTGCCCAGACCGTGCGCCATGAATAGGCGAGTGTGCCAACCGCCAGAATAATGAAGAAATAAATGAAGTTGTCGAACCGGTAGGTGATTGCGGTCGGTATGTCCTCGCTGACGAAGGGATTGGCTGTCGTAAAGAGTGCGGTGAGCAGAAAAAGGTCCAGGAAAATCAGCAGGAGTTCCGCTCTGGAGTATCCGACGCTCGCCAGGCGGAGTTGCAACCATCCAAGTGCAATGAAAACCAAGACCCAAGCCTGGTAATAAAGGGCACTGAGCGTGGGGTTCAAAAAAGGGATGAGGAGAATGACCAGACCAAGCGCGACCGTTCGGGCAATGACGGCAAGGCGGTGCCCCTCCATTTTCTCCTTTTCAAGCGCCTGAGACAAAAACAGGTTGGACTGTGCTTGCTTGCGTTCTTCGTCCCGCAGCTCGCGAAGCCTTGCGAAGATACGAAATGGGTTTGTAAGTTTGAGAGCCGACATGTTTGCTCCGTCGCATTGCGGTAACCAGGACAGTTATCAAACATTTTTGTCCAAATAAAAAACGCCCGAATGCGTCTTTCTCATCTACCTACCTGCCGATACGGAAAGAGGTCCTAGAGACCCTGCAAGAGGCATTGCTCTCGGGATTGGTTCTTGACATGAATACTGATTCAGGTTTCATATATCGCAGCCGTAGGACGGACCCCCACAAACTGGCTGTGAGACTAGCACCAGCACCGTTTGGTGTCCGATACTGCGCAAACGGGAGGAAATTTTTATGACGATCCGCGTTTCACGCTGGGCCGCTCCGCTTGCGGCCGGGCTCGGACTACTGGCGGCCAGTACCTTTGGTGCGGCGGCCGAGGACATCAAAATCGCCCATGTTTACGGCAAGACCGGGGCTCTTGAGGCCTATGCGAAGCAGTCGCATACAGGGCTTATGATGGGTCTTGAGTACGCCACTGACGGGACCATGGAAATCGATGGCCGCAAGATCGTGGTGATTGAAAAAGACACCCAGCTGAAGCCGGATATTGCCAAGGGGGCACTGGCGGAAGCTTATGGCGATGACGAGGTGGACATCGCTGTTGGCCCGGTGTCCTCAGGTGTGGCACTTGCCATGCTGCCGGTTGCTGAAGAGTATGAGAAGATCCTGATCGTGGAACCGGCCGTTGCCGATTCCATTACTGGTGCGAACTGGAACCGCTACATCTTCCGGACTTCCCGAAACTCGTCCCAGGATGCAATTGCCAATGCGGTTGCTCTTGGTCAGGAAGGCGTCTCCATCGCAACCCTTGCACAAGACTATGCCTTCGGCCGTGATGGCGTTGCAGCGTTCAAGGAGGCCCTTGAGGGCACCGGCGCAAATCTGGTCTTTGAAGAATATGCACCGACCGATACCAAGGACTTCACTGCTAATGCGCAGCGGATCTTTGACGCGCTCAAAGACGAGCCGGGCCGCAAGTTCCTGTTCGTGATCTGGGCCGGTGGCGGCAACCCGATCTCCAAGATCAAGGCGATGGAGCCGGAGCGTTTCGGGGTCGAGATCGCAACTGGTGGCAACATCCTGGCGGCCATGAAGGCGTATAAAGAGCTTCCGGGCATGGAAGGGGCAACCTATTACTACCATGAGATCCCGCAAAACCCGGTGAATGACTGGCTGGTGGCCGAGCACCAGAAGCGTTTCAACTCGCCGCCGGATTTCTTCACCGCCGGCGGCATGACGGCCGGCCTTGCAATTGTTGAAGCGATCAAGAAGGCCGGGTCTACCGACACCGAAGAGCTGATTGCGGCAATGGAAGGCATGGAGTTCGAAACGCCAAAGGGCAAGATGATGTTCCGTCCCGAAGACCATCAGGCGTTGCAGTCCATGTACCACTTCAAGATCAAGGTGGATCCGGATGTTGAATGGGGCATTCCGGAGCTGGTCCGCGAGCTGACGATCGAGGACATGAACATTCCGATCCGCAACCAGTGATCTTATCGGATCAAGGCGGGTTGCAGCCTGCCTTGATCCCTGTTTCCTTTCTCTCACTGCTAGAGTTTTGATGGCTGAAACCCAAACGTTTCAGTTGATCTGATCCTTTTGTCCTTGAGCTCGGAAGTCCTCGAACCGTGACCAAAGAACATCCTATTCTGGAAACGAAAGACCTGACCATTCGCTTCGGCGGGCACGTTGCTGTCGATCACGTGTCTTGTGCCTTTGACCGTGGCACATTGACCGCCATCGTCGGGCCGAATGGAGCGGGTAAGACCACCTATTTCAATCTGATGTCCGGGCAACTCAATGCGACCAGCGGTACGGTGCTTCTGAATGGTGAGAACATCACACGGATGTCGGTTCCCGAGCGGACGGACAAGGGAATTGGCCGGGCGTTCCAGCTGACCAACTTGTTTCCAACGCTGACCGTTCGCGAAAATGTACGTCTGGTGGCGCAGGCCAAGGCGCGCCAGGGCTTCGATTTGTTTTCCATTGCCGAAAGTCATATCGAACTCATCGAGCGCGCAGATCATGTGCTGAACGAGGTCCGGCTGATTGATCAGGCCGATCAGACCGTATCGGCTCTGCCGCATGGTGATCAGCGGAAGCTGGAAGTCGCTATGCTGATCGCCCTTGGGCCGCAGGTTCTAATGTTTGATGAGCCGACAGCGGGCATGAGTGTTGATGAAGTCCCGATCATCCTGGAGTTAATCGGCAAGCTGAAGGCCGATATGGATCGGACCATCCTGCTTGTTGAACACAAGATGGATGTCATTCGCTCCCTCGCTGACCGGATTATCGTCCTGCACAACGGCGCGCTGGTGGCGGATGGCGACCCTGCAGAAGTGATTGCCCTGCCGGTGGTGCAGGAAGCTTATCTCGGCAAGACACCGGAGGCCGCATGATGACAAACACGCTTTTGTCCCTGTCCGGCGTGCACACGCATATCGGTCCCTATCATATCCTCCAGGGTGTCGACCTGATTGTTCCAGAGGGCGGTGTCACCGTTCTGCTCGGCCGCAACGGCGCTGGCAAGACCACGACCTTGCGCACCATTATGGGGCTCTGGACTGCCAGTCAGGGTGAGATCCATTTCGCCGACCACGATATCACCAAGCTGAACACACCGGCCATCGCGGGCCGGGGCATTGCCTTTGTTCCCGAAGACATGGGGATCTTCACCGATCTGACGGTTGAAGAAAACATGATCCTGGCTGCGGCAAACGGGACGATGGATCCAAAGCGGCTGTCCTGGATCAAGGAGCTGTTTCCCCCGATCGGCAGCTTCTGGAATTCGTCCGCCGGAACGCTCTCGGGCGGGCAGAAGCAGATGCTCTCTGTCGCCCGCGCCATCATTGAACCGCGCCGCTTAATCTTGATTGACGAGCCGACCAAGGGGCTCGCACCCGCAATCATCAATGCGATGACAGATGCCTTGCGCGAGTTGAAGAACACTGACACCACCATCTTGCTGGTAGAACAGAATTTTTCCATGGCCTCAAGCATCGGCGACACCGTTGCTGTCATGGATGATGGCCGGATCATTCACTCCGGCGGCATGGCGGAGCTGGCCGCCAATTCCGAAATGCAGGAACGGCTGATGGGACTGAGCCTGGAGGCGCACCAATGAGCGACACGACGATCAAACCGCGCATCGAGAAGGTTCCCGTAACTGAGCAGCTGATGCACAAGCTACCTGTTCTGCTTGTTCCGGTTCTGGCACTTGCCGGGCTGCTTGCGATTGGCAACCCGTCCACCTGGCTGACCCTGACCGTGGCCGGTCTTGCGATGGGCATGATGATCTTCATCATGGCGTCTGGACTGACCGTCGTTTTCGGTCTGATGGACGTGATCAATTTCGGTCACGGGGCGTTTGTCACCGTCGGTGCCTTTGTCGGATTTACCGTCCTTGCGTGGCTCGCCGGCTGGACCGCCTCACCCAGCGTGCTCCTTAACTTGAGCGCTCTGCTGGTTGCCATTCTGGCCGCGATGCTGATCACCGGCGGTCTCGGCTATGCCTTCGAACGGGTGATTGTGAAACCCGTTTACGGTGAACACCTCAAACAGATCCTTGTGACCATGGGCGGGCTGATTGTGGCGCAGCAGATGATCCACGTCGTCTGGGGGCCGGACGAGATGCACCTGTCGCGACCCGAAGCGCTGCAGGGTTCCATTGTCCTCGGCGATGCGGCCATTGAGAAGTACCGCCTCGTCGCGGTTGCCATCGGCCTCGCGCTGTTTCTCGGCATGCGCCACATCTTGAAGAACACGAAGATTGGCCTGCTTGTCCGCGCCGGTGTTGAAAACGGTGAGATGGTGGAGTCGCTCGGCTACCGGATCCGGCGCCTGTTCCTGATCGTCTTCATGACGGGCTCTGCGCTCGCAGGTCTTGGCGGTGTCATGTGGGGCCTCTACCAGGAGACCATCACCGCGCACATGGGCTCTGAAATCATGGTGCTTGTTTTCATCGTGGTGATCATCGGGGGGCTGGGTTCCGTCGAAGGCTGTTTCATCGGCGCGCTGCTTGTCGGGTTGCTGGCCAACTACACGGCGTTCCTGGCGCCGAAGGTGGCGCTCATTTCAACCATCGCGTTGATGGTGGCGGTGCTCATGTGGCGGCCGCAGGGGCTTTATCCGGTCGTCAAGGCGAAGTGAGGAACTGCAGATGCTGATCAAACTTCTTTCAGGCGATACGCCGCGCAGCGGTCTGCTTGCCGTGCTTCTGCTTGTCATCCTGATTTCGCTGGCCTTTGCGCCGTTCTTGTTTCCCGGCACCCGGTCGCTGGAAACGGCGGCAAAGATCTGCATCTTCATCGTTCTGGTGGCGAGCTATGACCTGCTTCTGGGCTATGCCGGCATCGTCTCTTTCGCGCACACCATGTTCTTCGGGATCGGCGCCTATGGCACGGCACTGGCCTTGTCGACGACCGGCCCGACCTACGGGTCCATGATCTGGGGTACGGCTGCAGGGGCCATCGTCGCAGCGGTCTTCGCGCTCGCAATCGGGCTGTTTTCCTTGCGGGTCAAGGCGATCTTTTTCGCTATGGTCACCCTTGCCGTTGCCAGTGCCTTCGCCGTTCTGGTGTCGCAACTTTCGTGGTTGACCGGCGGTGAAGACGGTTTGAACTACAGCATCCCGCGTGAGTTCAAGCCAGCCTTCAAACTTGTCGATGAGAAGATCTTTGATGTGCGCATCAATGGCAAGCTGCTGCTCTATTATCTTGTCTTCTTCGCCTCGCTGATCCTCTTTTTGACCATGCTGCGGATCGTGAACTCACCGTTTGGCCGGACGCTGAAAGCCGTGCGGGACAATGCCTTCCGGGCGGAAGCCATCGGCTACCGTGTCGTCTGGTACCGGACCACCGCGACCGTCCTGTCGGCGGTCATGGCGGCGCTGGCCGGGTCCTTGCTCGCAATCTGGTTGCGCTACACGGGCCCTGCGACGACGTTGTCGATGGAAATAATGATCGACATCCTGCTGATGGTTGTGATCGGTGGCATGGGAACGCTCTATGGGGCCGTCATTGGAGCCACGATCTTCATCCTGGCGCAGACCTATTTGCAGAACCTGATGGGTGTTGCCGCCGAGGCCACCAGTGCCATTCCGCTGGTCTCGACGCTCGTTGCGCCGGAACGCTGGTTGCTGTGGCTCGGCGTTTTGTTCATTCTGTCCGTCTATTTCTTCCCGTCCGGAATTGTGGGGCGCTTGAGGGCAGGGCGTACGTGACGGCATCAGGACTTTACATTCGCGACGAGGGTGCCGGCCGGCCGATTGTTTTTGTTCATGGCTGGTCCTGCCCCGGCATGTTCTTCGATCGCCAGGTTGCGGACTTGAAAGACCATGCACGCTGCATTGTTCCGGATCTTCCCGGGCATGGGGCAACGGGGGATCGTGTTCCGCGCACAATCGAGGCTGCGGCAGACGCCATCCAGGCCCACTTGAATGAACAGGATCTTCAAGACGTTATCTTGTGTGGCTGGTCTATGGGAGCACTCGTTTCCTATGCGCTTATCGAGCGGCACGGCGCGGGTCGGATTGGCTCGATGATTGCCATCGACATGTCGCCGAAGGTCCTGAACGATGAAGACTGGCTAAACGGAACGCGGAGTGGTCTGACGGCCGACCAGAACACCCATTTCATCAACACGATCACCGCCGACTGGCAGCGCCTGCCGCGCCGGATCGCACGGCGCATGTTTGCAGCTGACAGCGAACCGTGCCCGGGCTTGCTGGACTATGCCAGCAGGGAAATCGCAAAAGCCAATCCGATCTGGCTCAAGGACATGTGGATGTCGTTGACAGCCCTCGATTTCCGGGAACTGCTCAGAACCTTCCCAGTCCCATTCCACCTCGCGGCCGGGGCAAAAAGCCAACTTTACAGTCCCGAGGTTCACCGGTGGCATTCCGAAAATGTCCCGGACCTTCAGCTCACCCTGTTCGACCACTCCGGCCACGCGCCGCATCTGGAAGAACCGGAGAAGTTTAAGGCTTTGATGCTGGGTGAGGTGACCCGGTAACGCGGCATCAACGGCCATTTCCGCATGGCACGGGGATGATGCCGGTTGGGGGCCTATGGATCCTTTTTTCCCCCGGCGCTCTGGAAACGAGTAGGCCCCGGACCACGTCCGGGGTGACAGCCCGTGATTGCGGCAAAGCCGTGCCTTCTCCTTCTGCGGTCATCCCCGCTTCATGCGGGGATCCAATCCACCTACCCGCATCGGCCAGAGGAAATTTTGAGCCCGCAGCCGGACTGCAACGCCATGCCCCTTTCCTTGTCCTCGGGTGCCAATGGATCCCCGCAAGAAGCGGGGATGACGACGGCGGGTGTGGATAGGTTTTGCCATTTCCCTTTCGCTTTGGAAACGACTGGGCTCAACATCAAGCCAGGGGTGTCGGAGAAAAGGCCTTGCCGGACCGCTTGCGTCACAGCCTTGGCATCACGGAGAGAATGGTAGAAATCACCCCTTGCCCACATCCTCGACATAGACGAGGGCGCGGCCCTGGCAGATGCGGGTGCCGTCGGCAGTCTCGCAAACGGTTTCAAGGTCTACCAAATGCTTTTCAGGGCGCAGGCGGGTGATGGTGACGGACGCGGTGAGTTCTTCACCGACCGGCGCGGGCGTCAAGAACTCAAGGCTCTGCTTGAGATAATTCGTACCCCTTCCAGGCAGTTTGACGCCGAGGAGATAGGAAAACAGACCGCCGATCAGCGGGCCGGGAACTGTCTCGGGCGCAACTGCATTTGGGCCGGCAAGGGCGGCAAAATCCGCCATGTCGGTAACCGTGTAGGACCTTTTGATCTCGTCGCGTTGACCGATTTCAAACATCACGCGCCTCCGTCAGTTCGCAGCTTCCGGACAGGGTGACAGCTCCATCCGCTGTTCTTGAGATTTCAATCTGGATCTCTCCAGGCATGCCGGCAGTTTCGGAGAACCGCAGCGTCAGTTCTTCATCGGCATAGGACGGGTTGGGGAACATCAGGTTTTGCACTTTATGAGCGCGACTTGGATAGAGCTCCTGCAAATATCCGAACACGCGGGTGTAGAGCAGCATGCCGTGCGAGACCGTTCTGCCGAACCTCGTGCGCGCCGAGAAGTCCGGATCAACATGGATTGGGTTGTCGTCACCGGAGAGTTTGGCGAAGGCATCGAATTCGGCCTGGGTTGGGATCCAGGTGAAAGTTGCCGTTGCCGGTGCTTCGTCAATCAGGCTCATCGTTCAGGCCTCCTCGGGCAATTTTTGAAGCAAATTGTCTTTGAGAATGTTTTTGCGGACCTTGCCGGCCGCCGTGCGCGGCAAATCGTCAGTAACGGTAAAGGTTTTCGGGATCTTGTAAGGGGCAAGATGATCCCGGCACCAGCCGGGCAGGGCAGCGGTGTCGATCTCTTCGCCAGGCCGCGGTACCAGGAACGCCGCGCCAACTTCGCCCCATTTTTCGTCCGGAACGCCGATCACGACAGCTTCCAGAATGGCCGGGTGAGCGTCCAGAACCTTTTCGACCTCGGCGGGGTAAACGTTCTCGCCGCCGGAGATGTACATGTCCTTGATCCGGTCGACGATGTAGTAGTAGCCGTCTTCATCCCTGCGGGCGATGTCACCGGACTTCAGCCAGCCATCGACGGTGAAGATCGCAAGGGTTGCCTCCTTGTTGTCCATGTAGCCAGGTGTGATATTGGGACCGCGAAACTGAACTTCACCTTCGCCCGCGCCGTCAATGACCGCGCCATCTGAAGACTGCAGGCGGACATCGGTCATAATCTGGGCCTTGCCGACGGAGCCGATCTTGTCTGCAGCTTTGTCCTTATCCATCAGGAAGACGGTTGGACCGGTTTCCGTCATGCCCATGCCGTTGCAGATTGTGACGCCACGTTTTTGGAAGTCGACCAGAAGGTGTTTTGGAACAGGTGCGCCGCCGCAGCCCAGTGAGCGCACTTTTGAAAAATCTATTCTGCTGAGGGAGTTAGACAGTGCAAGGGCCTGGTAAATCGCCGGAACGCCGAAGAACGCTGTGACTTTGCCCTCGTTCACCAGGTCAAGCACAACGTCGGGCTCAAACTTGCGCAGCACCGTCGAAGACCCGCCATTCAGAAAGATCGGCATGGTCGGCAGATTGATCCCGGCCGTGTGAAACAGCGGCAGGAAGTTGACGCCTGTTTCGTGCGTGCTCAGGCCGGTTGCCTGGCAGTAGTTGATCATGTTGGCAGTGGCCATGCCGGCGGTCTGGATGACGGCCTTGGGTAGGCCTGTCGTGCCGGATGTGTAAAGCAGATACCAGGGCTCGCTTGCCTTGATGGCGGCTTCGTTGGGCGCGGAAGTTGTGGAGCCCTCAAGGTATTGGTTGAGCGCGCTCTTGCCATCATCAATCGCGCCGATCGGAACCAGCTCCAGACCAGTTTCTGCTGCAAGTAATTTTGCGGCCTCGGTGAACGCCTCGTCGTGAAACAGGACCTTGGACCGGGAGGCTTGCAGAATGGGCTTGAGCTCGGCCACGGGCTGACGCCAGTTGAGCGGCACCAACAATACTCCGGACTTCTGAGCGGCGAACAGGAGAACAAAGAAATCTGGATGATTGTGACAGAGCACCGCCATCCGATCGCCCCGTGACAAGCCGTTTTCGAGCAGGCGATTGGCCAGCTGATTTGCGCGGATGTTGATGTCGGAAAATGTATATGCGAGCCCGCTGTCATGATCGGTAAAGGCCACAGCGTCAGGTGTCAGTTCCGCCCGCTTGGCGGCCATATCGGTCAAGAACTCCATGTGTCCTCCCAACACTTGGATCCTGGTCAGCTCTAGTGCTGATGCTCAGGCGCTTTGTTTTGTAAATTCTTGCATGCCGGCGAGCGTTTCCGGTCTGGAGATCAGGTCGAGGAACCGGGCCTTTTCCCGATCAAGCCGCTCCTTCACCAGTTGCCGGCGCGGTTCATCCCAGACGTTTTGACGCGTCGCGATATGGGTCTGCGCAAATCGGCAGGAAATTCCGGTGACCCATTCTGCTATCTTCGGTTCAATATCGGATGGGGCGCAAACGTGGGTCGCCAGTCCGAAACGCCGTGCCTCTTCCGCTGAGAGCCGCGAGTTGAGATACTGAATTTCCAGTGCTTTGGCGGTGCCGATCTTTTCGGGCAGCATTGCTGTCCAGCCGCCATCCGGGGCAAATCCAACTTCAGAATAGTATGGTTGAATGAATGCGGTGTTCGACAGCGCGACCATGTCTGCTGCCAGCACCAAGCCTGTTGAACCGCCGGTGACAGGGCCGTTCACGGCTGCCAGAACCGGTGATGGAAAGGCAAGAAGAGACAGGACCACATCATGCAGGGCGCCAACCAGCTGATCCGCGTAGGCCAGCAGCTGGTCTTGTGATCCTGCCTGGTCGAGAAAACCGCCGATATCTCCACCGGTCGAAAAACTGCGGCCCCTTGCGGAGAGGACGAGCGCCGTAGGTTTCTTTGCTTCAGCCAGTTTGAGTGCTGTAAAAAGCTCATCTAATAGAGGCTGGGTGAGTGCGTTGTGGCGCGCAGGCCGGTTCAGATAGAGCCATATGGCACCATCTTTGTGCTCGGTATCTACCAGGGTCATGGCTTCAGGCCGTTGGCGATCAAATCATGGGCGCTGTCGACAAGCTCGGGAATGGTTTTCTGAGTATTGAAGACGACCAGTTGCTCTCCGAGCGCGCGGGCAATTCCCATCAGAGCCCACGCCCGCGTTTCCGCATCACCCTCAGAAATCTGACCCTTTTTGACTGCGGCTGTAAGGCCTACCCGGTATCCGGAAGCGAATTTCGCGTAGTACTCGCGGTATGCGGCTGGATCAACGAACAGGGCTTCCTGAACGATCTTATAAAGGTTTGGATGGGCTCGCACGAACCTCAAGAATGCGGTCAGGCCGGCCTTCTCGACATTCAGGTGGTCCGTCAGCGTTGACGTCGATTCGGAAATCGAGTGACGGACGAGCCGGCCCATCTCCAAGACCAGTTCCGAGAAGACCTGCTCCTTGGTTTTGAAATAGATGTAAAAGGTACCTTGGGCGACACCAGCCTCGCTGGTAATGTGACCGATGGAGGCGTCGTTGTATCCCTTTTCTCCAATGACCCGTTCTGCCGCCGCCAGTATGGCGCGCCTTGTAGCTTCACCGCGCGCCGTCTTGGGCTGCGGTGTCGCAGCTTTTGCGCTCGTTTTCGCGGACGCGTGCTTGTTCGGTGCGGCGGTGGTTCCCATGGATCAATTCCGGTTTCTTCAAACATGAATCAGTATTCATGTTTTGCGGTGATGTGCAAGCGATAATCTCAGGGAGCATGCATACGTGGGTTGGGCTCGTCGGCAATCTTCGGCCTATGGCGTATCGCCGCAGAGCCGTTTTTGATTTTTGTCATGGAACTAAGTTTGATATTTAGTTTTGAATGAATATAAGGTGAGCCTCTGGCCGAAATGAGCCAGATCGCCTTTTTGAAGAGCGAACGCGCAGCCCGGACGCAGGCTGATGTGGAAATGAATGAGCAGCCGGGGCTGGACCTGGCGGATTGAGGGAGCCGCACCATGGACGTGAATGCGTACCTGGAAGATCGACTGAGCAAACTCCATGATAATGGCAATTACCGCGTGTTCGCGGATTTGGAGCGGCATTCAGGCGATTTCCCGAAGGCAACGCGTTACCGCGAAGATGGATCAACCCAGGAAGTGACCGTCTGGTGCTCAAATGACTACCTTGGCATGGGGCAGCACGAGAAGGTGACAAACGCCATGCAGGACGTGCTTTCAAAGTGCGGCGCTGGCGCAGGTGGGACCCGAAACATTTCCGGCACCAATCACTATCACGTCTTGTTGGAAAAAGAGCTGGCGGACCTTCATGCAAAGGACGCGGCGCTTATTTTCACGTCCGGCTATGTGTCGAACTGGGCGGCGCTCGGAACGCTGGCATCAGAAGTTCCAGGAATGATCGTCTATTCCGATGCGCTCAATCATGCGTCTATGATCGAAGGCATTCGCCACGCCCGTTGCGAAAAGCGGATCTTCAAGCACAATGATGTCGCCGACCTTGAGCGTCTGATGGCAGCTGATGACCCGAATGCACCGAAGCTTGTGGCATTCGAGAGCGTCTATTCCATGGACGGTGATATCGCTCCGATCAAGGAAATCTGCGACGTCGCCGACAGGTTCGGCGCCATGACCTACCTTGATGAAGTTCATGCCGTCGGCATGTACGGCCCGCGCGGTGGTGGTGTTGCCGAACAAGAAGGCCTCATGGACCGGTTGACCATCATCGAGGGCACCCTCGGCAAGGCTTTCGGTGTCATGGGTGGTTACATCACCGGTTCCAAGACCGTGGTTGATTTCATTCGCTCGTTTGCATCCGGCTTCATTTTTACAACGGCTTTGCCGCCGGCTCTTGCGGCCGGAGCCGCTGCTTCGATCAAACACCTGAAAGCCAGCCCGTTTGAACGCAAGGCGCACAAAGACCGGGTGGCTCAAGTTCGCGCAGCGCTGGACAAAAGCGGCATCCCGCACATGGACAACCCGAGCCATATCGTCCCGGTGATGGTGGGTGATGCGAAGAAGTGCAAGTGGATCTCGGACATTTTGCTGGATACCTATGGCATTTACGTTCAGCCGATCAACTATCCAACCGTGCCGGTCGGCACGGAACGGCTGCGCTTTACCCCGACGCCATTGCACACGGCAGATGACATTGAACGTCTTGTCAATGCGATCAACGACCTTTGGTCACAGTGTGCTCTGGCCCGCGCGGTCGCCTGATCTCAGGACTTTTTAGTCGACATGTAATTTACTTGGAATTTCTCAAGAATGGCGCGGGTTGACCCGCGAGGTTCTTGAGAAAGCCGTTGGCTATGCCTATTTGCCGCCGCGCTTTGCCTGACCGGAAGCTGGCAACATAGACCAGCAGTTTGCCGAGAATTTTGAAGAACGTAATCCAGCGGTTTCCAAGCTGCATTTTGTCCATCAAATAGCCCCACGACCAGCCGAAGGAAATGTCCTTGATCCGGTTGGCCGAGACGGTATTTCCTGAAGACCCATCTCCAATATGCTTGGCGCTGGCGTCAGCCACAAAGCGCATGGGTTGATTGAGTTTTCGAAATCGCAGCGAAAGTTCATCATCTTCAAAATACAAAAAGATATTCGTGTCGAAGCCGCCGTATTGAATGAATGGCTTTCTCCGCACTAGCAATACTGCGCCGCTGACGGTATCCACGTTTTGATCTGTTGATGGGGGAACGCGGTTTCGTACACGCGGATCAAACCTGGTTTCGTAGCGAAAGAACTCGCTGCCGTCCGGCTTGAAGATTCTCGGAATGAAAAGACTGCAATCAGAGTTTCGTGCAGCTGCGCCCAAGAGTGCTTGCACGGCCTTTGTTGAAATCTGCACATCAGGATTGGCGATCAGTGCGAATTCGGTCTCGATCTTTTCAAGGCCGGCCATAATCGCGTTGGCGTATCCGACGTTCTGGTCGAGGTTCAGCACCTCATAGCCAAGAGTTTGAGCCTCGGCGGGTGTATTGTCACTGCTGGCATTGTCGACAGCGAGTGTCGCAAGCTCGTGCGCCGGGATACGTGAGTACTCAAGCACGTCCGCGCTGTTAAAGGTCACGATTAAACGTGTGACGGTCGAGAGGTCTTGCGGTGACGCCATCAGATTGATTTACATTTCTCTTCACGTGATCCCGGATGCGGCAAAGTGCAGCAAGCGCCAGTGTATCTGGACTATGATTTCTTACGTTTGAACCTGTGCCAGCATATCGTCGAACATTTTTTCCAGTTCGACGAGATCGACTTCGGTGCTGGCGGTGAACGTCCGGCCTTCCGGGTTCTTCGTGAGCGTCGAGCGATAACAAAAGCCAAACTCGCGAGCCATCATTGCATAATGCGGAGAGCCCATGCTCGGGCTGAACAGCTCGATAATGCCTGTCGGTTTTCCTGCGCGGAAAATCATATTTGTCAAGGCAGCCCCGTGAGCACCGGCAATAATGGGGGCCTTTGCAAACCGGTTTGCCTGTTCCTTGAGGGTCATGGTTGCCGGATCAAGCACCTCAAAACCAGCTTTCTCGGCAAGGCGTGAAACCTTGTCCTGGTTTCGAAACAAACGGCCATTGGGGGCCGTGCTGCTCCGGATCGTGAAGACAGGTCTGTCAGGCTGTTCAGGGGTTTTATTCCTGAACACGCTGGCAATCCACGTCATCGTGTCCGCGTTGCAGAAAAATGGTAAAGCCAAATATGCCTGATCGACCTTTACGATCTCTCGCCGACCTTGAACGATAACATCGCGTCCAAAGAACGCGCCCAGTTCCTGAGCCTGACGAAAAAACGGTGTGTTGGCTGATACCGCATTTACAAGAAAGGGGATCGAGCGCGGCAAGCCGAACTGTTCCACCAGCCAAACCTTGTTCATGATGAACATGAAAAAGTGGAAATAGTTATCGCCGAAGACGTGATGAAGCACGATAGCTTCTGGAAGTTGGCGGGAGGGTGACTTCCTATGGGCAAAAAAGAGCGGACTGCGCTCGCGTTCTGGCAAGTCACTGGTTTTCCAGATCACGCGCCCTTGGTGAAACAGGACACCAATCTTGGGGTCGACTGAACAGGGGGCCAGGGCTTTGTAAAGGCCTTCCCTCTCTGTCGCGCCTTTTCGTTCTTCTGCCCACGCTCTTGCTTGTTCAGGCATTGGGGCGGCCGTTTCAAAACAGAAAGGGTCACTTGTGCGCTCAAGCAAAGGCTGCAGCAGATCTGAACGGGGACGTGCCGGCAGAAGTGAGTCGCACAGCCGCAGCAATGGTTTTCTTAAGCGGTGGTATTGATCGCGAAACGGATAATTCATTTTGCCGGCCGCATTTTTGCGTTTTCTCGGAAAGTCGTTTTCGCAGTTAAAGCTAAATACTGGTGGCAGCCAGTTAAGCTGCCGAAGAGTTGTCGCTAGCTACCACACACAGTTTCCAGTGACAATTTCTTTTGGGGAAGCAATGATGTCGTCGGCTTTTGTTAGGTATCAAGCTCTGGTTGCCGGCTTCGGTCCGGCTCGTCCTTTCGCTAGTTGCCTTCGACGATCCTGACTTTGTCTGGCCAAAACGCGTAGTGGTTTTTCAGCTGGAGGCTCATCTGAAGCGGTGTCTTATAGACCCAGCCAATCTCATCTCCGCCAATGGCTACATAGCTCGCATCTCCTTTAATCGGGCAATGCGTCGATTTGCTAAGCTCAGAGAAGGGCGACTGGAGGCTGTTTTCCGGTACATAGATGACCGGATCATAAACGCCTCTACCAACCTCCATTACACGAATGGCATTTGTTGTCTCGGCAAGCAGGGCTTCACCTGCAAAAACGCGGATGTTCCGCGTGACCGGTTTGATGACCATCAGATGGTTTGGATCTTTCGGGTTTCGAATGGCATCCACAAAGGCGGGTGATTGAAGTACTGGATCCACTGTCATGATCAATCCTGCGGTAGAGGGGTATGTGGCGGTGCCTTGGGTGGTTACAAAAGCGACCGGAACTCTGATTTTCGTCCAATCTATACCACCACAAGATCCGAAGTGGTCCTTTTCCAGCCAAGCATAGCTTGCAATTCATTCAGCTTTTGCGCTCAAAAGAACTCCCAACCTTTTCGTCTTGGAGACAGAATATGGCTACCAACCCCCAAGAGTTGCTACGTGCTCTTTTTGAGCGGGCCGTTGAGGTTGCTGATCCGATGAAGAGCCTTGCGAGCCAGTTGCCTGCAAAACCTGATGGCAGGGTTGTTGTGATCGGTGCTGGAAAAGCGTCCGCACGAATGGCAGAGGCCGTTGAGGCAGAATGGGGGGCTTGTGAAGGGTTGGTCATCACTCGCTACGGCTATGGGCGCCCCACAAAGGGCATTGAGATTGTCGAGGCTGCGCACCCGGTGCCGGACAAGGCCGGACAGGACGCGACGAAACGCATGCTGGAGTTGCTATCCAATCTTGACGGGGATGATTGCGTTCTTGCCCTCATTTCCGGTGGTGCATCAGCTCTTTTGACCGCACCCGCAGGAGCCATCAGTCTTGAAGAGAAACAGGCGGTCAATCAGGCGCTGCTCGCATCCGGCGCGCCGATCGGCCAAATGAACGTTGTTCGCAAGCATCTGAGCCGGGTGAAGGGGGGGCAGCTTGCGGCCGCTGCTTATCCGGCAAAGATGGTGGCATTGCTTTTGTCCGATGTTCCAGGAGATGATCCGGCTGAGATCGGGTCCGGGCCAACGGTCGGGGACGGCAGTACTCCGGAAGATGCCCTTCAAATCCTCGCACGATGGAGCATAGATGTACCGGGCTCGGTTTCGGAGGTCCTCTCTGGGCAAACCGGAGTTTTGCCGCCAGACCATGAACGTCTGGGCCGCGTGACAAACACTATCTTTGCCGCGCCGTCGCAGTCCTTGGAAGCTGCGAGAAGCCTTGCAGGGAAGGCTGGATGCGACGTCGAGATCCTTGGTGATGCCTTGGAAGGCGAGGCGCGAGATGTTGCCGCAACACATGCGGACCTTGCTCTGCAAAGGCAAAAAGAGCGGGGAGCATCAGAGCGGCCTTTGATCCTGTTGTCGGGTGGAGAATTGACGGTTACGCGGCGCGGCGACGGAGTTGGCGGTCCCAATGCAGAATATGCATTAGCTTTGGCAAATTCGCTCAAAGGTGCAGCGGGTATCCATGCGATTGCTTGCGATACAGACGGTGTCGATGGCGCAGCCGAAGTGGCCGGCGCGATTATCGGTCCTGACACCCCTTCCAGGGCCACTGCGAGGGGTGTGTCGATGAGTGACGCGCTTGACCGGAATGATGCTCATGAGTTTTTCAGAGCAATTGGTGATCAGGTCGTGACAGGTCCAACACTGACGAATGTGAATGATTTCCGGGCAATTTACATCAATGGAGTGTGAGGCATGCTGCAGCACTGTGTTTTGCTGTCGTTGAGGGATCCGGATAATCTATCAGCGCTCGTTGAACCGATGGCGTTGATTTCAGGGCTAGTAGATAAACTTTCTGGCGTGCTTTCAGTCACACATGGTCCGAACCTCGATCTGGAGGGCAAATCGAAGCCGTTTCAATATGGGTTTATTGTAACGGTCAGCGATGAAGCTGTTCTTGCCGACTATGCGCCGCATCCGGATCATCAAAAGGCCGCTGCAATGTTGATCGCTGCTTGCGAAGGTGGTGCAGACGGCATTCTCGTGGCTGATATTCGCTGTGGCTGATGGAAACGCTGGATCGCCAATCTCCATCTAAGTCACAGAGAGGTAACTCCTTTTTGTTATTCTAGTGGCAAATGACCTGAAACACCTCGAAAGAATGGGCAAAAAGGAAGCCGCGTGTCTGAAGTGACCCTTACCCGGGCAGTGCGAATGCCGGACCAATTCCGTATTGCGCGGTTTTCGTCCAATCCCAAGCTCGGTCCGCGGCTTTTGTTCTTTAGCGGCGGCTCCGCGCTGAATGATGTTTCAAGGTGCCTGAAAAGGTATACGCACAACTCCATTCACCTTGTGACGCCTTTTGATTCCGGAGGCAGTTCACAAGGGTTGCGGCTTGCCTTCGATATGCCTGCGATAGGTGATCTCAGAAGCCGTCTGATGGCTCTTGCAGATGAAACCGTTCTTGGTCAGCCCGATGTGTTCCGGCTGTTCACGCATCGGTTTGCCAAAGAGTCTGGACAAGAGGAACTGGCAGGTGAGCTTGAGGCGATGATCGCCGGCATCCATCCGCTCGTGGCAGTCGTTGAACAACCGATGCGGACGCTCATTCAAAACCAGCTGCGGACGTTTCAGAAGGGGTGCCCGCCAACGTTTGATTTGCGCGGCGCAAGCATCGGCAATCTCATTCTTGCCGGTGGTTATCTTAACCAAAACAAACAGTTGGAACCTATTATCTTCCTGGTCGCAAAACTGGTTGGCGTGCTCGGCCATGTTAAGGCTGTATCCGATGACAATCTGCATCTGGCGGCCAAGCTCGAAACCGGCGACATTGTCGTCGGACAGCACCTTCTCACAGGCAAAGAACAAGCGCCGTTGACGTCGCCGATTGAGGAGATATTCCTGAACAGAAGCTTGCAAACACGGGAACCGGCGGTGTCCGTGTTCCCGGAACGCAATACGGCTTTGGTGCAGTCTGCGGATCTCATCTGCTATTCCCCCGGCAGCCTGTACACAAGCCTGATTGCCAGCCTTTTGCCTCGGGGTGTTGGCCGAGCTGTTGCCAGCCGCACGGTTCCCAAAGTGTATGTGCCCAGTTTGGGTCATGATCCCGAAGCGCCCGGAATGACGCTTGAGGATCGCGTTCAGGCATTGCTTGCTTATCTTCGAAAAGATGCCGGTAGCGATTGCCCGGTCGAACAGCTGTTGAATTTTGTCGTAACGGATCAAAGCACGGAAGAAGATGATATCGGGGCAGTGGAGCAACTTGGCATTACCGTTTTGCGGCTGGATCTGATATCCAGCAAATCAGATCCTTATTACGACCCGGTGCCGCTCTGTGAGGCGCTGGTTTCCCTGACTTGACCGATAAAGGATGCGAAGGAAACGCCCATGAAACGGACCCCGATGCTGAATCGGCACATGAGTACGCTGATCGCCTCCCTCGGGCACATGGATGAAATCGTTGTTGCAGACGCTGGTCTTCCGGTGCCGCCGGGCGTCGATGTCATTGACTTGGCTGTTTCGCCTGGGGTGCCCGGCTTCTTTGATATCCTGGATGTTCTGACGAGCGAATTGGTAGTCGAGAAAGCTGTTTTCGCCGAAGAGGCAAGTGCGGAACTGGCGACCGAGATCGAAGTTCGGCTGGCCCATTGGGCTGCGGAAACCGGCAAGCCGATCGAGCATGACCGGGTGCCTCACGAGGACTTCAAAACGCGGACGAAGCAGGCGCGCGCCGTTATTCGCACGGGCGAATGCACACCTTATGCGAATGTCATTCTGGTCTCGGGTGTACCGTTCTAGCGGCCTGTTTTCAGATCTGCCAACATCGAGTCCGCGCCTTTTCTGCGCGGGCTTAACTGTTTTGTATAAAGTACTGGTCGACCAGCTGCGGGCGAGTGCTCTTCTGATTTACCGATAGAGGCATACTCTCAGGGGAGTGTGTGCGTGGTAACACTGCCAAGCTGGCGCTGTTTGGATCTGTTCCGAAACCTTTCCGATTGAAGTTTCGTTTATCTGCCAAAGCCTTCCCGTTCTGCAAAAACGAATTTTTGAGTTTCCAAAACCGATTTTGTTGACTTCCGAAATCGGTTTTGGAACCATTATCGAAATAAATCGCCTTCGATCATCTGAGCCGCAGGCATAAAGAAATTCGGGCCGCTCGGCCTTTGGGAGGAAAAATGTCGGGTCACCGCGGGTCAGTGACGATTGACGACGTTGCGCGCCATGTGGGCGTCGCAAAGGGAACCGTTTCGCGGGTCCTGAACAATTACACCGACATTTCCCAAGCCACCCGCGAGCGCATCCTGAAAGCCGTCAAGGATCTTGGTTATCAGCCGTCGGCGACTGCCCGTAACTTGAAACGGGGTCGGCAGGATACGCTCGGCATTGTCATACCCGTTGGGCATGGCAATGGCGCTGATCCATTTCTGTCTGAGTTTATCGATGGAATTGCACGGGCCTTGGATGAACTCGGGATTGATCTCCTGGTGACAACCGCCCACTCGCGGGATCACATGATCGAGACGCTTCAGCGTCTTATTGCCCGGCGGAAGGTCGATGGTTTTATTCTCACCAGAACCGAAGTTGAAGATCCGCGTATTGCGTTCTTGAGCGAACAAGGCTTTCCCTTCGTCACGCACGGCCGGTCGCATCTTCCTGACACCCATGCGTGGTTCGACATCGACAATGAAAAAACCTTCGCCGATGGCGTGCGGCATATCTACAGCCTCGGACACAGCCGCATCGGATTCATAGGCGGATCGCTAGAGCTGAATTTCGCGCTCCAGCGCCGGGATGGCTACCGTGCCGGTCTCGAGGCGTTGGGCGTATCTTATGATCCCGCTCTTGAAACATTCGTGGACCTCAACGAAGAAGGCGGTTTTGCTGGAGCGGAACGACTTCTGGCGGGCAACGATCTGCCGCCCACCGCCTTGTTGTGCGTGACAGATGCGCTTGCGATTGGCGCTATTCAATATTGCCGGAAACATGGCCTGACCGTCGGTTCTGATGTCACGATCATCGGCTATGACGGACTGCCCTTTGGTGACTATCTCGAGCCGCCGCTTACCACCTTTTCGCAAAGTGCGTCGGAAGCAGGCAGCCGCGTCGCCCGGATGTTGATCGATGTTTTAGACGGCAAAGATCCGAAGACCCTCAAGGCACTTTCAGAAGCAACTTTGATCCGGCGCGTATCAGACGGCGCGCCGCATAAGACACCGGAGGCACTGGCAGAAGTGCTCCGGTCCCGGCTGAACCAACAGCCATAACTGGCAGTAAGGGAGACTGACATGATTGGGAGGAGCACTTTCCTGACCTCGACCATTGCGGGTGTACTCGCATTGGGCATTACGGTGGCTCAGGCGCAAACCCTGCGTTTCTGGACGACGGAAGAGCAGCCGGAGCGGCTGGCGAAACAGGAAGAACTGGCTGCGGCCTTCAAGGACAAAACCGGCATCGAGGTTGATGTCATTCCAGTCACGGAATCCGATCTTGGAACCCGTGCTACCGCAGCTTTCGCTGCCGGTGATCTGCCGGATGTGATTTATCACACCCTGCAGTATGCGCTGCCATGGGCAGAGGCCGGTATCCTGGACACCGAAGCGGCGACAGAGGTTCTGGAAAATCTGGGAACCGATACATTTGCGCCTGGCGCAGTGGCAATGGCCGCGGTCGAAGGTGGGATTGCTTCTGTGCCGGTTGATGGCTGGACACAAATGGTTGTCTATCGCAAGGATCTTTTCGATGCGAATGGCCTCGCAGCTCCTGACAGCTACGAGAACATTTTGGCAGCGGTTGAGAAACTGCATAACCCGCCGAAAATGTTTGCATTCGTCGCAGCCACCAAGGTTGATGAGAACTTTATGAGCCAGGTGCTCGAGCATGTTCTTTTGGCCAATGGCGTCAGCCCGGTTGGCAATGACGGCTTCAAGCCGCTGGACGAGAAAAAGACGATCGAAGCACTCGAGTTCTATAAAGCAATTGCAGAGGCATCTCCTCCAGGAGATCTGTTTTGGAAGCAGTCTCGCGAGCTATACTTTGCCGGCAAAGCGGCCATGATCATCTGGTCTCCGTTCATTCTCGATGAGCTCGCCGGTCTTCGCGACAGTGCCCCGCCAACCATTTCCGATGACCCGACATCCAAAGAACTGGCGTCAAAAACCGGTATCGTGACAACCTTGAAGGGCCCGTCAAATCCGGATGGCGCTGCCTGGGGGGATGTGCGTTACTTCGGCATCACAAACGATGCGGACACGGACGCTGCCATGCAGTTTGTAGAGTTCTCGATGGATGACGGTTACATGTCGACCCTGTCGATCGCACCGGAGGGCAAGTTCCCAATCCGCCGAGGCACCAAAGACAATCCGACAGCGTTTGTTGAAGGCTGGTCCAAGTTGCCGGTTGGTGTGGACCGCAAGGCACCGTTGACCGATCTTTATGATGCCGAGACCATCAGCACCATTGTTGCCGGTCTCGATACGGCTGCGCGTTGGGGCGTCAAGGAAGGACAGTTGTCTTTGGCCTCCAAGATTATCAATAGCCAGGCGATCAACCGGCTTGTCCGGGAATACATTGATGGCGAACGGGACGCAGCACAGACCGTTGCTCAGATGAACGAAGAACTGGCCAAGATCCAGTAACTGCAAAATGGCCCGTGTTCTCGAACACGGGCCAACCCCATCGGCCATCACCCCTCATTGAAAGAGGGCCTTTGCACTATGAAGTTTCGACGGGTTGAACCGTCGAGGCACAGGGACTTTTTGCCCTATCTCTGTCCGTTTGAAACTTGAGCAGGAAACCATGACCGCGCAGGACAAGACCATCGCTGAGCGCCGGCCGCCGAAAGGCATTGGACCGATGCAACGACGGGAGATGCGGCTCGCCTACCTGATGTTGGCGCCAACATTCCTGATCATTCTCGCCATTGTTGCCGGTCCGTTGCTTGCCAATTTCTGGATCAGCTTCAAGCCGGTTCAACTCGCGGACCTCCGGCCCCCAAGTGTGCTGGTAAACGAACGCATGCGCGGCAATCCGGAAAGTGCAGGCGATGCGGCGACACTCGAATACCGGCTGCGCAACTCCTCGCAGGACAAGGAAATCCGGGATGTTGTTTTGCGGGACACACTCCCTGACGGGTTCGACGTAACGAGCGTGCCTGAGGTTTGCGCGCTTCAAGGCGTGTCGATCACATGTGACATCGGAACTGTTCCGCCAAAATGGCGTGAGCGGCTGCGCTTTGAGGGAACAGTAACCCCGGCCTATTTGGCAGCTGACCGCCCCGAGCGGGCAAGCATCCCCGAGGTGTCGGGCGATGCAGACAATGTCCTGACAAACCTCGACTTCACCTTCGACAATTTCGTCCGGATCTTTGATGCAGATGAATTTTGGTCGGTGCTGCGGGTGACGTTCTATTACACGATCTTCGGAACTGCCGGAGCATTGGTGCTCGGGCTGTTTGCTGCTCAACTTTTGAACACGACGTTCAGGGGGCGCGGGTTTCTTCGCGGACTGTTCCTCTTTCCTTACGTCTCGCCGGTGATTGCCGTTGCCTTCACCTGGGTGGTTCTGTTCGACCCGTTTTCCGGAACCTTAAACGCGCTTTTGACGAAAATGGGTGTAGTTGCGGACCCGATCAATTTCTTTGGTCAGCGGGCCGTGGAGTTTTCATTCTTCGGGATCCCGATGGAGTTTCCTCTGGCGCTGTCGACCGTGATTGCATTTGAGGCATGGCGTTACTTCCCCTTGTCTTTCCTGTTCATTCTCGCGCGCATGCAGTCCCTCAACACAGATATCTATGAAGCGGCTGAAATGGATGGTGCAACGCCGCTACAGCAGTTCTGGTACCTGTCCTTGCCGCAGTTGATGGGCATCCTGTCGGTCCTGTTCCTTCTCCGTTTCATTTGGACCTTCAACAAGTTCGACGACATCTTCCTTCTGACTGGCGGGAATGCCGGAACGAGAACGTTGACAGTTGATGTTTATGAACAAGGGTTTGCCCTGTCCAACCTTGGAGCAGGGGCTGCGGTAGCCGTGGTGATCTTTGTTGTCCTCGTTACGTTCGCGACACTCTTCCTGCACTTCTCACCAAAGGAGGAAGGCCTATGAGACCCGGCAGCATTCTTCTGATAGCCATCACGGGCCTTATTTGGGGCGTGATTGCCATGGTGGTGATCGGGGTTACCTTGACCCTTATCACTGGCGAAGTGGCTCTGCCTCAGGCGACCGCCGCGGGAGTGGCGGGCTTGATTGGAGCGCTGGCTCTGGTTTGGAGGCAGACTGCGGACATAAAAGGGATGCCTGCCTGGGTGCTGTCCGCGGTCGTCCTGACGTTGATTCTGCTGTTGGGTACGTTCGCGGCGCCTTTCACTTTGCCTCTAAACAACGTTCCCTTTTGGCAATTGGCCGGACTGCTCGCCTTCGTTGCCAGCGTCACGGCGGCCAACCATGTGAGCCTTAATGGCGCAACTCTCGGGTCGATGTCGCGGTACGAACGCGAGGTGATCTACATCCGAATCTTCAAGGGAATTGGTTTCGTCGTCTTCACGATTATCGTCGCGCTGCCCTTTTACGTGATGGTGATGACATCGCTGAAAAGTCAGCAGGCGTTGCTTGCCAATCCGCTTGATCTGTCGATCGACCTCTCGCAAGGGTTTGACGGGCTCTTCCGGTCCTATGTCGAGCTCTTCACGCAGTTCAATTTCGGCCGCTATCTGATGGTCTCGGCCATCGTGTCGGTGGGTACCGTGATCCTGACGCTGCTGTTTTCGGTGCCCGGCGCTTATGCGGTCTCCCGGTTGCGGTTTCCGGGGCAGGCGCTTTTGTCCCGTTCGGTGCTCCTGATCTACATGGTTCCGGCGATTGTTCTTGTGATCCCGCTTTATGCCGTCTTCTCACAGCTGGGGCTGCGCAACACGTTGACCGGTTTGCTGATTGTCTATCCAGCAACAACAATTCCGGTCGCGCTCTATATGTTGCAAGGTTATTTCCGAGGTTTGCCGTCTGAATTGGAAGAAGCTGGCCTGATGGACGGATTGTCCAGGCTTGGGGTGATCATGAAGATCACGCTGCCGTTGTCATTGCCGGCATTGGCCTCTGTATCGCTCTATGTGTTCATGATTGCCTGGAACGAGTTCCTGTTTGCTTTCATGTTCCTCGATGATCCGGACATATTTACCCTGTCGCGCGGTGTGGTTTCGCTGAACTCTTCGGAGGTTCCGCGCCAGCACCTTATGGCAGGCGCAGTGATCGCGACCGTTCCGGTTCTCTTCATCTTTCTTTGGTTCGAACGCTTCCTTGTCCAAGGCCTGACGGCCGGCAGTGTGAAGGGCTAACCAACTCATCAAAGAGCTCACAAGAAGCTCAAGGAGATCTTCGTGTCACAGATTGAGTTAGACCAAGTCGCCCGGAAAATCCTGACCGACAACGACCAGGGTGGATACACGGTGCCGACAAAGGGGCTTTACCCCTACCAATGGAACTGGGATTCGGTCTTTGTTGCCCGAGGTTTTGCGACCTTCGACACCGACCGGGCCTGGCGGGAGATAGAGCTTCTCTTCGAGGGGCAATGGCGAGACGGGATGGTCCCGCATATCCTGTTCCGGAAGGACGATCCGAGTTACTTCCCCGGCCCATCCGTTTGGGGAACAGATGGCGGACCCATTCCAAGTTCAGGCCACTCTCAGCCTCCGGTCGCCGCAACCATCGTCCAGGACTTGCTGGAACTTGATGCCTCTGACGCCGCTCTGGATCGGGCGAAGTTGCTCTTCCCAAAAATCCTTCAATGGCACCGTTGGTTCATGGCTTACCGGGATCCAGACAATCTCGGCGTAATTGCTGTGATTCATCCCTGGGAATCAGGACGGGACAATCTTCCGGACTGGGATGACGCCTTGCGCGGTGTCGAAATCAAGGATGTCGCTCCATACGAGCGGAAAGATACCTCTCATGTCGATCCGGCCATGCGCCCGCACAAAGAGGACTATGACCGCTACCTTTCTATCGTTGCGGCTTGCCGGAAAGTGGGTTGGGATCCCGAGAAGGTTGCCCGAACCTGTCCGTTTTTTGTGGCTGACCCCGGTATTACCTTCATTCTCTTGAGAGCTTGCCGAGATCTCTTGGCACTCGCCGATCGCCTCGGAGAAACTGCCGCGCAGCCGGAAATTGAGGGATGGATCAGCCGGATGGAAACGGGCGCTGCGCGTCTGTGGAATGCAGAGCTCAAGGCACACGTTGCCATGAACCTGCGAACCGGGAAACAGACCGACGGTGTTTCAAGTGCGTCTTTCCTTGCGCCCTATGCAGGCCTTACTGATCCTGAGGTGTTAAAGCCGCTTCAGGAACATTTCGACCGGATCAGCGCAAAGGTGCGATATCTGATGCCGTCCTACGATCCGGAGCATCAAGCCTATGAGCATTTGCGTTACTGGCGCGGCCCTGTCTGGGCGATGGTCAATTTCATGATTGCTCGCGGTTTCGCGGAAGTTGGTGACCCAGGCCGGTCTGACAGGCTTCGGCGTGACACGGCGGCGCTCATTCAAACCGGCGGATTTGCGGAATATTTCAGCCCGGAAACGGCAGAAGCTGCCGGTGGCGGATCATTCTCTTGGACAGCGGCGATCTGGCTTGCCTGGGCAAGACCATCGCAAGCAGATCAAGCGGCTTAAGGGGGCAGCAGATATGGGTGCAATCCAGCTCAAGAGTGTCGAGAAGTGGTTCGGTGATCTGCAAGTCATCAAGGGAATTGATCTCGATATCCAGGACGGTGAATTCGTCATCTTTGTCGGCCCATCCGGGTGCGGAAAGTCCACTTTGCTGCGTCTGATTTCCGGACTTGAAGAATCGAGCCGCGGCGCAATCGAGATTGACGGCAAGGACGTCACCGCATTGCCGCCCTCCGGGCGCGGTCTTTCAATGGTGTTTCAGTCCTATGCGCTTTATCCGCACATGTCCGTTCGGGAGAATGTAGGGTTCGGCCTGAAGACTGCAGGCGTGCCAAAAGCGGAGATCGACCGGAAAGTGAACGCGGCGGCGGAGATTCTAAAGCTGGATGATTACCTTGAACGTAGGCCCAAAGCTTTGTCCGGTGGTCAGCGGCAACGTGTTGCCATCGGCCGGGCCATTGTTCGCGAACCAAGCGCCTTCTTGTTTGATGAGCCGTTATCCAACCTGGATGCCGCGCTGCGTGTTGAAATGCGGTTCGAAGTTGCCCGACTCCACAAGAGTCTTGGAACGACCATGATCTACGTGACCCATGATCAGGTCGAGGCGATGACACTTGCGGACAAAATTGTTGTCCTGCAGGCTGGCGAGATCGAGCAAGTCGGCTCTCCGCGCGAACTCTATGAGCGGCCCGACAATCTTTTCGTTGCCCAGTTTATCGGGTCCCCGAAGATGAATGTTCTGCCCTGTTCAGTAACAGGAGATACGTTCTCGCTCGATGGACATGGCGGTGGCCATTACCCGCATGGTGGTGCATCCGGTGCGCCGGTCAAACTGGGCATCCGGCCGGAACACATGCTGGTTGTTGCACCGGAAGAGGGGCACTGTTCGGGCACCGTTGAGGTTGCCGAATATCTCGGGGCTGACACGTTCCTTTATGTCGCGCTTGATGGCCTTGATACTGTCCTGGTGCGGATCAGCGGCAGTGAAGAAATCGCAGAAGGGACCCGCATCGGACTGAAGTTCGATGAAAGCCGCATGCACTTCTTTGACAAGGACGACCGAGCGATCCGCAGTGGTTGATGAGGTGTTTTTACAACGTATACAATGCGGAATGTCGGTAATAGGATAAAGCATCGGTCGCGAACACTTCAATTGTGAAGGGGGCGGTGCTTATCATGACTATCCTGCGCAGCATCCTGCTGGCCTTCGGTGTTCTCGTGAGTGCTTGCGCGGCCAATGTTCATGCCGCTGGCTTCCGTGTCACATTCGTTAATCCAGGTGGGGACAGCGGGTTTTGGGGCCATGTTTCAAAGACCATGCAGGCGGCGGCTGCAGACTTCGATGTCGATCTTGAAATTTTGAATGCCGACCGGCGACCCTATTATATGGAGAAGCTCTTACAGGAGCGTCTCAGCAAGGGAGATCTGCCTGACTTTTTCATCTTGGTGAATGAGCTTCAGGAAGGTGCCCGGTTGATGCAGCTGCTTGATGGGCAGCCGGTTGAGACAGTATTTCTTCTAAACACGTTGACCCAATCCCAGTACGGAGTTTTGAACGAGCGCGTTCAGTCCTCGATCATCGGGTCCATTACCCCAAACAATGAATGGGCCGGCTATGAGATGGCGCAGTCCCTAGTCTCCTTCGGAAAAACCGGAGGTGCAGCCAACGGCGGCCTAAGGATGTTGGCCCTCACCGGCGACGATAGCACGCCGGCGGCTCTCGACCGGCAAAGGGGTATGGAACAGGCTGCGGCTGACAGCGGTGTCGATCTAATCGGCGCAGTACCGGTGAATTGGAACGAAGAGACTGCTTATGAGCGGACAAAGTCGTTTTTGAATCGGACGAAGGTTGATGCCATCTGGGGCGCGAATGACGCCATTGCCCTTGGAGCAAAACGGGCAGCAATCGAGCTTGGTATGAAGCCCGGTGAGAATATTGCCTTTGCTGGGTTGAATTGGTCAAAAGCGGGGATGGAGGCGGTCAAGAATGGACAGTTGACCATGACGCATGGCGGTCATTTTTTCGCCGGAGCCTGGGTCATCGTGATGCTCTATGATTACTACAACCGACCCGCACCCAAGAGTGCACTAGATAATGTGTCTTTCCAGATGTCCGCGATCACCCGGGATAACGTCAATCTCTTCCTCGACCGGTTGGGTGATCAGAACTGGGCCAAGATCGATTTTCTCCGTTTCAGTCAGGCTATGACCGGCCTGTCGCAGTACGATTTTTCAGCAACTGCGATCTTGAATGCTGCAAAGAATTGAAGCCGCAGCGTGAGGTTTGAGACTTAATTGTCGCTGGTCGTTTGTTCTTGCCTTGATTGAGTGAAGCTGAAACCTTCCCGGATGATTCTGGAGGTGAGGTGTTTCATGAACAACAAAAACGAAACTCAGTCTGGTGGCTATAATCCTGAGACTGAAGGCGCGGAAATGGCGTTTTCCGGCAAAATGTCATACGGCGACTACCTCGGTCTTGAGACTATCCTGAGCTCGCAAGCTCCCTTGTCGAAGGCTCCGGATGAGTTGCTGTTCATTATTCAACACCAAACGTCCGAGCTTTGGATGAAGTTGATGCTTCACGAGTTGGAAGGGGCACGGACAGCCATTGCCGAAGATCACATGCCGGAAGCGATGAAGCTGCTTGCACGTGTCAGCAGGATCATGGAGCAATTGAATTCTGCGTGGGACGTGCTTCGGACCATGACACCAAGCGATTACACACAGTTCCGGGATTCACTCGGATTGTCCTCCGGGTTCCAGTCCCTGCAATACCGCCTGATCGAATATGCCCTTGGAAACCGCAATCTTGCGATGATCCGTCCGCATGAACATGTCCCCGAAAACGTCGATTTGCTGCATCAGGAACTTGCCAAGCCAAGCCTTTATCAGGTGGTGCTGTCATTTGCGCAGCGGCAAGGACTGGACGTTCCTGAGCATGTGATCGCAAAACCATCGGACAAACCGCATGACGAGGTGCCCGAAATCGTGGACCTTTGGCAGAAGGTCTATCGTGATCCCGCACAATATTGGGCGCTTTATGAAGTGGGTGAAAAGCTGGTTGACCTGGAAGACTACTTCCGGCGTTGGCGGTTCAATCACGTCACCACGGTGGAACGTGTGATTGGATTCAAGCGAGGCACCGGCGGCACGGGAGGTGTGACCTATCTGAAGCGCATGCTGGAGGTCGAACTGTTCCCCGAACTCTGGCATGTCCGGACGGAACTCTGAGCGCACCTGGCAAGATTTACGGTCAAGCAGAAGAAGCATTGCCAATTCCGATCCTCGAGTTAAGCTGCTGATCAAGGACCTGAAAAACAAGGTCCGGGAGCAGTTGAACAGAGGGGAAGTTCTGATGTTGAAGAGACTTGCGGCAACAGCAAGTGTGCTGGCCATGCTGAGCGGTGCCGCCGTGGCGGAGCCGGTCAAAGTTGGCATGATCACCACGTTGTCCGGTGGCGGCGCCGGGCTTGGTATCGATGTGCGGGATGGTTTCCTGCTTGCTGTGAAACAGGCAGGCAACTCCGACCTGGAAGTGATCGTTGAAGACGATCAACGCAAACCGGATGTGGCTGTGAAGCTGGCGGACAAGTTGGTGCAGTCGGAAAATGTTGACGTTCTGACCGGCATTATCTGGTCAAATCTTGCTATGGCCGTCGTGCCATCTGTAACCGCCCAGGGCAAATTCTATCTGTCGCCAAATGCGGGGCCATCCGCTCTCGCAGGTAAAGGCTGCCACCCGAACTATTTCAATGTGGCCTGGCAGAACGACAATTTGCACGAAGCAGCCGGTGCCTACGCCAAGGACCAAGGCTACAAGAACAGCTTCATTCTGGCGCCGAACTATCCGGCCGGCAAAGACGCGTTGACAGGGTACAAGCGGTTTTATGGTGGTGAGCTGGCTGGCGAGCTTTATACCAAACTCGGCCAGACTGACTACGCCGCAGAGCTTGCTCAGATCCGGGCCTCCGGTGCTGATAGCGTGTTCTTTTTCCTGCCAGGTGGCATGGGGATTTCCTTCCTGAAGCAGTACGCGGACAGTGGAATCGACCTTCCGGTCGTTGGGCCGGCGTTCTCTTTCGACCAAGGCATTCTGCAAGCTGTCGGCGATGCGGCGATGGGCGTGAAAAACACCAGCCAGTGGTCAAAGGACATCGACAATCCGGCCAACAAGGCCTTCGTCGAAAGCTTCCAGGCTGAATATGGCCGCCTGCCGTCGCTCTATGCGTCACAAGGCTTTGACACCGCCAATCTTCTGCTGTCGGCGATGGCCAAGGCGGATGTGAAGGATGCTGATGCATTCCGCGCGGCACTCAAGGAAGCTGATTTCGCATCGACCCGTGGTGACTTCAAGTTTGGCGACAATCACCACCCGATCCAGGACATCTATGTCCGCGAAGTCATCAAGGAAGGCGATGTCTATACCAACAAGATCATTGCCACCGGCTTGAGCGATCATGCGGATGCCTACGCTGGTGAGTGCAGCATGTAAAATCGACCATCAACGGTTATCAAAAGCCCGGGCACATTGCCTGGGCTTTTTTGTAGGTGCTGCATTCGGGCTCAGGCTGAGCCGTTTGGTTGCTGTCCGTTGATATTGCTCAAAGACGTGTCAGGCCATCTCTGGAACGGTGTGGGCTACGGAGTTTTGCCAGTGATGCGGCGAACCTCAGGTCCGGGTGTGTCGCCTTACGAAGTGAAAAAGGCTTGCATTCGGGTCCTGCCGGACCTTGGGAGAAATTCATGGATAACGGTCAGCAGGCTGGCAACGGAGTATCGAGGACAGCTTGCAGCGTGACCCCGGTACCAGACGGTGCGATCGCCGAGATCTGCGAACGTTTCGGCAATGACAAGCACCGGATGCTGGATATCCTGCGCGAGATTCAGGACCGTTTCCGATGCATTGCACCAGCGACCATGGACCAGATCGCTGAAGAAACTGGCCTGACCCGGATTGAGGTCGAAGGGGTCGCGAGCTTTTATTCCTTCCTGTCCCTGAAGCCGAAAGGCCGGACCACCATCCGTCTGTGCGACGATATTGTCGATCGGTATGCCGGACTGGAAGCCGTCACAGCCGCTTTCGAAGATGCGCTCGGGGTCAAGATTGGCGAAACATCCGCAGATGGGGCCGTGTCCATTGAATACACTCCCTGCATTGGTATGTGCGACCAAGCGCCTGCAGCGATGGTCAACGATATTGTCCTGACCAATCTGACAGCTCAATCTGCGCGGGAAGTGGCCCTGACGATTAAAGCAGGCGGATGCCCAGAAGATCTTGTCAGCGACCGGTTTGCCACTCTCTCACCGCATGACCGTGCAGTGCGCATGGTGCACAACAACATCCGCCATGCCGGTGCTGTGCTTCTCGGGCCGGTGCCCGAAGATGCGGGCCTTTCCAAAGCGGTCAGCATCACCTCCTCCCAGATTATCTCGATGATTGAAGAAAGCGGCTTGCGCGGTTGTGGGGGTGCTGGATTTACGACGGGGCGCAAATGGCGATTTGCGGCAGCTGAGCGCGCTGAGCGGTCCTTTGTGATCTGCAATGCAGATGAGGGCGAACCTGGCACCTTCAAGGACCGCGTTCTTCTCACAGAGCGGCCACATCTTCTGATCGAGGGTATGACAATAGCCGCCCGTGCGGTTGGGGCGAAGGAAGGGATCCTTTATCTGCGCGGCGAGTATGTCTACCTGCGCGAACTCTTGGAACAAGTGCTAGAGGAACGCCGCCGGCGCGGACTGCTTGGGAAAGCGATCCTTGGCACCAAGCGCTTCGACTTTGATGTTCGGATCCAGATGGGGGCGGGTGCCTACATATGCGGCGAAGAAGGTGCCCTGATCAGTTCTTGTGAAGGGTTGCCGGGTGAGCCGAAAACCCGCCCGCCGTTCCCGGTCAATCGCGGGTATCTCGGCTATCCGACCGTGGTCAACAATGTGGAGACCTTCTGCCATGCCGCACGCATTCTGGACCAGGGTGCGAAGTGGTTCCATGACATGGGCACTGAAGGCAGTCATGGAACCAAGCTGTTCTCGGTCTGCGGTGACTGTTTAAACCCTGGGATTTACGAGCTTCCTTACGGTCATTCAGTCTGGGAGCTTCTGGAAATGGTCGGCGGTCAGGATGCTGCGGCGGTTCAGGTTGGCGGGCCGAGCGGTGCAATGATCGCCCGGGACAGTTTTCACCGAAAGCTCACATTCGACGATCTGGCGACCGGTGGTGCGATCATCGTCTTCAACGGCCAGCGGAACATTCTTGAAATCGTTGACTACTACATGTCGTTCTTCGTGCATGAAAGCTGCGGCTATTGCACGCCTTGCCGGGTCGGCAATGTCTTCTTGCAAAAGGCAATCCAGAAGTTCCGCAAAGGGCTCGCCAATCCAGAGGACATCGACTACCTCAAGGATCTCTCCGGCACGATCATTGAGACCAGCCGCTGCGGCCTTGGCATGACATCACCCAATCCGGTGTTGTCGACCTTGGCGAACTTCCCGCTTGTCTATTCAGCCATGACCAAGCCGAGCAAGGACGGGATTCGCGACACCTTCGATATTCAGTCGGCGATTGAGGGGGCGCGGAAGATCGCCAAGCGCCGTTCCTATATCTTCGACAGGGATTTCACACAATGAGCGGCACAAAGAAGGAAACCGGGTTCAGTTTCACAATCGATGGTGTCGAGGTCACGGCCTATGCCGGACAAACCATCATGGAAGCTGCCGATGAGGCCGGTGTCTACATCCCGCGTTTGTGCGATCATGAAGGGCTGCGCCACCAGGGCAGCTGTCGGGTTTGTACCGTGAAAGCGGGCGGCCGGAGCGTATCCGCCTGCACCCAGCCAGCTGCTCCCGGCCAAGCGGTCGAAAACGAAACGCCACATCTCAACAAGATGCGCCGTGATCTCGTGGAAATGCTGTTTCACGAGGGCAATCACTTGTGCCCGATCTGTGAGGCTAGCGGCAATTGCGAGCTTCAGGCAATGGCTTACCGGCTCGACATGACTGAGGCGACAAAATTTCCGTATCTGGAACCTTGCCGGGCTCTTGATGCCTCTCACCCTGACATTGCGCTTGATACCAACCGCTGCATCAGTTGCGGCCGGTGCATCCGGGCGTCTCAGGATGTCGATGGCAAAGGCGTGTTTGGTTATGTCGGCCGGGGAATTCACCGGCGTGTCGCTGTGAACGGCGAGAACCTTGCCCACACAGATGCAGCTGTAACCGACAATGCAATCTCGGCGGAAGTCTGTCCGGTCGGCTGCATCATCCGCAAACGGGTCGGTTTTGTAACTCCGATTGGCGAGCGGGAGTTCGACAAAGGGCTGATCGGTCATGACATTGAGGAGAAGCGCAAATGAGTGAGAGATCTCAGGCAGAGCTTCCCAAGGCCCGGATCGCGACGGCATCACTGGCCGGTTGTTTCGGCTGTCACATGGCAATCCTCGATGTTGATGAACGCCTGATCGATCTGATGAAACTCGTCGAGATCGACCGGTCTCCCTTGACCGACAAGAAGCGCTTCACCCAGCGCTGCGACATAGGCATCATAGAAGGCGGTTGCTGCAACGAGGAAAACGTGCATGTCCTGCAGGATTTTCGGCGCAACTGCGATGTGCTGATTGCGCTGGGGCAGTGCGCGATCATGGGCGGACTTCCAGCCATGCGCAACGCAATCATGCACTCCGATGAACCCTTGCGCGAATGCCTGGATGAGGCCTACATCACCGGCCGCTACATCCGAAACACGACCCACAATGTGCCCAATGATCCGGCTTTGCCGCTGCTGCTCGATGAGGTGTATCCGTGCGCGCAGGTGGTGGAGATCGACTATCAGATTCCCGGTTGCGCGCCTGAAGGGGACATTATTTTTGACACGCTCTCAAAGCTGCTCACCGGGAAATTCCGGGGCTTTGAACACCAAATGATCAAGTTCGACTAACCAGGGGCGAGTATATGGGCGAACCCAGACTGATTGAAATCTCGCCGGTTACCCGTGTCGAAGGGCATGGGAAGGTCACCATTCACCTCAATTCGGAAAACGAGGTGGATGAGGCCCGGCTGCATATTGTCGAATTCCGTGGCTTCGAACGGTTCATTCGCGGGCGCCTCATGTGGGAAGTTCCGGTCATCGTGCAGCGCCTGTGCGGCATTTGCCCGGTCAGCCACCATCTGGCAGCCGCCAAGGCCATGGACATGATCGTTGGCGTCGATCAGTTGACGCCGACCGCTGAGAAAATGCGGCGGTTGATGCACTACGGGCAGGTCATGCAGAGCCACGTCCTGCATTTCTTCCATTTGGCGGCACCAGACCTGTTGTTCGGGTTTGGGGCACCTGCCGAGAAACGCAATATCTTCGAAGTGATCAGGGAACAGCCAGAGCTCGGCAAACGCGCCGTCCTGATGCGCAAATACGGTCAGGAGATCATCGAGGCGACGGCCGGTAAGAAGATCCATGGAACCGGCGCTATCCCTGGGGGCATCAACCGCAATCTTCCGATCGAAAGACGCGATCACTTCCTGAGCACGATTGATGAGATGCTCGAATGGGCACAGGACGCGGTTAGGCTTGCCAGAGACTACACGCTTGAACATGAGGATCTGGTCGCCGAGTTCGGATCATTTCCGTCGAACTACATGTCTCTCGTACGAGAGGAAGATGGCGCACTTGATCTCTATCATGGCAACCTCCGCGCATTGAATTCGACCGGGGACGAGATCTTCGATCAACTGCCCTATACGCAATATCATGAGCGTCTGATCGAGGATGTGCGGTCCTGGTCCTATATGAAGTTTCCCTTCATCAAGGAGCTTGGACCAGAGGTTGGATGGTACCGGGTTGGGCCGCTGGCGCGTATGAATACGGCGAGCTTCATAGATACGCCAATTGCCAACGCGGCACTGGACGAGCTTAAAACCGTCACGGATGGCCGTCCAAACAATTCGACGCTCGCAAATCACTGGGCCCGGATGATCGAGGTCGTGCATTGCGTTGAGAAGATCCGCGAACTGCTGAACGACCCAGATCTGCAAGGAGACGAGTTGGTTGTGACCGGGGACCGGCGCGGCGAGGGAATTGGCGTCATCGAAGCCCCGCGTGGAAACCTCATCCATCACTATCAGGTCGATGAGAACGACCAGGTCACCTACTGTAATCTGATTGTTTCAACGACCCACAACAACGAAGGCATGAACCGGGCAGTCAAGGACGTCGCCGTCAAACATTTAAGTGGTCATGACCAGATCACAGAGGGCATGCTCAACCATGTCGAGGTGGCAATCCGGGCTTATGATCCATGCCTCTCCTGTGCCACCCATGCGCTGGGGCAGATGCCACTAAAGGTGGAGCTTTTCAACGCCGAAGGGGAGTTGGTCGACAGCAAGGCGCAGTCGGTATGAGGGCGCTGGGATGCTGTTGATTGGGTACGGCAATCCGGGTCGGGGAGACGATGGCCTGGGGCCTGCATTTTCTGAAAGCATGGCAGCTCGTGAACTACCGTCCTGGACCATCGATACCGATTACCAGCTCGTCGCAGAGCACGCCTTTGATGTCTCTGGACATGAGCTTGTCGTGTTTGCAGACGCAGAGATTGGGAGCTCGGAGCCCTTTTCGTTCCGCGAGATCAAATCTGGTGCGCCGGAAGTTCTGGGCAGCCACAGTCTGGTTCCTGCAACCGTCCTGTCCTTGTGCGAAACCCTTTATGGCGCGGCGCCGACCGCCTTTGTCCTTGGGATAACCGGTGTGGAATATGGTGAGGTGAAGGAAGGCCTTTCAGATCAGGCTGCCGCCAACCTCGCGAAGGCACAGGCATTTTTCCTGGATTGGGCCGGAAAGCTGTCTACCCCTAAGGCTTTAGATGTCCGGTGAATCGGTCCTGCTCTCAGTCGCAGGGTCATGGGAGTTGCGAAGTGCCTCAAGGGCGCGCATCCGTTCTTCTGCTTTGTCCTGATTTTCCCTCGTAACCCCGGCAATCAACACTTCGGCAATAGCCATTAGCGCCAAGGATGAATCCCAGGGCGAGGGAACTGCGACACGGGCTGGTAGCACATAGGAAGCTATTCGGCCAATGGGGGACATCCAGCTGTCTGTGACCAGCGCAACAGTCGCTCCTTGTTTGGCCGCAGCTTCTGCAAACTGAATGATCTCTGCCTGGTACCGGCGGATGTCGAAGACCAGCACAACATCTTTTGGGCCAATCCCAAGCAACTGGTCGAGCCAGTTCCCGTGCTGCCCGGCCACATGAACGACGTTCGGCCGCACGATACGCAAGTGCGCTGCCATGTACCTTGCAAGGCCGTCAGTGAACCGCCCGCCGATCAGGTGAACGGTCTTGCGGTCGTCGGCCAATAATTTGACAAGACCGTCAAGCTCGCCTTTTGGCAGATGGTCGAATGTCTCACGGATGTTCTCGATCAGTTGCCCGACATGCGGGTCGCCCGTTGTATCCTTTGCAAGACTGGCGCTGCGTGCGAGCGGGGAGTTCAGCTGATTGGCGAGTTCGCTGCGCAGCTTTTTCTGGAATTCCGCGAAGCCTGGAAACCCCAGCCGGGCCACAAACCTGAGAATGGTCGGAGCGCTCACCCCGGCGGCTTTTGCAAACTCTGCAACAGTCCCCAATCCCTGCACCGGATAATTTGCCATCAGGGCATGCGCCGCCTTCTTTTCGGTCGCGGTAAACTCGTCGAGCCGATCACGTATGTCGTCCAAAAGTGGGCGTTCCATGGGCTGCTGCCTCAATTTTTGGCGGAGCTATCAAAACTGTTTGACAGAACCGCATTTCGTGTATCAGATATTACAGAGTTTGAATTTGTCGGCAATACTGTAACAAACATTACAGAAGCAAGCAGGCGCTTTTCCGGGGGGATGAATGGGATCAAACCACCAAAACGGCGGAATGTCCCGTGCTGTAGAGGTTGTAAATGCAGAAGGTGCCGGTGAGCTGGTCCTTTTGTGTGATCATGCTTCGAATCATTTTCCTCCTCCCTATGATCAGTGCCTTGGTGTGTCGGATGAAGAGAAATCCGCGCACATTTCATGGGACCCCGGTGCACTCGGCGTCGCGATGGCGTTGTCGAAGGCGCTTGATGCCCCTTTGATCTATACGACGGTTTCCCGTCTGGTCATCGACTGCAATCGCGAAGAGACACGCGAAGATCTGACGCCGTGCTTGAGTGAGCTGACAGAGATCTCCGGAAACAAGAATTTATCCGATGAAGAGCGGACATTCCGGATCAATCTGGTTCATCGCCCCTTTCATGATGCGATCGACAAAGTGCTTGCGCTTCGGGCGGACAAGGGGCTGCCGTCTGCAGTGGTGTCCATCCACACCTATACACCGGTTTACAAAGGCAAATCTCGGCCCTGGGAAATCGGTTTGATATCCGAAAACGACCGCCGCCTCGCCAATCCTGTGTTGGCGGGGTTGAAGGCACGTGGCGATCTGACCATTGGCGACAATGAGCCTTATGCGCCCTCAGATGGGGTCTATTACACCGTCAGGCGGCATGGTGAAGACAAGTCGCTGCCGTGCCTGATGATCGAAATCCGGAATGACGAAGTGCGCACGCCAAATGAGGAGTTGCACTGGGCGGACATCTTGGGACCTTTGTTGAAATCCGCTGCCAAAACGGTGTTGCGGAAGGAGGTTGCGGATCATGCCTAGGATCGCCCATTGGTATGTTCACGCGGTTGACGGTTTCAATCGCGGTCTGGGCAAAGTCATCATGTGGGGTGTCTTTGTCATGGCGGGGATCCTGTTGTGGTCCTCGATCTCCAAGACGTTTTTCAATCCGTCGCTTTGGACCCTGGAAGTGGCGCAGTTTGCAATGGTCGCCTACTACGTTCTGGGCGGACCCTATTCTGTTCAGCTTGGGTCGAATGTCCGTATGGACCTATTTTATGCCGAGTGGAGCATCAAGAAAAAGGCCTGGTTCGATGCCTTCACCGTGCTTCTTCTGATCTTCTATCTTGGCGTTCTCCTCTATGGGGCGCTTGGGTCTACAGCCTATTCCCTCGGTTATTTTGGCCGGGAGTTTCCGGAGTTCTACTGGGAGCTGATCGTCGCCTTCTTTACAGGCGGGCCTGCCGCCGCCGGAGAGGTCATGGGTTACATCGAGCGCAGTCCGACGGCGTGGCGGCCGGTTCTCTGGCCTATCAAGGTGACCATGTGTATCGGCTTTTTCCTGATGCTTCTGCAGACCATTTCTGAGCTGATCAAGGACATTGCGACCATCCGGGGAGAGACCATCTGATGTCTTACGAGATGATCGCCCTTTTGATGTTCTCGTCGATGATGCTCATGCTGCTCACCGGGCAGCGGGTGTTTGGAGCCATCGGCGGTATTGCAGCCATTGCAGCCATCAGCCTGTGGGGTGTCGGCGGCCAGGATATTCCGTTTTCCGCGGCGATGAAGCTCATGAAATGGTATCCGCTGCTCACGCTGCCGATGTTCATTTTTATGGGCTACGTCCTGTCCGAAACCAAGATCGCCGACGATCTTTACAAGATGTTCCATGTTTGGATGGGCCCGCTCAACGGCGGGCTGGCCATCGGAACGATCCTGCTCATGGTTCTGATTTCAGCCATGAACGGTTTGTCGGTTGCCGGAATGGCGATCGGTGCGACGATCGCGCTGCCGGAGCTTTTGAAACGCGGGTATGACAAGCGCATGGTCACGGGGGTGATCCAGGCAGGGTCATCTTTGGGCATTCTGGTGCCGCCCTCCGTTGTCCTCGTGCTTTATGCGATGATCGCGCGGGCACCTGTCGGACAGCTCTGGCTTGCCGGTATCATCCCGGGCCTGATGATGGCGGCCATGTTCATCGTCTACATCGCAGTCCGCTGTAAGCTTCAGCCCAATCTTGGTCCAGCCCTCACGATAGAAGAGCGGGAAGCGTCCAAGGAAGAAAAGTATCGGCTTCTGCTGGCCGGACTGCTTCCGCTGATCATTTTCGCGGTGATGATGGTGCCGTTCGTCAATGGCTGGACCAGCCTTGTCGAAAGCTCTGCGATCGGTGCTCTGGCAGCCTTGCTTGCATCGATCATCAAACGCCGCATGACCATGGACATCCTGATCCTCTGCCTGCGAAACACGCTCGGCATCTCTTGCATGTTCATGTGGATCATTCTGGCGGCTCTCGGCTTTGGTGCCGTTTTTGACGGGCTTGGCGCTGTGAAAGCGATCGAGAACCTCTTCACGGAACAGCTTGGCCTGTCTCCCTGGATGATCCTAATCCTGATGCAGTTGTCGTTTCTGGTCATGGGAACGTTTCTGGACGACACGGCAATGCTGGTGATCGTGGCACCGCTTTATGTGCCCCTGGTGGCAACGCTGGATCTCGGCATGCCGGTTGGACAAGTGCTGATCTGGTACGGAGTGCTCTACACGATCACGACCCAGATCGCCTACATGACGCCACCGTTTGGTTACAATCTCTTCCTGATGCGGGCAATGGCGCCCAAGGACATCACCATGCGGGACATTTACGGATCGATTACGCCGTTTGTCCTGGTGATGGCTCTTGCGCTGGCTCTTGTCATGGCTTTCCCGCAAATCGCTCTTTGGCTGCCTGAACTGGTTTACAGCCGATGACGCGCGGAGCGGGACAAAAACAATATATCCGGAGGAAACGGATTAGAATGTGCGGTTAAATGAGATCCGGCAAACGGACGGACCGCTTGAACTTGGAACCGTAAATTAGGGGAACAGTAATGACGAACAGACGTGATTTTCTCAAAAAAGCCGGGACCGGTACTGTTGTAGCCGCGGGTGCCGTAACGCTGGCCGCACCGGCCGTTCACGGCCAGACGCCAATCAAGTGGCGCCTTCAGACCTATGCAGGCCCGGCACTGGCAGAGCACGTGATCAAGCCGCATATCGATGCCTTCAACAAGGCAGCAAACGGTGAAATGGAGATCGAGCTCTACACCGCTGATCAGCTGGTCCCGACGGGCGAGCTCTTCCGTGCCATGCAACAGGGAACAATCGATGCGGTGCAGTCTGACGATGACTCCATGGCATCTCCGACCGAAGTCACTGTCTTCGGCGGTTACTTCCCGTTTGCGTCCCGCTATTCCCTTGATGTGCCCGTGCTCTTCAACCAGTACGGCCTGAAGGAGATCTGGGAAGAAGAATACGCCAAGGTTGGCGTGAAGCACATCTCTGCTGGCGCCTGGGACCCGTGCCACTTCGCCACCAAAGACCCGATCCGCTCGCTGGAAGACCTCAAGGGCAAGCGCGTCTTTACCTTCCCGACGGCCGGCCGCTTCATGGCACAGTTCGGTGTTGTTCCGGTAACTCTGCCTTGGGAAGACATTGAAGTTGCGGTTCAGACCGGTGAGCTCGACGGTATTGCCTGGTCCGGCATCACCGAAGACTACACGGTCGGTTGGGCTGACGTGACCAATTACTTCCTGACCAATAACATCTCTGGCGCTTGGGCGGGCTCGTTCTTCGCAAATCAGGAACGTTGGAATGAGCTGCCGGATCACCTGAAAACGATGCTGCAGCTCGCCATGGATGCATCACACTACTACCGTCAATGGTGGTATTGGGGCGGGGAAGCGAACCTGCGCGTCAACGGCACCAAGATGGAACTGACATCTATTCCGGATGAAGAGTGGGCAACGGTCGAAGCTGCTGCCATGGTCTTCTGGGATGAGATCGCTGCAGAGTCTCCGACAAAGGCGAAAGTTGTCGAGATCTTCAAGAAGTACAATCAGGACATGCAGAAAGCTGGACGTCCTTACCGCTACACCTAATGCAAGCCCAGGAACCGGCCATCTCACCCTTCGGGGTGGCCGGTTCTTGCAACTACCGGTCCGGAAAATTAGAACCCTCCGGACCGGGAATTTTTTGAATAAGAGCGCTCGTAAACCGCCAAATAGGGACCAGACAACATGCCGGGAAATCTGACCTTTGATGCCCTGAAATCACTCGTGACATCGGGTGAGATCGACACAGTACTTGCCTGCATCGTCGATATGCAGGGGCGGTTGATGGGTAAACGCTTTCTGGCCCAGCATTTCGTGGACAGCGCTTACGAAGAAACCCATTGCTGCAATTACCTGCTGGCAACGGACCTGGAGATGCACACCGTGGAGGGGTATGCCGCGACCAGTTGGTCGGGCGGCTATGGCGACTACGTCATGAAACCGGATCTCTCCACGATCCGCCGCATTCCGTGGCTCGACGGCACGGCCATGGTGATCTGTGATGTTCTTGATCACCACACTCACAAGGAAGTTCCGCACTCGCCGCGCGCGATGCTCAAGACCCAGGTTGCGCGCATGAACGCCCTGGGCCTGACACCGATCATGGCAACCGAACTTGAGTTCTTCCTGTTCGAGAAGAGCTTCGATGAGCTGCGCAAGAGCGGTTACCGGGATATGGAGCCGATCTCCGGCTACAACGAAGACTACCACATCCTTCAAACAACGAAGGAAGAGGACGTGATGCGGCCGATCCGCAACGGTCTCTATGCCGCAGGCGTGCCGGTCGAGAACACCAAGGGTGAAGCCGAAGCCGGTCAGGAAGAACTCAACATAAAGTATGCCCCGGCTCTCGATACGGCAGAGTATCATACGATCTCAAAGCACGCCGTTAAGGAAATTGCCTGGGCAAAGGGACGGGCAGTAACCTTTCTGCCGAAGTGGGCAAGTGACAAGGTTGGGTCCTCGTCTCACGTACACCAGTCGCTGTTCGACAAAGACGGCAACAACGTGTTTTGCGATCCCGACGGCGAATACGGAATGTCGGAGGTGATGCAGCATTATCTGGCGGGCCTTATCAAATATGCGCCCGACTACACCTACTTCCTGGCGCCTTACATCAACAGCTACAAACGCTTCCAAAAAGGGACTTTCGCGCCGACCAAGATGGTCTGGTCTGTCGACAACCGCACCGCCGGGTTCCGCCTGTGTGGCGAGGGGACCAAAGCGCTGCGCATCGAGTGCCGCATCGGCGGTTCGGATCTGAACCCATATTTGGCGCTTGCAGTCCAGATCGCAGCCGGCCTCAAGGGAATTGAGGATGAACTGCCGCTCGATAAGCCGACATCCGGCGACGTCTATGAAGCAAAAAAAGCCAAGGAAATCCCGCACACCTTGCGGGATGCGCGCGAAACACTGCGCAAATCAAAATTCCTGCGGGAAGCTTTCTCCGACGCGGTCATTGACCACTATGCCCGCGCAGCGGAATGGGAAATCGAAGAGTTCGACCGGGCTGTCACCGATTATGAAATCGCCCGGGGTTTTGAAAGAGCCTAAACATGACAAGCAAAGTAACCTGTATTTCTCCGATTGATGGTTCGGTCTATGCGGAGCGCCCTGTCTTGTCCGCCGACGACGCCCGCGAGGCTGTCGCGCGGGCAAAATCCGCTCAGATCGCCTGGCAAGCACGTCCGCTGGAAGACCGGATCTCTCTTGTTCTCGCCGGAGTTGCCAAGGTCGGTGAGATGAACGACGAGATCGTTCCCGAACTCGCCCATCAGATGGGCCGTCCCGTCCGCTACGGTGGTGAGTTTGGCGGCTTTACAGAGCGTGCCTCTTACATGGCAGAGATTGCTGGCGAGGCACTGGCGCCGATCGAAGTTGCCGATGATGCGGCATTCAAGCGGATGATCAAGCGCGTGCCCCATGGCGTGGTGCTTGTCGTAGCTCCTTGGAATTACCCTTACATGACCGCGATCAATACGGTCGCACCCGCGTTGATCGCAGGGAACTCTGTTGTTCTGAAACATGCCTCTCAAACGCTGTTGGTTGGCGAGCGCATGGCGAAGGCTTTCCACGAAGCAGGCGTTCCGGAAGACGTATTCCAGAATGTATTTCTGGATCACGCGACAACCTCTGCGCTGATTGCTGAAAAGTCCTTTGGTTTCGTGAATTTCACGGGCTCAGTAGGGGGCGGTCAGGCGATGGAAAAGGCCGCAGCTGGAACGTTCACCGGCGTTGGCCTTGAGCTCGGCGGCAAAGACCCCGGCTACGTCATGGAAGACGCGGATCTCGATGCAGCGGTCGATACACTGATCGATGGGGCCATGTTCAATGCCGGTCAATGTTGTTGCGGCATTGAGCGGATCTATGTGGTGGAGAGCCTCTATGACGCCTTTGTCGAAAAGGCGGTAAAGATTGTCGAAGGCTACAAGCTCGGCAATCCGCTTGACCCGGAAACGACGCTTGGTCCGATGGCGCATGCCCGTTTCGCGGCAGAAGTCCGTGCCCAGACGCAAGAAGCTATTGCAGATGGGGCCAAGGCCCTGATCGATCCTGCAAAGTTCCCGGAAGATGATGGCGGCGCCTACTTGATGCCGCAAATCCTCGTCGATGTGGATCATTCGATGCGTGTTATGCGCGATGAGAGCTTCGGCCCCGTTGTCGGCATCATGAAGGTCAAAGACGATGCGGAAGCCATCCGTCTGATGAACGACAGCAATTTCGGTCTGACAGCATCGCTCTGGACCCGGGATGTTGCCCGCGCGGAAGCCATCGGCGATCAGATCGAGACCGGAACCGTCTTCCTAAATCGTGCAGATTATCTGGATCCGGCGCTGTGCTGGACAGGTTGCAAGGACACCGGCCGCGGCGGCGGTCTGTCCATTATCGGCTATCACAATCTGACACGTCCGAAATCCTATCACCTCAAGAAAGCTCAATAAGATGGTGCTGACTGCCAATTGGTCATATCCAACCGCCATGCGCTTCGGCGCGGGACGTATTTCGGAAATCGCCGATGCCTGTAAGGCGTCCGGTATCTCCAAGCCGCTGCTTGTCACGGACAAAGGTCTGGCAAGTATGGACATTACCACCAAGACCCTGGACCTACTGGATGCAGCCGGTCTGGGCCGGGGCTTGTTTTCCGAAGTCGACCCGAACCCGACGGATCTGAACGCCGCAGAAGGCGTGAAGGTTTACCAGGATGGCGGTTATGACGGCGTTGTGGCCTTTGGTGGCGGGTCCGGGCTGGATCTTGCCAAGGTCATTGCCTTCATGGCGGGGCAGACCCGTCCGCTTTGGGACTTTGAGGACATCGGCGACTGGTGGACACGCGCAAACGCCGATGCGATCGCGCCAATCGTTGCGGTTCCGACAACCGCAGGGACCGGATCCGAAGTTGGCCGGGCCAGCATCATCACCAAGGTCGATACGGCGGAAAAGAAAATCATCTTTCATCCGAAGATGCTGCCGTCCGTGGTGATCTGCGATCCGGAACTGACCGTTGGAATGCCTAAGTTCCTCACGGCAGGTACCGGCCTTGATGCCTTTGCCCACTGTGTGGAAGCCTATTCCAGCCCACACTACCATCCGATGAGCCAGGGCATTGCGCTGGAAGGCATGCGTCTGGTTGTCGACTACCTGCCTCGGGTCTACGCCGATGGTACGGATCTGGAAGCACGCGGACACATGATGTCGGCGGCTGCCATGGGCGCAACAGCGTTCCAGAAGGGCCTCGGTGCCATTCACGCTCTCAGCCATCCGATTGGCGCGGTTCACCACACGCACCACGGCACAACAAACGCTGTGTGCATGCCGGCCGTTCTTCAGTTCAACAAGTCCGCAATTGCCGATCGGTTTGACAAGGTGGCAGGCTATCTCGGTATTTCAGGCGGATTTGACGGCTTCTGCGCGTTCGTGGATGAGTTCAACGCTTCGATGAACATTCCGAAGACCTTGACCGAGCTCGGTGTCAAGGATCCGAATATCGAGGAACTGACCGCGGCGGCTCTTCGTGATCCGAGCACTGGTGGCAACCCGATCGAGATGACGGAAAAAAACACGCGGGCGCTTTTCGAAGAGATTATGTGATCTCAACCAAAGCGAACGATCAGCACGCAAAGGGCGCCGACCGGCGCCCTTTTCTATGTTTGAACGGTAGAGAACTTAGTGCCCGCCCATGTCTCCATGCACGGCGACCATGTCGAGCTCTGCGGCCTGGGGCTTGATTGCCGAGAAGCCCTCCCGGAGGCCTTCGTCCGAGAGTTCACGCTGGACGGCGAGGAGCGTGTTATCGTCGTGCTCGGCGCACATGGAAGCCATGTAAGACAGCTCTTCAGATGCGACTCCTCTTGCAGCCTCAACGGATGGGGCGCCATAGATGTCGACAAAGTGTTGTGCCAGCCGGTCCACCAGTTGATTGAATTCTGGCTCCTCAATCGGAGTAACTGCCACAAAGGTCACCCGGCCGAAGGTTTCCAACCCGAGCCAGCCGTTGACAAAGGCCTGCCTGGCCTTGCCGGTCAGCTCCGCCTCCGTCCAGTCCGAGAACTCAAAACCGCCGGATAGGCACCACTCGCCAGTTCTTGCAGGAGAGAAATAAACGTTCTGATCGCTCTCATCGAGATGGATCGCGCGAGCAAGCTTCATTTTGATCCCTCAAGTTGGGTGGACAGCGGAATAAGCTTTGTTTCACCATTCGTCCGCATCAACATACCGAAAAACTCATCAACGCCAACAAATGTCCCGGTTTCACCGTTGAAATCGATGTCCTCGCCGAGGTTCTTTGCAAGGCCGCGCCATTCTGCATGCACCGGACGAGGACCGTCTTCCTGCCATCGGTTGATCCAGTAAAGCGTGTGGCGAACCCAGCTTTCCAGAAGGCGTTCGGGTTCAACTTCGCCGCAGCCCTCTTCCATCAAGGATGTCCGCTCTGGATCGTTGCCTGGATTTCCCTCAAGGGTTTGGACATTGAGCTCCAGGCCAATGATCAGCCAGTCTGGTGTTTCGGCCGGGTCCGTTCCAGACGCGCGTGCGCGAAAACGTCCACAAGTGGCGCCGTTTACGCGAATGCCGCCGGCCCAATTCAAATGAACCGCGACCTCGGGCGGGGCGAGGGCGCCGAGAGCTGCCTGAAATCCTAGGCCGCAGACCGGCAGCATGCTCATCGCTTCTTCCAGCGGAACTTCCGGAGCGAAGATCAGGCTTGCCCTTAACGTGCCACCTCCAAGGTTATAAACAACAGTTCCGGGGTCTGTACCCGCAACAGCAAGGGCTATTGCCCGGTCGAATGGGTCAGCCGTACCGGTGACCGCTTCTCCCTGGAAGAGCGGGGGGAATTGGAGATCGTTCACGCCGAGCTCTCCTGAGCGGCAAGCTGTTCTGTCACTGCTGTCGCCAGCTTCTTGAAGGCTGCCGATTCCGGCGCATTCGGCGCCTTGATCACAGCTGGTGTATCGCCATCTGCCGCAGTGCGGATGTTGAGGTGCAAGGGTATCTCCGCAAGTACTGGAACCCGCAGGTTTGCGGCCTCCTTGGCGACGCCGCCATGACCGAAGATATGCTCCTCGTTTCCGCATTTCGAACAGATATGCGTCGACATGTTCTCCACCATGCCAAGGATCGGCACTTTCATTTCCTGGAACATGTCGATGCCCTTGCGCGCATCCAGCAAGGCAATGTCCTGCGGAGTGGAGACAATCACTGCGCCGTCGACAATGAACTTCTGCGACAATGTCATTTGGACGTCGCCGGTTCCAGGTGGCAGATCGACAATCAGGACATCCAGGGCACCCCATTGAACCTGGGTCATCATCTGTTGCAAAGCGCCCATCAGCATGGGCCCCCGCCAGACAACAGCCTTGTCACCAGATGTCATCAGGCCGATCGACATCAATGTCACGCCGTGGTTCCGAAGTGGCAAAATGGTCTGGCCATCCGGTGAAGACGGTCGTCCTTTTATGCCGAGCATTTCAGGTTGTGACGGACCGTAAACGTCCGCATCCAGAAGACCGACCTTCAAGCCTTGTGCAGCCAGAGCACAGGCAAGGTTAGAGGCAACAGTCGACTTTCCAACGCCGCCCTTGCCGGACGCAATCGCGATGATCTTCTTGATACCCGGCACATGCTGCGGTCCGGAAGTGCCAGGTGCTGCCGGGATCGGTTTGATCGGCTTCAGCTCTCCAGGACCCGCCTGCGGGATTGAGGCAGCAGGTGTTGCCGGTGCTGGCGCGGTGGGTTGGTCAGAGTGCGATGTCAGGATTACCTGCGCAGACGAGCAGTCTGGTAGGGCTTCAAGCCGTTGGACGGCATCTTCCCGGAGCCGTTCCATCTCATCTACACGGGTTTGATCGATCTGAAGGACGAACCGCACAGTCCCATCAGCAACCTTGAGGCCGCGGATCATGCCTGTTGCCGGGAGGTCTTCCCCGGTTACCGGATCCACGATCGCCTTGAGTGTTTCAATAACAGTTTCGCGTGAAAGGGACACGTCTGCCTTACCCCTTGATTTCGCCTTCAACGACATGCTCAAGGCCGAGTTCCTCGATCACGATCACGGCCTTTACGTTGAAGCTTTTACCTTCCGGTGCGCCAGCTTCGCGAACTGCATTTTCAATGGCTTGTTGCGATGTGACACCAACCTGTTTCAGGAATTTGCGCATGGACATGTTAAAGTCGTCGTTCATTTGGACCTCCCCGTTGTTTTGACATGCATTGACGTATCGGCATTTTCGCTTCTACGCTTATAGCCTGATGTCAGCTGCGTGAAGGAGGAGCGCGTGGCCTGCCGAAAACTATTGATATTCGTGTTTGCGTGCATCTGGATGAGCGCGTCTGTTAATGCTGTGCGTTCTGCGGAGCCGTTTCGGCTCAGCGTGCCGCAAGATCTCAACGACAGCGGTTTCCTGAAATACCTGCTGCCCCGATTTTCCTTGAAAACGAATACGCGGATCGAACTGGTTTCGCCTAAGGATCCAGCCGAAGTGCGGCTATTGGATGAGGAAGGCGGAACACCAGTATTCGAAGGATTGGACCGCACATGGTACGCATCTGTCGAACAGGAAACGGGCGGTACCAAAAGATTTATGGAGTGGCTTACTGGCGATGTCGGCCGGCGGACCATTGATGGTTTTCCGGCTAAGGATGGCGTTGAGTTTACCGCTGCAGCCCCTGTCGCAAAGGAAGTTGACGACGGACTGATCGCCGGAGATGCGGGTAAGGGTGAGCAGCTTGCGGTGGTGCATTGCGGGCGGTGCCACCGGGTTAATGCCGCAACGCGCATGGCGGGCATCGGCTCTACTCCGTCTTTTGCGATTCTTCGAACGCTCGCCGACTGGAGGCCGCGATTCGAGGCGTTTTTCGCGCTCAATCCGCATCCGTCTTTTACGCTGATCGAAGACGTAACGGAGCCGTTCGATGAAACACGGCCGCCGCCCATCGTCCCGGTCGAAATGACGCTGGACGATCTGGATGCCATCCTCGCCTTTGTCTCACGCATCCCGCCGGCCGATTTAGGCGCACCGCTCCAGTACCAGTGATCCTGATCAGGCACGGTCAATGGTCGCGCCTGATATAATCGTCGGTGGTTCGAACCCGCGGGCGTTCGTTGGATTCAAACGGATTGTTCTCGCTGTGGTAAGCCGCATTGACCCGGCAATCGTCACACATCTGGATCATCCGGGCGGCCCCGCCATCTTTAAACATGGAATGCTTGCCGGCGAGCTGCCCCATAATCCGTTCGACTGTTGAGCGAACCCCAAACGGTTTGCCGCATTCGATGCACTCAAACGGTTCTTCCTCTTTCAGCACAATCGGTGTCAAAGCCGCATCGCTCAAATTCAACTGCGGAACCAGGGAAAGAGCGCTTTCCGGGCAGATGTTTGTGCAAATGCCGCATTGCAAGCAGGCGTCTTCTTGGAAGCGAAGTTGCGGTTGATCAGGGTTTTCCTTAAGGGCACCAGAGGGGCACAAGGACACGCACGAAAGGCACAATGTGCAAGCGTCTTCGTTTATGGCAACGGCGCCGTAAGGGGCTCCGGCAGGAAGTTCCAGCACGGCGTCCGGTGCATTCAAGGTCTTCGCGGCAAGGCGCGTCACCTGCCGGCGGGATCCAAGCGGAAGGATTGGGGCCTCGTTTGCTGTCCGTTCCGCCTCTTCATAGAGCGCGGCTTCCAAATCATCCGGATCCGTTGGTTCGAGCAATCGAATCTGGTTGTTTCCGGAAATGGAGTTTGCGAGATCGACCTGGAAGGGGAGACCGTCCTGTTCTGTCTGGGGTGACACTAGGATGTCGACTGCTGAAAATCCACACCCCAGGGCTGCAAGAGCCTCTGCGTGGCCGAAAGCGGCCAATGCCGATACTTCCAGCGGAATAACGTCAATCGGCAGGCCTTTGCCGTATCGGGCCGACAGTTGGATTATTTCGAGACCGTAGGCCGCATCATGAACCAGCAGGCGTGGAGGCTCGTTTGACGCCTTTCGCCAGGTCGTTGAAAGCGTCTCAATCCGCTTGAAGACGTGTTGCGGTGTCGGAGCGTCATAGGAAACAGCGCCAGACGGACACACCGCTGAGCACATCCCGCATCCTGCGCAAACCATCGGGTCGATAGTGATGTGATCTCCAGCGGGAGTGATCGCACCGGTTGGGCAAAGATTCAGACAGCGGTTGCAGCCGGTTTTCTGTGCTCTGGAGTGCGCACAAAGGTCTTCGTTGACCTTTACGTAGATTGGTTTTTCAAACGTCCCGATGAGTTGAGATGCTTCCAGGATAACCTTCGAATAAGCATCCTTGTTGCCGGGATCCGCGCGAAGATACCCCTCGCGCTTATCAGCGGCGGGAAACAGCGGTGCGTCCCTGCGCAGGTCTACGATGATGTCACACGTGCTCTGGCCGCCGCCTTTCGGTTCTGTCCAGTTGAATGCGCCCCGGCCACCTGGAATGCGTTCCTGCAGAGCATCGAAAGCGACTTGAAATCCGCCGAGGGCACCGGTTGCCGATTTGATGTGACCGCGCACGACATCAAAGCGGCGATCGTCAGTAACCGGTAGCTCGACATCGGGGGTGACCAGAACAGTCACACTCAGTGTGTCACAAAGAAGCTTGGCCGCATCAAACGCGATGTCCGGTTCACCAAGCAGCAAGCAAGTTCCTTCGGACGAAACGTCAACGACGCGCTCACCTGGGTCCGGCAACATGGCCTCAGCAATGAGCGCCGCCACTTTTGCCGTTGGTTCAACATCGCTCGAGGTCCACCCCGCACGATCGCGGATGTCGATAAAATGCGGGTCATTAACTTCAAGCTCTTGCGCGAGCTCTTCGAAGAACGTTCGTTCTTGAGCGCAGGCAATGACGACGTCGCCGCTCTGCAACTCTGATTCGGCCACTGCAGCTTCCGTGTGACACAGGGCTGTGTGGACTTTCGAGCAAGCCAGCCCAGTATATTTTTCAATCTCTTCTGCGTTAATCGACTGGCTTTTCAAGCAGTCGCACAGCAGCAGCTTCGCTTCTGTCATCGAGCGCGCGTCCTCTCCCCCATGATGCCATTTCAGCGTCTCCCGCGCAGGAAATTGGCTCATCAGTTTCTAATCAAGGGCGAAGGTGTCTTTCCGTCAAGTGGCCTTTGTAAGGACTTGAAATTTACAGATGTTGCGTCAGCATGGGCAAAAATAAAATTTCCGGCCGGACCGGATATCTGGAGGATGCGCGCCTGTGAATACGGAAAGAAGCCGTTCGATGCCGGTTGGCGTTGTCGTGCGCCGCTTGCCCGGCGTGACGCGCTGGCAGAAATGGTCGTGGCGTGCTGTATCGCTTTTGCCAGGCGCAGGTGATGCAGACTGGCAAGTGCTGCGCAAGGAAGGAGACGCAGTCGAGTACCATGCGGCCACCCTTCCACTTGAGCTGCACCGCGCCGAAACCGAGGCCTATCTCACTGCGCTCTCTGACAAAACGCCCTCGCTTTATGTCGTGATGCGGCCCGCCGAAGAGCTGGACCGGGACGTCCCCATGGAGGTGATGCTGATCACTGCTTCAGCTTACGAAGGGCAAGACTATGCGGATACGAGCGACGTTCTCGTTGAAAAGGTTCCGATGCCGCCGGGCCTGATCGCATGGGTGCGAGAGTTTGCCGAGACCCATCATGAGGACGAAATCTTTATCAAGCGCCGTCGGGATAAAAAGCGGGTCGATCTGCAAGAAGAAGGAATTGGCGACCCCCGTATTCGCCAGATGACCGATGTCTACCGCTCTCCGCGGCGCAAGCCAAAGGACACTTTGCAATGACCGGCGATGAAAAAGCGGGGATGGATTTCTGGTCGCGGCGAAAAGCGGCAGTGCAGCGGTCCGAAGAGCTGGAACGTGTTCAGGTAGAAGAAGCGGAAGTCGCAAAGGAACGGGCCGAGCTTGAAACCAAAAGCGATGCTGAGATCCTCGAAGAACTCAACCTTCCGGACCCCGATACGCTCACCGAAAAAGATGACTTTAGCCAATTTTTGTCAGCTGCGGTTCCTGAGCGGCTTAAGCGGCGTGCGCTGCGCAGGCTCTGGGGCCTCAATCCGGTTCTCGCCAACCTGGATGGCTTGGTTGATTACGCAGATGACTTCACTGATGCCGCAACAGTCGTCTCTAACCTCCAGACCGTCTATCAGGTCGGGAAAGGGATGGTGGAACGGTTTGTAGAAGGCGAGGAAGACGAGATCGCCGAAGAGGTGGCAGAAGCGATCGTCGAGCCAGACGAAGCAAATCAAAGAATTGCTGCAGTGCAAGATGATGAAAATACTGCAGAGCAGCATAATTGTGGCGAAAATGAAGAAGCACTTGTGCAATTGACGCAAGGAGAAGCGTTGTTGCAAGATATGCCAATACGTGACGAGTTTGAGTCTTCGGCGGGTGATACAAACAATGTCGAGGCAGAGCCGCCTCAACGCCCTCGCCGAATGAGGTTCGACTATTCGTGAATATCGAACCCGACTTGTGGGAGCTAAACTCTTTGCGTTTGAGGGAGGTGACGGCGCATGGCCGCTGTTGTTACGGAATATGTGATCGACCCGGAAGACCAGGCGAGAGCAGACTTGTATAATTTTTTGGGGGTATTGCTGGCAAAGCCGGCGGACAACGACCTCCTTAGGCAAATTGCTGCGCTTTCGGGCGACGACACCCCGCTGGGCACGACCCTCAAAACCCTTGCAAAACTTGCTTCGGTGACATCGGAACAGGATGCCGAGCGCGAATTCAACGCGTTGTTCATCGGCCTTGGACGCGGCGAGCTCTTGCCCTACGCGAGCCATTACCTGACAGGATTTTTGAACGAAAAGCCTCTTGCAAACCTGCGGCAAGAGATGGCTGAGCGCGGTATCCAGCGCGCAGAGGGCAAAAAAGAGCCAGAGGACAACATCGCATCGCTCATGGAAATCATGGGCGGGCTGATCGTTGGACGCTTCGGTAAGGTCACTTCGGTCGCAGACCAGAAGTCCTTTTTCAACGCACATGTTGGCCCTTGGGCCGTGCACTTCTTCAGTGACTTGGAGGCCTCAAGGACGTCGGTCCTTTATTCGGCCGTCGGGTCGCTCGGGCGGCAGTTTATGGAGATCGAAGCAGAAGCATTCGAGATGCTGCCCAATTAGATCTTTCGGCATGACGCGATGCCGGGAAATCTAACATTCACGTTGGCAATTAAGGCGGCGCCGCCGCCTGGAATGAGAGGAGGATTGCAACGATGAAACGACCCGAACAGTCGGGCGCAGGCCTTGAGGCCGGACGCCGTGACTTCCTGAAACTGGCGGCCATTTCGGCCCCGGCCGCAGCTGCTGTGGTCGCGACGGGAACAGCTGCGCAAGCCGCTGAGCCGGATCTTGCTTCTGAGAAGATGCAAGACACCGTGCACACCCGCGCCTATTACGACAGCGCCCGGTTCTAACTGGACCCTGTGAACACACCGGCCGATGGTTGCGTGACGCCCGATGGCCGGTTCACTGACACACCCAGCCGTACCCAAATGGGGTATCAGCAAGGTAGGGCAAAATGCTTAGGAAAAAGACCAATGGGGTTGCGCGACGCCCCCAAGGTGCAAGTATCCTTAGAGACACTGCACATAAATCTGTAGACCGCCGGACATTCCTTAAGGGTTCCGGTGTCGCAGCTGGCGGATTGGCCGCCATTTCCGCCATGGGCGGTTCTGTTACACAAGCCAAAGCACAAGCTGGCGCCGGTGCCGTGAAGAACGTGAAAACGGTCTGCACACACTGTTCGGTCGGTTGTACGGTTGTGGCTGAAGTTTCCAACGGGGTCTGGGTCGGCCAGGAACCGGGTTGGGACAGCCCATTCAACCTCGGTGCGCACTGCGCCAAGGGTGCTGCCGTTCGTGAGCATGCGCACGGCGAACGCCGCCTGAAATATCCGATGAAAAAGGAAGGCGGCGAGTGGAAGAAAATCAGCTGGGAGCAGGCGATCAATGAGATCGGCGACCAGATGATGCAAATCCGCGAAGAAAGCGGCCCGGACAGCGTGTATTGGCTCGGTTCGGCCAAGCACAACAATGAGCAGGCTTATCTGTTCCGGAAATTCGCGGCCTACTGGGGAACCAACAATGTTGACCACCAGGCGCGTATTTGTCACTCGACCACGGTTGCCGGCGTAGCAAACACATGGGGCTACGGCGCCATGACAAACAGCTACAACGACATCCACAATTCCCGTGCGATTTTCATCATTGGCGGTAACCCGGCTGAGGCACACCCTGTTTCTTTGCTGCACGTCTTGCGCGCCAAGGAGCAGAACAACGCACCGCTGATCGTTTGTGATCCACGCTTCACCCGTACCGCTGCTCATGCAGACGAGTATGTCCGTTTCCGTCCAGGTTCGGACGTAGCGCTCATCTGGGGCATCCTCTGGCATATCTTCGACAATGGCTGGGAGGACAAAGAGTTCATCCGGACCCGTGTCTGGGGCATGGACCAGATCAAGGAAGAGGTCGCCAGGTGGACGCCGGACGAAGTTGAGCGTGTCACCGGCACTCCGGGCAGCCAGCTGAAACGCGTGGCGCGGACGCTTGCAAACAACCGTCCAGGCACCGTGATCTGGTGCATGGGTGGAACACAGCACACCAACGGTAACAACAACACACGCGCTTACTGCGTGCTGCAGTTGGCTCTTGGCAACATGGGCACAACCGGTGGCGGCACCAACATCTTCCGCGGTCACGACAACGTCCAGGGTGCAACCGACCTTGGCGTTCTGTCACACACCTTGCCTGGCTACTATGGCCTGAGCGCGGGTGCTTGGGGGCACTGGTCCCGTGTCTGGGGCGAGGATCTTGATTGGCTGAAAGGGCAGTTCGCTAAGACGACCGGCGCTGACGGTAAAGAAAAGAACCTCATGAACCTCACCGGTATTCCAGTCAGCCGCTGGATCGACGGGGTTCTGGAAGATCCGGCGAACACCGATCAGCCGGCCGAAGTTCGGGCCATGGTGCTTTGGGGCCACGCTCCAAACTCCCAGACCCGTATGACGGAAATGAAAACCGCGATGGAGAAACTGGATACGCTGGTCGTCATTGACCCGTTCCCGACCGTCTCTGCCGTACTTCATGACCGGACGGATGGTGTCTATCTACTCCCGGCAACAACCCAGTTCGAAACCTATGGATCTGTCACCGCCTCAAACCGCTCCATCCAGTGGCGCGACCAGGTGATCGAGCCGTTGTTCGAATCCAAGACCGACCACGAAATCATTGGCCTGTTTGCCAAGAAGTTCGGTTTCCATGACCGGATCTTCCGCAACATTGCCCTTGAGGATGACGGCATCACGCCGAACATCGAGGACACAACCCGCGAGTTTAACCGTGGTATGTGGACGGTCGGATACACTGGTCAGTCACCAGAGCGGATCAAGCTGCACATGGCCAACCAGCACACGTTCGACAGGACGACGCTGCAGGCAAATGGCGGTCCCGCGGATGGCGACTACTACGGTATGCCGTGGCCGTGCTGGGGTACTGCAGAAATGAAACACCCGGGCACACCGAACCTTTACGACATGTCCAAGCCCGTGGCCGAAGGGGGCTTGAGCTTCCGGGCACGTTTCGGTGTCGAGCGTGATGGTCAGAACCTTCTGGCCGAAGGTGTCTCCAATCCGGGTGCGGAAATTCAGGACGGCTATCCGGAATTCACCATGCAGATGCTGATGGATCTTGGATGGGACGGGGACCTGACCAATGAAGAGCGTGCAGCGATTGATGCTGTCGCCGGACCGAAAACCAACTGGAAGACCGACCTTTCCGGCGGCATCCAGCGGGTGGCCATCAAGCATGGCTGCTCACCATTCGGTAACGCGAAGGCTCGCGCTGTTGTATGGACCTTCCCGGACCCGGTTCCGCTTCACCGCGAGCCGCTCTACACCAATCGCCGGGATCTCGTGGCGGATTACCCGACCTACGAAGACCGCAAGTTCTACCGTCTGCCGACACTTTATGCGTCGATCCAGAAGCAGGACTTCTCCCGCGATTACCCGATCATCCTGACCTCTGGTCGTCTGGTCGAGTATGAAGGTGGTGGTGATGAGACACGGTCGAACCCGTGGCTTGCCGAACTTCAGCAGGACATGTTCGTCGAAATCAATCCACGTGATGCCAACAACATTGGTATTCGGGACGGCGCGCAGGTCTGGGTCGAAGGTCCGGAAGGCGGCAAGGTCAAGGTCATGGCAATGGTGACCGAGCGGGTCGGTGAAGGCGTTGCCTTCATGCCGTTCCACTTCGGTGGTCATTATCAAGGTGAAGACCAGCGGTCGAAATATCCAAAAGGGGCCGACCCGTATGTTCTCGGCGAGAGCACGAATACGGCTCAAACCTACGGCTACGACTCCGTTACCCAGATGCAGGAGACCAAAGCCACTCTCTGCAAGATCTCGGCAGCGTAAGGAGGAAACGCAATGGCACTTGGTGGACAAGCGAGGGCTAAGTTCCTCTGTGACGCTGAGCGTTGCATTGAATGCAATGCCTGTGTGACCGCCTGTAAAAACGAGCATGAGGTGCCGTGGGGCATCAACCGCCGCCGGGTTGTGACCATCAATGATGGTAAGCCGGGGGAACGGTCGATCTCCGTTGCCTGCATGCACTGTTCGGACGCACCATGTATGGCGGTGTGCCCGGTCGACTGCTTCTACCAGAACGAAGAAGGTGTGGTCCTTCACTCGAAAGACCTCTGCATTGGCTGCGGCTATTGCTTCTATGCCTGTCCGTTCGGCGCACCGCAGTTCCCGCAAGCGGGCAACTTCGGATCGCGCGGCAAGATGGACAAGTGTACCTTCTGTGCTGGTGGCCCTGAAGAGAACCATTCCACAGCGGAATTCGCGAAATACGGCCGCAACCGTATTGCGGAAGGCAAGCTGCCGATCTGCGCGGAAATGTGTTCGACCAAAGCCTTGCTCGCAGGTGATGGCGACGTTGTCGCCAACATCTACCGTGAGCGTGTGGTTGCCCGCGGCTTCGGCTCCGGCGCCTGGGGCTGGGGCTCTGCATACGGCCAAAACGGCGGCTAAGGATACGTTGGTCATCGCCGGCTCAGAGGCGCTCTGGGCCGGCCGATCAAACGCCCTTCTGACAAAAGAAAAAAGAGTGGGGCGGCTGTTTGCCGCCTCACCTGTCTCTACGGGAACAATTGGGTGAGGAACCAGAGATGAACCGCTTCGTGCTGGCATTTGCCGTACTGTTTGCTTTCATGATGCAGGCCTTTGCGCAAGACACGGGGGCACCAAGCGCTGACGTCGATCGCTCTGCGACAGGCGGCGCACAAACTCTGGAAGACATCCTGAAACGCCAGCGCGGTGAAAAGGTCGATTATGACTTCCGCAGGAACGCGACCGGCGATCCGGATTCAGCTGCAAGCATGAGTTCTCAACTCGGGACACTCGGTGGGGCATCCGACCCGGAGCTTTGGCGGGCGCTGCGTTATGGGTCTGCCGATGTAACCGTTTCATCTGGCGGGCAAGTGGCATCCGTTCTCATGCAAGATGGCGGTATGCGGTGGCTGTTGTTCCGCCAGGGGCCGCTCGCCACCTATGGCGGTTATCTTTTGCTCGGAACTCTCGGGTTCCTGGCTCTGTTTTATTTGCTTCGCGGCCGGATCCGCATCGATGGTGAGAAAACCGGCCGGACAATCACCCGGTTCAGGGCGGTCGAACGTTTTGGCCATTGGCTACTCGCCGGCTCGTTCATCCTGCTCGGCATCACCGGTCTGATCACCTTGTTCGGCCGGATGGCCATTATCCCGCTGATCGGCCACGACGCATTTGCCCCGATCGCGCAGGCCTCGAAATGGATCCACAACAACGTGTCCTGGGCGTTCATGATCGCCTTGGTGATGGTTTTTGTGATGTGGGTGGTCCACAACATCCCCAACAAGACTGATCTGAAATGGATTGCAGTTGGGGGCGGGCTCCTCAAAAAAGGCGTGCACCCACCGGCCAAGAAATTCAATTTCGGTCAGAAGATGATTTTCTGGAGCGTCATTGTTCTGGGTGCGTCTATTTCCGCGTCCGGTATTTCACTGCTCTTCCCGTTTGAATATCCAATGTTTGCGGCGACATTTAATGTCCTGAACTCGACGGGATTGCCACAACTCATTGGATTTGGAGAGTTGCCGACCCAGCTCGCGCCGCATGAGGAAATGCAGTACGCCCAGCTTTGGCACTCCATTGTCGCATTCCTGATGATGGCGATCATTCTGGCTCACATCTATATCGGTTCAGTTGGTATGGAAGGTGCCTACGACGCCATGGGCTCGGGAGAGGTCGAGCTGCAGTGGGCGAAGGAGCACCACGGACTTTGGGTTGCGGAAGTCGAAGCCGCCGAAAAAGACCGGGAAGCCAAAAACGCTGTCCCTGCTGAATAGTCGTTCAGGCAATCAGTTCGATGTGCGCGTCCCTCATCCAAAGGTCATTCGCGGCGGTTGGGAAAAAAACCGTCGTGGCAGTTGCGATTTACGTGTGCTGTTCCGTATGGCCTGTTTCTCCATCTTTGGCGACCGAGTTTCAGACCCTTAAAGGGCACGGTGGCCCGGTTATGGATATTGCGGTGGAACCCGAGACCGGTGCTGTCGCAACCGCCAGTTTCGACAATTCTGTCGGGCTTTGGTCAGGGCGAGACCCGACTTGGCTCGACGGGCATGAAGCAGCTGTGAAGGTTGTCCAATTCATAGATACCGATCGGCTTGTGTCAGCGGGCGACGACAATGATCTGATCCTCTGGGACCGTGTTGCAGGAACGCAACAAAGACTGGAAGGCCATACCGCCAAAGTTCAGGGGCTTGCTGTGTCGCCGGACAAAAGTCTGATCGCCAGCGCGAGCTGGGACGCCCGGGTCGGGCTCTGGCCGGTTGATGGAGGGGAGCCGATTTTCCTGAGCGGGCACAATGCGGGCGTGAATACGGTAGCTTTTACTAAAGACGGCAAATCTCTTTATTCGGCCTCTATGGATGGTTCGATCATTCTCTGGGATGTTGAAGAACGCACTGAAAAGCGGGTTGTCGATCGCAATGGGTTCGGCATCAATGTTCTGAAGCTTGGTGGTCCGGCAGACGGACCCGAGACATGGCTTGCCTACGGCGCACAAGATGGCGTGACCCGGATTCTCGATCTTGAAACAGGAGACCGGCTGTACGAGTTTTACCTCGAACGCCGGCCGATTTTAGGGCTTGATGTCAGCCCCGACGGTACACGGCTCGCGACAGGGGACGGTCAGGGTTACATAACGGTGTTCGAGACGGGGTCTTGGGGGATAGAGACCGATTTTCGGGCCGCGCTCAAAGGTCCCATCTGGGCCTTGGCTTTCTCAAATGACGGGTCGGTTCTGCATGCTGCCGGCATTGAGAATATTGTGTATTCTTGGCCGGTTGCCGACCTTTCCAGTTTTGAACCAATGGCAACGGAAACACCCGAGTTCTTGCGCAAACCAGAAGAAATGTCCAACGGTGAGCGGCAGTTCGCGCGCAAGTGCTCCATTTGCCATTCGGTGACCGATGATGGTGTACGGCGGGCAGGGCCGACGCTCTACAAGGTGTTTGGGCGAAAGGCCGGCGCTCTGCCGGATTACAGCTATTCTGCAACCCTGGACGGATCTGATATCATCTGGTCAGAAGAGACGATCGACCAATTGTTTCTGGACGGTCCGGACCATTATATTCCTGGCTCCAAAATGCCGATGCAGGTCATTGCCTTGCCGGAGGACCGGAAAGATCTAGTTGACTATTTAAAGGTGGCAACCGCGCCAGAAGAAGCGGAGGGAGGACAACAATGAAAGCCATGCTGACGGCCTTTGCGGCCCTTATTGTGCTGACCATCGGAGCAAGCCAGGTATTGGATCGGGCAGGGTTCTCAAGCGCCGAGCAGGGCAGCAGCTCGTCAGTCCGTCTTGGAGACTGAGGCGAGGGGCACCTAAAGGCCGGTTTCAGACGCGTGACTTCCGGTCGAAAACCGCGTGCTCGCCCAGGGACGGGGTTTCGTCTCCGTTCGCAAGCTTTTTATAAAACCCGAAAAGCGTGTCTTTTCCGAACGAAGGCGTAGCGTCGGCGTCATACTGTCCGGTCTTCGGATTGATTACCAGCATGGATTCAGTTGCATAATAACGGCCGATGCGGGCCAGCTCCGCCTTGTCCCGGTATTTCGGCCCAAACCGGCCGGCAAACTCAAGTGCTCTGATAATCAAGTCCATCAGTGCAACAGGCACCTTCCGGAACCGCGGTTCCAGCCCAAAGCTTTGAAACAAGTACGTTCCCTGTGCCCGGGGCGTGATCGCCTCACCCGGGCCGCCAATCGGCAGGACCTTGTTTTTCATCGCCGGGTTCTCCAAGCATTCGGCAAAGAAGGCCGCGACATCATGATCGCTGATCGGCTTGCAGGACGTTAGCGTTCCATCCCCAAAGATGAGGAACGGTTTGCCTGCTTTCACACGTTCCACTTGCCCGGATAGCGATTTGAAGAAAGCAGTCGGCCGAATGATCGAATAGGGCAGCCCTGAGGCTTGGAGCTCTGCTTCGAATGCCAGTTTGGCGTGCTGAAATGCAAGTCTCGGTTTTTGTACGCATATTGCCGATAGTAATATGAAATGCGGCTTCCCCGTTTCTCTCGCGATTTGAAGGATATCGCTGTTCGCCTGATGATCGATTTTCCAGGCGTCGTCGGGAACACCCGTTCGGGAGGATAGGCAGGAAATCACAGCATCGAACTGATCGCCCCGGAAAGCATCCTGGCGGATCGACTTTGGATTGGTGATATAACCAGTTCGAACAACTGTCTCTGGCGCGACACGCTGCATCTTTGCAGCTGTCTGTGGCCGGACGAAACAAACGACGTTATGACCTTGGCTCAGCAACTCGGTCAGCGTGGCGCGTCCGATGGTTCCGGTCGCGCCAAACAACAGTATTCGTTTCGCTCTCACGTCCCCGTTCGGCTCAATTGGGTTCGTAGAGCCTTTCGTCTCTGGACCCCGGGCTTCCACGGTCTGTCTCCTATCCCAAGTTTCTGCAGTCAAGCTGCCCGGAAGCGGAAGATCATGTCAATTCTGCGTAGGGACTATGGTTTCGGATCTCTTCAGGGCTGCGGTGCAATTTTGCGCATCTTTACGGCTTAGCTTGGACCGGATCCGGCATTCGGGAAGAACAGTTGCTGCCCGTCCACCTGATAGTCTGCGATTGCCGCCTGGCCTTCTGGCGAGAGAAGCCAGTCGATAAACTTTTGTGCCATGTCAGCCTTGACGTGCGGATGTGCTTCGGGGTTCACCAGAATGACACCATACTGGTTGAACATCTTGGCATCTCCCTCAACAACGATTTGATGCGTGCCTTTGTTGCCGAAGGCGATCCAGGTTGCTCGGTCGGTCATCACGTAAGCGCCCATACCGGTTCCTGTATTAAGGGTTGCCCCCATCCCGGAGCCGGTTTCGCGATACCAGGTTCCGGAAGCTTCTGACGGAACGATCCCTGCGCTCTTCCAAAGCCGGAGCTCTGCTTTGTGGGTGCCGCTGTCATCCCCGCGGGACGCGAAGATCGATTTGCTTGAGGCGATTTTGGTGAGAGCTTCTGCAACGTTCTTGGTTCCCGCGACGCCGGCCGGATCGTTGGCCGGCCCAACAATCACAAAATCGTTGTACATGACATCAGCACGGGAGACGCCCAATCCGTCTGAAACGAATTTTTCTTCCGATGGTTTGGAGTGCACAAACAGAACATCGCCGTCGCCGTTTGCTGCGTTGCGGATGGCCTGTCCGGTCCCGACTGCAACCACGCGGACGTCAATGCCTGTCTTGGCGGTGAACTTCGGTAGCAAGTCATCGAACAGGCCGGAGTTCTGGGTCGAGGTGGTTGATTGAACGATGATAAACGGGTTTTCCGCCTGAGCGGATTGAAGGAGGCCGGTTGTGAGAAACGCGGCAGCAATGATTTTCAAAAAAGCTCGTCTGATCATGTTTTCCTCCAAAAGTGCTTTTGTTTTAACTCTTTACGAAAAGCTGTCCGTCCCGAAGAGCACGTGCGGGCGCGCTTTGTGGGATCTTTAACACCCGTTGCGCAGGGCCGGTTTCAGCGATTTCTCCATCTTGCAGGAAAATCAATTCCTGCCCCAGGCGGCTCGCCTGTCCTGCATCGTGGGTCACAAGTACGATGGTGATACCGTTTGCATTCGCTTCCAGGATGAGCTGCTCAATCGCGGCGGTGGAGGCCGGATCGAGGCTTGCGGTCGGCTCATCCAGAAACAGAATTTCCGGTTGGCAAGCGAGCGCGCGGACGGTGGCAAGGCGCTGCTGTTCGCCGCCTGACAGGACGCGGGCAGGACGGTTCGCAAGATGGCTTAGCCCGGCCGCCGCCAATGCTTTTTGGATCAAGCCATAGCGCTTTTCGCCCTTCTCGCCGCGAACCCCAAGCGCGAAATTCAGGTTCGCCTTTGCAGATCGCCGGAGCAGGACGGGCCGCTGGAAGACCATGGCCTGGTTCTTCCGGGTGGCTTTGTCCAGCGCGTGTCTGCGCCATAGAACGTCACCGTGTGTCGGCGAAATCAGGCCGTGCATCAGCCGCAGAAGCAGGCTTTTACCGGCGCCGTTCGGCCCCATTATCACGTTGCGCGAACCACGCCGTATCTGAAGGTCAATATCAGTGAGCAACCGGTGCCCATTGGTTTCAAATCCGAGTCCGCGGGTCTCAAGAAGAACCTCCCGCGCATCGGGCATTGCTGTTATGGATGGAGCGGACGGGGTGTCTTGCACAAGATTACGCATAAGCAGCTCTCACAGCGGACGCGCGCAAGGTCATGACAAGAGCATTGACCGCAAATGCAATCGCCAGAAGGATCACCCCAAGCGCCAAAGCAAGCTCAAGATTGCCCTTGGAAGTTTCCAGAGCAATCGTTGTGGTCATGACTCGAGTGACATGGTTGATGTTGCCGCCGACAATGATCACTGCGCCAACTTCAGCGACTGCACGGCCAAACCCGGCTAACGCAACGGTGAGCAGGCTGTAACGGGCATCCCAAAGCAGTGCCATGACGCGGTCGAGTGGTCCGACGCCGAGCGAAGTAAACTGCTCGCCATATTCCTGGTAGAGGTCTTCCACCACCTGCTTGGTCAATGCCGCAACGATTGGGGTCACCAGAACCGTCTGGGCGATGATCATGGCAGTTGGGGTGTAGAGGAGTCCCAGTGGTCCGAGCGGGCCAGAGGCCGACAGCATGAGGTACACCAAAAGCCCGACGACGACAGGTGGTAGTCCCATCAAGGCATTGAGGACAATCGACAATAAGGTTCGGCCGGGGAATCGGAAGGCGCCTGCGATTGCACCGAGTGGAAAGCCGATCAGGCATGCGATTGCGACAGCACTCAAGGTGACCTGCATTGACAGGCCAACAATCTCCATGAGGTCTGGATCAAACGCGAAAACAAGGCCAATGGCACTTGCCAGCACGTTCCAGGAACTGTCCATATGCGCTTTTCCTCCCAGCGTTTCGGAGAAAATAACACAAAAAACATAAAAGCGCATAGTTCGAAATTGTTGCCGGTCGGAGCGCGACGGCCATTCAATGCCGCGTTTGCCAAAAAAGAGCCCTGCTTCGGACAAAGCAGGGCTCTAAGGGTGGCCGGAGTAGGTAAAGCGGTCCGGCCAAAGGGATGCCTTTCAATCGGATCCGGCGCCTTCGTCGTAAGTCCAGCGGTAATGTGGTGGGGTCGGACCTTTGTTGCGTCCGCCTTGTTCAGACTGTTCCCACGCGTGCGCTAGAATGCCGACAGATCGGGACAATCCGAAGAAACCGCGAGCAAGGGGAGATGGACAGCCAAGTTCGGCATAAATCACTGCGGTCGCGCCATCGATGTTCATCGGTACCGGCTTGCCGCGTTCAGTAGCCAGATGCGCCTCGATGGCTCGACCGATCTGAGCGTATACCCCGGAGACCTCACCAGCGGCTGCGGCTTCATCGACCAGCCCGAGCAGGCGCGGTGCCCTTGGGTCGACAGGTTTGTGGAAGCGATGTCCAAAGCCTGGAATGAAACGCCCGTTAGCTTGCCGCCAGGTATCAAGCGTTGTGCCGAGTTCATCAAGTCCGGCGGTCTCTATTGCCCGGTAAAGCTCCACCGCCTGTTCGCCCGCGCCACCGTGAACGTCGCCGAGCATATTGAGACCGGTCGCCATGGCCGATTGCAAACCGATGCCACAGGTCGTCGCCATCCGTGCTGCCGCGATAGACGGGGCTTGAGGTCCATGATCAACGGCGGCAACGAGCGCCGCTTCAAAAAGGCTGGCTCGTTGCCCGGATATTTCCTTCCCGGTGACCATAAGCCAAATCATCTGGGCAAAACCCCGGTTGCCGATCAGCTCTTCGACCGGGTGTCCGCGAAGAGCGATGCGGCCGGGTTCCATGTCAATGATCGAGGTGCGCCACCAATCGGCGACATCCGTGTTCTCGCTCACACCACGTTCTCCTTGCGCAAGGTCTCAATGTCTTCTGCAGCGTATCCAAGTGCCGTCAAAATACGGTCGGTGTCCGCACCGAGGGCCGGAGGCGGGGTGTTCACAGATGGGCGTGTGCCGTCAATCATGGCGCCAATCCGCAAGAGATCGACGGGTTTTCCAACCCCCGGCGTTTCGTCGAAGCGCGCCAGAAAATCTCGGTTTCTGATTTGGGGATGGTCAAGAACTTCAGGCACGCTTAGGACAGCGCCGGCTGGTACGCCCAGCTTGTTGAGGTCGCGTGCCCATTCCCGTGCAGGCTTTGTGGTGAGAACGGTTTCCAATTCTGCCTTCAGCCGCAGCCTGTTGCGTTTCCGGTCTTCCCGGGAGGCAAAATTTGCGTGTCCGACAAGGTCTTCCCGGCCAAGGTGTTTGGCCAGAAGCTCCCATTGCTCGTCCTTATTGGCCGCAATGTTAATCAAGCCGTCCGAGCATTGAAACGCACCGGATGGCGCAGACGTTGGATTTTCATTGCCATTGGGTGTTGGGGCAACGCCGCCGATCAGATGATTTGAGACGACCCAGCCCATGGTGGCAAGAACCGACTCCAACATGGACACGTCAACGAAGGCGCCGCGCTTTTCGGCATTGAGGGATGCGCAGATCGCCATCGCTGCCGTCAGACCGCCCACTGTATCTGCCAGCGGATACCCGACGCGCAGAGGTGCACTGTCAGCATCGCCGGTGATAGACATGACACCCGAAGCCCCTTGGACAATCTGATCATAGGCCGGGCGATGAGCCCAGGGCCCATCTTGCCCAAACCCGGAGATTGCACAGTAGATAAGATGCGGAGCCTCCGCTTTCAGAACTTCATAACCGAGCCCCAGACGATCCATGACCCCTGGGCGAAAGTTCTCCACGAGCACGTCCGCGCCGGCAACAAGACGCTTCAAAACGTCTTTGCCGCGCGGGTCCTTGAGATTGAGGGTGAGGGATTTCTTGCCGGCATTCTGGGCAAGGAAGCTGATGCCCATGCCCTTTGCCGAGAGGTCTGGATCTGCGCCGAGATTGCGCGCAAGATCGCCCCGCCCAACGGCTTCAACCTTGATGACTTCTGCACCGAGATGAGCCAACTGGTGGCAGGCGAAAGGCCCAGCAAGCACATTCGTCAGGTCAAGAACCCGGATTCCATCAAGGGGTTTTGTCATATCCGGGTCCTCGTTTCGTCTCAATCGCCGTCGGCCACGCCTTCTGCCCGCGCACGCGCCCGGCGGGCACGATAGCTCGGCAGGACGACGAGGATGACGGCCAGGACCAAGAGACCCATCGTCATTGGCCGCTCAAGGATGAAGCCGATCCCGTCATAAAGCTGCATGGAACGGGAGAAGTTGTCCTCCAGCATCCGGCCCAAGATGAAACCGATCAGCAGCGGCGCCAGCGGGTAGTCGGCGAAGCGGAGGACGGTCGCGCATATCCCGAAGCCCACCAGGATCAGAAGTTCGGTCGAATTGTTCTGCCCGATGTAGGCGCCCATCAAGGTAAAGAACAAAATGAATGGGATCAGAAAGTTGCGCGGGACCGCGAGGATCTTCGCAATATACGGAATCAACGGCAGGTTCAGGATCAGAAGGATCACGTTGCCGAGATACATGGAGATAATCACCGCCCAGAAGATCTCCGGCTGATCGACCATCAAACGTGGGCCTGGAGATACGTTGAGGGCGATCAGTGCACCAAGCAAAATGGCCGTTGTGCCGGATCCGGGAATGCCAAGGGTCAGGAGCGGAACGAAGGAGCCTGTGCAGGCGGCGTTGTTGGCACTTTCCGGCGCTGCCAGACCTTTGACGGAGCCTTTGCCGAACTGCTCTTGTTCTTCCTTCGTTGCGATGTTGCGCTCCACCGCGTAGCCAAGGAAGGATGCGATCGTTGCCCCAGCACCTGGCAGGACGCCGATCAGGAACCCCTGGATGGACTGGCGTCCAATAACCGGAGTGATGGCCTTGGCTTCTTCTTTGGTGATCCTGAGGTCCTTGATCTCGTTGTTACCGCTCTCGGTTTTAGAGCGGTTCGGATCGAGAACGAGGTAGAGGGCTTCAGGTAGCGCAAACATTGCCATCGCGAGCGTGATGAAGCCGAAGCCGGATTGCAGATCCATCAAACCCATGGTGAAGCGCGGCATGTTAAAGAGCGCACCTTCACCGACCGTCGCCATGATGACCCCAAGGATGGTCATCAAAAGTGCCTTGATAACCTGGCCAGTTCCGGCAAAGGCTGCGATCGCAGAAAGACCGACGACCATCAGCGCGAAATATTCGGCTGAATGGAATAGAAGTGCGACGGTTGCAAGAGCCGGAGCGAAGATCATCAGAAGAACCGCACCGATGGAGCCGCCTGCAAATGACGAGATGGCTGCAACGGTCAATGCCTTGCCGGCCTTGCCCTGTCGTGCAAGGGGATAGCCGTCGAAACTCGTCGCAACGGTCGAGGCCACGCCGGGCGCATTGATGAGGATGGAAGACGTCGAGCCGCCGAAAATCGCCCCGTAGTAAACACCGGCAAGCAGAATGAGGGCGGCAGATGGATCGCCGATTGAAATGGCAACGGGGATCATGATGGCAATGATCGACATCGGCCCTAGGCCCGGGAGCATGCCAATGAATGTGCCGATCAAACAGCCGCCGACAACCATCAGCAAATTGGTGACAGAAAAGGCTGTGCTCAGCCCGATCAGGATTCCTTCGAGCATGTCAGCCTCCGTTAGCCATGAAGACGGGCATCGGGCTCAGGAAGATCCCGAGGACCCGATCGACCAGATACCAGACGACACTTGCCGCGATTGCGGATGCGAGCGCCATGACAATGTACTTGCGCTCGCCGAGGATGAACGACCCTATGAACAAGAAGCCGAACGTGGAAAGCAGGAAACCTGCCGGCCGTAGGAGCAGAGCATAAGCAACCATCAACCCCAGCAAGGCGATGGCCTGTCCGAGTTTGTAATCGGTCAATCGCCGATAGTTGATTTCGCTCGGCTTCGGTTCGCCACTGCTCTTCTCAAATCCAAGCAGGATCAGCAAAGAGCATATGATCGCCATGACCGAGAGGATTTTGGGAAAGGTCGACGGCCAGATCGGATTGCGCCGCATGAAAGGCGCGAGCGCCTCATCCATCGTAAAGAATGCCGCATAGCCATATGCGAGACAGATCAACAAAATGATCATGGCGATCCATCGATCGAGCGCCATGGCCTCCTCCCCAAGTCTTTGTTTGTTTCGTTAGATGTCCGCTCGTGCGGCGGTTGAGATCATCTTCATATGCAAAGACGGCGCAGACTGGGTCTGCGCCGTCATGCCGTTCAGATTAGAGGAAGCCCAGCTTCTTCATCAGATCGCCGATAACCTGCTCCTGGTTTTCCAGGAAGGCGCGGAAGTCATCACCATTGTTGTGAATGTTGACCCAGCCGTTGCGGGCACGAACTTCTTCCCACTCCGGGGTATCGTACATTTTGGTCAGTGCAGTCTGGTAAGCAACCAGCTGCTCTTCCGGCAGGCCCGGTGCTGCAAAGAAACCGCGCCAGTTGACGAAGGTGGTGTCGATGCCCTGTTCCTTCATGGTCGGAGCGTCTTTATAGGCATCAACGCGCTCATCAGACGTCACGCCGATGATCTTGACTTCGCCGGCGTTGGCAAGGTCCACAGCTTCGGAGAAGCCGGTCGACAGTGCAGCAATTTCGCCGGAAAGCAGCGCGGCCATTGCTTTACCGCCAGCATCATATGGGATGTATTTGAAGGCGGTCGGATCTTCGCCAGCAGCTTCCATTGCCATGGCTGCAACCAGGTGGTCCATACCGCCCGGAACGGAGCCGCCACCAATGGCGGTGCCGGACGGATCAGCCTTGTAGGCTGCAATGAGGTCGGTCATGGAATTGATCGGGCTGTCCTTGCCAACCACCAGGGCTGCATAGTCGCCGATCGTTCCTGCGACGAGCGTCAGGTCACGGAAGTTTTGCGGAAAGACGCCGGTCAGGGAACGGATCACGATCGGGGTCGAGTTGACCATAATCGTGCCGTGGTTTGACGCAGCATTTTCGATCAGGTAACCGATCGCCTTACCGCCGCCGCCGCCGGACATGTTTTCGTAAGATGCAGTGCCAACCAACCCTGCTTTGGTGAGCGCTTCGCCAGTGCCGCGTGCCGTGCCGTCCCAGCCACCGCCAGCACCGCCCGGGATCAGAAAGTGAATTGAATCGACAACCTTGTGGCCGTCCGCGAGCACTGGGCTGGCGAATGTCATAGAAGCTGCAGCCGCAGCCAGAACGACCCGGCGGGTCATTTTCATGAGTGTCATGTTTTCCTCCACATAAACTGGCTCATTGCATGAGCCTATTCAGCCTCAGGTCCGCATTGCGGAGCCTCCCTTTGGGCTTGAATTCAACCTAGCGGCAAACCCTGTCACCAACCTGTCGCCGGCTGTCTATGCGCTTGCAAGAAGTGATGAGGGCAGGCAAGAGTGAGGGCAGGAGGACCAAGAATTGCGGCTATTGCTCGTTGAAGACACCTTTGACATGGCTGAAGCCATCATGATCCGGCTGGATCGGAGCGGTATAGCCTGTGACCTTGCCAAAACACTGGAGGAAGCACGCTCTCTTCTGGATGTTCAGCGGTATGATGTCATTGTTCTGGACTTGAATTTACCGGACGGGCTTGGAACCGACCTCTTGAAAGAGTTACGGCAAAAATCCGATCGCACGCCGGTTTTGGTGCTGACCGCAGAGTTCTCCGTGGATGATCGCGTATCGACGCTCAACTCCGGTGCTGACGATTATCTGGTGAAGCCCTTTGATCATCGCGAGCTGGAAGCGCGCATACAGGCGCTCTACAGACGTGAGCAAGGAGACAAAGCGGAAGAACTGGCGATCGGGGACCTGACCTTTAATGCGACGGCCCGCGTTGTCCGTTTGAAGGAGGCGCCGGTCAACCTGACCCGGCGGGAATTCTCACTTCTGGAGTTGTTCATTCGCAATCGGGGAAAGGTTCTGAGCAAGGAACGGCTTTTTGAAGGCATATTCAGCTTTCAGGACACTGACGTCAGCATGAATGCGCTGGAGCTTTATGTTGCGCGCCTGCGTAAAAAACTCTCCGGAAGTTCTGTTGTGATCGAGACGCAAAGAGGGCTTGGATACAAGCTTGAGGTCCATGACTAGCTTGCTCAGCCGGTTTGGTGCGACATCTCTCACAGCGCGTGTGGCTTTGGGCGTGACGTTTCTTTTGACCTTTGGTGGGATTATCGTCTCGATCGCAGCCTTTGCATATGGCCGCGAAGCTGCGCGCTCGGCTTATGACCGCTTGCTGGTAGGGGCGGCCAATGACATTGCCTCGGCAATCACCGTGGTGGATGGCAATCCGGTCCTTGAGTTGCCGCATTCTGCATTTGAGCTTCTGGCGCTCGCGCCTGATGACCGGATCGGGTACCGGATCGTTGGGCCAAATGGCCAAACCCTGACCGGTTACGATGAAATTGCCCTGCCTGCCGGGCTGACAGGGTACAACGACGTCTTCTTCGACGGTGTGTTTTTTGGAGAAACAGCCCGATATGTTGTTGTGTCCCGGAGATTTGCCGAGCGTACTTGGAGCGGGACCATCCGGGTTGTTGTGGGGCAGACCCTGAAGGCGCGAAACGCCATGGCCGTGGATATTACGCGCAAGGCGCTTTATGTGTTGGCAGCATCCGGATTGGCGATGATGCTGTTGGCGGTTCTGGTGGTGCGTGCTGTTTTCAATCCACTGAAGCGGATTGCCGGTGGATTGGCTGAACGTGATCCTCATGATCTGACACCCCTCGATACAGATGTGCCGCGGGAAACCGCCATGATGATTCAGGCGTTGAATGCCTTTATGGGGCGGCTGGATCGGCAGATGGATTCCATGCGGCATCTGATCTCGGATACGGCTCACCAATTGAGGACACCCGTCGCCGCGCTCAGAGCACAAGCAGATCTCTTTTCCGATGAGGAGGACCCTGAGCGCAAGGATCGCATTGTTGAGCGTATTCAGACCCGGTCCGCAAGTCTCGGCCGGCTACTTGATCAAATGTTGAGCCAGGCGTTGGTGATTCATCGCGGTGACAGCGTTCGACGGGCAAAAATCGATCTCCGGGATGTTGTGCTGGACGTTTTCGAGGAGGGTGATCATGCTATTCTGCGGCCGGATATTTCAGTCGTTCCGCAATTGGCAGACCAACCGGTTCACGTGCTTGCGGATACGACGTCCCTTCAAGAAGCTGTCAAGAATCTTCTGAGCAATGCCTTGAAATATGGACGGGCACCGGTGCGCATCGGTGCAACCACGGAAAACGGTGTTGCCTCTATCTGGGTGGAAGATGATGGCGGTGGGCCCGATCCGGAAATCCTTTCCGCCTTGGGAACACGCTTCAATCAATCTGGTTTGTCCCGTCAGAATAGTTCCGGTTTAGGACTTGCCATTGCGCATGCTGTTGCCCGGTCTTTTGAAGGACAATTGGTTTTGGAAACACACGGCGACAGGACTTTTCGCGCAGCTCTGTGTTTTCCGGAAATCAAGGCGGAGGCTGCATGAAGGGTATTCTGTGCAAGTCAATTGCTTTTGGTCTCTGGATGTTGGCAACCTTCAGTGTCCCTGCAATGGCGGCCGAACCTGAGTTGGTCGAACAATATGGGGCTGCTGCTGCCGAGCAGACCCTCATAGTGCGCTCGACTGCCGACATCTCGGTTTTTGCGCCCGTTGTCGAGGCTTTTTTGGAAACACGGTCCGATCTGACACTCATCTATGAGCAGTGGGGATCGAACGATCTCTACACCCAATCCCGCACGGAATGCAGGGAAGGGGCACCGGTTGCCGATGTCGTGATCAGTTCCGGCGTCCACCAAATGGTCAAGCTGGTCAACGAAGCCTGTGCCCAAAGCCATGTGTCGCGGGAGACTGAGCAGTTGCCAGCTGCGCTGCGATGGCGCGATGAATTGTGGGGCATTTCCAGGGAGCCTGCTGTCGTAATCTATAATCAGGACTTGGTGCCGCCAGCTGAGGTGCCAAAGTCGCGGTTTGATCTTCTGGATTTGCTCCGGCCTGGCAACACCCCTTACGCCGGACGCGTTGCCACCTATGACATCGAGGGCTCCGGCCTCGGGTATCTTTTTGCTTTTGTCGACGCACAAGAGGCATCGACCTTTGGCGCATTGCAGGAAGCCTTTGTGCGCACCCAAGCCGTCCGGTCGTGCTGCTCCTCCGATATCATCCGGAGCGTGGCCGATGGCCGCTACCTGATCGCCTACAATGTGCTGGGATCTTACGCCCAAGGATATCAGCAGCAAGATGACCGGATCGGGATCGTTTTGCCAACCGATTACACATTGGTGCTGTCCCGTGCGCTGATGATCCCGAATGGGGCAGACAACGGTGCTGCAGCCACTGATTTTCTGGACTTTTTGTTGTCGCCCGAGGGGCGCAGGGTCTTGCGTCAAGCATTGCTAATCAGCCCGCTGCTTGAGACGGAAGAGGGGGCCGAAGGAGAGACTTTAAGTTCGACAGCACTTCGCCCGATCGGTTTGTCTCCGGCGCTCATGGTTGCGCGGGATCAGCTGACCCGGGAAACTTTCTTGAAACGCTGGCGCGTGACATTTCCTGGGCCGTGAATGCAGAAAATCAATTCGTAAATTCTTTTGGAAACGCGCGTCGGGCGTGAATACTCGCCCCTTGCAAGCCGCCGGTCTTGGAGAACACGCCACGCACCACAAGTGGTTCGGTGTAATTCGCAAGTGTTATTGCGCGGGTCTTGCGATCAATTTCTGCCAGAAGCCGGTCGTCGGCGCTCAAGCCACCACTCACCGGGATTACATCCGGACCAAGCAGATTGATCACCATACTGAGCGATCGAGCCAGAATGGTTGTAAAGGCGTCGATGGTTCTTGACGCTTGCGGCTCTCCGGTGCGCCAAGCGGTCGTTACTTCAATGCTTGAGTATGATGTGTTGTGAAGAGCGGCGTGTATTTTTTCCAGACCTCGCGCCGAACCGTAAGCATCCAGGCAACCGATTTGACCGCACCCGCATAGAAAATGCGGAATGCCTGAAACCGTCCCACCCGCGGTTGGATCGACAACCGGACCGTGCCCCCACTCTCCGGCGATCCCACCACGTCCTGAGACAAGACTGCCGTTGTGAACCAAGCCACCGCCGACTCCCGAGCCAAGAATGATGGCAAAGACAGTCTCTTTGCCAGCACCGGCACCCTCGACAGCTTCTGCCAGTGCAAAGGCATCTGCATCATTGATGATCGCGACCGGGGTGCCGAGTTCCGTCGTCAGATCCGAAGCGATCGGGCGGTCGTTCAGGCAGGGAATGTTGGCGACGTCTGCGATGCCGGTTTGTGCATCGAAGGCCCCTGCGAGCGAGATAGCAGCCGGACCGCATGTCTCCGGAAGACACTTGCGGAGTGCTTCGACAAACTCAGACCACGAGTGCAACGGTGTTGGAACCCGCCCAGCCTCTTGCACCGGACCATGCGCATCGGGATACGTATATCGAATGAAGCTGCCACCGATGTCGAAGGAGGTCACCATCTTGAATTTGCGTCTTTCAAAAGTGGTTCTGGAGGGTTCAGTCAATAAACCGTGACTTGCTTCTTGCACAGACTTTTCCCGTCAGAAAGAAGCGCCCGTTGTCCCGGATAATACATCCAGCAACTTAGATGCGGCTGCGCATTCGGTAACCTGGAGCAAAGATGAGTTTCACATGTGTGATGGGCGCATCGCCGGTCCAAGTGATGCGCTCCATTGCAAACAGTGCTGTTCCCAGTGTGCAATCAAGGATCCGGGCGGTGTCTTCGTTGGCGTTGAGCGCAGAAAACGACAGATGCCCCCGGCTGTAGGGGGCATTGTGGACCAGCCATTCGTTGGCGCTGGAGACCTCGAACTTACGCTGGCGCGCTTCGGGCACGGTATCAAGATTGATGTAACGCTCTTCAAACGCATAAGGACGGTCGTCCGCAAAGTGGAGCGTTTTCAGATAGAGCACGTCATCACCGAGAGATGCGTAAAATACCCCGTGCAGCATTGGTGGAACCGGTTGGTAGGCTCGTTCCAGTAGACTGTGCCGATAGGTCTTGCCGAGCGCTTCCACCTCTTCCCGGATGATCGGAATCGTGAGCGTGGCACGCTGCGGCGGATTAAGTGCAACACGCGTGCCCGCACGGCGTTTGCGGATTACCAGCCCGCTTTCGGCCAGGTCCCTTAGCGCTCTATTGACTGTCGTGCGCGCGCAACCGAATTCTTCTGCCAGATCCGCTTCGTGCGGGATCTGCGCGCCCGGTTCCCAGACGCGGTCATGGATCCGGCGAAGAAGCTCTTCGCGAATGCCAGTCCAGGAGTTCGTATCGGTCAGGGCCACAGGTGATCAGTTCCTTGTTCAGATTCGGCCGCGCAACGCCTTCATTGTCGCCCGGTAGCGCGCGCGGATTTCCTCGCCTTTTACATGGATTCCACCGGTAACAACATGGCGGCCTGCCGACCAGACATCCTGGACCATTCTGTCATCGCCCGCGAAGATGTAGGCATCCAGGATCTCGTCGCCCTCGCGGTCTTCAAGGTCGATGGCATTTGCGTCCAGGGCGACCATGTCGGCAAGGTGACCGGCAGCGATCTGCCCAGCACTACGTCCACACGCTTGTACGCTTCCGGAAACCGCTCCATCAAACAACACACGACCTGTCGAATTTTCCGGATTCGCCACCGACGCCCTGCATTTGTCGCGTAGGCGCTGCGAGTATTCCAGTGTGCGCAACTCTTCTGACAAAGAAATCCGGATGTTGGAGTCGGAGCCAATTCCGACCCGCCCGCCGGCATCCAGAAATCGGACGCCGTCGAAGATCCCGTCTCCGAGGCTCGATTCGGTGATCGGACAAAGCCCGGCAACCGCGCCGGTCCGCGCCAGTCCAGCGGTCTCTTCGGGCGTCATTTGTGTGCAGTGAATCAGGCACCAGTTTTTCGATACATCATGGTTGTCCAAAAGCCAGCCGACTGGCCGCTTACCCGTCGCATCCAGAACTTCTTCGACTTCGGCGACTTGTTCTGCCAGGTGCATGTGCAAAGGCATCGGCCCCGCGAGTACGACAGCGTTGTTCAACGCGTCCGAGTCGACTGCGCGCAACGAGTGGGGCGCGACGCCCAAAACACAATCTTTATCGAGGGGCTGTAGGGCGTGACCCGCCTGTTCATGGAGTCTTTGGAACCGGTCGAAATCATTGCCGAAACGGATTTGTCCCGGTGCCAGCGGGCGCTTGTCGCAGCCGCCGTGGGTGTAAAGCACCGGCAACAAGGTCAACCCAATACCGGTCTTGCTCGCAGCTGCCACAATCCGCTCCGACATTTCGCCGAGATTGCCATATGGCGCGCCGCCAGGCTGATGATGCAGGTAATGGAATTCCCCGACAGCCGCATACCCGGCCTCAAGCATTTCCATCTGGACGAAGGCGGCAATCGCTTCGACATCATTTGGGGTGAGTGTGTCGAGAAACCGGAACATGATCTGCCGCCACGTCCAAAAGCTGTCGCGGCTTTTCTGACCCCGGCGTTCGCTCATTCCGGCCATCGCGCGCTGAAAGGCATGACTGTGGAGGTTGGACGGCGCAGGCAAAAGGATTCCGACCCGGTGTGTCTCTCCAGCTGGTGACAGAGCGTCCCTTTCGACCGCAGAAATCTCGCCGTTAGCCGAGAAGTCAACGCGGACGTTTTCCGCCCAGCCAGTGGGAAGCAGCGCCTTGTCTGCGAAAATGGTGCTGTCTTGCGCCGTAGGCATGCCGGTCTCTTTCCCTCGTTGACACGTTAATATGTGCATGCATATTATCTTTTATCGCAATCTAATCAAGCGGGAGATGTCCGGTGCCACAGCGCCTGCTGACAAATGCCAAATTGGTAACACTCACCGAGACGGGAGATCCGTACGGCTTGATTGAAGACGGTGTGCTCGCCATTGATGGCGAGACGATTGGCTATGCTGGGCCGGCAGCGGATCTGCCGGAAGCATTCTCGGACTATCCGAATGAGAACTTGAACGGGCGGCTGGTGACGCCGGGGCTTATCGATTGCCACACCCATGTTGTCTTTGGCGGTGACCGGGCTCGCGAATTCGAAATGCGGCTCGAAGGCGCGTCCTACGAAGAGGTTGCACGCGCAGGTGGGGGCATTGTCTCGACCGTCAAGGCAACGCGGTTAGCCAGTGAAGACGAATTGCTTGAAGGTGCGCTATCCCGCGTGGATGCGCTGATTGCCGAAGGTGTCACGGGGATCGAGATCAAGTCGGGTTATGGCCTCGATAAGGAAACCGAACTCAAAATGCTGAGAGTTGCCCGCAAGGTCGGCAGCCTGCGCTCAATCTCAGTAAGCACGACATTCCTCGGTGCGCACGCTGTTCCGGCAGACTATAAAGACCAAGCGGACGCTTACCTCTCTGAGGTTTGCCTGCCCACGTTGGAAGCTGCCCATGCCGAGGGTCTTGTCGATGCGGTCGACGGCTTCTGTGAAGGCATTGCCTTTTCGCCAAAACAAATCGCAACAGTGTTCGACAAGGCGAAGGAACTTGGCTTGCCGGTCAAACTCCACGCCGAGCAATTGTCGAACCTAGGCGGAACTGCCCTTGCGGCCTCTTATGGCGCATTGTCCGCAGATCACCTGGAATATCTGGATGAAGCTGGCGTCAAGGCCATGAGTGCCAGTGGTACGGTTGCCGTCATCCTGCCCGGAGCATTCTACACCTTGCGCGAAACCCAAGCCCCGCCGGTCGACCTTTTGCGCCGACATAATGTGCCCCTGGCGCTTGCGACAGATTGCAATCCAGGGTCTTCGCCGCTCGCTTCTCTCCTTCTCACAATGAACATGGGCTGCACTTTATTCCGCATGACACCGGAAGAAGCACTTGCCGGTGTGACCCGCGAGGCGGCCAAGGCACTTAGTTTAACGGACCGCGGGACGCTGGAGGCCGGAAAACGCGCTGATCTTGCCATCTGGAACGTTCGGCACCCGGCAGAACTTAGCTATCGCATCGGCTTTAACGCCCTAGAAAAACGTATTTTTGGAGGAGCCGAATGAGCGCTCTTGTTGTGTCTCCGGGCGCTGTTCGCCTTGCCGATCTGGAGCGCGTCTACCGTGAAAACCTAACGGTTCGGGTGGACCGGGCTGCAGAAGCTGCAATCCGGTTGGCTGCGGAGCGGGTCGGGAAAGCCGCACGCGGTGAAGAAGCCGTTTATGGTGTCAACACAGGGTTCGGCAAGCTGGCGAGTGTAAAGATTGCCGCCGAGGACACAGAAACACTTCAACGAAACCTGATTCTGTCGCATTGCTGCGGTGTTGGTGAGCCGCTCGACACGGCTACAACCCGTTTGATGATGGTCCTCAAACTCCTCTCTCTTGGGCGCGGGGCGTCCGGAGTTCGTCTTGAAGTGCTGGAGCTGATCGAGGCTTGCCTGGAAAAAGGTGTTACGCCGATCACGCCATCTCAAGGTTCTGTTGGAGCGTCCGGTGATTTGGCACCCTTGGCCCACATGGCCGCTGTCCTCATCGGCGAAGGCGAAGCGGAATTCGGCGGCGAGCGGATGTCAGGTGGGGCCGCGCTCGAAAGGGCCGGATTGGAGCCCGTCGTTTTAGGGCCCAAGGAAGGCCTCGGCCTTATCAACGGGACACAGTTTTCGACGGCGTGCGCGCTTGTTGGTCTCTTCGAAGCCTGGCGTCTGGCCGAAGCAACGGTATTGACCGCAAGCATGTCGACCGACGCCATCATGGGCTCAACCGCGCCGCTTCTTCCGGAGATCCATGCACTGCGTGGCCATCGTGGTCAGATCGAAGTGGCTGCCGCAATGCGCGCAGTCATGGCGGGGTCTGAAATCCGTGAGAGCCACCGGGAAGGCGACACCCGTGTTCAGGATCCCTACTGTATCCGCTGCCAACCGCAAGTTACGGGTGCCTGCATTGACCTTCTACGCATGGCCGCCAGCACCCTTGAGATTGAGGCGAATGCGGCAACCGACAACCCTCTGGTGCTGATCGAAGAAGACCGGATTGTTTCTGGTGGTAACTTTCACGCGGAACCTGTTGCTTTTGCCGCCGACCAGATTGCGCTCGCGATTGCCGAGCTCGGGGCGATTGCCCAGCGGCGTATCGCCTTGATGGTGGATCCGGCCTTGTCTTTCGATTTGCCTCCGTTTCTTGCGCGCGATCCGGGGTTGAATTCCGGGCTTATGATTGCTGAAGTGACCACTGCTGCATTGATGAGCGAAAACAAACATCTCGCAAATCCATGCTCAACAGATTCCACGCCGACCAGCGCCAATCAGGAAGATCATGTGTCGATGGCCGCGCATGGCGCGCGCCGATTGGCACGCATGAATGCGAACTTGGCTCATATCCTGGGTGTTGAACTGCTTTGTGCTGCCGAAGGGATCGAACATCGCGCACCGCTCAAGACGAGTGCGCCGCTTCAAAATGCTTTGGAACGGCTCCGGCAACAAGTCCCCGCACTGGAGAAGGACCGGTACCTGGCACCGGATCTGGAGACCGCTGCAGAGTTGATCAAGTCCCGAAGCTTGGTTGCGTTTCTTGATGACAATGCCGCCTTGGTCCTTGGAGGTGCGCATGCAGCCGGTTGAGGTCTTTTACGGAGACGGGCCGGTGGTGCTTGGGGTGCCGCATGCCGGAACGTACGTGCCGCCTGAGATTTGGTCTTGCCTGAATGAAGTGGGCCAAAAGCTTGCCGATACCGATTGGCACGTTGACCAACTCTATTCTGAGCTCTTGTCGGGCGCGACGATGGTGAAGGCAAATTTTCACCGTTATGTCATCGATGCCAACCGCGACCCGGAAGGCGTCAGTCTTTATCCTGGCCAGAACACGACTACGCTCTGTCCAACAACGGACTTTGACGGACGCCCGATCTATCTGAACGGCAGCGAGCCGGATCCAGAAGAGATCGAAAAGCGGCGGCTGGCTTGGCATGCGCCTTATCACGCTGCGCTCAAGGCCGAACTGGAGCGTGTCCACGCAAAACACGGCATCGCAATTCTCTACGATTGCCACTCGATCCGTTCCGTCGTGCCCTACCTGTTTGAGGGCACGCTGCCGGATTTCAACACCGGAACCAATGGCGGCGCTACATGCGCACCCGAAATCGAGAAGGCCGTTGTCGACCTCACAGCAAAAGCTGAGGGCTACACGTCGATCCTGAACGGCCGCTTCAGGGGCGGCTGGACCACCCGCCACTACGGCCAGCCAGCAGGCGGCTTCCATGCCATACAGATGGAGCTGGCTCAGTCCACGCATCTTGTGAACGAAGACACGCCTTTTGCTTATGACGAAGTGAAAGCCGCGCGTTTGCAGGTCCATCTGAAAGAAATTCTCAGCGCATTGGCTGATCTCGCGCCTGCGCTCGTCCAACACACCAAAAATTCCGAGGGAGCCAACCATGGTTGACCGCCGCCACAATGCACGTGACGTTTTCCCGCCGACGGGAACAGAGCTCAATACCAAGTCTTGGTTGACGGAAGCTCCGTTGCGGATGCTGATGAACAACCTGCATCCAGATGTTGCTGAAAACCCCCACGAGCTGGTTGTTTATGGCGGCATCGGCCGTGCTGCGCGCACCTGGGATGATTTCGACCAAATCGTTGCGAGTTTGAAGTCACTGGAAGACGATGAAACATTGATGGTTCAATCGGGCAAACCGGTTGGTGTGTTCAAGACCCATAAGGATGCGCCGCGGGTTCTGATCGCGAATTCCAATTTGGTGCCGAACTGGGCGAACTGGGACCATTTCCACGAACTCGATAAAAAGGGTTTGGCGATGTATGGCCAGATGACTGCGGGCTCCTGGATCTACATCGGCACGCAGGGCATCGTTCAGGGAACCTACGAGACGTTCATGGAAGCCGGCCGCCAGCATTATGAGGGCAACCTGAAAGGCCGCTGGATTCTGACCGGTGGACTTGGTGGTATGGGCGGTGCGCAACCGCTTGCTGCCGTCATGGCCGGAGCCTGCTGTCTCGCGGTCGAGTGTGATGAAAAGAGTGCCGACTTCCGCCTGCGTACAAAATACGTCGATGAAAAGACGCATTCTCTCGACGAAGCGCTTGAGATGATCGATCGCTGGACGAAGGCAGGGGACGCGAAATCCGTCGCCCTGATCGGCAACGCTGCCGATGTTTTCGCTGAACTCGTCAAACGCGGTGTCAAACCGGATATTGTTACCGATCAGACGTCAGCACATGACCCGGTGAATGGGTATCTGCCGCAAGGCTGGACCGTCGCCGAATGGCGTTCAAAGGCTGAGACAGATCCGAAAGCGGTTGAGAAAGCCGCGCGGGCTTCGATGAAAGTCCACGTGCAGGCAATGGTTGATTTCTGGAATGCCGGTGTTCCAACGCTGGATTACGGCAACAACATCCGCCAGGTGGCTTTGGAAGAGGGATTTGAAAACGCTTTCGCGTTCCCGGGCTTTGTGCCTGCCTATATCCGGCCGCTCTTCTGCCGCGGGATCGGGCCCTTCCGTTGGTGCGCGCTTTCCGGCGATCCGGAAGATATCTACAAGACCGACGCCAAGGTGAAGGAACTCATTCCGGATGATGAGCATCTGCACAATTGGCTCGACATGGCCAAGGAACGGATTTCGTTCCAGGGACTGCCAGCCCGGATTTGCTGGGTTGGTCTTGGTCAACGGCACCGGTTGGGTCTTGCCTTTAACGAAATGGTCCGCAACGGTGAGCTGAAGGCCCCGGTCGTCATTGGCCGCGATCATCTGGACAGCGGGTCCGTGGCGTCTCCGAACCGGGAAACGGAATCCATGAAAGATGGCTCGGACGCAGTGTCAGATTGGCCGCTTTTGAACGCACTGTTGAACACCGCATCTGGCGCAACCTGGGTGTCTTTGCACCATGGTGGCGGCGTCGGTATGGGGTTCTCGCAGCATTCGGGCATGGTTATTTGCTGTGACGGAACAGATGATGCCGCGCGCCGGATTGAGCGTGTGCTCTGGAACGACCCTGCAACCGGTGTGATGCGGCACGCCGATGCGGGTTACGAAATTGCGCTGGATTGCGCAAAAGAACAGGGATTGAACCTGCCGGGTATCCTTGGGAGATAAAAACAACGGCGGACAGCCCTCCAATCACCTTTGACAAAGAGGACAAGATGAAAAGACGTGATTTTCTGAAAGCCGGTGCAATCGGCGCAACAGGCGCAGCAGCAACAACGCTTGCAGCACCTGCCATTGCTCAAGATGTCCGCCAGTGGCGCATGGTTACGGCCTGGCCGAAGAACCTGCCAGGACCTGGTGTTGCCGCGCAGATGCTCGCGGATCGTATCACGACCCTGTCGGGCGGGCGCATCGAGGTTAAGCTGTTTGCAGCCGGGGAAATCGTTCCGGGCAATGGTGTTTTCGATGCCGTCGGGCAGGGCACTGCTGAGCTTTATCATGCAGTACCGGCCTACTGGGGCTCAAAGTCCAAGGGCATCCTGTTGTTTGGGTCCCAGCCGTTTGGACTGACGGCTCCTGAACAAGCGGGCTGGTTGATCCACGGTGGCGGTCAGGCGCTGTATGACGAGATGTATGGCCGCTTCAATCTGAAGCCGTTCTTGTGCGGCAACTCCGGTCCGCAATGGGCTGGCTGGTTCCGCAACGAGATCAACAGTGTTGACGATCTCAAAGGCTTGAAGTTCCGTTCCACTGGCTTGGCATCCGAAATGTGCTCCAAACTCGGCATGGCAGTCCAGGCCATGAGCGGCCCGGCAATGTTCCAGGCACTTCAGTCTGGCGCCCTTGATGCCGGTGAGTTCATCGGACCGTGGACGGACAGTGCGCTCGGCTACTACCAGATCGCCAAGAACTACTATTGGCCGGGTGTCGGTGAACCGTCTTCCGCTGAAGAATGCGCGGTTAATCTGGATGCTTACAACGAACTGCCGGATGATCTCAAAGAGGTCGTCACGCAAGCATGTGCCAGTCTCTACAACGATGTCCTGACAGAGTACAACACCAAGCATGCCCAGGCTTTGACGGGTCTCGTAAACGATCATGGCGTGATGGTGCGTAAGCTCCCGGACGATGTGATCGTGGCGATGGGCAACGCAGCTGGTGAAGTGATCGCTGACCTGCGTGCAGACAGCGATGATCTGGTCAAGCAGATCACGGAGAGCTTCCTCGGCTACCGCAAACTGATGCGCGAATACATGCCTTACGCTGACAATGGCCAGATGAACGCGCGTCTGCTCGACTACAAGTACGACTGATCGTCGGTAATATAAGGCACAGCCTGCCTTTGGCGATCGGAGAAGTCGAAACGCTTCTCCGGTCGCCACTGCTTGACTTGACCATCTGGTCCAACTCCTCACGATGGGGGCGTGACCTTGTGAGACAAAAACAGGAACCGACCGCGATGGAAAAGCTTGCGGGTGTGCTGGAGCGCGTCAATTCGGTAATAGGCAACACCTTGTGCTGGGCAGCGCTGGGCATGCTGATGTTGCAGTTCGTGATTGTGCTTCTGCGTTATGTTTTCGGCTACAGCTTCATCTTCCTCGATGAAGGCGTTTTGTATTTCCATGCAGCCATCTTCATGCTGGGGGCAGGGTACACGTTCCTGGTCAATGCCCATGTACGCGTCGATATTTTCTATGCCAAGGCAAGTGAGCGCACACAGGCTTGGATCGACATCTTTGGCCATCTGTTCCTGCTGACGCCAGCGTTGCTTATTCTGTTGTGGTTCTCCTGGCCGACTGTGCGCAGCAGCTGGGCAATCCTTGAGGGGCCGATTTCGGTTGGCGGGATCCCGGCATCTTTTCTTCTGAAAACCCTTATCCCGGCCTATTGCATTCTTTTGCTCGTTCAAGGCGCAGCTGCCCTGATCCGTGATATCTCCCGTCTGAAAGCCACCGCTGCATGAGCCTTCCTCTTGACTTGATGATGTTCGGGGCGCTGATCGCCTTTATTCTTCTGGGCTATCCGGTGGCCTTCACGATTGCAGGCGTTGCAACCGGCTTCGCTCTTCTTGGCTGGATGCTTGGGGACTTTAACATTCAGCTTATGGGCGCCATGGGCCAGCGGTTCTTTGGAGTTCTAACCAACCCTGTTCTCACCGCCATTCCATTGTTCGTTTTGATGGGCGTGATTCTGGAAAAAAGCCGAATTGCCGAGGACCTTCTTGAAACGATGGGCCGGCTGTTCGGCAAGATGAATGGCGGCCTTGGTGTTTCCGTCGTTCTGGTGGGCGCCCTTTTGGCTGCCTCGACCGGTATTGTTGGCGCAACGGTCGTTGCGATGGGCCTGATTGCCCTGCCGACCATGTTGCGCAATGGGTATGATCCGAAATTGGCCTCCGGCATGGTTTGTACAGCCGGTACACTTGGTCAGATCATTCCGCCATCGACCCTTCTGATCATCCTTGCCGATGTCATGTCGAATGCGTTTCAGCAGGCGCAATATGCGCAAGGCAAATTCACGATCGAAACGATCTCGGTTGGGCAGACTTTTGCGGCCGCGATGGTGCCGGGACTTCTCCTGGTCGCCGTCTATTGCGTCTACATCATCGGCCGCGCGAAACTTTTTCCTGGTGACGCTCCGGCAATGAAGGAGAGTGTTGAGCCACCAAGCGGCGTTGAAATTGCGTCTGCAATCGTTCCGCCGATCCTGCTGATCATCGCCGTTTTAGGCTCGATCCTTGGCGGTGTGGCATCTCCGAATGAAGCGGCTTCTGTGGGCGCCGTTGGAGCTATCTTGCTGGCTGGCCGACGGTTGGGCGTGCCGGTCAAACTCATCATTCTGGCGACCATAGCCTTGCTTGTACTTGCAGTGTCGGCTGCGGTCTTTCCCGTTCGCCTTCAAAGGTCAGATGTGACGATTGGTGGCTATGTGCTTGCTGCAATCTACGCTGGGCTTGCTCTTTTTGCGCTTGGAGTCGTCCTCAAAATTTTACGTGCAGCTTTTGCCGATGGGCTTTTGAAGTCGTCATTGCTGTCGACCCTGACCGTAACCTCAATGATCTTCGCAACCATCCTGATGGCGAGTTTTTTCAGTCTGGTGTTTGTCGGCCTGGGTGGGGAAGACCGTGTTCATGAGCTTTTGAAGGAAATGCCGGGCGGCGCCACGGGAGCGCTGATCTTCGCGATGCTGTTCGTCTTCGTGTTGGGCTTCTTCCTCGACTTTGTCGAGATCTCGGTGATTCTGCTGCCTGTTTTGATCCCGCCGCTCATCCTGATGGGTATTGATCCGATCTGGCTCACAGTCCTGATCGCAATCAATCTTCAGACATCGTTTCTGACGCCGCCGTTCGGATTTTCGCTGTTCTATCTGCGCGGCGCTGCACCTAAGGAAATCACCACCGGACAGATCTATCGTGGTGTGGTTCCCTTCATCGGGCTGCAAATCGCTGCCGTCGCGATCCTGTGGATGTTCCCGATTATTGCAACTTGGCTTCCGCGCTGGCTTTATTAAAGTTCTTAAGAATAGCCGGGCGGCCAAAACCGCCCGGTGTCCGGATCTATTTCTTGCGGGCAGGGCCTTCGCGCTCAGACGAGGCCGCCCAAAGATTGATGTTGGCGTCCTTAGCTGTCGCATCGATTTCCTGAAGCTCGGCTTCAGTGAACTCGAGATTGTTGAGCGCGCCGACACAGTCAATCACTTGGGCTGATCGGCTTGCCCCAATGAGAGCCGTCGTCACGCGGCCGCCTCTCAAGACCCAGGCAAGTGCCATCTGCGCCAGTGTTTGCCCGCGCCGCTCGGCAATGGCGTTGAGTGCCCGGATGGTTGCAAGGTTCTCGTCGCTGAGGAATTGGTCCTGCAGGGATTTGCCCTGTGTTGCCCGACTACCTTCCGGAATGTCTTTCAGATACTTGTTTGTCAGCATGCCTTGGGCGAGTGGGGAAAAGGCGATGGAACCAATGCCGAGATCGTCCAAGGTGTCGAGAAGGCCGTCTTCTTCCACCCAACGGTTGATCATGGAATAGCTCGGCTGATGGATCAGACAGGGAGTGCCGAGCTCCTTCAGGATTGCTGCTGCTTCTCGGGTTCTCTTTGTATTGTAAGAGGAAATACCGACGTATAGGGCCCGTCCGGAGCGGACGATGTGGTCCAGCGCCATCATGGTTTCTTCCAACGGCGTGTCCGGGTCGAACCTGTGTGAATAGAAGATGTCGACATAGTCGAGACCCATACGCTTCAGCGATTGGTCGCAGGACGCGATAAGGTATTTGCGGCTACCCCACTCGCCATAAGGGCCGGGCCACATATCGTAACCGGCCTTGGACGAAATGATCATCTCGTCCCGATACGGTGCAAAGTCGGTGCGCAGGAGTTCGCCGAATGCGCTCTCTGCGGAGCCCTTTGCCGGACCATAATTGTTGGCAAGATCGAAGTGGGTGATGCCGAGATCAAAAGCGGTCCGCGCAATTTCCTGCTTACGCTGGTGCGGGGTGTCATCGCCGAAATTGTGCCAAAGACCCAGAGAAATGAGCGGCAGTTTCAATCCGGACCTGCCACAGCGGCGGTAGTCCATGCTGGTGTAACGGTCGGGCGATGCGGTCCAGGTCATTGCGTCTCCATTTGACTGCGTTTTTCCAAGCAACACTGTTTCAGAATGTCGATGGAGGGGGACGCTGTCTTCGCACTAAAGGAGAGTGATGTGAAGTATGGACAGAAGTTCTGGTGAAAAAGAGGCTTGCGGTAGGCGGTGCTACCGCAAGCAAGGTGGGGGAGGAGTTAGGCGCCGAACATGTCGGTGGTGATGCCTTTGTACCAGCCGATCGACTCTTCATAGGTGGCCTGACGGAGACCTGCGTCTTCACCGGTCTGGCTGATGAATTTCGACGTGGACGCGATTTTTTCATCTGTCGGGGCGTATTGTGCGCCGACTTTTACGCCATCGTTGGTCTCGATCAGGCTCCAGCAGGTGTTGGAGTATTTTGCCGGGAAAACACGGGATCCGGTGAGGTCTCCGCGAATGGTCATCGCTGCCACCTTGGCCTGGCTGTTCGCCGAGAAGCCGGACTTCGGCATGTCGCCGGCGATGCAGGCATCTCCGATGACAAAGATGGAGTTGTCTTCCTTGGAGCGCATTGAAGCCGGATCAATGGCGCAGAACCCGCTGTCATTGGTAAGTGCGGCTTTGGAGGCGATCATGCCCGCCTTCTGCGCTGGGATGACGTTCACCAAGTCGCCCTGGAAGGTATCCAGGTCCGTTTCGACCTCCCCGGTCGACGCATCGACCTTGACGATACCGCCATGCACATCCGGTCCATACCACTCGATCATGCCCGGATAGTGCTTGTCCCAGCCTTCCTGGAACAGGGCCTGTTTGGAGAACTTCGGCTTGGGATCAATGATGACGATCTTGCTGTCGTTCAGTCCCTTGGATTTGAGAATATGCGCCATCATTGACACACGCTCGTACGGTCCCGGAGGGCACCGATATGGGTTCGGCGGTGCCACCATAACGATTTGCTGGCCGTTTTCGACAGCATTCAGTTTGGCTTTCAGAAGCTGGGTCTGAGGACCCGCCTTCCAGGAATGCGGCATGATTTCAGCCGCTTCTTCTGAGTAGCCGGGCACACTATCGTAGATGAGATCAATGCCCGGGGACACGACCAGACGGTCGTAAGGCACTTTGGAACCGTCCGCCATGACAACCATTTTGGCGTCCCGATCAACGGCATCTGCCATGCCGTTTACAACGGTGATGCCGTAGTTCGAAGACAGCGTATCGTAGCCGTGTGTGATGGAATCGAAATCGCGGAACCCGCCGAGGTATAGGTTGGAAAAGAAGCAGGTAGTGTAGGCAGGGTTGGCTTCGATCAGAGTGACGTCAAGATCCTCACCAGCATCCTTGGCCATATACCGGGCGGCTGTCGCGCCTCCAGCGCCGCCGCCGATGACGACGACTTTTGGTTTCCCCTGCGCCCGGGCGTAGTACGGCAGGGCCAGGGATGTCGCCCCGGCGCCAACCAGAAGCCCAAAACTACGGCGTGTGAGATTTGGCATGTCATTTCCTCCCAAGTATGCAGTTTGGCCTCTGCAATTGACAAAACCTCATTGCGGATCGATGGACCCGAAATAGGCGGCCAAGGCTGCGATTTCCTCGTTGCCGAGGTTGACTGTCATGTTCTGCATGACCTGATGACTGCGGACATTTGTCTTGTACTCAAAGAGCGCCCGGATGAACGGTTTCTTTGGCCAGCCGATAATGGATGGGATGCCATCGGCCCGGCCGGAGACCTGATGACAGGTGACACATTCACTCGAAAGATACTCGCCATAGGCCATGTCGCCGTCGATCTGCATGGCAACGGCACCCATTTCCGGCGTCACAGTTTCCGCCTCCGGTTCTGACGCCGGTTCGGATTTGGAAAGTTCTCTCAAGTAGGCGATGATGTGGGTGCGATCCTGACGGTCTGGCATGCCGCGATAGGACATTCGGGTTCCAGGCACATATTCCCGCGGCTTTTCGAGATAAAGGTCCAATGAAAACTCGTTCCAGACCATGCCTTCACTGCCGAGTTTTTTCATCGCACTGGAATACTTGAACCCTTCCAGGGTCCCGGCCGGGCGTTCAAAAAGGCCATCGAGATGTGGGCCAACGCCATTTCGCGCGTTGGCTCCAACCTGGTGGCATGCTTTGCAGGCTTTAAAGAGCTTTTCGCCTTTAATTGGATCGCCGTCCGATGCCATGGCCGGCGCCGCCAGTAATAACGTTGCGCCTGCGATCCATAGCCTCGCTCGGGCCCATGCCGCATGTCTCCATCTCGGAAAGTCGGCATAAGGCCGTTCAGCCTTGTCCTGCTTCTGGTCCATACCGGTTCCTCCCGTGACCCGGTATGGATCAGTCTACCGCGCCGACACCGGCGTTGTCATCGCCGCCGTCGTCGGGCGTCACATCCAGGATGCGCGCGCGCATGGTAATCTCCACGGGACCGGGCTTGCAGTCGGTCATGCATGGTTCGCTCTTTTCAGCGTAATGCGCTTCTTCGGCCCGGTCGTCTGCAATGAAGTTCTCCTCATTGGGCAGGCGGATATCAAGGAAGTTGTCCTTGGAGAGTTCAAACTCCTCATCGTCCACCAGATCGTTCAGGTAAAGGAGATACGCGGTGATGGCGTAGACCTCATCGTCGGACAAAGACCTGGCATTGCCAAAAGGCATTGCCCGGCGGACATAGTCATAGACTGTCGACAAGTAGGGCCAGTAGGAACCGATTGTTTTTTCCGGGCGATCGTCGGTCAGGGTGTCATGGCCACCTGCGAGAACCGGCCAGCGGTCTACTGCCTCGCCAAAATCACCGTGACACATGGCGCAGTTGTCTGTGTAAAGAACTTCTCCGTCGGCAACAGTTCCCGATCCTTCAGGAAGTCCCTGCCCATCTGGACGGATGTCGATGTCCCAGGCAGCCACTTCTTCAGCCAAGGCAACACGGCCAAGGCCGAAGACTCCACCGTCTCGTGTGTTTGAGGTCGCGGCGGTAACGGGTTCTGTTGAGGCAGAAGCGGCGGCGACTTCAGTTCCGCTATCTTGTGAAGGTGCTTCGGTTTGTTCTGAACCGTTGTCTGCATCTTCCGAGTAAGTCGCAAGATATGCCAAAATGTTGTCGAGATCCGCATCCTTGCGGAGCCCCGCAAAGGCCATCTTGGTGCCTTTGATCATGGCTTTCGGTTTGGCGAGATAGGTGCGGGTCGTTTCCATGTCCCACACCAATCCATCCTCTCCCGCCTTGACCATGGCGTTGGAGTACTTGTAGCCATCGATCTCACCAGCTGTGCGCCCAAACAGGTCGTTGAGATGCGGACCAACCTTGTTCTTGGCCCCATCACCGACGGCATGGCAAGCTTGGCATTTCTTGAAGACTTTCTCGCCCTTGGCCGCATCACCCGCAGTGGCGGTGGAGGCAAGCGCGACGAGTACGGTGCCGAGCGAAAGCGCTTTAAGAGACTTCAACATTTTCAACCGCCCCGTTCTTTTGGACATACCAGGTCTGAATGCCGTTGTTGTGGTAGATGGAGTTTTCGCCTCGGGCGGCCCGCAGCTCGTTTTTGGTTGGCTGGTAGAACCCGTGTTCATCCATTGCGCGGGACTGGATCAGCATTTCCGACCCGTCCCAATCAATGTCGAGGTAGAAGCGGTGCAGAGATTTCGACAGGCTTGGCCCGTCAATCCGCGCCGTCTTCCAATTCCGGCCGCCGTCCAGAGATACGTCTACACGGGTGATGCGGCCGTTGCCCGACCAGGCTAGCCCTGAAATCACCATTGGTCCCTTGCCGTGAGAAACCGGCATTTGCGGGCTTGGGCTGGTGATGACGGATTTCGGATCCATCACCCAGGTAAAGCGTCGAGCTTTTCCTGTATCCAGAAGGTCGGTGTATTTGGATGTCTCCTCACGGTGGTGCCACGGCTGATCGCCAACTTCTAGCCGGCGCAGCCATTTGACCCACATGTTGCCTTCCCATCCCGGAACGACGAGACGCAACGGATATCCCTGTTCAGCGCGCAGCGCTTCGCCGTTCATTTTCCAGGCAACCAGGCAGTCATCCAGCGCCTTTTCCATCGGGATGGAGCGCGTCATGTGGGCAGCGTCTGCGCCTTCGGGAAGCACCCATTTGCCGTTGGTCTTGACGCCGGCTTCTTCCAGAAGGGTTTTCAGTTTCACGCCGGTGTACATCACGTTGTGCACCATGCCATGGGTGAACTGGCAGCCGTTCAGCTGAGATCCGCGCCACTCCATACCGCCATTGGCCGCGCATTCTAGGAAGTAGACGTGGTTTTCGCGGGGGAAGCGCTTCAGGTCTTCCATAGTGAAGACCAGAGGTGTGTCGACCAGGCCGTTGATCATCAGGCGGTGATCCTGCGGCCGAATCTGCGCGACACCACCATGGTGGCGCTCAAAACACAGCCCGTTCGGAGTGATGATCCCGTCCAGTTCATGGAGTGGTGTAAAATTGATTGAGGCGACGGCATCAGCGGTCAGCCAGGGCACGTTGCGCCGGACCACTTCCGATTCAAATTCTGATGGCAGACCGTACGGTGCTGCATCGACGCCATCGCCGAGATACCGGTTCCAGTCCTGAATCTCCGTGATCAATGGGTCACCTGCTGCGCGTGCTGCACCTGCAGCTCCGGCGGCACCTGCGGCAACACCGCTCGCGAGGCCGGCCTTGAGAAGGGACCGCCGAGAGAGGGAGGGAGTGCCCTTGTCCTTTGTCTCAGTCATGTTTCTGTCCTCAGGTCTTAAACAAATTTAGACACCGATCACCTTCACGGACTCATTGTCCGGAAGCTTCACGGTCGGATTTTTGGTGATGTGGTTTTCAACGACGTCCCAGATCGCCGGGCCCTCGGTGTCTTCATTGACCGAAGCCCAGCCGGCAACGACGTAGTCTTTTGCTGGATCTATCGGCTCGCCGGTTGAAAGAAGCGTCATGTCGGAGATGCGTTCGCCGATCTCCATTTTGGGGTCGATCGTGTACCCCATGCCGCCAACGCGGACCATGTCGCCGCCTTGCTGGTAATACGGGTCCTTGTTGAAGAGGTTGTCGCCAACGTCTTCAAGAATGTCCTTCAGCATTTGACCGTTCATGGTGGAGCGATAAGCGGCCGGATAGGTCATGGCACAGGCGTTGTGGAGGTCTTCGAAGGTAATGTCTTGACCGGGCAGGAGGCTGGTGCCCCAGCGGAAGCCGGGCGACAGTGCAATCTGGGCGTCGCGTTCTTCCAGAAGCGCCTGACAAATCAGGTCATCGAAGGTGCCGTTAAAGTTGCCGCGCCGGTAAAGGAGGCTTTCTGTCTTGCCGAGAACCCGCGAAAGGTCTGCCTCAAAGGGCGCGCGGACCTCATCTATCAGCGCACTCATCTCTGCATCTGGCGTGATTACGTCAGAAAAGATCGGGATCAGACGGTACTTGTAGCCAACAACCGCGCCGTCTTTCACATCCAGATCAACGCGGGAGACGAACTTGCCGTTCGAGCCAGATGCAATCACCAGCGTGTCATTGACAATGACCGGTTCAGGCAAAGCGTCGTGCGTGTGGCCGGTCAGGATGACGTCGATGCCAGCAACGTTGGAGGCAAGCTTCCGGTCAACGTCGAATCCATTGTGAGAGAGCAAGATAATGACTTCTGCGCCTTCGCCGCGGGCCTCTTCGACGTGCTTGGCAATGTCTTCCTCGCGGATGCCGAAGGACCAGCCCGGAATCATCCAGCGTGGATTGGCGATCGGCGTGTAGGGGAATGCCTGTCCGATGACCGCAACCTTCGACCCGCCACGCTCAAACATCTTCCAGGCTTCGAACGCCGGCTCATCCCACTCGTTGTCGTAAATGTTTGAGCCCAGGAACGCGAAGGGGAGATCGTCGATGATCTCCTGAACCCGGTCCGTGCCGTAGGTGAATTCCCAGTGGCCGGTCATGGCATCCGGTTTCAAGGCGTTCATGACCGTTACCATGTCCTGGCCAAGCGTTTGATTGGACGTGTAACTGCCCTGCCAGGTGTCGCCCCCGTCCAGTAGCAGGACGTTGTCATCGCCGCGCTCGGCGCGGATGCGCTTGATCACGGTTGCCACCCGGTCCATGCCGCCCATCTTGCCGTAGGATTTAGCCAGTGAAGCGAAGTCCTCTGATGTGAGTGCGTAGGCGTCCGGCGAACCAGCTTCGATGTTGTAGAGTTTGAGAAAGTCCGCGCCGGTCACATGCGGCGGTTTGCCGGTGACATCGCCAATGCCGAGATTGATGGAGGGTTCCCGGAAGTAGATCGGCTTCAGCTGGGCATGAATGTCGGTAATGTGGACCAGCGTCAGGGACCCTGCCGGCTCCATGGCCAGGAGTTGGTCTTCGCTCAACGCCTGTTGTGCCATCAGCTTTGACCACGAGCCGGCCATGCCGGAGCCGAGCAGGGCGCTGGTTGCGGTTGCCGCCATCAAGAACTCGCGTCTTGAAAACATTCACTTAACTCCCGAATCCTGATGAGGCCAAAGCCTCCGAATTAGCCAATAGCAAAAGGCAAAGTTTTTCTGTTGGCGCGTATAAACTTACGCACCTTGATCGTTTTATCGACCGGTGTTGATTTGATCCGTCGCCGGCGCCCTGGCCGGAGTTTGAGAAGCGGCAGTCCACCGCCGCTTCCAAGTTCTCGTATTGTCTTACTGGCGTACGGCCGGTGTTTCGACCGACAGGCCGGACCCGCGCCAAGTCACGTAGACTTCCAAAGCCATCAGGTCGTCAGAAAATGCTGCTGGAAACTCCGCCCGGGTGTCGCGAATACAGCCGCGGAACCGGTTGTGCAGGGACACCATCGAGCTTTGCTTCAGACGATAGGTTGGGAAACCATTGACGTTGCCCTGGCTGAGGTGATCCGCACGGATGTAATTGCCGTTGTAGTCTTCATGGCAGGTTGCGCAAGACAGGTTCAACTGGCCAGTCCGGGTGTAATAGAGTTCCTCGCCCTTGTCCCACCAGCTCTTCATCTCGCCCTGGGTCAAATCGACCTCGACCGGTATGCCTATAGACTGGTGCTTGATGTAGGTTGTCAGTGCTTTTTGATCGGCAGCATCAAACTTGTAGGGTTTCGCCTCCATGTTGGCTTCGCGGCAGGCGTTGATCTGCAGTTCGATGTTGATCGGTCGATTGTTGGCTTCATCCCATTTTGGGTAGTTCGCCCCGAGCCCTTTCAGGAACTCACCGTCATCGCCATGGCAAGATGCGCAGGATTTCCCGGCAGCGCCGTCGACCGTGTTCCAGATTTCCTCACCACGTTCGACATAAAGCATGCCCGGGTTCTGGAAACTGTCAGCCTCCAGCGCGCGTGTTTCCTCTGTCCGGTAGTGCCAGCCTGAAATCACTTCATCCAACGGATGCCCTTCCGGAGCAGCTGTTCGAGTGATGATTTCGATCTCGTCATCGATAACCAACTTGTCATCCGAGGGACCTCCTGCGAGTGCGGCGGTGCTTCCCCCAAGCATCACACCGGCAAATAGCACGGCGACATGTTTTACTACTTTGGCCAAATCGTCTCCTCCCGATTTGTGCGGTCCAACTGACTGCGGCTCTATTCGATTGTGATTTTCTTTTCTGTTTCGTAGACGCTGCCGTCATCGTCCACCCAGGTGAACTTGAACGTGCCGGGCTCGTTCACCTTGGCGTTGAACTCCATGTAAGGGTTTGCCGAGACCGCGGGATCGAGATCACAACTGAAGACCGCCTGGCCATTAAATTCACAAGAGAACTTGTTGATGATCTTTCGCGGAATGAGCTCGCCGGTTTTCTTATCCTTGCGCTGACCAGATTCCATTGGATGACTGATCAGCGTTTTGATGGTGATGACTTCGCCCTGAGACGCCTTTTTCGGCACCTTCACGCGGGGTTTTGGAGCTGCCATTGTTTTGTTCCTTTCCTCGTTTGGACCGATCTGCGCTGAATTCTACGCTGCTGATTTCGGCCCAAAGTCATGTCTCATTGGATGCATGGATGGCAGACCGCCATTGTCCGCCAAAAGCGTGCGTTATCCGCCGCAACCGCCGATCGTGACCTTGACTTCTTTGGTGTCCATGAAAGTTGAGCCGTCATTCATCTTGGCTACAGCGATAACATTTTGAGTTTTGGCAAGACGGATCCGGGTCTTGGCCTCCGCTGCTCCGCTCATGGCTGTGAAGTGGAATGTAGCGACTGCTGGGCTCGGGTTGCCATCCGCGAGGATTAGAACCGACTCAACATAGCTGTTTTCAGTCATTGGGCTGTCGACGGTCACACCCACGGGAACGGTGTTGCCGTTTTCAGCGATTTCCGGAGTGTCTAGCGAAACTGTCCCCTCTGTTGGAGTTGCTCCGCCTGTAAAAGCTTTGATCGCTTCATCGGTTTCTGCGGTGGCCGCGAAAGAGATCCGCGGTGCGAATGTCAGGAAAGCCGCTGCGCCTGCAGTCAAGCCCAATGCCTGGCGTCTGGTGATGGTCATCTCTTGCTCCTTGAGTCCCGAGATCAGTTTTCTTTGAGTGTCATGAGGTAGGCGACGACATCTTCGACGTCTTGCGCCGAAAGGATGGTCTTCCCCTGATGCTTCTCAGCAACGTTCACGCCGACCTTCATCGTGTAGAAACCGGGCATGATGGATTGGTCGCCAAAGACAGCTTTGCTGTTCACAACGATCGCCCGCAGCTGCTCCTCAGTCCAACGATCGGCCACGCCGTTCAGTTCAGGTCCGACCTCGCCATGAAACAATTGATCCTTGAGATCTTCATTGGCATGGCAGGCAAGGCAGTTGCCTTTTTTTCGATCGGCAAAAGTCTCGCGGCCAACGGTGGCATCCCCTGGTGTCCCCGTTAGAGAGACCTTCAATTCCATGTCTTCAATTGGAACGCTGTCCGGAGCCACTGTTTCCGCAGTCGCAGCGGATGCAGCCATTATGGCCAGTCCGGCTATTGCTGCCGGCAGGCGTTTAAGTGTTGCGCCCTTTGTCATGTTATCGGCTTTCCTCCTCAGTGCGGGTACGCTCCACCGTACCCAAGATGGACTCATTTCCACGGTCCATCTGTTCTCCTCACATTAAAAGATATGATTTTTTGCATATGTTATGCAATACGCCTTTTTGCGGACTTTCAAATTTGTGCAAGTTTTAGTCCCCTCCAAGACGGCCTTGGTCACGTAACTCATTGATTATACGAGCGTGATATTTCTGAAAGTGTTCGTCACTTTCGTAGCCTTTTTCGTTCACCCAGCGGAACATATTCAGAAATGTCCACTTGCCGAATGATCCTGGCATTGTCGCAACCGCCGAATCCGCGACCGTGCCGTCTTCCGGTATTTCGTCTGGAAGAAAGACGATTGTTGGCGTGAACACATAGCCCCATTTTCGGGCGGCGGTCTTCTCGGTCAGCTCTTCTCCGTCAATGTCGATGACTTCTTCGTCGCCGAACATGTTGTATTGCACGACCATGAAGTGCTCTTTGATGTAGTCCGTCACTTCCGGGTCGCTCAGGAGCTTCTCATGCATGGCTTTGCAGTAGATGCAGCCGCGTTGCTCGAACACCAAGGCGAGGCGTTTTCCCTCGTCGGATGCTGTTTCGATATCTTCTGCGATATCCTTGAAAGTGATGGTGAACCAGGGCTGTTTGTGGAGCCCGTCTTCGCCGAGGGTTGCGGCATGCCCTGCGGTGTGGCTCAGCGTTAAGCAGACCGCTGCCGCCGCGAATGATTTGATGATCTCATGCATGTCGAGCTCCTCCCAGATGCGCTCAGCCGATTTGTGAAAAAACCGGGAATGTTTCCAACAGCCAGAAAGCAATGGCCGACATCTGGCCGGTGATGAACAGAACTCCGGTCAAGACCAAGAACCCGCCCATGATTTTTTCGATCGTACCCATATGCTTGCGGAAGCGACTGGCCCAGCCCAGAAACCGGCTGGCAAAGGCGGCCGCGAGAATGAACGGAATACCTATGCCTAAGGCGTAGACGGCCAGAAGGCCTGCGCCATGCCACGTCGTTTGCGACGATCCGGCAACAAACAAGATTGCAGCAAGCACGGGCCCGACACACGGCGTCCAGCCGAATGCAAAGGCGAGCCCCATGATGAATGCACCGACCAGACCAGCCGGTTTGGTCTCCACGTGAACTCTTGCCTCGCGGAACAATAGTCCGATCCGGAAAATGCCGAGAAAGTGCAGACCCATGATAATGATGATCGTGCCGGCGATATAGGACAGAACATCGTAATAGCGCGCGATAGATTGCCCGATCACACTCGCGGTTGCTCCAAGCGCCACGAACACGGCTGAGAAGCCGAGCACGAACGCAATTGCGGCCAGGACCACCCGGCGTCCGGTGGCGGTCGTTGCCGCATCACCCTTCAACTCGTCCACGCTCACGCCGGCGAGGTAACACAAGTAAGGCGGTACAATTGGCAGGACGCAAGGCGACACAAAGGACAGCAATCCCGCCAGAAACGCCGCGCCCCACGAAACCTCGAGCATAAAGTGTCCTCCCAGACATGACGACTTTGTGTTTTGTTTAAAATATTCAAAAAGTCATATATATTGCAATCACAGAAAACACGGAGAATGGCAAGTGCGTCGTTTGAATGTTGTGGGAGCGCTGGTTGCGAGCGCCTTTTTTGCCGGACTTGCTGCGTTTCCGAGGCCCGGGATTGCAGCGGAATTGATCATGGTTGAACAACCGGGTTGTTCCTGGTGCATGATCTGGAATGAAGAGATCGGCGTTGCCTACCCGAAAACCAACGAGGGCAAACGTGCTCCCTTGCGCCGTGTGGATATCACGGACGGCTGGCCGGAAGATCTGGGAAACGTTCAACGGGAACGGCTGACACCGACTTTCATTCTTGTTGAAGATGGCAAGGAGATCGCACGGCTCCGCGGGTATCCCGGTGAGCATTTTTTCTGGCCACTGCTCGGCGATATGCTCGACAAACTGGAGGAGCACAGAAAAAGCGGCAGTTGATTATTGCTGCCACTTGCATCATCTACCCGAATGAGCGCAGAATTGCTGCGCTGCAATAGTTTCGCTGAACCTGTACGGATACTGAAACGTTCGATGAACCTGCCCGTCTTCAACAAGGATATGAGCGCCGAAGACTTCGACCAGTTGATGGGTCAGGCGCGCAAGGCAAGTGATCTTTTGAAAGCACTGTCGCATGAAGTGCGTCTTGTGATCCTGTGCCTACTGTCTGAAGGCGAGAAATCTGTTTCAGAACTGGAAGATATCCTGACTGTACCACAGGCAGCTGTGTCTCAGCAGCTCGCCCGATTGCGTCTGGAGGGGCTTGTCCAGACGCGGCGCGAAGGCCGGATGATATACTACAGTCTGGTTGATGATGAGGTGAGCTCCATCATCTCCACGTTGTATGATCTTTTCTGCAAGGACGTGCGTCCGCAGCCTGGCGATCATCAGTAAGCTTGGACTATGCTGCCGCGTGCATTGCAGCACGCTTGAGCGTTGAAGAGCCTTATCCTCCTTGTTACTCTCTAAAAAGAGCCACCGGAGAGTGGCCTTTGGGGGGGACGCGACGAGGGGCCGGCAACGGCAGCCAACAATGCCTGAATTAGACCTGACGCTTGTATTGCCTGTATTCGGCGTTCTTGCCGGATGCGTTCTTGGATTTATTGGCCGCGCCACACACTTTTGCACTCTGTCCGCGCTGGAGCGCCACTGGTATGCCGGAGACAGTTCCGGGCTCAGAACCTGGGTGCTTGCAGCCGTGGTTGCCTTGATCGGAACGCAGGTGCTTGTCGCATTCGGTCTCGCCGACACTGGAGCGTCCTTTTATCTCGATCCGGGGTTTCCTTGGACCGGCGCGGTTCTCGGTGGGGCGATGTTTGGCCTCGGCATGGCCCTGGTTGGCACGTGCGGGTTTGGCGCCGTGTTGCGCCTTGGTGGCGGCAGTCTGAGAGCTCTGGTGGTTCTGACCGTCATCGGACTGGCCGCATTGGCCGCTCAGCGCGGGATCGTCGGCATCATTCGGGTGCCATTGGTTGATGATCAAATGATTACCTTCGCCGCCGCTGGAAGTCAGTCCATGGGCGATATTGTCTCCAGTCTGGCTGGTTTCGATCTGCGGTGGCTGGTCGCGCTTCTCATGGTTGCGTTTGGATTGGGCTGGATATTCAAGGACAAGGCCTATCGCCGTGCCCGGGCTAAAATCGCCTCTGCTGCTGCAATCGGTCTGGTTATCCCGTTCGGCTGGTGGGCCACAACTTACGTGGCCGCAAATTCCTTTGATCCGGTGCAGATCGAGGCAGGGTCCTTCGTTGTGCCGGTTGGAGACAGTATTTTGCAGCTGATCACCTACACCGGTGTCTGGCCCGACTATGGTGTCGGACTTGTTGCGGGCACGCTGACTGGTGCGGTTCTTGCAGCTCTCTGGAAACGCGATATCCGCTGGGAAGCCTGTGACGATGCCCGGGAACTCGGACGTCACATTCTTGGCGGTACACTCATGGGCATCGGTGGTGTTTTCGCAATGGGCTGCACCGTTGGGCAGGGCATTACGGGTTTTTCCACCATGGCGATCTCGGCACCGATCGTGATGCTGTCCATGGCATTCGGCGCCCGGGTGGGTCTCGCGTGGCTCGTCGAAGGCTCCGCCCTGGCGGCTTTCCGACGGAGTGACGGCGCCGATCATCGTCATCCAGCGGAATAGCGGCAGCGGAGTTGTACGGACTAGTGCAGTCCCGGTTGTGAACCGGGACCACTATTGAGGCCCTGGCTCAAGGCCGGGGTGGCTTCGCAGCTTCAGCCCGCCACGAACTTGTAAACCGAACCTGTGCGCTCGACCCGGCCGATGCCCATGTCCGGCAGATGAAAGCCGATCAATTGCGTTTGGTCCGTGGCCAGGCGATCAAGAAGAGCCTTCCGTGTATTTATACCCTTTTGCGGGTCCTGATCCGATCCAGACACCCAGTCGGGCTTCTCGAAGGAAATCACTGAATTGGTGATTGCATCCCCAACGACCAGAACGGATTCACCATCTCCATGTATCATATAGGACGTGTGACCCGGCGTATGACCGGACGTGTCGACAGCTTCAACACCGGGTACGACTTCCATTCCGGGCGTGACCATCTGCACCTGGTCTTCGATTGCCTCAAAGCGTGCCTGCGCCCCGACGACGAAGCTTTTACGGGCTTCCGGTGTCTTCGCCAGCGTGTCATCGGCGCGCCAATAGTCCCATTCAGCTTGTGGCACCCAGAGTGTCGCTTCTGAATAAAGCACGTCGTCAAAGTCATCGAGAATACCCCAGAGATGATCCGGGTGGGCGTGGGTGAAGATCACATCGGTCACGTCTGAAGGATCAATGCCGGCCTCTTCAAGACCAGACAGCAGCTCGCCTGCGCTGGGCTGGAAGTTGGCTCCGGCGCCTGCATCGAACAGAACAAGCCGGTCGTCCTGGCGCAGGAGGGTGATGTTGCAGTCCGGTGATGCTGTATCGGTTGGCAGGCCATGAGGTTTCAACAGTGCCTGAATCTCCTCCGGGCTTTGCTCAGGCAGAAGGAAATTCATCGGTAGGCTCAAGTTGCCGTCAGAAAAGACGCTGACCTCATTGCCGCCGAGATTTATTTGGTTCGAGGCTGCAAAGGAAGGGCGGAGGCCCGTGATCGCAGCTGCTCCTATGCCGAGTCCGGCCTTTAACAAAAGGCGGCGCGAGGGGTGTTCTTTCAAGGCAACCGGCATGCTTAATCCTCCACATATTCAAATTTATGAATTTATCTATGTTTCCTTGAGAAACGTCAATGCAGATGGGGAAAGAGGCAGGCAAGTGTTGCAGATCCAACACCGGCTAATCGGTAGAAAACGATGGATTTGACCTACTTTCTGGATCGATTTTCAGAACCTGCGATTTTGACTGCGGGCGGCTTTCTGGCCGGTGCTTTGTTTGGGGGGTTCGCACAGCAAAGCCGGTTCTGTCTGAGGGCAGCAGCTCTCGATTTTGCGCACGGTGTTTTTGGGGTTCGTTTATCAATCTGGCTATTCGCGTTCTCCGCAGCGCTTCTTGGAACGCAGTTGCTTGTCGGCTTAGGCGAAGTGCCATCGCAGGAAGCCCGTCAACTCGCCTCTCTGCAAAGTCTCTCCGGCGCAGCGTTGGGCGGCGTGATGTTTGGCATTGGAATGGTCTTGGCCCGGGGGTGCGCCAGCCGGCTTCTCGTCCTCTCCGCGACCGGGAACTTGCGGGCGCTTCTGTCGGGTTTGGTCTTTGCGGTGATTGCCCAAGCCAGCCTTCGGGGGATCTTGAAACCCATGCGCGAATGGATGGCCGGGCTCTGGACAACGGCGGACATCGGCGGGAATGATTTGATTGCCCATTTAGAATTGTCGCAGACAGTCGTACTGGGTTTTGCGTTGCTTTGGTTGGGTGCCGGAATTGTGATTGCGATCAAGGCCAAAACACCCCTTTGGCAAGCAATTGCAGCGTGCGGAGCGGGGCTTGCCGTACCGCTCGCATGGTGGTTCACAGCTTCCGTTGCCAGCCAGGCGTTTGAGCCGGTGCAGATCGAAGGCATCACCTTTACCGGCCCCTCGGCTGATACGTTGATGCTGTTCTTGTCGCCCGCGCAGTCTGCGCTCGATTTTGGTATCGGACTTGTCCCCGGCGTTTTTGCCGGCTCGTTCCTCGCTGCACTTTTTTCCCGCGAATTGGAGCTTCAGGGTTTTGAAGGTGGCCGGTCTATGGCCCGCTATGGTACCGGAGCCGCGCTCATGGGCTTTGGCGGTATGCTGGCAGGCGGATGTGCCGTTGGCGCGGGTATCACCGGGGCCTCTGTTTTCGCGGTGACTGCATGGATTACGCTCTCGGCGATCTGGCTATCTGCGGGATTGACCGACTTTGCATTGAATGGCCGTCCGGCCAAGACCGCATCGGCGCAGCCGGTCGTCGGAGCGTCCTGAGCAAGGCTATGTGAGGATCGTCCTCAGCCAGTTTTTCACCGTCTCCACCTCAGGGCGAGTTCTTGCCAAGTGATCCCGTTCCACAAGGTAGTGGTCTTGTCCGAGTGGAATACGAATGTCCAAGGGAATTTTGAGCCGCCCGGCCTCGTCCAGCCGGATCGCAGCCCGTTCCAGGATGAGAGCGACCCCGGCACCAGCAGCTGCCAGTTCAACAGCTGCAAGCGTGGTGTCGACAGTAACACGCCGCTGCCCCTTTGGACGTTCCAGGTCGCATTCTTCAAAGTATCGGTCCCAGTGATCTTCAAAACCTAGAATGTGGATGAGCGGTGTCGCCAGAAGCGCTGCGGGCGTGTCTATGTCTTCGGCAAGCAAGGGGGCGCAGACGGGAATGATAGTGTCTCTTGCCAGAAGGTCTGCGTGGCCGTCTGGCCATTTGCCGATACCAAGTCGAATGTCGATATCGACCTCGGTCTCCAAAACCGTCTCTGCCCAGATGGCAGACAGGAGTCGAACCTTGATTGTCGGATGTTGCTCCAAAAATGTGGGCAGTTGTGGCGCGACCACCAGAACCGTCGTTGAGATTGGTGCCCGCAGGGTGACAGTCCCGGTCTGGCGTGCCCCGAAAAGACCTGCCGTTGACAAGGATAGCTCGTCAATTGCCTTGCGCACGGAGGGCAAATAGGCCTTTCCGATTTCGGTCAGTGCGAGTTTGCGTGTCGAGCGGAGAAGCAGGGCATGTCCAAGCTGGCTCTCCAGATTGCGGATATGTGTGCTGACGGCGGCCTGGGTGAGGCCCAGGTCATCGGCGGCCGCTGTGAAACTTCCGAGCCGGGCGGTCGTTTCGAAGCTTCTGAGCCACATCAGATTTGGAAGAGTAGACATCTTCTTATTGATAAAATTTTCGGAGTAATGTCCATCTATTTATTCGTTTTTCTTTTCCCAATGAGTCAGGGATCCTCTCCGCCATCTGAATTGGCCTTGTAACTTCGGAGAGGCGGACATGCATGTAGGGTTTATCGGTCTTGGCAACGTTGGCGGCAAACTGGCTGGCAGCATCTTGCGCAATGGTTTTGATCTCACGGTTCTCGATCTCGATGAAAATCTCATCGCGAAGTTTGCCGCGCTTGGCGCCCAAAAGGGGCAAAGTCCGAAACAGCTAGCTCAAGACTGCGATGTGGTGATTACCTGTCTGCCAAGTCCGGCCGCCTGTGCTGCAGTTGTCGAGGGGCCGGATGGTATTCTTGAAGGCATTGGTCCGGGCACCATTTGGGCTGAAATGTCGACAACGGACGCCAGCGAAGTCAAACGGCTTGCCGGGCTTGTAACAGAAAAGGGCGGTGCGGCCATTGAATGCCCGGTTTCCGGCGGGTGCCACCGGGCGGCCACCGGCAATATTTCGATCTTCGCCGGGTGTAACCGGGAGACCTTTGAAAAGGCCTTGCCTTTCCTGACGGTGCTGGGACGCCGGGTTCTGCACACAGGGGACATCGGGTCGGCTTCCGTGTTGAAAGTGGTCACCAATTATTTGGCGACCGCGAACCTTGTCTCCGTCTGTGAAGCCCTGACCACCTGCAAGGCGGCTGGTATGGATCTCAACACGGCCTATGAGGCGATCAAGATCTCATCCGGGACTTCCTTCGTGCATGAAACCGAAGGTCAAGTCATCCTCAATGGGTCCCGGGATATTTCCTTTACAATGGACCTGGTTGCCAAGGATATCGGATTGTTCCAGTCGATTGCCGAGGAACACAGCGTCCCGCTCGAGCTGTCACCCCTGTTGAACCAGATCTTCGCCGATGGCATCTCCCGCTATGGTCCTCGCGAGCTGTCGCCGAACATCATCAAGCGGCTCGAGGATGCGACAGGACTCACGATCCTTGGAGATGGCTTTCCGGCCGAAATGGAAGATGACGAGCCGGAAGAACCGGGGTACGAAGTCAGACCAACAGCTGCGGTCGCCATCGCGGCGGAATGAGTCTGGAGTGATCTGACTGAGATGCTTGATAAACGCCAATTTTATATCGATGGGCAATGGGTTGCTCCAACTGAAGCCAATGACTTCGATGTCATCAATCCGGCAACGGAGCAGCCGGTTGCGGTCATCTCTTTGGGAGGTGAGGCAGACCTGAACAAGGCAGTGGATGCCGCAAAAGCAGCGTTTCAAACCTGGGGTGAGAGCTCGGTTGAAGAGCGTGTTGCCCTCTTTGAACGGATCATAGAAATCTACAATCGCCGGTCCGCTGAAATGGATGCGGCGATCCGTCTTGAAATGGGGGCACCAGCCAAGTTTGCCCGCGAGCAGCAAACACCCTCAGGGTCTGGGCATTTTGAGGCAACGCTTGAAGCGCTCAAATCCCATCAATGGGAGCGGCCAAGCCCACGTGGCGGCAGCACCTTGCGGGATGAGCCGATAGGTGTTTGCGGTCTCATTACACCTTGGAACTGGCCGATCAATCAGATTGCCGCAAAGGTCGCACCAGCACTTGCCGCTGGATGTACGATGGTCCTGAAACCGAGCGAAGTTGCGCCGCTCTCGGCGATGCTATTTGCCGAGATCCTGGAAGAGGCTGGCTGCCCCAAAGGGGTCTTCAATCTGGTCAACGGGGATGGTCTCGGGATCGGTGTGCCGATGTCGTCACACCCCGATATCGACATGGTATCGTTCACCGGTTCGACACGGGCCGGGACGTCCGTCTCCCAGAATGCAGCAGCGACCGTCAAACGTGTCGCTTTGGAACTCGGCGGCAAGTCGGCCAATATACTCTTTGCCGATGCTGACCTTGAAACGGCCGTCCGGTTTTCGGTCGAAGGTTGTTTTGCCAACTCGGGCCAATCCTGCGATGCGCCGACCCGGCTTCTGGTCGAGCGGTCTGTGTACGATGAAGTTATCGCGTTGGCTGAACGATTTGCTAGCGAGACGGCTGTCGGCGATCCGGAGCGCGATGGAGACCATATTGGTCCGGTCGTAAGTCAGCTGCAATATGAGCGGATCCAGGGACATATTGAAGCTGGCATTAAGGAAGGCACCAAACTGCTTGCCGGCGGTGTGGGAAGGCCCGAAGGGCTGGAAACTGGCTACTATGTTCGGCCAACCATTTTCGCAGACGTCTCCAACGACATGCACGTCGCGCGGGAAGAAATCTTTGGGCCGGTGCTTGCGATCTTGCCGTTTGAGACGGAAGAAGACGCAATCCGCATCGCCAATGACACCCCTTACGGTCTGGCAGCCTATATCCAGACCGGAGATCCGGAGCGGGCGGGCAGGGTCGCTCGAAAACTGCGTGCTGGAAACGTCTATATCAATGGCGCGGGTATTGACTACGACGTTCCTTTCGGTGGGTACAAGCAGTCCGGCAACGGCCGCGAATTCGGCCAGTTCGGTCTGGAAGATTTTCTGGAACTCAAGGCGATTACGGCCTGAGTTTAATCATCCTGACATCCCCGGCCGACGCCACCCCGGCCTTGAGCCGGGGTCTCTGCGTTGCATCAATTGGTCCCGGCTCAGGACCGGGACTGCCAATCGTGAGTTCTGGGTGATTGACCCTACAAAGCTCTTTGAAGGCCAGTCACCCCGCCGCAGAACAAATCTGCAGAAGCGCGGCCATCGGCGGTGTTGCAAGGCCGAGGCAGCAGGCGTGAACGGTTGCCAGAAACGCGGTCAGCGTTGCGCCGGTGCCAAGTGCCAGCATCAATGAGGGATCTTGCCGGACTTCATCCATGGCGGCCTTCCAGCTCAAGGTCTGTGCGGTCATCAGCTCACTCCTTTCCTGGTTCAAAAAATCACATTGGGTTAGCATCTGCCAGACCTGTTACTCGGCTGCTTCGTGGGGTGTTTCTTCGGTTTTCTTTCCGCCAAACAGCCCGCCGAGCCAGCCTTTCTTTTCCTTCAACGCGTCTGCGTCACCGGCCGCATCTGTAATTTCTTCGGCCTCTTCGGGTGCGCTCGGGGCAACTTGTTCCGCGAACGCGGTGAAAAATTCACCAGCTAGGCGCTTGGCTGTGGAGTCGATCAGGCGAGCGCCGAGCTGCGCGAGCTTGCCGCCGACTTTGGCGTCGACCTCGTAGTGCAAAATGGTGGCGTCCGGCCCATCTGCTTCCAGCTGGACCTTCGCGCCGCCGCGTGCAAACCCGGCCACACCGCCGGACCCTTCGCCCTCAATGCGATATCCGTTCGGCGGATCGAGATCGAGCAGTTCCAACTTGCCGCCGAACGTTGCCTTCACAGGGCCGACCTTCAGCTTCACTTTGGCTTCCAGCTCGGTGTCGGAGTGCTTGATCAACTCCTCGCAGCCGGGGATCGATGCCTTGAGAACTTCCGGGTCGTTCAGCGCCGCCCAAACCGTTTCGCGGGGCGCCTCGATCCGTTGGCTGTCGGTCATTTGCATGGAATTATACTCCGTCTGTAACTTCAAATGTGATGAACGTCGGTTCCGCGTTGGCCCTTACGGCGGACCATCAAGAGTTCGGCAAGGATCGAAAGGGCGATTTCTTCCGGCGTGATCGCACCAAGGTCGAGCCCGGCAGGACCGTCTATCCGGTCAAGGCTCTCCTCGCGGATCCCCTTTTCGCGTAGCTTGGACTTCAGATGGGCGATTTTCCTGTGGCTGCCGACAAAGGCGATGTGTTTCGAGTTCGCAGCAAGGGCGGACTCAAGCGCCGCCAAATCACCGCGCCCTTGGGTGGAGACTACAAGATAGCGCTCTGCGTAATTATTTTCTGGGACGTTAAAACCGTCTTTGAGATCGCAAAACTCTGGGAATGCACTCAGGTCTTCGAGCGGGGCATGAGCAATACACTCAAAGCCGATGTTCGGCCCCTGCTGTGCTAGGGCGACGGCCACAGGGCTTGCTCCGAGGATAACAAGTTTCGGTCGTGGGAGAACCGGTTCGACGAAGATGTCCATCGTGCCCTGGCTTGGGCACATGTTTTTTGCAAACTGTACGCCTTGCCGGTTGTCTCCAGCTTCAACGCCAAGTTCCGCCAGCAGATCTTCCGGCTGGAGGGAAATCAGTTTTGGCTCGCCGTCTTCAATGGCAGCCTTCGCAGCCTTGATGACGGCGGACCGGGCGCAGCCGCCACCGATCCAACCCCCAGCGATGCTGCCGTCTGCGGCAATAACGGCTTTTGCGCCGGCTTTCGCAGCGGTCACCGAAATGGTTCGGACGACTGTCGCCAGTGCATAGGGTTCGGCATCTTTCCGTAGTTGCTCTGTCAAAGCGGAAACATCGGTTGCCGAGGCTTGTTGTGCAGCGCTCAGTGTTTCAGGGGCAGAGTGTTTCATCGGTGTCTCTCCCATCGCATCACAGGCGTTCAAGATAAGGTTCGAGGGCGGCCAGGCTGTCGAGATTATGGGCTGGCGCAAACAGATCGACATGGGGCAGGGCGGCCTGCATCCCGCCGGTTACCGGCTCGTAGCCATCCCACCCGATCATGGGGTTGAGCCAGACGATCCGCTTGCAGCGTTTGCGAAGCCGGGCCATCTCTTCGCCGAGCTGGTCCGGTGTGCCCGTGTCATAGCCGTCGGAAAGGATCATCACACAGGTGCGGGAATGAATGACGCGGGCAGCGTGGGACCTGTTGAAGTCCGCCAGCGCCTCACCGATCTTCGTCCCGCCGCCGATGCCCTGGGCCATCAGGCCCATCCGGTCGATCGCTCGCGTTGCGTCGCGTTCTGAAAGAGCGGATGAGACATGGACAAGCCGGGTGTGGAACAGGAACGCTTCGGCTTCCCGGAAATTGTCGAGGAGCCCGTGCACGAACCGTGTGAAGACACCGGTGTAATTGCTCATCGACCCGGAAGCATCGAGAAGGATCACCAGACGGAGCTGGCGCGCGCGCGGGCCCTTGCGGATCAACTCGATAGGCGTGCCGCCATGCGCTATTGAGTGACGGATCGTCTTGCGCAAGTCGAGCCGGGGACCCTTGCGCTTTTGCTTGTCCCGGCGCGTGAGGCGGATCCGCATGGCTTTGGCGAGGCTTTCTGCCAGTTCATGGGCTTTGGCCATTTGTTCCGGGTCATGGATGTTCCGGAAGTCGGTCTTGCCGAGGTGGTCCGCAATGCTGGCCCCCTCCCGGCGTCCTGACGGTGCCTCGTCGCTGGGCTCGTCCTCTTCGCCCGGAACCCGGTCAACATCACCTGCGATGGTGTCCTGACGCGGGCCTTGGGCATCAACCAACTCGCGGATGGTTTTCATGGTCTTCCTGGAACTGCTGCCGGAGACCTTGATGCCGGGTTTCACACCGCGCCCGAGCCAATAGGCATCGAACACGTCATCGAATTTGGTCCAGTCGGACAAGCGGCCGCAAAAAAGGGCCCGGAACGCTTCCTTCAGCCTCTGGGGACGTTTGATGATATCGGACTGAAGCAAGCGAGTTGCATCTTCCGTTTCGCCAAGACCCACCTTGTACCCGCTGTCGCGTAAGGAACGCACGAACCCTGCGAGGCGTACCCGGACTGCGGCGCCAAGATCGTCATGGCAGTCAAGATGGACGGAGGCCATGGCTCAGGCCACCTTTCCAAGAAGCCGATCGGTGACTTCCGATGTAATGCGGGCCTGGTCTTCGCGTGTCTTCAAAACGCAGACCAGCGTGTCGAAAACCGTCTCACGCCGCTCATGCAGGTTTTTTGTGCCAAGGCCGACAAGGGCAGCCGCCCAGTCGATGGTTTCTGCAACACCCGGCACCTTCATAAGGTCTTCCTTGCGCAATTTGCCCATCAGCTCGGCGATTTGCAGGGCAAGGGCAGTGTCCAGTCCCTCCACCCGGCTCAAAAGAATGCGCGCTTCGCGGCTGGTGTCCGGGTAATCGACATAGTGATATAGGCACCGGCGGCGCAGTGCGTCGGACAGTTCCCGTGTTCCGTTCGAAGTCAGGATGACCCGGGGAATGCTTGTGGCTTCGATGGTGCCAAGTTCGGGAATGGAGACCTGAAAGTCGGACAGGAGTTCTAACAGGAACGCCTCGAATTCTTCATCGGCCCGGTCAACTTCATCGATCAGAAGGACCGGCGCCTTGTCCTGGCGGATCGCAGCCAGGAGGGGGCGCTCCAAAAGATACTTTTCGGAAAACACCGCCTCTTCGACGGTTTCCGCGTCATCGCCGGTACCTTCCCGTGCCTTGATGGCGAGGAGCTGGCGCTGATAGTTCCACTCGTAAATCGCGTCGGAACGGTCGAGACCCTCGTAGCATTGCAAGCGGATCAGATCCGTGTTGTCCAGCTTTGCGAGCGCCTTGGCGACTTCCGTTTTACCGACCCCGGCTTCCCCTTCCAGAAGCAAAGGCCTGTTCAACATCTCGGTGAGGAGAAGGGTCATGGCAAGGCCATCATCTGCAACGTATCCGGTGGCAGCGAGCGCTTCGGCCAGTGTGTCTTTTGTCTGGGTCGTCATGGTCTGTTCGGCCGGGCCAGTCAGCTGGACGCCAGCGCCTTTTCAGATTTCTCGTTGGCCGGTTTCGGCCAGACCACAAAACCATTCGCGACGGCGATTTCGAACACACGCCGGGAAGGTGCATTGATTGGAAGAAGCAGATCATCGGCCTGCAGCGCATCAGTGAGTGTCATGAAATCGTCCTTGAATTGTCTCCCTCCCAATCGCCGGGAGGGAGATCTTATTCGCTCGTACTTAGCTATGCGCGCCAAGATCCTTGGCCGCCTGCCAGACACGCCACGCATCATGCGGCATCTGGATATGCGTTGAGCCCAGGAACTGGAACGCATCGTTGACCGCATTGGAGAAGGCAGGAACGCCGCCGACATTTGGGCTTTCACCGACCCCCTTGGCGCCGATCGGGTGATGCGGGCTCGGGGTGACCGTGTGATCGGTTTCCCAATGCGGCGTTTCCACGGCGGTTGGCAGGAAGAAGTCCATGAACGAGGCGCCCATGACATTGCCGGTCTCGTCGTAGCGGATTTCCTGCCCCATCGCGATGGCGAAAGCCTCGGTCAAACCGCCATGCACCTGTCCTTCGATGATCATCGGGTTGATGCGGGTGCCACAATCGTCCAGCGCGTAGAACCGCCGTGTCTTGGCAACGCCCGTATCGACATCGATATCCATGACACAGAAGTACGCGCCGAACGGATAGGTCATGTTGGGCGGGTCATAATAGCTGACCGCTTCCAGACCAGGCTCCATGTTGGGCGGCGGGGCGTTGTAGGCTGCCCAGGCTATTTCCTTCATCGACTTGCGGGCCTGCGGATTGCCCTTCACCTGGAACCCGTCGATGTCCCACTCCAGATCGTACTCGGAGACCTCCAGCATGTGGGCCGCGATCATCTGGGCCTTGTTGCGGATCTTCCGTGCCGCAAGAGCAATTGCAGCGCCCGCGACCGGCGTCGAACGCGAGCCGTAGGTCCCAAGACCATAGGGTGCCGTATCCGTGTTGCCTTCCTCGACCATGATATCGTCAGCCGGGATACCGATCTCGGTCGCGATGATCTGGGCCCAGGTAGTCTCATGGCCCTGGCCTTGGGACTTGGTGCCCATGCGCGAGATCACCGAGCCTGTCGGGTGGACACGAATTTCCGCACTGTCGAACATGGCAACGCCGAGGATGTCACAGTTCTTCGACGGGCCGGCGCCGACAATTTCGGTGAAGAACGAAATGCCGATGCCCATGATCTCGCGGCTTTCTCCGCGTTTGAAGGCCTCTTGTTTGGCTTTTTGTTCTTCGCGCAGCTGGCGGTAGCTGATGGTGTCCATCGCCTTTTGCATGGCCGTGTGATAGTCGCCGCTGTCATACTCCCAGCCGAGTGCCGACTGATATGGGAACTGTTCCTGCTTGACGAAATTCTTCATACGAAGATCGGCTGGGTCCATCTCCAGCTTCTGTGCCAGGATGTCCATGGCCCGTTCAATGCAGTAGGCCGCTTCCGTCACCCGGAAGGAACAGCGGTAGGCAACTCCGCCCGGTGCCTTGTTGGTGTAGACCCCGTCGACCTCAAGATGGGCGGTCGGGAAATCATAGGAGCCGGTGACGATGTTGAAGAACCCGGCGGGCCATTTGGACGGGTCGGCGCAGGCATCAAAACCGCCGTGGTCGGCGAGCACGTGCACTTTCAACCCGGTCACGGTGCCGTCACTCTTTGCGGCAATTTCCGTGGTCATGTGATAGTCGCGGGCAAAGGATGTGGTGGAGAGATTCTCCATCCGGTCTTCGACCCACTTCACCGGGACACCGGTGACGATGGACGCAACAATTGAGCAAATGTAGCCCGGGTAAGCGCCCACCTTGTTGCCGAAGCCACCGCCGATATCCGGCGCGATCACGTGGATCTTGTGCTCCGGAATGGTGGACAGCAGCGAGGCAACCGTGCGGATGACGTGCGGCGCCTGGAAGGTGCCCCAAACCGTCAGCTCTCCCTTCACCTTGTCCATGGACGCAACACACTGGCAGGTCTCCAGCGGTGACGGGTGTGTGCGGTGATAGGAGATCATCTCCTTGATGGTGACGTCGGCGTCGGAAAATGCTTTGGCGGTTTCGTCCTTGTCGCCCACTTGCCATTTGAAGATGTGGTTGTGGTGATCGCGCGGTCCGTGTGCGCCTTCTGTCTTGCCTTCAAGATCGGGCCGCAGGACGGGTGCGTCCGGGTCCATGGCCTTGAACGGATCGACCAGAACCGGCAGCTCTTCGTATTCGACTTCAACAAGCTGGATGGCGTCATCCGCAATGTAGCGGTTTTCCGCGACGACGAAGGCGACTTCCTGGTTTTGGTAGAGCACCTTGCCATCGGCCAGAACCATCTGGACGTCACCAGCTAGTGTCGGCATCCAGGCAAGGTTCACACCCTTCAGGTCTTCCGCCGTCAAAACGGCAATCACGCCTGGGATTTTGAGCGCTTCTGAAGCATCGATCTTGGTGATCTTTGCGTGCGGGTAGGGCGAGCGCACGAAATCACCGAACACCATGCCCGGCAGTTTGAGATCGTCCACATACTGGCCCTGGCCTTGCGTGAAGCGGATGTCTTCTACGCGCTTGCGCTTGCAACCCATGCCTTCGAGGGCTGCTTCCCGCTGTTCCCGTGTCGGGGTCATGTCGTTCATTCTGCAGCCTCCTGGAAATCAGTGCCGTTGAGTTTGGCGGCGGCATACTGGATCGCCTTGACGATGTTCTGGTATCCGGTGCACCGGCACAGGTTGCCGGCGATCCCCATGCGGATTTCGTCTTCCGTTGGGTTCGGGTTTTCCTTCAAGAGAACATGCGCCCGCATAATCATGCCCGGTGTGCAGAAGCCGCACTGGAGACCGTGCATCTGGCGGAAACCTTCCTGAAGGGCAGATAATGTGCCGTCCGGGTTGGCCATGCCTTCGACGGTCGTAAGATCTGCGCCGTTGGCTTGCGCTGCGAACATCGTGCAGGCCTTGACCGACATGCCGTTCATTTCGATGGTGCAGGCACCGCAATGGGAGGTCTCACAGCCAATATGCGGACCGGTGATGTCGAGATCTTCCCGCAGGAAGTGGATCAGAAGCGTGCGCGGCTCCACGAAGCGCTGCACCTTCTTGCCGTTGACGGTCATGGTGACCGGGATTTGTTCAATATCGCTCATTCTTGTCTCTCCCTCGTCCCCGGTCAGCTGCCTGCGCGCTCTGCTGCGCGGGCCAGTGCGCGTTCCAGCATCACGCCCGCCATTTTCGTGCGGTATTCGGCAGGGCCACGTCCATCGGATGCCGGTTCGGTTATGGCCTCTGCGGCTGCAACCGCTTTCTTCACGGTCTCTGCGTCCAACGCAGATCCGGTCAGGATCTCGCCTGCCTCAGCGGCAAAAAGCGGAGTGTCGGCCACATTTGTGAGGGCTATGGAACAGGATGCGACGGTTCCGCCATTCATCGTGAGGAGAACCGCTGCGGCGGCGGTGGCGTAGTCACCCACCTTGCGCTTCAGTTTTTCATAAGCATAACCATGGCCCGTCGCCGGTGTCGGGATCCGAACAGCGGTCAGAATTTCTTCCGGCGCCAGTGCCGTGAAATAGGCGGCCTCGTAAAACTCGCGCGCAGCGACTTCACGGTCGCCGTCCGGGCCGGTCAGCACATAGCTTGCATTAAGGCATTGCATCAGGGCGGGCATGTCGTTGCCCGGATCGCCGTTAGCGACGTTGCCACCGAGTGTACCGAGATACCGGATTTGAGGATCGGCGATCAGCAGGGATGTTTCGCGAATGATCGGCGATTTTTCTGCAAGCAACTCCGAATGGATCATCTCGTGTTGGGTCGTCATCGCTCCGATGACGATGGTTCCACTGTCTTCCGAAATGCCCTTAAGGCTTTCGACGCCGGCAAGATCTATCAGATGTTCCGGTGCCGCCATTCGCAGCTTCATCATTGGGATCAGGCTGTGGCCTCCGGAAAGGGGCCGGGCTTCATCGCCGTGTTCGGCCAGGATCGCCACTGCTTCTTTGACAGTCGCTGGCCGGTGATATGTGAATTCACCTGGGATCACGTCTTTCTCCTCCCTCATGCAGCTTAAACGGTTGGGCGGTGGTCCGAGATCTGGACAGGCCCTTTCGTTTGGGTACGGCGCTCTCCCACGCGCCTCATCTGACTGTAAGCGTCGCAGTTGCTGCAGCGCACTCTCAAGGAAACCTGCACAAATGACCTAGGAGTATGCACGGAATACGTTTATTCCCTCACGAATTACGTCATCATTGCTGACGTTTTTTGTGAAAAAATCGATATTTTTGACTTTGGTGTAGAGGTAAATTTGTTCGAAATGTCAGTAATTTAAGGAAATCTATTTTCAATAGACCTGTGGCTGTGCAGCGAAAAGCCAGAAAAGCGGTCTGGTTCACGAAATGCGGCCTTTGCACGCGTATGTTGCACTGCGTGCTGGGCGTTTTGCCGAAGGAAACCGATAGTACGATGCTAGTGAGCGGGAGCCGGGTCGGGCTCTGGAGCGTTGGTCGCCGACATTGTCGTGAGCTGGGATTTGACACGGCTCCAGCGAGAGCGGCTAACTGGTACAGACTGCCCTCCTTTACCCTGCAGGACCAGTAGGCCACCATCACCGGATCTCTTGAAGGAAGCGACACATGCAAGGTTCACGATGTGGCTCCGGTGCACCCGGTTGAAAGTTTTGCTGTCCAGCTGACGCTCGGCTTCGCTTATGGATAAGGGACAGAAATACTCCCGTGATCCGTCGAACAGCTTCGTGTAATGCGCATCTGCATGGATGGCCACGATCTCCGTTGTGGCGATCTGAGTTTTTTGACCGTCATGTTCGATCGGCAGCATCCTTTTTGCCGTCAATTTCTGCGCTTGGATCGGAGTGGCGGCGGACTGTAAGCCATGGGCAGTGCGTTTGGAGGTCTGCTCCGGTTTGGCAGAAGACGAACCTCCGGAATTCGCTTCCGCAGCCGCAGGGCTCGCTGGTGTTGCCGCTTGCAAAGCAAGCTCATCATCGAAGTGGGGAGCCTCATCCCCTTCAAGAGGCTGTTCCGGGACAAGCTTGAGCAGAAAAAGACCGGAGACAAGAAAAGCCACACAGGACACCAAAATGGCGAGAGTTCCGGGGTCTAGGGCCGGAGCAAGTGAGGGTGTTGGCGATTCAAGCGGTTCAACGGTCAAGCCGGCCATCGCGATGTAATGCATTGCAGAGATCGCAAGCGCCATCACGACCGCAGAGACAAACATTGGTGGCCGTCGTCCGGGGCCGAATAAGAGCCAGAGCGCAAGGCCTGAGGCGTTAAAGGCGATCAAGAAACTGGCAAATACATAGGCCGTGTCATGAGACATACTTAACGACAGATGCAACGCGTACATGCCTAGATAGTGCATCGTGCATATCCCGGCCCCCATGACAAAGGATGCGATCCCAAGGCGAACGGGTGTCAGTTGGCGATTGCTGGCCGCAAACACGCCGATACCGACGACGAGCACACAGACGAGAAAGGAAAGAAGGGTCGGCAATACAAGGAAGTTTGTCAGGACAGGAAGGCGGGCGGCGAGCATACCAACAAAATGCATCGACCAAATTGCCAATGCGAGTGTGAGCGCGGCTCCAGCCAACAACAGACGCCGACGGGGTTCTGTCGACGTGCGGACTTGGACGGCCAAACCCAAACCAACATAGCTGCCCTGAAATGCCATTATCAGGGAAAGCGCCACGAGCCAGGGCTCGTGCGTCACTGTCATTGTGAGCGTCCTCCCACTCAACACCATTCATAGAACGAAGCAGTGTCCTCGGTTCAGGATAGGTCAAGATTTGGCTCAGGCCAAGTTGCCAGTTTTTAATGCAACTCATTCGCAATAAGCTTGACACTTGCGAATGAGTTGCAATATCACTTGCATCAGGGTCAAACACTTATTGTGTGAGGTTTCAGTGAAAAAGACTGCTTTATTTGCTGCTGTGGCAGCGGTCGCGATGATGTCCGGGCAGAGCGCTTGGGCGGAAGATAAGATGAAGGTCGTTACGACCTTTACCGTCATTGCCGACATGGCCTCGAATGTTGCCGGTGATGCGGCTGAGGTGGTGTCCATCACCAAGCCAGGCGCTGAAATTCATGGGTATGAACCGACGCCGCAGGACATCGTACGGGCCTCCGATGCCAACCTAATTCTGTGGAACGGCATGAACCTGGAGCTTTGGTTTGAACAGTTCCTGTCAAACCTCGGCGACATTCCGTCGGCGACACTGACAGACGGCATTGATCCGATTTCCATCAGAAGCGGCTCCTACGAGGGCAAGCCCAATCCCCACGCCTGGATGGGCCTCAACAATGCGCAGGTCTACATTGACAACATTGCAGCTGCCTTTTCTGCTCAAGATCCGGCTAACGCGGACATTTATAAAAAGAACGCGGAAGCTTACAAAGAGCAGTTGCGCGGCGTGATCGAACCGCTTCGTGAGACAATCGCACAAGTTCCGGAAGACAAGCGTTGGCTTGTGACTTGTGAAGGTGCGTTTAGTTATCTTGCGCGCGATTTCGGCATGAAAGAGCTTTATCTTTGGCCGATGAATGCTGATCAGGTTGGGACACCGCAACAGGTCCGCTCGGTTATTGACGGCGTAAAAGAAAACAACATCCCGGTGGTCTTCTGTGAAAGCACAGTCAATACCGCGCCTGCTGAACAGGTCGCCCGGGAGACTGGGGCTAGTTATGGCGGGGTGCTTTATGTCGACTCACTCAGCGAAGCCGACGGGCAGGTCCCGACCTATCTCGACCTTCTGCGGGTGACCTCTACAACGGTCGCCGAAGGGCTCGAAAGCGCGACCAATTGATTTTTTCCGCGGCGCCTTTCGGTGCCGCGGCTCTTCCCCGGCGGACCGGATTTTGTAATGATTGGATTTGTTGAATGTTGAAGGTCATCGAGGAGCCGGAGTTGGCATCGACAAACATGGTGTCAGATATCGGAATCTCCGCAGAGGACGTGACCGTAACCTACCGCAATGGCCATACCGCGCTTTGGAACGCCAGTTTTGAGATCCCGCGGGGCACAGTCACCGCACTCGTCGGCGTCAACGGGGCCGGTAAATCAACACTCTTCAAGGCTATCATGGGCTTCGTGCCAGCTGCGAAGGGAACCATTCAACTTCTGGGCATGAGCGTCAAAGAAGCGCTTCGCAAAAACCTCGTCGCCTACGTACCGCAGTCGGAAGAAGTTGACTGGTCGTTTCCGGTGCTGGTTGAAGACGTTGTCATGATGGGCCGGTATGGCCACATGGGGTTCTTGCGCCGTCCCAAACAGTCCGATCACGATGCTGTTGCCGAAGCGCTCAGCCGGGTCAACATGCAGGATTACCGGAAGCGCCAGATCGGGGAACTGTCTGGTGGTCAGCGCAAACGTGTGTTCCTTGCGCGAGCATTAGCGCAAGACGGTCAAGTCATTCTGCTGGATGAACCGTTCACGGGCGTCGACGTCAAAACCGAGGAACAGATTATCGAACTCCTTGGAGAATTGCGGGCCGAGGGACGTGTGATGCTGGTCTCCACACACAACCTCGGATCTGTTCCAGAGTTCTGTGACCGCACTGTGCTGGTCAAGGGAACGGTGCTGGCCTTTGGCCCCACCGAAACGACGTTCACCCGTGAGAACCTGGAGCAGGCCTTTGGCGGCGTTCTCCGGCATTTCACCATCAGCGATCAGACGTTGCACACGGATGGGGATGACCGGAAGGTGACCATCCTGACCGATGATGAACGCCCATTTGTTCAATATGGAAATGAAACGCAAACGGCCGAGAAACGGCCATGATTGCCACTCTGCTTGAGCCTTTCAACTACGCCTATATAACCAACGCCATGTGGGTGTCGGCACTTGTCGGCGGCGTTTGTGCGTTCCTTTCTGCCTATCTCATGCTCAAGGGCTGGTCTTTGATTGGCGATGCTCTTTCGCACTCTGTCGTGCCGGGTGTCGCCGGCGCTTATATCCTCGGATTGCCCTTTGCTCTTGGGGCTTTCATTGCCGGCGGTCTGGCTGCCGGAGCGATGCTTTTTCTATCTGAACGCTCGGGATTGAAAGTCGATGTGATCATCGGATTGATTTTCACATCATTCTTTGGACTGGGTCTCTTCATCGTGTCGGTCAATCCGATGTCGGTATCGATCCAGACCATCACCATGGGCAACATTCTGGCTATCACACCGGCAGACACGCTTCAGCTTGCTATTATCGGGTTTGTGTCGCTGGGCGTGCTGCTGCTCAAGTGGAAGGACCTGATGGTCACTTTCTTTGACGAGAACCACGCGCGCACCATTGGTCTGCGACCAGGACTCCTGAAGGCTGTTTTTTTCATACTTCTTTCTGCCTCCGTTGTGGCGGCCATGCAGACGGTCGGTGCCTTTCTGGTGATCGCTATGGTGGTCACGCCGGGTGCAACGGCATATCTTCTGTGTGACAGGTTCCCAAGACTGATCGCACTGTCTGTTGTGATTGGATCGGTCACCAGTTTTTCCGGTGCCTATATCAGCTATTTTCTGGATGGAGCGACCGGCGGGATCATCGTGGTGCTGCAGACCCTGATCTTTCTTGTTGCCTTTGTCTTTGCGCCAAAACACGGCCTTTTGTCCGCGCGCCGGAAAGCATCTCAAGCGCTTCGCAATGGGCCCTCTGATACCGTGTTGCCAGGACAGCCCGGCGGAGGGCCGCAGTGATGGATCTCGATTTTCTTCTTCTGCCGTTCAAATTCCCATTTATGCAGAACGCGTTCCTGATCTGCGTTCTGGTTTCGATTCCGACCGCGCTGTTATCCTGTTTTTTGGTCATGAAAGGATGGGCGCTGATGGGTGACGCTGTCAGTCACGCCGTTCTTCCCGGCATTGTGCTGGCCTACATCGTCGGTCTTCCCTTGATCCTGGGTGCCTTTGCCGCCGGCATGGTATGCGCTGTGGCAACTGGGTATCTCTCGACCAACAGCCGGGTAAAGCAGGATACCGTTATGGGTGTTGTTTTCTCCGGCATGTTCGGTCTTGGGATCGTGCTCTATGTGGCAGTCGAAACAAACGCTCACCTTGACCACATTCTGTTTGGAAACATGCTGGGTGTTGGCAATCAGGACCTCTGGACCGCCGGCATCATCTCACTTGTTGTTGCAGGTGGTCTGGTTTTGAAATGGAAGGATCTCGTCCTTCACAGCTTTGATGCCGCGCAGGCACAGGCCTCGGGGCTGCCGGTCAATTTGCTTCACTATGGCCTGCTTGCTGCACTCTCATTGACGATCGTTGCGACCCTTTCGGCGACCGGGCTGATCCTTGCCATTGGTTTGGTGATTGCACCGGGCGCGATCGCATTCTTGCTTGTGCGGAAATTCAGCACGATGCTCTGGGTGTCCGTGGTTGTCTGCATGCTCTCCATGCTTGCCGGTACGTATTTGAGCTTTTTCATCGACAGTGCGCCGGCACCGACCATTGTCTTGATCCTGACAGCAGCGTTCATTGCTGCCTTCATCCGCCGGCAAATTGTTACTCGGCAGATGTCTTTGCGCAGGGTTGAGGAGGACAGGACCCTCAAAGAGGTTTGAATTTTACAACGTTTGTTTCCTTTGAAATCGTTTAGGAACAGTGACGAAAAAAGCCGCCCCGAAGCGTTCGGGACGGCTTTTTCGTTTTGGACTTTTGACCGGGTCAGTTTTTGACCGGAAGTGTCAACGAGACAAGATCCTGGCCCACAATCGTGGTGCCGTCGAAACCGCTTTCGGCCACGGCTCCGGTATAGTCCTCGTTGGTCAGTGCGCCTTCAGGGAGTTTGTAGGGACCTTGGCGCGGGGCGCCGACCGGCGGGATCAGATGGGTGAGCATCAAGTGTTTTACCCCGGCCCTGCGGGCAAGATGCCCAAGGTCCGTGGCATTGCTTTGACGGAAGTAAATCGGTGGTGGGAAGCCCGTGCCACCGTCTGGCCCCATGACCGGGTGGATCGTGGAATGCACGACAATGTCCGCACCTTGTGCCAGCTTTTCGACCTGGCCTGATGTAGATGTCTCTCGCGGCGGCTTGCGCACATCATTGCCTGCATCACCGCCGATCACCACGCTGCCGGCAGGGGTATCTACCCGATAGGAAGCATGTCCTGGGATGTGTGTTGACCGGATGGCGCTGACTGTTACGTAGCCTTTTGACCAGACTTCCTGGGCCTCATCTTGAGGTTTGAAGTCCTTGACATTGATCAGCTCGGCCGGGCCGCCGGGAAGGCGTTTTTTGTTTTCAGCAAGCCGTTGGGCGATTTCACCGGAGTTGATCAAGGCATCTCCGATATGTGTGGCAAAGCGCTCGCAGCTTAAGGAGAAGCCAAGCGGAGATTTGGTTTCCTCACTGCACACCAGATCAACCTTCGGCCCGCCAGAATTAAAGTGCCAGCGCAGCTGCATCATGTCTGCAAGGCCCTCGGTGTGATCGGAATGCAGATGGCTCAGGAAAATCGCATCGATTTTGCCGACCGGTACACCGGCCTGGGACAGGCGTTGTGTGGTTCCACGGCCGGTATCGAACTGCAAGCGCATGTCGTTGCATTTGTTTTCTTCCGAGCCGTACTGCACAAGAGTACCGGCACCCGCCTGTCCTTGAAAGACAGGTGGTCCGCCTTGGGTGCCGGTTAAGGTGACTTTGAGACAGTTTTCTGCCAGTGCGGGCGGCGCCATCAAGGTGCCTGAGCTGAGCAGTAATCCAGAAATCAGTGTCCGAAACATCGTTTCCTCCCAATGGTTTCGTTTCTTCCTTCTTTGAGTCCCGTTTTTCTTGATCCTTTGGACGGCGCTGCGTGCTTTGCGCGGCGCCGGCCGATTTTTGCTTACGAGAAACTCGTTTTTTTCGCCGAAAGACCGACCGACAGCGTGAAACTGCCTTCATTGATCATCCAGCGTCGGAGTGTGTAGCTGCGAACCCCGCGCGCATGCATTGGGTCGCCATCAGCAAGAGCTCGAGCTTCTTCTAGAGTCTTAGCTCGATAGACGATCATGCCTTCGCCCTGCATTTCTTCGCCGGTTTCATCGGAGACCGGACCAGCAAAGGCGAGACTGCCGGATGCTTCCAACTGCGCCTGGTATGCGAGGTGATCAGGGAGGGTCCCGGGAATGTCCGCGTCCGGTCCGACAGGTTTTGTGTTGACGACATAAAGCTCCAAAGCAAGCGCACCGCGCTCTTTGGCGATCTGCTTATATTCCTGCCATTTGGGCATTTTTATCCTCCAATTTTGCAGCAGTATAAAAAAATCGATATTATTTGACAAACTAAAAAAACGTCGTCAAAGTGAGGTGGTATTCGTTAACACCGAGGAAATCATGCGCTTCATTGTGGGAACCGGACCTGGAGGTCAGGGCGTTTATCTGGTCGAAGGTCAAAAGGCTTGGAACTTGACGGCACTGGACCGCAAAGTTGGCCATGATCTGATGGGTTTGATTTCCGGCGCAGCGGATCTTTCCGAACTGGTGGCCAAAAAAGACGAAGCTGCCAGTTTTGATCTGTCCGCGATAACGCCGGAATTGCCGGTGGCGGCACCCGGCAAGATCATTTGCCTTGGGTTGAATTACGTCGATCATATCAAGGAAGGCGGTTACGATGTGCCGACCTATCCGGCGCTCTTCATGCGGTCGATGACGTCAATGATCCCCGCCGGGGCTCCGATGGTGCGTCCTTCTTGTTCCGAGCAGCTCGATTATGAAGCCGAACTTATGGTGATCATCGGCAAAGGCGGCCGGCATATCAGTGAAGACAGCGCGTTGGATCACGTCTTCGGTTACACGCTTTTCAACGATGGTTCCGTTCGCGAATATCAGCGCAAAACTCATCAGTGGACGCCTGGCAAGAACTTTGACGGCACAGGTCCCGTGGGTCCAGTTGTTGTGACGCCCGACGAGCTGCCAAAGGGCGCTGAAGGCCTGAAGATCGAAAGCCGGGTCGGCAGCGAAATTTTGCAAAGCGCGACCACGTCCGACATGCTGTGGAGCGTGGCCCGTACGATCTCCACCATCTCTGAGTATACGACCCTGGAGCCGGGTGATTACCTTGCCATGGGGACACCCCCTGGAGTGGGCCACGCGAAGACGCCTCAACGCTGGCTGCGGCCGGGTGAAGTGGTTGAAGTCGAAATCGAAGGCATCGGTATTTGTGCAAATCCGATTGTCGCTGAAGAAGACATGCGCGCGACGGAGGCTGCCGAATGACAATGGCAGCGTCGCAAGCACCGGTTGGAGAAGCTCTGGCAACATTGCGTGCTGAGGCCCAGGATGTGGTCCGGTCCCTACGCGAACGAGTCACGAAACTTGATGATGACGGCATTGATTTGATCTTGCGCCAGGCGCGTTCGCATTATGCCTGGCAGGACAAGCCAGTGTCCCGTGACACGCTTGAATTGCTTTACGAGATCACCGCTGCAGGTCCAACGAGTATGAACACCTGTCCGGCGCGGTTCTTCTTCATCGAGAGCCAGGCTGCAAAAGAGCGGCTGGCCAAGTCGCTCAAGGACAAGAACATCGACAAGATGATGTCTGCACCGGTGGCTGTGATCATTGCCCATGATCTGGACTTCTGGAAAGAGCTGCCTTTCCTGTTTCCGCACGAGGACCGGAGGCCGCATTTCGAAGGGAAGCCCGAGCATTCCGAGACGACCGCATTCCGGAACGGGACGTTGCAAGGCGCCTATTTCATGATCGCTGCACGGGCCCTCGGTCTTGATGTGGGAGCCATGTCCGGCTTTTCGAACACGATAGTCGATGAGGAGTTTTTTGCTGGCACGACGTTGAAATCGAACTTCTTGTGTAATCTTGGATATGCGGATGAGAGTGCGTTGTTCCAAAAACTGCCGCGGTTGCCGTTTGATATCGCCTGCAAGTTCTTGTGAGGCCGCATGCCGAGCTTGAGAGAAAAAACAGTCGTCAAGCTTCGTGCCAAAGGGCTGGGCATCAGCCATTCACGGACAGACGTTTCCATACGCGACTTGACCTTTCAGATCGATGAACCGGAGGCGCGGGGTGGCACAAATCTGGGACCGGCGCCAACAGAAGCTGCATTGGCCGCACTGGCAGGTTGTACAAATGTAATCGGGCACAAGTGTGCCAGCAAACTGGGGGCCGACATCGGTCACCTGACAATCGAAATTACCTGCGAATTCGATCGCCGGGGGGTCACTCTTGAGGAGGAGATCGACGTTCCCTTTGTCGCGTTGCGGCAGGTAGTGACCAGCGATGGTTCGGTCTCGCAAGAGGAGCTCGACCGCGTCGGATCTGAAGTCGCCAAGTACTGTCCCCTGTCCAAACTGTTTGAACAGTCGGGGACCTCAATGGAGACAACTTGGGCCAAGGCCTGACGTCTCTGATGTTTTTGGGAGGAAATGTGATGATCGGAAAACTGACCAGACGGAGCGTAATCGCTCTTGCCGCGTTAAGCGCAATTGCAATGCCGTCTTTTGCGACCGAAACCATCAAGGCGGTCGTGATTGATGGCTATCCGGCCCGTGCGATGTGGGTCAAGGAGTTCACAAACTTCTTTATTCCTGAAGTCGACAAACGCCTTGCTGAAAAAGGCAACTACAAGATCGACTGGCAAGAGAGCTATGGTGGGTCAATCGTCAAACCGAAAGGTGTTCTTGAGGGCGTTAAGCTCGGCCTCGGCGACATCGGGATTGTCACCACGATCTTCCATTCATCCAAGCTGCCAAGTCAGGCGTTGTCCGCCGTGACACCGTTCATTGCACCGGATGCCCGGGCTGTTGCCAAAGCGGTCGACGAAATCGCCAAGGAATACCCGACCATGCAGAAAGAGTTTGAGGCTCAAAACCAGGTCTATCTGGCAACGGGCGTGGTGCTCGACACCTACCAGGTGTTTTCCAAGGAGCCGATCAACTCGCTGTCCGACTTGAGCGGATCCAAGGTTGCCGGTGCAGGCATGAACTTGCGGTACCTGGAAGGTCTCGACAATGCCGCTGGTGTGCGCGGTGGTCTGACGGACTTCTACAACATGCTGCAGACTGGATTGGTCGACAACGCGATGCTGTGGCCGGAAGCTGCCAAAACCTTCAAGATCGCTGAAGTGGCACCGTATATGCTTAAAGCGGACCTCGGCGCGGTGAATTCCAAAACAATCACCGTGAACAAGGACTACTGGGACAAGCTCCCGGATGAAGTCAAAGAGGTGCTGCAGGACGTGGCTGTTGCCTATCGCGATCACGTGGCCGGTGTTGCGATGGACCGCGCTGAAGCAAGCCGTGCCGCTTATGTGGAATCCGGCGGTACGATCGTCGAGATGGACCCGGCTGAACGTGCACAATGGGCCGCAAACATGCCGAATATCGCGGTCGAATGGGCTGCAGATCTCGACACAAAAGGCGAGCCAGGCAGCGATATGCTGAAGTCCTATACGGCCAAACTGAAGGAAGCTGGCCATACCCCGGTCCGGGACTGGTCCGCGGAACTGACGCAGTAAGCCGCAGGCTTGAGTACAGGATTAGCTCTATGCTGCGTCTTCTGGACACCGGCCTCAAGGCCTTGGCAACAGCAGCCAACTGGGTAGCGATTGGCGCTAACGCAGTTGGCACCCTGATCGTCCTCGGTCTGGTTCTGGTGGTCAATTACGATGTGGTGGCGCGTGGCTTCTTCAACGCGCCATTCCGGGGGGTCGTCGAAGTTGTTCAGTTCTCGATGGTTCTGATCGTCTTCCTGCAGTTGCCTGATGTCGTTCGGATGAGCCGGCTTACCCGCTCTGATGGATTTCTGACGATCTTGGGAACAACCCGGCCAAAGCTGGCTGACACGATCCGCCGGGTTATCGACTTTGCATCGGCGATATTCATGGCTTTGGTTGCTTATGCAATCTGGCCGGAGTTCGTCGAAATGTATGAGACAAAAGACTTCTTCGGTGTCCCTGGTATCTTCACGGCCCCTTGGTGGCCGATCAAGCTGGCCATCTATCTTAGCGCTGGACTGTGCACACTTCTGTTTCTTTTCAAGGCCTTCGAACGACTGGGTAAGCCTTCAGACGAAGACAGTGAACTGGGGTACAGCGGGCCCTATTTCGGCCAGAAGAACGCACCAAAACCCGATGAGCCTGCGGCTGAAGAGAAAATTCAATGAGCCCATTTGAAATTGGAATTGCGTCCGTTGTCGCGATCGTCGTTCTCGTCTATCTCGGCGTCTACATTCCGATCGCTCTCGGCTTGGTGTCCTTCGTTTCAATCTTGTTGATGCGAGACAATTTCGATCTCGCGATCAACCTTTTGAAAATTGCCATTGGCGACAGTGTGATGGAATACACTTTCGCCACCGTGCCACTCTTCACATTCATGGGTTTGATCGTCTCCAAGGCAGGGCTTGGGGCCGATATTTATCAGGTCATGAATTCCGGATTCCGGAGGGTCAAGGGCGGGATCGGCATGGCGACCGTCGGTGCCAATGCGGTCTTCGCTGCGGTGACCGGATCTTCCATTGCCTCCGCTTCGGTCTTTTCCAAGGTTTCTGTGCCGCAAATGCTGGCGTTCAACTACAACCCGCGTTTCGCAGTCGGGGTGGTGGCCGGGTCGTCGGTCCTTGGGATGATCATTCCGCCATCGGCGATGTTGATCATCTATTCCTTCGTCGCTGAGCAGAGCGTCGGAGATATGTTCCTTGCCGGTGTTGTCCCGGGCTTGATGTTGGCGGCCGCTTACGTTGTTGCGATCTTTTTGATGGGACGTTTCACGCCAAAGTATGTCGGCGGTCGTACATCGGATGAAACAGAGTGGATGAGCCCTCTGGAAATCGCCGACAAAACCATTCCAACGCTCTTGTTGATCGTTGCGGTCCTGGGCGGGATATACACTGGATGGCTAACTCCGGTTGAAGCAGGTGCTGCAGGATCTCTTTTTGGTCTGCTGATCGCTGCGTTCCGTAAAAAGCTGACATTGCAGTCGCTGTGGCAGGCGCTATTGGAAACCGGTCACATCACGGCGTCTATTCTGTTCTTGATCACTGCCGCATCGATCTACAGCCGGATGCTCGGTCTCGCGGGCCTGCCGAATGATCTCGGAGATCTCCTGACGGAAACGCAAATGACCTTCTTCTGGGTCATGGTGATCTATGTGCTGATGATGATTTTCCTTGGCACCATACTCGATACCGCGTCGATCATTCTCATCGTGGTGCCCTTGTTCCTGCCGCTGGTCGAACCGATGGGCATGTCCCTTGTCTGGTTCGGCATTGTGACGGTGGTCGGCGCGGAAATCGGGCTTCTAACTCCGCCACTCGGAATTTCGTGTTTTGTGATCAAGGCAACATTGAACGACCCTAGGATTTCTTTGAAGGATGTGTTCATCGGCGCGTTTCCCTTCGCGCTGGTGATGCTGATCGTTCTAATCGCTCTGATCCGCTGGCCGTCCTTGAGCCTGGCCATCTTAAACTAGAGGGAGCTCCATGCGCAGCGTCACCAAAGACAACATAACTGACGTCTTCATGAACTATTTCGGGCCGGATACGGATCCGCGCCTCAGGGAGATATTGCAGAGCCTTGTCACCCATCTGCATAACTTTGCCCGGGAGACGAACCTCACCCATGCCGAATGGCGCAAGGGCATCGAGTTCCTCGAGTGGGCCGGAGATATTTCAGACAAGGAACGGCACGAGTTTGTGCTTTTGTCCGATGTTCTTGGCCTCTCCTCGCTGGTTGACATGCTGCACTCTCATCCTGAGGGCACGTCTTCCAGCGTGCTTGGGCCGTTCCATATTACGGGGTCTCCAGCGCTTCCGATTGGCGGGGATCTGCGTGGTGATTTCAAGGAACAAGTCCTGCTCGCCCAAGGCATTGTGCGGGACATGGACGGAAATCCCATTGAGGGTGCCGAACTTGATATCTGGCAAACGGCACCGAATGGTCTGTACTCCAGTCAGGACCCGGATCAGGACACTTACTCCTTCCACGGGATCCAAACCACGGGCGCAGATGGCCGATACGCTTTCACGTCTGTAAAGCCGGTGAGTTACACGGTTCCAAGTGATGGCCCGGTTGGCGATATTCTTCGGGCCAGCGGGCGCCATCCATGGCGGCCGTCACACCTTCATTACATTGTTACGGCTCCGGGGTTCCGACAGCTCGTCACAGAGATTTTTCCAGATGATGATCCGTATCTGGATGAGGACACCGTGTTCGGGGTGCGTGAAGATCTCGTAATGACCTATGTCGAGAAGCCAGCTGGGAGCTTCCCGGCAGACGGATTTGAGCTTTCCGGAAAGGTCGACGGACCCTATCTTCTCGCCGATTTCGATTTGGTTCTGGTACGGGAATAAGTTCTGAAGCCAGGCAATACAACGGCGGGTCTTTTGGCCCGCCTCTTTTTTGCAGCTGATCCACTTTTTGAAAGATGCTCTGCTGCTTTATTCGGCAGCTTCTGAGGTGAAGAGCCTCTCCAAAAAAGCACCAGTGCGCTGGTAGTGGTCGAGCAATAGATGGCATGCGGTTTCTGTGTCGCGGTCGACAGCTGCATTCATGATCGCAGTGTGTTCGCTGCCAATATCACGGGTCGAATAGTCCAACGCTTTCCCTGCCAGATAGCGGTACCGGATATTGAGATCATAGAGCTGATTGCAGAACTTCAGGAGAACCTTCGAGGTGCAGGCTGCGAGAAGGTTCATATGGAACGTCTTGTGCAGGTCTTCGAACCGCTCAACATTGTTGCGTGGTTCGCGCATCATCCTGTGGTGGCTGATGACCAGGTTGTCTTCCCACACCTGATCAGCATGGGCAATGCTTTCCCGCAGCGCCATCTCTTCCAGATGGCACCGGAGTTTCAGGATTTCGGCAAAGTTTTCCCGGCCAACCTCCGCACTCCGAAAGCCACGTTGATCCAGTCTTTCGACCAGAAGGTCCGATACAAGCAAGGTCAGAGCCTCGCGGATCGGTGAACCGCCCATATCCAGCTTCTTGCGCAGGTTTTCGATTTTCAGTTTTTCGCCGGGCGGGATTTCTCCGGTCAGAATCATCTGCCGTATCGCGAGATAGGCGCGCTGGGTGGCAGACGGTTCTTGAGCCGGGTCGATATGAGGCTGAATATTCATGAGAGTGATAATATCGATTTTTTTGCAAAAATGCCAGTTTTTTCTTGTGTAACCCTACGTGCTTATACGTAAATCATCAGTCAAATTCCCGAGAGTTCTGCCGCATGAGGTGGTTCGGTGCCACAGTCGTATATGAACGCCCGTCCAAACCGATCTGTGAGCCGCATTGAAGAGATCGGTTTTCGATTTAAGTAGCTGAAAGACAGTTATAAAATTCAAAGTATCACATTTTTTCCAAAAAAATAGTTCAAAGTGTGATGTTTTGGTGCTATACAAAGCTGACCGATCGGTCGGCGAATGCCTGATTGATCGCGAAATGGGAGAAACAAATGCCAAAAGCCTTCATCTGCGACGCCGTGCGCACGCCTATCGGCCGGTATGGCGGAGCCCTGTCTCCAGTACGTGCAGATGATCTGGCAGCGATTCCTCTCCAGGCCCTGAAGGAGCGCAACCCTGGTGTCGATTGGGAGGCTGTTGCTGATGTAATCCTCGGCTGTGCCAATCAGGCTGGCGAAGACAACCGCAATGTTGCCCGTATGGCTGTGCTTTTGTCCGGGTTGCCGGTCTCCGTTCCTGGCACAACAGTGAACCGGCTTTGTGGATCCGGGATGGATGCTATCGGCATGGCGGCCCGCGCGATCCGGGCAGGAGATGCTGAGTTGATGCTTGCGGGCGGTGTTGAAAGCATGAGCCGGGCACCCTTTGTTGTAGGCAAAGCGACGACAGCGTTTTCGCGCAATGCCGAGATGTATGACACCACTATTGGCTGGCGCTTTAAGAACAAGAAACTGGAAAAGGCTTTCGGCACGCATTCAATGCCGGAGACGGCTGACAATGTGGCGGAGGACTACAAGATCTCCCGCGAGGATCAGGACAAGTTTGCAGCGGAAAGCCAACGCCGATGGGCCGCAGCGCAGGAAGCTGGCGTTTTTCAAGATGAAATCGTTCCGGTTTCGATCCCGCAACGCAAAGGCGATCCGATTGTCGTTGATACGGATGAACATCCGCGGCCGGGCACGGGTGTCGAGGCCTTGGCAAAACTGCGTGGCGTAAACGCGCCTGATTTAACGGTTACGGCTGGAAATGCGTCCGGGGTCAACGATGGATCTGCCGCAGCGCTGATCGCTTCGGAAGAAGCCGCAAGTGCGAATGGGCTGACGCCCAAGGCCCGCATTGTTGCCATGGCAGCAGCCGGCGTTCCGCCGCGAGTTATGGGCATTGGTCCAGTGCCAGCGACGCAAAAGGTTCTGGGCCTCGCGGGTCTGACGCTTGAGCAGATGGACGTGATCGAGCTCAATGAGGCCTTTGCATCCCAGTCGCTCGCAGTTTTGCGTGAGCTTGGTTTGCCCGATGATGCACCCCACGTGAATGCCAACGGCGGGGCCATTGCCATTGGCCATCCACTTGGCATGAGCGGATCGCGGCTGGTCCTGCACGCCGCCAATCAGCTGCAGCGGACCGGTGGGCAGTATGCGCTTTGCACCATGTGTGTGGGTGTTGGTCAGGGGATCGCGCTCGTCCTGGAGCGGGTGTAAACTGGATTTGAAGGGCTCGGGACGGTGCCGGCAGCTTTGAAAGCAGGCGGTCGCTTTGAGGAAAGCCCGATCGGAACGCGCTGGATTTAAGTCCGGCACAGTTGGAGGAAGTGGCATGTACGCACAGCTTGTGAAATCTGACGCTCTAAAGTCCCGCGAGGAAATGTCGCCCGAAGAGCAGGCTTTCCAAGAGCGGATCGACAACGGTGAAAAGATCGAGCCGAAGGACTGGATGCCGGAAGGCTACCGCAAGACCTTGATCCGCCAAATTGGCCAGCACGCGCATTCAGAAATCGTTGGCCAGCTGCCGGAAGGCAACTGGATCACCCGTGCACCGACCCTTGAGCGCAAGGCCATCCTCCTTGCAAAGGTTCAGGACGAAGCCGGGCATGGGCTTTATCTCTATTCAGCGGCCGAGACACTGGGCGTCAGCCGGGACGAGCTCTTTGAGGCTCTGCATTCCGGCAAAATGAAATACTCGTCGATCTTCAACTACCCAACACTGAACTGGGCCGATATGGGCGCGGTCGGCTGGTTGGTCGATGGCGCTGCCATCATGAACCAGGTGCCGCTGCAGCGAACATCCTTTGGGCCCTATTCTCGAGCGATGATCCGGATCTGCAAGGAGGAAAGTTTCCACCAGCGTCAGGGTTATTCCATAATGATGAAGATGGCCTTCGGCACGCCTGATCAGAAGGAAATGGCACAGGATGCCCTGAATCGGTTTTGGTACCCGTCGCTGATGATGTTTGGTCCGTCCGACAAGGATTCCGTCCACTCCGCCCAATCGATGGCGTGGAAGATCAAGATCAACACCAACGACGAATTGCGCCAGAAGTTCGTCAACGAGACCGTACCGCAGGCCGAATACCTCGGGCTCACCGTTCCAGACGAAACGCTCGCCTGGAACGAGGAGAAGCAGGGCTACGACTTCGCCGAGCCGGATTGGAACGAGTTCTTTGAAGTGATCAAGGGCAACGGTCCGTGCAACCGCGAACGCCTGGAGGCCCGGGTCAAGGCCTGGGATGACGGCGAGTGGTTCCGCGATGGCTTGAACGCTTATGCCGACAAGGCGGCAGACCGCCGTCAGGCTGCCTCCGTGGCCGCAGAATAACCGACAAGACGATTGAGGGAGAGACAGTCATGAGCAAGAAAGAGTGGCCGCTCTGGGAAGTGTTTATCCGCGGTCAGCATGGCCTGAACCACCGTCATGTCGGTAGCCTGCATGCACCGGATGCGGAGATGGCGATCAACCACGCTCGGGATGTCTACACCCGCCGCAAGGAAGGTGTTTCCATCTGGGTGGTGCCGTCCAAGGAGATCACGGCTTCCAGCCCGTCCGAAAAGGGCCCGTTGTTCGATCCGGCCGAAAGCAAGACATATCGCCATCCGACCTTCTTCGATATTCCGGAAGAAGTGGGGAAAATGTGATGAGCGATCAAACTGTAGCTTCCGGTGCAGCTCACGATCCGTTCGTTTCCGATACTGAGCTGAAACCGGCCTTCTTTGAATGGCTCTGCCGCATGGGCGACAACGCTCTGGTTCTTGGTCACCGGACGTCCGAATGGTGCGGTCATGGCCCGGTTCTGGAAGAGGACATCGCTCTCGCGAACACCGCGCTCGATCTGATCGGCCACACGCAGATGTGGCTTGGTCTTGCAGGCGAGGTTGAAGGTGAGGGGCGCGACGCGGACAAGCTCGCTTACCTGCGCGATGCCTTCAAGTTCCGCAATGTCTTGCTCGTTGAACTTCCGAAGGGTGACATGGCCGTCACGGTGATGCGGGAGTTTCTGTTCGACGCCTATCATCATCTGTTGCTCTCCTGGCTTGCAGAAAACTCCAAGAGCCCGCGCGTTGCCGAAATTGCCGCAAAAGCTTTGAAAGAAGTGAGCTATCACCTGGAACGGGCATCTGATCTTGTTGTGCGCCTGGGCGACGGGACGCCGGAAAGCCATCGCCGGATGCAGTATGCCCTTGATCTACTATGGCCCTACACAGGCGAGATGTTCGAAGGTGATGCACTGGATGCGGCCGTTGCTGATGCCGGTATTGCGCCGAAACCAGAGGATCTGAAAGCGGACTGGGAAACTTCCGTGCGCGAGATCCTGGATGAGGCGACGCTGAAAGCGCCTGAGGCAGCCGGTTTCGTTCATAAGGGCGGCAAGCAGGGCCGGCACACGGAGCATCTTGGATACATCCTTGCGGAGATGCAGTTCCTGCAACGCGCCTACCCTGGCGCGAGCTGGTAAGGAAGTCTGCCATGCCCGCACCCCATACCACGCCGACTGAAGAGGTCTGGGATTGGCTTGCCGAAGTCCCGGATCCGGAGATCCCTGTTGTCTCTGTGACAGAGCTCGGCATCATCCGCGACGTTCTATATGACGGCGATACTCTCGTGGTGGCGGTCACCCCGACGTATTCGGGATGTCCTGCAACGGCTGTCATCGATCTGATGATCGAGGACAAGCTGCGCGAAAAGGGCATGGAGAATGTGCGTCTGGAACGCCGCCTCTCACCGCCCTGGACAACTGACTGGGTGACGCCTGAAGCGCGCGAGAAACTGAAACAATTTGGCATCGCGCCGCCGATCGATGGCACGGCCGCTGATGGCATGGGCGCGAAGGCGGCCCGCTTGTCCGGCCAGACAAATCTCGTGGTTCCCTGCCCAAGATGCAGCTCTGCTCATACCGAACGGGTCAGCCAGTTCGGGTCGACACCGTGCAAGGCCGCCTGGCGCTGCAAGGACTGTCTGGAACCGTTCGATTATTTCAAGTGCATTTGACACCCAGGAGGAGGGTTTCGCCTATGGCACGATTTCACGCGCTACAAGTTACCGATATCCGCCGCGACACACGCGATGCCGTTGTGGTCACGCTGAAGCCCGACGCCGCAGATCAAGACGCTTTTGACTTCATTCAGGGGCAGTATCTAACGTTTCGCCGCGACTTCGACGGCGAGGAGTTGCGCAGATCCTATTCGATCTGCGCGGGCAAGGATGAGGGGTGCCTGAAGGTCGGGATCAAACGGGTCGAGGGCGGTGCGTTTTCGACCTGGGCCAATGAAGACCTGAAAGTGGGCGACCGCCTTGATGTCATGCCGCCAATGGGCCGGTTCTTTACCGAACTTGAGCCGGAGAAGGCCAAAAGCTATCTCGGCTTTGCCGGCGGGTCAGGCATTACACCGGTTCTCTCGATCATCAAGACCGTTCTGGCGCGCGAGCCGAAGAGCACATTCACGCTGATTTATGCCAACCGCCAAACCAGTTCGATCATGTTCCGCGAGGAACTGGAAGACCTGAAGAACACCTATCTCGGCCGGTTCTCGGTGATCCATATTCTGGAGACGGAAACCCAGGACATTGATCTCTTCACCGGCCGGATCGATGCGGAAAAGATGGATCTCCTGTTCCGTCTATGGGTCGATGCCGAAGAGGTCGATACCGCTTTCATCTGCGGCCCGGAGCCGATGATGCTAACCATCGCGGACAGCCTGCGCAAACATGGCCTTGCCGACGAACAGATCCGGTTCGAGTTGTTTGCCTCTTCCCAGCCCGGACGTGCAAAAGCGCGCGCCCAGTCGCAAGCAGCGGCAACAGGTGCCGGGAAATGCGAGGTCTCGGTCACTCTCGATGGCAGCACGCGGAATTTCGAGATGGAGAAAAACGGCAACTCTGTTCTGGAGGCGGCCATCGCGAATTCAATGGACGCGCCCTATTCCTGCAAGGCCGGGGTGTGTTCCACCTGCCGGGCAAAGGTGATTGAAGGGGAGGTGGAGATGGAAGTGAACCATGCGTTGGAAGACTATGAAGTCCGCGCCGGTTACGTGCTCTCCTGCCAATGCATCCCGGTCTCGGACAAGGTGGTGATCAGTTATGACGAATGAAGCCGTACTGGACAACGACACCATGTCCTTGGCCGACTATCTGGCCCGGGGCGGTAAGCTCACGTCGCCAAATAATGTCCCGCCGCGCTACCGCGCCGAACTCCTGCGTTTGATGTCGTCTTTTGTCGACAGTGAACTTGCCGGGTCTGCCGGGTTTGCCGACGCCATCAATTGGGCACCTGGCCTGAAAGAACGGATCGCGGCAAGCAGGATCACGCTGGAAAAGGTCGACCACGCCGAACAGGTGCTGGACCTGATGAGCGACTTTGGAACCGACAAGGCGCTCTATAACAGAGCGCACTCGTGGTCCGCTCGTCGGCCGCGCGATGCACAGGTGGATGCAAAACGCCAAGGCGGAGATATGCGCCTGTCGGTGTTTCATTACCCGCTGCAAGGCTGGACAGACGCTGTTGTCATGAATTTCCTGATGGGGCTGGCGACCGTCCACCAGCTCAAGGACCTCAGCCAAACCTCTTACCAGCCGCTTGGCGAAGTGTTCCGCAAGATCTTGCCGCGGGAACAGCGTCACATGGAACTCGGCCTGGAGGGGCTTCAAGTTCTGGCTGCCGACGAGGCAACGCGCGATGAAGCGCTGTCGTCTGTTGGCTATTGGTTGCCCAAGGTTTCTGAAACCTTTGGTCCGGCCAAGTCGGAGCGGTTTGACCGGCTCAAGCAGATGGGCTTGCGCCAGACGGAAAACGAAACGCTTCGAGCCGCCTGGCAAGCTGACGCCAACGAGCGGCTCAATGAACTGAAGCTCACCAAATAAAAAAACATAAAGGGAAATCCAGAATGGCCATGGGGACGACGGCGCGCCGTTTGGAAAGCTATGTGGAAGGCGCCTGGCGCCGCGGAGACGGCGAAGGCCAACCTGTGTTGAATGCTGCCACCGGAAACGTTCACGCGCTGATCGGGACCGAGGGGCTCGATTTCAAGGCGGCACTTGCGTGGGGGCGGGCCAAAGGTGGACCTGCGCTAAGAGCCATGACGATCCACGAACGGGCTTTGATGCTGAAGGCCGTCGGTTTGAGGCTGATGGAACTCAAGGAAGAGTTTTATCTGGAAAACTTTGCGACCGGTGCAACGCGCCGGGACGGCTGGATCGACATTGAAGGCGGCATCGGCACGATGCTAACTTTTGCGTCAAAGGCCCGCCGCGAGTTGCCGAATACCAAGGTACTGACCGAGGGGCCGGTGGAAGTCTTGTCCCGCGATGGATCCTTTGTGGCACAGCACATCCTTTCGCCTTTTATCGGCGTTGCCGTGCACATCAATGCCTACAACTTCCCGGTCTGGGGGATGCTGGAAAAGATCGCACCGTCCCTGATCGCCGGCATGCCGTGCATCGTCAAACCGGCCTCGCAAACCGCATATCTGACAGAGTTGGTGGTGCGGCGGATGCTGGAAACCGGCGTATTGCCGGAAGGCGCGCTGCAAATCGTGACCGGGTCAGCCGGTGATCTTCTCGACCATGTCGATGAACAGGATGTGGTCACCTTCACCGGTTCTGCGTCGACCGGTCAGAAACTGAAATCCAGCCCCGCGATCCTCAAGCATTCTGTTCGCTTCACTATGGAAGCCGACAGTCTGAACGCGTCCATTCTGGGTGCGGATGCCGGTCCTGGGACGGACGAGTTCGATCTTTTCGTGCGCGAAGTCGCAAACGAGATGACTGTCAAGGCGGGCCAAAAGTGCACGGCCATTCGCCGGATCATCGTTCCGAAGATGCACGAGCAGGCAGCCGTCGAAGCAATTTCCGCCCGGCTTTCCAAGACGAAAGTCGGTTTGCCGGATGATGATGCCGTGCGTATGGGGGCAATCGTCTCCCTGAAGGACCGCGATGGCGTCAAGGCAAAGGTCGCCGAACTGGCAACGGAAGCGGAGATTGTGTCCGGATCTTTGGACACGGTTGACCTGGTTTCCGGCGAAGCAGATCGCGGTGCGTTCATGGCGCCGCTACTGCTTCACTGCGCGAAACCGCTCACTGCCGAGATCGTTCACTCCGTTGAGGCCTTCGGGCCGGTTGCGACCGTGATGTCCTACGAAGACAATCAAGAAGCCGTTGAGCTGGCCCGCAAGGGCCGGGGTTCGCTCGCATCCTCGCTGTTCACCAATGATGGCGGCTTGGTTCATGAGGTGGTCACAGGACTTGCGCCGTTCCACGGGCGCGTGTTGATCGGCAATCGCGGTTCCGCGAAAACCTCCACAGGGCACGGCTCGCCTTTGGCCCCGCTTGTTCATGGCGGCCCGGGCCGGGCAGGGGGCGGCGAGGAAATGGGCGGCATGCGCGGCGTTAAGCATTTCATGCAGCGCTCTGCTATTCAGGGCACACCGGAAATGTTGTCCGCGGTGACCGGGCAATGGGTCGATGGAGCATCTGTACGCACCGACGTCCATCCGTTCCGCAAATCGCTTGCCGAGCTCAAAATTGGCGATCAGATCGCCACAAAGGCGCGCGAAGTAACGCTGGAAGACGTTGAGCATTTCGCAGTGTTTACCGGTGACACCTTCTACGCGCATATGGACAGCGAAGCGGCCAAGGCAAATCCGTTCTTCGAGGATCGGGTCGCCCATGGGTATCTGATCGCGTCTTTTGCGGCGGGTTTGTTCGTGGATCCGGAGCCGGGTCCGGTTCTCGCCAACTACGGCGTCGACAATCTCCGGTTCCTGACACCGGTCTACTTCGGCGACAGCCTGAAAGTCCGGCTTACATGCAAGGAAATCAATCCGCGCGAGAACGCCGACCACGGCGAGGTGCGCTGGGATTGTCAGGTGACCAACCAGAAGGACGAAGTCGTCGCGCAATACGACGTCCTGACCATGGTCGCCAAGACTTGGCCGCCTGCGGCATAAAAAACTATGTGGTACTGCCGGTCAGCTGATGAAGCGTGACCGGCAAGCCATTCAGCGGACGGCCTTCACGCCTTCCAGGATCAAGGTGGTGGCGACCTTGGCGTAGTCTTCGCGCGAGATCGGTCCACCTTCCTTGAACCACATGTAGACCCAGTTCATCATGCCGAAGAGCGACATTGTCACGGGCATCAAGAGGGGCCGATCCGGTGTGTCGAGGTGCGGATGGATGTCTTTCAAGGCATTTGAAAAATGCCGGACAATGCGCCGCTCGATTGCGACGATCTCACTCTTTTGCTCGTCCGACAACGCGGGGCCGGCATTGAGCTGCACCTTGTGCTGATCGTCGGCTCCCCGGTAGGAGTCAAGGACGGTCATCACGAGAGTTTGCAGCCGGTCTTCCGGTGGTAGGGTCGGATCGTCTGCTTCCTCCAGTGCCTTGTCGAGGATTGCCAAGTGGGAATGGATGATCTCGAAAATCAGCGCGTCTTTCGACGGGTAGTAGTGATAGAGCAGGGATTTTGAAACGCCGGCTTCCTGAGCGATCTGCGCCATGGACGCCTTCTCCATGCCTTGTGTTGCGAAGACATTGGCTGCCGTCAGCAGAAGGCCATGCTGTTTTTCCTCAAAATCATTGGCGCGGGTTCTCGCCATGTGTTTGGAGCTCCATTTCTTGACACGGTGCCGCCATAGCAACCCAATGCCTTTTTTAAGTCAATGTAGAGCGAAGCCGACCAATGCCTGGCCGGCTTCACAACATGGGGGATAGAAAAGCGGCGACTGATTCAGTCCTTGGGCCGGTTGTCGATAACCCGCCTGGCTTTGCCTTCTGAGCGCTGAAGTTTTTCTGGTTCGTGGATCTCGATTTTTGAAGAAATCCCGATCGTTGATTTGATGTGGTGCGCCAGCTCTTTGGCCGACGCTTCCCGCGCCTCGCTGCTGCTGGCATCCGGCATCGCTTCTCCATGAACGATCATCGCATCCATGCGGCCAGAACGGACGAGCTCGATATGGAAATGCGCCGCAAGACCTTCACATTTCAGGATCTGCTCCTCGATCTGGGTCGGGAAAACATTGACGCCGCGCAGGATGATCATGTCGTCGCTGCGGCCGGTAATTTTTTCAATTCTGCGCATGGAGCGGGCAGTTCCCGGCAGGATGCGGGTCAGATCGCGGGTCCGGTAGCGGACCATCGGCAGGCCTTCCTTGGTCAGTGTCGTGAAAACCAGTTCACCCATCTCACCGTCTGGCAGGACCTCTTCCGTCACCGGATCGATGATTTCCGGATAGAAATGGTCTTCCCAAACATGGAGGCCGTCCTTGGTCTCAACGCACTCCTGGGCAACGCCAGGGCCCATGATTTCCGAGAGGCCATAAATGTCGACGGCATGCATGTCGAAGGCCTGTTCGATTTCCTGACGCATGGCATTTGTCCAGGGTTCTGCGCCGAAAATGCCGACCTTCAGCGAGCTTTGACGAGCATCGAGGCCACGGCGCCGGTACTCGTCCAAAATGGACAGCATGTAGGATGGCGTCACCATGATGACGTCCGGCTTGAAGTCTTCGATCAGGGTGACCTGACGCTCTGTCATGCCGCCGGAAATCGGGACGACCGTGCAGCCCAGCTTTTCCGCACCATAGTGGGCGCCAAGCCCGCCGGTAAAGAGGCCATAGCCATAGGCATTGTGCAGAATGTTGCCTTTGCGTCCCCCGGCTGCGCGGATGGAGCGGGCAATCAGATCTGACCAGTTGGAAATGTCATTGGCGGTGTATCCGACCACCGTGGGTTTGCCTGTTGTGCCGGAGGAGCCGTGGATCCGGACGAGGTCTTCACGTGGTGTCGCGAACATGCCAAACGGATAGGTGTCGCGCAGATCCTGTTTCACGGTGAAGGGGAATTTCGCCATATCTGCCAGCGATTTGAAATCGCCCGGGTGCGCGCCGTGTTCATCAAAGCGCTTCTTGAAGAAAGCAGAGTTGTCGTAGGCGTGGGATAGCGTCCAGGCGAGGCGCTTTTCCTGAAGGGCTGCAATCTCGTCACGGCTTGCAATTTCGATGGGGTCCAGAGTGGCGCGATCCGGTGTGAGATCGATCATGTGTTTCCTCCACAAGGTACAGGTCAGGCCGGCAGTTATTCTGTTGGCAAAAAGGTGCGATTGATAGTGCGGGAGTGGCCGCGAAATTCAGCGATCACGGTCCCGTCGTCGCGGGCAACGCTGATGTCGTAAATACCGGAGCGCCCGGTACGGGAGACCTCGCGTGCTGAGGCGGTCAGGAAATCGTCCAGGCCGCCCGGTGCGATGTAGGTGACCGAACAGTGCTGGGCGACGGTTACCTGATTGTAGGTGTTGCAGGCAAAGGCGAAGGCGCTGTCGGCCAGCGCAAAGATATAGCCGCCGTGACAGTTGCCATGGCCGTTGGTCATGTCCTTCGTCACGGTCATGGAGATGTCTGCTTCACCGGGTGCGATGCGGAGCAGTTTCATACCGAGCTTCTGAGAGGCGTTGTCCTCCTCCCACATCAGCTTGGCGCAGGTTTCTGCCAACTCCTGCGGGCCGAGTTCAGATATGTGTTTCATGTCATTCACCGCGAAACTGTGCAGGGCGTTTTTCCAAAAACGCAATTACACCTTCAGCATAATCGTCGGTGAAGCCTGCTGTCTGCTGACAATCTCGCTCCATGTCGAGGTGCGTGTCGAGATCTTGGTCGGCGGCGGCCTGGATGAGACGTTTGGTGAGGCCCAGTCCGACGGTGGGGCCGGCAGCCAGCTTCTCAGCCAGTGCGGTCGCCTCATCAAGGAGAGCAGCATCATCGACCGCTTTCCAGATCAGGCCCCAGCTTTCGGCCTGTTCGGCCAGTAGCGGCTCCCCAAGGAGGGCAAGAGCCTTGGCACGTGGTTCTCCAAGAATGCGGGGCAGAGACCAGCTGCCGCCGGCATCCGGGATCAGTCCTATCTTGGAAAAGGCCTGGATAAACTTTGCCGAGCGTGCCGCCAGAACGATGTCACAGGCAAGGGCGATGTTTGCGCCCGCACCGGCCGCCACGCCATTCACCGCGCAGATGATTGGTTTTTCCAAGCTGCGGATCAGACGCAGGGTCGGATTGTAAAAGGTCTCGATTGTATGTCCGAGATCGGAGCGCTCGCCGCCTTTTCTTGGGTCCCGGTCGCCCAGATCCTGCCCGGCACAAAAGCCCCTCCCGGACCCTGTCAACAACACCGAGCGAACTGCTTTTTCGGAATGCGCACGCTCAATTTCTGCGCGAAACGACAGGTGCATTTCCTCGTTAAACGAGTTGAGTTTGTCCGGGCGATTGAGGGTTAGCTTCAAAACGCCGTTGTTTATTTCCGAAATAACAGTCTGATTTTCCGACATCTTTCTCTCCCTGACATCATTTTCTCACGATGCCGACAAAACAAATCGTTGCATAAACCGTCCGGTCGGTCAATTATAAGAACTGAGGCGTAACGCTCGTTACGGACTTGGGAGGAGACCTTATGCCAAAACTGCTTGACCGGCATTACAGAATTTTGAGCGCTGCGTTCTCGGTGATCGGGGACCAGAGCGTCAGAATGTTGGTTTTAGTGTTTTTTAAACCGGCAAACCGACACAGCATTGCGCTGCCCCGCCCGGCACAATCCCGGTTAGCCGGCGTCTCCAAATCGCTCCGTAGTCATCAGCAATGCGTGGCCGGCGGCGTGTTTACTCACCTCAGCCGTCTTCGTCGCATCACTGACCGGAGCTCTCACAGCAGCTGACCCCGGCTGCCCGTCACTTCGGAATTTTCACACTCTGGGAGGAAATCATGAAAGTTACAAATACAGCTCTCGCCACCTTGATGGTTCTGGGAACAGTTACAGGCGCCGCCGCCGACATCAAGTTGGGTGCCAGCCTGTCCGCTTCCGGTCCTGCTGCATTCCTTGGCGACCCGGAAGCAAAGACCCTCTACATGCTCGTTGATGATCTAAACGCCAAGGGCGGGATCAACGGCGAGAAGATCGAGCTGGTGATTTACGATGATGGCGGCGACCCGAACAAAGCGCGCACCTTTGCCACCCGTTTGGTGGAAGACGATGAAGTCGTAGCTATCATCGGTGGGTCCACGACGGGTACGACCATGTCCATCCTGTCGGTTGCCGAAGATGAGGGTATTCCGTTCATCTCACTCGCCGGTGCAATCCAGATTATTGATCCGGTTCGCGAGTATGTCTTCAAGACCCCGCATACCGACCGCATGGCTTGTGAGAAGATTTTCACGGATATGCAGAAGAACGGCATCTCCAAGATCGGCATGATTTCCGGCACTGGCGGATTTGGTGCGTCGATGGAAGCGCAATGCGTCGATGTTGCTGGCAATTACGGTGTCGAAATCCTGGTTCAGGAAACCTACTCCCGTCAGGACGCGGACATGACCCCGCAGCTTACCAAGATCAAGTCCACTGAGGGTGTTGAGGCCGTTCTGAATCCGGGCTTCGGTCAGGGGCCGGCCATCGTCACTCGAAACTATGCCCAGCTTGGGATTGATCTGCCGCTCTACCAAAGCCATGGAGTTGCTTCCGATGGTTTCATTGAGTTGGCCGGAAAGGAGGCTGCCGAAGGTGTGCGTCTTCCAGGCACCGCGCTGCTGATTGCAGACATCATGGAAGAGGGGGACCCGCAGAAGGAAGTGGTGATCGCCTACAAGACCGCATACGAGGAAGAGTACGGTGAAGCAGTCTCGACCTTTGGCGGCTATGCGCATGATGCGTTCCGGCTGATGACGGATGCGATGGCCCGTGCGGGCAGCTCCGATCCAAGCGCGATCCGCGATGCTCTTGAAGCAACCAGCGGCATGGTCGGTACAACCGGCACCTACACCTTCAGCCCGGATGATCACCTGGGGCTCGATCTCAGTGCGTTCCGCATGCTGGAAATTCGCGACGGCAAGTGGACTTCGATTGACTGACGCCATTTTCGGAGGCCGGGCATCAAGTCCGGCTTCCAACCTTGCACCCAAAATCCCGCTTAGGAGACGTCGATGGACGCATTGATGCAGTTCGTCTTTTCCGGCTTGACCGTCGGCGCGGTCTACGCCCTTGTCGCGCTTGGCTTTACCATCATCTACAACGCCTCTGATGTTGTGAACTTCGCCCAAGGCGAATTCGTCATGCTCGGCGGCATGATTACCGTTTTCGCTTTCGATGCGGGTCTGCCGTTGCCCTTGGCGGCCTTGCTTGCAATCGTGGCAACAGCGGCCATTGGTGTTGCGCTGAACAAGTTTGCGATCGAGCCTGCGCGGGGCGCGCCGGTTGTCTCCCTGATCATCATTACCATCGGGGCCTCGATCCTGATCCGCGGCGCGACACAGGTGCTGTTCGACAAGCAGCTGCACCGTTTGCCAGCCTTCTCCGGGGATGATCCGATCCATCTTCTCGGCGCAACCTTGCTGCCGCAGAGCCTTTGGGTGATTGGTGGAGCCTTTGCGATTTTCATTGCGCTCTGGCTGTTCTTCACGCGTACGCTTTTGGGCAAAGCAGTTCTGGCAACCGCGAACAATCGGCTGGCCGCACAGCTCGTGGGCATCAACACCGGTTTCGTCATGACTTTGTCTTTCGCCTTGTCAGCGGCCATCGGTGCGCTGGCCGGTGTTCTGGTCACGCCAATCACGCTGGTGAGCTATGACGTCGGTGTTGGCCTCGCCCTCAAAGGGTTTGCGGCTGCAATGCTCGGCGGCATGGGAAATCCGAAAGGGGCTTTGGTGGGCGGGTTGCTGCTCGGCCTGTTTGAAGCCCTAACTGCTGGATACATCTCCTCCCAGTATAAGGAAGCGGTCGCTTTTGTCGTGATCCTTGCTGTGCTTTTTGTCATGCCACAGGGCCTCTTCGGTCAAAAGACGACAGAAAGGGTCTAGGTGATGGCACTCAAAAACAAATGGGTTCAGCTGGCCATTCTGGCTGTAATCATCATCATTCTGCCGGCCTTTTTCCCGTCCGGCTATTACTACCGTGTTGGCGCGCTTGTATTCGTAAATGCCCTGTCCGTTGTCGGTTTGGTGATCCTGATCGGATACGCCGGACAGATCAGTCTGGGGCATGCAGGTTTTGCCGGAATTGGCGCCTACGCCTGCGCCTTGGCACCGGTTCATCTCGGCATCCCGCCGGTCCTGGCCATTCTGCTCGGCGCTGCGATTTCTGCTGTGCTCGCCCTTCTGATCGGCCGTCCAATTCTGCGCTTGAAGGGGTATTATCTTGGAGTTGCAACGCTCGGATTTGGCATTCTGGTCTCCATGGTGCTCTCCAATGAACGCGGTTTGACCGGCGGCCCGGATGGGATGTCTGTTCCAGGTCTCGGTTTGCGGCCACTCCTCAGGGACATGGGGCTTCGGCTGTCCGGCGGTGAATTCTGGTACATCTTCAATGCGGCTGCGCTTTTGATCGGGATCTGGATTGCACTCAATCTCTACCAGAGCGCGACCGGGCGGGCGATGCGGGCCCTGCACGGGTCAGAGACTGCAGCACAAACCGTCGGCATTGATGTCGCGCGTTTCAAGCTGCAAGCGTTCATCATCTCAGCTGTCTACGCGTCGGTAGGCGGCTCGCTTCTGGCCTTGCAGAACGGGTTTATCACACCGGATGTCGCGGGTTTCATGCACTCTGTGGAAATGGTTACCATGGCTGTTCTCGGAGGTGTCGGCTCGGTCCTCGGTGCAACATTCGGCGCAGCTGTTCTGACGCTCTTGCCGCAGATTCTGACCGTGTTCCACGACTATGAGCATCTGGTGCTTGGTCTCGTCATGATCCTGGTGATGATCTTCCTGCCGCTTGGCCTTTTGCCGTCCCTTGCAGCGCGTATCAGATGGAGGGGTGTCTGATGAGCATTCTCGAAATCAGCTGCCTTGGCATCAGTTTCGGCGGGCTCCGGGCGGTGAACGATGTCGGGTTTTCGGTCAAACCGGGTGAAATCGTATCGGTCATCGGACCAAACGGGGCAGGCAAAACAACCCTCTTCAACATGATCTCCGGTGTCTATTTGCCAGATGCAGGTCACGTGAAACTGAACGGGGAAGACGTGACCGCTAAGGCCACGCATATCTTGGCGAAAAAGGGCCTGACGCGGACCTTTCAGAACCTGCAGATCTTTCAGGAAATGACGGTTCTGGAAAATGTGGTCGCCGGATTTCATCTGACGGAAAATCCGTCCGTCTGGGCTGATCTGTTGTCGCTGCCGTCTGCACGGCGGCGGTCTGCGGAAGTGCGCGAGCAAGCGTTGCAGCTTCTTGAAAAGGTTCATCTGTCAAAGGCTGCCGAAGAAGAGGCCGGGAACCTTTCTTATGGTGCACTCAAGCGCCTTGAGATCGCGCGCGCCCTGGCTGTTGGTCCGCAGGTTCTTCTGCTGGATGAACCGGCAGCTGGCTGCAATGCGGTCGAGACGGAAGAAATTGATGAGCTCATCGCGGAGCTTGCCAAATCCGGCATCGCGATCCTGCTCGTGGAGCACGACATGAAAATGGTGATGCGGATCTCCAATCACATCGTGGTGCTGGATCACGGCGAAAAGATCGCCGAAGGGACGCCCCAGGATGTCTCCAGGAATCCGGATGTGATTGCCGCCTATCTCGGTACGGAAGAGGAGCCTGCCCATGCTGACAGTTGAGGGTCTGCGGTCGGCCTACGGTCACATCGAGGTGCTGCACGGAATCGATCTGGAAGTGACATCCAAAGAGATCGTGACTGTGGTTGGCGCCAATGGAGCGGGCAAGACCACCTTGCTGAAGTGTTTGTCCGGGACGCAGTCCATCACCGGCGGCGATATCCGGTTTCGCGGCGATGCGCTGACAGCCGTGCCGGCATACAAGCGCTTGAAACGGGGGTTGTCGCAATCGCCGGAGGGCCGGCAGATCTTCACGAACATCACGGTTGAAGAAAATCTGCGTCTCGGCGCGTTTCTATTTACGGATGACCGGGTCGAAAGGGACATGGAGGACGCCTTCCAGATGTTCCCAATCCTGCGGGAAAAGCGGAACCTGGCAGCGGGTGGCCTTTCAGGTGGGCAACAACAGATGCTGGCGATTGCCCGGGCCTTGATGGGGCGGCCGCATTGTCTGTTACTGGACGAACCTTCGATGGGGCTGGCGCCACTTCTGGTCGCGCAGATCTTCGATGTGGTGAAGTCCTTGAGGGAAAAGGAAGTGACCGTTCTTCTGGTTGAGCAGAATGCCTTTGGCGCTCTCAAGATCGCCGATCGAGGCTATGTCATGGAAACCGGCCGGATCACGCTTTCTGGTCCCTCGGAAGAACTGATCGCCGATCCACGTATCCGTGAAGCCTATCTTGGGATTTAAAGAGCCGCCGTTGATTCCCGGATGACAAGGTCGCCGGAGATTTCTTCGTCTCCGGTGGCTTTTTCTGTTTTGAAAATCCGGTCGATCACGGAGTGTGCCAAGGCTGCGGTCGGCTGGCGGATGGTTGTGAGCCTAGGCACAACAAGGGCAGCCAGGGAGATGTCGTCGAAACCGGTAACGGACAGGTCACCAGGAACGTCCAGTTTCAAGTCTCGAGCTGCGCGCAAGACCCCAATCGCCTGCTGGTCACTGGCCGCGGCAATTGCGGTCGGGCGATCACCGCTGTCCGCAGTTTCTGCAAGTATCTCCCGGCAAACCTCTTCGCCGGAATCATAATCGAACTGGCCTGCGTGGATTGTCAGTTCGATTGGATCATCAGGTGTTGAGAGCGTCTTTATCCGGGTCACAAACCCTTCGCTGCGGCGGCGGGCGACATCCATCGTGCCCGGTCCGGCGATATAGGCGATCCGCCGATGGCCAAGCTGATGGAGATGGTCGGCAATCTGGGCTGAGCCGTCGAAATGGTTTGTGCTGACCAGCGCATGATCGCCAAGACGGCGGTCAAGCGACACAATTGGAACATCTGCTTCGTAAGGATGGTTGCTGTCTGATGTTGCAACAACGATGACACCGCGGACAGAGCGGTCCAGCAAGGCCGCGATCTGGATCTTTTCGGTTTCCAGGTCGTCATCCGAATTCGCCAGCATAACTGAGTGGCTGCGGCTGGCCGCTTCCTTTTCGATATCCTTGGCCAGTTGGGCAAAGAACGGGTTAGTAATATCCGGTACCACCAGCCCTACGACATCGATGCTGTTTGTGCGCAGTGCCCGGGCTGCCAGGTTGGGCTTGTAGCCAAGTTCGTCCATGGCAGCCTGCACTCGCAGCTTGAGCGGCTGTTTGACCGTATCGTTTTTCGCAAGAACCCTGGAAACCGTCCCGACCGACACATCGGCTTTGCGCGCGACATCCTTTATCGTCGGCATAGACAGGCTTCTCCCTAAATACTATAGTCGCAGCCGACCGCGGGCCGCTGTTCCTTTTACTGCCTCTTTTAAGCCAGCGCTATACCAGGTCGGGCGCGTAGAACCGGTCGACCTCGATTCGGGTCGGCAGAGAAGCCGATGCACCCTTTCGGGTGGTTGCAAGGGCCGCAGCATGCATAGCAAATCGTATCGCGGACCGCATTGAGGCACCTTCTGAGAGCGCAGTTGCCAGCGCGCCGTTAAAGCAATCCCCGGCAGCCACCGTGTCAATTGCGGTTACATTCGGAGCAGGTTCTACGCCGTCTTCATCTCCAAAGGACCAGGCGACGCCTTTTCCCCCGAGCGTGATGATCGCACCACTCAGTCCGAAAGAGCGCAGGTGCCGCGCGCCGTCGCGGGCTTCGTCTAGCGTTTCTGGTGTTTTTCCCAAGATGGCACCAGCCTCACTTGCGTTCGGGGTCAGTACATCAAAAGCGGCAATCACATCCCTGGTCCAGGCCGGGTGAGGGGCTGGAGCTGGATCCATAATCACCAAAGCGCTACCAGCGCGTGCAAGTTCCGCGGCTTTCAATGACGTTTCCAGGTTGATTTCGTTTTGAAGGAGGACGACACCGCTTAGGCTTAGCTGGTTTGAATGCGGCCCAAGGTCTTCGGGCTGCATCTGACCATTGGCGCCACTTGCTAAACGGATGATGTTGTCGCCGTCTGGCCCAACATCGATGAATGCCATGCCTGTTCCGCAATCGCGTTTTTCGATTAATTCCGCGGTGACGTGGAAGGCCGCCAGCTGATCTGCGGCAACGCGGCCAAAACCGTCTTGACCAACTGCGCCGATCATCGTGGCATTGGCGCCGAGCTTGGTCGCTGCAACAGCCTGATTTGCGCCTTTGCCGCCCAATGTATTGGCGGTTTCCCGGACCATCACGGTTTCACCGATTTTTGGCCAGCGATCGAGATAGCTGAAGAGGTCGATGTTTATGCTGCCAACGACAGTAACCGGCTTCAAAATTACGCTCCGCTTATAGGGTTCGGATTGTGTATACCGTATTATTTTGCCTCAGCGGAAGATGTGTCCGCTGAGGCTTTAAATATAGGCGATCAAGTCGCCGCGTACTTGGCGCGGTAATGATCAAGGATGACTGCAAAGATGATGACCACACCGGTAATCATCTGGCGCATGAAGTCGCTTAAACCGATCAGGATCAAGCCGTTTGCGAGCACACCAATGATGAAAGCGCCGAGCAGTGTCCCGATTACCGAACCCCGGCCGCCGCTCAAACTGGTGCCGCCGATGATCACTGCAGCGATCGCATTGAGTTCAAAACCGATCCCGGCGATCGGGCTGGAGATGTTGAGGCGGGCCATATACACAACGGCCGCGATACCGGCTGTGAAGCCGCATATCGTGAAGGCTGCAATCTTGTAGCGACGCACCGAATGTCCGGCCAGACGGACGGCTTCCTCGTTGTTGCCAATCCCGTAGAGCAATCGCCCGAAAACTGTGAAGTTCAACACGAACCAAGCCACGAAGACCAGGAGCAGCGCCACCAGGAATACGACAGGCACGCCATAGATCATGGCGGACCCGAATTCCTCAAATGCATAGGGGAAGGAGTAGATTGTCTGCGCATCGGAGACCTGCAATGCCGCACCGCGGGCAATGTTCAACATGCCAAGAGTGATAATGAACGATGGCAGCGCCCAATAAGCACTGATGGCGCCGTTGATGAACCCGCACAGCACACCGGTCAGCGTTGCGGCAATCACCGCAAGTGCAATTGCCTCGGCCGGCCCAAATCCGGGAAGGGTGATGGCTTTGCCGGCAACAACCGCCGCAAACGCCATCACCGACCCCACCGACAGGTCAATGCCGCCGATCAGAATGACGAATGTCATGCCAACGGCGAGGACCAGATTGATGGTGATCTGGGTCAAGATGTTGGTGATGTTGTTCGGTGTCAGAAAGTGTTCGGTGAACACGGAAAAAAATATGATCAGAGCCAGCAAGGCGAGGCCGATGCCCGCGTTTTGCAAAACTGTCCGGAAGGAAAATCTGGATGGAGCCGGGAGCGTATCGGTTGTTGTCTGGAGTGTCATTGGCTGTTTCCTCCGGCCAGTTCGGTTTGCCCGTAGGCCAGTTTCAGGATGTTTTCTTCAGAGAAATCGGCGCGCTGGAGCGTGCCCTGGATCTGGTGTTCTGCAAGAACGAGAATGCGATCTGCCAGCGTCATGAGTTCCGGCATTTCGGACGAGACAACCAAAAGAGCAACGCCGTTGCGGGCCAGATCTTTCAAGATCGCGTAGATTTCAGCTTTCGCGCCGACATCGACGCCCCTTGTTGGCTCATCCAGCAACAGGACCTTTGGGTCCCGTGCGAGCCACTTGGCCAGCACCACTTTTTGCTGGTTGCCGCCAGACAGGCTTGAGGCCGGGTCGGCTGTCTTGCCGTATTTAAGTTTCAGTTTTTCGCCGGCCTCCATGGCCTTTCGCCGTTCAGCCGCGAATTTGAGCAGACCCGATTGCGACACGGACTTCATATTAGCCAGCGAGATGTTGGCCGAGATCGGCATATCCAGGATCAGGCCTTCGTCCTTTCGGTCCTCGGTTACGAAGCCGATCCCGGCAGCTATTGCGTCGCCTGGACCTGAAAAACGGGCGGTCTTGCCATCCCGTTGCACTTGTCCGGACCGTATCGGATCAATTCCGAAAATTCCGCGCAGGATTTCAGTGCGGCCCGCTCCGACCAGCCCGGCGATCCCGAGGATTTCGCCATACCTCAGGTCAAAAGACACACCGGTGTCGGAGGGATTGGCCTGGGTACATACATTTTGGACACTCAATGCGATGTCGCCGAACTCTTTATGTTCATCGCCAGAAATCATCTCTCCGGCGAGCTGGCGGCCGACCATTCTTTGGACAATACCGTCTGGTGTGGTCTCGGCTATCAGATCAGTGGCGATTGTGCGGCCGTTGCGAAACACTGTGACCCGATCACAGATTTCGAAGACTTCGTCGAGGTGATGCGATACGAAAACGACTGTCACGCCGTCTTCCTTGATCCGCGAGACAAGTTCGAAGAGACGCTTGGTTTCCCGTTCCGTCAGCGTGGCGGTCGGTTCATCGAGGATCAGAATCTGGCTATCGGACTGCAGTGCCCTCGCGATTTCAACAAGCTGCCGGTGGGCGATGCCAAGGGTGCTCACAGGAGCTTTGACATCTATATCGGTCAGCCCGATGGCGTCCAACGCCTTGCGAGCACGAGCGTTGAGTTCATGCCGGTCCAGGAGCCCAAACCGGTTGCGTGGCAACTTCTCGATCGAGATGTTTTCCGCAATTGTTAGATGCTCAAGGAGATTGAATTCTTGATGAACGACCTGAACACCGCGTTCCTTGGCCTCATGTGGCGACTGCGGGCGGTACGTCTGCCCGTCCAAGAAGATCGCACCGTGATCAAAAGGGAATACGCCAGACAGGATCTTAATCAAGGTGGACTTACCAGCGCCATTTTCACCGACCAGCGCATGCACTTCTCCTTGTTCGAGGAAAAAGCTCACGCCGTCGAGGGCCTTCACGCCGCCGAAGTATTTCTTCAGTCCTTCAACTGATAGAAACGGCGTGGAATGCGCGGGGGCCTGCGCCGCGGTTTGCGTCGCTGCTACCATGGTGCGTCCAGTCATATTGTATTGGAAGAGTTGGATTTGCCCCCGCTCAAGGCTGACCAAGCGGGGGCACATGGGGCCGATTATTGAGCGGCCACCAATTCGATCGGGGTTTTGACCCAACCTTTAAGTTCATCACCACCGCCGACGACCTCGAGCGCCAGATCAATGGCGTTTGCGGCCATGTCGGTTCCGAATTGGTCGACAGTTGCTAGCATTCGGCCGTCCTCGATCATCGGGCTTACAGCCGGGATGTTGTCGAAACCGACAACCATAATGTCGGTGCGGCCGGCGCTTTCTAGCGCTTTCACCACGCCGATGGCCATGGAATCGTTGGCAGCCATCACGCCCTGGATGTCCGGATGCGCGGTGAGCATGTTGGAGAAGACGGTGTTGGCTTCTTCCGTTTCCCAATGCGCGGTGCGGCTGTCTAGAAGGTCGAGCTTGTATTCTGCGACCGAGTCTTCAAAGCCCATGCGGCGCTGGTTTGCATTGTCCGCGCCCGGGTTGCCCTCGATGATGACAACCTTGCCGCCTTCGCCAAGTTTTTTGCCCAATGCATCACCGGCAAGTTTCGCACCACCGCGGTTGTCCGGGCCGACAAACGCCAGCTCGATGCCCTGTTGTTTCTTGGCGTCTTCATCGAGCGCGACGTCGAAGTTGACCACGACAATGCCCGCTTTCATCGCCTTCTTCAGCGGGCGCACCATGGCACGGCTGTCGGCAGGAGCCACCACAATTGCATCCACTCCCTGCGTGATGAAGTTTTCGACGGCATTGATTTGGCTCTCGAAGTCGGTTTCGTTCTGCATGCCGACGGCCAGAAGTTCATAGTCGCCACGCTTTTCCTGGTGGGCTTCGGCACCTGCCATCATGTTTTGAAAGAACTCGTTTGCGAGTGATTTCATGATGAGGCCGACTTTCGGCTTGTCATCTGCCATGGCGGTGCCAGCAAGCAAAGCGAGACCGGTCGCTGCGGCGGCAGCGAGCTTGAATATCTTCATTATTTCCTCCCAAAGAAGACTGCCGTCCCTCTATCCAGACTGGCAGGTGAACAGGCTCTTAAATGAAAGCATGACTCCCGAAACAGGTCAATATGAAACGTTTCATTTTTTTGAATGCATTCAAAAATAGATGCTTATTTTTCATCTTTGAGGCATTCTCCAGGCGTGCGGAAGTGTCTGATAAAACGAACTTAAATGAGTTCTCCAAAAAGCTTCGGTGGTTGCCGGAAAATCATGACAACGAAAGATGTCGCGGCTAAGGATCCGGAAATTTCGCCTGTTGAGCCATGCGGCGTTTGCGAGAACCGCACAAAAAACGAGCGCCGTTTTTTGCCGTTTGTTCAAAAAAATTGCTCTTGCAGGCTCTGCTTAACTTGTGGGCACGCCGGATTTGTGATCATCTTTTGGGGTTAAAAAAAGCACTCCAGGGGTTTCCAGATGTTCACCGTTAAACCGTTTTCAAAGGTCCGCCGGGGCCTTTTGGCGGCTGCAATGACTGTAACAGCCATTGCCGCCATGCCGATGTCAGCTGCACAAGCGGCGGATCCAATCAAAGTTGCTGCGATCTATACCGTACCGGTCGAGCAGCAATGGGTGAGCCGTATTGATAAGGCGCTCAAAGCTGCCGAAGAGCGTGGCGACATCACTTATACCTTCTCTGAAAACGTCGCGAACACCGACTACGAGCGGGTGATGCGCGAGTACGCAGAGCAGGGCATGGATCTTGTTGTCGGGGAAGCATTCGCTGTGGAGCGGGCCGCACGCAAGGTCGCCGCAGAGTATCCGGATACAGCGTTCCTGATGGGGTCTTCTTTCGGCCCTGGAAAACCAAACTTTGCCGTTTTCGACAACTGGATCCATGAGCCGAGCTATCTGTCCGGCATGATCGCCGGCGCGACCACCGAATCCAACATCATTGGTATGGTCGGCGGGTATGCCATTCCGGAGGTGAACCGTCTGATGCACGCGTTCATGGATGGGGCAACATCCGTGAACCCGGACGTGAAGTTCCTCGTGACCTTCATCAACTCTTGGTACGATCCGCCCAAGGCTAAAGAAGCTGCATTTGCGATGATCGATAAGGGCGCTGATATCATGTACGCAGAGCGCTTTGGTGTTTCGGATGCGGCCAAGGAGAAGGGCCTTCTCGCCATCGGCAACGTCATCGACACTTCAGCCGATTATCCGGGCACGATCCTCTCTTCAGCCCTCTGGCATATGGAGCCGACAATTGATCGTGCTCTTGAGCAGGTGAAGGCAGGCACTTTCGAACCGGCAGATTTTGGCCGTTATAGCTTCATGAGCTATGGCGGTGGCAGCTTCATTGTCGATGAAGGCCTTGCTCCGGCTGATGCCGTTGCTGCCGCAAAAGAAAAAGAACAGGAAATTCTTGATGGCCTGTTCCGCGTCAATGTGAACGACAGCGAACCGAAATCCACGATGTAAGCAGCGCCTGCTGTTTTATCTGGCGGTCATTGGGTTCGACACCTGTGACCGCCAGTGACATGCCGATGTTCTCCCTTGTCGGCCAAGAATTCAAAAACCACCGGAGGTTGGCATGGCGCCGCCAGCAAATGATGCCCCCGTCCTGTTGCGGCTTAAAGGCATCACCAAGCGCTTTGGCGCGTTGACAGCCAATGGCGATGTGTCGCTGGACCTGAGACGAGGTGAAATCCTTGCACTTCTCGGAGAAAACGGTGCCGGCAAAACCACGCTGATGAACATTCTTTTCGGTCACTATGTGGCCGATGAAGGACAGGTACTTGTCTTGGGGTCGCATGGCGCGCTTGAAGAGTTGGAGCCAGGCTCTCCCCATGCCGCACTGGATGCTGGCATCGGGATGGTGCATCAGCACTTTACGCTGGCAGAAAACCTGAGCGCCTTCGACAATATCCTTTTGGGCACAGAGCCTCTGTCCGCCATCAAGTCTGCCCGTTTGCCGGCACGCAAGAAGCTGGATGAGCTGATGGATAGATCCGGATTGGCGGTCAATCTGGACATGCGCATTTCCAATCTCTCGGTCGGGGAAAAACAGCGCGTTGAGATCCTGAAAGCGCTTTATCGGGATGCGAGGGTTCTTGTCCTTGATGAGCCGACCGCTGTTTTGACACCGCAGGAATCCGAAACCCTGTTTGCTACGTTGACGAAGCTTGCAGGCGATGGGCTCGGGATCATTTTCATTTCGCACAAGCTGGCAGAAGTGATGGCATCCTCCCACCGCGTTGCGGTCTTGCGCGGAGGCCGCAAGGTGGCGGACTTGCCGACAGAAGGCAGTTCGCAACGCCAATTGGCCGAGCTCATGGTGGGGCACGAGATTTCTGAAACCGTACGCGAGCCCGGTACTCCGGGTGCGCCGCTTTTTGTCCTGACCGGCGTTGCGGCGGGACACGGTCGCGACGCAATCTCCGATGTTTCGCTGGACTTACGAGCCGGTGAAATCCTTGGCATAGCCGGGGTGTCTGGCAATGGCCAAACCACGCTGGCACGGGTTATTTCCGGTCTAGAGACGGTGTCGGCTGGCAAATTGATGCTGGAAGGCGATGAGCTCGGGCAAGTTTCTGCGCGTCAAATGATTGACATCGGTCTGGCGCGCATACCTGAAGATCGTCATCATGATGGCATCGTCGGCGCGATGACCGTGTCTGAAAACTTGGCGATTGAAGGGATCCGCAAACCAGAAAACCAGCGCTTCGGGATGCTCCGGTTTTCGGCGATGCGGGACCGGGCGAAGGATCTTATCAAGGCTTATGATATTCGCTGCCAGAGTGAGGCAAGTCCGGCCAGGTTGCTGTCTGGCGGTAATATCCAGAAAATCGTTTTGGCCAGGACGCTTGAAACGGAGCCCAAGGTCGTGCTCGCCGCCCAGCCCTCGCGCGGGCTAGATGTCGGTGCCACGTCCGACGTTCACAAACGTCTGCTTGCCGCACGCGCCCGCGGGGCAGGCGTCATTCTCATTTCTGAAGATCTGGACGAACTCATGCGTCTTTCCGACCGCATCGCCGTCATTCATCGCGGCCAACTCTCACAAGCAGAACCGACGGAAGACCTCGATCGTGGCAAGCTCGGTCTGCGTATGGCTGGGCACGATGGGGAAGAAGCTGCATGATCCGTTTTGAACCCAGAGGTCCGGTTGCCGTTTCCAAAGTCATCAGCGTGACCGTGGCAGCCGCTGTTGCCGCCCTCGTTCTGGCGGCTGTCCCGATGCTGTTCGCAGGTCTGTCTGTTTTTGAAGCCTATGGCCTTATGATCAAGGGCGCTTTTGGGTCAGCCTTTGCCTTTACCGAAATGCTGACCCGCGCAACGCCGTTGATCCTGACGGGACTTGCCGCCGCCGTTGCTTTTCGGGCAAAGCTTTGGAACATCGGTGCCGAGGGGCAGCTGTATGCCGGAGCGTTGGCCGCTGTTGCGGTCGGTACCGGGTTTATCTCCGGGCCTTCCTTCGTGCTTATCCCCGCCGTCATTCTTGCCGGGGCCCTGATGGGCGGGCTGGTCATGTTGGGACCGACCCTATTGAAAACCCGGCTCGGCGTTGATGAAGTGGTGACGACGCTTCTCCTGAACTTCGTCATTCTGCTGTTTGTGCAGATGATGCTGGAGGGCCCCATGAAGGACCCGATGGGGATGGGATGGCCGCAATCGGAACCCATTCTGGATGAAGCCGCGTTGCCCAAGCTGATGGACCGGATGCGCATCCATTGGGGTCTCATCATCGCGTTGATTTCCGCGCTTGGCGTTTATTTTCTTTTGAAACGCACGGTCTGGGGTTTTGAAATCAGGGCAGTCGGAGAAAACGCGTCCGCAGCCCGTCATGCTGGTATCCCGGTCACGGCAACCTTTATTCGGGTCGGATTGCTCTCCGGAGCGCTGGCAGGCCTTGCCGGTGTGGGTGAAGTTGCAGGGCTGAAAGGATATCTGACCGCGGACCTGTCACCGGGTTTCGGATACTCCGGTATCGTGGTTGCCATGCTGGCAGGACTGTCGCCGATTGGCGTTGTCTTTGCCGCGCTCTTTATTGCAAGCATCTTTGTTGGGGCCGATTCCATGTCCCGCGCCACCGGTGTTTCAAATTATCTGGCTGATCTGATCGTTGCGATGGCACTGTTGTGCGTTCTCGTTTCCGGCTTGTTTTTGAGGTTCAAGATCCGCTTTGTCGGCGCGCCGCATGCCAAGGAGGCCTCGAAATGATCGAGATCCTCGATATTCTTGTCTCCGAAAATTTTTGGGCAGCCTCTCTACGGATTGCCACGCCGCTGATATTCGGTGTCATCGGCGCGCTTATCTGTGAGCGGGCCGGGGTGCTCAATCTTGGGATCGAAGGCATTTTTACCGCAGGTGCCATGGCTGGCTGGATGGCGGTCTGGCTCGGAGCAGGGCTTTGGGGCGGAGTGCTTGTCGCCGCATTGGCCGGTGGGCTGTTCGGGTTGCTTCACGCCATCCTGACAGTGCCGCTCGGGTTGTCTCAGCATGTCTCGGGGATCGGCGTCACACTGTTCGCGACATCGCTCAGTTACTTTATTTACCGGACCGCTCTGCCGGATGTGTCGTCGCCGCCGCGGATTGAAGCGTTTCAACCGCTGGATATCCCAATCCTGTCTGATCTGCCGTTTCTCGGGCCTGCCTTGTTCCAGCAGACCTCGCTGACACTTCTTGCGCTCATCCTGGTGCTTGCAACAGGCTATGTACTTTATCGCACACCGCTCGGCCTTGCGATCCAGGCTGTGGGCGACAACCCGTCGGCTGTCGAATCTCAGGGGCTCTCGGTCTACGGCCTGCGCATGGGCGCAGTCGTTGTCGGCTCGTCGATCATGGCGCTGGGTGGGGCGTTTTTGACCATGTCGGCCTTTGATGCCTTCTTCTTCGGCATGGTCAATGGCCGCGGCTGGATCTGCATTGCCTTGACCGTCTTCGCCTCGTGGCGGCCCGGAAAAGCGCTGATCGGTGCGCTGTTGTTCGGTGCGTTTGATGCGTTCCAGGTTCGACTTCAGACAGAAGTTGGCAGCTTCATCCCCGGACAGGTCTTCCTGATGATGCCGTATATCCTATCCATCATCGCGTTGATCGTGGTAGCCAGGAAAGCTGATTATCCGCGGGCGTTGCTTGTTCCATATTTCCGCGGCCAACGCTGACAGGTGTTCCTCGATGTCCTTTGATCTTCTCGTTAAAAACGCAAACTTGCCGGATGGCCGTACGGGCATAGACATTGCCTGTAAGGATGGTCGGATTGCGGCCGTCGAGGCCGGAATGACTGCGGACGCGGGTCAGGTGATCGATGCCACTGGCAAGCTGGTGTCTCCGCCCTTTGTCGACAGTCATTTTCATATGGATGCGACCCTCTCGCTTGGTCTGCCGCGCATGAACCAGAGCGGCACACTTTTGGAAGGCATTGCGCTCTGGGGCGAGTTGAAAGAAATCCTGACCGTTGACGCCGTGGTCGAGCGGGCGTTGAAGTACTGTGATCTTGCTGTGGCCCAAGGGCTTCTTGCGATCCGTACCCATGTCGATGTTTGTGATGACAAGCTCACCGGCGTTCAGGGCCTTTTGGAAGTGCGCGAAAAGGTCAAGGATTACATCGATCTTCAGCTTGTCGCTTTTCCGCAGGACGGTCTTTACCGCTCACCGGGTGCTGAAACAAACCTTCTGAAAGCGCTCGACATGGGCGTTGATATCATAGGTGGTATTCCGCATTTCGAACGAACTATGGACGATGGGGCGAAGTCCGTTCGTCGTCTTTGCGAAATTGCTGCCGAACGTGGCCTGATGGTCGACATGCATTGCGATGAGACCGATGACCCGATGTCCCGGCACATCGAGACGCTCGCTTATGAAACGCAGAGGTTGGGTCTGCAAGGCCGGGTGGCCGGCTCGCATCTGACCTCGATGCACTCCATGGACAATTACTACGTCTCAAAACTCTTGCCGTTAATCGCCGAAGCTGAGGTGCACGCGATCGCGAACCCGCTGATCAACATCACGCTTCAGGGTAGGCATGACACCTATCCAAAGCGACGCGGTCAGACGCGTGTTCCGGAAATGCGCTCCTATGGCATCAACGTTGCCTTTGGGCATGACTGCGTGATGGACCCATGGTACTCGATGGGTTCCGGAGACATGTTGGAAGTTGCGAGTATGGGCCTGCACGTGGCTCAGATGACAAGCCGTGAGGCGATCCGCTATTGTTATGAATGCGTGACCAGCCATCCAGCCAAGGCGATGGGGCTTGAAGGGTACGGTTTGGAGAAGGGTTGCAAGGCAGATTTTGTGCTTCTGCAAGCGCGCGATACTATCGAGGCGATCCGGCTTAAGGCTGCCCGGTTGGCAGTTGTCAAATCCGGCAAGGTGATCGCAACATCCGAACCCCGGCACACACGTCTTGCGATTGATGGCCGCCCGGGGATGGTCGATCCGGCAGATTACGCTCCAAGTGAACACTGAGTCCTTACCAATTGGAACAGCTGTGCTTGACACATCCGTTCACATCCGATGCCATTGATCTGTTCGGTTCAAGACAGGGGTGGCGCGATGAGACTGTTGGTCAAAGTAAGCGGTGAAGCACTGGCCGAAGGATCCGCAGGTGTCTTTTCTGACGCTGCGATTTCTAGAGTGTGTTCTCACCTCGTTGCGCTTGCCGAAAACGGTCACGAAGTTGCGGTTGTCGTCGGTGGCGGAAACATATTCCGGGGCACCAGCTCCTCAGATTGGAACATTGAGCATGTCGAAGCGGACAATGTCGGCATGCTCGGGACCATCGCGAATGGCATTCTTCTTCGGGCTAAGGTGGAAGCAACATCGGACATTGAAGTCCGGCTGATGTCGGCCGTCGATATTCCGGCAATTGGCGAAAAATATATTCGCCGGCGGGCGCTGAGGCATCTGGAAAAAGGCCGGCTCGTCATCCTGAGTGGTGGGATCGGGCAGCCCTTTGTGACTACAGATTATCCGTCTGTCCAGCGTGCAGTGGAGCTGGAATGTGCCAGTGTTCTCTGTCTGAAAAACGGTATTGATGGGGTCTATAACAGCGATCCGAAGACCAACCCGGACGCAAAACGGTATCGCACACTTTCTATTGAGACCGCGATCACCAACTCTTTGGGTTTCATGGATCGTTCGGCTTTGGTCTTGGCCAAACAGCACAACGTTCATGTGCATGTCATTGGTGTTGATACGGGCATAGATGTTGTCGACGCGGTTGCCAGCGATGCTGTTGGTACGCGTGTGTCCCGCGACGCTGAAAGCAAATTTTACTGAGTTCCAGTTTCGCGCGTCACTGCCAACCGGACAAGCGCCAAGTCATGGTTGCGGCTTGTGTGATCAAAGGGATGTTCTTACCCTTGCCGGAAAGCGACGCCGGGTCGCAGGTGTATTTGATGGGTGGATTGCGAATGCCAAACACAGTTTTTCTAAGGTTGCAGCCGATTTGGACCCGGCTTGCCGGTGTTTTTGTCTCATTGTTTTGTGCAGCTGGTGGTGTGATGGCGGCTCAAGAAGAGGTCGTGATCGAGGGTGTTCCGGTTGTGGTCACCGAAGAATCGATCAAGTGCGATATTGACCCCGCCGACGTTCCCAAGGACATCAGCGTCAAGCGGCTGGTGGACTGCAATTCCGCAGAACTTGTCGAAATTGACCTGCCTGGGGAAAGCATCGCGGCCATCAAGTTCACGATATCTCCTGATGACAAAAAGATTTCTTCCGGAACCCGTGCTGAGTTGCGCGACATGCACGTCGCCAAAAACGGGGATGAAACCTGGTACCGGTTCTCAACGCTTCTGCCCGGTGATTTTCCAATGGAGTCAAAGCACCGATTGGTGATGGCACAATGGCACGAGCGAGTGAACGAAGGTCAGGAAAGCCTGCGGCCGCCCTTGTCCCATCGCCTCTGGGATGGACGGTTTGTTGTCACCCTATGGAACGGTGAGCGCATCAAGAAACTTGGATCCAAGAAGGGTGACGGTGAGATCCTTCATTCGCAGCCGGAATTGCAGCGCGAGGTGTTTCACGAATACGCTTACAAAGTCGTCTGGTCGCCTCAAGATGATGGTGAAATTGTCGGTTGGCGGCGTCAATGCCAACCCATCGATTTGGCTTGCACAAATGGCGTCTGGGAAGAGTTCATCCGCTACAACGGACCGACTGGCTATACCGACAAAGAGGTCAATGGCTATTACTTCAAGATCGGGCTTTACACCGTTCGGGAATTTGATGTGCCCTTCACGGCTTACCATAACGGGTATGGCAGAGGCGCTTCTGCCGCCGACATCGGCCTTACCGATCCGATGTTTCAATAAGCGGTTCTCCGCCGAGTGCTGATGTCAGCCGGCCTGCTGCATTCATAACGGCGGAGCCAAAGCTCTGAATCTTGTCCTCTGTTACCCGGCTTGTTGGTCCCGAGATCGACAAGCCGGCCGCGATCTCGCCATAGTGGTTGAAGACCGGCGCTGCGATGCAGCGCATGCCGAGGTTTTTTTCCTCCCCGTCAATCGAATAACCGCGCGTTTGCGCCTGGGCCAGATCGGCTTTCAGGAGCGCTGCATCGCATAATGTGTAGCTGGTAAACCTCTCCCGCTTGGAGCTCTTCAGGATCTTCTCACACTGAGTGTCAGGCATGAAGGCGAGAAGGGCCTTGCCGATCCCGGATGCGTGCAGGGGAGACAAGGAGCCAGGCGGAAAGAAGGCCCGGATGCTGGCGTGCGTTTCCACCTGACTGACGAACAGCACCTGATCTCCTTTTTGTATGCCGAGATTGGCGGTTTCGCCTGTCTCTTCCATGAGCTCCCGCAAGATTGGCCGTGCCCGCTCGACAAGACTGGTTCGGCGCAGGAAGCGGGCCCCCACGATGAAGGCCGCGGGCCCGATGTGCCAGAGTTGCTGGGCTTGGTCGAACTCGACCAACCCACGCGTTTCAAGCGTAAACAGGATCCGGTAGAGCGTCGCAGTGGATTCTCCGGTCTGGTCGGAGAGTGCCGACAAGGAGACACCGGACTGGGTGCTCAAGTGCTCGAAAACCGCCATTGCCCGATCGAGTGATTTGATGGTGTTCTGACCGCTCTTGTCATCCCAAGCGCGCGGCCGCCCCCGTGCCTTTCTCCCGGTGATCAAGTCGTTTTCGCGTTCTGGCATGAGACTGTCTCAACATAATATTGAAAAACTAATTCATCATATGAAAAATATATCTACCTGACAATATTGATGTTTTGTTGGGTTTCTATTTTTAAAAAAGTTTTTTAAAAAAATTGCGCACTTCGGCTGCACTCCGTTACCGTTTCATGAAACCGTGAGAGGAAACGGCCATGAGCTTTCAAAATCCTGTTTTTATTCCAGGTCCCACAAACATACCGGAGGCGCTTCGCAAGGCGTGCGATATGCCGACACTGGATCACCGATCACCGCTGTTTGGCGAAATACTCCAGCCGGCACTGTCGGGTGTAAAAAAGATACTCAAGAGCGAACTTGCAGAGGTTTTCATCTTTCCATCGACCGGTACCGGTGGATGGGAAACGGTGATCACGAACACACTAAGCCCGGGTGACAAGATCCTGGCTGCTCGCAACGGCATGTTCTCCCATCGCTGGATCGACCTTTGTCAGCGTCACGGGCTGGATGTTGTGATTGTTGATGCGCCGTGGGGAACCGGTTTGCCAGCGGATCGCTATGAAGAATTTCTGGCCGCAGACACGCATCATGAAATCAAGGCAGTGCTTGCGACGCACAATGAGACGGCAACGGGCGTTAAATCGGACATTGCCGCTGTCCGCCGCGCGCTCAATAATGCCAAGCATCCGGCGCTGCTGTATGTCGACGGTGTCAGCTCCATCGCGTCCATGGACTTCCGCATGGATGAATGGGGTGTCGATGCCGCAGTCACGGGATCGCAGAAGGGTTTCATGCTTCCTGCTGGTCTGGCAATCGTCGGATTATCACCCAAGGCGCAGGCGGCTGTCGACAAGGCGAAGTTGCCGCGAACCTTCTTCGATATTCGCGACATGCGGAAGTCTTATGCGGTCAATGCCTACCCCTATACACCTGCGGTTGGACTGCTCAATGGCCTGAAAACAAGCTGTGACATGCTGTTATCCGAAGGACTGGATAATGTGTTTGCCCGGCACCATCGGATCGCAGAAGGCGTGCGCGCGGCGGTCCATGCCTGGGGGCTTCAGCTTTGTGCGAGATCCCGTGATGTCTATTCCGACACGGTCAGCGCCATTCGAACCTCCGAGGGCTTCAACGCCACCGACATCGTCACCCATGCAGCCGGGAAATACGGTGTAGCGTTTGGCGTTGGCCTCGGGGACGTGGCCGGCAAGGTCTTCCGGATCGGGCACCTCGGCAGCCTCACTGACGTCATGACCTTGTCTGGCCTGGCAACGGCTGAAATGGTCATGGCTGATCTTGGGCTATCCATCAAACTGGGCTCAGGCGTAGCCGCGGCTCAAGACTACTACCGCACTGAGGAGGCCGTTTCCTCAAAGGAGGCCGCATGAAAACCGACGCCCTGAACTCCTACATCCCAACCCTGGAGGACATGCTGGTTGCGCATGAACGGATCAAGCCATACGTACATCGGACACCTGTTCTGACGTCTTCGTTCCTGAATGATCTGACCGGCGTTGAGCTGTTCTTCAAGTGTGAAAATTTTCAGAAAGCCGGTGCCTTCAAGGTTCGCGGCGCGTCCAATGCGGTCTTCGGCCTGGATGAAGAAACGGCCAAAACGGGTGTCGCCACCCACAGCTCGGGCAATCATGCCCTGAGCTTGTCCTATGCAGCGGGCCGGCGGGGCATCCCGTGTCACGTGGTCATGCCGCGCACAGCGCCGCAGGCCAAGAAAGATGCCGTTCGCGGCTATGGCGGCATCATCACCGAATGCGAACCGTCGACCTCAAGCCGGGAAGCCGTTTTCGCCGAAGTGGAGAAAAAGACCGGCGCAGAATTCGTGCATCCCTACAATGACCACCGTGTGATCGCGGGGCAGGGAACCTGTTCCAAGGAACTGATGGAACAGACTGACGGTCTCGACATGGTGATCGCGCCGATTGGTGGCGGTGGCATGGTGTCTGGTACATGCCTGACCCTGTCGAACCTGGCGCCGGAGGTAAAGATCTTCGCGGCTGAGCCGGAACAGGCGGACGATGCAGCGCGCAGCTTTCGCGCCGGTCACATCATCGCGGATGATGCTCCAAGCACAGTGGCAGACGGCCTGAAAGTACCGCTGAAGGATCTGACCTGGCACTTTGTCTCCAACTACGTCTCGGACGTCTTGACGGCGTCGGAGCAGGAGATTGTTGAGGCCATGCGGCTGACCTGGGCGCGCATGAAAATCGTGATGGAGCCGTCCTCTGCGGTGCCGCTCGCGACAATCTTGAAGAACAGGCACATCTTCGCTGGCAAGCGCGTGGGTGTCATCATCACCGGCGGCAACGTCGACCTGAACAAACTCCCTTGGACCCTTTGAAGCCGTTTCGGAGATCAAACTGATGAACGCAATTACTGGATTTGAAAAACTTGAGGTTGGGTACGACGTTCCGGCTGTCCCGGGGATGGACGAAAAGGACATCCAAACGCCGTGCCTGGTGCTCGATCTGGATGCACTGGAGCGCAACATCAAGAAGATGGGCGACTATGCCAAAGCGCATGGTATGCGCCACCGCGTGCACGGCAAGATGCACAAGTCCGTCGATGTCGCCAAATTGCAGGAACGCCTCGGCGGGGCTGTCGGTGTTTGCTGCCAGAAAGTCAGTGAAGCCGAGGTCTTTGCCCGCGGCGGCATCAAGGATGTTCTGGTATCCAACCAGGTGCGCGACCCGGTGAAGATCAAGCGCTTGGCGCAGTTGCCGAAGCTCGGTGCCCGCACTTTGGTTTGTGTCGATGATATCGACAATATAGCTGAACTTTCGGCAGCGACAGCGGAGGCGGGGACAACGCTGGAAGTCTTCATTGAAATCGACTGCGGTGCCGGCCGCTGCGGTGTCACGACGACGGAGGCGGTCGTTGAAATCGCGAAAGCCGTTGATGCAGCGCCGGGGCTGAAGTTTACCGGTATCCAAGCTTATCAGGGCGCCATGCAGCATCTCGATACATACGAGGCGCGCCAGGAGAAGCTCGACGTTGCCATTGCCATGGTCAAGGATGCAGTCGCAGGATTGAAAGCGGCCGGTCTGGAGCCGGAACTGGTCTCCGGTGGCGGCACAGGGTCCTACTATTTCGAATCCAATTCAGGTGTCTACAACGAGTTGCAGTGCGGGTCGTATGCTTTCATGGATGCGGACTATGGCCGGATCCTGGATAAGGACGGCAACCGCATTGACCAGGGCGAGTGGGAGAATGCGTTCTTCATTCTCACCCAGGTGATGAGCCACGCAAAGGCCGACAAGGCGATCTGCGATGCCGGTTTGAAAGCCCAGTCGGTCGACAGTGGTCTGCCCTTCATTTTCGGTAGATCTGATGTTGAATACGTCAAATGCTCGGACGAGCATGGGGTGATTGCCGATCCAGATGGTGTCTTGAAGGTTGGCGAGAAGCTGAAGCTTGTCCCGGGCCACTGTGACCCGACGGCCAATGTCCATGATTGGTACGTTGGGGTCCGCAATGGCAAGGTTGAGACGGTCTGGCCGGTCTCCGCCCGCGGCAAGGCCTACTGATCCATCACGTTGTTCGATATGGCTGAGCCCCGAGCGGGCTCGGCTTTTTTGTGGAGACACCTATGATCATTGTTCCTGAAAAGGAAATACCAGCCCTTCTGGGGCGGGCCGAAGCTTTTGAGGCAGTCGAAAGCGTATTCGCTGCCATGTCGAGCGGCGCTGCCTATAACTTTCCGGTCATCCGGGAAGCCATCGGGCATGCGGATGCACTTTATGGTTTCAAGTCCGGCTTTGACCGGTCATCTCTGGCATTGGGATTGAAGTCCGGCGGGTACTGGCCCGGTAATGCCGACAAGGGTCTGACCAACCACCAGTCTACGGTATTTCTGTTTGATGCAGATACTGGCAAAGCCAAGGCTATTGTCGGCGGCAATCTGTTGACGGCGCTGCGCACCGCGGCCGCTTCTGCCGTCTCGATCATGCACTTGGCACGCAAGGATGCCAAGGTTCTTGGTATGATCGGCGCAGGTCACCAATCCGCGTTTCAAATGCGGGCGGCTGCCGAGCAGCGGTCTTTCGAGAAGGTGATCGGCTGGAACCTGCATCCTGAAATGCTGTCCCGCTTGGACGAGACCGCCAAGGAGCTTGGTCTACCTTTTGAGGCCGTAGATCTTGATCGTCTGGGGGCGGAAGCCGATGTGGTCATTTCAATCACATCCAGCTTCGACCCGATCCTTAAAGCAGCGCAGGTCACATCCGGAACGCACCTTGCGTGCATGGGGACAGACACCAAAGGCAAACAGGAAGTCGAAGCTGAACTGGTGGCCACGGCCACCGTTTTCACGGATGAAGTCGCCCAGTCCTCGACCATCGGCGAGTGCCAGCACGCTGTCGCAAGCGGTTTGATTTCTGAAAGCGATATCAACGAAATCGGGGCTGTCATCAACGGTAAACATCCGGGTCGGACGTCAGAGGATGAAATCACCCTGTTCGACGGTACGGGTGTTGGTCTGCAGGACTTGGCTGTTGCTTCAGCGGTTGTCGACCTTGCGGTCGAAAAAGGTGTTGCGATCAACGTTGATTTCTAACGGCGTTCGGCCAATCAATTTTCTAAGAACCTTGCCTGGGGCCGGCGGAGACGCTGGCCCTCTTTTTTGTTGGTGCGGATTTCATTTGTGATTCTTTTCAGTCTTGCGCCGTCCCGAACGTTGTTACGGGGCAATTAATGTATGTGCCGTAGATTGAGAGCAGGTCCCGGCTCGGAGGCCGGGACGGCGGCAAATAGTTGTCAGTAACAGTGCACACCTAACAACTGGCGTTAGTTCACTACACTTGTGCGCTGTTTTTAATGAGCTGGCGTTCGACGCTAGCGCTGCGCCGCCCCGGATTTGATCCGGGGCCAATGTGAGTGATCAAGACGAATAGGGCTGATCACAAGGGCAGCCGAATTTACTGAGATACTGAGTGCCAAAAAGAAAAGGGCCGCAGAAGCGGCCCAATCGATTTCGTGGGTCCTTACGCACTCGGATTACTCCGCCGGCAAAGAGCCTTTGCCATGGCCGGCCATGCCGCCGGAAACTTCTTCGGTCGCTTCTTCGGACAGTTCATCTGGAAGGATCAGATTAAGGACAATGGCGATCGCTGCTGCAGGCAGAAGCCCCGTTGTCAGCAAGATCCGAGCTGTATCCGGCATATGCTGCAGCGCGCCCGGTTCCAGCTTAAGACCAAGTCCGATGGTCAAGGCAATCGCGAAGATCACCATGTTGCGGCGGTTCCAGTTTACATCCGAGAGCATTGAGACACCCGCAGCGACAACCATTCCAAACATGACGATGACGCCGCCGCCAAGAACCTCAATCGGGACGGTGCGGATCAAACCACCGACCTTCGGAACCAGCCCGCAGATGATCAGGAAAATGGCGCCGCATGTCACTACATGCCGGCTCATGACACCGGTCATGGCGATCAGGCCGACGTTCTGGCTGAAAGATGTGTTCGGAAACCCGCCGAACAAGCCGGCGACGGTGCTGCCCAGACCATCGGCGTAGGTCGCGCCGGAAATCTCCTTGTCCGTTGCGTCGCGGCCTGCACCACCTTTTGTTATCCCGGTGACGTCGCCCACGGTTTCGATTGCCGAAACAAAGCCCATGAGACAGAAACCGATGACCGCAGCTGCGGAGATTTCAAACCCGTACTTGAAAGGTTGCGGCAGGGCGAATGCGCTGGCATTTGACCAGGAAGATGCAATGGTGTCGAAAGTCAGCATCCCGGTCATCAGGGCATAAATGTAACCGGCAATCAGGCCCAGCAGCACTGCAGAAACCGACAGCATACCTCTGGCATAGAACTTGAGCCCAAGGGTGACGAAGATGACCACCAGCGCCGCAGACCAGTTGAGCAAAGACCCGTATTCCGGAGTGCCGATGGCCGGTACTCCGCCGGCGGCATATTGGATCCCGACCTTTACCAGCGACAGACCGATCATCGTAACGACCAATCCTGTGACAAGCGGCGGCAGGGCAAAGCGGATTTTACCGATAAACATACCCAGTACCGCATGGAACATGCCGCCGATGATGACCCCGCCGAAGACGGCGGCGAGCCCGTCAACGCCTTTGCCGGCGACAAGCGGGATCATGATCGGCAGGAAGGCAAAGGATGTGCCTTGTACAATTGGCAGCCCTGCGCCGACCGGGCCGAGCGTGATGGTTTGAAGCAGTGTTGCCACGCCGGCAAACAGCATCGACATCTGGATCAGATAAAGAAGCTCGGGAAAATCAGGTGAATTCGAACCGAAGCCGAAACCGGCGGCTCCTGCCACGATGATCGCGGGGGTCACGTTTGAAACAAACATGGCCAGGACGTGCTGGATCCCGAGCGGGATTGCCTTTGCCAAAGGCGGAGTATAGTTGGGATCGCGCAATTGCTCCGGCGATCCGATCGATGCGTTACTCATGGTTTCTCCTCTGAAGGTCGATCGGATGTCCCTGTCTCGTTTGATGGACCGGGATCATCCTTTTTGTGAATCTCAAACCTGTTCTGGTGTGATCCCCACGGATGTGACTGCCGGCCCTCCCGGCACGGCAGGCTTTGAAAAGGTGAGCAGCCTGCTTCGCGCATAGCGTGAGAGAACCGTGCGCAGGTCTTTTCTGGTCGTTGTAGTGAAGGTCGATGGGGACAGCACACTGCAAGGCGTTGATGTACTTGCACCCGCAGGATCTGAGCCGGTTGCCGGATTATCGGCGACCGGAGCCTGTAGTTTCCGTCCGGAAAAGTGATCCGGGGATCCAGGCATGTTCTCTGACCCGTCTAACAATTGCTGTCATTTTTCTTATAAAGCAAAATAATCTTCTGACTTTCTTGTAAAATCAGAAGGTGCTTTCGGATATCGGCTGGTGCAAAACAAGGCCTGTGCTCAGCATGATTGGCGGCAACAATGATAATTCAGGAGAGCCTTATGGCCGGATATCTCACCACCCATGTTCTCGACACCGCCCAAGGCTGTCCCGGCAAGGGGATCAAGATCGACCTTTACCGGATCTCCGGTGACAGTCGCATTTTCGTTCGTAGCCTCGTGACGAATAATGATGGCCGCACAGACAGCCACATACTTCCGGCCGATGAATTCGAAACCGGTACTTATGAACTCGAGTTTCATGTAGGCGCATATTTCGATGAAGCTGGAACATCCCTGCCGGACCCAAAGTTCTTGGACGTCGTCCCGTTGCGCTTCGGCATGTCGGAGGAAGCGCATTATCACGTGCCGCTCCTCGTCTCGCCATTTAGCTATTCGACTTACCGCGGGAGCTGATTGACCGGATATTGTTTTCAGCTTTGAGGAAGCCAGGGGCAGGGGACCTGCCTCTGGTTTTATTCTGCTGCTGTGGCGCGATCGCTGAGATCGGCATGCTTGATGACAAAGTCGACAAAGTGCCGGATTTTGGGATCCTGCAAACGGCGGTGCGGATAAAGGCAGCCGAAAATTGTCGGCGGTGGTGGCGTGTCGGACAAGATCTCTACGAGATCTCCCTTCCGCAAGTGCTCGGCAACATCGAACCGGGGTTTGTTGACGATGCCGTATCCGCTCAAGGCCCAATCTGTAAGAACGTCGCTATGATCGGCGTCGAATTTCCCGGAAACTTGCAGTTTTCGTGGCCCTTCTTTGGTCTCCAGAACCCAAAAATATTCCGGAGAATGCGGATAGCGCAGCAAAAGGCAGTTGTGTTCGCCGGTCAAAAGATCATCCGGCGATTGTGGTTTTCCGTGCTTTTCAAGATATCCCGGAGCAGCGCATAGAACGCGCGGACAATCAGCGATCTTCCGCAGTTTCAAGTTGGAATCTTCAGGCGTACCAATAAAGAAAGCAACGTCCAAACCGTCCGACATGATGTCGACTTTGCGGTCGGATAAACGCATGTGAACTTCTGTTGCGGGAAACTGTTCAACGAACTTAGGCACGAGCGGCGAGATGATCCGGCGTCCGGCACCGAGCGGCGCGGTGATCCGCAAAACACCGCGCGGCATATCGGAGAAACTCGCAACCGCTGCCTCTGCGTCATTGATGGATTCTAGAGCTTTTACAGCATGTTCGTAGAAAACCTTGCCCACTTCTGTCGGCGTCAGGGACCGGGTCGTTCTGTTGAACAACCGGGCACCAAGATGCTTCTCCAACTCCTTGATCCGCTTGCTGGCAACAGCTGGCGTCATCCGCAAATCCCGGCCGCCCGCCGTTATGCTGCCGAGCTCAACCACCCGCGTGAAGACCCGCAGGCTTTCCAGATAGGCCATCAGCAGTCCTCCCTCGTTCAGCTGTGTCCGGTCGCGATCGTTCTTCCGAGCCGTACCATTGATCCAATGGCGTGGTTCTAGCCCGATTATCGCACAGGCATTTTCAATGGATTGTTGAAAGAATTTCCGGTTTAGCCAGATTTTTTAGAGGCGAACGCGGCCGTACGGTCCATGGCGAGATGAGAGCTTGCCGAGGACGCAATGAACCACCGCACTGAAATCCGGTTTCTTCTGAACGGCCGTGACGTCGCAGTCAAAGATGTCGAAGCCGACGCGACCCTACTCGATTTTCTGCGCCTGGACCGCCGGCTGACGGGAACCAAGGAAGGTTGCGCGGAAGGCGATTGCGGTGCATGCACGGTACTGGTCGGCAGGCTGCTAGACGGGCAGTTGATCTACGAGACCGTCAATGCCTGCATTCGGTTCATGGCGTCGCTTGATGGCTGTCATGTGGTGACCATTGAGCATCTGCGCGGCGAAAACGGCCAATTGCACCCGATTCAGCAGGCCATGGTTGACTTTCACGGCAGTCAGTGTGGCTTCTGCACACCGGGCTTTGTGATGTCCCTTTACGCGCTATGGATGGGAAACCCGGAGCCGACTGAAACGGAAGTTGAGACAGCGATCCAGGGGAACCTCTGCCGCTGTACCGGTTATCAGCCGATCGTCGCAGCGGCCATGGCGGCGAATCGGTTTGGCACACCGGCGAATGATTTTCTGATCAAAGAACGCGAGGCAATTACAGACCGCCTCATAGCCTTGCGGGATGGCAGCAGGGTCGTTTGCGGTCCAAAGGACAACCAAGCGATTGTTCCTTCTAGTCTTGACGATTTCGCTCACGTTCTGGCCGAATTTCCGCAAGCGACCATTGTGGCTGGTTCAACCGATGTCGGGCTCTGGGTCACCAAGTTCATGCGCCCCATAGGTCCGGCTGTCTTCATTGCACACCTTGAAGAGCTTAAATCCATTGCACTAACTAAGGATGCTCTGCAGATCGGGGCAGGTGTGACATACACCGAAGCGCAGGAGAGCTTCTGCAAGGAATTCCCGCATCTTGAAGCCTACTGGGACCGGATTGCCGGTCAGCAGGTCCGCAATATGGGAACGATTGGCGGCAACATTGCCAATGGGTCACCGATCGGGGATATGCCGCCAGTCCTGATTGCACTTGGGGCTGAGGTCAAGCTGCGCAAAGGTAGCGTTACACGCTGGTTGCCGCTGGAAGACTTCTTCATCGAATACGGCAAGCAGGATCGCGCCCCAGATGAGTTTGTCGAATGCATCTCGATCCCGCGTGCATCTGAACTTCAGCGTCACGGCGCCTACAAGATCTCCAAGCGACGCGACGAGGATATTTCCTCTGTCGCGGCCGGGATCAGTGTGACGGTGGAAAGCGGTGTGATTACCGAATGCCGGTTGGCGTTCGGCGGCATGGCCGGTACTCCGAAACGCGCAGCTGCGGCGGAAGCCGAGCTGACCGGTCAGCCCTGGGGACGAGCCGCTTTCACAGCCGCAGGCAAGGCGCTTGAGGCCGATTTCCAGCCGCTGTCCGATTGGCGGGCGTCCGCCGAGTACCGGATCACCGTTGCGCGCAATCTGCTGCAACGCTTTTTCCTCGCCCATGACGATCAGTCCGCAGAAGCGGCCGATCTTCTGTCCGCTTGATGACGAGAATCCCATGAAACACGACAAAATCACCAAAGCGACCCAAACCGTCAGCGGCACTGTTCACACCAACCGGCACCATGACAGCGCGGAAAAACATGTCACGGGCCGCGCGGAATACTGTGATGACATCGGCGAGCCGCAGGGCACATTACACGCCTATTTGGGTGTCTCTTCGGTTGCGCATGGCTTGATCAAATCCATGGACTTGTCTGCAGTCTTGACGGCTCCGGGAGTGGTCGGTGTTCTAACAGCCGAAGACATTCCAGGTGTCAATGACATCAGTCCGACAGGTCTGAAGGACGAGCCGGTTTTCCCGACGGAAAAAACCGAGTTCCATGGCCAGCCGCTGTTTGCCGTGGTCGCCGAAAGCCGGAACGCAGCGCGCCGGGCAGCAGAGTTGGCCAAGATCAAATACGAAATCTTGCCGCATGCGCTTGATCCGTTGGAAGCGCAGGAAGCAGGCCATCCGTTTGTAACGGCGCCGCTTAAGCTCGAGCGCGGTGAAATTGAACAAGGTTTTTCTGACGCAGACCACCGGATCAAGGGGCAGATCAAAATCGGTGGCCAGGACCACATGTATCTGGAAGGCCAGATTGCCTTCGCCATTCCGGGAGAAGATGACGATGTTGTCGTGCATTGCTCGACCCAGCACCCGAGCGAGGCCCAGCACATGGTCGCGCATGTTCTTGGCGTGCCCTCCAATGCGGTAACAGTGAACGTCCGGCGTATGGGCGGCGGGTTCGGTGGCAAGGAAAGCCAGATGAACCTCTTTGCCGCTGTTGCCGCGGTCGCGGCCAAGAAATGGAATTGCCCGGTCAAGATCCGGCCCGACCGGGATCAGGATATGACGGCGACCGGCAAGCGCCACGACTTCGTGGTCGATTACGATGTCGCGTTCGATGAAACCGGCCACATCCAGGCCGTCGACGGTGTTTTTGCCGCGCGCTGCGGCTACTCGGCGGACCTCTCAGGCCCGGTCACCGACCGCGCGCTGTTTCACGCTGATAACGCCTATTTTTATCCGAACGTCCGCTTGCGCAGCCGGCCGATGAAAACCAACACGGTTTCGAACACAGCGTTTCGCGGCTTTGGCGGGCCGCAAGGCGTTGTCGCGGCCGAACGCATGATCGAGGAAATCGCCTACGCGCTTGGCAAGGATCCCCTGGAAGTCCGCAAGGCGAATTTTTACGGCAGTGCGGAAGATGGCCGTACGTTGACGCCGTATCATCAGGAGGTTGAAGACAACATTCTGCCGCGGCTGATTTCCGAGCTTGAGGAAACAGCTGAGTATCAGGCGCGCCGGGACGCGATCCTCGCCTTCAACAAGACGCCAAAAGTAATCAAGAAGGGAATTGCCCTCACTCCGGTAAAGTTCGGCATCTCCTTCACCGCCACCTGGTACAATCAGGCGGGGGCGCTGATCCATATTTACAATGACGGCTCGATCCACCTGAACCACGGTGGAACGGAAATGGGCCAAGGGCTCAATACCAAGGTCGCACAGGTGGTGGCCGATGCACTGCAGGTCGATTTTGAGCGTATCAAGATCACTAAGACCACCACTGAAAAGGTTCCCAATACCTCTGCAACGGCTGCGTCCTCCGGGACCGATCTCAACGGAATGGCGGCCCTCGATGCGGCTAAGCAGCTCAAGGCGCGGTTGACCGACTTCGCCGCCGATCATTGGTCTGTCAAGCCAGAGGCGGTCATCTTCCGCAACAACATGGTGCAGGTCGGTCAGGACGTCGTATCCTTCAGCGACCTGGTTCGCAAAGCCTATATGGCCCGTGTGCATTTGTCGGCTGCCGGGTTCTACAAGACACCGAAGATCCATTGGGACCGTGCGGCCGGCAAGGGGCGGCCGTTCTATTACTACGCCTATGGCGCCTCGTGCTCGGAAGTCTCCATCGACACGTTGACCGGGGAGTACCGGGTGGAGCGGACCGACATCCTGCATGATGTCGGCCGGTCGCTGAACCCAGTCCTCGACAAGGGACAGGTAGAAGGTGCGTTTATTCAGGGAATGGGCTGGCTGACGACCGAGGAGCTGTGGTGGGATAAAGCCGGGCGCCTGCGCACCCATGCGCCATCCACCTACAAGATCCCGCTGGCTTCCGACCGGCCGCGTGTTTTCAACGTCAATCTGGCCGACTGGTCCGAGAATCGGGAACTGACCATCAAACGGTCCAAGGCCGTTGGCGAGCCGCCGTTCATGCTCGGAGTGTCCGTGTTTGAGGCCCTGTCGATGGCTGTGGCCAGCGTTGCCGATTACCGGGAATGTCCGCGTCTCGATGCGCCCGCCACCCCTGAACGGGTTCTGCTGGCCGTCGAACGGCTGAAAGCAGGGGGTTAATGTCATGACCGCGCTTTCTGCCAATGCGGCCGCGTTTTTTGATGCAGAAAGCGCGATCATTCGCGTCGAGGTGACTGAAGTCCGTGGATCGTCTCCAAGGGAGGCGGGAACGGAGATGTTCGTCGGGGCAAAGTTGCTCCAGGGAACCATTGGCGGCGGGCGGCTAGAGCAGATTGCAATAGACCGTGGCAGAGAGATGTTGGAGACCCGGCAGCTCTGCGACATGTTGGATGTGCCGCTAGGGCCGGAAATCGGCCAATGCTGCGGCGGGCATGTTCGCCTCCGCTTGAGCTGGATGAGCCGTGCGGATCGCCAGGAAGCGCTCTACCGGATCCGCAAGGAGAAGGCCAGGCAGCCGCACGTTTACATCATGGGTGCGGGGCATGTTGGACGCGCGATCGCTGATCTTCTTCAGCATGCTCCCGTGACATGCGTTCTGGTCGACATGCGCCAGGAGGAGCTGCAGAAGTGTGAGGCCACGGTCGACAAGCGATTGCGCGCACTGCCTGAGGTGGATGTGTTCAACGCGCCGCCCAAAAGCGCCTTCATCGTGCTCACCCACGACCATGGCCTCGACTTTCTTTTGACATCTGCGGCGCTGGAATTGGGGCATGCCGCATACGTTGGAATGATCGGGTCGGCCACCAAACGCGCGAAACTGCGCTCCTGGTGCCGGACCCATTGCGACGGCCTGACGATCGACCAGCTGACCTGCCCGATTGGGGCAACGGCCAGCCGGGACAAACGGCCGGAAATCATCGCTGCATTTGTAGCTGCCGAAGTGCTGACCGCTGTAACGACGGTTCAGCATGTCTCGGACAGCGGGGAGGAGGCTGCGCTGCTCGAAGCTGCGCAGTGAACCAATGGGCTTGCCGCGCCTGAGGAGAGGCGAGGTCTGCCTTTTTGACTGAAAGGAGACCCGGTATGCGGGTTGGGAGTTACGAATACAAACTGTTCTCAAGGGGCGATTTCAGCGCCTTTTGGGCACTGTTCACCGACAACCTTGTCAATCTGATGGTGCTTGCGGGCATCTGTCAGTTCGTCTTTCAAATGCCGGCAGAGATCGTCTATGGCCGGATCATACAAGGCGCCGCTGTGGCAATCCTGGCCGGTGTTGCGGTCTATGTCTTGCTTGCACGGCGTGCTGCTGCGGAACACGGACGGGATGTGACGGCACTTCCCTACGGCATCTCCACTCCGGTGATGTTCGTCTATCTGTTCGGTGTGATTGGTCCGATCTACTGGTCGACCAACGACCCAGTTTTGGCCTGGCAGGTTGGCATTGGTGCCGGCTTCCTTGGCGGCATCGTGGCAGCGCTGGGCGCCATCATCGGTCCATGGCTCAAAAAGGTGACACCGCGGGCCGGTATGCTCGGCACCTTATGCGGCATTGCCCTGGTGTTCATTGGCTCGGTTCCACTGGCGACGATCTTTGAGAACCCATTCATCGGCTTTGCGTCGATGATCATCATCCTTTGGGGGCTGGTTGGCCGGTTCCGCCTGCCGTTCAACATTCCGGCAGGGTTGTTGGCTCTGATCATCGGAACGGTCGTCGCGCTCCTGATCGGTCAATCCTCAATCAGCTTTGAAGGTGTCGGCTTCTATCCGCCGCTGCCGTACTTCGGCGACCTGATTGCGGGTATCCAGCACCTCTTTGCCAACCCGGAGCTGTTCCTGGTTCTGGTGCCAGTCCAGATCTACAATTTCATTGAAACGATGAACAACGTGGAAAGCGCGGAAGCTGCCGGGGATCACTATCCGGTTGCGGCCTGCCAGATCACTGATGGCGCTGGTACAATGGTGGGTGCGCTGTTCGGGTCTCCGTTCCCGACCACCGCCTATATCGGACACCCGGCTTACAAGCGGATGGGGGCTCATTCCGGCTACATCATCGGAGTCGGCCTAGTCATTCCGCTGGCCGCCATGTTCGGGTTCCTCGCTTTCTTGAGCAATCTGATCCCGGTCGCCGCAGCCGCTCCGGTTCTCGTTTTTGTTGCCCTCAGCCTGATTACCAACACCGCCCATGCGGTCAAGGTTGAGCATATGGCGGCCGTCACGATCGCGATGATGCCGCATGTCTCCGCGTTTCTGGTGGTGAAATGGGGCTCCTTGATGGGTGCGCTCAATGCGACGGGAGCTCAGGATGTTCTACCGCTGGGTTCACCCGAGTTGACGGCTGCACTGATGCAACAAGGCGCGCATTACGCCGGGCATTTGGCCCTGAGCCAGGGCGCGATCCTGACCGGACTGATCTGGGGCGCAATCGTTGCAAGTGTCATTGATGGCAAATTCCGGATCGCTGCTGGCTTTGCCTTTGCGGCCTTTGTGATGGCGTCGCTGGGTGTGATCCATTCAGCAACCTTGCACCTGCCCGAGTTTGGCGCCGTGAGCCTCGGCTATCTGATCGCTGCAGCCTTCCTGGTCATCTATCCGATCTTCCACAAGGAAGAAGCGATTGTTCCGGAAGCAGAAGGATTGCCCCGCCCTCAAGCCGCGCCGGGCGAGTAATCCAAACTGAAACAAAGCCGGGGCAAGCACTCTGCCCCGGCTTCCCAACCTTCAGAAAGATGTGACCATGCAATCTGATCGCCTGATGCTCCGGGGACGCCTTTTGACGTTTAATGCGGAACCTTTCGGAGCCGAGGATACGTCCGCCTACGATTACATCGAAGACGGCGCATTGCTGATTGAAAACGGTATGATCCTGGCTAGAGGCGAGTTCAGCGATCTGATCGGCGATGCCGGAGGGACTGAGATCGTCGACCATCGCCCGAATCTGCTAATGGCCGGGTTCATCGACACCCACATCCATTTCCCGCAGGTTCAGGTAATCGCATCCTGGGGTGCACAGTTACTCGACTGGCTGAACACATACACCTTCCCGGAAGAGACGCGGTTTGCCAATGATGACCATGCGGCGGCTATGGCCTGCCGTTTTTTCGACCTACTTACGAACCACGGCACGACCTCTGCCGTTGCCTATTGTTCCGTTCACAAGGGCTCTGCCGAAGCCTACTTCGAAGAGGCCGAACAACGTAATATGCGTGTCATTGGCGGCAAGGTGCTTATGGACCGGAACGCACCTGACGGGCTGCGTGACTCACCGCAAAGCGGCTATGATGACTCCAAGGACCTGATCGCCAAATGGCATGGCAAGGGGCGCGCGAGCTATGCGATTACGCCCCGATTTGCGATCACCTCAACGCCAGAGCAAATGGAAATGGCGCGGGCCTTGGTACATGAACATCCGGATTGTTTCATCCAGACACATCTGTCTGAGAATAAAAACGAGATTGCCTACACACTGGAGCTTTATCCGGAGGCGCGGGACTATCTCGATGTCTATCAAAGATATGACCTGCTGAGCGACAAGATGTTGCTCGGTCACTCGATCCATCTGGAGCCGCGCGAGGTTGCCGTGATGGCGGAAACCGCATCCCGCCCGGTGTTCTGTCCGACCTCAAATCTCTTCCTTGGCAGCGGATTGTTCGATGAAGAACGGATGCGGAAGACCGGGATCATTAGTGCCATTGCAACGGATATCGGCGCCGGAACCAGTTATTCCATGCTGCAGACGCTGAACGAGGGTTACAAGATCCTGCAGCTGCAGGACCAGAAGCTTCATCCACTTCGTGCCTTCCATTGGATGACCCGTGGCAACGCTGTGGCGCTTGGCATGGAAGACAAGATCGGAACCCTGGATGCGGGGACGGAAGCCGATGTGGTCGTGCTGAATTCCAAAGCCACAGATGCCATGGCGCTGCGCATGGAACGTGCATCAAATCTGTCTGAAGAACTGTTTATCTTGCAGATGCTTGGCGATGATCGCGCCGTTGAGGAGGTCTATGTTGCTGGCCAAGCTCAGAAATCCGGGCGCCGTTCGGCGGCCATTCCCGAGTTTAAACGCGTTCTGGAGCTTGCCTGATCATTCAGGATGAAAGCAGCTCCGGCGAACTCACTAGTGTTCGCCGGGGCTGTCTTGGTCACAACGAAATCCGATAACCGCTCTCCGCGAATGATTTCTTTGGCGTTTAAGCCCCCCAGGTGTCGCTGAGGCGATAACCGGTGGGCCAGGGATCATCCGGATCCAGCATGTGCTGGTGAATTCCGGTGATCCATCCACGGCCGCTGATCTCGGGAAGAATGGCAGGCTTTCCGCCAACCGATGTTTCTTCGGAAATTTTTCCCGTGAATGTCGAGCCGATGATGGATGTTGCTTCAAAGGTCTGCCCGGCTTTCATGTGACCGCGGGAATGGAGCAGGGCCATCCGCGCGGATACGGCTGTTCCGGTGGGTGAACGGTCGACCTTGCCCGGTTGAATGGCAACAGCGGACCGAGCTGCGAGGCCTGTTTGCGTCTCCGACAGGGTTCCTGCGAACGCGCAAAAGGAGATATGAGACCAGTCCGGCATTTCGGGGTGCTTGAACCCAAGCTGTTCGTTTGCCGCATTGGTTATGCGAACGCCAAGATGGGCGATGTCTTTCGCCTCGCCCTCTGTGATCTCAAAGCCAAGGGTGGTAGCATCGACAACCACGAAACTGTCGCCGCCAAAGGCCGTATCGACCGTCAACGTGCCCAGTCCCTTAACCTCCAGTGGAACGGAGAGCTTGTCGGCAAAGCTGGCAACATTCCGGACATGGATACGCTCAGCCTTGCCATTTCGGCAGTCGGCTCGCACGCGCACCAGCCCGCCCGGTGCTTCCAGAGTGAGCTCGGTGACCGGCTCTTTCATTTCGATGATGCCGCTGTCCAAAAGGACCGTCGAGACACAGATCGAATTGGAGCCGGACATGGGCGGCGTGTCTTCCGGCTCCATGATGATGAAAGCTGCATCCGCCTCTGGATGTTTTGGGGGCACCAAGAGATTGACATGCCGGAAAACACCGCCCCGCGGTTCGTTCAAAACGAAGTTTCGAAGGGTCTGATCCTGCGCGATGAAGCTGCGCTGATCCCAGAGGGTTTCTCCTGGCGGCGGCGCGACACCACCGACGATGACATCTCCGACTTCACCCTCCGCATGGCAGGAAATCATGTGCACGGTTTTCAAGCTGCGCATATGGACACCTCATGAATAGGAGGCGACGGGATCGCCAAGCGCGTTGAAGTTTGGTGTGATGCCGAGGCCTGGCCGGTTTGAGGCTGTCATCCGGCCGTTTTCGCGTTTTGGTGCACCCTCCGCGATATCGACCGTGCCATAGCTGTTGAAGTCGGTTGCTGAGAACGTGAATTCAGCCGGTGTAGACCGGGCCAGATGGGCGATCGTGGCCGTGGTGATATCGCCGCCCCATGTGTCTTCAATGGTCATCGGGATGCCGTGCACAACACACAAATCCCGCATCAGCTTTGCCTTGGTCAGGCCACCCACCTTGGAGATCTTCAGATTGATGCAATCCATGGCATCTTCGGCAAGGCCACGCACCAGCATGTTCGGCCCGTCGATGACTTCATCCAAGATGAAGGGCAGAGCGGTGCGGCGCCTGATAGACACGCTCTCTTCGTATGTCAGGCAGGGTTGCTCGATATAGACATCCAGCGCAGAGACCGCGCCAGCAACACGCGCCGCCTCATGCCGGGTCCAGCCTGTGTTGGCGTCGGCAACCAGAATGTCTGAGGGTTTCAAGACCGCTCGTGTGGCCCGAATGCGTTCAATATCGTCATTTGCGTCGCCGCCGACTTTAAGCTGAAACTTGGTGTAGCCTTCTGCCGCATAGCCTTCGATCTTGGCGGCCATGGTTTCGGGCGCTTCTTGGCTGATCGCCCGGTAGAGGACAACATCGTCCTGCGCCGCGCCACCAAGCAGCGTATAGACCGGTTGGCCGGTTGCCTTACCAAGGAGATCCCAGCAGGCGATGTCGATTGGCGCTTTTGCGTAAGGATGACCGCGCAAGGCTGCGTCCATAACGCGATTGACGTCACCGATATTGAGTGGATCTAGGCCGATCAGATGCGGTGCCAGTTCCTGGATGCCGGAGCGCACGCCAAGGGCGTAGCTTGGCAGATAGGCTGATCCGAGCGGACAGCACTCCGCATAGCCTGTGAGGCCCTCATCGGTCAGGATTTCCACGATGGTGCTGTCGAAGACATCAATGTAATTGCCATTCGACCAGCTGTAGCGACCTTCCTTCAAGGGAAGATCCACCTGATAGACGTTGATCGCATTGATTTTCATGGTGTTCCTCCGATGAAGGATTTTAAAAGCGGTCGGGTGAATACGCCGCAAGATCGATTGGTGGCTGTGTTTTGTTTGCAAGCGCACGGACAAGTTCGGCGGTGCCGGCTGATTGGGTCAGTCCGAGGTGGCCGTGTCCGAAGGCGTAGATGACCCGTTTGTCTTTCGATGAGCGCCCAATTACCGGGAGGCTGTCCGGCAAGGAAGGGCGAAAACCCATCCATTGGTGTCCGGTTTTCTTATCGAGCTCGGGCAAAAAGGATCTGGCCTTCTCAAGAAGGATCTCGGCCCGCTTGTAGTTGGCGGGAAGCTGCAAGCCGCCCAATTCAACTGCCCCGCCGACCCGGATGCCATCGTTAATGCGCGTAATTACAAAGCCGTGGCCCGGGAAGGTCAGGTGCGTCTTCAAATCGAAGCCAGTTGACGGAAGTGTTGTGTTGTAACCGCGCTCGGTTTCCAGCGGGATCGTGTCGCCGAGCGTTTTGGCCAAGTGGTGCGACCAGGCACCGGCAGCAACAATGACCTGAGACGCGCAGTGGGTCCCGTTTGCCGCATAGATCTCAACGCCGTCGCCCGTTGACCGGAGCTGCGTTGCATTTGCTTCGATCACGTTTCCGCCACGCGTCCGGAAGACGTTCGTCAAATGGGAAAGCCAGGCCGCTGGATCACAGGTATTGATCCAATCCGGCGTGAAGCCGGCGAAAGAAAAGCGACTATCGATGCCGGGCTGGATGTCCGCGATCTCTTCCGCGGACTTTAGAAGCTTGAAATTGACACCATGTTTCCGGCGCAACTCCCAACCGGGCAGGCTTGCCTGGTACTCCCGTTCGCTCTCGTAAAGCTGCAGTTGGCCGTCTCTGCGGATCAGCTCTTCAGCTGAAGTGTCACTGATCAGCCTTTCAAGAGCATCCTGCGACAGCTTCATCAAACTGGCCTGTGCCGAGAGGCTCTTTTGGTATCGGCCCGGCAAACTGGCCCGCCAGAAACGCACCAGCCATGGAAGGATCTTGAACGCATAAGCAGGGGGAACGGACAAAGGTCCCAAGGGATCCAGCAGCCACTTTGGCGCCTTGCGCAAGATGCCAGGCGCGGCAAGCGGCATGATGTCCGCGAACGCAAAAGCACCGGCGTTCATGTCCGAGGCTCGTGGACTGCTGTCTTGGCGGTCGAGAACGGTTACCTTGCGGCCATCTGCCTGAAGGGCGAGGGCTGCAGAGATGCCGATTACGCCGGCTCCGATGACAATCACATCTTGCACGTTGGGATCCGATAAAATCTTGAGAGGCTGCCCCGCCAGATAGGTCATTGGCGGGACAGGGAATGGCTTACGGCAGGGTGTAGGCTGTCTTGACCGTCGTGTAGAACTCTGCCGCGTAGCGTCCCTGCTCGCGGGAGCCAAAGCTGGACCCCTTTGTGCCGCCAAACGGAACGTGGTAGTCGACGCCAGCGGTTGGCAGGTTGACCATCACCATTCCGGCTTGGACATTCCTTTTGAAATGTTGCGCGTGTTTCAGCGAGGTGGTGCAGATGCCTGCGCTGAGGCCGAACTCCGTGTCGTTGGCCACGTACAATGCCTCGTCATAGTCCTTGATCCTAATGACGGACGCGACAGGTCCAAACACTTCCTCGCGGTTGATCCGCATTGTGTTGCTTGTCTCCGTGATCAAGGCCGGAGCCATAAAGAAACCCTTGGTGGCGAGATCCAATTGTTGGCCGCCCAGAACCTTGCCACCTTCTTTGCCAGCGATCTCGACATAGGAAAGGTTCTGCTCGAGCTGGCGTTGATCGACCACCGGTCCCATCTGGATGCCGGTTTCAAGCGCATGACCGACCTTGAGCGCCATCATCCGATCGTAGAGCGTTGCTACAAACTGGTCGTAGATCTTCTCTGTGACGATCAACCGGGAGCTGGCGGTGCAGCGCTGACCGGTGGAGAAGAAAGCACCATTCAAGCAAGCATCGACTGCGAGTTCCAGATCGGCGTCGTCCAGAACCACCATTGGGTTCTTGCCGCCCATTTCCAACTGGACCTTTTTTAGTTTTGCCCCGCAGGCTGCGGCTATTCCGCGGCCCGTCGGGACCGAGCCGGTGAAGGAAATCGCATTGACCTTGTCGCTGTCGATCATGTGCGGGCCAAGCTCGGAGCCCCGGCCCATGACCAGATTGACGACACCTGCTGGCAGGCCAGATCGGGAGATGATCTCGACAAGTGCATGGGCGCATCCAGGCACCAGTTCCGCCGGTTTCAAGATGACGGTATTGCCGTAGCAAAGCGCCGGTGCGAGCTTCCAAGCCGGAATGGCGATCGGAAAATTCCATGGCGTGATCAATCCGATGACGCCGACCGGTGCGCGGGTGATGTCGATCTCCACGCCAGGCCGGACAGAATCGAGCCGGTCACCTGTTTGGCGCAGTGCTTCGCCGGCAAAGAACTTGAAGATCTGGCCCGCACGCGCGGCTTCACCAATACCCTCCGGCAATGTCTTGCCTTCCTCACGGGAGAGCAGCGTGCCGAGCTCTTCCTTCCGCGCCAGAATTTCCGTTCCGATGAAATCGAGCACGTCGAACCGTTGCTGTGGCGTGGAAGCGGCCCACTCTGGAGCCACTGCATGCGCAGCGTCGATGGCTTTGTCGAGATCCGCCACAGTCCCCTTGGCTGCATGGCCAAGTATGTCGGTCGTGTCCGACGGGTTCACATTGGGAGTGCTCTCGGCTGTCGCTAGCCATGCTCCACCGATAAAGTTATTATAATCCATGAGGTTGTCCAATTTTAGGGCCGGATCCCGAAGCGGTAGGGATCGGCCGGATTGAAAATCAGGTGTGCGTCCGAGGTGACAAAGGCCTGTCCGGTGATCGTTGGAATGACGCCTTTGCTGGTGCCCGGTTGGTAGCTGATCCGGTAAGTGCTGCCGATGACACTTTCCTGGATCCAGTCTTCTCCAGGTGCAAGCACACCGTCTTCTGCAAGACAGGCAAGTTTGGCAGAACACCCTGTACCGCAGGGGGAGCGGTCATAAGCCCCGCCTGGGCAAAGAACGAAGTTTCGGCTTTGCGCGAATGGATCTTTCGGTGGTCCAAAGAGTTCGATGTGATCGATCCAGGCCCCGCCTGTCCCGGTTACGCCCGCATTTTCGAGGGCTTGCCGGATGGTCTTGGTGTAGGCCGTCAGTGCCGGAACGTTCTCCAGCGTGAGTTCGATCGGGCTATCTTTGACGAGAAAGAACCAGTTCCCGCCCCAAGCCACATCTCCAGTGACCCTGCCGTGACGGGGAACGTCAACCGAAATGTCCTTGTGAAGGCGATAACTTTCAACGTTCACCACGGACACAGTGTTTGGGTCCTTGAGATCCACTTCGACGATGCCAACGGGCGTCTCAAACTTGTGCCGGCCGGGCTCAATCCGGCCCATATGCGCGAGCGTTACCGCGAGGCCAATGGTCGCGTGACCGCACATGCCAAGGTTCTGCAGGTTGTTGAAATAGATCACGGCCGCGGCGCAATCCGGCTGGCTCGGTGGCAGTAGCAAGGCGCCTATAATCGCGTCATGGCCGCGCGGTTCGAGCACCACGGAGGCGCAGAAATCCACATGCTCAGCTTCCAGCCGGGCCGCCTTTTCGATGAGGGAGCCGGACCCAAGATCCGGACCTCCCTCGACCACCAGCCGGGTTGGTTCGCCTGCGGTGTGGCTGTCGATTACGCGCATTCCGCCAGCACTCCGCCTTGGCCGCACCAGTCGGCATACCAGGTCTTGAAAAGCTGATATTGCGCCTCGATGTAACCGCGCTGGGCATCCGTCAGGGTGTCTGTTTCATTGAAATGCAGCCGGTATTCGTCTTCGCCGTTTAGCACCATCAGGTGCTTGTAATAGAGAACAAGATCCGGGCCTTCATCGAAGCTCGACAATACGCCAAGGGCTTCTTCCAGTTCTTTCGCGCGGGTCCGTGCTTCGGCGTTTCCTTGCACTGCCCTTTTGCAGAGAGCCACAAGATGCAGAACGGCGTCTGGCAAGGCGTTGCCAATGCCGGTGATGGCACCGGTTGCGCCGCAATTGACAAAGCCGTGGTAGACAGCAGTGTCGACCCCCACCATCAAGGTCACATTTGCGTCCTGGGATGTGATGTTTTCCGCAGCATAGCGGAGATCATCGTGACCGCCGAACTCCTTGAAGCCGATCAGGCTCGGGAACTCCTTGCGCAAGTCAAAGAACAAGTCGGCGCGGGTCGCAAAACCATAATAGGGACTGTTGTAAATGACGGCCGGAAGGTTTGGCGCCGCAGACAGAATTGCGCTGAAGTGATTGCGCTGGGCAATCGGAGAAATGCCGCGAGAGAGAACCCGTGGGATCACCATCAAACCATGCGCGCCAACGTCAGCGGCATGGCGTGCATGGGCCACGGCTGACTTTGTGTTAACCGCACCTGTTCCGACGATGGTCGGCACGCCGGACTTGACCAGGCGCTCAACGCCTTCCATCCGTTCTGCGTCAGTCAAAAGCGGCCAGTCGCCCATGGAGCCGCAGTAAACGACTGCTGACATGCCCTTTGAAATGAGTTCTTGGCCCTTCTTGACCAAGGCATCGAAGTCCGGTGTCCGGTCTGCGTTGCAAGGGGTCATCAGTGCGGGAATGGTGCCTGAAAAGATGTTTGAGGACATTGCCTTCTCCTTTGGAGTCGAGCCGGACGGCCGCCGGAAATTCTGAGCGTAAACCGTTAGGGCCGAATTTTGAAACAGTGCTGTTAGCGGACGTTGGACAGGAACTTGCGCGTGTGCTCGGACTGCGGATCGCCAAAGACCTGACCTGCAGGTCCGATCTCTTCCATGACACCGTGGTGAAAGTAGGCGACCCTGTCGGAGACATCACGCGCGAAGCCCATTTCGTGGGTCACGCAGATCATCGTCATGCCTTCTTCGGCAAGCAGGCGCATGGTATCGAGAACCTCGCCAACCAGTTCCGGATCGAGTGCCGATGTGGCTTCGTCGAACAACATGTAGGTTGGTTCCATCGCAAGGGCGCGTGCGATGGCTAGCCGCTGCTGCTGCCCGCCCGACAATGCATTCGGATAGACATTGAGCTTGTCTGCCAATCCAACATGTTTGAGCTGCTGTTCAGCAATTTCTTGGGCATCCGCCCGTGACTTGCCTTTTACAATTCGAGGCGACAGAGCGACGTTTTCCAGCGCTGTGAGATGCGGGAAGCTGTTCCATTGCTGAAACACCATGCCGAGTTTCTGGCGCAGTTTGTTGATGTCGGTCGCTTTGTCATGGACGTCGGTTCCGTCGACAACAACAGATCCTTTTTGGATCGGTTCCAGGCCATTGATGCAGTAGAGCAACGTCGATTTGCCGGAGCCTGATGCTCCAATGACAGACAGAACTTCGCCCTTTGCAACGTCAAGGTCGATGCCTTTGAGGACCTGAAGCGCGCCGAAGTATTTCTCAAGACCGCGAATCTCGATCATTGGGCCCACCTTTTTTCCAGTTGTGCGGCATAGCGCGAGATCGGATAGGACAGCGCGAAATAGAACGCGCCAGCGATAGCGAGGATCAGGAAGGGTTCCTGTGTCCTTGTGATGAGGATCTGGCTGGCTTTCAGGAGTTCGACATAGCCAAGGACAGAGACCAGCGCGCTGTCCTTCATCACGCCGAGGGCAACACCAACCCACGAGGGGAAGACGGCACGGCCACCGATCGGCAACACCACATGGCGCATGTCCTGCCAGTAGCTCAGGCCGAGTGAACGGGCCGCCCGGCGCATCGGTTTTCCGACGGCCTCGATGCCGCCGCGGGCAACGTTCGCAACAAGCGACGCCGTGTAGATCGTCAACACGACAACGCCGGAGCCGAACGGACCAAAATCCAGTCCGATGATCGGAGCGAAATTGTAGAAGAGAACCAGCTGGATGATCAGTGGAACGGAGCGGAAGATATCCAGAACCGGGGCCAGGGTGACAGCGCCGAGGAATTTCGCCTCATGGAGGATCCAGCCGAAGAGAATTCCAAAAACCGTGCCGGCGGATATCGAGACTGCGGAAATCCAGAGGGTCCGGAGGGCTGCTTCGCCCAAGAACCACAGGTCGTTGAAACCAAAACCACTGAAGAAACTTATGGATTGTTGCATATCAGCCTCCTCAGTACCGGAACAAACGCCAGGCAAGCAGCCGGGATGCCCCGAGGATGACCTTGACGATCACGTAGTAGATGATCGCGGTCACGGCGAAGTACTCGAAGATGCGGAAGGTCCGGCTGGCGAAGAATTGGGTTTCGCCGCTTAGCTCGCGGAAACCGACAAGCATGCCGAGCGAAGACATCAAGACAGCCCAGACCAGCTGGTTGGTGAGCGGGTGGTACACGATGCGGAACACTTGCGGGATGATGATCCGGGTGTAGGCCTGCCAAGCGGACATGCCGAGACTGCGCGCCGCGCGCAGTTGCGTGTCTGGGACCGACTGAAACCCGCCGCGAAAATTCTCTGCAAGATACCCGGCACAGTTGAAGCTGAGACCGGCGAGAACGATGGTGAACGGCGACAGGTGCAAACCGAACGCGCCAAGCCCGAACCCGAAAAAGAACAGTTGGAACAGGGCAGGGGTGTTGCGAGCCAACTCGATCCACGCTGATGCGAGCCAATGCAGCGGTCCACGCAAGTGCAGGCGAATGAGCGCCAAGGCGAGACCGATGATGATGCCGACGATCATCGAAAGCGTGGCGACTTGCAGCGTGAGCAAGCCCGCTTCCAAGAGATCGGGCAGGCTTTTCATCACCGGCCGCCAATGGAAATTGTAGTCAAACATTCTCGGGATGCTCCGGCAGAACCAGTGCAAAGTGGACTGGTGTTCTGCGGATTGAGGTTTTGCGAAGCCATCGGGTCAATGGCCGCGAATGCTTTCGGGAACAAGGTTGCAGGGCATACCAAGGTGGGAGAGGTGGTATGCCCTGCAGGACGTCAGTACATGACGCCCGGGATGCGCAGTTCAGGCGCTTCACCACCACCGACATATTTGCCCCAGAGCTCCTCATAACGGCCGGAGCGGACTTGGTGCGTGACAAAGAGGTTGAGGAAGTTCAGCCAGGTCACGTCTTCGCGCTTGCCGACAACCGATGTGTAGTCTGTGGTCCAGGGCATGCGCGGCCCCGCAAGAACGGTGTCATATTGTTCGGTGATTGGCTTTACGGCCGTATTTGTCGTGATGCCAATATCAGCCTTGCCCTGTGCGACGGCGAGGAAGACTTCGTTTTCGGACTGATAGCCTTGGTAGAGGTGCTCTTCACCCCACTCCTCGGCGATTTTCAGCCATTCTTGTTCCGGGACTGTGCCTATGGCGCCCGCAACACGCTTGCCACGGATGTCTTCAAAGGATTCGATGCCGCTGTCAGCGTTGACGACACCTTGCGCGTAGTAGATCGCGTAAGGAATTGTGAAGCCGACGGTGCGCGCGCGCGCCAGACTGTCGGATGTCGCGCCAAAGACAACATCGGCTCGGCCCGTCACGATAACTGGCAGGCGCTCGGCCCAGGTGACCGGATAAATGGTTGCCTCGACCTCTAGCGCGGCGGCGAGGTCTTTGCAGTAGTCGACGTCAAAGCCAGCTGGTTCGTTGTTTGCGTCCCGATACCCGATTGGCGGAAAGTCGAGCACAACGCCGCAGCGCAGCTCCCCGCGATCGACGACATCATCGAGCGTATCTGCCTGGGTTGGAAGCGCCGCTGCGAGTGAGAACAGCGCGGCGGCCGTGAAATTCCTGAACATGATTTTCCCCTCTTATTTTCGAAGATTTTTGGTCAGCGCCAAATTGATAATCCAAATTGGATCCAATATTCAATATAAAATATTCAAAAAAGTTCCTGCTGTACCGGGCCGGGGCGTTCGACTAAAAAAGACAGGGAATGGAGAGGCGTTGGTATGAAACTGAAATCAATGGATATTTCCGCCACAGCGTCGGCCTCGTCGATTGTCTTTGATGCTTTGCGGAACGCCATTATCGAAGGGCAGCTGGAGGAGGGTGAACCCCTTCGCCAGGATGAAATCGCGCGCCTTTTCAACACGAGCCGGATCCCTGTCCGCGAAGCGATTTCACGGCTTGAGGAACAGGGCCTGGTGAAAACGCAGCGGTACAAAGGCGCGGTGGTCGCCGGTCTGTCGCCGGAGGAGGTCGAAGAAATCTTCAACCTTCGAGCACTTGTAGAACCCGAGATCATCAAGAACGCTGTGCCGAGGATGTCCAAAGAAGTGCTGGACCAAGCGCGCGCGAAGTGTTCCGCATTTTCAGAGTCCAAAGACCCGATGGAATGGGGCAACCTGAACCGGGACTTTCATGAGACGCTCTACAGCGCGAGCAACCTCAGTTACTTCCTGGAAATTGCCGGGAATGCGATCGATCGGGTTGAGCGGCAGATCCGGGCTCAACTTGTCATGAGCAATGGGATGGAACGGGCCGGCCAGGAGCATTTCGCCATTCTGGACGCTTGTGAGAGCGGTGAGGCTGACACGGCGGCCGAGTTGACCAAGGCTCATATAGAGGGTGCGAAAAAGTCGCTGCTTCAGTTTTTGCCGAAAGCTTGAAGCCAACTCATTGTTCTGTTTGTCTTCCCGCTTACATAGGCGTAACACAGAGCGGCCTCAGCCCCGTCTCGCTGATGGCTATGTTTTAGTTTTCTGCTGAAAGGACACCTTTGTCATGTCACTTCGTATCAATGATGTTGTTCCGAATTTCACCGCTGAAACGGATCAGGGGCAAATCACGTTTCACGACTGGATTGGCGACAGCTGGGCTATTCTTTTCAGCCACCCGAAAGACTTTACACCGGTCTGCACCACGGAATTTGGCGCTGTAGCGCAACTGGCGGCTGAGTGGGAAAAGCGTGGCACGAAGGTCATCGGTGTTTCCGTGGACAGTGCGGAAGATCACAAGAAATGGAAGACGGATATTGAGAAGGTGGGCGGCGCGGCCGCCGGCTTCCCGATTATTGCCGATGAAGGTCTGGCAGTCTCAAAAGCGTTCGATATGCTGCCGGCTGAAGCTTATCTCCCCGATGGCCGGACTCCGGCTGACAGCGCGACTGTGCGCTCCGTGTTCATCATTGGTCCGGACAAGCAGTTGAAGCTATCAATGACGTACCCGATGACTGTTGGCCGGAACTTTGCCGAAGTTCTGCGCGCGCTCGACGCGCTGCAAACGTCTGCGAAAGGTGTCGCAACGCCCGCCAACTGGGAGGTTGGTCAGGATGTGATTATTCCGCCAAGCGTGAGTGATGAAGATGCGAAGGCAAAGTTCGGCACATTTGACGCCGTTCTTCCTTACCTGCGTAAAACAAAAATGCCGGCCTAAGACAATGCGGCAGCTCTCTGGGATCTGAGAGCTTGGACATTTGGCAAACAAGCCTCGCGGGACTTTGGGTCTCTGCGAGGCTTCCTTAGAAGAGCGTTAGCCGACGATCAGCTGCTTGAGCTGAAGCGATTCGTACTCGAGCTCCTGCAGCCGGTAATTGACCACATCGCCGATCGTCACGATCCCGACCACAATATCGCCGTTGACCACTGGCATGTGCCGGAATTTGCCTTTGGTCATGGTTTGAAGAACTGAAATCAATCGGTCTTCCGGGGAGCAGGTTTTTACGTCCCGGGTCATGATGTCTTCCACTTTCTGCGAAAGTGTTTGACCAGGTGTCTCTGCAAGACGCCGCACGATGTCCCGTTCAGACAAGATGCCTTGGAGCTTTCCGGCAGCATCTTTGACGATCAAGGCACCAATCCGCTTTTCTTTCAGCTGCACAACAGCTTCATGAAGCGTGTTTTGTGGCCTCAGGGAAAATACGTCCTTGCCTTTGGACTCCAAAATCTTGCCGACGGTCGCGGTTTCTGCCGACGCATTGGTTACAGGGGTCTGGCTGTGTGTCTTTTCTTGAATCTTGTCTTTTCGGCTCGGGGCCTGATAAGAGCTCGGCATGAATATCGCTCCCTGTTGCTATGTCCAAGTATGACATGGACGAACAGCTTACCCGAAACTCAGCGGTTTAAGGAACTCTAGAAATTGGCTGACTTCACGCTTACGCCGCTGGTCGCGACGATCATCTTCGTCATCGCGTGCTTTTCCGGGTACCAATATCGGCGGGTTTGGGTGAAGGAAGGACCGAGCTGGCAGTTGTGGGCCTACGGTCTTGCTGCCGGTGGATGTTTGGCGTTGGTCGCCTTTGTTCCGGTCCAGTAGATCAAGAACACCGGCCGAATCTGCCGGTCAGCCTTCCATTTCAGCAAGTTGCTTGCGTGCGCGTGGGCACTGCAGGCGGTCGCGGAGCGGGCTATCCGGGTCGATTTCCTTTTTGCAAACCATGCAATGGTCTGCGCCGGAAATTGCATTCAATCCACCGCAGCTTCCCTTGATTGTTCTGCCAGAAAAAATCACGCCGATCGCCATACCAAGGATGACGGTCAAGAGCAGCGCGAAAGCCAGAACAAACGTTTCCACGATGGACACCCTTTGATTCGGTTATCAGGCCTGAAGTTGCTTGAACTTGTCGCTGGCGACTGAAGCGAAGCCGTTTTCCGCATCGGTGCTGCGATCAATGAACAGAACAGCAATATCACGTTGATTCGCGATTTCCAAACCACGCTCGGTTCCGAGCACCAGCATGGCAGTCGACCAGGCGTCCGCAAGCATGGTGTTTTCAGCAAGCACCGTTGCAGATGCCGTCTTGTGGGTGATCGGTGCTCCGGTGTGCGCATCGATGATGTGGGAGAACCGCTTGCCGCCGCGTTCAAAATAGTTTCTGTAGTCGCCGGATGTCGCCATGCCCATGTTGGTGACGCTGGCCACCTGGTATGCGGAACGGGTGTAAGCGGTCGGCGTTTCGATGCCGATTTGCCAATCCATGCTGTCAGCGTTGCGCCCGGAAACATAGAGGTCGCCGCCGATCTCGACCATGAAATCGCTGATGCCAAAGGAGGCAACAACCTTGGCCATCTGGTCGACGCCATACCCCTTGCCGATGGATGGCAGGTAGAGTTCGGCTTCCGGATGGCTTTTGCTGACTTGCGTTCCGTTGACCTTGAGGCCATCTGTTTGGCCGGAAACCTTGCGCGCGGCTGCCAAAGCGTTTGCTTCAGCTGTTGCCGGGCGGCCTCCGCCTTTGGAACCAAATCCCCAGGCTTCGATTACCGGGCCGAGTGTGATGTCGAACTTGCCAGCACTGGCAGCGTTGATCTCACGAGAAACGCGGACAACTTCTGCAAAGCCTTCGGAGACTGTGACCGGCGCGGTGGAGCGCAGCGCATTGAAGCGTGAAACTTCCGAGGATGCGTCCCAGTTGGACATTTGAGCATTGACCAGAGCCAAGCTTGCCTCCAACGCTTTCTTAAGCGCTGCCTGGTCAACATTCCGATTATGATCAACCCCGGTAACTGTGTAGCTGGTTCCCATCGTAGAGCCGGAAAGCTCAACGATATCCGATCCACCTTTACAGGCCGCCAAGGTCAGCGACATCAGGATGAAGCTGCGCCGGGAAAATACGATATTGTTTGGCACGGTATGCATCTCCGATTGATCATCTGCGAAAAGTGTCGCGCGTTCTGCGGCGCTTTTCATTGGTTTTCAGGACCGATTCAACAAAAAAATGGACGACTAGGGCAAAAAAATGCTTTTTCAACTCGTGAAAACATAGCATATGGCGCCCTAACGAATTCTGGAGGCCGGATGCGTGCAAAGTTTTAAGCTGAAAAAAGGTCTTGATCTACCCATCACGGGAGCGCCGGTTCAAGAAATTGACGCAAAGGACAAGATCCAGAACGCTGCAGTCATTGCGGCAGACTATATCGGATTGAAGCCTCGTCTGCTCGTTCAAGAAGGTGACGCGGTCGGGGCGGGTGCGCCTGTTTTCTTCCACAAGGACACGCCTGACGTCATGGTCACGGCTCCGGTTTCTGGCCGGGTGAAGGCAGTTAACCGCGGTGCACGCCGTGTTCTCATCAGCGTCGAAATCGAAGTTGATGCGTCAGCTGCCGATCCGGTTGACTTCTCAGACGTCGGTGATGCCGCAACGCCGGAAGGGCTGACAGAACGACTATGTGCGTCCGGGCTTTGGACATCATTCCGCACGCGTCCCTATTCGAAAGTTCCTGACCCGGAATCGCGTCCTGCTGCCATTTTCGTGACAGCCATGGACACGGAGCCATTGACCGCCGATCCGACGATCGTGATCGCGGACCAGGCTGAAGCGTTTGAAAAAGGCCTTGCCGCGGTTGCAACGTTAAGTTCGGGCAAGACTTATTTGTGCTGTGAAACCGGAGCCAATATTCCCGGCCTCACGATGCCTGGGATCGAAGTTGCAGGGTTTTCCGGCCCGCATCCGGCTGGACTTGCAGGAACGCATATTCACTTCCTGGACACGCCAAGCGCAGAAAAGACGGTCTGGACCATTGGATACCAGGACGTCATCGCGATCGGACGTCTTCTTGAAACCGGTAAGCTGGACTCCTCAAGAATCATTGCCCTGTCGGGACCGTTGTGCACCAAGCCGCGTTTGATCCGCACTATCTCCGGTGCTTCAATGATCGAATTGAGTAATGGTGAAATTTCAGGCGATGTTCCGGTTCGAATGATCTCCGGATCGGTGTTGAGCGGCCGATTGGGAGAGGGCGTAAGCGCCTATCTTGGACGCTATGCACGGCAGATGACCCTGATTGAGGAAGATCACAAACAGATCCCGATGGGCTGGATTCGGCCAATGCCGTCCAAGTTTGCACTCCAACCTGTCTTGGGCTCGGCTTTCTCGAAGAAACTCTACGCGTTGACGTCCAATTTGAACGGTGGACGCCGCGCAATGGTGCCGATTGGCACCTTTGAGGAATTGATGCCGCAGGATTTTCTACCCACCCAGCTTTTGCGTTCCCTGCTGGTTATGGATACAGATCAGGCACAGGCCCTTGGGGCGCTGGAACTGGATGAAGAAGATTTGGGTCTGGTGGGCTTTGCTTGTCCAGCCAAGTATGAATATGGCATGGCGCTTCGCGATTGCCTCACCAAAATCGAAAAGGAGGGCTAGGCCTTGGGTCTGCGCAACTTCTTCGACCGCATCGAGCCAAATTTCGTCAAGGGCGGCAAATACGAGAAATTCTTCCCCATTTATGAAATGGTGGAGAGCTTTCTCTATACCCCAAAGACCGTAACGACAGCCGCGCCGCACGCGCGCTCTTACATCGATATGAAGCGGATCATGACCTACGTGGTTATCGCGACGATCCCTTGTATTCTCGTGGGTCTTTACAACGTCGGCTTCCAGGTCAATTCGGCAATTGCCACATATGGAGCATCCGGCTGGCGTGCATGGATCATTGAGGCGTTAGGGATCGGATTCAACCCGGCCAACCCGCTTGCCAATATCCTGCATGGGGCACTCTATTTCCTCCCGATTTACATTACGACGCTGGTCGTCGGCGGCATTTGCGAAGTGATCTTTGCAACGGTGCGCGGTCACGAAGTGAACGAGGGGTTCCTCGTAACATCCATGCTTTATGCGCTGATCTTGCCGCCGTCTGCACCGCTGTGGCAGGTCGCACTGGGCATTGCATTTGGTGTTGTGATCGGCAAAGAGGTTTTCGGTGGAACAGGCAAGAACTTCCTCAACCCGGCGCTGACAGGCCGCGCATTCCTGTACTTTGCATACCCGGCGCAAATGTCCGGCGACACCATCTGGACACCGGTTGATGGGTTCTCGGGTGCGACCGCATTGTCGGTTGGTGCATCGGACGGTTACCAGCAGTTGGCAGCTCACGGGGTGAGCTGGATGGATGCGTTCCTCGGCACGATACAGGGCAGCATCGGTGAGGTCTCGGCACTGGCGTGCTTCATCGGACTTGCCTTCCTTTTGATCACAAAGATCGCCAACTGGCGGTTGGTGGTCGGCTGCCTGGTTGGTATGATCGCATTCTCGACGCTGCTCAATCTGATTGGCTCCGACACCAACCCGATGTTTGCAATGCCTTGGTATTGGCATCTGGTGATTGGCGGCTACGCGTTTGGTTTGGCCTTCATGGTCACAGAGCCGGTTTCAGCGTCGCATACCAATCTTGGCCGCTACATTTATGGTGCCTTGATCGGCGTGATGGTTGTGATGATCCGCGTTATCAATCCAGCCTTCCCGGAAGGAATGATGCTGGCGATTTTGTTCGGTAACGTTTTTGCACCGCTGATCGACTATTTCGTAGTGCAGGCAAACATCAAGCGCAGGGCGAAGCGACATGCCTGAAGATAAAGAAAACAAAGGCTTCATCCGCCGGTTCCTTGATCTGCCGGTGGATTCTGTCCCGAAGACCATCTTCGTGGCCGTGTCGATCTGTCTGGTGGCGTCCATGGTGGTGTCTGCGGCGGCTGTGTCGCTGCGCCCTCTGCAGGAAGTCAACAAACTGAAGGATAAGCAGATCAACATCCTTCAGGTTGCCGGCCTTTACGAACCCGGCTCGAATGTCGCTGAGGCATTTGAGGTGTTTGAGCCGCAAGTTCTTGAGATTGCGACCGGAAAATTCACCGACAAGTTCGATCCGGCAACCTTCGATGATCGCGCTGCAGCAGATGATCCGGAGACCTCGATTGCTTTGACGGACGACCCGGCTTCCATTGGACGGCAATCAAAATACGTCACTGTTTATCTGCTGCGGAATGATGATGGCAGTCTCGACAAGGTCATTCTGCCGATCCATGGCTACGGACTTTGGTCTACGCTCTACGGGTTCATTGCCCTGGAAGAAAACGGCAATGACATCTTTGGTCTCCAGTTCTACAGCCACGGTGAGACCCCGGGCCTCGGGGCCGAGGTTGATAACCCGCGCTGGAAATCACAGTGGAATGGCAAGAAACTTTCCGATGACAGCGGAGATCTGCTGATCACTGTCGCCAAGACCGTTCCTCCAGAAGGTGAAGAGTATCATGTCGACGCGCTGGCGGGCGCAACTCTGACGACGGTTGGTGTCGACAACCTGGTACGGTTCTGGATGGGCGAGGCCGGATTTGCACCCTTCCTGGAAAATCTGAAAGCAGGAGAGATCTGATGGCGCAAACCAAGAGAAGCATGCTTATCGATCCGCTGGTCGATAACAACCCGATTACCCTTCAGGTTCTCGGGATCTGCTCAGCCCTTGCTGTGACATCTTCGTTGCAGGTGGCGTTTGTCATGTCACTTGCGGTGATATTCGTTACGGCATTCTCCTCAATGTTCATCTCGATGCTGCGCAATCACATTCCAGGAGCCATCCGGATCATTGTGCAGATGGTCATCATTGCATCTCTCGTGATTCTCGTTGATCAGGTGCTGAAGGCGTATCTCTACGAGATTTCGAAAACTCTCTCGGTCTTCGTGGGCCTGATCATCACCAACTGTATTGTGATGGGCCGTGCAGAGGCGTTTGCCATGAAGAACCCGCCAATTGCCTCCTTTATTGACGGTGCAGGCAATGGTCTCGGGTATGGCCTGATCCTTATGCTGGTTGGTGTTATTCGCGAGTTGTTTGGTGCAGGCAGCCTGTTCGGCATCACGATCTTTGAGACTGTCAACAACGGTGGTTGGTATGTCCCGAACGGCATGCTGCTGCTGCCGCCATCCGCTTTCTTCATTATCGGCCTTATCATCTGGGCGTTCCGGTCCTGGAAGCCGGAGCAGGTTGAAGAGCGCGAGTACAAGATCCAAACGGTGGATGCGCACTGATGGAACATATGCTTTCACTCGCCGTAAAGGCCATCTTTGTTGAGAACCTAGCGCTGTCCTTTTTCCTGGGCATGTGCACCTTCATCGCTGTTTCGAAGAAAATCTCAACTGCGATTGGCCTTGGTATTTCGGTCATGATCGTTCAGGCGATCACCGTACCGGCAAACAACCTGATCCTAACCTATCTCCTGGCTCCCGGCGCCTTGGCTTGGGCCGGTTTCAGCAATGTAGATCTGACCTTCCTTGGGCTCATTTCGTACATTGGCGTGATTGCAGCTCTGGTTCAGATCCTGGAGATGGTGCTCGATAAATACTTCCCGCCGCTCTACAACGCGCTCGGCGTCTTCCTGCCGTTGATCACGGTGAACTGTGCGATCCTCGGCGGATCCCTTTTCATGGTGGAGCGGGACTACAATTTCGGCGAATCCGTGACCTACGGTTTGTCTTCCGGATTTGGCTGGGCTTTGGCGATTACGGCCATGGCTGGTGTGCGGGAGAAGCTGAAATACTCCGATATCCCGGACGGCCTGCAGGGCCTGGGCATCACATTTATCACCGCTGGCTTGATGGCGCTTGCCTTCATGTCCTTCAGCGGCGTCAAACTGTAACGGGAGCGCCCTGTGGCCACATTTGGACTAGGCATACTTCTCTTTACCCTGATCGTTCTGGCGCTGGTCACGATCATTCTCGCCGCCCGCTCAAGGCTGGTGTCGATGGGCAATGTCAACATTTCCATCAACGGCGAGAAGACGATTTCGGTGCCAGCGGGTGGCAAGTTGTTGCAAACACTTGCCGAACAAAAACTCTTTGTTCCGTCTGCTTGCGGCGGCGGTGGCACCTGTGCCCAGTGCCGGGTGAAGATCTTTTCCGGCGGCGGGTCAATCCTCCCAACGGAAGAAGGTCACATTACCAAGCGGGAAGCTGCTTGCGGTGACCGCTTGTCCTGTCAGGTTGCCGTCAAGCAGGACATGGAAATCGAGGTTCCTGAAGAGGTCTTTGGTGTCAAGAAATGGCGCTGCAAGGTCCGCTCGAACGACAACGTGGCGACCTTCATCAAGGAACTGGTCCTGGAACTGCCAGAAGGCGAGGACGTTAACTTCCGCGCCGGTGGTTATATCCAAATCGAATGCCCGCCTTATGAGCTTTCCTACAAGGAGTTCGATGTCGGCGAGGAGTACCATGAGGATTGGGACCGCTTCAAAATCTGGGACGTAAGCTCGAAAGTTGCCGAGCCGGTTGAGCGGGCCTACTCCATGGCCAACTATCCGGAAGAAAAGGGCATCGTGATGCTCAACGTCCGGATTGCATCGCCACCTCCCGGGTCCCAGGGAATTCCAGCCGGCAAGATGTCTTCGTACATCTTCAACCTGAAGCCGGGCGACGAAGTCACGATCTCAGGCCCGTTTGGTGAGTTCTTTGCGCGCGACACCAAGAAGGAAATGGTCTTCGTGGGCGGTGGTGCCGGCATGGCGCCGATGCGCTCGCATATTTTCGATCAGCTGCGCCGGATCAAAACTGATCGAAAGGTCACTTTCTGGTACGGCGCGCGCTCCAAGCGCGAAATGTTCTATGTCGAAGACTTCGACATGCTGGAGCGTGAGAACGAGAACTTTGAGTGGCATGTGGCGCTGTCTGACGCGTTGCCGGAAGACGACTGGAAAGGCTACACCGGGTTCATTCACAATGTACTCTACGACGAGTACCTGAAAGACCACCCGGCGCCTGAGGATTGTGAGTTCTACATGTGTGGTCCTCCCATCATGAACCAGTCCGTCATCAACATGCTGCTCGATCTTGGTGTTGATCGCGAAGACATCATGTTGGACGATTTCGGCGGTTAACCCGTCAGAAAACCAAGATTTACTTCGGGCCCTGTTTCGGTGTGCGGCATGGATCGCACTCACTGAAGCAGGGCCCGATGCTTTTTTGCTGAGAAGGTGTTGGACAATTGCCGCTTTGATGACAGTCTGTCGGTCCAGTTGATATCTACAATGGATCCAGACGTGGCGATCAAATCCGAACAGTTTCATTTGGACCCCAAGTTTGAAGGCACCCTCCAGCAACAGATCCAACACCTGGTCAGCCAAGGCGTGTTGTCGGGCCGGTTCCTGCCCGGTGAACGTATGCCGTCCAGCCGGAAACTGGCTGAGTGGCTCGGGGTCAGCCGAATTACGGTCACCCTGGCCTATGCAGAATTGGTGGCCAACGACTACCTGACATCGAGGGGGCGATCGGGTTACTTCGTTTCTGAGAGCGCGCCACCACCACCGATGCTCAATCAGTCGGAGGGAGACCGGCAGGACGCGGTGGCCTGGGACGAAATGGTCAGCTCCCGGTATTCCTACCGCTCCAGCCTGGTGCGCCCATCGGATTGGCGTGATTACCCGTATCCCTTCATTTATGGCCAGCCGGATGCGCGCCTTTTCGATCATGACAACTGGCGCCGGTGTGCATTGGAGGCGTTGGGCCGAAAGAACTTTGAGAGCATGACGGCCGATCCCTATGAACAGGACGACCCCAAACTGATCGAATACATCGTGAGAAACATTTTGCCGCGCCGCGGGATTTCCGCACAGCAAGACGAGATCCTGGTGACGATGGGGGCGCAGAATGCGCTTTGGCTTTGTGCGCAAGTCTTGTTGAACAAGGATCGCGTCGCGGCAATCGAAAACCCTTGTTATCCAGGACTGCGCGACATTCTCGATCAAACAGGTTGCCAAATTACGGAAGTGCGGGTCGATGAAGATGGTTTGCCCCCGGATGACATTCCCGCCAACTGCCAAGTGGTGTTCACCACGGCCAGCCACCAATGTCCGACCAATACAACCATGCCGATTGACCGCCGCCGCGCATTGCTGAACCGCTCCGTGGAAGAAGGGTTTGTGATCGTAGAGGATGACTACGAATTCGAAATGGCATTCCAAAAAGCGCCGACGCCTGCGCTCAAGTCCCTCGACCGGGCGGGGAGCGTTATTTACGTCGGCTCGTTTTCAAAGTCTCTGTTCCCGGGATTACGCCTTGGATATATCGTCGCTGCCAAACCCTTGATCCAGGAAGCACGGTCGCTGCGGGCGTTGGTGCTCAGGCATCCGCCTGGTCACATTCAGCGGACCACGGCCTACTTTCTGTCTCTTGGATATCATGATGCCATGGTGAACCGGATGGGGCAGGCTTACCGGCGCAGACGCTCCGTCATGGATAAAGCAATTCGGGACCACGGCCTGCATATTGCCAGCGGTGGCAGTCATGGTGGATCAAGCTTCTGGATGCGCGCGCCCGAGGGCGTCAACACCAGCGAGTTGGCACTCAAACTTCGAAAGAGTGGGGTCGTGATTGATCAGGGCAGAGCGTTTTTCGGACGCGAAGACGACAATCATCAGTTTTATCGACTTGCTTATTCATCCATTCCCTCCGCGCGCATTCCGGAGGGGATTCAACGGATCGCGGATGTAATCCGGTAGGGCGATGTCATCGCCTTAGTATCTGGATATACCGAGTGAATTGATCTGGCCCTAAGACCTCTCATCGCAGCGCGGCATGAAATCATTTCAAGTTAATCGTGTACCCGTATTGCGAGCGGGTGAGGGAGTGCGTTTCAAATGAAAATGACGACAGAGGAAGCCTTCGTAAAAGTCCTGCAACGGCATGGGATTGAGCATGCTTTCGGGATTATCGGCTCTGCTTTCATGCCAATCTCCGATCTGTTTCCAAAGGCGGGGATTACGTTCTGGGATTGCGCGCACGAAGGCTCGGGTGGGATGATGGCCGATGGCTATACCCGGGCGACAGGCAAACTCAGCATGATGATTGCCCAGAACGGACCGGGTATCACAAACTTCGTCACGGCGGTGAAAACTGCCTACTGGAACCACACGCCCTTGCTTCTTGTTACGCCGCAGGCCGCCAATAAGACCTTGGGGCAGGGCGGTTTTCAGGAAGTTGAGCAGATGGCCCTGTTCAAGGACATGGTTGCCTATCAAGAAGAGGTCCGTGACGCATCCCGCGTTGCCGAAGTTCTGAACCGTGTCATCCTTCAGGCAAAACGTGCCAGCGCACCGGCCCAGATCAACATGCCGCGCGATTTTTGGACGCAGGTGATCGATATTGACCTTCCGCCGATTGTGGATTTTGAACGCCCATCCGGCGGTGATACAGCCATTCAGGAAGCCGCAGACTTGCTCAGCAACGCCAAGCATCCGGTCATCCTCAACGGTGCTGGCGTTGTCTTGGCCGATGCAATCGGCGACACGATTGCGCTTGCAGAACGGCTGGATGCGCCTGTTTGCTGCGGTTATCAGCACAATGATGCGTTCCCAGGCTCACACCGCCTGTTTGCCGGACCTCTCGGGTACAACGGTTCAAAGGCCGGCATGGAATTGATCGCCAAGGCTGATGTCGTTCTAGCCCTTGGCACGCGCCTCAATCCGTTCTCGACCTTGCCAGGTTACGGCATCGACTACTGGCCGAAAAATGCCAAGATCATTCAGGTGGATATCAATCCCGATCGGATTGGTCTGACCAAGCCAGTGAGCGTTGGTATTGTCGGGGATGCAAAGAAAGTCTCCCAGGCACTCCTCTCAAAACTGGCTCCCAACGCAGGTGATGCCGGGCGGGAAGAGCGCAAGCACGAGATTGCGCAGACGAAATCCCGCTGGGCGCAACAGTTATCGTCCATGGACCACGAAGACGACGATCCGGGAACGAGCTGGAACGAGCGCGCCCGTGCCGCAAAGCCGGATTGGCTCAGCCCGCGCAAGGCGTGGCGGGCAATTCAGTCCGCTTTGCCCCGTGAAGCGATCATCAGCTCTGATATTGGCAATAACTGCGCTATTGGTAATGCGTACCCAAGTTTTGAGGAGGGCCGGAAATACCTTGCGCCCGGGCTGTTCGGTCCCTGCGGTTACGGCCTTCCGGCGATCGTTGGAGCAAAAATTGGCTGTCCGGATACCCCGGTCGTCGGGTTTGCGGGCGACGGAGCCTTTGGCATTGCTGTTACAGAGTTGACCGCCATTGGCCGCAGCGAATGGCCGGCAATCACCATGGTTGTCTTCCGCAACTACCAGTGGGGGGCGGAGAAGCGGAACTCCACGCTTTGGTATGACGACAATTTCGTCGGCACCGAACTCGACGACAATGTCAGCTATGCAGCCATTGCGAAGGCTTGTGGTCTTAAGGGGGAGGTTGCGCGCACGATGGACGAGCTGACCGAAAAGCTGGATGCGGCGGTCAAGGACCAGATGGAAAACGGCAAGACCACGCTGGTTGAAGTTCTGATCAATCAGGAACTCGGCGAGCCATTCCGGCGCGATGCCATGAAGAAACCGGTTGTTGTTGCCGGAATCGATCCGGCAGATATGCGGCCGCAGTAAAGTCCTGGAAAGGGAAGTGATTGATGGGCGGTATCCTTGTTCTGAACTCTGGATCTTCGTCCATCAAGTTCGCTCTATTCGATGAAAGCCTGGATGAAACGCTGTCTGGAAGCGCCACTGAAATCGGTGGCGTTTCGCGTTTGAAAGTCTCATCCAAGACATTGAAATCTGAAGAGACAACGGCCGTCCTGCCGGATCACAACGCCGCGCTCAGCGCGATCTTGGATGTCATCCGGTCCGCTGGCGTTAACATTGCCGAACTCACCGGTGCTGGTCACCGCGTTGTCCATGGCGGTCCGGTGCTTCAATCGGCGATCCGTGTAGATGGGCAAGTCATTGCTGAGATCGAACGTTGCAATGAGCTGGCCCCCTTACACAATCCGCACAATCTGGCTGCCATCCTAGCCCTCAGAGATTTGGCGCCGGGCCTGGTGCAAGTGGCCTGCTTCGATACGGCATTCCATGCGTCAAACCCGGATGTGGCCCGCCGATATGCCTTACCCGACCGGCCGGAGCTGGAAACACTAAGGCGTTACGGTTTTCACGGCATTTCCTATCAGGGGCTTGTCCGGGCACTGGCTAAAGACGTGCAGGCCGATGCGCCGGAACGCCTGCTGGCCCTTCACCTTGGCAATGGTGCAAGCCTGTGTGCGATCAAGTCCGGACAATCCGTGGCAACGACGATGGGGTATTCGCCTCTGGAAGGTCTCACCATGGGCACCCGGACCGGGAGTATTGATGGGAATCTGGTCTTGCGGCTGGCCGAAGAAAACGGAATTGAAGACACTAAAGAGCTCTTAAACAAAAAGAGCGGCCTCCTGGGTCTTGGGGGATTGTCCGACATGCGCGCCCTGCATGCGGCAGAGACAGACGCGTCTCGTTTTGCTGTCGAGCATTTCTGCTATTGGGCTGTTCGCCATGCCGGATCGATGATTGCGGCAATGGGCGGATTGGATGGAATTGCGTTCACCGGTGGCATTGGTGAAAACGATGCTGTTGTGCGCCAGAAGATCATTTCTGGATTGGGATTTCTTGGTGCGACCTGCGATCCGCAGTCCAATCAGAGCAACAGGTCCCGCATTCATGTGTTTGGCTCAGCCGTTCCGATCTGGATCGTAAAGGCCGAAGAAGAGAAAACGATCGCAGCCGAGACGCAAAAACTCATCGCATAGCGAATTTTTATTCTCTCAAACTCATTGGCATGTCGCAATTCGACAACAGATGTCGTGAAAATAACTTTCTTTTTTTCATTTTCTGTGTGAAATTTTTAGAAATAATTTCACGCTGGCGAGACGGTCATGGCCAATTTGGGTGCGGATTTGCGCGCACTTCGCAAGACAAAAGGGTTGACGTTAGCAGAACTTGCCGAACGGCTCGGCAAGTCGGTCGGCTGGCTCAGTCAGATCGAGCGCGGCATTTCGAAACTGTCGAGCGAAGACATCGATCGCATGGCCGGCGTGTTTGACGTGCCGCCGTCGCTTTTGGGCGCAAGGCAGGGACCAAACCCCAAGGAAGATGGCAAAATCGTTCGCGCATCCGATCGCCGGATGATCGGTGAGCGGGTTCCCGGACTTGTTGAGCAATTGCTGTCCCCGGATCTGACCGACAGTTTTGAGGTCATTCATTCCACGTTTCTTCCAGGGTCTGAACGCAACGATGAAATCATGCGGCCAACTCAGGAACTCGCGTTTCTGGTGTCTGGCAAGCTGAAAATCTGGCTCGAGGGCGAACCGTTTCTCATTCGAAAGGGCGATTCCTTCCGCATTCGCGGCAACAAGTACCGCTGGGCAAACCCTTATTCTGAACCGGCGATCGCTGTCTGGATCATCTCACCGCCCGTTTATTGACCCTTGAACCTAACCCTTTGAAGCCAGGCCCTAATCGAGCCTCTACCCCAAATCAAACCGGAGCCAGCAATGTCGGACCTTCCCACTACAGCTCGTGTCGTGATCATCGGTGGAGGCGCGGTCGGCGCCTCGGTTCTCTATCATCTCGGACTAGCCGGTTGGACCGATTGTGTCCTTCTGGAGAAGAATGAGCTCACCGCTGGCAGCACATGGCACGCTGCGGGAAACATCCCGACTTTTTCGTCCTCCTGGGCGGTCATGAACATGCAGCGCTATTCGACCGAGCTCTACAGGCGTCTCGGCGATGAGGTGGACTATCCGATCAACTATCATGTGACCGGATCTGTCCGGCTGGCGCATTCCAAGAACCGCATGATGGAGTTTGAGCGGGCGAACTCCATGGCCCGCCGGCAAGGCATCGAAACTAACATGATGTCGGTCGCGGATCTGAAGGACGCCTATCCCTTCATGGAGACGCACGATCTTGCGGGCGGTTTCTGGGACCCGACCGATGGCGACATGGATCCTGCACAGCTCACACAGGCGTTCGCAAAGGGCGCGCGGGCCATGGGGCAGAAGGTGGTGCGGTTTACACCTGCGACCGGTGTCCGGCGAGAAAATGACGAGTGGATCGTCGAAACGGAAAAGGGTGAGATCCGGTGCGAATATGTTGTCAACGCAGCGGGGTACTATGCCCAGCGTGTTGGCGAGTGGTTCAAACCCTATGGCGGGCGCACCGTGCCGATGATGGTGATGAGCCACCAGTATCTGTTGACCGAACAAATGGACGAGCTTGCAACATGGACCAAGGAGCATGGCCGGAAACTGCCGCTGCTCCGGGATGTGGATTCGTCCTATTACCTGCGGCAGGAAAACACCGGACTGAACCTTGGTCCCTATGAGCGGAACTGCAAGGCACACTGGGTCACGCCGGATGATCCGATGCCGGACGATTTCAGCTTCCAGCTTTATCCCGACGATCTTGACCGGCTGGAATGGTATATCGAAGACGCCATGGCCCGTGTGCCGCTGCTTGGCATGTCGGGAATCTCAAAAGTTATCAACGGCCCTATCCCTTATGCACCTGATGGCATCCCGCTGATTGGCCCGATGCCGGGTGTGAAAAATGCCTTTGAAGCCTGTGTCTTCACGTTCGGAATTGCTCAAGCCGGTGGCGCTGGCAAGATCCTGACCGAGTGGATCACCGAAGGCGAAACCGAATGGGATTGCTGGGGCCTCGATCCACGCCGTTTCACGGACTATACAGATCATGATTATTGCGTTTCCAAGGGCATGGAAGTCTACGGCCATGAATACGCAATGCATTATCCTCATTATGAGTGGCCGGAAGGGAGAGACAAGAAGCTGTCCCCGGTGCATGAAAAACTGAAAGCCTCCGGTGCCCAATTTGGAGTTTACAACGGTTGGGAACGTGCCAACTGGTTTGCAGAAGACGGCGACGACATATCGATTGAAGCGACAGAAAGCTGGATGCGCAAAGGCCCTTGGTTCGGGCGTGTGCGCGAAGAAGCCTTGGCCGTTCGCGATGGTGTTGGCGTTTTGGATCTTCCGGGATTTTCGAGGTTCAAACTGTCAGGTGCCGGAGCTGCCGATTGGTTGCGGGGCCGTATCTCTGGCGGCCTGCCGAAAGTTGGGAGGATGACGCTCGCCTATTTTCCAACGTCCAAGGGCCGGGTACACACGGAGATGTCGATCATCCGGAAGGGCGAGGACGACTTTGTACTGATCACCGCAGCATCCGCGCAGTGGCACGATTTTGAAATTCTGGCTGCACATTTGCCAGACAGTCTTGAGCTGTCCGACATCACTTCGGAGCTTTCGACGCTAATCGTAACTGGGCCGAAATCCCGGGACCTTTTCGAGAAAATCGGAACAACAGCCGACCTGGAGTTGCCATGGCTCAGCATTCAAACAGCTGAGGTGGCGGGGACCAGTTGCGAGCTTTACCGGGTGAGTTTTGCCGGGGAGCTGGGCTGGGAAATTCACGCGCCAATGTCCGATATTCCGGCACTTTATGACGCAGTTGTCAGCGCGGGTGCAAAGCCCTTTGGCATGTATGCCCTCAACAGCTTGCGGATTGAAAAAGGTTACCGGGCATGGAAAGGCGATTTGAGCACGGATTATACCCTGCTGGAATCCGGCCTCGATCGGTTCGTGAAGCTGGACAAGGCGGAAGACTTCCCCGGCAAGGTCGCGCTCTTGAATGAAAAGCAGCAAGGTCCAAAACAGCGCTTTGTCACTTTCCTTGTCGATAGCGAGGAAATCGACCCGCCCTACATGTCGAACATCTGGATGAACGGCAGCATCGTCGGCGAAACCACGTCTTCGGCTTTCGGGTTCCGCGTAGATGCCTGCGTCGCGTTGGGCATGGTCCGGGCGGATCTGGCCCAAGCGGGCACGGATCTTGAAGTCGAAGTCTACGGACAAAGATTTCCCGTCACGGTGCAGCCGGATGGACCACTCTGGGATCCGCAGAATCTCAGGCTAAAAGCGTGATTTTTACTCTTTCAAAGCGTCAGTTTTTTCAATCCAGATTTGGACGATAAGTCATGGCCATTCCTTCAAAAGCCCGCGTTGTCATTATCGGTGGCGGGGTCATCGGGTGTTCAGTTGCCTACCACCTGGCCAAGCAAGGCTGGAGCGATATCCTGCTTCTGGAACGCAAGCAGCTCACCAGCGGAACGACCTGGCACGCAGCCGGCCTGATTGCGCAGCTTCGGGCAACCCAGAACATGACCCGTCTCGCCAAATACAGCCAGGAGCTCTACGGCTCTCTCGAAGACGAAACGGGTTTATCGACCGGCTTCAAAAGATGCGGATCGATTACGATGGCGCTGACCGCAGAACGCCGGGAGGAAATTCTGCGTCAGGCCTCCATGGCACGGGCGTTCGGGGTGGAGGTTGAAGAAATTTCACTCGGCGAAGTCCAGAACCGCTATCCGCATGTCAACACAAGTGGCGCGACCGCAGCTGTCTACCTGCCGCTTGATGGTCAGGGCGACCCGGCAAACATCGCACTGGCTCTGGCAAAGGGAGCGCGCCAAAAAGGCGCAAAGATCCTGGAGCGGGTCAAAGTGACCGGGATAGAGGTCAAAGACCGGAGAGCCACCGGCGTCAGTTGGGAGCAAGACGGTGAAACCGGATTTGTCGAAGCCGAGATGGTGGTCAATTGCGGCGGCATGTGGGGGCATGAGGTTGGCCGGATGGCAGGGGTCAACGTTCCACTGCATGCATGTGAGCATTTTTACATCGTGACCGAGCAGATCGACGGCCTGGGGCAACTGCCGGTCCTGCGTGTCCCGGACGAGTGTGCCTACTACAAGGAAGACGCCGGCAAGATGCTACTTGGCGCATTTGAGCCAAATGCCAAGCCCTGGGGAATGACCGGCATTCCCGACCAGTTCGAGTTCGACCAGCTGCCGGAAGACTTTGATCATTTCGAACCGATCCTTGCAGCTGCGGTCGAACGCATGCCGATGCTGGCCGAGGCGGGGATCCATACCTTCTTCAATGGGCCTGAGAGTTTTACGCCGGACGATGCCTACCATCTGGGTCTTGCCCCGGAACTGGAGAATTTCTGGGTCGCGGCAGGCTTTAATTCCATCGGGATCCAGTCCGCAGGTGGCGCTGGTATGGCGTTGGCCGCCTGGATGGAAAGCGGCGAAAAACCATTTGATCTCGGGGATGTCGATATCTCCCGGATGCAACCGTTTCAGGGCAACAAGACCTATCTGTTTGAACGATCGAAGGAAACGCTCGGGCTGTTGTACGCCGATCATTTCCCTTACCGGCAAAAGGCGACTGCGCGTGGGATCCGGCGAACACCCCTCCATGGGCATCTTTTGGATCAGGGGGCTGTGATGGGAGAACTGGCCGGATGGGAACGGGCGAATTGGTTCGCAGATCCCGGACAGGACCGCGCCTATGAGTATTCCTGGAAACGCCAGAACTGGTTTGAGAACAGCGCCCGTGAACACATGGCGATCCGGGAAAGCGCCGGACTATATGACATGAGCTCCTTCGGAAAGATCCGCGTTGAAGGATCGGATGCAGAAGGTTTCCTTAATCACGTTTGCGGTGCCGACATGAGCGTGCCGGCAGGCCGGATTGTCTACACGCAGATGCTCAACGAGGCTGGCGGTATCGAGGCCGATGTCACAGTCACGCGGTTGAGCGAAACCGCTTATCTGATGGTCACTCCGGCTGCCACCCGACTGGCGGACCAGACGTGGCTGCGGCGTCATTTGGGTGATAACCAAGTGGTGCTGACCGATGTGACTTCCGGTGAAGCGGTTCTGGCTTTGATGGGACCGATGTCACGGGAGCTGCTTGGCCGGGTTTCTCCAAACGACTTTACCAATGAAACCAACCCGTTCGGCACGGCTCAGGATATTGAAATAGGCATGGCACTCGCTCGTGCCCACCGGGTCAGTTACGTCGGCGAACTCGGCTGGGAGATCTATGTGCCAACCGAGTTTGCTGCGCATGTCTTCGAAACGCTTTGGGAGGCCGACCGGGATGAGGGGCTGAAACTGTGCGGCCTTCATGCCATGGACAGCTGCCGGATGGAGAAGGCCTTCCGGCACTTTGGCCATGACATCACCTGCGAAGACCATGTCATCGATGCCGGTCTCGGCTTTGCCGCCAAAACCTCCAAGCCTGGTTTCATCGGTCGGGACGCCATTTTAGAGCGCAAGGAAACTGGTCCTAAAAGCCGATTGGTACAGTTCCAGCTACAGGATCCGGAGCCCATGCTCTACCACGCCGAACCGATCCTTCGTGAGGGCGAGGTCTGCGGGTACCTGTCATCCGGGGCCTATGGACACGCACTCGGCGCCGCGATTGGCCTTGGCTACGTGCCGTGCGAGGGGGAAAGTGCTGCTGATGTTCTAGGCTCGGCCTATGAAATCGAGATTGCGGGCACTCGCGTGCCGGCAACCGCGAGCCTCAAGCCGCTCTATGATCCGACGAGCAGCCGCATGAAGGTCTAAACAGAAAAATCCGTCACTCACGAAAAACCCCGGACAGAAGCCGGGGTTTTTGCTCTTTAACCAGCTGGGATAACCGGCGCTGGATTGGCCGGATTCCGATCCTTAACTGAACACCGCTGTGAGTGCCTCATCAATCGAGCTTGTGAGGTGGTCGATGTCATCGGCAGTCGCGATTAATGCCGGTGCGAGACACAAAGTGTTGTTGAAGCCAGGAAGCGCCCGATTGGTCATGCCGATGATGACGCCCTGGGCCATACAGTGCCCTGCGACGGCCTGAACCTTGGCTTCATTAGCCGGTTCCTTGGTCTCACGATCGGACACAAGTTCGACGCCTGCAAACAATCCTCGGCCACGCACGTCGCCAACTACGGCGTGTTTCTCCTTCAGGCCTTCCAGGTTTTCCATCAGGCGTGCGCCCATCGACAGCGTGTTTTCTAGAAGGCCTTCGTCTTCGATGATGCGCATGTTTTCAAGCGCTGCGGCAGGACCTGCGGCACAACCGGCATAAGTTGAAATGTCTCGGAAATAGCTCAAAGGATCACCGGACGAATCCTTGAACATGTCAAAGACTTCTTCGGTGGTCACGGTGCAGGAGATTGCGGCATATCCGGAGGCCACGCCCTTTGCCATTGTAACGAAGTCAGGTTTGATGCCGAACTGCTGATATCCGAACCAGGTTCCAAGGCGTCCGACACCGCAGACGACTTCATCGAGATGGATCAGGATTTGGTGCCGTTTGCAGATCTCCTGGACACGCTCCCAATAGCCCTCCGGCGGCACAATGACACCGCCGCCCGCTGTCATGGTTTCAAGGCAGATCGCACCGATCGTATCCGGTCCTTCGCGGAGGATGACTTCTTCGATGGCGTCAGCAGCGCGCTCACCATAAGCTTCCGCGCTGTCATATTGGTTCCGGTATTCAAGGCAGTGTGGAACTGCGACAAATCCAGGCGTGAACGGCCCGTAGTGAGCCGAACGCTCGCCCTGACCACCAGCGGACAGGGCCGTAATTGTGGTGCCGTGGTAGTCGCGGTCACGATAGAGGATTTTCGATTTTTTGCCGCCATGGTGCTGCTTGGAAATCTGGCGGACCATCTTGAAGACTTTCTCGTTCGCCTCCGAGCCCGAGTTTGAATAAAACACTCGGCTCATGCCCGGCATCTTGGAGATTAGCCTTTCAGCAAAAAGGGCCCCTGGAACAGATCCAAGCGTATTTGCGAAGAAGTTCATCTTCACAAGCTGGTCGCGGACGGCGTCAGCAATCGTCTCCCGACCGTAACCGACGTTTACGGTCCAGACACCGCCGGAGACGCCGTCTAGGTGCTCTTTGCCAGCGGCATCCCAAACGCGCAGTCCCTTACCTTCAACGATGATGCGCGGGTCTACGGTCTCGAACGTCTTGTGCTGAATGAGATGATGCCAAACATGCGCCTTGTCGGCGGCAATGACGTCGGAATTGTCGTTTTTCGCAAGAACAGCATCCATGGCCACATCCCCAGAGTTGATTGGAAAACCTGCCGGTATCCGGCTGAAAACGTGCGCTTGTGGTTCGCCGCCGAAACAGTGAGGGCAACCCATCGCAATGCACAATCATGCGCCACTGTGCACAGCCACCAATCACGCAATAGGGCCAGTGATTTGCCAGATATAGGTCCAGACGGATTCCGTTGCTTGTCAGCTGAAATCGCAGCTCATACGCTTTTTCCGGAAACAAAAGGCGGCGACAGAACTGCCTGAAACCCAGTGGAATGAGACGGTCACCAAATGCCAGCGCGCTTGTGAGCAATACCTGTTGTTAGTGCTTGGCAGACCCACAAACATAACGGAGTGGAACCATGGCGTTGAAATCGAAACTTGGTGGTGCAGTTGGGCTTCTGGCCCTGATGGGGGCGTTCCAGCCTGCAGCAGCAGAGGAATTGACAGTTGCATATTTTCTAGAATGGCCGATGCCGTTCCAGTACGCCAAGGCAAAGGGCCTCTATGACGAAGCGCTGGGCATGAAAGTGAACTGGGTTTCCTTCGACACAGGCACCGCGATGTCGGCAGCGATGGCTTCCGGAGATGTTCAGATCGCAGTCAGCCAGGGTGTTCCACCTTTCGTCGTCGCAACATCCGCTGGTCAGGACCTGCAAATCGTCGATGTGGCTGTGAGCTACTCGGAGAACGACAACTGCGTCGTTGCTGAGAAGCTTGAAATCGACAAGGACAGCGCCAGCGAGCTTGCGGGCAAGAAGGTCGGTGTTCCGATCGGTACGGCAGCTCACTATGGCTTCTTGAAGCAGATGGAGCATTTCGGTGTCGATATCGGCACAATGGATATTGTCGACATGGCACCGCCTGATGGCGCTGCGGCTTTTGCCCAGGGTAGCCTCGACATGGTCTGTGGGTGGGGTGGTGCGCTCCGGCGCATGAAAGAGCATGGCAATGTCCTTCTTACAGGTGCGGAGAAGGAAGAGCTCGGCATTCTGGTCTTTGATGTGACATCTGCGCCTGCAGACTTTATCGCAGAGGAAAGTGACACCCTGGCCAAGTTCCTGAAAGTGACGGCCGATGCCAATGCAATGTGGAACTCGGGCGACAACACCGCTGAAATGCTTCCTGTGATCGCAAAAGACGCAGGTATGTCCGAAGATGACACCTCGAGCACCATGGCAACCTTCGTGTTTCCGAGCGTTGAAGATCAGCTTAGCGCCAAGTGGCTCGGCGGCGGGTCGCAGGAATTCATGAAGGGCGTTGCGGAAGTGTTCGTGAATGCCGGCAGCATCCCGTCTGCACGGGATTCCTATGACGGCGCGGTCGACACGTCTGCGCTCGGTGCTGCCGCCAACATGTAAACTGCGGTTTCGCGAAAACGGTGCAGCGGGCGGGAAGCTCGCTGCCCATCCAGGCTGGGCAACCGGGAGAGTGAAGTGCCGCTTCTATTAGACAATATTTCCATGCGCTTTGACCTGCCAAATGGCAGTTCGATCCAGGCGCTTAAAGATGTTTCCCTCACTCTGAACGACGGTGAATTGCTCTCCGTTCTTGGTCCCTCCGGGTGCGGCAAGACAACGCTTTTGAATATAATCGCTGGTTTTCTGGCGCCAACTGACGGTCAGGTTGTTCTGAATGGCGAGACGGTAACAGGACCGGCGCCGGAACGGGGCATGGTCTTTCAAAAAGGCGCTTTGTTTGAATGGATGAACGTGCGCCATAATGTCGATTTCGGCCCCCGAATGAAGGGAATGGCGAAGACGGAAAGAGATGAGATTACTGATCATCTCCTGGAAATCGTCGGTCTGCAGGACTTCAAGGAAAAAGCGGTTTATGAACTCTCTGGCGGGATGCAGCAGCGGGTTGCGCTCGCAAGGTGTCTGGCCAACGAACCCGATGTCATTTTGATGGATGAGCCACTTGGAGCACTGGACGCGTTGACACGCGAGAAGATGCAGGGGCTCGTTCTGAAGCTTTGGAAGGAGACCGGCAAAACCGTGATCCTGATTACTCACTCTGTTGAGGAGGCCCTTTTGCTGGGTGAACGCCTGCTGGTGATGGCGCCAAGGCCCGGACGGATACACAAGGAGTATCAGCTCCCCTTCGCAGACAGTGCCGTGAATGCAGATCTTCGTGAGGTCAAGCGGGAACAAGGCTTTTCAGAAACACGCGATGAAATCCTCAATATGATTTGGGAAATGGAAGAGGAAATCATGGGCCGCGCGGAGGCTGCCCAATGACCATTCTCATTGCCTATATCGCGATTTTTGCGGCCGCCTTTTTCATCGTTCATTTTTTCACGCTCAGGATTGTTCACCGGAACGATTTCACAAGCTTGAAGACCGTGACATTCGGCGATGAGAGCGCCGTTAAGGCAAACCGGATCGCCTCCGTCATTTCGGTCCTTGCTGTCTTCTTTATCTGGGGGGCCTTCACAGGTTCCAAACTGACCCCAATCCATGTGCCCGGACCATATATGGGCACCACCGAGTTTACCTACACCGCTGAAAATTCGGCCGGAGAAACCGACAGCGCGACCGTGACCGTCGTGGTGCACAAGCTCGGGGAAGATGTGGAGCTGCCTGAACCAGCCCCGAGCAGTGGGTTTGCGCAAAACGATGTCGACAGTGTTGCCGCTTGGCGGAGTGGTCTGATCAGGGTCAACCGTAACGATGAGGGCCGTGAGGACGAAGGCTTCAAGATCACCGCCATCGATGGTCAGCCAATTGCTGTTGGATCACCTGTATCTGTAGCAGATGGTTCGGTCGCACTGACAGCAAAGGGGTCGCTGAACTTCACCCCGGACAAGGGCATGCAGATGGAGCCCATATGGCTTCCATCACCAGAGGCTGTCTGGCACCGGTATGTTGAGATCTTCGGGGATGGCTATCAGGGCATTACCTTGCTTGACCATCTGGGCTGGTCGCTGCTGCGAGTATGCGCTGGGTTCCTTCTTGGCAGCTTGATTGGCATCCCGCTTGGGTATGCTATGGGACTGTCCGGCTGGTTCCGGGGGTGGTTTGATCCGATCGTCGAGTTTATGCGGCCCGTGCCGCCCTTGGCCTTGATCCCGCTGGTGATCATCTGGTTCGGGATCGGCGAGTCCGGCAAGATTATCCTCCTGTTCCTTGCCGCTCTTTGGATTATGACGATTGCCGCGCGTGCTGGGGTTTCGGGCGTCAATATATCCAAGGTTCATGCCGCTTATTCCCTCGGAGCGTCCAAATCGCAGATCCTGTGGCACGTGATCGTGCCCAATTCATTGCCCGAGATTTTCACCGGTGCCCGGGTTGCGATGGGCGTTTGTTGGGGGACGGTGGTTGCTGCTGAACTGGTGGCTGCTGAAAAGGGCGCCGGCAAGATGATCGTCGCAGCCAGTAAGTTTCAGCTGACCGACATTGTGATTATGGGGATCATATTGATCGGTGTGATTGGGTTTGCCATTGATGTCTTGATGCGCCGCGCTGAAAACTGGCTCGTTCCGTGGAAAGGCCGCAGCTGATGCTGCGGTCAAACCAGGACATCAGCTGAATTTTGGCATCAGTTTCTTCAAAGTCCTGCGGAACGGTCCGCGGGACTGATAGGCGGTGAATGCCAATTGGCCAATCGGGCCTGCTGTGACTGTGACATTTGTAAGGGGAATTTGCTCTGCCCCAAAGGAGAGCTTATAGGGCTCGTCACCGATTGTGAAATCGAAAATCGTGGTCCCCAAATCGGCTTCATGCCGGATCTTTTCATTAAGGCCGAGCAGCCCGAGCGAGTAACGCTTCATGTCCTCATCATCGACAAAAGCTGCCAGCAAAAACAGGAAACGGCCCTTGTGACGGACGCCGAAATCGATCGACATGATCCGATTTTCGAGTTTGCCGACGAAGGTTGAAGTCATGCCGGTTTGAGCGCCCTTGACCGCAAGGTTCCGGTAGAAAGCGAAATACTCCGGCCTTGAAAACAAGTCTGTTTCGTAGCGGCCAGCGCGAAGATCCCGCATGATCTCGAACGCGTTCACGATGTCAGCCTCATTGGAGAGTTCGCTGTATTCAAGCGGGCCATGATCTTTCTGGAACCCGCTCAGCTTTCGCCTCAATCCTTTGCGCATGTTTTTGGAGACATGCGTCTTCAGCCAATGATCGTGCGTCTGTTCGATTTCGACTTCATAGGAGCTGCTGATGTTCGGGGTTTTTCTTGCTTTGGAAAACAACTTCGACGCGTCAAAGGTGGACGGTGGCTGCTTGCGGAAGAGCAGAATATGATATGGCTTCATGGCCGTGAGGATTTTGCTCGCGAGCCCAGGAACAGCACAGACGTCTTCCAGGCTTTTTGGCGATCCGATGACCGCATTGTAATCGGCCACTCCAAGATCCGCCGGTTGAATGATCTGAATTCCAAAATACGTTTCTCGCACTAGCGGCAGAATTACCTCTGGTTGCTCCTGACCCTCGCGATAGATTTTCATGATTATCGGTTCTGCGCCGGAACCTGGGACAAGGGTTTTGTAGAATTCATGAAGCCAAAGCGGACTTTGAAAGGCCGTTGCCGCCGCGCTTTCGAAAAGAGTTGAATACTCATTGGATAGAAAATCGTATTCCTTACAGACTTCGATCCGGTAGCCGGAATGAACACTGATGTTCTGATGATCCATAACAGCGTTTCCTAGTCGGCTGTTCGAGAAGCCGGACGGTGGAGCAGGGCGTTTATCGCGTCCTCGTCCAATGCTTGTGTGCGCGAGTCGACAATACCGAAACCGTCCGAATAATCCCAGTGCGTCCAGCCGATACAACGGGCTTCGGCTTCCTTTGTAACCGTCTGTAGCCAATAGAGGCGGTCGTTTCGCGGCGCATCGTAGGAAAGAACGCCAAACTCATTTATGACTACCGGCAGCCCATACTTCTGCGACCAGTTTTCAATTGTCGCAAAGGCGTTCTGGACGTCTTTTTTGGTCCATGGCTCTTCGAAAACCCGGTGAATTTCCTCAGCGGCTTGGTCATGCCCTTCCGCCTGGAGCCGGGAGACCAGCGATCTGATCCGGGCATCGTTTTCTTTCGTTGGAAAAGGGACGCCAGTGGCAAGGCGTGCCGTATCGTCCGGCGGATGCCATTCGGCGCCCTGATGGGTAAAAATGAATGGATCGTAGAAGTGAATTGCGTAAACGGTGTTCGCGTCGGTCAGTGGCGGAAAGTTCACAAGACTTTCGTGGCGCATGGGGCCGTGTGGGCCAACGACGAACGTATGATTTGGAAGCCATTCCCTTAGTTGGCTGGAGAGCCGTCGGATGTGGTCCTCCCAGATTTCTTGCAATGTATCCGGTTCATTTAGAAACTCAACGGCGACCTTTGCTGGATTGGTGCTTTCCAGAACTGATGAAAGATAGCGCCAACTGTCTTCGAGACGTCGGTATCCTTCGTCCGGTGCCGTTCGATAGACGTGGTTGAACGTCCCGTCCGGGTGAAAATCGACCGTTACCGTAAAACCGGTGGCAAGCAGGTTTTGCAACATAGCCAAGAGTTCGTCGGAGTACTTGGAAAGATCCTCGGATCCCCAGTCGCCCGTATTGAACGCTTTATGAAAAACGGGGAGGCGGATGTGCGTAAAGCCGTTTGTATAAAGCAGCCTAAGAGTGCTCAAATCAGGACGGTAAGCAATGTCATTAGCATCCCAATTGGGTAGGTTCACACCGCGCGCCATCGCTTCGAGAAGCGCAGGATTTTCAAATGCCGGAAAGGCCTGAGCGGAAAAACAATGATCAGCATTTTGTGGACTGGCATTTGAACCTCCGAAGGCAGTCATTGCCAGGCATGCGGGCAGCACAAGCCTTGCCAGAGTGCGCACCCACATACGCTCAGTCTCTCAGCATGATAAAAAATGCTTTGTGATTGGTTTGAAGATAGCGGGGCCCGAGACGGCGTGGCTCCTGCATCGTCCTGTAGAGCCACTCCAGACCAAGATTTTGCATCCATTCCGGCGCGCGAGGATTCTTGAGTGACAGAAAATCAAATAGCCCGCCTGAGGTCTTTATGACACCGACATTGGTCAGTTTCTTGAGGTTCCGAGATACGAACTGCTGCTCTCGGGGGACCCCCATGCCGATCCATAAAATATCTGGTGCGAGGTCGTTGATCTCCGAGACAATTGCATCTTCTTCGTTCGCCCCAAAATAGCCGTTTCTCCGGCCAACGACGTGTAGATCGGGATAGAATTTCTGGGTGTTGCTGACTGCCGCCGCGTTGGATTTTTCATCGGCGCCGAGCAAATAGAAGGATGCGCCGACATCTTGAGCCACAAGCGCGACGTCGTGATAAAGGTCAGTCGTTGCGACACGTTCGATATTCTGCAAACCATGTTTTATCCGAGCGATCCAAACCATCGGCATCCCATCGGCAAGGATCTGGTCTGCTTGGAGGAATTCCTGGCGCACGGCATTGTCCTCGTTGCACATGACGATGACTTGTCCGTTTGCAGACGTGGAATAATAGGGGTTCTCGGCTGAACCCCGCTTGGCGAGCGCTTGCGCGATCAGCGTCTCGGCCGCGGTTTTTCGATCCGTCCATGTGATTGGAAGCCCACCGAGAACCTCAACGACATGATAGGACTGGGCTAGCTGAGCGAGCTGCCGGGCGTCCCACTGACCATGTTTTTTTTGGTCACTCTGAGTATGTCTTGGACGCTGCGGACTCATTGTCTATTTGCCAGGCTCCGGAATTTTCGCAGTGTGCAAGATAACGTCAGGGAATTAACGTTCAGCAAACAGAAATGCTGGTTGGTAGAAATAGATTAGAGCGTTACCCAACGTAGCTTTTCTTCCACTTCTAACGATATTCCAGAGAGAAGGTCGTCGTTGATTGAGTGCGGTTCGAATTCTTCCTCTACAACGACGAACAGATCTGCAAACTCTGACAGGCGCTGGACTTGGCCGTGATTGCGCACCGGCGGAGCGTCAATGATCATGCAAGCATCACGAGCTGTGTTGCTGACTGAAAAGCCCTCAACGACCTCCAGGATAGAACGCCGGTTCCGGAAGTGATTCGCTGCGATCTCCCCGGGATCAACAATTGAAATTGCGCGAGCTGCAGGCAGGCCTAAGGAGCCGGGCGCTGTCCGATGAGTATCAATGAGGTTCTGGTTCTCAGTCAGCAGCCACACGGGAAGCCCGCGCTGTCCTGCAAGCGCTGCAATCCCGAGAACGACGTCACTCAGATCCAGGTTCGGCTCAAGTGAGCTTACAACCACGACTGCCCCTCTGCTTTGGAGGGTCTTCACGTCACGCCGCAGCGGACCGCGCTTCAGATACTGCGCAGTTTTATTCGGATCGAACCTTTCATGAGTTTGGGTCTGGGCCCGGTGATGGTCGTGATCCTTCGCGCGGGCATGTCTTTGTGCGCGGATTGGGCGATCGGGGACTTCCTGGAAGCCCATCTTCTGAATGGTCTCATTCAATCTGCCAACAGGCGCCGAAAATCGCTTGTGGCCCTCTTTGAATTTGCGTCTGGTCTGTTTACGTTTTCCAAAACCAAACAGCGATTGAGACATCGTCTTTGGCGCGCGTTTTTTCTCTGCAGGAGCACCTGTCATCTCACGTGCAAACGCATAAAGAACCGCGCAGCCTCCCGAAAAGACCAGGAAAACAAGCCCAGCAAGAACCCGACTTGGCCGGTTTGGTTTCAGCGGAGGCAAGGCCGGCGATGCGATCCGAGCCTGCCCCAGTTCCAGACCACTCTGTTTTTCTGTTGCCTTGAACCGAGCCAGAAACTCTTCATACAGCTGCCGGTTTGCGGTTGCTTCACGCTCCAGGCTTGCAAGCTGAACCATGGCGCGTTCGGTTCGAAGGGCCGTTTGTTTTCTCTGATCGAGCTCATTGGTTAAAGCTTGAAGAGTGAAATTGGCGCTTTCAAGCCGCTCTTTTTGGATCGCAAGAAGCCTGCTTTGTTCCAGAGAGATTTGCCGTTCGATTCCGGCTAGCTTGCTGCGCTCTGAGGTGACACGGGGATGCCGGTCGCCGTAGACCCGGCTGAACTCGGAGAGGTTCTGGAGGATTTGGCCTCGTTCACGGCGCAGCTCTGCAAGCTGTGCCGCGTCCGATTGTTCGGTCGTGGACGGAAGACCCGCGCCTGTGCTGATCTTTTCAACCCTTGAACGGATGGCCTCTGTTTCGGCCTTTGCAGCAACAATCTGTTCGTTCAGTGTGATGAGCTCACGTTGTAACAAAGTGCTGTCTTGAGTGACGCCGATGATGCCGTTCTCTGCCTTAAAGCTCGCAACGGCTTTTTCAGAAGTTTCAAGGTTTGACCTCAAGTCGTTCAGGCGTTCTTCCAGGGACGAAGCTGCAGTGGCGTTCGCGGTCACCAAAGCATCGGTCTGGCTGTCTACGAAGGCTTGCGCGACTGCATTGGCATAAAGAGCGGATTTATCTGGGTCGTTGGATGAGAACGATATTTCTACAATGAAAGTCGCGCCCACCCGATTGACTTGCAAACGCCGCTTGAAGGCTGCGAGCAATTCACGGTCGTCAGGACCTACAGAACGCGCAAAAACCGGATCGGTCTTGGCGTCCAGATCTTCCAACACTGGGCGCAGAAACCCATCGGAATGAACGATTTGGACGATACTTTCCAGGAAAGCGGCATCTGATCCAATGCCCGGCAAAACGTTTTCGGTAAGTGTCACTCTGCGCTCGCGCGGGTCAACCAGAACAAGTGCAGTCGCTTTGTACGGGAACGGATAAAGCGAGAACAGGACAAGCGCGATCGCTGTCAAAACGCCTGTGATGATCGTGATGCGCAAAAGGTTCCGGCGGAAGAACCCGATGATTTGCGAGAATTCAATCAGACCCTGGTTGAATGCGCCGTATCGCTGTTTTCCGTCTTGTGAAAACGGACCTTCCGGAGTCTCTTGGTTCCAAGCTCCACCTGGAATGGCGGTCATGTCAAGGCGCTCCAGTCGTATCGAAAAGCACTCTAATCAAAACTAGGTTTGGCGCAGTGGTTCGTATGCGGGTTCGTCGGCTGGCAAAAACTTAGCAATCAATCAATAACTATCCGTTAAACATAACCGCCTTCGGTATGACGAAATGCATAGCACGACAGCCCCGAAGAGCTTGGTATTTGCGTGAGAACTGTCGATAAAAATCAACTCTATGGCCTGGTTTCTGAGGGGCCTGACTGGAGCCGGGAGCCGATGGGCTCGGTGGCTGCAGTAATAGGTGGTTTTTTGCTCATCGGACTGCCGGTTGCGGGGCACATTTTAAGCCCGCTGATCGCGGTTCCTATGGCTCTGGTCCTCAGTGTTCTCCTCGCGAACTACGCACCGCGCACTGCATTGATCAGCGTCATCATTGCCCTGTTGTTCCAGAATTTCTTTGTGTCAATGGTTTCGTCTAACCTCAGCGGCCCGGATGAATTCAAAATCATTCGAGGATACAACTTTGTCATACTCGTATCGATTTGGTCCGCGTTTTTCGCCAGTTACTGGACCCGGTTTCGCGGACAAAACAGGTCCATCGATCTCATCATGAACCTGACCTTTGGCGCAGTTGGGCTCGTCTTTTTTTATTTTCTGATCGGTTTTGTTCAAAACCCGACCCCCGCTGTCATTTACCTCCGGAACATTCTGACGCCGATCCTCATCTTCCAAATTGCCTTGATCACCTTTTGGCGGTTTGAATTTGGCCTTACCGTACCGCTCTTCATCGTCGGTACGATCTTCCTTCTAATGGGATATATCGAACTGATTTTCCGGGAGGATTGGCTCTACTTCACCGGAGGCGAAAGCTACTGGGAGCTGGATATGCGATCGGCGCGTTTGTCACTTGAATGGGACCAGGAAGCGCGGGAAACCGGTTACGTCATGCTGGGCTTTCTCGATGCCTTTCGTGTCGATTTGTTCAACACACCCTTGCTCGACGGCTTGGACCTGAGGGTTACACGTCTCATGGGGCCAAACATGCACGCGATCAGTTATTCGTACGCGGTGGCTTTTCTGCTTGTGTTCGCGCTGTTTCGTGGTTCTGTTATCATGGCGTTGTTGCTGTTCCCTTTGCTCGTCGTTGCCAATGCGAAAGGCGCCTTGATTCTGTTCATTCTGGTGCTCGGAGCATGGTTCGCATTCAAGCTCTTTGGCGCGCGGATGAGCCTTTGGGTCACTGGGTTTGTATTAGCACTCTATGCCGTCGCTGGAATTTTGGTCGGGCTTCATATCGGCGACTTTCACGTGCTTGGCTTCATGGGCGGGCTATACAATTTTCTTGGTTTCCCCTTCGGACATGGCATCGGTGTGGGAGGCAACCTCGGTACCGACTTTTCTCAGCTGGACTGGCCGGCTTATCAGGCCGCTGGGCGCACGCCGGTCGCAATCGAGAGTGCGGTTGGAGTTTTGCTCTATCAAATGGGGCCAGCTGCGTTCTTTCTACTTGGAGTATACATCTGGCTCGGGTGGCAAACACTTAGGGTGGCTTCCTTTACAGGTGCATCTCTTCACATTGCCGCGAGTTTTGCTTTGTTAACCGTTCTTGTGAACGGAATTTTTCAGGAAGAGGCTTTATTCTCGCCACTCGCCCTCGGGCTATTGATTTCTCTAAATGGCATGGTTCTTGGCCAAGCCATCCGAAAGGGCTTCGTTCCATAGGCATGAAAAACCTGTTCGCCTCTCTGGCATCGTTCGCCCTTAGGTCGGAAACTCGAGGCGTGATCATCTCGATGATGGTCAAGGCTGCCTCTATCCTGTCGGCCTTCGCCCTCTTCACCTTGAGCGCACGCGTATTGGGCGAGGAGCAGTTCGGCCAGTTTGCGCTGTTTTTCAGTGCGGCTTCCATGGCAGCTGTTGCCTCAGCTTTCGGTCAGGAAATGCTGATCATCCGGATCTGGAACGAAAATGTTGCCGCCGGCCGCATTTCTGTTGCCAAAGGCGGGATCGTATTTGGGTTGTTGATCTCGGCGCTGGGCGCAACTCTGGGCGCCATAGTGATGGCGGGGATGGTCTATTTCTACAGCAACTGGGCGGCAGCCTTGAGCGCTGGATTGTTTGTTGCTGCTGCTGTCTTCCTTCTGTTTTTCTCCAGTCTTGCCCGGTCGATTGTCAGCATACTGGTCGGCGACGGACAAAGAGAGCTGACCGCATTGCTGTTTGCAAACGTTGTGCTCATCTTCTGTCTTGTTTTTGACTGGAGCTCGTCCGTCACATCTGTTGTCAATTTGATCGTCCTCGGAAAAGTCGTTGCGATTGCCCTGCAGGTTTTTTTCCTGACCCGGGTGCTGCGCCGAATGTATCCGGAGATATTTGCAGCCAAACCGGAGTTTGCCGTTGATCGCTGGATGCCATCTTCTACGCGGCTCTGGTTCGCCAGTATTTTGGAGTCTTCCAATCAGTATCTCGACGTCATTCTGGTCGGCTATTTGCTCGATCCGATTGCAGCGGGCGCCTATTTTGTCACAACACGCCTTGCCAACGGATTTGCGTCCGTTGCGGACGCGTTCAACATGTTTGCCATGCGGCAATTTCCGGAGCTCTATTATAAAGCGGATGAGGGCGGTTTGCTTCGGTTGCTGCAGACCCTTGCCATCCTGACAGCGCTTGCGGTTGTCGGCGGTCTTTTCGTTGTCGGTGTCGCCGGTCATTGGCTGCTGATGATCTTTGGCTCAGAATACATGGCTTACTATCATGTTCTGGTGATCCTGTGTCTCGGAAGCGCCGCAATGGCAGCAACCGGTCCTGCGGCGCCTGTCTTGATGTTAACGGGGCATGAGGGGGCTTATCTGCGGATCGTAGCGCTCAGCGTTTTCATTCGAGTGGCTGGCTTCTTTTTGATTGTTCCAATGTTCGGGATTGTCGGTGCAGCTGCGACCACGGCTGTTTCGCTTGTTGCAATGGCCGTTCTCGTCAGCATCCGGTCACGAACAGCGACAGGCTACAATGTCACGGCAACGCGTATATTGGGCGGATTGGCACCGGATCGTATGAACGCGAAGGAATCGTGAGAATGAGTGGGCAACGCATTCTCTTTGTCCAGACGCAGGCGGAAAATGCCGGTGCTCAGGAAGTTTCCCGTCTGCTCGGGGAACACCTGACAAACCGTGGTCACACAGTCCGGCATCTTTTCTTTTACAAAAAGTCGGAAGATTTTTCGGCGCCACCGGAAACCATTATCGTGCGTCAGACCCGGCCGTCCATGTGGCGCTTCTTTTCTTTCTTGGGCGAGCTTTACAATGCCATCCGGGACTTCAAACCGGACTGCGTCTTTTGCTTTCAACATTTTGGAAATGTGATCGGGGCACCGGTTGCCAGGCTTGCGGGCTGTCCGGTCATCGTTGCCAACCAGGTAACGGCACCCAGCTTGATCAATCCAGTGGTTGCCCTTCTCGACAAGAGTCTCGGGATGGCCGGGATTTATGATCGGGTCACTGTGAATTCCAACTTCCTGCTCGATACCTATGGCCGCTATCCACACCGCTATGTGTCGAGATTGGACTTAATACCGCAAGGATTTGAAACCAAAGACTGGGCGGTGGACAAAGCCTCGGCACGTGAGGAACTTGGCTTGCCTAACGGTGTGCCGCTTCTCGGTGTTTCCGCACGGTTGAACCCGGCCAAGCAAATCGACAAGGTTTTAGCCATTCTTGCCAGGCAGCCGGAATGGCATTTCGCGATCGCTGGTCAAGGACCGGACTTTACGCGTTTGCAAAATGAAGCCGCTAAACTTGAAATAACGAACCGTGTTCATTTCCTGGGTGAGTTTGCCCCCAGCCAGATCGGTGAATTTCTCGCCTGTCTGGACGTGTTCACATTTCCGTCTGCTGCGGAGAGTTTCGGGCTTGCAGCCATTGAAGCAGCGCAGGCGGGTGTTCCTGTTGTTGCCAACGATTTGCCGGTCTTGCAGGAAGTGCTTCAAGCCAACGGCAAACCATGTGCGCTGTTCGTTGACGTAATGGACCCCGAAGCATTCGCGAGTGCCATCGCGACGGTATTGAATAACCCGAAAGTGGCGCAGACACTTCGTGATCGAAGCGGTGATTTGAAAGAGCGGTATTCGCTGAAAGCCATGGTGGATGCGTATGAAGCCCTTGCGACTGGCAAAGACCCAGCCGCGGACAAGCATCAGGTTAAGGCGGTCTCATGAGGATCGGGATCGTTGTCGAAACAGACCGGTGCCGGCGCTGGTTGTTGCATCTATCCGAGCTTTTGAAGACGTCTCAGTCAGAGGAAGTGGTGTATCAGCTGATAAAACCATCGCCTCCAGTATCCAGGGAACTGCAAACGGCCCTTCAGCTTGAGGAACGTGTTCTCGGTACAGATCCGTTCTCCGGCATGAGCGAACTGGATCCTTTGGAGCTGCCTCAGACCAGCGGAAAAGATACTGATCTAGTTTTCGATCTCACCGCTAGTGGAAGTGGCAGCAGCGGCTCCAAGACTTTTGAGGTCAGATACAACGGAGCTTGCGGTGAGGAAGCCCTGTTCTCTGCCTTGATGAGCAAAGGGACACCACTCATAGAAGTTATCGATCGGCAAGCTGGCACCGTTGCGGCCTGCGGAACCGCCTCGCTCGAGGCCGCACGAGGACTTGGCGGTGCAATGGACGCCGTCTATTCGAGAGTGGCAGTTCTGATCAAGAAGGTCGTTGAAGGGTCTCACGCGCACGGCACACCAATGAAGGCAGAGGCACTTCAAGTGGTCACGCAGAAACAGGTCCTGAGCCGGGTGTTGCGGGAAACGGCGGTCACGCTGGTCCGATCTGTCTACAGAGCGTTTTTCTACACGTCCCATTGGCGGGTGGGCTGGAGATTTGTTGACGGTGAAGGCGTTGCGGGCACCCGTGACCTGAGCGGAGAGCCTTGGCACGTTCTCAAAAGCCCGCATGACACGTTCTTCGCCGATCCTTTTCCAATCGAAACGGATGGCCGATATTATCTGTTTTTCGAAGCCCTGCCGCACGACACCCAAAAGGGTGTCATCTCTATGGTGGAGATGACAAAAGACGGTCCGATCGGCGAAGTATCAACGGTGTTGGAAGAACCGTGGCATCTTTCTTATCCTTTTGTTTTTGAACGGGATGGAGAATTTTGGATGATCCCGGAAAGTTCTACGAATATGGAAGTCGTGCTTTACAGGGCAGCAAGATTTCCCGACCAATGGGAGCGGCACACTGTGCTGTTAACCGGTGTAGAAGCGGCAGATGCGACCATCATTGAGTTTGAGGGGCGGTTCTGGATGTTTGCCGTCACCCGAAACGGTGTCGGCGGGTATTCCGACTGTCTGAGCGTCTATTATGCAGATGATTTGTTGGGCCCTTGGCATGCCCACGAGCAAAATCCTGTCCTCGTTGATGACCGCGCCGCTCGGCCAGCAGGACGGTTCTTTTCGCAGGGCGGAGAGTTATGGCGCCCGGTTCAGGATTGCCGGCACGGCTATGGTGCGGCACTTGCCTTTGCCCGTGTTGACGAATTAAGCCCGACAACGTTTCAGCAGTCGGTCCATGAAACGCTGACACCGGGACCGTTGTGGCCTGGACGCAAATTGCATACTCTGAACAAGGTGGGTGATCTGGAGGTTATTGACGGGTGCACTTACCATCCAAAATCAGAACTCGCTGCGAAAACGAAAGCGTTTTTCAATAGATAGAGTCCTGAGATAAAAGCATGAGCTGTCGGCTCAACACTGTTGGCGGGTCAGTTGACGTCGAATTTCAAAAAGGTCGGGCACTGCATGCGCCTGGAATTGACGTTAGGTTCTTTCTCATATCAAATTATCGGAACATATCCGTCAACGGAGGCGTGAGATGGCCCTGACATTGCCGGGAAGTCTTTTCAAAAACACCATGTTTCTGGCGTTTGTGCTTATTTTGACCATATGCGGTTCTGCAGTTGGAAGCGAGCGGCACGCCTTAGTGATTGGTAATGCCGATTATGACAGTAAGACACTGACTGCGTTGAAAAACCCGGCAAATGATGCCGCGCTGGTTGCGGACAGTCTCAGATCCGCCGGGTTTACGGTAGAGCTCGTGTTGAATGCCAACTTGCGCACCATGAAACGCTCGGTCCGGGACTTTTCCGACAAACTGAAAGCAGCGCCGAAGGGCTCCTTGTCGGCGTTCTACTATTCTGGGCATGGGTTTGAAGCGGGTGGAAAGAACTATCTAGCGCCGCTTGAAGCGGATTTGCGGGATGAAGTTGATGCTGAGTTCGAGGCTCTTTCAGTCGACTGGGTGCTCACCGCAGTTGAGAGCTCACATGAAGGCGCAAACATCGTCATTCTGGATGCGTGCCGCAACACAGCTCTGACACGCTCTGCGGGCGGGACGGCCGGTGGTTTTTCCCTTCTGACCAGCACGCCGCGCGGAAGCTTCATTTCCTTCGCGACCGCCCCTGGCAGCACCGCGACAGACGGAGCTGGATTGAACAGCCCTTACACCGCTGCAATTGCTCGCGAAATGCTTGTTCCTGGCGCGTCGATTGAAACGGTCTTCAAGCGCGTTCGCCAGCAAGTGGTCGAGGCAACTGGCGGCGAACAGGTGCCGTGGGACCATTCCTCTTTGACGCAGGATATCGTGCTGCTGCCTGGCGGAGCAACGCAGGACACCGGGACACAATCGGCAGCCCCACTCAGTGCTGATGCCATTCAAGTCGAACTGCAGTTCTGGAACGATGTCAAGGACTCCGATGATCGCCAGCAGATCCAGGCCTATCTGGACCGGTTCCCCCAAGGGGCATTCTCTGAACTTGCCAAGGCAAGGCTTGCCCAAATCGGCTCAGGAGCATCTGGAGGCATCGAGCAACTGTTTGCCAAGATACAGAGCCGGTCGTTGCTGGTCGAAAATCCGCAGCGTCCGCATGAGTTTTATGCCAATGCGCGTTTGCGGGAGATCAAAGGCGATTATCCCAAAGCTCGTCAGGATTACCTGAAGTATTTTGCGTTCGGCGAACCGCAAGTCGATCCGCATGTCCGGTTCCAATCGGTGTTGAAAATTCAGGAAGGGCGGGCAGGCGCGCGAGAAGTCTATAATGCCTTTTCGCAAGGCCGGCGCGATCCAACGACACTCTTTGCCGAGATCTTGTTGGAAGAGCGCGAGGAACGCGTTCGCCGCTTGACTGCGTTCATTGATGCATATCCGGATTTCACACCGGCCTACTACGCTCTGAGCCAGGATTTTTCTGCGGCGCGAGTTGGTCAGCAATCGCTCGCTGACAAGACGCAGGAACTGGAGCTGTTGCAGAAATTTCAGGAACGCGTCGATGAAGGACGGTTCCTGAGGTACTTCATCGACCAGCAGATGGCGGCCCAATGGCAGGAAGATGCCAAGACACGGTTGGCGGCCTTATCGGTCATGAACACCGCTGCCCTCAGCAATCCGGTTAAAATCAATGCCATGCGCAGCAATCAGGGATGGATGATCAATCTCGCGATTGCCGACCGTACGCAAGAGATCTTCGTCAAACTGCCGGATCAGGATTTCAAGTCGACCGGTTTCATGGCGAATTCCATGGATCCAACGACTGGCCGGCCGATCGCTTATCCGATGATCGAGCTGCCGGGCAATGCTGGCGAAATGGATATCGTTGTCAAATACACCGACATTCGCGGCGAAGAACAGGGACCGTTCCAGATCAAGTTCAGTCCGGGCCTGGCCCTTATCGCAGGGCAAAAAGATATCCTTGAACGCATGCCGAATGGTTGGCTCAGCTACCGGGACTATGACGGCAAGCGGCTGGTTTATTTCACCCATTTGATCAGTTACCGGTGCGCCATTGATGAAGTGCGTTATGGATTGGATACGGATGCGCCGGATCAGACGTTTGAGATCGGTGCTTGCGATCCTGACAATCCGCATGCAATCCCTTCCAGCGGGCCTGGGTCGACCGTTCATGCGACCATTCCGAAGCCGACGCAGTTCATATCTGTGCAGTTGACTTATGCTGATGGCACGCAATCAGAAGTCCAACGATTTGATGCACCGAACTAAGGTGTTCTCAGCTGTCGACTGGCAAAACACATTTGGCGGCGTGCGATGACAACCTCGTCGCCGCCTGGCAGACCTGAAACCAGTTTTCTGGGGCGCTGGGGCAGTGCTTTTTGCGCAGCGCTGCTCGCAGTGCTGATTGCCATACCGGTTGCCAGCCGACTTGACCCGATCGTTGGCGACCTTGCCGTCTTGGAGTTCATGCCCAGCGAGCAAGTCTCCGACACGGATATTGTGATTGTTAGGATCACAGAAGATACGTTGGCTTCTTTCCCCTACCGCTCGCCGATTGACCGCGGATTTCTGGCCGAATTGCTGGTCTCCCTCGATGCGGCCAGACCGGCAGGGATTGGCATCGACGTGCTGTTTGACAGCCCGAGCGAACCGGAAAAAGACGCCCGACTGTTTCGGATTCTCGATGACCTTAAGGCCCCTGTTGTGCTGGCGACCGTCCCCGCCAGTCTTCTGACGGAAAAACAAGCTGCTTATCTGTCTTCCGTAGTGGAACGCCGGCAACCGGGGTCTGTGATTTTGCAGAGAGACGATGCAGATGGCATTCTGCGGCATCTGCCCGTCAATGATGGCGAGACACCGCTATTCACCGAAGCGCTTGCAAATCAGCGTTTTGAAAAGACGCCTTTTGACAGCCGGATCCTGTACCCCGCGTTTTCGGCTGATGAGGCGGGGCCGTTCCCGCGCTACCCCGCCCATACCGTTGCCTTTCTTCCTCAAGACTGGTTTTCCGGCAAATATGTTCTGATTGGAACGGATCTTCCGGGCACGGACCGCCATGCGACGCCTTTGGCCTCCCTTCAGGGTGTCGAGGCTGGGGACCTGCCAGGCATAGAGATCCATGCTCATGTGCTGGCGCAGTTGTTGTCCGGACGCGCGCTTGCCGTTCCAACCTTTGCGCAGTCAATAGGATTGCTTGTCCTTTTCGCCGGCGTTTCGGCTCTTGTTTTTACAATTTTCCGGCAGCCAAAGGTGTTTTTCACAGGTTTCGTGATTTGCCTCAGTTTTTATGGGGTGGCGGCTTGGGGATTGATGCAGGCGGGGACCGCTTTACTCCCGGTTCTCGGCCCTGTGACCGCTGCATCAGCAAGTGTTTTTGTGCTGGCTCTTGTGCGATGGCGGCAGGACCGGCTGGAGCGTGCGTTCGTGGTGTCGGCTTTTGAGAAATACGTCAGTCCCGAAGTGGTCAGACGTTTGGCAACGGGTGAAGTTGAACTTGCGCTGGGCGGTGAGAAGCGCTTGGTCACATACGTATTCACAGACTTGGCCGGGTTTACAACCCTGTCAGAGGAGTTGCCGCCGGATCGCGTCGCAGAAATCCTGAATGGATATCTGGATGAAGTCTGTGACGTTGTTTTCCGTCATGGGGCAACACTCGACAAGCTCATTGGTGACGCGGTTGTCTGCTTCCTGGGCGCACCCGAAGACGATCCTTCGCAAGCGAAAAACGCAGTTGCCCTCGCTGTAGAGCTGGATCAGACCGCGGAGCGGTATCGGAAATCCTTGTTGGACCAGGGTGTGTCGCTGGGTGTGACCCGCATCGGGGCGCATTGCGGCGATGCGGTGATCGGGAATTTCGGTGGTCACCGTTTCTTCGATTACACCGGTATTGGAGATACGGTGAACACAGCGTCACGATTGGAAGGTGCCAACAAATATCTTGGCTCTCGCACCTGCGTTAGTCAGACTGTTCTGGACCGGCTTGGAGGGAATGCTGATTTTGTCTTCCGGCCCCTCGGCGAAGTTGTTCTGAAGGGGCGGCAGCAGACCCTTGGCTGTTTCGAACCAAGTCCCAAAAGCGTCTCCGAGGAAACCTGGTTTCAGGATTACATCGCTGCTTACGATCAGCTGAACGAAGATTCAGAGGTTGCAAAAACACTTTTTGAACGGGTTTTGGCTATCAAGTCAGATGACGGGCCGTCCCGGTTTCATTTGGACCGGTTGGAAAAAGGGCTGTCTGGCACGAAGGTTGTCTTGTCGGAGAAGTGACGCTTCACCAGCGCCTGAGGAGTGAAGATGGCGAAAAGACTTTGGATTTGCCTGGCAGCATTGGCGATGATGTTGGTGCCAGCGCATGCGGAGATCGTTGTTGTCGCGGTGAGCGGTACAGACGAAATCGCGCCGGGAACGAGATTGGTAACCGGGCAGGCAATCGAATTGCCGGAGGGCGCCAAACTCACTCTCCTATCCCAAAGCGGTGAAATGCAAGTCCTCAAGGGGCCGTACTCTGGTGAACCGGCGGCTAATAATGAGGCCTCAACTCAAAAAAGTGACGCTGCGGGTTGGTCGGCGGTCCTTGCACTTGTCGGTGATCCGGACGCGCGATCCGATGTTATGGGCGCATCTAGGGTCACTGATGGTGCGTTCATGGTGCCGCCGAGCATCTGGCATGTCAGCGTCGACAGTTCCGGTCCACGGTGCACCTTGCCGGATACTGTGGCCTTATGGCGCCGGGATGCCGGACAGGGCACAGATATCTCTATTCGCAGCAGCGCAGGTCGGCTGACGGATGTCGCTTGGCCGGCGGACGAACACGTGATGGCGCTGCCGAACGAATTCGCGGCGGATGGAAGATTGATGGTTTCGATCGACGGTGAACTCCGGGACTTGGCTTTGATCGTTGCGCCGGAAGACCTGCGGCAAGCCGGGCCTGGTGCCGTTTTCACGTGGCTGATGGAGCACAAATGCCAACGCCAGGCGCTGGCGTTGATCGAACGGGTCCATGCTGGGTTGAGCCTGACGGATTGATCGAATGGGGCATTAGGGAGCATGCGGATGAACAGGGACGGACTGCTCGAAAGCGTACTCTCCAGCATGATCCAGGGCGTTGCTGTGTTCGACGAGGAGCTGAAGCTTCTCGCCTGGAACCAGAAGTTCCGCGACATGCGCCATTACCCCGATGAGCTGGTTTTTGAGGGGCAAAGTGTTGAAGCTCTCATTCGCTTTGACGCCGAGCACGGTGAGTTCGGGCCTGGAAATGTGGACGAGATTGTTCAGGGCTTGATGCAGAAAGTGCGGTGTTTCGAGGAACATGCCTTTGAACGCGCCCGACCGGACGGCAGCTACATGGAGGTCAAGGGCGGACCGTTGCCGGGCGGTGGGTTCGTCAGCACCTATTCCGACATTACCGAACGGGTTGCGGCGCGGCATCAGCTGCTTCGGCAAATGGAAGAGCTGAAAGAGGCGCGTCAGGCCACATTGGACATGATGGAAAAGGCCGAGGCGAACCGTCAGCGCGCGGAAGAGCTACGGGAAAAGGCCGAAAGTGCCACCAGGGCCAAGGACATGTTTCTGGCTGCCATGAGCCATGAAATCCGCACGCCAATGAATGGTGTTGTCGGTATGATCGACCTGTTGACCCACACCGATCTCGACGACGAACAGATGCAAATGGCCTCGACTGTCCGGGACTCTGCCTTTGCGCTTCTGACCATCATCAATGACATCCTTGATTTCTCCAAGATCGAGGCCGGCAAGATGGATCTGGAAATGATCCCCATGTCCATTCTTGATGTGGTGGAAGGCGTTGGTGAAACCATGGGGCCGAACGCCTGTGCAAAAGGGCTCGATTTCATCGCCTATTGCGACCCAAGGATTCCGGCTGAAGTTGCTGCAGACCAAGTGCGGCTGCGCCAGATCCTGTTCAACCTCCTCGGCAATGCAGTGAAGTTCACCGAAGCTGGCCAGGTCGCGCTGCGGGTCGATTTGCATGAAGTTTCGGAAGGCCACGCTACCGTCCGGTATCAAGTGCAAGATCACGGGATCGGTATGACCCCGGAACAGACGGCAAACCTCTTCCAACCATTTCAGCAGGCCGATGTGTCCACCACCCGCCGGTTTGGCGGCACGGGTCTGGGGCTGACCATTGTGCGGCGCTTGGTTGACATGATGGGGGGAACAATCGACGTGGAGAGTGTTCCAGGGGACGGCAGCACATTCACAGTCACGTTGACACACGAGATCGTAGAAGAGGCAGGTGTCGAAACTGGCCATGATCTGGCGGGTGTGAAGGTTTTGGCACTTGTGCCTGATGACCCAACACGGAGGACTCTTGTTGAGACCTACCTTGGTTGCTCAGGCATTGCCGTTGACGTCGTGAGCGAGCCGGAACTTCTTTTTCAAAGCGCAATTGAGGCGCATGAAAAGTTGGCTCCATATGACACCGTCTTGTTAGGTCTCGGGTATGAGGAAGCGGTCAGAGCGGATCTCCGGGAGCGTTTCCGCGCCGATGATCATCTCAAGCAGACGCGGTTTTTGGTCGAACGCCGGATGGCCGATCTCGGAACGCCGATAGAGTTGCCGGATACGACGGTGGTGCCAGCCACCCCGCTTACCCGCCGAAACTTATTGAACGCTCTTTGTGTTGCGATGGGCCGGGCCTCACCCAGCGCTATCAGACATGCTCCCTCTGTTGAGGCGGGCGGATGTATCGCGCCGAGCGCAGACGAAGCTATGGCAAACGGTGAATTGGTTCTGGTGATTGAGGACAACAAGACAAACCAGGATGTCATCCAGCGGCAGTTGCGGCTCCTTGGCTACCAATGCGAGGTTGCGGAAGACGGTGAGGCCGGGCTGGCAGCGATGCGATCCGGCCGTTTCGGCAGTGTCTTGTCAGATGTGCACATGCCGAAGCTCGACGGATTGGAAATGACACGGCAATTCCGTGCGCACCAGACCAATGGATCACCCCGGGTTCCGATCATTGCAATCACGGCAAATGCGCTTCAAGGAGAAGCCGACCGTTGCCTTGAAGCCGGCATGGATGATTTTCTACCTAAACCGCTTGAGATGAAAAAACTCAAGGACATGCTGAACCGCTGGCTGCCGCACGCAGCGGTCAATTGTGTTGATGTGGTTGCAGAAATTGGCTGCCAAGACGGTGAGGCTGCCGCCGTCGTTTCACCAATGAACACCGCCGAACATGCGCCGATTGACCTGTCGCCGTTGGAAGAGATCTTTGGCGATGACCGCGAGACCATCCATGAGGTTTTGGCTGATTTTGTTGATCCTGCCTGGCATGTTGTTGGAGAAATTGCAGACGCTGTTGAAGCACAGGATGCGGCCGCAGTTGGTGCGGCCGGCCATAAACTCAAATCCTCGGCGCGCGCCGTCGGCGCCAATGAACTCGCTGATCTTAGTCTCAGCCTGGAGAAGGCTGGAAAATCCGACGATTGGGCCGCCATTAACGTGGAGTTTCCAAAGCTTAGGCCAATAATGCAGCAGATTGCGGCTCACATTGCCGACCTTTGACGAGAACTGGACCCCTGATATGGGCATGGCCAAGGTTTTGATCGTCGATGATGACCCGTTCATCACGACCTTAACGACCAAGATACTGACCAGAATTGGATATGACACGGTCCTGTCGGCGGAGGACGGTGCCAAGGGCCTGGACGCTGTGGAGGCCCATGCGCCCGATGTCATTCTCTGCGACCTGAACATGCCGGGCATGGACGGTCTAGAGTTTCTTCGCCACCTTGCCGAACGGGATGCGCCCTGCGCGATTATCCTGGTGAGCGGCGAGGACAAGCGGATCCTTCAGACAGCAACGCAGCTTGCCGAGGCGCATCGGCTCAAAGTTCTTGGGGCCATTCAAAAGCCGATCAAACCCGACCCGCTGAAGGTCTTGCTCGACAAGCACGTTGCCCAACAATCCGCTGCGAGACGCGGACCGGTTGAAAGTCTTCCGCTTGAGACAATCAAAGCTGGGTTGGAGAGCGGAGCGATAGATGTCTTTTTCCAGCCGAAGGTCGCAGTACCGGACCGGAAATTGATCGGGGTTGAAGCATTGGTCCGCTGGCGCGGTGAAGATGGCAAGTTGATCCCACCGATTGCGTTTGTTCCGGTCATTGAAGAAAATGGTCTGATAGACGAAATGACGCGTCAGGTGTTCGAGAAGTCGATGGTTACCTCAGCTACTTGGCAAAAAGAGGGGCTCGACATCAAAGTGGCGGTGAATTTTTCCGTCGACTCCCTGACGCGTTACGAGGTGTTCGATCTGGTCATTGCAGCGATCGCCAAAGAAGGCATCGATCCGCATTCCGTCATCATCGAGGTAACCGAAAGCCGGATCATGGAGGATGTTGCAGCGCCGCTCGAGATCCTTACGCGTTTGAGGATGAAGGGCGTTGGACTTGCCATTGACGACTACGGCACCGGCGCTTCGTCAATGCAGCAGTTAAAACGCATCCCGTTCACAGAGCTGAAGATCGACCGGGCGTTCGTTGACGGCGCTCCCCAAGACGAAGAAGCCCGCGCAATGCTCGAATCCAGCGTGTCGTTGGCGCAGAAGCTGGGCCTTTCCACGGTTGCTGAAGGTGTCGAAACACAGGCGGAATGGGACCTCATTGCTGAGTTGGGTGTCGATGTCGTTCAGGGCTATTTCATCGCGAAGCCAATGCCATCTGACGAGCTCTTGGTATGGGCACGCCAAAATGGCGATCTCGCCAGCTGACGAAAACCGCTCCGCTTAAGCTTGGCGCATACCGTTCGCATCAAAGTAGCGGGCCTTTTCTTGCGCAAACCCGAGTGCGACCTGCTGGCCTGCGGGTATGTCATGCTGTCCGAAAAACCGTGCGGTGATCTGTTTGTCTCCGGTCATCGCGATGACGTTGGTGTCCCCGCCCAGATGTTCAACGTGCTGAACAGTTGCCCTAATCGGGCCTTCAGCGGACAGAACCAAATCTTCCGGCCGGATCCCGAGTGTCCGGGTGTCGCCGGGTGTCACGGTTTCTGCCGGCAGGAAGTTCATTGACGGAGATCCAAGGAAACCTGCAACGAACTGGTTGACCGGGTTGTTGTAGAGCTCCATCGGGCTGCCGATCTGTTCCACGCGTCCGGCCCGGAGTACGACAATCTTGTCGGCCAGTGTCATTGCTTCGGTTTGGTCGTGCGTCACATAGACGATGGAGGTGCCGAGTTGCTGGTGCAGGTTGGCAATCTCCAGCCGCGTGTTCATCCGGAGTGCAGCATCAAGGTTCGACAGCGGTTCATCAAACAGGAACAGCTTCGGCTGGCGGACAATCGCCCGCCCGATCGCCACACGCTGACGCTGGCCGCCGGAGAGTTCTGATGGATACCGGTCGAGGTAGTCTTCCAGATTGAGCATACGGCTTGCTTCCGTAATGCGGCTCGTGATCTCTGCCTTGCTATGGCCTTCCTGCTTCAAGGCAAGAGACATGTTCCCGCGCACGTTGAGATGCGGGTAAAGCGCGTAGCTTTGGAACACCATGGCGATGCCGCGCTTCGAGGGCGGGGTGGTGTTGACGACATTCCCGCCGATGTTCACCTCGCCTGAGCTGGCGTCTTCCAATCCGGCGATAATCCGCAGCAACGTGGATTTGCCGCAACCAGATGGTCCGACAAAAACTACAAATTCGCCTTCTTCAACCTCAATGTTGATGTCCTTGAGAACCTCAACAGCGCCAAAGGATTTGTAGACATTTTTGAGAGAAAGAGCGGTCATTGCGCTGTTCCTAAGGTGATCGGTTGGCCCGTGCGGATGCTTTCGTCCGCCGCTAGGCAAATGGCGAGGGATTGAACAGCGTCCTGCATGTGACGTTTCAGGTCGATGTTTTCTGTAATGGCACGCACCATGTAGGCTTGCTCTGCATCACAAAGCTCCTGGTGGCCGGGTTCATCGGGCATATCGATGGACACATCCCCGTCTGGCCGGTGCACCAGAATGCTGCCGACCTTGGTATGGCCGTCGATATCTGCTGAAGCGCCCTTGTTGCCGTCAGTAATGGAGACCGAACCGTTTGGTGAGACGATGTCTTTCACAAAGAAGGCGGTTTCCGACATCATCGGTCCCCAGCCAGCTTCATACCAGCCAACGGATCCGTCGTCGAAGACCACCTGAAACTGCCCGTAATTGTACATGTCCTCGGCGATTTCATTGGAGAGCCTTATGCCCATGCCATGGACACGAAGCGGTTTGCCGTCGGTGATCTGGCACATGACATCGACATAATGCACACCGCAATCCACGATCGGACTTGTGGTCTGCATCAAGGCCTTGTGGGTCTCCCATTCAGCGCCGGAGGATTGCTGATTGAGATTGAGGCGGAAGACAAAGGGACCGCCGAGGCCGCGTGCTTCCTTGATCAGACGGATCCAGGACGGATGGTGGCGCAGGACGTAACCAACCACCAGTTTGCGGCCTGTCTCTCTCGCCTTTGCAACAACACGCTCGGCTTCGGACACCGTCGTGGCCAAAGGTTTTTCGACGAACACATGCGCCCCGGCTTCCATGGCCGCACAGGCATAGTCTGCGTGACTGTCGGAGTAGGTGGCGATCACGACGAGATTCGGCTTCAGTTCCAATCCGTCTGAGAAGCTTTTCAGGCGGGGATAGGACTGCAGTTCCTCAGGGAGCTCGACTGGGGAGCGATTGATGAGGCCAATGATTTCCACGCCGGGAAGACTATGAAGAGCGAGTGCGTGGGACAGGCCCATGTTGCCGAGGCCTGCAATGACAGCACGGATCATTTAACTGCTCCTGAGGTTAGGCCGCGGATCAACTGGCGAGAGAAAATCACATAGAGGATCAGTACCGGAAGGATTGCCATGGACAGGGCGGAGAGAACCGCGTTCCAGTCGGTTACGAACTGCCCGATGAACACCTGGCTGCCGAGTGTTAGCGTCTTGGTCTCTTCCGCAGGTGCCAAGATCAAGGGGAACCAGAGATCATTCCAGATCGGGATCATGTTGAAGACCGCGACCGTTGCCAAGGCCGGCCGGACTAGCGGCAGCACCAGCCGAAAGAAGATCGTGTATTCGCTGAGACCATCCACACGAGCAGCGTTTTTCAGGTCGTCAGAGACCTGACGCATGAACTCGGTAAGAATGAAAACCGCGAGCGGGAGACCTTGGGCCGTGTAAACAAGGATCAGCGCCCAGAGCGTGTTGACCAGCCGGGTGGAGACCATCATCTCAAGGATGGCAACAGTCCCGATCCGGATCGGAACCATGATGCCGAGCGCCAAATATAGGCCAAGGATCATATTGCCGCGGAACCGGTATTCGCTGAGGGCAAAGGCGGCCATCGCACCGAAGAGCAAAATGAAGAACAGCGATGCCACGGTGACGATCATCGAGTTTTGAAAGTAGAGAAAGAAGTCTCCCTGTTTCATGACCGTCTGGTAACCGATCATTGAAAAGCTCTCGGCGTTTGGCAGGGCCAGGGGCTCCCGGAAGATGAATTTCCGGCTTTTGAAGCTGTTGATCAGAATAATGAATACTGGGAAGAGCGCGATCAGCGTGTAGAGGATCAACGCGCCGTGCATGGCTGCAGAATTGAATGGATTTGTGCGGGCCTGGCTCATGGTCTTGACCTCACAACTGATACCGGCGGAGCCGGGTCTGAATGCCAAAGAGGTAGACACAGACGCCGACAAGAATGATGGCGAACATGGCACTCGCAACGGCTGCACCCATATGCGGATCACCGAGCTGAAGCTGGAAGCCGAAGAAAGTCCGGTAGAAGAATGTGCCGAGGATATCGGTCGAGAAATCCGGGCCGGCGAGGGCACCTTGCGAGGCGTAGATCAGGTCGAACGCGTTGAAATTGCCGACAAATGTGAGGATTGAGATGATCCCGATCGATGGCAGGATGAGCGGCAGCTTGATCTTCCAAAAAGCGGTCATGCCCGTGATGCCGTCAATCTCCCCAGCCTCCACAATCTCTTCCGGGATGGTTAGAAGCGCTGCGTAGATGAGCATCATCGGGATGCCGACAAACTGCCAGACGGAGATCAGCGACAGGGTTGTCAGCGCATACTCTTCCTTGCCGAGCCAGGGCTGGTACAAGAAACCGAGACCGACAGAACCCAACATTGTCGGAGCGATGCCCCAGATTGGCGACAGGATGAGTTTCCACGCAAAGCCAACGATTACGAATGAGAGGATGGTCGGGATAAAGATTGCGGAACGGTAGAGCGCTGCAAAACGGAGTTTGGGATGAGACAGCATCGCTGCAAGTGCAATCCCGATCGGATTCTGCACCAGCATGTGGATCACGAAGAACCAGACATTGTTGCCGAGTGCATTCCAGAACTGGTCCGCCCAGACCGGATCGCCAAACAGCGTCATGAAGTTTTGCAGGCCGACGAAAATCCGCTCCTGGTCGATCCGGCTGTAGAGCGCCAGACGCAGGGTGTTGAACAGCGGCAAGATCATGATTGTCGTATAGACCAGCACGGCGGGTGCCAGGAAAACGGCAATATGCCAGCGTATGCGGGGGCGGTTCATGCGGCCTCCGGTTCCGACCCGGGTAGCCAGATGGCTACCCGGATTGCTTGTTTAGAATGGGACAGGCTTATTGGTGCGGTGCGTACCAGCTGGATAGGCCTTCCTGAAGCTTCGCTCCAAGCGCCTCCGGTGTCTCGGTCCCCTTGATTGCGGCCACGCTTGCGCCCCAAGTTTCGTTTTCCAGGTTTGGCGTCCCGCGCGATAGGATCTGGTAAGTCGACCGGATGGTGGACTCACACTCCCCGCGCCAGCTTGCAAACTCTTGCGCAAGCGGGTCTTCCAGTTCCACAGGTGTTTTCGATAAGGGGAAGAAACCCGGCAGAGCGTTACCGAAGATCGATGCGAATTCGGGGCTGGCAACCCAAGCGAGGAACGTCTTTGCGGCATCGGCATTCGGACTTGCTGCATTGAGACCAATTCCGATGTCCGTGTGATCCGAGATGTAGCAGGTATCGCCGTCAGCTTTCACAGGTGCCTTGAACGCGCCCATTTTAAAATCAGCCTGTGTGTTGAAGCCTGCAATTTCCCAGCTGCCGGCAGGGTAAATCGCTGCGCGGCCCAGAGTGAACAGGTTTTGGCTGTCGGGGTAGGTTTGTGCCTCGTAGCCGAACCCAAGATAAGGTTGCCATTTGGCAAGCGTTGCGTATGGGGCAACCCATTGCTCATCGGTCAGTTTCTGCTCGCCCTTGATCAGTGCGAGACGGCCTTCTTCGCCCTTCCAATAGTTTGGGCCAATGTTGTTGTAGCCCATGGTGGCTGCTTCCCACTGGTCATTGGTGCCCATGGCCATCGGGATGTAGCTGCCGTCGTCCTTGATCTTATCCAGAACCGCGAAAAACTCGGCTTCCGTGGTTGGAGCCTCCAGGCCAAGCTCTTCAAAAGCATCCTTGTTGTAGATGAAGCCGTGAATGACGGAGGCCATCGGGACGCAGAAAGACGCCGAGGCGTCGTCAGTCTGCCAGGCAGACTTTGCAACATCGGAGAAGTTGGACATTGCGTCCATGTCATCAAGCGCAGCGAGGTGACCGGCTTCGTAGAGTGCGAGGGACGCATCAAACGGGCGGCAAGTGATCAGGTCGCCCGCGCTGCCAGCTTCGAGTTTTGAATTCAGCGCCGCATTGTATTCGGTCGGAGCTGTCGGAGAGAAGACGACCTTGATGCCAGGATTGTCCTTTTCGAAGGCGGGGATGATCTTGTCCTGCCAAAGTGTAAGATCATCTGTCCGCCAGCTTTCAATTGTCAGCGTGACATCTTCGGCCATCGCGGCAGTTGTCATCAGTGCGGTGCTTGCAAGTGCAATGCCCAGGGTTCTCAATTTCATGATGCTTTCCCCTCTGTTTGAAGAAATGGTTTGTTCTTCCGGGTCTCCGCCCGGATTTGTTCCAGCGCTGGGCGCAGATGCCCGCGAGTTTTTTCCAGAAGACTGATTGCGTGCTCGATCGAACTCGCGCCAGCGGCCAAAAGGCAGGCTGTCTTGACATTGCCATCCGCTGACTTGAGTGCACCGGCGGCACCTTCATCAGAAGTTCCAGTGATCGTTGTCACCATTCGCACGGCACGATCCCGGAGTTTGATGTTGTCAGCGCGCAAGTTCACCATCATGCCGTCGTAGATGTGACCCAGGTTCAGGGCCATCAGTGTCGAAAGCGCATTCAAAGCGATCTTCTGGGCCGTTCCTGCTCCCATGCGGGTCGAACCGGAGACGACTTCGGGCGCGGTTGGCAGATAAATGGTGTGTTTGCTCAATGCAAAAAGCGGCGCGTTCGGGTTGTTGGCGATTGCGATTACGGTCGCGCCGGCTTCTTTTCCAAGACGTGCGGCCTCAAGAGTGTATGGTGTGGAGCCACTGGCGGAGACGACAATGATCGTGTCGTTTTTCGAAAGTTTTGAGAGATCTGCAGCCAAGCTGGCCGTTGCATCTTCTGTGTCGCCCGGCATATGCGCGGATGTGGGAATGCCGCCTGCCATAAGGATTTGGACCTGATGCTCCGGAATGCCGAACGTGCCGCCAAGTTCCATCGCGTCAGCCGCCGCCATCAAGCCGGATGAGCCTGCGGCGACATAGTAGAGGGCTCCGCCGGTGCGTATTGACGTGGCCATGTCGTCGGCAGCTGCGGCGATGAGTTCCGTTGCTGCAGAGGTTGCCTGAGCGGCCGAGATCTGACCATCAATAAGGATCGCTGCAACGTCTTCTGAAGGACGTGAATCCAATCCAGAAGCAAGATTGTGCAGTTTTTCCGTGGTTGTCTCAGGCACGCGATCCTCCGTAAATTTTCGCTATAATACCTTTGTAATACCATTTGTCCAGAAGTTAATCGAAATTAGTGGGCTGGCGAACAAATCTAAATCCAATTCGGAGTTTGGTATCTCTTTTTTTGTTGATTTTATCTAAAGGTATTATATAGGTATTATATGATTGATTTCGCGGATCAGTGGGTTTTGGCGGTTGATGGCGGCGGTACGCGCTGCCGTTTGGCGTTGAGTTCGCCAGCTGCGGATATTCGTGTCGAAGTCGGCTCTGCCAATGTGACAACGGACATTTATGCAGCGCTCTCGGAGATCAACGTTGGATTGAAGGCTCTCGCAGGCAAAGCAGATCTTGCTCCGGGCGAACTTGCCCGTGTTCCCGCCTATTTCGCTTTGGCTGGCTTTCAGGCGGACCGAGACCGCGAACGGTTGCTAGACGGTGTTCCGCTTAGGCGAATAAAGGTTGAAGATGATCGGCCGGCAGCATTGCGGGGCGCGCTTGGGCTACTGGATGGTGCCTTGATCCACAGTGGGACGGGCTCTTTTTTCGGGGTCCAGGTTGATGCAAAGAAGAGATTTTCAGGCGGTTGGGGGGCGGTCCTTGGAGATTTCGGATCGGCGGCATGGTTCGGTAAATCCGCATTGGCTCTCGTACTTGATGCTGAAGATGGCCTTATTGAACAGACTGTCCTGACCGAGACATTGAAAGATCGGTATGGGGGAGCCGCTGGAATACTGGCGTTTGCAACCAGAGCAAGGCCTGCTGATTTTGGTGCTCTGGCGCCAGAAGTTCTCTCGCAATCCGATGATCCGATATCTGGGCGCCTGATAGACCAGGCAGTGGTACATTTTGAGGGAAATCTTCTGCATCTCGGATGGTCCGCAGGAATGCCTGTGTGTTTGACGGGTGGTCTTGCGCCTCATCTGGCGCCGTTTCTCACGGAACCTGTTCGCAAAAATCTACGCTCAGCAGCCGGGGCGCCGATCGAGGGTGCAATTGCCATCGCGCGGGAGTTTGCAAAAGAGGTGCAGGTCGCATGCTGAATGATTTCCTGATGCCTGATCAGTGGTTTTCTCAAAATGCCGGGCCGAGATACGTGCAACTTCGGCATCGACTTGAAGAAGCTATCGAAACCGGGTTGCTACCGGCCAACAGTTCGTTGCCTCCAGAGCGGGAAATCGCAGAACTTACTGGTTTTTCACGGGTGACGGTGCGCAAGGCCATTCAGGAAATGGTCAAGGATGGGGCGATCGAGCAGCGCCAGGGCTCTGGCTCTTTTGTTCGGGAAGCAACGCAACGGGTGGAGCAGTCCCTGTCCCATCTAACATCGTTTACCGAGGATATGGCCAACCGCGGCATGCAAACGACTTCCAGATGGCTGGAGCGCGGGGTTTTCATGCCGAATGCGGAAGAGATCGCGACTTTGTCCTTAACGCCGGACGATCAAGTGGCGCGCATTTACCGCCTTCGGGAGGCGGGTGGTCAGCCGATGGCCCTGGAACGCGCAGCCCTTCCTTTGGACATTCTGCCCAATCCGCTCGAAGTGGTGACGTCGCTTTACGAAGTGCTTGCAAAACATGGCCATCGTCCTGTTCGGGCTGTCCAAAAAATCGCCGCCGTCAACCTTGAGCCTGCCGACGCTCACCTCTTGAGCGTTCCAGAAGGCACGGCAGGTCTTCGAATCCAGCGCATTTCTTACCTGGAAAGCGGACGGGTCGCGGAATTCACACAATCCATCTATCGCGGAGACGCCTATGACTTTGTTGCAGAGCTCCGGCTGTCTGATCGATGAGGACCCGCCGGTGATATCTTCTCCCACAAAAATGAAACAGGAGATTGCGGAAATTCCCACCGCGGTCGATCGTTTGCTGACATCCGGGGATGCGGATATCAAGCGAATTTCTTCGGAGGTGCGGGACAGCGACCTGCGCTGCCTTTTATCTGTTGCGCGGGGGTCTTCCGATCATGCTTGCACATATCTGAAGTATGCTGCCGAGTTGCTTTTGGGTCTGCCAATGGCATCTGTCGGGCCATCACTTGCTTCTGTCTACGGATCCAGTCTCAAGGCAGACGGCATGCTGTGTTTTTCGGTGTCTCAGTCCGGCAAAAGCCCGGACATCACCCGAATGACCCGGTCCTTGACCAAGTCAGGCGCAACCACGCTGGCCATCACCAACCATCCGGGGTCGCCCTTGAGTGAAGCAGCAAGCGCGACTGTTCCGATCCACGCCGGGCCGGAACTGTCAGTCGCTGCGACCAAGACGTTTGTCACATCGCTGGTTGCCGGCCTGTGGTTGCTCGCTGAGCTCAAGGCAGACACGGGTCTCTTGGCTGCAATCCGGAACTTGCCAGCGCATTTGAAGGACGCTGTTGCTTGCGATTGGCGTGAAGCTGCACCGGAAAATGACATCGGATCATTGTTCACGTTGGGGCGCGGCCCCTCATGGGCTGTTTCCAATGAGGCGGCTCTGAAGTTCAAGGAAACTTGCCAGATCCATGCAGAGAGCTATTCCTCAGCAGAAGTCTTGCATGGCCCTGTTTCCATTGTATCCCATGGTTTCCCGGTCATTGTGTTTGCCGCCGCCGATGCCGCCGAGCAAGCGGTTGTTGATGTTGCTGATCAACTGTCGCAAATGGGAGCGGCTGTCTTCGTCAACAGTGAAAAAGCGCAGCGAGCAAATGTCTTGCCGATCGTCCGCACGGATCATTGGCTGACCGATCCGATTGCGTCGATTGTGTCATTCTACGGCTTGGTGGAGCATGTTGCGGGGCTCCAGGGGATCAACCCGGATGCCCCACGGCATTTGAACAAGGTCACGGAAACCGTATGACACAGGCCATCGTTTTCAAGGCGGCTGCGGTTTTTGACGGGGTCAAACTTCATGAGCGCGCCGCTGTCCGGTTCGGCGCGAATGGAGTTGAAACATTTGGTGCCGGCGTTGAGATTTTCAGCGGCGCTGAAGTCATTGATCTTGGAGGTGAGATCATCTCTCCGGGTTTCGTTGATCTTCAGGTGAATGGCGGCGGCGGTGTCATGCTCAACGATGATCCAAATGTTGAGACCGTTCGTCGGATTGCCGAAGCACATTGGTCTTTGGGCACTCGGGCTTTTTTGCCGACTTTGATCACGGACACGCGTGAAAAAACCAAGGCGGCAATTGCAGCGGTAGCTCAGGCTGTCGAGAAATGCGTTCCTGGGGTGGCTGGATTGCATTTGGAAGGGCCGCATTTGTCAGTTGCCCGCAAAGGGGCGCATGACGCTGCCTATATCCGCCCGATGGACGATGAGGATCTGGACTTCCTTATAGCAGCGGCTCGTACGTTGCCGGCACTGCTTCTGACCATTGCGCCGGAAAACACAACGATCGAACAGGTTCGGCAGCTGAGCCAGGCGGGTGCGCTCGTTTCAATTGGTCATTCGAATGCTGATTATGCGACTGTTCAAGACTATGCGGCGGCTGGTGCCAAGTGCGTCACACATCTCTTCAATGCGATGAGCCAAATGAGCAACCGGGAGCCCGGTGTCGTCGGAGCCGCCCTTGGGACGGGCGCCTTGTCCTCCGGTCTTATTGCTGACGGGATCCATGTTCATCCGGAAATGATGCGGATTGCATTATCTGCAAAATGCGGCCCAGGAGAGGTGTTTCTGGTTAGCGATGCCATGGCGGTTGCCGGAACATCTGAGACTTCGTTCGAGCTGGATGGGCGAAAAATTCTCCGATCAGATGGGAGGCTGACCCTAGAGGACGGGACGTTGGCAGGTGCGGATCTGGACCTGTTGACCGCTGTCAGAGTTTTGGTGAGCCAAGTCGGTTTTCCGATGGCAGATGCTCTGCGTGCGGCCACAAAAACGCCGGCCGAACTGATAGCGGGAGAGCGATTCAAGATCTTGGGCCGGTCGAAAGACGATTTTGTTCGCATCTCGAAGGACCTTCACTCCCTCGGTCCATTGACTGAAACCTGATTAACAAACCAAATGCTGCTCGAAGTCTGTGTTGATACGATTGAAGGTGCCTGGGCTGCTGTTCGTGGTGGGGCCGGGCGTATCGAACTTTGCTCTTCATTGTCTGAAGGCGGACTGACGCCATCCGCAGGACTGATGCGAGCCGCTGCCCAATTACCTGTTCCGGTCTATGCCATGGTCCGGCCGCGCGCCGGTCTCTTTCGTTTTTCTGAAACGGAAAAAAAGATCATGGTCAGCGATATTAAGCTGGCTAAAGACTTTGGACTTGCTGGTGTTGTCCTGGGTGTGCAGCGTGAAGATCGCACGTTGGACCGGGAGCTACTGGCCCGTTTGTCAGACCGGGCATCCGGTTTGGGTCGGACGCTCCACCGTGTGATCGATGTTGTGCCGGACCCGTTTGCCGCGCTGGAAACGGCAATTGATCTCGGGTTTGAGCGGGTTCTCACATCAGGAGGTCAAGCTACGGCTGAGGCTGGGCGGGCCATTATTCAAGAAATGGTCGCGACTGTCGGCGGCCGCACGAGCATCATGCCGGGTGCAGGCCTGCGGCCCGACATGGTGGCCAGCATCATCCAGTCGACGGGTGTCACTGAAGTTCATGCATCGTGTTCGGTCATCGTGATAGATGAGGATGCCGGTGGGCTGTTTTGTCCCCCGGGCGGATGCAGGGAAACATCAGAGGACCTCGTCAAGCAAATGGTCGCTGCCATGGATAACTCTGGCTACTAGAGAGCCTCTTTTCACTCTTGAGACGTGATTTCGTTCGTAACCTGGCCGGTGGTGAGAATTGGCGCGGCATCCAGTTTGTGGGCATTTAGCATTTCAGCAATTTCGGAAATGCTCTCCACCAGTCTGACCTTGTCTTTATCCGTCAGTTTATCGAACTTGGCTTCGAATTCGTCATGAAGAAGCCCGGGCAGCGAGGCAACGGTTTCCTTGCCACGTTCCGTGAGCATGGTGTGAACGATGCGCCGGTCGGAGGGAGATCTGTAACGCTCGATCAGCTTCTTCTCTTCCAGCTTGTCCAAGATTGTCACAACTGTCGCAGAGCTCAGATCTGCATGGTCTGAGAGAACCTTTGTGGTGACCTCTCCCAAATCATTGACGCCCTGTAGAACGACGATCTGCGGAATTGTCAGTCCGGACACCCTTGCGACTTCTCGGGATCGCAGGTCAATGGCCCTGACGATCCGCCGAATTGACTTGAAAATCTGAGCTGCTTCGCTGGCGTTCATAATTTTAGCTCTGATCATTTGAACTCTAATGATAAGAAGTCTATATACCTCCTACCAGCGAACTGGAAAGAGGATTTTTTAGATTTATGTGTGGCATTTGCGGTGAAGTTGTTTTCTCGTCAGGGCAAGCCGATACAAGCCGGGTCGACCGAATGGCGCAAGCAATGGCCGCTCGCGGTCCCGATGCGATGGGTGTTACCATGCGCGGACGGGTCGCGTTCGGACACCGGCGTTTGAAAATCATTGATTTGAGTGACCAGGGCGCGCAACCGATGCAAGATCCGGAACTGGGTCTTTCGCTAGTCTTCAATGGTTGCATCTATAATTATCAAGAGCTGCGGGCGGAGCTCTCTGGAAAAGGCTACCGGTTTTTCTCTACCAGTGACACAGAGGTCATTCTGAAGTCATGGAAGGAGTGGGGCCCTGACTGTTTCACAAGATTCCACGGCATGTTTGCCGTTGCGATCCACGAACATGACAGCGGCCGCATTCACTTGGCTCGCGACCGTTTTGGTATCAAGCCCCTTTATGTTTCAGAGGCCGACGGCCGTTTGGCATTCGCCTCGTCGCTTCCGGCGCTGCTCAAGGGCGGTAACATCGATCGGTCGATCGATAAGGTCGCGCTTCAGCATTACATGAGTTGGCACTCTGTTGTCCCGGCACCGCGGACCATTTTGAATGGTGTACGGAAGTTGGGCCCTGCGACCGTGCGGACATACGAGACAGATGGATCTTTTAAAGATGCAGTCTATTGGGAGCCGGATTTCCGCAAATCAGAAGAAGATGTAAACCGGTCGGCAGACGACTGGCGCGACCTTGTTCTTGAAGGTTTGCGCAAAGCGGTCCGCCGCCGGATGGTCGCGGACGTCCCGGTCGGCGTCTTGCTGTCAGGCGGGGTCGACTCCAGCTTGATTGTTGGTCTTCTGGCAGAGGAGGGCCAGAAGGATCTCGCGACGTTCTCGATCGGCTTCGAGGAAGCGAATGGAGAAAAGGGCGACGAATTTCAGTATTCGGACCTGATCGCCAATCACTACGGGACCAACCACAACAAGATCTTCATTCCGTCGTCTGAGCTTTTGGACAATCTGCCGGGCGCCATTGGCGCGATGTCGGAGCCGATGGTGTCATATGACAACATCGGGTTCTATTTGCTGTCTCGCGAAGTCTCCAAACACATCAAGGTTGTTCAATCGGGGCAGGGCGCGGACGAGGTGTTCGGCGGATATCACTGGTATCCGAAACTGACCGGGTCGAACCAGCCAGTTGCCGACTATGCCGACGCGTTTTTTGACCGATCCGAAGAACAATTGAACGAAGCAATTTCGCCGGACTATCACTGCGACCGCAATGAGAGTATCGCGTTCGTTGAAAGTCACTTCGGCTTGCCAGGTGCTGATGATCCGGTGGACAAGGCTTTGCGCCTCGACACCAATGTCATGCTGGTCGATGATCCGGTGAAGCGCGTTGACAATCACTCCATGGCTTGGGGACTTGAGGCGCGTGTGCCGTTTCTTGACCATGAACTGGTTGAACTGGCAGGGCGCATTCCGTCGGAGCACAAGCTTGCCCAGGACGGCAAGGGCGTCCTTAAGGAAGCTGCGCGTCTTGTTGTACCATCTGAAGTTATCGACCGTCCGAAGGGGTACTTCCCTGTGCCTGCGCTCAAATACATTCAGGGCCCTTACCTGGATATGGTGCGTGAAACGCTGACGAACGGCAAAGCCAAAGGCCGGGGTTTGTTCAACCCGGCATATCTGGAAAAGCTGTTCGAGAACCCGACACAATACATCACTAAGCTGCGGGGCTCTGAGCTCTGGCAGGTTGCTCTGCTGGAAATGTGGCTGCAGGAGCAGGAGGCCTAACGCGTGTCAGAAAAAACACCGTCCCGGGTCAAGGGGGCACTGGAGCATCGTCTCAAGCGGATGCGGGATCACGGCATGAAACCGGAGTACCGCGCCGATGAGACGGACATGCCTGTCAACCAAACCATCAATTGCGGATGGGGACGTTTGTTGTTCGGCAATACCTTCGCTGAGCCGGAAGCGTTGGTGGAGGCGCTTCGCGACGAGCGCCCGGACAGGCGGGATATCGCGTTTTATGTGCGTGATCCGCATGTGGTGGTCGGGCTTGCGCCGCAGGAGCTGTTCCTCGATCCTTCGCATACTTATCGGTTGAACCTATCGACCTACAGATCAGCAAAGGACACTCGGCGGGGCTTCACGGTTCGCCGGTTGTCCTCACGCAGTGACGCGGAGCAGATCAACGCGCTCTATGCAAGCCGGGGCATGGTTCCGGTTTCTGAAGACTTCTTTTGGTCACAGCTTGATCCGCGGGAAATCACTGTACTCGTCGCGGAGGAAGACGAAACCGGCAACATCGTCGGGACAGCAATGGGCGTTGATCACCAACGCGCGACAAGTGGTGCGGAGCTCGGGTCATCACTTTGGTGCCTTGCGGTCTCCGCCCAGGCGCGCTTTCCCGGCACCGGAGAAGCGTTGGTCCGCAGGCTCGCCGAAGTGTTTCAGGCGCGGGGCAACCCGCACATGGATCTCTCGGTGATGCACGACAATGACATGGCTATTGCGCTTTACGAAAAGCTCGGCTTTGAACGGGTTCCGGTCTTCACCGTGAAGCTCAAGAACCCGATCAACGAAGCGCTTTACGCGGGGCCTGCGACGGAAGAAAAACTCAATCCTTATGCAACATTGATCGTCAATGAAGCACGCCGCCGTGGGATCAATGCCCAGATCATTGACGCAGAAGGCGGTTTCTTCCGGTTGTCTTACGGCGGCCGGTCTGTGCGCTGCCGGGAATCCTTGAGTGAGTTTACCACCGCAGTTGCCATGTCGATCTGCGATGATAAGGCTTCTACACGGCGCATCGTGGACGCTGCAGGCCTGTCCGTTCCAGACCAGATGACGGTGGGCGAGGGCGACTTGAAAGCGTTTTTGCAGCGGCATGGTTCTGTCGTTGTGAAACCGACCCGCGGTGAGCAAGGCAAGGGAATCGCCATAGGTCTGGAAACGCTTGAAGATGTCGAAGCTGCGATCGATGTTGCCCGAACCTTTTCCAATGAAGTTCTGGTCGAAGAATGCGTTCAAGGATCTGATCTCAGGCTCGTGGTGATCGACTACAAGGTAGTGGCCGCGGCGATCCGCAAACCGGCTGAAATCATGGGCAACGGCAAAAGCACCGTGAGGGATCTCATTCATGCGCAATCCCGCCGCCGTGCGGCCGCAACAGGCGGGGAATCCCGCATCCTGATTGACGACGAAGCCGAGCGGTGTTTGGCATCAGCCGGTTTGACGCTGGAAGATGTCCTGCCCGACGGGCAGCGCTTGGCGGTCCGACGGACGGCCAATTTGCACACCGGCGGAACTATTCATGATGTTACCGGCGAAACGCACAGCACATTGATTGAGGCGGCTGTGCGGGCTGCAAAGGCGATTCAGATCCCAGTGACAGGGATTGACTTGATGGTGAAGAGCCCACGGGAGCCGGAGTACAATTTCATTGAAGCCAATGAACGTCCGGGTCTGGCAAACCATGAACCGCAGCCAACGGCTGAACGCTTTGTCGATTTCCTGTTTCCGCTATCCATGCCAAAGCCGGCGCGGGACACCTTGCAACGTGAGTTTTCATGACATTGCTTACCATCGATATCGATTATCTGGCCAAGACGCTGAAAAGCCTGCTCGGGATTCCGAGCCCGACGGGCTACACGGACGAGTTGGCGCGGTTTGTTTCCAAAGAGCTTGAGCGTCTCGGGGTCTTTTATGAGGTGACGCGGCGCGGCGCCATCCGAGCGCGTTTGGATGGCGCGAAATCCAAGCCCGCCCGGGCTTTCGTTGCACACTTGGATACCCTCGGAGCACAAGTCAAAACGCTGAAGGAAAACGGGCGGCTTGAGCTGGTGCCCATCGGTCACTGGTCTGCACGCTTTGCAGAAGGTGCCCGGACGACGATCTTCTCTGAAAGCGGCGCCTATACCGGAACGATCCTGCCATTAAAGGCTTCCGGCCATACGTTTAATGAAGGCATCGACAATCTTCCGGTCGGCTGGGATTACGTTGAGCTGAGAGTTGATGCCTATTCGAAATCAGCTGACGACCTGCACCGCCTTGGGATCGACATTGGTGATATCGTTGCCATCGATCCAGCCCCGGAGTTTCTCGAAAACGGCTTCATCGTTTCTCGGCACTTGGACAACAAAGCCGGGGTCGCGGTGATGCTGGCGGCACTCAAGGCCATGGTGGAATCCGAGACGAAGCCGACGGTCGATATTTTCTGGTTGTTCACAATCGCGGAAGAGACGGGGCACGGCGCGACTTCGATTTTGACGCCAGACATTGCATCCCTTGTTGCCATCGACAACGGAACATCCGCACCGGGGCAAAACTCCGATGAATTCGGCGTAACGATTGCGATGGCTGATCAAACCGGTCCGTTTGACTACCATCTGACCCGCAAAATGGCTCAGCTATGCCGGGACAACGAGATAAAATTCCAAAAGGATGTCTTCCGGTATTATCGGTCGGACGCAGCTTCTGCGATTGAAGCTGGCGCAGATGTTCGCACGGCACTGATAACCTTCGGCGTCGATGCGAGCCACGGCTACGAGCGGATCCATATGCACGCGCTTCGCTCTCTCGCCGAACTATGTACCGGTTATGCGCTCAGCCCTGTTGAAATCGCACGGGATGCGCGGGAATTCGCGGGAATGAAAGGCTTCACGACACAACCGACCGAAGATGCCGATCAGGACCTTAGCCCGGAAACGGAAGAGCCTGGCGCTGAGGCGTCATAGATTCTGCGCAGGCTTCCACATATCAAACGAGCTCGGCCAATTGAGGGGTCACTTGAAACGTTCCCTCCTTTGACCGGGTGATTGCCAGCGGCATTTCGAAGGTCGGGGTCAGTGTCTTTTCCGAAAAGACATCATCAAGCGAACCGTGCCGCACCTTCGACCCATTTTTCATGACAAGGATCTTGTCGGCAAAAGCGGCCGTCAGGTTCAGGTCATGCATCACTGCGATCACGCCGCCGCCGCACCGGGCATAGTCTTTTGCAAGTTTCATGATCTGATACTGATGCTTGATATCGAGGCTCGACACCGGCTCATCCAGGAATAGCCAGCGCGGCGTTCCATCTTCTGCGACGGGATCCCAAACCTGGCAGAGTACACGGGCCAATTGCGCCCGTTGTTGTTCACCGCCGGACAAGTCTTGGTAGGTGCGGGCCTCAAAACCCGGAAGACCAACAAGGGCCAAGGCTTCGGCAATACGGTGAGCCCGTGCAAGGCGGCCTTGCCTCCGGTCCAGAATGCCGAGATTAATAACTTCCGAAACGGTGAGCGGAAACGACAGGTGGCTCGCCTGGGGCAAAACACCCCTTGCCAGCGCTTGAGTTTCCGGCGACAGGCTTGCAACTTCGTGTCCGCCCAGCTGAATGCTGCCTGAATAAGGCCGCTCTCCAGTAATCGCCTTCAAAAGTGTGGTTTTGCCCGACCCGCTGGGTCCTATGATGGCCAACAGCTCTCCAGCGTGCGCACTGAAGGACATATCGTTTACAATGCAGCTGCTACCCAAGGTGATCTGCACGTCCCTGACGTCCAAGGCTTGGGCAGAGGTGAGTAATTCTTCAGCGAGGATTGAAGTGTTGTTCATAAGCCGGTCAGTCCTCTGGTCCGCAGCAATATCCAAAGGAAGAAAGGTGCGCCAACAAAGGCGGTGATGATTCCGATCGGTAGTTCTGCAGGGGCAACGATTGTCCGCGCCAGTGTGTCTGCGCCAATCAGCAGGATAGCTCCAAGCAGCGCGGCTGCGGGCAGGAGGTATTTGTGATCCGGACCAATCGATAGACGCAACAGATGTGGCACGACGATCCCGACAAATCCGATCCCGCCGCTCACGGCGACCGATGCGCCGGTCGCCGCTGCTACCAGAAGAATGCTGATATTTTTTAGCCGCTGAACCCGGATGCCAATGTGAGCGGCCGCTGCTTCGCCCAGTATCAGCGCATTGAGGCCTCTGGCAAGGAAGGGTGTCGCCAAGAGCATGGTCAGGATGATCGGCGCAGCTGATGCCACTTTTTCCCAGTTTGCTCCGGCAAGCGAGCCAAGCCCCCAAAATTGCAAGTCGCGGAGTTGATTGTCGTCGGCCACATAGACGAGGAGGCCGGTGATCGCGCCGGTCAATGCGCCAAGAGCAATCCCGGCGAGCAGGAGTGTGGCAACAGATGTGAAGCCGCCCTTTGTGCCAATCCGGTAGAGCAGCAAAGTGTTGATTAGCCCGCCTGCAAACGCGGCAAACGGGATAGCATAGATGCCGAGGACCGCCATGGCTGGTGCCAGCGCGGCATTGCCCAAAACGATGAACAGAGCAGCGCCTAAACCCGCACCTGCAGAGACACCGACGATTCCCGGGTCTGCCAAGGGATTGCGAAACAATCCCTGCATCACTGCACCGGAGACCGCGAGCGCCGCACCGATCAGCGCGCCGAGAGTGATCCTTGGCAACCGAATGTCCATCACAACGATCCAGTCCCGTGCGGACACAGTCTCCGGCAACGGTGCAGACGGATCCGCCAGATGGCTCGGGATATGAGTAAGTAGATCAAATACCGGAACCGGGATGGGCCCGCTTGCCAAGCTGCCGATCATGGTTGCAATCAACAGAGCAGCGAGTGCTGCAATCACCCAACGGGCAACGCTTGCCCGGTCTCCGTGTTTCAAGGCTGTGAGCCCAAAAATGGCGGCCAGTCCTCTTTCTTGCAGCGATAAAGACGCATCGGTCATCCTACCTAACTCCGGATTTCAGCGAGGTTCTGAGCAAGATCCTGGATTGCGTCCGCGGTGCGTGGTCCGAAGCCAAGCAGATAGTCTCCTGGCATCTTTAAGAGACGGTTGGCCTTGCCTGCAGGTGTTTGCGCAAGAGCTGGGTGAGAGAAGAGGTCATCTGTCGACGCGCTGTGATCTCCTTCCCGGTCCATCATCAAGACGACGTCCGGCATCGCGCTCAGGATCGCCTCGTCGCTGAGCTGTTTGTAGCCCGAAAACTCACTGACTGCGTTCTTTGCGCCGGCTAGGGTGATAATACCGTCGGCTGCGGTGTCAGCCCCGCCAGCCATAATCCGCCCACCGCGCGTGGACAAAACAAACAGGACGCGGACGTTATCGTTCCGGCCAGCGGCTTGTTCTTGCGCAGTTTTGAGGTCGGCTTCAATCTTCTGCGTAAGAGCGTTGGCTTTTTCCGGAACGCCAAGGGCCGCGCCAACAGTCCGTATTTTGGCTACGATACCTTCTGGCGTGAATTCGTTCGGAATGTTGGCAATTGCGATCCCTGATTTCTCCAAAACGTCGACCGCCTCCTGCGGGCCGCTGCCATCCAGCATCAAAAGGAGATCAGGATCGACCGAAAGAACTCCTTCTGGAGACAGGGCGCGAATATAGCCAATGTCTGGCAAGTCATGGGCTGCTTGCGGATGAACACTTGTTGAATCTCTCGCAACCAGCCGGTGCTGCTCTTCCAACGCAAAAACCACTTCGGTCACGGAACCTCCAACTGCAATTACCCGTTTTGAGGCCTCATCCGCTGAGAGCGGATGAAGCGTGAGGCCAAGTGCCATTGCCGTCAGGAGTGCCGCAGCGACGCACTCAAGATAGAGAGAACGAAGTCTGGTGATCATTCGGCGGCTCCTAACGTGATAGCGTAATCGAGTTTTGGGAGGTTTTCGGCAAGGCCGCGCCAGTCGGATCGTTCGGCATTTCCTTCGCCGCGCACTCCGAAGAACTGAATGATTTGCTGGCCGGCGCTGTCATAAGCTTCAATCGAAGTGACATGCCCGACATCTGCAGGTTTGCGAACCGCCCAAACGTCGTGAATATGATCGGTCCGAAGATGCAGATGGAAGGTTGGGTCCATGATGTTGATCCAAGGGCCTTTTTCCAGGACTTTTGCGATTTGACCTGAGTGAATCTGGATGCATCCGCGGTTGCCAACGAAGCACATGATCGGGATTTGCTCTGAGGCTGCCAGGCGCAGAAGAGCTGGAACTGAACCTTTATCGAGTGGCCATGCCCAGCTTTCACCGGCAAGTTCAAAGGCACTTAACCGGTCCAGTTCGAGGTCTTTCAAAATGCCATGGAACTGGTGGGGATCTGTCATGGATTGCCAGCGGTCGCGGAGATGCATCTCCGCGTGAACAGTCGGCAATTTTCGTGAAAAGACCGGAGCCGGTGTTACATCCGGCAAGATCTCTGGCTGTTGATCTGGAAGCGTTAGAAGCGCGACGAGTTGATCCCAAGCGTCTTTGTTTGTCTCTGGCCGGGCATGGATTTTTTGGACCGCATCGCCATGGGAATCAAAGAACTGCAGGGAGCGACGAACTTCCTCTCCCTCTCTTTTTTCAACGGCAAATCCGTGGACCCAATTTGCAGGAAACATACGCGTGTCGATTTGCTCTCCCAGCATGAGTGCGGCGCGCTTCCCATTTATGAATTTTTCAAACTCGCCGATCTTCTCATGCACGGCGCTTTCGTTCCGCGTGAGAGCCATAACGGGCCCAACATTTTGAAGCCCGGCAAAAAGATCGTCGAACCTCGGATCAATCCGACTGGTGCCATGACCAACGAAGCTCGCAACCAGTTCAGCTTCGGAAATACCAATGGTCCGAGCGAGATCCCTTTCCCGCATTTTGGGTTCGTGCGCACGGGCTTTTCTGATCTCGGCTGCAGTGGGTCGAGAGGCGCTTTCTAAGCCATTTGCCGTCATCTGAATTTCCTCTTCCTTTGCCATAGACGTTCGATCCATCGGGCCCGTCTTGAATGTGATAGCGTGACTAAGTGTTTGTCTCTGTTTCAAAAATTAGAACCTTTCCAAAGAGGCTCTTTTTCGATTCAGGCTTAGACTGATACTTGACTCCACTACTCATGTTTTGTAGTGAACGCAATACCTGAGTCACTGACTCAAGTTAAAAATGCTATTTGGCAGGCAGCATAAAAGGACGCGAAAACGCGCACTCTTGGAGAAATTTATGGGGCTCAGAAATACCCTTCGCGCCGATCTATTGGGCGGTGTTGCACTGTGGATGTTTGCTTTTGGTGGGGCGGCGTTCGCACAAGATGAAGTGGCAACGCCACTCCAGCGGATCGTTCTTGGAACAGGTGTTGAGAAAGTCGCAATTGATACACCGCAAGCGGTGACGGTTCTGGATCAGGAAGCGATTGACAACGAACAGGCAGCGACGATCGGCGAGTTGTTCCGGGATATTCCGGGCGTGACGGTCATCGGCAGTGATCGCATTGGCGGGCAGTCTTTCAACATTCGCGGGATTGGCGACTTGGCGTCGTCCGATGAGTCCAAAATCATTGTGACCGTGGATGGTGCGACAAAGTTTTACGAGCAATACCGGCTCGGGTCCTTCTTCTCCGACCCAGAGCTCTACAAGCAGGTTGAGGTGTTGCGAGGTCCTGCCTCATCTACGCTCTATGGTGCGGGGGCACTGGGTGGCGTGATTAACTTCACCACCAAGGACCCGAGCGACTTTCTGAAACCGGAAGATACAGCTGTTTTGCGGCTGAAGGGCATGTACGACTCCAACAAGTGGGGCTTCATGACCTCGGCTGTTGGCGCGGTGCGCCTTTCAGAAAACACAGAGTTTTTGGTCAATGGCCTCTTCCGGAAGTCGAATGACATTGAGGATGGACACGGGATTGAAATCCCCGGATCTGCGTTTTCTTCGTTCTCTGGTCTAGCCAAGGTTGTGCACCATTTCGGCGAAGACAAGGAACAGGCTGTCCGCCTGTCTTACCAACGCTGGCAAAGTGACGCCGACGATACCCAATACTCACAAACCAACACGGCAGGTTTCGGTACGATCGATCGGGATATCACTGACCAGACTGTTGTCCTGAATTATGAAAATCCGGCGAGCGACAATCCCTATCTCGACCTGGCTGTGAACCTGTCTTTTTCGGATACACAAGTTGAGCAGAAAAACTCGTCGCTCGGGGCGTTCTCACCATCTCAGCTCTTTGAAGATGGAAAGTACGGTTATCGTACCTGGCAGGGAAAGGTCGAGAACACATTCGAGCATTCCGGATCAGCCTTTGAGAACTTCCTGACTGTCGGGACCCAGCTCTCTTATCAAGAGCGCACGGCACAGACGAGAAGCGGTGCCATCGGATTTCATCCGGAAGGCACAGATACCAAGATTGGGGTTTACGTACAGGACGAATTCATTTGGCAGGATCGGTTGACACTCATTCCTGGTGTCCGCGTGGATTCGATCAACCTGTCGCCAGATAGTATGATTGATGGCGCGTCGGATCAGTCTGAGGTTGCTTTCTCGCCAAAACTTGCTGCGCTCTACAAGTTCAACGACACGTTCTCCATTTTCGGATCGGTTGCCCATACCGAACGTGCGCCGACTTTGGATGAGATGTTCTCCACATCCGGTTCCACAAGCACGTATCCGGGCGGCCGGCTTGCGAGTCTGAATCTTGACAAGGAACAGTCGAACGCCGTTGAAGCCGGGTTTTCCGTATCAGCTTATGATCTTGTTCAGGACGGAGACGGTCTGCAGCTGAAGACCACGGCCTTCTACAACGACCTGAAAGACCTGATTTCGACCAATCCCGACCGGGGCCAGACCTCGCCGGTCCGCTACTACGTCAATATCGATGAGGCAGAGATCTATGGTGTCGAGATGGAGGCGGCCTATAACTCCGAGTACGTTTACAGCACCGTCGCCTTCAGCATTGTCCGGGGTGAAGACAAGGCTACCGGCGAAACGCTGACGTCCATTCCGGCAGACACGCTTGCCGTGACGCTGGGCGGACGTGTGCCGCAATATGATCTTGATTTTGGATGGCGCGGCCTCTTTGCCGCGAGCATCGACACAGGCGCGACCGCAGGGCCCTTTGCCGGCTATGCCGTTCACGATGTCTTTGCCAGCTGGAAGCCCCAGGAAGGTCACTTTGCCGGCATGGAGCTGCGGGCGGCGGTCGAGAACATCTTTGACAAGTCTTACCAAAACAATCTGGCCGGCGACAGAGGCCGCGGCCGGACCTTCAAACTCACCCTGAACAAGGAAATCAGCTGGTGAGGTAATTGTTGGCCAGCTCAGCATCTCCGGTCGACGAATTGTTGCGGAAGATGCTGAGCTGGGCTCACTCTAGAAAGGTTGACGGCATGATCTCAGAACTAACCCATCAAATCGCATCGTTTCTTCAGCTTGGCGGGCCCGTGGTTACCGTCATTGCTGGATTGTCAGTGATCGCTTTGGCTTTAATCCTGGTCAAAGCGTTTGAGTTTTTGGTTTTGGGTGTCGGGTCGAACCGCCGTGCCAAGGCAGGGGTAAAGCTTTGGTTGGCACACAGGCCAGGGGACGCACTCGCGGCGATCGGTGTGCCGAAAAGTGCGGCTGACAAGGCCGTCCTGACTGCCTGCAAGCTCCTGGAAAGCCGGAACAGCAAATCGGAAATAGAGGAGCGGGTCGGGGTCCAGGCGGCTGGCGACTTGCACCACTTTGCAAAGGGTGTTCGTGCCCTTGAGGCCATTGCACAAATCGCACCACTCATTGGTCTATTCGGGACGGTGCTTGGCATGATCGAGGCCTTTCAAGCATTGCAATCTGCCGGTAGCAACGTTGACCCATCCGCGCTTGCCGGTGGAATTTGGGTTGCCCTCATGACCACGGCAGCCGGGCTCGCCGTTGCAATGCCCGTGTCGCTGGTTGTGACTTGGTTGGAGGGACGGCTTGAAGCAGAACGGGTCGCGATTGAGACACTGACATCAGCCTTGCTTCTGCCCTCCATAGATCGCGGTATTGAGCAATCGGAAGGTCTGCCGGCAGGAGCTGCGCTCTCCTATGCGCGTTGAACCGCTTCCCAAAAAACACCGCGCAATCTCGCTCACTCCCTTGGTGGACGTGATTTTCCTCTTGCTGTTGTTCTTCATGCTGTCATCGACGTTCACGCAGTTTGGGCAAGTGGAAATTGGTGCGCCTGCAGCTGCAGGCGGATCGAAGGCCTTGCCAAAGGCGATTTTGACGGTCGAGCCGGACCGTTTGCGTCTCAATGGGACAGTTGTCGCGCAAGACGATCTTGCAACTAAAGTCTCTGCTCTCACTGAGACCGGCAACGACAACCTTCTTGTTTACATTCAAGGATCGAGCAGCACGCAGCGGCTTGTTACGGTCATGTCGGACTTGAAATCGGTGTCCGGGCTGAACGTCACTGTTGCAGGGACCAAATGATCACACTGCCCCGGAAATCCGAGAAGCGACCGCTTGAGACCACGATCTCATTGATCAACATCGTGTTTTTGATGCTGATCTTCTTTCTGGTCGCCGGACAATTGGCACCGCCTCTGGACGGGCAAGTCGACCTGGCAAAGTCTGAGAAGGCGCCGCCTTTGCCGCCGCCTGATGCGCTTTACGCTCGGGCCGATAGACTTCTGGTTTATCGAGACGAGGAGATTAGTGCAGAAGCATTTCTGGGGCGCCAGGCCCCGACCGGAGACGGGATTGTGCGTTTGGGCGCAGATGCAGCATTGCCAGCAAATATGCTGCTGAACCATGTCGCGGCACTCTATGCTGCCGGAGCGCGCAAGGTGCTGATTGTAACCCGCAAGGCAGATCCATGAGCTCATTCCGAAACGCACTCGGGCTAGCCATCTGTGTTTCACTTGCAGTTCATGTCGGTGCCGTCGCGCTGACACTCAAGGCCAAACCGGAAGTGGAGGTTGCCGGGGCAGGCGAGACGATCACGATCACGCTTGGGAACGCTCCCTTTAGCACAATCTCAGCAGGTTCAATGCCGCAAGCAGAAGCCTCTCCAACGGCCGAACCAGCAGTCGAAAAGGCAGCTCCGGTTCAGCCTGTCCCCGTAGCTGAGGTCGTACCACCGCCTGAACCTGTTTCTGTGCCGGAGATAGAGCCAGCATCGCCAGTGGATAGTGCACCAGCAGCAGTGGCCGTTCCGATCGCAGAGTTAAATGGCAGCTTTCAAGCGGTGACAGAACAGAAATCCGTTGCTGAAATCACCGAGGAGCCTGCTCCCGAAAAGTCGCCGGCCGATGCTGTCGCCCCGGAGGCAGAGCCGCCACAGAACCATGTTGCAACGGTTCCAAAGGACCGTGTCAAAGCAGTCCCGGCAAACGACACGCAGACCATAAAGGAAGTTGACCCGGTACTAGAGGTGGTAACTCCGGCGGAACCGGCAAAGCCGGTTGAGCCCTCTGAAACCGTTGTTTCATCGCCCCGCCGGAAACCTTCGCCGCCAAAGACGCAGGTTCCCAAGACACAGAAAATACCTGCAAAGCAAGCAGCAAAAAAACCTGCGAAAGACAAAAAAGAAAAGGCGCAAACGGCACGTCGTGCAGGTGCGGGGGGGCAATCCAATCGAACAGCGCAAAAGGGGGGATCAGCGCGCAAAGGGAAAGCAAAGGCTGCCGGGAATTCGGAGGTTACCAACTATCCGGCCAAGGTCCATCGCAAGGTGCTGCGCTCCGTACGCACACCGCGCAGCCTTGGGCGGTTGGCCAAGGACGCACACGTCCGTTTCACGGTTAAAGCTAATGGCGGTGTAACTGGCGTGCGTCTTGTCAGATCTTCTGGAAACAAAACGTTCGACCAGGCAGCCCTCAAGTCCGTGCAACGTGCTGCGCCTTACCCCGCGATCCCGGCGGCCGCCAAACGCGCCTCTTGGACGTTCACCTTGCCAATTGGAGCACGTTGAACCAGGTCGGCTATCGGGTCTGTAGTTTTTCGTCCATTTCACGGATGAGCGCTCGGGCTTCATCGCCCTCGGGGATTGGGCGACCGCTGTCACGCCATTCGATTGCCGCCTTGAAACCTTCTGTTTGCGCGTAGCGCCGGAACCACAGGCCTTCCGGATTGTGCCGGGTGATGCCGTCAAAGATCGTTGCTGACATCTGAGCTTGTTCAAGTCCCATGGTCAGCATGATCTGATTGACGACCATCTTGTGCATGGCAAGGTGGCCGGATGGAACGCCTGCGATCCGCGCCGCGAGCGCATTTGTTTTTTCATCCAACTGAACCGACGGACATGAGATGTTGGCCAGTCCCCACTCGGCAGCCGTTGTGCCTGTGATCAGGTCCCCGGTGAACATCAACTGTTTGGCTCGTGCGGGACCAAGTCGATAAGTCCACATTGCCGTGGTCGGGCATCCCCAGACGCGGGTCGGCATGTATCCAATACGGGCATCCTCTGCCATGACCAGCAAATCGCAACAAAGCGCGATATCGCTGCCACCGGCAACGGCAGCGCCGTGGACTTTAGCGATTGTTGGTTTTCGGCAGCGCCAAAGGGACATGAAGTCTTCTGTGTTCCGCTTCATCACCGCATAATCGACCATTGGATCCCAGGGATCGCTCTCCTGCTGGCAGGGGTGGTCGACTTCATTTTCAGCATAGTGTGTCAGATCGTAGCCACCGCAAAAGCCCTTGCCTGCGCCCTCAACAATAACGACATGGACGTCCCTGTTACTCTCAGCCCACTCGACAGCAGCGCGGATTTCCCGGGGGGTGTCGTCGTTGATCGCATTGAACCGCTCAGGCCGGTTCAACAGCAGCCTCGCAACACGTTCATTTCCCGGACACAGGTCAATACGCAGTGTTGAAAACGCGGGCATGTAATCCTCCTCCCAAGACCGTAGAGCAGGCTTCATGTTTGCAACTAAAGAAGAAACAGTCAATACTGACTGTTTCTTCTTTGATTTTGGGTTCGTCTGGTTATGCGCGATCTGCAGACAGCAGATTCCTGAGGGTCTCGATCCAGTCTTCGATCAACTGATTGCGGAGGGTTTGGTCATTCCTAAGCAGGGAGGAAATGGTGAGGCCCCGGACAAATTCGATCGTCAAACCGATTGCTTTCGTGCCCACGGGGTGATCAAGCAGGCCCTCAAAAAGCTGTGCCAGGACGCGATCGCGGTCTGCGATGGCGTCTTGTTCGGCAGATCTGAGGGCGGTTCGGAGCGCTGGGTCCGAGCGGGAGGCAATCCAGAGTTCGAGTTCGGCAACAAAGGAAGGATGCGCGTAGGCGTTGGCCAGTGTCCGTACGGATCTTGTGAGTGGGTCGGCTATATCTTTGAGCTTTTCAGCTTCGCTCCAGACCGCGTTCTCATTGAGTTCAATTAACTGGCTGATCGTCATGGACAACAGATCGGCGTGTGTTGGGAAATGGTGCAGAAACGCGCCACGACTGACACCAGCGCGTTTTTGGACTTCCAAGGTTGTTGTTTTGGAAAGGCCGAGTTCGATGAGAACCTCGACAGCAGCGCACAATATTTTGGTGCGGGTTACCGCGCTTCTTTTCTGCTGAAGCGGTTTCTTGGTAGCGGCTTGGTTGTGTGCGTCAGATTGAATGATCAGGCCTTCGTCATTCTGCTTGGAGGTTAGACTAGCTGAAAAACAGCTTAGCTCTCAAGGAAACGGAATGCGAAGGCCTGTGCAAGTTAAGCGGTACAGAGGTGGCAAGCGACTTTGGCCTTGCCATTGTCGAACTCGCGCACGGCCGGACGTTCCTGACGGCAGCGGTCCTCGGTCAACGTGCACCGGGGATGGAAGCTGCACCCCGAAGGTTTGTTGATCGGATCCGGAATTTCACCGGACACAATCTCCGCGGTCCGCCCAAAAGCGTCGATATGCGGAGCGGCATCCATAAGCATGCGCGTGTAGGGATGACGCGGGTTTTCGAATAGCGAGTCACGGTCCGCAACTTCGACCAGCCGACCGAGATACAAGACACCAATTTCATCGGCCATATAGCGGATCACGGAAAGATCGTGACTGATGAAGAGGTAAGTTAGACCGAGTTCTCGCTGCAATGTCTTCATCAGGTTCAAGACCTGACTTTGCACGGATACATCAAGCGCGGAGGTCGGTTCGTCGCAGACGATGAATTCCGGATTGGATGCAAGCGCTCGCGCGATCGCGATCCGCTGCCGCTGGCCGCCGGAAAACTCGTGTGGGAACTTCTCGCCATCGGATTTCGCAAGACCCACCTGATCAAGCAACTCTGCGACCCGTTTGTCGACTTCGCTTGCTGGCATCAGCTCAAAGGCCCGGATCGGTTCACCGATGATATGACGTACACGCCAGCGCGGGTTGAGCGAGGCGTACGGGCTCTGGAAGATCATCTGGATGCGGCGGCGCATGGCCAGCTTGCGCTTTTGGTCCTTGATGGCGAAGAAATCTTCCCCGTCGATCAAAACCTGGCCGCTGGTCGGCTTTTGAAGACCAACGATCATCCGGCCAATGGTTGATTTGCCTGATCCACTTTCACCCACCAGAGCAAACGTTTTGCCCTTCGGAATGTCGAAATCCACGGTGTCGACTGCTGTCAGAAATCGCTTGGATTCCATAGCCAGCATGCGGTTCAGCCATGGCTTGGACACGTCAAAAACTGCGCCCAGGCTCCGCGCACTGATCAAAGGGGTCTCGCCGGTCATTCGGACGCTCCGGAGATTTCTTTTTCGATTTGTTTGTAGGCCGGGTCGTAGAGCCAGCAGGCGACTTCACTGCCATTCACAGGTTCGAGAACCGGAATGTCATTGAAACAAGCCGAAATGGCTTTGGTGCACCGCTGATTGAATGCGCAACCTTTCGGAATGGCCCGAAGGTTCGGCATGGAACCGGGGATTTGGCTGAGCGTCTGCAACGATCCGGTCGTTGATGGTGTCGAGGCCATCAAGCCGACAGTGTAGGGATGCGACGGTGTGCTCAAAACATTCCGGGTCGGCCCGATTTCCGCAATCCGGCCCGCATAAAGAACAGCAACGCGGTCTGTTGTTTCCGCGATCACGCCCATGTCGTGCGTGATCAGAATAACCGCGGTCCCACGTTCCCGGCAGAGGCGCTTGAGCAGCGCCATGATCTGCGCTTGAACGGATACATCAAGCGCTGTCGTTGGTTCGTCCGCAATGATGAGTTCCGGCTCTGCTGCCAGAGCGAGTGAAATCACCACGCGCTGGCGCATACCACCAGAGAATTGGTGCGGGTAAGCGTCAATCCGTGTCGCCGCAGCCGGAATGCCCACTTCTTCAAGCAGCGCAATGGCCTTTGCTCGAGCATCGTTTTGGGAGAGGGGAAGGTGGGTGCGGATGGTTTGGATCAGCTGCTGGCCGACCGTCATCAACGGATTGAGACTGGTCAGCGGATCCTGGAAGACCATCGCGATCTTCTTGCCCCGGATGCGGCGCATGCGCTCTTCGGGAAGATTGTCGATGCGCTCACCATCAAGGCGGATTTCTCCGCCGCTGATCCGCCCGGGGCGGTCGATCAGGCCGATGATCGCAGAGCCGCACATGGATTTGCCGGCGCCGCTCTCACCAACGAGACCAAGGATCTCACCAGCGCGAACTTCGAACCCAACCCGGTCGACGGGACGCAACACGCCATTGCGGGTCGGAAACTCGACGATGAGGTCGGAGACTTTAAGAAGTGGAGTATCTGACACTGGATTATCGCAATTTCGGGTTCAACACATCGCGCAGCCAGTCGCCGAAAAGGTTCACGGAAAGCGCAAGGGCCAGAAGGGTGAGTGACGGGAACAGCAGGATCCACCATTCACCGGAGAGAATGTACTGCCGGCCGACATTGATCAGCGTGCCAAGAGATGGCTGTGTTTTCGGCGCACCCACTCCGAGGAAGCTCAGAGTTGCTTCTGCAATGATGGCCAGTGCCAGGCTGATCGTCGCGATCACGAGGATCGGTCCTGTGACATTCGGCAAAATGTGGCGAACCATGATGCTCCAGCGCTTAAGGCCAATCAGGTGACCTGCCTGAACATATTCTTTCTGCCGCTCCACCATGGTGGCACCGCGGACGGTCCGGGCAAACTGTACCCATTCAGAAAGACCAATGGAGATGATCAAGACCCAAATGGCCATTTCATCCCGCAGATCCGGCGGGATCAGGCCCTTGCCGATCCCGTAAAGCAGCATGGCAACCATGATGGACGGGAAAGTCATCTGGATGTCGGCAACGCGCATGATGATGCCGTCTACCCATCCGCCGACATAGCCGGACAAAAGACCAAGGATCACTCCTAGGGTCATCGCGAATAGGACCGCGACCAAGCCTACAAACAAGGAGATGCGCAATCCGAAGAGGATGGTTGAGAAAACGTCGCGCCCCTGATCATCGGTACCAAGAAAGAAGTAGTCACCGGTGAAATCGTTCGCTGAGAAGGGCTTTGTAAAGCCATTCATCAGATTGAGACTGGATGGGTCAAACGGTGTGTAGGGTGACAAAAACGGCGAAAAGATCGCTCCTAGAACAAGCGTAACAAACACGAGTGACGAAACGACGATCACCGGTTTGGACTTGTAGGAATGCCAGATATCGGAGTCCATCCAACGTTGCCAGGTCGATGTGGCAACCGTTTCCTTAAACTCCGGGCGGGCGCTTGCGCCCTTGGGGGATTGGGTTTCCATGATGCCTCTTGTCCTCAGTTGCTGCCCACACTGAGACGCGGGTCGATGGTGAAATAGAGCAGGTCGACGATCAGGTTGATGGTCACGAAAATGACGGCAACGAGTAGCAGATACGCTGACATGACCGGGATATCGACAAAGTTCACCGCATTGATGAAGAGAAGGCCAACACCTGGCCACTGGAACACGCTTTCCGTGATGATCGCAAAGGCGACAATCGAACCGAACTGAAGACCGGTCACGGTAATGACCGGAACCATAGTGTTCTTCATTGCATGACCGAAATTGACAGTCTTCTGGCTTAGTCCGCGGGCCCTTGCAAAGCGGATGTAGTCTGTTCTCAAGACCTCAAGCATTTCTGAGCGTACCAGACGCATAATCAAGGTCATCTGATAAAGACCAAGCGTGATCGCCGGCAGGATCATGGACTTCAGCCCGTCCACGGTCAGAATAGCGAGGTCGACCCCGAACAAGCTGCGGGTGTCGCCGCGCCCGAAGGAAGGTAGCCAGCCAAGATTCACCGCGAACAGCCAGATCAGGAAAACGCCGATCAAGAAGGTTGGAAGCGAAACACCGATCAGCGAGGCGGTCATGATGAAGTTGGCCACATAGCCATCTCGTCGTATGGCTGTATAGACCCCCAAAACGAAGCCGAGCGATATCGCAATGACGCCTGATAGGAAGGCCAATTCGAGCGTTGCGGGGAGGCGTTCCAGAATGACCTCTCCAACCGGCAATCCTACGCGGTAGGAGACGCCGAAATCGCCAGACATGGCTCGTTGGAAGTAGCGGACATATTGAACGATGATCGGATCATTCAGTCCGAGCCGTTCCTCAAGTTCAGCGCGGTCGGCAGCTGTCGCTTCCTGACCGAGCATGCTCTCCACGGGGTCGCCCATGAATTTGAACATGGCAAATGAAACAAAACCGACGGCCATCAGGACTAGAAGTGCCTGGCCGAGGCGGCGAATGATGAATGCGAGCATTTTTCAAGCCAATCGAGAGACTGTGGCGTCCGCGACAGTCTGCTAAGTCTTCCGATAAGGACGTGCTTATACTTGCGCGATGCGCAGAGTCTACCGTTTTTCCACTGTTTCAACAGTCATGCTGGCGGGAAAAGCCGTAAAACTCATTTGGCTGACAAGCTAAAAACATCACCACCGTACCGGATGAACTTCAAACGGTACGGTGGTGATAGCGCGAGACTTAGTTAAAAGTCAGGAACTTAAAGTGCGGCTGATCTTCCGGCTGTACTGCGAAGTTGATCTTGTCAGCCATGCCCCAGTTCAGGACCTGGTTGTGGATCGGCAGGTACAGGTTTTCAGACTTCACCGTATCCCAGATTTCAGCAATCGTGGCGTTACGGACTTCCTGATCTGTTTCAGATGCGAGGCTTTTGATTTTCGCATCGAGCTCCGGGTTGGAGTAGCCGGTCGCATTCCAGGAACCGAGCTTGTCGGTTGAGGTGTGCGTCAGGAAGTTGAAGATGTACTCAGAGTCGAACGTCGGAACGCCCCAGCCGAGCATGTAGAAGTCTGTTTCCTTGTTCTGGATCAGCGGGAAGTGCTGTGCCTTCGGCTTTGCGTCCAGGTTAACTTTGACACCGATCTGGCCGAGCATGCCAACGGCAGCCTGACAGATGCCTTCGTCGTTGACATAGCGATCGTTCGGGCAGTTCAGCGTGATGCCGAAACCGTCGCCGTAGCCAGCTTCTTCCATCAATGCCTTTGCTTTCGCAACGTCATACTCCGGATATGCGTCCAGTGCTTCGGTCCAGCCGTTTACGAACGGAGGCATGATCACACCGGTCGGAGCAGACTGATCGCGCATAACGATCTTTTTGATCGCATCACGGTTGAGAGCGATGTTCATCGCTTCACGAACGCGATTGTCGGCGAGCGGGTTTTTGCCGTCGACCGTGTCGCTTGTCAGGTCGTCAGCGCCCTGGTTCATACCGAAGAAGATCGTCCGGTTCTGAGCTGCAGTGTTGAGCTTCAAGCCGTCGGTCCGCTCAACGATCGGCAAATCCTGCACCGGAACGTCCTGAATCAGATCAACTTCACCAGACAGAAGAGCGGAAACGCGGGTCGCGCCTTCCTGGATCGGTGTGTAGATGATTTCAGTAACTTCCAGCGGGAACTCGCCTTTGCCCCAGTAGTTCGGGTTCTGCTTCAGGATTGTTTCGGAATCCTGCTTGCGGCTCTCCAGAACGAATGCGCCGGTTCCATTGACTGCGCGCACACACGGGTTGTCACCGCCATTCGCAATGTCTTGCGGTGCTTCACAGCCGTTGTCGGTTGCCCAGCCGGAATCCATGATGAACAGGTTCGTCATGTTGTTCGGCAGAAGCGGGTTCGGGCCATCTGTCTCGAAATGGACAGTGTAATCGTCGACCTTGCGCACATCCTTGATGGAGTTCAGCAACTCTTTCATCGCGGATGTCGGCATCATGGCGCGCTTAAAGGAGAAGACAACGTCGTCAGCAGTGAAGTCTTCGCCGCCATGGAACTTCACACCTTCACGGAGCTTGAATTCCCAAACGGTCGGATCTTCGGTCGGCTCCCAGCTGGTTGCAAGTGCCGGAATGATCTGTGCTTCCATGTCGCGCTGCAGGAGCGGCTCATACATCTGGTGCGCAAGAGTGTGGGTCGGGCCCTCGTTCTGAGCATGCGGGTCCAGAGTGAGAGAGTCGCCAGCACGCGCCCAGCGAAGTGTTTCAGCGTTTACTGCGCTCAGCCCGGCACAAAGGGCCACACTTGCAGCAGTCAATTTCAGGAAAGTCTTCGTCATATTTTTCCCCTTCGGTTGTCACTGGGGCCGTTTCCCGGCGTGATCTTATGATGATCCCCAGTTTGCCTATACGGACTTACTCGCAAGGTCATTAGTCAGTTGGCTTTAAGCGCCAGCCACCCTGCGGCATCCTGGCGGTAACAGACCCCTATGGCTGGTGGGAGTCAAGGGTTAAGTAGATCTACGAAGTGGTTCAAATTATGCATTTTCCGACATGACGCAGCGTCTTTCGTGTTTCCATTGCCGATACGACCAAGAGTGCGTCAGAGCCACTTGCGCATCAGCCGTGAAAATGGCCGGGTGCGAACAACTTGAGACACACTCTTGGGTTACTTCTTGAGCCGTCTCAGTGATTTGTTGCCGTGATTGCTGTGCTTTCCGTGAGGCTGCGTCTCGGTCGTGTGAAGCCGTTGGCCGGGTTCAACAGCTTGCGGATATCATTGCCAATGGACAGCAAGACCGGGATGAGTATGAGGGTGATCAGTGTCGCGAAGACTTCTCCGTATACGAGGGAGACGGCGGCTGGTATCAAGTAACGCGCCTGTTCGGACGTCTCGCTCATGAGGGGGACGAGGCCGACGACCGTCGTCGCTGTCGTCAGGAAGATGGCCTGAAAGCGGGCAACGCCGCAGTTGAAGACAGCATCCTCATGCTCGGTACCTTCCTCGCGAGCCTGCACGTAGTGCGTCATCATAACCAGGGAATCGTTGACCACGACCCCAATCAAGGCGAGCACGCCAAAAAACGACAGCAATGAAAAAGGCAGATCCATCACTGCGTGCCCGATTACCGCACCAACGAAACCAAAAGGAATAACGGACATGATAATGACCGGCTTCCAGTAGGATTTCAGCGGCACTGCCATCAAGATGTAAATCAGAAGACCCGCGATCAGAAAGGCGCGCAACAGCCCGCCGCGCATCTCACCGATTTCTTCCAATTCCCCGCCAGTGTCGATCTTGAGGCCCGGATATTTTGCTTCGAGACTTTCAGAAAACTCTCCAAAGACCGTGTCTGCGACTTCTTCAGGTGCCGCGATGTTCCTGTTGATGTCCGCCATGACGGTCGTAATCAATGAGCCGTTGCGCCTTATGATTTGGTCCGGAACATAGTTGGGCGTGATCTCAGCGACAGTCGAGAGAGGGATCCACTGGCCTTTGGTGCTTTTGAGCTGCATCTCCATCAGGTCTTCAATGCGATCCCGAGCGGTCAATGCGTTGCGGACGACCACACGGACTTCGGCATCACCCCTTTGGATCCGCTGAGCTTCTCCACCGCCGAAAGCATATCCGATCTGACGCGCGAGGCTCTCCGAAGTAAAACCCAGCGACTTTGCTTCTGGCCTGAGGCGTAACCGCAGCTCCGGCTGGCCGGTAAGCAGACTGTCCCGGGTGTTGGAAACTCCGATAATACGGTCAAGCCGGTCACGGACCTCCAGACTTGCGGCCTCAAGCACCTGTTGATCCTTTGCCATAAGGCGGATCTGGAAACCGCCACCAAAGTCTTCAAATGCAGAAAAGGTGATTTCCGAGACGCCTTCTAGAGGGGCAACACGCGACTTCCATGCTTCCAGGATGTCGCTGGTTGTCAGGAGAGGGCGGTCGGCAGACGGTATCACTTCCATATAAAGCTCAGCCGTTGTCGCGCCGGTAACAAACGCAAACACATGCGCGACGGCTCCACTGCCATTGGCCGTGGTCAGCTCCGGATCCTGGTTGAGCGCCACAGCAGCTTCTTCAAGGATCGCAACGTTTTTCCGGGTGAGTGCAGCCGGTGCTCTCTGATCCATTTGAAGGGACACCGAGATCACCTGGCCCGGCACGTTCGGGAAAAAAATAGACTTGATCTGACCTTTCGCCATGAGCCCAAAAACCAAGGCCGCCGCGGCAACAAATGTGATGAAAACAGCGTAACGATTTAGAAGTGCCCATCTCAGGATCGGCGCGTAGATACGATCACGGAAGCCCAGCAATCCGGACCTGGCACCTTTTTGAAGCCAGCCCCAACTGCGTGTCATCCATCCGCTTCTATCATCGGGGATTGGATTTATGTGGGCCAGGTGCGCTGGCAGGATGAGCTTGCTTTCAACAAGGGAAAACAGCAGCGCCAGAATGACAACGCCTGCAAATCCCCCAAGAACCTTACCCAAAGGGCTGGTAATGAGAAGGAGAGGAAAAAACGCGGCAACTGTGGTCAGCACACCGAAGACTGTTGCAACGGACACTTTTTCCACGCCGACTGCCGTGCCCTTGATCGGATCGGCGAATTTATTCCGCTGCTCGTGCACACTTTCGCCAACAACCACAGCGTCGTCGACCAAGATGCCGAGCACGATGATAAAGCCGAATGTCGTGATGTCATTGAGGGAATAGTCGACCCATCCGCTTGTAGAGACCGCAAAGGCGCCAGCCAAAGAAATCGGAATGCCCATTGCGACCCAGAAGGCAAGCCGCACGTTCAGGAACAGCGCGAGCATCAACGCTACCAGGATCAATCCCTGGACAGCGCTGCTGGATAACAGTTGAAGTCGGTCAGATATGTAGTCGCGTGAGTTGCCCCAGATCGCAATCTGGACACTTTCCGGCAAGCTTTCCTGCGTTTTGGCGACAATGGCCTCTGCAGCATCCGAAACTCGCAAAAGATTGTCCTTGCGCCCAATGATAACCTCCATCCCGACAGAGGGTTTTTGATTGAAGCGTGTCTCGATTGGAGCCTCGTCAAAACCGTCTGTGATGGTTGCCAGTTCACCGAGGCGGGTGGTCGTGCCATCCGGCCATGTTGCAACGGGGATCTTTTCGAAGTCGCGAACAGAATAAGCCTGACTGTCTGCGCGCAGGGTGATGTCACCGCCCTCTGTTCTCAGCGTTCCGCCTTGGAAGAAAAGAGACGAATGTTGAATGCGTTCCATGACGTCTGAAATCGTCAAATCATGACGTTGCAGCGTGCCCGGCGTGAATTCGATCGAGATTTCCTGCGTCCGCAGCCCCCACTCATTGACCCTGGTAATTTCAGGGCTTGCTAAGAGATCGGCGCGCAGGTCGCGGGCAATCTTTTGGAGGGATTTAAGGTCAATGTCTCCGTAGATCTGGATGTAGAGCGCGGGAAGGTCGAAGTCGTTCGTTTCGATCACGGGGCGCCGGGCGTCCTTTGGCAAATCGTAGATGCCATCGACTTTCAACCGAACGTCATCGAGAAGCTTGGTAAGCTTTGTGCCGTCGGTTTTCTGGGTCGATATCACTGAGAGGCCAGGCTGAGATTGGGACCTGATCGATTTCACCCCCTCCAGACCCTCGACAGCTTTCTCAACCTTGCGCGTGATCTGCTCATCCACCTGGGCGGTGTGCGCATTTGGCAAGGATGTTGCCACTGTAACCGTGTCGGCCGGGATCTTAGGGAACCCTTCAATCCGCACGGTGAAGACAGATGTGATGCCGGCGAAGAGGATGAACACCATCAAAAGATTGGCGGCGACGGGGTTACGAATGAACCAGTTTGTGAGCCAAGTCATTTGCCTTGCTCCAGATCCATCGGTGCAACCTTTCGTCCGGGCAAAAACGAGCTCATCGGAAACGCAACGATCCGGAGGCCAGTTTCTTGCGCGAGCTCTTCCGGAGCGGCGACCACGACGTCTCCTATGTCGCGGAAAAGAGGCTGTGCCGCAAAGCGTTGCAGCCGATTGCCGCGATCAACATGCCAAACGAAACCATTCTGGGTGAGAGCGCTTTCGGGAATCCGCAGAGTGTTTCCGATAGGGCGCACGGGCAGGTGCAGCTCCACAAAAGCTCCTGGTAGAATGCGACCTTCTTTCAAAGGTTTCACTTCCAGAAAAAGCTGGTATTTCCGAGATTGCGGATTCAGGAAGCCGCCGCTTTCTCGAACTCCTGCAGTGCCGATTTTTACGCCACGCTCATCAAAGACGCCCACGGTCAGGTCAGACCAGTCCTTGGACAGCAGTGCCCACTCATGTGGGCCCACCGATGCTTGAGTATCCAGCAGGCTGTCGTCCAGGATTTGAAAGAGCACATCCCCTTCATTGACCGTTGCGCCAGGGCTGACGTTGCGCCGGATCACGATGCCGTCAAAGGGAGCCCGCAGTGTTGTGGAGTGCAGGTCATATTCGGATGCCGCGACGCGCGCTTCTGTTGCTTTCAAGGCGCGTTCGGCAACATGAACTTGCGGAAGGTGAACGGCCATTTCCGGGGGTGTTTCTCTGGGTTTGGCAGCCGTCCAGTCCTTCATGGCGATGCGGTGCTTGTTTTGTGCCTTTCGAAGATCAAGTTTCGAGCTTTCGTAAGCCGATCGTGCATCCGCTACGTTGGCCACGTAAGGGGCATCTTCCAATTGCAGGAGGACGTCCCCCTTTGATACTCGGGATCCGGCGAGAGCGGGGGGCGTTTGATTGCTGACAACACCTGATATGCGGGATCGCAGATCGACTTGCCAACGCGGAGTAACCTCTGCGAACACCGTAACCGCCCCGGTATGAGTGCCAATTTCAGCATTCACTACCGTCACTGGAGGAAGTGGTTGCGGGGCTGATGTCAATTTGACATCAGCTGTGTCTTCCAACTCGCTCAACGCCCCGGCCACGGCAAGCAGTGCCATGAAGGCGAGTGCAATCCAGATGCCTTTTCTCATGATTTGCTGGCCTTTTTTACGCAATTTCCGCGACCGGCTGCGTTGGCATTTTGATAGCTTGGCAGCGCCCGGCCTCCTCGCAGGTGCCAATGCCTGGTGGGGATTGAAACGGGAACTCAGCCAAGGGAAAGGTCTCCGTTTGAGTTGATCCTGCGCGTGATTTCGCTCAATCGGGACCAGCTTTGCAGAGCGATTGGAAGGGTGAGGGCCGCTTCCACAAATTCCCAGGAGTAGCTTGCGATTGAAAAGATGCGTCCTGCGGTGATGCCGGCCAGCCCTGCTGCCTGGTAGAGATTGAAAACGATGAAGCCGACCTGAAGCAGGAAAATGCCGCCATAGACAAAAGCCTCGGTATCCGAAATTGCGACTTCATGGCGGCGCAGGGCGCGCAGGTGACGGAAGATGCCGAGCCGCTCGCCCCGTGTGAGGACATCCACTTGCTGTTCGCGCTGCTCGTTGAGTTGCCGGTTGACGTTGTAGAAGCGCCTGTGAAAGCAGGCGTAAACCAGAAGCATCCCGGCCAGCACCAACAGCGATGAGAGACCGAGCGACATATCGAAATAAGTCAAAATGGTCAGGCTCACGCCCAGTTGTATGAGCGCTGCGATCAGTTGCGGTGCTTCATGCTCCAAAAAGTCGACCAGTTCGCGGGACATGTCGATCCGGGCATTTCGTCTCGAAACGTGCAGCGAGGAGCATCGCTGATGGAGTTCGTCTCCAAGATGCAGCCGTATTGTGCCGTAGGCGCGGGTGTCGTAAATCCGGCGTCCGACAGCCAGGAAACAAAGGCCACACAATACGGCCATCATCCAGCCGAGTTCGGAAACCCTGCCTGCAAGCAAGCCGTCAATCGATAGACCGATCAACAACGGGATCAGGGCAATCAGGCAGTTTTCGGCAAATACAATTGTCCAAGTGATTGCGATTTTTGCCCTGAACATCTGGAAGATATAATCTAGATCAATCGCCATCCGCATTTTACGGTCATTTCCCACAAGGTGCTTGAGTTCAGATTTGAGAGGTCGCTAACAAACAAATCTGTTTCGAATAAGAATCGAGTGAACGTTCGTTCGTTGAATTACATAATCGGATTTTGAAGAAATGCAATGGAGCCGATACAGGAATGAGTGAAAAACCGACCCGGGAAGAGACGACAAATGCGCGGCGGAAACACATCGTGGAGGTCGCAGCGGCGTGTTTTATTGCGAAGGGGTTTCACCAAACCAGCATTCGGGACATCGCGCGCAGCGCGGGGGTTTCCTTAGGAAACATCTATAATCACTTCCCCGGAAAGACTGAGATCATTGCTGAAATTGCGAGCCTCGAAGCGGCGCAAATCGATGCCTTTGGATCAATGTTTGAGAAAAACGGCAAGGATCCGCACAAGGCGCTTGATCAATTCTTGAAAGCATACTTGAAGACCTGCAGCGCCCCCAGCCATGCCGCGTTGACGCTTGAAATTCTAGCAGAAGCCATCCGGCAGCCGGAGATAACGGTCGGTTTCATGGAAAACCGTGAGAAGCTTTTGGCAGGTTTGGAGGGCCTGCTCGACCAGCTGAGAAACAGCGAGAGGGCTGAGAGTAATCTTTCGGATCGTGACGCAGCGGAGTTTGTCTTGGATCTGATTGAAGGTGTCGGGATGCGTGTGTTCTTTGAAGAGCGGAAACCTGCAAAGCGGGATTACCAGAAGCTGCTTCTGGCAATCAGCAAGCTGTGTAGCTGAGTTGTTGAAGATCTAGCCTTAATCAAAATGCGCCAAGTCAAAGGCATGCACGTCCTGCAACAGTTCAACAAATCCTCTTGCAGCGTGATCCAACGACGCTTTGCCTTTTTCTGCGGTCGCGATTGAGGCGTCCCCAACCGTTCCAGCCGGGTTGAGATCCTGAGCCTTCCAGCCAAAAGCATGAGGGCCGTGCGCTCGAAGGTGTTTGAACATGGAGGCAAAGTCCTCCTGTGCAGATCTAAAGTTCTGAGCCTTGTCCATGTTTACGAGGTCAGGCCGGAGGTGCAGCATGATTGAAGTCTCTACGTCTCCGCCATGGATGCCGAAGGTCAGTTCGTGATCTGAAAACATGTCGTCGGGTTGACCAAAAGCTGCCCAGGCTGTTCCGACGGCCAGCATATTGTGCCGGACACGCAATTCGCGCGTTAGAATGCCAATCAGGGGAACGTTGCCGCCGTGGGAGTTGACCACAACAACCTTGCGCACGCCAGCTCTGAGGATGCTGTCGCCGAGCGCAAGCCACGCCTGCAAGGCCGTTTCCCAGGTCATTGTCAGTGTGCCGGCGGACGAAATGTGTTCATTGGATTTGCCGACCGCCTGGACCGGCAAGAAGCTGGCCGGAATATAATTTGGAAGCAGTTCTATCACTCGGCTAATCTGCCCTTCCGCAATCGCGGTGTCGGTATAGACTGGAAGGTGAGGCCCATGCTGCTCGATTGCTGCAACTGGCAGAACGGCGATCCAATCCTTGACGTCAGGACGATCGAAGTCCGTTGTTGTCATATCTTGCCAATAGGGTTTCGGCAGCATTATTCGTCTTCCTAATAACTTGTATTTGCAATCTATGCCTAGTCGGCAGCGGCAACGACTTCAATCTCAACCACGAACTCTTCGCGTGCAAATCCGGACACAATCATGAGCGTGGAAGCCGGTGGCGGGTCAGTGATGAATTGGTCTCTGGTTTTCATATAGCCCGGCAAGTGTTCTCGGCCGGTTACATAGGCGTTGATGCGCACAATATCCTCCAAAGTCATGCCCGCTGATGCCAGAATTGCCCGAATGTTATCAAAACAGAGCGCTGTTTGGCCCTCAACGCCGGTCGGTATTTGATCCTCGGCATCAATGCCGAGTTGGCCAGAGGCAAAAAGAAGGCGTTGCCCAGGTGGCACTTCCACCGCATGGCTGTAGCGTGCAAACGGCGGCCGAATGTCCGGCGGTGTGTGAGTCTTCTTCAATATTTTTCTCCTTGAGGAATTGCGCAGGAGCCTATCCCGCGGCTCGGGCAGAGGCAATTTCCCGCTCTGCGTAATTTGCAAGCTTCTGCATAAATTGAAAGCATGTCTATTTTTTGAGCTGACAGGCTGTGGGATATATGCAAGTCTGTTTTTGCTGCCGGGAGCAAACTTCCTGGTAGCAATTTAAGCGGGCCATGATCTTAATATAGAGGCTCACTTCTTGCCTGTTCCGCTCTCAGGGCTTTCGAGCACAGCGGCAGAGCATTCGGCCTGTGGTGGGCGGATTGACCTGCGTGGTGTGTGATGAAAACGGGGAACGCGGAAATGGATTTGTCTCGGAAAATTGGACTTGCAACGCTTGCCGTCATGGCGTCGACAAGTGCGCATGCGCTTGAGAAGGTGACATTCGGTACCAACTGGGTCGCTCAGGCCGAGCACGGCGGATACTATCAGGCTGTTGCCGACGGCACTTACGAAGACTGCGGGATCGAAGTGGAAATCAAGCCCGGCGGACCTCAGGCGAACAATCGGATTTTGTTGCCTGTCGGCAAGATCGATTTCCTGATGGGCGGCAATATGCTGCAAGCGTTCTCAGCCGTTGAGCAGGGCATTCCCACGACTGTGGTGGCTGCGCACTTCCAAAAAGAGCCTCAGATTTTGATGACCCACCCGGATCAGGGTCTCGACACCTGGGAGAGCCTGAAGGATATCAATCTCCTCATCGGTAAGGGTGGCCTCAATTCCTATTTTCAATGGATGAAAGCTGAGTTCGGCTTCAAGGATGAGCAGGTTAGGCCCTATACCTATAACTCCGCGCCGTTCCTTGCAGACAAGAAGCTTGGCCAGCAGGGCTACATTACCTCTGAGCCCTATTCGATCGAGACCGAGGGCGGGTTTGAACCCAACATTTTCCTGATCGCAGACTATGGGTACGACACCTATTCCACCACCGTTGAGACCCGGCTCGACCTCATCGAAACCAAGCCAGAGGTTGTGAAGTGTTTCGTTGATGGGTCTGCCATCGGTTGGGTCAATTTCCTTTATGGAGATAACTCCAAAGCTTTGGAACTGATCAAAAAAGACAATCCGGGCATGACCGACGGACAGCTGGCGTTCTCCATCGACAAGCTGAAGTCGTACGGCATCGTAGACAGCGGTGATGCGCTCACCATGGGGATCGGTGCGATGACCGACGAGCGCAACAAATCCTTCTTTGAGAAGATGGTCGCCGCCGGTGTGGTGAATGGCGATGTCGATTACACCAAGTCGTACACGCTTCAGTTCGTCAACCAAGGGGTCGGAGTGGACCTCAAGAAAGAACTTGCTGGAAACTGAGGCGGACCTGTTTCGTGTTTCATTGGAATGTTGCAACCATGGCCGGAGATTGATGCAATGACGGCCATGGTAAATACAAATATGCAATCAGATATCGTTTCGAGTTCGCCGATCGTTTCGTTGAAGGGCATTTCAAAAACCTTCTCCAACGGAACCGTCGCACTCAACAACATGTCGCTCGACATTCGCCAAGGAGAATTCGTTTCGCTGCTCGGGCCCTCCGGATGCGGAAAGTCGACGGCCTTGCGGATCATCACCAGCCTGACCAGTCCAACAACGGGCCGGGTCGAATGGCCGCTCGAAGAAAGCAAGCAAAAGGAACATGAGCTAAGTTTCGTGTTCCAGGAACCGACGCTGATGCCGTGGGCAACGGTTTTCGGCAATGTCTGGCTGCCCCTCCGCTTGAAGGGTGTTTCCAGAAAAGCGGCGCATGACCGGGTTATGGAAGCCTTGCAGGGGGTCGGGTTGGAGCAATTCGCCGACAGCTACCCGCGCGAGCTGTCTGGCGGCATGAAAATGCGGGTCTCCATTGCCCGTGCGCTGGTCACGAAACCCAAGTTGCTCTTGATGGATGAGCCCTTTGCTGCGCTCGACGAGATTACACGCTTCAAACTGAACAACGATCTTTTGCGTCTTTGGGAAACCTTTGGATGGACCGTCATCTTCGTTACGCACTCGGTATTTGAGTCCGTCTATCTGTCCAACCGGATCGTGGTAATGGCGGCGCGGCCCGGCCGTGTGGTCAACGACATGGCGATCGACGCGCCTTACCCGAGGGACGAGTCCTTCCGGACATCATCCGTTTACGCCGGTTTTTGCCGGGATGTTTCGGATGCGCTGCATAAGGCAATGATTGTGGGAGATCATCTTTGATGTGTCTGTCCCGATACATACTGAACAAAGGCGGTAGCAGTTCATGACACTCGAGATCGCCGACAAGCAAGCTATTGCACCTGCCCCGCAGTCTGTTCCACTTGATGCGGAGGAGCTCAAGCGGGCGCGCGCGGCACGGCGGGAGGCTGTTGGCCGTTGGGTCCTGCCGATCGTTATCCTCGTTTTGTCGGTATATTTTTGGGACAGGCTGTGTGTCTGGAATGAGATACCCCACTATATCCTGCCGCGCCCGGGGCTTGTTTTTGAAACGCTTCTTGCTGATTGGGGCATCTTGAGCATTGCTTTAATCAACACGCTCAAGATCACGTTTGGTGCGCTTTTGATCGCCACGCTCGGTGGGCTTGGTTTGGCAGTCCTCTTCACTCAGTCCAAGTGGATCGAGATTTCGTTTTTTCCGTTTGCGGTCATTTTGCAGGTCACACCGATCATTGCGATTGCGCCTTTGATTCTCATCTACGTGGATTCAATTACCGCGGGGCTTTTGATCTGCGCGTGGATTGTTGCGTTTTTTCCGATCCTTTCCAACACGACTTTGGGCTTGAATTCAGCCGATCATAATCTTCAAAACCTGTTCCGCCTTTATGGCGCGAGCCGGTGGCAAACACTGCGCTTCTTGAGATTGCCTGCGTCCATGCCGTACTTTTTGGGTGGTTTGAAGATTGCAGGTGGCTTGTCCTTGATCGGCGCCATTGTTGCCGAGTTTGTCGCCGGGTCAGCGGGGTCGGGATCCGGTCTTGCCAACCAAATCCTTGAGGCGAGCTATCGTCTCAACATGCCGCGCATGTTTGCTGCGCTGATCCTGATTTCCGTGACCGGTATATTGATATTCCTTTCCATGAACCTTCTGTCGCATCTGCTTCTGCGCAAGTGGCACGAAAGCGCGTTGAAGCGGGAGATGTAGATGAAGCCGGGGTGGGGCGCCGGGTTTAAAGGGACCGGCATCATCAGAAATGCGACTGTGCCCGTTTGTCTTCTGGAGGGTGTGCAGCAAACCTCGGTCTCGGAGCTGACGGTTCGTGATATCGTGTTCGAGAATGGGAAGCTCACAAAGATTGCTCCAGCTGGGACGCTGCCGGAAGGCGCGGGCGGCCTTGATCTCGATGGTGGGCTTATCCTGCCGACACTCGTGGATGTGCATACACATCTGGACAAGGGGCATATCTGGCCGCGCGAGCCCAATCCCGACGGGACCTTTCAAGGTGCACTTCAAGCGGTGGGACGAGACCGGACCGCGTATTGGTGCGCCGAGGATGTCAGGGCCCGGATGGATTTCTCATTAGAGTGTGCCTATGCCCATGGGACGGGCGCGATCCGCACTCACCTAGACAGTCTTCCTCCACAAGATGACATCACGTGGCCGGTCTTTGCGGAAGTACGTTCTGAGTGGGCCGGACGCATTGAGCTTCAAGGTGTGTGCTTGTTCGGCATTGACCGGCTGGCCGAAGACAATGGGTACCTTCACAGCATTGCCGATCGTGTTTCAGCTGCCGGCGGGGTCCTGGGGGCTGTCACGTATATGGTGCCGGATGTGGATCAGCATCTGGAATCCGTATTTAAAGCGGCAATGGATCGCGGGCTGGATCTTGATTTTCATGTCGATGAAACGCTTGATCCGGTCGCGGACACTTTACGCCGGATCGCCGAAGTCGCGCTGCGCTTGGGGTTTGATGGCAAGATCCTGTGCGGACACTGCTGCTCCCTGTCGGTGCATTCCGATGACGCCATTTCCAGAACTCTGGACTTGGTCGCAGGAGCTGGGATTTCTGTCGTTTCACTGCCGATGTGCAACATGTATTTGCAGGACCGTATGCAAGGACGGACACCACGCATGCGCGGCGTGACACTTTTGCATGAAATGCGCGCGCGCGGCATTCAAGTGTGTGTCGCCTCGGACAACACGCGCGATCCCTTTTATGCCTATGGCGATATGGATCTTGTCGAGGTGTACACCCAGGCAACCCGGATCCTGCATCTTGATCATCCGGTTGATGATTGGATCCGTGCGGTTACGACAACGCCAGCGCATATCATGGGGTTGACCATGGGCCAGATTGCGGTCGGTGGGGCCGCCGATCTTCTGCTTTTTAACGCGCGGAACTGGAATGAGCTTCTGTCCCGCCCCGCCGGCCCGCGCCGCGTGCTGAGAGCAGGGTGCAGCATTGATCAGACCTTGCCCGACTATCGTGAACTCGATCGACTTCTTCAGAAAGGGACCTCCTGACCATGAGCGCCATTGCCGCTTTGATAGCCGATCTCGATGGGATCAAGATCGAGGACAACCCGCAAATCGTGAAGCAGAAGAGCCGGGACTTTTTCTGGTATTCGCCAGTGCTAAAGGCTCAGCTTGAAAACGTGACGGGCGACCTGATCGTGACTCCTAAATCCGAGGATGAGGTCATCCGGATCCTTAAGGCGTGTTTTGCGGCTGATGTGCCTGTTACGACACGCGGTGCCGGGACTGGAAACTATGGCCAAGCCATGCCGTTGTCGGGTGGGGTCGTGCTCAACCTTGCCGAAATGACCGCCGTGAAGGAAGTGCGCACCGGATCTGTCGTTGCAGAGGCTGGTGCCATAATAGCGGATATTGATGCGATCACCCGAGCCAAGAGCGGACAGGAATTGCGGATGCATCCATCAACCTACCGGACCGCGACGATCGGTGGGTTTATTGCGGGCGGGTCCGGCGGCGTTGGGTCGATCAACTGGGGTGGCTTGAGGGATCTCGGAAACGTCATTCGTTTGCGCGTTGTCACGATGGAGGCTGAGCCGCAGGTTCTTGAAATGACGGGCGATGAACTGCAGAAAGTGATGCATGCCTATGGCACGAACGGCATTATCACCGAAGTCGAGATGCCTTTGACCGCCAGTTACGACTGGGTGGATGTTTTGGTCGGGTTTGACGACTTTATGGATGCGGTGCGGTTTTCAGATGAACTGGCCAATCTGGATGGTTTGCTGACGAAGAACATTGCGCCGATCGCAGCACCAGTTCCTCATGACTATTTCCTCCGGCACCAGAAATTCATCCGCAAGGACCAGTCCGTTGCTGTCTTGATGGTCGCCCCTTTCGCGATGGCTGCATTCGATGCGTTCATGGAGCGGCAGTCCAAGGGGGAGGTGCTCTATCGGTCAGACAAAGGGTCCGAGGAAGATCTGAAACGGCTCCCGCCGGCTTACGAGCTTTCGTGGAACCACACGACCTTGCGGGGGCTTAGAGTGGACCCCTCAATCACCTATCTCCAGGTTCTTTATCCATTTCCCAATCAGGTCGAGCTGGTTGGCAGGATGCATGAGATGTTTGGAGATGAGGTTCCGGGCCATCTCGAATACGTGCGGTTTGATGGCAATGTCACATGCTTCGGCCTGCCGATTGTTCGCTATTCCAACGAGGTCCGGCTCGAAGAAATCATCCGCCTTCACGAAGACAATGGCTGCCCGATTTTCAACCCACACCGGTATACGCTTGAAGAGGGGGGGATGAAGCAGACGGATGCAGTCCAGCTCGCTTTCAAAAAGCAGGCCGATCCGAAGGGGTTGCTCAATCCGGGCAAAATGATTGCTTGGGAAAATCCGGATTATGATTTCGAAAGCGGTCAGGTGTTCCTGTTTCCGGGTCTGCAACGGGCCTGATACCAAGTTTCAGTTCAAATGCCGGCCGTGCTCCGGCGAATAGCGATTTAAAAGGCCAAACGCATGCGCGTTCTAGTGGTTTTCTGTCACCCTTGCGAAGAAAGTTTCAATGCGGCGCTGTGTACAGCTGTTGTTAAGACGCTCGAGGCGGGCGGTCATGACATCCGGTTGACGGATCTTTATTCCAAAGGCTTTGACCCTGTCATGAGCGCGCAGGAGCGGCGGGGCTATCATACGCCTCAGGCCAACACCATCCCCGTCGCCGATGATTTGGCAGACATCAAGTGGTGTGAAGCAATTGTCTTTGTCTATCCGACTTGGTGGTTCGGTTTGCCTGCCATGTTGAAAGGGTGGCTGGAGCGAGTCTGGGTGCCGCATGAAACCTTCATCATGCCAACGGACACGAAGGGGCTGCAGCCCAACATGCAGAACATTTCCCGCATCGCGATCGTAACGACCTGCGGGGCCAGTTGGTGGGTGTCCAAGCTGGTGGGCGAACCCGGGCGCAAGACGATCATGCGCGGCATCAAATTGCTTGCCAAACCGGGATGCAAAACCCGGTACTTGGCGCACTACAAGATGGACAGTTCAACACTGGAAAGCCGCACGAATTATATTGAGACGGTCAAAGAAAAGGTTGCCGCTTTTCTGAAATGACGCGTTTGCGTCTCTTTCTCTTCTGCCTGTTTCTCGCTCATTGGTGCCTGATTTTTAACCGTGCATATGATTTTAGCATTTAGTCTATTGAGGAGGTGCGACCTGCAATTCGCCTAATGTGCTGTTTTTGTTTATATATCTTTAATTTTGCCGTACTTGGCACCGCCCTTGCTTTGTTGTGAGTGTGCAGCGCGCCTAGGGATCCGGTCAGATGACGCAGGACCGAGAGGTGCAAGCCGGGCGAGCAGATCGTGAGGATCTCACATAGCCCGGTGACACGGCGGGACAAAAACCCGGGAGACAACTGCACGAGGTTTCGCGCGCGCGAACCTTCCTCCCGGACGTGCGCAAAAAGCCTCATGACGGAAGCCCTCGGGATCTCCAAGGGCCCAAGACAGGAGACGCGCACAGATGCTGAAATCAATCGCCAAGGCTTCCCTGCTCGCTGCAGCGCTTTCAATGCCCCTCTCATTTTCCGCGCAGGCGGAAGTCAAGACTGACTTCAAAGTCTGTTGGTCGATCTATGTTGGCTGGATGCCCTGGGGCTATCTGCAGGACAGCGGCATCATGAAGAAGTGGGCCGATAAATACGGAATTGATGTCGAGATCGTGCAGATCAACGACTATGTGGAATCCATCAACCAATATACGGCGGGTGAATATGATGGCTGCTCCATGACGAACATGGACGCGCTCTCTATCCCGGCAGGCGGTGGCGTTGACACAACGGCGCTGATTGTCGGTGACTACTCCAACGGGAATGATGGGATCATCCTGAAAGACAAGACTGAGCTTGCCGAGATCAAGGGTCAGACGGTCAACTTGGTCGAGCTTTCAGTTTCCCATTACCTGCTCGCGCGGGCTCTTGACACCGTGGGGCTAACCGAGCGGGATCTGACCGTCGTTAACACCTCCGACGCTGACATGATCGCAGCTTATGCAACGCCGGATGTGACGTCTGTTGTCACCTGGAACCCGCTTTTGTCTGAGATCGAAGCGCAGCCCAACGCAACCAAGGTGTTCGACAGTGCCGGGATCCCGGGCGAAATCATCGACATCATGATGGTTAACACGGAAACATTGGCCGACAATCCCGCCTTTGGCAAAGCACTCACCGGTGCCTGGTACGAAGTGATGGATCTCATGGCAGAGGGCGATGAAGCAGCCTTGACCGCGATGGCCGAAGCTTCCGGGACCGACCTTGCGGGCTACAAGGCGCAACTCGCCACAACGAAGATGTTCTACACGCCAGCCGAGGCTGTGGAGTTCGCCAAGTCAGCTGAGCTGCCCAAGACGATGAAATTCGTTGCCGAATTCCTGTTTGACAAGGGCATCCTGGGTGAGGGCGCGCCAAGCCCGGAATTTGTCGGCGTCTCCTTTGCTGACGGGTCGGTTTATGGCGACAGCAACAACGTGAAACTCCGCTTCGATCCGAGTTTCATGGAAATGGCTGCCAGCGGCTCGCTCTAAGGCCGTCTTAACCTGTCCCGGTATTTGCCGGGACAGGTTCTCAAATTCCCTCGCCCGGCTTCGAGACCCTTCATGCGCCTCATAAACCGAACTCCGTCGCGGTTTACCGCTTTTGCCTTGGGACTGCTTCCCTTTGTAGCGACTATCGTGACTTACGCGATTGCCAGTCACTACAGGCGGCTCGACAATCCAGCCGATAAGCTTTTGCCCTCTCTTGAAAGCATGGGGCAGGCGTTCTGGCGGATGGCTGCTGTTCCGGATCGGCGATCCGGCGATCTGTTGTTGTGGATCGACACCTTCGACAGTCTGATGCGCCTGGGAACCGGAATGGCGGTCTCCACGCTCCTGGCAATCCTCTTCGGGATAGGGATCGGGTTCATTCCGCACATACGAAGTGCCCTTGCCCCTTACCTCGCCACGTTTTCACTCATTCCGCCGATCACCATCCTGCCTATCCTTTTCATCACGTTTGGACTTGGAGAGGTTTCGAAGATTGCTCTGATCGTGATCGGGACTGCGCCGGTGATGATCCGTGCGACGGCGCAAGCTGTGCTCGACATCCCCCGTGAAATGATCATCAAGGCCGAGACCCTTGGCGCTTCGGTTTGGCAGATGATAACCCGGCTGGTGTTGCCGCAAGTCCTGCCAAAACTGATCACCGCTTTGCGCCTCGGGCTCGTGCCGGCCTGGATCTTCCTCATTTCTGCAGAGGCGATTGCGTCTACTACGGGCCTTGGTTATCGCATTTTCCTGGTTCGGCGCTATCTCGCGATGGATGTCATCCTTCCATATGTCGTCTGGATCACGCTGCTGGCATTCATACTGGACCGGCTGCTGCTCCTTCTGTCCAAGCGGGCCTTCCGCTGGAACCACATGGGAGGTGCCGCGCTATGACCGCCTCTGCAAAACTCTCCGTTCAAGGGTTGTCGAAATACTATGACGGCAATCCCGTCCTGGAGCGGATCGCTCTTGAGGTGGATGCCGGATCGTTTTGCACGATCGTAGGCGCGTCCGGATGTGGCAAATCCACGTTCTTGAGGATGTTGCTTTCCCAGGAGCATCCGACCCATGGAGAAATTCTGCTCGACGGGACGCTGCTGCCCAAGGAGCCAACCCCGGATCGCGGGATCGTTTTCCAAAAATACTCGGTCTTTACCCACCTGACTGTCGTTGAAAACCTGATCCTGGCCCAGGAGTTCGAACAAGCACCGCGCCTAGGCAAACTGTTTGGTGCGCGCCGGAAGGTGGCCATTGAGGAGATTGAAGATGTCCTTGAGCGGATCGGTCTGGCAGCGGCGAGAGACAAATACCCAGCGCAGCTTTCCGGAGGGATGCAGCAGCGTCTCGCCATCGCGCAGGCCTTGATCAAGAAGCCCTCAATTTTGCTTTTGGATGAGCCGTTTGGCGCGCTCGACCCCGGCATCCGCCTCGACATGCACGACCTTCTGATTAGTCTTTGGAAAGAGACAGGCATGACGATTTTCATGGTGACCCACGACATCCATGAGGCCTTCAAGCTCGGCACACGGCTGCTCGTTTTCGACAAGATCCGGCACGACCCGCAAGCGCCAGAGGCCTACGGGGCAACCATCACCTACGACCTTCCACTCTGCGACCAGTCCGGCGGCGAGCAAAACGCACCGGCTGATATCGCGAGTACCATCCGATCGGCCCCAATACCCGACATTCAGGTTTCACAAAAGACGCATTGAGGAACGCCATGAGCATCTTTCGTCCAGACGGTCCATCTACCCGGCAACGCGCAGCCGGGTTACTGGGACGAACCAAGACCGAACGTCACCACCACCCTGATTTCGACAAGCTCCAGCTGCGCGGCTGGAAGGCGGCGGAAAAAGAGGGATTGCTGCCCTCAGCTGCCTGGGAAAAGGAAAAGGCCTGGGCTTTGCGCATGGGTCTGACCGGCTCGGATAGTCTCACAGACAAGTCCATTCCAACGTTTGCACGGGGGGAGCTGCCTCACTATGCCGGCATCAACACATTCCTGAAGGCACCGTACATCGAAGACGTCACGCAGGTTGGTGCCTATGATGCCGCGGTCATCGGAATTCCGTTTGATGGCGGGACCACCTACCGGCCAGGAACCCGGTTTGGCCCGCAAGGCGTCCGTAAAATCTCTGCGCTCTATACGCCTTACAATTACGAGATGGGTGTCGATCTCCGCGAGCAAATGACGCTGTGCGACGTCGGCGATATCTTCACGATCCCCGCCAATATCGAAAAGACCTTCGACCAGATTACCCGGGCCGTGTCGCACGTTGCCTCATCAGGTGCGTTGCCGATCATGATTGGCGGCGATCATTCCATCGGCTTCCCATGCGTTCGGGGCATTGCCCAGTGCACATCCAAGCGCATCGGCATTGTCCACTTCGACCGGCATATTGATATCCAGGAGAAGGATCTTGATGAACGCATGCACACCACGCCGTGGTTCCATGCAACGGATTTGGTCAATGTGCCTGCGGTCAATCTGGTCCAGATCGGTATTGGCGGCTGGCAGGTTCCGCGCGAGGGGGTGGAAGTTGCCCGCGACCGCAACACCAACATCTTCACCATGCGCGATGTTGAGGAACTTGGTTTGGCGGAAACCGCAGCAAGGGCTTTGGAGCTCGCCTGGAAAGATGCGGATGCCGTCTACATTTCCTTTGATATCGACAGTGTCGACTGCGGGTTCGTTCCCGGAACCGGCTGGCCGGAACCGGGCGGTTTCCTGCCGCGAGAGGCGCTGGAACTGGTTTCCCTCGTTGCCAAGGAAGGCATTTGCGGGCTTGAGGTCGTTGAGGTCTCGCCGCCTTACGATTGCTCCGACATCACAGCTCTTCTGGCAACGCGCGTGATCGTCGATGTGCTGGGCACTCTCGTCTCTCATGGCAAGATGGGGTCGCATAAATCCATCATCGACAAGCCGGTTTCGATCCCGGCCGGACCGGACGTGGAGTAACGACATGGGTCACAGCCATTCACACCACGGCCATCACCACCACCATGATCACGATCATACGCATCCGCACGATCATAATCATGGGGGCCCGGATCATCTGCATTCCCATGTCCACGGGACGTCTGCGTCTGAACGCGCTGAGGAATTGCAAACTCTGTCAGCGAGTTTCATCGACGGTTTCCGGCAAGCCGAGGACAAGACCAGTTATCTCCGGATCGCCGGTATCCCGTTTCACAAGGAAGGTGCTGACGGCTTAGTGCAGCATCTTGTCGACGCGCAGATCGTCAGCAATTGGCAGATCGGCACTGCCTCGCCTGCCTTTGCATCGCGCGAACTGGTCTACATGCCGTTCCCCGGTGCCATGGTCGAGCAGCGTGAAACCATGACATTCACGTATGTTTCGCTGACCGAACGGGCGGACATCGATCTGCTAACGTTGTTGTCCCATCGTCTTGAAGCTGGAGCTGGCGAGTAGGCCTCGGTGCAAGATCCGAATTGAGGCCGGTCTCGTGTTCGCCAGAACTCAAGTGATTGCATGATATTGACAAGCAATGCTGCAATCACTTGGGTGAAGCCCGTTCTGAAGTGCTGGTCTCGTTTGCTCTCCAGCCAAATGACACCAGCATCTGATGTCCAAGTAGTCTGCCAATCACTCTGAACCATTTGTGCCCCACTGTTAATGCCGGGCTTTCATCTTTGATTTCAGAAAACTTGACTCGCAGGCTCCGGATAATATTGTGGTCCTATAACCTGAAGGCAAAACTCAGATTATAGAGTCCTCAGATATGCTTGTTTGCAGTTGCAATGTTATCTCAAAGTCGGCCGTTGAAAGTGTCATCCAGAGCTTGCTTGATGAGGATCAGTGGCAGTTGATTACGCCGGGGCGGGTGTATCACGCCATGAAGAAGCGCGGCCAATGCTGCAGTTGTTTTCCTAACATCATAAATATTATTGTCGCCGAGACTGAAAAGTATCATCGTCAGGCTGAGACACCTGAAGCAGAAATTATCCCGTTTATTGCCAAGATCCGATCTGAATACGATCGTACCCAGGCGGTTCGGAATCAACTCTCAGATGCGCGCAGCGCGTGATAATTCTTATCAATTTCCGAGACCCTTAAGGACGGTTGAGCTGCTCATACGAAGCACCGCTAATACTCGTCATCGGGTTGCTGGACACAATGGCAGCGGCTTTGGGGCCTCGTTTTTTCTAAATTCTTGCTGCCGTTGGATTGCAGACGATGATCGCCCGAGCCGAGTGTGGGTTTCACGATAATATAAAAAACCGGTGTTTACCTTCCTGATACGTCGGTCCCCGATACTCTTTTACTAGCAAACAGTGATTTGGATGCGGATGGTACAGTGTCGGCAAGTGATGTTCCGTGTGCAGTTCGAGCGCAAGGACGTCAGTTTCCGAAAAGGCACATCAAGTAGGGAAGAGCATTGGTTGACGCTTATGACTGAGCGCCAGATTGGGATTTAAAGCGATTTTTTAAAACCTTCGATGCCAACGCCGGGAAGAATTGGAGCTTATTATGACTGCCCTCAATATCAGTCTGACAGAGACACTTACAACCAAGCTCACCAATCCCGGCGCTTATGCGTATGCCGTTTACTTCGCACCAGGAACAGATGGAACAATCCAACCCTTCTGGACAACACTCATCAACAACGGGGTTGTCAATGGAGTGAGCTCTTTCGAAGGGCAGTCAGGATACTCTGCAACACTGGACCTTCCAGAACCTTATAATGGGGGCAAAGTCTACGTTCTTGTTCAAAGCCAATCACCGACCGCAACGCAGACCGATCTCACAAATATCATCACCAAAGAGAGCGATATCAACTGGGAGAATGCGCAAACCAATCAGTACCGCGTCGACAGTTTTGAAGTGTCCCTGCTTAACCAGACAGGGGATGCTGGAAACCTCACCTCTGTGCAGGGCTTCGGGCTGCCGATGGAGCTCTACATCCCATATGGACAGGACAGTTCCGGGGCACTGATCACGCAGAGCAGAGGGTACGATGTAGACGGCGAGACGATTTTCACGTCAGTTTCGGATATCCACGCAAATGCAGTTGAAAAATTCACAACCGGGCCGCTGGCCGGGACCTATCGCGCTGCGATTTCGCCAGCTGAGGCGGTTGCTCTGGCCGAGCAAAACCAGATTCCGGATGTCTTTTCCCAATCCGACTGGACTGCTTATGTCGACAGCTTGAAAAAAGACACAGGCATTATGCTGTCGGGGTTCTTCAACGGAGCTGCCGATGCCAACGGGATTTATCACAATGGCGGCTTTTTCGGATACGAGCTGGAGTGGTCTGCAACAGATAACGCGTTCTGGCTGAACCCGGTTGCTGAAAGTCATATCAAGGGCTCGATAAAGATCACTGCTGAGCAACTTGCCAACAGCATCTATTCGACCCTCGGCGATGTCGAAATCTATTCAAACCGCGACGATGCAACGCCTTACACAATCCAAGGCGCCTCTAGCGCGGAGATGAACACCGGGGCCAACAATCAATGGGGTGAAGTTCTTACAGAGTTTCTGACGGGGTTTACCGCTGGCTACTACGGTACATCAGGCAAATCGCTCAATTCCAATGTCACCGATAGCATTGATCTGAACAAGAACTGGAACTGGGATCCGACGTACGCCTTCGGGAAAAACCTTTCCGGAGATGCTGCGGTCTTTCAGGATCCGTACGCAGAACTCTTTTTCTTCCAGTCGAATTCATACGGATCCGGTTACTCCGACAATCTGATGAGCGCCTATGCGGAAGGCGGGCCTCTCATTCCAGTGTATTACGATGGCGCCAACGTCGAGACGATTGATCTGACCATTTACGATGATAGTGAGACGCCGTCCGGGTACACCCAGCCTGTTATCTACAATTACATCGCCCCGCCCGGACACAGCGATCTGTTTCGTGACCAGTTCGATGAGACATCCTATTCGCCTGCTGATTTGAGCAACCTAAAAGGCGCAAACATAAGCCTTAATTTTTTCAATCAGAACATCATCTTGAAGGATGATACCCCGGTTGCCCTCAAAGTGTTTGTTGGCAATGAGGACGGTATTCCGACGTTCCGCACGATTGAGTTTCAACCAGGCGCCAACGAAACGCTCTGGCAGAATTGGACGATTACAGAAAACACCACAACGGGAGCATGGGAAGCTCAATCCGGTCCGCCACAAACCGAAGGAGCCATGGTCATCTCCAGCATGCCCATCGCCGAAAATGGGACGGTTTGGTATCAGCTGGTCATTGGTTCGGGAGATACTGCAAAGACAGTCAATGTCTACGCAGAGACACAGGACAGCCTGTTTGTGAATCCTGCAGTCTCGGGACAGAGTGGCAGTGTAGCAGCTGATGGCCTCGTGATGGTTTCCCCGGAAACGTCAACCGAGGACACGATCGTCAATTTTGCTTTGGACTTTCTCTACAGCGGCAGTACGACGTTGCACCCTTCCCTGTTTACCTGGAACTCTAATCAAACCCACCTTTCTCAACTGGCAGAGCCGACTGCGGTGGTTGTAGGTGTCTTGGGCGAGAGTGGTTTCGAGGCAATCGCCGGACAAACCAGTGTCGATACGAATGCTGTGACAACCAACCAGTCAAGTTTGGTGTTCGGCTGGACCGGGGAGAACCCGAACGCCACGTCTGGCACAAATGAGTGGTTGAAGAATTACACCAACAAAATCAGCGCGCAAAACCTGGCGCAAATCACCTTTAAGCAGACCGGCAGTCCAGACCTCGCACCGGTCCTCGCCACTGCAGATATCGACGGCCGTTGGAGCACAGAAACCGGCAAGGCGCTCGGCAACGGCATCTACACGGTGCTGATGACCGAATACTTCAACACGGACAATCAAGTCGGCAGTCAGATTGGCCGGACGTCGAAGGAACTCACAGTCACGGTTGCTCTGGATGAGTTGTCTCTCGTGCAGTCGTCGACCAATGCAGGCTTGACCTTTGAGACCGTGTCAAATCCTGACAGCCAATCTGCTGGCAATTGGATTGAGTTTACCCTTGGCGCGCAAGGTCCAGCGTCCGGCTCGGCCGTTCTGCTCTATGTCGTGGATGCATCTGGCAATTATGTCGGCCGTGATGGTTCAACAGGAGGAGATGTCACCCTAGCGGAGGCCATCCGGGGTGTTCTGGGTGCCGGGCAATCGGGAGCCGCTGCAGCCCAGCAATCTGTTTATCTGGAGATGGGGCAGGAGATCCGTTTCGCCCAACTGACCGGTCAAGACACGGTCGACACCTCCGTGACAGCTGCGTTCCAGGCCGCCGGCGGTGACGGATATGACATTACCCTGGGTGATGTCACGCTCAGTGCGGCAGTTCAAAACACCCTAGATGAAGCAGCGATCCTCGCCGACGCGCAGCGGCAAACCGACATTCCGCTTATATATCTGGAACAGGGCACACTCCATGATATCACCGCGTCGGGAACCAGCACTTTGCAACACAAGTTCGGTTTTGTACGCGTCGATGTTGGAACCGACGGCAGCTTGAAGATTGACGGAAAAACGCTGGCCGAAGTCCGGGCATTGGGGGCCAAAGCCAAAGACCTTGTGGATGGCGGTTTTGAATATCTCTATTCAGGCTCGGCTGCGACGGCGGCCTGGACTGTATCGGGTGCAACAGGATTCTATGCGCCGATCTTCTTTGCCGACGATGGGTCGCCGTATTTCATCGGTGACAGCACGCTGGATGGTGCTGGCCAGATCCGGATCTTGGGAGAGAACACGTTCGGTCTTGAAAACGGCTCTGGAACAAGCGGGTCTGACGCGGATTATGCAGATCTTGTCATCGCGTTTGACACAGGCCGGAGCGCGACCGGAAACGATTTGGTCGCCGGCAGCGGCAATGATGATGTGCTTCTTGGCAGCTCCAACAACTACGCGCTGAATGGCGGCAACAAACTGGACACGGTTGTCTATAACCGCACGACGGATGACGTGGGACTGTCGGGCACCCGAAGCGGGGTCACGGTTACGGATGGGGATGGCACAGACACGCTGGTCGCGGTTGAATTGGTTGTATTCACCGGTGCGAACGGAACCGGTCAGGACCGGGTTCTGGTCATCAATCCTGACAGTTCAACGGTAACCGGAACCTACGGATTTAACGAGGCGACTTACTTGAGCAGCCATGCGGATGTTGCAGCAGCTGTCGCAGCTGGCGCGTTCTCAAGTGGTGCGCAACACTATGCATTGCATGGCAATTCTGAGGGCCGTGCCGCGGACCTTCTGTTCGATGCTGAGTTTTATCTCGCGGACAATGCGGATGTCGCAGCCGCGGTTGCCGCTGGTATCTTTTCTTCGGCCTCAGAGCATTACGAGTTGTTCGGTTCTTCCGAGAACCGGTCCGTCAATCCGCTGTTTGATCCTGAGTATTATCTGGCGCAAAACACGGATGTTGCTCAAGCGATTGCCAACGGTGTGTTCGTCAGCGCTTATCAGCATTTCCTTGACCACGGCGATAAGGAAGGCAGAGCTGCGTCGATCCACTTTGACACTGCCGCGTACCGGAACGAGCAAGGGCTTGATAGCGGCACTAACGCGATGGAACACTTCCTGCTAATCGGCCTCCCACAAGGCATTACGGCTCCCACCGCAGCGGATTTCAGTGCTAGCGGGCTGGTTTGACTTATGGGCAACGGGTTCGCGGTAAATTGCCAATTTGCATAAGATACCGATGCTGATGCGCCGGTTTTAAATGATTGAAAAGCCAATCACAGCTGCGCTTGTGCGGGCTACGTCCCAGCTCTGGAAGTTTATCTAGCGCCCCAGTTTTTAGTGGTAGCACTTGCGCCGCGACATCTTTCCAATGCCCGGATTGAGTGTGTTCGTCGGATCGCAACGCATGTAGTGATCAGCCAAGTCCGGCTTGGCCTTGTAAAGATGCCCGACGTTGTGCTCTGCCGGATATTCTGCTCCGCGCTGATCGAGGATTTTCAGCATCTTTTCTTTCAGCGCTTTTGGGTCGTGGCCCTTCTTGACGATGTAATCCTGGTGGAGGACATGGCAGAAGAAATGGCCATAATAGAGTTTGTGTACCAGGCCGTCTTCGATGTCCTTGGGCAATTGTTCAAACCAGTCTCGATCATCGCGGCGTAGGGCGATATCGAGCGCTAGGATGTCCTCCACTTGGTTGGAGTGTACAGCCTGATAGCGAACCGCAGCGCCAGCTGCAGCAAACCTGTGCAAGCCGGCAATTTTGCCCTCTCGAGGGGTGCAGGAGAAGTAGCTGCCTTCTTCTTTCTGAAAGAAGGTTTCCAGAAACGCCTCTGCCTCTTCAACGCCACCATCTCGCATTTTCAGGATGAGATGGTGCTCGTAGTCGTTCCGAAATCTTTCCATGCGATCGGGCAGAACATTCGGCCATAGTTTGGTCACGACCTGCATGAAGCGATCAGTCAAATTTGAGGGGAGCAGTGGGATTTTCGACAATCGTGCGTCAACCCAACCCTTCATGGCGAAGATGCCCGGCAAGCGGTCCGTGCCCAATTTGTCGATCAGGACCAGGGTATCTTTGCCGTAATTTTTGGAGATGTCATAGATCTCCGAGTGCATGTACTCGCCTGATACGGGCAGATTTTCAAATTCCGCCAAGATATGTCGGCGCAGTCTTGTCAGAACCTGTGTGTCGTTGGTTCCGATATAGAAAACGGCTTCTGCGTTGGGCTTTGGATAGGTATCCAGCCGGGCCGCAAAAACTGCGAGTTTGCCTGCGCAGCCTGATGCCTCGTGGAGCCGTCTTTTGTCCGCGTTGAATCGAGCCGGGCTCGGGCTATCGATTTCGCGAACTCGGCTGTGATATTCGGTGTCGGATGCTTTGAGGTTTGTGTCCTCGATATCTTTATCCGAGTAGTCGCCGGCCTCGAGACGGCTAAGGATTGTTTCCGGATCGTCACCAAGTGCAATACCAAGGTGATTGACGAGTTCCAGAGTCCCGTCCTCACGGATTTGAGCAAACAGGGCCAATTCCGTATACGAAGGACCGCGTTCGACCAGAGACCCGCCCGAATTGTTGCACACGCCGCCAATAATTGACGCCCCGATGCAGGACGAACCGATGACTGAATGCGGTTCCCGATCAAGGGGAGCCATCAGCTTTTCCAGGGAGAACAAAGTCGCGCCGGGGAAGCTGACGATCTGCTTACCCCCGTCGATAAGCTGTATCTTGTCCATGCGCTTGGTGCTCAGAACAACGGCTTCGCGGTCATATTTTCCCTTAGGGGTCGACCCCTCGGTCAATCCGGTATTGGCTGCTTGCATGATGACGATCTTGTCGGCTTCAACACAGGCCTTCAAAACATGCCACTGTTCGAGGAGTGTGCCGGGCTGGACCACTGCAAGGGCGGTACCTTCGCCGGACCGGAAGCCTTTGCAGAAGCGCTCCATCGACCGCGGGTTTGTGATCACATGCCGGTTGCCGACAATAGCCTTAAGTTTGGCAACCAGTTGCTCGCCGTTTCCCGCAGTTTCACTCGCCTGCATTATCGTCTCCTGAATTCAGGTCCGGTCCGGGTAATCATCTTATCAAGCTGTTTCGCGAAACCGAAGGTTTTCCAGGCTCAGCTGGTCCAGGCTTGTGATACCCATGAGCTTCATGTCCCGTTCGATCTCAGTGCGCAGGTTGCCAAGTGCGCGTTCAACTCCTGGCTGCCCAGCTGCTGCGAGGGCGTAAAGATAGAGCCTTCCGCCGGAACAAGCCTTGGCACCAACCGAGAGGGCTTTGAGAACGTGTGTGCCGCGCTGAATGCCGCCTTCACAAATCACATCGATCTTGTCGCCAACCGCATCAACGATCTCGGCCAATTGATCAAAGGGACTGCGGGAACCGTCCAGTTGCCGGCCGCCATGATTGGAAACCATGATCCCTGTACAGCCAATATCAACGGCACGTTTGGCATCCTCAACGCTCATGATGCCTTTTAGAGCGAACTGCCCGTTCCACTTTGCACACAGTTCTTCCGCATCCTTCCAGTTCATCGACTGGTCCAGCATGGTTGAAAAGTAATTGCCGACAGAAACGGCAACGTTCGTTCCTTCGCTCACGTATCCAGACAAGTGAGGCATGTCGAACTTGGGCTTCGTGTAGAAGTTCCAGGCCCACATGGGATGCATGGCAAAGCTCATCAGCGAGCCGAGTGTGAGTTTTGGAGGTGAGGTGAAGCCGGTTCTGAGGTCGCGTTCGCGGTTGCCGCCGGTGATGGTATCGACCGTGAGGGCCATGACTTCGAAGTTTGCTTCGCGCGCTCTTTCCAATAGCGCATCATTCAATCCGCGATCTTTATGGAAATAGAACTGGAACATCTTTGGTGTGTTGGCGATTTTGGCAATTTCCTCAACCGTGACGGTCGCCAGTGATGATACACCAAACATTGTGCCGTATTTTGTTGCTGCACGAGCAACGGCCCGCTCACCGTCGTGGTGGAACAACCGCTGCAGCGCCGTTGGCGCGCAGTAAATCGGCATATCGAGTTTTTGTCCCATAACCTCGACACTCATGTCGACATTCTCAACACCTGCGAGCACGTTCGGCACCAGATCACAGGATTCATAGGCCTCTGTGTTCCGCCGGTAGGTCACCTCATCGTCGGCAGCACCATCGATGTAGTTGAAAATGGGTCCGGGGAGGCGCTTCTTTGCGAGTTTCCGGAAGTCTTGAAAATTATGGCAATCGCTCAGTCTCACACCGGAACTCCCTATGTCCGAAATCGGTAATTCATTATTGGTATACTTTTCTTACCAATTTGAATGCGTGCATTCAAGGCGACCTTTTGCCTAGAAGTCGAGTTGTGGTGGTTATGGGGCTGTTCGTGATGATGGTTCTTTTGAAAAAGTGTTTGAAATCAATATTTTGATTGAATTGGTTCTCAGGTTTCTGGCTATCTCAGCATTGAAAGTGCAAAACATCTTTTCCAAAATAACGGCTAAGCCGAGCCGTAATGCTCCGTTGAACCAACCGCGGTTGCGTCTGAACTGCAGAGGTAGAGCCAATGCTGGACGTGCTTCGGGGTTAAAGACTTTATGTTTGCGCGTCGAAAGCATCTTTCAGTGCGCTTATGAAGTCAGACTTGTCGTAACCAGCAGGTAGACTTGCATGAGCGTCTGGATCGATCTGTCTGTCTTCATCCAGTAATCGCAAAAACCGATTGATGGCGGCAATCGCATCAAGAGACACAGGTTCAATTAACATGATCGCGTGAGCAAGGACTGCACTGCGGGTTCTGTCTGCCTTTCCGCGGCGGATGCGCATGGCAGTACCAGCGAATTTCCGGCCGTTGAATTGGACGTTGAATTCTCCGTCGCAGAATGCGCCCGGTTGCCATCCCCGGCTTGCCCCGTTGCCCAGCGCTTGTTCAATCGGAGAGCATAAGCGATCGTATTCTTTCTTTAGATCAACTGCTTTTCCAGGCTGTGTCGCGTAGACATGGGTCACATTTAAGATGCCCGCGCCCTGAGGTGTGACGTCACCGCCCGTGCTGCGCAAATTGATCGGCCAGCCTTCGTCTTCGAGCTGTCGTGATGCTTTATCGAAGTTCTTTTTGTTGCTGAGGCTTTTGGGGGAGACGAGACTTTGCGGGCTTTCCCAAAACCACAAATGCCGGCGATCCAGATTGTGGCTTACGTCATCCAGGAGCTCCATTTCGTGTGCCAAAGCGTCCGCTGCGTTCATGAAGTCGATCAAGTGTTACCCTTCGCTCATTCGGACATTCTGCCGACCATCTGGATCTAACGGAACGCTGATTGGAACACAACTCGAGCGCAATCAACCTGCTGGAAGGTGAATTCGCTAACGTAGGCTTTCTACATCTTAGAGCTATTTCGGCTGCTCACCCCAACAGCTTGGCCATTTGGAACCGTGCACCTACGGTGTTGTTTCAATCGGTTGGCTTCACTACCAATTGGCAAAAGAAGCTTTTCCAACGGATCGGTTGCAAATGTCCGTTGTGAGTGGGAGCCCAAGGATGGCGGAAAAACCAGTCTGGCAATTGAGCGCAAGCGAACTTGTCGCGGAAATCATCAACGGCCAAATCACGGCTGAAGCGGCCACGGCAGCCACCGTCGATCGCATGCGGACAGTGAACGGTCATCTCAATGCCGTCGTCGATGACATGGGCGATGAGGCGCTTGAGCGTGCACGCGCTCTGGATGCGCACATGGAAAACTCCGGACCGGTCGGCTCACTCCACGGGGTGCCGGTGACCATCAAGGTCAATGTCGACCAGAAGGGCAAGGCAACCACGAATGGCGTAAAAGCATTCTCCGAGGTCATGGCTCCAGATGATGCGCCGTTCGTCAAAAACCTGACCAATGCAGGTGCAATCGCTATCGGCCGGACGAACACACCGGAATTTTCGTTCCGGGCGACAACGACAAACGACCTGTATGGCCGCACATTTAGCCCCTGGAACGAGTGGGCTTCCTCCGGCGGGTCGTCCGGTGGCGCATCCACAGCTGTCATGAGCGGGATGGGGCCCATCGCCCACGGCAATGACATCGGCGGCTCTTTGAGGTTTCCCTCTGCAGCCACGGGTGCGGTGACGGTCAAACCGGGGCTCGGCCGCACACCTGCCTGGAACCCCTCTCAAAGCGCCGAGCGCGGTTTGCTCGCGCAACTGATGTCTGTCCAGGGTGTCATTTGCCGGGAGGTGCGGGACGTACGCCTCGCCATGAAGTCCGCCGTTACATATGACCCGCATGATCCCTGGCAGGTTCCCGTACCGTTTGAAGGCCCTGCTCTGGACCAGCCAATTCGCATCGGTTTTACGAAAAACACCTATCAGTTCGAAGCCCATCCTGCGGTCACAAAAGCCTTGGATGCAGCACGCGATTGTCTGGTTGATGCCGGTTATGACGTCGTTGAGATCGAAACGCCGGACATTGGCGAGATCGGCGAGACCGGATACCGGGCACTCATGGGCGAGATCAATGTCCTGATGCTGAACGATATCCGGACGCATGGCAGCGCCGAAATCAACCGCATGTTTGACGAGTACTTCGAACTCTTCCCCCCGTTTGAGGGGGAGGAGCTGCTCCGCCAAATGGCGCGGCGCTCGCATTTCATCCGCCAGTGGAACCTCTTGCTTGAGGACTACCCGCTTGTGCTGACCCCCTTCCTGCCCTCACCGACCTATGCCTGGAACCGGGATGCGGAGGGCAAGGATGGCATCATGGAAGTGCTCGGTTGTGGGATCTGGTCCTTTGCCATGAATTACATGGGCCTGCCGGCCGGCATCGTGTCACCCAGCATGCATGACGGACTTCCGGTTGCCGTTCAGATGGTTGGCCGACGCTTTCGCGAGGACATGATCCTTGACGCACTGGAAGCGATCGAAACGCGCACCGGTATCATGGCGCACAAGCTGTTTGACCGTGAGCAGGCCGAACCAAATCTCATTGCATGAAACGCTGGTGAGACCGGTTCTAATGCTTGGCGGGGCACGACTTGGCCAAGTGCCCCGTCTCGGTCGTCGTTCTATTCGGCCGGTGCGACCTTCAGCGCTCCGGAATTTACGCTGCTGCCGGAGGCGTCCGGCATCTTCGGCGAACAAGTTCTCAGCCGCAATGCATTGCCGAGGACAAAAACGGAGCTGAGCGCCATCGCGCCTGCTGCGAAGACAGGCGACATGAGAATGCCAAAGGCCGGATACAATATCCCTGCCGCCACCGGGACCAAGGCAGTGTTGTAGGCAAAGGCCCAGAAGAGGTTCTGCTTGATGTTGCGGATCGTCGCCTTGGAAAGAGCGATCGCGTTCGACACACCGGCGAGCGAGCCGGACACCAAAATGACGTCCGCCGCCTCGATCGCCACATCCGTTCCGGTCCCGATCGCAAGGCCGACATCTGCCTCGGCCAAGGCTGGCGCGTCATTGATCCCGTCACCGACAAATGCAAGCTGGCCATGTGCGGCCTTCAGCGCTCTGACCGCTTCCAGCTTTCCCTCCGGCAGAACTTCTGCGATGACATCGTCAATGCCAAGCCGGTTTGCAATTGCCTGTGCCGTGCGACTGTTGTCCCCGGTGATCATTGCAACCTTGAGACCGAGCGCATGCAGGGCGTCTATTGCGGCGGGGGTGGTCGGCTTGATCGGGTCGGACACGGCGATAATGGCGGCAAGCTGGCCGTCCAGCGCGGCATAAAGCGGGGATTTGCCCTCATGGCCAAGACGTTCGGCAATGTCATCAAAGACCGACACATCCTGTCCGAGCTCGGCCATGTACCTGTCCGCACCGATTTGAACCAATCGCCCACCTGCATTTGCAGCAACACCCATACCGGTCAGGCTTTCGAAATCACGCACAGACGGAAATGCCAGACCTTGTGCCCCGGCGGCTTCCACAATCGCTTGTGCGATCGGGTGTTCCGACTTGGCTTCAACAGCTGCGATATGGGACAGCGCCATTTTAGCATCGAAGCCGTTCGTGACCTCAAGGTCGGTCAGGCTCGGTGTGCCTTCAGTGAGTGTTCCCGTCTTGTCAAAGGCAACGACCCGCACTTCCTTCAAGACCTGCAGGGCTTCGCCCCGGCGGAACAAGACCCCCATTTCGGCGCCCCGTCCCGTCCCGACCATGATTGACGTTGGTGTCGCAAGGCCCATGGCGCACGGGCAAGCGATAATGAGGACGGCAACGGCGTTCACGAGACCAAACGTCAGAGCAGGATCCGGCCCGAACACAATCCAGACGCCGAAGGTAAGAAGAGCCAGCGTGATGACTGCGGGCACAAAGTACATGGTGACCTTGTCCACCATCGCCTGGATTGGCAGCTTGCCCCCCTGAGCCTCTTCTACAAGCCGGATGATTTGGGCAAGCATCGTGTCGGTGCCGACAGCCGTGGCACGAAACACCAGGCTTCCGGTCTGGTTGACCGTCCCGCCGATGACGGTTGCTCCGGGTTCTTTTGAAACCGGTACAGGCTCGCCCGTGATCATGCTCTCGTCGACAAATGTTGCCCCTTCGATCACCTCGCCGTCCACCGGGAGCCGTTCGCCGGGACGCACTTCGATGATCTCACCGGCTGCAACGTTGGAGACCTCGACCTCAACAGTCATGCCATCCCGCCGGACGCGCGCCGTCTTTGGAGCAAGTTTCACCAGCCGTTGGATTGCTTCAGAGGTGCGTCCCTTGGCCCGCGCCTCCATCCAGCGTCCGATCAAAATGAGCGTAACAATGACGGCAGCCGCCTCATAATAGACGTTGACCGTTCCGTCCGGCAGAAGGGATGGTGCAAACGTCGCGACCACCGAAAACAAATAGGCGGCGGCTGTTCCGACAGCCACGAGGCTGTTCATGTCGGGAGCGCCCTTCAAGAGGGCCGGTAGGCCTTGCCGGTAGAAAGACCGGCCTGGACCGAACAGCACCGCACTGGCAAGCGCAAACTGCAACAGCCAGCTGGCCTGAATGCCAATCGTCTGCGCGATCAGGTGATGCATCCCGGGGACAAGATGACTGCCCATTTCAAGGATAAACACCGGCAATGTTAGCATCCCGGCGAGTATCACGCGGTTCTTCAGGTGGCGTGTTTCGTCGTCCCGTTTCGATGCCGTATCTTGCGCGGGATGGTCGTCTTGCCCGATCTGGCGTGCGGATTTGCCGGTCTCTGAGACCGCTGCAATGAGTGTTGCGATATCGGCGTTTCCTGTCACTTCTGCACGTTCTGTGGCAAGGTTCACGCTGGCCTCAGACACGCCGGGAACAGACAGCAGCGCTTGTTCCACACGCCGGACGCAACCGGCGCAGGTCATCCCGTCAATCGCAAGGTGAGTTGTCTGTCTTGGGACCTCGTACCCCAAGCCCTCGATCGTGGCGATCAGAGTTTGGGTTTCAACTGCGCCGTCAAAGCGAACCTGCGCGCGTTCGGTAGCAAGATTGACATTGGCGTCCGCAACGCCAGGAACATTTTTCAAGGCCTGCTCGACACGGCCAACGCAGGACGCGCAATGCATGCCTTCAATTGGTAGAGATATGGATTTCTGAAAACTGGAGTCGGCCGCCATGACGCGCCATCCTTCATCTTTGAATTGGTTATTAAACCCAAGATGGAGTTTCTAGTCGCTGGAAGGTCAAGGTCCGGTTTTCTACATATCCGAATAGTGGGAGAACATTACTCTGTCAGCGATCGATTATGATGTTTCTTGTAACAGTGCGGCGCAAGATGGCTATGCGCTCTGTAAGCTGTAACTGAAGCGAACACACGCTTCTTCGGTAACTCTTCGAAAACCTCTACCGATCACTGCACGGCGGTCATGTTCACATGCTGGCCGGTACCGGGCCGTGTAAAAAGTTCGCCATTATCGACGGCGATTTCGCCGCGTCTTAGGACTTTCTCCGGATATCCCTTGAGCGTTTCGCCGGCAAAGGGGTTATAGCCAACGTTGTCATGCAGCGCGTCGGGGAGTTTGTGTTTCCGTTCCGGATCCCAAATCACAAAGTCTGCGTCTTTGCCGATGCCCAGAGAGCCTTTTGTTTTGAGACCAAAAACTCTCGCGGGCGCTGCCGATGTGAGTTCGACAAACTTGTCCAAACCACCCCGGCCGTTCGACACTATCGCGTCGAACAAGAGAGGCAGGCGCAGCTCCAATCCTGGCTGACCGTTTGCGATTTTCGGGAAGGGGGCATCTGGCCCGTGCCGGAACTTGCCACTTTCATCCATTCGGTAAGGGGCGTGATCGGAGGTCACGAGCTCGAGCTCTTGGCCGAGTGCGGCCCACAGGGCGTCCTGATCTTCTTTCTGTCTTTGCGGCGGGCTGCAGAGGAATTTTGCGCTGTCCGGCCGATCAAGAATCTCTTCAGTTTGAAAGAGGTAGTGCGTGCAGGTTTCGGCGTGAATGTTGGCGCCGCGTGCTTTTGCTTTGCGGACGATTTCGACACCTTCTTTTGTTGAGATGTGGAAAATCATCACGCGCGCACCGGTGAATTCCGAGAACCGGCACATGCGCTCGATCGCCTCGATTTCCGCAAACCGCGGGTGAGACTGGGCGTGGTATCGCGGCGCGGTTTTGCCCTCCGCTAGAAGGGTGGCTGTCGCATCCCGGATCATGGCGTCGTTTTCCGCATGCACACATACCAGCGCGCCCGCATCCCTCGCCGTGCGCAAAGTGGTCAGGATTTCGCTATCCTGAAGGCGGACCTTGTCATAGGTGGTGAAGATCTTGATCGACCGATGCCCGTCAGCGATGGCTGTCTTCAGATCGCTGACGTTCTCGCCGGACGTGTCCGCAACAATCATGTGAAAGGCGTAATCCGTCATTGCGCCAGCAGCGGCAAGTTTGCTGTAGTCGGCCAAGACATCGCGAATGCGCATGCCCGGGTGCTGTGCGGCAAAGGACACTGTGGTTGTTGTGCCGCCATGGAGTGCCGACCGGGTTGCTGTTTCGAACGTGTCGGCATTCATCACGCCAGCTCCGGACATCTGTTCGATATGGCAGTGGGTATCCACGCCGCCAGGCAAAATAATGCGCCCCCGGGCGTCGATTTCCGTGTCTCCTCTTGGTAAGTTGAGGCCGGTTGCTGCAATGCGCCCATTCACAATGGCAATATCACCCTCGGCGTGCCCTAGTGAATCTCCAAGAACGCCATTGCGGATCACTGTGTCGTAAACGGGTGGGATCATGCATCGCTCCTCTTTGCAAAATCAGAATACGCTTGGTATACCAAAGATGCAAACACGACCTGCAAAAGGCGCATTTTAGGTGTAGGAAACTCATGCCGTTACAACAGGCAGCAGAGCCAAATTTAACAGAGTATACCTTAGAACGGCTTCGCAAGATGATCCTTTGTGGTGATCTCGCGGCTGGTACGCCTTTGCAAGAGCGCGCCTTTGCGGAGCGTCTCGGTGTGTCGCGTACACCGCTTCGGGAAGCGATAACCCGATTGATTACGGAAGGTCTTGTCACTCGGAGTGCGCGGGGGACGCCGACTGTTTCCCGGATTTCAGTCTCCGAAATCGTTGAGATCTTACACGTGCGGCGTTTGTTGGAATGCGAGGCGGCGCGGCAGGCGGCCAGCGTCAACTCGGCCCCCGAGGATTGGCTGAACTTCAAGGCTACGATCGAGAAATTCCTTGCAAACGATCGACCGGATGCCGTCACTCATGCCGATTTTGATTTTGATTTACACATGCATATTGCCAAAACCGCTGGATCCAAATTGCTGGCAGAGATGATCCAGGGCCTGAAGCTTAAAACCCGTATATTCGATCAGGGGGAAATCCCGTCGCGTTTTGAGCCTGGAGCTCGTGAGCACCTTGAAATCATAGACGCAATTCTTGCCCGCGATCCGGGTGCGGCCGAAGCTGCCATGCGCCGGCATATCGAAAATGCCCGCGAAGCGATCCTGGCGCACATTCATCGGCTCTCCTGACTAAATATTAGTCAAACCCAATTTTTGATCCGCGCAAGTCTCTCGCGAGGGTTTTTGCTGCATTGACACTTGGAGTTCCGTTGGTATACCAAGAAGCAATTAAGGAGAGTGTTGTAGCAATAGCCTTTGATGAAACGGCATCACAGCAGCTCCAAATTAGGCTCTTGTGTAGCCGCGATGGTGCGCGATAGTAGGCGTTCCAGGAGCGTGATTTGGGGCCGCAAAAGTGATGCAATCGCGCCCCGGTGCCTGGAGATGCCCGCATGACCATCTATGTGATCAACCCCAACAGTTCAGAACATTTAACAGACGGGATTGATGATGCCATTGCTCCAATGCGTCAGATATCACCGGAGCCGATTTCCTGCCTCACCCTTAAGGAGGGTCCTCCGGGGATTGAAACGCAGGCGCATGTCGATGGCGTTGTTGGTCCCCTCCTGAAGCTTGCCAGCGGCTTGCAAGAAGATGCATCTGCTTTTGTGGTGGCCTGCTTTTCGGACCCCGGCCTGGCGGCGCTTCGGGAGGCGCAGACCGTGCCGGTTCTCGGCATTGCTGAAAGCGCCTATCTCCAGGCCATGATGCTGGGTCAACGTTTTGGTATCTTGTCTCTGGGGCGCGCTTCCATTCAGCGGCATATACGGTATCTCGGCGCTCTTGGCATTCGGGATCGGCTGGCCGCAGATCTGCCGCTCGGGCTTGGTGTTCTGGATCTCGCGCATGCGGACAGGACCGTCGCCCGATTGGCAGAGGTTGGCGAAACGCTGAGAGATCAATTTGGCGCCGATGTCCTCATCACGGGATGTGCGGGGATGGCGCAATATCGAACACTGATTGAAGAAAAGACAAGTTTGCCGGTTGTCGATCCGTGCCAGGCAGCAACAGCTGCCGCGATTGGTCAACTGGCGCTGAGAACCTGCGTATAAATAGGGGAGGATCGGGCATGACCCGACTGACGGAAGAGGCGCAGGGCGTCTACGTGATCGCTGTGACGCCGTTCAACGATAATGGCGCGCTCGATTTGGAAAGTGTCGACCGGATGGTGGATTTCTATCTGGAGGCCGGTGCGACCGGATTAACGGCGCTGGGCATGATGGGAGAGGCACCCAAGCTGACAACAGCGGAGTCTCTTGAGGTGGTGAAGCGCATACTGACCCGCCTGAATGGCCGCAGTCCTTTGGTCGTAGGTGTTTCGGCACCGGGGTTCGCTCAGATGGCGGAACTCAGCAAAGCGTCGATGGATGCTGGCGCAGGAGGTGTGATGATTGCACCGCCCCGGAACCTCAAGACCGATGCCCAGGTTGTGACCTATTACACCCAGGCAGCGGAATTCATTGGCGATGTGCCGTTTGTCTTGCAGGATTTCCCGTTGGCAACGGGGGTGCATATTCCGGTGAGCGCCATTGCCAGGATCGTTGAAGACGTCCCGACCTGTGTGTGCCTCAAACATGAGGACTGGCCGGGCCTTGAAAAGATCTCCGCACTGCGGGCAGAAGGAACGCTTGCCCGCCGAATCTCGATCCTGTGCGGCAATGGCGGTTTGTTCCTGCCGGAGGAAATGGACCGTGGAGCAGACGGTGCGATGACCGGCTTTTGTTACCCGGAAATGATGCGGGACGTTGTGCGCTATACGAACGCCGGAGACGCAGCGCGGGCGCGTGACCTTTTCAACGCTTATTTGCCGCTGGCCCGTTACGAGCAGCAGCCGGGTCTTGGCCTGGCCGTGCGGAAATACGTGCTTGCCAAGCGGGGTGTGATCGGCAGCGCTGCCTTGCGGCGGCCAGGAGCCGGGCTCACCAAAGCGGCGCAGGCCGAAGTCGATGCGCTCTTGTCACGTCAAGAAGAAAGACTGAAGGAATTGAACTGATGGATCTTGGGATCAAAGGAAAACGGGCGCTTGTTCTGGGTGCAAGCCGCGGTTTGGGGGCTGCCATTGCCAAGAGCCTTGCGGCAGAAGGCGCCGATGTGATCGCCGCGGCCCGGAATGCGGATGCGATCACAGAGTGGGCAAAGACGACAGATGGCTCTGTCACGGCTCAAAAGCTGGACGTGTCGAATGCCGCTGAAGTCGATGCGGTGCTCGACAGCCTGCTGGAAGCTGGAAACATTGATATTCTGGTGAATAACGCGGGTGGCCCACCTCCGGGACGCAGCACGGATCCGGCGCGTGCCGACTGGATGGCACATTTCGAAACCATGGTCGCCAACCTGATCCATATTGCCAACCGGTGTCTGCCGGGAATGGAAGAGGCCGGCTGGGGCCGGATCGTAACGATTTCCTCGTCCGGTGTTGAGCAGCCGATCCCGAATCTGGCCCTGTCCAATGGTCTCAGATCGGCGCTTGTCGGCTGGTCCAAGACGCTCTCCACGGAAGTCGCGTCGAAGGGGATCACCGTTAATGTCGCAATGCCCGGGCGCATTCATACGACCCGTGTCGATGAGCTGGATGCAGCGGCGGCCAAACGCCTTGGCAAGAGCGTTGAGGACGTTGCAACACAGTCTGCGGCCGCCATACCGGCGGGGCGTTATGGCCGGCCGGATGAATTTGCCGATGTCGTCACTTTCCTCTGTTCAGAGCGTGCGTCCTATGTGACGGGCAGCAAGATCCGTATTGACGGCGGCAGCATTCGCGGGATTTAGAATGTTTGTATACAGATCGATATCACAGTTGCCCGCGGCTGATTGGGAGCGCGTTTTGGCGCGCGTCCCAAATGTCAGCTGCGGGGAAGAAAGCTTCAGCTCCAGTTGCCGCTTGGTGAAGAAACCTTGCAGATTTCCAGAAGCGCAACGCCAGGTCTTGCCCTAGTCGCCAAGTGGCTGTGGGCCGGTGCGGCCGTGATAGGCGGTGAGGGAGGCGCGGATGCGGCGGAGGTTTTCTTTCGTCGTGTCCGCAGATTCCTGCGCCACTGCAGTCGCCAATGCATCGATCACCACCAGGTGCACATATCGTGAGGCTGTCGGTTTAAAGATCGCCCGGTCTTCGGGGACGTCGATAAGGACTGGAACTTTGGCTGCGGCTGCAAGTCTGGTTCCCGGTTTTGTGATGCATATCGTCGTCGCGCCATAACCATTTGCAATTTCGGCAGCGCCGACGATGGCGTCTGCTTCGCCGCTGGCCGAGACAAGAAACAGGGTGTCGCCGGGACCGAGCGTTGCGGCCCGCATCTGGAGCAGATAGCTGTCACTTACATGGAAGGACGGTATACCAAGCCGGAAAAACCGGTTTGCCGCTTCTTGCGTGATCATGGACGAGCCACCGCCGATGCCGGCAAAGAGGATTTGCCGTGTATTCAGGATAACGTCCCTGGCTGCATCCAGTATGTCCGTCTCGACTTGCTTTCGAAGAGTGTCGACAGAGGCATAAAGCGCGCCGATCACCTGGTCGATGGCCGTGTTGGTGTCTGGAACGTCGGGTATTGTGTTCGCGCTCATGTATTGAGCGCTCACAGCCAGATTCTGCACCAGGCGCAGCTTGAAGTCCCGGAAACCTGAACATCCCAGACTGCGGCAGAACCGGATTACCGTCGGTTTGCTGACCGCACAGTGATCGGCCAAATCACCGATTGTCATGTTGCTGATCGCATCAAGATGGTTCTTGACGTAGGTCGCGACCCTTTGCTCCTGGGCGGCAAAGTTCCCATCCAGATTGTTCAGTGCGGACAGAACGTCAAAAACACCCGGTCCGCCTTTTTGAGGTGGCCGCATGGGAGCGTCGGCCGCATCAGGTGTTTCAGTTTCGAGTGTAACTTCAGGGTGATTTGTCATGAAACTAAATTACATATCTCTGTCTAAACAATCAAGAAACTCCGAATGATCAAGCGAAACAAAACTAGAAATGTAACTAAATTTCATTTCGGCGTTGATCTTGAGGTCTTTCGATGTCATAAGCGTAACTTAGTTACAGGCCGCATTCTGGGAGGAATATGTTGGTTCAGGATTGGGCAGCCATAACAAGCGAGCGGGTGAACAAGGTTGTTGAGTTTGTTGTTGCGGGTTTGATGCTCGCACTCGTGCTCGACGTCTGGCTCGGCGTCGTCGACCGTTACTACTTCCGTTGGCAGTTGCCCTGGCCGGAAACGCTGGCCCGCTATCTGATGATCTGGGCCGCCATGCTCGCGGTCTCCTCCGGTATCGCCCGGCGCGATCATATTGGGCTTACGGCCTTTGTCATGATCTTTCCGGTCTCCGTCAGGCGAATAGTGCTGATCGCGGTGGATCTGCTGTCGCTGGCACTCTTCCTCTATGTCACCTGGTACGGAATAGCTTTTGCCCAAAGCGGTGCTCCACGGCACGCCATGATCTTCGGCATGAGGCTGGCGCCCTTCTATGCGGCGATTCCCGTCTCCGCTGCATTGTGTTCGGTTCAGCTTGTTCTTGTCCTCTCGCGGGACCTCGGCGGTTACCTCGACAAACCCGTGTTTGCCGAACCTGTATTGGAGGACGGCCAATGATCGTCGCCATCTCATTTGTCGTCCTGATCCTTTTTGGTATGCCGATCGGATTTGCCATTGGTCTTGCCGGTGTCATCGGTCTGATCGATATGGGCGGCGGTTCGTTCCTTGCGATTGGGCCGAGCAAGATCTTCAACGGACTGAACATCTTTCCGTTCCTTGCTATGCCGTTTTTCATTCTGGCCGGTGAGATCATGAACGGGACGGGCATAACAACCCGTTTGGTGAAACTCGCTCAGGTCCTGGTTGGTCGCTTTCGCGGCGGTCTTGCCCACACGAACATGCTGGCATCCGTCTTCTTTGCCGGTCTGACCGGATCTGCAACCGCTGATGCCGCAGCGTTCGGGCGGACACTCGTTCCGGCCATGGTCAAGGAAGGCTACAAGCGGGACTACGCCTGCGCTGTCACTGCCGCCGGCTCGATCATTGGCCCAACCATTCCGCCATCCGGTCTGATGGTGGTCTATGGTTCCCTTATGGGGGTCTCGATCGCGGGGCTGTTTGCGGCTGGCATCCTTCCGGGCCTCGTGATCTGCGCCGTATGCATGGGCGTCATCGTAGTCGGGGGCAAGCGGGAAAACCTGCCGCAAGCCTTGCGCGGGGCCAGCCTCAAGGAAGTCTGGCAGACATTCGTCTCCTCCCTGACGGCACTCGCCATGCCGGTTATCATCCTTGGCGGAATTCTTGGCGGTATCGTCACGCCGACAGAGGCAGCTTCCATTGCCGTTGCCTATGCGCTCTTCATTGGCGCCGTCGTCTACCGCACGCTAACTTTCAAGAACTTCTATTCCATGCTGGTTCGTACCGCACGGATCACCGGGGTCATCTTCGTCATCATCGCCTTTGCCAGCGTGCTTGGCTGGTGGATGAGCTTTGAACGTATTCCGCAGCTCATGGCGGAGACGGTCCTGAGCCTTTCAGACAACCGGTATGCCGTCATCGCGATTATCATCGGTCTATTGCTGGTTGTCGGCATGGTCATGGATATCACCGCGATCCTGATCATCCTTGCGCCAGTGCTTGTGCCTTTGACCGAGCAGGTTGGTCTCGAGCCGATCCACGCCGGGATCATCTTCGTTCTTGCGCTGAACATTTCGCTGATGACGCCGCCCGTCGGCGCCTGTCTGTTTGTTCTTTCCTCCGTGACCGGAGAGCGCCTGGAACGCATCTCGGTGAAGTTGATGCCATTCCTGATCGCCGAGGTCGCCATTCTCTTCATCTTCGCTTTCTGGGAGGACGCCGCCCTGCTCCTGCCCAGACTCCTTGGCTTTTCCAACTAACTAAAACAAACACCAGAGAGGGTAATCACATGAAACGGACTGCATTATCTGCGGCGCTTGCCGCCACCTTGATCGCCAGCACCGCCTATGCGGACGGAGGCGTTATTCGCTTCGGTCACGATAACAAGACCGACCCGTTTGAAAATCCGGCTCATGCTTGCACCGCCGTCTTTGACAACCTCGTCACCTCCGGCACCAACGGCAGTGTTTCTGTCGAAGTCTTCGGCTCTAACCAGCTTGGTTCAGCGGCAGAACATGTTCAGCAGGTGCGTGATGGCCTGCTTCAGGCGACGCTGACCTCTACCGGAGCGCTTGCCAGCTATTATCCGCGCATTGATGTTCTGAACCTGCCGTTCGCCTTCAACGGAAATGCTGCGACCTATGAAGTCTTCGACGGAGATTTCGGTAAGGCGCTTGCAGCAGACATTGAGGCTGAACTTGGTGATGTTGTAGTGCTCGGTTTCCCCGACACGGGCGGGTTCTTTGCCGTCACGAACTCGCAGCGCGAGATTGCCAACCTGGCCGATTTTGACGGCATCCGCATCCGCACGATGACCCTTCCGTCACACCAGACCATCGTCAAGGCGCTTGGAGCAGAAGCTTATCCGCTGTCCTGGGGCGAGGTTTATTCCGGCCTGCAAACAGGCGTGATTGATGGTCAGATGAACCCGGTTCCGATCATTTCCTTCGCCAATTTCGCAGAGGTCCAGGAATATCTGACGCTAACCAATCACCTGTTCTCGCCGTACACGTTCTTGATGAACCGTGCCTTCTACGAGGGCCTGTCCGACAGCGAAAAAGCCACCGTGCACACTGCAGCCGAGAACTGTGTTGCAGCCAGCCGGGGTCTTTCTCGCATCATTGAAGCTTCCGACCGCGGTCTTGCAGGGCTCGCCGATGACATCAAGGTCACCGCGCTCAGCGATGAGCAACGTGCAGAGATGGCTGCAGCCACACAGCCGGCATTCGAAACGCATGTTGCGGAAAATCTCGATCCGAAGGCCAACGAACTTCTGGTGAAGTTCCGCGATGCAGTCAACAAGGCAAACGAAGCCTCCTATCTGAACTGATCGGCACGGCCGGATGGCCGTCTGAAGAACTTGCCGGAGGCTGCCAAATGGTCTCCGGCATATAATAATAACCCGGACAGGACCCAATCCATGCGGATCTTCTGTGCATCGCTCGCCACAGAGACAAATACGTTTTCGCCTCTGCGGACCGACTTTTCTGACTTCAAACAGAGTTTTTATGCAGCTCCCGGTGCTCATCCGGAAACGCCAACTCTGTGCAGCGGTGTTTTCCCCGCGCTTCGCCGGGCATCTCAGGACCTTGATTTTGACCTTATCGAGGGGACTGCCACCTGGGCCGAGCCTGGGGGGCTTTTGAACGCCGGGACCTGGGTCTATTTGCGTGACGAGATTCTGGAGCAGGTCCGTGAAGCCTTGCCGCTGGATGGCGTTGTTCTGGGCCTACATGGCGCGATGATCGCAGACGGCTGCACCGATTGCGAAGGTGCTCTGCTGGAAGCCGTTCGAGGCATTGTCGGACCAGAGACGATCATCGGTGTCACGTTTGATCCGCACAGTCACCTTAGCCAGAAGCGGGTCGACAATGCGGACATCATCACGGTGTTCAAGGAATTCCCGCATACGGATTTTGCCGAAACGGGCGAAGCCTGTGTCGCACTTGTCTTGCGGGCCTTGAGGGGCGAAATCAAACCGGTCGTATCCGCCTACGATGTGCGCATGATCGATATCCTGCCGACCAGTCAGGCTCCAATGCGCGGTTTTGTCGACCGCATGAAAGCGCTGGAAGAAGACGGAACCGTCCTTTCCGTGTCGGCCATTCATGGGTTCATGGCCGGAGATTCTCCGGACCTCGGAGCCAAGATCGTTGTTGTGACCGACAATGACCGGTCAAAGGGGACTGAAATTGCGACGCGTCTGGGCGAGGAATTGTTTTCCTTCCGGGGGCAAACGAAACCTCAGTTTTTGACAGCATCGGCTGCCTTGGCCAAGGCAGCCAGAGCGGACAAGGGCCCAGTGGTCGTTGCAGATGTCTGGGACAATCCAGGTGGTGGCGTTGCCGGTGATTCCACCTTGATATTGCGCGAAGCTATCGCCCAGGACCTCCAATCGGCGGCGTTTGGAACCATTTGGGACCCGATGGCCGTGCGGCTCTGTCATGCGGCCGGGGAGGGGGCACGTCTCAACTTGCGCTTCGGCGGCAAAACGTCCTCGACCGCTGGCGATCCGGTCGACGCCACCGTGAACGTTCTGAAAAACCAGCGGGATGCCGTGCAAAGCTTCGGCACATCGATTGTTCCGCTGGGCGACTGTTCTGTCATCCGACTTGGCGGCATCGATGTGGTGCTGAACTCCAATCGCAGCCAGGCATTTTCGCCGGACCTGTACACCAATCTCGGCATCGACATCACAGCCAAAAAAGTTCTGGTGGTGAAGTCGACCAACCACTTCTACGGTGCATTTTCAAAGGTTGCGGCGGAGGTACTTTATGCCTCTGTTGACGGTCCTTACCCCAATGACCCGAAAACGACGCCCTATACCCGTTTGACGCGCCCGCTGTGGCCGATCGTCTCCAACCCCTTCGAAATGGCCCTTGCATGATTTTTGAAGATATCCAAACGCCGGCAGTTCTAGTTGATCTCGACATCGCCGAGGCAAACATCGACGCTTATCAGGCCTATTGCACGAAACATGGTCTTGCCCTGCGCCCGCATATCAAGACCCACAAACTGCCGTTTCTGGCAAAGCGCCAGCTTGAGTCGGGAGCGATTGGCATCACATGCCAAAAGATCAGCGAAGCCGAAGCGATGATCGCGGACGGTGGCATTGATGATGTCCTGATCACATTCAATATCCTGGGAGCAGAGAAGCTGGAGCGGCTGAAGGCGCTGGCCGGGAAGGTCCGCTTGAGTGTCGTTGCGGATAACACCTCAACCGTGACGGGTTTGTCGGACGCTTTTTCAGACACCGCCAGCCTGCTTACCGTGCTGGTTGAATGTGACACCGGCGCAGAGAGGTGCGGCGTCACCAGTCCGGAAGCGGCGCGGGACTTGGCGCAAATCATTAACCAGAGCCCCGGCCTCACCTTCGGCGGGCTGATGACCTATCCACCAGCTGGTAGAGAAGCAGAGGTTCAGGACTGGCTCACCAAAGCCCGGGACATGATCGAGGCAGATGGCCTGAAGGTCGCGACAATCTCGAACGGTGGATCACCGGGAATGTGGCAGGCGGAAGAAGTGCCGGTTACGACCGAGTACCGGATCGGCACATACGTTTACAACGACCGCTCCCTAGTGAGCCGGGGAGTTTGTGACTGGGGCGACTGCGCTTTGACGGTACTTGCAACGGTTGTGTCTGTACCAGCTCCAGACCGGGCTGTCATTGATGCCGGTACCAAGGTCCTCACCTCCGATCTCCTCGGATTGAACGGTCATGGCCATGTTCTTGGCCGCCCGGACATAACCGTCGACGCATTGTCGGAAGAGCACGGCGTGCTGCGCGCCGAAACCATTGGCCTTGAGGTGGGTGACCGGATCCGGATCGTGCCCAATCACGCCTGCGTGGTCAGCAATATGGTTGACGAGGTCCAGCTTGTCCGCGGTGAACATGGTTTGGGGCCGTCGCCCGTATCTGCCCGTGGCAAGGTGGTCTGATCCATGGTCGATATACTTTGTATCGGGGAACCGCTCTATGAGCTCAACGAGCAGCCCGATGGCTCTTTCGTGCCCGGGTGCGGCGGCGATGTCTCCAACGTCTGTATCGCGGCAGCGCGTCAGCAGGCCTATGTCGGATTGATCGCCAATATCGGCGCAGACACCTTTGGTGAAAGCCTTCAGGAAACCTGGCGGCGCGAAGGTGTGTCCACCAAGTACGTCACGTCAAAACCGGGTGAGGATACTGGGATCTATTTTGTCCAGCATGATGCGAACGGACACAGGTTCCTCTACCGCCGCAAGGGCTCGGCTGCATCCTGTATGACTCGAGAAGACATTCCACAATCCGCCATCGCGGACGCTTCGCTGGTTTATGCCTCGGGCATCAGCCTTGCGGTATCGGATGATATGCGGGACGCCACGCGCCACGCGATTGAAGTCGCTGTCGCAAACGGCCGGACAGCGGCCTTTGATCCGAATTTAAGGACCGCGCTCTGGTCGCTGGACGAAGCCCGCGCGGTGACGCATGAGGTCATGAAACACTGCGATATCGCCTTGCCGGGCCTTGAGGATGCCCGTGCGCTGACGGGTCACACAAGCCCGGAAGAGATCGTCCGGTTCTACCACACTCTTGGAGCGCGCGTTGTTGCCCTGAGGCTCGGTGCCGATGGTGTTGCCGTCTCTTGCGGGGACGGAGTTAAGACGATCCCGGGTGAAGCCGTGGAGACGGTAGACGCGACCGGTGCCGGAGACTGTTTCAACGGTGTCTTCATGGCCGTGTGGCTGCGTTCTGGCAATGCCGTAGAAGCTGCGGCGATTGCCAATCGCGCCGCTGCGCGCTCGACCACTGCCTTCGGTGCTGTCACTGCACCGAACATGACCCTTTCCTCTTAAAAACCAAAAAGGATGCTTGAACATGAGCCAAGCCACGATTGAACGTTTCGGCGGCCGCAAAACAGGTGCCGGCGGACAACCTCTTCCCTTTGCAACAGCCGTACGCGCTGGGGACTTTGTCTTCATTTCCGGCCAGGTCGCCATGAAGGAAAATGGCGAGATCGAACCGGGCGGCGTGGAAAGCCAAACCAAACGCACCATGGAAAACGTCATCGCGGCGCTCGCTCTTGCGGACTGCACGCTCGATGATGTCGTGAAGGTCGGCGTCTGGCTGGACGACACCCGGGACTTCTGGACCTTCAACAAGGTGTACGCCAGCTATTTCCCGACTGGTGGTCCGGCCCGCTCGACGGTTCGTTCCCAGCTGATGGTCGACGCAAAGGTCGAGATCGATGCGGTCGCGTACAAACCGCTCCCAAAAGCCGACTGATTTAGATTGGAGACCGGGGCTATCGGCTCCCGGTCTCTCAAAAGGTTCAATGATCGCGAGAAAAGTGCACGTTTTCCAATTACGTTTATGCGGCGTTATCAGAGCTCCGCTTCTTCCAGAACCTTCTTGGCCACCCGGAAGCATTCCAAAGCCTGTGGTACGCCGCAATAGATGCCGATCACATGGATGATGGCGCGGATCTCCTCCTTGGAAACGCCATTGGTGACAGCGCCGCGGCAATGGGTTTCCCACTCGGTCATCTTGCCGAGCGCCCCGATCATGGCGAGGTTCATCATGGAGCGGGTCTTGGCGTCGATGACATCATCGCCCCAGCCAAAGCCCCAGCACCAGGCCGTCATTGCTTCCTGAAACGGCCGTGTAAAACCATCGGCGGCCGCAAGGTTTTTCTCCACATACTCCGCGCCAAGGGTTGCCTTGCGTTGCGCAAGTCCTTTTTCAAATAGATCCTGATCCATCAGCCTATCCTGATTGCAATGTTTTTGGTTTGAACGTAGTTGAGCAGAGCCTCGCGGCCCTTTTCCCGGCCATAGCCGGATTTGCCAAAGCCGCCGAACGGCGTTTCGACTCCGCCAGCGTACCATTCATTGACGAACACCTGACCTGCCCGGAGCTGCCGGGAGGCGCGCATGGCTCGGTCGACATTGGCGGTGAAGACCCCGGCCACCAGGCCATAGGGTGTACCGTTGGCAATCTCGAGCGCTTCACGTTCGTCCCGTGCTTTCAGAACAGACAGCACCGGACCGAAAACTTCATCGCTCGCAATTGTCATGTCAGGTGAAACATCGGTCAGAACCGTCGGCTCGAGAAAATAACCGGGGCGGTTCATGCGCCGGCCACCGGTCGCGATCCGGGCACCTTCGCGCTCCGCTTGAGAGACCATGCCTGCCGCCCGCTGGCATTGGCCTTCAGAGATCATCGGGCCCATGTTGTAGCCAAATTCCGGAAACTCGAGGCCCGGACCGACCTTGAGGCCTTCCGCCATACCGACGATGCCGTCCACCAACCTGTCATGGATGGCTTCATGGGCAATGACGCGGGACATGGCCGAACACACTTGGCCTGCGTTGAAGTAGATGCCCCAGCGGACATCCGAAAGGAAAGCGTCGAGATCGGCGTCATCGTAGACGATCGCAGCCGATTTCCCTCCAAGTTCAAGTACACAGGGCACGACGTTCCGGGCCGCTGACGTTGCGATTGCCGAGCCTGTAGCAACAGACCCGGTAAAGACGATCTGATTGACGTCAGTGTGGGCGGACAAAGCCGCTCCTGCCTCCTTGCCAAGACCGCAGAGGATGTTCAATGCCCCTGCCGGCAGGCCGCAGGCGAGGGCAGCATCCGCGAAGTATTTATTCGTGAGCGGGTCAAGTTCCGGCGTCTTGACAACGACAGCACATCCCACCGCAAGCGCGGCGGAAACAGACCGTGCTGTCATCTCCATCGGATAGTTCCACGGAATGATCTGGGCGGAAACGGCAAAAGGCTCGTGGACGGTAAAGTCGAAATACCCGCCGCCCAAAGGGATCGACCGGCCTTCCATAGTTTCGGCTTGGTTGCCGTAGTATTCGAAATACCGGGCTGCGCCCTCGATTTCGAGCTTCGCTTCCCAGAGTGGCTTTCCTGCTTCCCGGGTCAGGATCGGGGCGATTTCATCGATGCGATCCAGAAGGTAAACACCCATTTTGCGGACAATCCGTCCTCGCTCTACAGGGCGAAGATCGATCCACGTGCGGCTATCGCTGACCCGTTTGGCAGCCTTGACCGCGCGGTCTACATCAGTGGCATCCGCCAGCGCCTGCTCGGCAAGTTTCTCTCCGGTTCCCGGATCGAGAACGTCGAGCCGTCCTCCGCCACCGTCAACAAACGTGCCGTCGATGAAGTTTTGCCAGTAAGCTGGTACTTGGGTCACGAGGGTATAATCCTGTTGGCGTAGAGCCGGTCGTAATGCGGCTTCATGCGTTTGTGGACATGCTGGACCCTTGCTGGAGCCTCTGAAATGTCCACGTATTTCCTCTTCTGGGTTGTTAGGCCTGTGGACCGCTTCAGGTTCTCATGAAACGACCCGCCATCCCACCAGCTGTATTGTCCAGTGTCGGCACCCGGCTCCCAAGACAAGGCTTCCTTTATGAACGGAATGCCGACGGCTTCACAAAAGGCTTCCACCGTTTTCTCCGGCGTTTCAAGCAAGTCATTGCTGTCAATCACCGGCGGAGGTGTGCCGTTCAAGGCCGTGAGCAGATCGTAGAGGGCCCGTTGTTCTGGAAACCCGACTTCGGCGGCGTCGAAATCCGGCCACTTGTCATACATCGAAGTGATGGTGAGGGCTGGATCGCGGATCAGGAAGGCATGGGTGAAGTTCGATAGAAACTCCGGATCCCACATGTGGTTCACGTAATGGGGGAAGTCCTTGATGAATACCGGGCCTTTTTCAGTGCGCTCTTGAATGTCCTGCCAAACGCTTTGCAGAGTAAGTCCCTGCGTTGTCTTGTCGCCAGGTCTCCATCTCGGCCAGAACGGGTCTTCTCCCTGATACCAGGCTTCGCCAAAGGGTTCGTGGAGACAATCCAGATCTCCCCTTTGGCGCATCATCCATTCAAAGGCTGTGGAGGTCGAGCGCGGCACGGCCCATAGAGCAATGATCTTATGCATTCAAAGACCTCAAGAGTCGCCCGTTCTCGCCAGCCGGAGCCAGCTCCAATGATTTGAAAATCCGCCAGTAAAGAGCCGTATCATGCGCGATTACCGGTTTGCCAAGGCGGTCTTCAAGCATGCTTGTGAGTTGGAGCATCCGTTGCGGTTGCTGGTTGGGACCTGTGCGGAAATTGACCATGCCGTTGGCAAGGTAGGCATCTGCCTGCGGGGCCTTTTCGGCGATGTAATCGAAGCTTTTTGCTGCAAGTTTACCATCAAAGATCCAGCGTTGTTTGTTGACGTCGTCCTGAGTGGAAAACCAGCCTTGGTCCACGAAATTGCCTGCCCAAAGCACATCGAACCCGGCATCTTTCAAGAACCCGACCGTGCCCTGCCACCACTTTGGCCAGTGATAGACTGCGTTCAAGGCCACCTTTTCAACGTTCATGGCACGCAAGGCTTCAACCATCGCATAGCCGGCCATGTGGAACGCGAGACCATGTCTATCACTCATCTTTTTGCAGAAGTCAGAGATACCCTCAACGCCCAGGCCAGAGGCGTGCACCCAGTTGGACCCCACCTGACCGCACACGTCCGCACCATTGTTTGCCATCAGCGCGGCAAATTCTTCCAGCATTGCAAAGTTTTGCTTCCGCTGGTCGAGTTGGTGACCGTAGTCCGGCGCATGGAGCATCCATCCGTGCACTCCAACTGAGGGGGGTGCGATGCGCAGAAAGTCTGATGGGGCAGCATCCCAGTCCCGGGGCGGACAGGTAAACCCAACCTGATGCGGAAACAGCTTCTGATCAGCCGTCCAGACGTCCGGCATGTGCCAGGAAGCCTTGGACGCTGTTTCGCTCGTCATGCTTCACGCATCCAGCTTTGGAGTGCCTGTACCGAGTGTTCGGAATGCACACCGCAGGCTGGATCCAGCACCAGAGGTCCGGGTTTGTATCCGCGGCTTTTGAGACCGCGCTGTACCGATTCCACAAGGTAAATGTCTTCTTCGACCGTGGTCGAGCGGTCCTGCACGGCAAGACGGCGCGCCACTTCACTGTCGACACCGTCGATGGTGTACCAACCGCGCCAGACAACGACGTGATCCACACCGACCGCGCGCCAGTGATAGGTGTTCAAGATGTTGCCCGGATAGACCTGGAATGAGAACAACGGCCACAAGAACCAGGAAGAATAGTCTCCCGCATGTTCGTTGGAATCGAGGTCGATCTCATAGGTCATGCGCTCCAGATTTTGACATTCTGTTGTGTGGCGCAGGCAATACCCTTGCGGCTGGATATCATAGGTTTCGGGCTTGATGACACCGGTCGCGAAAGTCGGGTGGTTGATGGGGCAGTGATAGCACTCGGAATAGTTTTCGACCGAGACTTTCCAATTGCAGTTTTCTTCGATTTCGACCCACTCGAGCGGCTGTAGCCGATCGATATGCGGAACAAAGGATCTTAGCTCTTCCCGAACATTGGGAAACCATTCGTCCATAGGCTTGGCATTGGGATCCAGGTTTACAAACAGGAAGCCGCAGAAATCCTCAATTTGGACGGTGCTCAGGCAAATCTGGTTGCGGTCGAATCCTGGGACTGATTTGACATTCGGTCCGGACCGCAGACCGCCAGTGAGTTCATAAGTCCAGCTGTGATAAGGGCACACCAGCAGCTTGGTGTTGCCTTCGCCTTGAACCAGCTGATGGGCCCGGTGCTGACAAACGTTGAAATAGGCTCGCAGCACACCCTCGCGATCCTTCAGGCAGACAATACTTTCACCGGCGATATCGATCGTGAAATAATCGCCTGGTCTTTGCAGCAAAGACGCATGTCCTGCAAACTGCCACGTTCGTGCCAGCAGACCGTCCTTCTCCCGCTCAAAGTGAGCAGGGTCGGTATAGTACCGTGCTTCGAGCGAATGGATCAGCTGGCTGTGAACGTTCATGAGCGGTCCTTCCATTCTTCCTGATAGAGCCCCATGGCATGGCGGCGGGTGTGGAATTTCTCAATGTTTGCAACGACATCGGGTGGTGCGTCGGCAATGACAAAGGCAAGCAGCGTTTCCAACAACGCGATCGTTGACACAGACGAGGGGAAAAACTGCGGAGTCTCGGCGTCGATGATGAAGGCGTGATCGCTGCCGACCACGATGGGGGAAGCCGGGCTGTCGGAGATTGCGACGATTGTCAGGCCCTGTTCGCGGGCAACCTCAACCGCTTCAATCACGTCGGTTCGATACGGTTTGCAGGTCATTGCGAGCAGTACATCGCGTTTGTCTGCCCGGGCCAAGTCGTCCGTTGCGACAGATCCCATACGCGGGATCGTCCAAATCGTATCAACGGCCATGTCTGCAAGGTAGGTAAAGTTGCGAGCGTTGGAGTTGTTGACGCCAACGCCGAGCACATAGGTGTGCCGTGCATTCACGATCGCATCGGCCGCCGCTTTCATGGCATTCGCATTGGTTGCCGCAAAAGTATTCTCGATGTTCGAGATTGCACAGGCCGCCATTTCGGCAAAGAGCTCACCCAATTGGCCGCCTTTGGATAGGGACTGCAGCCAACGGGCCCTGTCCGGAAAATCTGTACCTCTGCTGCGGATCGCTTCGCGGAACGGCTGCCGGAAGTCCTCATAGCCTTCAAAACCCACAGACCGTGCCATGCGAACAAATGTGTTGGGTTTTACCCCGGCAGCATCTGCGATCTCGCGGATTGAGCTGACGCCGACATCATTCGGATTTTCAAGCACATAGCTTGCCGCCTTGCGCAGCTCTGGGGTCAACACCTCAAGCTCGGCAGCCAGGTCGTCCAGCACAGTCTGCGGTGCCTTCAAATCAGATTTTGGTACATTCATATCATTCATGATTGACGAGAGTACATTTGTACAATTACGCTGTCCATCGAAAAATCACGGTCCATGGAGATGCGACGTGTCAGAACTTGGAGCTACGAAACTGCCGTCTTCGGCACGTGTTGTCATTGTTGGCGGCGGCATTATGGGATGCGGCCTTGCCTACCATCTGGCGCATGAGGGCTGGTCCGATGTTGTGCTTTTGGAAAAGGCGGAATTGACATCCGGGTCGACCTGGCACGCGGCGGGCCAGATCACGCATTCCACTTCCAGCTTCGGCCTTGGGAAATGTGTCGGTTACAACATTGATCTTTATTCCGGGCAGCTGGAAGAAGAGACAGGCCAATCCGTAACCTGGCATGGCTGCGGGTCTTTCCGCCTCGCCTACACCGAAGACGAAATGGATTGGCTGCGCCACACCATGAGCGTTGGCCGTGCGCTTCAATTTCCGATGGAACTTGTGGGGCCGGACCGGATCCGGGAGTTGCATCCATACTATAATCTCGACGGCGTTCTCGGCGCACTCCACACGCCGGATGACGGACACGCGGATCCGTCGGGTGTCACCCAGGCGCTGGCAATCGGTGCACGCAAGCTGGGTGTGAAGATCATTCGCCGCTGCCGGGCGAAGGACATCAAGCAGCTGCCGACGGGGGAGTGGAAAGTCTTCACCGAACTTGGTGATATCACCTGCGAACATGTAGTGAATGCTGGTGGCACCTATGCGCGCCAGATGGGTGAATGGAGTGGCCTGCAATTGCCGATGACCTCCATGACCCACCACTACATCGTTACCGACACGGTTCCGGAGTTCCTGGAGTTAGATAAAGAACTCCCGGTAATTCGCGACGACAAGCTTGTCTCCGGCTACATCCGCATGGAGCAGAAATCCGGTCTGATCGGAATTTACGAAAAGGAAAACCCGAACACGGTTTGGGAAGACCATTGCCCTTGGGAAGCTGAAAACGAGCTGTTTGAGGCCGATTATGACCGGATCATGCCCTGGCTGGAAAACGCCATGGACCGGATGCCGATCTTCGCTGAGCTCGGCATCAAGCGGGAAGTTCACGGTGCGATTTCACACCCGCCGGACGGCAATCCGCTGATTGGCCCAGCTCCCGGCGTCAAGAATTACTGGTGCTGCTGTGGCACCCAGATCGGCATAGGTTGGGGCCCGGGTCTGACACGCGAACTGGCCAGATGGATGGTGCATGGCGCCGCCGACATTTCCATGCGCGAGTTTGATCCACGCCGGTTCGGCGACTATGCCGACAAGGACTGGCAGGTGATCAAGGCCAAGGAAGACTATTGCCTGCGCCACGAAATTCCGTTCCCGCACTTCAACCGCCTGGAAGGCCGGCCGATCAAACCCAGCCCGCTTTATGAACGTTTGAAAGAAAAGGGTGCGGTTTACGAAGAAGTCTATGGTCATGAACGGCCGCGCTGGTTCGCAAAGGACGGCTTGGAGCAGCGCGATTATTATTCCTTCAACCGGCCTGAGTGGCATGGCGTCGTGGCGAAGGAAATGAAGGCAGTGCGGGACGCTGCCGGCATCATGGATATCTCGGCTTTCACCAAGATCGAAGTGTCCGGTCCGGACGCAGAAGCCTATCTCGATCGTCTCGTTGCCAACAAGCTTCCCAGGAAAGTTGGCGGCATCGCCTTGACCCATATGCTCAACCGGCGTGGCCGGATTGAGCTGGAGCTGACCGTGGTGCGGCTTGGCCCGGACCGGTTCTATCTCGTCTGCGCGGCGTTCTTCGAGCAGCGTCTGCTTGATCACTTGGCCCAACACCTTGACGGTGAAACTGTAATGGTCCGAAACCTCTCGACCGACTGGGGGGCGATGGCGCTGAACGGGCCGCGGGCCCGCGATATTCTGGCTCCCAATACCCCGGCCGCTCTGGACAATGCGTCGTTCCGGTGGTTGACGGCACAAGAAATCGAAGTGGCAGGCCGCAAACTGTGGGCCTTCCGCATGTCCTATGCTGGCGAGCTTGGTTGGGAGTTCCACGTTCCCCGGGAAGACATGCTGGCGGTGTACGACGCACTTTGGGTGACCGGGGAAAGTCTGGGTCTCGTGGACTACGGGTCCTTTGCAATGAATGCCCTGCGGCTCGAAAAAGGCTTTAAGGGCGCCGGCGAACTGACAAACGAAGTCACCTTGCCGGAAGCGGATGTGATGCGCTTCGTCAAACTCGACAAGGGTGACTTCCTCGGCCGTGAAGAAACCGCAAAAAGCGCGGAAAGCGCACTTCCCTGGGTCTGTGTTTATCTTGTAGTGGAGCCGGATGGCGTTGCTGATGGTCATGGCGGAGAAGCTGTCCTGATGGACGGGAAGGTCGTTGGGGCAACAAGCTCGATTGCTTACGGTCATTCAGTCGGCAAGATCCTGGCTTTTGCCTACGTCAAACCGGAGGCTGCGAACGCGGGAACCGAGTTGGAAGTCGTCGTCATGAATGGGCCGCGATCCGCGCGGGTTCTTGATGTCCCTGCTTACGATCCGGATAGCATTTTGCCGCGCACAGATGCACCAGTCGGGGTGGCTGCGGAATGAGCATTCCCGCCACAATGAAAGCGATGGTTCTGGAGGGGCATGGCGGTCTGGACAAGATCGTCTGGCATGAAGACTGGCCGACACCCGAACCGGGAGCCGGTCAAGTCCTCATCAAAGTCGGAGCTTGCGGCCTCAACAACACCGACGTGAACACCCGCTCCGGCTGGTATTCAAAAACAGTCTCCGAGGCGACCACCGGCGGAGCCTATCAGGAAGTCGCAGAGGAAGACCCGACCTGGGGCGGACGCCCCATTACCTTCCCGCGGATTCAGGGCGCCGATACGGTCGGCACGATCGTCGCGTTGGGAGATGGAGTTTCTGAAGACCTCCTGAACAGGCGCGTCATGGTCGACTGCTGGCTACGCGACTGGTCCGATCCGGACAACATGGACAAGACCGGCTATTTCGGCTCCGAGTGCAACGGCGGCTTTGCCGAATACACGGTTGTTGATGCCCGGAATGTCGGCCCCATCGTCAGCAAACTATCTGATGCAGAACTGGCAACATTTTCCTGTTCCTACACAACCGCAGAAGGGATGCTCAGCCGCGCCAATGTCGGTGCAAAGGATATGGTTCTGGTGACTGGTGCCTCGGGCGGTGTTGGATCGGCCCTGGTCCAACTCGCAAAACGTCGGGGCGCGACTGTTATTGCTCTGGCGTCGCCCGCCAAACATGCAGAAGTTGAGGCGCTCGGCGCGGATCACGTTCTTGAACGCGCACCGGCGGATCTCAAAGCCGCTTTGAATGCAGCAACCGGCAAAGGCACGGTTTCCGTTGTTGCAGATATTGTTGGCGGGCCCTATTGGGGCACCTTGATAAATGTCTTGAAACGCGGTGGTCGGTACACGTGCTCCGGCGCCATTGCGGGCCCGATCGTGGAGCTCGATCTGAGGACCTTCTACCTGCGTGACCTGACATTTACCGGCTCGACTGTCATTGCTCCGCATATCTTCTCAGACATCGTCGGGTACATTGAGCGGGGTGAAATCAAACCGGCTTTGGCTGCAACCTATCCGCTGAAGGATTTTCACGCGGCACAAACCGCTTTTATCGAAAAGAAGCACACGGGCAACATTGTGGTGACCCCATGAAGATCACCCGCATCCGTGTCTACAAGACAGATCTTCCCTATGTCGATGGCGCATACGGCTGGGGAGCGGGCAATGCCATTACAGTGGCAAAGGCCTCGGTTGTCGTGATCGACACGGATGCGGGTGTGCAAGGCTGCGGCGAGTTCACGCCCTGCGGCGAGAACTACATGGTCGCCCATTCTGAGGGGGTTGAAGCGCTCGCGCGGTTGGTAGCGCCGGTTCTGATCGGAGAAGATCCGAGGCAGGTGGCCCGGATCGAGCAGATCCTCGATCACACCATTCAGGGCCACGGCTATGCCAAGGCCCCGTTCGACGCCGCGTGCTGGGATATTTTTGGAAAGTCTCTCGATGCGCCGGTTTGGCTTCTTCTCGGCGGAAAACTGACGGACGGCGCGCCCATGTACCGTGTCGCGCCGCATAGAGGAACCGAAGAGACGGTCGCCGAGCTGGACCGGCACCGGGCTGCGGGATACCGGCAATTCCAGATCAAGGTCGGTGCGGACTGGTCCAGCGACATAGACCGCATCCGCGCAACCGTTCCGCTTCTGAAACCCGGCGAAAAAGCGATGGCCGATGCCAATCAGGGCTGGCGCATAGACAATGCGCTCCGGGTGGCCCGGGCAACACGGGATCTCGACTTCATCTTCGAACAGCCCTGCCGGACTTATGAGGAGTGCCTTCAGGTCCGTCGGCGGATCGATCTGCCAATGAAGCTCGACGAATGCGTGACCGGCATGCGGGCCGCACAACGGATTGTTGCCGATCAGGGTGCGGATCTGGTGTGCCTGAAAATATCGAATCTTGGCGGTCTGTCCAAAGCTCGGCGGGTTCGGGACTTTTTCCTCGACAACCGGATCCCGGTTGTTGCCGAAGATACATGGGGCGGCGAAATCGCAACCGCAACGCTCGCCCATTTCGCAGCGTCCACTCCAGCGGATTACCTGCAAAACACAACGGACCTTTGTAACTACAACACCCGTTCGACAGGAACACCGGCCCCAAAGACGAAGTATGGAAAGCTCTTCGCCTCTGACATGGCGGGGCTCGGCGTTGCCCCAGACTTTGGAGCCCTTGGAGATCCGGTCGCCACCTATGGAGAGGCCGCATGAAGATCATCAAGATCTCCGTCTGGCAGATAGATCTGCCGCTCTCCAAACCCTACTGGCTTTCCGGTGGGCGGCTGAAATTCGAGCGGCTCGACAGCACCTTCGTGCGCGTTGAAACAGATGAGGGGCTGATTGGTTGGGGCGAGGGGTGCCCGTGGGGTCATACTTACCTGCCAGCCCATGGTTCGGGTTTGCGCGCGGCTCTGGAGCTCCTGGCACCTGCTTTGATAGGTAAGGACCCGCGGGCTCTGGAGACGGTCAATCGGGCGATGGATCTGCAATTGCCCGGACACCCGTACGCAAAAGCACCTTTGGACATTGCCTGCTGGGACATCCTTGGCAAATCAGGCGGCTCCCCTCTTTGGCGGCTCTTTGGTGCGGAAAATCCAGCAGAGGTCGCGATCAATTCGTCAATTTCAACTGGTACGCCAGACGAAATGATCGCGGATATTCAGGCCGCCAGTGCCAAGGGCTACAAGACCCACTCAGCCAAGGTCGGTGGCAGCAATTTCAAGGCCGACATCGAACGCATTGAGGCAATCTCAGCAGCCTTGGCGCCGGACGAACAGGTGACCTTCGATGTGAACCGGGCCTGGACACCAGGTGTCGCTCTACAGGTGCTGAACTCGGTTGCCGCCCGCGACTGGATCGAGCAGCCGTGTGAAACTCTGTCTGAGTGTGCGCTTGTGGCCGCCAAAGTGCCTCAGCCGATCATGCTGGATGAATGTCTGCATTCCTTTGCAGATCATCTTGATGCCTGGAAGGCGGGCATCTGTCAGGGCGTCAAGGTCAAGCCGAACCGTGTCGGTGGACTGACCAAGGCGAAACAGATCCGGGATTTCGGCATCTCGGTCGGTTGGCAGATGCACATAGAAGACACGGGCGGAACCGCGTTCGCGGACACAGCCGCCTTACATCTGGCGGCTGCTACGCCGGAGGCCAACAGACTGGCAAGCTGGCTGTGCCATGCGCATCTTGCTGTTGATCCAGTTCCCGGCCAGGGCGCGCGCAATGTCGAAGGCTCGGTTCAATTCGACCAGAGCCCCGGCATCGGTGTCGAACCTGATCCTGAAATCCTTGGCGACCCGATCGCGGTATATGGAGACGCCGCATGAAAAACGTGCCCGATCTTGAAATCTCGGGTCTGTCCCTGTGGCGGGTTCCACTGACAAGCCACGAGACCTACTACATGGCATCCGGCAAGGCCTGTGCCACCGTGGACAGCATGGTTGTGCGCATCGAGACCAAACAAGGCGTCTCCGGTTGGGGCGAAGTCTGCCCGATCCCTCATTACTTGCCCGCCTATGCCAACGGTGTTGCTCCGGCCCTTGAAGAACTCGCGCCCGTCCTGATTGGGCGGAGCCCGATTGGCGCGGAGGCTGCGATGGCGGCCTGCAACAAGCACCTGATCGGTCATGTTTATGCAAAATCTGCCATCGACATTGCGCTATGGGATTTGACCGGTAAGGCCTGCGGGCTGCCAATATACACCCTGCTTGGCGGATTGCAGACAGATGAACTCCCGCTCTATCACTCCATCACATGCATTGCGCCGGACGACATGGTCCGGATCGCAAAAGACGCGATTGCAGCTGGCATGACCCAGATCCAGGTCAAACTTGGCGCGGACGATGATTGGCAAGCAGACGTTGCCCGCTTGCGGCTCGTTCGGGAAGCAGTTGGTCCTGGCCCGATCGTCTATGGCGACTGGAATTGCGGTGCGACCCGGATGGACGCAACCCGCGTCGGGCGTGCCGTCGCCGACCTCGACATCATGCTGGAACAACCGTGCCAAACGCTGGAAGAGTGCGCTGCAGTCAGGGCTGCAACCGGTTTGCCGATGAAGCTCGATGAAAACGCGCATGACACTACCAGCCTTTTGAAGGCCTATGAACTTGGCTGCATGGATGCGGTAGCTCTGAAACTGTCCAAATTCGGTGGGATTACCGAACTCCGGAAGGCCCGGGATCTGTGTCTTTATGCCGGCGCGCGCATGTGTGTTGAGGATACTTGGGGTTCGGACATCGCAACAGCTTCAGCGCTTCATGTCGCCGCCGCAACTCCCCGCCAGGGCATCATGAATGTCTGCGATTTGTCCGGCTATGTTGCACCCAGAATTGATCCTGCAGCGCCATCGCGGACCGGTGGTTTCATTTCTCCTCCAAGTGGTCCGGGATTGGGTGTATCGCCCGATCCGGATGTGCTCGGAGATCCCATTCTCGACCTAGTGGCATAATGCCAGCCTGAGAGGCACGCCCATGAAAACGAATATCTCGCAATCCGATTGGAAAAACCGTGCAGCAGAAGTCCTGCCTGCGGCCGGGTTTGGAAATTTCGATCCGTCTTTGATCTTGCGCGAAGGCAAGGGCTCGCGAGTTTGGGACGAAGATGGCAAAGAGTACATCGACTATCTGATCGGGTCCGGCCCCATGATCTTGGGTCACGGTCATCCGGAAGTTCTGGACGCGGTGCAAGAACAGCTCGGTAAGGGCATGACGTTCTTCACCAACAATGCCGCCGGCATTGAGCTTGCTGAAGTCTTGGTCGAGGCTATGGCCTGCGCCGAGCAGGTCCGGTACGTGTCGACGGGCGGAGAAGCGGACATGTACGCCATGCGGCTGGCCCGCGCCTTTACGGGGAAAGACAAAATCCTCAAATTCGAGGGTGGCTACCACGGCATGTCCGGCGAAGCCTTGATGAGCCTTTCGCCGAAGACGCTTGTCAATTTCCCGCAAGCCGTTCCAGATTCCGCCGGAATCCCGGAAAGCGTGCGTGACAACATGCTGATTGCACCGTTCAACGACGCAGATTTCGTCACGTCACTGGTTGAGGAATTTGCCGGCGAAATTGCCTGTATCATTGTGGAACCCTTGCAGCGGTTGATCCCACCCGCTTCGGGGTTTCTGCAGACCTTGCGGGATCTGGCAACCAAGCACGAAATCGTCCTGATCTTTGATGAAGTGGTCACCGGCTTCCGGTTCGCTTATGGCGGGGCGCAGGAGTACTACGGCGTCGTGCCCGATCTGTGCACGCTCGGCAAGATCATTGGCGGCGGTTTTCCTCTAGCCGCGATTGCGGGCCGCTCCGAGATCATGGCCCATTTCGACAAGGCCATTGTCGGTGACAAGAGTTTCACGTTCCAGGTTGGAACGCTGAGCGGCAACCCCGTTGCCAGTGTGGCAGGCTTGAAGACTTTGGAAATCCTGCGGCGTCCTGGCGCCTACGAGGAGATCAAGAAAAACGGTGAGCGATTGATGCAAAGCTACGCGACGCATCTTTTGGCCGCAGGCGTTCCTCACCAGATCGTTGGCGAACCCATGTTGTTCGATGTCGTCTTTACCGAAGACCCGGTGCGCGACTACCGTGATACGCTGAAGAACAACGCGGCGCAGGCCAAAGCGTTTAACGGATCACTCCGCCAAAGCGGGATCTTGAAACCCGACAGCAAGCTCTACGCACATTTGGCCCTGTCCGCTGAGGATTTACAGCAAACCGACGCAGCAATCGCCACGGCAGCAGGGCAGCTTTAGATGCCCGGAAATCGCGTTCTGATGATTGCGCGGCCGAGATCGAAAGTCAGAAAGAGCAGCGTGTCTTATGCCGCTCTTTTCCCCCGCAAGAGCCAAACAAAAAAGATGCCCCCGACCAGGCCGGTGACGATGCCGATGGGCATGTCTTCAGGGGCCATGATGGTCCTGGCTGCGATGTCAGCCCAGAGAAGAAAGACAGCGCCAATCAGCGCGGAGCCCAATAAAACACGGCGATAGTCGCCGCCGACAATCAGTCTGACAACATGCGGGACCATCAGGCCGACAAAGCCGATGATGCCGGAGAACGCGACCATCACGCCGGTAATCAAGGCCCCGACAACAAACACGATGAGACGGAAGCGGGCGACTGGAATGCCGAGGGTGGAGGCTGTTTCGTCGCCAACCGTCATGGCATTCAGAGCTGCCGCCTGCGACATCAGCCAGGCACCACATGCAAGCAGGATGACAAACGGGTAGATAAGCTGGCTCCACTGCGCAAGCCCCAGACCTCCCAGCATCCAGAACACAACCGTATGAGTTGCGCGAGGGTCGCCTAAGAAAATCAACCCGTTTGCCGCTGCCATGACAATGAAGGACACGGCCACACCTGCGAGCACCAAACGGTCCGCGCTTGTCGCATCGGCAAACCGCGAAACACCTAGCACAATGGCGGTGGCTCCCAGAGCCCCCAGAAATGCAAACAGAGGGACCGTCAATAAACCAATGAACAAACCGGTATGAAGCAGGGCCAGAATTGCGCCAAAAGCGCCGCCAGAAGAAATTCCCAAAAGGTGAGGGTCCGCCAGCGGATTGCGGGTTACGGCCTGGAGACTTGCTCCCACAATGGCCAGCCCCGCGCCTACCATCATCGCAAGCAGGGCTCTTGGAAAACGGATTTCCCAGACAATCGCTTCGCGGCCTTGCGACCAAGTCTGTTCAATCATTCCAGGAGACAGTTTGTTGAGGAATACGCCCCAAACGGTTCCAAGGTCGATCTGAACAGCGCCCACCGAAACCGCGAAAGAGAGCGAGACAAGGAGCAGTACCAGCCCGCCAAGACCGGCTATCAGCTTGTTTCCAGACAACAGCGATTTTGCTTGAACAGTCCTCGTCTCGCTCACGGGTTCACTCGCTCCAGAAGGCATCGGCGAGTGTTTTGATCGCTCTGATGTTGCGCGGTCCCGGCGTTGCCTCGACATACTCCAGCGTTACAAAGCGGTCGTTCTTGACGGCATCGAGATCTGCAAAAGCTGGATTGGACATCATGAACGCACGTTTCTGGTCTGCAGTGACTTCGCCGTAGTTGACGATCACGACGACTTCCGGATTGCGTTCAATCACTTCTTCCCATGTGACGGTGGCCCAGCTTTTTTCAAAATCATCCATGATGTTCTTGCCGCCCGCAGCTTCGATGAGTGCGGTCGGCATGGCATAGCGCCCGGCGGTAAACGGGGTGTCTTCGCCGCTGTCATAAACAAACACGCGCAGTGGTTCGCCTGTTTTGAGGTCCTGCTTGAACGCGGCAAGATCCGACCGGTATCCTTCCACGAGGTCTTCGGCACGCTCTTCAACGTTAAAGATACGTCCCAAATTCAACAGGTCAGCATACATGTCCTCGATGCTGGCTTTGTCCTTGTCCATAATGTGGGTGCAGGATTCGGTGAGCTCATAAACCTTCACGCCGAAAGGTTCGAGCGTTTCTGGCGTGACCTCACCACCGACTTTCATTCCGTAGTTCCAGCCGGCAAAGAAGAAGTCGGCATCCGCGCCGATAATCACTTCCTTGGACGGATATTTGGAAGACAGCTCCGGAAGTTCCTGGACACCTGCCCGCATTTCTTCATCAAGCGTTTTCCAGCCCGAGATCCCGGTATAGCCCACCATTCGGTCCTCAAGACCGAGGACCAGCATCATCTCTGTCAAATTGACGTCGTTGGATATGGCGCGTTGCGGTGGCGCATCGAAGGTCACCACACGGTCGCAGCTCTGGACGCTGGTTTCCGCGGCCGCAATCCCAGCAGAAAGAGCAAGTGCCAGGCCGGTCAAAAGTGTTTTCTTCATGAGTTAAATTCCCTGTTTTTGAATATGAAAAGTCAGATGATCATTGTTGCTGGGGGTGAGGCGCTCGCGCCGGGCGTCAACCTGGAAAGCCTGGGAAACAGCCGTTTCCGTCAAAACATGCGCAGGGGATCCGAAGCCGAGTTGACGGCCCGATTGGAGAAGCACAACATCGTCGCATAACCCAGTAGCAAGGTTCAGATCGTGCAGCGAGGTGACGATCGTCAGGGGCAAACTGCGGATAAGGTCCAGAACTTCCAGCTGATGACGGATGTCGAGGTGGTTTGTTGGTTCATCCAGGATCAACAGCCGAGGTTGTTGCGCCAAGGCGCGGGCCACCATGACACGCTGACGCTCTCCGCCTGAGAGGGTTCCAAGTTGGCGGCCGGCCAGTCCGTGCAAGTCCAGCCGGTCCAAGGCGTTCTCGATGATATCCCGGTCATGAGCGCCTGTCGCCCCGGCAAACCCGCGCCGGTGCGGTGTCCGGCCAAGTGCCACGATCTCACCGACAGTGAGTGCAAAGTCACTTGGTTGTTCCTGCAAGACGGCGGCAATCCGCTGTGCAGTCTCTCGCGCGGAGAGACTCCAGATGTCCTCGCCGTCAATCAGAACCTGACCTGTGACCGGTCGATAAAACCTGTAAAGCAGTCTGAGCAGGGTTGTTTTGCCGGCACCGTTCGGTCCAACAATTCCGAGCACACGGCCCGCTTCAAGGTGGAAGCTGGTCGATCGCAGCAGGATGTCACCATGGTGCTTTGGCGACCAAGACAGGTCTTTGGCGGTGAGGGTTGCTGCGGTCACGAAGCGCGCGCTTTCTGCTCTTCGAGCGCCGAACCGGTGGCGGGTATCCGCGCTAGCGTAGACTTCCGCAACTTGCCTGGACGGTCGACAGACGAACACCATCCGTCGCCGAGATAGGCGTATTGTTTTGCAAACGCGACGAGATCGTCGACATCGGTCTCTGGATCAATGTCCCCGAAAAGGTAGGAGGCCTTGCTCGTGCCGTGATAGGCGATCGTACACGGCCGATCGCACCCCGCCATGCAGGCGGCACCTGAAACGTCGAAGGTTTCGGGCATTGTGTCGTCAGCAGCAAGTAAGGCGTTTCGGAGCCGTTCAATCAGCTCAAAACCCGGACGTGTTTCCGTGCCCTTTCGCCGGCAGGATGTGCAAACAGTTATACGATGGTTCATTTGGCCCTCCGCCACAAAGAAGGGCGCGCCAAACAAAACGACGTGGTGGCGGTGGTGACCGCTTTGCCATCATATGCTCCGAGCCGGGCGCCCCGCCCGCATCAAGTTGAAGAACCGGTGCAGCAACTGCACCGGTGATGGCAGGTCTCCTGACTCGCGGGTCGTAACTCTCCCGAACCTTCCCGGACGATGTGTCCAGTGGTGTCTTTCGGGGTCGCTCACCGCTCACAGTTGCGGGGGCAGTCACGGATTTGGTGCCTACTGGCTACGCCGCACCGTGTTCCCTTTTCATCTCGTCGGCCTTGGGCGTCTGAGAACCATCATCGCTAAAAAAGCCGATGGCCGTCGGCCGGTCAACTTAAAATGATCGACTTGAAGCTTGTGATCACAAGCAAATTTTCAGTTTGACGCCTCGGCGTTAAAACCACTGCGTATTGGCGTCTTCCATCGGAAAATTCGCAAAGCGCAAAACTTGCACTCAACGGAGCCGTTGTTCGGTCTTGGCATCGAAGAAAAAGGCGTTGGCGGGATCAAACGTGATTGCAACGGCGCTGTCCGGTCTCGGGACGTCTTCGCCCTTCGTTTCAATGATGACGCGTTCTCCCGTTTGGCAAACAAGATAGGAGTACGCGACACCGCCCAGTTGTTCGGAAAGATCAACCTTCGCGCCCTCGTCCGTCTCGCTGATCACCAGATGCTGCGGGCGGAGGCCGACCAGAACCTTTTCGTCATTTTTTGGAAGTGCAACGGATGGCTCGACCGTCAAACCACCAAATGCCGGAATGGCAACGCTGCCATCTTGCACGGTCCCCTCAATGAAATTCATCGACGGTGAGCCAATAAAACCGGCAACGAACTTGTTGTCCGGATCGGAGTAGAGCGTCATTGGGGAGCCGACCTGCTCGATCCGCCCGGCGCGCAGAACCACGATCTTGTCGGCCAGGGTCATAGCCTCGACTTGATCGTGGGTCACATAGATCATGGTGGCGCCGATGTCCTTGTGCAGCCGGGCAATCTCGACCCGCATATCAACGCGCAGCTCCGCATCAAGGTTCGACAGCGGCTCATCGAACAGGAAGACTTCCGGTCCGCGAACAATGGCGCGTCCGATGGCAACACGCTGGCGTTGGCCGCCCGAAAGGGCCTTTGGTTTGCGCGCCAAATAGGGCTCGAGTTTCAAGATGCGCGCCGCTTCGCCGACCTTCTCCTTGATCTCGGCTTTCGGGTACCCGTTCATTTTGAGGCCGAAGCCCATGTTTTCCTCGACCGTCATGTGCGGATAAAGGGCGTAGGTCTGGAACACCATCGCGACACCGCGTTCGGCCGGATCGGATTTGGTCACATCCCTCTGGCCGATGGAAATTTTTCCGCCTGTCGTTTCCTCAAGGCCGGCAATCATGCGCAAGAGCGTGGATTTTCCGCAGCCGGACGGTCCGACAAATACACAGAACTCACCATGTTCAATCTGAAGATCGACACCATGAATGACCTGAACCTCACCGTATTTTTTGACGGCTCCGTCTAAGGTGACACCAGACATGAAGTTCTTCTCCCCTCCCTGGGAACAATTATCCTGGAAACTGCCAGTCCGAGACAGCTGCGGCAATTTCAGATGCAGCCTTCAAAAGCGCAGGCTTTGCTTCGTTCAATTCATCAAGGCTTTTGCGCCGGGTTGATGTTGTCACCGAAAGCGCGCCAATCGGACGGCCCTTTGGTGCCAAGATCGGTGCTGCGATACAGATGATTTCCGGTTCATGCTCTTCCCGGTCGTAAGCAATGCCCTCTTGGCGGATAGTGTCCAAATCAGCGCGTAGTGAGGCTTCGTCGGCCAGCGTTGCCGGGGTGTAGCGATAGAAGGATTGTTTGGCGATCACCTGATCGAGTTCACCTGGCTCGAGAAACGCCATCAGGGCCTTGCCGACCCCCGTGCAGTATCCAGGGCCGACCTTTCCCGCCTGTGAATACATGTCGATCGGATCTTTTGCGTTGCGTTTGTCGACATAAAGCACTTGTCCGTTGTCCAATTGCGCCAGGTGTACCGTCTCGCCGACGGTCTCTGACAAAGCGGAAACGATGGGCCGCGCAATAGGTGCAATGGAACTTTGGCGCCAGGCCTGATGGGCAAGCCGGACAAGGCGGATACCCAACGCATAGGTCTGCTGCCCATCGCCGTAGGAGAGCATGCCTTGGCTCACCAGGGTTTGCAGCAGCCGGTAGAGCGTTGCCTTGGGCAGGGGGCTTTCATTGAGCAATTCGGAGAACCGGACCGGCCGGCCCTTGGCTGACACCATCTCCAGCACATCAAGTGCTTTGCCGACCGTCCCATCTCCGGTGGCGTGTTTGTTCATGTGAGCTCTCCTCCTGACCCGTTTCTTATCGTCGAGCCTGTTGACAACGTAACCGCTCACCCGCAAGGTATCAATATACAAAACTAAGTTTCAAATAATGGAACCTTTAGGGAGGAAACCATGCGTTCCATGTTGAAGACGTCCGCGGCGGCTCTTGCATTTTTTGCAACGGCGACCGGCGGCGCATTTGCTGACGGCCTGACCGGTGATCTCAAAATCTTCTTGGATACATCCAACCCGGCTCCTCGGGCGACGATGGAAAAGATGATTGCCGATTTTCAGGCAGAAAATCCGGATCTCAACATTGAGACCACAGTGATTGACCGGGAAGCTTACAAGACCCAGATCCGCAACTTTCTGACGGCAAACGCTCCGGATGTTGCAACCTGGTATGCGGCAAACCGGATGCGCCCCTATGTCGAAGCTGGGCTGTTCGAAGATGTGTCCGACCTGTGGGATGGTACCGAAATCGGCGAAAACCTTGCATCCACAAAAGGTGCGCTGACCATTGATGGCAAGCAGTGGGGTGTGCCTTACACCTACTATCAATGGGGGGTTTACTACCGGAAAGACATCTTCGACGAGCTGGGCCTTACTGAGCCGACCACTTGGGAAGAGGAAAAAGCCAACTGCCAGAAGATCATTGATGCTGGCAAAAAGTGCTACACGATCGGCACCAAGTTCCTTTGGACGGCTGGTGGCTGGTTCGACTACTTGAACATGCGCACCAATGGCTTCGATTTTCACATGGACCTGCTGCAGGGCAAGGAAAAGTGGGATTCTGAAAAGGTCCGTGCGACATTCGCCAATTGGCGCGAGCTGATCGACATGGGCGCCTTCATCGACAATCACCAGACCTACAGCTGGCAGGAAGCGTTGCCGTTCATGGTTCAGGGCGATGCTGCAGCATATCTGATGGGCAATTTCGCCGTTGCACCGCTGCGCGATGCTGGCCTGACTGATGATCAGCTGGATTTCTATCAGTTTGTCGAAATCACGCCGGGTATTGAAAAGGCCGAGGATGCGCCAACCGATACCTTCCACATTCCCGCCAATGCGCAGAATAAAGAGAATGCCCGCGAGTTCCTGAAGTATGTGGTGTCTCCGGACGTCCAAACATGGATCAACGACGGTAAGAACCTTGGGCAGCTTCCGGTGAACGCCCAATCCTCCGTCGATCAGGACAAGTTCCTGGAGCAGGGATTTGAAATGCTGTCGACAAACTCGCCTGGCGGTGTCGCGCAGTTCTTCGATCGTGATGCTCCGGCTGAAATGGCAAAAGTTGCCATGGAGGGCATGCAGGAGTTCATGGTCAAGCCGGACAATCTGGACAAGATCCTGGCCCGTTTGGACCGGTCGGCCAAGCGCATTTACAAGGACTAACTCTGATCTGATGAAACGGGCAGGGTGTTTCGGCACCCTGCCTTAACCTCCTGTTCTGCCAGCCGGCAGAGCCAGAGACGATCTCTTCCAACGAGTTTCCGAATGGCCTACACGACAGACGGCCACCAAACATCTTGGTGGCACAGGAACCAGCAACAGTTGACGCCTTGGCTCTTTCTAGCCCCGGGAATCCTGTTTTTCCTGTTTTACGTCATCTTTCCAATCTTCCAGTCCTTCAACTTGTCGCTTTACGAGTGGGATGGACTTGGAGAAGCGGAGTTCGTTGGTCTTTACAATTACGAAGAGCTCTACTGGGATGATGCGTTTTATACGTCCCTCAAAAACAACGTCATTTGGCTCGTTCTCTATCTGGCCGCGATCCCTGCAGGCCTTTTCATTGCGTTGTTTTTGAACCAGACAGTGACAGGTATCCGGCTTTACAAGTCGCTGTTTTTCTTTCCCTTCGTGATTTCTCAAGTGGTCGTCGGACTGGTCTTCACCTGGTTCTATGACCCAACCTTCGGCATCTTGAACGTCTTGCTCGGATCTGTCGGTCTCCCGCCGATCAATGTTCTGGGGGACGAGAATTGGGTAACCATCGGGATCATTGTTGCCGGGCTCTGGCCGCAAACTGCGTATTGCATGATCCTGTATCTGACGGGCTTAAATGCTGTTGATCCGGAACAGATTGAGGCGGGGCGTCTTGATGGTGCCAAAGGCTGGCGGATGCTTTGGTACATCATCATTCCCCAGCTGCGTCCGGCAACCTTCATTGCCTTTGTCGTGACCATTATCGGTGCGCTCCGGTCCTTTGACCTGATCTCGATCATGACCAACGGCGGACCGTTTGGCGCAAGCCGCGTGCTCAGCTTCTACATGTTCGAGGTTGCCCTGTCTGAATACGGTTTCCGGATGGGATATGGCGCGGCAATTGCGGTTGTTCTTTTCCTGATCATGCTGATGTTCATCGCCTACTTCCTATGGTCGATGTACAAGGAAGAAAAGGCGCGCTGAGATGTTTCCGACACCCATCGAACGCACACCGCGCTCTTGGCAGATTACCTATCAGACCTTGTTGCCGCTTGCGCTGATCCTCTGGCTGCTGCCCCTGATCGCCGTCGCCATTTTCTCGGTCAAACCTGACGCTGATTTTGCGAATGCCAATTATTGGGGCTGGCCGTCGTCTTTTGAGGGTTTCACAAATTACGGTCTGGTCTTTACCGGATCGGACATGCCGCAGTATCTCCTGAACTCGTTCAAGATCACGATTCCGACCGTGATAGGTGCTGTGGCGCTGTCTTGCATGACAGGGTTTGCGCTCGGTATCTATAAGTTCAGAGCCAACATCTGGATCTTCTTCATGTTCGTGGCCGGCAATTTCGTGCCGTTCCAGATCCTCATGGTCCCGGTCCGCGATCTCACTCTGCAGTTGGGACTCTACAACACGATCACCGGACTTGTGCTGTTTCACATTGCCTTCCAGACCGGGTTCTGCACGCTTTTCATGCGCAATTTCATCCGCGCCCTGCCGTTTGAGTTGATCGAAGCAGCACGGGTGGAAGGTGTTGCAGAATGGCGGATCTTCTGGTTTGTCGTCCTGCCCCTGATGAAGCCAGCGATTGCCGCGCTCTCAGTGCTGATCTTCACCTTCATTTGGAACGATTATTTCTGGGCGATAGTACTGACCCAAGGCGTGGAAAGCCAGCCCGTCACCGCTGGGATCACCTCGTTCAATGCCCAATACCGGGCCGCCTATCACCTGATGAGCGCGGGCTCCATCGTCGCAGCTCTGCCCCCGGTTGCCATGTTTTTCATGATGCAGAAGCACTTCATCGCCGGCCTCACGCTTGGAGCTGTGAAATGATCAGGACCTGGCATCTTGGCGACCAGCATCAGTGTCTGGTCCTGGCATGCCGCAATGCTGGTCTGCCGGAGGTTGTCTACTGGGGTCCGGTCCTGCCGGAAAGGGAGAATCTGCGGATTCTGGTGGAAGCCTCGGTCATGGATGTGACCGGCGGCATGGTGGATGAAAATGCACCAATCAGTTTGAATCCGGAAACTTCAAGAACCTTTCCCGGACAGACAGGGCTTGCGGCACGAGACGCTGCTGGGAAGGTTTTGGCCCCACGCTTTAGCTTTCAATCGGAAGAGCAGTCCGGCAATGCGTTGTCACTGGTTTACTCTGATGAAGACTGCGGTCTGTCACTGACATTTGGTCTTAGCCTGACGACCGACACCTCGCTCCTGAAACTACAAAGCCATCTTCGCAGCAATGACGACATCGTTGTCGACTGGCTGGCTGCTCCTGTCCTGCCGGTTCCGGCATACACTGACGAGATGATCGAGTTTTCCGGCCGCTGGTGCTCGGAATTCCTGACCAACCGCCTGCCCTTTGCCCCCGGCGCACGCGTCCGGGACAATCGGACCGGCCGAACCGATCATGCCCACTTTCCGGGCTTGATCGTGTGTAATTCTGGAGCCTCCAATACCGCGGGTGACGCCTATGCTTTTCACTATGGCTGGTCCGGAGGCCATAAAATGGTCGCAGAGGAATTGGCGGATGGCAGGCGGCTGATCCAGTTCGGACACGCGTCGGCCAGCCTTCGCAAGGGCACGTCGTTTGAGACAGCGCCCCTTTATGCGACCTACTCTGACGATGGCCTTAACGGAGCCGCAGTCCGGTTTCAGCGGCATGTCCGCACGCAGATTGTCAAGAATGCTCGAACGCCGCGCCCGGTGCATTACAATTGTTGGGAAGCGGTTTATTTCGGCCACAAACTAGATGAGCTGAAGGCCATCGCCAACCGGGCCGCAGAGCTTGGTGCGGAACGCTTCGTACTTGACGACGGCTGGTTCGGCAAACGCGACGATGACACGTCCTCTCTTGGGGACTGGACCATTGATCCGCGCAAATACCCGGATGGGCTCACGCCGCTCATTGACCACATCACGTCTTTGGGCATGGAATTCGGCATCTGGTACGAGCCGGAAATGGTCAATGAGGACAGCGATCTCTACCGCGCTCATCCGGACTGGATCCTGGGGCCGGAAGACCAGACACGGGGCCGCCAGCAGCTCGTGCTCGACATGGCCCGCGAGGACGTTCGCAAATACCTCTTTGACCAAATGTCGGCAGTTCTTGGCAGCTATGCCGTTGACTATGTCAAATGGGATCACAACCGGGTTTTGCCTGTTGTCGATGCGGCGCAAACCGAAGGTGTCTACACCCTCATCGATCAGCTACGCAGAGCCTTCCCGCATGTTGAATTTGAGAGCTGCTCGTCCGGCGGAGGCCGGATCGATTTCGGCATTTTGGAACGCACGCAGCGGGTCTGGCTATCCGACAGCAACGACGCGCTGGAGCGTCAACGTATTCAGCACGATGCAGCGCTTTTCCTGCCCGCGTCCGTAACTGGATCGCATGTCGGTCCACGTCACTGCCACACTTCAGGCCGGGTGATCGGCATGTCGATGCGCGCCTGGACCGCAGCCCAGCGGCACATGGGTTTTGAAATGGACCCGCGCGAGCTAACCGATGATGAAGCACGGACGCTGAAGGCCGTGACCGACTGGTGGAAGGCCAACCGGGATTGGTTGATGGAGGCGGACATCCTGCGTCTCGATACGACCGATCCGGCAATCATCGCGGAGATACAAGTGGCGGAAACCGGGGACCGGTTTGCAGCTTTCGCCGCCCTGACCCGGCCTTCCGACCAGATCCTGCCGCACCCGATACGTTTGACGGGTCTGGACCCAGATGCTGTCTACAAGATCACGCTGACGAACCGGGACGAGACGACCGGCTTGTCCCGTGGCGCGCCGCTCTTGAAGTATCAAGATCTCACGGTCAGCGGTCGGTATTTGATGTCGCACGGCCTGACCCTGCCCTGGCGGTTCCCGGAGACAATCTGGGTTATCGAAGGCCAGCGTCTGCCAAATTGAACATGTCTTTTCGGTATTATTGAGCCGCAAACACAAGGGACCCACTGATGTACGCGAATTTTCCGGATCTCAAAGACAGCTCGGTTTTCATCACCGGCGGTGGGTCCGGCATCGGCGCCTCTCTGACGGATGGTTTCTTGGCGCAAGGGGCCAAGGTTGCCTTCGTGCAGCGGTCTGATGCGACTGCTTTTTGCGATGAAATGGAAGAAAAACATGGCAACCGGCCAGTGTTTTTGCCGTGCGATATCACCGACATGAGTGCGCTCAAGGCCTCAATGGATGAGGCAATGAAGGCAAACGGGCCGATCTCGGTTCTGGTCAATAACGCTGCCAATGACAAGCGCCACACTACGGAAGAGGTTGACGAGGACTTTTGGGATTGGTCCCAGGCGATCAACCTGAAGGCCTATTTCTTTGCGTGCCAGCACGTCGTCGACGGCATGCGAGCGGCGGGCGGCGGATCGATCATCAACTTCACATCGATTTCCTACATGATGGGCAACGCAGGATACCCGGCCTACACCACGGCCAACTCTGGTATCAACGGCATGACCAGGAGCCTGGCGCGGGAGTTCGGCCCGGACCGCATTCGCGTCAATGCTGTAGCTCCCGGCTGGGTTCTCACCCAGAAGCAAAAGGACATGTGGGTCACTCCGGAAGGCCTTGCTGCACATATTGATCGCCAGTGTCTCAAGGAGGAGTTGGCGCCTGAAGATATGGTCGACCCTGTGCTGTTTCTTGCCTCAAAAGCAAGCAAGGCAATGACCGGTCAGTCTCTCGTGGTCGATGGTGGGGTTGTGGTGACCGGATGAGTGGACAGGATGACATTGCCTGGATCGCCGCGGATTGGGGAACGACCAATCTGCGGATTTGGGCGCTTGACGCTGCAAACAATACGGTTTTGCACAAAGCGTCGGCCAGAGGAATGAGCACACTCGCGCCGGAAGACTTTGAAGGTGCTCTTCTGGAGCTGATCGACGAGTGCCTGCCGGAGAACCGAACAACTCCTGTCATCATTTGCGGTATGGCCGGGTCGCGGCAAGGATGGCGGGAGGCGCCTTATCGTGAGACACCTTGTGCGCCTCCCGGTGTCGGCAAAGCCACAATCGTTGAGCCGGCCGATCCACGGCTTTCAGTCCACATCCTTCCCGGCATCAAACAGATGGCGCCCGCAGATGTGATGCGCGGCGAAGAAACCCAGATTGCCGGTTTTCTGTCTGATCATCCCTCATTTACCGGTCTGATCTGCCTGCCCGGGACCCATACCAAGTGGGTGGTATTGGAGGAGGGGACCATTACCGGGTTTCGCACGTGTATGACGGGCGAAGTCTTCGCCCTTTTGAAAGAAAAATCCGTCCTGCAGCATAGCCTGGCGCAAGAAGGGTTTTGCGACGCAAGCTTTGAGGTAGCTGTCAAAGAGATCACCAAGTCGCCTGAGCGACTGACAGGCGAGCTCTTTGGAATTCGCGCCTCCAGTCTGATTGCAGGGCAAACTCCCGAAGCAGCGACTGGTCGCCTTTCAGGTCTGCTTATCGGAGCTGAACTTGCCGCAGTCGCATCAGAGTTTGATCTTCAGAACACTGCGATTTTGGGCAAGGATCAGCTCTCCCAAGTTTATGGAGCAGCGCTTGGTATCCTTGGGCACCAGAGCGCGTTGCTGGACGCTGAAAGTTATACGGTCAAGGGTCTAAGCTTGGCCTATGAAGCACACCTGAAAGAAACAAAATGAGCCGACACATCATCGCGATCCTGCGGGGACTAATGCCTTCTGAGGCCTTGCCGGTTACAGAGATCTTGATAGAGGCGGGCATCACCAAGATCGAGGTTCCTCTCAATTCACCGGAGCCGCTCAAGAGTATTGAGGCCATGGCGAAAGCCTATTCCGAGCGAGCTGAAATCGGTGCTGGAACTGTTTTGGAGGCTGAACAGGTTCATCAGGTTAAAACGGCCGGTGGCACATTGATCGTCTCGCCCGATTGCAATCCGGACGTCATCCGCATCACAAAGGCGGAGGGCATGTCATCCTTTCCGGGTGTGATGACACCCACCGAATGTTTCAGCGCGCTCCGCAACGGAGCTGATGGTTTGAAGTTTTTCCCTGCCACGCTCATCGGTCCTGATGGGCTTAGGGCCATGCTTGCCGTATTACCGAAGGGAACGAAGACCTATGCGGTTGGTGGAGCCGGGCCGGACAATTTCGAACATTGGCTAAAAGCTGGCGCGACAGGTTTTGGTATTGGGACGGCGCTGTTCAAGCCGGGGTTTACGGTTGATGAGATCAAAGCCCGGGCTAAGGCCATCGTCACTGCGTATGATGCTGCCGTAACATCAAATGAGTAGGGACATGGCGTCGATCTACGATCATAGGCAATGCCTTTTGGGAGAAGGGCCAATCTGGCACCCTCAGCGCCAGCAGTTGTTTTGGTTCGACATTCTCAACAAAACATTGCTGAGCCGGAAAGGCGATGAAGAACTCTCATGGCAATTTCCGGAACATGTTTCTGCCGCAGGGTGGATCAGTGAACATGCCCTGGTGATCGCCAGTGAAAGCAAGCTCTTTCTGTTCGACCTGGAAACCGGGGCCGAGCAGATGTTGTGCCCGCTGGAGCCAGACAATCCGGTCACCCGGTCCAATGACGGCCGCGCAGACCCCTATGGCGGGTTTTGGATCGGAACCATGGGAAAAAGTGCTGAAACTGGTGCAGGCAGTATATACCGGTACTTTCGCGGAGAGTTGCGTCAGCTTTATTCCGGTTTGACGATCACCAATTCGATCTGCTTTTCCCCGGACGGCGAAACCGCCTATTTCACCGACACGGTAACGGGCATCATTCAGAAAGCCGCGCTCGACCCCTATGGCTGGCCGGTGGGCGAGCCAACCGTCTTTGCAGACCTTAGAACCGAGGGACTGAACCCCGACGGTTCGGTCGTCGATGCGGACGGATATCTCTGGAATGCACAATGGGGTGCCCACCGGGTCGCTCGGTATGCGCCGAACGGATCCTTCATCGAAGCAATTGATTTTCCCGCTGAACAGATCTCCTGTCCGGCCTTCGGTGGTGCCGATCTGAAAACTCTTTTCGGAACAACCGCGACTGAAGGTGGGCGGACTGGTGACAGCGACGGCAAGACCTTTGCCGCTGAGACATCGACCAGTGGTCAAGCGGAACACCGTGTCCGGCTTTAGAGAAAATCATGAAACGCACACTTGGCACTTGTTATTATCCCGAACACTGGCCTGAGGAAATCTGGGAGGCCGATGCCCGCCGGATGAAGGACGCCGGCCTGACGTGGGTTCGCATCGGTGAATTTTCCTGGTCGCGTTTGGAGCCCACGCCGGGGGACCTTCAGTTCGACTGGCTGGATAGGGCCATCGACACTCTCGGAACAGCCGGCCTGAAAATTGTCCTGGGCACACCGACCGCAACACCGCCCCGCTGGGTTATCGACAAGCATCCTGACATGATCGCCATTGACGCAAGCGGTCAGCCGCGCAAGTTCGGCTCCCGGCGTCACTATTGCTTTTCCCATGAGGGCTTCCGGGTCGAAAGCGACCGGATCGTCAAACTGGTTGCCGAACGCTATGGCCGAAACCCGTATGTCGCCGCCTGGCAAACCGACAATGAATACGGCTGTCACGACACCACGATTTCCTATTCCGTCGCCGCCCGCAGTGCCTTCCAGGTGTGGCTGGAACAACGGTACGGCACCATCGGTGCGCTCAACCGCGCCTGGGGCAATGTCTTTTGGTCCATGGAGTACCGCACCTTTGCCGAGATCGACCTGCCGAACTTGACGGTCACCGAACCGAACCCGTCTCATGCGCTTGCATTCCGGCGGTTTTCGTCAGACCAGGTGGTCAGTTTCAACAAGCGGCAGGTTGAGATCATCCGGGCGAATTCCGATGCTCCGATCAGCCACAACTACATGGGCAGGATCACTGATTTCGATCACTTCAAGGTGGGCGACGACCTGGAAATCGCCACCTGGGACAGTTACCCGCTCGGGTTCCTTGAGGACCGGGTCGGGGCATCGGCCGAGCATCAGCGCACCTATGCCCGTCAGGGAGATCCCGATTTTCAGGCCTTCCATCACGACCTTTACCGCGCTGTCGGTAAGGGGCGCTGGTGGGTCATGGAACAGCAGCCGGGACCGGTCAATTGGGCGCCCTATAATCCGGCGCCGTTGCCGGGCATGATGCGGCTTTGGGCCTGGGAGGCCTATGCCCATGGGGCGGAGGCTGTCTGTTACTTCCGCTGGCGGCAGGCCCCGTTTGCCCAGGAGCAGATGCACGCCGGCATGTTGCGGCCGGACAATGCCGATGCACCGGCCCTGATCGAGGCTCGGCAGGTCGCGGACGAATTGCGGGCCGCGCCGGATGTGTCTGTGCGCCAAGCACCGGTTGCCTTGATCTTCGACTATGACGCAGACTTTGCCTGGGCCACCCAGCCGCACGGTGCCGGGCTCAGCTATTTCCAGCTGGTGTTCGACGCCTACAAGGCATTGCGCAAGCTCGGGTTGTCCATAGATATTCTGCGTCCTGAAACCCGCGATTTCAGCGGCTACAAAATCGTTGCCGCACCCGGCATGATCACCATGCCGAACGATCTGAAGACCGCCCTTGCAGAGTGTGACGCGGAAGTGGTTCTTGGTCCCCGAACTGCAGCACGAGACGCGGATATGGTCATGCCGGTCCCCCTGCCGCCGGACATGCCGGGTCTGGATGTTACCGTTGCACGGGTCGAGAGCCTGCGTCCGGACATGCCAATGCCCCTCAAGGGGGGCGGGGTCTTTACCGGGTACCGCGAGGAACTGGAAAGCGCTGCCGAAACGCTATTCGAACTGGATACCGGAGAACCGGCTGCTGTCAGCTCCGATCATCTCACATACGTTGGCGGATGGTGTGATGATGCGGCTTGGCGACGGCTTTTTGAGCACCTTTGCGCAAAGGCGGACATACCGACCTTCGATTTGAAAGATGGCGTCCGGTGCCGCGACACCGAAGGCACGCGCATCTGGATCAACTATGGTGCAAAGGCTGCGGAAACGCCCGCCGGTCCAATCGCGGCGGCTGAGGTTCTGTTTGAAAAACTCTAGCAAACTAAAGTTGGCAGCCGATCGCTAACCCGACCGTCGAGAGATTGCCAATACAATCAAGCCTTGGTGGGTACCGCGCCTGGAAATACAATTTCGACGCTAGAGAGTGGCCAGCAGCCAGCATTGTATTCGATTGGGGTGCCGGTTGGATCGCAATTGATCGCAACCACTTCCAAAACGGGCGTGCGCGGACTGAGGTTCAGCCCATCCGCTTGCCGCGTCGTTGCAAATCCGCCCGCAATTCTTGTTTCGGCGCGCTCGTAGCGTTCGACACCGTGCGCTTTGTAAACCTCTGTCACTGAGCCCGTTTTGTTGTAGACGGCTTCGAAGTCCGGAAACCTCGCTGCCGGGAACTCTTTGGCGGTCAGATAAATTGGCTCGCCATCCAGAATGCGGCGTCTGAGCAGCTTAATGACTTGGGTTCCGGCCGGCAGTTCAAGGGCAGCTCCGCCTTCAAACGAGATATCGCCGCGTGTGAGGTTCAATGTCTCGGTGGTCACCCGATCCGGGGCGACCTTGAAACCGTCGGCGAACCTCATATTACTCTCAACTTCATAGCGTTCAGGTCTTTGGCGGACAAAGACGCCAACACCTTTTCTGGCGTGAAGATGACCTTCCTGCTGCAATTTGGAAAGTGCCCGGCGGATGGTGATCCGGCTGACTTGAAAGACTTCGGCGAGATGAACTTCTCCGGGAAGCTTGATGCCAGGTGCCAGCTCGCCATTTTCATACGCGAACTGAAGACGGTCACATATCTGCAGCCAGATGGCTTTTTCGCCTTTGGCTCGATAGGGTTCGCGCGCGAGAGTTCGAAACAATTCCAGATCGGTCACATCACACCTGGTGGCTTTGATTTCCTGAATTGAAGGTATATTTCACCCGGCCGTTGGCAATCACCATCCGGATGCTGCGGGTCTTTTTGTCCACCAGAATGCAATCCGCCCGCATTCCTTCTGCTATCTCGCCACGATCTGCCAGTTTTGCCGCCGTTGCCGCGTTTTTGGAGATGAGGTTCCATGCCTTCTCCAGCGGAAGAACACCGTCATCAACCAGTTTGAACGCAGCTGCCAATGGAGCTGGGTAATAGTAGTCCGATGCCAGAACGGTGCAGTGGCCGCACGCCACACTCTCCCTTGCGTCGATGGCGTTGTTCTGGGAACCGCCTCGTACGATGTTGGGAGCGCCCAAAACCACGTGTTCACCTTCTTCGGCAGCGCTTTTGGCAGTTGCAATGGTCATAGGAAACTCGGACACGGAGACGCCCAAGCGGCGGTGTTCCGTGCGGGTTTCCGGGGTTAACTCGTCATGTGCGAAGACGGAGCAGCCAGCATCCCGAGCTCCTGCGCAGATGGCTTCGATCGCAGCTGGGACCTCGTTGCGCCGTTCCCATACCTGGTTGATCAGGGTCTTGCACTGGTCTTCTGAAAGACCGGACCTGCCGGCCATCCGGCTGATCTTCGATGAGGTTTTCGGCAGGTCCAGATAGGCGGTCGTGTGATCGTTGAGTGACAGAACGGACTTGGGGTCGTCCTGAACCCAGTCAATCATGTCCTGGACATGGTTCAGTGCAAAGGTTTCCCACCGGATGTTCAAATGCATGTCTGAGGAAAAGGTCCCCCGCAGGGCTTTCAGGTGCATTCGGAAATTGGCGGCAGCCTCATAGCTGCGCAAGCCCGGTTCCCAGGAAACAGTCAGCCCATGATAAGCGGTGGTAATGCCATTGGCGATCAACTGCCGGTCAACATCCGCCAGCGCAATTGGAAGCGGGAAGTCGACATTCGGCCGCGGCTGTATTGACCGTTCAAAAGCATCCCCGTGTACATCTATGATACCAGGGAGAACATAGCAGCCCGATGCGTCAATTGTTTCGCTAAAATTCTTTGATGAATCAACGAAAACGCCCGAGTGAATGTAAACCGGCTCACAAATGAATTCATCGTTTTTCAGAGCGTTGCCACCAAGAATACTTATGGAAGTCAATTTCGAACCCTCGAATATTTTAACAATAGGGCGGCTACGTCATGAAACCGTTATCGACGGAGATCTATAGGGAGGCTGTATGACACTCCTGTGTACACAGGAATAGCCATTGGAGAATTCAACATGCTTCGTTCTGCCATTGCTGCAGCTGCAATGATTTTCGCGCTCCCTGTTGCCGCTGAACCTGTTCGTTTTGCGGTCACCGACATCGAAGGCCTGGAAGCCCTGCAGCAGGAATTTTCTGCCTTTGAAAAGGCTCTGGAAGACACAACAGGTTTGGACATCGAACTGTTTCCGGTCAGCTCCCGCACGTCCGCCGTTGAGTCCATGAACCAGAATAAGGTCGATCTGGTTCTGACCGGTCCGGCTGAATATGTCGTGATGAAGGAACTGACCAACGCGGAAATCGTGGTTGCTTGGCAGCGTCCCAACTACTTCGCCCAGATCGTGGTGATGGCAGAAGGTGAGATTGACGGGCCACAGGACCTCAAGGGCAAGACCGTGACTTTCGGGAGTGTCGGCTCAACGTCTCAGCACCTTGGCCCGGCGCAGGTTCTCGCTGACTTCGGTCTTGCTTACGGCACTGACTACACGCCGCAGATTATTTCCCGCAACGTGGCCATCGAAGCTCTGATCCGTGGCGATGTACAGGCTGTTGGCATGAACGACAGCCACTTGCGCCGCATTCGCGATGCGTTCCCTGGCGAAGCCTTCAAGGTCATTGCCCGGGGCCGTGATCTTCCGAACGACATCCTGGTCGCTCGTCCGGACATGGATCGTGATGCTTTGGAAAAAATCAAGACTGCGTTCCTGGAAAACAGCGGAGCGCTGATGGCTGCTGTTCTGAAGGGCGAAGACAACCAAAAGTATGGTGGTGGCTTCTTCCTGACCGGCGTGAACGATGAGAACTACAACTACGTTCGCGACATGTACCAGACCATTGGTGTCGACACCTCTTCATTCGTTGGTGACTAACCTCCTCTTGAAGATAGCGGGAGCGCGGGCGATCGCGCTCCTTTCCGGTGCTGTCGCTGTGTCTTGCACCGAAAATTGACACAGAGAATCCTGAGGACCGCGCGGTGCTTCACACGCCTCTCGCCGATACCAAAGATGTTGCGATTGCAACGTCGGCACTTAAGAAACAGTACAAGAATGGCCAGTTTCCGGTCCTGAAGGGCGTCAACTTGACCATCCGCCACGGCGAGCGTGTCGCATTGATCGGCTCCAATGGCAGCGGCAAATCGACTTTGTTGAAGTGCCTTATCGGGTTGCATGCTGTGAACGAGGGATCAGTCCAGACACTGGGTGAAACCTTTGGCTCCATGCCGACCGCTGCGCAGCGCGCACAATTGCGCAAGCAGACCGGTTTTGTCTTTCAAAAACACTGTCTGGTGAAACGGCACTCGGTTTTAAGCAATGTTGTCCACGGCATGCTGGGTTTGCCCGGCAGTTGGCGCGCCTTCAATCAGGCGACGGCGCCTTCGAGTTGGCGCGCGAAAGCGATGTCAGCCCTTGAGGATGTTAATCTGGCCGAGAGGGCGCGGAACCGGGCTGATGCGTTGTCAGGAGGGCAGCAACAGCGTGTTGCAATTGCGCGCGCAATCGTGCGTGGGCCACGGCTGATCATTGCCGATGAGCCGGCCGCCAGCCTTGATCCTGTATCTGGTTCAGAGGTCATGCGCCTATTCTCTGAACTTGCTCAGGCGCACGGGATTACCTTGCTCTTCACCAGCCATGACATGGACCACGCTGCGGCGTATTCCGATCGGATCGTGGCTCTGAAAAATGGGCAAATCCTGTTTGACAAAGCCTCGCGCGAAGTCTCTGACCAAGACCTTCGGGACACATTCCAATGAGTGGTGTGTCCCCAGACCTCCGGTCCCGTTTTTCTGGAATGTCGTCGATCAACTTCGTGCTGATCCTTGTTGTTGCGGCGATTGTTCTGAGTTCCATCAACTCTGTTGCGCCATCACTTGGCCAATTGGCGGATGGGTTGCCGAGTATGATCAACCTGCTTGACCGCATGTGGCCGCCCAACACGGACGCCAATTTCCTGACGCGGGTGGGAATGCGCCTCGTCGAGACATTTCAAATTGCCTTGGCGGGTGCCGCGATCGGGATTGCTCTCAGTCTGCCGATTGGATGGCTGGCTGCGAAAAAAGTGTCTCCCATCGGTCCGGCATTCTGGCTGGTGAAAGCTATCATTTCTCTACTTCGGACTATCCCCGATCTGGTTTGGGCGCTTTTATTTGTGGTGACAGTCGGGCTGGGCGCCGTTGCCGGCACCATGACGATCGTTGTCGACACAATCGGGTTTTGCGGCCGGTTTTTCGCGGAAGCCATGGAAGACGCCGACAAGGAGCCGCAGGAAGCGCTCGCAGCGATCGGTGCCAACAAGGTGTCTATCCTCATGGGTGGAATATTGCCGGATGCCGCACCATCAATGATCAACACAGCCCTGTTTGCGTTGGAAAAAGCTGTCCGGTCTTCCGTCGTTTTGGGTCTTGTCGGTGCTGGCGGGATCGGTCAGGAATTGAAGGCGGCCTTCGATCTCTTCCAGTACAAGAATGCGTCCGCGATTATTTTGGTGATCTTCGTGATCGTGCTCGTGATGGAATTCATAACCGACTGGCTGCGCAGCAAACTGCAGTAGATCCGCTGCGCTTCAGGGGCATTCCAAATCATGTTGGATGCCAAGCGCAAACCGCTGGGAAGCATGAACCTGCTGCTAGGTGCCCATCGAGTGAGGGTGATCTGCCCCAGCGATTTTTTGATTGCGGCTGGCCGGACGTGTTTCGCATAGAAGCAAGACAATTGCCGGCCAGCGCTCACAAAGTGTCTGTTTGTACCTACTGATTGCTCATGGCTTTCAGCGGAGGTCCAACCTCATCCGGGATCGGGCAGGCATAGGGGTCTTTGGCCAGCGTCACCTTGTGTGCATCAATGGCCTGGTTCAAAACACCAGCGTCCTCAAAGAGATCAACCGCTGTGCCTGCCATAATCTTTGCAGCGTGGACCATGCCCTTGTGTGCAGCCGGTGCCTTTCCTTGTGCGGTCAGCTGCCATGTGTGGAACGGAGTGCCAACTGCACAGGTGGCAACGCGGGCTTGAACGGTCGGCACAGCCCAGCTTACATCGCCAACATCGGTGGACCCTTCTCCACCTTCGCTTTGGCGATCCAGCGGGGCAACGAAATCACACAGCGCGAGATCTGGATCAACTTCTGCCCCAATGCGGCGGAACGAGACGTTGATATTGTCCTCACTGAGCGTCTCACGGATCTTGTTTGCAAAGATGCGGTCTGTTTCATCGAAACCAGGGGCGCCCAACCGGTCCAGATTGCGCTGCATGGTTTCTTCCAAAGGGCGGTTGCCAAGCAGATTGGAGACGCCACTAACAACACTGGTCTCGACTGTTGTCTCGGTCATGAGCGCTGCACCTTCGGCAATTTTGCGCACCCGCCCGATAAGGTCGCGCAGTTCTTTGAGGTTCCGCGCCCGCACCAGCTGGCGCACGGTTGCCTTGGACTGGACGACGTTGGGCGCAATCCCGCCGGCATCCAGATAGGCGTAATGTACCCGGGCATCGTCTGGCATGTGCTCGCGCATGTAATTTACGCCCACGTTCATGAGTTCGATTGCATCGAGAGCACTGCGGCCAAGTTCAGGGGCACCGGCCGCATGAGCCGCGCGGCCATGGAAAGTGAAATCGATCCGCGTGTTTGCAAGGGATTTGGCTTCGTTGACCCCGGTGAAGGTAGCCGGATGCCAGGAGATTGCTGCATCGACGTCGTCGAACAGACCCGCGCGGACCATGAAGGTTTTGGCAGCGCCACCTTCCTCGGCGGGGCAGCCGTAGTAGCGCACACGTCCTTTGAGCCCGCGTTCTGCCAGGTAGTCCTTCACAGCAGAGGCCGCCATCAAGGCCGCGGAGCCGAGAAGGTTGTGGCCGCACCCATGCCCGGGGCCGCCAGCCTCGACCGGCTGATGTTCGGCAACACCAGCAACTTGACCAAGTTCGGGAAGGGCGTCGAACTCGCCCAAAATGGCAATGACCGGACCTTCATCGCCTGCTTCGCCCACGATCGCCGTTGGAATGCCGGCGACACCTTCTGTGATCTTGAACCCTTCCTGTTCCAGCATTTTCTTATGCTCAGCAACGGACTTGAATTCGGTATAGGCAATTTCCGGCAGGTCAAAGACACGGTCGGAAAGGCCGATGTAGTCCTCCCGGCGGCTGTCGACCAGATCCCACACGCGATCCGTATTTTTCATTGTGTCCTCCCAAAAGGTCAGCAGAGTCCCGTCGCGCCGCACAAATGCGGCACGGGGCAGGTTTTCGTATTGGCAATCCCGACTGCCGGGATCAGAGCGTCTTCCAGTAGTGGCAAGCGACCGAATGGCCGTCGCCAAATGTCTCAAGGCCCGGCTGTTCCTGGCGGCAGAGGTCCTGTGCATGTGGACAACGCGGGTTGAAGAAACATCCTTTCGGCGGATCCAGTGGAGACGGGATTTCGCCCTCAATCGGCGCAAAGTCCCGCTTTCGCTGATCCAGCCGGGGTGCTTCTGCAAGCAGGGCTTTTGTGTAGGGGTGTTTCGGCGCGCTGAAGATCTCTTCGGTCGAGGCGCTTTCGACAATCCGGCCGAGATACATGATCGCGACCCGGTCCGCGATGTGTTCGACAACGCTGAGATCGTGGCTGATGAAAAGATAGGTCAGGCCAAACTCTTCGCGCAGATCCATGAAGAGGTTGATAACCTGCGCCTGGATCGACACGTCCAGGGCCGCAATCGCCTCATCGCACACCAGAAACTTCGGCTTGACCGCCAAGGCCCGGGCAATACCGATGCGCTGACGCTGGCCTCCAGAAAACTGGTGCGCGTATCGCCGTTTCAAAGATGGATCCAGACCGACCTTCTTCATGATGTCGTCGACGTAGTCAGAGGCTTCTGACCTTGAAACGACACCGTGGACTTGCGGCGCTTCGCCAATGATGTCTTCCACACGCATCCGTGGATTGAGGCTGGCGAAGGGATCCTGAAAAATCATCTGAATGGCGAGTGTTGCCGCTTTCTTGTCAGCGCGCGACATCGTGGCGACGTCCTGGCCCTGAAACAGCAGCTGTCCGGAGCTTGGGGCATGAATGCCTGCAACAACACGGCCAAGCGTTGATTTGCCGCAGCCAGATTCGCCGACAAGACCCAGCACTTCACCTTCCTTGACGGTGAGGTTCACTTCATCGACGGCGTGGACGATTTCCTCCCGGATGCCAGCACCCAGTTTTTGCGCGACTATTTCGGCAATATCGAGCCGTTTGGCAAAACGTTTCGAAACGTCTTTGATCTCAACAAGTGGCGCGTTCATTCGGCTGCAGCCTGTGCCTGAGGGTTAAAACAGCGGATATCCCGGTTCGCGACATGAGTGATCGGCGGCGGGGCTTTGCAGGCTGAACTTGCTGATCTGCACCGCGGGGCAAAGGCACAGCCTTCGGGGAGGGCCAGCATGTTCGGCGTCATACCTTCAATCTGGAACAATCGTTCGCCGCGCTTGTTTGCGGTTGGAACAGATCCGAGGAGCCCGACCGTGTAGGGATGCAGCGGGCGGTCTATGACATCGTCGGTCAGACCCTGCTCGACGATCCGGCCCGCGTACATCACAGAGATCCGGTTGGCGAGGCCCGCGACGACGGCGAGATCGTGCGTGATCCAGATCATCGCAGTGCCCGTTTGGCGCGTCAGCTTCTGCGCTTCGTGGATGATCTGTGCCTGGATTGTGACATCCAGCGCCGTCGTTGGCTCGTCGGCGATGATCAAATCCGGTTTGTTGAGGAATGCGATCGCGATCGATACCCTTTGGCGCATGCCGCCGGACAGTTGGTGCGGATAGGCTTTTAGCCGCTCTTCGGGGGAGGGGATGCCGACAAGGCCCAGTGCATCCCGCGACCGTTGCCAGGCTTCTTTCTTCGAGACTTTCTCGTGTGCAAAGATAGCTTCCATCATCTGGGAATCGATACGCAGAACCGGGTTCAGCGTCATCATCGGATCCTGAAAGATCATCGATATCCGATTGCCGCGGATGGATTTCAGCGTCTCTTCCGGTGCATTGGCAATCTCATCGCCGTTGAAGCGGATCGAGCCTTCGACGATCCGTCCCGGCTGATCGATCAGGCCCAGAATGGAGAACCCGGTGATGGACTTGCCTGACCCCGATTCCCCGACGAGACCCATCACCTCGCCCTTGTTGACGGTGAAATCAACGCCATCCACGGCTTTGACGACACCCGCGTGGGTGAAGAAATGCGTCTTCAATCCGGCAACTTCGAGAACCGCCGTCATTTCTTCATCCTCGGATTGAGAACGTCGCGCAGCTGATCGCCGACGAGATTGATCGAGGCAACGGTCAGCAGAAGCGCAATCCCGGGAAAGACAGAGATCCAGTAACGGCCCGACAGCATGTACTCAAAACCGTTGGCAATCAGAACGCCAAGTGACGGTTCAGTTTGCGGCAGACCCACCCCAAGGAAAGAGAGCGTTGCCTCGAGCGAAACCGCATGCGCTGTCTGCACTGTTCCAACCACGATCAGAGGGGCGAGGCAGTTCGGTAGGATGTGGCGGAAGACAACCCTTGTCTTGGAAAGCCCGAGACACTGCGCTGCTTCAACGTATTCCTTGCCACGCTCAACCAAGGCCGTCGCACGAACAGTTCGCGCGTAATAGGCCCATTGGGCGACAACAAGCGCAAGAATGATCTTGTCGATGCCCTTGCCTAATGCGGCCACCAGCATCAGGGCCACCAAGGCTGCCGGGAACGACAATTGAAGGTCAACAACCCGCATGATGACGGCTTCCGTCCTGCCACCAGCGTAAGCGGCGATCAGGCCAACGACCATCCCGACAAACAACGCGATCACGCCGGACGCCAAGCCCACAGAGATGGAAATCCTGAGCCCATAAAGAATAGCCGAATAAAGATCCCGGCCTGCGCCATCGGAGCCCAGCCACATGGTATATCCGGCGAATGCTTCCGATCCGGGCGGCAGCCGTCCGTCCAGAACATCGACCTGCGCCAGGTCATAGGGGTTTTGCGGCGTGATCCAGGGCGCAAGTACGGCAAGGGCCATGATGATCACGAGCACGAAGAACGCCGTTGCCGCAATTCGGCTTTCGAAAAACTCAGCCCTGAACCGTTGAAACGGTGTCTCAACCTTAACTTTGGCAGGTGCTGGAGATTGCAGTGTGGTGTCTGTCATGCGCCCTGATCCTGCAAACGGACACGCGGGTCCAGAATTGAATAAAGGATGTCAACGACCAAGTTGATGACCACGAAGAACAGCACCATGATCATCAGGTAGGCGACGACGACGGGCCGGTCGAGTTGAAGAATGGCGTCGATCAGCAACTTGCCCATTCCTGGCCAGGCAAAGATCGTTTCTGTCACAACAGAGAATCCGATGAGGCTGCCGAATTCCAGGCCCATGACTGTCACAACAGGAATCATGATGTTCTTCATCACATGAACAAAGATGATCCGCCTGGTCGAAATGCCCTTGGCCCTTGCGTATTTCACGTAGTCTTGGCTCATCGCTTCCCGCACACCTGCCCGCGTCAAGCGGATGGCAAGCGAAATTTTTAAAAGTGCCAGATTAAGCGCGGGCAGAAATATGTGCCGGAGACCGTCCCAGGTCGCCAGACTTGTCTCAATCCCGAAAATCGTGGCCGTGTCACCTCGCCCTGTTGAGGGCAGCCATCCGAGTTCAACGGCGAACAGCAATATGAGCATCAAACCGACCCAGAATGTCGGCAGGGAAAACCCGAGAATGGATCCGGCCATGATTCCCTTGGAAATCGGGTTGTCCGGATAAAGCCCGGAAAATAGACCAAGCGGAATGCCAATGACAATGGCAAGCATCAATGCACTGAACGCAAGCTCCAGTGTGGCGGGCATGTGGTGCAGGATCAGCTTCAAGGCTGGTTCGCCGAAGATGAAGGAATCGCCCAAGTTGCCCTGTGCGGCGCCCTTCAGAAACAGCAGATATTGATCCCAGATTGGACGGTCGAGACCAAGCCGGCGGATTGCGGCCTCGATGTCGGCCTGATCGGCATCAGGGCTGACCAGCATATAGACCGGGTCGCCAACAATGTTCACACCGAAGAAGACGATCACCGACATGAGAAACACGACGAGGAACGCCTGCATCAGCCGGCGGATGACAAAAACAGACATAAGGAGTTCCAGGTTCAGGGAAATTCCGGGCCGCTGAGATCAGCGGCCCGGAAATCGCTGGTTATTCCTTCACGACACCCATGGCGAGCGTGTACTCGTCGGTGCGGGGAATATACTTCAGGCCCTTCTTGGCCGCCCAGGTGTTGACCTGGAAGTGGGTCGGGATGATCGCGACATCATTGATGGCCATCTCGGTGGCTTCCGCGAGCAGGTCCTGACGCTTTTCATCATCAACGGTCCTCAATGCTTCTTCGATCTTCGCATCGATTTCCGCATTGGAGTGGCGCCCACGGTTTGATGACCCGAAGCCCTTGTCCTTGTCGTATGTGTGGATCAGGGACTTCAGCGGAGATGAAGCTTCGCCCGAACCGGCACCCCAGCCGACCAGGATGAAGCTGAACTCCGGCTGACCATCGGCACCGCCACGGGACGCGCGGCCGAAATAGACGGAACGCGGCATGGTTTCGACGGCAGTCTTGATGCCGACCCGTGTCAGCATCTGACCGATCGCCTCGGCGATTTTCGCATCATTGATGTAGCGATCGTTCGGGCCATGAATGGTCAATTGGAAACCGTCCGGATATCCGGCTTCTGCCAACAGTTCCTTCGCACCGTTCGGGTCGTAATCAATCGGCTGCAGGTTTTCCGAAACGCCAAAGAAACCCTCCGGCAACAGCTGACCGGCTGGCAGTGCCACGCCTTCCATCACCCGGTCGACGATCGCATTCCGGTTGATAGACTTGGAGATTGCCAGACGTACGCGCTGGTCCAGAAGCGGGTTCTTAATCTCGCTGCCGTCAGTGCCCTTCACAAAGGGGGAGTTCTCGCGGAACTGGTCCAAATGGAGATAGATGACCCGGTTGGAAACACCCTGGCTGAGCTGGATCTCGTCCTTGCCTTCAAGCACGCCGATATCTGTCGTCGGAACGCTTGCAATCATATCGACATCACCAGCAAGCAGAGCGGCGACACGGCTCGGACCGGATTTGATCGGGCGGAAGTCGACTTCACTCCAGATCGGAGCGTCGCCCCAATAGTCATCGTTGCGCGCCATGGTGATGCTTTCACCCGGCTTGTAGCTTCCGAACTTGAACGGACCGGTGCCAATCGCAGCGGTACCAGTGTTGAAGTCTTCTGTCGCCGCGCCACATCCCGCGCTGTCCGAGATCACCGGGATCGTCGAAATGTCGTTCGCCATCAGCGGATACGGCGTTTCGGTGGAGATGTGGACCGTGTAGTCGTCGATCTTCTTGAAGGTTTTGCCCTTCAAATAGGTGCCGAAGCCAGATGGGGAATTCGGGACATCGGGAGCCCGCTCCATAGTGCAAATGACGTCATCGGCATTGAAGTCGCTGCCGTCATGGAATTTCACGCCTTCGCGCAGTTTGAATTCCCATGTCAACTCATCGATCGGTTGCCAAGAAACGGCAAGGCCCGGCGACAAACGTTGCTTTTCGTCTTGCGCAATCAGGCGATCAAACAGGTGATACGAGATCGCGTTGTTCGGACCCAGATTGTGGAAATGAGGATCCATCGCTGTTGGCTCGGAGGCCAACCCAATGGTCAGTTTTTCCGCGGATGCTGCCCCGGTCAACAAGGCAAACACGCTTACAGACACCGCGGCTGCGGCAGTAAGTTTTCTCATGACAATATAACTCCCTCGGAAGGCGCGGTGTCCTTTTGCCGGACCTTTTTGCCGCACGCTGAAAAGGATGGTAGCTTGCAGAAAATTCATTGCCAACAGAGAATTTAATCCATTTTTGCATAGCTTAATTCATCTTGTAGGCATGACCATTTATAAGGCAGATCTCAACCTATGGCAGAGCCACGGCACAGACTGAGGGAAATGGAAGCGCTCCGTGCGCTCGTGACCACCGGCACGACCATTGGTGCCGCGCGGCGCCTCGGTGTTTCGCAGTCCTCTGTCAGTCGCGCGTTGGGGCAATTGGAGCAGCGGGTTGGCCGGACTCTGTTTTTGCGGAGCGCCGGCAAAATCGAACCGACCGCCGCGGCGCTCAGGCTCAACGAGCAGCTTGATCCACTTTTTGAAACGCTCGCTCTGATTGAAGGCGCGGAATGGGCGGAGGCCGATGAAGAGCCCTTGCGCCTCATTGTTCCGCCCACACTTGCCCATAACTTCATCATCACAAGAGTGGCCGCGTTCTTGAAACAGAACCCGGGCAAGAACCTGCAGCTGGATATTCAGGCAACGGATGTGTTGGTCTCAGGTATCCTGGATCTGCGTTATGACCTGGGGCTGACCAGCGCGATGATTCAGCGCTCTGGTGTCACTCTCGTGCCGTGGCTCCGCTCCCATGTGGTTTGCGCAATGCCCAAAGGGCATCCCCTTGAGGCGAAGGAAATCGTCACTCCTGCGGATCTGGAAGGTGTAGAGTTGATCGAGTTTCTAAGGCGGCTCGGCACCCGCGCGATCACCGAACAGTTGTTTGCCCGCTCTGGTGTCAAACCCCGAACGGTTGCGGAAACGGCGACGAACATGGCCGCACTGGAGCTTGTCCGTGAAGGGCTGGGTGTGACCGTACTCAATCCCTTTCCCGTACTTTCCGTTGGTGTGCCGAACATCTCTGTCCGGCCATTCGACGCACCGATCACTTATGATACCAGCTTCGTGTTGCCCGCGGGGCGCCAACCGTCAGAGCTCGCTCAGCAGTTCATGGAATACATCAAATCGACCACACCGGCCGATGACTACTCAGAAGCCGTTTGACCGGCGATCAGCCACGACGAACAATTGCAAACAAAGAGATACAGACAAGGATTGAGGCATGACAACACGCAGCGCGGCAATTGAGGCAGCGGCAAAGAGTTTCGAAGATGGCAGTTTTCAGAAGGATCTAACTGCGCTGGTCGCTGTCCAAACATCCAGCCGGGAGGAGGAGCACCGGCCCGACCTGACGCGCTATCTGGAGACAGAGATGCGTAAGCGGTTCGAAGCGATGGGATTTGCTGTCGACATCCACCCCAATGAAATGCTCGACCGGGCGCCCTTTCTCGTTGCCAAGCGGATCGAGGATCCAAGCCTGCCTACACTGTTTTGCTACGGACACGGGGACACGGTTCCTGGAGAAGAAGGCCGCTGGAACGAGGACCGGGATCCCTGGACGCTGGATGTCGCGCAACCACCGTCCGGTCCCCGCTGGTATGGCCGCGGCACAGCCGACAACAAGGCGCAGCATGCCATCAATATGGAAGCCATGCGCCATGTGATCGATACGCGCGGCCGTCTTGGTTACAACGCCACGTTCCTGATCGAGATGGCAGAAGAAATGGGCTCGCCCGGGCTCTATGAATTTTGCCGGGACAACCGGGATATGCTGGCAGCCGATCTGTTGATTGCATCGGACGGTCCGCGGTTTTCAACAGATGCGCCGGATATCAAACTTGGTACGCGAGGCGGTTTGAACCTGAGGTTCCGTCTGGAATACCGGGAAGGTGGCCACCATTCCGGCAATTGGGGAGGACTCCTTGCCAATCCGGCCATCGTGCTCATGCATGCGCTCACGACCCTGGTCAGCCGAACCGGCGAAATCCTTCATCCCGGCCTGAAACCTGCCCATATCAAGAATTCCGTGCGCGACGCGCTTGCCAAGGTGACGGTTACATCCGGACCGGATGATCCGGAGATTGATCCCTGGTGGGGAGAGCCGGGCTTGAGCAGCGCGGAAAAAGTCTTTGGCTGGAATACATTTGAAGTCCTGTCTTTCATTGCAGGAGATCCGGAGAAACCGCAAAACGCTGTTCCCCCCTTTGCCGAAGCCATCTGCCAGATCCGCTTTGTGGTGGATACGGACCCCGACACATTCTTACCTCTGATTCAGCAACACCTGAAAGACAACGGGTTTGATGGCATCACGGTTGAACCGGCCCGGATGTCGATGCTGCGCGCTTCACGGCTCGATCCGGAACATCCGGCCGTTGCCTGGGCTGTCACTTCAATTGAAAAGACGACTGGAAAACCGGTCACCGTTATCCCGAATGCCGGTGGTTCCCTGCCAAACGACATCTTTCTCAACACCATCGGCATGCCAACGCTCTGGGTTCCACACAGTTACACCGGCTGTTCCCAGCACGCCCCCAACGAACACGTCCTGCCTCATCTGATGAAAGAAGGACTGGAGATGATGACAGGCTTGTTCTGGGATCTGGGAGACGGGTTTCCCTAACGTTCAGATGTCACCCTAGTTTCACCCAAGCCGCATTTCTGGTTGATGATCTTACGCAGGCGTCGACAAATTCAACGCCTGCAAGGCCCTCTTGAATGCCGGGCAAAAGCGTTGTTTGTGTCTCGCCTTTCGCATGAGCCCGGATTGCGTCGGCGGCTTCCCGGTAGAGGTTGGCAAAGCCTTCCAGATAGCCTTCCGGGTGTCCGGGCGGGATCCGTGTGGTGGGCGCGATGCTCTCCAGCATGCCCGCGCCGCCTCTTGTCAGGCGCTGGGCTGGTTCTCCGAACGGCGAATACTGCAGATAATTCGGATCTTCCTGATGCCATTCAATGCCGGCCTTGTCGCCATAGACCCGGAGCTTGAGATTGTTCTCATTGCCCGGTGCGACCTGTGAACACCAGAGCATCCCGCGTGCCCCGCCGTCAAAGCGCAACATGACGTGGCCGTTGTCATCAACCTGACGGCCTGGGACGAAGGACTGCAAATCGGCGGCAAGGCTCTCGGCGCGCAGGCCGGTCACAAAGCAAGCCAGATTGTAGGCGTGGGTGCCAATGTCTCCTGTCGCACCACCTGCACCGGACCGGGCAGGGTCCGTGCGCCAGTCGGCTTGCTTGTTGTGCTGTTCGACCGTCAGCCAATCCTGCGGGTATTCGACCTGAATGACCCGGATTGTTCCAAGATCGCCGTTTTGAACCATCTCCCGCGCCTGGCGGATCATCGGATAGCCGGTGTAATTGTGGGTCAGAATAAAGAGGGCTTGGGAGTTCCCGGCCGCTTTGGCCAGCTTTTTGGCGTCCGCCAGCGTGGAGGTCATCGGCTTGTCGCAGATGACGTGAATGCCGCGTTTCAAAAACGCCTTGGCAGCCGGATAGTGGACATGGTTCGGCGTCACGATGGCAACGGCCTCGATCCCGTCCTTCAGCCGGGCCTCCCGTTTGGCCATGTCTTCAAAGGAACTATAGATCCGGTCTGCCTTGAGGCCGAGAGCCTGCCCGGAGGCGATGGCCTTGTCCGGTGTGGAGGACAAGGCGCCTGCGACCAGTTCAAAACTGTTGTCGAGCCGTGCTGCGATCCGGTGAACCGCGCCGATAAAGGCATCCTTGCCGCCGCCGACCATGCCGAGGCGGAGCGGGCGTTGGAATGTGACTTCTGTTCCTTCAATGGCCATGTCGTGCTCCTATCCAATACCCAGCATCTTGCGGTTTGCCGCTTCATCGGTCCCGCCGTCGGCAAAGTCATCAAAGGCTTTTTCAGTGACGCGGATGATATGGTCGGCAACAAATTGCGCGCCTTCCCGGGCACCGTCTTCCGGGTGCTTCAGGCAGCATTCCCATTCGACGACCGCCCAGCCGTCGAAGTCGTTGGCTGCCATCTTGGAAAATATAGCGCCGAAGTCGACCTGTCCGTCGCCCAAGGAGCGGAACCGCCCAGCCCGGTCAACCCAGGGCTGATAGCCGCTGTAAACGCCCTGGCGGCCGGTCGGATTGAACTCGGCATCCTTGACGTGGAACATGCCGATCCGGTCCTTGTAGATGTCGATGTTGTCGAGATAGTCGAGACACTGAAGCACGTAGTGCGACGGGTCATAGAGCATCTTTGCGCGAGCATGATTGTTAACGCGTTCCAGGAACATCTCGTACGTTGCGCCATCATGAAGATCCTCGCCTGGATGGATCTCGTAGCAAACATCCACGCTCATATCGTCCGCATAATCCAGAATTGGCCGCCAGCGCTTGGCAAGTTCGTCAAACGCGGTCTCAACAAGTCCAGCCGGTCGCTGCGGCCAGGGATAGATGTAAGGCCACGCCAGAGCGCCGGAAAACGTCGCATGGGCGGTGATGCCAAGGTTGCGGCTGGCCGTTAACGCCTGCTTGACCTGATCCACGGCCCAGGCCTGGCGCGCGGCCGGATTGCCCCGGACTTCCGGAGCTGCAAAACCGTCAAAGGCTGTGTCATAAGCCGGGTGGACGGCCACAAGCTGACCTTGCAGATGGGTTGAAAGCTCGGTGACCTCAACGCCGTTCTCTCGAGCTTGTCCGGCAAAGTCGTCGCAGTATCCCTTCGAGCTGGCGGCTTTTTCCAGATCAATGAGCCGGCCATCCCAACTTGGGACCTGCACCCCTTTGTATCCGCAATCGGCAGCCCACTTCGTAATCGCGTCCCAGGAATTGAACGGCGCTTCATCTCCTGCAAACTGGGCAAGAAAAAGCGCAGGCCCCTTTATCGTTTTCATGACGACCTCTTGAATGAAATAGAGTTTTTGAGGGCCGGGATACGTGACTGAACCCCGGCCCGCACGAAGCGACGTCTTAGAATGGCGACTCTGGGAAGTAGTAGCTTTCTGCGTTTTCACGGGTGATGAGTGTCGCCCCGAGAATGTACCGGCCGGCCACAGGGCCATTCGACTTGAAAGCGTTGACCGTTGCATCCATCGCGGTTGCAATCATTGCCGGCGGGTAGAGGACGTTCACAGGGATCAGCTCATCGCCATCCATGATGCCTTTGATGATTTCCTTCATGCCAGCACCTCCGACAACAAACATGCCGTTGCCGTCACGGCCTGCCTGTTTCAATGCTGCGACCACGCCGATCGCGATATCATCGTCTTGTGCCCACACCGCATCAATGTCCGGGAAGCGGGACAGGAAATCCTGCATGACTTCAAAACCGTCGTCACGGTTCCAGTTGGCATGCTTGTGATCCAGAACGTTGATACCAGAGCCTTCGATTTCCGCCATGAACGCATCAAAGCGTTCGTTGTCGATCACGGTTGGAATGCCGCGCAAGACAACGATGTTGTCGCCGTCCTTGAGGCGGCCCTTCATGTACTGGGCCGACACGCGGCCAAGCTCAGGATTGTTGCCAGCAACATAGAGGTCTTCGATGCCCGGTTGGCTGAGACCACGATCGACAACGGTGATCCAGGCTCCGGATTTCTTGACGTTCAGGACCGGGTCGGTGAGCGGTTCGGATTCAAACGGCAGAACGACGAGTGCATCGATCTGATGGACCGATACGAGGTCTTCCAGCGCACTTGCCTGTGCGCCTGGGTCCGGAGAGTTCACGAGGATCAGGTCCACGTCCGGATAAAGAGCCTCCAGACGTTTTTCGGCCTGCTCCGCGTGCCAGTTCATCCCGGCGGCCCAGGCGTGGGTCGGTGTTGGGTAGCTGACACCGATCTTGATCTTTTCTTCTGCGACTGCCGTTCCGCTAAGGGCGATCAGCCCCGTCAGTGCCATCGCACCCAGTGTTTTTCTTCCTAGCATAGTTTCCTCCTCCGATGCTTTCCTCAAGGCGCACCTCTCCCGTCCGGTGCGAGCCGGTTCAAATTGGGGACGGGTCCCTATTCCGTGGATCTAGTGGGCCGTGCTCAGCCGTTCTTTTTGAGTTTCCAGTCACTGCGCTGCAGCAGCACAGCAACGATGATGATCAACCCCTGCATGGTTCCATTGAGGTAGTTTGAAATCATGTCCGTGAAGTTCAGAATGTTGCCGATGGTGGTCAGAATGAGCGCACCCAGGATCGTGCCGCCAATGCGCCCGTAACCGCCTTTGAGGACCGTTCCGCCGATGATCACGGCCGCGATGGCTTCCAGCTCCCATAACACGCCTGTCGATGCTGAGGCAGAACCAAGGCGGGGGACATAAATGATGGTCGCAAAGGACACACACAGGCCTTGGATGATGTATGTCAGCGTCTTGACCCGATCGACATTGATTGCCGAGTACTTGGCGACGGCTTCATTTGATCCGATAGCCGTGCAGTAGCGTCCGAACGCTGTCCGGTTCAAGAGCAGCCAGCCACAGATTGCGACCGCGATGAAGACCCAGACCGGGATCGGCAGTCCCAGAAAACTGTCATAGTAGACCGGCCGGTACGTGCCCCGAATATCGAAGTTGAGCGACAGGGTGCCGCCGTCCGCGAAATAGGTCACCAAAGACCGGTAGATCCCCATGGTGCCCAGCGTCACGATAAACGCCTCGATCTTCCCCTTGGTGGTCAGGGCTCCATTGATCCAGCCTGCGCCGATGCCGAGGAGGATCGCCAAGCCACACCCAAACAGGACGGTTGGCACACCGGTCCCGAGCGTTTCAACGGCATTGTTCATGACAATGATCATCACGCCGGAAATGGCCGCTGCCATTGAGCCCACCGACAAGTCGATCCCGCCAGCGGTGATGACGAAGGTCGCGCCCACGGCAATAATGCCGATAAACGCTGACCGCGTCAGCAAGTTGGTCAGGTTGCCTTCACTCACGAAGGCGGGGTTGAGTAGGAAACCAATCACACAAAGCAGGAGAAGAGCCAACGCTGGCCCCAGCGTCTTGAAGTCAATCGCAATGCGCTTGGGTGTCTTTTCCGCGTTGTTTTCCGATACGCTCGACATGGTCAATGGAGTTCCTCCCGTTTCAGCCCGGCGGCATAGCGCATGATTTCGTTTTCGTTGATGTGATCTCCGGTCAGTACTCCGGTGATCTGGCCTTCCCGCATGACCACAACACGGTGGCAAATTCCGATGATTTCTGGCATCTCCGAGGAGATCACCACGACCGAAACGCCTTCCGCTGCCAGCGCAGCGATGAAATGATAAATTTGTTGTTTGGTGCCGACATCGATCCCGCGGGTGGGTTCATCTATGACAACAATCTTCGGATCGCATTCCATGATTTTCGCGAGCAGCAACTTCTGCTGATTGCCGCCGGAGAGCTTTCCGACAACGATGTCCTGATCCCGTGCCCGGACATCGAAGCGCCGGATGGCGCGCTCGAGCGCATTGGCTTCAGCGGTGCTGTCGAGCGTGAAGTTTTTGATGAATTTCGGCAAGGCAAACAGGGTCAGGTTGGGCTGCATCTTCTTGTCCAGAAGCAACCCTTTCTCCTTCCGGTCCTTCGTCAGGTAGGCAAGCCCTGCGTCTCTTGCTGCGGCAACGGACAGGGCTCTTACTTCGGTTCCAAAGAGCCGGATCCGGCCGCTCTCGACAGGCGCCAATCCACAAATGGCCTCAAAGACCGCTGTTCGGCCTGACCCGATCAGTCCCGAAAACCCCAGGATTTCACCCTTGCGCAGGTTGAAGCTGACATTGCGCGCGCCGGGTGTTGAAAGGTTTTGAACCTCCAGAACCAGGTCTGCGTCTACGTCCGCTTCGTGCATCGGCGGATAAAGGTCAGACAGTTCCCGGCCGACCATCATCTGGGCCATGGCATCTGGGGTCAGTTCGTTCGCCAGGCGCGTGTCGATCCATTGGCCATCGCGCAGGACGGTCACCCGGTCCGCAATAGCTTTAACTTCATTCAGCTTGTGCGACACGAACACAATGCCGACGCCAGTTTGTTTCAGCTTCTGGACTTGCCGGAAGAAGATCTCCGTTTCCTCTTCCGTCAGAACGGCCGTTGGCTCGTCCATAATGAGGATGCGTGCGTTTCTGCTGACAGCTTTGACGATCTCGACCATTTGCTTTTGTGCAATTGTGAGATCTGAAATTCGGTCAGAAGGGGAGATGTCGAGACCGACATCATCCAGGTACTTTTGGACAAGAGATCTCATGCCCGCCCGGTCTAGAAATCCATTTGATTTCAATTCCCGACCGAGAAAGACGTTCTCTTCGACCGTCATCTGTTCTGCAAGATTGAGTTCCTGGTGGATCAGAACGACGCCAAGTTTTTCTGCAGCGCCATTGGGAGGGAGTTCGGTCGTCGTGCCGTTGAGCTTGATGTGACCGGTTGTCGGGTCGTGGAAGCCGGACAGGATCTTCATCAAGGTTGACTTGCCCGCGCCATTCTCGCCGATCAGCGCATGAACCTCGCCCGCCCGGATGTCCATGCTGACGCTGAACAACACTGGCACCGGCCCAAAGGATTTGCTGATGTTGACGGCCTCAATCACCGCCTCCATCGGGGGCGAATGGTGTTGCATCTCAGAGTTCCTCCCAGACAGCAGCGTTCTTTTTTTCCTCGCTGTCATAAGGTTATGTAAACGTTTTCAGCTGTGATGTAAACCTTTACATTTTAGATTGTAAACCTTTTCAAAGGGCATGTAAGAACCTATACAGCGTAGAGAGGTGTTGAATTTCATGAGGTTAATGAAACGCCGCACCGCAACAAAACCGGGGTAAAATAATGGATGATCCGGGCAGCCGGCCGGCGACCATTGAAGACGTCGCAAAGCTTGCGGGCGTGTCTATCGCGACAGTCAGCCGTGCGCTCCGGTCCCCGGAAAAGGTTGCCGAGAGTACCCGGAAAAAAGTAACGGCGGCCATTGCAAGAACCGGTTACACCGCCAACGCGATGGCGCAGAACCTTCGGATGCAGCGCTCCCAGATGGTCCTGGTGCTGGCTTCTGCGATTGCCGATCCAAACTTCGCCGGCATTCTCACAGGCTTGGAAAAAGCAGCCAATGACAGAGGGTACGGAGTGCTTATCGGTAACACCGAAGGAACAACGGGTCTTGAGCAAAACTATCTGCGCTTCCTGTCAACAGGCATGGCGGACGGTCTCATTCTGTTGACGGGACACATTCCCGTTGCTGGTGAACCGCAAACACCTTTGACAGCTCTTCCGCCGATTGTTGCGACTGAACGGCCAGTTGACCGGGGCGACATCAGTTATGTCGGTGTTGATGATGTCGCTAGTGCAAAGATGGCGACCGAATACCTGATTTCTCTTGGCCACCGGAGGATTGTTTTCATTTCTGGCGGTCCTGCCGATGTGCGCAGCGATCTCAGGCATTCCGGCTATAAGAAGGGCTTGATGGAATCCGCTGTTTCCTTACGAGATTGGCGCCTGGAAGGGGACGGGTCAGCGGAAAGTGGCCGGGCAGCTGTCGAGCGCTTGTTCATCAAGGATGACCTTCCGACTGCGTTTTTCTGTTTCAACGACAATACGGCCATCGGTGTGATTTCAGCATTGCAGATGCGCGGATACCGCGTCCCGGAGGACTTTTCTGTTCTGGGGTTCGACGATATTCCTTTCGCCAACAACTTCACGCCGGGTCTCACAACGATACGCCAACCCCGCCAGCACATTGGCGAGATGGCAATGTCCCTCTTGCTAGATCGATTGGCCAATCGCACCCTCTCAGTCCAGACACATCTCCTTCACGGCGATCTCATCGTCAGAGAAAGCTGCGCGGGTGTTCGAAAGGACCGTTGAATTTTTGTCGGGACAGAACCGGTTGCCCCTTCGAACCAAAGAGTCGTGCCTCATCTTAACCGTATCAGATGGATGCCTGGATTTAGCCAGGGTTGCTAGCAGTCCTTGCGGTCGCAGTCTGGGCTATTTGCAAATACTCCCGCAGTGCGGTCTCGCAACCGTTTGACCAGATGCGCCCAAGCCAGTGTTCGAATGCAGCGGCAAACCGTTCGTTTGCGGCAATCTCGCCATAGACGTCGGACTGTTCTAACCACGCGAGCGGTCTTAAGCGCGCGTTTTGCGCCGCGTCCGTGCGCTGTGACCAAAAGGGGTCGTTGGGCTCTATCCGCGACCCATCTTCTCTCGACCCTTCGCACATTCTGGCCCAAAGGGCTTCCACGAGGGCCAATCCCTCGATTGGCGTGCCGTTCTCAAGACCATCTCGTATAGCCGGCAGCACAAAGCCTGTGTGCCGGGAAGACCCGTCAAAGGCAACGCGCCGCGTGGTGTCCAAGACGGCCGGGTTTGAGAAACGGCTCCGAATGAGGTCGACATATTGGGCAGGGGTCATGTTCGGAACCGCAGAAACATGCGGAACAATCTCGTCTTTCAGGACTCTTGAGAACAGTTCTGATATCAGAGGATGCGCCATGCAGTCTGCTATGGTGCTCAGGGACAGGATCTCTCCGGCGTTTGCAATGACCTGATGCCCGGCATTCAGCAGCCGCAACTTCATCATCTCGTAGCCGTGGACATCGTCGGTAAATGTTGCCCCGACTTTCTCCCAATCGGGACGGCCCGCGCAAAACCTGTCTTCCAAAACCCACTGGCGGAAGGTTTCGTGAGAAACCGGTGCCTGGTCATCCAGGCCGAATTCGCGGGCAAGTGCGATCTCCCGAGGGCCGGTTGCTGGAACAATGCAATCGACCATGGAGTTTGGAAAGGTGCAGTTTGCATCAATCCAGTCCGCTAGATCCGGATCCGAAAGACGGGCGAGTCCCAACACGGTCTGACGCAGGATCTGGCCATTGGCCAAGAGATTGTCGCAACTTAGTCCGGTAAAAGGGCCGTGCCCCTGATCTCGCCGGCGCTTTAAAGCTGCTACCAAAGCGCCAAAGGCGGTCTTTGGCGTTTCCGGATGCTGCGCATCGTGCTGGATATCCGCATGCCGGGCATCGAATTCCTTCGTGACCGGATCGGTGTAGTAACCGCCTTCGGTGACCGTTAAGGCAACGATGCGTATGGCCGGGTCAGCCATTTTCTGAATGAGGGGTTTGTTGTCCGCGGTAATCGGCAGGTAGTCGATCATGGATCCAACGATTTCTGCAGACGTTTTCGAAGGGTTCAGTTCAACCAGCGTCGTCAGGCAATCTTGGGCAATGAGCTTGTCCCGCATTGCCGCATCATACGGCCGAACGCCTGCACCGATAATGGCCCAGTCGTGGGCGTGCCCTTCCTGCATCAAGCGATGCAGATACCAGGCCTGATGAGCCCGATGGAAATTGCCGACACCGATATGGACAATTCCGGGTCTTAGGGCAGAGCGATCATATCCTGGCTTGGTGACCCCGGACGAAACCGCGGTCAACGTCGCATCTGAAAGAGTGATCAGCTCATCCATTGCCCGCCATCCACATTGTACGTCTGTGCAAGGATGTAATTGGCGTCTTCACTTGCGAGAAACACGGCCATGCCCGTGAGGTCTTCTGCCGTTCCCATCCGGCCAAAGGGGACAGCCTCGCCGACTTCCCTTTTCTTTTGACCGGGCGCCTTGTTTTCATATTTGGCAAAGAACGCATCGACGCCATCCCAGTGCTCGCCGTCGACAACACCCGGCGCGATCGCGTTCACATTGATGCCATGCTCGATCAGATTGAGGGCCGCCGACTGGGTTAGGCTGATGATGGCGGCTTTGCTCGCACAGTAAACCGCAACCAGCGGCTCGCCCCGGCGGCCTGCCTGGCTCGCCATATTGATGATCTTGCCACCGCCGCCGCGCTCAATCATATGCCTGGCCACCGCCTGTAGGGTGAACAGGGTTCCGGCGACATTGATGTCAAAAACCCTGGCGAAGTCAGCGCGATCAATCTCGACGACGGGCGCTGCTGAGAAAATCGCTGCGTTGTTGATCAGGATATCGATTTGGCCGAGTTGCGACACTGTCTCGCTGACGGCCGTATCAATGCTTTCCTGCCGGGTAACATCCATTTCTACGGCGATGGCTGCCGGTCCCAGGTCGGCTGCCGCCTGATGGGCTCGGGCGCTGTCAATGTCCGCAATGGCCACCTTCGCGCCTTCGGCAACATAGGCCTTTGCAAAGGCGAGGCCGATCCCACGGGCTGCGCCCGTGATCAGAGCGGTTTTACCGTCCAGCCGTTTCATGAAAGCCTCAACCCGTTGGCATCGAACTTGTGAATGACATCGTCGCGTGGGGTCATATGGATCCGGTCTCCATGACGGAATCCGACTTCTCCATCGGCCCGCACCGTTATGCTGTCTGCCAGTCCGGTGTTGTGAACATGAAAGAAGGTATCGGAGCCCAGGTGTTCGGAGACGCTCACAACGCCGGACCACAAGCCTTCAGTCTCGGAAACCGAAATATGTTCCGGCCGAATGCCAATGGTGTGGGCACCGTGCTTGGCGGCCTCTTCGCCTTCAATGAAGTTCATTTTAGGTGAGCCGATGAACCCGGCTACGAACTGGTTGCGCGGGTTTTTGTAAAGCTCAAGTGGAGACCCGACCTGCTCGATGTGTCCGGCGCGCAAAACAACAATCTTGTCCGCCATGGTCATGGCTTCCACCTGATCGTGAGTCACGTAAATCATCGTTGTCTTGAGACGTTCGTGCAGTTCAGAGATTTCCAGCCGCATGCCAACCCGCAGAGCCGCATCAAGGTTCGACAAGGGTTCGTCAAAGAGGAAAGCGGATGGTTCGCGGACAATTGCCCGGCCGATTGCAACACGCTGGCGCTGCCCGCCGGAGAGTTGGCCGGGGCGCCGGTCGAGATAATCGGTGAGGTTCAGGACAGCGGCGGCCTGTTCGACCCTGCGGTCTTGTTCGGCCTTGTCGAGCTTTGCCATGCGCAGGGGAAAAGCAATGTTCTTGCGGACCGACATATGCGGATAAAGCGCATAGGATTGGAAGACCATCGCCAGACCCCGTTTGGCCGGTGGGACGCTGGTCGCATCCTGCCCGTCGATCAGGATCTGTCCGGAGGTCGTGTCTTCCAGACCGGCAATCAGCCGGAGCAATGTGGATTTGCCGCATCCGGATGGGCCGACAAAGACCGTGAATTCTCCGTCCCCGATTTCGAGATCGAGCGAGGGAATGACTTCGACGTTGCCGAACCTCTTGGTCACCTGCTTGAGTGTTATTTGTCCCATGACAGTGTTCCCTACTTAACCGCGCCGAATGTCAGGCCGCGAACGAGTTGTTTTTGGCTGAACCAGCCAAGGATCAGGATGGGGGCGATCGCCATGGTCGAGGCCGCGCTGAGCTTGGCGAAAAACAGGCCCTCGGGGCTGGAGTAGCTGGCGATAAACGCTGTCAATGGCGCCGCATTGACGGCGGTCAGGTTGAGCGTCCAGAAGGCTTCGTTCCAGGCCAGGATGAAGTTCAACAACATGGTCGACGCAATGCCCGGTATGGCCATGGGGGTGAGAATGTAGAGGAGTTCTTCCTTCAGTCCTGCGCCATCCATCCGGGCGGCTTCCAGGATCTCGCCCGGGATTTCCTTGAAGTACGTGTAGAGCATCCAGACTATGATCGGCAGGTTGATCAACATCAGGACGATTGTCAGTCCGATGCGGCTGTCAAGAAGGCCCAACTGGATGAAGAGCAGGTAGATCGGGTAGAGCACGCCAACTGCCGGCAACATCTTGGTGGACAGCATCCACAACAGGATGTCCTTGGTGCGCTTTGAAGGAACGAAGGCCATCGACCAAGCAGCCGGAACTGCAATGATAAGTCCCAAAATCGTGGAGCCGCCAGCCAGGAATATGGAGTTCCATAGGAAACGCATGTAGTTCGAGCGCTCCTGTACCACCGAATAGTTCTCCAAGGTCCAGTCAAAGAACAAAAATATCGGAGGATCGGCGATTGCCTGTGCTTCGGTTTTGAAGCTGGTGAGGATCGTCCAGAGGATCGGAAAGAAAATCAGCAAACCTATCAACCAGGCGACGGCTGTGTTGATCATTTTCCGGTTTGTTGTAACTGCGCGGGCCATTTGATTACTCCTCACGCGTCAAGGTTTTTGCCGACGATGCGCATCAGGAAGATCGCAACGATATTGGCGAGTATGATGGCGTAGACACCACCTGCAGAGCCGAGACCAACGTTCTGGCTTTCCAGCACCCGCTGGAAGATCAGGTAAGACAATGTCTTGGTGCCAAAGGCACCGCCGGTGGTGACGAAGATTTCCGCGAAAATCGCCAGCAAAAAGATGGTCTGGATCAAGGTCACGATGGTGATTGCTCGCGCCAGATGCGGAAGAACGATGAAAAAGAAGCGTTTGTGGACTGGGGCGCCGTCCATTTCAGCGGCCTCCAGCTGCTCGCTGTCGAGAGACTGAATAGCAGTCAGCAAGATCAGCGTCGCGAATGGCAGCCACTGCCAGGAGACGATCATGATCAGCGATGGCAGGGACGCCTGGCTCAACCATTGTATCGGTTCGGCGCCAAAAAACTTCCAGAGATGTGCAAGGATGCCGTTGACCGGATCCATGAACATGTTTTTCCAGACCAGCGCGGATACGGTGGGCATCACGAAGAAAGGCGCAATAACCAGAATTCGGACAATGCCCTGACCCCACATTGGCTGATCCAGCAAGATCGCCAATGCAATTCCCAAGGCAATTGTGATGACCAGAACGCCTCCGACAATGATCAGCGTGGTCTGAATGCTGGGCCAAAACGAGCTTGAACTCACGAACCTGACATAGTTGGTAAATCCGACCCATTCCAACCCGTTGGCCATGGAGTCGCCGCGCAGCGGCAGGTATTTCTTGAAGGAAAAGAACAGCGTCATGCACAACGGGATCAGCATCCAGCCCAAGAGCAGAACGACTGCTGGTGCCATCATCATCCGGGCGGCAGAACGTGATTGCTGAGTGGCCATGACACATCTCCTCTGTTGACGGACGCGGGTCCGTCTCGAAATATATCTTTAAAATGAAATGGCAGAAGGAGGCCGAAGGACGGGCGAACCCGCCCTCCGGAACTGGAAGTTACCGCGAGCTTATCGGTAGCCGGCGGCTTCCATTGCATCGTTGGTCAGAGCTTGAGCTTTGGCCAATGCCTCTTCGACGGTCTGTTGACCTGCATAGGCAGCCGAGAACTCTTGGCTCACTTCAGTTGCGATACCGGCAAACTCCGGGATGGCAGCGAACTGGATGCCAACGTATGGGCTCGGTTCGACGGTCGAGTTGTTCGGATCAGCTGACAGGATTGAATCCAAGGTCATCTTGGCGAACGGTACGGCCTGATACTCTGGGGTCTCGTACAGAGACGTCCGTGCACCTGGAGGAACGTTGGCCCAACCTTCTTTGGCAGCTACGAGTTCAATGTAGGATTTGGACGTAGCCCATTCGATGAACTCTTTTGCAGCTGCTTCCTTTTGAGTGCCGGCAGGAATTGCCAGCGCCCAGGCCCACAGCCAGTTCGAACGTTTGCCAAGCCCTGTATCAGGGGCCAAAGCGAAGCCGACAGAGTCAGCCACGGTCGAGTCGTTCGGATTTGTTACAAAGGATGCTGCCACCGTGGCATCAATCCACATGCCGCATTTGCCCTGCTGGAAGAGCGACAGGTTTTCATTAAAGCCGTTGGTCGCATAGCCTGGAGGGCCGGAGGCATCCATCATGTCTTTGTAAAAGTTCAGCGTATTGGCCCATTGTTCGGTATCGAACTGAGCGTTCCAGTCCATGTCAAACCAACGTGCACCGAACGAATTCGACATCGCTGTGATGAATGCGCCGCCTTCACCCCAGCCAGCCTTGCCGCGAAGGCAGATGCCGTTGATTTCGTTGTCACGGTCGGTCATAGCCGCAGCCGCTTCTCTGACGAAATCCCAAGTCGGCGCGTCTGGCATTTCCAGACCAGCTTTGGCCATCAGATCTGTACGGTACATGATCATGGAGCTTTCGCCATAAAACGGAGCGGCATAAAGCGTTCCGTCGTGGCTCAGACCACCAGCCATGGCGGGCAGGATGTCAGCGGCATCATATTCTTCGGAGAGATCGTCAAGTGGAACGAGCCAGCCGTTGGCACCCCAGATTGGCGTTTCGTACATGCCAATGGTCATGATGTCGAAAGCGCCGCCCTTCGTTGAAATGTCGGTGGTCACTCGCTGACGCAGTACGTTTTCCTCCAAAGTGACCCACTCGACGGTATGGCCAGTCTTTGCAGTGAAATCGTCGGTGTAACCCTGCATGCGGATCATGTCACCGTTGTTCACAGTAGCGATGGTGAGTGTTTCTGCTTGCGCTGCTGCTGCGGTCAACACGACAAGCGCAGTCGTCGCACAAAGTGCGTTCTTTATGTACATCCGATCTCCTCCCTTGGCTGGATGTTGGGCCAACCCTAAGCGCTACCGTAACGGCGAGTCAATAAAAAATTTACGCGCGTAAAATTTTTGCTACGCAGAACTGCGTAAGACCAGGCGCGCTGAGAAGACGGTTTCTTCACGGCGTGCAAATCGCCCGCCCGCTTCTATAAGATTGTTGAGGGTCTTAAAGGCGTGGTCCGAAACGCTGTCATAATCATGGGCAGCCGTTGTCAAAGACGGGCAGGTGAACTTTGAAAATGGGTGGTCGTCGTGAGAGGCAACCCTTAAGGCGCAGCCAGCGCCGCGCCCGACCCGCAAGCCTTTCTCATAACAGGCGGATAGCAGGCCGATCGCCAGGCGATCGTTGCTGCACAATACGGTGTTGGTCGGAAATCCGCCGGTTTCCAAAATGCGAAGCGCACCGTCCCGCCCAATTTGTTCGAATGCCCAGCCCTCACCCTCGATCTTCAGAATGCGCGGCTCGAGATTGCGCTCGGCCATCAGCTGTTCATATGCCGCACGCCGTTTGTTGGCGTTCGGGTTGGCTGGCGTGCGCATTTCAAAGAAACTTGGTGGCTCACCCGTTCGGGTAAGATAGTCGACAGTCTGGGAGACAAAACTGAAATTGTCAGATCCCACAAAGGCTTCTCCGATGCCTTCAATGTTACTGTCAAACAGAACTGTCGGAACATCCTGGCAGAATTTTTCAACGGACAGTTTGTCTGACGCCCGGCCGAGCGGTGCGAGCAGGACCCCGGCCGGTTTCAAAGACCGAAGGCTATCAAGGATTTCATTCTCAAGCTGCTGTTGGCCGTGGGCACTATAAAGGGTTGGGTGAAACCCGGCCTCCAGACAGCGTTGCTCCAACTTCCTTGCTATTTCCGTGAAGAACGGGTCGGCAAGGAAAGGGACCACAATGCCGACATTCTTGGTCAGCTTGCGGTTCTGGTTCATCGCGAAAATGTTTGGCCTGAAATCGTATTTTTGCAGGGCGTCTTCGATGCGCAACCGTGTCGTTTGGCGGACGCTCTCGGGATTGTTGAAATACTTTGAGAGCGTTGGCCGGGAGATGCCGCTGACAGCTGCAAACTCCTCCATATTCTTCAGCTTCCGCTCGACCACTTGTTCTGCCTTTCCAGTACATTCGCATCATGAGCCGCTGATTTTCGGAAAAAAAACATCTGCATATGTTTCCGCGCGACAATTTTTTACATTACATTAGTTTGCGTAGCTGAAATTGGTCAAGCGAATGACAAAAGTACGTCTGGAAATGAGTTCGCTGTCTTGATCAACGATGCAATCCCGGTTCTGAAAGCATCATTAAGTAAGAACTATTCCAGGGGGCAGGCTGGATGATTGTTCATGTTCGTTTGGAGGAACGCAGCTACGTTTGAATACCAGCGAATAGGTTTCTGGCCCGCCTAAGGTCGCCGTCTTAGATCAGCTGCACAGCTGTTTAGGGCTGTTTTCAGTTCAGCAACAGTTGGGCTGTCGGAGCCTGATAACCGTGACAATAGACCAACTGGGCGCTTAACGGTCGGGCTGCGAAGGTTTTTGAAATCAAGTTGTTTTCCTATTCCTGAATACATCCCGGTGCGCGGCAACAGCGCCAATCCGAGACCCGCGCGTGCGAGCTCCATAGCAGTGGTTGTTCGGCCAACTTCATACGTCCAAGCGGCAGAAAGCCTGTTTTCTGCCATTGCATCGTCGATCAGGAGTCGGTTGCCTGTTCCGCGGGCCGGTAGAATTAGCGGTTCACGATGCAGATCTGACCACAAGACATGCTCACGGCCTGCAAATCTGTGATCGGGAGGTATTGCAACGGCAATCTCGTCTTCGAAAAGGGGTTCAAAAAGCGTGTTGGGTTCTGCTACGCCCGCCGAACACACGCCAAAATCGGCGTCACCCTGCGCGACGGCTTCTGCAACTTGATTTGCGGCATGATCCAGAACTCGAACACGTGGATCGAGACCTTTTGCCTGAACCATCCGCAGTGCAGGAAGAAGAAGGGGAACAATCAATGTCGGGATCATTGCCAGCGTTATCACAGCATTTCGTTGATGAGAGAAAGCGACACTCTCATCCCGCATTGCACGTGTTGCTTCCTCGGCACCATCCAATATCGCTTCGGCGCGTGGAAAAAGGCGTTTGGCCGCGAGAGTCGGTTTCACAAGCCGCGTGGTTCGCTCGAACAAGGGGGAGCCGAGAACCTCTTCCAGCTTTTGAATGCGACGGGTGATCGCTGACTGCGACAGGTTCAAACGCTCAGCGGCATGATGAAAAGACGCGGTTTCCATCACTGCCAAAAAGGCTTCCAAGTCAGTAAAATCGTAATTGATGCGCATTTTGCAATAGTTATGAAACTATCATCATTAGTCAAATCAATGTCTGCTGTCCTACTCTGGTCGGGAAAGGGTTTCTGACATGAAGCATGGCTACGATCTGGCTGTAATTGGCGGAGGGAACGCTGCTTTGTGCGCCGCAATCACGGCCGCTGAACTGGGCGCGCGCGTCGTCATTTTCGAGACTGCGCCAAAGGCTTATCGAGGCGGCAACTCCCGGCACACGCGCAACTTCCGTTGCATGCATTCAGGCCCGCTTGGCCCGCTTGTTGAAGACTATTTGGAAGAAGAGTATTTTGAAGACCTTCTAAAAGTGACCGACGGAAAAACAGATGAGCATCTTGCTCGGCTAGCCATCCGAACTTCGGAAGAGTGCTTGCCTTGGATGGAAGAGCACGGCGTTCGGTTTCAGCCCTCTTTGTCAGGTACCTTGTCGCTTGCACGCACCAACGCGTTTTTTCTGGGGGGCGGCAAGTCACTGGTGAATGCATATTACCGGACCGCCGAAGAACTTGGCGTTGAAGTTCTTTACGAGGCCAATGTCACGCATCTTGAATTGGACGGGAACCGGATTGCGCATCTCGACTATGAGCATGAGGGCGAAAACAAACGGATCGCCCCCAAGGCCGTCGTTGTCGCATCTGGTGGATTTCAGGCAGACACGGACTGGCTCACGCGTGCGTGGGGGCCGCCTGCGAAGAATTTCCTGATCCGGGGAACGCCTTATAACCGGGGTGTCGTTCTTGCAGATTTACTGGACCAGGGCGTTCAATCAGTTGGTGATCCGACCCAATGTCATGCCGTGGCAATCGACGGACGGGCGCCAAAATATGACGGCGGTATCGTAACGCGTCTGGACTGTGTTCCGTTTTCCATCGTGGTCAACAAGAATGCCGAACGGTTTTATGACGAGGGCGAGGACGTCTGGCCGAAACGTTATGCGATTTGGGGGCGACTGGTCGCCAATCAGCCGGACCAGGTGGGCTATGTGATCATCGATTCCAAGTCTTTGGACTTGTTCATGCCGTCCGTCTTTCCACCAATCAAGGCCGATACGCTTGAAGAGCTGGCCGAAAAGTTGGGTCTGCCACCTGTGGAGTTGAAAGACACGGTTGAGACTTTCAATGCGGCATGCGGAGACACGACGAAGTTCCATCCGACAGAATTGGACGGGGTAAAGACCACCGGCATCAACCTGCCGAAAACGAATTGGGCCCGGCCGATCGATGAGCCCCCCTATTATGGATACAGTCTCAAGACCGGTGTGACCTTCACCTATCTCGGCCTCAAGGTCGACGAGAACGCGCAATGCAGCACACAAGATGGCCCTATCACAAATCTTTGGGCAGCTGGTGAAACCATGGCCGGCTCCATCCTGGGGCAGGGGTACCTCGCCGGTTTCGGCATGACCATTGGGACGGTCTTCGGACGCATTGCCGGAAGGGAGGCAGCAAACTATGCAAACTGATCTTCTCCAGGAAGCACGCCGCCAAGCGGAAATCTGCAATGCATGCCGATACTGCGAGGGGTATTGCTCCGTCTTTCCCGCGCTCCATCAAGAGCGGTTTTTTACAGACGGTAATCTCACGCAGCTTGCAAACCTCTGTCACAACTGCCGGGGCTGCTATTATGCCTGCCAGTACACTGCGCCGCACGAGTTCGATCTTAATCTTCCGAAGGCCTTGGCCGAAGTTCGTCAGGACAGTTGGGAGCGCTTCGCCTGGCCTGGTCCACTGGCGCAAATCTTTCAAAAAAACGGTGTGATGATCGCTGTCGCCACTGTTCTGGGTTTCGCGGTTTTGTTTCTCGCGATGCGGACGCTTGGATCTGCCGGCGGCGACGGGTTTTATGCAGTGCTTTCCCACAATGCGATGGTGGCGATCTTCTTGCCGGCATTTCTGTTTCCCCTTTTCAGCATTGCGATCGGTCTTCGGCGATATTGGGAAGGCACGGACGGAAAACGTATCACGCTGGCCCACATCGTCGGTGCGTTTGGATCGGCAGCCAACATGAAAAACCTAGCTGGTGGACACGGTGATGGCTGCAATTTCGAGGACGAAGACAAGTTTTCCAATGCGCGGAGACTGGCACACCAAGCAGTGATGTATGGCTTTCTTCTTTGCTTTGCAGCCACATCGGCCGGGACCATTCTTCACTATGTCTTCAATATGCCAGCACCTTACCCGCTCTGGTCGCTTCCCAAATTACTCGGTGTTCCAGGTGGCATCCTGATGGTTCTCGGAACGGTGGAGCTTGCACGCCTAAAATTTAAGGCGGACAGGAACCTTGGAGCGTCGTCCGCCTGGGGCGGGGAAATGGGCTTTGTCCTCCTCCTTTTCCTGGTGGCTCTCAGTGGCCTGCTGCTGTACTGGCTTGGCGGAACGCAAATCATGCCGCTGATGCTTGCAATTCACCTCGGATCGGTGCTCAGCTTTTTCCTGCTGACGCCCTACACAAAAATGGCCCACGGGTTTTACCGGCTGGCTGCGCTCATTCGGGATGAGCAGCGGAAAGCTGCGCAGGAGTGAAATCAGCGGGCTGACTGGAAGAGGCGCAAGTCCCTACAGAGATAGTCATTCGCACCACAAGCCCCGGGTTTTGATCCTTGAGCTCCAACCGGCCACCGTGACGTTCAGCGACCCGTTCCACAATTGGAAGACCCAAGCCGCTCCCACCGCTGTTTTCGGAAACTTGCCCGAACCGCATGCGAGCGGTGCGGATCTGGTCAGGCGTTAGACCCACCCCGTTGTCAGCAATGGTAATCGAAAGGTCCGGGCCCAGTCGTTCAAAGCTGACAGTTATGGTGTCGAGCTTTGGTCCGCCATGCCGGAAGGCGTTGTCGATGAGATTAGACACAGCTTCACGGATCATTGTCCGGTCACCGGTAATGCGAACGTCTTCTGTAGCTGGTGTCCAGATGATCTCGACGTCCGGCGGGAAGCGGTTCCGGTACTCAGACACCAGAGGGTCAAGCAACTTATTGACCGAGAAAGCTTCTTCTAGCGACGTTTGGTCAATGGCCTTTGCGCGTTCGTAAGTGAGCAGTTTTTGAGCGAGAAGACTTGTGTCTTTTACAGCGTTGACGAGGTCTTCCGCCCTTTCACGCATTGCGTCTTCCGATTTGGCGGATCTCACGGCTTCCGCAAGTGCCAACACACCAGCGATGGGATTGCGCAGTTGGTGCGCGGCATTCGAGATGAATTCGTTTTGAGTTGCCATCGCTTCTGAAACCTGCCCCAGCAGACGGTTTAGTGTTTGCACGATGCCTTGCACTTCCACCGGTACCGGGCGCCGGATCGGTTTGAGATCTTCACCTGATCTCAAGTCGATGGCCTGTTGTAAATCGCTGAGCGGCCACAAACCGATACGAATGCCAAACCAGACGATCAATGCGAGTGACAGGATAATTGATGAAATCACCGCGAGGGACCTCAAGGTCAGATCCCGGACAAATGCAGCGCGTATTGAGACATCCTGCCAAACAGTCGTCGTGAAAACTCCGCTGAAACCATCGACCTGCATTCGAGTCCGCATTCGGTACCCGCGCACCTCCCGTCCGAGATACTCACCGTCGAAGTAAACCGGGCTGAGGTCACCATCTGCACTGGTAGGGATGCCAACTGGAGGCGTCGCATAGCCGGCCACTATTACGCCATCTGGCGCGTAGACGTGATAGTAAACCCGCCCGCCGGAGGTATCCGAAAGGATTTTTCGCGTGTTGGCAACCAAGGCATCACCGCCGGAAAGCGCGACGTCGTTGGTAACGGCAAGAGCTGCAGACTGCAGGCTGCGGTCGAATACGTCGCTCGCCGTTGAGCGCGCATTGTTAAGCTGCCAGACGCCGGCGAGCCCCGCGACCAACAAAAGAGGTAGGAGGATGATCAGGGTCAGCCGTAGGCGTAGGGAATAGGACCGTTTCATCAGGACGCTCTGTTCAACGAATATCCAATTCCGCGATGAACCTGGATGTTGATGTCGAACGACGAAAGCCGTTTTCTCAGGCGCGAGACATAGACTTCGATCACCTTTTCATCGGTTTCACTTCCAGCTCCATAAAGCTGATCCAGCAGACTGGCCTTTGACAGGGTGCGCCCGTTTGCCTGGATCAAAGCGGAGAGCAAGGACAGTTCCCGCCTCGGGACCTCCAGTGCAACATCACCGTCAAACAACTGCATGCTACCCGCGTCGAATTTCAGAGGTCCCACATTCACCAGAGATGGAGATACAGCCGTGTTTCTGCGTCCGAGTGCGCGGATGCGCGCGGCCAGTTCTTCCATTTCGAATGGCTTTACTAGGTAGTCGTCTGCGCCTGCATCCAACCCCTTTACCCGATCCTGTGTTTCAGACCGGGCAGTCAGAAGTATGACCGGGCGCGGGTCACTCCGTTCCCGGAGATCTGCAAGAAGGTCCAGGCCGCTTTTACCTGGTAAGTTGATATCCAAAATAACGAGATCGCCTGTTTCCTGCCTCAGGAAAGTATCAGCATCGTCGCCGTGGTGAAGCACATCCACCGAGTGCCCGGCGTCCCGGAGCTGATAGGCAATTCCCTTTGCAAGGTTGACGTTGTCTTCGACGAGGGCAATCCGCATCACTTGTTTCTTTTTCTTTTCGATGAAAGCTTATTGCAAGCTTCGCAGGGAAATCTGAGGGCATCAAGCTGCTTTTGAGTGGCCTGAATGTGCGGCAGTCAAACCAAAACTGCTGCGCCATTGGGAGGAAATTATGGTTTTGAAGAAGCTTACACAGCGCCTTGCGCTGAGTGTGGCATTTGCTACCTGCGCCCTTGCCCCTTCTCAGGTGCTTGCGGAAGGTCTCGATCTCACCGGAAAAACTGTTGAGTGGGTTATCCCGTTTTCTGAAACGGGTGGGTCTGCAAAATGGGCAAACTTCTACGCACCTCTTTTGAGTGAAGCGCTGCCCGGACAGCCGACCGTGGTTGTGAAGTTCATGCCAGGTGCCGGATCCACAAAGGGTGCCAACTGGTTCCAGGGACAAGAATACTCTGACAGTGACGGAACGCTGATTTTCGGGTCTTCAGGCTCAACGCAGTTTCCATATCTGCTCGGCGATCCGCGTGTCCGGTACGAGTACAAGGATTGGAATGTGGTTCTCGCATCAGGCACAGGTGGCGTTGCCTACCTGCCGCCGGATCTTGCCGAAAAGATGAACGGCAACGATGCGAGCGCGCTACGCGAAACAGACTTCATCTATGGATCACAAGGCGCTACCCGTCTTGATCTCGTTCCCCTTCTCGCCTGGGAAATGCTAGGTCTCAATGTTGAGCCAGTGTTCGGTATCAAAGGCCGCGGCGACGGCCGTTTGATGTTCGAGCGGGGCGAAGCCAACATCGACTACCAAACGTCGTCATCCTACCTGAAAGGTGTGACGCCTCTCGTTGAAGCTGGAACAGCCGTTCCGATGATGAGCTGGGGTGCCTTGGATGATGAGGGCAATATTGTCCGAGATCCGACCTTCCCAGACATGCCGACTTTCAAGGAAGTCTGCGAGGCAACCGATGGTTGCGAAACAAGCGGTGAAAAGTGGGATGCCTGGAAGGCGTTCTTCATCGCAGGTTTCCCCGCGCAGAAAATGGTGTTCTTGCCAAACGGAGCATCGGAGGACGCGATCAACACCTATGCCAAGGCGTTTGAAGCTGTCAAAGCGCGCGGTGATTTCGCCGAAATCTCCGCTGGGCGTCTCGGCAAGTATCCGCAGATGACAGGGGCCAAAGCGGATGCAGCTCTCAAAAGTGCAACTGAAGTGCCGGCCAGCGCGAAAGAATTTGTCGTTGGATGGCTTCAGGATTGCTACGGCGTATCTTTGAAATAACGGCGCTTTTCCAAATGCCCGCCCGGTTGTGATCGGGCGGGCTCATTTCCCAAATTAAAATCAGAGACGATCCAGTGGACATTCTCGGTACCGCTATGCCTGCGCTCGCCCAGGCGTCTGCGATGATTTTCCAACCTGCGGTTCTCGGCTACCTGGTTCTCGGGGTGGTCATGGGCCTCTGTATCGGCGTTTTCCCGGGTCTTGGCGGAATTGCGGGCCTGTCGCTGCTGCTGCCCTTCATGTTCGGGATGGACCCGGTTTTGGGGCTTGCGCTCATGATCGGCATGGTCGCCGTGGTTCCCACGTCCGATACATTCGCGTCGGTGTTGATGGGCATTCCCGGATCGTCCGCGTCGCAGGCAACTGTTCTCGACGGATTTCCGCTTGCAAAGAAAGGGGAGGCAGCGCGTGCCTTGTCCGCTGCCTTCGCATCGTCGTTGTTCGGCGGATTGGTCGGGGCTGCGTTTCTGACTGTTTTCATACTTGTTGCCCGACCCGTCGTTCTGGAATTTCGCACTCCTGAACTTCTGATGATCACCCTGTTCGGGCTGTCCATGGTCGGCATTCTGGCAGGGCAAGTTGCAATCAAAGGCATCGTTGCTGCAGGCCTCGGGTTGATGGTTGGCACCATCGGCGAAGGCGACAGCGCCGGGGCATTACGGATGGCAACCTACGACATGCCGTATCTGACGGACGGGCTGAAGCTCGTCATCGTCGGCCTTGGCATCTTCGCGATACCCGAAATTGTTGCTCTGCTGCGCCAGGACCGGGCAATTTCTGAACGTTCCATGCTCGGTGGTGGCTGGCTCCATGGTGTGCGTGATTGGTTTTCAAACATCTGGCTCAGTATCCGGTGTTCGTTGATCGGTGTGACCGTCGGCGTCATTCCTGGTCTTGGCGGGTCTGTCGTGGATTGGATCGCCTACGGCCACACGGTGCAGACATCGAAGGACAAATCCAAGTTCGGCAAGGGTGACATCCGGGGCGTGATCGGTCCGGAAAGCTCCAACAATGCCAAAGAGGGCGGCGGCCTTGTGCCGACGCTCCTGTTTGGCATCCCGGGGTCCGGATCCATGGCCGTTTTCATCGGGGCCGTTGCTTTGCTCGGATCCGGGCAGATTGAAGTCGGGCCGTCGATGCTCAAGAACAATCTTGATGTCACCTATGCGATCGTCTGGCTGCTCGCACTCGCCAACGTGGTTGGAACAATCATCTGCATTGGGGGATCCGGGGTGATTGCGCGCCTCACAACGATCCCGTTCGCATTGCTTGCGCCGTTCCTTTTCATGATCATCTCGTTTGCCGCGTTTCAATCCGGCCAGAACCTGATGGATCTTGTGGCACTGTTTGCCATTGGCCTTCTCGGCATCTTGATGCGGCGGTTCGACTGGTCTCGCCCGGCATTTTTGATCGGGTTTGTTCTGTCAAATCCGGCTGAGACCTACACAAACCAGGCTGTCCAGATCGCGGCTTCCCGTTTCCGGAAAGGGTTCGCGGAGGGGATCGACTACATCTTCTCGCCCATTGTGATCATTTTGATCATCATTACCGTCGTCTCTGTTGTCGTCGGCCTCAAGCAGTCAAAGAATATCCGCGCAGAGGGCGATATCCCGAACGGAACCAAGCGCGCGCCGTTCATCTTCCTGCTGGCGGTTCTGGGTTACCTGGTCTTTGCTTTCACCAATGCCTCGCTCATTCCGGACTATGCGTCCGCTGACCGGGTCTTCCCGCAGTTCGTCGGCCTCGTTTCCATTGTCGGCTGTGTGATCCTGCTTTTCCAGATGCGTTTCCGGCCGGAATCCGATCCTCTCTTTTGTGATGGCGAAGTGGGCAACGCAGATGGCAATCAGCGAGGTCTCTGGCAAACACTCGCCTGGTTTGCGGGGCTCTTGCTGCTTACGTCCCTGGTCGGTTTCATCCTTGCCCTCAGCGCGTTTCTTGTTGCGTTCATTCGGTTCAGAGCCGGTCGAAACTGGGTCTACGCGATTGGCTACGCCGCCTGCGGAATCGCGTTCATGTGCGGCATGGCCTGGCTGTTGAACCGGGACTTCCCGCCGGGACTGCTTCAGTCCGTTGTGAAGCTGCCGTGGCCACTGACATGAGTTTCATCCAACCCAAAAGCGTCCTTCTGAACAGGGCTTCATTGGCTAGGTCCGTTGACGCTTTTGGCCGCCAGCACGCCCGGGGCATCCGCATTCAAAAGTACTGCCATCTATCTCATGAGGAGGTGAGGTCATGATGCAAACTTCCACCCCATTCATTTTCATGCGTGGAGGGTCTTCCCGCGGTCCTTACCTTAAGCGAAGCGATCTGCCGGAAAGTCTGGATGACCTTTCTAACGTTCTGACATCGATCGTTGGTGCTGGGCATCCGTTCAACATCGACGGCATCGGCGGCGGAACTGCCGTGACCACGAAAATCGCGATGTTGTCGAAATCGGACGACGATTGGGCCGACGTCGACTACTTTTTTGCTCAGGTCGGTGTTGAGGAAAAACTGGTCGACTACAAGCCGTCCTGCGGCAACATTCTGGTCGGTGTAGGACCTGCAGCCATTGAAATGGGTCTTGTGGAACCAGCCGGTGATGTCACCGAAGTGCGGATCCGTGCCGTCAATACGGGGACGCTGGTTTCCGAACTTGTGCAAACACCCGGCGGCGTTGTGCAGTATGATGGCAATGCCGCAATCGATGGTGTGCCCGGTACTGCGGCGCCAATCCAGTTACGGTTCATGAAAGTCGAAGGCAGCCTGACTGGCGCTCTTTTTCCCACCGGCAGCAGGACGGAAGTCATCAATGGTGTGACCGTTTCGTGCATGGATGTCGCCATGCCGATGGTGATCGGCCTTGCGTCCGATTTTGGGATCACCGGGTATGAAAGTGCCGCGGACCTTGATGCCAACACAGACCTTTTTGCGAAGATGGAGGCTATTCGCCTGATTGCGGGTGAGCGTATGGGCCTCGGGGATGTGACCAAATCAGTTACGCCGAAATTCGGCCTGCTTGCTCCGTCCAAGGGCGGTGGTTCTGCCTGTGTCCGGTATTTCATGCCTTGGAAATGTCATCCGACCCTGGCAGTCACCGGGTCGCAGTGTCTTGCTGCTTGTCTTTTGGCGCCTGGCACGGTGGCTGAAGGTTTGTTGGAGCCGCGCCCAGGTGCACCAGCTGACCTCAAACTGGAGCACCCAATGGGTAGGATGGAAGTCGTGATTGACTACAAAGATGAAAACGGTCGCTTTGAAGTCATCTCTGCTGGTCTTTTGCGGACCGCGCGCAAGCTTGCGACCGGCGAAGTCTTCATTCCCGGGTCAGTATGGCAGAGAAATTGACCAATTTGATCCCGAAACAACAGAATTGAGCTTTTGGTTTGGAGCGTGACATCAATGAAAGTGCACATACTGGATGACTGGTTCGATACGCTGCGCGGTTTGCCTTGTTTTCAAAAATTGAAGGAACACGAGGTCACTGTCTGGACCGACCATATCGAAGACGTTGGTGCGCTTTCCGAAAGGCTCCAGGAAGCTGATGCAGTTGTTCTGTTTCGCGAACGCACCAGAATAACTGCTGATTTGCTGGAGCGGTTGCCGAATCTGAAATTGATTTCGCAGCGCAGTGTCTATCCGCACATCGATGTTGAGGCCTGCACTGCCAACGGCGTTCTCTTGTGTTCCAACATGCATTCCGGGACACCGTCTTACGCTGCAGCAGAGATGACTTTGGCGTTGATTTTGGCAAGTTATCGCCAGATCCCACAGCAGGTGGCGTCGGTCCGTGCCGGAGAATGGCAAATGGGTGTCGGACGAACTCTGCGGGGCAGAACGCTCGGGCTCTATGGCTATGGCCGGATTGCCAAAGCCGTTGCAAGCTATGCTGAAGCCATCGGAATGAACGTCCAATGGTGGGCATCTGACGCCGGCCGCGAGCGCGCGATCAAGGATGGTGCAAGGGTTGCCGAAAGCCGGGAGGTGTTTTTCAACTCATCAGATATTGTCAGCCTGCATGTTCGGTTGAAGCCAGAAACGCACGGCATCATTACGGAGGCCGACCTTGCGAACATGCAACCCCGCGCGCTCCTTGTGAATACGTCACGATCCGGCCTCATTGCCCCGGGTATTCTTGAAGCAGAAGTCGTCCGTGGGCGGATTTTTGCAGCCGTTGATGTCTTCGACCAGGAGCCGCTACGCGATCGGGATTACGTGCTTTTGACCCATCCAAACGTGTTGCCGACACCGCATATCGGTTATGTCACCGAAGACGAGTTCGATTTGCAATTTTCGGATATTTTCGATCAGGTCAACGCCTACGCGGCTGGCGCCCCAATTCATATGATAAACCCCGAAACCCATTCGTAGATAGCAAGCTTATGATCACCGCGGCTGATTATTGCGCGGCGATCTGGCGGCTTTCGGACACGGTATCGGTAACAACCTGTGTGATCGCGCGGGTTCCCATGTCGCCGCCGAACTCAATGGGACGCAAACGGTTGTTGCGGAACCCATCGTCAACTGCGTGGTTTATGAGATCGGCTGCGTTTGAAAGGTGGGGATTGCCCAGTTTTTCGGCGAGGTAATCGAGCATCAAAGCAACGCTCAGGATTGCTGCGAGGGGATTGGCCTTGTCTTGTCCCATGATGTCCGGCGCGCTGCCATGGGCCGGCTGGAACAATCCTGTATGGTCGCCGATCTCCGCACAGGCGGCCATTCCCATTCCGCCAACAAGCCCGCCGGCGAGGTCGGAAAGAATGTCACCAAACATGTTTTCGGTCACCAGCACATCAAAGTCCCAGGGCTTGCGCACCAGATCCAAGGCCTGGGCGTCCACATAATTGTAGCCGACCGGAACATCCGGATAGTCTGTTTTCACTTCATCGAAGATCTGGCGAAAAAAGGCGAGCGAGGTAAAAACATTCGCCTTGTCGACGCAAGTGAGGCGGCCTTGAAAGCCTTTCTTCTGGCGTTTGCGGGCAAGATCGAAAGCAAAGCGGTGCAGTTTCGTGGTGGTTTTCCGGGTAATCCGTAGAATGTCCTGGACTTCGTCGTCGTTCACAACGAGCGAGCGTTTGTGTGCTGCCGCAGAATAAAACAGACCTTCGGTGGACTCGCGCAAGATGATGAGATCGATTCCCACTGCCCTTGGATCGGCAAGCCGTTGCGGGGCATTGGGATAGGCTTTGACCGGGCGTACACCGGCATATAGACCAAAGCGGTCACGCAGCCTTAAATGCGGAGAGATTTCCGTTCCATCCGCGTGCCGAATGGATGGCAATCCAATGGCTCCCAGGAAGATGGCATCCGCAGCTTCAGCCCTGTCTTCTCCGTTTGCCTCTATATCCAGGCCAGTTTCCTGGAAATACGCTGCACCGGCTTGAATTTCGTCCAACTCGGGTTTCGCTTGTCCGGTTTTTTGAAGTGCAGCCTCGAGCACAGCCATTGCAGCGTCCGCGACGTCGATGCCGATCCCGTCCCCTTTGATAAGCGCAATTTTCATGAGTACGGTTCCTTACGTCCAATCAACATCAAAACGGGTGACGATTTGCGATATCTGTTCCGGGTCCAGAAGTGTGGGAGATGTCCCTCGTAGTAACAGGGCCAGCTTTGCTGTCGCTTCCAACTCTTCCATGGCGTAGACGGCAGCCTCAAGGTCCTTCGCCGCAACGCAAGGGCCATGATTGGCAAGAATAACGGCTGATCGTTTGCCAGCCAGCCCGCGAACGGCGTTGCCCATGGCTGGGTCGCCGGGGACAAAAAACGGCAACAGTTTCACTTTGCCGAGCAGCATGATCCCGTAAGCTGTGAGGGGAGGCAGGACATTGTCCTGATCAATTTCCGGCAGCAAGGACAAGGCCACTGAATGGCATGAATGTAGATGCACAACGGCACCGGTCGCCCCTCGGGTTTCATAAAATGCCGTATGCAACGGCATTTCCTTTGTGGGCGCATCTCCGGACAGCAACGCCCAAGTCTCCGACAGATGGCTGATGCAGGCCGGATCCAGAAAGCCCATGGATGAGCCTGTCGGCGTGACCAGATAAGTGCCGTCATCCAGACGCATAGAGAGGTTGCCGGTCGATCCGTGGGTTAGGCCTCGGTCATAAAGTGATTTGGCCATTACGGCGATCTGCTCACGTGCTTTGGAGAGAGCGCTCATGAGCCTGCACCCAGAACGTGGAGGGCGTCTTCGAAAAAGTCAGGTCCGCCAAAGTTGCCGGATTTGAGGGCGAGGGCCAGCGGCTGGCCCGCGACTCTCAAAGCCGGGACGCCAGGGGCGATCCGAGGGCCGATTTCAAGAGTGGATGCCTTGATCCCGGATACGACAGCGCCTGACGTTTCCCCACCTGCGACCACGATGCGTTCAACACCAGCGTCCACAAGAGCTGCAGCAAGACCGGAAAACAGGTTTTCTATGGCAGATGCACTCTTGTCGCGACCGAACCGCTGCTGGACCTGACTGACAGTTTCAGGGTCTGCCGAAGAATAAAGAAGTGGCGGCTCGTCTTGGCTGATGGTCCATTCAACCAACTCTTCCATCGATAACCAACCCCCGATCACATCCTCAACCATGATTTCACGGCTGGGGGCTTTTTGCTTGTAGTGTTTCACTTGGCCACGTGTTGCCGACGAACAGGATCCGGACAAAACCACCGCTTTACCGTTTGTTCCAGTCCATGCCTGATGATGTGGAGTGACGCCAAAATTCGCCGGCAGACCGATTACGATCCCGGACCCTCCGGTAACAAGACGGCGGCCCGCTGCGGCTTTTCCGATCGCAATGAGATCCTCATCGGTGATTGCATCGACGATTGCCATCGAGCCCGTTTCGGTCTTGGCTGCGTCAAGAATAGATGCTGCTCCCAGCTGAACGGTCTTATGAGGAATATGCGAAACGGGCCAAGTCGTTTGCCTGGAAAGAACCCGTCGGATGTCCGGATCACGCATGGGGGTGAGAGGGTGGTTTTGCATTCCGCTTTCACTCAGGAGCGTGTCTCCCACGAACAAATGCCCCTGATAGACCGTGCGTCCATTTTCTGGAAAAGCCGGGCATACAAGGACAGTTTGTTCTCCAAGGCGCTCGGCGAGAGCCTGGGTCACAGGGCCAATGTTGCCTTCATCCGTTGAGTCAAACGTCGAGCAAACCTTGAAAACGATTTGCTCACATCCTTGCGAGATCAGCCAGTCCGATGCGGCCAGCGAGTGCCTGATTGCATCTTCGGCGGGCTCCGTCCGGGATTTCAGGCTGATGACGCCAGCATCACAGTTGATGCCAGAGCCGGATAGATTGTTTAAAGCCGGTACACCGACAAATTGCACCGTTTGCATGCCGGCCTCAGACAGCATCAGTGCGATATCAGACGCCCCTGTGAAATCATCTGCGATGACGCCGAGTTTCATTTTCCGGCCTCCTCAGATGGTCCCTGGTCGAGGCGCAAAATGTGGTCTGCGCCAAAAACGGGGAAGCGTTTGCGGACCAAAGGATCGTGGCCCGGGATAACCAGTCGATCGTCGCTCGCCAGCGTACGGATACGCCTGAAACCGTTGAGCATTTCCTGCAGGTCTACGACGATTGGAAATGGTTTTTCACTGAGAAAGTTTTCATAGTAGTGCGCCGCATCCGATGCCAGACACAACCAACCGGCACTGGTTAGCACCCGGACCGCTTGTAAGCCTTTGCTGTGGCCGCCAATCCGGTGAACAGTTACCCCTTCGGCGACTTCACCATCGCCTTCGTGAAACGTCACCCGGCCTGAATAAAGTCTGAGGACAGCTTCACAGACATGTTCGCCGGTGAAGGGGGCCTTCAAAACCGGATGGCACATGCAGGGACCGGTTGCGTATGCCATTTCTGCCGCTTGCAGATGGATGGTCGCGTTTGGAAAGTGTTTCAGGCCGCCAGCATGGTCATAGTGAAGGTGCGTTACGATGATGGTCGTGACTTTATCCGGTGAGATGCCGAGGGGTAGGAGGGCTTCCCGTGGATCTTTTTGAACAGGCCGTCCCCGCCGGTCGGCTTCTTCATGATCATATCCGGTATCAACCAGAATGAGCTCATCACCCCGGCGCAGAACCCAGACGAAATAGTCCATGTCATGCGGCTGATCGTGATTGTCGTCAAACAGGAAACTGTCCCGGCGTGTCCTGGAGTTTCGCTCGGCATATTTGACGGCGTAGACTTCCCATGGGGTCATTGAACGACCCCCTTGTAAGTCTTGACTGTCTTCTCCGAGATCATCTCTGCCACATCCGCGTCAAACTTCAGGAAGTGCGGCGTTCTTAGGTGTGTCTTGAATGCCGCTTCATCATCGTAGACCTCGTAAAGAAAAACCTCTTCGGGCCGGTTTTCATCGGTGCAGACATCAAACTGCCGGCATCCATCCTCTGTTGTGAGTGAGGCCTGCGCATTTTGGACCATCAACGGCAAGAACGCCTCGAACCGATCCGGTTTGATCTGAAATGTGACTGTCACAACAAACATCGATTGGTCCTTGCAATTACCTGAACAACCCAACCATACCCATAGTGAATATCGGGAAATAGGTGACGAGCAGAAGCGCAAAAATCGCTGCCAGGTAAAGGTGAAGCATGCGGCGTGCGATCGACAGGACCCCCACGCCGGAGATGCGGGATGCGACATAGAGCGTTGCCCCGACCGGCGGAGTGAAAAGCCCGACTGCCACGTTACAGGTCATGATCACTCCAAGATGCACCGGATCAACCCCAAAGATCTTGGCGGTCGGCAGGAATAGAGGGGCGGTCAGCAAGATTGCCGGGACAGGATCGAGGACAAGTCCAAGGACAAGCAGAACGATGTTCACAAGAAGCAGGAACATCCATGGGCCGGTTGAGAACTCCTGTACGAAGCCAACCAGGATCTGAGGCATCTGCTCCAAAGTAATCAACCAGCCGAGTACTGTGGTGGCTCCGATAACAACCATGACTACAGAGCTGGTGACAAAGGAGTCGATCAGAAGGCGCGGCAGGTCCTTGATGTTGAAATCGCGATAGACGACTGTTGTCACCAAAAGACCGTAGATCACGGCGAGCGCTGCAGATTCAGTCGGCGTAACCCAACCGGTGAAAATGCCCCCCAGGATCAACACGGGCATGAACAGGGCAGGGGCTGTCCCTATGAAAGAGGATGTTAGTTCCTTGAAGGTTGTTGTCCGGCCGCCGGGGTCGCAATTGGTTGATTTTCCAACATAATAGCACACGCCCATGAAGAAGGCGCCGAACAGAATGCCAGGCACCATGCCCCCAATGAAAAGGTCTGCGACCGAGACATTTCCGACAAAGCCGTAAATGAGCATCGGGATGGACGGCGGAATGATGATACCGATTGTTCCAGCCGCCGCGACGAGACCGGCAGCGAACGCTTTGTCGTAGCCCTCTCTGGACATGTTCTTGATCATTACCGAACCGATGGCGGCTGAATCTGCAATGGCAGAACCTGAAATGCCGCCAAAGATCATTGAAGCACCGACAACCACCATGCCGAGGCCGCCCGCCATGAACCCGAAGGCAGCTCTTGCAAATCCAATGATCCTGAGCCCGACACCGCCGCGGCTCATCATTTCGCCCGCAACAATGAAGAGAGGGATTGCCAGGAAATGGTTCGGTTCCACGCCGCCAATGAAGTTCAGGAACAGCGCCTGAAGCGGGTATCCGAGATCGAATACGATTATTGGCAGGACTGCCGTAATCAGGATGGCCCAGACAAGGGGAATTCCAAGAAACACGGTGCTCAGAAAAACCGCGACGACAAACAACAGGATCATAGCAAGGCCTCGCCGCCATCAGAATGGGTGGAGTGGGGCACGACCGGATTCCGGATGTCGAACACCATGTTGAAGAGGTGGAAGATCAACGTCAGCGACATGCCGACCGGCATGGATGCGTAGAGCAGACCGACCGGCCAGTAGAGCACTGTTGTTTTTTGCGCCCATGTATGGATGGAGATGTTGTAGCCGGTGTAGATCAGGCTGATCAGGAGGCAGGTGATGATCACATCGATCCCGATCGACAAAACCCGTTGCATATGCACCGGCAACAGGTTTTCGACGATTTCGGTAACCCGCATGTGCGCCCCACGCGCAATCGCCGCGGCGCATCCGATAAAGGTGCTCCAAAGCAGCAGAAAGCTTGTCACTTCCAACGACCAGGCAAGGTCGAAGCCTGCAAACCCGCGCAAAGAGGCGTTGCAAAAGACCAGGGTGACGATGGCAAAACCGGCAAGCGCCAGGCAAAAGTCCACCATATGGCTGAGCCAGCGCAGCACAGCCGGATAATGATCTCGGTAGTCCAAGGCAAAGTCTTTCAAGAGAGCGCCGGAACCGAAGCATCGTGTGCTTTAAGTTCCGGCCAGTTGACACCCAAAGGCTTGATCAGTTTTGGGCGGGAAGGGCTTCGCGGATGGCTGCTGCATCGCCAAGAATGTTGTCAACGGCTTCTGCGCCGTAGACGTCCTTGGCCTTGGCATAAACCGATTGTACTGCCTCACGGAACGGGCCGATTTCCGGTACGTTCACGGTGGCACCTGCTTCCTGCATTTCGGTCAATTGGCTGTCGACCGAGCTTTGAACGAGTTGCCGGCTGAAAGCGGCAGATTCCGTGGCAGCTTTAAGGACCGCTGCCTGATCTTCTTCAGAGAAGGATCGCCAGGTCTTTTCGGCAACGGTCAGCGGAAGCGGGCTGTAAACGTGACGGGTCAAGGTGATGTTTGGCGCCACTTCGTAGAACCGCAGCGATTTGATGGTGTCCACCGGGTTTTCCTGGCCGTTCACAATGCCCTGCTGGATCGCGAGGTAAACATCGGTGATCGGCATCACGACTGTCTGGAAACCGATGGCTTCCATGGACCAACGGATCATGTCGTTCGGAAAGACCCGCATTTTCATGGATTCGGCATCTTTCGGTGATGTCAGGGGTTCGTTCGTCGTGAAGCTGCGGAAGCCGGCTTCCCATGTCGACAAAACGCGGAAGCCCTTTTCCGGGAGTTTTTGGAACTCGCCTTGAAGCCACTCTGAGTTGTCATAGAGCTCCCAGCCTTGTTCGTACGTGTCGACAAGGAACGGCATGGCCGTAAGGTTCAGGCTGGGCAGATGGGTTGCGTAACTGCCGGTCGCTGACACCGTAAAATCAATGCCGCCGAGCTGGAGGAGCTCGATTGCTTTTGGGTCGTTTGCGAGCTGCCCGGACGGGTAAATCTGCACTTCGTAACGGCCGTCGGTGTATTCCGCGACTTTCTCGGCAAACAGTTCTGCAGCGGCCTGACGAGATCCACCAGGGTTGTCAGTGTGGCTGAAACGCAGCTTTTCCGCCGCATGTGCGCTGCTCAGTCCGATAGCCGCTACTGCAACGCCTGCCAGTAGCCGGCTTAAGAATTTCTTTTCCAACATTTCGGTCTCCTCCCGCGGCTCTCCTCAAGCCGTATTGGTTTGCACATTCATTTGCGTATACGCAATGCAATCCCTTGTCAACTTCACTCGTGTCGACTATCAAAAATACGGTGTGGCGGAGGTGACGCATTCAGGTGTCAACGTTTCTGTCGCGCTGGGCGGAGTGGATTGATAATGAACCAAAAGAAAAAAGAGACGCAGACCCTACGGGTCGCTTGCCTGGGCGCTGGGTACTTCGCGCAATTTCACTACGATGCCTGGCGTCGCACAGGCCGCGTGGCTCTTGTCGGCGCGTGTGATCAGGACTTGGAGAAGGCCAAGGAAACGGGGCTTGCAGCGTTTAAGGATCTCGCTGTGATGTTGAAAATGACGTGCCCGGACCTTCTGGATATCATCACACCGCCTCCCACCCACATGGCAGCCATCAAGGCAGGAATTACACAGCGCGTGCGTGCAATTATCTGCCAAAAACCATTTTGCACGTCACTTGAAGAGGCTGAGGAGGCAACCCGGCTTGCAGAAAAGGCCGGGGTAACTCTCGTCATTCACGAGAATTTTCGGTTTCAGCCGTGGTACAGGACGTTCAAACACGCTTTGGAAAGCGGGGTGCTTGGAGAGGTCTTGCAATTGACCTTCCGTCTTCGGACAGGAGATGGACAAGGCCCGCGCGCCTATCTGGACCGGCAGCCATATTTCCAGGACATGCCTCAGCTTTTGATCCATGAGACCGGCGTCCACTGGGTCGACACTTTTCGATATCTGCTTGGCGAACCGGAGGCGGTTTATGCGGACTTGCGGCGGCTCAATCCCGTCATCAAGGGAGAAGATGCCGGATTTTTCGTATTCGACTATCCGGGCGGTGTGCGGGCATTGTTTGATGGCAACCGCTTGCTGGATCACGCGGCTGACAACTGCCGGACAACGCTCGGCGAAGCCAGCCTTGAGGGCACAGCCGGAACACTGACCCTGTCAGGAGATGGCAGTGTGACACTCCGCCCGTTTGGCAATTTGAAGGAAACGGTTCTTCTTCAACCGCAGCCTTGGCAAGGATTTGGTGGGGATTGCGTCAAGAACCTGATCACCCATGTCGTTGACGGGGTGCTCGACGGAAAACCACTTGAAAACGAGGCGAGAGACTACCTAAAGGTGATTGCGCTCGAAAAGATGATCTACGAGGCTGATCGCCAGGGCCGAAAAATCCGAGACGTTGCATATGCTTGACCCATCGAAACCGAAAACCATCACCACTCAGGCCATGGAGAAGATCCGTCAATTGATTTTCGACGGCGAACTCGCTGCCGGATCCGATCACCTGGAAAGTGAATTGGCAGGCCGTTTGGGGATGTCACGGACGCCGGTTCGGGAAGCCACCTTGATGCTCGCGCAACAGGGACTGTTGGAGGTGCGTCCGAGAAAGGGCGTGCGGATTGCGACCTTGTCCCTGACAGACATGGAGGAGATCTATGCGGTTTTGACGGAACTGGAGAGCCTGGCGGCGGAAGAAGCTGCAAGGAAGCACTACTCCAAGGCGGATCTGGCTGACCTGAAAGCGTCGATTGAGGCGATGGACAAGGCTTTGAGCGATGAGGATCGTGATGCCTGGGCCGAAGCGGATGACGCTTTCCATACAGAACTGGTGCGTTTGGGAGGGAATTCACGCGTACAGAACATCGTTTCTATGATGGCGAACCAGGTGCGCCGGGCGCGGGCGATGACGCTCTACATCCGGCCACTCCCGATCAAATCCAACCAGGACCACAGGGCTGTCTATGATGCGATCCGGACGGGTGACGCTGCAAACGCCCGTGAACAGCACCGCCTCCACCGGCGTCACGCCCGAGAAGTCCTGATCGATCTCTTGAAAAAGCACCGTCTCTTCCAGCTTTGAACGTCAAGGCAAAGGTGTTGATTTTCTTTCAGCTCTCGTCTCGGACCAACTCCGGTTGGATTGCTTGTTGGGTTTGCGATTGAGCCACCAAGACTACTCGCCGCCGCAGACGATGCTTTCGAGCCATTTCCTGAATGTTTCTGCATCATGTGATGCGGGGTTTGTTTCAACGAAATAGGCTTCCTTGGCATCGATGGTGATTGGGCTGACTGGGACAACAGACCCGGATTGAATAGCGTGCCGGGCGAGGGTTTCGTTTACGAGGCATATGCCGTTTCCGTTGCTGGAAAGATCCAGAGCGGCGCCGTAGGAATCCACATAAATGGACGGGTCAGCACAGCTGATGCCCGTTGCCGTCCTCCACTTGGACCAACCGCCTGAAATCCCGACTGCGTCGATGACCGGGCTCGTGTCCCATGGTGTGACCATCTGGCTGGGTGCGAGTGCAATCAGTTTGTCGCTGCCAAGCAGTGCGGCATTGGGTCCTGCCTGTTTTCGTGAGCCGAAACTGATGATGACATCCGCAAGCGATCGGCTGAATTCATCGGGCCAGATGGCCCCGATAAACCGCAGCGCGATTTCGGGATGTACTTCGCGAAAGGTTGGGAGCGTTGGGCCGATCACCCATTGCAGCACACTAACGGAAACGGAAACTGTCAAAAGCTTCTTCGGTTGATCGGGAATGAAAGATTGTGTGGCGGCCGTTAGCGTGTCTAAAGCCGCATCGACTTGGGGAAGCAGCCGCCGACCATCATCGGTCAGTGCCAAACCCCTGGCTTTCCTCTCGAACAACGGCACACCCAACTTGGTTTCCAGCGCCTTGATCTGTTGACTGACAGCGGATTGGGTCATGCCGATTTCATCCGCCGCCGCCGTAAAACTAAGGTGCCGGGCTGCGGCTTCAAATGCGCGAAACCAGTTCAGCGGAGGCAGTGCAGTGGCCATGTATAACATATCCATAAGTCAAGCTAATACCTAAGCCTCAAAATCATTCGTTTGTGCCGATTGTCAAGCATCAGGATACTTCCGGCTCACCACTGAGAGTGTGGACGGGAGGGCCTTGGATGCAGCCGGAAATCCGGAAAATCGTTGCTTATGAAGAAGAGATCCTGATCGAGGGGTTCAGGGCAACCGAACGACCATGGCACGTGTTCGCGGCTGCCGCGGTGGTCAAGAACCCGTGGGCCGGCCGGTTTGTTGAGGATCTGAAACCGGAGATTTTGGCGTTTGGCCCTGTCCTAGGTGAATTGCTCACCGACCGGACCCTGAAGCTCGGCGGCAGCGGAGAAGCAATCGAGGCCTACGGAAAGGCGGCCGTTGTCGGCCTTGACGGAGAAATTGAACATGCATCCGGGCTGATCCATACGCTGAGGTTCGGCAATTTTTATCGGGAAGCAGTCGGCGCCAAATCCTATCTCGCTTTCAGCAACACCCGCGGACCGGCAAACGCTCCCATCATGATCCCGCTCATGGACAAGAACGATGCGGGAAGGCGGTCCCACTATCTGACAATCCAGTTTTCTATTCCCGACGCTCCGCGCGCCGATGAGGTTGTGGTCGCGCTTGGGGGGGCGACGTCTGGCCGTCCGTTCCACCGGATCGGTGACCGGTATCAGGATCTGAAGGAGATGGGCCGTGATCTGGACAACCCGGCCGCGGTCTGATCAGGGCGGACTGGCCTGCATCCAGGAAGGCGAAGGGCCTCGTGTCCTTCTTCTCCACGGTGTCGGTTTGCAGGCCGATGCCTGGGCGGCCCAAGTGCCTGATCTTGCGTCCCGTTTTCAGGTGATAGCACCGGATATGCCAGGCCACGGCCATAGTGGCCACCTGGAAGGACCAGCCGACTTGCCGGACTATTCGGATGCGGTTGCCCAATTGTTGGACGGGCCGACTGTGGTGGCAGGACATTCCATGGGGGCCATGATCGCTCTCGACATGGCTGCGCGTTATCCGGAGTTGGTCGCAGGTGTCGCCGCGCTGAATGCCATCTACCGGCGCTCTGATGCGGCCAAACAGGCAGTTCTGGAACGTGCGGAAAGTTTGAGGTCTGAAACAGGTCCAAATGCGGAACCGACACTTGAACGCTGGTTCGGGACAGAGCCATCGGAAGCCCGCAGCGCTTGCGAGGCCTGGCTGCGAGCTGCTGATCTTCACGGTTACAGGACTGCATATGATGTGTTCGCGAGTGAGGATGGACCGTCTGATCAGGCATTCATGTCTCTCAAGTGTCCGGCATTTTTCATGACCGGTAGCCTTGAGCCAAATTCCACCCCCGCGATGTCACAGGCCATGGCCGCCTTAACCCCCAATGGGCAGGCACACGTGATCGAAGCCGCGGCCCACATGATGCCGATGACGCACCATGAGGAGGTGACCCGGGCTTTGATGGCTTTTGCAACGGAGTGCCATTCATGAAACCGATCGACCCGAAAGAGCTGCGCGGCGCCTTTGGCCGTTTCATGACCGGGGTTACGGTGGTGACCACCCGCAGGGCTGACGGAACGCCTGTCGGGTTCACCGCGAACTCCTTCACATCCGTGTCGCTGGACCCGCCATTGCTGCTTGTTTGCCCTGGCAAGTTCCTTTCAAGTTACGACGCATTTGCGGAGTGCGAGCAGTTTGGAGTCAGCATTCTTGAGGAAGGCCAGACGGACGTCGCAAACACCTTTGCCGGATACAAGGGAGACCGTTTTGCCAAAACACCGCATGACTTTGATGCCGACGGCATACCCTTTCCGGTCGGCGCATTGGCGCGTTTTTCATGCAAGACCCACCAAACGGTTCCCGCCGGTGACCATGTGATCCTGATTGGTGAGGTCATCGGTTTTGCGCAAAAGCCCGGTCAAGGGCTTGGATACGCCGATGGTCAGTTTTTCAGTCTCGCCCGGGAGCGCAGCGCGTGCGACCCTGCCGCAAGAGTGAATATCGCCGGGGCGATTGTTCGCCATGAGGGGCGGGTCTTGCTTGAGAAGACCCCAGACGGGTACCGGCTGCCGGAATGTTCCGTTCCGGACAAGACCGGCCTTCGCAAAGCCCTTCAGGCCACACTTCAAGACGACGGCGTTTCAGCAAGTTTTGGCGCTGTCTACTCCGTTTTTGATGATGCGGATGCATCGGTGCATTTTGCCTATCTGCTGGCGCAGGCAACCCATGTTGCTCCAGACACGAAACTGACTGCAGTGCCTCCCGAAGAGTTGGCTGCTCTGACGTATGCCAGTCCGCCGGTTGCCAGCATGATGGCCCGTTATGCCCGGGAATGCGCAACAGGCAATCTCAACTGTTATCTCGGGGACACCATGACCGGAGAAATTCACACGCTTTCGGAGGGAGTCTGAACATGGAATTTTCCCTGTTTGCTCACATGGAGCGGCTTACGCCGCAACAGCCGCATGAGATCCTCTATGAGGAATTTGTGTCTCTCTGCAAACTGGCGGATGAGGGCGGTATGCGCGCCATCTGGACCGGTGAGCACCATGGGATGGAATTCACGATTGCGCCCAACCCGTTTTTGACACTCGTGGACCTGGCGCATCATACGAAGAATGCACGCCTTGGAACCGGAACCGTGATTGCGCCGTTTTGGCACCCGATCAAACTGGCTGGCGAGGCCGCAGCGGCCGACTTGATGACCGGCGGCCGGATCGAGCTTGGAATTGCTCGAGGTGCTTATTCCTATGAATATGAGCGTTTGATGCCGGGCCTCGATCCTTGGGAGGCAGGTCAACGTATGCGGGAGACGGCGCCTCTGCTTCGTCCGTTGTGGCAAGGCGATTGCGCGCATGACGGCGGCTACTATGCGTTCCCTCCAACCACGTCTGCGCCCAAGCCCCTGCAGGAAAACGGCCCACCGATCTGGATTGCTGCCAGGGACCCGAACAGCCATGAGTTCGGTGTGCATCAAGGCTTCAATATTCAGGTGACACCGCTTTGGCAGGGCATGGAAGAGATCGAAACCCTGATGGGCCGGTTCAATGATGCGTGCGCAAGTCATGATGGTCCAAGGCCCAAGATCATGTTGTTGCACCACAGTTATGTGGCGTCCGATTCTGAGGATGCAGTTCTGGCTGCTAGGGAACTCTCCCGATTCTACTGCTATTTCGGCGCCTGGTTTCAGAACAAACGTGCCGTTTCCCAAGGGTTGATTGAAAACCTGTCTGAAGATGAATTGGCCGCCAACAAGATGATGGCCCCGGAGAACATGGCTCGGGATTTGACAATCGGTACGGCTCAGGACGTCATCGACCGCATCAAACGCTATGAAGATCTGGGATATGATGAGTATTCGTTCTGGATCGACAGCGGCATGAGTTTTGAACGAAAGCAAGCCTCACTGCGGCGGTTCATTGATGACGTCATGCCAGCGTTCGGTTAGGAGACAACATGCAGCACTATCAGCTTTATATGGATGGCGGGCGCTGTGAGGGCTCTGGTGGTCAAATCCTGCATAGTGAAAATCCGGCGACGGGTGACCCGTGGGCCTCGTTCGCCTGCGCGGATACAAGGGATGTGAACCGGGCCGTTGCAGCTGCCCGGAGAGCTTTGGAGGACCCTGCATGGCGTGACCTCACCCAGACACAGCGCGGCAAGTTGCTGTTCAGGCTGGCGGAATTGGTTGAGGCCCACGCGGAAGACCTCGGGAGACTGGAAACAACCGACAGCGGAAAGCTGCTCGCCGAAACCCTCTCGCAGACAAAATATGTCGGCGATTATTATCGGTACTATGCCGGGCTCGCGGACAAGATTGAAGGATCTGTGCTTCCAATCGACAAACCGGACATGCACGTGTTCACCAAACGGGAGCCGGTTGGGGTCGTTGCTGCTGTCGTCCCCTGGAACGCCCAGATGTTTCTGACGGCAACCAAACTCGGGCCGGCTCTTGCAGCGGGCTGCACCGTGGTTTTGAAGGCTTCGGAAATCGCGCCCATACCCATGCTTGAATTTGCCTCACTGATCGATCAGGCCGGATTTCCGCCGGGGGTCGTCTCGGTCATTACGGGAGATGCTGAAAACTGTGCCATTCCGTTGACCCGGCACCCGGATGTCGACCGGATTGCCTTTACCGGCGGACCGGAAACAGCCCGGCATGTTGTGCGAAATTCAGCTGAGAATTTTGCGGTCACCAGTCTGGAACTCGGCGGCAAGTCTCCGGTTCTGGTGTTTGACGATGCGGATCTTGATGGCGCCGCAAACGGCTTGATTGCCGGAAATTTTGGTGCATCGGGTCAAAGCTGTGTGGCCGGATCCCGTGCGCTGGTGCAACGGACTGTGTTTGAAGCACTGATCGACAAGATCACGGAAAAGGCAGCCCACATCTCGGTTGGTGATCCTCTCGAGGCCGCAACACATGTTGGCCCGCTTTGCACAAATGCGCAGATTGAAAAGATCAAGGTCACACTGAACAAGGCGATCGAACAAGGTGCCGAAATCCGCCTTGGCGGTGCGCCGCTTGAGCGCTCGGGCAATTACATGGCACCGACGCTGGTGGCCTGCCCGAACCCGGACATCGAAACACTGAAGGTGGAAATGTTCGGGCCGGTCATGTCGCTTTTGCCGTTCGACACGGAAGACGAGGCTATCGCGCTTGCAAATGACACGCCGTATGGCCTTGCCTCTGGAATCTTTACGCGAGACGTTGCCCGCGCGCATCGCGTGTCATCCAGACTGCGGGCGGGGATCTGCTGGATCAACACCTATAGAGCGATTTCGCCAATCGCCCCGTTCGGTGGGTTCAATCAATCCGGATACGGACGCGAAGCGGGCATTGAGGCCGTCTTGGACTACACCCGTACAAAGACCGTCTGGATCAACACCTCCGGCGAACCAATGGCCAATCCGTTTGTCATGAGATGACGGAACAAACTGGCCATAAACAGGTGAGAGGAGAGCCGCAGCAGGCAAACGATCGTCAAACTGACACCGGTCTGCCGGTTTCGAGTGATTTAGCCGCCGCATCTGCCAAAACTTGCGCGCGCAGACCGTCCTCAATGCTGGGTGATGGCTTTGTTCCGTTGTTCAGACAGTCAATGAAGTGGGTGACTTCCGCCAGATAAGCTGCTTCATAGCGCTCCAGAAAGAAATGCTGGGCAGGAGCTCTTGCAAAGCCAGTTTGGGTGGCCATCTCGACCGTGTTTTCCAGGATGTTTTCTGCCCTCAGCATGCCTTTTGAACCGTGCACTTCCAGCCGCTGATCATAGCCGTATGCCGCCCGCCGCGAGTTTGAAATCTGGCAGATCTTTCCGCTTTCTGTTGTTAGCGTCACTGCCGCGGTGTCCACATCACCCGCCTTGCCAATTTCCGGATCGACCAGGGAGGAGCCAACCGCGAAGACCGTGACGGGCTCTTCGCCAAGGATAAACCGGGCCATGTCGAGGTCATGGATCATCATGTCCCGGAACAGGCCGCCAGATGTTCTGATGTAGTCGATCGGCGGCGGGGAGGGATCGCGGGACAAAATGGTGACCAGCTCGACATCCCCAATGTCACCACCGGCAATCCGGCTTTGCAAGTTTGCAAAGTTGGGGTCGAACCGGCGATTGAAGGCCGTCAGGAACATGACGCTGTTTTCGTTGACCACCTCAACGCAGTCCCGCACCCGATCAGAGGACAGGTCGACCGGTTTTTCGCAGAAGATCGCTTTCTTCGCTCGTGCCGCCTGATGGATCAGGTCGTAGTGGGTCGTCGTTGGCGTGCCGATGATGACGGCGTCAATGTCATCACCTTCGATGATGGCCGCGGCCTCCCGCACCTCTGCGCCGGTTGTTGACACAAGCGCTTGTGCGGGCGCATCGAATGCGTCTGCCACCGCCACCAGCTTCGCGTCCGCAGACGCCTGAATGGCGCGGGCGTGCACCTGACCGATGCGCCCGCATCCGAGCAAACCAAATCTCACCATTTCTTATTCCTTGGGCTCGTTCTTGGATGGGCCACCGAAGGCCTTGAGAACAGTGCGGGTCGCTGCGACCATCGGATCATGTGTTTCTGATAAGATCGTCACCCGGTCAAACCGGTCGGGATCCCGATTGACCGCGTCCCGCAACGCAGTTCCGAAGGCCTTGCGCAGCTCGGTTCCGATATTGAATTTGCAGATGTTTGTATTTCTGGCGAGCTTTTGTCGCTGTTCGACAGGGACACCGGAGCCCCCATGGATGACCAGCGGGACTGCGGTTCGCGCCTGGATCGCGCTGATGCGGGCCTCATCCAGTCCACCTTCCTTGTTTTCCTGAAGGTGAACATTGCCGACCGAGATCGCCATGGCATCCACGCCGCTTTCTGCCGCGAATTTTTCGGCATCCACTGGGTCCGTGCCTTCAGAGGCATCCCCTTGCGCATATCCGACAAAGCCGATTTCCCCTTCGCACGATATCCCAGCGGAATGCGCAAGCTCTGCGATCCGCGCGGTTTCGTCAATGTTCTGGGAAAGCGGTTTGCGTGAGCCATCATACATCAGTGATGTGAAGCCACTGTCGAGCGCTTCCTGGCATTCCTCGAATGTATACCCGTGATCAAGATGCGCCACCACGGGAACGGTGGCCCCTTCCGCAAGATGCCGGAACATCGCCCCCAAAACGGGAAGAGGTGTGTGCTTGCGGCAGGAGGGGCCTGCCTGCAGGATCACCGGAACACCTTCTTCTTCGGCGGCGGCCACATAGGCGCGCATATCTTCCCAGCCGAGCGTCACCAGACCGGCGACGGCATAACCGTCTTTCAAGGCCGGTTGAAGGACTTGGCTAAGTGTTGCCAGTGTCATTTGAATTTGGCCACCATGTCCTTGATCCCGGGGATCGTCTCGACCTGATAGGCATGGGTCGGCTGGAAATACTGCACCAGTGAACGCTGGCTGAGACCGCCCAGGATTGTGAAATAGTACATCTCGTACCCGGGCATGACGGCGCAGGGGTGGTAGCCCTTGTCGATCATGAAGGTCGAGCCGTCCATCAGCTGATAGGCTTCTCCGGGCACACCCTCTTCGCGCTGAAGGATCTGAACACCTGAGCCGTGTTTCGGCCGGAAGCGGAAGTTGTAGGTCTCATCGTGCCGTGTTTCATGCGGCAGACGGTCGGTGTCGTGTTTGTGGGCTGGAAATCCGGACCAGCCGCCCTGGCCAACGGTGAACAGTTCGCTGACCAGCAAACGACCCACCTTGCCGTGCTGTTTCTGTCCAAGGATGTGCTTGATCTTGCGGTGCGTCTTGGTGTCGTCCGAGCCGTACTGGACAAGGTCGATGCCATCGACGCGCACATCGAACGGCTCCAGCACTTCGTCGTACCTTGCGCCAGCGATGAATGTCTCCGTGTCATCGGAGGTGCAGATGATGGTCACCTTGGCGCCAACGGGGATGTAGACGCCCTCAGGCTCCCCGTCCCAGACATCTTCGCCGCGGTTGCCGAGCTTGTCGAATGTGAGGCCCTCGACCTCAACGGTTACCGTGCCGGTGGCAGGTACGATGCAGGTTTCATAGCCGGGCACTTGATAGTGGAACGCCTCGCCCTTCTTGAGCTTGACGATGTTGAAATAGTTCAGCGGAACGGTCGGATTGTCGATATCCACGATCGGCTTGTTCTGGTTGTCATGCGGCGCGATATGCATGGAATGGTCCTTTCAGACTGGATCAGCGGGCGAGAAATCGGGATCGAAATCATGCCTGAAACTGATCGCACTTAAAGTGGTCGAGCATCTTTGGGCGTTTTCATCAAAACGTCCGTTGCTCTTGTGTCGGGCCGGGATGCGAGGCCAAGAAGGCCTCCAACTCGGTTTTGTCTGGCATTGCGGGAGCGCAACCGGGTTTGGCAACAACAATGGATGCACAAGCGGACCCGCGGAGAATGGCTTCCTTGAGCTCAAAACCATCTGCGATGGACGTCATGAGGCCGCTCATGAAACTGTCGCCCGCGCCATTGGGTTTAAGAGCCTCAACGGGGTAGATGCCCGTTCTGAACTCGCCATCGCGGGTGATGGTGATCGCTCCAGCTTCGCCCATTTTGTAGATTACCAGCTCGGCTGTTGTGCGCACGAGTTCCCGGGCTTTCTCCAGTCCCTTGTCATAGTCTCCGGCCATGAAGCCGAATTCCTCGTCATTGCCGACAATCATGTCGCACTGTGTGGCAGCGCGGGACAGAACATCGGCCGCGACGTCCGCCGACGGCCAGGAGTATGGCCGGTAATCGACATCGAAGATCAGCGGCAGATTTGCTGCCTTGGCAAGGTCAAAGGCCTTGAAGGTCGCGCTTCGCGAAGGCTCGGCCGCAAAGACAGTGCCGGCGGTGATCAGCGCGCCATATTTTCCGTAGTCAACGCGGGCAACGTCGTGCTCATCCATTTGAAAGTCGGCTGCACCATTGCGGTAGATGACATTGCGGTGCCCTTCCACCACAGACTCGTAGAAAGCAAGCGAATTGCGGTATTCACCGCCAACAGGCGTGACGTGCTCCGTATCAACGCCGTAGTGCTTCAGCTGGCCGATGCAGTAGCTGCCAACGCTGTCGTCCGAGACCCGGGTCACCAGTGCAGCCTTGCCGCCAAGCTTGCAGATGCCAGCGCCTATATTGGCGGCTGATCCGCCGAGACCGACGCCGAGCCGCTCAGCATCTTCAGCCCGCACCCCGGCATCGGTGAAAAAGTCGATCCCGGCGCGTCCCACCACAACGAAATTGTTCCGGGCAATCGCTTCAAGAAGCATCAGACCCCCCGGCGCTGTTTCGGGCGCGTGGACTCCCAGTCCTCATGTGCAGCCCGGACCTTGTCGCTCGATGTCACATGCGGGGTTCCAACCTCCCACCAAGTATGTCCTTCGGCTGTCCAGCCTTCATAGGCATCAACCTTCATGCAAATGACGTAGGTTTTATTGGCTGCCTTGGCCCGCTTGAAGGCCTCCCCAAGTTCACCCGGATTGGACACCGTTTCCGCGTGCGCGCCCATGGACGCAGCGTGGGCCTCAAAGTCGACGGCGAATGGTTCTGGAACGGTTGGACAATCCGCAATGAGATTGTTGAAGCTCTCATTGCCGGTGTTGTTTTGCAGTTTGTTGATTACCGCAAACCCGCCGTTGTCGAGCACCAGAACGATCAATTTTTTGCCGGTCAAAACGGATGAGTAGATATCCGAGTTCATCAGCAGATAAGAGCCGTCACCGGTAAAGACGATCGTGTCCTTGTCCGGTTCGCGCTCGGACTGGGCAATGCGTGCGCCCCAGCCACCGGCAATCTCGTATCCCATGCAGGAATAGCCAAATTCGACATCAACCGTGCCGATGTCGAGGGTTCTCCAATTGGCCGTTACTTCCGCCGGCAGGCCGCCGGCCGCGGCAACAACGCGATCCCGGGGATCGCAGAGTTCGTTGACCACACCAATTGCCTGGGCATAGGAGTTTGGACGATTGCCATAAGACACGTTGTCAGCAACGTATGCGTCCCAGGCCTTCCGTTCTTCACTGGCACTCTCGGTCCAGTCCGAAGGTGTCCTGTAGTCCGCACAAGCCTCGCCCAAAGCCAACAGGCCGAGTTTCGCATCGCCGACAACGGGGATCGACATGTGTTTGCCAGCGTCATGGCGGGCTGCGTTGACCGAAATGAAACGGGCCTCGCGGGAAAACGCGGTCCAGGATCCTGTGGTGAAATCCTGCAGCCGCGTTCCGACCGCAAGAATGACATCTGCCTGTTCCGCCAGATTGTTGGCGCTGTTCGATCCTGTCACGCCAATCGGGCCGGCGTTCAAGGGATGCGTTGCCAGGAGATTGGCGCGGCCAGCAATGGTTTCGACCACCGGGATCTGATGCTTTTCCGCAAACGCCGTGAGTTCGCTGACCGCGCCACTGTATTGGACGCCGCCGCCGGCAATGATCAGCGGGCGTTTGGCCGTTTTCAGCAGTGCCGCCGCATCGGCAATCTCCCGCTCGTCGGGGGCACTCCGGCGGATGCGATGTACCCGGCGCTCAAAAAAGCTTTCCGGATAGTCATAGGTCCAGCCTTGCACATCCTGGGGAAGGCCGAGAAACGCGGGGCCGCAGTCGCCCGGATCCAGCATCGTCGCAAGAGCGGCGGGGAGCGACTGAATGACCTGCGCCGGATGCGTGATCCGGTCCCAATAGCGGGTTACCGCCTTGAACGCATCATTGACGCCAAGTGTCGGGTTGTTGAAGTGCTCAAGCTGCTGAAGGACCGGGTCGGGCAGGCGGGTGAGAAAGGCATCACCGCACAACATCAGCATGGGCAAGCGGTTGGCATGTGCCAGCGCGGCAGAACTGAGAAGGTTCGACGTGCCAGGGCCAGCACTGGCCGTGCAGAACATGAACCGCTGGCGCAGCCACTGTTTGGCATAAGCAGCTGCTGCAAACCCCATGCTCTGCTCGTTTTGTCCACGGTAAAGGGGCAGCTCTTCCTGATGATTGTAAAGGGCCTCACCGAGGCAGGTCACGTTTCCATGGCCGAAAATGCCAAAGCCGCCGCCGCAAATACGTATGTCCTTGCCGTCGACTTCGATAAACTGATTTGCCAGGTAGCGGACAATGGCCTGCGCAGTTGTGAGCTGAACCGTCTTGGAGCTCATCCAGGTCTCTCCCTGTAACGTGTTTTCTCGCAAGGCATTCGATTGGTGCTTGCGCGTTGTTGGTTCTCAAGATACAAATTTTGCAACCGGTTGCAAATCTTTTTCGAAAGAGGCAAAACGAAAACCGGAAACGGGAGTGAGGCATGGCGGAAATCGGGATCGGTATCCTCGGCGGAGGCTACATGGGCAAGGCGCATGCCGTTGCCATGTCTGCCGTCGGTGCTGTTTTCAACACCGCGTTGCGGCCGCGGCTTGAAATGGTGGGTGCAAGTTCACTCGCGTCTGCTGAAAAGCATCGTGATGCCTTCGGTTTCAACCGCGCTGCCGCCAATTGGCAAGAGCTCGTCGAGGATCCAAGGGTCGACGCGATAGTCATCGCATCCCCACAGTCCACCCACCGGGACATCGCGGAGGCTGCGTTTTCCTTGAAGAAGCCGGTCCTCTGTGAAAAGCCGATGGGCGCAAGCCTGGAGGACTCTGAGGCCATGGTCGCAGCTGCGGATAAAAGCGGCTGCGTGAATATGGTCGCCTACAACTATATCCGCACGCCAGCGAGCCAATACGCCCGCAAGCTTATCGCGGATGGTGTCATTGGCGACATCACATGGTTTCGCGGTGAGCATACGGAGGATTTCTACGCGGACCCGAAAGCTCCGGCGTCCTGGCGCACAGAGGGTGATGCGAACGGCACCATGGGCGATCTCGCACCCCACATGATCAACGCTGCGCTTGCGCTGGTTGGCCCAGTGCGCAGTGTTATGGCGGAAATCGAACGGGTTCATGAAGACCGTCCTGGTGGCAAGGTAACGAACGACGACCACGGTCAGATGATGACGCGCTTCGAAAATGGAGCGATGGGACACATGTACTTCAGCCGGATCGCGACTGGCCGGAAGATGGGATACGCCTACGAAATCACAGGAACAAAAGGCGCTATCCGTTTCGATCAGGAAGACCAGAATGCTCTCTGGCTGTATCTCATGGATGAGAATGAAGCGGACCGCGGATTCCGCAAGATCCTAACGGGCCCTGCGCATCCTGATTACGAACCCTTTTGCCAAGGTCCTGGGCACGGCACGGGCTATCAAGACCAGATCATTATTGAAGCCAAGGATTTTCTGGAGGCGATCCACTCGGGCACATCGGTATGGCCAACCTTCCGGGATGGTCTGGCCGTTAAACACATTGTGGAAGCGGCCATGGAATCCTCACGGACCAAAAGCTGGCAACCCTTGGAAACAACTTAAGATCACTGTTTGAAAGGCTCGCAAGATGAGCATTAGAATTGGCAATGCGCCGTGTTCATGGGGCGTTGAGTTTCCTGACGATCCACGCAATCCGGCCTGGAAGGCAGTGCTGGAGGAGTGCTCTGGAGCGGGATACAAGGGCATTGAACTTGGACCTGTCGGGTTTATGCCGGAAGACCCGTCAGTCCTTTCGGAAGCCCTTGCGCAGTACGACCTAGAGCTGATTGGCGGCGTCGTGTTCCGGCCGTTTCATGATCCGGATGCCTGGGAGAACGTTCTTGATGGAACGCACCGGACGGCCAAGGCGCTGGTGGCGCATGGCGCCCAGCATATGGTTCTGATCGACTCCATTTCCCCACGTCGCGCCCCGACGGCTGGACGACCTGACGAAGCTGAGCAGATGGATGCTTCCGAGTGGACCGCTTATCGGGACCGTATTGCAGAGGCAGCAAAAATCGGCACCGAAGACTATGGCCTGACCGTCGGGATTCATGCGCACGCGGCTGGTTTCATGGACTTCGAGCCGGAACTTGAACGGCTGTTGGACGAGGTCGATGAGAAGTATCTGAAGATTTGTTTTGACACCGGCCACCATTCTTATGCCGGCTTTGACCCTGTCGCGTTCATGGAACGCAACATCGGGCGGATCTCCTACATGCACTTCAAGGACATCGACCCGAAAGTTAAGGCCGATATGGTCGCCAAACGGACAGGCTTCTACGATGCCTGCGGGCAGGGCATCTTCTGCAATCTCGGCGACGGGGATGTCGACTTTCCAAAGGTGCGGCAGATCCTTCTCGATAACGAGTTCCAGGGATGGTGCACTGTGGAGCAGGATTGCGACCCGACGCTCGATGTGTCGCCAATCAACGATGCTCGGGCGAACCGTGAGTACCTGGAATCCATCGGTTTCAATTGAGGGCAGGACCAATGGCACGATTGAATTGGGGCATGATTGGCGGCGGTGAAGGCAGCCAGATCGGACCGGCGCATCGGCTTGGAGCCGGGCTTGATGGCGCGTTTTCCTTTGTTGCAGGTGCACTGGATCACCGGCCTGAAGCGGGCCGGGAATACGGCCAGCGGTTGGGTTTGGCGGCTGATCGTGCTTATGGCAACTGGCGGGAAATGCTGGACGGCGAAAACGGGCGCGAGGATCGGGTCGATCTGGTCACAGTGGCTACTCCGAACGCAACCCATTTCGAAATCACTAAGGCTTTCCTTGAGAACGGGTTTCATGTCCTTTGCGAAAAGCCGATGACCATGACGGTCGAGGAGGGCGAAGAAATCGTCCGGATTTCCAAAGGAACCGGGAACATCTGCGCGGTCAACTATGGCTATACCGGCTATTCACTGGTCCGGCACATGAGGGCCATGGTCGCGCGCGGCGATCTTGGAAATATCCGTCTGGTCAAGGCGGAATTTGCACACGGGCACCACGCTGACGCGGCCGATGCTGACAACCCGCGCGTCCGGTGGCGGTATGACCCGGCCCAGGCCGGGGTTTCGGCGCAATTCGCCGATTGCGGCATTCATGCGCTTCACATGGCGTCGTTTGTGACGGGGCAGGAAGTCGAGCGCTTGTCCGCGGACACTGTGGCCTGCATTGCCAGCCGTGAGCTTGAAGATGATGCCATGGTGAACTTCCGAATGGACGGAGGAGCGGTTGGCCGGCTTTGGACGTCCTCTGTCGCGATCGGCCGGCAACACGGACTGACCCTTCAGATTTTTGGCGAAAAGGGCGGATTGCGGTGGTCCCAGGAGCAACCAAACCAGCTCTACTGGATGCCGCTCAACGGGCGTTTGGAGATCATTGAGCGGGGGGAAGGGGGGCTGTCGCCCGAGGCTGACCGGACATCGCGGGTCACAATCGGACACGCGGAAGGCATGCCGCTGGCATTTGCCAACATTTACACCGATCTCGCCGAAGCCATTCATGCGCGGAAGGATGGCAGGCCAATGGATCCGGCGGCGGACCTGTACCCGCGGGCCGAAGATGGCCTGCGTTCAATGGCTGCGGTTTTTGCGGTCGCGGACAGCGGAAAACGGGACGGCGTTTGGGTGGAAGCGCGCCCGCCCATATTCAGGTAAGCCTGCGATGCCTGCGTTTCTTGCGTCCGGTTTTATACAGTTAGGACACCGGGCGCAGGGTGCCGCGTTCGATCACTTCGCAAGGGAACAGCCGGGCTTCCGGATACCTGGCCGGGTCTTCGAGCATTGAGACAATCAGTTCCACAGAGGAATTGATGATTTGTTGAACCGGTTGGCGGATCGTCGTCAGATTGATGTTCTGCCAACCTGCCATTTCCATGTCGTTCAGGCCAATGATGCCGATATCGCCGGGAACATTCAGACCGGCATCCTCAATCGCGCTCAGGACCCCAATCGACAGAACATCATCTCCGCAAAAATAGGCTTCGGCGAGCGGGCGGATATCAAGAAGGCGCTGCATTTCCTCCCGGCCGGCCTCAAAGGAATAGGCCCTCGCGTAGCTCACCGTCATTTCCATGTCTGGATGCCGGGAAATCTCTTCGGAGAAACCTTTGAATCTGTCCTGCGTAGATGTTGCCGTGTCTGGACCGCCGAGAAACGCGACATGCTTGTAGCCACGTTTGGCGAGTTCCAGCGCCGCCATCCGGCCGCATTCCACGTTGTCGATGCCGACCACGTGGAATTCAGGCGCGGTCGAATATCGTCCGAAGCTGTTCACCACCGGCACTCCGGCATCCTTGAAAGCCTTGGAAAACCCTGGTGGCAGGGTGGACGAGGCAACAACCACGCCGTCGACTGAGTACTGCCGGAGCATGCGCACGGATGCATCCGGGTCGGTCTCATCGGACAGATTTACCAGAAGCGGCCGCAATCCCACGCCCTGAAGCTTGCGCGTAAACTGGTCGAAAACTTCCAGAAAGATCGGATTGTGAAAGTTGTTGGAAACCAGGCCGATCAGTTTTGTGCGTCTGGTTGTCAGACCACGGGCCAGAATATTCGGCGTGTAGCCAAGCTTTGTGGCCGCTTTCTCAACTTTGCGGCGGGTCTTGTCTGAAACAGATGCGCCGTCAGTGAAGGTGCGCGACACCGCAGAGCGTGACACGCCTGCAAGTTCGGCAACTTCTTTCAAGGTAACGGTCATCGGTCCATCAATCCAAACAGTTAGATTAGGTGTCTTACCTCAACAGGCCTCGGCGATCAGTATGAATTTTCGATTTCCATTTTGCAACCGATTGCAAAATGGGTCGGATCATGTTTTTCTGAAAATGAGAGAGGGCTTCAAGCCGCTCTTTGACCATGAAAATGGCAATCCTTGGGAGGAAGGAATGAAATCTACCCTTAAGTCGCTGCTGCTTGCCGCAGCGGTCATTGCTGCTCCGCTTGCCGGAGCTCAAGTCGCATCAGCCGAAGGTGAGAAGTACATTCTCGTCAGCCACGCGCCAGACAGCGACAGCTGGTGGAACACCATCAAGAACGGCATCGCCCTTGCCGGTGATCAGATGGGCGTTGACGTCGAATACCGCAATCCACCGACCGGTGACCTTGCGGACATGGCACGTATTATCGAGCAGGCCGCGGCTTCAGGACCGAACGGTATCATCACGACATTGTCCGATCCGGACGTTTTGTCCGGGCCAATCAAGGATGCTGTGGCATCCGGCATTGATGTCATCATCATGAATTCCGGTACACCGGACCAGGCCCGCGAAGTCGGAGCCTTGATGTATGTTGGTCAGCCGGAATATGACGCCGGCCATGCAGCGGGCCTGCGCGCCAAGGGAGATGGCGTGACAAGCTTCCTGTGTGTGAACCACTACATCAGCTCGCCGTCTTCGACTGAGCGCTGCCAGGGATTTGCGGATGGTCTCGGTGTGGAGCTGGGTGATCAAATGATCGACAGCGGCCAGGATCCGGCTGAAATCAAGAACCGTGTTCTCGCCTACCTCAATGCTAACCCGGATACCGATGCCGTTTTGACGCTTGGTCCGACCAGTGCAGATCCAACCTTGCTGGCGCTGGATGAGAACGGCATGGCCGGCGACATCTACTTCGGTACGTTTGACCTTGGTGAGAACATTGTTGAGGGCATCAAAAACGGTGTCATCAACTGGGGGATCGATCAGCAGCCGTTCCTGCAGGCTTACCTGCCGGTCGTGGTTCTGACCAATTACCATCGCTATGGCGTTCTGCCGGGCAACAACATCAACTCCGGCCCGGGTTTCGTGACCAAGGACGGGCTGACCCTCGTTGAGAAGTTTGCCGGCGAATACCGCTGATTTCCATAGGTATAGGGTGGCGCGTTGCGCCGCCCTTTTTCACGAATAACAAATCAAAAAATTGAGCCGGGGAGGGCCACATGACCGAGGCCAACGTGGCAGCGACTGCTGATGAGCGGGTAAAGCAGCAATCCAGCTTGCAAAAAGCCCTTATCCGCCCGGAACTCGGCGGGATTTGCGGCACGATAATCGTATTTGCCTTGTTTCTGATTTTTGCCGGCGACAGCGGCATGTTCAGCGCTCAAGGGGTGATGAACTGGTCAACCGTTTCCGCGCAATTCATGATCATTGCCGTTGGCGCCTGTCTTTTGATGATTGCAGGCGAGTTTGATCTGTCGGTCGGGTCTATGATTGGCTTTTCCGGCATGATGATCGCCATCTTTACAGTGACGCTTGAGTGGCCTGTTTGGCAGGCGATCCTTGCCACCTTTGTCATGGCGCTCGCGATCGGAGCGTTGAACGGGTACATCGTGGTACGCACCGGACTGCCGAGCTTCATCGTAACACTTGCATTCCTATTTATCCTACGCGGCTTCACCATCTATCTGCCGCAAATCATCGAGCGCAAGACCATCATCGGCGGGGTCGACCGTGCGGCCGAGGGCGACTGGTTCGCAGCCCTGTTCGGCGGCAAGATCTTGACTGGTTTCTTCGCTTGGATGGGCGACGCTGGCATCATCGATGTGTTTGAGCGCGGCTCGCGCGCTGGGCAGCCGGTGGTCGAAGGCATCCCAATGCTGATCGTCTGGGCGATCGCATTGGTCATCGTTGGCCACATTATTTTGACCCGCACCCAATTCGGAAACTGGATCTTTGCAGCGGGCGGCGATGCGCAAGCAGCGCGCTATGTGGGCGTTCCGGTCAACCGCGTCAAAATCCTGATGTTTATGTTCACGGCATTTTGCGCCACTGTCTTTGCCACTTGCCAGGTTATGGAATTCGGGTCGGCCGGGGCTGACCGCGGCCTACTAAAGGAATTTGAGGCCATCATTGCAGTCGTGATTGGTGGCGCACTCCTCACCGGCGGGTACGGGTCGGTGATCGGTGCAGCGCTGGGCGCCTTGATTTTTGGCGTGGTCCAGCAAGGGCTCTTCTTTGCAGGCGTAGAGAGTTCGCTTTTCAGGGTGTTTCTTGGTGTGATTCTGCTCTTTGCCGTGATCTTGAACACCTACATCCGCCGCATCATCACAGGGGAGAGGTAAGATGACGTCCACGCACGCTCCCATTATTCAAATGCAGGGAATCGAGAAGCATTTCGGTTCGGTGATCGCGCTGGCCGGTGTTTCCGTCGATATCTATCCGGGCGAATGCCATTGCCTGCTCGGCGACAACGGTGCCGGCAAGTCGACATTCATCAAAACCATGTCCGGCGTCCACAAGCCGACCAAGGGAGAAATCCTGTTCGAAGGGCGGCCGATGCATTTCTCCGATCCGAGGGATGCGATTTCTGCCGGTATCGCGACGGTGTATCAGGACCTTGCGATGATCCCGCTGATGTCTGTCAGCCGGAACTTCTTTATGGGCAATGAGCCGATCCGCCGCCTTGGTCCGTTGAAGCTCTTCGATCATGATTATGCAAACCGGGTCACCATGGAAGAGATGCGCAAGATGGGCATCAATCTGCGCGGTCCGGATCAGGCAGTTGGAACCTTGTCCGGCGGTGAGCGCCAGACCGTTGCCATCGCGCGCGCAGTTCATTTCGGAGCCAAGGTCCTGATCCTTGATGAGCCGACGTCAGCGCTGGGTGTTCGCCAGACGGCAAATGTCCTTGCGACCATCGACAAGGTGCGCAAGCAGGACATCGCGGTTGTTTTCATCACCCATAACGTCCGCCATGCGCTTGCCGTTGGAGACCGGTTCACGGTGCTGAACCGCGGTCAAACGCTGGGAACGGCGCAACGCGGCCAGATTACCCCGGATGAACTCCAGGACATGATGGCCGGCGGGCAAGAACTGGTTGCCTTGGAGGATTCTTTAGGGGGAACAGTTTAGTAGAGGAAGTCCCGGTGACCGACCGGGGCGATCTTTCTAGGAGTCACTATTGTCCCTGTAGATATGAGTGAAAGGCAACTGGCACAAGCTCGTCGTGTTTTCAGTATCTTGTCCAGGCTCCGCATGTGCCGTTGATCGTAATCTTCGAGTTCATTCTGATCATTCAAGTTCATGATAAGAAGAAGTATCGGACGGGCTGCGGACGGCGGCGGGCGCTTTTTTACGAGGCAGTGGAGAATTCAGGCTCAAAACCAATCGATGTTTCAATCAATTTGGTCGCCCTCATAAATGAAACGCTCCAGGACGTGATTGAAAATTTTGGGTTCCTCAAGATGAACAGCGTGCGCGCAGCCGGGAATGACAGCCAGACTGCTTTCGGGGACTGATTGCCAAAGGGTCTGTATTTGCGGCCAGGGATAGGTACGGTCCTGATCACCCCAGATGATCAATGTCGGGGCGCTTATGGAGCTTAGGGAATCTTCTCCGGACCAATCGCGCATGGCTTCAAGGCCTGCCTGGATTGCGTCAGGGCTGCTGCATTCGGCGATTGCTGCGCACGCGGGATAGGCTTTGGCATTTTCGCGGTGCAGGAACCAGGTCGCAGCAATTCGGCGCGCCGTTGCTTTGGCGCCGTCGTCTTTCGCCCGTTGCATGGACGTTTCAATCGGCTCAAACCGGCCCGGCAATAGACCAAGGGCGCCGGTGCTGTAAAGCACCAACCGCGCCACGCGATCTGGTGCCTGCCGGATCATATCCTGAACCACCATGCCTCCCATGGAATGCCCAAGAAGTAGAAATCGCTCAACGCCCTGGTCCGTAAGTTTGTCCAGAACCCAGCGCGCCAATTTCTCGATGGAGTTTATTGGGGTCCGGTGCGCGTTTTTGCCGAAACCGGGAAGATCGACTGCGATCAACGGAACCGTGTTCTTCAACGGGGACTGCGGTTCCCATTGATCACTCCCGCCCATGAAGCCATGGACAAGAACCAATGGGATCATTTGCGGGCCCCTTGTACAATGCGGTCCAGGATCATGGCGCAAAACAGGATGGAGAAACCGGCCAAAATACCTTGCCCGACGTTTGCGTATTGCAACGCTTCCAGAACGTCTTCACCAAGACCCTTGGCGCCGATTAGAGACGCAACCACCACCATGGCCAAGGACAGCATGATCGTCTGGTTGATGCCGGCCCGGATCGAGGGGCTTGCCAAGGGAAGGTCCACTTTCGTCAGCAAGTACCACTTGTTGGCGCCAAAGGCGATCGCCGCCTCTCGCACACTCTCCGGAACGCCGCGCAGACCCAGTACGGTCAAACGCACAACTGGTGTGCCGCCGAAGATCATGGTGGTGACGACGGCTGCCGGTTTGCCTGTTCCAAAGAAAGCGATTACCGGGATCATGAACACAAAGGCTGGCATCGTCTGCATGAAATCCATGATCGGCTGGATCACGGCATAAAACCGCGGCCGGCGCGCTGCAAACATCCCGAGCGGGATACCGATCGCAATCGACAGGCAGGCCGCAGTGCCGAGCAAGGCCAGTGTGGTCATCGCTTTGTCCCAAAATCCGAGGAGACCCATGTAGGCGAGGAACGCGCCGGACCAGATGGCTGTGCGGACGCCCGCCGTCAGCCATGTGAGGAGAATGATCAGGCTGGCAACAACAATCCAGGGAGTGCTGACAAAGACAAGTTCAAGGGTGTCGAGCAGCAACCGAATTCCATAGGTGATGGCGTCGAAGAGGGCCTCCCCGTTAGCAACACAAAAGGCAAAGAACCTTTCCACGGCATCAATGCTGACAAGACGAATATCCGGGTCGGTCGGGAAGGCGGACAAAAGTGAAAAGCGATCCGGAAAACTGTAGTGCAGGACAGACGCCAGCACTATGACAAACATGAAGACAGCGCTGAACGCGATCTGCGAGCCGGGCATCCCGGACCGGATCGTACTGTCAGACAGCCATTCGGAAAATCTCGACTCCAATGCCGAGTTCGCGACCACGGCTTCGACGGCCTTCACCAGAATGAGAAGTACCACGCCTGCAAGGGCGATCCAGATGCCCTGGTCGGCGAGTGCTTGGGCTTCTGCCCGAATGCCGCCGATATTGGCTTCCAGAGACGCGACCGTGCGCTGATAGACCTCCACCTTGTCAGATCCGCTTTCAATCGCCGCGGCAAGCTGTTTGCGGCGCAGTTCCAGCGTGCCTTCGATAGACGCGATCCGTGCCATTGCCTCAGCGGCAAGGTCTCCGAACAGTCCTCGCGCGATTTGAACGATCGCCACTGTCTCAAGGATCAGGAAGGGCAGCGCCCAGGACCACAGCCCGCGAGCGCCAAACCAGACCGGGCCAAACAGCCCCGCCATGAGGTTCTGGGTCGGGGTGAAGCGGGATCGGGCGCCGATCCGGTTGAAATTCTCTATGTAATAGTCAGGGTTGGTGCGGACGAATTTGGCAATGTTTTGTCGCCGTTCTTCATCATAGATCCGGGCCGCTTCGGCTTCGGCATCTTCTATCGAGGTGTTGAGCTGATCCATCATGATACCTCCGTCCCCTCGATCACCGTCCTCAAAATGTCGGCTCGTGTGATTACCCCAGCTACTGTGCCTTGGTCCTCAACCAGAATGGTATCGCCCGTATCGATAGCCATGTTGATCAGCGTACTGAGAGTTTCTCCCTCATCAACGCGCGGCGCACCTTCCGGTACCGGCCCATGGTCGGTTTCGTATTCAGAAATTGGCCGCATTACGGCGTGCGCACGGACCACCTTGAGCCTTGAAATGCCGGCGACAAAGTCGGCCACATAATCATCGGCCGGATGCATCACAATGTCCTCGGCTGTGCCCATTTGCACGACGCGGCCGTCCCGCATGATCGCAATTCGGTCCCCGATGCGCACGGCTTCATCCAAGTCATGGGTGATGAACACCGTCGTTTTCTTCAAGATCTTACTCAGCCGGATGAATTCGTCTTGCAGTTGCCGCCGGATAAGTGGATCCAGAGCACTGAACGGCTCATCCATTAGAAGAACATCGGGATTTGCCGCCAGGGCCCGCGCCAGTCCTACCCGCTGTTGCATTCCTCCTGAGAGCTCGTGGGCATACTTTGCGCCCCAGGCGCCGAGCTCAACGATATCAAGAAAGGAAGCTGCCTGGCGCATCCGTTCGTTCTTTGGAACACCACGGATTTCAAGCGGCATGGCAACATTATCGAGCACCGAGCGGTGCGGCATCAGGGCAAAGTTTTGAAAAACCATGCCGATCTTCCTGTTACGGAACGACTGCAGGTCTGCCGGTCCAAGCCCGACGACATCTGTTCCCTCGATCAGTATTTTCCCATCGGTCGGTTCCAGAAGGCGATTGAAGTGCCGAACCAGGGTTGACTTGCCGCTGCCTGACAAACCCATGATGCAGAAAATCTCACCCCGATTGACCGACAGGCTGACATCCGCGACACCCACAACCGCGTTCCACCGATCCAAAACCTCGGCTTTGGATAATCCTTCATCGCGGACCGCGGACAGGGCGGCGTCCGAGTTCGCGCCGAAGATTTTCCAGACATTGGAGATTTCAATGACGGTGTCGCCGTTCATATCTGGTCAGGTCCCGATTTGTTGACGCCAATTGCGATGCTAGAAAGCAGATGGTGCCGGCTGAGCCGGCACCATGAATATCAAGCTTAGCGGTTCAAAGACCCAGCCATTCATCAACCCGGTCCGGGTTTGCCTCGACCCACTCCTTAGCAACTTCTGCTGGCTCCCGGCCCTTGCCGCTGATCTCGTATGCGAAATTGCTGACATCGTCGGCATTCAAGGAGAAGTTTGCAAAAAACTCGGCTATCGCCGGGGATCTGTCCGCCAGGGAGTTCGACCAGGCAATTTGGACCTTCTTCAAAGCATCTTTGGTGGCCACGTTCGACTTGCTGAACCAGTCCGCGTCATCGGAGGGTTGAACCATGACATATTTCGCCGGGTCGTAAGCCGGCTCTGTCAGCATCTTGACGTCAAACATGTACCAGATGGCGTGTGGCTTATAGCAATAGAAAGCATAGCCTTCGCCCTTTGCAATGGAGTCCTTGACCCGTGCAGTCTTGACGCTCTCTTCTGCTCGGATTGGCTCGATGAAATCCATCAGGCCATAGTCGCGCACCTTGACTTCATTCACATTCGCAGAAGCCCAGCCGGGCGCGCCGATCCACATTTCTCCCTTGCCGTTGCCATCACTGTCCATCATTGCTGCAACGTCTGGGCGGCCAAGGTCGGCAATATCCGTGATGTTGTTTGCCTCACCAAAATCCTTGGAAACGCAGAAGCCCTGATTGCCTTCGTAAGGGTTTGAAGACAGGGTCACCGTTCCCGCTTCATCGACATATTTCTTGGTAAAGCTCTCCTGATTTGGCAGCCAGACATCCGGGTGAACGTCAATGTCTCCCTTGCCCTGGTCCATAGCCTGGAAAATGGTCGCATTGTTGCCTGGGACCATTTCAGCCTTACCGCCAATCCGCATCTCCACCACAGCGCCCAAAAGGTGCGCGATCGCTTGAGCTCCGGTCCAGCTCGGGACACCAATCTTTACTTCCTCGGTTGCAAATGCGGGCAGCGTCATGACGCTGATTGCCGTGGCCAACGTTATGCTTTTCAAACTCGTGTTCATGTTCAACTCCTCTGGTGAAAGGTGCCGGTAATTGCGGCTTTTTGTTCGTCGGGCTCCGGTTTTTCCGGTTATCCCATGCTCCCAAGTATCTGATCTTCATAGGCAAACAGGGATGTTGAGCCGCCTGTGTGCAAAAAAAGGACATTGTCATCAGGTAAGAAGAAGCCCTGTCTGATGAGGCCGATCAGGCCGGCCATGCCCTTGGCCGAATAGACCGGGTCCAGAAGGATTCCTTCCTGACGTGCGGTCAGGTGAATGGCCTCAAGGGTGGTTTCTGCTGGCAGGCCGTAGCCTTCTCCGACGTACCCATCGTCGACGAGGATTTTCTCTTTTTCGATGGAGGTGCCGCCCAGTTTTTCGAGTGTTTTTTCCGTTGTGGCATGCACGGCAGTGACTTGCCGCTCGTGTGGCTGGCGAACACTGACACCCATAACGGGGAGGTCGTATCCCAGAATGTGAAATCCTGCGACCAGGCCGGCTTGTGTGCCTGAGCTTCCCGTGCCCATGACCAGCCATTGGAAGGTCTGGCCTGTTTCAGCGCACTGGTCTGCGATTTCCTGGGCGCAGCTCGCATAACCCAGAGCGCCGATTGCATTCGATCCTCCACCGGGGATGAAGTAAGGCCGCCGACCTTCCGCACGCAGACGCTCCGTGACAGCCTCCGCTTCCGCGTTCATGTCAAGGCCGTCAGGGCGAAACTCGTAGGTGACGCCAAACAGCTTGTCGAGAAAGACATTGCCTGTCTCCTCGTAGGCGGTGTCCCGGTCTGGAACACGGCGCTCCAAAAGAACGTGGCAATCCAGGCCCAATCGGCACGCAGCGGCAGCGGTTTGGCGGACATGATTGGATTGGACGGCACCTTGAGTAACGACCATATCGGCGTCTACACGGAGAGCATCTCCCATCAAGAACTCGAGCTTGCGGGTTTTGTTGCCCCCTGTTGCAAGTCCGGTGCAATCATCTCGTTTGATGAACAGTTTGGGCCCATTCAGATGAGCCGTTAGGCGTGGCATTTCCTCAATCGGCGTTGGTTGGTGGCATAGGCTGATGCGTGGAAACGGCTCAAAATCAATACGTGGCTTGGTCTTGAAATTTATTGTTGCAACGGACATTGGCTCGACCTGCTTAGTTTTTCCTCACGATCAAGAATGAGGCAATAAAAAGTGGTCGTCCAATTTTATGGTTGCATTACATTATGCAATTTTTGCATGATCCCGGTATGGATCTCTATCTTTTCCGGGACCTTCTTCGACTGAGCCAGACCGGTAACTTCTCCCAGGCCGCGCAACTGTGTAATCTGAGTCAGTCAGCATTCAGCCGACGCATTCGTTCGCTTGAAGCCTGGGTCGGCGTGACATTGGTCGATAGATCCCGACAGCCCGTGCGATTAACACCGGCCGGGTTGCAGATGCTGGAAGCGGGCACACAGGCGCTGGACCGGGTCGAGCACGAACGGAGTCAGTTGCTTGAGGCCCAGTCCTTGCCCGACAAATATGTGGTGACTTTCGGCGCCCAGCATTCCATCGGATGGCGGTTTTATCCCACCTGGCTGCAGAGTTTTGAGGAAACCTATGGTCCTATCATGTCACGCCTTCGGGCGGACGATTTGCCAAACTGCCTGCGGGATCTGCAAAATGGCGATGTCGATTTTGTAATCGCTTATGAGAGTGCGCGCGTCCGCTATTGTGACACTGGCCGCCGAATGGCACGCAGCAACGCACTGCCGCTTGAGACTCTGAAAATCGGTCAGGACACGTTGATCCCAGTGTCGAAACCGACGCCTGACGGTGCCCCGCTCTTCGATCTGAATTCCGGCCTTTTGGAATTGCCGTTTCTACGCTTTGGTGACGAGGCGCCAATCGGCCAGCATCTTGGGTCTCTGTTCCAGCAAGAAAAAATCCAGGACCGTTTGCGGGTCGTTTATGAAAACGCCATGGCAGGTGCATTAAGGATCCGCGCGCGCGACGGGATGGGGGTCGCCTGGTTGCCTGAAACCCTTGTCGCACAGGATATCCGGTCCGGAGCACTGGTGCAGACTGGGCGGCCTGAATGGTCTGTTCCATTGGAAATCACTTTGTTCCGGAATGACAAGCACACCAATCGACTGACCCGCTCAATATGGTCTTTTTTGGAGACGCGACATCCGTTTATGTAGTGGCCTCTTGCAGCCACTTCTTATGTCTACAGAACCTGGAAGGCAGCGGCTTCTTAGGGCGTCTCATGTCTCACAGTATCCGAAGAAGGGTACCTACAGAACAGCACTCTAAGCTTGTTTTTTTGCCGACGGCGGCAAGCTCCGACTGCCATACCGCTGTAACTCTGATCTCCATCAGATCCTCAGGCATTTGCCGAAGCTGTCCTTCTTCAACAAAATCGTTCTGGTCCGATCCATTGGGCATCTGAATAGCGATCGCCATGGGCCCATCCAACTGGGAGAACGGTTTCGATACGGTCCAGATCAGCTGCGGAGAGGACGAGGGATGCCCCGGTTATACATTCCTTCAAGTGATCTACTGATCGTGTGCCCGGGATCGGGATCACATGCGGTCCGCGTGTCAAAAGCCAAGCATTGGCTAGACCCGCCGCTGTGGTGCCCATCTCAGCTGCGAGGTTCTGAAAACCCTCCAAGATCCTGAGATTTTCTGAAAGGTTCGGCTCCATAAAACGCGGGTTTCCGGCGAGAAATGGCAGATCTGGAATGCGGTCGCTTGGGATTGGGTTGTCCGTCAACAGCGAGCGGCCAACCGGAGAAAACGCGACCATGCCCACCCCGAGTTCAGCGCAAGTTTGAACCAGTCCAAGGTCTGGAAACCGGGTCGAAAGGGAGTACTCCGATTGCACGGCGGCAATTGGAAAGGCTTTCATCGCGCGCCGCAGGGTCGATGGTGCCACTTCCGACAAGCCGATTGCGCGGGCTTTGCCCTTTTCTACCAGCCGGCCAAGATTGGCAGCCGTTTCTTCCGGGCTGAAGCGTGGATCACGGCGATGGGCATAGAACAGGTCCACGTACTCCAGTCCGAGCCGCTTTAAAGACTTGTCCAGTTCACTTTCCAGGTGCTCTGCCGAATTGTCGAAACTCCGGTTCCCATCTGGATCGCGGGTGATGCTGGCTTTTGTTGCGATAACAAATTCGTCCCGCGTGCCGGGATTGGCTTTCAGATAAGTGCCAATCGCCGTTTCCGATTTTCCCATGCCGTAGACATTTGCGGTGTCCAGGTGAGTTACATCAAGGTCACGGCAGGCATCGAGAATGGCGTGGCTTTCTCTTTCATTCGTTGGTCCGTACATGTCGGAGAACGACATGGCTCCAAAACCGATTGCGCCTATTTCCGGCCCATTGGCCCCCAGTTTCCGTTTTTCCACTTTGCCCTATCCCCACTCAAAACCCCAACTTGGCCTTTTTAAGCGCTTGTCTTGAATGATTAAAGATCTGGGTCTTGGTAATGGGCTCATTCAGCGAGATCCCGCATAACCGTGATCAGATCTGACTTGCCCTCAAATCCGATGCCGGGCAGTTCAGGCATGATGATATGCCCATCAATCACATCAACTCCGTCTGGAAATCCGCCGTAGGGTTGAAAGAGATCCGGGTAACTTTCGTTGCCGCCAAGACCCAGCCCTGCCGCGATGTTTAGCGACATCTGATGCCCGCCATGGGGGATGCATCGTGCTGGCGACCAGCCGTGCTCCTGCAATACGTCGAGCGTGCGAAGATATTCCACGAGGCCATAGGACAACGCGCAATCGAATTGCAGCCAGTCCCGATCGGGGCGCATGCCGCCATACCGCAGCAGGTTGCGAGCATCCTGGTGGGAGAACAGGTTCTCTCCGGTTGCCATCGGTGCCGGATAAAACTCCGCTATTGCCGCTTGAAGCTGGTAGTCCAAAGGATCGCCGATCTCCTCAAACCAGAACAGCGGATAACGCCGCAGCATCTTGGCATAGGTAATCGCCGTTTCCAGATCGAACCGGCCGTTCGCGTCCACAGCGAGTCTGGCATCGCCTTCAACCTCGTTGAGTACGGATTCGATCCGGCGTTGGTCTTCGTCAATCGATGCACCGCCGATCTTCATTTTTACGACGGTATAACCCCGATCAACGTAGCTGCGCATTTCCGCGCGCAACGAAGCATCATCCTTTCCGGGGTAGTAGTATCCACCCGCTGCATAAACGAAGACCTTTGGATCGGCTTGATGTCGGTTTTGATCTGCAAGCAAGCGGAAAAGCGGCTTTTCCTCGATCTTTGCAACCGCGTCCCAAACCGCCATGTCGATCGTGCCAACAGCAACAGATCGTTCTCCATGGCCTCCAGGCTTTTCATTTTGCATCATCGTTGCCCAGATGGCATGAGGATCGAAGTTGGTGCCGTCTTGGTTGAGGAGTTGTTTTGGCTCGGCCTCGAGAATGCGGTTGCGGAAACGCTCGCGGATAAGCCCGCCCTGTCCATAGCGGCCATTTGAATTGAAACCGTATCCGACGACGCGCCTGCCATTCCGTTCGACATCTGTGATGACGGCTACAAGGCTCGCGGTCATTTTGCTGAAATCAATGTAAGCATTTCTGATCGGCGAAGAGATTGGCTTGGTCACTTCCCGGATATCGACGATGCGCAATTGAGATCTCCCTGTTCTTGAATATGCGGGTGACCTGGCTGGTCTGGCCTTGGTCGCCTCGGATGTATCGGCTTATATGGGTCGGTCGCCAACGCGGGGGATGAGGAGGGAAGCGCAATTGGAAAAAAAAGTTGTTGTTTCAGAGTTCATGGATGAAGCCGCCCTTCAGAAATTCGGGCCTGCATTCCAGGTGTTCTATGATCCGTCATTGGTTGATGATGAAGAAAGGCTGTTTCTGAAACTTGCTGATGCAGATGCATTGATCGTGCGGAACCGGACGCAGGTCAGCGCTCGCCTCCTGGATGCCGCGCCAAAATTGCGTGTGATTGGTCGGCTGGGCGTGGGGCTGGAGAACATCGACCTTGAGGAGTGCACCAAAAGGGGTGTCAGTGTCAGACCCGCGACCGGTGCCAACACGCAATCAGTCGTGGAGTATGTTTTTGGGGCTATGCTGTTTTTGCGGCGCGGTGCCTTCACCTCAAATCAGCAAATGCTGGAGGGGACTTGGCCTCGCACTGCACTTGGTGCGGGCGGCGAAATCCAGGGGCTGACGCTCGGCCTCGTTGGGTTTGGTGAAATTGCTCAGGCAGTCGCTCAGGTTGGGCGTGCATTCGGCATGAACATCATCGCCTTCGATCCTTACCTCGCCGATACGGACCCTGCGTGGACCCACGTCCAATCCTGCGATCTTGAGAACCTTCTCGCAAGAGCAGACGTCGTGTCCTTGCACGTTCCGTTGACCCCTGCCACGGCTGGGCTGATTGGTGCGAGCGAGCTCTCAAAGATGAAGTCCAGTGCGTTGCTCATCAACACGGCGCGAGGTGAAATTGTTGATGAGCCTGCGCTCGTCAGCGCGATCAGATCCGGTCGATTGGCCGGTGCCGCAATAGATGTATTTGCACAGGAGCCCCTCGACGGTGCCGCAGCCGACGTCTTCAAGGACTGTCCAAATCTCATTCTGACACCGCATATTGCCGGTGTTACGAGGCAGGCGAATGTGCGTGTCAGCCAAGTGACTGTAGAAAATGTATTGAAAGGTTTGACCGAAGAAGGAGCATGATTTTTTCCGGCTTCCTTACGTAAAAACACGTGACGAGAGCGATGTTGAATGCCTAAGATCAAAAAAAAGATCAAAAATACATGCATTTCAACAGGGAGGAAATAAGCATGAAACTTAAGTCTGCCTTATTGGCGGCGACACTGGCGGTGTTCGCCGGCGCTGCATCTGCGGAAGAATTCCCAAGCGGAAGTGTTGATTACATCATTCCGTTTGGCCCGGGTGGAGAATCCGATATAACCGCGCGTTTCCAGCAACCCTTCTTTGAGAAGCTTTACGGCGAACAAATGGTTGTCAATTACCAGCCAGGTGGCGGTGGCGCCGTTGGCTGGTCGCAACTGAACAACATGGCCGGCGACGGATCCGTCATTATGGGGATCAACCTTCCCCATATCATCATCAAGCCAAAACAAGGCGACGTCGGGTTTCAAACAGAAGACCTGGCTGCAGTTTACATGTTCCACTACACGCCGGATGCCATTGTGGTTACGGCAGACAGCCCGTACATGACGCTTCAGGACCTGATTGATGATGCCAAGGCCAACCCGAAGCAGGTCATTTTTTCCGGTTCAGGCAAAGGGACAGCCAATCACCTGGCGCAAGTCCAGTTTGATGAGATGGCAGGAATGGAGAGTACATACGTCTCGTTTAAAGGCACAGGGGCCTCTGTAACGGCCCTTCTTGGCAAGCAGGTGAAGGCGGCTTGGGGGTACACCACCGTTGGTGCTGCGCAGGGGGACAAGGTCCGCTTGCTGGCTGTTGCGATGGAAGACCGCCACCCGGCGTTTCCTGATGTGCCGACCTTTCGCGAGCTGGGCTATGATATGGTGTCCGGTGCCTATCGCGGTATCGCCGTGCCGAACTCTGCTTCTGAAGAGGTCCGGACACAGGTGTCTGACGCAATCAAGGCCATCAACGCAGATCCGGACTTCCAAAAACAGATGCTCGATGGCGGCTTTGCGCTCGTGGACGTTGGCTACGGGGCTGATATGGACGCCTTTATCTCCGATAAAGCCGAAGGGTATCTGAACGCCGCGCGTTCGGCTGGCATTATTGATTGATAATATTGATGAAGGCGCTGTTTGCGCCTTCATCCTCACACCTGTGACGTTCCGCGTCTCTCCCGGGAGGAATTCATGCTCGAGTTTATCGTCGGTGCTTTGTCACCGCTGAACCTGCTGCTTGCCCTGTTGGGTGTCGCAGCGGGAACGATCATTGGTTCCATTCCAGGATTGACTGCAACCATGGCAGTCGCCGTGCTTGTGCCGCTGACGTTCACAATGTCTGCGGACAGCGCTCTCATTCTCATGGGGGCGATTTATACCGGGGCGATCTATGGCGGCGCTTATGCCGCCATCTTGTTGAATACGCCCGGAACACCGTCGGCAATTGCGACCACCTTCGACGGCTATCCAATGGCCAAACGGGGTGATGGCGATCTCGCCGTGTCAGTCGCATGTATCTCGTCGGTGATCGGCGGGCTCGTCGGCGCTTTAGCGCTCTTGTTTCTGGCGCCGCCGTTGGCAGAAGCCGCCTTGGCATTTGGTCCTGTGGAGTATTTCTGGCTGGCGGTCTTTGGACTGTCGCTGATTGCAGCGCTGTCGACAGGGGATTTTCTGAAAGGCGTGATCGGTGCCTGCTTCGGACTGTTGCTCGCCATGATCGGGATTTCTGAAACGAGTGCTGAGGTTCGTTTCACATTTGGGTCAAATGTGCTTCTGGGCGGAGTTGAGACAGTATCGGCCCTGATTGGTCTTTATTGCATACCGGTGCTCATCGATTTGGTTGCAACGCCGGACCGGCACCTCAAGGCGCCGGAGCAAACACGTGGCTTCCGTTTGCCAGAAGCATTTGGCCTTCTTTTGAAGAACAAAATCAATGTGATGCGCAGCTCGGTCATTGGCACGATGGTTGGAGCGCTTCCAGGGGCAGGTGGCTCGATCGCGGGCCTGGTTGCGTATTCAGAGGCACGGCGCACCAACAAGGGTAAACCGCCCTATGGCGAAGGCAACCCAGGCGGGATCGTTGCGACGGAATCGGCCAACAATGCCACTGTTGGCGGTGGCTTCATTCCGACCTTGGTCCTGGGCATCCCTGGAACCCCGCCGGATGCGGTTATCTTGGGGGCTCTGCTGGTTCAAGGTGTGCGGACGGGGCCAAGCCTTTTCGCTGACGGTGCCAATATCGTTTACACCTTCATCTTCGGCCTTTTGCTTGCCACTGTCTTGATGTTGCCCGTCGGACTGATGATCGGCCGTTTCGCTTACGGTGCCATCGTGCGGGCCCCGAAAGCCGCACTCGTTCCAATCGTCGCCTTCATGACGGTGATTGGCACGTTCGCGATCCGCAACAGCTTGTCCGATATCGCGATTATGATTGTGCTTGGCATTGTCGGCTGGGTTGCCGGCAAGCGTGGGTTTTCCGTCTCACCTATCGTTCTTGGATTGATTCTTGGCCGGATTGCAGAACAAGGCTTTGTCCAAAGCTGGACGATCGGCGACGCGATTGGAAATCTTTGGGGACAATTCTTTGGGCGGCCGCTGTCAATGGCCATCATTGCACTGACACTTCTGACCTTCTTCTATCCGTTCTTGCCGCGTTTGAAACAACTCGTTTCCAAAAGCACCGTGACGCCGGCAGATGAACGCGAACGCGCGCCAAAACCCGCTATCCTCAGAGATCTGCTTGGGCTTCTGATTGCCGGTGGTATTGCGCTGCTGGCTCTGCAGCAATCGGCTGGCCTGAACCCTGAAGCTGCAGTGTTTCCCCGGACGATCGCCATGGCAATGGCTGTCATTGTCGGCCTGGCCCTTTTGAGGTTGGTCGTGACCAGGCATGTGACCGAGTTTGCGGTGGAAGGATCATGGGTCCGCATAACAGCGTTGCCTTTGGTCATGCTGAGCGCCGTCTTTTTATTTCCGCTTCTCGGGTTTGGCGCAACAGCGGTTCTCCTGGGCCTCGTATTGACCATTGTTGCTCAGCATGACCAGTTTTCATTGAAAAGCTGGGCAATTCTGCTCCTGAGCGTGACCGCTGTCATTGTCGCCTGCACGCTGCTTTTCAGCGAAGTTCTGTCCGTACCTTTGCCATAGGTCCTGCATTCGAGCAGGGTGTAAGGACAAAAACGGCTGAGATGCTCGTCGATCTCTATTCCGCCGTGTTCATGTTCGACGTGGTGAATGAACTCGAGGGCGTTATGGCTGGAAAAAACCTGCGGCTCGGCAACGCGAAGAACCGGTTTGGGGCCTACACCGGACAGCGGTTCTTTTATGCAAGTTAGTTTAGACTGGAGGGAAGTATCTGGTAATCGCCCCTACAACGATCGCAATGCGTTTCGACCCTGCTATGGCGAATGGTAGCTTTTGTCCGTAGCCTTTAGGAGAGCACCAGCCGGCGCAGCTGAATGGACCAGTTGGAAAACAGAAGCCAGGATCCGTTTGACGGTATGGCCTTCCGGCAAACTCATAAATGAAATGCCTTGAACGACGCGCAATTGGGTTGCAGCATCGACAAAGACTGTTGAAATGCGGAAAGTCTCAGGCTTTCGTTTTTATGAGTTTGGAAAGGTCAGCATGCAGGTTCAGCCAGATAGGTTTTTGCAAGATCTTCACACCTTACGATCCTTCGGCGCGAGTGGTGTGGGCAAGGGCGTGGTGCGCCCGGCTTTTTCGGATCCAGACGTTGCGGCCCGGACGTGGCTGTTCGACCAGTTGGCGGCGGCCGGTCTTGCACCGCATGTGGACCCGGCGGGCAACGTTTTTGGCCTGGCTGATGAACCATCCATTCTTTTGGGGTCTCACAGCGATACCCAACCTGAAGGCGGTTGGCTGGATGGGGCCTTGGGTGTCATTGCCGCTTTGGAGGTCGCGCGGGCAGCAAAAGAAGCAGGCGGTCCTTCCGTTTCTGTCGTGAGTTTTCAGGACGAGGAAGGGCGCTTCGGGGCTCTGACAGGATCCAGCATTTATTCAGGCAAGACACCGCTGGCCGAAGCTGACACCTTCACGGACGTGAACGGGGTTTCCTTCCGCGAGGCACGGTCTGCCATCGCGGGTCTTAGCGGCGGAATCGTGCCGTACACGCAATTCACTGGGTTCATCGAATTGCATATCGAACAGGGCAGCACGCTGGACGAGGCAGGGGAGGCGATTGGTGTTGTCACGGACATCGTCGGGTCCCGGCAGCTGCAAGTGACCCTGACCGGTCAGCAAAACCATGCCGGAACAACACTCATGCACCAGCGAAAGGACGCGTTCCAAGCACTGTCGGCGTTCAACACCGCGCTCAACGACCGTCTTCGAAACATTGTAACGCCTCGCACAGTCTGGACGCTTGGACGGGTAAACTTGCGGCCCAACGCGCCCTCCATCGTGCCAGGCGAAGTCATGTTTGACGTGCAATGGCGCGATGTTGATGACGATCGGCTTGCCCGGATGGAAGCCCTCATTCGGGATCTTGTATCTGCGGTCGCTGAAGAATATGGGATGGCGGCGGAGGTCGTGCCCATTAAGGCACTGCAGCCGGTACCTATGGATTCGACCTTACGCGCGGCCCTTTGTGCCGGAGCTGAGGCGCAGGCCTCGGGCAAATGGCGCGAGATGCCGTCCGGCGCCTTACACGATGCCTCGAACATGGCCAGCTTGATGCCGGCGGCCATGTTGTTTGTCCCGTCGATCGGCGGAATCAGCCACGATTTTGCCGAAGACACCAATGCGGAAGACCTGATCATCGGTCTTCGGGTTCTGGCGAATGCCGTCAGCCGACTAAGCTGAAACAGTCATCAAATAACCGAATTCAGTCCACGGATATCGCCTTTTCGAGCAAAGATTACCCGTCAATCATCGATTTCGTCGACAGTCGGTCTAAGCATCCATGTCACGGACCACAGCATTCTGTGTCTTGAGCGTTCCAAAACCTTGCCCGTTGTCCGTGGACTGTTCAAGCCAAAGATCGAGGTGTCCCCAAAACACGATCCCGATTCTGTACGCTTAAACATAACGTTCAGCGATGTTTGCCGGTTTGGAACTCCCAGAAGCGGGAGGTTGCGATATGCTTCGCGTGTTTCCTTCGACTGCTCACCTCGCTCTGCCAGTACTCTGGAGTTCATATGCGTTCCATATACGAACCGGTCCTCCAGCATCTCCCTAACTGCGCGGCCCGAGTGCATCGCGCAAGGATCGGTTCAAGACCTGTTCTCCGCGCAGGTCCAAACCAGAGTGCAAATCGATGATGTGGCTCTTCTGGACCTGTTCGGCCTCGGCCCCGTCCCGTTTTTCAAATGCGTCCAAGAGGGCATGATGTGAATGGCTTTCACAGGCGGTGTCTGACCGCTTCCAATAAAGCGCAATGATAAGTGACGACCGGGAAATCAGTGACCGAACCATGCCAGTGAATATCCGGTGATCGGCGATTTCTGCGATTGCCGTATGAAACGAACCGGACAACATCAGCGCACGACCCATATCCGCGGCGTGGATGGCCGCGTGTTCCGCGTCCAGATGTGCTTTCAGATCTGCCAGCTGTGTTTCCGTAATTGCATCGGCGGCAAGGCGCGCAACTGCAGGCTCGATCAGGGCCCTGGCCTGAAACACTTCGTGGGCTTCCCGTATGGTCGGTTTAGCAACGTAAGCGCCCCGGTTCTTGATCATGCTGATCAGACCGGAATGCGCCAGGGCTTGCAGGGCCGCCCTGACGACAGTGCGGCTTGCCCCGTAGATTTCGCCGACCTCATCTTCAGATAGTTTTACGCCAGGAGCCAGCTTGTGCTCCAAAATCGCAGCCTGAATGTTGAGGCAAATTTCCAGTGTCCGCCCGGGGGGCAGCGCAAATACCTCATGCAAGGTCGTTTTGGATGGATCGGAAGCGGTCACAGAAATCGTCATGTTTATGTTGCCCGGTGCGGCATTTGGTTGACCTTACCTGTTCAGGTCGGACACAGCAATCGCAGACTGTATACAATATTTAATCATAACGTATTTTATTTGGCTGATAATTGTGCACATGTTCGATGCCGTTTTAACCCCTCGCAGTCAATCTATGACAGAAACCGCAGGATTCCGCTGATATCAACCCTTGGCACGCCGTTTGCGTAGACAGGTCTCCAATCGCAATGTGTGAAGGAGGTTCTCTCAAATGGCACAATCCCTGGAGTTGGAACTGGCCGCCGTCACCAAGGCCTATGGTGCCACGATTGCGGTTGATGCCATCGATCACAAGTTTTCCGCGGGGTCCTACTCGTGCCTGCTTGGCCCCTCTGGATGCGGAAAGTCTTCAACGCTGCGCATGATCGCCGGCCATGAAGGGGTCTCAGCCGGCGACATCATCTTTGGTGGTATGAATGTCACCGACCTGCCTCCGGCAAAACGGGGCACGGCTATGATGTTTCAGAACTATGCGCTTTTCCCGCATTTGTCGGTCCTCGACAATGTCGGTTTTTCCCAAAAGATGCGCGGCGTAGGTCTGGCAGAGCGCAACAAGAAGGCCCTCCAGTTGCTGGAACTGGTCGATATGGCCGGTTATGCGGCGCGCCTGCCGGCTCAGTTATCCGGCGGTCAGCAGCAGCGGGTTGCCCTTGCCCGGGCCCTCATCACCGAACCCTCGGTTCTTCTGCTCGATGAGCCATTGTCAGCGCTTGATCCGTTTTTGAGGATCAAGATGCGGCTTGAGCTGAAACGGCTGCAGCGTGAGCTCGGAATTTCCTTTATTCATGTCACTCACAGTCAGGACGAGGCCCTTGCGCTTGCCGATGACATTATCGTCATGAACAACGGCAGGGTCGAACAGGCAGGCAGTCCACGAGCCGTCTTCAATACGCCGACCACTGAATTTGTCGCCAGGTTTATCGGTGGCCACAACGTGCTTCGGTACCAGAATGCACGCGTCGCCCTGAGGGTGGACAGGTTACAGGTTCTCAAATCGGCCCCACAGGAAGCTGATCACCTCACAGCCAGCGTGGTGGATGTCGAGTATCTCGGATCAACCGTCAATCTGGCCCTCGATGCAGGCGGTGCCGGAGATCTCACGGCCGCTCTCAGCGAAGAAACGTTCTTTCAAGACCCTATCGAAATCGGGACAACCGTCTTCCTCAAATGGAAGCCGGAAGATGTTCACCAATTGGCCGCCTGACGGTTGCCGATCACGCCCTTCTTGCAAAGGGCCAACACGACTCCAAGAGGGGTAACAGGAGTAGGACCATGACAGACAGACTGGACAAAAAAGGTATCAGCCGGCGGAGCATTCTCAAAGGGGGCGCAGCTGCAACAGGCGCGGCGCTTGGCTCTGGAGCGATCACAGGGTTCCCAACCATTTGGGCGCAGAACATCAAGGACGTCACGCTCCGCCAGTTCGGAACCGGCGTTTCCAACCTCAACGAGGTTGCTGCAAAAGTTAAGGAAGACCTCGGTTTTACTCTGGAAATGACGGCGCTGGACAGTGATGCCGTCACCCAGCGCGCGGCCACACAGCCGGACAGCTTCGACATCGCCGACATTGAATACTGGATCTGCAAAAAGGTCTGGCCGACCGGCAACCTCCAGGCGATGGATACGTCGAAAATCAAAAACTATGACAAGATTGTCGGTATTTTCCGAAACGGGAAACTGACACCCGAAAGCACGATCGCGCAAGGCACGGCGCCGCATACGGTCGGTTTTGTGGAAGGTGTTGACGGCAAAACGTTCGTCGACAACGAAAGCGGCTGGATGACGCTGATCCCGACCATCTACAACGCCGATACCCTGGGCATTCGCCCTGACCTGATTGGCCGGCCGATCTCAAACTGGTCTGAGCTGCTCAATCCGGAATTCAAAGGCAAGGCATCGATCCTCGATATCTCGTCGATCGGCATCATGGACATGGCAATGGTTGTGGAATCCATGGGGGAATACAAATACCCGGACAAGGGCAACATGACCAAGGAAGAGATCGATCTGACCCTTGGTATCTTCACCGAAGCCAAGAAAAATGGTCAGTTCCGGGCCTTCTGGAAGACATTCGACGAAAGCGTCAACCTTATGGCGTCGGGTGAAGTCGTCATCCAGTCCATGTGGTCTCCGGCCATCACCGCTGTTCGCTCACAGGGTATTCCCTGTGTCTATCAGCCGCTTGAAGAAGGCTACCGCAGCTGGGGCGGCGGCATCGGTCTGTCCAAGAGCCTCAGCGGTCTCGAGCTCGATGCAGCCTACGAATACATCAACTGGTATCTCGATGGCTGGGTCGGCGGCTTTCTCATGCGCCAAGGCTATTACTCAGCAGTTCCGGAAACGTCGAAGAACTTCATGTCCGAAGACGAGTGGGGCTTCTGGTTTGAAGGTAAGGCTGCCGAAGGCGACATCACCAACCCGTTTGGAACGGTCATGGAAAAGGCCGGCGCAGTTCGCGATGGCGGGTCGTTCTACGACCGCATGGGGGCTGTTGCCTGCTGGAATGCGGTCATGGACGAGAACCAGTACATGGTCCGCAAGTGGAACGAGTTCATCGCGTCCTAAGCCTGTTTCCAAAAACGGTGCCCGGGGTTCCCCGGGCACTTCCTGTGATGTTTAACGGACAAAGGCTCCATGACGGACCAAAGCCATCTATTTCTTCATTCCCGGACAGCGGCGGCCGCGGGCAAACAGGCGAGGCCGTCGTTTCAGTGGAGCCGTTTGCCGAACAATCTGACTGGTTGGCTGCTGTCTTTACCGCTCACAGTCGTTTTGTTTTTTTTCCTGGTGCTTCCGATTTGCATGATTGTTGTCGTCAGCTTTTGGGGGGCGACCGAGTTTTCGATCTATCCGGCGTTCCAGTTTGACAATTACGAGTTCCTGCTGACATCGCCGGTCACCTATCAAGTGTTCTGGAACACCCTCAAATATGCCTTGATTACCTGGTTTTTCACATTGGTAGTCGGCTTCACCGTTGCCTACTTCCTGGCATTTCATGTGCGCTCACTAACGTGGCAGATCGTGCTGTTTCTGCTATGCACGATCCCGTTTTGGACGTCCAACATCATCCGCATGATTTCCTGGATCCCCTTTCTGGGGCGGAACGGGATTGCCAACTCCACCTTGATGTCTATGGGCGTCATCGATGAGCCATTGGAGTGGCTGCTTTTTTCAGATTTCTCGGTGATCCTGGCCTTCGTGCACCTGTACACGCTGTTCATGGTTGTGCCGATCTTCAACACCATGATGCGGATCGACATATCCCTGATCGAAGCGGCGCGGGACGCCGGGGCGTCGGGTTATCAGACCCTTACGAACGTCATTATCCCGCTCACCAAACCCGGCATCATGATCGGGTCTATTTTCGTGATCACGCTTGTGATGGGAGACTTCATCACAGTCCGGTTCATGTCCGGCAGCCAGAAGGCCAATGTCGGCCGTCTGATTTCCAATGACATCGCGCTTTTGCAGTATCCGTCAGCCGCTGCAACCGCAGTAATCCTTCTCATCACGGTGCTTTTGGTGATCTCCATTCTTCTGCGCTTCGTCGATATTCGAAAGGAGCTGTGATCCATGGAAAAACGCAGCCGATCCTTTTATGTGCTCGCCACGTTCTTTGCGCTGTTCTTGGTGTTTCTTTATGGTCCAACGCTCACCATCGGTGTTCTGAGTTTTCAAGGTCCTGGCGGTGGACTGACATTCCCGATGCGCGGCGTGTCGATCCATTGGTTCCGCGATCTGTTTGAACAGCAGGCTGTTGGAGACATCTGGGGCAGCTTCTTCCGGTCCATCACGCTTGGGCTGATGGTGATGGTGACGACGGTGATTGTCTCGGTGATGGGCGGATTGGCATTCCGCAAACGCTTTACCGGCTCAGGCGTTCTCTTTTATCTGATCATCACGTCCCTGGTGATCCCATCCATTCTGATCTCTCTTGGCGTTGGTCTGATTTTCTCCCAAGCCGGGTTGGCTGTGCATTGGTCGACCTCCGGATATGGATCTCAACTCACCTGGACCCTGCCGTTCGGGCTGCTCATCATGTTTGCGGTCTTCAATCGCTTCGACAAATCGTATGAGGAAGCTGCGCGGGATCTAGGTGCGTCTGCCTGGCAGACCATCCGCTACGTGGTGTTGCCGATCATCGCCCCGATGCTCATTGGCGTGGCGCTTTTCGGTTTCACCCTGTCCTATGACGAATTTGCCCGCACGCTACTCACCGCAGGCAGCTACAACACGCTGCCCCTTGAAATCTACGGCATGACGACGAACGTCACGACGCCGGTCATCTTCGCGCTGGGAACGCTGACAACGCTGTTCTCCTTCGGAATCATCGGGATCTTTTTGACAGTCGTGTTGCTGATCAACCGGCGGCGATCCAGGCACGGATCGGATGCCGGTAAGGGCATGGTCTAGTGGCAGTGACCCGATGACACATCACCATATACTCGTCATCAATCCGAACACGACGGTTTCTATGACGGAAAAGATTGCCGTGGCCGCCCGTCAGGCCGCTTCCCCGGCAACCAGAATTACGGCCGTCAACCCTGCGGAAGGCCCAAAGGTCATCCAGGGGCCAGATGATGGCGCCGCTGCACTGCCAGGACTGTTTGATCTCTTTGACCGGACACTGCAAGCCAATCCGATGATTACCGCCGTTGTGATCGCCTGTTTTGACGACACCGGTTTGTTTGAATTGAAAAAACGATCACCGGTACCGGTGATTGGGATCGGTGAGGCTGCTTATCACCTCGCCTCCATCAGCGTGCTGAAATTCTCCGTTGTAACAACTCTTTCCGTTTCTGTTCCCGTCCTGGAGGACAATCTCCGCCGCCTCGGACTTGCCAATCGGTGTACAAAAGTCCGGGCTTCCGAGGTGCCTGTTCTGGCACTGGAAGACCCGGCTAGCGATGCCCGTCATCGGATAGAGCGCGAGATAGAGATCGCACTTGAAGAGGATGATATCGGCGCTATCGCACTGGGGTGCGCCGGAATGGCTGACCTTGCCAAAGATCTGTCGAAGCGCTTCAGAGTTCCGGTCATCGACGGTGTGGCGTCTGCGGTGAAGTTGTCGGAGATTATCGTTCGGTAGGTTTTCGGCGCCGATATGAGTATCTGAAACAGGTCATCACTCGAACCGGCCTCGACCTTCTCCCGTCCCCCAGCACCGCTATCATCTTTGCACTGCGGCCTGTCTTGGCTTCGATCTGGGCGAGGTTGGTTTTCAGATGCATAAATAAAGGTCGGGTAGACATCGCCGAGTTTCTGGACGGGGTGAGGTGATCATCAGCGCAATTTTTATCCGACGCAGTACAGATGGTGTAACGCGCAAGAACACTTGGCACTAAGGCAATATCCGGGATTAAGTGGGAATACCTGGTAATTGGCGGAATTGAGCCATTTTGGCAGAACAATCATGAAAACGGCCGCGCAACTTCATTTGGCACAAAACGACGGGAGGTCGGAGGTCCATTTTGCGCCACATGAAATTACCTAGTGAAAACAGCGACCGCGCAAATTCAAGATGGGAACCAATTCGCAAACTTTGGTGAGAGTTCGCACCACAGTGTTTTCAGCGGATTTCTGCTGGTTTTGCTGTCGGAGTTCCCAAGCTAGCATCAAGAGGTGGGAACTCAAGGAACTAAATTTTCCACAACACACATTATGCGAATTAATGCGTTTAAGACCGTCGACTGAGCAAAATCACATCCGCTTACTCTGACGGTCTATACTGATTTTGGCGGTTCCATGCATGAACCATAAACAGATGAAATCAGTTAAGTTGCCCATTCATATCTGAGCCTTTGGTAACTTTTCACAATACCAAAATAACGCCTGTTTAGCCGATCTACCGCAGATTTGGTGCACTTAAGTATTTCATCTGGGTCGTTTTTTTCTGCAATCTCATCTGCCAATGCATAAGAAGGAGAATTCCAAGTGTGTACTGCGCTATCCTCTAACGTACTCTCAATCATAGTTTCTAAAACAATTTGATTTTCGAATTGAGCTATTTCGTACTCATCCAAATTTGCATAATATAACAGGCACAAATACAGAAATTGTTGCTCCCATTTATCCCGACATGCTTCTAGTTGCGCATTAACTTCAAACTTAATAAGCTTTCTTTCGATCCATCCCTCTTCCCGTTTCTTAAAGAACGTCCTTTTTGCTGCTTCAATATCAGTGGTTATTTGGTCCGAGGTTGCGGGTGCTTGGTCAGGTTCATCAATAACCCTTTTGAGACGTTGGGCGTTTGCTGTATGTTTTTCAACATTCTTTGCAAGACTTAAAAATAGTTCTGTATATTCAATATGTTGGTTCTGAATGCAGTCGTATATCTTTAATATTATTTTGAACCTATTTTCCTTTGAAGTGAGGTCTTTGCGCTTAAGAAATGTTAAGGCCTTCCAAAGCAAATCAGCCCAGTTGTTTATCGTTTTCGGATTTGATGAAACAATATCTTCCAAATCTACATTCATAAAAAATCCCAATTTCTAATTTAGATCTTCAACAATGTTTGCATGTTTTTTAGAGTTCCGTATGGTTCTTTATGCAAATCTGTGTGGTTCACGCCTGCTGATCTGGTGGGAAAGGGAACTTAGGTAAGCCTATCTATCCTTTTAATGCAGCATCTTTGTCGATCTTTAGCCCTGCCGCATCCAATTCGTTGGCAAGAGACCTTTTCCATCCTCCGTTATCATCAAATACCTGCCACACAATTCCAATAATGTCTGACGGTAGTTCAACTACGCCACGCTTAAGAGCGCACACATGAGTGCGACCAAGCCTACCAATAAAGTACCCCCATTCAAGGATGACATTCTGCCTAGCGCGATGTGATGATGATACAGGGTCATCTGGCGATAGGAGGATTATTGCGTAACCTACATCAGCATTGTGCTCGAATTTCTCAATAATTGTTTTTCCGCCGTTCACTTGGTCTGCGAGGATAACGGGTTCCAAACCAATTTTCGTAACGAAATGCGCTACTGTTTGTTGCATTTCAATATCATGGCCATGAACGATGAAGACGCGTTTATTTGCCTTAGAATCCGAGGATCCATTTGATGATGTTTTAGGTTTAACAGTCGCAGCTGATTGAGATGCTCCGGGTCGACTAGGATTGGTAACAGCGCCCACGATACCATTGCTGGAAGCTGCCAAATGGAAAGCATCCCGGTCTTCAGGTCTAATATTGTGAAGAACTCCAGAATGATAGATTTCCCAAGCTTTCTCCACTATCGCGGCTTCGAGCATTTGTCCTTCTGCTGTTCGGGCTGTCGGATGCTCAAGGGCGTGTTTTGCTAACGAATTTGACCTAGCCATTAATCCAGACCCTAGGCCGACATTTCTGTCTGGTAAACCAAGCTCCATCAAAAATTGATCAAACCCGGAGTGCCCGAGGGCTTTGAGCAAAGCTGCTGCTGTTAATATGGTTTTGCGAGAATGGGATGGTGGGGTGATAGCTTGCATAGTTTAACTTCTCAAAACTCGATTGGTAACGCTATCATCTGAGGTGCCATTATTAGCGTCTTTCACCGAACAAGGGCGCATAGTAGTTGTTACCAATACTAAAACGATATCGAACTATCCTACATGACTGCGCAACACGAAAAATCAATTAACCATTGCACTTGACTGACGTAAATGCGCACATGATGCAATCGATAATTGTATTACTATCAACCCTCGCGTTTACCGGTCCCCGGTTCTATTCGGGCAGCTGACAGCTGCTTTTTAAGCTGACCTTCCAGCCAGGGCAGCAGACTGGTCAGTTCGTCCGAGTTTGACGGATCCTCGGCCTTCCCAATTAAGGTGTTGTACGCGCTTGACTGCTCGTCGAAGAGTGCATCTGGCGGGAGGGTTATGCCTTCAGCTTTGTGGAGGCTAGTGACCAAGCGTCCGACCGCGCGGAACACGTCTGGCTTAATCGTATAAAACCTCGGCCCCGACGGAATAGCCGAAGCATCTGCGAACATCTCTCCAGCCCCGGTTAGAAGCCAATTAAGGTTTACCCCAAGCTTCTTATTGAAAGCTTCAAACACCGAGAAGGTTGGCTCCCGCTCGCCCCGCTCATAACGGGACATGCTGTTAGGGCTTATCTCCAGCTTTGAAGCAAGCACGTCCCGATCAGGATCGCCAATAGCACGCCGCACAGCGCGAAGACGCTCTGCCAATGGCGTTTCAGGCCGTTTCTCAGGTCTCGCCAATATTAACACCAATAACACCCGTACGGGAGTTTACAAAAAACCCATTCGGGTATATACCTTCTCTCATCGGCCCGACTGATCGGCCCGACTGGTTACACACAAAACCCAAAGAAAACGGCTTGCTGCAACAAACCGTTTTCACGAAAGGCACCCGCTATGGCCAAGCCTAAACAGGTTCCCAAAGGTGGCTGGGATCCGTTTTCCATCAAAGCCGAGCTGCATCGCCAGCACATGACAATGGCCAAGCTCGCTGAGGCGAACGGCAAGGATCCCAAGTCCATGTCCCACGTCTGGAAACGCCCGCTTGCCTGGGCCGAGGAAGCCATTGCGGACTTTCTCGAAACACCCAAAGAGAAACTGTTTCCAGGCCGCTATCCAAAGACGACCGCCCGAATCCTTGATAGCAAATATGCGACTTATGCCGCTAGGCCAAAACGGCCGGCGTCCGTGGACAGGGAGGCGGCATAAATGGCCACGTCCTGGCACCTAAGCCCGCCAGCCCAGACACCAGCCCACACACCGGCGTCTGGCTACATCCTGGCGAAAACTGCCAAATCCGGCATCTTCTATTTCTTCACCGGCGTGTTTTCGTTCGTCACGACTGAGACCGGAGACCTCATCGTTGGGGAAACCGGCCTCTTTCCAGGTGATGCCTTTGTCTATGAAAACCGACTGACCGCGCAGCGGATCGCAAACCAGTTCAATCGCGCTGGCGTCGGCTCCCGCTGGCATGCTGTTCCAGCTTCCACGCCCTTTGAAATTCCCTTTGCGCCCACCGCACATCCGGGCGCCGGGGGAACCGCGCCACCTGCGGCTTAGTGGTGGGATGCGGCGCTGCCGCTTTGCGTGGCCTCTGACCAAGATGCTGCGTTCCTCCCCAACTTACCGGGCGGACCACCAGGTCGCTCCTGCCGCCCGGTCTTTTTGAACGGCTTTCAAGGGGTATGTTCGATGGCCGACACAACAATCAAAATCTCACTTATCGATGTTCCAGAGACCCGGCTGCGCCCGGTGGATCCGGATTGGGCTGCAACGCTCGCCGACATGATCCGAGAGGCAGGGCACAAAACCCCAATCGACGTTGTTTCTGAAGGGGAGCGCTTCCGGCTGGTCGCTGGTGAACACCGCCTCGAAGCGTTCAAGCTTTTGAAGCGTAAAGAGATCGCCTGCCGGGTTCTTACCCCAACGACCGACCAGCCCGCAGAAGAGCTGCGGTTGCATGAGATCCTGGAAAACCTTGGCCGCAAGGATTTCAACGCCCTGGAGCGCTGTGAAGCTCTTTTTGAATTGAAACGCATTTATGAGGCGCTGCACCCGCAGACAAAGCATGGCGGCAAGCGCGGAAATCAGCATACGGGCGGTGAAAAGAGGCAAGTTGCAATTTTTGCATTTTGCCAGAATGCCGAAGACAGCACCGGCCTTTCATGGCGCTCAATTGCCCTCGCTGTACAGATCTACAAGGGTCTGTCGTCCGCCACCCGCGAACGGTTGAAAGGAACCGCCTTCGCAGACAAACAGTCCGACCTCAAAGCGCTGGCTGAACTGGACCACGACGCGCAAGCGAAGGTCCTGGACCTTGTTCTGGGTGAACTTCCAAAGGCTGGCTCGATTGCCGACGCAAAACTGCTTTTGTCGGGAAGACCGCCGGAGAAAGACACCGAAAAACTGCTCAAGCGGGTGGGTGACATTCTGCCAAGCCTGCCCCGCGCCGCGCGGTTCGCCGTCTTCCGCAATCACAAGAAAGACATCATCACTCTTGTGAAAAAAGAGGGCTGGCTCGATGCGTAGAGGCCGCCCCCCAAAAGACACCCTTACCCCGGACATGTTCCTCGATTGGACACCGCCGAAGGTAGCCGTCGGGTTTGAGCCGAACGCCATCCCGGGCACCCGGCTCGCCTCCCGGATCAGCCGCGCCGTTTCGAAGGCCCTCAAGGAGTGTGACAAAAGCCGGGAGGAGATCGCGGCCGCAATGACCGATCGCCTGGGTCACAAGGTCACCGTCGCAACGCTGGACGCCTATGCCAGCGAAGCCAAGCTCGACAACAACATCACAGTGGAGCGGTTCATTGCGCTCATAAGCGCGACCGGTAAGACCGAGCTGCTGGGCTTTCTTGCCGATGACTTCGATCTGAAGGTCGTTCCCGCGAAATACGAAAATGTCATTACCCTCGCCCTGATCGAAGATCACGAAAAACAGGTCTCCAATTTCAAGAGAACCCTCCAGGCAAAAGCGTGGGGGTCCCGATGAAACTCTGGCTGACAGCGCAGGAGATCGCCGACCTCAAGCTTGACGGGTTTCCGGCGTCCAAACGCGGCATTCAAAAGGCCGCCGAACGTGAGTGCTGGGCCGACAGCCCGCTTGCGCGCAAGCGGCAGGGCCGCGAAGGCGGCGGCGGGCTTGAATACCACATCGACCTGCTCCCGCTCCCGCAGCGGCTGGAATATGCTGGGACTTTCGTTCGGGTTGAGCGCGAAGACTACGAGACTGAAACCACCAACGAATTGAACCGCCGCGAACTCAGCACCCGCGATGCCCGGTTGATCCTGCTTAAGGTTGCGGACCGTTTCTGCAAGACCAGCGGTCTCGGCGCGTCGGGGTCTGATCATCTCTTCTGCCAGCTGTTTGACGACGGCAAGGTGCCGCTCCCCGAATGGGTTCTTGAGCGCCGAGCATATCCGCAATGCGGCGATCGCCAAGTATGGACCGTCTGTCCTGGTCGCAACGGTCAAAGGGCAAACCCGGAAAGCAATGCCCCCTTTAAGGACGTTTCAAAACGCTCTTAAAGGCTGGAAACATGAGCACCGCAACGAGCTGTTGCGGATGACCAATCCGGACAAATACAAGTCTACCGTCCGCATGGTGGCCACAGGCGGACAGCGTGTCGATCGACTAAACGAAGTTTGGGAAATCGACGCCTCGCCATCCGACGTTATGACCAAAGATGGTCGCCGCAACCTCTACCTATGCATTGACCTTTATTCGCGGCGCGTGAAGATCCTTGTCAGCGAAACACCGCGTGCAGCAGCTGTTGGCTTGATGATCCGCAAGAGCCTTTTGGCTTGGGGTGTTCCGGAGATCCTAAAGACCGATAACGGGTCCGACTTCAAGGCGCGGGCCACCACGCGATTGTTGGACAACCTCGGCATTGAGGTTGATGTTTCAGCAGCCTACAGCCCCGAGCAAAAAGGAACTGTCGAACGCGTCATTGGCACGTTCCAACGGGACTGTTCCGCCACGCTTCCAGGCTTCATCGGCCATAGTGTTTCCGATCGGAAGGTGATTGAGAGCCGCAAGGCATTCCACGCCCGTCTCGGCCTTCAAGATGATGTTCTTTTCAGTGTCGATCTAACCGCTGCCGAGCTTCAACACCACGCCGATTGGTGGGCGGATCAGAAATACGCTTTCCGCGCCCATTCAGGCCTGAAGGGCAAGTCACCCATGCAGGTGGCCGCAGCTTGGACGGACCCGGTCCGCGCAGCACCGTCAGAAGAAACCCTGCGCGTCCTTCTGGCGCCAGCCATAGGCAAGGATGGGATCCGGACCGTCACCAAGAACGGCGTCCGGATCAATGGCGAGTTCTACTTGTCCATTGATGTCATGCCGGACACGCAGGTGTTTTGCCGCCAGAACCCCGATGACCTTGGGCGGATCTGGCTCTTTGAGCCGGATGGCGAAACCTACCTGGGTGAAGCGGTTTGTCCGGATCTTGCCGGTCTTGATCCGGTCGAAACCATCGCAAAGGTTCGCGCCCGGCAGAACGCAATCTATCGAGAGTTTGCAAAACCGATCCAACAGGCACGCCGCGAAGTCACCCCGCGCACCATCATGGAAGCGGAAAAACGAGCCACCCAGCACAACGCCGATATCGTTTCGTTCCCCGGTCGTCAGGAGGGGCACACCACGCCTGCCATTGAAGCGGCCAAGACTGTTAGCCGGAAACCATCACCCCGCCCGTTGAGCACGGCTGAAGAAGCGGTCAAGGCGAAGTTCAGCAATCCAATGGCGGACCGAACGGCAGCACCGGAACCCCTCAACACTCTCGACACACCGGAGCGCCGTTGGCTGCGTGCCTGCCAGCTAGAGGACCGGATCAAAGACGGTCAGCAGCTCTCGGAAAAGGACGCCCATTGGCTGACTGGATACCAGTCCGGCGGCGAATATCGCGCCCGGAAATTGATGGAGGAACACAGCAACCAAGCAAACCAGTTGTAACGCCCGCGTACCCATCGGATGGGCAAAGAAAATGGCCCTGAGAGCTGCAACTCTCAGAGCCGAAAATCAAGATCAGACAGGATTAGAATGATCATGAACTCTCAAAATGTCAATGGCGGCGGTCTCGCCAAGCTTCAGAACGTCTGGCGCTTCATGACGTTGGTGGAAGAGCTGCGCGGGCGCGCTCCCCATCTCCCAGGCATCGGCGTGTTTCACGGCTACAGCGGTTACGGCAAGACCTTCGCCGCCATCTTCGCACAGAACATGACCAACGCAGCTGTGATTGAAGTCGGTGACAGCTGGACCCGGAAGACCCTTCTGCAGAACCTCCTCAGTGAGTTGGGGGTGGACCTACCAAAAAGCACAGTCATACCGGAACTTGCCAAGCAAGCCATCATGGCCCTCGGCGATGATATCGGCCGTCCTCTTATCATAGACGAAGCCGACAAGCTCGCCGACAAAGGCATGCTGGAATTGATCCGCGAGCTGCAGGAACACAGTCAGGTTCCCTTGCTTCTCATCGGTGAAGAACAACTCCCGGCCAAACTCCAGAAAGTGGAGCGGGTTCACAACCGGGTTTTGCAATGGGTTCCGGCCGAGCCTTGCGACCTCTCCGACGCCCACGCCCTTGCTGAAATCTACTGTCCCGGCGTGAGCCTTTCCGAAGGCTTGATCCAATCCACTTTGCAAAAGAGCGAAGGCCGCGCACGCCGTCTGGCGGTGAACTTCAACACCATGAAGATCAAGGCCAAGAACCTTGGTTGCGATGAACTGACGGAAGTACAGTTCCACGCCTCTGAGTTCTATACAGGCGAGCCACCCCGCCGCATTCGGAGGGCCGCGTAATGTCCATTCAACTTGAACTGACAGTCACAGCTGGCAAACCGATTTACCGGGGACACGATCACTATTGGAGCGTGATCCGGGACCTCGGCAAGAACGACAGTCATTTCACGGTCCGGGAAGTTGCCCTTCGAAGCAATGACCGGGACGACTATTCAATTTCGGACTTTGTTAAACGGCTTGCAAAAGCCGATTACATTGAGGTGGTCGACACTGAGAAAGTGCCGATCGACCGGGGAGGGTACTGCACCCAATATGTCTATCGCCTCCTGAAGCGTCCGTCCGCGACACCGATCATAAACCGGGATGGATCCCACGGCACCCAAGGCCTTCGCAATCAGCAAATGTGGAATGCAATGCGATTGCTTCCGCAGTTCGACAAGCATGAACTTGGCGTCGCAGCCACCATCCCCGAAACTGAAGTGTCGTCGGTGACAGCCGGGTCTTATGCGAAGCGTCTGGCGGCAGCTGGTTATCTTCAAATCCTTCGCCCAGGCGGTGCCAACCTGACCCGGATCTGGCGTTTAAAGCCATCCATGAATACTGGACCAAGAGCGCCAAAGATCCTCGCGACCAAAGTTGTTTGGGATCAAAACCGGTCGGAAATCGTCGGTGGGGCTGTCGCCGAGGAGTGCGCGGCATGACCCAAGCACTCACAATGATTGAGAAGGCTGAGTTGGCTTGGGGTGCCGGGTTGCCGGATTGGGTCCGGGAACTTGCAGCTCTTGCCGATCGGGACGGCCTGCGTGGATGCGAAAAGCGGATCGGGTATTCAACAGCCGCTATCAGCCAAGCCATTGGCAACAAGTACCGGGGCGATATCGACAAGGTAGCCGACAAGGTTCGTGGAGCCCTTATGGGCGAGACTGTGACGTGCCCGGTGCAAGGAAAGATCGCCCGCAATGTTTGTCTGGACTGGCAAGGGAAACCCCGCGCTGTGACCAATCCGTTTCGCACGAAGGTCTATCGGGCATGCCGAAACGGTTGCCCACATTCCCGCTTGAAAAACACGGGGGGCAACGATGCTTAGCACCGACCTCATCCACTTTGGATACATGTGTTTCACGGCAGCACAAACCCAAGAGCATGACCGGCTGCAGGAGTTCACCAAGCGCCTTGGTGAAAGGCTTCTGGAAGCCGCCGAACGGGCCGAAGGCATGGAAGCAAAGCCAGCTATCATTCCTTTCCCGACCGATCACGTGGTTGTGGACTTGAGCGCCGAAAACGTCATTCCGTTTCCCAAGGTCAGACTTCGTCCAGTTCCCTCCAGCGACGGGGGGGCAGCATGAGCAAGGGCCTTGCACCGCTCTCCTACCGGCAGCAGGCGCTGCTGATCGGATACGTATTGCTCGGTGAAGAGAGTGCATTCATAGGGCAGGAACTCGGCCTGACGGCGCAGCGTATTGATGTCGAATACAAAGAGATCCTTGCAACCTTTGGGGTCTCAGTCTCTATGCCTGAACCCCATCCGGCCGCCGCCGCGGCCCCTGTTGCCGCACGCTCAGAGCCAAAGCCGGTTGAGATCCCGGAGCCTGTGTCACCAACCAAGTGGCAACCTCGCCGGTTTCGCACGATAGCAGCCAAAAGCAAGCCGGTACCGGATCATCCGTGTGATCTGACAGCACTGTTAATGGGCGACCCGTCAGCGGCTGCCTTCGAGCGTTCGTTAGCTCAACCAGCGCCGTTCCGTCCTGAACCAAGATACAGCAAGAGGGCCTGACATGGCCCGCCTCACAAGACCGTCCGAGTACGAGTTGAGTGAGACGCAAACCCTGCGCGATTGGCGGACCAGATTGTCGCGCAGGGTTCAACTTCGGCCCGGATTGATGGCCGAACAGGCCGAGTTAAAGGCGGTTACAAACGAACTTTTAAAGCGTGAATTAGCCGCTTTCCAAAAGCCACAACACCAACCGCTCGGCGATGCCGGTGCCGTTGGTGGGCAGATGCAAGGCAGGCTTCCTTACAAGGATTGAAGCATGACAGCGATCGCGAAAATCCACGTCCTGAAAAGCCAAGCCGGTTTGGATGATGACACCTACCGTGCCTTTCTCGAAAAGCACACCGGTAGCCGGTCATCCAAAGACATGACCTCATACCAACGCCTGACGGTCATTTCGGAGCTTCAGAAGCTTGTGCCGGCAGAGTACCGCCCGGTGGCGACCGGCAAGTTTGCAAAGAAGCTGCAGGCCCTTTGGATCGCCGGGTACAATCTCGGGGTGGTCACCAACAAGTCGAACAAGGCCATGATTGTTTGGTTGAAGCGCCAGACCCGCCTTGATCATCATCGGTTTCTGTCCAAAGACGAAGACGCGGCCAAGGCGATTGATGCCCTGAAGATCTGGTTCCGGCGCGAGACAGGCAATGAAACCTTGTTCACCAGCGACAGAGACCGGCATCCGCTTCTGAACGATCACCGCTTCCAGATCTGCCTGCACATCTGGACTGAGCTTGTGAAACGGGATCGTCACCCGTCCGGTTCTCTTGAGCAGCTGCTGCGCTGTGTCAGTGGTAAGGAAACACCGGACCAGCTCAGCGACGGCGACTGGATCAAGGCGATGAACAAGCTCGGGGAAAACTACCGGCGCATGAGGAAGGCCGCTTGAATGAGTGACCAGCTGCCCGGCCTGCTCGGCGAGATCGCCGACATCACCGATATCGGGGTCGCCATGGCGATCGCCGAGCGGGTCGGCGGCACGCGCGTATCAATCCCGGCCCGTGCTCCGGACGGTCATTGGCTGGTTGAGCTGGTCGGCAGGAATGCCGCCGACAAGATCTGTGATCATTTCCGGATCCTGTCACCTGATGGCCGGGAAGCGGGTGCCCGGCATGTGGTCATACCACGCGGCCCGGCCGGATGTCTTGCCAAGGCTCAAAAGCGGCTTGCGATGGAACTGGAAGCGGGGACCAGCGCCCGCGAAGCCGCTCGCCGCGCGGGTCTTTCTGAACGTGCCGCGTTCCGTATGCGCGCCCGGTTGCGGGACGAGGATGACAGTCAGGGAAAGTTGTTTAAATAAATTATTAGGGGTGCTATTCATTTCTACACTGTAACTTGCCCTCGGCGGTATTCGTTTTGCTCTAGGGGATTTTCAATGAGATTAATTCTATTTTTGATAGCCGTACTGTTCTCAATTCCAGCTATCGGCGCAGAGAGTAGTTGGATTAGGCACGAATTTAAGTCCAGCAAAGCCAAAAACCTTTATTGTCCCAGTGGTACCCAATCAAGCCAATGCTTGCAGTTCAGCACTACAGGGATCTCCAACTTTGGCAATAAAAGAACATACCTATGCGAAAGCGGGCATAGTGAAGATGGAACCTCGTGCTACATGGGCGGGTGTATAGATGGTGCTTCGCCTTTACCGGCATTTCGTGCTCAGATGATTTGTCAACCAAACATGCAAGGACGAAATATCAAGTCAGCTATCGCACCCGGTGGTGTGGCCGCATCTGTAACCTGTGACCCTGGAACTAGAGTTGTGGGTTGCCACAGCTATGGCAGCGACGGACACCCAGGTTGCGGAATCAATATAACAGCAAACGGCCAGACTTGTACTTCAAATCCATGCAGCGCGAACAAGATAGTAGCCATCTGCGCTGCAAAAGAGATGCGTTACATATTCAATGCAAAGTCCGCAAATGAGCACAAATGTCCAGCCGGTTATACTGTTTCTGCTTGCCATAACATCGATATGCCAAATGGGCACTCTCAAACATTTGGCCTTCCATATAGTCAAAACGGTTCGATAGGCGGTGGAGACTTATCAGGTACTCTGCCGTTCACATGCCAGTTCATTTCTGGTCGTACAAACTATCTTTTTTGTGCCAAAGACTAGTGCCACTAACCGGACGCTTGGTGAGTTAGTCTCTGAAGTATGTTGGCGGCCATCAAATCCAATCTGATAATTATAAAACGCCTTTTTTGAGGACATCAATTCCTTCTCGTCGAACTGGAAGCGGGCACCAGTACCCGCGAAGCCGCCCGCCGCGCTGGCCTTTCAGAACGCGCCGCATTCCGCATGCGTGCACGGTTGCGGGACGAAGATGACAGTCAGGGTAAGTTGTTCTAGTGCTAACATCAAACAACTTTAGAGATCCGCTGACAGGTATAAAATGAAAACACTAGTTGGTATTACAACAGAGGCACTCTTTGGGCGAGATGGTAAAATGATACGCCCCGCAAGCGGCTTCCAAGTCATTAGTGTTGATCACAATGGAAGTTTTGATCTTGCCAAGGATCTGCCGGGCTTAGTGACCCAAGATTTTTCTAATGTTGAGGGCTCTATCACCCAAATTATCCCTGTGCAGGGTGATCGACGTGACATTTCTGAGATAATTCTCACATATTTCCTGGAAAAAGAGTTTTCCGGTACCGTCGAGCATTTTGCTTTTGATCCGCAGTCCGGAGCAACAGATGTCTCGGATTTGGGAGAAAGCGGACTAGGAATTGCAGTGACAATGCAAGAAATACCGCGCAGCCGCGATATGCAAACTCCTGATTTTTTCGACTTGTTGAGAGAACTACATGAGACTCTCACAGAATTGTCCGAATGCCTGAGAGGAATCAACGACCCTGTTCTAAAGGACAGTCGAGTCGCCCAGGTTCTGGCGGCTATTGGATGCCTTAGTATCTACACTAATCCAGACGACGACACCGGACTTGACAAAATACCTGGCAGTATCGTCGCCAACGCAAAAAAAGAATTGACTTGGAGCGCCATAGGAAAGCTTAGTGACCGAGTAGCAAATCTTTCTAACTCAGCCGCCAAGCTGCTGGATGCACTCATTAAATGGGTCCCAAATTTGCCATTTGACAAGTCGTAAAACGCGCTTCAGTCTACGTTCAGATTTCCCCCCACGCCTTGCGGGCTGACACCTGTCAGCCCCGTTTCTTTTTCCCATTACCGCGATCTTTAGGGCCGTTCCCATTTTGAGGATTAGGCCCTATGAAACTCACCAAGACGAGCCTTAACCGACTTAAGGGCGTGCACCCGGATCTAGTGCGGGTTGTCTTGCGCGCGGCCGAGATCACGGGCCAGCCGTTTCAAATCACCGAAGGTGTTCGCACCCTTTCCCGGCAGCGGGAGCTTGTCCGGCGCGGTGCCTCCAAGACCTTAAACTCCCGGCATTTGTCGGGCCATGCCGTTGATGTGGTTGCGATGGTCGGAAACCGAGTGTCTTGGGAAGTGCCGCTCTACTACCGGATTGCCGACGCCATGAAACAGGCGGCTGAAGAACTCGGCATACCGATCGAATGGGGCGGCGATTGGAACAGCTTCTTTGATGGTCCGCACTTCCAGTTGCCGTGGAAGCTCTACCGGAAAGACGACAATCCGGCGTCTTCCACATCCGTACCCTTTGTCTCCGATCAGATGGAAGCCCTGACCCAGCGCATGCTGCGGATTGGAGATAAAGGGCCTGCCGTTGAACATCTTCAAAAGCAGCTTTTCAAGCTCGGCCATGGTCTTGCGATCGACGGTGACTTTGGTCCGCGAACCCGCCGTGCTGTGCAAAGTTTCCAGCGCGGTCAAGGCCTCGTTGCTGACGGGATTGTCGGACCCAAAACCCGCAAGGCGCTGAAGGCATCGGCCTCCAAACGGTAAGCGCCACCAACTCCAGCCAACCAACTTCAGGACCTCGAAAATGAACAGCACGAAATCTCTCTTCAAGTCGAAAACCTTTTGGGGCGCGGTGATCGCGATCGTCGCCAGCCTTGCCGGTCTATTCGGTTTTGAAATCACCGCTACAGACCAACAAGACCTCATCGGGCTGTACGACCAGGCGCTTGCCGCCTGGGACAGCATTGCCGTTGTGGCTGGCGGGCTTCTGGCCATCTACGGCCGGGTCACCGCAACCAGTCGAATAGGCTGATTTGCCATGAAGTGGATTTCCGCTCTCGGTGCTTTGTTTGGGTTCCTTCGGGAAGTTTCTGCGGGCATGCGGGAGCGGCAGATCCGTAATGGTGGCCGCGCTGAGGCGGTCGCCGCGTTTTTCACGGAGGCTACCAATGCCCTTCAAAAAGCCCGCACTGCTGAGCTTGGTATGGAGCATGAGCTCAATGCTCATCCTGACCGGCTGCATGATGACGACGGGTTCCGGAGAAAATGACGGGCCGGTCCCGGATGTCGTGACGGTTTCCGCGAAAGACAAAAAACAGGACCGCCTTCCGCTGGTTTATTGCGGGGCGAGCAAACCCTTTTACTGGTCCAAGGATGACACTCCGGAAAGCATCCGGCAGGCCAAAATTCATAATGCCAAATGGCGCGCGCTATGCGGACCGCAGATTGCGATCGCAGCGCAAAGAGCGGGGGCGTAATGCTCGACTACATCAAGGCCCTCGACGGGGTGCTCGGTATCATTGCTGTTGTGCTGGCATCCGCTGCCACATTGCATACGTGGCTGACCCGGCCGTCCAAGGCAAACGCCGACAAGATCGCCGAGCTTCAGGCCGTCAATGCGGAGTTACATGGTCGGATCTCAGACCTTGAAACGGTGATGAAGAACCAGCCGACCCGTGAAGACTTCCATGCGTTGAACCTCCAGCTCACCCAAGTCAGCGGCGACATTGCAACTCTGTCGGCCAATCTGACAGCGGTGGAGCGGATTGCGACCCGGATTGACGACTTTCTTCTCAACAATGGGGGCAAGTGATGGATTTCGCCGAACACTCCGCGCAGGACGTTCGCCTGATCATTCTCAAGGGTTTGGCGGATGAAAACGACCACCGCCTGAATGAAACACTGGTTGCGCATCTCCTGCAGGCCTTTGGTCATACCAAGAGCCGGGACTACATCCGGACCCAATTGCGCAAGCTGAATGAGCTGGGCGCGGTCAACCTGTTTGAGGTCGGGTCTGTTCTCGTTGCTCAACTGAAACAGCCGGGCCTTGATCATGTGGAGCGCCGGGCGTTTTTGGACGGTGTTCTGAAACCGTCGATCGGTAACTGACCATGGCTCCGCGTCGCGGCCGGGGCCGCTTGTCCTCGATCGAGAAACTCCCGCCCGAGTGCGATCACATCATTGCAGATGCGGCACGGGATCTGCGCGGCCGGGACAAGACCCAAACGGAAATCTACGAGGATTTCTACCGCGAACTGGAAAGCCTGCAAAAGGAGTATCGCGGCGAACTTGAATTCACGATCCCGTCGTTTTCCGCGTTCAACCGCTATGCGATCAAACAGGCCCACCTGACACGCCGCCTCGAAGACACCCGCGCCATTGCCGCCAGCATCGCCGAGAGCTTTGATGCAGAAGCGTCCGACGATCTAACCCTGATCGCCTCTGAAGCCATAAAGACACTCGTGTTTGAGCTTTTGACCGATGCGGGCGAAAGCGGCCTTGATCCGAAATCCGCCATGAACCTTGCAAACGCTTTGAAGTCCGCCGCTGCCGCACAAGGGATCTCGACCAAGCGCCGGGCGCAGGTTGAAAAGGACTATGCCAAGGCGGCGGAAGCTGCGGTCGATAAGGTCGCCAAAGCGGAAGGGTTCTCGCCCGATACAGTCCGCTCCATCAAGGCCGACATCTTGGGACTTGAGGAATGAGCATAGAGCCGCAGGAAAGCGAGTTCAGAACCGGCCGGGCCATCACCCAAGAGGAATGGGCCGAGCTGCGCTCTGCGTCCCTTTACAGCCTGCCGGATGGACTGCAAGAGCTTGCCGATGTTGATCATGTGGAAGTTCTTCTCGGCTACCAAAAGCAGCTGCTCAAATCCACTGCGGCACATTCTGTCACCGTTGTCGAAAAGAGCCGCCGCACCGGGGCCACCTGGGCGCTTGGTGCGCAAGCGGTTCTGACAGCTGGGTCCAAACGGTCCGCTGGCGGCATGGACACCATGTACATCGGCTATAACCTCGACATGGCCCGCGAGTTTATCGACGTGTGCGGCATGTGGGCCAAGGCCTTTAACAAGATCGCCTTTGCCGCCGAGGAGTTCCTGTTTCCAGATGGCACCGACAGCGACGGTGCCGACCGCCACATTCAGGCGTTCCGGATCCGGTTTGCCAGCGGCTTTGAAATCGTTGCCTTGACCTCGAAACCCCGGTCGTTGCGTGGCCGTCAGGGCTTTGTCATTGTCGATGAGGCTGCGTTTCATGACGATTTGAAAGAGCTTTTAAAGGCTGCGCTCGCCTTCCTGATTTGGGGCGGTAAGGTTTGCATCATCTCCACTCATGACGGGGAAGACAACGCCTTCAACGAACTCATTCAGGACATCCGGACGGGCAAGAAAAACTATTCGCTCATCAGGTTTGATTTTGATGATGCCCTTGAAGATGGCCTTTATCAGCGGGTGTGTCTGAGGACCGGTCAAACATGGACCCCGGAGATGGAAGCTGAATGGCGGGCGAGCATCCTGGCCGACTATGGCGATGCAGCTGACGAAGAGCTGTTCTGTATTCCGTCCAAGGGCTCCGGCACGTTTTTACCTTCATCGTTGATCCGCTCCCGCATGGCGGATGGCGTTCCGGTTCTGCGTCTGGAATGTCCAGATGATTTTGTGTTCCGTCCTGAAGCCGATCGGATTTCCTTTATCGACGACTGGCTGGAAGATCACGTCGCGCCGCTCCTGAAGGATCTCGACAAGCGCCAGCGCCATGTGTTCGGTCAGGACTTTGCGCGCGTTGCCGACCTCAGTGTGATTTGGCCGTTTGCGATCGGGCGGGATGTGCGCCTGGACACGCCCTTTACGATCGAGCTTCGCAACGTTCCCTATGAACAGCAAAAGCAGATCCTGTTTTATGTGATTAAAGGCCTGCCGCGCTTTTCCGGTGGGGCGATGGATGCCACCGGCAACGGGGCCTATCTCGCCGAGGTTACGCAACAGGAATTCGGCGAACACATGATCGAGCCGGTTCACTTCTCTCAAGGCTGGTACCGGGACAACACGCCGAAGTTCAAAGCCGCCTTTGAGGACGGCGATATCCGCACCATCCCGCGTGACGACGACACGCTGAACGATCTGCGCGCCTTCAAACAGATCAAGGGTGTTGCGCAGGTCCCGAGCGATCAGCGCACCCTTGACAAGGCCAAGGCCGGGCGCAAGCGCCACGGCGACGCGGGCATTGCGTGTTTGCTCGGCCACTTTGCCAGCGAACGGGACGTGCCGGAATACGACTACATGGCCGGGGAAGACGCGCTTGAGCACAGCCCGCTTGCCGACAGCGCCTTTCAGACCACAGGGAGGGCCTTATGGTGAAAAGTCTCGTTGATCAGTATGGCCGCCCGATCGAAAAGACCGTGCTTGCCCAGGAGGTCGCCACTCCGGAAATCATGGGCGTGCGTCGGACGGCGGAGGATCGTGAGGCATCCGGCCTGACACCCGAGCGCCTGGCGCAGATCCTCATTCAGGCACAGAACGGTCACGCCCGGGCTTACCTGACCCTCGCGGAGGAAATGGAAGAGCGGTACCTGCACTATGGCTCCCAGCTCCAGACGCGGCGTTTGGCAATCGAAGGCCTGACCCCGGTTGTCGAAGCGTCGGATGAAGTCCCGAAACACATCACCGATGCCGTGATGGAATTGATGGAAGGCGCGGACATCAATGAGACCACGGGCGAACTGACGGACGGGATCGGCAAGGGTTATTCGGTCTGCGAAATCATGTGGGAATATGAGCGGCGCGCGCTCCGGCCGGTTGAGTTCAAGTGGCGGGATCCGCGCTACTTCCAGTTTGACCGCAAGTCTCTCACAGAGCTGCGCTTGGGCGTTGACACCAATCTGGACGGTGAAGACCTGCCACCGGCAAAGTTCCTCATTCACAAGCCACGCACCAAGGCGGGGATCCCGCTGCGCCGGGGTCTTGCCCGTCCGGCCGCCTGGGCGTTTCTGATCCAGTCTTTCGGCCTGAAGGACTGGGCTGCGTTTTCCGAGATCTACGGTGTCCCGCTCCGGGTTGGCCGGTATCACTCCAGCGCCAGCGCCCAGGACAAGCGGACGCTCTTGCGGGCGGTAAAAGCGATTGCCAACGACGCGGCTGCGATCATCCCGCAGGGCATGGACATCGAGTTCCATAAGGTTGAAGGTTCCCACGGCTCCGCCGTCTTTGGCGAGCTTCTGGATTATGTCGATCGGCAAGTGTCCAAGATGGTCGTCGGTCAGACCATGACGGCCGACGATGGATCGTCAATGGCGCAGGCGCAGATCCATAACGAGGTGCGCCTTGATATCCTGAAGGCAGACGGCAAACAGTTGGCGGCGACCTATAACCGCGATCTGATCATTCCGTTTGTAAACGTCAACTTCGGCCCGCAAGAGGTCTATCCGCAAGTTTCCTTCCCGGTTGCCGAACCGGAAGACATCAATGCGCTGTCTCAGGCCCTTGGCACGCTGGTACCGCTTGGGCTGAAAGTCGCCCAGCGGGAGATCCGGGAAAAGCTCGCCTTGAGCGAACCGGCACAAGAGGACGAGATCCTGCAGCTCGCCGCAACGAGCACGCCGGACGACGACACGCCAGAGGACAAGAAACCGGCTCCAAAGCGTAGGACCAAGGACGACAAGGACACCGAGGATCCGGAGGCGGAAGAGGACGCGCAGTTGTCCGCTCATGGAACGGGGTGCGCGTGTTCGAGTTGCGCCGGCCTTTCTGCCGACCCTGAAACACAGCAGTCTTTAGACGCGTTCGATCGGCTGTTCGGACAAGTCGATTGGGAAGCCGTTACAGACCCGCTTCTTGCGCCGCTGCGCAGCGTCATCCTTGAAGCAACAGACTTTGAAGACGTGCGCAAACGGCTCGAAGCGGCCGGGCCGGACAGCGAGCCATTGCGCAAGGCATTGTCGCAGCTGACAGCGATCGCCCGTGGGCTTGGTGACGTAAGCGACGAGGATTGACGTGCCAAAATGACGGAAACCACGGTTCGCAAAGGGTTTAAGACACCGCGCGAGGTCACGGACTATTTCCGGCAAAAGCGTTTGCGGCCCGCCTTCTCCTGGGGCGACGTCTGGGCGGAGGAACACAGTTACGCATTCACGGTGGCCAAGGCGGTCGACACCGAACTGCTGGGAGCCTTTCGGGCCACACTGGATGAGGCGATCGCAAACGGTGAAACGTTTGAGAACTGGAAAGCCAAGATTGCCGAGCGCCTCAAGGCACAAGGGTGGTGGGGCCCAAGGGCCGTTGCCGATCCGACCGGGCAGGATCCAGACCGGCAGGTGGACTTTTCCCGCTCCCGGCGTTTGAAGACAATCTTCTGGTCAAACATGCGCGCGGCACGTGCGGCCGGACAATGGGATCGCATCCAGCGGACCAAGTTAGCGCTCCCCTATCTGCTTTACGTCCGCACATCCGCAGCTGATCCACGGCAAGAGCATCTTGCCTGGGCAGGGATAGTTCTTCCCGTGGACGATCCATTCTGGTCAACGCACTTTCCGCCCAATGGCTGGGGCTGCAAATGCTCAGTCCGTCAGATCACACGCCGGGAAGCGGAGAGGCTCATCAATGCCGGTGAAATGTCGATCGACGGGGAGACCGTCCAGATTGTCTCCGAAGCCCCGGAGATCCGGACGCAGCCGTTCCGGAACCGGCGCAGCGGTGCGGTCAGTCAGATCCCGGATGGCATTGATCCCGGATGGCATACCAATCCGGGTCTCTCCCGTGCCCGCACACTATCAACCCGGTTGATTGAAGAGCTGGAAGACGCCGGGCCAGACATTGCCCGCCAGAAGATTGCCGAGTTGTTCGACGGATCCGCACCGCGTGTGTTGGCCGGATTGAAAGAACGGGTGCAATTGCCGGTCGCCGTCTCCAGTCCTCTGCAGAAGACGCTCGACGCACGTTCGCCTTTGATCGTGGTTTCATCGGAGACCATGACGGTGAAGACCGGCAAGCACACGCTGGTTTCGATCGACACCTTTTCTCTGGTCGACCACATGCTGGAAACCGGCAGGGTCGTTGATGAAGGCCGGGACGCGTTGCAGCGGGCCGTCTATGTCCAGCTTGGCGGGGCATGGTGGAAGCTGGTGATCAAGCGTTCAGCGGCTGGATATCTAAGGTTGCATACACTCTACCGGGTCAACGCAAATCGTGCTTTAAAGTGGGTTGAATACTGACAGGTAGTCACTGGTCATAAATTCACTCAATGGTCGAGATCAATAGGTCGGTACTACTGGTTCGATTTCCATTTTGCACATTCACTTAAGAGGATTGATCTTGTTGCAATCAATTACGCTGCGTTTCGATAATAACGATCAAGTACAAATACGCTCGGACGAGGTCACGATAATCGTTGGTCCAAATAACTCCGGTAAAAGTTATATTCTGAGAGAAATAGATCAACTATCAAACGCAAACGTAGGTTCATTGAAGTCGGCTGCTGTTTCAGAGATTAAAGTTAAGTGGCCAGCACCCGAAAATGCGGTCGCAGAGGCATTAAAGTATAGAATAACTTCCGAGGATCGTGATGATGATATTATTGAGTTGGGAGTAGCTCGTCCATCAGGTGGCCTCACACAAACAAGAGTGAGTAAAAAAGCATTAGAAACACTCTGTTACGAAGGAGCTAGTGACCTAAGATGGTGGAAAATGGTCGCTGGTCTCGGCGTGTTGCTGCTTGATGGCAAATCGCGTTTCAGTTTGGTAGCACCTCAGGCGAAAGCATCACTGGGAGCTCCTCCAAACACGTTTCTGGATGAGATTTTTAGATCCGATGCGGTAGAAAAATCAATCATCCAGGAAATCCGAGCAGTCTTTGGTTTCCACTTCTTACTCGACCCTCTGACCAATGGAAGTACCCTCGCGATCCGGCAAGCCGAACAAGACCCAGGCGAGCTTGCCAAGATGTTCTCCGAAGAAGCCCAAAAGTTCTTCGTAAAAGCTCGGAGCATACAGGAAGCCAGCGATGGAGTGCAGGCCTACACTGGCATTATGATTGCGCACTTTCAGCCTCATATCCATACGCTCATGATTGATGAACCTGAGGCGTTTCTTCACCCGCCATTGGTACGGAGGTTGGGCAGCATTCTAAGCAAAGGGCCGGAGGGGAGGAATAGAACGATGATTGCTGCAACCCACAGTCCGGACTTTGTAATGGGGTGCCTTTCATCAGGAGCGAAAGTCAACATCATCCGGGTTGAAAGAAGAAAGGGACAATCTTCTGCATATTTGGTCGACAGCGAACAACTTAACATGCTTACTCAACGCCCACTTATGCGTAGTGGCAACGTAATTGCCGGGCTTTTCCACGATGGAATGGTGGTAACTGAAAGCGATAATGATCGAGCATTCTACTCAGAAATTTATCATCGCCTTAAGGAAGAAAACCCCGATCTGCCAACCCTTCATTTTGTAAATGCTCAGAATAAGCAAACGATTCGAGAGATCTTGGGCCCTATGAGAAAATTCGGTGTTCCCGTGGTGGGAATTCCCGACATTGACATAGTGAAAGAGGGCGGCACCGTCTGGACTGAGTGGCTGAAGGCATCGAATTTTCCAACCCCGCAACATCAAGGATTGGGGAATGATCGAAGAGAAGTAAAAAATGCGTTTGATGCAACATCCAAAGACATGAAAACTGATGGCGGTGTTGAAGTGCTAGCAGGTTCCGACCGTCAAGCTGCAATCGATCTGTTTGATCGCATGGCGGACTACGGAATTTTTGTTGTTACACGGGGCGAGTTGGAGAGCTGGCTTCCAAAGCTCGGCGGCCAACTCGGCAAAAAAGACTGGGTGGTCAATGTACTCAATAAGATGGGGTCAGACCCTAACGACCCTACCTATTTAAAGCCCGGCACGACCGATGTTTGGGAGTTTCTGCGACGCATAGCTCAATGGATTTCCAATCCACATAGGAAGGGTATGCCATTGAAAATCGAGCAAAATCAGTGACGGGAGGACGTGACCCCTCGCGGTCGCATTTGACCGGCACCACCGATTTTGCGCCGCCACGCACCCAATATGGTATTTTTTGAAACGATAGGCAATGCCGATGAAGTCTCTTGCTCTAGCCATGATTTTTGCATTTGTGAGTTGGCAGGCCGCTGCTGATGATAATCCATCCACAATGGAGGCCCGGTACGCGGCCTCAGAGCTGTATGAGATCACCAGTTTCTTGGCCGATCGGATCCAGCGCGATCGCAGCCGTTTGGAAAGCCAAATGGTTGTTTCTGAAATCCACCTTGCAAAACAGCGCTTGGTTGAAGCCGCTGAACAATTCGATCAGTTGTTTTTCGAAGACCTCAAGTCTGGCGACGGATCCAGCTCTCAGTACGCAGACTACTCGGATTGTTCCTCTGCAGCGCGCGCCTTGTCTCGGTATGCGGAGACCATCGGAGAAGCACAAGACCCTTTTGCGGGCGCAGTGCATTTCAGCATCTATTCGCTTCAAGTATTGGACTGCCAAGCCGAGTTAGGACTAATCCCAAACTCCAACCTACGCAGTGTGGATGTCATCCTGCCTGAAGTCCTGAACTCCTATAAAGAAGGCGCAACGCTCCTAACTGAGCTGCTTGATCCAAAGACCCTGCCGCCCTCCATGGCGACTTCCAATTCCAGAAACGCTTTAAGTTGGGCAATTGTCATTGAAGCTCTTTTGCCTGCCCGAAAGACGAGTTGGGAGCTGGCTTATATCGCTAAGACATCGGAAGACGGTGACCGGGCATATCAGCATGGGTCTTGTTTCAGTATCGACGGGGCTTTCGAAAAACTAGCCGGGACATATGCTGAGCAAATCTCCGATGCGAAGTTTCCAAGAGCAGCGCCCGCAGATGTTGAAGCCTTCATCACCGTGTTGGAGAATTGCGAGGCTTCGATCGGGGCCATCTAAAAAAACGGCCTGTGAGCGCGCTGGAGGGGTTTAGACGCGTCAATACCCGCGAAATCACCCCAAGGGGCCTCCAGCCTGTTAAATCCCCGTTTAAAAACGATCCTGTCTCTCCGAGCGCGATGCAATTTGCGGGTGGCGTATCAAAACTCGGTCTGTTAGCCTCTAATCACTCCCCCGAACCGATCCTGAATGCCACGGCTGACAGCTGTCAGCCCCGTAAGGCGTGTGCCGTCACCGTAGCTTGGCGGCATGACCCAAAAGACCACCGTACATTCCGATATCGCCCAGGGCGACGTGGTGACCGAGATCGCCACGGCCAATGCCGAAACGGGAGCCTTTGAAGCCCCGGAATGGATCAAGATCCTTCCGGCTGGCAAAACGGTCACCCGCGATGGCCGGTCCTTCACTTTTGATCCTAAAAAGCTCGCCGCCCGCTTTCAAAAAGACGGCATCGACATTCCGATCGATCTGGATCACGGCATCACCAAAGGCGGCAAGCCGGAAGCGGTTGGCTGGATCAAGGAACTGGATGCCCGCGCCGATGGTCTTTATGGCCGGGTTGATTGGCTGCAAACCGGCCGGGACGTGCTGGAAGCCAAAACCCGCCGTTTCATCTCGCCAACCTTTACCCATACCAAGCAAGGATCTGCGACGTGGTTGCATTCCGTTGCCCTGGTATCTGCACCGGCGCTGTCCATGCCTGCGCTTGCGTCTGCATCCCCTGACGAACTGAAGGAAGCTCCCATGAATGCGATTGCCGAGGCTCTTGGCCTCACGGCGGACGCAGATGAGGCCGCGTGCCTCACTGCCATTTCCACCCTGTCAACGGGCAAGGTCGATAAGGCCGTCCATGACGAAACCCTTGCCAAGCTGGAAGCCGCGACCGGCGAACTGGCTGCGCTCAAGGCCGACACCCGCAAAAGGCACGTCGATGAACTTCTGGAAGGTGCACTTAAGGACAAGAAGATCCTGCCTGCACAGCGGGATCACTACGCCTCACTGTGTGCAACCGATGAGGGCCTGACGCAGGTCAAGGCGTTGCTGGATGCCACCGCCAAGGGGCTCGGAGCATCCGGGCTCGACGACAAAGACGCTGGCTCTGCCGATGGCGGCGATGAGTTGGACCCGGTCCAGCTGGCGGCAAAGGCCAGCGCCTATCAGGCAGAGCAAACAGCCAAGGGGATCACCGTCGACATCATTGACGCTGTCAACCACGTGAAAGGAGATGGCAAATGATGCCGCTCATCAAATCATTCCGGGCAAATGCCCTGACGAGTGGACTGCGTCTGGTCGCAGCGTCCGCAACTGACCGCGAAGTGATGACCGCGACCGATGCGACCGATCCAATCCTTGGGGTTGCTGACAGCTTCGATATCGAAACCGGCGACATGGTCGATGTCATCCTGTCCGGCCCGGCTCCTGTCGTCTCTGGCGGCGACATTGATTTCGGGGATCCGATCACGGCCGGTCCTGATGGCCGCGCGGTGAAAGCCGTTCCAATTGCCGGGTCGATCGTTCGTTTTGCCGGGTTCGCACTGTCGGACGCAGCTGAAAACGACCGGTTCGACATGGTTGTCGCTCCCGGCATTCTCAACACCCCGGCTTAAAGCACCCGGACTTCAAACCCTCAGGCATTAAACGCCCGTTAAAAGGTTCTTTCAAATGGCTACCAAACGCCCCTTTGTTGTCGATCCGGAGCTGACTGCCATCGCGATTGGCTATTCCAACCCGGCGCAGGCACTCATTGCTGATGATGTCATGCCGCGCCAGCCCGTTGGTCAAGAGCAGTTCAAATGGACCGAATATCCGATCGACGAAGCCTTCACGGTTCCTGATACGCAAGTCGGCCGCCGTGGTCAGGTCAATCAAATTGTCTTCAGCGGTGAAGAACGCGACGGCTCTGTCGAGGATTACGGTCTGGATGTTCCCATTCCCAATTCGGACATTGAGGCCGCTCAAAAAGCCCGCGCGCAAAAGCGGTCGACCTACGATCCGGAAAAACATTCGGCCATGATGCTGACCAAGATCACCCAGCTGGACCGCGAAGTGCGGGTCGCCAAGGTGGTTCAGGATCCGAACAACTATCAAGCGGCCCGCCGCCTTGTTCTGGCCGGGGGCGACCAGCTCTCCGACTTCGCCAACTCCGACCCCCTCGGCGTGCTGGACACGGCCCTTCAGGGAACACTGATTTACCGGGCCAATCAGCTGACCATGGGCAATGTGGTCTGGAATTGGATCAAGCGGCACCCGAAACTGGTCAATGCCATCAAGGGCAATCTGACCAACGAAGGTTTCATCACGAAAGAGCAGCTGGCCGATCTGCTCTCCATCAAGCGAGTGCTGGTGGGGGACGCGCATGTGAATGCAGCCCGGCCGGGACAGCCGGTGAACCTCACCCGCGCCTGGGGCAACTTCATCGCCGCGCATTACGTCGACCCCTCCGCCCATATGCAACACGAGGTCTCCTGGGGCTTTACCGCAACCTACGGCACACGGGTCGCTGGCCGGATCGAGGATCCGGATATTGGCCTTGAAGGTGGTTTCCGGATCCGGTCCGGCGAACGGGTGAAGGAAGTGATTGCGGCCAAAGACGTTGGCTACCTGATCCAAAACCCGGTCGCCGCCTAATCCACGTTTCGGGAGTGCCGCGAGCTGGATCTGTTTTGTGACGAGACAGATCCAGCGAAGCCCCGCGCTGGCTGGTGGGTCTCATTTTGGGAGGCCAGCGCAAACAGTGGCGACGAAATACCTGAGAGAGGCGTCTGGTACGGCTCGCAAGGCCCCCAGCACTACCCGCGCATTCGGCTTTCGGGTGGTTGAAAGCATCCGGCTCATAAGGACCCCAGGTCGCGCCTCGTACACTTTTCAATCCGGAGACATGAGATGGCACCGCGCAAGACATCCCCCAAAACTGGCCCCAAAACTGCCCCCAAAACTGCAAAGCCGGATGGCGATGAAACCGCCAAGGCTGATGAAACCAAGACTGCAAAAACGGCAGATGCGGAAGCGGCAAAGGCCGCTGAAGAAGCCGCCACCCAAGAAACGGCAAGCGAAACCGCTCAGACCGAAACACCGTCAGCAGACGCGGTGACCGGTGATGAAACGGCAAGTGCTGACGAAAAGCCAGATGATGAAAAGTCAGGCGATGAAAAGCCGTCAGAACGGGACAAGGCAGCTGCCAAGAAGCAAGCCGTCGCCGATGTCACCGCCAAGGCGAAAGCAGCGTCGGAAAAGAAAGAAGCCGAAGCCAAAGAGGCAGCTGGTGATAACGACCAGGCAGCGCAAACAGCAGCTGCTGACGACGAACCGGAAACCCGGCCGCACGTGCTCCTGTGTCATGTCCGCATGAACGGCGAAATGCTGAAACCCGGCGACGAGGTGACCGTGACCCCTGCCGAGTTCAATCACCTCAAACGCAATCTCGCTGTTGAAGGCGAATTCGAAGACTAACTGACACGTCAGGGACCCACCATGACCGTCTATGCCACGCTGGCCGACATCGACAACCGTTATCCGAACGAGCTGGTTATTCTAGCTTCGGACGAGGAGACCGGCCTTGTGGATGCGGACCGCGTGGCAGCAAGTTTATCGGACGCCAGTCTGGAAGTGCGCGCGATCTTGAGAGCCCGGTACGGTTCGGATGAACTGGGCCGCCTGGACGCGGACAGCCTGGGCGTCTTGCAGGTCTACACGATCGATATCGCCCTATACCGCGTCGCCCTCTCGTTTTCCCGATCCAATGAGCGGATCAAGGAACGCTATGAGAACGCCACCAAACGGCTTGAGGCGATCGCCAAAGGTAACGGCGGTTTGTCCTTCTTGTCCGATGGCAGCGGTTCGCAAGGTTCCAATGATCCGGCTGTCACCTCTCCGAATGAGGTGCTGATTGATGCCCCCGGCCGGGTGTTCTCCCGCGATCGTTTAAGGGGTGTTTAAATGAGCTTTTCCCTGCGCATGGAAACATCGGATCTGGACGAGGCCCTTGTCCGTCTTCGGCCGATCTTTGATTTCGATACGGCGGAAGTCACCCCGGCGATCGCAGCGCTCGGCGAAAGCCAGACGCGCCGGCGGATCGAAGAGGAAAAGACTTCCCCGGACGGCGAGGCCTGGGCGGAGAACCTTGAAGGCACGTCCATTCTGCGCAAGACCGGCCGGAACCTTCTCGACAGCATTGCCAGCACCTATGAGGCCGATGCGGCCGAGTGGGGCGCGACTTGGGAATATGCCCATGTCCATCAGTTCGGCGCGGTGATAGAGCCGAAGACTGCCGACGCCTTGTCGTTCTCGATCGGCGGTCAGTTCATCCGCGCCAAGAAGGTGACCATTCCGGCCCGTCCGTTCGTTGGCCTGTCTGATGACAACCGTCAGGAAATGATTGATCTCGTCACCGACTTTCTCGGGCTAGGAGGTCTCCAGTGATTGAACCGGCCACCTTGACCGAACTCCTTGCAAACGATCCTGTGACACCCTTGCGGGATGCGGTGACCGCGCGCCTTAAAACCCTCTTTAAAGGCGTTACCGTCAAGTCCCATATCGGCAAGCTCGACATCTACGACGTTGTGAAACGCGAGCTTGTGAGGGCACCCGGCATTGCGATCGGCTGGACGGCTGTCAAAAGCCCGCGCGATGTCAGCGGCACATACTGCATGCCCGTTGATCTTGCCGCCTACATCGTGACGGAAGACAAGCCGATCGAAGGACGCCGCGTCGATCGGGATGAGCTGGCGCACGCGATCGGAACCCGCCTTCTTGAAATCTTGCACAATGCGGACATCGCCTCATGGGGCCTTGAAGGGATCACACCCCCGGAAGGCGATCCCGGTCCGATGTTCAAACCAATCTTCACGGCGACCGCTTACGAGAAAGGCACCGCTTATTATGCGGTGACCTGGACGCAGATGCTGATCGACCTCGGGGAAGACTTCCTTGGTGGACCAACACCGGCCTTTGTTGCCCATGACGAAGAGCGCGGCCCTGGCTTGAAGTTCCTGGACGAAACCAGCATCCCGCCTGAAATCGCTGCGATGATCCAAGAGGATGCAGAAAATGATGGGGGGCAATCGTGATCGATCTTGCCGCCCGCGAGCTGCGCACCCTGCGCCGTCAGCTGATCCAGACCAATGGCCGTCTTGCGCGCATGGTGCTGCCCGGCAAGGTCAAGCCGGGATCCCAGGACATGGAAAACCGGACCGTCCGCTTGATCCTTGCGACCGGCGAAGACGGATCGGAAATCCTGTCACCGCCCGTGCGTTGGCCCGAGCCCGGCGCGGGCCGTCTGCAGGTTCATTCAGCCCCGGCCGACAACGAACAGATGGACCTGCACAGCCCGTCCGGAACGATCGGAACAACCAGCAAAGCGATCTGGTCAACCTACGATGAGGACAACCCGCCGCCGTCGAACAAGGCGGATGAAGCCCTGGTCATGTTTGGCGAGAGCACGGTCCGCCTGAAAGCTGAGGAAGCCCGCGTCATCAGCCCGAAAGTGATCGTTGAAAGCAATGACGTTCACTTGTCCGGCGAAGGCGGTCAGAAGGTCGCGCGGGTTGGTGACAAGGTGCAGGTTGGGACCGGATCTTCTGCGGGCCTTTGGCCGATCGTTGAAGGCTCCAGCACAGTGAGGGCCACCGGATGAGAGCTGTTCGCTATCGCACCGGCACCTGCGCCCGCACGGGGTTGTTCCTGCGCGGCTGGCCACATTGCGCGCAAAGCCTCGGCAAGATCTGGCAGACCCGGATTGGAACCCGGTCCATGCGCTTGGCGTTCGGGGCTGAGCTGCGCTCGCACTTGGGCGAGGACATCACCCCGGAGCTTGCGCTCGACATCTACACCGATCTGACAGTTGCCGCGCACACTTACGAGGATGAATACCGGGTTCAGCAAATGCAGCTGGTTGCCCTGACCCGTCAGGGTGTTCTTGGCCTGTCGCATTCCGGGACCTATTACCCCGAAGGACGGTTCGGGAATTATGACGTTGCCGAGCCGGTGACGGCCAAGGTCGCGCTCCGCGCCTTGAGACGGTCCGAGGTGCCAGCATGAAGCTTTACGCACCTGCCGCTCCGGATCTGTCTCGCTTGCCGTTTCCAGATGCTTTAGAAGCGATCGAATATGAGGCGCTGGTCCAAGAGCTGATCGTTGACTATCAGGCGAAGATGGCGGCGGCCCGGCTGGCTAATCCGGACTGGCCGGTATGGGACGTTGGCAACAAGCTGACCGACCCGGCCGTGATCCAGATGGAGGCGGTCGCAACGGTCCGGCTTCTGGACCGGATCCGCGTCAATGATGGTATCAAGGCGTTTCTTGCACCCTTTGCCAAGGGCACCAATCTGGACAACTTGGTTATGGGACAAGGGGTCACCCGCAAGATCCGGAAGGAAGCAACGGCAACCGAACCAGCGGTCATGCAGACCGACGAAAGCCTGTTGCTGCAGTACCTCTTTTCGTTCCAGTTGCCTGCCGTCGGATCAACGGGCGGGATCCTCTATGATGCCTGGGACATCTGGCCAGCGCTGACCGATGGCACCGGCATGCTGGATGCCCGCGTGAATGGCTGGAAGGTCCATAAGCAGCTCGGTAATCTCAACCGGCGCGGGGATCAGGATTTGGTCCTTGCAGGGCCAAATGGCGAGGCACCACCGGCTGAAATCCTTTCTGAGATCCGCGCCCGCGTCTTGAGCGAAAAGCGGATGTTGGACGGGATGGGCCTTCAGGTCATGGTCGCGAAGCGTCACGTTTACAACGTGCACCAAACCGTCACGGTCCTCGGTAACGGTCCGGCGCTGGATCTTGTTCTCGCCGAGGTCGAAGCTGCGATCCGAGCAGCTGCGGCCCGGCGCATGCTGATCGGCGCGCAGATCCAGCCGGAATACCTTACCGGCCCGTCCTTCGTGGAAGGCGTGTGGGCGATTGAAGATCATGCGCCCGTGTCTGTTGAAGCGGAGCCGTACACGATCCCGGTTTTGGGCGATGTCACCTTGATCCCTGAGGTGCTGCCATGACCGATTTCAGCACCCTTCAGCCGGACAGTGCGGACGTTCAAGAACGGATCATGTCAAAGGTTCTGTCCTACGACCTGGACGTTCCTTATGAGATCCTCATGGATCCGTACCGGACACCGGCACGGTTCCTGCCGTTCCTCGCCTTCCACTATGGCGCAGACCTCTGGATCCCGAGTTGGACAGAGGCTCAGCAGCGGGAGGCCGTTGCGCAGTTTGCGGGCCGGTCCACGACCTATCCGGGTGAGAAGCTAGCAGGCCTTAAAACCACCCGTGAAGGCGTGCGGCGCTACCTTGCCCTGGTCGGTGCTGAGTTGATCGACACGATGTCCTATCCGCAGCGTGTTGTGGTGGGCCGCACGGTCAAGCGGCGCATGCCGATCGGGCACCCGCCGTTTCTCAACCGGCATCTGGTTCGGATCCGGATCAAGAAGCCGAAAAACGCCTTTGTGCTGGGCCGGAGTTTCCTCGGTCGCTCCCCCCTCAAGACGGCCTCCCGCGAGCCGATCAAGAATTGTTTGAAGGCGCTTCGAGCTGCCAAGAACGGTGCCACTCAAGGCCGCGTGGACTTCGGGCACCAACGCATCATCACCATTGACGACAACATCGACATCGATGACGGCATCCGGCTCGGTCAGTTTGTCGATCGAAAGAGGCTGTAACCATGTCCAAGAGACTTCTCCACGGCGAAGCTGAACTCCTTGAGCCGAAAGACCTCGAAAAGGCATCTGAAGCGTCTTACGAGCACGCTGAGAACATTGCGGGCGGTGCGATCGGATATCCGAACCATTGGGCGCGGTTTACGATCGAAACACCGTCTGCCTCAGTCATCCGGGTTAAACAAGGCCAGCTCTTCAAGGGCGGCACGATCTATGATCTGGATGAACCGCACGACGAAGGGCTGACCGGGCACCTGCCAACCGTTGCGGGCGACATGAAATATGTTGCCGTTCTGGTACGTGGCAAAACCGAGACCATCGAAGAACACCGCTATGTGGAGATTGATGAGGACACGGAAGAGGTCGAGTACATTCCGGTCCCCAAATACCTTGCAAATACCTGCGGCTTCATCATCCAAGCCGGTGTTGCCTCGCCGACGCCGGTCAAACCGAGTGTGGACGATAGCGAGTGCTGCATCGCCTATGTCCTCCTAAGCCTGTCCGGCGTTGAGGCCGTCGAACACTTCCATAATGACCGGGTAAAGACGCTCTATGAGGTCGAAGGCCGCGTCAGTGTTCTCGAAGCCCAAATGAAGGCGATCTTTGCGCGGACGCTGACACTGGAAACGGATCTGGCCAACGTTCAGGCGGATCTCAAAAACTACGCCTCGCGCAACGCGGTTCGTCAGCTGCAGGAAGACATGGCCCAGGCACGCAAGATCATTGATCTGCCCGATGCCGCCCGCGCTTACTTTTATGATCCCGCCTTGGTCGGCTGGGCCTGGTCAAAAACACACGCCTCGTGGAATGCCCGCGTTGATGAAGGGATCCGCTTTCCCTTTGATGCGTTTCAGGACACGCAGCTGACCGTTCAAAACCCTGAGCAAAGCGACATCAAGATCGTCAACAACGTGATGATGTTGAACTGGGTTGAAACCACCATCATCGAAGTTGATGGTCCCGGATCCACCCGCGACATTTCCAACATCGTCCATGAAGAAACCACGCTTGTGGCGCGGCACGTTTCTCGATCGAGCGTCAGTTATGGCCCGACTGTCGCCTTTTGCGGCAACACGCAGGAACTGGCCGGATATGAAGGCTCCGTTAGCGGTCAAACTTTTCAGGCCAATGGCGAGACGTTCCAGAACATGGGGCCGATCAATGCGCAGTTCGCAGGTGACAGCCTTGATTTGACCGATTTCAACGCCACGCATGGCGGTGGGTATGACCTTGATATGGTCGTGCTTCACAACAGCCAGATCGGGCAATCCGGCAACCGCGTGATCAATGCGGCTCGCTCGGTTCAGGTAAACTCTTGGACAGAAACCCATTGGGATGAAGTCACCACGACTTACGGTGTCAATGGCTCCATCTATTCGCAGACCTTCCCGGTCAGTCAGGCAATGATCCTGACATCGATCGATCTGAAGTTCTCCCGCGTCGGCGGCAGCGGCGATGTCACGTTGTTTTTCTGTGAAGCAGATGTCTCGGGCGATCCGTTGCTCACCAGGGTGATTGCTGCATCGACAGTATCCCATGCGGACCTTGCCGAAGGCTGGGTGAACTTCCCGTTTGAACCTCGATACCTGCCGCCCGGCAAGCGTTATTCCTGGGCAACCTCGACCGCTGGCAACCACGCTTTGCATACCGCGACGGGCAACATCTTCACGGGCGGCACTTTAGGGTGGAGCACGGATGGTGTCTGGTCTCAGGGTTCACCGAACGAAGACTTCTTGTGCCGGATCAACGGCACGCTGCATACGCATACGCATGCGCGTGTCTTGTTCAATCCGCTGAACCTGCCGGGTGGGATGACGCAGATCAAGCTGCTCTATGAGGCGTTCACGCCCGATGGCACCTCTATGATCTGGCGCGTGCGAACCTCTCCCGACCATCCATGGCAAGCTGTCCAGGCGGAGACTGTTGCCCAGCCAAATCCACTCCGCGGCCTGCCGGAAACCTGTCAGCTGGAGCTGACCATGATCGGTCTTGGCGGTCTCTCTCCAGCACTGCTTTTGAATGAGTATGCGCGCGGAGAAGCGCATCGCCACAAGTTCAACGGCCGGGGCATCACCAAGGAATTGGAATTCGGGCTGAACACCACAACGATCGATGTCAAATGGGTGCTGGATCAGTTTGACCCGGCGCTGCACACCGCGACGCCCAAGGTAATGGTCGCCGGGGTCGAATATGAGGCCGATGCGGACTCTTTGGTTCGCGATGTTCAAAGGCCAACACGCTTTATCCTGCGGGCTGAATTCACCGTGCCGGAAACCGACAGGGCGCGCAGCATTCTCGATATGACAACCACCGATATTGAAGCTGTGTATTTCGTCGAAAACACCGCTCTTTTCGCAACTTGAGGTGAGAGATGACGCCTGAAGCTATTCAAGACGGTGTGACCTACACCGTAACCCTTTTAAAGGTCGTTGAACGCGGTCACCGCAAGTATCTACCACGGGCGCAAAACCGCTTCAAAGGCCGGGTGCTGAAGGAAATCGCCGGGACCTACGGCTGGGAGGTGTTCGGTGACATCCAACCTGCCTGAAGAGCAGCATGATTTTGTAGCGCCGCTGAAGTTCGTGCTAACGCGTGCCGCTTGGGACGCGGTCATTCCGGTCATCATGGGCCGCGTAAGGGCGCTGGAAGGCACCATCGCCGACTACCATGCGGTGATCGCGCTATTGGAAACACAAGCGCTCACCGTGATCTCAGACACCATTACGGCGGAAATCAATGTCCGCCGTGCCGAGCTTGACGCTCTATCGGCAGATGCGGCGGCGGTGGCAGATCAGATCGCTCTCATTCAGGCGGGTGGAATCGATGCGGCGAGCGTCAGCCTTGCAGAAATAGCCAACTTGGCGGCGAGTAACGCGCAAGACGCGTTTGCAGAACTTATGGCGGGTGTACAGGCTAACGCTGCATCCATTGCGGACTTAAAACCGATCGAATTCATCGGTTTGACAGAAGCGACTAATCTTGTTGCCGGAAAGCCTTATCGCTTGCTGGCACATTCCATCAGTCACACCTTGCCCGAAACTCCGTCAATCGGAGCTTCCATCCAGATCATAGATGGAGGTGTATTGAGCGCTGCAAGCACCGTCACCCTTGCCCGCAACAGCAAAACGATCATGGGTCTTGGCGAAGACCTCGTGCTTGATCAACCGGGCCTGTCTTTCATCATTTGGTGGGATGGCTCCACCTGGAGGCTCTTCTAATGGCGAACATCTCGCAATTTCTGAACAGCGGCAGCTTGGCCGGTATCTCTAGTGGCAGCGGCCTTGTGCGCTTGCGCCGGGTTCTGATGATCAACGGTGATTTTATTGTTCCCACCGGTGTGAAGCGTCTTGAGTTCCATGCCTTTGGTGCTGGTGGCGGCGGAGCCGATTTTACCGGTGGTCCGAGCGGTGGTGGCGGCGGCGGCGGAGCCGCTGGTGGCATTATTGAGGTTAATCCGGGCGACACCATCGGCATAACCTATGGGGTGGCCGGACAGCCGGGGGATTTGGTTGGCGGCGCCGGTTCTGGCGGTGCGGGAGGTACTACAATTGTCACCCTTGGCGGAACCACACTGGCAACATGTACTGGCGGTGCAGGGGGCGCGCATGTGAATGGCCAAAACACGGGCGCGAATGGTGGGACTGCAACGGTTCATTCATCCGTGATCGGCGGTTGGTCCGCCAATGGCGGCAAGGGCGGCGAAAGCCTTCAAAGCGGCTCGAATGTCGGTGGTTTTGGCGGCGGAGGGTCCGGCTCTATTTTTGGGGATGGCGGGCGTGGTGGCACCGGTAATACTTCAAACATCAAGGGCGGCACCGGAGGCGGTGGCTGGGGCGGCAACGGCGGTGATGTGTTTGTTGGCACTTCAACCGACACCTCCAACGGTGGCACTGGTGGCGGCGGTCTTCACGACGCTGGAGGGATTTTTGCCATTAATATCCACGCTGGCTCTGGCGGCGGCGGTGCTTTGGGCTCTGGCGGCGATGCCATGCCCAATTTGGGGGGCTCTGGCGGAGCCGGGGTTAGCCCCGCAGTCGGCGGTTTTGTCGATCTCACGAGCGGCGTCGTTATCGCGGCCCAAAACGGGTCCGGGCTTCCGTGGGTTCATCCCCTTGAGCTATCCGGTGGCGGTGGCGGTGGCGGTGGTTACGGCACTTCGGCCGGTCAACCGGGTTCATCGGGTGGGTGCGGTGGCCCCGGTGGCGGTGGCGGCGGCGGCGGAAACGCTGTTTCCACATCACTGACCGGCAACGGCGGCGATGAGGGCTTCGGTGGTGGCGGCGGCGGCGGCGGAAAAGGTACAACAAACACCAGTTCTAATGGCGGTCGCGGCGGCTTTGGCGGCGGCGGTGGAGGCGCAGGGAACACCACTCAACCTATTGCGCTTGCTGCTAACTATATCCGGGCCAATGGCGGACATGGTGGTGGAGGTGGCGGCGCGGCCGATCACGTCAATTCAGCACCTCCCGGGTTTGGTGGGGCCGGTGCTGTCCTGTTCTTCTTCGAACTTTAAGGAGGCGTGATCCATGTACGCACGTATCATAGACATGGGCGGTGTTCAGACGGTGGCTGAGATCATCGACCCTGAAACATACGCCAAAATACCGGCTCCTCTGAATGCGGAGTTTGTACCGGAAGAACCGGGGATGGTTTACATGGCAACACTGGAGGATGGGGTGTGGACTGCGCCGCCCGATCCGGAGCCTGTTGCAAATCCCGAGCCGGACCCTGAACCACTCATACCTAGCTATCAGGCACTGACGTTTGTCGAGTTCATCTCAGTTGTGCAGGCCTACGGCGGGGTGAATGACGATGAAGCGGTCGAAATCCTTGCCACCTCTGAAGTATCATCAATCGTCCTTGTGCGGTTGATGCTTGAGAAAATGGACAAGGGTATCACGCGCGACAACCCTGTGATGCTGGGCGGTCTTCAAAAACTGATCTCAGCAGGGTACCTGACTGAGGCGGAAAAAGAAGCCATTCTGGACAACTGGCCGACTGTCTAGACCGGTCGACTTCAGCGGCAAATACGGGTAGTGTTTGGGGCATCTAACGAACGACTTTTTCTGCGGGCTGACATCTGTCAGCCCCTTTTTTTGTGCGCATCCAGCCATCTTGTCTCCAGCCTTTTAGGAAGGATTAAACCGGCCTTCAAACGGTCTTTAACGGAGACAAAGATGCTATGAGCGCTGTTGTGCCAAATGTCGGGACACGGGTCTTTTCCAACCTGTCTCCGACCGTCGTTTCCATCAATGCACGCCAGACCTTTGCAGCGCTGCCCTTGCCCGCACCGAACGCGGATAATTCCATTGAGAAACACCGCCCATATGCGATCTCGACTGAAGACAGCGAGATGATTGCAAAGCTTGGTGAAGGTGTTGCCAAGGACACCATCACGCAGATCGCGTCCACCGGCATTTCCACCGACATCATCTTCGTGCGCTGTGACGATGATCCGGACGAAGACACCCAGCTTGGCCACATTGTGGGCGATGCAGCCCAAAAGACCGGCTCCTGGGCGGTTCTGGATGCAAAGGGCGAAATCGGTCTGGAAGCCGGATTGATCCTCTCCCCGGAATATTCTCACCAGCGGCCCGGCGATGCGGCCAATCCTGTTTTGACGACGCACGAGGCGATCTGCGGCAAGCTGATCGACTGTTTTGCGATCGGTGATGCAAACGGCACCGAACGCGAGCACGCGGCCCTTGCAGCTGCTGACTTCGCGACCGCGCGCAATATCCTCATGGGCTGGCCGCGCGTCAAAGTCTGGAAGAACGGCGCGGATGCGACCGCGCCCATGTCCACGTTCTGGGCGGCCCAGATCCTGAAGCGCGATGCCGATGTTGGGAACCGCTACAAGGCGGCCTGGAACAAGCCGCTGGTCGGCATTCGGGGTACAGAACGCCCCATCAGTCACCGCGACGGTGACCCGACATCAGAGAGCAATTACCTCTGTCAGGCGGGCATCGGTACCGTCATCGAAAACAAGCTGCTTTGGGCTCCGTTCACGACGGCCACAGATCCGACCACCCGTGACTACCGCTCCATCAAGCGGATCCGCACACGCCGATCGATCGAAAAGTCTTTCTTACGGTCCATGCGCAAATACAACGCCGATGATCTCGGCGCGCATCTGGCAACGTTGGTCTATCAGACCATGTCGGAAGCCTGCTCCAGCCGTCAGGCGATCAACGCCATCATCGACTATGAACTGGTCTGGCAACGGGCCTTGAACCCGAACACGGCGCTACGTGATGGCAGCTTGATGACCAAGTTGCGTTTTGAAGAAACGCCGGAGCTGGTCGATCTCGGCATCTACACCGAACCGCAGCCGGAAGCCTATGACCTCCTGGCCGACAATATTGCCGCCGCGCTGGAAGCTCTGGGCGACCAGAACATCCGCGTAGAGGCCTAACGCACGGAGCCACCTTATGGACAGCCTGATTTACGGCGCAAACTGGTACGTTGACACGCTCAATCAGCGTTTGCGCCTCTCCAGCGTTCAGTTGCCGAACCTCTCCCGTGTTCAAGACACCATTTCAACGGGCGGCGGCTGGATGAACTTTGACCTTCCTGGCGAGATCGAGCCGCTGCGTGCGCCTTTTTCTCTGCACGGTGCACATGAAGACGTGCGCGGCCTGTTTGGAGCTGAGGCCGGGGATTGGACAACGTTCTATTACTACGAACGCCTTCGTGACATCCGGCAGGGCATCAACAAGGGCCGGATCGTCATCCTGAAAGGCCTTGTGTCCGAAGTCTCTCCACCCCGTGTCTCTGGCAAGCGTGGTGGGGAAACCGGCTATCAGGTCGGTTCGATTGTCACATACGAGGACATCATGGACGGCAAGCGGATCCACATGTTCGATTTCTTCGCCAACAAGATTGTCCGCAATGGCGTTGATTACTCCGCCGAACACAACCGCCTGACTGCCGCTTAAACGAGGATCTCATGACCACATCCACCAAGGTCAGCAAGACAGAGAAGACCGAAGATCAATCCGGTATCGAAGTTGATCTGGCAGATATCCCGTTACCGCCGCCCGAGCTGGATGAGGAGCTGGACAATTCGCATGTGGCGAAAGGGCCAACTGCGTCAACTCAAACAGGCGACAAGGCCTCAAAGCCGCGTCCTGAGACGGCCCGGCTGGACTTTGTTACCGAAGCCGAAACACGGGTGCAGACCCACGATCTGGATCATCCCTTCCACCTTGACGGCGAGGTGATCAAAACGATCACGATCAACCGTCTTACCATCAGTGAAGTGGGCGACACCGTGTCTGCCGGCATAGATGATTACTACGACATCTACGCCGTCATGACGGGGCTGCCCGCACCTGTGCTGCGCGGCTTGATGGACGTTGACGGTGATGCAGTGGTCGGGAAATGCCGCGATTTTTTTCCGTCGTTTCTCCTGAAGGAGAACGGCTGACCGCCGATCCCAAAGACTGGCGGGCGATCGCGGCGCGGATTGCCAATGCCTTGCACACACCGCTGCGCGACGTGCTCGCCATGGACTGGTGCGAAGGTCTTTTGTGGTGGCGTGAGGCTGATCGCGTCCACTCCGAAACCTTTGGCCTGTTGACCGGTTTTTTGAACCGGACACACCCAACTGAGTAGCAGGAGACTGCCATGTCCTATGACGTTTCCATGCGCCTCAACCTTGAATACAAGGACCGGGACGCGCGCCGGGCGGAGCAGGATTTAAAGGACATTCAACGGGCCGCCAAGCGGCTCAACAGCGCCGGTACCGGCAATCTTGAGGCGGATCTCCGAAAGATCTCCAACAACGCCCGTGATGTCGCATCCGCCCTTGATGTTCCGCAAGAGAAAATCAAGGAACTGAACGGCCTGCGGACCGATCGGCTTGAGAAAGAACTTGATCAGGTCAAGACAGCCGCAGGCGACCTCGGTGGCAGACTGGATACCACGACCGAGAAATTCAAGGACCTCAACAAGCTCAAGACTGACCGGGCCGAAACCGAGCTGGACGATTTGAAGGAAGCGGCCACCACGCTTGCCAACAAACTCAGAGCGCCCATTGAAGAATTCCGGGAACTCAACCTTCTAAAGACCGACAAGGCCGAGAAAGAGCTGGAGGCCCTGGGCAAGCGCGCGGAAGCTTTGGAAGACAAGCTGGACCGCCTGCGCAAACGGCACGGGACAGGCACCGGCAGCGGTGTAGGCGGTGCGCCTGGTCAGAAGTTGACCGGGCCGCGCACGAACCTGCTCCACAGTGGTCAGGGCCGGTTCGGAGAAGCTTTGTATGATCGGTTGCCAATTGGGGCAGCTGTACCGTTGTCGAGTGGCGGCGCAGTGGCGGCCGGTGCGGGTGCCGGTGCAGTCGTCATCGGCGGCGCAAATGCCTATAAATCCTTTGCAAGTGCCGATCGGCGCATGACCTATCTTGGGATGAGCGCCGGAGCGAGCGAGGCCGAAACGGAAGCTGCCACCAAACGTGTGCGCCAGCTGGCTTATGATCTTTCGATCCCGGTTGAACAGGCTGTTTCGGGACTGGAAGACATCATCGCATCAGGCGTTGAAAGCCTTGAGGCCGGTCTTGAGATGCTGCCCGCCACCTTGAAAGCGTCTATAGGCACGGGAACCCCTGCAAGCCTCATGGCAACCGCCCTCAAGTCATCGCTCGACAAGATGAACCTGTCAGCTGATCAATTGCCAGCAGCGTCTGACAGCATCATCACAGGTGGCCGTTTGGGCAAGTTTGAAGTCGAAGACATGGCGCGGTATCTGCCCAACCTGCTGCCGGTGGCTTCCGAACAGTTGAAGTACCAGGGGGTCGAAGGCCTCAAGAAGGTGGTCGCCGATCTTCAGGTGGTTCGGGAGAATTCCGGAACCAGTCAGGAAGCCATCACCCGTGTGATGGATTTCTATTTGAAGATCTTCCAATCGGCGACACAGGAGAACTTCAAGAAAGCCGGTTTCGATCTTGAAGGCACCGTAAACGGTGCGATCGAGAATGGCCAAGATCCGGTAACAGCGGCGATCCAGCTGACACAAAAGGCCGTCAAAAAGAAACCCGGCATTTTGCCGAAGCTGTTCACCGACAAGGAAAGCTATATGGCCGCGCAGGCCTTCCTGGCGAACCCGGACGGGCGGCAATCTTACATAGACGGTATGGAGGGCGCGGCCGGAACGACTGAGCAAAGCCACAAGCGCGTCACACAGGATGCTCAAGCCAGTATCGACCGGTTGTCGACGGCCACATCCAATGCGGCTTTTGGGATTGGCAAGCTGCTCGACAAGTTGGGTCTCTCCACCTTGTTGAACTCCGTTGGAGGTGCAACGCAACAGATCACCGAAGAGGGAGTGTCTGCGTTTCCGAATGCCATGCGGCGGACCTATGATCGCTATTGGACAAAGCCCGCATCAGCGTTCGTTCAAAACCTGTTTGGCGGCGGAGAGACCAAAGCCTCTCCGTTCCCCCAATCTGACGCGGCAACCGACCCGGTTGCGGACCTTGAAGCCTATTTAAAATCGAGGACCCAACCTTCACCGGAGTTTCCGGGCAACACCTTGCCCAACGTCCCGCGCGCAAAACCGGGCTGGCTTCCGGGGAAACAATCCAGTCTGATCCCGGACATCGGCGATGCGGCCGGACATCTTCAGTCGGCCGGGAGTGAAGCCGGGGCAAAGTTCGCAGCAGCCCTGGAGGCGGAAACCAAGCGCCTGGGCTCAGTTGCCGACAATCTGGAAAGCCGGTTTTCCTTCACCGCGACACCGACCATCTCGCCGCAATTCTCGGCCGGGTCAGCACCGCCAAGTCCGGCCGCGACCCGATCGAGCACGGGCGGTACCGGTTCGGTTGTCCATCAGACGTTCAACGGCACATCTGATCCGCAACGTACGGCGCGCTATGCCACCCGCGAACAGAACCGCGCCATTCGCCGGTCCCGGAACCGGGCGCTTCATGATCTTGGATCCTTCGCATGAGCACTTTGATCTCCATCGGAAACGCCCGTTTAAAAGTGATTGGCCTCAATCCGCAGCGGTTGACCGATCAGGGGGAAGCGCGGTTTCCGGGACACCCGACGTTCAAGGGCATGCACTATCAGAAAACGGGCCTGGGGGAACAAACCCGGCGTCTGGAAGTTATGACCGCTCCGCACATCCTGGGCGGCCTCGACGCGCTTGGCTGGCTGCTCCAGCACTTCAAAAATCAGGACGAGGTGACGTACTTCCGGCTGGCCGCAAACCTTGCCGGTCACCTGGAAGGCTCTGTCGTCATCCGGGACCATTCGGTAGATGAAGACCGCATTCACCCATGGTCCGGACGCGGGCGGATCGTGACCGCTGAAATCGGGCTTTTGTTTGTGGGGACAACACCGTGACAGACACTCCGGAAATCATCGGAAAAGTGGTCATCACCGAAGACGAAGAGCGGCAGGACCGGGTTGCCCGCCGCCTCTATGGCGAAGAAAGCGGCAATCTGGAACGCTTGCTCGAAGCCAATCAGGGCCTTGCGGAAAAGATCCGGCCGAGCGTGGGCATGATGACCTTTGGAACCGTGCTGGCGCTGCCGGAAGCCAAGGAACCGGCCGAGGAAGAAATGACGAGGCCGTGGGAATGAGTTTGAGCCGTCCCTATGTTGAAGTCATTGGCCCGACACAGCGCAATCTGGTTCCGTTTTGGGGGTCTGATCTGATCGGCGTCACGGTCACCGACCACGCGGGCTATGAGAGCGATGAAGCGGTGTTGCGGTTTTCCGATCGCAATAAGGATGTACCGTCCAAGGGGACGCTCTACACGATCGCGGCTGCATACGATCGGACCCGCCCGCCCATGCTCGGGGCCTACAGCTTCAGCCATGTTCGTTTCACCGGAGATCCAGAGAACGGCCACGTCAAAGAGATCGTCTGCCGGGCAGCTAACTTCATCGAGAAGATGAAGGAAGCTAGTTCCAAGCACTACGACACCGAAAGCGGGTTCGGCACGGCTGGCAAGATCTTCCGAGACCTTGCAAGGAACGCTGGCGTCCCGGCTGTGGTTGCGCCGGCGCTTGAGAACATAGAGATCCCGTACCGGCTGCGCTGGCGTCAAAGCCCGCTGGACTTTGCAACCGATCTTGCAGACGAGATCGGCGGGATCCTGAAGCCGCAGGCGGGCAAGCTGGTTGTGATGGAGCGTGGATCCGGCCAGTCAGCCAGTGGCCGCACCCTGCCGCCGATCCTGATGCGGCACGATCCGAGCTTTGAGTATGAAGTGGAGATCGAGGAGCGCCCGGCACACAGCGCGATCGAGGGCGGCTGGTTCGATCCGAAGACGGGCCGGTCGAAGGCCGAGCGCTCCAGCTCTGGCAACCGGCAGGGCGGTCTTGCCGCTGTGCTTCATCCCTTTGCCAGTGAGGTCGAAGCCCGGCGCGGATCCTCGGCCTTTGCACAGCAGCTCGCGCGCTACACCGGGACCGGCTCTTTCACCGGTCCTGGACAGCCGCAAGCGCTCGCAGGCGCGCCCTTCATCCCGTCCGGTTATGGCGGGGTGATCGACGGTATCAAGTGGGACGCGGAAACCGTCACTCACGAGATCATTCCGGATCAGGGCTGGATAATGACGGTGGACGTGGAAACGCAGGAGAAAGCGGCGTGAGGGGGGCGGACCTGGTCTCCCGTCAACGGCTTTCAAGTGACGGCTATGAAAGGCAGGTGGATTTGGAGAGGGGGCGGTGATTGTGCTTAAGACGACCGGGCTATTGGACAATTTTGAAATATGGAAGAACTTTACTTCTCGGCGACAGGTATTTGCCAATGCATTCTTCTATCTGGCGAGCCTCGTGAGGCTCGATATTCGGCCCAGGCGTTGGGGCGTGACCAATAAAATAGAAGCAGTCTACGAAGATGCTGTCTCTAAAAATTTCCAAATTCGAGATCACTGCTCCTGTGAAGCTGCAATTGCGGAAATGGTGGGGTTGCAAGGGGCCGTGAATGCGGAAGTCTTGCGGGCAATCAACACTCTCTATGGAAATGCCGGAAAAATTGCAGCTCAAAAACTGCGAAGAAATCTTTATACTTTTGTTTGGTTCTCTCCTCCCGCTTGGATGGAACGAAAACCCACATCTGTAGAAGAGCAAGTTACGTTGGTTGATAATATCAGCTGCGTCGCCGTCAACCCGGAAGTTGGCGTTTTTATAGTGTCCGGAAGGCAAACCCCTAGAAATAGTCAGTCTCGGATTTCGTACAGAATTGATAGCTGGGAACTCGAAATCTTTAAACTCCTGCTGTCGCAGGCCGTTGTCATAACCACGATCCCAGATGCGTTGGATTTGTCTCACGACGAGTGCCAAGCTATCGCCTTCCATCCGACAGGATGGCAGGAGTTTGACCGTGGCAAGGTCAAGGGCAAACTGCCCATAGGGGCTCTTCGGCGTATCTATAATGGTTTCAAGCATTGCGAGGCCCGCGCTGCGGGTTTCAAGATCATCGGCGGCCAAAAAGCCAGCGGCTTTTTCCAGCAAAATAGCTTGGTCAGCTTTGTCTCTGCTGTCGTTTTGGCGTCTGGCCTCCGCGACCTGTTGTTCTGTGATTTTGGAACGGTAGAAAACTATAAAAAAGGTGGTCGCTGCGCCTCCAAAGGTCAACAATGCGGCTCCGCTGCGCGCCACATTGAACGCCTTGTCGCTTTCCAGGCCGAACCCAAAAAGCACTTGAAATGCGATCCATCCGAACAACAGCACAGAAAGCATTGCAGTAAAGATCGCCAACCCGAACCATTGTTCCTTGGTGATGGTCGGACCATCACCGACTGGGCCAATTTTTTTGTTCTTGGACACAGCATTGCCCCTCTATTCCCACCGTAACGGGTGGTCCGGACCGAAATCCGGACGGCGGGCCTCAATCGCCAAACCAAGAACCCGCCCAGCAGCAACCTAGATTAACCGCCGCACCCGCTTTGCTCGCGCGAGCCGCGCTAGTGTGGCTGAGTCGCCATAAGGTTGTCATGGAAGAAATACGATGCGGGAGTTGCCGACGTCTCTTGATGAAGTCGGCAAAAAACGCGATAGTCGGTCCTGTTGAAATCAAGTGCCCACGATGCGGAACACTTACCAGTTTGAGGCCTTTAGAGCCCGTCCCAGAGCGGCCCGACCAGAACGGTCAAAGCCAGCCGTCAAACATCATTCAAGGGTCGAGAGCTCATGGCGCACAATGAGGCCGTCAAAGAAATCTGCAGGGCTCTTGCCACTGTTCCAGAGAAATTCAGGTCAGCACCATCTGGATTGGCAGACTGGACTTTCGAAACAAAACGCGTGCTCACAGATCTCGGCCACCAGAAAGGCTATTATGTTGCCGGTGACAGGAAAGCCGGTGCGGATTGGGGCGAGACCGGATTTGATATCAGTTGGCGCGATTACGGCTTCTTTTTCCGACCGGGCGATAGTCTGAAAGGCTGGCATCTGCGATCTCTGCCGCTCGCCTGCGAAAGCGAACTGCACAATTCCGGGGACGTTGAAGACGATTTCGAGAAGCTTCTTCAAAGCCGTGGACGCATAAAGCTCATGATCCTTGCGCCGAAATCCGAAGCTGACATGGAAAAACTCAATCTAAGACTGGCAAAGGCTATCAATGAATTTGAAGCTGGCCCTGCATCGGATGTCTTTATCCTTGGCTGTTTCCCTTGGAAACCGGCAGGATTTTTCTACACCATCCTGGATGGTTCTGGCCAAATAAGGGATCGCGGCAGCTACCCGCAAACCTGACGCTTACTTCAATCCCAGAGGCCCCTAAGAGCCCTTCTCCGAACGCCACAAGAGCGGCTGAAAGCAAGGAGAAGACATGTCCTGGCAACTCTTCCAGCAAGACGCTCTGATCTGGTTGGCCGACCAGTCCGCCGAACAGTACGACGCTCTGGTAACCGATCCGCCATATTCATCGGGTGGGCTTCACAGCAGCGCCCGAACAGCTGACAGCGCCAACAACAAGTATGTCAACAATCCGATGATATATCCCGAGTTCTCCGGCGAAAACCGCGACCAGCATTCCTACATGCTTTGGTCAACTCTATGGCTGACCGAGGCTCACCGGGTTCTAAAGCCTGGCGCTCCGTTTTTGGTGTTCACAGACTGGCGTCAGTTGTCGGTGATGATAGATGCTGTTCAGGCGGCCGGGTTCACCTACAGGGGTTGCGTTCCATGGGACAAGACAGAGGCCTGCCGCCCAGCCAAAGGCCGCTTCCGCCAGCAGGCCGAGTTCATCCTGTGGGGGTCGAAAGGCCCATGGCATGACAAGGATGGCCCAACCTATCCCGGTGTTATTCGCCATCGGGTCACAGCTGGCGGGCCAAAGCTTCACACAACAGGCAAGCCGGTGCCTCTGATGGACGCGCTTGTTCAAGTCTGTCCAAAAGGAACGGTCCTGGACCCGTTTGCGGGATCCGGGACAACCGGCGTTGCAGCGCTCAGATCCGGTCGCCGCTTTGTCGGTTGTGAGCGCGCGGAAGCCTACTACGAGATTGCCAGCGAGCGGCTTTCAAAGGCCGTTTAAAATTCCACCAATATCGGCCGGAGTTTCCGGCCGGTCTTGTCCCTCACATTCTATATGCTCGCCACGGTTGACTACCGGGGTTTCATGCTCGAAATAGGTATCTAAATTTTAGATTAGTATGGAGTTTTCATGAAGGTTTTTATCAGCTGGAGCGGACCGCGCAGCAAGCATATTGCTGAAGCTCTTTCGGAATGGCTGCCACTGGTTTTCGAGACAGTAAAACCCTGGATATCGTCCAATGATATCGAGGTTGGACAACGCTGGTCATCAGAAATAGCCGGTCAGTTAGAAAAGACCGAATTCGGCATTGTATGTGTTACACCTGAAAACCTGACCGCACCTTGGATACTTTTTGAAGCCGGTGCGCTTGCGAAATCCGTCGATACAGGGCGAGTGGTTCCGTTGTTATGGGAAGTACGTCCGAGCGACCTTTCCAACGCCGGACCTTTAAGTCAGTTTCAAGCCAAGCCCGTTGATAAGGATGGGATCTGCGACATAGTATTGGGGCTTAATAAACTGCTCAAAGATCCAAGATCCGAAGACACACTCAAACAACTCGTTGATGCGGTTTGGCCAAACTTTAATGTCAGATTGAACAACATGCCGCCAGCAGATAATCCGGTTCGGCAAGAGCACAGACCAACAGGGGAAGTTCTGGAAGAACTCGTCTCAATGGTCCGAAGCCTAGATCATGCTGTTCGTGATCTATCCCGTGAGAATGAAGAACACTTCTTTCCCGGCACGTTCGGTGGACGTAACACCACTAGAAGTACAAAAACACCCGAATTTTTGACACGAGCCATAGCTGACTTACTTGAGTCCGATCGTTCATCGCGCATAGGATTTAAGCCCCCCCAATCACCGGCCGTTCAGGAAACATCAGAAGCGCCGGAGCGCGTGGTCAAACCCGCAAATGACAAAGATGAAACAGAATGAAGGGGAGACAGCTCAAATGGCTCCGGTCTCCCTCTCCACCCTCGGCGACCTGAAGGCCGCCAACTACCGGATCATCGGCCATTGCAAACATCCATATTGCAAAGTCGGCCGGGATCTGGACCTGAATGCGTTGATAGATCGGCTCGGGGAAAACTATGTGATTGTCAACGAGACCCGGATCTCCCGGAATTTTCTCTGCCAAAGCCCCCGATGTGAAAACGCGAGGCGCGGATTGCGCGGCGGCGACCTCACAATCAGCCCGCCGACATGAGATCAAACGGCAGTCATCTCCGACTGGCTCAAACAGCCTATAAAGCAGCTTTAAACTGGGTGCCAAATGAAGTTGCGCGATTTGCCAAACGAAATTGCGCGCTACAGATGGAGACCACGTGATTGCCGAACCTCAACGGGCTGGCCTGGATAAGAATTTATAGGCTTGTAAAAGTGGTAGCGGGAGAGGGACTCGAACCCCCGACACGCGGATTATGATTCCGCTGCTCTAACCACCTGAGCTACCCCGCCATCCGGTCAGCTGCTTCTCGTGCAAAGCGCTGCGATGTGGGGGAGCTTATAGTTAGGCTGCGCGCAGGCGTCAAGCGTTGAATGCTTGCCTGCGCGCATTCTTTCTAAACGTCGATCAGGCGGCAGAAACCGGGGCTTGCGCTTGTGGAAAATCCACCGCCCAAGTGCCGGTGCGCTCGGTCTTGTGGATCCAGCCGCCACCAAGGACGCGGGCCGTTTCGTCATCACTGTCGAAGAAGACGCACGCCTGACCGGGGGCGACACCCGTTTCGCCGTTGGCAAGATCAACAAAGGCCTTGCCGTTCAATATCCGTAAGGTCGCCGGGGCCGGCGGGCGGGTGGAGCGGACTTTGGCAAAGACCTCGATCTCGTCGCCTTCATCGAGCGGCTGATCACCGATCCAGTTCATTTCGCGCAGCAGGATCGTGTGAGTTGCCAAAGCCTCACGCGGGCCCACGATCACGCGGCGTTCGTCCGCATCAAGGCGCACCACATAAAGCGGCTCGCCCGTGGCCACACCAATGCCTCGGCGCTGGCCGATTGTGAAGTGGATGATGCCGTTGTGCTCCCCCAGGACCCGGCCGTCCATATGGACAATCTCGCCAGGTTCGGCAGCGTTTGGCCGCAGCTTTCGGATCACCGCGGCATAGTCTCCGTTCGGCACGAAGCAGATGTCCTGGCTGTCAGGTTTGTTGGCAACCGACAGCCCGAACTCTTCGGCAAGGGCACGGACTTGAGACTTCGGCATGCCGCCGAGCGGAAAGCGGACGAAATCCAGCTGTTCCTGCGTTGTCGCAAACAGGAAGTAGCTCTGATCCCGGTCGAGGTCTGTGGGGCGGAAGAGTGCGCGCTTGTTGCCGTTAGCTGCCGAGCGAACATAGTGGCCGGTAGCCAAGGCGTCCGCGCCAAGATCCTTTGCCGTTTTCAGGAGGTCGGTGAACTTGACGGTCTGGTTGCAGGAGACACAGGGAATGGGTGTTTCGCCGGCAATATAACTGTCGGCAAACCGGTCCATGACCTGTTCCTTGAAACGGCTTTCATAGTCGAGCACGTAGTGCGGGATGCCGATCTTTTCGGCGGCCCGGCGTGCGTCATGGATGTCGACGCCCGCACAGCATGACTTTGCCTTGGCGACGGCGGCGCCATGGTCATAGAGCTGCAAGGTCACACCAATGACATCATAACCTTCGGCGTGCATCAGCGCGGCAACGACGGAACTGTCCACGCCGCCGGACATGGCAACGACCACGCGCGTGTCTTCGGGGCGGCCGGGAAGATCCAGACTGTTCAACATGTTCAAAGGCACTTTCAGAAAGTTCGGGCCCTGCCGGTCACAGGCGTCAAGTAAGCGCCGTGTCCGGTCAGCCGGGAAACGCTTGTTTCCTCGGGCCATTTCCAATTGGCGCGCACTATACAGATAAGGACGCTGCTTGCCAATTGCGAGCCGTGCGCACCCGGCATGCATTGCCGGAGCGGCAAAGCTTGCCGCGTTATGGCTGGTTGGTGTCAGGTTGGCAGGGTTCAAACGCTTTGAGATTCAATGCCTTGATTGGATTTTTGAAACTGGCCCGAGGTTTGCTTTCTCATTTCGTGACGCTGTCTGCCCAATTGCGGGCAAATTTTATTGAGGTGCTCTTGTGCTGCCTTTTGGATTGATGACCGATATGACTGCCGCTTCTTCGTCTGCCAATCGTGGCAGCGCGAGTGTTGCCGGGCCCATGGGGAAAGCCGAAAGCGGGTTTCGGCAGTTTTCGGATGATCTTCAGGAGACCCTGCAGGCATTGGCGCCTGACAGTGTTGCGCGAGAAGGCGGCGCTGTCTCTGGCAATCAGTCAGCACCGAACCCGGATGCGCTGAAGGCCGATGCGGCCGAGCTTGCTGGCGACGCCGTTGTGAGCGCAGAAGCTGCAGCGGGTGACGAGACGCTGGAGGCCGGTGCCGTCCTGGCCGATGACCCCGGTGCTGCCGTTCCTGGAAGCTTGGGGGAGATTTGGCAGGCTGCTGCTGGTGAAAGCCCTGTCGTTAATGCTGCTGGACCTGTTCCTGCTGCTGAAGATGGCGGATTGGTGGAAGAGGCGGGCCTTCCGCTTGTTCGTCCCGCCGCTGACGGCGATGCAACTGCTGCTGGAAACAATGGTGGTGATGTTCAGGGCGAGGCAGTTGCTGCGAAGGCTGGTGCTGCCAGCAAGCCTGGTTTTGTGTCCGGATTAGGTTTTACTGGAACAGATGCCGCTGGTGCGCCATCTCCAGCCGGGGTGTCCGAGGCGGCCCCCGCAAGCTCTTCACAAGATGTCTCTGATCTCCCGCCTCCGGTAAATCGCCAGCCGATCATCGCTCCGCAGGTTGAGAGCGCTGCCGGTGATGTGGCTGGGCAGGAGGGGAAAGCGGCAGCAACGGTGGTTAAGACTGCCGATCCGGCAAAGCCGCTATCAATATCATCTGCCGCTGAAGACGGTCTCAGCCGGACAAATGAGGCGCCGATCATTGAGCCAAAGCAGCGGCGATGGCAGGTGAGTTTGCCGCCGGAGTTGCGCTCGCAGTCCGTCATGGTTCAAGCGGCACCGCAAAACGTACCGGTTGCTCAGGATGATGCTTCCGGCGAAGTTCTCGATCCGCTTCAACAAGCGGCGAGGGCTCAAGCTGCAGCGCAGGCCGCCGGGTCCAAGGAGCCTGTTGCAAAGCCTCTGAACACGTCTGCGCAGGTCGGCGCACAAATCAACGCACAGCCAGGGATTTCTTCTGCAGTCAATAATCAGTCTGTCGTGGCTCCGCAGGCCGCAGAGGTGTCTGTGACGCAGGATGAGGCAAATGTCCGTCAACCAGCTGCGCCTGAGATTGCAAGACCTGCGCCAGTGACCCCGTCGATGCCTCAAGCGCAACCGGCTCCGGCAGCAAGCGCACAGCCTCCTGTGACGCCGGTTGCCGTTTCAAGCCGGCCGACGAACTCTATCATCCCGCAGCCAGCAATAGCAGAGCAGGGTGGTGCGGATTTGGGTGTTGATGACCTTGCTGTTGATGCGGACGCTGAACCTGTGCGTTTGGAGCGCAGACCTGCTGGAGAGGTGTTGTTCGCAGGGGCGAAGGCGCCTTCGGTGAATTCCGCGACACCGCAGATGCCGGGACCGAGCAGCAGCCAACCGCAGATGGTGGCCATGCTGAGTAGCAGCGGAGCTGGTCAGCAGAGTGCTATCCCTGCAGCTGCTCTCTCAAATGAAATTATTGCAGATGAAGTTCTCCCTGCATCGGCTTTTGAAACAGATCTGGGTGCGGACCTTGATTTCACCGCGACCGTGCGCGGTGGTGAGATGCAGGGAGCGGCCCGCACCGAGGCCTTGCAGACGCCAAATCAGGCACAAAGCTCTCAATTGGCCTCTCAGGTCGCAGTTGAGATGGCACGGAACCTGAAAAACGCGCAGATCCGGTTTCAGATGCGGTTTGATCCTCCCGAGCTCGGGAGAGTTGATGTCAACATGAAGGTTGCAGCGGATGGCAGTGTTCAGGCGCATCTGATTGTTGAGCGTCCTGAAACGCTCGACATGTTCCTGCGGGATCAGCGCGGTTTGGAGCGCGCGCTCGAGGCGGCCGGGCTGAACACCAATTCAAATGATCTGCAGTTTTCGCTGAAACAAGGGCCGGGACAACAGTTTGCATCCCAAGATGACCAGGGACAGCAAAACGGGCAATCCGGCACAGCCAATACCGAAGCGGATGGCGGCGGGGATGCCTCAGCGGATGAGGCCATGGAGGGGCAACTTCTCAGGATGACGCTGGCAGAGCAGCGCGGCGGCCTGGATGTAAGGATTTAATGGGCACCTAGAGTGCCTGAGGAGAGTGTGATGACCTTTTTTTCACCGAGTACAAGCAACACCAGCAGCACAAGCGGAACGACACAATCATCGAGCCAATCCAGCACGCAGGCTAGTGAAGCTGGCTTGTCGGCGAACTACGAATTGTTTCTCAGCATGCTGACCACGCAAATCCAGAACCAGGATCCGTTGGATCCGCTCGATTCTGCTGAATACACCAACCAGCTGGTTCAGTATTCGAATGTTGAACAGTCTATTCAAACGAACAAGAACCTCGAAGAGATGATCAGTTTGCTTTCCAGCAATCAGTCATCTGCCTACGTTAATTACATAGGCACCGAAGTGACAGCCGCTGGCGGGACGGCAATGTTCGATAACGGTCAGGCGAACTGGAAATACGATGTCCTGGAGGATGCGACCGGGACCGTCGAGATCCTGAATGATGCAGGGCAGACGGTCTACTCTGGGGAAATCGAGCTCAAGGCGGGCGGTGGCACTTACACATGGGATGGGACCACTGATTTGGGTGGCACGGCGTCCAAGGGCGCCTACACGATCCAGCTGAATGTAAGTGACAGCGCCGGGAATGCCGAGCCCGCATCCATCGAAGTCTCGGGTGTCGTTGACGAAGTGGACTTTAGCGGAGCCGTACCGTTCCTGAGGATTGGGGAGCTCTCAGTTCCAGTGAGCGCGGTGAAGTCCGTAAGGTCTATCTAAATCTCGTTGGCTAAGTAATTTGCTTGAAATTAGTGGTTTTGCAGGGTGCCAGTAAAAGCTGACGCCCTGCATTTTTGCATCTTGAGGGCGTTTCAGCGCATTGCATTGCAAATTGCATGGCAGCAGGCTTATGGTTAACAAAACCTAATAAGTTTCACTTGTTTTTGAAGTAATGAATTCATCAATCCCTAAATATCATTCACAGATTCCAGATATTATAGTTAATAAAAGTCAAATATTGCTTTAGTCGTTTGTTAAGCGTCATTGTGTAGTCTCTAATTCAACCTTGGTCATGGTTAGTGTGAGAGTACAATGACCGAACAAATTCGTTCGCGTGTAAAATATGTCATCGGCCCGGATGGGAGCCCGCTCACGATTGCGGATCTTCCACCTACCTCTACCAAGCGCTGGGTTATCCGGCGGAAGGCGGAAGTGGTAGCAGCAGTGCGGGGCGGCCTATTATCCCTCGAGGAAGCCTGTCAGAGGTATACCCTGACAGTCGAAGAGTTCCTGTCTTGGCAGAGCTCGATCGAAAAACATGGATTGGCAGGGCTTCGCGCAACGCGGATCCAGCAATACCGGAATTGATGGCGTGACAGCCAAAGATATTAACGACCGCGTGGGGGCGGTGCGACGAGGTCGGCTTAGCCGGCCTTTTTTGTTGCGCGCTTTTTCGGTAAACTTATCCAAAGGTTAATGAGGTGGGCAGTTTTTCCCCACTTCAGTTGCAAAATGCCTTAGCGAATTTCGCAGAAATCAGCCAACTCACCCGCATTGATAATGTTTTGTTAACTTATTGTTAACCTTCCGGGCGGCAAATTTTGCCCAACAGAGGCATGGCGTGATTTGCCGACTCTGCCGATAAGGGCAAGTGGCAGGCGAAAGATGCGGGCGGGCATTCGTGAACGGACTTATTGAATTCATAAAAACACTGGGACCAGCGCGGATCGCGGCGATGGGGGCCGTTGCAGCGATCCTGGTCGGTGTCTTTGCGTTCATCATCTTCCGGGTGACTGCGCCGCAGATGACGACGCTCTACAATGAGCTGACGCTTGAAGACTCCGCAGCGATCGTCTCCCAGCTTGAAAGTCAGGGGGTGCAGTTCAAGTTGGCCCGCGAAGGCGCGTCCATCATGGTGCCGCAGGAGCAAGTCGCGCGTTTGCGGATGCAACTCGCCGCTGAAGGCCTCCCGACAGGCGGTTCCATCGGGTACGAGATTTTCGACCGCTCCGACACGCTCGGCGCTACCAGCTTTGTCCAGAACATCAATCACCTCCGTGCAATGGAAGGCGAGCTGTCGCGCACGATCAGCTCCCTGGACCGGATCCGCTCCGCGCGTGTTCATCTCGTGATCCCTGAGCGCCAGCTGTTCCAGCGTGACCGGCGCCCGCCGTCTGCTTCAATCGTTTTGAACGTGCGCGGGGGGCTGGGGCCCGGCGAAATCCGTGCGGTTCAGCACCTCGTGGCGACGGCTGTTGATGGGCTGGACCCGGACAAAGTGTCTATTGTCGATGAATCCGGCCGCTTGCTAGCGTCGGGCGCAAGCAGCGATGACGAGGGCATGGTTTCTGCCCGGCTGCAGGAACGGTCAACTGCCATCGAAAGCCGCCTGCGCAATCAGGTCGAGGAAATACTGAATTCCGTTGTCGGGCCAGGCCGTGCCCGGGTGCGCGTCAATGCTGATATCGATTTTAATCGTTTGACGGAGACGACAGAGACCTTCGATCCGGAAGGGCAGGTCGTTCGCTCGACCCAGACAAAGGAAGAGGCGACATCCAGTACCCGTCAAGACGGGCAGGTCACGGTTGGAAACGAGCTTCCAAATGCCGACGCCAATCAGAACAACGATGCTGAGGAGCAAGATACGTCTTCGCTGACCGAAGAGATAGTCAATTACGAGATCTCCAGATCTACACGCACGGAAGTCGTTGAAGCTGGCCGCATTACACGTCTTTCGGTCGCAGTGCTTGTAGATGGTACCTACGAGACTGATGGAGATGGCAATTCCGTCTACACGCCGCGCTCCCAGGAAGCTCTCGACCGGATTGCTGTGCTGGTGCGCTCAGCTGTGGGGTTCGATGAGGCGCGCGGCGATGTTGTTGAAGTGATTAATCTTCAATTCGCCCTGCCTCCGGAACTCGACATTGCTGAGGCGGACGGGCTCTTTGAGTTTACGCGCTCTGATATCATGCGTTTTGCAGAGCTTGGGGTCCTGTTCCTGATCGCAATTCTGCTCCTTCTCTTCGTCGTCCGCCCGCTTCTGCGCCGTATCGTGACACCGGAAGAGCAGCAACCGCAGGAGTTGGTGATCGGCCCAGATGGTACGTTGGTCGCTGACAGCGAAGTGCCGAAGGAAGAAGAGGAAGAAGATGAATTCGTGATTGAATGGTTGGAGCAGGCAAAACAAGAAGGTGCACTCCAGGCCAGTTCGATCGCGAAAGTTGGCGAAATGATCTCTGATCATCCAACCGAGGCGGTGAACATTGTCCGTGGTTGGCTAGATGAGCAGGCGGCTTAATGGCAAGTGATCAGTTACAGCAACAGCTCACCGTTAGTGTCGATGAGGAAGAGCGTGAGCTAAAAGGCGCTGAGCGGGCTGCTGTTTTGCTGCTGGCTCTTGGCGAATCTCACGGCGCGCCGATCTGGAACAAACTGGATGAGATTGAGGTCCGGCAAGTGTCCGCTGCCATGGCAAACCTCGGACCGGTCACGCCGACAATGTTGGAGGATCTCTTCAAGGATTTCGTGCGCCGCATCAGTTCAAAGGGCGCACTGACCGGCAACGTTGATGCGACGGAGCGGTTGCTGTCGACTTTCCTTTCTGGTGACAAAGTCAGTGTCATCATGGAGGAAATCCGTGGTCCTGCAGGTCGGAATATGTGGGAGAAGCTCTCCAACGTTCAGGAAAACGTTCTCGCCAACTACTTGAAGAACGAGTACCCACAAACCGTTGCGGTGGTCCTGTCGAAGATCAATTCCGATCACGCGGCGCGCGTCCTGGGCATCCTGCCTGAGGAGTTGGCGCTCGAAGTTGTCAGCCGGATGCTACGCATGGACGCGGTTCAAAAGGAAGTTCTGGAGAAAGTCGAGCAAACATTGCGGGTGGAATTCATGTCCAACCTGACTAACACCTCGCGCCGGGACAGCCATGAAATGATGGCTGACATCTTCAACAACTTCGACCGTCAAACCGAAGCCCGTTTCCTGGCAGCTTTGGAAGAGGACAACCGTGAAGCGGCAGATCGCATCAAGACCCTGATGTTCACCTTCGATGATCTGCTGAAGCTGGACGCGGCAAGTGCTCAGACCTTGTTGCGGCATGTAGAGAAAGATCAGCTTGCGATCGCCCTCAAGGGCTCTACGGACGCAGCACGCGAATTCTTCTTTGGCAATATGTCTTCGCGTGCCGCGAAGCTGTTGCAGGACGATATGGAGGCCTTGGGACCGGTCCGCTTGCGCGATGTAGACGATGCGCAAACTGGAATGGTCAATCAAGCCAAGGATTTGGCTGCCAAGGGTGAGATTATGATCTCGAAATCCAAGGGCGATGAAGAGATCATCTACTAATGCGGCACGAGGCTGGGACATATACGAGATTGGGCACGATGACGAACCCGTCTAAATTTTTGTTCAACACTGACTTCGCGGAGCCCGAAGAGCCCGAAGTTGTTGAGCCGCCGAAACCGGAAATTCCGATGATGCCGGTCGCCGACCACCAGGCCCAGCTTAAAAAAGCCAAGGCGCAGGCATTTGAAGAAGGCCGGGTTCAGGCGCTCAAGGACTTGCAGACCAAACAAGAGACCTTGTTAACGGAAGAGGTTGGGCATCTGGTGGCCGCCGTTGGCCGGGTACTGGAAACCATCGACGATTCCGTTGCCAATCAGGAGAAGGATGCTGTCGGCCTTGCATTTCTTGTGGCTAGACGCCTCTGCGCACATCTGATTGCCCGGCAGCCACTGGCAGAAACCGTTGCTTTGGTGTCAGAGTGTTTGGGTCCTTTGCGGCGGGCACCCCATCTCGTCATTCGTGTGGCTGAGCGGGACGTGGAAGCACTTAAGGCCAAGGTCGACCCCATTATTCATGAAAAGGGTTTCGAGGGGCGCCTGGTCATTCTTGGCGAGCCGGAGATTGCCAGAGGCGATTGCCACATCGAGTGGGCGGATGGCGGAATTCGGCGGGACCGCAAAGCTCTTGAAGCTGAAATTGATGGCAGCATCCGCGCGTATTTGAAAGCAGGGCGCACTCCGAAACCGGCTCCGAAGGCCGATGGAGCATCTGAGAAAGACACTGAGGCATGAGTGACGAACAAGACACAAACATCCCTCTGGATGAATTGGAAGCGCCGGATCGGGTTGGAGAGGCTGAGGAGATCCATAACCCTCAGTCGGCGGCCGATCTTGAAGCGGTATTCGACGTTCCGGTTAGGATCTCAGCGGTCCTTGGGCACTCGAAAATGCATGTGTCGGACCTGCTGAAACTCGCGTCAGGTACGGTGTTGGAACTCGACCGCAAAGTCGGGGAAGCCATTGATATTTATGTGAATGATCGCCTAGTGGCACGTGGAGAGGTTGTTCTCGTGGAGGACAAACTCGGTGTGACCATGACGGAAATCATCAAGACCGATCGATAGAAGAGGGATCGTATGCGTCTGCTGATTGTCGGAACTCTGGGCGGCCAGCTCACTGCAGCGTCGAAGATCGCCATGCAGCGTGGAGCTCAGGTCACGCACGCCGATGACGTCGAGGGAGCACTGAAAGTCCTGCGGTCCGGCCGTGGCGCCGATCTTTTGATGGTTGAAGTTCACCTCGATATCGAAGGTCTGATCGCCAAGCTGCAGACGGAACGGGTTCATGTGCCTGTGGTTGCTTGCGGTGTCGAAACAGATGCACAAGCTGCCGTCTCCGCAATTCGTGCTGGGGCGAAGGAGTACATCCCGCTGCCTCCGGATCCGGAGTTGATCGCAGCCGTTCTTGCTGCCGTTGCCCAGGATCGCGGCGATCTGATTTACCGCGACGACGCTATGGCATCTGTTGTGAAACTCGCAGAACAGGTAGCACCGTCCGAGGCGTCCGTCCTGATTACGGGGGAATCGGGGACGGGTAAAGAAGTGATCGCCCGTCACGTGCACAAATGCTCGAACCGCGCGTCAAAGCCATTCATCTCGATCAATTGTGCAGCCATTCCGGAACATCTTCTTGAATCCGAATTGTTCGGACACGAGAAGGGGGCTTTCACAGGCGCAGTTGCCCGCCGGATCGGCAAGTTCGAGGAAGCCGATGGTGGCACACTGCTTTTGGACGAAATTTCGGAAATGGATGTCCGGCTGCAGGCAAAACTGCTGCGGGCGATCCAGGAACGTGTCATCGACCGGGTTGGTGGCACACGGCCTGTACCCGTGAACATTCGCATTCTGGCGACATCGAACCGCGATCTTGCCGAGAGTGTGCGGTCTGGAAGCTTCCGGGAAGATCTGCTCTTCCGCCTGAATGTCGTCAATCTGAAACTGCCGCCCTTGCGCGAACGCCCAGCCGATATCATGGAGCTGGCGCAGTTCTTCATTGCCCACTATTCGGAAGCCAATGGCGTGCCGATCCGCCAGCTTTCTCTGGAAGCGCGGCAGGCCCTGATGTCCAATCAATGGCAGGGCAACGTTCGTGAATTGGAAAACACCATGCACCGCGCCATTCTTCTTGCAAGCGGCGCTGAGATCGGTGTTGAAGCCATTCGCATGCCGGACGGTACACCGTTAAGCGCTGCGCGGGGACCTGCAGAACGGGCGGCGCAAACTGCTGAGGCTGTCACCCGGAATTTCGTTGGCCGGACAGTTGCCGACGTGGAGCGGGATCTGATCCTGGACACGCTCGACCACTGTCTCGGGAACCGGACGCACGCGGCAAAAATCCTCGGGATCTCCATCCGGACACTTCGCAACAAGCTGAATCAGTACACGGATGAGGGCGTTCAAGTGCCGAGCCCGGGCGAGGCACGGGGCTAATCAAGTAGCAGGTTGGCATACAAGTAACTGAATTCGCGTCAGTTTGGAATGGGATCTACGTCGTAAATGTCAGACACAGCAGCAGGTGGTGGCGGTCCAACCGGACCAAATACCGGGCATGAGGGCGCTTCCGGAGCGCCATCCGGCGCTGCCGTTTCGGGTTTTCCGAGCGTTCATGAAATCATTGATACGCTGCGCAAGGGCGATGTCGGCCTTGCGACCGGTATTTTGGTGATCCTGACGCTGCTGATCCTCCCGATGCCACCGGTCATGCTGGACATGTTTCTGGCGGTGTCGATCATTTTCTCCGTCCTCGTCTTGATGACAGGACTCTTCATTCAAAAACCGCTTGAGTTTTCATCCTTCCCAACGGTTCTTCTGATCGCGACAATGTTGAGGCTCGGCCTGAACATAGCCTCGACCCGGCTGATCCTTGCAAACGGCCATGAAGGCACGGCTGCTGCGGGAAATGTCATCCAGTCGTTCGGCAATCTGGTGATGGGCGGCAATTTCGTCATCGGGATTATCGTTTTCGCGATCCTGGTGATCGTGAACTTCGTCGTCATCACCAAGGGTTCGGGCCGTATCGCGGAAGTCGCGGCCCGTTTCACATTGGACGCGATGCCGGGTAAGCAGATGGCGATCGACGCTGATCTGTCTGCCGGGCTTATTGATGAATCGGAGGCCAAAGCTCGCCGTAAGGCTCTGGAAGATGAAAGTTCGTTCTTCGGGGCGATGGACGGTGCTTCGAAGTTCGTCCGCGGAGACGCAATTGCGGGCCTTCTGATCACATTTATTAACATTCTGGGCGGCATTTTCATCGGTGTCGCGCAGATGGAGCTGACCTTCTCGGAAGCTGCCAACAACTACACGCTTCTGACCATTGGTGATGGTCTCGTTTCCCAAATTCCGGCATTGATCGTGTCCACTGCTGCCGGCCTGCTTGTTTCCAAAGCAGGGGTTCATGGAGCCGCCGACAAGGCGCTCACAAGCCAGTTTACAGGCTACCCCAAGGCGCTGGGCATGTCGGCGGCCGTCATGGTGGTGCTTGCCCTGTTGCCTGGCATGCCGATGATCCCATTCCTGGGCCTTGCTGCGGGAGCCGCATATCTCGCTTATCAGGTCGGGGCGAACAAGAAGAAGGAAGCGGCCAAGGCCGCCGTGGTCAAGGCTATCGAAGAAGCGCCGCAGCCGCCGCCGGAGCCGCCAATCACAGATGCGCTTAAGATGGATGAACTGCGGATCGAGCTTGGCTATGCACTGCTGCCGCTGATCAATGGCAAGGCCAACGGCGATTCTGATGTCCTGACCGAGCAAATCAAGGCCTTGCGGCGCCAGATTGCGGGCGACATGGGCGTGATCATGCCGCCGGTCCGCATCCTCGACAATATTCAGCTTGGAGCAAACGACTATGTGATCAAGGTGAAAGAAGTCGAGGCCGGGCGCGGCATTCTCTATCCAAACCACTTCATGGTCATGGACCCGGCTGGCGGGCAGGTCAAACTGCCGGGCACGCACACCACAGAACCGACCTTTGGACTGCCTGCGACCTGGGTCGAGGCGCAATACCGCGAAGATGCTTCCTTGCGCGGTTACACCGTTGTGGACCCGGCGACCGTCTTGTCGACCCATCTGACGGAGACCATCAAGAACAACATCAGCGAATTGCTGACCTATGGGGATGTTCAGAAACTCCTGAAAGAACTCAAGGGCGAGCAGGCCAAACTGGTCGAAGACCTGATCCCGTCCCAAATCACCGTGTCCGGCGTTCAACGCGTGTTGCAGGCCCTGCTAAACGAGCGGATATCCGTGCGCGATCTCGGCACGATCCTGGAAGGCGTTTCGGAAGCAACGGGCATGACCCGCAACACGGACACGATTGCAGAACATGTCCGCACGCGGCTCGGCCGGCAGATTTGTGCAGCCAATCTTGCAGCCGGTGGGTACCTTCCGCTCATTGCCATGTCGCCACAATGGGAACAGGCGTTCCTGGAAGCTATCATTGGTGAGGGGGACGACCGTCAACTGGCGATGCAGCCAAGCAAGCTTCAGGAATTTGTTGGGGTGGTACGCGACGCCTTTGAAGAAGCGGCTCAGCAGGGTGAGGTTCCAGTTCTGTTGACCTCGCCGCAAACCCGGCCGTTCGTTCGCTCCATTGTGGAACGCTTCCGGGCGCATACAACGGTCATGAGCCAGGGCGAAGTCCATCCCCGCATCAAACTGAAGACGATAGGTTCAATCTGAAACCATCAAATGAGAACATTGACCCGTGCGGCCACGGCAGTCGGGCTGGCATAGGTTGATTGTGGTGCAGAGGCGTTTTGGAGGAAAAACCGGGCCTGCTGCGTTCCCGAGGTGATTGTGATGTTCGTAATAGAAGTTGTGAGCTGCGTTCTCAATGCCTGCGATTTCTGGAGGGAATTTGAGCGCTTTTGTGACCAACCCTCGTTGTAGCTTTTCCAGCGAGCCGTACGCTTGGAGCTGAAACGTTTATGATAGTCACGCTGGATGTAATTTCCGACCTTGGGCATTGCGCATCTCTCCTGGATACACATCGACCTTCACAAAACATGGTTAACAGCGTGTTAATCAGCATGCGTATTGCACACAAAGTCCCTGAGACTGAATTCGTTCTTGTCGTATCAGCGGTCGTCAAACCTGCATGTTGATGCGGGTGGCGATGGCGGACGGAGTGTTGTAGCCGCCATCGGGATTATAAAGACGAACTTTCATTAAGTGGAGCGCTTGCAGTTCGTTCGATGCCTGATTGATCCGCAACACCGAGTTCACCAGTTGGGTGCCGATGTGTTGGCTTTTTTGAATAGCTCTTGACCGCCGCAACTTCCAGATTTGGTCGTTCCTCGCCCAAGCTTTTTTGCGGGTATCGCGCGTGCGGAAGAAGTTGTTTTTAAACTTTGATCCAGTGACCGGCATTGCGGCCTCCAACGTTTCGTCAAAGGTGCAATGCGCTCAGAACAGTTAACGGATTGCGCTTGTGTATGACGCAAAACCGGAGGTATCGAGCGATTCTTGGCTTACGGTTAATCAGCTGATACATGCACTTAGAAAAGTGTTGCTGATTGGAGTTTTTATGCCAAATCCGATTTTGAACCTCGACGGTTACACGGAAGTGCCGGACACAAAAATCGCCGTTGTTGTCACCTATTTGGAAATGACCGAAAAGCCCTCAGAAACGCTTGCTCCGCAGCGCTCTGATATTACCTTGGAGGCTTGGTCGTCTCCATCGGCTTCCGAGTACAAGGCGTTGTTTCGGGAAGTCGGAGAGGAATGGATCTGGTTTGGACGATTGATTAAGCCGGACGCCGAATTGGAGGCCCTTTTGTCGGAGCCCGCTCGCGAAAACTTCCTTCCGCTGCGCGCCGGTAAGGCGGTTGGCACATTGGAGCTGAATTACGCCGACCCGGAGAATGTCGAGCTCGCCTACTTTGGCTTGGTGCCAAGCGCTATTGGTGGAGGTGTTGGCCGGTGGCTGATGGCGCAAGCGGTAGAGATGGCTTGGTCGCGGCCTGAAACAAAACGTTTGTGGTTGCACACTTGTACGGCGGACAGTCCCCAAGCGCTGAAGTTTTATCAGTCCTGTGGTTTTAAGCCTTACAAACGGTCCATCGAAGTGGCGGATGATCCGCGTGGACTTGGCTTATATGCCAGTGAAACTGCGCCGCATGTTCCTTGTCTGATGGGCCAGAACTGATCGCTGCATTTTCGATCAAGCATTCTTTTGGACCCGCTCCGGAAACGCATGGGCGATCGCCTGCCGGTTTGCGTCCAGAACACCGCGTTCGGTGATCAGGCCGGTCACGAGATGGGCGGGGGTTACATCGAAGGCTGGATTGCCCACTTCGGAGCCCTCCGCAACTATTTGGACGGTCTCCAGCGCGCCGGTGGCCGTGCGGCCCGTAATCCAGCTGACTTCATCCCCATTGCGTTCCTCAATCGGAATATCGCGCACGCCATCGGATAGGGAAAAGTCGATGGTGGGCGAGGGGAGCGCAACGTAAAACGGCACATTGTTGTCCTTGGCTGCCAGCGCCTTCAAGTATGTGCCGATCTTGTTGCAGACATCCCCGGTGGCTGTTGTCCGGTCTGTACCGGTGATGACAATGTCGACCTCTCCATGTTGCATCAGATGGCCTCCGGCATTGTCCGCAATGACCGTGTGAGGCACCCCGTGATGTCCGAGTTCCCAGGCCGTCAAGAAGGCCCCCTGGTTCCTCGGCCGGGTTTCATCCACCCAGACATGAACCGGAATACCGCCGTCATGGGCTATGTAGATGGGTGCTGTTGCGGTCCCCCAATCGACCGTCGCAAGCCATCCGGCATTGCAGTGCGTTAAAATGTTGATCGGCTCACCAGGCCTTTTGGTTTTGCCGAGAGCCGCGATCAACTCCATGCCGTGCATACCGATTGAGAGATTGATCGCGATATCCTCATCGCAAATCTCATTTGCCAGAGCGTAGGCGGCTTCTGCCCTGTTTTCAGGAGGAACCTTGATTAGGGATCTCCGGCACCTCTCCAGCGCCCAGTTCAGATTGACTGCAGTTGGGCGTGTTTCCAGAAGCACGGTACAAGCCGCCAGCAGGGACACGTCTGACGGATCCTCGTGCATGGCGAGTGCCACACCATATGCAGCTGTTGCGCCAATGAGCGGCGCACCGCGCACCTGCATGACGCGAATCGCATGTGCCGCTTGGGCCATCGTGCGCAGTTGAACGGTCTCAAAGGTAAATGGAAACTTCGTTTGGTCGATAGTCTCGACCGTGACACCGTCATCTGCGAGCCAGATCGTCCGGTACTTCTCTCCGTCGACATTCATGGCGGCGCCTCCCAAAAAACCGGATTTCTCTTTGAATAACGCAACATGATGGCGCAAACCAGCCAGCCTTCGCTGGTCTCAGGGTTAAAAATCGCTTAATCTTTGTTAACCATCTTTGCGCGATTGGCAGTGGATACCCGGCAAAGAGGAATGGCGTCGCGGCCACACCCGGTTAAGACTCAATTAAGACTTGGTGGACCCGACGAGAAAACGGAGCTGGTACTCAATGGCTGAAATGCAGGACAATGTGGTTCCGCACACGCGCATGCGATCATTGCGCGATGCCATCCGCAAGGTGCAGCTGGGCGAAGTGGAACGCTCCGATGTGGTTGTTGAGCTGCAAGACACTGAACGTGCCCGGCTCGACATGCTTGCGGACGAGTTGAAAGACGTTTTCCAGGAAATTCCGGAAGATGACGATCAGTTTTCCTTGCAGATCATTTCCGGCTCGACACCGCGTCTGTGGATCGATGCGACCAGCCATGTGGCTGTCGCCGGGGACCGCCGCACTTACCGTTTCCTGAAAGACACGCGCCTTGGCCGGGTTGTTATTCTGGAGACGGCCAATATCGACGATATGGCTGATTGCCTGACCGAGTATATCGCGGAGCGCGTTCTTGAGCGCGAGAAGGCGCTAGAAGGCGACTGGCTGAACAACCGTTTGCGCCAAGTTGCGATGGAATCCAAAGTGGTGCGTGTGAAAGAGAGCCATACACCTTGGCTGCCGGTCGCCGGCGCTTTTGGGATCGGTCTTGCGCTTGGCATCGTCGGTCTGATCGGCTTTGCTTGGTTTGCCAATCCTCTGTGACACATGGCTTAAGACTAGTGATACTGAAACTTTTCGAGGCATTGTTCGGAGAACAAATTTAACTTCGTCAAGCGTTTCATCATTGTCATGTGTTCAGAAGTCATTGCTGATCTGTATCCAGCCGAATCAATGAATTGAGCGATCTCGTCGATGATGCTCTCCGGGATCCTCTTGCGAAACACTTTTGAATCGCAAGAATAATTTATTATTGTTTCGATATCATTTGTGTGTTCGAAGGTTTGTTCCTCCAGCTTGGTTGGTTCTTGAAGTATTTTCCTGATTTCGATTGCAGCTGTATCGCCTGCGAGAAAACCGTTTGCCAACGACCCAAGGATAAATGAGATTTTGTCGAGTGGCTTACCATTCAACCCCTCGAGGTAATTTGTGTCCGTTAAACGGAAGCCTGCATTGCCCGGTACATAAGTGCTTGTAACACTCTTTGGTTCGATGCCGGAGAATTGATCTATTATTCGTTCGTCATATTTTTCTTCCCGGCTCCCAAACAGGCTAAGCGATGATAGGTGGCTGTAGCCAACGCTTGCAACGACGAGGGCTACCGGGCAGATAATCAAAAATGTCCTGAAACTGAAATTCACCTTAAATCCTAGTTTTTATTATGTTTGTCTAAATCTAGAGTTGCATATGTTGGTTAAGTATTTTTGAAATTTTAGCCAGCGAGCTTACGCAGGTTGTGTTTCTAAGTTGAGGGTACAGCAATGTCCCGTTGCAAAAGTGGTTTTACAGGTCCGCCGGTTTCTTCAAACCCGTGCTCTTCCATTAGGCATGTCCAGCCGTCAGTTTGCCTGGCAATCGAGAATAAATTATAGCGGGCAGCCGGTTTGTGACCGCCCGGGGCGCTGGTCGCTGACGGCACGCCAATGACCGGCACGGGGCCGTTTGGCCCCTCGATACTTTCAAAACTGTCGATATGCGTATGGCCGTGCAGGATCAGTTCGGCCCCGGCACGCTTGACGACGGTGCGCAGCCGGGAGGCATCGGAGAGGCGTTTGTGCCATTTCGTTGCGTTCTTGAATGGCGGGTGGTGAATGAGAACGGCACGAAACAGATTTTCTTCCGCAAGTTCCTCCAAAATCGCCCGCAAGCGGCGGCTTTGTTTTGTTCCAACGCGCCCGGAGGCAAACCAAGGCGCCGTTGCCCGGCCAGTGGTGACGCCAATGATTGCGACATCGCCGCGCTTGCGCACATAAGGAAACGTTGCCTCTGAGCCGACTTTTTCAGAAGGAACATCGTCTTCGCCATCGCCGCGCATAAAGGGCCACCATGCGGTTCGGGCTTTTTTGACAGCACCGCGGACATAGGCATCGTGATTGCCCGGAACCACGGAGACCTGATCGGGCGGACCCAATTCGTCCAGCCACGCACGGGCACCGCTAATTTCAAGGGGGAGCGCGATGTTGACGAGGTCACCGGTCACCGCGATGTGGTCCGGCGCTTGCGCCTTCATGTCCTCGACCAATTGTTCCAGGTGGTTGCCGCCCATGATTTTGGAGCGGTTGCGTTGCCAGTTCAGATAACCGAGCAAACGCTTGGAAAACAATTGAAGGAGCTTGGGGTCCGGAAGAGGACCCAAATGGGGATCGGAGAGATGCGCAAGCCTGAACATGGAGGCGCATCATCAAAGCAAAAAGCGCCGCGTCAAGGAAAAATGAGCGGCGCCAAGCGGATAGTCTGCGAAATGTCGTTGGGAGGAGATTACTTCGCAGATTTTGTTTGTGTTTTTGTCTGCCGAGGGGCTGAACCCTGGGTCTGAACGGTCCGGGTACCTTCGCGGAGACTGGCTCCGACTACATGCACAAATCCAAACATGGCACAGAATCCAACTTGGCCGGCAACTGCTTGATCAGTTGGTCGGGAACGTGGTCAGAGATGCAGCGATCCGCGGATTGCTGGTGTCGATAGCCGGTTTCCACTGGTAGTTCCGGCGACGCTTCTGAAAAAGAGTCTTGAACATAACGCTGTCCTTTGAGTTGTCGGGGGTGGGCAATCGGCTGCCCTAATCGTCATCAATCTGCCTCTTATATAGGCGTGCGGTGCACAAAGGAGGAGCGTTATTCCTTCGGGGCTGCCCTGCGCGGATTGCATGGGTTAACGAAGCGTTCCCAAAGGCTTGCAAAATGCGGACAAGGGCAGGACGACGGTTGTTGCGCGTCGTCCTGCCTATTTTGCAGCAAATGCTCGTTGAGCTGGTCTTCAGTTAAGCTGCCGCCTTGAACCGGTCCCTGTCATGCGGTGCCAGGAAATCGAGATCCGGCCCAACCGGCACAATCCGGTGCGGGTTGATCGTTTCGTGCGAGCTGAAATAGTGCTGTTTGATGGTCGCCATATCGACCGTCTCGGCAACACCTGGATACTGATAGAGTTCTCGCAAGTAATTGAAGAGGTTGGGGTAATCGGCAATCCGGCGGATGTTGCACTTGAAATGCGTCACGTAGACCGGGTCAAAGCGCACCAGTGTGGTAAACAGGCGCCAATCGGCTTCAGTCAAGACCTCACCTGCGAGATAGCGCTGTTTTGACAGGCGGACCTCTAGATCGTCCAGCGTTTCGAAAAGCGATGTAACAGCTTCCTCGTATGCCTCTTGTGTGGTGGCGAAACCGGACTTGTAAACACCGTTGTTCACGGTGTGATAGATGCGCTCATTGACCGCGTCGATCTCAGCGCGCAGGGTTTGCGGATAGTAGTCGATCGTTGAACCGGTCAGGTGATCGAACTCGGTGTTGAACATCCGAATGATTTCCGCCGACTCGTTGCTGACAATGGTTTGTTGCTGCTTGTCCCAAAGGATCGGCACGGTGGCCCGGCCTGAATAGGTCGGGTCTGCCTTGACGTAGACCTGCCACGCGTAGTGCGCGCCAGTGAGCGGCTCTGTTTCTCCAAACTCCCAACCGTTTTCCAGCATCAGCGGCTGGACAGCAGAAACGGAAATGTAGTCGTTCAGCCCTTTCAGGGTCCGGAAGATCAAGGTCCGGTGCGCCCATGGGCAGGCATAGGAGACAAACAGATGATACCGGTTGGCTTCGGCTTTGAAACCGCCGTCGCCCGTTGGGCCGGGGCTCCCGTCTTTCGTGATGAAATTCCGGAATGCGGCGTCCTTGCGCACGAACCGCCCGCCTGTTGATTTGGTGTCATACCACTGATCGTGCCACACGCCGTCGACGAGCGTTCCCATACCGGTCTCCTTGGAGTTTGTTCTACGATATAGGTTGTGCCGTGATGGCAAATTTCAATCAACTGAATGGACTGTCCCTCTCCGGTGAACAATTGGATGTTCGCAAAACGTAGTCTATCCCGTCAAAAAGTTCTGGACCGGCAGGAGCCATGCGTGGTACGCGCTAGCCTCTGTTTGAAACCGCACGCAGATTCCACCTGCGCAGCGCGTAAGGAACTTCGGGATTGATGAGCACAGGTCACATGCTCCGACGACGAACCAGCCGACGAGGAAACTCTCGTCTGCACCGTCGCGGCTGACCTATTCCCGATAACTCCGACAAACAGGGATACCGGCAGGCGCGCAATCGCCACATTTTGCCAGCTGGAACCAATCCCATGAAACAGACCTCTTGGGTCATTCGTCTCGAAGACGCCACCGACGACACCGCAATTGAAGACCTGCAAGCAGAAGCTTTCGGGCCTGGCCGGTTTGCACGGACCGCTTTCAGGATCCGTGAGAACGTCCCTCACAGGCAAGATCTTGCCTTTGTCGGCCTGTCCGGATCCAGGATTGCAGGGTCTGTCCGTTTGAGCCCCATCACGATCGGTGAGACCGACGCGCTGCTACTAGGGCCGTTGACGGTGTCTCCTGATTTCAAGAACCGCGGTTTGGGCAAGGCGCTCATGTGGACAGCCCTTGAGGCTGCAAAGGCGGCTGGAGACGAATACGTGTTGCTGGTTGGGGATGCGCCTTATTACAGCCCATTCGGCTTTGAACAGGCGCCTTTCGGCAGCATTACCTTGCCGGGCCCGGTCGACCCACAAAGGCTCTTGATTGCACGCCTGCAGGATGGGGCGCAGCCGACCGGCGCAGTTCAGGGCAAGGCTGCATAGAGCACGTCGCGAATAAGCATCATCGCTCAACGTGCTCAAAGCAGTAATTGTTGACGCATTTTCGGCCGTGAAACCTGTGTCGATTTGCTCAGAAACGCTCTAGCGGCCTTCCCGGTACCAGGTTGCCGAGACGGCGCCCAGAAGGATGGCCAGACCAAGCAGTCCGATGAGGAGCGGGAACCGGTCGACACCATTCAACAGGCTGGCTTCGGTTTGTTTGAGGCCGATCCAGCCGTTGCCTTCGTAACTTGCCGACTGGCGCATGGAGATGACGCGCGGGAGATCTATATCACCGCCGACATCCCTTAGCCGTTGGACAGCTCCGCCTGTTGCATCGGCCACGGGTGACAACACCTCGGTGTCAGAGAGAACGTTGGTGTACTCCCTCGGGTTTTGCGGGCCAACGTGAATAAGGGCATTCATCTCACCATCTGTAACGGAGAAGAGGCCAGTTTCCGTCACGGGGGAGGAGCCGCGCCATAGACCAGGCTCTTGCTCTGTCATGGCGAGGTCAACGCTGTCACCTGTGGGCGAAACGACAGTCACCTCATTGACCGTGTCCCCAAGTGTTTGCCGTTCGACTATCAGTTCAGGGCCGCGCAGGGACACATTGAGTGCTTCTTCGTCAAGATCCGGTTCCTGCATAAGCCAATGGGCAAGGCGCCTCAGCAGCGGGACATGCGGGCCGCCGCCCTCAAAGCCGCGCGCCCACAGCCAGACATGGTCTGAAAGCAACATGGCGACGCGGCCTTCGCCTTCCCGGTTCAGAACCAGAAGCGGCGTTTCGCTTGGACCGGACATCAAGGTCTGGCCGCCGTCCAACTCGGTATCGACCACGCGGAACCAGCGGCTCCATCCCGGAGGATCTTGTTCGGCACCCGGCAGGCCCCGGGTTACTGGATGCCGCTCGCCGAGGTTGGCAAGGGTTGCGTAAAAAGGCTCTTCCAAAATGGCTCCAGTCGGACGGGCCGGAAGAATAGGGGCAAGTGGCGTTCTATAAAGGCTGCCGCCTTCTGCGTAATCAGGACCACCGGCCAACAGGACAGCCCCTCCATCACGCACGTACCGCGTGATGTTGTCGAAATAGAGCATCGGCAACACACCGCGCCGGACATAGCGGTCGAAGATGATCAGATCGAACTCATCGATCTTGACCGAAAACAGCTCCCGGGTCGGAAAAGCGATCAGGGACAGCTGGTTGATCGGTGTGCCGTCCTGCTTTTCAGGCGGGCGCAAAATGGTGAAATGAACGAGATCAACAGATGCATCGGATTTCAGGAGATTGCGCCAGGTACGTTCTCCAGCATGCGGAGACCCGGACACCAGCAGCACCCTCAGGTTTTCGCGGATTCCGTCCACGGTTACGACAGCCCGATTGTTCAGCGTCGTAAGTTCGCCGGGCAGGGCCTCTGCCTCGATTTCGAAGATGTTGTCGCCGCCATGGGCGATCTCTACCGGGATGTCGATCTTCTCCCCTGTCCGCGCGGTGCGCAGGGTGACGACATCACCGTCCCGTTTTATTGTCAGGTTCACCTGATCTCCGGGGCCGGTTCCCAATCCTTGATCGACAACGGTGAGGCTGATGGTCTGTTCAGAACCGACCAGGCCGAAGCGCGGAGCCGTGTCCAGAACGATCCGGCGGTCGCGTTCATCCGCAGTCCCGGTGATGAGGCCGTGAACAGGGGCATCGAAGCCGAGCGCTTCTGCGTTTTCCGGGATATCGTGGATCTGTCCGTCGGTGATGATGATTGCACCACCAACCCTTTCAGGCGGAACATCTGCAAGCCCGTTTGCGAGGGTCTGGAAGACTTCCGTCCCGTCTCCGGATCCTGAGTTTCGGGCTTCGAGCAGCCGGAGGTCAAACCCCTCCAGCTCCGCGATACGTGACTGAATTTCCTCTGCTGCTGCAGTGGTCGTTTCTTCACGGTCCGCAAGCCGCTGGCTTTGGCTCTTATCGACCACAAGCGCTACGACGCTGGACAAGGGTTCTCTGTCTTCGCGCTCCACAGCCGGGTTGGCGAGCGCAAGCACGAGTAATGCCATGGCCAAGGCCCGCAGCACCCAGCCGCGCAAGTTGATGATGCCGAGAAGAACGGCAACCACAACAGCAATCGTGCCGGCGGATATCAGAACCCATTGCGGCACGAGCGGGTCGAATGAAATAGACCAGTCCATCAAACCTCCTATTGCCCGAGCCGTTCCAGCAGAGCTGGAATATGGACCTGGTCAGCCTTGTAGTTTCCGGTGAGGCTGTACATCACGATATTAACGCCCGAACGGAAGGCATAGTCCCGCTGGATTGGGTTGTTTGGCACTGTCGGGAACATGAATTCGCCCGTCGGCGTGATCGCCCAAGCCGATGCGAAATCATTCCCTGTAATCATCAGCGGAGAAACGCCATCTCCCGCCCGAACCGGGCGATCACCGCGGGCAGTCGCTTCATCAAGACTTTCCACCCACAACGGGCTGGTGGAATAACGACCCGGAAAAGTGTCGAGCAGATAGAACGCTTTCGTGAGCACGTGATCCGGCGGGACAGGTTCCAATGGAGGAACATCGAGATCCTCCAGGATCTCACGCAGTTTCAGAGTTGCAGGTGTCGATCCGAAACCGGTTGTCGACGCGTTGATATGATCTCGTGTGTCGAACAGGATCGTGCCGCCGTTGCGCATGAACGTGTCGATCCGGGCAATCGTCTGGTCGCTCGGTTTGTCGGCCGAAGGATCTATCGGCCAGTAAAGCAACGAGTAGAAGGCCAGTTCGTCACGGGCAATGTCGATGGCGACTGGAGCGCCGGGTTCCAGTGCAGTGCGTTCGGATAAAAACTGCGTCAGGCCGGCAAGACCGGCGGCACTTGCATCATCAACCTCTGGGACACCCGTCAAAACATAGGCCAGCCGGGTTTCGAGGGTGGATTCCAAAGCTCTCAAGTCATCAGACGAAGACTGCGCATATGCGTCTGGAACACCTGCCGGGCTGAGGAGCGCTGTTGCCAACGCTGCCGCACCGATGACACTTGCCATCCTGGTCTTCAGGCGCAGACGGTTCAGGCCGCCCGCAAGCACAAACACGGCAATGGCGTCCGCAATGATCAGCAAAAAGGCCAAAGTGAAGAATAACGCTCTCAAGTCCAGTGGATCCGTTGCAGGATAAGGCGCTGTTTCCGCGTCTGGTCCTAGCGCTTCGATGCTGAGGGGTTGCAGTGTATTCTCAGCGCGCATCAGATTGAGGGCCCGGAAGCCATCTTCGCTGCCATAAAGACCCGGTGGCGTGCGGCGGCTGGCAGAGGCCTCCCGGAAATTGGCGGCGCTCACCGGTGTGACATCGACAGGAGGCGCGCCGAAGCGGCCATAGCCGTCGAGTAGGCGCAGAGGCGGCAGAACGCTGCGGGCCGGTTGCCCATCCTCGGCTGTCTCTGATGCCTGAGCAACATTGGAAACTGACAATATGCGCCGCAACATGTTCAGGAAAACGCCGGAGAGCGGCAAGTTGGACCAGGAGGAATCCGCAGTTACATGGAACAAAACAATACTTCCGTCGCCAGATTGCGCTGCGGTGACCAACGGTGTGCCGTCTTCCAGCATCGCCCAGGTGCGTTTCGGCAGGTCCGATGTCGGTTCTGCGAGCACCTGTCGGTTTACCGTCACCTCAGCGGGGATCTTCAAACCAGAAAACGGAGAGGCATCTGGAAACGGCGCCAAATGCTGAGGTTGCTTCCAGGAGAGTGATCCGCCGAGCGACCGGTCTCCAGATCTGAGGCGGACAGGGATCAGCTCGTCCGTGCCGCCTGCTGTTCTGGGGCCTGCGAAGCGGACAAGAGTGCCTCCGCTTTGGACCCACTCGCCAAGTTCGATCGCGGTGGTGTCTGGCAGCCTCCCGACATCCGCAAGGATGAGCACTGAAATTCCCTGGTCGATCAGTGATGGCACTGCGGCTGCAATATCGCTGTCTCGCGGCCGGCGGATGTCGGAAAACGGAGCGAGTGCCCGCTCGAGATAATAAAGAGGTGAGAGAAGCGGTTGATCAAGGTCGCCGGATTGTCCGGAGATCAAGCCGACGGTTCGGCGGCGCCAGCTGTCGTCAACGAGTTGCACGGCCCCGGCTGCCTGTTCCCCTGCAATTTCAACGCGGGCGATGTCGTTTCTGAGTTCGCTTGGGAGTTCGAACCGGGCTTCGGTCTCAACATCCCCGCTGGCAAACGTCGCCGTCGATTCCGCAAGGACCAGACCTTTCAGATCGAGAGCCCGCACATTGACGACCGATGTAGTGTTCTCAGGGTGACGGACCACATCGACGCTCAGCGCTTCAGTATCGTTGGCCAGACCCTTAAGTCCAAGCGGTGTTTGAAGTCCAGTCAACACGGTCACCGGGACGCCTTCTGTCAAGGACGCCAGAGTTTCCAGAAACGCATCATTAGTGGCCGTACCATCAGAAAGCCAGACGACCGCACCCGGAGGTGTATCCTGTGCGGCCTTTCTGAGGCCAATGCCCAGCTCACTTCGCAGAGGCGGGTAGGGGCGGGGTTCGAGCGCACGCAGAGTTTCAAGTGCTGCCGCCGGGCTTTCGGGAACAAAGCTTTGGTTTGGACCTTCCGCGGTGGCGGCAAACATCACCGGCTGTCCGTTTTGCTCTGCCTCGGTCAGAATGTTTTCAGCGGTTCGAACCTGATCCTCCCAAGAGGTCGCTGAGGTCCAACCGTTGTCGATCAGGAGCCACATAACGCCGTCCCGGCTCGCAACTGGTTCCTGCGCGCGCCAGACAGGGCCGGCAAGTGCAAAGATCAGGATTGCCGCCAAGAGCAAGCGCAGCAGGGTCAGCCACCATGGGCTGCGCTGCGGTGTTTCGTCGTGCTCATCAATGTCCAGCAATAGCCGGGTGGGCGGAAACGCGATCTGTTGCGGCCGCGGGGGTGTCAAGCGCAACAGCCACCAAATCACGGGAAGCAGAGCCAGTGCAGTCAAAACCCACGGCGCGGTAAAAGTCAGTGGTAAACCGGCAAACACGGATCAGGCGCCCCCCCGCGGCATTGTATCGAGGTTGCCAGAAAGCGCGCTATGGAGGACCAGCAATGGCTCGGCGGCTGAATGGTCTGTGTGATGCAGGACGTATGTCCACCCCGCGCGGCGTGCCATGTCGCGGATTTCAGCGCGATGTGCTTCAAGCCGTTTGTGGTATTCCTCCCGCCATGTTTCGGCGCGGCCTGCAGTTAATCGGATGCCGGCTTCCGGGTCGTTGAATTCAACACGGCCGTCGAACGGAAAGGTTTCTTCTATCGGGTCCAGAACCTGAACGATGTGCCCACGGGCGCCGGTCCCGGCGACTTGGGCGATCCAGGCAGCAATATCTTGAAGCGGATCCAGGAAATCGGAGACCAGAACAACATCGGCAAAGCGTTTGACGCCAGTCGGGTCGGGCAAGGCAACCGGCTTAGACAAGTGCGTTAGGGCGTCCGCAAGCCGTTCAGCGGCTCTGCGATCTGAAAATGGCCGTGTCACGCCGGTCAAACCAATGCGCTCACCAGTTTCTGCGAGCATATCCGCCAATGCCAGAATCAGGACCAGAGAGCGGTCCCGCTTGGTCACCTGAGACAGCCGGGATTGAAACTCCATGGACGAGGAGAGATCGGCCCAAAGCCAGACGGTATGGGCTGCTTCCCACTCCCGTTCCCGGACATAAAGATGGTCATCCCGGGCAGACCGGCGCCAGTCAATGCGTTTGGCCGGCTCTCCCATATTGAAGGGACGGAATTGCCAGAAGCTTTCGCCGGGTCCGGCTCTCCGCCGGCCATGCCATCCTGCAATGATGGAACTTGCAACATGGCTTGCCTCAACAAGAAGGTCAGGGAGCGCGTCGGCGACTGACCGGGCGTCGCCGATGATGTTCGGCCAGTTTTCCTGGTCCAGTTTCACACTCTCCGTTGATGATGCCATGATGTCGGGCGGCTCCCTCGCGTTCGAAATTTGCGTTATGCGATTGTTTCTTTCACCCGCTGGATCACGTCCCTCACGGTATGCCCGTCGGCCCGGGCAGCAAAGGTGAGGGCCATCCGATGTTGCAGGATTGGCTCTGCCAGAGCCAGAACATCATCAACTGACGGTGCCAGCCGGCCATCAACGAGCGCGCGGGCCCGGACGGTCAACATCAGGGCCTGGCTGGCGCGAGGGCCCGGTCCCCAAGCAATCAGCTTTGTGAGATCGGAATTTTCGTCCGAGCCGCCCGGTCGGGCCGAGCGGACAAGCTTCAAGATGCTTTCAACCACCGATTCACCCACCGGCATGCGGCGGACGAGTTGCTGGAATTCCATGAGCTCCTGGGCGGTGATCGCGCTATGTGCCGTTGTCTGTTCTGCTCCGGTCGTTTCTAGGAGAATGCGGCGCTCGGCTTCCAGGTCCGGATAATGCACATCAATCTGCATCAAGAACCGGTCGAGCTGGGCCTCCGGCAATGGATATGTGCCTTCCTGTTCCAAAGGGTTTTGGGTCGCAAGAACATGGAACGGCCGCGGGAGATCATGCGGATGACCCGCAACAGTCACATGATACTCCTGCATCGCCTGAAGGAGGGCAGATTGGGTTCGCGGGCTGGCGCGGTTGATTTCGTCGGCCATCAGCAACTGCGAGAAGACCGGGCCAGGAATAAATCTGAAAGATCGTCCGCCGCTGGTATCTTGTTCCATGACTTCTGCGCCAAGGATATCTGAAGGCATCAGGTCTGGCGTGAATTGGATCCGCCGTGCATCCAGTCCCAGAACTGTTCCCAGCGTTTCGACCAGTTTGGTTTTCGCAAGACCCGGCACACCGACGAGCAGCCCATGTCCGCCGGCGAGGATCGTCACAAGTGTTTGTTCAACAACGTTCTCCTGGCCGAAGATTATCTTTGCGATATCGGCCTTAACTTCTGAAATGCGTTCAACGGCCCGTTCGGCGCTTTCGGCAACAGCAGCGAGATCTTCTTCAGAAGGATTTGCGGGAGAAACGACGCTCATTGATCACCTGTCCTGTTGCTTATCTTGCTGATGCCTGCCGGGTAGCTCGGTGGGCGGCCAAATTTTTTCCGTTAACCCAGTCTGACACCATATAATTCAGTAGATAAGGCACAATTGTGCGCCATACAGTGGATAGGTCCAAGATTCTTTTCTTCGCTGCGGCATAAACGCAAAAATTGCGATTGCTGTGCCAGCTGGGATTGGCGTTGGTTTAGACGCGGACTAGGTAGGATTCCGGATCACAGATTCGGATGTCTGATGGGACGGGGAGTGAAATGACATCGCAAGCCAAACCAGAGGCTACTCTGCCGGATGGCCTCAAAGCCCTGATGAGCCGCGCTGGTTCAAAAGACAAGGCGCCGCCGCCGGTGGACAAGTGGAACCCGCCTTTTTGCGGCGATTTGGATATCCGGATTGCGCGCGACGGAACCTGGTTCTATCTCGGCTCGCCAATTGGCCGGAAGCCATTGGTCGAGCTGTTTGCGTCTGTCCTGCGCAAGGATGAAGATGGCAAGCACTACCTTGTAACCCCGGTCGAAAAAATCGGTATCACGGTCGATGATGCTCCGCTGCTGGCTGTGGAAATGGTTGTGGAAAATGAAGGCGCGGACCAGCAACTCACCGTGCGCACAAATCTCGGTGATCTGGTCCGCATAGGACCGGATCGGCCACTGCGTTTTGAGAAGGAGCCGGACAGCGGTGGAATAAAGCCCTATATTATTGTCCGCGGACGCATTGAGGCGCTATTTACCCGCGCACTCATGTATCAGCTGGTTGACCACATGGCCGAACGTCAAGGAGAGGCCGGTTTGGAAACAGGAATTTGGAGCGGTGGTCAGTTTTTTGCCGTTGACCCGGAGCTTCTGTAATCGCTCTTTTTATCCAATTGCCGATTTGATGAAAGCACCCCATATCAAGCGCAATGACCGCTCCAACTGATACATCTGCAACCAAATTGACCGACTGGTCCCAGCATCTGGAAGAACGGCTTGCATTGGCAGCGAGCGTGCCCACTGAACGGGAAACAGGCGACCACATATTGAACCCGGATGTCGGGCCTTACGCCTTTTGGAAGGGACCACCGAGGGACGCTGCCGTCTTGATCGGTATCCGCAACACCGCAGCCGGCCCGAGCGTTGTTTTGACCCAGCGCACACCGCATCTCAAATCCCATGCTGGGCAGGTGGCGTTTCCAGGTGGCAAAATTGATCCGGACGACAACGGACCGGTCGAGGCAGCTTTGAGAGAAGCGCAGGAAGAGATCGGTCTGGATCCCGCCCAGGCACAGCCACTTGGACATTTGGCGCCTTATCTAACCGGGTCGGGATATCGGGTCACACCAATCGTTGCAGAGGTGAGGGATCCCGTTCGGTTCATTCCGAACCCGGACGAAGTTGAAGATGTTTTCGAAGTTCCCTTCGAGTTTCTTATGAACCCTGCCAACCATCAAAAGCTGAGCCGCGAGTGGCAGGGGAAACGACGCTACTTCTATGCAATGCCTTTTGCCGGACGTCATATCTGGGGCGTTACAGCAGGCATTATCCGCTCATTATATGATACGGTGTACCGCTGATGCTTCGCATTATCCTGACACAACTCTTCCTGTTTTTGCTGCCGTTTGCTTGTTATGCGTGCTATCTCTGGCTGTCTAAAAAGGGTGATAATCCGGAGAGCTGGTCACGCGGGCCGGTCGCCTGGTTGACAGTCGCAGGCCTCTTTTTGACGATCTCCGGATTTGTTGCCGTAGCGCAATTCAATAGGGCTCCAGAAGGCACGCAATACAGGCCGGCAGAATTCCGCGACGGCGTACTCATTCCCGGGCGGTTCGAATAAGTTCATGAAAGATAGAGCTGAAGACATTCTCGCTGCGGCCAATTGGTTGCGGTCGCCAGGCATCCAGGCTGTGTTTTCGGCTCTCAATCGCGACAATGACGGGGCGCGTGTGGTGGGCGGCGCCATACGTAACACTCTGTTGGGACATCCAGTTCCCGATATCGACATCGCGACTACTGCGACACCGCAGGACGTCATGCAGCGGGCCGCCGATGCAGGATTAAAACCCATCGGCACGGGGATTGATCACGGCACCATAACCGTGATCAGCGACGGATTTCCTTACGAAGTCACCACGCTGCGCGAGGATGTTGAAACCTACGGCCGCCAGGCGAAAGTGGTGTTTGGGCGTGATTGGAAAAAGGATGCCCTGCGGCGCGACTTCACAATGAACGCGCTTTATGTGGACAGTGTCGGGAAGTTGCACGACCCACTGGGTGGTCTGGAGGATTGCCTTGCTAGGCGTGTCAGGTTCATCGGTGATCCTGATATGCGGCTGCGCGAGGACTATCTTCGCATTCTCCGCTTCTTCAGGATCTACGCGGCCTATGGCGATGGGGATATGGATGCCGAAGGCCTCGGTGCCTGCCTGCGCCAGCGCGACGGTTTGCGCCACCTTTCCGCTGAACGCATTGGCCACGAAATGCGCCGTCTCGTCTCTGCTCCGAAAGCAGCGATCGCGGTGCGGATGATGAATGATTGCGGCCTTTGGGAAATCGCAACGGGCGGCCTTGCAAAGATCGAGGATTTTGAAGCGTTTCGCCAACTGGATGCGCTCGCGCCTGAAACACAGGACCCGGAGGTTGGCCTGACCGTGCTGTCAGGTTTTGTCCGCGAAGATGTCGATCGCGTTGCTGATCGGCTGCGGCTGTCCAATTCAGAGCGTAAAAGAATGCAAATCTGTTGGGAGGCTTACAAAACGTTCCGGCAGTCGGACCAAATGCCGGATCTCAAAACGTTGCTCTACACCCATGGCCGCCAAGGAGCTATTGATGGGCTGCTGGCTTACTGGGCAGCTTATGATGCGCAAAAACGGTCGGGAGATCGGCCAGCTTTTGAAGACGCGCTTTTAGAACTGAAATCCCTCGAGGTGCCGGTTTTTCCTTTGAAAGGCGCGGACATGATTGCGCTCGGACATCGTCCGGGCCCGCAAGTTGGCAAGGTTCTCAAAACTCTGGAGAAGATCTGGTGCGAAAACGGTTTCGCCCTAAGCAAACAGGATCTTCTTGCACGTTTGGAGAACCGCGCTTAGCGAATTGATAAGAGTCCTTGGATACCTTTTCCCGATGAGTTCCTTGGGGTTATCACCCCTGCCGTGGGTTCTGTTGGGAAAGTAGAAATGCCGCATAGCGAAGTCATCTTGATCTCTGATGGGCCGCTGCCTCTGGATTCTCCGGTTCGGAAAATTCCGTTCTTCTTCCGGGCGCGCCTGATCGATATGGCAAAAGTCTCTCCCAAGACTGCGGGTGAAGCCTCCGTTGCGATTATCGAACTTCTCGGTTCCAGCAAGCCGGGCATGTCGGCTCTGAAGTCATCCTGGGGCAGCATTGCGGAGATCCCGGTAATTGGCATCATCGACAAGTCTGATCGGCGGGAGGTAACCCAAGCGGCGGCGCTTGGTGAAATGGACCTTATAGATCGAGAGGCACCGCTGGCGTTGCTCCTTCATCAGGTTAAAAAATATCTGAAAACCGATATTTTGAAGGACTTGCCAAAGGACACTCCAGAACGGACTGCAGAAGCTTTCTCCAAAGCGAACGCGTTTCTGGAAACGCTTTGCATGTCTGCAGTCAGTGATGCGTCGATACAGATCCGGGCGATGGAAGACAGCGCCAAGGATGCGCTTTCGGCGATTGACCTTGAAGGCTTACTAGCGTGGATGCAGGCGGTCGAAAGCCATCACAGCCCGACGTACAGCCATTCTTTGAAGGTTGCGGGTTTGGCGGGCGCATTTGCGCGGTACCTGAAATGGTCAGAAACTGATTGCCGGGAGATGGTCGCGGGCGGGCTGGTTCATGACATCGGCAAGATGCGCATCCCCTTGACCATTCTGGACAAGCCTGGACGCCTGACCGATGAGGAGCGCTCTCTGATCGCCAAGCATCCGGTGTTTGGCCAGGAAATACTGAAGCCGCGTCTTGAGGTGCCTTACGAAATCAAGCGCATGGCTATCCAGCATCATGAGTATCTGGACGGCAGCGGGTATCCAAATCATCTCAAAGCGGACCGCTTGTCTCAAAAAGTCCGCGTCATGACGATTTGTGACATCTTCACCGCCCTAACAGAAGAGCGCGCCTATAAGGAGCCAATCCCTCCGCGGCAGGCAATCGCCATGATGAAAAACATGGGGCCGAAGCTCGATCAGGACCTGCTGCGTCAGTTTTCAGACATGATCCTGGATCGCGTTTTTGCAGAACTGTCGAAACCCGTCTCTGCCGCAGGTGGGGACGCTGCTGCTTAAGCAGCGCAAGGACCATTTTCTCGAACTAGCTTTGCTTAGGGCCATTTCACAACCGGTGGCATGGAAGACAGGATTGAGGCGACATTTCCGCCGGTCTTCAAGCCGAAGATTGTGCCGCGGTCATAGAGAAGATTGTACTCCACATACCGGCCCCTGCGGATCAGCTGCTCTTCGCGCTGGGCATCTGTCCAGGAGTTTTCATAGTTTTTGCGAACGAGCTCAGGGTAGACCTTCAAAAAAGACCGGCCGACATCCTTGGTGAACGCGAGATCCGCGTTCCAATCGCCACTGTGCAGATAGTCGTAGAAAATTCCGCCAATGCCGCGGGGTTCGTTCCGGTGTTTCAGGAAGAAATACTCATCACACCAATCCTTGTAAGCCGGGTAATCAGCAACGGCATGGGGCTCGCATGCTGCTTTCATGGCCTCATGGAAGGCAACCGTGTCAGGATCGTCTTGTGTCCGCCGGTCGTCCAACACGGGTGTCAGATCAGCGCCGCCCCCGAACCACTGGCGGGTTGTAACCACCATCCGCGTGTTCATGTGAACTGCCGGAACGTTTGGGTTCTGAGGGTGCGCAATCAGGCTGATGCCGGAAGCCCAGAACCTGGGATCTTCGCTGGCACCTGGAATTTGGCCGCGGAACTCTGGAGAGAACTCGCCGTGGACGGTGGAAATATGGACGCCGACTTTTTCAAAGACACGGCCATGCATCATCGACATGACGCCGCCGCCGCCCTTTGCGCCTGAACTGTCGGTCCGTTCCCAAGGGGTGCGCTCGAACCGGCCCGCAGGCAAGTCACTCAGCGGTCCATTGAGTTCGCCAATGTCGTCTTCCAGTTTTTCAAACGCTGCACAAATCTGATCCCTGAGATCCTTGAACCACGCGGATGCTGTCAGCTTCTTGTCTTCAATTCCCTCAGGAATCGGACCGTCGCGTGATTCTGGAGAGGGTGCTGTCATCTGATTTGCCTCGACATGAAGAGCCCGCGCTGGAAATGCACAAGCGTTGGATTACCTTGATGTTTTAGGAAATGCCCGGGTTTGCCGCAAGGCCTCTCCCAAAACCATGCCGCAGGACACAGCTACGTTAAGGGATCGCATGCCCTCGGCCATCGGGATGGTCAGCCGCGCATCTGCCAGCTGATGGATTGCATCCGGTGCCCCGGTGCTTTCGCGGCCCAGAAGCAGGATATCATCTGCTTCAAATTCAAAACCCGTGTAAGCGAGTTCTGTTTTGGTCGTCAGCAGTATGAGGCGCCGTTTATGTGTCTGGCGCCAGTCGTCGAACGCCTCGAAATTGAGATGGCGTTTCAGGGCAGCCCGTTCCAGATAGTCCATCCCAGCGCGTTTTAATGCGCTGTCGGACAGCGGAAATCCCGCAGGTTCGATCAAATGCACCGCCACACTCATGCAGGCCGCGAGCCTCAGCATGGTTCCGGTGTTCTGCGGGATGTCTGGCTGGTAAAGGGCGATGTCGGGCATGTCTGCTTCTTGTCTTGACGGTTCATTGCCTCCTAACAGGAGAAGGCCGTCCTGTCATGGGCCGTGGCCCATTGAGCAGTTCCAAGCGTAGTATTAACGCAAGAATCGCCCGCCACCCATTTGGACATTTCAATGATTGCTTTGTTCCGGCTTTTTGAATCCTGGATTGATCCGTTCCGGCCTTTGCCGTCTGAAGCCATGCCCAAAGGCGGTGTTGCGTTTCTTCTGTTCTTTCTGAAGCAGGCGCGCTGGCCGTTCTTCCTGATGCTGATTGTCGGCAGCCTGACAGCCTTTGTCGAAGTCACGCTGTTCAATTTCCTGGGCCATATTGTTGATTTGCTCGACAGCAGCGACCGGGAAACGTTTTTTGCCGAGCACGGCTGGACCCTGTTCGGCATGGCGTTCTTTGTCTTGGTGGTGCGGGCCGCCACCAATACGCTCATGGCGCTTTTGGAAGAGCAGACCATTGTTCCGGGGTTTTTCAATCTGGTCCGTTGGCAGGCGCACCAGCAGGTGATGCGCCAAAGCATAGCGTTCTTTCAAGATGATCTTGCAGGCCGCTTGTCGCAGAAGGTTCTCCAATCCGGTATGTCCGCCGGCGACTTCATGGTGAACCTCCTTCAAGTCGCCTGGTTTATTGTGGTCTACGCCCTGACAACGTTGGTGCTCGTCGCTGACCTTGACTGGCGGCTTGGGGCGATTGTCGCTGTCTGGCTTGTCTTGTTTGCCACCACTGCACGGGTTTTCGTGCCGCGCGTGCGAAAGGCGGCAAAGGACACAGCCAATGCTTATTCCGGCGTCTCCGGACGCCTGGTCGACACCTACAGCAACATTCAGTCCGTCAAATTGTTCGGTTCTCTGAAAGAAGAAAACCGGGGCTCCAGATCCGCCTTCATCCGCTTTATCGGTCAGCTCAAGACCTTCACCCGCCTGCTCACCTCAATCCGCGTCGTGATGAGCCTTGTCAACGGCGCGATGATCGTCGCAATTGCCGGGATGGCGCTGGTGATTTGGCGCGATGGCGGCATCAGCACGGGGCATGTGGCTTTTACGCTCAGCCTGATCCTGCGCCTGAATATTTTGCTGAACCGGTTGTTCAATCAGCTGAATGGTCTGTTCCGGAATTTCGGAACCGTCCAGGACAGTATGGAGGCCATCGTCAAACCCGTGGCCGTTCAGGATGAGGACAATGCGCCACCTCTATCTGTGGACTACGGCGCGGTTGAATTCAAAAACATCACCTTCCATTACGGAAAAGCAGGCGGCGTTATTGAGGATCTGAGCCTTAAGATCGCGCCCGGAGCGCGTGTCGGTGTGGTCGGACCATCGGGTGCGGGAAAGACAACGCTGACCAGTTTGCTTCTGCGCTTCTATGATGTGGAGGCAGGCCAGATCCTGATTGATGGTCAGAATATCCGCTCGGTGAAACAGGAGACGCTCCGGCGGGCTATCGGGATGGTGACACAGGATCCGTCCCTCCTGCACCGGTCCATCCGGGAGAACATTCTTTATGGACGGCCTGAGGCGAATGAAGACGAGCTGCGCGATGCGGCGGAGCGCGCACACGCACTTGAGTTCATTGAAAACCTCGAAGACAAATCCGGGCGAAAAGGTTTTGACGCTTACGCCGGAGAGCGCGGCGTCAAACTGTCGGGTGGTCAACGCCAGAGAATTGCAATTGCCCGGGTTCTTTTAAAAAACGCCCCAATTCTGGTGCTGGATGAAGCCACATCTGCGCTCGACTCTGAGGTGGAGGCTGCGATCCAGGAAAATCTGCAGCAATTGATGGCAGGCAAGACCGTGATTGCAATTGCGCACCGCCTGTCAACAATCGCTGCGCTGGACCGTATGATCGTGATGGACGGCGGACAGATTGTCCAAGAGGGGACCCATGACAGTCTGTTGAAGAACGAAGATGGATTGTATGCGCAGCTCTGGCGCCGGCAATCAGGCGGCTTCCTTCAGGCAGGATTGTCGGCCGATGAACGGGTTAATTCGAGCCCGTCTTGATCTGTATGAATGCCGGTGGCGTAGAAAGCTAGCCAACCGCCTGAGGATCTTATGGTTCATTTCATCACAGCGTATATCACCACCGCGATTGTGTTTCTCGCAATTGACTATGTTTGGCTGACCCAAGTCGCCACGCGTTTCTATTTTGATCGCATTGGTCATCTGCTGATGGAACGCCCAAATATGGGCGCTGCGGCAGCCTTTTATCTGATCTACGTTGTCGGCATCGTTCTGTTTGCCGTTGGTCCTGCGCTTAAAAATGAAAGCTTTGCATACGCCGTGATGTACGGCGCCATGTTCGGCTTCTTCACCTACGCGACGTACGACGTTACCAACTATGCGACCTTGAAGGACTGGCCGATCATCGTTGCCGTCGTGGATATCGCCTGGGGCACGGTGCTTGGTGCGGTTTCCGCCGGCGCGGGCTATCTGATTAGCCGTCAGATCCTCGGCTGACAACTCGGCAAGTCTGCGAAAAACCTGAACTCCGTGAACGTGACGCAGGTTAGTGCAAGCCTACTCTTAATTGTTGTAGTTACTGATTTTTTACAGCCTTGAGATATCAAGGGCCAACACAGATCACTGCGCGGGATTCCCGAGTGTACCCGCAGGATTGGGGTTGGAGCCCGGGTTTTCGTGACGCTTTCGATAAACGGCCGATTTATTTCAATGGTGGTCACCGCCGCCATTATCATGATGGGTGGAACAGCGTTCGCGTTCTACACGTTCCGCCAAGCAATGGTTGCTCAGTTGGGAACCGCAGACAGTGCTCAGCAATTCCTTCAGGGCAATGTGGCGGAGAAACTCGATGGTCTGATTTTGGATCAGATGATCACCATTGGCCTTGTCGTGTCGCCGGTTGGCCTGGCGTTTCTTGGTCTGGCAGTTGTATTGGCATTGGGCATTGCCCGTCCGCTCGCCCGCTTGCAGGGCGCCCTTGGCAAACTGTCTGCCGGTGATCTCGAGGTCGAAATCGACGGTGTCGAGCGATCCGATGAAATCGGCGCCATAGCGCGGTCTGTGACAGGCTTTCGCGTGAACCTTGCCAAAAAAGCTGCGGAACAAGCGCGGCAAGAACAAGCCCACCAGGATGCCTTGAACGCAGAACGCGTCGCGCTGATGCAGGATGTTGCAGACGATTTTGAGAAATCCGTGCTCGGCGTTGTTTCTTCATTGCTTGAAAAGTCTGACAGCGTAGAGAGCAACTCCAATGATTTGACGCGTGCTGTGGAATCCTCGCTCCACGCCGTGTCTGAAGTCAGTACTGCGTCTGCGGATGCCAATCAGTCTGTTGAGACGGTGACCGGGGCTTCCCATCGCTTGTCAGAGTCTCTGTCCCGTGTCCGTGAGGATGTGGATCAGGCAACAGACATTGCGGATGCTGCGGTCACTGAAGCGCGCAAAACCGATGAAATCGTCGGCCGCCTTTCTGAGACAGGCCGTGCAATCGGCGAAATTGTCGAGCTGATCAGTCAGATTGCCAGCCAGACCAATCTGCTTGCATTGAACGCAACGATCGAGGCGGCAAGGGCTGGCGAAGCTGGGCGCGGGTTTGCCGTTGTTGCAAGCGAGGTAAAGGCGCTGGCCGAGCAGACCACCAAGGCAACTGAGGATATTTCTGCGCAGGTTTCGGCCGTGCAGGACGTCGCACAGCAATCTGGTGTCGCCATCGCTTCGATTGCCGATACGATTGAGCGCGTGAGTGCGATTTCAGCCAAGATCCGGGATGCTGTGGAAGACCAGACTTCTGCAACTGGCGAGATCAACGGCAGTGCGCAGACCGCGCTGCAAAGCTCTGAGCGGGTAACCGGCAACGTCGGGACTTTGAACGATGCGATGGAAGCCAGCCGGACAGCGACAGACGGCATGCATCAGGCCTCCGCAGAACTCGGAACGTTGTCGAACACACTTCAGGCACAGGTCTCGCAGTTCCTACAAAGCGTCCGCGCAGCTTAAGTCTTTGTCGCTGGTCTGTGGTGGCTAAGCTCCACTGCCTTACTGGTCCCGGGCTGAGTGAATCATTGCGACCGCTCACTCACATGTCACACATGTGGCTGATTTGTCACAGCTCTGGGTTTAGGCTGCTTTAGGCCGAAATCGGACTTCTCTTATCCGCGATTCCAGAGTACCAAAAGGTCCTCAACTTTGACGGGTTGAAGTTTCCATCCCTTTGGCCGCCCGGCCAAGCAACCAGGAGGGCTTACATGCTAAATTGTTCGACGCATCCAGCGACAGCCGTCCATTTGGTTCGCACGGGATCATCTGCACGTTTCGGCTAAAGAAACGCGCCTGAGTTCCTAACACTTTTCCGACGTCCGGCATAAGCCGTCCATCAGTTTTGGCTGCATGTGCGTCCTTGCGCATGTCTGCGGGCGTTACTCTCAATTTCTTCCGTTTCGGAGACACATCATGTCTTTCGGTGATCCCTTTGGGCCATTCCGACCCGGCATAGGTCCAGATATCGTCCAGGAGCCGCCTGTCCGGCGGCCGGACGTTTTCATTGATCCGCGCTTGCGTCCGCGTCCGCCAGTTTTATTGCGTCTGCGCAACTTGTTGAAAATTCTCGGTGTATTCGGTGGGGCGACTGGCGTTCTGACAGTGCTGTTCGCGGTGCCGGTCTTCATTTCCGAATTTGCAGCGATCGAAACCGTTGGCGTGCATGGAAAGGTCCTGAGCGCGCCGCAGTTCGCTGACCGGCTTGAAAATCTTCTAATTGGTTCCTTTATCGTAGCTCTATCGCTGGTAAGTTTCTTTGCTTCGGCCGCGATTGCGTCTCCGCGCCTCGGCGTGCGTGATCATGAAAGGGAACCCTACAAATTCGAGTGCGGGGATGGTCATGAGACTGTCCAGCCCACTCATGCAAAGGTTCGTCATGTTTAAGTGGTTTGAAAACCTGATTGATCCGTTCGAGAACACGGATCTCGATGTCCCGCCGAAAGGCTTCTGGGCGTTCTGTTGGTACTACACGAAACCGGTGTGGCCGATCCTTGCGGTCGCATCGGTTCTGGGTGCCGCCATCGCCATTCTGGAAGTGTTCATCTTTACCTTTCTGGGTGATTTGGTGAATTGGCTCGGAACAGAGAACGCGCAGACCTTCTTTGCAGACAACTGGCCCCAGCTTCTGTGGATGGGCTTCGTCATCTTGATCCTTTTGCCATTGGTCGCTGGTATCTGGGAGATGGTGTTCCACCAGGGCTTGATGGGCACCTACCCGATGTCTGTGCGGTGGCGGGTTCACCGGTATCTTCTCCGGCAGAGTGTGGCGTTTTATCAAAACGACTTTGCCGGGCGGATTGCGAACAAGCTGATGCAAACAGCGCTTGCGGTTCGGGAGGTTGTGACCCGGATCGCGGACATTCTGGTCTATGTGATCGTCTACTTTGTGGCCGCACTGTTCATCGTTGCGGAGGCGAGCATCTATTTCGCTATTCCGTTCCTGGCCTGGCTTGGCGGATATCTGTTGACGATGCGCGTCTTCATCCCGCGTTTGAAGAACGTGTCCCGGGATCAAGCCGATGCGCGATCCGTGATGACGGGACACGTCGTCGATGCATACACCAACATCTCGACGGTGAAACTCTTCTCCCACGCAGCGCGCGAGGAAGACTATGCAAAGAGGTCGATGCTTGACTTCCTGAAGACGGTCTTTCTTCAGATGCGGCTCGTCACGGGAATGAACATCACCCTGACAACGCTGAACATGGCGTTGCTCTTTGCGGTCTCGGCGATGTCCATCACGCTTTGGCAGCAAGGGTTGGTGAGCACTGGCGAGATTGCCGTTGCGGTCGCCCTTGTTCTGCGGTTTCAGGGCATGTCGCAGTGGATTCTTTGGGAAGTGTCCGGCCTGTTTGAAAACATCGGCACGGTCCAAGACGGCATCAACACAATCTCCCGGGAACGGGATGTGGTGGATGTTCCAAACGCCAAGCAGCTGGTTGTCGACAAAGGCGAGATCGAGTTCGAGCGGATCCGCTTCCACTATGGCAAGGAAACCGGCGTCATCGAGGACCTCTCCTTGAAGATCAAGGCTGGCGAAAAAATCGGTCTGATCGGCAGGTCCGGGGCAGGTAAATCCACCTTGGTCAACCTTCTTCTGCGCTTCTACGATCTGGAAGGCGGTAGGGTGCTGATCGATGGTCAGGACGTTGCCAAGGTCCTGCAGGACGACATCCGGGCCAACGTGGGTGTTGTTACGCAGGATACGTCCTTGTTGCACCGGTCGATCTTCGAGAACGTTGCTTATGGCAAGCCGGACGTCAGCCGTGAGGAAGTCGAGGCAGCTCTGGAAAAGGCGCATGCCATCGAGTTCGTCCGCAGTCTTGAAGATCAAAACGGGCGTGTTGGCCTAGATGCGCATGTCGGCGAGCGCGGAGTGAAACTCTCCGGTGGTCAGCGCCAGAGGATCGCGATTGCGCGGGTGCTCCTGAAAGATGCCCCGATCCTGGCCCTGGATGAGGCGACATCGGCGCTGGATTCAGAAGTCGAGATCGCCATCCAGGAAAGCCTGTTCGATCTGATGGAAGGAAAAACCGTTATCGCGATTGCTCACAGGCTGTCCACGATTGCGGCGATGGACCGGCTCATTGTCATGGATCATGGTCGAATCATCGAAGAAGGAACGCATCAGGAGTTGTTGGACCTGAACGGTCTTTACGCTCAGCTCTGGCAGCACCAGTCTGGCGGGTTCCTGGCGCCTGTTCAGGCGGCTTGATTCCAGCCACATCGTCACGCAAGGCCGGGGAAATGCATTTTCCGGTCTTGCGATTTTCCGAAAAACGGCAGAAAAACGGCGAGAGCGCAGTTTCGGCTGCGACATATGCGTTCTAAGGCGTTTGTTGAACTGGACAAGCGCTTTGAACGGTGCAAAAAGACACACGCCTTGCCCGGTGCGGAAATCTGCCGCACCCGGCAACCGTTGAGCCCGGCACGAGTCCGCCTATCCTTGCTCTCAGGGACGGGCCCGGACGTGCGACGGGCTTTCGGTACAGAATAAACTGGTTTCGAGAGGACGCGACCTTGGCAAATACGGATCAGGCGGAACCGACCCGCCGAGATTTCCTCTACATTGCGACCGGCGCCATGGGTGTCGTCGGCGCTGGCGCGCTGGCATGGCCATTCATCGATCAGATGAACCCGGATGCCTCCGCTTTGGCTCTGGCTTCTATTGAAGTCGACGTCTCTGCCGTGGAAGAGGGGCAGTCTATCAGCGTGAAATGGCGTGGTAAGCCGGTCTTCATCCGCAACCGTACGGATGCGGAAGTGGAAGAGGCGAATGCTGTTGCAGTATCTGATCTGCCGGACCCGCTTGCACGCAACGCCAACCTGCCTGCCGACGCAGAAGCGACGGATGTGAACCGCGGCATCGAAGGCAATGAGAAGCTGCTGGTCCAGGTTGGTATCTGCACACACCTTGGCTGCGTCCCTGTGGGTGATGCTGGTGAGTACGGCGGTTGGTTCTGCCCGTGCCACGGCTCGCACTACGACACCGCCGGCCGGATCCGCAAGGGCCCGGCGCCTGAGAACCTGCTCATTCCGCCGCTTGAGATGGTCAGCGAGACCACCATCAAGATCGGCTAACGGCACGAGTTAATCTGGAGGCAGCCATGGCTGGACATTCTGAATATGTACCGCAGAGCGCTGCGGCAAAGTGGCTTGAGAGCCGTTTGCCGGTCATTTCGCTCGTACGCGGATCTTTCGTCGACTTTCCGACACCGAAGAACCTGAACTATTTCTGGACCTTCGGCGGGATCCTTTTCTTCGTGCTCATCGCGCAGATCCTGACAGGGATCGTGCTCGTGATGCACTACACGGCAAGCACGACTGCTGCATTCGACAGCGTTGAGCACATCATGCGCGATGTGAACTTCGGCTGGATGCTGCGCTACCTGCACGCCAACGGCGCGTCGATGTTCTTCATCGCCGTCTACATCCACATTTTCCGTGGTCTCTACTACGGGTCATACAAGGCTCCCCGCGAGATCTCCTGGATCCTGGGTGTGATCATCTTCCTTCTGATGATGGCAACAGCATTCATGGGTTACGTTCTGCCATGGGGTCAGATGTCGTTCTGGGGCGCGACGGTTATCACCAACCTGTTCTCGGCAATCCCGGTTGTCGGTGAGAGTGTCGTGATCTGGCTGTGGGGCGGCTTTGCGGTCGACAATCCGACACTGACACGCTTCTTCTCGCTGCACTACCTGCTGCCGTTCATGATCTTCGGTGTTGTTCTGCTGCACGTGTGGGCATTCCACACCACCGGCAACAACAACCCGACAGGCGTCCAGCCGAAGACCAAACAGGACACGATCCCGTTCCACCCGTACTACACGATCAAGGACCTGTTCGCGATTGTCGTGTTCATGATCTTCTTCGCGTACTTCGTGTTCTATCTGCCGAATTACCTGGGTCACGCCGACAACTACATCGAAGCGAACCCGCTCGTCACGCCGGCGCACATCGTTCCTGAATGGTACTTCCTGCCGTTCTACGCGATCTTGCGCGCTGTTCCGGACAAGCTCGGCGGTGTTGTGCTGATGTTTGGTGCGATTGCGGTATTGTTCATCCTGCCTTGGCTGGACACTTCCAAGGTCCGCTCCGGTGCTTACCGTCCGCTGTTCAAGCAGTTCTTCTGGATCTTCGCAGCGAACGCAGTGGTTCTGGGCTACCTCGGCGCCATGCCGGCGGAAGGGATCTACGTGATCATGTCCCAGATCTGCACCACCATCTACTTTGCCTACTTCCTTATCGCCCTGCCGCTGTTGGGCTTCCTGGAGAAACCGAAGCCACTACCGGCATCAATCTCCGAGTCGGTGCTCAAGGGCGGATCCGGCACACCGGTCGGCGCAGCAGCCGCACCGGAAACGAAATAACGCGAACCGGATCGGGAGTTATTTGAGACAATGAAAACCATGATCACAATGGTTCGTTCCCTCGCAGCGGTGGCGGCTCTCGCCATCGCATCCCCGGCTTTTGCGGCCGGAGCGAAGGTTGAAATCGATTATCAGGATTGGTCCTTCGCCGGGCCTTTCGGTTACTACGACCGTGCGCAGTTGCAACGTGGCTTCAAGGTCTACGTTGAAAACTGTGCAGCCTGTCACGCTTTGAGCCGCGTTGCATTCCGTAACCTGGCTGAGGATGGTGGTCCGAGCTTCACTGAAGACCAGGCCAAAGCAATTGCTGCCGACTACACTGTTGTAGACGGCCCGGATGATTTCGGCGACATGTACGACCGTCCGGCCATCCTGGCTGACCGCTTCCCGTCGCCATTCCCGAACGAGAATGCGGCACGTGCAGCCAACAACGGTGCGTATCCGCCGGACTTTTCGCTTCTCGCGAAAGCCCGTGCGCCGCAGCGCGGTTTTCCTGGGTTCGTTTTCGACATTTTCACCCAGTACCAGGAAAACGGCCCTGACTACATCTACTCGCTGCTGACGGGTTACGTGGATCCGCCAGAGGGTGTGGAAGTGCCGGTTGGCCAGTACTACAACCACTCCTTCATGGCTGGTGAATTCATCTCAATGGCGCCGCCTCTTTTCGAGGAAGCGATTGAGTACACCGACGGTACACCGATGACGGTTGAGAATTACGCACGCGATGTCGCAGCGTTCATGATGTGGGCCGCCGAGCCTCATCTGGAAGAGCGCAAGAAGATTGGTTTCCGCGTGATGATCTTCCTCATCGTCTTTGCTGGCATGCTCTACTTCACCAAGAAGAAGATCTGGCGCGACGTCGAGCACTAAGCTCCAAGCGTAAAGAAGCACTCGGAAAAAGGCGGGCATCGAGCCCGCCTTTTTTCATTTGCCCGCTGTTCATTGCTGGCTTGGCTTGTTAAGCAAACCGGTAATTCAGGAACTCATCCAACGAGGGCAAAATGAGCGACGCAGTTCTGGGGATCATTGGCGGATCCGGGATCTATGACCTTCCTGGTCTTGAGGATGCGCAATGGATCAGCGTCGAGAGCCCGTGGGGCAAGCCGTCGGATCAGGTGCGGATCGGCACGATTGACGGGCTTAAGATCGTGTTCCTGCCGCGCCATGGCCGGGGCCACGTCTATTCGCCGACGACGATCAACTACCGTGCCAATATTGACGTCATGAAGCGGTGCGGTGTGACGGACCTTCTGTCCGTCTCCGCATGCGGCTCTTTGAAGGAAGAACATGAGCCGGGCATGTTTGTGCTCGTGGACCAGTTCATCGATCGTACGATTGCACGGGAAAAGAGCTTCTTCGGGACCGGCTGTGTTGCCCATGTCTCCATGGCAACCCCAGTCAGCCCAAAACTTGTCGACGCCGTTGCGGCGGCCGCGGAAGCGGAAGGCCTGAAATACAGCAAGGGCGGGACGTATCTCGCCATGGAAGGACCGCAGTTTTCGTCGCTTGCAGAGAGTGAACTTTACCGGACCTGGAATTGCGATGTTATCGGCATGACCAATATGCCCGAGGCCAAGCTCGCGCGGGAAGCTGAAATCTCCTATGCGACGGTTGCGATGGTGACCGACTATGACAGCTGGCATCCGGATCATGGTGAAGTGGACATTCAAGCGATATTGAAAGTCCTGCATGACAATGCGGAAAATGCTCAAAGACTGGTCGCGCGTGTCGCGAAAGACCTTCCCAGGGAGCATCAATCCTGCCCCGCCGGGTCCGACACTGCTCTGGAATTTGCTCTGATGACAGCGCCGGAGAAACGCGATCCGGAATTGGTTGCCAAACTTGATGCGATTGCAGGACGTGTCTTGAACCGCAGCTGATACCAACAACTTCATAACCATCAAAAGACTTCGACCGGCACGGTAATCTTGATATAAGCGTCGGTCGGGGCTGTGCAGCGGATTGTGTTGCGCGACATTGTTTTTGCAGGAAAGAGAGCAGAATGACCGATCAGACAATTCGTGACGAACTGATCAGTGCCATTAGAACAATCAAGGATTACCCGAAAGAGGGCATCCTTTTTCGCGACATCACCACTCTGCTCGGCAACGCTCGGGCATTCCGGCGCGCGGTCGATGCGCTGGTTCAGCCTTGGGCCGGCTCCAAGGTCGATCAGATTGCCGGAATAGAAGCCCGTGGTTTCATCCTGGGGGGCGCGGTTGCCCATCAGCTGTCCGCAGGCTTTGTTCCGATCCGCAAGAAGGGCAAGCTGCCGCACGAAACCGTGCGCATTGCCTATTCCCTGGAATACGGCCTGGATGAAATGGAGATGCACAAGGATGCGATTCAGCCAGGCGACCGGGTGATCCTGGTTGACGATCTGATCGCGACAGGCGGCACAGCGGAAGCTGCCTGCAAACTCTTGAGATCCATGGGTGCGAACATTGAAGCTGCGTGTTTCATTGTTGATCTTCCCGATCTTGGCGGCCGGAAAAAGCTGGAAGATTTGAGTGTTCCCGTCCGGACACTGGTTGAGTTCCCAGGGCACTGATCGCGGATGGCGGCGAGCGGATCTGGAGAGACAGAAAAACCGGCATTTTCCGACGAGTTTCGAACGGAGTTCGAGAGCCTTCTCAGATGGCGGAGGGATGTGCGCCGATTCCGGACGGACCCGGTCAATTCGAAAACGCTGGAACATCTTCTTGAGCTGGCGGATCTGGCACCCTCAGTTGGGAACAGCCAACCTTGGCGTATCGTGACTGTGGAGAGTGCGGCGAAGCGGGCGCGCGTAGTTTCGATTTTCGAGGCGGAAAACGCTGCTGCTGCCGAAGACTACCAGGATGAAAAGGCTGCTCTTTACCGCCGGCTTAAATTGGCTGGACTGAAAGAAGCGCCCGTCCATCTGGCGGTCTTCAGCGAGCCCAATCCGGACCAGGGGCATGGACTTGGGCGGGCGACGATGCCTGAGACACTGGCCTATTCCACCGTCAGCATGATCCATACCTTTTGGCTTGCAGCTCGTACAGAGGGTGTCGGGGTTGGTTGGGTGTCAATTCTGGATCCGATGAAGATCGGCGAAATCCTCGACGTTGACCCGAATTGGCAGTTTGTTGCGTATCTTTGTGTCGGATACCCGGAAGAAGAACATATCGACCCAGAACTTGAGCGGGCCCGTTGGCAATCGCGAAGCCCATTGGACGAGCGCTTGTTTCGCCGTTAGCATACCTGCCGCTTTGAGGGACAGCCGCTGAACGCGTGTTGTTTGTAGTTAGGAACCATCATGTCTGTGACCATTCATGCAACGACAGCCGAAGATCATGCAGATGTCCTGCAGCTGTTGAACGACCGTTGGACATCGCCGGATATGATCATCGAAAACGAAACGATCGATGCGTCACGGCTGCCCGGCTACACAGCCCGTGCCGACGGCGAGCTTGTCGGTCTGGTGACCTTGATCAAGCGGCCGGAGGAGTGGGAGATTCTGACTCTCGACTCCTTGAATCGTTGGGACGGTGTTGGCAGCCGTTTGCTTCAGGCCGTGGTGGAAGAGGCGAAAGCCAGCCACATCCACCGTTTGACGGTTCGGACTTCCAACGACAATCTGGATGCGTTTCGGTTCTACCAGCGGCGCGGGTTCCGTTTGGAGCGCATCGGGTTCGGTGTGATCGATGCCGAGCGTGAGAAAAATCCTGGAATCCCGTTGACCGGCGACTACGGCATCGAAATCCACGACGAAGTGTTTTTTGCGCGAAGCCTGTAAAATACGGACATAAGCAACTGTGAGCGCCGTGGGATCAGTCCTTGCGCCGCTCCACGAAGACGTTTGCCTTGAAGGAAAACACCGGTTCGTCGTTCTGATTGCGTGCGACCATGTCGGAATGGACAATGCCCCACTCTGGCCGGCTGCGGCTTTCAGTCTTGCCCGTGACGACGCGTTGATAGGTCAGTGTATCACCGGCAAATACCGGTTTGATCCACTTCAGTTTTTCAAAACCTGGAGACGGACCCACACGGGCAGGCACTCGCCCTTCACTATGAGCTGCTTCGATCAAACGTTTGTTGGTTGCCACCAGCAGCTTCATGAAGACGGACGCCGTATGCCAGCCGGAGGCGCACAATCGGCCGAAATGCGTTTTGGCCGCCCCTTCTTCGCTGAGGTGAAAGGGTTGGGGGTCGTATTTTTCAGCGAAGCGGATGATGTCGTCGGCTTTAAATGTGTGCGTGCCCAACTCGATCGTTTCGCCGACTTCAATCTCCTCGAAATACTTGGTCATTGGGCGGCCCCCCGCTTCAGGAACAGAATGGGATTTTCCCAAAACATCACCTGTTTCTGATCTTGATTGGTCGCCGTGATGCGAAATGTCACGATCCCCAAGTCGGGCTTGGATCGTAGTTCCTTGCTCGCCAAAACCTCAGCTTTTGCCGTGAGTGTGTCTCCTGGATAGACCGGGCTTTGCCACTTCAGTTCATCTATGCCGGGCGAGCCTTGCCCGGTGGAGTTGTTCAAGAGATTGGTGGCGAGCAAACGCATCACCATCGACCCGGTGTGCCAGCCGGATGCTGCCAGCCCGCCAAGCATGGAGGCTTTCCCGGCCTCTTCATCGAGATGAAACGGTTGCGGGTCGAACTCTTCGGCGAACTCGATAATCTCGTCTTTGCTTGCGGTCACGCTGCCCAGTTCAAAAACCTGTCCGGGCTCGAAGTCTTCAAAATGATATATGTCTGACATCAATAGCTGTTTGATTAGAGAGGCATAGCGCGGCAGGCCGCGCTATGTGGATGCGCAATCTTACCGATTGTTTAGTCGTAGTAAATCTCATTGTCGTCGAGATAGACATTGCTGGCTGCACATATGTCGATGGCAATCGGCTCGTCGAGCACTTCGCTGTCATCAGCGCCAAGCCATCCGATCTGGAAGACCTGATCGCAATTGCCGGTGTCTGCATTGAACGCTGCTTGGGCGTTTTGACCGGGCATCAAGGCATCGCCCAGCCAGTTATCGCTCCAGCCATCACCGCCATTTGTGTAGAAACCGACGGCAATGTTGCCCTCAGTGTTGTTGTAAACTTGGAAATAGCCTTCAGAGCCCGTGCCTTGCGCAAAGGCAAAACTCGCGGCCAATGAAAAGCCTATCCCTGCCGCAGCAGAAAACAAATACTTCATAGTGTCCCCCTGATATGCCGGGCTTTTTTAGCCTGACGCATGCATAACACGTTACTTTCGGCCGGGGCTCAAGAGAAAACACCGCTTGCACCAAGGCTCAGGATAATTCAACGGCCAGAAACGTGCTCGCGAAAAAGGGTAAGCGTCTGTGCAATCCCAGAAACAGTTGGGGTTTTCACTGGCGAAAACTAAAGCGGCCAGAACACCAGGATCGCCGGAATGCCGACAGCCAAAACCAGCACTTCCAGCGGAAGGCCGATGCGCCAGTAATCGCCGAAGCGGTATCCGCCGGGCCCCATGATGATCGTGTTGTTCTTGTGTCCGATAGGGGTCAGAAAGGCACAGGATCCGGCAACGGCAACCGCCATCAAGAACGGGTCGGGATTGACACCTAGACTGTTTGCGATCTGAACCGAGATAGGGGCTGCGATCAAGCACGTCGCGACGTTGTTCAGGAAATCCGACAAGGTCATTGTGACGGCCATCAAAACCGCCAAGGTGACCCAGGCCGGCGCCCCGGCTGTCAGAGCCAGAATGCCATCGGCAATGATCTGAGCATTGCCAGCCGCTTCAAAGGCTTGTCCGAGAGGGATCAGCGAGCCGAGTAGCACGATCACTTTCCATTCCACGGCTGTATAAACATCCGAACCGCTGACGAGCCCGGTTGCCGCATAAAGAACGACGCAGGCAGCAAGAGCGACCGGAAGGTATGCGAACCCTGCGACTGCTGCCGCAATTGCAAGAACGAAGCCCAAGATGGCCAGCCGTGCCTTGTTGCGCTGGATCATTCCGGTGGTTCTGCCTTCCAGCGGAAACACGCCGAGCCATTGAACTGCCATCTCCAATCGGTCGGATGAACCGAGCAGCAAGAGAACATCACCTGGCCGGATCGTTTCATGCCGGACGCGGTTCTGGATCCTGCGCCCGGCACGGGAAATGCCCAGCAGCGTCACGCCGTGACCGTAAAGAAGCCTGAGCTGAAAGGCGGACGTGCCATTGATGCGCGCCGTATCTGGAACAATAGCCTCGGTGAGGCTCAAGGCTCCGCCTGTCAAACCGTCTTTGTGGCGTTCGGAGCCGGCGAACTCCAGTTTTGCCGCTCCCATGAAGGCTTCGATAGCCTTCGGATCGCCTTCCACCAGGATGAAGTCGTTCTCCTTGATCAGTTCACGGCGGGCAAACCCTCTGATGCGGCTGCCATGGCGCACCAGTCCGATGATAGCGACATCTTTTTCGTCCGCGACCGGATAAAGGTCGCCAAGCGTGAGGTCTTTGTCTTCGGGCAGTTTGCCGACTTTCAGTTCCGCGCTGTAGAGCCCCTCGGCCATGCTGTCGGTTTCGGGCGCTTGCCGGAACCGTGCCGGCAACAGCCGCCAGCCGATCAATGTTACAAAGGCAATGCCGCTGATCGCGACAACTAGGCCGACCGGGGCAAAGTCAAACATGGAAAACGGCGAACCGAGCGCGTCTGACCGGTACTCTGCAATCACGATGTTGGGCGGTGTTCCGATCAATGTGATCATCCCGCCGAGGATCGTTGCGAAGGAAAGCGGCATCAACGACAGACCGGGAGACCGGGCTGCCTTCTTGGCGGCTTCCAGATCCAGCGGCATCAGAAGCGCGAGAGCTGCCACGTTGTTGATGATGCCGGATAGTCCGGCGCCGACGATTGCCATGATGCCGATATGACCCGACAAGCTACGGGATGCAGAGAACAGGTACTTGGCAACCAGTTCGACGGCCCCGGAATTCATCAGTCCGCGTGACACGATCAGCACAAGCGCGATGATGATTACCGCCGGGTGACCAAAGCCCGAAAAAATCTGATCCGAGGGGACAAGGTCCAGGAAGGCAGCAAGGATCAGAGCGGCAAAGGCGACCAGGTCGAAGCGGATTTTGCCCCAAATCAGCAGGGCGAAGACGACTGCGAAGAGTGAAAACAGCAGTATCTGATCGAGCGTCACCTTGGAATTCTCCGATCCGTTCGCGTCGCCTGGAAGATGCTGAAACTTAGGCCGGATTGGCGTTCAGCGTCGAGCGATTTCTCCGAAAGCTCCGTATGGCACGCAAACCCATATGCAGGGTGCGGAATTTAGGAACCTGTAATGTTCTGAACATCCACCGGACACATTCAAACACCACATGCTTTTCCAGACAGGAACAGACCAACTGGAAAGGAAAACAGAAATGAGCAAAGTGTCAAAAACAACCATCCGCTGCGAAGCCAACGACCACTACGACCGCGTTGAATATTACGCAAAGTCCCGGCACTATCGTTTGGTGCCCCGGAAGTGGCGCGACGAAGCTGGTCCGAACCCCTTGGTAATGCAGGGCTTGAATGTAAGTTGAGAGATCCCCCGGGCTCAGGATGTTCCGGGGGATCTTTTTGTCGGGACTAAAGCAGGCGCTATCTGCTTTAAATCACAGTGACTTCCAGGGGAGGCAATCCCTTCACGGAACCAACCAGCTTGTCGCCGCGCACAACAGGCCCAACGCCTGCAGGCGTGCCGGTTTGGATGACATCTCCCGGCGCCAGTTCAAAATACTCCGAAAGATAGGAAATCATTTCCGGCACCTTCCAGATCATTTGGTTGAGATCGCCCTCTTGGCGCAGATCGCCGTTTACCGTGAGTTGGATCCTGCCTTCGGAGAGGTGTCCGCAATCGGCTGCCCGGACAAATGTCGTGATGGGGGCGGACTGCTCAAACGCCTTTCCGATCTCCCAGGGACGGCCCATTTTCTTTGCGTTTCCTTGAAGATCGCGCCGTGTCATGTCGAGCGAAACGGCATACCCGAATACATGATCCAGGGCTTCGCCCACCGGAATGTTGCGCCCGCCCGATTTCAAGGCGACGGCCAGTTCGATCTCATGATGTACGTCGTCGGATTTCGGCGGGTAAGGAAACGAACCGGAAGTGTTGAGATTGTCTGGGTTCTTCTGAAAAAAGAACGGCGGCTCCTTGTCCGGGTCGTGCCCCATCTCCACGGCGTGGGCGGCGTAGTTCCGGCCTATGCAATAGACACGGCGGACCGGGAAGAGGTCTCCGGTGCCGCCAACGGGTACTGCGGTCGCGGCAGGAGGAGCAAAAACAAAAGTCGGCATGTGAAAGGCTCTGCCTAGAGTGTCGAATTCGGAGAATTGCGCAAAGGACAGTATCCCTTGCGCCCAGAAAAAAGCCCGGGCAGGGACCCGGGCTCTGATTTCATATCAAGTGTTAAACTTGAAGAGGAGGACGTCCCCGTCCTTGACGATGTACTCCTTGCCTTCGTCCCGGGCCTTGCCGGCTTCCTTGGCTGCGCTCTCGCCGCCGAGCGATGTGTAATCGTCGTAAGCAATGGTCTGTGCGCGAATGAAACCCCGTTCAAAGTCCGTGTGAATGACGCCGGCAGCACCTGGTGCCTTGGTGCCGTTTGTGATGGTCCAGGCGCGGGTTTCTTTTGGTCCAGCGGTGAAATACGTGATCAGGCCGAGGAGCTCGTAGCCGGCCCGGATCATCCGGTCGAGGCCGGGCTCTTCCAGTCCGATGGTCTCCAGGAATTCTTCCTGTTCTTCCTTGTCGAGCTGAGAAATCTCAGCTTCGATCGCAGCGGAAATCACAACAGCGACAGCACCTTCCGCAGCCGCCTTCTCTGCGACTTTCCGGGACAGCTCGTTGCCTTCTCCTGCGGACGCCTCATCAACGTTGCAGACATAAAGAACAGGTTTGGACGTCAGAAGGTTGAGGCCCTTGAGGACCTTGGCTTCTTCCGCGTCCGCTGTTTCCAGCATACGGGCAGGTTTACCGTCCTGAAGGAGTGCCAGTGCGCCTTCCATGATCGGAAGAACTGCCTTGGCTTCCTTGTCGCCACCGGTCGCTTTTTTCTTCAGCGGTGCGATGCGTTTTTCCAGGCTTTCCATGTCGGAGACCATGAGCTCGGTCTCGACCGTATCGGCATCGGCGATCGGGTCGATGGCACCATCCACATGGGTGATGTCATCATCTTCAAAACACCGCAAAACGTGCGCGATGGCATCGACTTCGCGGATGTTCGCCAGAAACTGGTTGCCGAGACCCTCACCTTTGGAGGCACCGCGCACAAGGCCGGCAATGTCCACGAAGGTGATCCGCGTCGGGATCACTTCCTTGGATTGCGCGATGTCGCGAATTGCATAAAGGCGCGGATCCGGTACAGCAACTTCGCCGGTATTCGGCTCGATGGTGCAGAACGGATAGTTTGCGGCCTGGGCCGCAGCTGTCTTGGTCAGCGCATTAAAAAGCGTGGACTTGCCGACATTCGGCAGTCCGACAATGCCGCACTGGAAACCCATAGGAGTTCGCTTTCGGTTTGTGTCTGAAACTGTTGCCGCGCTTCATGCCCGAGGGGACCGGCAAGGTCAAGGGTTTGGCGGTTCCAAGCTGGTTACGAACATCGTGGAAGTGCTGAAGTAGGGACCAGCTTGGAGTGCGTATTGTGGGTTTGTTCTCTCAGGTCCGCTTTTAACCCGCCGGATTGAAGCCTTGTTCGTTTATTGCAGACCGGTTGGATCGATCAGTCCGCCAGTGCAGCCCATCCCGATCTCATTTGCGGCGAGCATCAGCTCGCCCAGATCCGAAGTTGGGGTGATCTGGCCTTTCAGGCTGAGCCAAATCTCGTTGATCAAATTTCGGCCGCCATCGTTGGTACACTTGATCAGGACCCGCGCGCCTGTACCAACGCCGAAGGCATCATCAAAGGCGGCCCGAATTTGGGCACCGGAAACCTCGCGGCCGACATTGTTGAAGAACACGTCGCCGACGGCTGAGTCGTTTACAAGCCCTGTCAGATAGAGGGTGTCGTCGTAATACTCGTCCGCGCCGCCGTCACCGAAATAGCAGGTGCCGTGTTTGATCCACTCATGATAATGCAGGAAGCTTGCAAAACCGGGCATGGCGGCGGCGAGTGCGTCGGCCGTTTCGGTGTCAATCTCAGGCGCTGGGAGGAGGTGCCAGTTGCCCGGTTTGTCGAGGTTCCGAACAGAGGCCGGCACACCGCAATAGTCATTGCCTTTCGGTTGCGGCCAGAGCCCATGAATGGACAGTTGACGTGTTGTGTGCGGCAGATTTCCGGAATTCAGATCCTGGCACTCTTGTTTGCCGGGCCGGATCTCACAAAAGGCAGGCTGCCAGCTGAGCGTCAGCAGATTGTCTGTGGATTCCTGTCCAGTTGTAACAGGCGTGAGGCCAGGGTCGACGACTGGATCGACGGTCACCGTGCCGGCGTCCACCACATGCACACCGCAAGATGTGCTGACCCAACGGAGCTGCGTCACCGGAGCATCATCAACCAGGATCTGGAAATAATCGCCGCCTTGTTTGTTGATGCCCTTGATGTCGTAGGCAATCCGCGGAGACGTCAAGACGTTGCCGGGGTTGGTCTGCCTGTTCTTGCTTTGGTACGCTTCGCAGGCTTGTTGGGCGATAAAGTAGCCTTCAAGTTTCTTGAAAGCAGCCGCAGGCGTGAGTGTGAGTCCCAGAACAACGCATGCAAGAACAACGCGGCGCATGATTTCCCCCTTTATCAAGCTTGGGGCCATTATCCTTGTTCAGGTTACCACAATATGACGTGCGGTTGCGTGATCTAAAATCTCTAATTGTGCTCTATGTTTTGTCGCCACCGCCCAGAAGCTTTTTCAGCATGTCCGCCATCGGGCCTGACTTGGGCAAGTTCGCGGCGGGTTTGTTCTGGCGGGCCTGACGAATGTGGCTCTGCTGTTTTGGCTTGGAGGGCTTGTCCGGCTTCTGGGAGGCCGTCTTGTTGCCGCGCTGAGCTTTTTCCGGTTCGAGCGCCAATGTCATCTTGTTGGCAAACTGGCTGTCTTTTGCTTCTGCCAAAAGGCCAGCCTGATCAGCGATTTCCGCAAGCAGCGGATCCAGCCAGTCTTGGTCCGCCTTGGAGAAGTCGCCCAGGACATAGTTGGAGACGAGTTTTTTGTCGCCCGGATGACCGATTCCAAGCCGCAAACGCCGGTACTCCTGACCAATATGCGCCGATATTGATCGCAGACCGTTGTGACCGCCATGACCACCGCCCTTCTTCATCCGAAATTTGGCAGGTGGGAGATCCAATTCATCGTAGATGACGACTATGTCTTCCGGCTCGATCTTGAAAAAGCGCATGGCTTCGCCGACCGCGCGGCCGGATTCGTTCATATAGGTTGAGGGCTTGAGCAACAGCACTTTTTCGCTGCCGAGACGCCCCTCGGAGACCTGACCCTGAAAACGGGCGCGCCAGGGTTGGAAACCGGAATTGCGGCGGTGGATTTCATCAAGCGCCATGAAGCCAATGTTGTGGCGGTTATGGGCGTATTTTCCGCCGGGATTTCCAAGGCCGACAATCAGTTTCATGATCTGTCTCTGCGCGTTCTTTGAAATCAGGGTGCTGAAACGAAAAGGCAGCCGAAATCGGCTGCCCAAAGTGCAGAAGACGATGCCGTCTTCTGCAAATTTATCGAAGGATCAAGCTTATTCGCTTGTCTCTTCTTCACCACCTTCGGCTTCTTCTTCGTCGTCCTGTACACCGCCGCCAGGAGCAGCAAGTGTTGCGACGGTGAAGTCACGGTCGGTAATGGTCGGCTGCGCGCCTTCCGGCAGGGTGGTTGCCGAGATGTGCAGCGTGTCGCCGATTTCGACTTTCGCAAGGTCGAAGACCAGGGTTTCCGGGATGGCATTCGCCGGAACGATCAGTTCGACAGTGTGACGAACCACGTTCAGCATGCCGCCTTTTTTCAGGCCCGGGCAGGTCTCTTCGTTGATGAAGGTGACCGGAATATCGACCGTCAGGGTCGTGTTGCCGGAAACGCGCAGGAAATCAACGTGAAGAACATCGTCGCGCACTGGGTGCAGCTGGAAGTCCTTGGCGATGACCTGGTGCTTTTCACCGTCGATGTCGATGGTTCCGATGTTGATCAGGAAACCGCCCTTGTGCAGGGTCAGGGTGGTTTCTTTCACCGGAATGGTGATCGGCAGAGCCGGTTTCTTGTCGCCGTAGATCACGGCAGGTAGAAGGCCTTCGCGACGCAGTGCTCGTGCGGCCCCCTTGCCCACACGGTCCCGTGCCGACGCCTTCAGCTCATAGCTGGAAGCCATGGCAAACTCCTATAGGAATATGTAACGGACCGGCGAACAGGGTCACCGAGTGTTCGATCAGTTGTTCGGGATCGGTCCTACGAGCGCCTCCTCCAGGGGTGCAGGCGCGTGCGCGATATAGCTGAAACCCTTTGGAAAAGCAAGCGGCCCCGATAGGTGCGCGATTATCGTCAAATCTGCTAGTTCTCAAAAGTAAAAATTATCAACCATCGAGTGTTATTTTAGTTATTTAGATTATTGGTTTTGTAATGCAACTCATTGGTTGAATGTAATAGTAATTCAATCAGTAAATATAAGCGACTATACATATGTGATTAAGATCTGCCGCGTTGAATATCGTAACGGAACTCAACGGAGAGCGATCCATGAAAATGTTTTTGAAGTCCGCGGTATTTGTACTCCTTGCAACCGGTGCCGCCAACGCGAATGAATTTAAGGCCGAGCTGGAGGAGCTGGCAAACGGCCAAATCGCCGAAATCGCGTCCTCTTCTGAAGTAATTGCGGCAGTAAAGGCACAGAATACGCAAACTGCCGGTCATGATCAGGCTAAGATCGACGAGCTCGACAAAACCTGGCGCGCTGAAGCAGAAGCAGTTGATCAGCCGATGATCGATGCCGTGCTTGAAAACGATCTGTCCGGATATCTGGCCGATCTGCAAGATGGCAGCGATGGTCTCTTTACCGAAATCTTCGTGATGGATGCCAAGGGCCTCAACGTTGGTCAGAGCGATGTGACTTCTGACTACTGGCAGGGGGATGAAGCCAAATGGCAAGACACCTATGGTGCGGGTTCGGGCTCTGTGCACATCAGTGATCTAGAAGAAGATGAGAGCACTCAGCTTCTGCAGAGCCAGGTCAGTGTACCGGTTGTTGATCCGGATAGTGGTGAGCCTATCGGTGCCGTCACGTTCGGCGTGAATGTCGAAAATCTTTAATGTTTCAAAGGGCAAGGCGGGAGCCTTGCCCATGTCCTTTGCGGAGCAAATACTTTGAAAGTCTCTCAGAAACTTCCCGCCATCATGGTCGGGATTGCATTGTTCTGTTCGGCAGGTGTCGGTATTGCGAGCTACATATCCGGAGCACAGTCTGTTCGGGATCTGGCTAAAGAAAAGCTTATGGGCCTCGCTGAAAGCCGCAAGGACGCCCTGACAGATTACTTGTCTTCTAAACAGGCTCTTGTGACAGATCATGCATCCGGCAAAGGCTTACGGGCTGCCTATTCCGACTTCGATAAAAACTGGGCGAAATACGGAGACAAGGCGCAGGCGACTCTCACCAAGGTGTATGTCACGGACAATCCGCATCCGGCGGATCAACGCGCAGATCTTGTGAAGGCCGGCCGCAAGCCATACGACCGGGCGCACACCAAGCATCATCCTGCAATGCGGGCGTTCGCTGAATCCAACAGCTTCGACGAGATCCTATTGATCAATTTGGACGGCGATGTTGTCTACAGCGTTCAGAAAAAGGCTGATTTTGCTCAAAATCTGAAGTCAGCCGAATGGACCGGCACGGCAGCAGCCAAGGCGTTCGAGGCGGCCATTGCAGGTGCTCCGGACCAGGCGCATGTTTTCGATGTAGAGCGCTATCCTGGACCCAATGACAAGCCTGTTGGTTTCTTGTCAGTGCCGATTTCGGTCGGATCAAAGGTCATCGGTGTTGCAATTTATGAGACCGCTGTCGCCCGTGTGAGCAACATGCTTGGCAAGTATGCAGGCCTTGGTGAGACAGGGAATGTGTTTTTGGTCAACGCTGACGGGATCATTCAAAACGACAGTGTTCGGACCCCGGATGTCGATGAAGTGACGAGCGATCTGCTCCAGGGCAGTCCTATTCTCAATGCACTGGGCGGCGCGCCGGAGTTCCAGGTTTTGGACGATCTGCAGGGACAGGAATCATTCGCGGCAGCCGTGCCGTTTGAATATCTCGGCAAAAACTATGCTCTTGTCGTCGTGCAGAGCGCGGCTGAAGTCCTCGCCCCGCTGGCAAAGCTGCGGAACTGGACAGTGGTCATCGCTGTGGTTTGCGCACTTGGTGCCGGGCTGCTCGGCCTTTGGGTGTCTGTTCAGTTGTCCCGCCGGATCAATGGGTTGGCGGGGGTCATGGGCGCTCTCGCCAAAGGCGATACAGCGGTCAATGTCCCCAAGCAGACCTCCGATGACGAGATCAAGGAAATCGCCGACACAGTCGCCGTTTTCCGGGAGAATGCGTTGGAGCGTGAACGGTTGGAGGCAGAGCAAAATGCCAACCAGCAAGCGCAACAAGAGCAAGCTTATCGGGTCAGTTCCTTGATTGAAACTTTCCGCGATGAAGTCGAGCAAATGCTTGATACGGTTGTTCACAACAACAATCAGATGCAGGCGGCCGCCGAGGGCCTCAACGGCATAGCGGATGAAACATCCGGTGAGGCGACGAACGCGTCAGCTGCCTCTGAGCAGGCGTCCGCAAATGTCCAGACCGTTGCCTCTGCCTCTGAAGAGCTGTCCGCGTCCATTCAGGAGATTGGCCGGCAAGTTGACAGCACCACGGAGATTATCCGGGCTGCACTTGGATCGGCTCAGGAAACCAACGAGCGGATTGGCGGGCTGGCGCAGCTTGCCCAGAACATCGGCGATGTTGTGAACCTGATCTCTGATATTGCCGAGCAGACCAACCTTCTGGCTCTCAATGCAACGATTGAAGCCGCCCGTGCCGGAGAGGCGGGCCGCGGCTTTGCGGTTGTTGCGTCCGAAGTCAAGGAATTGGCGACACAGACGGCCAAGGCGACCGAGCAGATAGAGGCGCAGGTGTCTGAAGTCCAGGCGGCAACGAAGGAAGCCGTTTCGGCGATCGGAACGATTGCTGAAACCATGGCAACGGTGGACAATTACACCGGAAACATCGCGTCAGCAGTTCAGGAGCAGGGACAGGCGACAACAGAGATTTCTGCGAATGTGCAGGAAGCTGCTCAAGGAACGCGGTCAGTCGCGGGATCAATGGTCGCAATCAGCGAAAAGTCGCAGATGACCAGCTCATCCGCTGGCGACGTCTTGCGGGCGTCCAATGATGTGGCCGATAAAACCGAAGATCTCCGCGGCACGGTCGACCGGTTCCTCAAAGCCGTTGAAGCTGCTTAAGGGTTGCCGGAGCGATCCCGCCTAGCTTCCAGGAAGTCGGCGTGACGTATCTTCTACAAAATCAGGGTCGACCTTCTTTGCGAAGGCGGCCCGCCATGGTTCGGCAAGTACGGCCAGGTTGGCAAGTGCGGACGCCGTGCTGCTTTCCAGTTTCGGGTTGAACCGGGCAAAGATCACGTCTTTCAGGTTCCAATCCGGGCAGGGCCGGTCGAACAAGGTCATATTGTCGCCTGCTTTGAAAACGCCGGTTTCCAGAACCCGGTAGTACCAGCCCGTTTTGCCGGTTTTCTGAAAATGCGCCGCAAGGGCAGGGTTCTGGGTGTGCATGTTAAGCTTCCAGCATGGCTGCCGGCCCTGGCAGATTTGGAGACGGGCTGAGCCGACGGCAAAAACATCGCCAATACAAAGGTCTACTTCGGTGAATCCGGACGATGATATGTTTTCCCCAAATGTCCCGGGTTCGTATGCGAACGGGGAAATGCCAAAGAGCTCAGCCCAATCGGCGTAGTGTTCTGAAGGATAGTGGTGCAGCGCTTTCTCAGGACCGCCATGAACCGCAAGATCCGCCTGCTGGTCTTCCACAATCCCGGTTTCTGTAAGCTGAACAGCTCCCTGAATCAGAGACTTACGGATTGCAGAGGGTGCTTTCCCGTCCCATCTGTCCTCAGGTTTTCCGGCATATACGCCCAAGATCTGTGCGGTTGTCATCTTTAAGACTCATCCTGTGGTGGGGGTGTGCTCATGGCAAATCTGTTCAGCTTCCCGCGGCTTCAACGGAACGTCCAGAAGGTTGCAGTACCCGCCAGCATCCGTTGATTGATGGTGGCTACACTCTTTGCAAAGACCGAAGGATTTTGCATCGCGTTGTTCCAGAAGCTTCATAACCAACGCTGCCAGCCCGTCCTTTAGCGCTTCAGCGTTCGTAGCCTCAAGAGCCGAAATCGCGGCTGACATTGCAGACTGCGCGGCCAGCAACGCGTGCCCGTCATCTGTCACGTCATAACGAATGCTGCGTTTGTCTTCTTCAAGTCGCGACTCGGCAATCAGCTCTTTCCGGGCCAGCGCTTTCAAGGTTTGAGACGCTGTGCCTCTGGTGGTTGCCAGGTAGTCGGCCACATGAGACGGCGCCCGCGAAAACCTGTTCGCCCGGGCGAGATAAGACAGTGCAGCGAATTGTGACGGGTTGAGCGGTCCGTTCCATTCTTCGGCCGCGTTCAGCCTGCCGAGGCGGTCAATCAGATCAGAGATGAAGCGGGTGTGGTCGCGGTCGTCGGTCATGCCTTTTTATAGCGAGTCGAAATTAAACTTGCAATAGTATCGACTCGCTATTAATGAAGGGGCGTCTTTTCTGAAAAGGAGAACACCCATGTTGAAGACACTAGCTGGAAGCCTTGTCCTTGCTGCCTTGCCGATTGCCGCTTTGGCAGGCGGGTCACACAGCGATCATGCAATTCATCAAAAGGGCGCAGTGCTGTCGCCGGAAAACGCGGAAATAGACCAGAACTACGATATTCTGGCAGCACACGTGCATCGGTCCGGACGCATTGTGACCTTCCACATGACGCTTAAGGGAACCGCTGGGGCCACGACGCCTGAACCGGCCGGTCAACTCGCCGGGGCTCCGGTTGAAGCCTATGTTTGGCCGACCTCATTGAAGCCGGACGCTGTCGGCTTTGAAAGCGAAGACGGCATCCTGGCGCTGGTTGCAACGTCTCACCCGGATTTTGATGACACGCCGCTTTTTGATGAAGACGGGGATGGGGATCTGACAAATGACGGGGCCAAATGGCACTCGCATTGGGTTGTATTAACGCCCAACGAAGCCTGTGGGGCAGGAGCTTTGTCGGTGAAGGATATCCCGGATGGGGCCTCGCCCAAAATGCCGGCGACCTGGCCGGGATTGCCGATTTACATCGACAGCCCGGGTTTCTCTCCGGTGCTCAAAAGTGAAGAAATCACAATCAATGTCAGTTTTGATGATCCGTCAGTGGCTGATGGGATGTCTTACGACGGGGTGACGTCGGCTCTTCGCGTCAATCAGAACATCCACGCTCCGCTGCTGTGCGTCGTCGATGTATTCGATGTGGCTTCTGGAGATCTCAGTCTGCCGGGCAAGCTCAACTGATCGGAGATGGTTTCACTCAAACAAAAAAGCGCCGGCAAAACCGGCGCTTTCAAAAAGTCTATCAGACCAATCAGTTGAACAGACTGGAAACCGATTTTTCCAAAGCTGTCCGGTTGATTGCCTCGCCCATCAGCGGAGCAATCGAGATCGCGCGAATGTTCGGCGCGGCAGTGATGGCAGCCGTCGGCTCGATGGAGTTGGTGATCACCAATTCCTTCAGCTTGGAGGAGGTCACCCGTGCAACCGCTCCGCCGGACAAAACGCCGTGGGTGATATAGGCGGTAACTGACTTGGCGCCCTTGGCAAGCAGCGCATCCGCTGCATTGCAGAGCGTACCGCCGCTGTCGACGATGTCATCCACCAGGATGCAGTCATAGCCATTCACATCACCAATGATGTTCATGACTTCCGATTCTCCAGGCTTGTCGCGGCGTTTGTCGACGATGGACAGCGGAGCCTCGATGCGCTTTGCAAGCGCGCGGGCACGAACCACGCCACCGACATCCGGCGAGACGACCATAACATTGTCGGTCGCATAGCGCTCCTTGATGTCGCGGGTCATGACCGGTGCGGCGAACAGGTTGTCCGTCGGAATATCGAAGAAACCCTGGATTTGGCCGGCGTGCAGATCCAGTGTCAGCACGCGGTCAGCACCGGCTTCCGTGATCAAATTGGCAACAAGCTTGGCCGAGACGGGTGTCCGGCCGGAGGCGCGGCGGTCCTGGCGGGCATATCCGAAGTAAGGAATAACGGCTGTGATTCTGCGGGCAGATGACCGGCGCAGCGCATCGATAATGATGAGCAGCTCCATAAGGTGGTCATTGGCCGGGTAGCTGGTCGGCTGGACGACAAAGACGTCCTCACCGCGCACATTTTCCTGGATTTCGACGAAGATTTCCTGGTCGGCGAAGCGCCGGACCTGACATTTGGCCAATGGAACATCCAAGTATTGGGAGATTTCCTCGGCCAGGGCTCGGTTGGAATTGCCCGCGACGATCTTCATAAGCCGCAAGTCCTTCTGGTGCGGAGCCGGGTTTGTAGGGCCAAGATGGGCCAAGCAAACACGCGGTTGGGGCGTTAGGTCGTTCAAGGTGCCGATTGCCCAAAGCCTTCTTGGGGGAAAACCTTCGGCAGGCGGCGGCGTTGTAACAACCAACCGGACGGACGACAACCGCGCTGAGGGTGTCAGATGCGGTTTTTTTAGTTTTTATGACGCCGGTTTTGATTTATCCGGTTAAAGTTGACCTTATCGGTTGAGCCAGGCGGAAATTTCAACCACAGAACGTTCTGCGATGCGGGTCAGAACCGTGGACGTTGCCCCAGTCCAGGGATCGCCAGTAGAGCCGCCGGTTTCCTCTGCACCCGAAATCCGTTTCAGGCGGCGCCCTGATCGGTCAACGATGTCGAAAACGTAAAATACCGTACCTTTGCCAGGTTGGCCCGTCGCTGCAAGATATCCGTTTACCCGGTAGGTCGCGTCAGCACCGACCCGCCGCACAAGCTTGAGGCCGCGCAGGGCAGCCTGTTGACCAATTTCATTGGACAGCTCATCGGCAATGTTGCCGGGAGCACCGGTAAACGGCTCGAAGGCAAACGTCGTGCCCTGTTGTTCATCAATGGGTTGGATGAAGCTCGGCGCGACCGGCGTCGTGTTGATCGCAGCTGGCGGAGGATTTGCGCCCTGACAGGCAGCAAGGCCACCTACCAGAAGCAGCCCTCCGATAACTTTGAGGATCCGGAGAATCGGGAGTTCGGTTCTATGGGGCATTTAGATGGCTGGCCTGAATTCTCTCACATGGCGTTTGGGCCAGATTCCGGCACTTGCCGAACCCCACCCCGATTTTGGTTTCTGGTTTAGCCCGACTTGTCCGGCAGGTCGAGAGGCTTGGTGCAGAACCGGTGCCGCTAACCGCCAATCCGGCCTTATTCGTAGCGAATTGGGTAGCAGGCCAACAGTTCTGGTGCAAAAGCGGCCCGATGCTAACCTAATTTTTCGTTATGCACGGATCATAATGGCACTGATTTGGCGCCCGTAATCCGGTTCCTTGCGATGCGTTGTTCGTCGATAAGAGAAAAAACGGTCCTCGTCCACATAGGTACAGACATCGATTGAAGCGACCTTTGCAAGGCCGAGGTCCAATAGACAATCTGTAATGAACGCAGGTAGATCGAACATGTGATGTTCCGCCCGCGATGACGGTTTGAAATATCTCTCATTCGCCTGCGACGTATCTGCAAACCGTTTGAAGAACTCCTGTCCGACCTCATAGGAATTCTGTGAGATCGTCGGTCCGAGTACAGCGCGGATGTTGTGTTTGTTCGCGCCGAGCTTTTCCATGGCCTCAAGGGTGTTTTCCATTACGCCTGAGATCGCCCCCTTCCAGCCGGAATGGGCTGCACCAATAACTTTGGCCTCCGGATCGGCAAAGAGAATCGGCCCGCAGTCCGCGGTCGCTACCCCGAGAGCCACGTTCGGGGTTCTTGTTACCAGCGCATCAGCTTTGCGATCTGCGCCTTCTGCCCAAGGACCTTCGACCGTGATCACATCTGGAGAATGGATCTGGTAAGGCGAGACAAGGTACTCCGGGGCGATGCCGAATGTCTCGGCAACCCGCTTCCGGTTTTCAAGAACCAGAGGCCGTTCGTCATCAGAGCCGAGACCAATGTTCAAGCTCTCGTAAAGGCCACCGGATACACCGCCGTTGCGCGTGAAGAAGCCGTGCGTGATCCCATTGCAATTGAGCTCGTTCGCCTCGATTTTCATTCGGTCTCCATGGTGTATCACCGCAAAAACTTGCAGGCGCTTCTAACTAGTCGGCTCGAATGGGGCAAAGACTTGTCCCTCAGGCGCAATCGCGAGAGCCTTAAAAAGGTCGCCCATCTGGTCCGGAGCGGCAAGCCGTTCGACTTCATCCCGGATCGCATCCTGGTCCGCTGGTGTTTTTCCGGCACCAAGAGCACCGGCGCGTTCCAAAAGCCCTGACTGGAGCAAAAATGTGCCTTGAGTGAGGAGGGGGAGCGGTACCGCACCTGCTCTCCTTGCCGCAGTTGCAAGTGCCTCGAAATTTACATGTGCGGTGATATCTGCCTCGCCAGGGTGGGCCAGAACATCATCATAAGCATGCCGGTAAAGGGCTTGCAGCGTATCGCCTGGTGCCGTTTGGGCGTAACCGTAGTCAATGAACAGCGCAAAGCCGCCATGTTCCGCAATACGCGTCGCAATTTCCTCGGCGACTGCATTGGCCGCAGGCTGCGTCTCCAAAATGCTCCCCTCCGGAGCTTTCATTGCGGCAGGGGGAATAGCGTCAGCTGGCAGCTGTGCAGGGCCCACGCCAAACTCCAGTTTCCCAGACGCATCAAGCCCGACCATGCGTTCGTTCCAACCATTCGGTGTCTTGACGAACTGGTGTATCGGGAGCGCATCAAAAAACTCGTTTGCAATCACGATTACGGGGCCGTCCGGTACATCCTGAAATGTGTTCCGGAAATTGGGCTGAAGCTGTGTGTTCCGAAGTGTCTGCAATTGAACCTGCCGCAACCTCGGACTCATCTCAACGAGATTGAGTGTGGCTGCCTCCAGGAACTCTGGCCGATGAGATGCCACACGGAGAAAGTCGGCCATGAGCGTGCCGCGGCCCGGGCCAAGCTCCACCAGCTGGAAGTCGCCCGGAGCGCCCAGCGTTTCATAAGCTTTCAGGCAGACTGCACCGATGAGTTCGCCAAACATCTGGCTAACTTCCGGAGCCGTTATGAAGTCGCCTGTTCGTCCAAACGGCTCCCGGGTGGTATAATACCCATGCTCCGGATCACCGAGGCAGCGCGCCATGTAGGTTGCAACAGAAATAGGACCTTCTGCTGCGATCTGTTGGCGAAGCTTCTCTTTGAGTGCGGTCACTGATTAGCTGCCTGCGGAGTTCGTTTGGCGGACCAGACCATTAACGCGATCCCCGCAAGGATCATCGGGAGTGACAAGAGCATTCCCATCGTCAGGAACCCGCTTAAATATCCGATGTGGGCATCGGGGACCCGATAGAGCTCGACGATGGATCGTCCCACGCCGTAGCCGCAGGCGAAAGCGCCGGCCAGGAAGCCTGGCCGCTGCAGCAATTTGAAGTGATGGCTCAAAAGGCGGAGCACCAGAAACAGGATCACGCCTTCCAGGGCGGCTTCGTAAAGCTGGCTCGGGTGGCGCGGTTCAGGTCCGGCGTTTGGAAAGACAACAGCCCATGGGACATCTGTCGGACGTCCCCAAAGCTCACTGTTGATGAAATTCGCCATCCGGCCGAAGAATATGCCGATGGGCGCCGCGCAGCCGGCAAGGTCAAATAGGGTCCACAATGAGAGCCCGCGTTTCCAGGCAAACAGCATCATGGCAACAACCGTTCCGGCAAAGCCGCCATGAAACGACATGCCACCTGACCAGATCGCCAGAATTTCCCCCGGGTTCGCGAGATAATAGGCGGGATTGTAGAACAGGACATATCCAAGACGTCCGCCCAGGATAATGCCCAGGGTTCCCCAGAGTACGAAGTCATCCAGATCGACCGGGGTTGGACGGTTCCGTGGTCCCCAGAGGGTATCGTTGAGCACAAGGGCTCTCATGTACCGCCACGCCAAAACAATGCCGACGATGTAGGCCAACGCGTACCAGCGCAGGGCAAACGGACCTATTTCGACGATAACGGGATCAATCGCTGGAAACGGAATGGCGAGAAGCGGTGGCAAGCTGGGACCCTCGGTTTCGGAGTAAATGCCGATGTGGGCAACGCATGCGCGATCTGGCATCAGGCGTCAAGCCACCGCGCATCACGTCTTTGAGGTGCGAACTGATATATCGTTCGTATTGGCAGATGTTCACTGATCTAAGCGCTTGAAGTTCACCTTAAACCCTCATACCTGTCGGGTAGACATTTAATGCTTGAAAGGAGCAGGGCATGACCCAAGGCCCAAATCGCCTGCTGGATGATTTCGCAAAGCTGATGACCGATGCTGCCGGTGTTGCCCAAGGCGCGCGCCGCGAGGTCGAGACTGCATTTCGCGCCCAGGCGGAACGCTTTCTTTCCGACATGGATCTGGTGTCGCGTGAAGAGCATGAAGCGGTGAAAGAGATGGCCGTCCGCGCTCTTGATCGTCTTGATGAACTGGAAGAGAGACTCGCTGTACTCGAAGGAGCCGGTGAAAAGGCCTCCGGAAAGAGCTAAGCGGTCGCTTTATCAGCGTTATCGGCCGATTTCTGTTAATCAATGATGTCAGTGATGTAACAGTCAAACTCGGCGGAATTGCAGTGTTTTTGGGCAGGAAGGCTAAACTTTCTGCTCAGTCGTCCACAAGTTTCGGCTTTCTGCTCGAAATTGGTAGGTAGGCCTCAAGTCCTTCCTGCACCTATACTCAAAGATAACAGGGATTCGTCGGAGCAAGGCGGAACCGGTCTAACGATTGGGCCAGACAAGGACGCGCGTTGCTCCTCGGCTTGGGACTTACCCCGGCGGCCCACCCGGTTATCCTGATCGGGTATTCGGCCCCGGCTGGAAGGGGAGAAGGCATATGAGCCTCATCGAGATCGACTTCGAGCGACCTGAGAATCCCGTGGATACCATCGAAACTGTTGCGGCCTTGAACGACTGGACGTTCGAGCGCTCAGATGATGATGAGATCACGATTTCCATTGCCGGAAATTGGTGCGATTACCACGTCTCCTTTTCCTGGATGGAAGATGTTGAGGCGCTTCACTTGGCGTGTGCCTTCGACTTGAAGGTGACGGAGATCAGAAAGACCGAGGTTGTCCGGCTCTTGGCACTGGTCAACGAACAGTTATGGGCCGGCCACTTCGATCTCTGGAGCAAGGAAGGCGTGGTCATGTTCCGCCAATCCCTGCTGCTTGCCGGCGGGGCGGAGCCGACTTCGGCACAAATCGAGGCCATGCTGGCCAATGCGCTTGATAACTGCGAGCGGTTCTATCAAGCATTCCAGTTTGTGGTCTGGGCTGGCCACTCCGCGTCGGAGGCCCTGAGTACAGCCCTTTTTGAAACTGCAGGAGAAGCATGACGTTTTCTAAAGAGCGACCCTTTGTTCTTGTCGGTGCTGGCAAGATGGGTGGGGCGATGTTGTCTGGATGGATGGCGGAGGGAATTGATCCGGCATCCATTCTTGTTGTTGATCCCTTTTTATCGCCGGAAATCGGTGCGCTTTTGAAAAAACATGGCATTGGTCATGCTGCGCAGATGCCGGATGATATGACTGCGGGTATCATACTCGTGGCCGTTAAGCCGCAGATGATGGATGATGTGCTGCCTGGTTTGGTGCCCGCCGGCGACGACAGCACGCTAGTCCTTTCGGTTGCCGCCGGAACGCCGGTACGCAAGTTTCAGGAGTTTTTCGGAGACATCCCGACAGCACGGTGCATGCCGAACACTCCGGCCATGGTGAAACGCGGCATTACCGCAGTTTACCCGACCGAAAAGGTGACGGACGCGCAAAAGAACACGATCTCCCAGCTGCTTTCCGCCGTCGGCAAGGTCGTTTGGCTGGACAGCGAGGACCAGATTGACCTCGTAACCGGAGTCAGTGGTTCGGGACCCGCCTATGTTTTTTACATGACCGAAACGTTGAAAGAAGCCGGCAAAGCTGCGGGCTTGCCGGAAGAGCTTGCGGAGCAATTGGCCATAGCCACAGTTTGCGGAGCTGGTGAATTGATGCACCAGTCCGGAGAAGACCCGGCGATTTTACGTCAGAACGTCACCAGCCCGAACGGGACGACTGCGGCCGCTTTGGATGTTCTGATGTCTGACAGGGGAATCCAGCCCATCATGACCGAGGCGGTCGCTGCGGCTGTAAAAAGGGCAAAACAACTGGCGGGCTAGAACCGCAACGGGTGCGGCGAGATACCCCTTTTCGCCGCATCGCTGGTTTCCTATCTTCCGGATAGGAAACAGGAGACCAGAGCATGGCAACCGCCAAGACAAAGCAGAAGATCCTCAGCGTTTTTCTGGAGTTGCTTGAAAAGCATCCCTACGAGGATGTCTCGCTTCAGCTGATTGCCGAGACCGCCAAAGTCAAATTGTCCGATCTGCGGCGCGCGTACCCGTCCAAACTTGCTCTGGTCGAAGCATTTGCGGAGAGCATTGACGCTGCGGTTTTGGACGAGCGCGACGAGGGTATGGATGATCAGCCGGCACGTGACCGTCTTTTCGATATCCTGATGACACGCATAGATGCTCTGGCGGTGCATAAGGAGGCCGTCCGGGCCCTCAAAACCGCAGCCGATGAAGACCCGGGCCTGGCACTTGAATTCAATCGCATCGCCATACGCTCGCAGAAATGGATGCTTGTCGCCGCGGGGATCGATCTGGCCGGAGCGAAGGGCACAGTGGTCGCCCAGGGGCTCGTAATGGCGTTTGCAAAGGTCGTCGATACCTGGTTGGACGAACCGGATGAAGGCATGCCGCGCACCATGGCCCGCCTCGACAAGGAACTCGACAACGGTGTGTCTTTCATGAAGCGTCTGAACCGGTTGGAAGGAATGGCAAAGGGTTTGCGCAAATTCATCAAGTCCGCGTCCAGGCGCGGCCGGAGCCGCAGCAGAGCTCGGGATGGCGATGATTTTGCAGCCGACGCTGAGACGCCGATGCCGTCCGAGCAAGGCGCGTAATTTCCGGGGTTTACTCCTGCTGGTTTAGCGATCATGGTCGCTCAAAAAAATGGAGTGAACCGTGAGCGACCAAATCAGTTTTGATGATTTTTTGAAAGTTGACGTCCGGGTGGGCCGCGTTGTTGAGGCCGAGGAGTTTCCCGAAGCGCGGAAACCTGCCTATAAACTCCGGATCGATTTCGGACCCGAGATCGGGATCAAGAAAACCTCTGCCCAGATCACGAAACACTACACGCCCGAAACGCTTGTTGGCCGCTTGGTCATGGCGGTGGTCAACTTCCCACCGCGCCAGATCGGACCTGTCAGGTCTGAGGTCCTCACACTCGGTGTCCCAGACGCCGACGGGGAGGTTGTCCTGATGACCCCCGACAAGGACGTGCCGATCGGCGGGCGGCTCTATTAGGTCTTCTGGTTCCAACTATCCCATTGTCACTTAAGCCGGGATCCTGAGGCGGGCCCGCAACCCACCGAGCGGGCTGTCTTCCAGGTAGAGATCGCCGCCATGAGACCGCGTGATATCGCGGGCAATTGCAAGGCCGAGGCCGCTTCCGGTCTCGTCCTGATTGCGCGCCAAATCAAGGCGGTGAAAAGCACGAAACGCCATGTCGCGCTGATCCTCGGGAATGCCCGGGCCGTCATCATCGACGGTGATGATCAACCAGTCATTCTCAATCGTTCCATTGAGCTCGACGCGCTGTCCGTATTTGCAGCCGTTGGTCACCAGGTTTGAGAGGCACCGTTTCATCGAGTTCCGGCGAAGCAGAACTTCCGAGGGGCCGTCAAAATCGGCTTTGACGTTGTTGCCGGAAATCTCGCTCTCTTCCTCAAGCTCTTCGAACAAAAGCGCCACATCGGTTTCTTGCGGCTCTTCATCGCCATCGCCTTTGGCAAACGCCAGATAATCCTCCAGCATGTTGCTCATTTCATCGACGTCTTTGCGCATGGCCTCGCTTTCCGGAGTGTCACCGAGAAATGCAAGCTGCAGCCGCATACGTGTAAGGATAGTACGAAGATCGTGGCTGACACCGGCCAGCATTGTGGTCCGCTGGTCGATCTGCCGTTCGATCCGCCGGCGCATGTCGGCAAAGGCGACCCCGGCACGCCGGACTTCCAGAGCTCCGCTTGCCTTGTAATCGCCGACCGGGCGGCCCTTGCCGAATGCCTCGGCCGCGTTTGCAAGACGGATGATCGGGCGCATCTGATTGCGCAAAAACAAGAGCGCGATGATGATCAGAACAAGGGCCGTCGAAAACATCCACACAAGGAAAATGTGTGAGTTTGAGGCAAAGGTCTGGCTCCGGCGTGTAAAGACACGAAGAACCTCGTTTTGCAGCTGAATTCGAATTTCGACAAACCGCGACCGGCCGACGGTGTCGATCCAAAATGGCCGGCCGATCCGTTGGCTGATCGCCTTGCTGAGCTCCTGATCAATGACATCGAAAAACGGCTTTGGAGCGGGGGGAGGCAACGGCTCCAGCGGCAGGATCGACATGGACATGCCGAGCGCCCGCGCGCCCAGTTCTTCGATCTTTGCATGCTCCGGATCTTGCGGGTAGTTCTCAAGAACATAGACAACAGCTGCAATCTCACGAACCACGGCTTCAGACATGCGCCGCGATACAAGTTGATAGTGTCGCTCCATGAAGACGAAGGCGATCACCGATTGCAGTATGACAACCGGGATCACGATGATCAGAAAGGTTCGGGTGTAAAGGCCTTTCGGCATGACCCGATAGAGAAACCGGGAGACGCGGCGATAGCCGCGATGAGCAGCCTTGACGGGAAGAAAAGCTGCATACCGCTGAAGAAAGCTTTCAATACTCGCCATTCAACAGGCCCTAGTCACACGCAAGCCGGTAGCCGATGCCCCGAACGGTTTGCAGGTAGACGGGGTTGCCCGGATCGTCTTCGATTTTCCGGCGTAACCTGTTGATCTGGACGTCGACTGTGCGTTCACCGAGGCCGCTGTCATCGCCGACAATCTTGTGCCGTGGAACGGTGGCGCCGGGTTGTTCTGCGAAAATCGACAGGATCTGTTTCTCGCGGTCGGTGAGGCGGATCGAGCTGTCGCCGTTTTTGAGTTCACCCCGCGATGTGTTGTAGCAAAACGGTCCGAACCGGATTTCCGTCACCGTCGTTGGCGGTTGGTATTGGCCTCGGCGAAGAATGGCACCAATGCGCAGCAACAGTTCTTTCGGTTCAAACGGCTTGCCGAGGTAATCGTCGACACCCGCCTCCAGGCCGGCGATCCTGTCGGGGGCATCAGTCCGTGCTGTCAGCATCAGGATTGGAACCTGTGACGTTTCCCGGAGCGACGTCGCAAGTTCCGTCCCTGTCTCTCCCGGCATCATCACGTCGAGAATGATCAGATCAAACTCCAGCCCGGACAGGCAAACCCGTGCTTCGGCCGCATTGGCCGCGGCAGACACGCGATATCCGTTGTCTTTCAAAAGCCGTCCAAGCAGATCCCGGATCCGGCTGTCGTCATCGACCAGTAGGAGATGAGGCGCATTGTCATCAGGAGCCGTCACAGTCATCGGCGCTTTTGTCCTTCCCAACGATGAACCCGGCGGACGCCAGATCAGTCTTTCAATTCGTATGAACTGCGGATCAGCCCGACAATGTCGTTCCTGGCTTCAGGATCAATGACTTGCAACAAGAATTGCCGGACAATCACGTCGGCGCCATCTGGCAGTCCAATTAGGGCGCGTTCAAGGCGCTTTTGCTGCAGGCGGGCAAGATCATCCGCAAGCACCTGGCCACGCTCAGTCGTATACAAGAGGCGCTGGCGGCGGTCATGCGGGCCTTCACGCTGCTCGATGATATCCGCGTCGACCAACTGTTTCAGCACCCGGCCGAGGCTTTGTTTGGTGATCCTCAAAATGCCAAGCAGGTCAGTCACCATGATCCCGGGATTGCGTTCCACAAAATGTAGAACGCGGTGATGGGCACGGCCGAAATCATATTCCGCCAGAACATCATCTGGATCGCCGGTAAAATCGCGATAGGCAAAAAACAAAAGTTCGATCAGATCGTAGGGAACTGCGTTTGCGGCTCCGTCATTGTCTCCTGCCGGTTCGGACTGGCTTACAGGCTTGGATTCGGCGGGCAGGGACGCTTTGAAATTTATGTCAGTCATATTGACTTATTTAGGACCGATTGTTACTTGTTGACCACGGTGTGCGAAATGATTGGTCGTTTTGTTGCTTTTTTCAGCATTTAACGACAAACGAATCCAATCAGGAACGGCGCGCTTCTCAAGATACCGATAGTTGGCGTGCTGTGCAAAAGATACAGCCATTCAATGGGCCGTTGTACGCCTGAGCCGATTGAAAACGCGACTGAAAAATGAAAACACGCTCAGGAGAGCGGGCGGGAGTTTAAGACATGGCTGCACAGCCCTTTGATCAGCTGACGGGTGATATCTGGTATGACGGGACTTTTGTGCCCTGGTCCGATGCCAAGCTGCATGTGTTGAGCCACGGGTTGCATTACGGAAGCAGCGTGTTTGAAGGTGAACGCGCCTATGGCGGACGTATCTTCAAGTCCGAAGAGCATACCGAGCGTCTGCTGGCATCTGCCCGCGAGCTCGGGTTTGAAATTCCCTGGACGGCGGAGCAGATCAATGCTGCCAAGGAAGAAACTCTTGCACGCATGAACTTGACGGACGCCTATATTCGCCCGGTCGCTTGGCGCGGCAGTGAGATGATGGGCATTTCCGCCCAGAAGAACACCATTCACCTTGCGATCGCCGCATGGGAATGGCCGAGCTACTTTGCGCCGGAAGAGCGTTTGAAGGGTATTCGGCTTGATATGGCGGACTATCGCCGTCCGGATCCGAGAACGGCTCCGTTCAAGGCCAAGGCTGCCGGTCTGTACATGATCTGCACGATCTCCAAACATGCCGCCGAGGCAAAGGGCTACACTGATGCTCTGATGCTCGATTGGCGCGGCCAGGTTGCCGAGGCCACCGGTGCGAACGTGTTTTTCGTTAAAGACAGCAAGATCCACACACCGACGCCCGACTGCTTCCTGAACGGGATTACCCGGCAGACTGTGATCGGTCTTGCCAAGGACCGTGGCATTGAGGTTGTTGAACGGGTCATCATGCCGGAAGAGCTCTCAAGCTTCGAGCAGTGTTTCGTTACCGGGACAGCTGCCGAAGTGACGCCGGTGTCTGAAATCGCCGGAAACAGCTATGTCGTTGGTGACATCATCAAGACGTTGATGGAAGACTATGACGCGGCCGTCCGCCCGCAAGTTGGCGAGATGAAAACTGCGGCGACCGGCTAATCGCTTGCAAAGAGACAAGGTTCGGCAGGTTCGATCGCTGAACCTACAACAAAGAAAACCCGGCACACCTGCGCCGGGTTTTCTTTTAGGTTTGCCTGAATTCCAAGTTTAGAACTTGTAGGCAATACCGGCCCGTACCTGGTGGTCATTGAACTCGGTGCTGACACCGGTTCCACCGAGGTTAAAGTCCTGATCGCCGAAATCCTGGTAGCTGTAGTCGAAGCGGGCGACAATATTGGACGTAATCGCGGCTTCAGCACCAGCGCCCAATGTCCAGCCGAGAGCAGTTTTGCTGTCGGAAACACCATTGGCTGTTGCTTCCAGGTCGGCGATAGCCAAACCACCCGCACCATAGATCATGTAGCGGTCAAACGCGTAGCCGAGACGGCCGCGGAAGTTTGCGTTCCAGTCAGAGCTGGACTTGAGGGAGAGACCGTTGACGGTCCCGCTCTTTTCCAGATCAGTCAGGCTGAAATCGGATTCCAGACCGACGACAACGTTCGGAGTGACCTGGAAATTGTATCCGGCATAAGCCCCGCCAGCGACACCGTTGTCGTTGAAACCACGGCTTGCGCCACCGGTGCTGTTGTCGAAGTTGCCAAAGGCCCAGCCAAGCTGTGTCCCGATGTAAAAGCCGGTCCAGTCGATGCTTTGCTGTCCTGCCGGGACAGCGTCATATGCTGGCGCCGGTGCAGGTGACTGCGGCAGGTCGGCAGCGAGCGCTCCTGCGGCGCTGGCAGTGAGGGCAAAACCTGCAAGTGCAAGACGGTTCATTGAAAATACTCCAGATCCACACTAACTCATTCAATTCAAGACGCGCTCGAAGTCGCGTCCACACCTTCCCCCGGTTTGAAGATATGGAGATCGTTTGTGGCGGATCGGGTCAGAGATTATGGAGTTTTGATGACTAATGGCGGCAAATTTCTGTCAGTGTGAACCAGAGATTACGACCGTTGCGATTTGCAGTGACTGGACAAGAAAGATCCTTGTTCCCCGCTTTCCCCGCACCAATCTATTGCGTATAACGCGCCCAGTCGAAAGAACGGCGATCCCAAATCTGCCGTATTTCAACCCTCAGACCCGAACCGGAACTCAGAATGCTGTTTGACTATTTAAGCCTGGCAGGTGGATTGGTTGCACTCATCATTGCCGGCGATGTCTTGGTCAGAGGCTCTGTCGGGGTCGCTCAGAGGCTTGGCATTCCGAACCTCGTCATCGGTTTGACGATCGTTGCGTTCGGCACATCAGCGCCAGAGCTTGTTATCTCGTTAAAGGCAGCGCTGGATAATGCCAGCGGGATTGCAATCGGCAATGTGGTCGGGTCCAACATTGCGAATGTGCTGCTCGTGCTCGGTATGCCCGCGTTGATCGCTGCGACACCTTGCGGCGAACAGGGTGCTACCCGGACCGCGCTCTTCATGGTTGGCGTTACCCTTGTTTTCATTGCGCTTTGTTTTTTTACTCCGATCGGATTGTGGGACGGCGTTCTTCTTTTGGCGTTGCTGGCCGTGTTTCTTGGTGGTTCTACAATTGCCGCGCGGCGCCATCGGAAGGACCTAAAAGCCGCTGCAGCTGGTGCTGATGTCACCGCGGAGGCCATGGATAACGATGATGAACTGGAAGACGTCGATGACGTTCCTGATTCCATTTGGGTCGCGCTCATCTACATCGGCCTTGGTCTCGTCGGTCTGCCGCTTGGTGCGCATTTCACCATCAGTGGTGCAACGACCATCGCAACGGCCTGGGGTGTGAGCGATGCAGTGATTGGTTTGACGGTGATCGCGCTTGGAACCTCCCTTCCGGAACTGGCAACAACTGTTATGGCCGCAATCCGGCAGCATGGCGCCGTGGCGATCGGCAACGTCATCGGATCGAATATCTTCAATCTTCTTGCAATAATCGGCATCACGGCTGTCGTTGTTCCCATCGATGTCCCGCAAGAGGTGCTGAAGCTCGACATCTGGGTGATGCTCGCCTGTGCGGTGTTGCTGACCGCGCTCGCCGGGTTCAAAGTCTGTCTTGGCCGGATTTCAGGGTTTGTCATGACAGCCGCATACGGCCTTTACATCGCCAGCGTTTACATGCTGGGCTATGCCGGCTGAGTGAGGCGAACCACGCCTTTCAGACGACTTCAGACCAATATTCCACGATCCTCACTAAAGGACCAGCATGGGCGACGTGTCCGAAACCGATACTTCAACAGAAGATACGAAAGGCTCTGAGGATCCGCCGGTTCTGAAGGGTGTTGAAGTCATCGCCCGCGAGGTCAAGCGCCTGCCCAACGGGCCAGGTGTTTACCGCATGCTCGATGAGAACGGAGAGGTTCTCTACGTCGGCAAGGCGCGAAGCCTGAAGAAACGGGTGACCAGCTACACCCGCCTGCAGGGGCAATCGAACCGGATCATGCGCATGATCCTTGCGACGGCTGCGATGGAATTTGTCGTCACCAACACCGAACCGGAAGCCCTGCTGCTTGAAGCCAACCTGATCAAGCGTTTCAGACCGCGCTTCAACGTTCTTTTGCGGGACGATAAGTCATTCCCCTACATTCTGGTCACCGGTGATCATGAATCTGCAGCCATCGTCAAACACCGGGGGGCTCGCAAGCGTAAGGGCGATTATTTTGGCCCATTCGCCTCGGCCGGGGCCGTCGACCGGACGATCAATGCCCTGCAAAAGGCTTTTTTGATCCGGACCTGTTCGGACAGCTATTACGAAAACCGAACACGGCCCTGTCTTCAATATCAGATCAAGCGGTGCGCCGGACCGTGTACCGGGGAAATCGCGCCGGAGGACTATGCGGGCCTCGTCTCAGAAGCGAAGGCGTTTTTGTCTGGACGCAGCCAACTGATCAAAGAACAGTTGGCTGCCCAGATGGAAACCGCTTCTGCGGACCTGGAATTCGAGCGGGCGGCGATCTATCGGGATCGTTTGGCAGCGCTGTCTCACGTTCAGGCGCATCAGGGCATTAACCCTCAGACGGTGGATGAAGCAGATGTCTTCGCCATCCACCAAGAGGGCGGGCAATCCTGTGTCCAGGTATTCTTTTTCCGAACGGGACAAAACTGGGGCAACCGCGCCTACTTCCCGAAGGCTGACAAGTCCTGGGACGAGGCTGACATTCTGGAAAGCTTCCTCGCCCAGTTTTACGACGACAAGCCAGCGCCCAAACAGATCCTGTTGTCCCATCCGCTCGGTGAGCAAGAGCTTTTGGGAGAAGCCTTGAGCGAACGGATGAGCCGCAAGGTCGAGGTGACGGTTCCCAAGCGCGGCGAGAAAAAAGAACTTGTCCTGCACGCCATGACGAATGCGCGCGAAGCATTGGGGCGGCGTCTTGCGGAAACTTCAAGTCAGGCAAGGTTGCTTAAAGGCGTGGCGGAAGCTTTCGACCTGGCGACCCCTCCGCGCCGTATCGAAGTGTACGACAATTCGCACATCATGGGCACCAATGCTGTTGGCGGCATGATCGTCGCGGGCCCTGAAGGATTTGCAAAGGCGCACTACCGGAAGTTCAACATCAAGTCAGATGATCTGGTTCCCGGCGATGACTACGGCATGATGCGGGAAGTCCTGACGCGCCGTTTCTCACGTCTCATGAAAGAGCATGCCCGGCCAGAGGGCGGTGAAACGTCTAATCCTAAGGATACTCCGGATGCGGAAGAAGCCGATGCCCCGGTCGACACGGATGTACCAGCTTGGCCGGATCTGGTTTTGATCGATGGCGGGCAGGGACAGCTCACGGCTGCGCGCGAGACACTGGAAGAGCTTGGCCTGACCGATGTGCCGCTGGTCGGGATCGCAAAGGGGCCGGACCGGGATGCAGGCCGGGAGAAGTTCTTCATCTCCGGCAAACCCTCATTCATGCTGCCAGAGCGGGATCCGGTCCTTTATTTCGTTCAGCGCCTCCGGGATGAAGCGCACCGGTTCGCGATCGGCTCTCACAGGGCCCGCCGGAAAAAGGATATCGCCAAGAACCCGTTGGACGAGATTGCGGGTATTGGCCCCACTCGAAAGAAGGCGTTGCTCTCGCATTTCGGGACCGCGAAAGCGGTCTCCAAAGCCGGGGTCGATGATCTTGCTGCTGTGCCAGGGATCTCCGAAACCATCGCCCGTCTGGTCTACGACCACTTTCATGAGTAATTTAACCGCCAAATGGCATATAACTCCCGGTGCAGTGGTTCGGCAAAACGGTTGAACTGGCTGGTGCTTTGGCGGTGAAGTCTGTAAATGGCAAAGGCACGCTTCGTTCTTGAGAAGGCATAACCGTATTGCGCGTCCAGCAGAACCAACACAGCTTAAAAAGCCCGATCACTGATGTTTGAGGGGGTGGTGAAAATCGGCCGCCCGCTCCTCGTTCTGGCGGCTTGGTGCTGTGGTCTGGGGGCGGTGTTCGCCGCGTCTCTTGGTCTTTCGTCATTTATTGCACCGGACTACTGGTTGTCCGACAACATGAGCTTTTTCCTCTGGCAGTTTCTGTATGGAGGGATAGGCGGTACGCTCTGTGCGGTTGCCGGTTTTTGGTTTGTCCGGAGTGCACGTGGGGCCTATCGGTTGCTGGTCGTGATTGCAGCCCTAGCCACGACCGCGCTGGCTGTGCTGACAGGTCTGCGGACTATAGAGAACACGGTGCCGCCGGTCGCTTCTTCCACAGATGCTAGGGAAATCAAGATTGTCTCCATCAACCTGGAGGCCTTGTTTCTCGGAGACCCGGTGCTCACCAGTTATCTGAAGGAAGTCGACCCCGACATCATCGTGTTTCAGGAAACGCTCTGGAATCTGCAAAAGTGGCGGTGGCATCAGCGTAGTTTGCCGATCGGCGGACCGGATACAAGTGTCTATCCGGAGCATCTGCTGGTTGGAGACCTTGGCGAACTGGTGATCTTTTCCCGCTTTCCAATTGAAGACACTTCTTCGGTGATCATTCCGGGTGTGACGCCACCAGGCGCAAGCGTCCATTACAATGCCGATCGCGAAATCCTGTCATTCTCGATAAACGTTGATGGCCAGACCGTGGATCTGGTTTCTGTTCATTCGGACAGTCCCCGCACAGCCCGGCGCTGGCACAACAAGCGCGCTTATTTTGATAAGATGGACGCGGTGATTGCCGAACGGCTTGAAAGTGCTGCCACACCGCTGATCGCCATTGGCGATTGGAACAGTGCTCCGTGGTCGGCGAGGTTCCAAAGGTCACTGGAAGCCAATGACCTTGTCACGGCCTATCCAGACCGCATCCCGCAGGTGACGCGGTACTTCTTTGACTATCGCCTGCGCTGGGTCCTGGGCTCCCCGGTCGATCAGGTGGCTGTCTCGAAAGACATCGGCATCGTCGATGTGTCTCTAGGTCCGCACATCGGGTCGGATCACCGGCCGCTTCTGGTGACGCTTCAACTCCCTGAGCAGGCTAAAAACTAATCTACGCACAACAGGGCGGGGATAGTCTGCGCGGCGAGCCAGAAAACAATTGAGCTCAGGCATCGGATTGGAAACACTGCGGCAACCTTTCGACCGATTCCTGAAGAAAGCCCGATGGCCAAACTCTATTTCAACTACTCGTCCATGAACGCGGGCAAATCAACGTCCTTGCTGCAAGCTGCTTACAACTATGAAGAACGCGGCATGAACACGTTGTTGCTGATCGCGGCTTTGGACGACAGGGCAGGCAAGGGGCGGATCGCATCCAGGATCGGGCTGGCCGCCGACGCGGACATTTTTTCGTCTGCCGATGACGTTTACGCACATGTGGATGCTGTTCAAAAAGAGCGCGAGATCCACGCGGTATTGGTCGATGAAGCCCAATTCCTGACCGAGGAGCAGGTCTGGCAACTGGCACGCGTTGCAGATGGCCTGCGCATACCGGTGATGTGCTTCGGCTTGCGAACTGATTTTCAGGGCAAACTGTTTCCGGGAAGTGCTGCTTTGCTGGCTATCTCCGACAATCTCAAGGAGATCAAGACAATATGCTGGTGTGGCCGCAAGGCGACAATGGTTGCCCGGCTGGACGGAGACGGCAATATCGTTGAGGAGGGAGATCAGGTCGTCATTGGCGGAAATGATAAATACATCTCCCTTTGCCGCCGTCACTGGTCGGGCCGTGATCTTGGAAACAATCAATAGGTTTCATGCTCCTGAGCGGACTCTACCGAACCACACCTTGAAGGTCCCGCGTGACCGGCCTAAAAGAACGGCATCTACTTCTTGAGAAGGATGGCCAGATGTTTGGCAAGGTGTTGAAGTCATTGTTCGGCGGGTCAGATGCTCCGCAAAAGCCCGGCAACAGCGTGTCGGTCGAGTATGACAGCTACACAATCATCGCTGAGCCTCAGCAAAATGGGGGTCAGTGGCAGGTCCGCGGACGGATCGAAAAACAGGACGGTGAAGAGCTGAAAAGCCATGTGTTCATCCGGGCGGACACCTTGCCGGGAGAAACAGAAGCCGCGAATGAAATGATCCGGAAAGCCAAGATGATGATCGACCAGCAGGGCGACAGCATTTTCAGCTGATCCTTCCATTTGACCGCTTGACGAGATATGGCCTTGTAGACCAGCGTTGGGTCAACATCCTCGTGGGTCTGAGAGGTTCAGAGGTCTGGGCCATGCGCCGCATCTGCCGGAAATAGACGGTGATTTAGAAAGCCAATATGAAAAACAACGTCGCCTTCAGTCTGCCGAATATCTTGACCTACGGCCGGATCCTGGCCGTACCGGCTGTTGCGTTTTGTTTTTATTTCGAGGGAACGACGCCGCGCTGGATTGCGGTTGGACTGTTTGTTCTCGCAGCGATCACCGATTTCTTTGATGGGTATCTGGCGCGTGCTTGGCAGCAGCAGTCTGCTCTTGGCCGGATGCTTGACCCGATTGCCGATAAGTTACTGGTTTCTGTATGTCTTTTGATGCTTGCCGCGGATGGGACGATCGGCGGCTGGTCTATCATTGCAGCGCTCATCATCTTGTGCCGCGAAATCCTGGTGTCCGGTTTGCGCGAGTTTCTCGCAGAGCTGCAGGTCAGTGTGCCGGTGACCCAACTGGCGAAATGGAAAACCACGGTCCAGATGGTTGCAATTGGCCTACTTCTCGCAGGGCCGGCCGGTGACCTGATCTTCCCGTACACGTCGTTGCTTGGTTTGACTGCGCTTTGGGTGGCGGCCACTTTGACCCTATATACGGGGTACGATTACTTCCGTGCAGGGATCGGGCACCTCATCACGGAATAATGGCATGAACCGGTCAACGGTCGAGGGAACAATGAACATTCGTTATTTTGCTTGGGTGCGCGAGCGTGTTGGGGTTGAAGAAGAGGCGATTGAATTGCCGTCAACTGTTGTGACCGTGGCGGACTTGATCGGTCATCTCAAGACCATTGATGACAATCACGCATTCGCATTTGAAGACGAAGAAGCCATCCGCGTCGCCCTGGATCAGATGCATGTGGAAGTTGATGCGGAGCTCGGTGATGCCAAGGAAGCGGCCTTTTTTCCGCCGATGACAGGAGGCTAAGCCGTGGTGGTGGAGGCAACGGTCCGGGTTCAGGCTGAGGACTTCAGTGCGCAATTCGAAATGGACACCCTGACAGCTGGGCGCCAGGATGTCGGTGCCCTTGTTTCCTTCACAGGGTTATGCCGCGATGAGGCCGGAACGCTTGCGGCGCTGGAACTCGAGCATTATCCTGGCATGGCCGAAGCCGAATTGGAACGGATCGCCAGCGACGCCCTGAAACGGTGGCCGCTGACTGGCCTGACAGTCGTGCATCGGTATGGGAAGATACGACCGGGGGAACAGATTGTACTGGTCGTTGCCGCGTCTGCCCACCGCCGTGCCGCCTTTGAGGCGGCTGACTTTTTGATGGATTTTCTAAAGACCCGCGCACCGTTCTGGAAAAAAGAACACTTCGTGTCCGGGAAAGCTGAAACTTGGGTGGCGGCCAAAGCCGACGACGATGCGGATGCCGAGAGGTGGATCGCATCCTAACGGTTCGCTACCTCTGAGGTGGCCCGCCAAATTTTTGTGCTCTGCCGATCAATGGATCGGGAGAGCCCTTTCTGTTTGATCGGAATACCTTGTGAAAGAAAACAACATGTCCGCTGATTACGGCTCTCCGGCCGGCAGAGCGCAACCCTCAGCCCGGGCTGCAAAACCCGAGATACTTCGGGACCCGGGCATTCCCTTTGCCGAGTTTGTAACAATCATCGCTCTGCTTATGGCGCTGAATGCGCTTGCAATAGACGTCATGCTGCCTGCTCTCCCGGCAATTGGCGAGGCGCTCAATATTCAGGAAGAGAACAACCGGCAGACCGTCTTGCTGCTCTATCTGGTTGGGTTCGGTGGAGGCCAGTTGTTCTTTGGCCCGATCGCCGATTCCCTCGGCCGACGGAAGGTGCTGATCGGCGGCTTGGTGCTTTACAGCCTTGCCAGCATTGCGGCAATTATCACGAATGACCTCACGCAGTTTCTGGCGGCCCGTGTGCTGCAGGGGATTGGCTGCGCTGCGGCGCGGGTCACGGCCCTTTCAATCGTGCGGGATTGCTACACCGGGCGGCGCATGGCGAAGGTTATGTCTCTTGTCATGATGGTGTTCATGGCGGTGCCAATCATCGCGCCGTCGGTCGGGCAGGCGATCCTGTTCGTTGCCGGCTGGCACTGGATCTTCACCATGTTGCTGGCAGCGGGTGTCGGGATGCTGGTCTGGACCTGGATGCGCTTGCCTGAAACCCTGGCTCCGGAACACCGCCGGCCAATGGTCATGTCGAACATCGCAGGGGCCTACTGGAAGGCGCTCACGACCCGTGTGACGCTCGGCTATACGATCGGTTTGTCGTTTATTTTCGGCGGCCTTTTCGCGTTTCTCGCCATGTCGCAGCAGATTTTTGTCGATGTCTTTGGGCTGGGTGCTTACTTCCCTGTGGTTTTTGCCGGGATTGCCATAGCGATGGCCATATCCTCCTTCATGAACTCACGTCTGGTGGAAGCCATCGGTATGCGGCGCCTGTCTCACACCGCTGCACTGATCTTCACAGGGTTGGGGGCACTTCTGGCGGCCGTCGCTGCGTTGGGATTTGAAAGCCTGTGGCTCTTCCTCATCCTGACAACCCTGATCATGACGACGTTTGGGTTTTTGGGTGCAAACTTCAACACTATGGCGATGGAACCGCTCGGCGATATCGCGGGCACCGCATCGTCAGTGATCGGTTTTGTGAGCACCCTGGGCGGCGCCATTTTAGGTTATGTGATGGGCCAGCTCTTTGACGGGTCGACAATGCCGCTGGGGCTTGCATTTGCCTGTTATGGCTTAAGCGCAATTGCCTGCATCTTGTTTGCTGAAGGCGGCCGTATGTTCCACGCATTGGAGCGCGGCGACCAGTAATACACTGAAAGAAAAAAGCCGGGCGGGCGCCCGGCTTTGTGCTTGATGACTGCCTGCAATCCTCTCAACAGTCATCCTCGGCCTTGTGCCGAGGATCCAGATTTTTCAATCTGTTATGGATGTTCGGAACAAGTCCGAACATGACGCCGGAGGGGAGATTGAACTTTATCAGCGGTCGGAACCGGGCGGGCGCCCGGCTTCTTGCGTCAGCGCAGGGGCGCCGGATCGTTGTCCGGAACCGGAGCTGCAGGCATCTTGGTGTCCGAAAAGGCAGGGACGGCTGTCTCAAAAGCGTCCAGCCAGGCCACCAGTTTTGGATGATCAGATCGCCAGTCGCCGTTGTAGCGGATGTCCAGATATCCGAGAGCGCACGCCAGTGTCAGCGTACCCGCATCAATATCGTCAGCCGATTTTGGATCCGCTGGAGCATTGGCTTCGAAATGTGCCAGGGCGCGGTCCATCTTTGCAGCCTGATAGGTGTCCCAGGCCGGGTCGCGGAACTTGGGGTCCTTGAAACGCTTCTCATAGACCCTCAGGATCGCCGCATCCATCATTCCGTTGGCGAGGGCTTGATCCCGAAGGACCGGGAATCGTGCTTCGCCTTGTGGAAACAGCTTGCCGCCGCCCGCCAGGAAATCGAGATACTCCAGGATCACCGAACTGTCATAGATAACGTCGCCGTTTTCCAATACGAGCGCTGGGATCTTTCCGAGCGGATTTTGGCTGCGCAGATCATCTGAGGGATCTGCTGTGTTGGCTTCAACAATCTCGATCCGGTCCTTGAGACCCAGGATTGCCATAGCCAGTTTGACTTTGCGTCCAAACGGTGACGGCGGGGACGAGCGCAATTTCATCATGGTGAAACTCCTTACATGAAGACGAAAATGTCCGATGCTATCGGGCAAGCGGCGGGACGACGGTGAGCGAACCGGAGCGGCAGCCGTTTCGATCGACAGAAGGACAGGAGCGGAATTCCAGATCCTTCGACATGCAAATACGGACTTCTTGAAGTTCGCCGCGTTCGCAAACAATCGCGATGCCGTCCTTGGAAAGTCCCGGGTTGACGCTTGAGAATGCCGCTTCGATCTTGGATGGGGCAGCCTGTCCGCGTTTGTTGATCGTCCGGAATGCTTTGGGGATCTTGACCTTCTCGAATGCGTCCCGGGTCAGATCAAAATAATCCTCAGGCGTCAGGCCAGAGCAAGTGCCGTGTTTGCGCCACTGATGAAAAATCAGGCCGTGGCTCGGCATGATGTCGTCCATATCAAAGGCAATCTGCCGATCAATCCGGCGTTGGCTTGTATCGCAGCTTTCCGGATAGCCGCGGTCGTATTGCGGCCAGAGACCATGAACAACAAAGCGGAACGGTGTCCGCACATCACATTGGTGGGGACTGGCATCCGGTCCAACTTCCCGGCAGTAGGCGGGGGACCAGGAGAGCGCCAGGACATAAAAGTCGAAGTCACCGGGTGTGTCGGCTTGGGCAGTTGGCGAAAATCCGAAGGCAACGGTGGCCGCCACAGCAAGGTGCTGCAGAAATCTCGCCAATTTCATGATGTGATGCGTCCAAGTGTTGGTTATTGCGCAGTCAGCGTACGGCATGAGCCGCCATAAACATACCACTTATCGCGCTGGTTCAGACAGGTTTCGACATTCCAGCTGATCCCGAACACGCCCGCATGAGCTTCCAGCAGATATTTGACCGACACCCTGCTGCCGTCCGACAGGCTCGCGGTACCACTGCAATAGCGGCGGGTCACAGCGCTGGATACGTTGGCACGGAAGGTGGTGTCGCGGATTCTATCAAGCTGGACGATGCGGACCCCATTGAAGTAGCTGGGAGCGCGGCTCACGGTATTCTGCACAGCGCGTTGAACGGAGGTCGCGTCGCAGCCAGGCAACTGATTTGATCGCTCACTGGAGAAATAGAGCCGGTGATCGTCTGCTGCAGCGGTGGCTGTCATAATCCCCGAGAGGGCCAGCACAGGAAGGGCAAAGCGGGCAACACGAAACAAACTCATAGCCGAACCTCCGAAAAATGCTTGGCTCTGACGATGGGGGACACCCGGGAGCAGGTCAAGCAGGGATCGTTAAAATCGGCTCATGAAGTCATTCGCCGACAATCTGATGAATATTCCAATCGGCTCCCGGCCCTTGCCGAACCGTTTCACAAAGCCACGGAAGCACTACATTCATTTCGCTTGAAAGGGTAAAGGGCGGGTTAACCATAGTCATGCCCGAGCCCAACATCCTCGTGTCCGGGCCGCTTTTGCCCGCATTTAGTTCCAGAGCCAGGATATCGCGCAGCCCAGCCTCCTCAAGGTCCTTATGCATTCGCGAAATGGCCCGCACATCTTTCATCGGATACCAAAGAGCAAAGGTGCCGGTCTGCCATTTCCGCCAGCTTTTGATGACCGCTGTGGTCATATCGCTGAATTCGCTTGTTTTTTCAAAGGCCGGATCAATCAGCACAAGTCCGCGTTTTTCCTTGGGCGGAAGGAAACTGCCAAGCGCCAGCCAGCCGTCCAGGTGGATCGTTTTCACCTGATGATCGCCTGCGAACAGATTTGAAAGGGTTTCAAAATCCGCCGGATGAAGCTCTGTGAGGGTCAACCTGTCCTGTTTTCGCAGCATGCGCCGGGCAAGCAGGGGAGAGCCGGGGTATGTTTTCAGGGTGCCATCGCCATTTTCGCCGCGCACAACATCAAGCCAGGGAGCCAGAAGCTCCGAAACAGGCTCCGGCATATCACTGGCGAGCACCTTACCGATGCCCTGTTGCCACTCTCCCGTCTTCTGGGTTTCTTCCGACATCAGATCATAGCGCCCGATGCCCGCATGGGTGTCGATGATCCGGAAACCCTTTTCCTTGCGCTGGAAATACGTGATCAGACGCGCCAAAACGGCATGCTTCAGAACGTCACCGATATTGCCGGCATGGTAGGCGTGGCGATAGTTCATTCCGCAGCGCCCAGTGGGTCTTTACGTAAGAAAACAACGGCTTTTTCGCCATGGTCTGCCGTGCCTATTTCTTCAAAGCCGAGCCGCTGATGAAACCGTAAAGAACCAGGGTTTGGCGGCCTTGAGTTCACCTCGCAGACGAAGCTGCGGCCAGTGTCTTTCAGCTGATCGAACAGGGCGTGGTAGAGTTTCTCGCCAATCTTCAAACCGCGCCGAGATTCATCGACACAAATTCGATCCGTATAGGAGAAGTTAGAGACGTTTTCGCTCAGCCAGCGGTAATTCGCGCTGCCATAATCCGCGCCGTCGCTGATCGACAATAGAAAACCCACGGGCTGCTCGTCGATCGCCGCCACCAGGCAAACAAGCGATTGGCCGATCAGATCCAGAAGTTCTTCTGCAGACAACTCGTTCACAGCCGGTACGGCAGCGTTGTTCAGGGGCAGCAAGTGGCTCAAATCCCCTGGGCGGAACGGCCGGACAGTTGTGGTCGGATTTGAAGTTGTCGTCATCTGCTGCCTTTCTCATGCGCATTCTGGCAGCCTTATAGTGCTTGGCGTGCGGCAATAAAAGCAGGCCGTTTGCCTAAAACAACGGGCGCACCAGTGGTGCGCCCGGAGTTTCTTGTTGCAGGGCTTCCGGCAGTGCCGGAAGAGTGCAGTTCATTCGTAATCCGGCTGCTCGCCTGTGCCGTCGTTGACCGGCTGATCGTCAGCGCCACCGCTCGAACCGTCTTCCTCGAGCATTTGCAGGTTCACAGCTTTTGGGCCCTTGCCCCGGCGATCCGGTTCAGTCTCGAAAGAAATGCGTTGCCCGCTGTCCAGGGAAGCAAGTCCGGACCGCTCAACCGCCGAAATATGGACGAAAACATCGGTCTCGCCATCGTCAGGGGTAATAAATCCGAAGCCTTTGTCAGACTTGAAGAATTTCACAACGCCGGATTGGCGTGGCCCGCGTTCGACCGGCGGATAATCCCGCCGTGGAGGACGATCTCCCCCTTCACGGTTGCCGCCGCCGTATCCGCCCCGGCCGCCACCGCCGCCGTAACCACCGCGATCTCCGCCGCCATAGCCACCGTCACGACCACCGCCGCCGCCATAGCCACCACGGCCACCACCGCCGTATCCGCCGCCATCACGGCCACCACCGCCGCCGCCATAACCACCGCGGTCTCCGCCGCCATAGCCACCATCGCGACCACCGCCGCCGCCATAGCCGCCGTCACGACCGCCGCCGTATCCACCCCGGCCGCCGCCACCGTAGCCACCATCACGGCCACCGCCGCCGCCGTAACCACCGCGGTCTCCGCCACCGTAGCCACCGTCACGGCCTCCGCCGCCACCATAACCACCACGGCCACCACCGCCGCCAAAGTCATTATCGCGCCCACCCCGGTGACCGCCATCACGGCCGCCGCCATAATCACCACCGAAGTCGCTTCCGCCAAAGTCACTGCCGAAGTCTTGCGGACCGCCAAACTCGCGCTTGCCGCCGCGCCGACCACGCGACCGCCGGTCCGAATCCCCATCGTGCATTACGTAATCACCTTAATTTACGTGCCATTCCAACACTAACGCCAATTCTCACCCGCCTTTTCGGCCGAGCCTAAATCGGAGAGCACATCAAGATGCGCTCACCAAACTCAAGGATCGGGGTGAAGTAGAGCTGCCGCACCCCATTCCATCCGCTGCGGAAACATCATAAGGGCGCGATTGTGAAAATCGCAAGAAAATCCTTAGGGGAAAGGTTATTTAGACGCGTTTTTTAGAGGCCAAGTGTTTGACCAATTGGACAAGTCCGGCTCTGTGTTATCACACGTTTTGCGCGAAGCTTCTTCAAGCAACACCAATCCGGTGCCGTTCCAGACCCATCTGTTCCACAGTCCGCATTCGCCAACTCCAGATCCTTTGAAGTAGCTGATCAACTGGCGATCGGCTGGCACCCAACGGGCATTGTAAATCAAATCGGTGGCAATTGGACCGCTTTCAGACATTCTGGCGACATGCACCTGACGTGCAGCCCCATCCTTGCCCGCATAGATTGCGACATAAGGGCTGTTATAAGCCGTCGGAGCACCACACGGCACGATATAAAGAGATGCGCCGTCCTCCAGCGGAACACGGACTGCATTCAGGCTGGCAAAAATGGTCGGGTCGATGGAAGAACAGAGGCGGTTGGCATGCCAAATCGCGGAAACTTCGGCTGGAAGCTCCTCCGGAGCCAAAATTGGAAGCGCATGCGGTGCGTTGACCGGAGGCTCAGCTCCGGGCGAGACAATGGCTGACGCCGTTCCTGTCCTATTCTGCCGGTTGTCCAGCCAGAGAAGGCCCGACTTTAGTCCCTGCAGAGGAATGGAAACTGAAACTGTTTCCGCGCTGCCTTCTCTGGGCATGTGTACGGTCAGTTCTTGCCCTGTTTGCAGAGCCGTAAGCAGTGTGGATGTGACTGCACCCGTCGGGTACCAGAAACCTTCCCCGCCCAGCGGCCGAAACCCGGCTGGGGATGTTACCCCCGCCTGGATTTCCCTGAGTTGTTCAATCGGCAGAGATTCTATCGTTGCCCCGTCGACATCGAAGCGCAGTGTACCGGTCTGGGGGAGGACAGTGTTTGTGGTCAGCCGCAGCAGCGGTTGGGCATCGGCGTGCCAATCCCGAACAATCCGCAGATCAACCCAGACGGACTGGTTCCGGGTGAATGATGAGGAGAAGCACACTCCCGTGCTGGCGCAATCGACAAGCCAAGTATCGAACACCGGCGCTGTGCGGCCTGGCTGAGCTTGGGTGCTTCCGGCAATTCCTAGGGCCAGAAGAGTTGCCGTGACAGCGCTGAACAGTCGTAACGTCATTCGGTGCCGAACCTGATTTCTTTAGCTCTTCCAACAAGAGCCTCTCACCTTTTACGAAATCAACGCCGCAAGGTGAACCCATGGACCATTACAAACATGCGGCTCTGGCGATTTGTCCCGTATTTGTTACAAGGGGCAGGATAACATTCATCCAGGAGATAACAGTGGCGCAAGACATGTCGAATTCGGATGCCGGGGCAGGAGAGACTGGCCAGGGTGAGGAGATGCCGCCGATCCAGATCATGATTGTGCCTGTCACGGGGTTCCAGCAGAACTGCTCTGTGATCTGGAACCCTGCGACACTGGTGGGCGCTGTCGTTGATCCGGGCGGCGATGTCGACACCATCATGGCCGCTGTCAAAGAAAAAGGTGTGAAGGTCGAGAAGATTGTCCTGACCCACGGCCACATAGATCACATCGGCGGCGCTGCTGATCTTGCCGAACGCCTTTCAGTTCCTGTCGAGGGACCGCATGAGGCCGATCAGCCCTTGATCGACCGGGTTGCCGATCAGGCGGCTCAGTTCGGAATGGGGGAAGCCAAACCCGTAACGCCTGATAAGTGGATGCAGGAGGGGGACGTTCTGGCAATGGCGGGACGTGAATTCGACGTCCTGCATTGCCCTGGCCATTCACCAGGCCATCTGGTTTTCATCGACAAAGAGTTGCGGCTGGCGATCTCAGGCGATGTGCTCTTTGCCGGGTCGATCGGGCGGACCGATCTGCCGGGAGGAAGCCACGAGACGCTGATCAAGTCGATCACTGAAAAGCTTCTTCCGCTTGGTGACGATATCTCGTTCTTGCCCGGGCATGGGCCTGCATCGACATTCGGCCACGAACGCCAGACCAATCCATTCTTGACCTGAGCATCCGGCCGGATCGATCAGAGCAAAGATTCCAGCTCATCGATCCGGTCATTCACAAGCCAGCCGTAATAATTTTCGCGCGGCCAGGAGTTGCCGCTGCGGCGGAATTTGGCCGCGCGGCTCCAGGGGTCCCCGAGATTGTAGAGCGTTGCTGTCAATCCGGGATTCTTTGAAATATCCACTTTGCCGACAGACTTATAGGCATCGATCGCGTCCCGGATGATCGCGGCCATGTAGTGCAATGACTGGTTTGGATCCATGGTCGCCTTGTAGACAGCTTCCGGATTTGTGGACTTCAACTTGCGGAAATTGCTCGTGCGTGCCACCCGATCGGTCATCTTCAGAACCGTCAGTGGGCTCAGCTGTCCAAGACCGAAGCTTTGACCCGCATAGAGCGGTTGAAAGAACGCTTCGTTGAAGTTCTTCCGTGGATAGCGGACACCATCGACGCTTTTGCCGCGAAAGCGGCTGTTCCAGACTTGTTCGTAACAGGACCAGCGCCGGTCGCTCGCTTTTTGCACGTGCTCCTTACGGCACCGGTCAAATTGCGGGCGCTCCACAAAGGTTTCGACTTGCTCGCCATTGAGCTCAAAATCAAACCGGATGCCAGCGTAAGCAAGGGCCTTTACGTAATAGGACTGCGCGCTGTCGAGAGTGTCATAGTTGTAGGTATGTTCGCCGACGATCGCCCCGACAATATGGATCGGATCAATACCGTACCGGCTCGCGACACGCTTGATGGATGACATCAGACGTCGGTCACGCCGCAAAACGCTCAGCACCTTTTCGAATTTGGCATCGTATGATGAATTCGAGGCTGACGTCCTGCGGGATGAGGCGAAGGGGATCTTCGGTTGAGAGCGGTATCTGTTGCCTTCCGGGACAACTCGCACTGATTGGGCATGGGCGGTAGCTGTGAAACCGTCGTCGCTACCGATCGGTAGCAAATTCCCGAGGCAGAAAAACATTGCGAACATGGCAATGGGAGCGGTGACCCTATGGACGACAGTGATGCGTTTCATGTTTTTGCTCGGGGCCAACGCTCTTAATGTATCGCACCCCCAAATTGGGGGTGGCGGATTTCAATGGTCCGTAACCGTGTATATTACGCAACGTTACAAAGCGGCATATTATTTTGTTTTATGGCTGCGAAAAAAACACTCTTATCGGCGTGATGCAACTCTGCGAACTTCATACATCCAAGCCATCAACAAGGAAGTGATACAAATCACAAAGGCTTGTCCGGCCGCGTACGCAATGCATGCGCAGCATTCTCAAGACCCTTTGCGAATGTTCGGTCCCATGTGCAGCCGGACATCATGCGGAACACGCAGCTCGTCATAATAGGCCCTGCTGTTCCTCAATCCACACATCTCCCGTTGTATCGAAACATACCAGAGCGCTTCGCAGGCTTCAGCAAGGTGGGGAGAGATTGTTTCCTCTGTGGCTTCTGCGGTCGCCCTTGCCGCTTCGAGTTTTCTTAAAGCGGTTTCGAGCCGCTTCTGCAGCCGGAACAGCGTTGCCGCTTTCTCGTTAAAGATCTCGTTCTGCAGGGCCTGCAACAGCGGATCTTCATCTTCTTGAGGTTTGTGAAGGATCTGCGGCGGCCGTACGGACATGTTTCAATCCTGAGAGCAAGTGCAAGGAACGGTTCAGGACAAAGTGGACTTGTCTTTTGTCAGTATGTCCTGTGCCCAAATTAAACTCCCGAGGGCTGCCAGTTTCAAGGCACAGGGGAGGGCTGCATATGTGAGGCTTAGGACCCAATCCAGTCTCGGCGTCATGTCTCCCCCCGGTACATAGCCCAAAACGCCGAGGATCGGCAGAGCCAATCCGGTCGCAGCCGCAAGGGACGTCTTGGAAAGCAGCGCCATCAGTGAAAAAAGGCGCGATGCATCCGTCTGGCGGTCGTCAGCGTCGATATGGTCTGCAAGAATGGCAGGCGGCAAGGCCAGGTCGGCCCCGAGAGCCAGGCCCGAAAGCGTGCACACGACCGCATAGGCGGCAATATCTCCGCGGCCGAGAAACACGGCCCAAATGAACGTAACGATCGCGAGCCCGAGTGAGAGCTGCCAAGCCCGGATTTTCCCAAACTTCGATGCCAGTTTGATCCAGAGCGGCATGGATGCAGTGCCGGCTAGGAAATAGATCAGCAAAAACAGTCCTGTATATGGCTCAGCGCCGAGCCGGTCTCGCACATAAAAGAGAACAAGAACCGCGGGAATAGCACTGGCGAATGTATTCAGTAGAACGAGGGAAAAGAATACTGACCGCCAGCGGTCTTTGAGCAGGCTTAGCCAGTTTTGCCGGTGATGCGCTTGTTTGGGGGCGGAGAGCTCGGCCGTCTTCATCCATGAAAGTAGAAGCACCAAGCCGACAACAAGCAGCGGGAGGTAAGCCACCGTCAAATAGTGAAACGCCCGTTCCTGACCAGCCCACTGGGTCAGCAGGGTTGGTGTGATGGCGGCTGCAAGCAATCCGAGAAGACCAAGGGCCTCACGCCCGCCGGTGATCCGGGTACGGTCTTGGGGCCGCGACTTCCACAAGCCGCCCAGGGTTTGAAGGTTGATTGTGACGATCGAAAAGCCTGTGGTGCAGATGAGAACCGATAGCGCAAACCATGCGAGAGGTGCTGAGGCCAGCGGATGAAACAGCATCCAGAAGCCTGCGCCCAGCATCAGAGTCCCCACAGCCAGGATTTTTGGCCGGTGCGAGTGAAGCCGGTCGCTGATGCTGCCGATGAACGGATCTTGAAACGCGTCAATCAAGCGTAGGGCCAAGAGGACGACACCAAGGCTTGCAAGGGATTGACCCAATGTGACGGCATAGAAGTCAGGCGCATGCAGATAGATCGGCAAGCCGGCGAAAGACAGAGGGAATGCCAACGCCCCATAGACCAGGATGGACCGTTTCGTAATCCGGCCGGAGGACTGCCCGCTAGTCGCCATGTTCACAGTTTGGGCGGGGTCGCCTGCTGTCTGCTCGGAGATCGTCAAGAGCCGGCGCCGACCAGTTTCGCGCGCAAACGCGGGTTTTGAGTGTTGCTGCCAAGCCAGATGTCAAAGAAATGTTTAGTGAAAGCTGGGTCCGCGATTGTGCCGATCTCTCTGTTGCCGACATAAAAAACACTGCTACCAGACGCGGTGCGGACCCCAGTTATGGACTGACCGGAAGACACATTCGGAAAAATCGCTGCCATTTGCTTGGTCCAGCCGTCCAGTTGAGCTTTGGAAACGCTCTGTTTAGCCATTTCTTCTGCGGACTTTTCGGCGATTGCCTTGCCTTTGAAATTGCGCAGATAGGTGAGTCGCAGAGCAAACGGATTGGACGAAGAATACACCCCATTTGGAGCGTAGAGCTGTGCGTCGAAGACGTTGAAGCCAAGGAATTTCATGCGTCCTTCCCCAACGAGGCTCGCCGAAGGGACGGACTTTGCTGCAGCGCCCAAATCTGCCTGAGCTGCGGTCGTGCCGAAGGAGAAGATGATCGCGGTACACAACGCCACCGCAATAACGATACGTTTGGTCCAGGGATGTCTTTTCTGAATTTGCACACCGGCCTCCTAGTTGGATTCACTGGTGTACGAAGTATGCGGGATTATGGATTGCCGTCTGCTGCTGGCTTTTCGCAGAAATCGGCTGGTAGATTGCTAAAGTGTCCGCACTTCTGAGCCGTTAGTTTTTTCTTTAGAACAATACAAGGTCCACTATCACCCTTGCATATATTCCCAATATTCGTGGGAGTTTTGTCTTGTTGAAAGAGGGTTTGCCTGCGTTCGATTAAGAGAAAATTTGCAGTCTATCGTTATATCTTTTCCGAACCTTATGGGGGAAGATTATGAAGTTCTGGCAATCTGTGAAATTCACCACGACGGTGCCAATCGTGGCCGTGGTAGCGGTGGCATTTATCGCCTTCGCCTATATCACATCCTCTCAACGTGTAGCCGCTGTGCAGCAAGCGTTTGAGCAGCAAATAAGCATGAGTGCCAACCTGACGAACCAGGCTCTGGGAAATGCTATTTGGGATTTTGATCAGGACCTTGCAAACACACTGCTTTCGCCTTTCCTCGATAATCCGAATTTTTCCTGGGCCATTGTGCAGGAAAAGAATGGCGACGTTTTTGCCTCACTGATCCGGGATGAAGAGGCAGCCAACGAAGAACTCATTGGTCTCATCCCTGAAGAACTGCGTGGTGAAGACGCGGCAGCAACGACTACCTTCTTCTCCGACTACAACTATGAAATAGGTATCAAGCCGATTACGCGCGGAGAAGGTGATTCCGCCGAAAAGCTCGGCATGATGTACGTCGCGTTCGACATCTCTGCGATCAATACGGCGCGCAGTGAAGCGTTGATGACGGCGCTGGTCATTACAGTGATCGCGATCCTTGCTGTGTCCTTGGTACTGGTTGCATTGATCCGCCGGATTACTGGTCAGATCGGTACTTTGTCCGACACTATGGGAACTCTGTCGAACGGCAACTACGATATTGCCATCCCGTATGTCGAGCGTGTCGATGAAATGGGCCAGATGGCCCGTACGGTCGAGATTTTCCGGGACAACGGCCTTCGCCAACGCGAGCTGGAACAAGAGCAGCAGCTGAACATCGAGAATGAGCGCCGCCGCCAGACCGCGCTCGAAGAGATGATTTCCAGCTTCCGTGACGACAGTCAGCGCCTGTTGGAGCCCGTCTCGCATTCCACCGATAGCATGGCCAATATCTCCGGGATATTGATGGACCTTTCGACCACCAATACCGAACGGACAGCTTCTGTGGCTGCGGCAACCGAACAGGCTTACGCAAGTGTACAAACGGTCGCCTCGGCTTCCGAAGAACTGTCAGCGTCTATCAGTGAAATCTCCCGCCAGATCGGCGAAACGAGCGAAGTTGTCTCGACGGCCAATGACAAAGCGACCTCCGCCAATGAGCAGGTTGCAAGCCTTGCGGCATCGGCGCAGAAAATTGGCGCGGTTTTGCAGCTCATCCAGGAAATTGCGGAGCAAACCAACCTTCTTGCATTGAATGCGACCATTGAGGCAGCACGTGCCGGTGAAGCCGGCAAGGGCTTCGCGGTCGTTGCGGCTGAAGTCAAGGAGCTGGCAACCCAGACCTCGAAAGCAACGGAAGAAATCTCCGCTCAGATCAACGCTATCCAGGGCGCCTCGGCAGACTCGGTGGCAGCAATTGAGGAGATTGCGACTATCATGGAGCGTGTGAACGAGTTCACAAATTCCATCACTGAGGCGCTGGAGCAGCAAGGAGCTGCGACTGAGGAAATTAGCAGCTCGATCCAGGAAGTTGCTTCCGGCACCCGGGAAATAAGTGAAAACATGACCGGCGTGAAAGCCGCTGTTGACGACACAAGCGCGTCGGCGTCTGAAGTGTCCGTTACATCTTCGGAAGTTGCTGACAACACGCGTCAATTGGCTACGCGGATCGACGATTTCCTGAAAACAGTGGCAGCTGCCTAAAGGCAATCAACCAGAACAGAGACAAGGGTCCCACGTGGTTCGCGTGGGGCCTTTTTCTTTGGCGGCCGGATTGCTGGTTTGGCTTCACAATTGTTTTTTGCAAGTACTGTTCTATAGTGATTGCACAGCAAAAATCGTGACGGTTGACAATTTGTGAGATGCGGTGTGTTTGGCACGCAGCATTTCCAGTTTTCGGTTCTCCGTGCACATGGCCGAGATCATGCCCTCTGCCAAGACTGCTCTAAAGGTCAGAAGATGTGGCGGCGGACATAATAAAAAAGGTAATTTCATGAGTGACTCTGATGTGAAATTACGCCTTAGCAAGCGAACCAAAACAGAGAAGCCGAAGCTCTATAAAGTGGTGTTGCTGAATGACGACTACACTCCCCGGGAGTTTGTCGTGCTCATCTTGAAAGGTGAATTCCGTCTGGACAGCGCTCAGGCGGAAGTGGTCATGCTGACAGCGCATCAAAAAGGCGCGTGTGTCGTATCGGTTTATCCAAAAGACGTGGCCGAAACAAAAGCTACTCGTGCGATCGACGCTGCTGGCCGTCTTGGATATCCGCTACAGTTCAATGTTGAACCCGAATAAGGTGCTTGGGCGCGATCGCTCGGTTGCTTCGAATAAAACAACAAAAAACCCGGCTTAATGCCGGGTTTTTCGATAGTAGTCTTTTTATCAGTCCCGCAGCTTAACGACCTTATCGCTGCCCCCGCTCGGGCCGTCGTCATCTGGATTGCCGTCGTCCGGTTCTTTAGCACTTTCAAGAAGGTCATCGTCGTCATCCGCGACGGGAAGCGGGTCGGTGATGCCAAGCTCCGCTGCAGGGTCAAAACTCTCGGTTAAGCCAAGCTCTTCAGCCGGCCCGCGGCCCTCCATCGCCATCTGGTAGTTGGCGATGACGGTTTTCAACTGCGCGATCTGTTCATTGGCCGTGTCGACCTGGATCTTGTACCGCTGCAGGCGTTTGTTTTCATCGACCAGATCTTCAAGATTGTCGGCGAATTTCTGGTTCTGGTTCCGCTGGTGGTTCAAATCGGTCAGCGCGGAGTTGTAACGCAAGTTGACCTCACGCAGTTTGGCAGTTGTTGCCATCAGCTCGTTGCGGTCTTTCTCGTGGTTTTTCTGAGCACTGTCGAGAAGGTGCTCGATCTCCTGCATCCGCTTGACCAGTTCGCGGTTCCGCTCCTTGATCGTCGAATTCTCGCGGGCCATTTCCTGCAAGGATTGGGCGCCAATCCGGCGCTGTGAGGAGAGGTTCTCGATCTCGGCGTTCAGTGCGTAAACTTCGTTGTCGTGTTTGCGCTGTTCTTCTTCCAAACGGGACTTGGCGTAGACAAGCTCCTGATTGGCGACATCAAGGTGCGACTTCAGATCGATGTTGTCGTTTCGGAAATCGATCAGCTCGCGCTTGGCAGCTTCAAGTTCGCTGGATGCCTGATTGTTCTTGCGGACTTCCTCTTCCAGCAACTGCGCGCTCTCGGAGAGGTTCTGCTGAAGTTCCTTCTCGCGGTGTTTGACGGCCTCAAGATCCGAACTCAGGCTTTCGGCATGCTTCTCCAGGGTTTCAAATTTGGCTTTGAGATCATTCAGCTTGCCGGTCAGATCCGCAATTTGCGCATTAGCATCCACCAGCTTGGCGCTCTGATGACGGTACTCGTCATTGATCTTCTTGTTGTTGTCCCGGATCGTGACGATGTCGTTCCGAGCCGTTTCCAGCGCGGTGCGTGTTTCTGTTGAGCGCTTGCGCAGCGAATGAACTTCAGCCTGCGCGTCCTCCAGCTGGGTTGTGAGCGTTTTCACCTTGTGCTCAGCGTCCAGCAGGTCGGTTGAGATTTTGGCGTTTTCGGACTTTAGCCGGACCTCGGTCTCAACGCTGGCGCGTGAGCTTTCGATGTATTCAGCCATCATGCGGATGCTGGTCTGGCTTTCGGCAGCGAAGGCGGCCATCTGGTCAAAGGTCTGGGTGAGCCCGCCGACACGGCCTTTCAGGCCATCCAGCTGGTTCATCTTTTCCTGCATTCTCAAGGCGAACGGCGACAGCTGTTCCACGTTGGAAGACGTGTCCTGCTCCGGTGTCTGTTCCGTTACGGTCTCGATCTTCTGGTCCAGGCCTTCGCCGGGGCGCGAGGATTTCGAGAAAATGCCCATTCCGTGCTCCTGAAGTGCCGCGAACGTCATCGGTCTCGCGGGATACGCAATACATTAAGCCTTTTTTAACCCAATTGAAGGGGCCGTACAACGACTCAGACGGTGAAGCCCACATTACACCGGTCAGTGTTAGCGTAAAAAGAAGGATATCCCCGGCATTTTAGCCAAAGTGCGCGAATGGTTAACGCATGAATTCTGGTTTGAGGTTCTCGCTAATCGGGAGCGAAACCGCAAACACACGTCCCAGAACACCGTAGTCACTCAGAAGGCTGGGCGTCAGGCAATGTCGACGTAATAAGCGATGCCTTCGTAACTGAACTGACCCATCGTCTTGACGCTGTCTCTCTCTGCATCTACCGCAGTGTAGAAATGGTTGCCGGTCTCGGTGTTGAAGAACCGGTAGAGCGCGGTGTTGCTGGCTGTGTCGCCCTCATAGGCCTGGTACGCAACTCCCTCGTATACGAAAGCTGCATTGTTGTTGGTGACGTCTTCCCGCTCGGCTTCGCTTGCGGTGTAAAAATGCGTTCCGGTCTGGGTGTTGTAAAAACGATAGACGTTTACAAGGCTGGACAAGTCCGTGCTGGAGTTTGCGGACAGAAACGCAACCCCTTCGTAGGAGAAGGAGGACGCGTTGGCGATGACAGAATCCCGTTCTGCTGAGCTGGCTGTGTAGAAATGCGTCCCGGTATCTGTGTTGTAAAACCTGTAAATCGCGTTCTCGACCGTGGTCACGACCGGCGTTGTCGTCGTGGTGTCCATGTAAACGTCGTTGCTGGCTATGTTGGATGTTAGCCAGTTTTCGTGCCCGGCAACCGACGCCGCGGCCGCGCTGGTCGAGACAATGCCGACCACACTGACGTCGTTGCCGCTGCCGGTGAAGATCGGGCCACCACTGTTGCCAGAATTGATTTCCAGGAAACTGGTGTCGACATAATTGTCGACGACGTCCTTGTAGGCATAGCCGCTGTCGAAGGTCAGGTTGTTATCGTAGCGCCCCGGAAATCCGAGCACGCTGACATTTCCGCCCGTGTAGCTGTAGTTGATCCCGAACCACCCATAAATGTCGCCGGCAGCCTCGCCGAGAGAGAGGAGGGCGATATCTTTCTCCGCTCCGCCGAGCGTAAAAGCCTGATTGTCGCCGCTGTAGATCAGTCCGTCATTATCGGGGTCGAAATCGGTATAATAGTTGTAATAGGCGGGCGTATAGAAGGTCGGATTGGACTCATCCGGATCGTAGGAGAAGTAGATCTTCACCTCATCCGCCAATCCACCCAGCGTCGCGTCGTAAATGGAGTGGCTGGCGGTGAGAACGTCATTGCGGCCGACCAAAACTCCGGAGCTGACGAAAGACTGGCTGCCCCAGGTCGCGACAATATAGGCAACGGCCTGGCCTGGATAACTGTCGTCGTTCGCTTCAAATGACATGTCTTGGTCCGGTTAGGTCTTCTGATCGGTCGGGTTGCATCGTAGTATCAACCCGGCAGCGCGTCTTTTCTTCCCCGTAAGGTCGGTGTGCCCGCGCTTGTGTGTCTTTTGTATTGATAATAGCGCGGGTGTTAACAATCGCTGTAACCTGAAACACAGTTTTTACCTTACGGGATCTATCCAGGAACGTTTTTTGGCCGTTTGCTTGATCCCGACCACCAATTGAAATGGATTTGCGCCAGACCGCGTGACCAGAGCCCGTCTCCCCAGACACTCCGGCTTGATGCAAATAGTTGAAGTGCACACTGTTTTTGCCTTTATTAAACCTCAATTCTCCGCTATGTGTTTTCGTATCGATATTGCTGACGAACTTTGTATCTGCGCAGGTGACTGCGAACTGAACGATCTTCCCTCTCAACGTCGACTTCACGCACGGACCGCGCAATGCGGGTCGGGCACTCTTTTATGACCGATTGAAAGGACATCGTTATGACCATCGGTACCGTTAAATTCTTCAACTCCACCAAAGGCTACGGCTTCATTCAACCGGAAGACGGCAGCAACGACGTTTTCGTCCACATCTCCGCTGTTGAGCGCGCTGGCATGGCAACTTTGAACGAAGGTGACAAGGTCAGCTTCGAAGTTGTTCAGGACCGCCGTTCCGGCAAGTCCGCAGCCGACAACCTGTCCGCTGCCTGATTTGGTAACAATGTCCGCTCTACCGGATCACCGAGGGCGGCATGTTGCATGAGTTTCAAAAGCCGGGGCATGTGCTCCGGCTTTTTTGTTTCCAGCAGACGGAAGGTTGCTTGCTCCCATGACGAAGCCCCTGACACGCGACACGCTGTTCAAACCGCAGAGGCCGACTGCGGCGACCAAAGCGGAAATCACGAAACAGGTCTCGATGGACCTTACCCAAGTCGAAACTGATTTGCGCAATGCCAAAACCGCGAAGCTGAAGCAGGCTCGGCTTGAACGAGACGCCCGGCTAGCGGAAGATGCCAAGGCGGCGGCTGCCTCAAAACCTGTTAAAGCTGCGAAAGCTCGCAAGCGCTGAAGCCAACTGAACTGGCTCCCCGGTGTTATCTGCCTTAAAGATTTGAGCTGAAGGCAGGCTCTTCTCCATCACCTTGGTCCAGGCACGGGCCGGAACGTCACACATCAGAAAGCGCCAGCACAAAAGCCGCCGCGAGGATTTCCTCCGGCGTTTGGCCAAAAATTCTTCTCAAAAGCCACAGGAGTGGCGGGGCGCGTCAGGCATTGCCTGCGCATCAGTTGAATAAATGAGTCTTCGGCAAAGCTTGACTGCCCCGCCCGGGCCTTCAAGAGGATCCGGCTTGCTCTTCAACGGACCAGTGGGAGATTTGTCTCGTGTTCCCGTGTCAGGGGAGCACTTAGTGTGGTGAATTCGAAATTCGCCTTGTCTAGTTGGCGTCTCCCGAAGCGATTTTCAAATTCGAAAACCACACTAGAAACATATGCTTGCTCGTCACTTTTTGAATCTGAAGTTCGTTCTGAGCAGGCTGGAAACTGAGACGAACTTCAGATTCAGTGACGAGCCCTCCACAGTCGCTGGCGTTTTTGAGGCGCTGCGGCAACTGCCTGCCGCCGTCTCGCGCGGATCCTTGTCCGGTGCGCGGATCGTTACCCCGCCGCCCCAGACCAGCCCGGCCTGCTCCCCTCCGAGGGACGGTCCCCCGGAAAGCCCATGTGAACAGGCACGCAAGAAGTATACGGGCAGGGGACGGGGGCGTGGATAAGATTTCTGTGTGTCAGGAGGCAGCTTATCCGTCTCCGCCGTCCCGGACTTGATCCGGGACCTGTTTCCTTTTGAGAGCAAATGGGAAACGTCACCACGCTGTGACACCACCGGTCGTCATCCCCGACTTGATCCGCGACCAGTTTCTCTAGCGTTGGTCTCTGACTTGAGTTGCTCGTCCGCGATCCGACCCGGAGGGACCTTCTCTCAGGTCCCGGCGCGGAGGCACTTCCTCACCAAACCCACTCCGTCATCCCATGGCTTGACCATGGGATCCAAACCGTTTCCTATCTGAGCATGCTGAAGCGCTTTTTGGTTTACATCCTGACAACGCGCAAGGGCGGTACGCTTTATACAGGCGTGACGAACGATCTCCCTAGACGGCTTTTTGAACATACTTCCGGCGTTGGGGCACAGTTTACCAAACGCTATTCGGTCAAACGGCTGATTTGGTATGAAGAACATGAGACCATTACTGAAGCCATTGCCCGAGAAAAGGCGATCAAGCGCTGGCCACGCAATTGGAAGATCGAACTCATCGAGGGCATGAACCCGGACTGGTTTGATCTCGCTAGGCATCTGAAAATGTGAAGGGTGGCACTTTCGACCTCACCCTAGATCGTCATTGCAGGACTTGATCCGGAACTTGCTCCGGACCCCGATCCGGGGAGCTATGCCCTTTCGTTTCACCCTGTTCTCTTTTGGCAAATTTAAACGGCACGACCCACCGCTCACTCTGTCGTCATCCTCGGGCTTGACCCGAGGATCCATGCCGTGACGGTGCTACTCGTAAGAGCCATCGATTGTGGCGAAGGAACGGAATGGATCCCATGGTCAAGCCATGGGATGACGGAGTGGGTGTTGAGAGCTTTCGCCCCAAACTCAAAGCCTGTAGGGGCGAATTGCTCGTTTCCAGACCGGCCCAGATAGCGCACAGCCCCACTACGCACTCGGTCGTCACCCCACACTTGATGCGGGATCTATACCGCTACATGTCCGCTCGATCAGCTTTGCTTGTGGCGAAGGATCGGAGCGGATCCCATGGTCGAGCCATGGGATGACTGAGTTGGTGGAGAGCTTTGGTCGTAAACTAAAGCATTCATTCCGTGGTTCCATCCTGCGCTTGATTGTTTCCATAGCGGTAGGGAAAAGGCACTGTGACCGCACCTCCTCAGCCCTCATGAGAAAGATCGGCGTCATCCTAAATGCAAGAATGAGAGACGAAATCAAAGCAGTGAGTTGATGACCACTGGAGGGGAGGCTACCTTCCCGGCCGCCCGCTCTTCTTCGGCCGGCCGCGGCGTTTTTTCTCGTCCACCGGATCCTCATAAGACCCCACCCCGATCTTGCCGCGCGGGGTGTGGTGCGGGGCGTCTTCGGCCTGAATGATCGGCGCGGGTTTCTGCGGCAGCGGGCCCTTGGGCATGGGCACTTCGGTCCGCGCGTTGGTCATCTCGTCCAGGGTTGGCTTGCGGGGTCTGCTGTTTGCGCTCACGGGCGTTCGCGCTGACGCGCTGCCCTCCGCGGGGGCACCCTGACCGGGCGACGGCCCGTCGGCCTTGCGGGCTGCGCCCGGACCCTTTTTCCCTGACAACCCGGAAGACGCAGCATTTCGCTCACGCGCTTGCGTGGCCCTATCCTTCGCCGTTTCCTTCTTCTTGCCGCTCGCGCCTTCCTTGGTGCCGCCGGCGCCGAATTTCTTGTCGCCCTTGTAGCCGCCGGTCGCTCCGGCCACGTTCGATTGCCGGGCCATGGCGTCATCGGCGACCGCGAGTTCCGTTTCCTGCAGGCGCCTGATTTCGTCGCGCAGGCGGGCAGCCGTCTCGAAGTCGAGATCGGCGGCGGCGTCGCGCATCTGTTTTTCCAGATCCGAGATATGCGCCGCCAGATTGTGGCCGACCAGCGAGCCTTCCTCGGCGAACCCGGCATCGACCGTGACGTGGTCCTGCTCGTAGACACTTTCCAGAATGTCGCCGATGGAGCGCTTGACGCTTTCCGGCGTGATACCGTGCTCTGCGTTGTACGCCAGCTGCTTGTCGCGGCGGCGGTTGGTCTCGGCGATCGCCCGCTCCATGGAGCCGGTCATCTGGTCGGCGTAGAGGATCACCTTGCCGTCCACGTTCCGCGCCGCGCGGCCGATCGTCTGGATCAGCGAGGTTTCGGAGCGCAGAAAGCCCTCCTTGTCCGCATCCAGGATTGCGACCAGCGCGCATTCGGGAATGTCGAGGCCCTCGCGCAACAGGTTGATGCCGACAAGGACGTCGAAGGCGCCAAGACGCAGGTCTCGCAGGATCTCGATGCGTTCCAGCGTGTCGATGTCGGAGTGCATGTAGCGCACGCGCACGCCGTTTTCATGCAGATATTCGGTGAGATCCTCGGCCATGCGCTTGGTCAAGGTGGTGACCAGCGTGCGGTAGCCCTTTTGGGCAACCTCGCGCACTTCGCCCAGCAAATCATCGACCTGGGAGGAGGCGGGGCGGATGTCGATCACCGGATCGACCAGGCCGGTGGGGCGGATGACCTGTTCGGCGAAGACGCCGCCGGCCTCTTCCATTTCCCAGGAGCCGGGCGTCGCCGACACCGCGACGGATTGCGGCCGCATGGCATTCCATTCCTCAAAGCGCAGCGGCCGGTTGTCCATGCAGGACGGCAGACGGAAGCCGTATTCGGCGAGCGTCGCTTTCCGGCGGAAGTCGCCCCGGTACATGGCTCCGATCTGCGGAATGGTGACGTGGCTTTCGTCGGCGAAGACAAGGGCGTTGTCCGGCAGGTATTCGAACAGGGTGGGGGGCGGTTCGCCCGGCTTGCGGCCGGTGAGGTAGCGCGAATAGTTCTCGATGCCCGCGCAGGAGCCGGTCGCCTCCAGCATTTCCAGATCGAACATGGTGCGCTGTTCCAGCCGTTGGGCTTCCAGCAGGCGGCCATGGGCGTTCAGCTCTTCCAGGCGGCCTTTCAGCTCGGTCTTGATCGACTTGATGGCCTGCTGCAGCGTCGGTTTTGGCGTCACATAGTGCGAGTTGGCGTAGATCTTCACCGACTTCATCTCGCCGGACTTCTTGCCGGTCAGCGGATCGAACTCGGTGATCTGCTCGATCTCGTCGCCGAACAGGGAAATCCGCCAGGCCCGGTCCTCATAGTGGGCCGGGAACAGCTCGATCGTGTCGCCGCGCACCCGGAAGGTGCCGCGCTGGAAGGCGGCGTCGTTGCGCTTGTACTGCAAGGCCACCAGATCGGCGATCAGCTGGCGCTGGTCAATGCGCTCGCCAACCTCGATGGCAAAGGTCATCGCCGTGTAGGTTTCGACCGAGCCGATACCGTAAATGCAGGACACCGAGGCGACGATGATGACGTCGTCGCGTTCCAGCAGGGCGCGGGTCGCCGAGTGGCGCATCCGGTCGATCTGCTCGTTGATCGAGCTTTCCTTCTCGATATAGGTGTCCGTGCGCGGGACGTAGGCCTCCGGCTGGTAATAGTCGTAGTAGGAGACGAAATACTCGACCGCATTGTCCGGGAAGAAGCTCTTGAATTCGCCGTAGAGCTGGGCCGCCAGCGTCTTGTTCGGCGCCAGGATCAGCGCCGGGCGCTGGGTGCGCTGGATGACCTGCGCCATAGTGTAGGTCTTGCCCGAGCCGGTAACGCCCAGCAGCACCTGGGTCTGCTCACCGGCCTCGATCCCTCCCACCAGTTCGGCAATCGCGGTTGGCTGGTCGCCCTTCGGCTCATACTCGGAGGCCAGATTGATCGGCACGCCGCCTTCGGATTTCGCCGGGCGCTCCGGCCGGTGCGGCACCCACAATTCGCCGTTCTTGTGCAGCGGGTTGCCGCTTTCGATCAGCGCCGACAGGGCCTCGACGGTGGCGGTCGCGCCCTGATTGCCGCCGAGCTCGCCATAGCGGCCGTCGGCGGCGGATTTCTTCTTGTTGTCCTTCTTGTGCTGCTTGAGTTTGGCCTCGAGTTCCTCGGCCTCCTCCAGCGACATGTCCATGCCGGCCACGGGGTTCAGGCCCCCGGCGGCCCGCTCGCGCGCCGTGTCCGCCTTGCCCATACTGGTTCCGCGGGCAGACTTTGTAGGCTTTTCGAGCTTGCCCTTCGCCTTCGCGCCTTTGGGCGACAGCTTCGCCTTGCGGCCTTCTTCGACATTGGCGGCAACAGACCCGTCCCCTCCGGCCCGCTCGCGCTCCTTGGAGGAGGTCCGCGCCGTGCGCGTGGACGAGCCCGGAGCGCCCGGGGCAAGCTCCGCGAGCTTCGCCGGGTCCTTGATCTTGCTCTTTGATCGGGGCGCGGGCCTGTCCGCTTCCTCCGCGATCTCTGCCGCCCAATCGCTGATGGAGCCGGAGAGAGGCGTACCGGACAGAGGCTGCTGCGGCGCTTCGCTGAAACCCTCCGGCGTTTGCGGGGTAGGCGTTTTCGGATCGTCAGCGGAGGATTTCGGGGGGCGTTTGCTCATGGGCTGCAATATGGTCCGACTCCCCGCCCGAGAAAACCCCTGCGTTGCGGCTTTGTTCCAGTTTTCCGGACTTCTTGCCAGTCTCCTGACAGAAGGGTGTCAGGAGACTGGGGAAAAATTTTCGTTCTCATTATGTTCTGTCTGCTGTAGTTTATCCTCTAGTTCTGACCATTAACGAATCTCCTGGAGCTTTGATGAAAAACCAGCTGACATCTTTGGAGCTGTGCGCCGGTGGTGGTGGCCAAGCTCTTGGGCTTGAAATGGCTGGTTTTGATCATGCCGCGTTGTTCGAGAACGATAAACATGCCTGTGCTACACTTCGGTTGAACCGCCCGGAGTGGCGAGTCCATGAGCATGACTTGTTTGAAGAATTCGATTTTTCGCAGTTCCGAAGCGTCGATCTTTTGGCGGGCGGATTGCCTTGTCCGCCATTTTCGGTAGCTGGCAAACAGCTCGGGGAAAAGGACGAACGCAATCTTTTTACCCGGGGGGTTGAGATTGCCGCAGTCGTCAAACCCAAAGCAATAATGTTTGAAAATGTCCGGGGGATGCTGGACTCATCTTTCGATGATTACCGTGATTTTATCGAAGTCAAATTGCGCCGCCAAGGCTATAAAGTCTTCTGGAAACTCTTGCAAGCGTCTGATTTCGGAGTCCCGCAGCTCCGGCCCAGAGTAGTGATGGTGGCTCTACAGCGCGCTTTTGCAGATCGATTCACATGGCCTGGAGAGCTAGAAAAGTCTGTAGCTCCTACAGTCGGCGAAGAGTTGCACGATTTGATGGCAGCAAACGGCTGGGACGGGGCTAAAGCTTGGAAAGAACAAGCCAGCAAAATAGCGCCGACGGTGGTTGGTGGTTCAAAAAAACATGGCGGTCCGGATCTCGGCCCCACTCGAGCCCGGAAGGCTTGGGCAGAACTGGGTGTTGAAGGCCGGACAATCGCTGAGGAAGCGCCTGGGCCTGATCATAAAGGGATGCCACGTTTGACCGTGCGGATGGTGGCCAGGCTGCAGGGGTTCCCGGACAGCTGGGAGTTTTCCGGCAAGAAAACCAATTCCTATCGACAGGTCGGCAACGCCTTTCCGCCACCGGTCGCGGCGGCTGTTGGACAGAAGATTTCAGCGGCGCTCGGTCAACCAGTCGTTCTCCAGGAAGCTGCTGAATGACCGAAATTCATAGACTGCGGCAAGCTTTTCATAGAGCCCTCTTGGACACAGGCGTCCTCTCCGTTAACGCGAACGGAGTTGTGAGCAATGCAGATAGCAGCAGCAATCCGAGCAAGCGCCTTGCATTAGGTATTTTCGAACAGGTCAGCTCGAATACACGAAATTCCTCGCAGAAACTTGCGGGGCAAACCGCGGGTGCGGGCTTCGAGGCTCTCTGCGCAGAGTATTTGCAGGAGGCGTTTTCCCTATTGTCCCATCTCCGTCCAGGCGAATGGATTGTGGGAAAAGACGGGGTTCAAGGCGGCGTTGGAGTCGCTTTCTTTGAACAGTTCTCGCATCTGGCCCAATTGGAAGCTCTCGGCAAATCGGACCCGAAGCTTAAGTCCATTCTTGGGACTGACTATCTCATTAAACCGGATGTTCTAGTCGCCCGCAAACCAGTTAATGATGAAAACTTGAACCTGGAGCGGGATTTGGTTGCAGATGATAACCTTGTCGCTTATTCGCCATTACGTTCTGCGAACAACAAGGATCTAATTTTGCATGCGACAGTTTCTTGTAAGTGGACGATGAGAAGCGATCGCGCTCAAAATGCGCGCACTGAAGCGCTAAACTTGATGAAGAACCGCAAAGGCCGGGTTCCACATATTTCTGTGATAACGGGCGAACCGACGCCGGGAAGAATAGCTTCTTTGGCATACGGTACTGGTGAAATTGACTGCGTATATCATTTTGCTCTTCCTGAATTAATTGAAGCAGTCAGATGCGACAGCAGCGATGACGAAACGCTAAACGCTATGCTTGAGGGACGCCGACTGAGAGATATCTCGGATCTTCCATTTGACCTGACAATTTGATGGACAAACTTACTCCAGAACGACGCTCCAAAAACATGTCGGCGATCCGCTCCAAAGGCATGAAGCCGGAGATGATTGTCCGGAAACTCGTATTTTCGCTTGGTTATCGATACCGGCTTCACCGCAAAGATTTGCCCGGGAAACCAGACCTGGTTTTCGGTCCGAAGAAAAAGGCGATATTCGTCCACGGCTGTTTCTGGCATCAACATCATGACCCAAGCTGTAAAGACGGCCGGATGCCGAAGTCCCGGCTAGAATACTGGGTGCCTAAACTGGAACGGAATCGGACTCGGGACAAAGCCAGCCTTGAAGCTCTGGCAGAGCAAGGCTGGGACTGTCTGGTCATTTGGGAATGTGAAACCAAAGAGCTTTCGCAACTCGAAAGCCGAATTCTCCAATTTCTTGAAGATTAAAGTATCTCACTCGCCCCTTGGATAGCGCTGGCCGTCTTCGACTTCGTTGAGGTCCATGTGGTTGCGCATGTAGCGTTCTGAGGCTTTTTGGAGGGGCTGGTAGTCCCACGGGAAATAGGCGCCGTTGCGCAGGGCTTCATAGACGATCCAGCGGCGGGCCTGCGATTGGCGGACTTCGCCGTCAAAGGCGGACATGTCCCATGTTTCCGAGACCTTTTTGGCATAAGCCCTGGCCGTTTCAGAATGGGCGGGATCGTTTGCAAGATTGGTCAGTTCGTTCGGGTCGTCCGCAAGGTTGAACAGTTGGGGCGGGTCGAGTTCGCAATGGATGTATTTCCAGTCCCCCTCCCGGATGCCGACCAAAGGCGCGTAGGAGGCTTCTGCGGCATATTCCATGAGAACCGGTTCGGCCCGGGCCACGCCTTTGGCCAGCGGAACGAGGCTGGTGCCGTCCGTCCAGGGCATGATCTCGCTCATGTCGATGCCGGCAAGATCGCAGACCGTCGGCAGGACATCGAGGGTGCTGACCGGTGCGGTTTCCAGATGGGGTGACAGGTCCTTGTCGCAGATCATCAAGGGCACGCGGGAAGACCCTTCGAAGAAGGTCATCTTGAACCACAGGCCGCGCTCGCCGAGCATATCGCCATGATCGGAAACGAAAAGGATGGTGGTGTCGTCCGCCAGATCCATGGCCTCAAGGGCAGCCAGGATTTCGCCAACCTTGTCATCGAGATAAGAGATGTTGGCGAAATAGGCCCGGCGCGAACGGCGGATGTCGTCTTCGGTGATGTCAAAGCTGCGCCAGTCATTGGCATCGAAGATGCGTTTGGAATGCGGATCGTGATCCTCATAAGCCTTGGCTGGAACCTCCGGCAACAGGTGATCGCAGTCCTCGTAGAGATCCCAGTATTTCTTGCGGGCGACATAAGGGTCATGCGGATGGGTGAAGCTGACCGTCAGACAGAAGGGGCGGTCGTATTTGCCGCGTCCGTAATCATAGATCTTTCGGATCGCCTGGAAGGCAACGTCGTCGTCATATTCCATCTGGTTTGAGATTTCCGCAACGCCAGCCCCGGTGACGGACCCCATGTTGTGATACCACCAGTCAATCCGCTCGCCCGGCTTGCGATAGTCCGGTGTCCAGCCGAAATCCGCCGGGTAGATGTCCGTGGTCAGGCGCTCCTCGAAACCGTGCATTTGGTCGGGTCCGACGAAGTGCATCTTGCCCGACAGGCATGTCGTGTAGCCCGCCCGCCGCAGATGGTGCGCATAGGTCGGAATGTCCGATGCAAACTCGGCAGCGTTGTCATAAACGCCGGTCCTGCGCGGCAGCTGACCGGACATGAAACTGGCCCGACCCGGGGCGCACAGCGGAGAGGCCGTGTAGCTGTTTTGAAACCGGACAGAACGCTCGGCAAGTGCCTTCAGATTTGGAGCGTGCAGGAAATCCGCCGGGCCGTCGGGAAACAAGGTGCCGTTCAGCTGATCGACCATCAGGATGAGGATGTTTTTCTGTCCGGCCATATTGTTTCTCCGAGCTTACGAAAGGTCATGGAAGAAACTTGTCCGTTATTTTGATTGAGTGATCAATCAAATCCGACCGGTGTTTGTGTCATTTGGACTCGGCGCAGCGAGATCCAGCATCTTGGGCGGGAGCGGTGCCCGCTCAGAAATGATAGAATTTCGTGCCGGAACGGAGGATGTATTTGCCACCTCTCCTAGTGCTTGCCCGATTTGCGGAACGTTACGCTTCCCGTGATGCGGGCGTTGCGGTTATTTTAGCGCAGGTTATCAAGCCGCGGCGACATCTTTCAGGAATCTGTCGATCCGCTGGGTGACGCCATCCAGTTCCTGTGTGGCTTCGTCGGCGATGGACTCCACCTGTGCGGCGGACTGGCTGGTTTCGCCGGAGCCGCGGGAGAGATCTCCGATTGTTTCCGAAACGCTGGCCGTTTGGCCGGCCGCCTGTGTCACTCCGGAAGAGATCTCGGAGGTGGCGCCAGCCTGCTGCTCGACGGATGCGGCCATGGCAGCTGCGGTTTCGTTGACCTCGTCCATCATGGTCATGATTTCTGTAATCGCTGCCACAACAGCTTCCGTGGACCCTTGGATTTCCGCGACCTGACCGGAAATCTCATCGGTTGCCTTCGACGTCTGCGTCGCCAGTTCTTTGACTTCCGCTGCGACGACGGCAAAGCCTTTGCCTGCATCGCCGGCGCGTGCGGCTTCAATTGTCGCGTTGAGAGCCAGAAGGTTGGTTTGTTCCGCAATGTCCTGAATGAGTTGGATCACGGCACCGATCCGTTCAGCAGCGGCCGACAGTCCCTTGATCTGATCATTGGACGTCCGCGTCGCTTGTGTCACGTCTTCAACGCGGCCGAGCGTGGCGTTGACTTGCCGCCCGGCTTCCTGAACGGAGGCTGAAAGTTCCTCCGTTGCAGCCGCAATCGTCTGGACGTTGTCGCTTGCCTGGCTTGAGGCATGGCTGACGTTTTCGCTTTTATCCGTTGTCGAGCGGGCAATTCCAGTTAGATGTTCGGCAGTGTCTTCAAGCTGCCGCATGTTGCCATTGACGGAGGTCAGGGCGGCTTCAATATCAGCTCTGAACTCGGTAACCAGTGCATCGACAGCCTGCTGGCGTTTGAGCGCGGTTTCCGCATCGCGCTGTGTCTGTTGCTCCAGTTCGACACGCTCCACTTCGCGATCCCGGAAGGTGCCGACGGCGCGGGCCATGTCTCCGATTTCATCCTTACGGCTATCGGCGGTCAGGTCGAGGTCGGTTTGACCCTCTTGCAGTTGCCGCATGGCGTTGGTGAGGGATCGGAGCGGACGAATGATCGCGCCTGACAGGAGAACGACAAAACCAACGCCAATGACCAATGCCACCAGCAGGGCGAAAGAAATCTGCGTTCGGGCAGTGGCTGCTGAGGAGACGGCCGTCAGACCCGCGGCCCGGCTGATGGTGCTTGCCTGTTCGCTCAGCGCCGAAGCTGCGGTTGCAAATTGGGCTTGCCCGGCCTTCTGTGCATCGCTGTTCGTGACGACATCCGCAAAGGTTGCGCGCAGGACCGGCAGCGCTTCAACACCGGCCGTCACAAGCGTGTTCAAAGGCCCGTTCAAAAGATCCAGAAAGGCCTTGTCAGATGTGGATTGAAGGGATGACTGGCGAATGCCTTCCAGAGCGTCCAGCTGGGTTTCGGTTTCGCCGAGATAAGTCTGAAAGGCGGCACTCGAAGCTTCTGAGGATGTTGTCAGGTACTCTGCATAGGCGCTGCGTACGCCGAGGACATTGCGGGCCACGCCTTGTGTAAAGTTGGACAGGAGCGCGATGTCTGCGGTCGCTTTGTCGAACCCCCGCAATTCCGCCGTCAGCTCCTCAATTGGCGCCTCGGCTTCTGCAATGATCGTTGTCGTTAGGGTAACGAGTTGTTCAACAGCCGGTTGGAAGGTTTCGGACCAAAGCGCAGCGGTCCCGTCGCTGGCACCTGACTTCAGGTGCGCTTTGATTTGTTTTTCAAACGCTTTACCCGCCTTGGTGAGATCCTTGACGGAGGCTCTGAGCGTTTTTGTCTTCACGGTACGCCGGACAGCCTTGGCGTCCTTGTCCAGCGCCTTGACACGCTCAGAAAGGGCTTTGGCGTTTGCCTTGTCCGGTGCGTTGACAAAGGCTTTGGTTTCCTGCTCCAAAACGATTGCGGCGATCCGCATGTCTGCAAGACGCGGGGCGACCTTGGAAAGATTGTTCATCTTGCCTTCGTTGTTGAGGGCAAGACCAAGACGGTAAGCTTCCAAGGCCTTGTACTGTTCAAACACCTCGTTGGTCGTTTCAACCAGGCCAGATGTCAAACCATCAAGATTGGTAATCGCTTCATCACGCGCACTTCTGGTATTTTTCAGATTGCGGAAGCTTTCTTCCAGCTCGCTAACAGCCAAGGTCAGCTGCTGCGCGGCCTCTGGTTTGTTCCGGGCCAGTTCATCGCTGCTTGCAGATAACGTGTTGATGCTCGCCTCAACCTCACTGGCGGTCTGCTCAGTGCCGTCGCGCCCGAACGCTTCTGCACCTGCAAGCAGTGGCGGGATATCTCCCAGAAGATCACTTGCCGCTTTTGAGGTCGTGACGGACTCCTGAACCTGGCTCGCGGCGAGGTATCCGCCGGCACCGACCCCGACGGAGCACAAGAGCATTGCCCCAAAGCCGATCTGAAGTTGTGTTTTGATCGGCCAGTTCAAGAACGACATATTTGGCAAGCGCATTGGGCGGGCCCCAGTCCAGTCTGAAAACGCCTGCAAGTGTGCCGGAATGGATTTAACAAGATCCGAATTTTAGGCAATTTTGCCGAATATTTTGCGATTTCTGCTTGTCTACGGGTTTCTACCCAGGCGGGAATCTCCTACGCGCGACTGCCGGGTGTGTCTGAATGCCCCAGATCCCTGTCCGGCCACAGCAGGTCGCGAAGCCGTTGTTTCAGGATTTTGGCCTCCGGGAAGCCGCCGTCGGTTTTTCTGTCCCAAACCGGCGTGCCGTCACATGTGATGGTGAAAATCCCGCCTGTGCCGGGAACAAGTGTGACCGCGCCCGCCTCTTCAGAAAAGGTCGACAGGATTTCCTGCGCCATCCAGGCCGAGCGGAGCAGCCAATTGCATTGGCGGCAATAGGTGATGATGATATGGGGCGCGGGGAAATCCTGCATGGGTCCTCGTTCAATTCTTCGGTCAGACGTCAAAGGCTCTTCTTGCCACATTCCTCCACAATGACACCAGCCGGCCCATCAGCGGTTTTGGAGAAGGTTCTGCAAAACTATTCAGATCTCCGGGCTGTGCTTGGAGAGGTTCTGTCTGCAGAGCGGAAGGATGGTCTGAGCAATCAGGTATTGCGGATCACGGCTCAGAAGGGCGTGTTCTTTCTGCGTATCGGTCAGGCTGGATTCGAAGCATTGGTGGACCGGTTTGCAGAGGCCCAAAATTTGCAATTGGCCGCCGATCTGGGCGTTGCCGTTCCGCCCGTGTACATGGATCTAGAGAGCGGGCTATTGCTTACGCGGGCCCTTGAAACCCGCCAATCAGAGAAAAAAGACCTTCCGGACATGCTGGGACAAGAGCTCGCCCGGCTCCATAATTCAAAGCTGAGGTTTGAGGGGGAGATCAATCCGCATACGACATATGCGGCGCTTCGGAAGCGGGTTTCTGAGACACTTGATGGCAATCCAGACTTGCCGCTGTCGAAGGATGTCTCGGCGGTCTTCCCTGACCTCGATCGGCTGATGGCAGATGTGGGTATGCAAAGCCAATTGGTGCTGGTGCCGAGCCATGGAGACTTATCTGAAGGCAACTGCCTGCTGGCTGAAAACCGTCTCTGGCTGATCGATTGGGAGTTTTCCGGCATGGCGGACCCTTGCTGGGATCTTGCTTACGCCATTCAGGAAATCGGATTTGACGCGGAAGCTGAGCGGCGGTTTTTGACTGCCTACGAATCCGGGCAACACCAACCCATTGACCGGGCCGATTTGGAGGTCATGAAAGCGCGGTGTGATGCCATTTCAGCTCTATGGGCAGTTGTTCAGCTTCTGGACAGGCGCGACCCGGCGACATTCGCACCTTTTGCTCTTGAACGCGCGGCCCGTGCCCTGAAACAGAAACCGGTATAGCAGACGTATAAAACGCCACAGTGCCGTCTAATCGATCGTATCGGTTCCAGGAGCTGCGAGGCAGGCGCTGTAGAGCTGGTTCATGCGTGTTTGCAAGCCGGGGTCCTGGGGGCTGCTAAGCAGCGGTTCCCAGATGTTTTCCGACTTCAAACCATCAAGCGTGCAGCGGCACGCGGCAACACAAAGTACTTCGTTCCCGATGCTTGTCGTGCAGCTTTTAACGCAATTGGTCTGAAAGCTGCGGCTGGTCCGGTCCATGTTTGGTCCTAGCAACGTCACACTCCAAACCAGACCATAAAGAAGCGGTTGATGCAGAAGGTAGATCGGCAGGGAATGGCGGCCCATCCATTTCAGCACCCTGCCTGCTACACCGCCGAATTGCATGTGTTTGAGAGGTTCCATGAGGGCGGACTGGCGAATGGCCTTTGACAGCGCCACACCTAACAGAGTTGCCCCGGTCCACGGCGCGAGCGGGACATAATCGACGCTGGGCGTAGCCGGGGTGCCAAGGCCGGTCCAGAGCCACATATCACCATCAAACACACTCGAGGATGCCCAGTGCGGCAGGGTAAGGATGATCGCGCTGGCGACCAGGGCGTAGAGCAGCGGAAGTCGCGTAAAGGGCAGAGCGATCAGACTGGAAACAGCAATGCAATGCAGAATGCCGAAACGGACAAAGCTGTCTCCAAAGGCAAAGTAGGTGCCGATCGACACACAGGCTGCGGAAACAGTGATAAGCGCAAAGCGTTTCCAGAAGGAGCGCCAGCGGATCTCTTTGTGATGCGCGAGATCCAGGCTGACCCCGACCAGGATCAGGAAGCTGGCAGCGATCGAGACGGCAAACGCGCGCCAACCAGGAGCCCCTCCGACATCCCAGTCAACGAAGGCAAACCACGAGAGATCCCACGAAAAATGGTAGATCGCCATGGCAACGATGGCCACGCCGCGGGCCAAATCAAGAACGGCAAGGCGGCCTTCGTTCTTCGGGGGCACACCGCCGGATGGGCTGTTGATAGAGGGTTGTGTCATGGCTTCCGATTAACGTTCGTCCATGACCAATAGTCTCAAAGGCTGGAGATGCAAGCTGGTCTGTGTATTCGACCGGGACAGGTCTAGCTGTTGAATGCCATGATCAAAGTCGTGACCAGTGCGGCCGCCCCGAAGATAGCCCCAACGAACGGCCAGGGTGACGGTCTTTGTGTCGCAAAAATTTCCTGATTGACCGGATCACGCAGCATTCACACCACCCCTTCGATCACCACAACTGTGCCCGAGGTTGCTGCATAATTTCCGCGGCGAAAAGATGGTAAACGAGATCTAAAGATGTTTTCCCAAGGAAAACGCCAAGCTGTGGACTGCACGAAAACGATCCGGAAAACGGATTGACTCAAGCCAAGCTATTGGCCCGCCGAAAGGTTTTCCGGCGGGGAATGCTTACAGGGAAAGGGAATCCAGACCGGCTTCTAGGTGATCGGCGAGCATCGGCATGCCAAGCAGATAGGAAGCGGTTGAGCCGACCGCCCGATCCTTGGCTTCTTGAACGGCTTGCGAGAAGTCTTCTGCCTCGAAATCCCCCCGGCCGATCCAGGTGATGGCGACAAGCTCCGCAGCTTCGTCGACGTTCAAATCTTCCAAGAGTTCGCGCAATTCCTCATCGGAGAGATTGTCGCTTTCTTCTTCCGCCAGACCGTCGTGGCCGTGAGCTTCTTCCAGGGTGTCGGCGTCAAACTCGACGTCCCCCTCATGGCCATCTTCAAACGTATCGGCGGTGGTTTCTGCAACCGCGCGGGCCTTTTGCGCCAGCATCCGTACAGTGTCAGCCGAGAGAGAAAGATCGATGTCCATGGCAGCCTCCGAAGAACTGACTTCTTTATCGATCCACTTTTGTCCGTTGGCAATGGCCATGGCCTAATTTCCTGTTTCTCAAGTATTCCGACTGGAGGCCCTTGTGGCATTGCGCTTGGAACCTCCAGACCAGATGACTGTATCTGGAGGTCCTGTACATGGCCTTGATCGGTATCAACGTGCTAGGCCGTGTGGACGAAATGCGTCTCCAATTCGTTCAAACGGCCTTGTGGTATCCACCTGAACCCAAAGACATTACTTGCCCACTTCGGAGGGCGGCGGCTGTGTGAGGGCAGGGATGGTGGTGCCCGGTGTTGTCGTGTCTTTTGCCTCAGATCCCGCAATAGCGGCGGCTGCGGTCAGGATTGCCGCCAAAAATATGCCGAGGCAAATAGCCTGCAACAGGGGGCGGGCGTCCTGCAGGTCTCTAGACCTTGTCCGGGTTCCCGTCTGAGGTTCGTGATTTTGGGATTGAAAATCAGCTGATTTTGCGTGTGTGTCTGTCATGACAGCCTGTCTTTTTCTTTGGAATTGGGGGCTGCAAATCGTGAGGGCGGTTAGTCTGTAAAATCGCGGAACAGGCGGGTGCCGAGCATCCGGGTCAGTTGCGCCATTAGGATCAGCGCCAAAGACGGCAAGGCGGCCGCTGGTTCCGGAACAACAGCCAGCAACGTCAAAAGCATTGCTGCCGACCCGAACAATATCGCCAGTACGGCGACATGGCGGTCTTCGTTATGGCGTTCAGATTTCCGGGTGCGTTCCAACATTCTGGCCTCCGCAGTTTCAACGGATGCACATTCCAATCAAATTGCGCCGGGAGACCGTCTGCTCTTGGGCTTTGCTGGTGCCATTTCGTGACATTTGTGGGGCGTTGAAAAACACCGGTTTCTTGCGGTTGGATACCTCCAAAATAAATGAGCAATAAAAGCGCTGTTCTTTCGAAGCAATTGCTGCATAAATTACTTAGGTATTTAAATAATGTTAGACTTTATGCGTTCCATTTTATGGTTTGTTTGCACTTTTTTTCGATACTGCGTGCAGGGTAGGTAATTGGTAGAGAGTGCAGACGGCTATGGTGGTCAAAGCAGCGCAGAACGCGTTGGCACAGAGCAACGATGACAAGCCAGCAGAACAAGAGCCTGAAACGAGAGTTTCAGAGGAAACACCTGCGCTTGCCTTGGCTGGGCTCCAGTTTTTCGTTGCTGATATTTCCCAGAAAACAATCCTTTGGCATGAGATCGGCAGTCAGAGCTTCCATAGTGAGGTCAAGGACCTGCAGGAAGCACCTTCAAATCTCGCTTTACGCAACCTGTCACCGGAAGACAGGAAAACGATCTTGCGCTTGATACAGGGCGCCATCCGCGATGGGGTTGCCGGGCCGTTTGATGTTGGCGGTGGACCCGATCACCGGATCCCGGGTATCCCGATCGTTGCACACCGCTATGAGCTGGTTGACGGACGGATCGTTGTCATCTGTTTCCCATCGATTGGAGAGGACGAAAACCCGGGCCGCATCGTTCTGGGGCTTGCGCCGATCCTGCAGCACTTTGTTGCCTCGTCAAACCGGGTGGTGCTGCTGGTCGACAACTTCGGCTATGTGCGCTTTGCAAGCGACGGCTTTGTCAAAACCTTTCAGATCGAAGACGCCCGGCTGATCATCGGTCGCAACATCGCGCATATCCAAAAACGCGTCGGCCGGACCATCGTTTCCCTGGCGCTGGGCGCCTTGACACGCCGGGCGAGTGCATCCGGCCGCGGCAAGTTCCTGCTGGCCTCCAACGATGCCATCGAGCTGACCTATGAAGCCATGCATTTCCGGATCGGGGGAACGGTTGGAGGGGTTCTGTTTTCCGCAGGCCGGATCGGCGGTGATGTCGATTTTCTCAAAGTCTTTGAAATCTGCAGCGCGCCAATGCTGGTGATCAACACGAAGTCGAAGATGATTATTGCTGCCAACAAGGCTGCGATGAAGACCTACCACCTGACCAACGAAATCATGGACAGCAAGCCGGTCACGGACATTCTGCTTCATCCGAACAATTATTCTTCCTTGCTTGGTGCTGCACAGTCGGAAACCGAGGTCCCGATGTCGATCCCGGTCAATATCCTGAACGGCCAGACAAAGAAGAAACGCTTCCGCGCAATGCTCATCGACAAGGACAGCAAGGAACCGAAGCTCGTTTTGGAAACCCGCAGCTGATCCCTCCCGGCCAGCGATCGCAACAATGGCAGGCGCAATCACGGGCGATCGCCTTTATTTTTGCCAAACCTAGCCTTCATGCTCTTGTCATGATGGCCCAGCGGATCTAGGGTCCGCGCGCTATCTTTCCCGTTTCCCCCTGGAGGACATTATGGGCTTTCTTGCTGACGCATTGGCGCGAGTTCAACCATCTGCGACCATCGCCGTCACCAACAAGGCACGCGAGCTGAAAGCCGCAGGCCGCGATGTGATCGGTCTCGGAGCTGGCGAGCCGGATTTCGACACCCCGGAAAACATCAAGGCGGCTGCCATCAAGGCCATTAACGACGGCAAGACCAAGTACACGGCTGTCGATGGTATTCCGGAGCTGAAGGCTGCGATCGCCGAGAAGTTCAAGCGGGAAAACGGGCTCAATTACGAAACCAACCAGATCACGGTCGGTACCGGCGGCAAGCAGGTGCTCTACAACGCATTGGTCGCGACCATCAATCCGGGCGATGAGGTCATCATCCCGACACCGTATTGGGTCAGCTATCCGGATATGGTCCTCTTGGCCGGCGGCGAACCGGTCATCGTTGAAGCCGACAAGTCCACCTTCAAGATCACACCGGAAGCGCTCGATGCTGCCATCTCATCGCGCACCAAGTGGCTGATCTTCAACTCGCCATCCAACCCGTCAGGCGCCGCTTACACGGAAGCTGAACTGAAAGCTCTGTGCGACGTTCTGGTCAAGCATCCGCATGTCTGGGTGATGACCGACGACATGTATGAGCACCTGGTCTATGACGATTTTGAATTCACGACACCGGCCCAGGTCGAGCCGTCGCTTTATGAGCGAACGCTGACGGTCAACGGTGTGTCGAAGGCCTATTCCATGACCGGCTGGCGGATCGGCTATGCCGGTGGCCCGGTTGACCTGATCAAGGCCATGGCGAAGGTTCAGTCCCAATCGACCTCCAACCCGAACTCGATTGCGCAGTGGGCCGCGGTTGAAGCAATTTCCGGCACGCAGGATTTCATTCCGAAGAACAATGAAATCTTCAAAGCGCGCCGCGATCTCGTTGTTTCCATGCTGAACCAGGCAAATGGCATCACCTGTCCGGTTCCGGAAGGCGCGTTCTATGTCTTCCCATCCTGCGCGGGCACCATCGGCAAGACCGCGCCGTCTGGCAAGGTGATCGAGAACGACGAAGATTTCGTCACCGAGCTCCTGGAAACCGAAGGCGTTGCGGTTGTGCACGGCTCGGCCTTTGGTCTCGGTCCAAACTTCCGGATTTCCTATGCAACCTCGACGGAAGCCCTGGAAGAAGCCTGCACCCGCATTCAGCGCTTCTGTGGCAATCTGAAATAAGTTGAGCTGACTATCAGTATCTAAGGGCGGCTCCGGCCGCCCTTTTTATTTGTCTCACTCTGAACGTTGGCTGATCAGGCTTTTCTTTCTCGAAGGGCGCGCATAGGGTGAGGTCGATTTACATTTTGTTTTGGAGGCTGGCTTGGCTGTTCTTCTTCCGCTTTGGCAACGATTGCTTATCACTGTGGCTGCCATGCTCGCGGTGAGTTTTGTTGTCAGCCTGCTCTGGTCGTCTTTGCTGGGTTGGGCCATACCCGGCTATGTATCCGGCGTGGTCGGAGGTGTGACGGCCCTGCCGGTCTGGGAATTCTTGAAGCGGATCCGCCCGGGTCACTAACCGGCCCACTCAGCACAGCGTTTGCGAACAGTCTTTGCAGTCAGGCCTGATTGTAGTTCTGCTTATTTACGATCAAAACTTGCATCGGTAAGCTGTCGGCCTCACGAGCGAGGCACACGCATGCAAACCCAACAAAAACGATGGCTGACCGACCTTATGGAAGGGGTGCCGTCAATCGTATTTATTCTTTTGTGGCGCCAATCGGGGGATCTAGAATTTGCCGGCTGGGTAGGCTCTGGGCTGTGTCTCGTTGTTTTGAGTGCCCTGATCGGAATGAGGGTCCGGATGCATCCGATCCTGGTGGGCGTCAACATTCATATTTTATTGGCAACGCCGCTGATTGTTTGTGTGTTTCGCCTCGGGTTTGACGGTCTGGGAGACGTCCTTGCCGAATATGCGTATGGGGGCGTTCTGGTAACCGTTTTTGCTGTCGGCCTTGCCCAGATGCTGTTTTCGCGATCGCGGTTCTCCGCGTTGGAAAATGTCACAGATCGTGCGCAACTGATTTATTCTGCTGTTCTGCTTGCGATCTGCGCTAGCGGTGCTGTTTGGGCACTGCTTACCCCAGACAGCCGTTTTGTGCCGGTGGTGGCCACAATTGCAGCTATGATAATCAGTCGGAATTTCCTGCAGGCGCGCTTGTCAGACAAAAGTGCGGGCGCGGGAATTCTGGTTACAGGTTCTGCGGCAGCGCCGGGCACATCCCAGGATGTTCAGGTCTGAACCCTAGTTTTGGCAGGCCGAATTTGCGCCGGGACAAGACGAGAGTGTATTTGTCCGGGTGTTGTTGCGGTTGATCTGCTGTGTCCGGTTCAGCCGATTGTTGCTGTCGATCCGTTGCTGGGTTGAGAAATTGTTCTGCTGACGATTGAGGTTCTGATTGAGCTGTTGTTGCGCGGACGGCCCGAGCGTCGTGCCGGGTTGGATAACGCCGCGCGGCTGAACTGATTGCGCCTGCGCGGCACTGCCGCCAGAAAACATCAGGCCCGCTGACACAATCGCAGCACCAAACGCCGATAAGACAGTTCTAGTCATCAGCAACATGTTTATACCTCTCATTCCACCTCGTGCCTGCGGATCAGTATGAGTCGAGCCGCGCGCAATACCAAATTAATTCGCGAATTGAAGCATTTCGGTGACCGAACGAGCGAAAGGTGCCGGTTGGTAGCGCCGAATGCGCCGCCTGTTTGCTGCGGTGCAGGGTAAGATTTCCTTGCGTTTACCCCGTTTCGGGCGCGACGATAGCGTCCCGCCCTTGATTGAAGGGCCATGACGAATATCACGCCCGGCGCTTTCCGGGTTGTTGGCCTTCGATCCCATCCGGGCGAGACGCGGCGGGCCCGCGTCCTGAACCGCCGGCCGTGCCGCGTTTTAACGAGGATATCCTCGGGCAAACGGGAGGCTCAGTATGGCAAACACCAACAATGGACAGGCAAACTCCAGCGGCAGGGAACCGCGCTGCGTGGCTTTGGTCGGACCCTTTGGCAGCGGTAAAACCAGCTTGCTGGAGGCGATCCTGGCGCGCACGAACAAGGTGGACCGGCAGGGCAAGGTGTCAGACGGCAATACCATTGGTGATGGTTCGGCAGAAGCCAGGGCTCATGGAATGAGCGTGGAGCTTAATTTCGCGGATGTGGAATACCTTGGTGACCGGTTCAATTTCATCGATTGTCCGGGTTCGGTCGAGTTTTTGGGGGAAATGGACAGCGCCTTGTCCGGTGCGGATCTGGCTGTGGTTGTCGCTGAAGATGATGAGCGCAAGGTTCCAGCCTTGCAGCTCATCCTGAAAGCCCTTGAAGCCCGCGCCATTCCGCGGGTTTTGTTTTTGAACAAGATCGACAAGAGCACTCGGCGGGTCCGCGACGTTTTGAACCTGCTGCAACCGGCGTCAAGCGTCCCACTTGTTTTGCGCCAGATTCCGATCTGGGAGGACGGTCAGGCCACCGGCTTCATCGATCTCGCGCTGGAACGGGCGCATGTTTATCACGAAAAGGAGCCGAGCACCGAGATCGACATGTCGGATGAGGACCGGGCGCGCGAACATGAAGCCCGGTTTACGATGCTGGAGCATCTTGCCGATCACGATGATGATCTGATGGAAGCGCTGCTTGAGGACATTGCGCCGGACCGGGAGAAAGTGTTCGCAGATCTCGTTGAGGAGATGCAGGACGGTTTGATTTGCCCGGTCTTCTTCGGTTCCGGCGAACATGGCAACGGTGTCACGCGACTCTTGAAAGCCCTTCGCCATGAGGTGCCTTCGGTTGACCGCCTCAAGGCGCGCCTTCTTGATGCCGCGCCCGAAAGCGCAATTCAAGTTATCAAGACGCTTCACACACAACATGGCGGCAAAGTTTCCGTGGCGCGCGTGTTGAGTGGCGCTCTGGCGGACAATGACAGCCTCTATGTGAATGGAACCACCGAAGCGAAGGTCTCGGGGCTGTTCTCGCTGTTTGGACAGCAATTGAACAAGATCTCCAAGGCGTCTGAGGGGGATCTCGTCGGCCTGGGGCGTTTGGAAATTGTTCAAACCGGTGATGTTCTGAGCCTTCAGGGCAGCAAACTCCCAGCTCTGGACACTGCGGACACCCGGCGGCCGGTCTTGGCGACAGCGATTGAAGCCGGGCAGCGCAAGGATGAGGTTCGCTTGTCAGCTGCCCTTTCCAAGCTTGCCGAAGAAGACGGCTCCCTGACAGTCGCACAAAACCAGATAACGGCTGAAACCTTGTTATGCGGGCAAGGAGAGATGCACTTGCGCGTCGCTCAAGAGCGCTTGTCTGGAAAATACGGGCTGGATGTCGCCGTGCATACGCCGCATGTGCCTTATTCCGAAACGATCCGTGGCAGCACGACGGCACGCGGGCGTCACAAGAAGCAGTCCGGTGGTCACGGGCAGTTTGGTGACGTGGTTCTTGAGATTTCGCCACTGCCGAGAGGAGAAGGCATCCAGTTCACCGATCGTATCACCGGGGGCGTGGTGCCCAAGCAATACATCGCATCGGTGAAGGAAGGTGTTCTGGAAGCACTGGGCCAGGGGCCGCTCGGGTTTCCTGTTGTCGACCTGTCAGTCTGTCTCGTCGACGGGTCGTATCACTCGGTCGACAGTTCCGATCAGGCGTTCAAGATGGCAGGTATCCTGGCGATCCGGGAAGGCCTGTCCGACTGCAAGCCCGTTCTGCTGGAGCCTATCCACAAGGTGGTCGTCGCGTGTCCAAGTGATGCGACCGCCAGGATCAATGCCATTGTTTCCGCCCGGCGCGGGCAGTTGCTTGGATTTGACGCCCGTCCCGGCTGGGGCGGTTGGGACGAGGTTCAGGCGCTAATGCCAGAAGCTGAAATCGGTGATTTGATTGTTGAGCTCCGGTCCGCGACGGCGGGAGTTGCCAGCTATACGGCAGAGTTCGATCATATGGCGGAGCTGTCCGGCAAAGCAGCGGACCAGGCTCTCCAGCGTTTGGGAAAACAAGCGGCGTAGTGAGCCGCGCGAGTGCAAAGTGTTGATCTGTCTCATTTGATTGTGTGTCCATTCCCCTACGCTCTAAACGGGGTGGCGGACGGACAAAGGAGATTGTCGATGCTTGCGATTGAAAAACAGGAAGGGGACCGCGTCTTTGTTCATCTGCGCGGTCCAATCAACGCTGACTTGATGCAGGCCGGGTTGGAGGATCTCATCGAAGCCGCAGAGGGTCTGACCAACGGCACGATGCTCTATGTCATTGATGATTTCGAATGGCCGACCGCAGGCGCGTTGGCTGTCGAATTCAAGATGATGCCAGACATTCTGAAGCTTCTGGGGAAATTCCGAAAGTGCGCGGTCTTGTGCGATGCAGGCTGGATTCGCAAGGTTGCTGAGATCGAAGGGATGCTGATCCCGGGGCTTGAGATCAAAAGCTTTGTTTCAAAAGACCGGAAAGCCGCTGAAAACTGGCTGGCATAAGTCCGACACTTGGCATCGGTCACTCGGGCGTTATTTGCGTTTGAACACACAATCCGGTCTTCCTAAGTCCAGATTGGGAGTTTGACGATGAATATCTTGACCAAACGCAGCTGGGAATTGCCCGAGCGCGAAGCGACCCCAGAGCATGTCTTCTTGAACAGACGCCAGATCCTTGCGGGGCTCGCAGGGGGAGGTGCATTGCTCGGAAGCGGACTTGGGATGAGGCCGGCCTTTGCCGAGGCAGACCCGAGCGCGGGGCTCTATCCTGTTCCACGCAATTCTGCATTTACCTTGGACCGGCCACTGACTGACGAAGACGTGGCGTCGAAGTACAACAATTTCTATGAGTTTGGCTCTCACAAGCAGATTTGGCCGGCGGCCCAGAACCTTGAGATCCGTCCATGGACTGTGATGCTGGACGGCCTCATCGACAATCCGCAGACGATTGATATCGATGTACTTCTCGCCAAGATGCCTTTGGAGGAGCGCCTTTATCGCCATCGGTGTGTTGAGGCTTGGTCCATGGCGGTGCCGTGGTCGGGCTTCCCGCTTGCCGAACTCGTCAAACTGGCGGGGCCGCAAACCGGCGCCAAATACCTTCGGTTTGAAACTTTCCTCAATCCGGAAGTTGCCAGCGGTCAGAAACAATCCTGGTATCCGTGGCCTTATGTTGAAGGCCTGACCCTTGCAGAGGCAACCAATGAACTGGCGTTCATGGCGACCGGGATCTATGGAAAACCGCTTGCCAAGCAGTTTGGTGCGCCGATCCGGTTGGTAACGCCATGGAAATACGGATTTAAATGCATCAAGTCCGTGGTGCGGATCTCATTCACTGACAAGCGTCCAGTGAGCTTCTGGGAAGAAATCCAGCCTAAGGAATACGGCTTTTGGGCGAATGTGAACCCGTCGGTCCCACATCGGCGCTGGCCCCAGGCAACCGAGAAACTGTTGGGAACCGATCAACGCCGGAACACGCTGCTTTACAATGGATACGAGGAACAAGTCGCGGATCTTTATAAAGACATGATCGGCGAGCTTTTATTTATGTAAAATGGCGTTGCATCTGTTGTTTTTGCATCGAGACTATTAACAATAGTCTCGATGAGGGTATGTATTACTTTATATTGAAGTTGTTAGCATTTTTGAAATAGGCTGAGCATCGTTGCTTTTTCTCTAAGTGTGCTTTTGTGCACTCAGAAAGGCTTAGATGGTCGTCGATTGGATCGCAAATATTGGCGCTCTTTCGTTGGGCGCATTGGCGTTCTACTTCTTTGCGCGCCGGGATACCTTGCACGCGCGCCGGTCGGTAAGCGCGGCATCCCTTGGCGCGTTGTTTGGCCTCCTGTCTGCTTTGGTCGTAATGATGCCCGTTCATTTTGGCGATGGTACCACGTTCGACACGCGGGCTGCGCCGGCGATCCTTAGCGGATATTTCCTAGGGCCTTTGGGGGGGATCATCACGGCAAGCATCGCAGGCGCTGCGCGTTATTGGGTCGGCGGCCCATTTGTGATTGGCGGCAGTCTCAGCCCGTTTTTTTACGCGGCTTTCGGTGCGATTGTAGGGGCCTGCTGTCGTCATCGTGATCTCGGCCCGGGTCCCTTGCGGCTTTTGTCCATTGCGGTTGTCGGCACGCTTTTCGTCCTTCCGTGTTTTTTCATCGATAAAGGCGTTGAGGCGGGGCTCCAGATCCTCGAAAACGCTTGGTACTTGCTGCTAGTTGGAAACGTGGTCGGTGTGGTCATCCTTGGCCTGATGATCAGCGAGGCCAAGAAATTCTCCGTTGAGCACAAGGCGCTCAAATCCACGCTCTTTCTAACTGACCTCGCCCGGTCATCCGCTGGAATTGCTGTATGGCGGTTCGATATGGCTGCCAATCGTCTCACCTGGGACGATGCAATGTTTCGGTTGTTTGATGTCGATCCCGGGTCTTTCAAAGGCGAGTTTAATGACTGGGAGCGGACCGTTCACCCCGATGACATCGATGCCGCCCGCCGGCAATTCCTGGAGGCCTATGAGAAGAAATCCGGGTTCGCCACCGATTTTCGGATCGTGCGCCGGGATGGCAGCGTCCGCTGGTTGGCCGCCCATTGTAATTTTCTTGAAGACGATGCCGGCAACGTTACTGAAGCCGTTGGGGTGAATTGGGACATCACCGACCGCAAGGAAATGGCGGACAGTCTCTTTGAGAGAGAAAAGGAAGCTCGTCTCCGCTCAGAAGAGCTGGAAGTCACCTTGGCATCGGTCGTACAGGGCGTCAGTGCGTTTGATAAGGATGGCAGGTTGCGTTTTTGCAATGACCGTGCCGGTGAGTTTACGGGGCTTCCGCCGGAAATGCTTATGCCTGGAACGTCCTACCACGCCTACAACCAGTATCGGCTAGGCGCTTTCGTGACCGGCTTTCCAGGAGAGACCACAAAAGCTGTTCCTGAGAGCGCCCAGCCTACCTCACACATACGCTCGTTAATCCACCTGTCCAACGGCCGGATTCTGTCTTTTTCCGCGGCTCCAATGCCGGACGGCGGATGGGTAGAGACGTATGAAGATGTCACCGAGAAAGTCGTTGCGGATGAGCGCGTCAAAAAAGCAGCTGAAACGGATAACCTGACCGAACTGGCCAATCGATTGTCCTTCAGGGAGACTTTGGATCACGTCGTTGAAAATGCCGGGAATGCCGATGAGGTGTCGCCATCCCTTTTGCTCATTGACCTAAACGACTTCAAGGCGGTGAACGACAGTCATGGCCATGTCGTCGGCGACCGTTTGCTGCAGCACGTTGCCAACACCCTGAAAGCTGTCATCGAAGGTGGCGATCTTGCGGCCCGTTTGGGCGGCGATGAGTTTGCGCTTGTGCTCAAGCCGCGCACGGAGGAAGACATCCGCGAGATTGCTTCCGGTTTGTGCGCCGCTTTCGACATGCCCGTTAATCTCGACGGGCTCATGGTTCAGAGTGGACTGAGCGTTGGTGTGGCGATCATCACTGCGGATGGTGCCGGTTCTGAAGAGACACTCTCACGTGCTGATCTGGCGCTTTATAAGGCCAAGCAGGAGAAAAGATCTGCGTACCGTGTCTTTGACGCCGATATTGCGCGGGAAGATGCGGAACGGAAGCGAACGAAGAACGCTCTGATCCGTGTGGTTGAAAATCAGGGACTTGATGTTTTTTGCCAGCCGATCCTGAACCTGGAAACACATCGGGTTGATCACTTCGAGGCTTTGGTTCGTTGGCATCAGGGCGAGGCAAGTTATGTACCCCCTTCAAATTTCATCCCGCTGGCCGAAGAGATTGGCCTGATCGCGAAGGTTGGCGATTTTGTTCTGTCTGAAGTGTTGCGCTCCCTGGAAACTTGGCCGGACAATTACTGCGCCTGTGTGAATGTCTCGGTTTTGCAGCTTGGCGATGGACGATTTGTTGAACGAGTTCTTGGTGGTCTAAGAGCAGCTGGAATTTCTCCGCATCGCCTGGAACTGGAGTTGACTGAGAGTGTCTTGATGTCCGCAGGCTCAGCTGCTCATGAGGATCTCAGAAAATTGCGAGATGCTGGTCTGAACCTGGCCTTGGACGATTTCGGCATCGGCTTCTCGTCATTTGGCTATCTGCAGGAACTGCCATTCAACAAGCTCAAGATCGACCGCAGGTTCGTTTCGGAAGTCGAAAAAGACGAGGGCAGTGCAGCGATTTTGAGAACGATCGCGGCGCTTGCTGACAATCTGGATATGAAGTCGACAGCCGAAGGCGTCGAAACGGCTCAGCAGTTGGGCGTGGTGAGAGCTTGCGGATGCCACTACGGTCAAGGCTACTTCATCGGTCAGCCAATCCCGCTTGAGGACGTGCAACAGGCGTACTTTGAGGTTCCCAAAGTTGCCAAGGCTGCGCTTAGAGCGGGTCGCGTTTAATCGGTTTCATTTGACCGAGACGATTTTTGTTTCTGGCGAGACGCGGTCCGCGCGGTGGTGCGGGGTACCATAAGCGGACCACAACAAAGCCAGAGGCAAAAATTGTCCGGCCCGAAGGGTGAGCTTACGGAGCCCATCGGCCGCGTTGCGACGTTTGCCCGGCCAACCAGGCCGCGCTTCACGACGCGCCTTGCCGAATGAACTCAGTAAGCTCATCAAATGAACCCGATTAAACGCGACCCGCTCTAACGCTTGAGTACGTTCATGTAGGCAAAAAAAAGCCGGGTCTTAAAGGACCCGGCAGTTTGAATTGATTCACTGTAACCAGTGGAATCACCTTCCAGAGGGGAACAGCTGGTCGAGGCATCACTGGGAGGAGGACGTGATGCCTGTGTGACCAACAGTGATGCTTATATGCAGTGCACAAGCTGCTTAAACAAGAGGCAGCGATGCAGATCTGCTATGCAAATCGCGCAGGGCTTTGACCGTCCATAGATTTGTTAGTTTTCTGAGTGAGTTACAGGCTGAGGATCACACCAGACCCCCGCGCACGAGCGTCTGTAGGGTGGATGTCTTGTTGCGAATTCAGACCCGGCTGCTCTCAATAAAACTTGGTTCGTAGCCACAATGCTCATCACAACAGCACGGTGCAGAGAGCTGCCCGAACAAACCATACTTACCGAAAGACAGATGCAGGGCCGCCGTTCCGTCTGGTTCTGAGTGTGACCAATGCTGGTCGCTCGAGGGCTTTCTTTTAGTAGACCCAGTTTTGGGCGTTCTTTAAAAGGAACTCGCGGAAAGCCGTGACCCGTGCGGTGTTCTTGAGCTCCGAGGGATAGACGAAGTAGGTATCGAAGGACGGCACCTTGTCTTCCTGATCTTCAAGCACGGGAACCAAGTTCCGGCCATTGTCGATGATGTAGTCTGGCAACATCGCAATACCGGCGCCTGTCTGAACAGCGCGCTTGATCGCTATGATGTTGTTGACCTGGAGCACTGACTGCCGCGGTTTGCCGTCCACGCGGCCGGCCGTCACAAGCCAGTTCATGGAGCGCAGATAGGCAGGGGCCTGTTCGCCAAAGGTGATGATGCGATGATCATCAATATCTTCGATCGAAGAAGGCGCGCCAAAGCGCTGGATATATTCAGGTGACGCAAATACGTGAAAGTGCACGGTGAAGAGTTTGCGTTGAATGAGATCCGGCTGTGTCGGTTGGCGCAACCGGATCGCCACATCGGCTTCGCGCATGCTGAGATCGAGCTCATCGTCGTCGAAAATCAGCTGCAATTCGACATCCGGATAAAGATCCGTGAAGCTTCGGATCCTGGATGCCAGCCAGGTTGACCCCAAGCCAACCGTGGTCGTGACTTTCAAAACGCCAGACGGCTTGTCCTTGCTGTCCTTGAGCCTGGATTGCACGGCCTCCAGCTTCATCAGGACATCGCCGGCAGTGCGATAGAGAAGTTCGCCTTGTTCCGTCAGCAGCAGGCCGCGGGCATGCCGGTGGAACAGGGGAACCCCCAGATCATGCTCAAGCGCACTGACCTGGCGGCTCACCGCGGATTGGCTCATATGAAGCGTATCGCCCGCATGGGTGAAGCTGCCGGCTTGCGCGGCAGCGTGGAAGATACGCAATTTGTCCCAATCCATGGCATTCCCCAATCCGTCCAGTCGGGAAACTGCGTTACTCAGCAGCTTGTTGTGAACCGACAGCATCCTGTTCGGCGAGATACTTTTCCGCTTCCAAGGCAGCCATACAGCCCATTCCAGCTGCGGTAACCGCCTGGCGGTAGATATCGTCGGTAACGTCACCGGCTGCGAAAACGCCGGGGATCGAAGTCTTGGTGGAATCCGGTGCGGTCTCCAGATAGCCGTTCGGTTTCAAGGTCAATTGATCCTTGAACAGTTCAACGGATGGCGCGTGGCCGATCGCAATGAACACACCATCGGTGGAGATTTCCTGAAGCTCGCCGGTCTTGGTGCTTTTCAGGCGCACACCCGTAACCGCTTTCGGCTGGCCGCCCCCGAGGATCTCGTCAACCTGATGGTCCCAGATCACCTCGATTTTCTCGTGTGAGAACAGCCGATCCTGGAGGATCTTTTCTGCGCGCAAGCTGTCGCGGCGGTGAACCAGCGTCACCTTGGAGGCAAGGTTCGCCAGGTAGAGCGCTTCTTCGACGGCCGTGTTGCCGCCGCCAACCACGACGACCTCGCGGTTCCGATAGAAGAAGCCGTCACATGTCGCACAGGCCGAAACACCGGCACCCATGTAATCCTGTTCAGAGGAGAGGCCCAGCCAGCGGGCTTGCGCGCCGGTCGCGATGACCAACGTGTCTGCCGTAAACACGGTGCCGCTATCTGCTTCCAGACGGAACGGGCGTACTGACAAGTCCGTCTTGATGATCGTGTCGTAGATGATTTCCGTGCCGACATTTTCAGCCTGCTTTTGCATCTGCTCCATAAGCCATGGGCCCATGACCGGGTCTGCAAAGCCGGGATAGTTTTCGACATCGGTGGTGATGGTCAGCTGACCGCCCGGCTGAATTCCGGCAACCAAGGTCGGTTGGATCATGGCGCGGGCCGCATAGATGGCGGCGGTATAACCGGCCGGGCCGGAGCCGACGATCAACAGCTTGCTGTGCTTAGTACTCATGGGCGTAGTATAATCCGTGTTTCTTGTCTCAACCGTGACTGCCAGATATCAGTCACCTTGCAATATTTGACCGGTTTGGTGAAGCGCCCTGTAGTCTGCCAGAATACGTTCTGCGATCACAGGTGTTGCGTCAATCGGGTCGTAGGTAGTGGTTTTCAGTGGCCCTGGGAAGGGGTGAACACATCCCATACCTTTCAAAGTCCCCAAAAACCGGGTGATCTTTGCGTGACCACCGCTTGGATGAAAGACGTGGACCGGTTTGCCCGTGGCTGTGGCCTCGCCAATCATGTTGGTCGAATCTGCGGTTGCAATGATGGCGTCGGACTTTGCCAGGAAATGACCGTACGGATTGTTGCCGGTTCCGTCCCAGAAGAAATGATCGCCATCGCGGGCAAGGGTCTTGATCCCGTCGACCAGCAACTCGGGGGTCCGCCGCGAAGCTGTGATCAGAAAATGCGCCCGGTTCTGTCCCGCTGTCTCACGCAGTCCGTCCAGAAATCGGGTTTGATCATTGTCTGTGAAGGTGTGGTGCCGACTGTTGCCGCCCACAAGTACAGCCACTCTCGGCTGAGGGAGATTGTCGATCTGCGGCACCGGTTCTCCCTTCAGTTCAGCAAGACGCGCTGCAGAAAACTTGTGGGGAGAGGTCGGTGTGACCAGGACATTGTCGCCGCGGAGCGGATCGTGCTCGGGAACCCAAATGAGATCAGCTGTCTTTGCACCGGACCTTGGGTCTTTCAGGAATACCGTGAAGGTTTTGCCGTTGGACGCTTTCTTAAGGCGGCGCAGGTAAGCCGCAGCCCGGCGGCCGGAGGCCACTGCAATATCAGGGAACGGCGGCGCGAGCGGGCTCCCAGGCTGGTCTTCGCGGTCGGCGGGCGGAAACGGGCCAAACGGCATCCACCAGGAATAGGGCGGTTCGGGAGAAACGGTCCGCATTTCGTAGGGAAGGTTGAGGGTATCTGCGACGCCGACGCATTGCGCGACGTCGCCCGCCTTACCATCCGTCAAAATCCAAAGGGAACGGGGCGATGCCGTTGCATTCAACATAAACTGCGGGATTTCCCTGTCGGAATCTTTCAAGATTGTGCGCAAATTTGTTATAGTCTTGCACAAACGCGCAAAAAGTCATAACTCGGCACCGTAGAAACACGTTTGTGCATGAAACTCAAGTTTTTGCGGAACCTCACGTCAGCCCCAGTTTCGGGCGGTGTGACGGCACCGTCCCAGAATTCATAGGAGAGCGGTGTGAAAGCGCGCCTTGATGCCATTGACTGGCAAATCCTGAAGGAATTGCAAGATGATGGCCGGATGACCAATGTTGAGTTGGCTCGCCGGGTCGGAATTTCCGCGCCGCCGTGTTTGAGACGCGTACGTGCGCTTGAGGAAGCTGGCCTGATTCAAGGCTACCGGACGCTCCTGGATGAAAAACAGCTCGGGTACGATGTCACAGCGTTTGCCATGGTAGGCCTTCACAGCCAAACCGAAGCAGACTTGATTGCCTTTGAGCAGACGGTGGAAAAATGGCCGCTGGTCCGCGAGAGCTATATGCTTTCAGGCGAGGTGGATTTCCTTCTGAAATGCGTCTCGCCGGATTTGCAGACATTCCAGAATTTCGTGATCCGTGAACTCACAGCTGCGCCAAACGTGGACAGTGTCCGCACAGCACTCACCATCCGCCGGACCAAGGATGAGCCGGTCGTGCCGATCGACGGCTGAACTTAGTTCCTCAAGTCATTTCGAATGTGTGATGGGCTCCCTGACTAAAACAGGCAGCTTTGGCCTTCGCGTTTCAGGCTTTCGGTGCCGTTTTCATTGCCTGAGGAACTTTTTTCAGACGTTTGAGCAGCCGATTGAGAAGCGAGATGTCGCGGAGCGCCGTTGCTACGAGCGTGAAGCTGATGCTGAGCAACGCACAGGTCGTCAGGATCGCGATTGGCAGCCACTGATCATAGTGGAAGGTGTCGAGCGCCTGGTCCACCGGGTCAACGCCTGAATAGATGCGGCTGCGAATGACTTCTCGGTAACTTCCGATCTGTGTGGAGCCATGCTTGATGTAGCCGAGACCGGCAACCATCGCCAAAACAGCTGCGCTCAAGGCCACCAGAAAACCAAATAGCTTCAACGCGAAAAAGTAAGCCCGCTCGTCAGCGTGATCCAACAGCCGCCGGAAGATTTTCTTCTCCCGGTAGGCAAGCTTGGATGTCAGAAAGAAACGATATCCCCACAAGGGGATGGCAAGCATTAGCAGCCAGAAACCAATTACGTGAAAAACCATTTTGGATCTCCGAATCCCACCGCCTTAGACCTTAAATCCTTTCACGATCAGAATAAAAGGTACTCGGCGGTGAAAATCGAAAACTTGGCAAAATTCTGTATTGGGCTTCTGCCGGATTGGACAGGCTGGCAGCGTCAGATGAACTGCACTTCCACGATCTCGTATGAGCGGGCACCGCCTGGGGCGGCGACTTCCACGCTGTCGCCTACCGACTTTCCGATGAGCGCACGGGCGATCGGAGAAGAAATAGAAACCTTGCTTTGTTTCACGTCGGACTCAACGTCGCCGACGATCATGTATTTCTTTTCTTCTTCCGTGTCTTCGTCAACCAAGCTCACGGTCGCGCCGAACTTGACTACATCGCCAGACAGCTTGCTCACGTCGATGATTTCGGCGCGGGACAGTTTGTCTTCCAATTCCGCGATCCGGCCCTCGTTCAGGCTCTGGGCTTCCTTGGCTGCGTGGTATTCAGCATTTTCCGACAGGTCGCCATGCGCGCGGGCTTCTGAAATGGCATCAACAATGCGCGGGCGCTCGACACCGGTCCGTTCCTTCAGCTCGTTTTGGAGCATGGTGTAACCGGCGGAGGTCATCGGAACTTTTTCCATGGGTCTAAGACCTTCAGCTTATTGGGTCCTCTCGAAGAAGACCACGCTTCACAAAAACAAACCCAGCCGGGAAAGGGCACTTTCCCGGCCGGTTTCAACTCATATTAGCCTTAGGCGAAGTAGGATTGCAAAGGCCTAACTTCAAGACTCCCCGCTTTATGCGCACAGATGCCCTTCGCAGCAGCAATCGATCCTGCAAGCGTGGTGTAATATGGAACCTTGTTCAAAAGGGCTGCACGGCGCATGGAGCGGCTGTCGGCAATTGCTTGAACACCTTCGGTCGTGTTGAAGACAAGCTGCACTTCGCCATTCTTGACCGCGTCGACAATATGTGGACGGCCTTCCATGACCTTGTTGATCTTCTCAGCCTTGATGCCTTGCTCTTTCAGGAACGTCTGGGTCCCCGCTGTCGCGATAATTTTGAACCCGGCATCTTCCAGGCTGCGGACGGCGTCAACGACGGACGCCTTGTCCTGATCCCGCATGGAGACAAACACCGTGCCTTCCGACGGAACCCCCGTACCGGCCCCGATCTGGGACTTTGCGAAGGCTGTTCCAAAGTGGTTGTCGAGGCCCATGACCTCACCGGTGGAGCGCATCTCCGGCCCGAGGATAGTGTCGACGCCCGGGAACCTTGCAAACGGGAACACGGCTTCCTTGACGGCGATGTGGTCGAATTTCTTCTCTGCAAGGCCGAAGGATGCCAGGCTTTCCCCGGCCATGACACGGCTGGCGATCTTGGCAATCGGCTCACCGACGGTTTTTGCTACAAACGGCACAGTCCGCGATGCCCGCGGGTTCACTTCAAGAACGTAGATTTCGCCGTCCTTGATTGCGTATTGGACGTTCATCAGGCCGCCAACTTCGAGGGCGAGTGCCATTTCTGTTGTCTGGCGCTTCAGTTCCTCGATCAGCTCTTCAGACAGCGAGAACGGGGGCAGGGAACAGGCACTGTCACCGGAGTGAATGCCAGCTTCTTCGATGTGTTCCATGATACCGCAGACGAAGACGTCCTTGCCATCGCATAGGGCGTCAACATCAACCTCGATGGCGCCTTCCAGATACCGGTCGAACAGCAGCGGGTTCGTGCCCAGAACCGTGTTGATCTGGCCGGTCTTGTCGTTCGGGTATTTCGCCCGCACCTCGGCAGGAACCAGTTCCGGCAGAGTGCCCAGCAGATAGGAGTTGAGGCTTTCCTCATCCCGAATGATCTGCATGGCGCGGCCGCCCAGAACATAAGACGGGCGGACCACCAGCGGCAGACCGAGCTGGCTTGCGATCAAGCGGCCCTGCTCAACGGAATAGGCGATGCCATTTTCCGGCTGCTTCAGGCCAAGCTTGATTAGCAGCTTTTGGAACCGGTCACGGTCTTCCGCCAAGTCGATCATGTCAGGCGACGTGCCAAGGATCGGCACGTTGGCCTTGACCAGCGACTGGGCCAGTTTCAAAGGCGTCTGGCCGCCGAACTGAACGATAACGCCGTGCAGGGTGCCGTTTTCTTGTTCCTTGCGGATGATTTCCAGAACGTCTTCCGGTGTCAGCGGTTCGAAGTAGAGACGGTCTGACGTATCGTAGTCCGTGGACACGGTCTCCGGGTTGCAGTTGACCATGATGGTCTCATAGCCGGCATCTTCCAGAGCGAAGGCGGCGTGACAGCAGCAATAATCAAACTCGATGCCCTGGCCGATCCGGTTCGGACCGCCGCCGAGAATGACAACTTTCTTGGCGTCGGACGGATTGGCTTCACAGGCCGGAGCGCCCATGAAGGGAGCTTCGTAGGTGGAGTACATGTATGCGGTCGGAGACGCGAATTCGGCCGCGCAGGTGTCGATGCGCTTGAAAACAGGGTGGACGTTGAGCTCATTCCGCAGCTTGACAATATCGTCCGTGTCCACGCCTGCAAGGCTTGCAAGCCGTGCATCGGAGAAGCCCATGCCTTTGAGTTTGCGCAAATTGGCAGCATCTTTGGGCAGGCCGATATTCCGGATCTTGGCTTCCATGGCCAGAATGTCGGCCATCTGTTCCAGGAACCAGGTGTTGATGCCACTGGCCTGATTGACTTCTTCCACCGTCATGCCGAGGCGCATGGCCTGAGCAACTGACAGCAAACGGGTTGGAGTTGCTGTTGAAACGGCAGCCCGCAACGCGTTCTTGTCGTCGCCCTGGTCAAGGCCCGGAATGTCGATTTCATCCAGACCGTTCAAGCCGGTTTCCAAACCGCGCAGCGCTTTTTGAAGGCTCTCGTTGAAGGTCCGGCCAATAGCCATGACTTCGCCAACCGATTTCATCGCCGTTGTCAGGTAAGGCTCGGAGCCCGGGAATTTTTCGAAGGCAAAGCGTGGGATCTTGGTGACCACATAGTCGATGCTCGGCTCGAAAGAGGCTGGTGTTGCACCGCCCGTGATATCGTTTTCCAGCTCGTCCAGTGTGTAGCCGACCGCAAGTTTCGCGGCGATCTTCGCGATCGGAAAGCCGGTTGCCTTGGAGGCGAGGGCGGATGAGCGGGAAACGCGCGGGTTCATCTCAATGACCACCAGGCGTCCGTTCTCCGGATTGACGGCGAACTGGACGTTTGAGCCGCCGGTTTCGACGCCGATTTCGCGCAGGACCGCGATCGAAGCGTCCCGCATGATCTGATACTCTTTGTCGGTCAGCGTGAGGGCTGGTGCAACGGTGATGGAGTCGCCGGTGTGGACGCCCATCGGGTCAACGTTTTCGATGGAGCAGATGATGATGCAGTTGTCCGATTTGTCGCGAACGACCTCCATTTCATACTCTTTCCAGCCGAGCAGGCTCTCATCGATCAGGACCTGACCGACCGGAGACGCGTCGATGCCCGAGCGCACGATCGTCTCATATTCTTCCCGGTTGTAGGCAACACCGCCGCCTGTGCCGCCGAGCGTGAAAGCGGGGCGAATAATGGCTGGCAGGCCAATTTCATCCAGAGCGCGCATGGCCTCCAAATAACCGGTGTTCCGGTCGTAGCCGGTGATCTTACCATCTTCACCGCGAATGGCCGGGGAGGAGGCAATGGCCGCCCGGGGATTCTCAAGACCGATCACGTCCATGGCTGCACGGAACTTTTCGCGGTCTTCCGCTTTGTCAATGACGTCGGCACGCGCGCCGATCATCTCAACGCCGTACTTTTCCAGAACGCCCATCTGTTCCAGGTCCAGCGCACAGTTCAGAGCAGTTTGCCCACCCATCGTCGGCAAAAGCGCGTCCGGGCGCTCTTTTTCAATGATCTTGGCGACCAGTTCCGGCGTGATCGGCTCGATGTATGTTGCATCGGCCAGATCCGGATCCGTCATGATCGTCGCCGGGTTCGAGTTGACCAGGATAATTCGATAGCCTTCTTCGCGCAGGGCCTTGCACGCCTGTGTTCCCGAGTAGTCAAACTCACATGCCTGGCCGATAACAATCGGGCCGGCACCAATGATCAGGATGGAGGAAATATCTGTGCGTTTGGGCATCTCGGCTCGCAGCTCGAAGCGAGCGGTCCGGTAAAGCGCGTGTTTGCTTCCGGTCTGCTCGGTCGTTAAGTGAATGACGATGTTGGCTGAGCGCGTCTTATAGGGAAAACCGTGCCGCGTGGGAACCCCGGATCGCGCTAAACATGATGTTTATATCAAGAAAAACCGATCAGGCGTCGGGTTTGTCCTTGGGGGGCGGTGCATCTGTCGTTGTAACACCGTCAAAGTCGGCGATCCCTTGCGATAGGGCGTAACAGGCCAATCGGATTGATTTCGGGATTTCAACCGGCCGCCCGTCCCGGTTGCCCTTCTCGTAGTATTGGATCATCCGCTTTTTCAGCCCGAGCTGCTCGGCAGCGTCTTTTTGCTTCAATCCGAGTGTTCGTCGCCAGCTCCGAAATTGTTCCGGTGTCATGATGGGGGTCGGGTTCTTTGATTTTGAGTCTGGCATCTTCAAATAAAGCGTGTGTTGAAACCAACGCCTTGATCGGCAGTCAGTAATTGTTTCCTGACACAAATATCTTGCGACCGAAAATGTCAATCCGGAAGTGCACATAGTGCGACTGTGGTCGGAATAAATGTGTCTGCTTTTAGTAGCAGATATCTAAGGCTATGAGGCCATTCGTAAGACCTTGAAGTGACTTTCCTTTAGTCCGAATCGCGGATTTCACGGATTGATCCGCCGTGTTGATCCTTTTGAACGCTCTTTTCCTCGGAAATTTTTCGTCCTTAGTGCCGTTGCGGAATAAAGTTAATTCTGCTCCGGAGCTTGGGGTAAGGACCGTTCCGCGAATTTCTGATTTCCTGAATAAAAACCCCAGCTTTTGAGCATAATGAGCTGAAGTTGCGTTTTAACAGCGCCAATTATCGATAATATCAGTCCGTAGTGTAATATTTATCATGTCGATTAGGAAGTTTACCTTATTATTAGACTTGCGAACTTGTCGTCGCGTGAGTGTATAGTTTTAAACGTCCTTTGTAATGTTTCTTATATATTAGATTATCGATAATTCATATTTCTTGAGATTATAAAATCTGCGAGAAAATTTTATCTAAAAAATACATGTATATATCGGAAAACGCCGTATGTTTACGGTAATTATATGACACGTACTCTGCGAAAAAATGCGTGTTTCCGTGATTTAGTCTAGATTTTTTCTATGGAATAGGTGTAAGGCTTGGCGTGCTTAATCTCGGACGTCCGCAGGTAAGCTTTCGTTGTTCAACACACTGGGTTATGCATTGGAGCTCGTCTGAAACGCGTTTTTAGCCAGCGCCCGGTTGGTGGGATCCGGTGCTACTGGTGCGATTCAGAGCCTGTCATGCGACTGAGAAAAATAAAAAGATCGGGCAAGAGACTATGAATAAGATAGCTACGAATATGGTGGTTGTTCCGGATATTGCGGGTCCGGATACTGAAATTCCGCAAGACGACCGTCCGCTGGCCATTTCCGAAATGTCGGAAAAGTTTGGCGTCACGCTCCGCACACTCCGCTTTTACGAAGAAAAAGGGTTGTTGCATCCGGTTCGCAAGGGTGCGCGCCGGTTCTATGGGGCGCGTGATGTTTCCCGCATGCGTGTTATCCTGCAAGCCAAGAAAATTGGCCTTACCCTTGTTGAAATTCGCCGCGTGATTGCTCTGGTTGAAGGCGGTACGCCGCGCCAGGAGCAATTTGCCGAACTTCAAAGCATTTGCCTTTCCCAACAAGAGATTCTGCTGGAACAGAAGCAGATGCTGGACGAGCAGATTGCAGAAGTCGACCAGATCTTGAGCGCGTTTGCTCAGTTGCGTGGCTAAACGCAAATTAGATGCATCTCTGACGAAAAACGGCAGCCATTTCGGCTGCCGTTTTTGTTTCTCGAGACATTATGTTTACGCCGATTAGGCTTAAGCGGCCTTGGCGGTTTCCATAAGGTCGGTAAAGCGCTTGAAAAGGTAGCGGCTATCCCGCGGGCCGGGAGAGGCTTCCGGGTGGTACTGAACAGAAAAGACCGGCTTGTCTTTCATCGCCAAACCGCAATTGGAGCCGTCGAACAACGACACATGGGTCTGCTGCACGTTGTCCGGCAGGCTTTCTGCATCAACCGCAAAGCCATGGTTCATGGACGTGATTTCCACTTTACCAGATGTTTGATCCAGTACCGGATGGTTCGCGCCATGGTGACCCTGGTGCATCTTGATGGTCTTGCCACCAAGTGCCAGTGCGAGCATCTGATGGCCCAGGCAAATCCCAAACACCGGAAGCCCGGCATCGATCACGGATTGGATCGTACCTACGGCATACTCACCTGTTGCGGCTGGATCGCCTGGGCCGTTGGAAAGGAAGACACCGTCAGGCTTGTGAGCCAGGATATCTTCTGAGGTCGCGTTGGCCGGCAAAACAGTCACGTCACATCCAGCGTCGGTCAGGAGACGGAGAATGTTGCGCTTAATACCGAAATCAAGAGCAACCACCTTGAACTTGCCGCCTTCCGCATCCAGATACCCGTCGTCCCAAGCCCATGTCTTTTGTGACCATTGGTGTGTTTGAGTGGTGGATACGTCTTTGGCGAGGTCCATGCCGACAAGGCCGGGCCAATTGGCGGCAGCCAATTTCAAGTTATCCAGATCAAAGTTGCCGTCCGGATCATGGGCAATGACGCCGTTCGGGACACCTTTTTCGCGGATCAACGCTGTGAGCGCGCGGGTGTCGACACCGCTGATGCCGATGATGTTGCGGCTTTTAAGCCAGGCATCGAGATGCTGCGCAGCGCGGTAATTGGCTGGATCTGTGATCGAGGCGGCAAGGACAGTGCCGCGGATGCCGCTGTCTGCGGCCATATTGACGGTTTCAATGTCTTCGCCGTTGGTGCCGACATTGCCGATGTGAGGAAACGTGAACGTGATGATCTGGCCGGAATAGGACGGGTCCGTGAGGATCTCCTGATAACCGGTCATCGCGGTGTTAAAACAAATTTCTCCAACCGCTTGGCCGGTTGCGCCGAGGCCGTATCCTTCGATCACGCTGCCGTCGGAGAGCACAAGCAGGGCGGTCGCCGGGGTGTCAGACCATGCGTCTGCAGTCGTCATGTCTTGTATCCAGAGTTTGATGGTGACATCATGCACTGCAGGAAAGGCGATCGGAGCGAAGGAATTCCTTGCATCTGGCCGTCTGCATTAAGCGCGGGACTCTATGGGAAGCGGGCAGGATCGTCAACATTGATCCTATGAAAAAAGATCTTTGAAATTCAATTGCTTGGCTTAAATGAACTGGTGGGTGTAAAGCACACTGACCCGTTTATACGGCAGGGGTGGGGCAAACCATGCGCGATGTGATGCGAGACAGAATCAACTCGGCCTTAAGGGCTGCACAAGATGCCGGCGACAAACGCCGCTGTGCCACTCTTCGGCTCGTTCAGACCGCTGTCAAAGACCGGGAAAGTGCTGCCCGGGAAAACGGCAAAGACGGGATCAACGAGGATGAAGTGATTGATATACTTCAGAAAATGGTCCGCCAGCGTGATGAATCGGCTGCCGACTTCGAAAACAGCGGCAAGCTGGATCTTGCGGAGCAAGAACGCACCGAGCAGGCCATCATTCGTGAATTCTTGCCGGAGCAATTAAGTGAAGATGAAGTGCGGTCGGCATGCGAAGAAACTGTGCGGGAAATTGAAGCTCATGGGTTGCGGGACATCGGCAGATGCATGAGCGAGCTTAAATCCCGTTATCCCGGTCAGATGGATTTCGTGCAGGCCTCCTGTGTCATGCGGGACATGCTGCGCAACGGCAACAACGATAACGCTGGCAGTGAACCAGCAGGCGAAGTAGAAGGCAAAAGCGCAAACTGAGCGGGAGGCTCTCCGCCAGACCTTGCTGAGACAGCTGGTGTAGTTTCGCACAAGTCATCCCCAGATCGCTCTGGTCCTTTCAATCCGGTAGCGAAGCCGGCCGATAAGCCCTATTTTGAGTTAGGTAGCCAGGTGGTTTGACATCGCCTTGCTTGCTGCAATTTATTCACACGGATACCGTTCCCTTCATGCGATTTGAGCCGCGCCTTCTTGATGAAATTAGAGCCCGATTGCCGCTTTCGGAAATCGTGGCAAGGCGGGTGACGTGGGATCGCCGGAAGACCCAGCCGGGTAAGGGCGACTATTGGGCATGTTGTCCGTTTCACCAGGAAAAGAGCCCGAGTTTTCACGTTGATGACCGCCGTAACCGTTACAAGTGCTTTGGGTGCGGTGCTTCTGGGGATCATTTCAAGTTTATCACCGAAACTGAGGGGCTGAGTTTTCCGGAAGCTGTTGAGCGTTTGGCCGATCAGGCAGGCGTGGCCTTGCCTGCCCCTGATCCGCAAGCTGCCCGACGTGAACAGAAGCGGGCAAGTCTTGCTGATATCTGTGAAATGGCCTCTCAGTTTTTTGAGGCTCAGTTCAAGGGACCGCGCGGCGACGGCGCGCGGGCCTATGTGCAAAAACGAGGGCTAACGCCCGAAACCCTGCGCGAGTTCCGCTTCGGCTTTGCCCCCGACAGCCGGGACGCCTTGAAGTCGCACCTCAAGGGCCGCGGCGTTGAAGAGCCTGCGATGATCGAGGCTGGTTTGTTGATCAAGCCCGATGACGCGCGCCCATCCTATGACCGGTTTCGTGGCCGGCTTATGATCCCGATCCAGGATGACCGTGGCCGGGTGGTGGCATTTGGCGGCAGAACCATGTTGCCGGATGGGCAGCCCAAATACCTCAACTCGCCGGAAACGCCGCTTTTTCATAAGGGGACAATGCTGTTCAACGCCCACAGGGCACGGGAACCTGCGTTCAAATCCGGCCAAGCGCTTGTTGTTGAGGGCTACATGGATGCGATTGCCCTGTATCAAGCGGGTATTCGTCATGTGGTCGCCTCGCTCGGAACCGCTTTTACAGAAGATCAGATCCTGCGTCTGTGGCGTTTTGCGCCCGAACCCATGGTCTGTTTTGACGGGGATGCCGCCGGGATATCAGCAGCGCACCGCGCGATTGATCGGATCTTTCCGGTTCTCAAAAGCGGTTACTCGTTCCAGTTCAACTTCCTGCCGGACGGTATGGACCCGGATGACTTGGTCAAACAGCGCGGAGTTGAAGGCTTTTGGGCCGAGGCTGAAAAGTCCCGAAACCTGTTTGATGTTGTTTGGGATCGGGAGATCTCCGTTGCACGGTTGGATACGCCGGAGCGCAAGGCGGCTTTGGAAAAACGGTTTGATGACCTGATTGGCACCATCCGGGACGATCGGGTCAAACGGCGTTACCAGCTTGACCTGAAGTTCAAGCTTTCCAATCTCTTTTTCGAACTCTCCCGCAAGGACCGGAAAGGCGGAAAGAAGCCAGGCGCAGACCCGTCCGCCAACGTTATCGGTCTTGCCCGCGAGCGGGTCGCCGTCAGTGATGACTTTGGGACCGAGCGGCTTGTTTTGGGCCTTTGTATGCGGTTCCCGGATTTGCTTGATCGCAACTTCGAGCGTGTCTCTAGCCTGCCTCTGGTCAATGGACTGCACATTGGTGTCCGCGATGCCCTTTGCCGTATCGTAGATGATCTAGAAACCGCAGCCATTTCCGATTTGATCGCGTCGTTTGATGATCCACTGCGCGACGTGATGCACGAGATGGTGCTTGAGACCATTGGCCTTCAAGAACAAAAACAGGCCGAGTTTTATGCACTCAATCATCGTTTCCCGTTACTGAAAGCCAATCCGCCCGAAGACTTTGTCGAGGCGGCGTTTTTGCACTTCCTTGACGTCTTGGAATTGAATGCCCTTGAAGAAGAGTTGCAAACTGAGCTCAATGCTGCGGATGATCAGATCGACGAGCTTGCGTGGCAGCGGATACAGGCTTTGACGCAGGACCTCACCCGACGCCGGGAAGAGTGCGCTCGTGAGGAAGGGGAGCTGGCCGAAAGAGCCAAGAAAATCCGGTCTAACGGAGATGCTGGGGGCGCAAGCCAAGTCGCGGCGGGATAACGTTTTTTCTGACGTTTGCCATCGGCTCCGGGTTTTGGTCCGGAAAAGCGCACAAAATGCAGCGGAAAATACCGAAAACTTATTGACCACTGCCGAATCACACTTGCGAATCGTGCGCGTCGAGCTAAATAGAGGTTTTGCAGCCTTCGCGAGCCTCAGCCTTCAAGCTGCTGACGGCCAATAGTCAGAACAAAGCTGCAAGCCGCTGAAACAGAAAAACGCGAATGCACATGCGGTCGCGAAACCGGGTACTGCGTGCATTGTCGATGCAATTAATGACATTGTCGATAAGTGAGCAGTTAATTGGGACTTAAGGGACACGGCTTACAACCTGCAGAACAAGATGATTCGTCTGGCAGCCGCCGCAGCAGTGCTGGCGCGCCGGGAATGCGGGTTTGAGCCAAACAGGGCGCGGCGCGGCCGATCCAAGGCCGTGAATTGGAGCACGATATGGTAGCCAAAGCGACACAAGCTGACGACAATCAAGAACAGGGCGCGGACAATGCCGATGGCCCGTTGCTGGATTTGTCGGATGCTGCTGTCAAAAAGATGATCAAGGCCGCGAAAAAACGCGGCTATGTGACATACGATGAACTCAACGAGGTTCTTCCGTCCGATCAGAACTCTTCGGAAAAGATCGAAGACATCATGTCCATGTTCTCGGACATGGGCATCAATGTGATCGAGGCCGAAGAAGCGGAAGACGGACCGGAAGAGGTTGACGGCGGCGAGCTGGTTGCAGCCAAATCCTCCGCAGTTGCCAAAACAACGACAGGTAAGGAACCTGCGGACCGGACAGATGACCCGGTTCGCATGTACCTGCGTGAAATGGGCTCTGTTGAGCTTTTGTCACGCGAAGGCGAGATCGCGATTGCCAAGCGGATCGAAGCTGGCCGTGAGGCGATGATCGCTGGCCTCTGCGAGAGCCCGCTCACGTTCCAGGCAATTATCATCTGGCGTGACGAACTCAATGAAGCGCAGGTTCTCCTGCGTGACATCATCGATCTGGAAGCCACATACGCTGGCCCGGATGCCAAAGCCGGGCCGACTGGCGACAATGATGATGATCCGGATGCGGAAGATAGCGAGGGTGGGTCTGAGAACCAGGCTGGCGGCCCGTCCGAAAACACAGAAAACGAAGATGGCGAAGGCGACGGTGAGGACGACGACGACGAGTTCGAGTCCAACGTTTCGCTCTCTGCGATGGAAGCTGAGCTGAAGCCGCAAGTTCTCGAAACCTTCGACCGCATCGCTGATGACTACAAAAAGCTGCGCCGTCTGCAGGACCAACTTGTCGAGAACAAGCTGGCCAACAAGACCCTGTCTCCGAGCCAGGAGCGCCGCTACAAGAAGCTGAAAGAAGACATCGTCGTCGACGTGAAGAGCCTGTCGCTCAACCAGAACCGTATCGATGCTCTGGTCGCTCAGCTCTACGACATCAACAAGCGCTTGATGGGCTATGAAGGCCGTCTTCTGCGTCTGGCTGACAGCTACAATGTCGACCGTCAGGACTTCCTGAAGCAATACCAGGGCGCGGAGCTTGATCCGAACTGGCTGCGCAAGGTTGCGAACCTGTCAACCCGCGGCTGGAAGAACTTCATCGCCAAGGAAAAGGAAAACGTCCGCGAGTTGCGTCACGAAATCCAGACGCTGGCAACCGAGACGGGCCTGGAGATCACCGAATTCCGCCGCATTGTTGCGATGGTGCAAAAGGGTGAGCGCGAAGCGCGGATCGCCAAGAAGGAAATGGTCGAAGCGAACCTGCGCCTCGTGATTTCCATTGCGAAGAAATACACAAACCGCGGTCTGCAGTTCCTGGATCTCATCCAGGAAGGCAACATTGGCCTGATGAAGGCTGTCGACAAGTTCGAATACCGCCGCGGTTACAAGTTCTCGACCTATGCGACCTGGTGGATCCGGCAGGCAATCACGCGTTCGATTGCCGACCAGGCCCGGACTATCCGTATTCCGGTGCACATGATCGAGACGATCAACAAGATCGTTCGGACATCGCGCCAGATGCTCCACGAGATCGGCCGTGAGCCGACGCCGGAAGAGTTGGCGGAAAAGCTTCAGATGCCGCTGGAAAAAGTCCGGAAGGTTCTGAAAATTGCCAAGGAGCCGATCTCGCTCGAAACACCGATTGGTGACGAGGAAGATTCGCATCTCGGCGACTTCATCGAGGACAAGAACGCTGTTCTACCAATTGATGCGGCGATCCAGTCGAACCTGCGTGAAACCACGACCCGCGTTCTGGCGTCCCTCACGCCGCGTGAAGAACGCGTCCTTCGGATGCGGTTTGGCATCGGCATGAACACCGACCACACGTTGGAAGAGGTCGGGCAGCAGTTCTCGGTGACCCGTGAACGCATCCGCCAGATCGAGGCCAAGGCGCTCCGGAAGTTGAAGCACCCGAGCCGGTCTCGCAAGCTGCGGTCGTTCCTCGACAGCTGATCGGCCTTCGCGATAACTTGATGAAAACCCGGCACATTTCTGCCGGGTTTTTTGATAAGAAGCGAAAGATTGAGCGCGCCCGTTTGCCGGGCAGGGCAAGGCGAACCGTTTGACCATTCTCGAAATTCCGGAAAGGCGTCCCGAAACGCCCAAAGTTGCCCCCCGCATCGGGTTTGCAACCGGGGTCGTCGTGTCCCTGATCCTGCACGGTCTGGCGGCGTTGCTTCTGGTTGGCGGATTTCAAGGACACCGGCCACCTGAGGGAGTGGAGTCGGTTGAGGTGGAGCTGGTGACACTTCCAGAGCCGGTTTCGCCGGAGCCCGCACCCTTAGAGGAAGAGGAGGCGCCACAAGAGGAAGAGCCTCCGGTCGAGGAAGAAGAGCCGGCACCTGAAGTGCCTCAAGAAGAAGAGGCCGAGCAGGAGCCAGAAGAAGACGTGCAGCCTGAGGGGCCTGAGGAAAACCCGGAACTCCCGGAGATCCCTGTTTTACAGCCCGTCATTGAATTTGGCGATGAAGATACAGCGCCCGAAGGCAGCGAGCTGGGAGAGCCGCAACAGGCAGAAACCAACCTGGAAGAGCCGAATTTAGAAGACACGCCGATTGAAACGGCAGATGCTTCAGAGCCAGAGCCAGAGCCAGAGCCAGAGCCAGAGCCAGAGCCAGAGCCAGAGCCAGAGCCAGAGCCAGAGCCTCCCGTTGAAGATGCCGAAGTCGATGAGGCCGCACTCGACGAGCGTGAGTTGGATGCGCCTGAGATCGAAACGCCTCTGCCTGTCGAGGCAGGGGAGACTGCTGAACCTGTTGGGGAACCGGAAGACGCAGCCCCCGAGCAGGCCGACCCTGGCCCCGAGCAACCTGAAGCCTTGGACGAAGACGAGACTGCTGAGCCCGTAGAGGCCGGTGCAACTGAGGAGCCGGAGGAGGTGCCAACGCCTCCTGAGGCAACACCTGAGACGACACTGGACGAACCGGTTGAAGGTGAGCCGGAGGGTGCGGAAGCACAAACGGTTGTTGCCGCGATCCCGCGGACGAAACCGCCTGTGCCGGCGGGAGTGACAACTTCTGCCCCGCGTGGTGAAGCGTTGCGACCAGCCCGCAGGCTGTTGTCAGGCGACCTGCTTGCAGATGGGCGTGTGCGGACTGCCATGCGCGGCATGTCGGACAGCGAGCGCTTGAACCTTCTGTGCGCAACGGAGTTGCGGGCGCAACTACAGGCGCAAAATCCGCCAATCTTGCCGGATCTCCTGCCGACATTTCAAACGCCACCGGGTCTAACGGTGTTGAGGCCAAGCGGTGCGGCGTTCCGAACGTTCGGCACGTGGCACAATGTCGATTTCCGCTGCCAGGTGGATCGCGCGATTACGCGTGTTGAAAGCTTCAGCCTGCGGGTCGGGTCACCCGTGCCGCGATCACAATGGCGCAGCCGCGGGTTTCCGATCTTCTGATTTTCGGACGAAACGAGTTTGAGGTGTCAGTTGATCAGATAGTATTCTTCAAGGATGGCATCAAAAACGCCGGTCTCTTTGACTTTTGCCAGCCCGCGCTGAAATTCTTCGACAAGCTTTGGATCCGTGTCTTTCTGAAAAGCCATATAAGCGTAACCGCTCAGCTCTTGGATCGGCAGCGCACGGCGGATCTTTCTTGGATCCACATCCTCAAGTTCGATGAGTTCCTTGATGACAGCGTCATCAATGATCATCAGGTCTATGCGTTTTAGCATCAATTTGCGGAGATTTAGCCTGTCGTTTTCAACGGAAGACAAGTTGGTAAAACCGTTGGCTTGAAGAAACTCGCCTTTCGCGTCACCCAAATAGACACCGATCCTCAGAGGCCGTGCATCTTCCAGGGATGTAAGCTTTGGGGCGTTGTCATGGGCCAGTTGATAGAGCGACACTCCATAAGGTGCGATCTGGCCAACCCAGGCAAATTTGTCCTCACGTTCTGGAGTTCTGAGGATCGAGTAGATCAAGGTGCCAGGCGTCTGCAATGCCATCTGATAACTGCGCGCCCAAGGCAAGAACTGGATCGGAGCCGCGCGGCCCGTTTCTTTCAAGACAGCCTCGACCACTTCTGTCCCAATCCCCTTCGGAACGCCATCATCCAGATAGTTGAACGGCGGCAGATGCTCTGTGACGATTTCCAGCGTTTCCGCTTTGGCGGTAAACGCGAATGAGATGCACAGCGCAGCTAGGAATGCCAGTTTCAAGATACGCTCCGAGTGGTTTTACAGCTTTGAAGAATACACGAGGAAATCCAACACGCCACAATAAGTGCAGGCAAGAGAGATTGCACAGCCGGTTGAAAGTGACAAAGGCAATGCCGCCAGCATGGGTGGACGAACCGAGTATTGCCGGTCGCCAGAGATTTGGTCGAGTCGAGCCAGCTCAATTGATCAGAAGGTATTGGTTCAGGATCTGTTCGTACTGTCCGTTTTCTTTGATGAGTTCAAGGCCGCGCTGCACAGACATCACAAGATCAGGATCCGTTTCCTTGTGAAAGGCCATATAGAGGTGCCCGCTGACTTCGTCGATTCCCAGCGTCCTGCGGACTTTGTTTGAGGCAATGCCTTCTTCCGTGAGGAGAGGGCCAATCACACTGTCATCGATCGCGATGAGGTCGATGCGCCCCAGCATCAGCTTGCGCAGGTTTAGATGATCATCTTCTGTTGTTTGCAGATTTTGAAAGCCGTTTTTTCGCAAAACGGCCTCCTTGGCATCGCCCCGGTAGACACCAACCTGTAACAATCTGGCATCACTTAGCTGGGTTAATTTGATCACCGGTTGGTCCGCGCGTTGATACAAAGACGCACCGAAGGGCGCGATTTCTCCGACCCAGGCAAACAACGCCTCGCGTTCCGCCGTTCTTGCGATGGAATAGACCAGTGTGTTGGGTTTCGTTAAAGCGATCTGGTAGGCCCGGGCCCAAGGCATGAATCTGATTTCGGACGTATGTCCGGCAGCATCCAAGGCAGCTTGTACGACCTCTGTCGACATGCCGCGCGCTTCGCCGTCTTCCAGGTAGTTATACGGGGGCAGGTGTTCGGTAACGATCGTGATGTGCTCTGCCTTTGCCGGCAGTGCGATTAACGCCAACAGGATCAATAAAGCAAAAACTCTCAACGCTTTAATTGTCATGGTGTTTATCTTTTTGTCTCACCTCTTCTTTCCTAGGGTAAATTGGATTTGTAATCAAATGCTAAAAAGTAATTCAAAATATATTGCTTGTATTTTGTTTGTGCGCAACTTTTGAATTGTAGTGTATTGTGCAGCAGGCTGGCCCTTCTGATCCAAGGGCTACCGCTTTGAAAGTTCGATCGCACCTTTAGACTGATTGTCATGATTTTGGTTAGGTTCCGTACACCAGGGCCGCTGTGCGGTCTTGTCCCCGGCAGCGTTGGACGGCACACTCCTTTCAACCAAACAACACCAACCTGTTGAGTTCCAATGCCAAACAAGCAATCGCGTTTTCTGATCGACACGTATTTCGCTGCATTCAATGCCGGTGACACCAAGAAGATGGAAAGCTTGGTCGCCGAGGATCTGATCCATGATGTCAATCAGGGTGAGCGACGGCTGGGCAAGGACGCCTTCTGGTCGTTCAACGTGCACATGACCCGCTGCTATAAAGAACGCCTGACCGACATCGTTCTGTTTGTGAACGAGGAGGGCACACGAGCGGCTGCCGAATTCATTGTTCACGGCACGTATATCGCGACCGATGAAGGACTGCCGGAGGCCGACGGCCAGACCTATGCGCTTCCTGCGGGTAGTTTCTTTGAAATTCGCGACGGCCAGATCGCTCGCATCACCACCTACTACAATCTCCAGGATTGGATTGCCCAAGTGGGAGGTGAGGCTAAGGAAGCCTCGTAACATCAATCTCTGATGTCTTTCACGTCGCTTGGTGTTTACTGAATTGCAAGCCGTAGGCTCGTGAGGCCGAACTATGTTTGCCGTTTGCCTACGGACACTCTTGACGCGCTTCAAAAAACTATATAACTAGAATTATAGTTATATTGATTGCGCTGACAGGGACGAGGTGTGTCATGGTTCTGGAAGAAGCTGCGCAAGGCTTTGCGGCGCTGGGCTCAGAAGCCCGGCTGCAAGTGTTGTTGACCTTGGTCCGTGCGGGCCGTGACGGGTTGAGTGTCGGTGACATTCAAACCCGCACCGGCATGGCCGCGTCCACGCTGGCGCATCATCTGAAGTTTCTCGCATCTGCAGACCTGGTGGTTCAGGAAAAAGACGGCCGGTCGGTGATCAACCGTGCCGCTTTCGAGCGGCTGGAACTGCTGGCTGGATACATCTTGAAAGAATGTTGCGCGGAAGAGGGCAAGTCCTTCGTTCTTGGCGTTGAAAGGAAAGCGGCAAATGACTGAGACCGTAGACGTAGCGCAAAACACAAGCTGCTGCGCATCCGGCACTGATGGCCAAGGCGCGGCAAAACAAACGTGGTCCTTTAAGCGGTTTCCAGGGCGGGACTATATCCTATCGCCCTGGGCAATTGTTGTGACCGTTCCAGTTCTGGTCCTGGTCCTCGACCAAGTTCAATTCGTGCCGTTCGTGAGCTTTGCCATTCAGGCGTTCCTCGGCACCTTGCCCTACATCGCGTTCGCGGTCCTGTTAATTGCGTGGCTGAAAGCGGCCGGAGCAGAATCCTATGTGGGCAAAGCCTTTGAAGGGCGGGAAACGCAGGCGATCGTCCTGGCGGCTTTGTTTGGCGGGCTGGCTCCTTTCTGTTCATGTGAAGTGATCCCATTCATTGCCGGCCTTCTGGCGGTCGGTGCTCCGCTTTCGGCCATTATGGCGTTCTGGCTGTCATCGCCTCTAATCGATCCGCCGACGCTTTTGATTACAGCGGGTGCACTTGGCTGGGAGTTTGCCATCGGGAAGGCGGTCTTCGCAGTGGCCCTTGGTTTGTTTGGCGGCGCGTTGGTGGCATTTGCCATCCGCTCAGGCCTGTTTTCAGATCCGGTGCGTGTCGGATCGTCTGTCTCTGGCTGTGGCTGTGGGACATCGCCAAAGACAGGCCGGCCAGTCTGGCAATTCTGGAAAGAGAGTGAGCGCACAAGTACGTTCGGGACCGAGCTCAAGGCAAATGCTTTGTTCCTCGTGAAGTGGCTGGCCCTGGCTTATGTGCTTGAGGCATTGCTGGTCACCTATGTGCCAGCGGACATGATTGCGCGTGTTGTTGGCGGTGAAGGTGTTGGCACCATTGTCATTTCCGCTTTGGTCGGTATGCCGGCCTACCTCAACAGCTATGTGGCTCCGCCGCTGCTTGCAGGTCTGATGGACCAGGGCATGGGCGCAGGCGCTGCGATGGCCTTCATGATCGCAGGTGCTGTCAGCTCCATTCCGGCAATGGCTGCGGTGTGGTCGCTGGTCAAGCCGCCAGTGTTCGCAACCTACCTTGGACTTGGTTTCACCGGTGCGGTTCTGTCGGGGCTTTTGTTCCAGATGATCGTCTAATCAGATTTCGGACTTGAGGGGGCACCATGTCCATCTTTGTGAATGTAACTATTCAACCTGACCAGGAACACGGCCGGAAACTGTTGGTGCCGACCGGAATTCCAACCCCGCACCAGACACCCATTTCTTTCAAGGTGGAAGGTGGCGCTGTTGAACTGAGCGGAGAAGTCTCAACGGGGCAGATGGCAGCTCTGATTTCACCGGAAGACGGAAAGCCGGTAACCGTATCTTATGCCTATGCAGATGGCGGTTCGGGTTATCCGGAGCCGATGTTTCAGCCCCGGTTGAACCGGTTCACGCGCGCGGCCAACGAGCTTCTTGACGATGTGCGCGGGCTCGTTGACAGCTCAAAAGACGGTCACGCGGCCATTGAGGCGATCGTAAATGCGGTTGCAGAAAAGTTTCAATACGGACATCCGGAGGTGCGCTTCAATGATGGCCTCGATGAAGTGCCGTATATCTCCTGCGGTCTGACGGAAGGGTCCTGCGTCGACATCAACACGTACCTGATTGCATGCCTCCGGGCTGCAGGGCTCGAGGCAGGATATGTCTACGGCTACTTCTTTCCGGAAGAAAAGAACGGGACCTGCGTTGATGGTCACTGCTGGGTGGTGACACGGCACGAGGGCGTGGTTCTGGAGTGGGACATTGCACACCATTTGAAACTTGGGACACGGGAGATCTGCTGCGGTCTCAATCCCAAACCGGGGCACCGTGTGGCGACCGCGCATTCCATGGGCCTCAGTTTCCCAACGCTCGGTATCCATGAGACCAAGCTTCTCGGTGAACCAGCCTGGGTTTCCTCAGACGGCAAGCTGGCAAGCGCAGATCTCGACATTCGATGTTCAATTTCCGATGAAGCTGTTGCGGCTTAACCGGTAAACCCGGCCAAGGTCCCGGATCAAGTCCGGGACGGCAAAGTGGGCGGCGTTGCGCTATTCTTGAGGGGCAACGCCGATCTTGCTTCTTAACTGCGCTTCCGGCTGAAAACCATTTTCTGACCTGCCAGCTTGTCCTGCGGACCGGTCCAGGCGTAGGCCAATAATGCGGGTTCTGTTTTGGACACCGTTATGCGGTGGGCGTGTTCGGGCGGGTTGAAGATCATGGATCCAGGCGCATAAACACCCTGATGATTTTCAGAAACGGCGCCGGAAAGGCAAATGTAACTTTCCGAAATCCCGTCATGTGAATGCGCCGGATAGGTGCAATTCGGGGCAAAGAGAACCAACCCCAGGATCACCTCAGTCGTCAGGATTGGGCCGTTGGGACCGCAAAGTTCGGCATAAGCGTATTTCTTGTCGAGCCCGCGCGGGACCTTCTCATAGCCGTATTGCCACGTCAGCTGATCCTGCACGGATTCAATGGAACGGATCAAAGTGGCTGTTCGTTCCAGGCGTCCTTCGTCCAAAGCCCGTTTCAGATGGGCGGTTACCGGTTTGTGGGCCGGTGCATCGAAACGAAGTTCGGCATTTGATTTTATGACGCGGGATATCGCCTCGCGGACAGCACGCTGGTGCGCCCGGATGCGGTCACTGCCGCCGGAGGACAAAAAGCGATAGACCTCATAATATTCCCGGAGGAGGTAGCCCCAGTCGGGATAATCCGACAGCCGGCGGTGTGCCAAGGTCTCCGATTCGCTCTTTTCAATTTCCAGCAAGGTGCGATCTCCTCTCGCCAATATGGAGGCGCTGCAATGTGTCCGCGTGGCAAAGTAGAGGCTTTTGTCACGGCGGCAATCACAAACACATATGCGGCATGCACGAATTCCGGAAAATCACATATTGCGCTTGGCGTATGGCCAGCTAACCTGCGCGCCGCATATCTTGGGAAGTCTTCATGTCTGTCATAATTGTCGGGGCCGGAATATCCGGTCTGTCTACCGCCTGGGCCCTCACCAAACGCGGCGTGTCCGTCACGCTGGTTGAACAGGGCCCAATCCCCAATCCCTTGTCGGCTTCCGGCGATCAGCACAGGATCATCCGCCGGGCCTATGGTGGGCATGGCGGTTATCAGCGCCGTATCGGCGATGCTTACGCAGCCTGGGACGAAATGTGGGCCGACATTGGCCAAAAACACTTGGTAGAAACCGGCTTTCTGCTGCTTTCCCAGGTCGAAGGGGACGGCGGCGATGAGTATCGCACCGGTCTGATCGACGGTGGTTACCCGTTTGATGACATGAGTGCCTCGGAGACTGCCGCGCGCTTTCCGTTCATTGATGCAGATACGATCCGCTGGGGCGCTTACAGCGATGAGGGCGGTGTTCTGCTGTGCCAGAAAATTGCCAGTGAGCTGCGAGATTGGCTCCAGGAAAAAGGAGCTGACATCCGCGAGAACACGCGAGTTATATCGGTCGATCCGGACGCTGGATCCGTGACAGTCGCCGGTGGATCTGTCCTTCGTGCAGATCATGTGATTGTCACGGCCGGAGCCTGGACGCTCGGCCTGTTTCCAAAGTTCAAAACAAGCCTCACCACCTATCGGACGGCAGTTGTGTACCTCACGCCGCCAGAAGACTTAAAGGCGGCGTGGGCTGCCGGTCCCGCGATCCTCGATCCCGGTGGAACTATCGACGGCTATGTTCTCCCGCCAGTCCCGGGAACGGGCCTCAAATTCGGAGCGGGTATTCACAAATACACCGCAGAACCCGATCAGGACCGGGTTGCCAAGGCCGGCGAAGGCGAAACGTTGCGAGACTACTTCTCGCCGCCGTTCGGCCGGATCAAGGAATACAAGGTCGATGATGTTGTGACCTGCGCTTACACATTCACATCAGACGAGCATTTCTTCTGCACGACAGAGGGCAAAGTGACGGTTGTCTCCGCATGCTCCGGGCACGGTTACAAGTTCGGGGCCGTTGTCGGGCAAAAACTTGCAGATGGGTTTCAAACAAGAGACATGGACACGGCCCGTATCTGGCTGGAAGCTAGGGATTGATTACCCACGTGAAGGTGTGAGCACTCAATGAAACAAACCGGGAGAGCATCAAGTGCTCTGCCCGGTATGTGTTTCAGCCCTTAAAACAGATGCCCGGAGTGCAACAGATAGCGTTCTGCAGTTGCCTTTTCTGGCCGGTTTCTGCCCTTCGGATGGTCTGAGAACAGCGACTTGAACCAAGTCTGCTGGTTGTTCATTGCCTGGATCATCAGATCTTGGGCGTTGGGTTGGATGTGTTTCTTGCTCATCTCTATCACTCCCTTTCAAGGACACGGCGAATGTGCCGTTTCTTGTTAGGTGTTGACCAAAGATGAGAAGCGCATGTCCAATCCGTGAACGTCTTGTTATGTGTAGAGATTTCCGGCTGCAAAGCAAAAAAGCGGGCTTGAAGCCCGCTTTTTTTGGATCTGCGCAACACATAGGGGCGACTTAAGCTTTTGCCCGGCCTTCTTCGACTGCGTCGAGGATGAACTTCGGAAGTGCGAAAGAAGCGGCATGGACATCGGGCGTATAATACCGGGTGTCGAAACCCGCAGCCTTGAAACGCTCCTCAAGGATCGAAGCTGCTTGTTTGCGTAGGTCCACGTTGTCGCTTGCCCATCCAAGGGTCATGTGACCGCCGAAATAGGTCGGAATGGCCGCAATATAGGCCGTTGCGTCCTTGAAGATGCGGGAGAACCGCTCGACACTGGTGACAAGTTCGTCTCGTTGCAAAAACGGTACGCCGTTTTGCGTCACCAGGACCCCGCCCGGGGTCAGGATACGGTGAATGTCGCGATAGAACTCTTCTGAGAAGAGGACTGCGCCCGGGCCGTGCGGGTCGGTGCTGTCGACGATCACAACATCAAAGCGCCGGTCTGTTTCAGCGGCAAATTTCAGGCCGTCTTCAATCACCAGCTCAAACCGCGGATTTTCCAGAACACCCGTGTTGAAGTCGGCGAAATGCTCTTTGGAAAAATCGACGACCGACTTGTCGATCTCGACCTGAACGAGGCTTTCCACGCTTGCGTGCTTCAGAACTTCTTCGGCCAAGCCGCAATCACCGCCGCCAACGATCAGAACAGACTTTGCCGCGCCGTGGGCGATGATCGGCACATGGGACATCATCTCATGGTAGATGAATTCGTCCCGTGTGGTGACCTGCGTAACCCCGTCGAGCATCAGGATCTTTCCAAACACAGGATTGGAAAAAAGCACCAGATCCTGGTGCTCTGTCTTTTCCTGATAGAGGATCTCGTCGCAGCTGTAGCTGACCTGAACGCCTGGATGGAGCGTTTCGTTGAAGACCAAACCGTTGCTCATTCTGCCGCATCCAGAGCATGCGGTTTTGACAGCTGGTTCGCCACCTCACGCCCGCGCAGCAGTTCGGAAACAGCAGTCTTGCCCGGCTTGAAAGCCTTGCGCAGCACTTCGACGCACTTTTCTGGTTGCGCGTCTCCACACATGAAGACGTCAAAGGCGGCATAGCCAGCTTCCGGCCATGTGTGGACAGAGATGTGACTTTCCGCCAGCACCGCAACGCCTGACACACCGGTCGGCTCGAAGGGGTGCAGGTGAATGTGCAACAAGGTTGCTCCGGCCTCTTCGACACACGCGCGCATGGTCTCTTCCATATAGGCGAGATCATCAATGCGTTCAGCATCGTAAAGGTCGATAATCAAATGCGCACCAGCGCAGTGGACCCCTTCTTTTTCAATGAAGTGATCCAGGCGGTCGTCTGAATACACAGAAGCCGCGGTCGAAACGTTTTCTTCCTTCTGGGTGGTGCTTCTTGGCTCGGCAACGCTGATTGCGTCTTCTGCTACGCGAGCCTCCAAGTCCATCCCCAGTTCGAAGAGGGCGTTGCTTTTCATAATCGCTCTCCCAAACCAGCAGATGTCCCCGGTGGAGGGCCTTGGCCCTTATTTCCGGAGCGCCCTCCTTACAGATATTGTCTTTGAATCTCAATGGGGTGATCGCAAAAAATTGCTGCGGATTGTGCAGCTCTGCTATGTGATGCACTACGATAGAACGGATCGGTGAAAAAACATTCCGCGATTTGAGGGCGTTAGCAATGGCAATTGAGATCCGGCGATTAACTGGCGAAGAACTGAAAAAAACTTTGGGTGCGTTGGCTCAGCTGCGCATATCGGTTTTTCGGGCCTGGCCGTATCTTTATGAGGGCTCGCTGGACTACGAAGAAAAGTATTTGGGTCGGTATGCGGAGACGGAAGGCGCAGTGATTGTTGGCGCCTATGATGGCGACCGCTTGGTCGGGGCGGCGACAGGAGAGCCGCTTGGCGGAGAATACGAGGCTTTCCAGGCCCCGTTGCGCGCAAAGGGCTTTGATCCGGACAAGTTGTTTTACATGGCTGAATCGGTCCTGGACCCAGCGTATCGCGGGCGAGGAATTGGTCATCTCTTCTTTGACGAACGAGAAGCCCACGCAAAGGAGCTGGGTTTTGATGAGGCTGTCTTTTGTGCAGTCGTGCGTCCGGATGATCATCCGATGAAACCGGCGGACTACCGGGCGCTGGATTCGTTCTGGACAAAGCGCGGTTATGCAAAGCTGGAGGGCGTGATGGTAGCCTTCCCATGGCAAGACGTCGGTGAAAGTGAAGAAACCGACAAACCCATGCAGGTTTGGCATCGGCGGTTCTGACGTTTGGCCGCTCCAGCAACTGCCAAGAGCAACCATCGACATATGTCAGTGATTGACCGCGGGAGATCCTGGGTATGATGCAGTCTTACTTGTAAGCCGAGAAGGCTCAAAGATTGGGGAGGTCCTTTTGTGGGCGATACGGCGGACGAAGCTGGTAAATTGACATGGAACCCGCGCGAGATCCGGGACTGGCTGCTGGAGCAGGGGCGTTTCGAAAAGGACCTGCACAGCTTGCTTCTAAGTTTGGGTGGCCAACTCCTGGAAGCGGGAGCGCCGGTCTGGCGGCTGCGGCTGGTGATGCGCACCCTGCATCCACTCACGACCGCTGTCGGTTCGGCTTGGGAACGTGAACCCGGCGGATCACGGCGGGTCGAGTCCGCCCACGGCCTTGAGCAACGACCCGGCTACATCGGCAGTCCCATGCAAATAGTTTCACAGACACGAACACCTTACCGGCGGCGTTTGAGCAATGAACTCGGAGATCAGGACCATAACGTCTTGCATGAGCTGAAAGCCCGCGGTGCGACGGATTACCTTGCACTGCCGCTGCGCTTTTCTGACGATAGAGGCGCGATTTTCGTCGTGACCACCGATTGCAGCGGCGGTCTGTCGGACGCCGATGTTGTGGCCTTTACAAGGATTGGGGCGGCTTTGGCCCCGATTGTCGAGGTCTATCGGTTCCGCGATACCTCGACAGCCATTGCGGAAGCGTATCTCGGGCGGCGAACCGGTCAAATGGTGCTCGATGGCCGGATAAGGCGGGGCGATATCGAGCGCATTCATGCCGCCATTATGGTCAGCGACATCCGGGATTGGACTGGTTTGAACATGCGTCTGTCCGCGGAAGAAGCGTTGGGCCGCGCCAACCGGTACTTTGAAATCATTGCAGAGGCAGTGGAAGGCAAGGGCGGTGAAATCCTGAAGTTCATCGGAGACGGTGTGCTTGCGATCTTCCCGACTGAGGATGGTCAAGCCGACGATCGCGCCGTATGCGCGAACGCTCTGGAAGCGGCCCAAACCGCGCTGCAGTGCGCCCAGGAGGCAGAGCCGCCACTTGATCTCACTTTCGGCATCGGTCTGCATTTTGGGGAAGTTCTTTACGGCAATATCGGATCGTCACGCCGGATAGACTTTACGGTACTCGGTTCCGCCGTAAATCTGGCATCTCGTCTGGAAGGATTGTGTCGGCAATGGGATCGGCCGGTTTTGTTTTCGGAAGATGTGGCAGGCCGGCTCAATGTGGAGGTGGAAAAATTGGGTTCCGCAGAATTGAAAGGAGTGAACGAGAAAGTTGATGTTTTTGGTGTTTTGAATACGTGTGATAATTCAAACTCCATAAGCTAATGATCGTTAGATTGTAATATATTCTAATGTAATAATTACATTTCTTGTGTTTATTCTATTTAATACTGTGATCATTGTTTGTCTTTATCGTTTCCCAATCCATGCTGAGGCTGTTCCTACGCGGAACTTCCGCCTCCATGAAGTGTTGGAGGACTATGAAGATGACCAATTGGAAAATGGTTGCCGGGGCCGGTGTCGCCGTTTGTATGCTGGCAGGGCAGGCGTTCGCGACAGAATGCCCCCGTGGCGGGACTTTGATCGCAGGCGCCAGTGATTACCGGCCGTATCAGAAGGTCGAGGGCAATGAAGTCAGCGGAATGGACTTTGAAGTCATCGCCGTTGTGCTGGATAAACTTGGATGCGGGCTGGAAACCCAGGCACTCCCGTGGGCGCGCCATCTGAAAGGGCTGGAAGACGGCAATGTCGATATTGCCTCCCCGGTTTCCAAGACGGAAGAGCGCGAGGCCTTCGCGCATTTCAGCAGTCCCTATGTAGATGCACAGGAAGTGTTGTTCGTGCCTGCCGGCAAAGAAGGGGAGTACAGCTCTCTGGCTGATTTCTTCGAAAAGGGCGGCAAGCTCGGGACCATCCGCGAATATGCCTATGGCGGTGACTTCAATGACCTGAAGGACAAATATGCCAGTCAGATCGATGACACCGACAGCCAGGAATCCAATCTGAAGAAGCTTGCCGCTGGACGCATCGATGCGACATTGGGTGAAGTGTTCGTGGTGTCGGAGGATATCAAGCGGTTGGGGTTTGGTGACAAAGTCGTCGCGTCAAATGTCATCATCTCTTCCGATGCATCTTACATCATGTTCAGCAAGAAAAGCGTGCCTGAAGAGTTCGTAACGGCTTTCAGCGAGCAAATGCAGGCGATGAAAGACTCCGGCGAATTCGACACGATCACGGCGAAGTACAAGTAAGCCCGACTGGGCTTCGATTAATCGCGCTCCAATGCGAACAGCATTGGGGTGCGTTGTTCTTCTGGTCAAATTCAAAAACCAGCTGAGCATATAGTCAAAAAAGACAATGTTTTTCGCCTGGTGTTTGTCTGATAACAGAGGCGGCTTCGGTATGGGCAGCGGAACAAAGCCCATCAACGGTTCTGGACGTTCATCCAGCCGCCATTGATCACCAACACGTGTGCCGAATTTAAACCCTTTATTGAGCGATTGGCCCGACACTTGTCGGAGACTTGCGCCGTGTTTGTTTGCGGTGAACGGCTGAGGGCGGGCGAAACGAGAAAAAGAATGGCGAGAGTTGCCAAGAAGTCTTTGAGTGCCAGTACATTTATCCTCTCGCTGCTTGGCCTGTGGATCGGCGTTTTATTGATGGGGTCACCGGCAATCTCTCAGGAACTGAGGCTTGTGACGTCGCCATGGCCGCCATCCAACTATCTGGATGAGGAAGGGCAGCCAACGGGTCTCACCGTCGCAATCATCGAAGCCATAAAAGAGAAGCTCGGTCTGTCGACGCCGATCGAAGTGATCCCTTGGGCGCGGGGTTACAAAATCGCGCAGTCCGAGCCGAACATTTTGTTGTTTACCGCAGCCAAGACCCCGGAACGGGAAGAGATGGGGTTCACGTTCATCGCGCCGGCCGTGATGTGGACACATGGGCTTCTTGCCAAGAAAGACTCCGGTATCGAGATCGAGAGTCTGGAAGACGCCCGTTCGCAAGGTTTGACCGCAGTTGGGGTTCGAGGATCCTGGCAGGTCAAATTGCTTCAGGAAGCGGGCATCGACACAGTCGAAGCGGATGATCAGGAAACATGTGCCCGGATGCTTTTGGCTGGCAGGGTAAATGTCTGGATTACCTCCCAGCTGCAGGCATCAACCGTGTTGCAGGAAATCGACATGCTGCCGTCTGCAGTGGAACCGGTGTTCATTCATAGACGCTCCCCCTCTTATCTCATGGTGTCGAATGGCACTGATCCGAACCTCCTGAAGAAGTGGGAAAACGCTTTTGATGAGCTGAAGAAGAGCGGCGAACTTCACAAGGTGGCAGAAGAGTGGAGTCAAAAGCTGGGCATTCCGCTCATTTACGATCCGGAAGAAGGCTTTTCCGCCAAAAACGATGCTCTCGATACCACCGGCTGAACCTCAGTAACACCAACGCCATAAAATGGCGCAAGGGCAATGGATGCCCTTGCGATTGATGGTGTTGATTAGTTCGCAATCTGCCATTGAATGGTGACCGAAGCAGAGATGGTTTCTTCCCCTGCCTCGATCGGAACAGCATCGGCCTTGGCCATCATCATGCCTTCTGCGCGCATCATGACCGGCCTGGGCATCTGAATCCCGGTTTCTGAAATCGAGACAATGCCGCCGAGCTCAACGCCGGTCGCTTCTGCAAAAATGCTTGCTTTGTGTTTTGCTTCCTGGACCGCGCGCTTGCGAGCCTCGTCGAGTTTCTCGTCCGGGTCGCTCACCTGAAAGCGGATGCCGTCGACTGAGTTCGCGCCGCTTTCGACGACACCTGTCAGAAGGTCGCCCAGTTTGGTCAGGTCTCGCACGTTGATTTCCACGCCGTTGCGGACCTCATAACCGGTGATGTCCGGCTGGCGGTTCGAGTTGTCCGTGACTCGTTCATACCGCGGATAGATCGCAAAGCCGCTTGTCTGGATGTCCTTGGCCTCAATCCCGGCGGCTTTGATCTTCTCGATCACCTTGGCGAGATCGGCAGTGTTTCCGGACAGAGCATCAGCTGCCGTCTTTGAGATCGTGACCACCCGTGCGGTGATCACCGCCATGTCCGGGGCGACAGAGACTGTTCCGCGGCCGTCCATTGTGATTGTCCCGGTGAGGGCAGCGGTCTCGTCGGCATAGCCAGGAGCAGCGGCGAGTGATGCCACTGCGAATGCGGCGGCGATGAAGGCATTTCTCGAAATTTTTGGCAGCTTGCCAATGCCTGACTGAATGAACTGCTGCATGGGTCTTATTCCTTTGAACGATATTCAAAAACTGTTGCAGAGGTGAACCGCCAATAGGGCAGGGGTAAGGCCACGTGGTTCAGCTGGCATTCATCTAGTCCGTGCCCTTCGAATGAGGGATCAGCTGCCCGGCTGAGTGGCGGCGGGCAGATCGCCGATCTCGCCGTTTTCGGAAAGCAGAACTGCTACAGGCCTTGCTGCCTCGATTTTGGAACAGACGATCACGATCATCACCGTCAGCGGCACACACAGCACCATCCCGACCACACCCCAGATCGCGCCCCAAAGCGCCAGAGATAACATGATCACCAGTCCGGAGAGGTTCAGGTTTGCCCCCATCAGCCGCGGTTCGATCAGATTGCCAATGGAAAACTGGATCAGTCCAAGGCCCGTCGCGATAATCAAGAAGGGACCAAGGGTGTCGTAATAAACGATCGCCAGAAGGCTCGGGAAAATCACGCCTATCAAAGACCCGATCGTCGGGATGTAGTTCAGGACAAAGGCAATGAAGCCGAAAAGGGCCGCGTAAGGCAATCCGATTGCGATAAGAACCAGGCTTGTGAGGACGCCTGTTGCGACAGACACAGCGGTCTTGATGGTGAAATAATGCATCAGCGAGGAATTGATTTCCGCGCGGATCGCAAAAGCGGCTTTCGCCCGCTCCGGTGTCGCAAACAGCTTCTCGAACTTCCGGTCGAAGGTGGACTGCTCAAGCAGCAGGAACAGTACATAGATGAAGACAAGGCTGGCAGACCCCGCAATTGCGGTCACCACACTGGCCCCCGCCGTCACCATCCTTGGCACCACGGAATCCGGGAAAAGGTCGCGCAGTTCCACCGGATCGTTGAGATGGAACAGATCCGCTGCCTGCATGAACAGCTCTTCCAGCCGCCGTTGATAGGTTGGCGCATCCTGGGCGAGCTGGGTAAGGTTGACGGCGACAATGTCCAGAACAAACGTGCTGACGCTGAAGATTGTCAGAAGGGCGAGGGGAAACGCCACAAGCCCGGGCAGATGAAAATTCCTGTAGCCGATCCGCCGGTAAACGTTCGACAGCGCGTTGATCATGTACCAGACGATGATTGCGATGATGAACGGCAGAAGCAGTGACCGCCCGACCACCAAAAGCCAGCCAACCATGGAAATCAGGAAGACGGTGAGGGTAAGGGTCAACAGGGGTGAGCGCATGCGAAGGTCCCGCCAAACTGATTGGCATTGCAGATTCTTTCGCCCGACCGTACCTCGCGCGGAGGGCCATTGAAAGTCCGGTTCGTATCGGGGAATATGGACCTCTTCGGGAGAGGACCAAACCGCGGGAATGAGCAGTTTCCCGTCCTTGCGCGCGCAGTCAGGACGTGACATTGTGCGGCGCTTTTTGCTTCCCCTTTCCGGAGGCGCAATATCAAGAGGTCGTCGATGAATTCCAAAGCTGTTCGCCGCTTGTTGCGTGTGATCATTCCACTGGCCATTTTGTTTTGGCTCGTGCCGTGGATTGCGGGCATCTTCATTGTGTGCGGCTTGATCGACTTTGCCCGCCACAAGCGGTTCGACAGTGCGCTGATCGCCAAGTACTTCTCCGGTAACGGCCTTCTGACCTGGGTGCTGTCACCGGTGAACCTGCTGTTTGATCTGATCTCCAAGCGTCATCATTACCGCATGCAGCTGAGCGAGTTTCCTGATGAGGAGCGCGCTGAAATCGAAGAGATGCTTCAGGTCTTCAAGGATCGTCAGGATGAAATCCTCACCGACCTGAAGGCCCGCATGGGCGACAAGCGCCGCGGCATGGTTTTTTATCGCTGGTATGACGAACAGGGCGATCAGTCGATCCCTGAGTTCAATCGCGACTTCAAATACATCAAGACGATCGGTGTATCCCTGTTCAATGGTCAGGAGAAGACGTCCCTCCATTTCGGCCCGCTCCGCCTGACCATCCGTCTCCTCTACAACATGACCACCCGCCAGAGCGATGAGGTGTTCATCGAGGTGAACGGCGAGAAGCATTTCTGGCACGACGATCCGCTGTTCATCTTCGACGACACGATCCAACATCGCTCAGTGAATGGCGAAGACGGCCTGCGCGCCTGCGTGTTCGTCGATGTCCTGCGCCCGAGCGCGTTCACCGGTCTTCAAAATGTCTGCGTGAAGATCTTCAACGTGCTTCTGTCGGGCATCAACCGGGTTTTCTACAAGAACTGGGACATGCTGAACAAGAAACAGGATGGCGCGGCACCCGCTGCTGGCGAGTAACTTCCTGGGGGCAAATTCGTAAGGGCCGCGCCGGTTTTCTGCCGGTGCGGCCTTTCCTGTTTGAAGAGCGGCCGTTGAACCGCCGTGCTGCGCTTTCAGAATGAAGTTTTTGCCTGATGAGTGTGCGGGTACAGGTGCAAAGACGCTGCGCTTTGGGTAACGCAAAAACTGCCTTGTTGAGGAGGCTGGAAACCGCTTGAGAGGCCGGGGCCTTTCGTGTAGGTAGCAAATTAGGGCGTGCGTCAAATCATGTTTGGCTGCCGCCGTGGGCCTGTAGCTCAACTGGTTAGAGCCGTCCGCTCATAACGGATTGGTTGGGGGTTCGAGTCCCTCCGGGCCCACCATTTTTCTTAAGCTATCTCTCTCGGTGAGCCCTTCGGGAAAGACATTCAGACTGTCAGGCCTGATCGCAAAGCGCTTTTAGCTCGCCACCCAAAACTGGAATTATTGACACAACAATCTGGAATTTTCGGTTTTTCTCATGGTTTCGGGAGCGTTGGGTGGCAAAGGGGCTCAACTCTCGGTCTATTTGAGGCCTTCTAGCTCGTTTCAGACCATCTTTTGAACGCCGTTTGAAGGCCCTTTAAACCCAGTTAAATCGCCATTTGTAGCGCCAGTTTCAGGTCGGACATTGTGAATTCGCTGCGCTCAGGTGCAAGGTCCGCCATGCGGACATTGCAGCCATTCGGCCGAGTGGGAACAACGGCCCAATGCTGACATTCTTCAAACTTGCTACGAATGACCGCTCTGTATTGAATGGTTTCCCCTCGGACACACCATGCTGATGAATGGTGTGCCTTAACAAAGTCGCGCCGAGGCCTGCAGCTCAAGCCGCTTGGACCCGGCGCGGTCTTCAGGAAGTGAACCGGTTCATCACGTTCTTCGTCACCCGCTCGATAAACGGGTCGCCGCCCTTCAGGCCGTGCACCCAATTGCAGGTCCCGGCGGCGAAAACCTCGCCCGGGCCTTTTTGCATGTAGGTGACCGCGCAGTTGCCGTAGACAAGTTTCTATGCGTCTTCCTCGGTCGGTTCCGGATACAGATCGGCCGCGATTTCCCGTGCATCCGCCAGAGCATCACCCCACATGTGCACCCCTTCCGAATGGCCGTGGTCAACCTCCTCTACCATGGCCGCGGGCGCCAGCGCGCATGCGCAATGCGTGGGCGCCTCATGCCGATGCCTCCTTGCATCAAGGGTGGCCAAAGCCGTCTGTTGCCAGCCCAGCCAGATGCTCGGCCCCCAAGATGTTAAGATCAGTAGGACCGCGCCTGTTCGATCACCCAAGCGAGATCCGGTGTGCCTTGCGGGAAGTTCTGCCCCGTGTGGTACGTGGACATTTTGGCTATGGCGACACCCGTTTCTCGATTGAATGCAAGGTATTGGCCGTAAGAACCGATCCCGACGGCGATGTTTTCATCCACGATGTACCATTGATTGGAATAGAACTGAATATCCGGCATCGGTTCAGCGTAGGGACCGTTCGCCCAGGCCGCGCGCTTGGCATCGTCTGCAGAAAACACATCGTTGATGTAAGCCTCGGACAGAACCTGGCGATCCGCGACCATACCACCATTCGCCATCGCATAAGGGAGCTTCACCATATCGCGAAGCGTCATGTACTGACCGCCGCCCGCATCGTATTGACCGTGAAGATTGGCGACGCTGCCAGAGATGTACTCCGTGCCCAAAGCGTCAAGAAACTGTCGCGTTCCTTCATAGGCGCTTACACCGGCAAGGCGCGGGCCCAGCAGCCCCATCAGGTTGGTATTGTTCGAAACATAATACCAATCGCCATCCTCCAGCTTCGGGTTGCGCTTCAGCGTTTTCGTGAATGCAACGGTCTCAAATTCGTCATTCTTGTATTCCAGACCCACAGCTGCAAATGACAGCACGACCGGGCTCTCGGGATCGGCGTAATCTTCGTACCAGAACACCGGGGCACGCATATCAACGACATTGCGTACGGTCTGGTCGCCATAGACGGACTGTGCGAGTTCAGGCATGAGTTCGCCCACAGTCTTGTCCATCACCTGCAACAATGCGTCATGCCAGATTGCGGAGGTATAGGACTTCCCCGTCGAGTGTATCCCGTGCTTGGTCGTCGGGTGCATCCCTTCGGCGTAATATTCACGGATGATGACGCCGTCCTTGACGACGATGTAGCCATCCGTGTTGGTTGTTTCCAGATGCGCCCGATCTTCGGAAGACATCGGCGTCACACCGCCTTCGAAGAAGCTGAAAGGGGTCGAAGACGGTGCCCAGTTATAGGCCACCGTGGCGAATTCTGACCCATTGCGGTTGGCATAGACCGCCCCCCCTGCAGCGGTCGAATTCGCCTCTGTCAGGTTGCGTGCTGCGGGGGCTTTGGTTCCCATCTGGTCTGCATACTGCGTGTGGTAGGTGAAATCCTCCGCAAAACCGCTGGAGGCCGTCAGGGCGATCGCCGCTGCGACCGCATGTCCGTGGCAAAACCGCATGGTCTGCTCCGTGTTGTGGTGCTGTGGAAAAGGCCTGCCCGGCAATCGCGGATCGCCGGGCCCGCAATCTTATGACGTGAACCGGTCCATCACGTTCTTGGTCACGCGCTCGATGAACGGGTCGCCGCCCTTCAGGCCGTGCACCCACCCGCACGTCCCGGCGGCGAAAACCTCGCCCGGGCCTTTTTGCATATAGGTGACCGCGCTGTTGCCATGGATCCGCTTCTCCAGGTTTTCCTGGGTGGGTTCTTCGCCCATTTCTTCCGCGTTCTCCCGCGCGTCATCGAATCTGTCGCCCCACATATGCAAGCCTTCGGAATGGCCGTGATCGGTTTCTTCAGCCTGCGAAGCGAGTGCCAGGGCAAGGATCTCGAGTGTGTCAGGTGCGCCGTCCTCACCGGTCGGATAGGGCAAGCCGTGGCGGAACGTATAGTCCACGCCGTCCACTTCGAACCCGACAACGGGCACGATGCGACCCAAAATGTCCCCATAGTAGAGGTCCGTCCCCTCAAAGACCCAGTGCTTGTTTCGGTAGACAGTGAACCCACCCGAAGCGCGCGGCGTCACGCCGCCGGTATTGGCATAGACGCCCTTGTGGCCATTGACCCCCCAGGTGGTGACGGGGTTTTCCGTCGGGCTTTCGAAATGGTGCCAGCCGACAGTCAGCAACTCGCGCTTGCCTTCCTCATACATCGGGTCTTCTTTCCGGCGACCGTGCTTGTAGTAGGTCTGGCGTTTGTTTTCTTCGTCCCAGCGCACCTTCCACATCAGGTTGCCACCCGTGCGCATCACCTTGCCACCTCTGGCGAGGTGCGCATCGACAGCCTTGCGGTACTCGACTGTGTGGTATTCGTCATGACCGACTTGGACGATCAGGTCGTAGGGCTCCAGCAAGGCCGGGTTGTCGTAGACATCATGCATGGACGCATAGTCCATTTCATAGCCGTTCTGTTCCGCCCAGATCGCGAAGTGGCGGTCGAAATAGCCCCAACCGGCCATCCACGAAAACATGGCGTAGCCATTGGCAAAGACATAGTCGAACTCCGGGTAGGTGACCTCCCAGTTGATCGGCACGGTCCCTGATGCCTTCTCTTGCAGGAAGTTCTCGATGCCAACCTCCGGAAATCGGATGAACCCGCGCGGCCAGGGCTTGTGCGTGCTGGTGTGAACGGCGTAGCTGGTTTCCCGCGCCTCGCGCCCGCCGCCGCCCGCCTCCGGCGGCAGGCGATAGGAACATCCGCCCGCCCAGTCGTTATAGGCGATCCAGGTCGGGATGGCGGGCAGGAACAGGATCTTGGCCGTCCGGCCCGGGTTGGCGCTGCGCAGGACGAAGAATGCTTCGTGCTCGATTTTCGTACCGTCCCGTTCGACGGTCAGGACGATGACATAGCCCCCGGATGTCCAGTCGGCGGGGATCGTGAACTGCGTGCTGACCGGCCAGTTGCAGCCGGATTCATAGGCTTCAAGCGGCGTGTCGTGATAGGCCCCGGCAACGTTTTCCTGCTTCAGGACGCTGTCGAGTGTGCCGCCGTCGCGGAACACCTCGAAACTGTAGGCGTCAGCGGTGGTGTTGACATGCAGCGCGACCGTGTCGCCCGGCGCATAGCTCAGCTTGTCGGTATAGGCCCAAACCTCGAGGATTTCCGGATCGGTTGTCGGGAACTCGTACCAATTAGCAATGTTCGCGAACCACGTCCGCTGGCCTTGCCGGAACGGCAGACGCTGGCGGCCGGTCTTGTTCAGGTTGTCCTCCACGCCGTCAATGCCGTATGCGCCGGCCGACGTTGTCCCCCCGAGAGTGGCTCCCGCAGCGGCCGCCGAAGCCGCGACCTTAAGCAGGTCTCGCTTGGACGGATCGTCTGGTTGCTGATCTTCGTTCTCGTTGTGTTGGCTCTTGTCCTTCACTTCAGATCCCTTCCGTAAGATCGTGGACACCCATAATGCTGGCGCTCATAGTAGCGATGACCGGATTTTCGCATAAGATGTTAGTAACACTCCCTTGGAGAGCTATTTTGATATGTCCGGCGAGAAACATACCGTTGTCAGAAGCACCAATAGCCCATCGGTGAGTGAAGCATTTGGCGTGTCGGCGGATCACGTAATTCGCCAATTGTCGGCGATATTGCAGAGCCGAAAGTTCCGAGATGCACCGATGCTTCAGCGCTATCTGCGGTACTTGGTGGAGGAGACGTTGGGCGGGCGCGGCTATCGTCTCGAAGCTCGCACCATTGCCAATCAGGTGTTCAAAAAAGGAGACGATTTCCGCAGTTCCAAAGATGCTACAGTTCGTGTTGCAACCAATCGGCTGCGCAATGCCGTTGAACTCTACTATCTGACAGAGGGCTTGACCGACGAATTGCGGATCGAGATTGAGCCTGGAAATTACAGGCTGAAATTCCGCTATCGAGCCTTCGAGCCGGACGTGGATGCTGGTACTAAAGCCCTGGATTTGGCAATTCAGTATCAGAAGGAATTGACCGCCTCCACACATCAGCATGCGTTTCGTTCGCTGCGGTCCGCCTTGAGTGCGGATGCGGAGAATGTGGAACTGCTGTCTGCCTATGCCGATATCTGCCTCGATGCTCACAAATACGGATTTGCACGTGAGTGCGGAGACCTGTTCGATGAAGGTTGGCGATCGATCGAACTCGCATCATCAATCGATCCAGATCATCCCGCGGTTATCTTTAATCTTGCGATGTTCGAGCTGTTTGCCGGAAACCTCGACCAGGTTTCAGTGCTTGGGCATCGATTGATGAACAAATTTGGCGATGACCCCGAAGTGTCGATAATGGCAAACTGGATGCTGACGCTGACCATGCCTCTCCGGGCTATAGCTGATACCGTCGATCTGGAACCGCCTGTCGTTAGCCAGCTGCCAGGCTGGATGAACCATTCGGCTTTTTTGGCCCGCTATGATGGTGGCGATTATGAATCAGCCTTGGCCGCAGCAATCGCATTTGGCATGCCGAACTTTTTTTGGGGTCCGCTGGAACGTGCGGCCGCATTGGCGCAACTTGAGTTGACTAGGGCCGCCGAAATCGAAGTGCAACGGCTCATGCACCTGAACCCTGCATTCGCAAGCAATGCCAGGTGGTATCTTGGCCAGTACATTCCTCAGGAGGACGCGTTGGAGCACGTGCTCGATGGTCTGGCCAAAGCCGGGTTGCCTCGCAGATGAAACGCGCCAGGAAGGGTAGCTTCTGGCACCAACCGTCTACTCGAAGCATGGCGCAAATAAGCCATACCAGACGACCGATTTTGGTTGCTTTATCCGCAAAGCGGACCTTCATACAATCCGCAGCAAATTCCCGTTTCCCGCCCGAGTTTCGAGCTCAGCGCACCGCACCGAAGGTCTTGGATGGGCTCCTTTGAGACATTCGCCGCAATCAGAATGAATGTCCGCTCCGGGCTGGCGTGAGCCAATTGAAATCTGTTCACTCAGCCGTGTCTAGTCCCGAAAGAAAATCCTCTGCCAGGTCCACCCAGAACGCTGCGCCGAGGGGCAGGGCGTCGTCGTTGAAGTCGTACTTCGGGTGATGGAGCGGCGGGTCGTTGTCCGTTTTGGCCGTCCCAAGCAGAAAGAAACAGCCGGGTTTTTCTTCAAGAAAATAGGCGAAATCCTCGCTGCCCATGATCGGGTCCGGCATGGTTTTCACCTTGTCGCTGCCGGCAAAGCGCCGGGCAATCGACCGCACATAGTCTGTCTCTTCGCTTGGGTTCACCATAGGTGGATAACCGCGCTCATAATCAACGGCCGCCTTGAGGCCGTAGCTTGCCGCCTGGCCTTCCGCGACCTGTCGAATGCGGGTCTCCAGCTCGTCCCGGACATCGGGATCAAAAGCGCGGACGGTCAGGCTCATTTCGGCCCGCTCCGGGATCACGTTGCTGGCAATGCCGCTGTTGAAGGCACCAACCGTGATCACGGCTTGCCGCATGGGATGGATGTTACGCGCCACAATGCTTTGCAGGGCCATGATGATCGACGCGCCGCAGACAATCGGGTCCGGAGTTGATTGCGGTTCCGCCCCATGGCCGCCTTTGCCGATCACCGTGATCTTGCATTCATCGGCTGCCGCCATCATTGGGCCGTCGATGAAATGGAACTCCCCAAAGGGCAAATCGGGGTCATTGTGGAGGCCAAACACCGCGTCGCAGGGAAACCGCTCAAACAGGCCGTCATCAATCATCAGTTTCCCGCCGCCAAAATTCTCCTCGGCTGGCTGGAAAATGAGATGCACCGTGCCGTCGAACTGTTTGCGCTCTGCCAGGCGTTTGGCCGCGCCAAGCAGCATTGCGGTGTGACCATCGTGGCCGCAAGCGTGCATCACGCCCGGGTGAGTGCTGGCATAGTCTGCGCCGGTCTCTTCCTTGATCGGCAGGGCGTCAAAGTCGGCCCGGATTCCAATGCTGCGGCTGGACGTGCCATTGCGCAAGGTCGCAATAACACCGGTCTTGCCAAGGCCTCGTGTCACCTCATAGCCCATCGCGGTGAGTTCGCCGGCGACATAGTCCGAGGTCTTGAATTCCGACAGACCAATCTCCGGGATGGAATGCAGATGACGCCGTGTTGCGACCAGATCCGCATCGAAATTGGTGGCCTGTTTGGTCATTTACAAAAGTGCTTTCAAATATTGGCTGTAGATTAGGCGCCCCGGCTTGGAATGCGGCTTTCAAGATAGCGGAACAGCAATACCAGAATTCCGGTCAGGCACATATAGATGAGGGCCAGCAGCAGCAAAGGCTCGTAGACCAGGAAGGTGTCCTGGCGCACCCGTGTGATGACCGCGTAAGCATCGACCACGGTGATCGTTGCGACCAGAGGCGTCGATTTCAGTTGCAGCACGGTTTCGCCGCTCAAGGTCGGCAAGGCGCGATAGAAGGCACGTGGTAGCCAGATCCGGCGGAACATCGTAAAGCGGCTCATGCCGAAGGCGCGGGCGGCTTCCAGCTCGCCGCGCGGCACGCCGGCAAAGGCCCCGCGCATGACTTCGCCTTCATAGGCCGCGAACGATAGCATCAAGGCCGTGAAGCCGTAGGGCCAGGCGTCCCGCAAATACGGCCAGAACATGGATTGGCGGATTTCCGGGTATTGGGCAAAGACGGATCCGAGACCGTAGTAGAGCAACCAGAGTTGCAGGAGCAGTGGCGTGCCGCGGATCAATGTGCAGAACCCGCGGGCAAGCGCTGCAAGCGGCCAGGGGCCCGTAACCTGGACAAGGCCGATTGGAAGCGCCAGCAGAAACCCGACGGCGGCGGTTGAGAACAGGAGGAACAGTGTCTCGCCAATGCCGTAGAGCAGCCGTGTCTGATATTTTGGCAGCCAGTCCCAGCGCATGAAGTAAATGGCGCAAAAGACGATCACTCCAAAGAAGGCGATCAGGAATATCCGGTGCGGCTCCAACAAACGGCGTGGGGGCGGCGGCACATAAGCGGGCATGGTGACTTTGGTATCGCTCATCTCACACCGGCCCCGCTATGCCGCGGCGGGCACGTTTTTCGATGATGGCTATGACGCGGTTCGAAACCAGCGTCAGTGTCAGGTACATGAGACCGGCTGCGCAGAAAAACAGCATATAGGCCTTGGTGCTGCCCGCAGCCTGGCGGGTGACCAGCGTCAGTTCGCTGAAGCCGACGACCGCCAGCAACGCGGTGTCCTTGGTGGCGATCAGCCAGAGATTAGAGAGCCCCGGAATGGCGTAGGGCAGCATGGCGGGCAGGGTGATGCGGCGCAGCGTTTTCAACGGTGACATGCCATAGGCGCGCGCGGCTTCGATTTGCCCCGGCGGCACGGCCTTGATGGCACCCCGCAAGACTTCCGTTTGGTAGGCGCCCTGAACAACACCGATCACGAAAATCCCAGCGGCAAGACCGCTGATGTCGACACGTGGCAGGCCGGCAAGGCCCAGCAATGCGTTCACCGCATCTGTGCCGGCGTAGTAGAGCAGCAGGATGAGAACCAGTTCCGGCACCGCGCGGATCACTGTGGTGTAGACTTCGAGAAGATCCCGGAGGATCGGGCCGCCATAGAGTTTGCCAAAGGCCCCCGCAATCCCGATCATGAGACCGAGCGTGAACCCGCCGACGGCGAGTTGCAAAGACGCGGCAAAGCCTTCCAGAAGCACGCCGCCCCAGCCGGGCGGAGAAAGAGCGAGAAGGTTCAGATTGAGAAATCCGGCATCAACGGCCATAGGCGGCAGGCAACCTTTTCAAAAGCAGAGGGCCGCCGGCACAAGTGCGCGCCGGCGGAAGAGCGGAAGGCTGGCCGTTAACCGCCGTAGATGTCGAAGTCGAAGTACTCCTTGGTGAACTCCTCGTATGTGCCGTTGGCGCGGATCGCGGCAATTGCAGCGTTGATCTTTTCTTTCAGCTCATCTTCACCCTTGCGCAGGCCAACGCCCACACCGGCACCGAGAATGGCCGGATCATCAGCCACATTGCCCTTGTATTCGCAGCATGCGCCTGCGTCAGACTTCAAGAATGCGTCAAGAGCGATGGCGTCTGCCTGAACCGCATCGACCCGGCCAGCTGCCAGATCCTGATTGGCTTCGTCCTGTGTCTGGTACTGCTTGATGTCGTCAGCGGTCGGAGCGAAGTACTTGTCCGCGTAGGCTGCATGGATCGTGGAGACCTGAACGCCGAGGATCTTGCCGGACAGACCTTCCGGTGTTGCTTCGAAGTCGTCCCCCTTGGCACCGATGATGCTGGTCGGCGTGTTGTAATACTTGTCGGAGAAGTCGATGGTTTTCAGGCGCTCTTCGGTGATCGACATGGAGCCGACGATCATGTCGATCTTGCCGGAGGTCAGCGCCGGGATGATGCCGTCCCAGGCAACCGGGGTGATGACACAATTGAGCTTTGCTTCCGCGCAGATCGCTTCCATGAACTCAACTTCCCAACCGACCCAATTGCCGCTGGCATCCGGGGAGGTGAACGGCGGGTATGGCTCGGCAGCAACCCCGACTTTAACGTCTTGCGCCTGGGCGCCGGAGATTGCTGCAACGCTCACTGCGGTTGCCACAAAAGCTGCTTTGATCATGTGTTTCATGCTGTTCCCCTGTTTTCACTGTGTTTGCCCGATTGGTCGGGATGGTCCGCCCGCGACGAGGTGCGGGACAACCGGTCTTTGAACTTGCCGAAGACTGCCTTTTCCTCCCGGCAGGGCTTCGGCACTCTGGTTGCCGGCTCACGGTATGGCCGTGAGTATCCGGCCTAGTGGACCGAACTGATGAACTGTTTCAGTCTCTCCGATTTCGGGGCGCCAAAGACCTGGTCTGGCGGTCCCTGTTCTTCGATGATGCCGTTGTGCAAAAAGATCACGTGGCTTGCGACGTCGCGCGCGAACTTCATCTCGTGTGTCACGAGGACCATTGTTCTGTTTTCTTTCGCCAAGTCTCCGATCACACTGAGCACTTCCCCAACCAGTTCCGGATCGAGCGCGGACGTGGGTTCGTCAAAGAGAAGCGCCAGCGGCTGGACAGCCAGGGCGCGGGCAATTGCTGCGCGTTGCTGCTGACCTCCGGACAAGAAGGCCGGATAGACGTCCTGCTTCTCGTGAAGCCCGACCCGGCGCAGCAACGTTTCGGCGATTTCGACCGCCTCATCCCGTTTCATGCCGAGCACGTGAACTGGCACTTCAATCACGTTTTGCAGCACCGTCATGTGTTGCCACAGATTGAAACTTTGAAAGACCATGGCGAGCTGGCTGCGGATGCGCTCGATTTGCTTCCGGTCCGCCGGGCGCAAGCCATGATGACTGTCGTCTCTCAGGGCAATGGCTTCGCCGTGAATTATCACGGATCCGGCACTGGGAAGTTCAAGCATATTGATGCATCGAAGGAAGGTAGATTTGCCGGAACCTGACCCGCCAATGATGGCGATGACGTCTCCTTTGTTGGCCGTCATCGAGACCCCCTTCAGCACCTCCAGAGGTCCAAAACGCTTAAAGAGGTCTCGCACCTCTATGGCTGGCGCCACATCTTCCATTCTTCCGCCATTGCCCAGCTAAACTGCCAGAGCTGTTGGTGTTTTTGTCCCCGCTGGCTTGTCGTTGTTTCCGGTAGAGCGCCAGCTGACTGCCCGGTCATTCGGTGAAGCTTTGCATCGGCTCAGAAATTATTCAAGTGTATAATTTGGGCTTGTGTGCTTATTATTCAGTCGTATAGTAAGCCGGAATCCGAGCGCATGAATGGCGCGCTTACGCTCCCATAAATGGGCGGCGGCTTAAGAAACGGGAGGCGTGAGGTGCAATGAGTGCGACGTTTACAGCCGCTTGTCTCCTGCAAGATGAAGACCCGGTTTTGACCACTATCGAACGGGTGGTGAGATGACCCGTCGGTCGTTCCATAGAGCGCCGGAAGCCGAGCGCCGCCAAGATCTGATCACTGCAACACTGGACTGCATTTCCGAGCTCGGATTGCAAGGGGCAACCGTGCGCGAAGTGGCGACTCGGGCTGGTGTTACACCCGGTCTCATCCGCCACTATTTCTCCAGCAAAGATCAGATGCTGCAGGCCGCCTATCGCGAAGTCATGACCGGCATGACGTCAAAGGTCGCCGACGCTGCCGACAAGGGGCAATCGAGCGCCCGGGCCCGGTTGCATGACTTCATTGTCGCGAACCTGACGCCGCCGGTCGCCGACGGCCGTGCTTTGTCACTCTGGGCGGCCTTCATCAGTCATGTGCGGGTCGACCCGGACTTTGCCGAGATCCACCGGGAGAGCTATCTGGCGTTCCGGTCTGTGCTTGAAGCGCTTGTGGCCGATGTGCTCACGGAAGCCGGGCAAGCCGCGGACACCAAGCGATGTCAAGAGCTTGCCATCGCGATCAACGGCGTGATCGACGGCTTGTGGCTGGAAGGCACGCTGGTGGGCGATCTTTTCTCTGAAACACCTTTGCCGGGCATTGCTGTCCGGTCTGTGGAAGTCCTTTTGGGCGGCATTTCTCTTGCCGCTGACACTCAACAAACCTGAGAGACCGACTATGCGTTATGCGTCGATCACCGACCGGTTGACCCATTTGGGATCCGGGAAATGGACAGTGCATCTGAAAGCCCGCGAGATGATGGATGCGGGCACACCGGTGATCGAGCTGACGATTGGCGAACCGGACATCATGCCGGACAAAGCGCTCCTGGATGAAGCTGAACGGTCGATGCGGGCTGGCCGGATCCGGTATTCGAACGGGCGCGGGGAACCGAAGATCGTGGCCGCTTTGACAGAAAAATACCGGCAGCGCCGGCCAAGCGTTACGGAGCGCAACATCCTTTGCTTTCCAGGAACGCAGACAGCGCTTTTTGCGGTGATGCTCGGTCTTGTCGAGGGCGGGGATGGGGTGCTCGTGCCGGATCCCTACTACGCGACTTATGAAGGCGTCATTGCTGCGACCGGTGCGGCTATGGTGCCGGTCCCCTTGCGTCCGGAAAACGGGTTTCACCTCAAGCCGGAAGACCTTGAAGCGGCCGTAACCCCCAATGCCCGGGTGCTGCTTCTCAACACGCCCCACAATCCGACCGGCGCAGCGCTTACCGCAGATGAAATTGCTGCAATTGGCGAGGTGTGTCAGCGTCATGATCTCTGGATTGTTTGTGATGAGGTCTATGAAAAGCTGATCTTTGAGCGCACCTTTGCTTCACCCTTCGACATTGAGGCTCTGCAGGAACGAACGATTGCTGTTTCGTCGATTTCCAAGTCTCACGCAGCGCCCGGCTTCCGGTCTGGATGGGCTGTCGGCCCGGAGGAATTCTGTGACCGGTTGCTTGCTGTTTCCGAAACCATGCTCTTTGGCGGGCAACCGTTCATTGCGGATATGACGGCGATGGCCGTTTCCGGTGAGTTTGATACCGCTGAACGCATGCGGGAGAGCTACCAGCGGCGTGCCGAGATTTTGATGGAACATCTTGGCGGCCATGGTGCCTTGCGTCCCATGATGCCGGAAGCGGGCATGTTTCTGCTGGTTGATGTCAGTGGCACCGGGCTGGATGGTGAAACGTTTGCAACGCGCCTTCTGGAAGAAAAACACGTTGCCGTCATGCCAGGCGCCTCGTTTGGCGAACAGGCGGCAGGGTTCATTCGCCTTTCATTGACGGTCGCAGATGACACCTTGCGGGACGCGGCCACGAAGATCGCGGCGTTCGCAGACGAGCTGGCGGCGAATACGGGATCGAAGAAATGGGCGTAGTTGAGAAAACTGTTGGCGAAGCCCTGATCGACCTTCTCGAGATCAACGGCGTTGACACCGTCTTTGGCATTCCAGGCGTTCATACAGTTGAGCTCTATCGCGGATTGGCCTCGTCTCCCATCCGCCACATCACCCCTCGGCATGAGCAAGGGGCTGGCTTCATGGCCGATGGATATGCGCGTGTGACCGGCAAGCCCGGCGTTGCCTTGGTGATCACCGGGCCGGGGCTGACCAACACCATCACCGCGATGGCGCAGGCCTATCAGGATTCGATCCCCATGCTGGTGATCTCCGGTGTGAACGCGCGGGACAGTCTTGGCCATGGCCGCGGCAGGTTGCATGAATTGCCCGATCAGCGGGCCATGATGGCAACACTGGCCGTCATGTCGCAAACGCTGCTTGACCCAAACGATCTTCCATCTGTGATGGAACGGGCCTTCTCTGTTCTGAAATCCCGCCGGCCAGGTCCGGTTCACATCGAGATACCGACCGATGTGATGCCGCAAAAGATAACAAGTGAGGTCTGGAAACCGGTCATTGTCACCGGCCCACGAGGAGCTGCAGCAGAAGTCACTGACCTCGCGGCCAAGTGCCGAGCGGCGAAGCGCTCCGTGATCCTGTGTGGTGGTGGATCGATCTTGGCAGCTCAAGAGATTCAACAACTTGCCGAGACCCTGGATGCGCCATTGATCACGACGGTGAACGCAAGAGGCATGTTTGCGGGCCATCCGCTATCGGTTCCGGCAAGCCCGAGTTTGAAGGCCGTCCGCGCGCTTGTGTCGGACGCCGACCTGGTAATCGCGCTTGGCACGCAAATGGGTCAGACCGATTACGACATGTATGCCGATAACGGCTTCCCGGAACTTGAAAACCTGGTACGGGTCGACATAGATCCAGATCAGCTGGCCCGAGGACCATCAGCTGCGCTTTCGATCCTCTCCACCGTTGATCAGCTGGTGGCAGATTTGCTGGCCGCTCTTCACGATAACACCAAACGTGGTGACGGAGCTGCGCGGGCAGCAGCCTGCCGTGAAGAGGCCTTTGCCGCCCTCACTCCAAAGATGAAGGCAGAGATCGCGGTTCTTGAGACCATTCGCGATACGCTCCCGGGCTGCATCATCGTCGGCGATTCCACACAAGCCATCTATTCCGGCAATCTTTATTTTGAAGCTGGACAGCCGAAGGGCTGGTTCAATGCCGCAACCGGCTTTGGAGCCCTTGGCTATGGTCCGCCTGCCGCAGTGGGAGCCAGCCTCGGCGCACCGGGTGTGCCGGTGGTTTGCATTGTTGGCGACGGTGGATTTCAATTTTCGCTGGCCGAGATCGGGTCGGCAAAAGACTGCGAGGCGAATGTCATCTTCCTTGTCTGGAACAATGACGGATACGGTGAGATCCGCACTTTCATGGAGGACAGCGGGATTGAACCAGAGGGCGTGACGCCATCCGCCCCGGATTTTCTGAAAATCGCGGAAGGTTACGGCTTGCCGTCAATCCGATTGACAGATGTTTCGCAGCTCAATGACGCGCTGATCGATATGGCCAAGATATCCGGTCCGGCATTGATTGAAATCCATGAAATTGAGACCCGGGGCGCCACTGCATAAGTGCCCCATTTGCTCAACTGAGGCAGGTCATGTTTTACCTGCTCAAAACTGTTCTTCGGATGTGTTCCGCACGCGTCAAGTTCTTATTTCTAAAGTTTAATTCGTTAGTCTAATAGACTTACGAAGCCCCTACTGAAGTATGGGCCTACGTAAGTAGTCTTGAGTATATTTTGCGCATCGATAGAAAACTAAACTCGCATTCCAGTGAAGTTCGGTGACGATCGTCACGATAGGTCAACAAGCAGTATGAACCCCGTTTTGAACGGGGTCACAGATTGAGGTCTAGGGAAGGGGGTTCCTCGGCCAAGTGCTGAGTGCGTGCCAAATGGAGCAAATCGGTTGTAAATAGTCATGGTGCAGCTTTTTCGGATATCTCCGGAAATCGCTGTGTTCAAGGCCCAGCCACTCCACCGCGAGCATCCAGCATCCAGGCTCAAGGTTCCAATTCAAAACACGCGATTGAGGCGCCGCGTTCGCCGGGGCGTTTGAACCTTAACAGGATCAAGTGGAGGAGACTGTATGTCCGAAAACTCATCCAACAACGAATATTGGTCCGCCAATATGCGCATCATCAAGATCAGCCTCGTCATCTGGGCGCTGGTCTCTTTCGGGTTTGGCATTTTGCTGCGCCCGCTGCTGAGCGGCATTCCCGTCGGCGGCACCGATCTGGGCTTCTGGTTTGCCCAGCAGGGTTCCATCCTCGTGTTCCTCGGGCTGATCTTCTTTTACGCCTGGCGCATGAACCAGCTCGATCGCGAGCATGGTGTGGACGAAGAATAAGGGCGGCCTGAGATATGGATCAGTTTACGATAAATCTGCTGTTTGTGGGTGGCTCTTTCGCCCTCTACATCGGCATCGCGATCTGGGCCCGCGCAGGGTCTACATCTGAATTTTACGCCGCTGGCCGCGGTGTTCACCCGGTCACCAACGGAATGGCGACCGCAGCGGACTGGATGTCAGCTGCCTCGTTCATTTCCATGGCAGGCCTCATCGCTTTCACCGGCTACGACAACTCTTCGTTCCTGATGGGCTGGACCGGCGGCTACGTGCTGCTGGCGTTGCTGCTTGCGCCTTACCTTCGCAAGTTCGGCAAGTTCACGGTGTCTGAATTCATCGGGGACCGGTTCTACAGTCAGACCGCCCGTATCGTTGCCGTTGTCTGTCTGATTGTTGCCTCGACAACCTACGTTATCGGTCAAATGACCGGCGTTGGGGTTGCCTTTGGCCGCTTCCTGGAAGTTGACAACACAACCGGTCTTCTGATCGGCGCCTGTGTCGTTTTCGCTTACGCGGTTTTCGGCGGCATGAAGGGCGTGACCTACACGCAGGTGGCTCAGTACTGCGTTTTGATCACGGCTTACACCATCCCGGCGATCTTCATTTCGCTGCAGCTGACCGGCAACCCGATCCCGGGTCTTGGTCTCTTCGGCAATGATGTTGCCAGCGGTGTGCCGCTGCTTGCCAAGCTGGACCAGGTGGTTACGGAACTTGGCTTTGCGTCCTACACGGCTCACCATGCCAACACGCTGAACATGGTTCTCTTCACCCTGTCCCTGATGATCGGTACTGCGGGCCTGCCGCACGTGATCATGCGCTTCTTTACGGTTCCGAAGGTTTCCGATGCGCGCTGGTCTGCCGGTTGGACGCTTGTCTTCATTGCGCTTCTTTATCTGACGGCTCCGGCTGTTGGCGCGATGGCGCGTCTCAACATCACCGAAATGATGTGGCCGAATGGCGGTATCAACGGCGGCGCTGTTGCTGTGGAGCAGATCGAAAACGACTCGAAGTACGACTGGATGTCGACGTGGCAGAAAACCGGTCTTCTGGACTGGGAAGACAAGAACGGCGACGGCAAGATCCAGTACTACAACGACAAGAATGCTGATCTGCAAGCAGTTGCTGCGGAAAAGGGCTGGGAAGGCAACGAGCTGACCAAGTTCAACCGCGACATCCTTGTTCTGGCAAATCCGGAGATCGCCAACCTTCCGAGTTGGGTGATTGGTCTGGTGGCCGCGGGTGGTCTGGCAGCAGCGCTCTCGACGGCGGCCGGATTGTTGCTCGCGATCTCGTCAGCGGTGTCGCATGACTTGATCAAGGGGGCCTACAATCCAAATATCTCGGAGAAGGGCGAACTGTTATCGGCACGAATAGCCATGGCGGTCGCGATTGTTGTGGCGACCTATTTGGGCTTGAATCCACCCGGGTTCGCAGCACAAACGGTGGCCTTGGCCTTCGGACTTGCGGCGGCCTCGATCTTCCCCGCCCTGATGATGGGCATCTTCACCAAGGTGAACAGCCGCGGTGCGGTTGCCGGGATGATCGCAGGTATCTCCGTCACGCTGATCTACATCTTCCTGCACAAGGGCTGGCTGTTCATTCCGGGCACCAACTCCTTCACAGATGCTGATCCGCTGCTCGGTCCGATCAAGTCCACGTCTTTCGGTGCAATTGGTGCCATGGTGAACTTCACCGTCGCCTACTTTGTCTCCAAGGCCTCGGACCCGATCCCGACGGAAATCGAAGAGCTCGTTCAGAGCGTTCGGATCCCGCGCGGAGCCGCTGCAGCTCAGGATCACTAAAACCTGTCCGGGCCGCTGCTTGCGGCGGCCCGTTCAGTCCCGATCTTGTCCTGCCCGGTTCTTACTGGGCAGGACTTTTTATTACCGGTTCAAAAGGCTGTGCCATGTCGCTGACATCCGATCAGATCCTGCAGTTCCTAAGATCGGTGCATCCTTATGATGCCCTGCCTGCCGATGTGCAAAGTGCCATCGTGGGGCAAATCGATGTCCGGGATCTGGAGCCGGGCACTTTGGTCTATGAATTCGGCAGCAGCATTCCGGGCCTTTTTATAATCTACGACGGTGCGATCGAAGTGCGGGACGAGCAGGGTGCTGTTCTCAGTTACCTTGGATCGAGAAACTCTTTCGGTGAGCGCGGGCTGTTGAAAAACGGACTTGCGGTGACAACCGCGACCGCAGACACCGCCGCGACCTTGTTGGTCGTTCCTTCCAAGCTGTTCAAAGATCTCATCCGCGATCACCAACCCTTCGCCCGCTTTTTCGACCGGAGCCGGAAACCGCAAGCGCGGGAAAGAGACTTGGCAACCACGCAGGTTTCGACCTTTATGGCGGGACAGCCAATCACATGCGCGGCGGATGACACCGTTCAATTGGCCGCAACACGAATGCGGGAGAACCATGTCTCCTCGCTTTGTGTGGTGAATTCCGATGATGCCTTGATCGGGATCGTCACCATTCGGGACCTTTCCGGGAAGATCCTTGCAGAGGGGCGGCCAATAGAGACACCCGTGGACGCCGTGATGACCGCGAACCCGGTGACGCTGGCCCCATCCTCTATCGGCTCCGATGTTTTGCACCTGATGATGGAACGCCGGATCGGCCATGTCCCGATTGTTGAAGGTGGGAAACTGGCCGGAATTGTAACGCAAACGGATCTCACGCGGTTTCAGGCCGTCAGTTCGGCTGAACTGGTCGGCGAAATCACAAATGCGGCCACGGCCGAAGAGATTGCAAAGGTTACGGCCCGTATTCCGAACCTCTTAGTTCAGTTGGTCGGCAGCGGTAACCGTCATGAAGTGGTGACCCGTTTGATCACCGACATCGCGGACACAACAACCCGGCGGTTACTCGCACTTGCCGAGGAGAAACTTGGACCGGCTACGGTTCCGTACCTATGGCTTGCGTGCGGATCGCAGGGGCGGCAGGAGCAGACGGGCGTCAGCGATCAGGACAATTGCCTGTTCTTGGATGACAGCGTTACGGAAGAAGATCAGACCGGGTACTTTGCTGAACTTGCAAAGTTCGTCTGCGATGGTCTGAACACCTGCGGATATGTCTATTGTCCGGGTGACATGATGGCGACCAATCCGCGCTGGTGTCAGCCGGTAAAGGTCTGGAAAAGCTACTTTGAAGGCTGGATCGACAAGCCGGACCCGATGGCGCAAATGCTGAGTTCGGTGATGTTCGACCTGCGGCCGATCGGTGGGCATGTGCCACTGTTCGCAAACCTCCAGGAGGAAACCCTGGAAGTTGCTGCCCGCAATTCGATTTTCGTGGCGCATATGATCAGCAATTCGCTAAAGCATACGCCGCCCCTCAATCTCCTGCGCGGCCTTGCAACGATCCGGTCCGGTGAAAACAAGAACACCCTGGATATGAAGCACAACGGCGTTGTGCCGGTGGTGGATCTCGGGCGGATCTATGCTCTGCGGGGTGAGATCAAGGCCGTCAACACACGAGCCCGGCTCGTCGAGGCCAAGGAGAAGGGGCAGTTGAGCCAATCCGGCGGCGGCGATCTGATCGACGCTTATGACCTGATCGCGGAAACGCGGCTCTTGCACCAGGTGGATTTGATCAAGCAGGGCTTGCCGCCGAACAACTTCATGCAACCCTCGATCTTGTCAGACTTTGAGCGCAGCCATTTGCGTGATGCCTTTGTTGTGGTCAAAACTATGCAGTCGTCGGCGGGGCAGGGCCGTGGCATGCTGAATTAAAAACACCGGACGAGGGGCTTGGCGTCTCATCGTTATCCGGATGGGGGAGTGAATGTTTGTTGAACTGATTGCAACGATTGTTGCCGGTATTGCTGCCGCAGGGCTTGTGATGCTGATCAACCGGGCGCTGGGCGGGCGGATGCCGAAGTGGCTTGCCCCTGTCATGGCGGGTGTTGCGATGCTCGCGACCACCATCTCAAGTGAATACGGCTGGTACGAGCGAACCCGGGAAACGCTGCCAGAGGGTCTCGTCGTTGCGCAGACCGTTGAAAACCGGTCCTTCTACCGACCCTGGACCTTCGCCCTGCCTTATGTCGAGCGGTTTGTTGCGATCGACACCTTGTCGATCAAGACCCATGACGCTCAGCCGGGGATGAAACTCGCCGACGCCTATTACTTCGGCCGCTGGTCGACGGTGAACAAGTTGCCGGTGCTGACCGATTGTACAGAAACGCGCCGGGCCGCCCTCATTGACGCCGTCACCTTTGAAGACAGTGGCACAATCGACGGCATCCAGTGGGTTCAGGTGCCGGAGAGCGATCCGATGGTGTCAACGATCTGCGGAGTGGGATGATGCTGACGTCACTCAGTTTGCGATTGCGGGTATTTCTCATGTTCTTGGGAATGACTGCGGCTGTCTGGGTGGCAATAGGTCTTGCACTCTACATGGGATTGGGGCGCGCTGCAGAGACTGGTGTGGCCGGTGCTTTCACCTTCTCCGGAATCCTTCTGTTCTTTCTCTCACTGGCGATCTTCACCGGATGCTGGTTTTTGTTCGACACCAATGTCGCCAAGCCGGTCGAACGCATTGCCGCGGCCATGCGGACAAGGGCGCATGCTGGTGTAGAGGTCTCTGTCGATCAAAATGAAGCACGCTATCTCGGGGATTTGGGGCCGGCCGTTGCAGCTGTAACCGGCGAACTGTCGAAAGCCTCGGAGGATGCTGACGGGATTGTCGCCGAAGAAACTGCGCGGCTCGCAGCGGAGCGGGCACATCTTGCTTTGCTGCTGACGGAAATCCCGGTTGCAATTGTTCTGGTCAGTCCGACCCATCAGATCATGCTCTATGACGGACAGGCTGCTGATGTTTTGAAACAGGTGCATGTTCCGCGCCTCAGCTCGTCTATCTACGACTATTTCACCGAAAGCGAACTGCGGCCGGGGTTTGAACAGCTGACCGAGGCCCGGCGGGAAGTGGATGTTGAGGTGCATGGAACCAAAGGCAATCTCTCGTTCCGGCTGCGCTTGAAGAAGCTGAGCGAAGCCTCCGGGTTCATGATCTTGATCGACAGCACGAACGCGCGCATAGCGCCTGAAGCTGCGCGCCCGTTGATCTATGATTTTGATCTGACCGAGCGCGATACTGAAAAGGCCATTGAAAACTGTTCCCTCAGCGAGCTCTCCTTCACGGTCTTCGATACCGAGACAACCGGTTTGATGCCGAACAAGGACGATATTGTGCAGATCGGAGCCGTTCGGGTCGTCAATGGACGCATGATTCCCGGCGAACGAATTGATCAATTGGTCAATCCCGGCCGGCCTATTCCTGCTGCCTCCAGCAAGGTTCACGGGATCTCGGACACCATGGTTACCGATGCGCCCAAACCTCTGGAGGCGGTGGCGGACTTCCATGAATTCGCGCGCGAGTCGGTCATCGTTGCCCATAATGCGCCGTTCGATCTGGCGTTCTTGCACAAATACGGAAAAGTTGCCGGTTTGGAGTGGCCCCATCCGATTCTGGACACGGTGCTTTTGTCAGCGGTGGTGTTCGGCTCGAACGAGGTGCACACGCTCGATGCATTGTGTGACAGGCTTTGCATAGAAATCCGGCCTGAAGTCCGCCACACCGCGCTTGGCGATGCGGAAGCCACCGCTGAGGCTCTCTGCAAATTGCTGCCTATCCTCACGTCGAAGGGTTTTGAGACCTTTGGCGATGTCATCCAGGAAACCCGGAAGCACGGGCGCCTCCTGAAGGACATGAACTGATCCAGAAAATGCGCTGAAGAGGCTAACAAAGATCTGCCGGATGACTGTCAGATTATGCTGCGCCGCGTCATTTTAGTTTCGTTTGCAGTGCGAATAGCGTCGATTAAATTTCAAATCTGTTTTCAACTTGGGCAATTCGAAAGCAAATTTCGCTGGTTTTTTGTCAGATATGTGTCACAATCGCGCTGTTTCGGGTTTCGTTTCGTCTTAAAAGTCGGAAATGTCTAACGAGCCGAAATTGATAAAAGTGATATTTTTCAATATCTTATGTCTCAATAATCCCACTCGAACTATCTACTAAATTTTTAGTTTGACAATGCGGCTTCCCTGAGTCCAATTTATCACAGCCGGATAAATGTCGGCATAGATACTCTCATGGGAGGAAATAAAGATGCGCAAGTATCTTCTCTGCGCAGTTGCGGCCAGCGCCGTGATTGCAGGAGCAGGGTCTGCTTTTGCCGATGAGGCGGCAGCACAAAAGTGGATCGACCAGGAATTCCAGCCATCCGTTCTGACCAAGGATGAGCAGCTTGCAGAAATGCAGTGGTTCATTCAGGCGGCAGAACCGTTCAACGGCATGGAAATCAACGTTCTGTCCGAAGGCATTCCGACTCACTCTTACGAGTCCGAAGTTCTGACCAAAGCCTTTGAGGAAATCACCGGTATTAAGGTGAACCACCAGATCCTCGGCGAAGGTGAAGTGGTCCAGGCTGTTCAGACACAGATGCAGACCGGCCGGAACCTCTATGACGCTTATGTCAACGACTCCGACCTGATCGGCACGCACTCCCGTCTGCAGCTCGCCTACAACCTGACCGACTGGATGGCAGGCGACGCAAAAGACGTGACCAACCCGGGTCTCGATCTCGACGACTTCATGGGTATCCAGTTCACCACCGGTCCGGATGGCGATCTGTACCAGCTTCCCGACCAGCAGTTCGCGAACCTCTACTGGTTCCGTAAAGACTGGTTTGACCGTGAAGACCTGAAAAAGGCCTTCAAGGACAAGTACGGCTACGATCTCGGCGTTCCGGTCAACTGGTCCGCATACGAGGACATCGCTGAGTTCTTCTCAAAAGATGTCAAAGAAATCGACGGCGTCGCGATTTACGGTCACATGGACTATGGTAAGCGCGCTCCCGATCTCGGCTGGCGCATGACCGATGCATGGCTCTCCATGGCTGGTGCAGGCGACAAGGGCGAGCCGAACGGCGTTCCGGTTGACGAGTGGGGCATCCGCATGGAAGCCGGCACATGTAACCCGGTTGGTGCATCCGTGTCCCGCGGTGGTGCTGCAAACGGCCCGGCGGCTGTTTACGCGATCCGCAAGTGGGATGAGTGGCTGCGCAACTATGCGCCTCCGGGCGCTGCAAGCTTCGACTTCTACCAGTCTCTGCCGGCTCTGAGCCAGGGCAACGTTGCTCAGCAGATCTTCTGGTACACCGCGTTCACTGCGGACATGGTGAAGCCGAAGTCTGAAGGCAACAACACTGTGGACGACGAGGGTACCCCGCTGTGGCGTATGGCTCCGAGCCCGCATGGTCCTTACTGGGAAAAAGGCCAGAAGGTTGGTTACCAGGACGTGGGTTCCTGGACGATCCTGAAGTCCACTCCGGTTGACCGCGCAAAAGCTGCATGGCTTTACGCTCAGTTCGTTGTTTCCAAAACAGTCGACACCAAGAAGAGCCACGTGGGTCTGACGTTCATCCGCGACAGCACCGTCAACCACGAGTCCTTCACCGAGCGTGCACCGAAACTCGGCGGCTTGGTTGAGTTCTACCGCTCCCCGGATCGTGTTGCCTGGTCCCCGACCGGCGTCAACGTTCCGGATTATCCGAAGCTGGCCCAGATCTGGTGGCAGCAGATCGGTGACGTGAACTCCGGTGCCTTCACCCCGCAAGAGGCTATGGACCGCCTCGCGCAGGAAATGGACATCGTCATGTCCCGTATGCAGCAGGCTGATGAGCGTGCCAACGTCTACGGTGGTTGCGGACCGCGTCTGAATGAAGAGCGTGACGCAGAATACTGGCTGTCTCAGCCGGGTGCTCCGAAGGCCAAGCTCGCAAACGAGAAGCCGCAGGGCGAAACCGTCAACTACGACGAACTGGTTGCTCGCTGGCAGCAGTGATCACCTGATCTGACTTGACCAAAACATCGGACCGGGGCGTGTCCCCGGTCCTTCACCGATCCGAATGTGACAGGCGGCTGCGACACTGAATTCGCGCTTGGGCCTGGACGGACGCGGGCAGCAAAAATGTCTTTACAACTTAAAAACGTCAGTAAGCGCGTGGGCTCCATCACCCATGTGAAGGAAACCACCTTGTCTCTCGAACCAGGGCATTTCAATGTTCTGCTCGGAGAAACCGGATCCGGCAAGACCTCGCTCATCAAGCTGATGGCGGGCCTCGACAGCCTCGCGACCGGTGAAATCTTTATCAATGGCAAGGACGTGTCCGGCCTGAGCGCGCAAAAGCGCAATATCAGCCTGGTTCACCAGTTCTTCGTCAACTACCCGCACATGACGGTGTTCGACAACATCGCCTCACCGCTCAAGATCGCGGGTGTCGCCAAGTCGGAGATCGCGGATCGCGTTGCAGAAGCTGCAAAGTTGATGAAGCTGGATCCTTACCTGCAACGCAATCCGCATGAGTTGTCCGGTGGGCAGCAACAGCGGTGTGCTCTTGCACGTGCGATCGTCAAGGAAAGCGACGCGGTGTTCCTCGATGAACCGCTTGCCAACCTCGATTACAAACTTCGCGAAGAACTGCGCGACCAGCTTCCCGAGCTGTTTGCCGGACGCGGCGCCGTCGTTGTCTACGCGACTTCGGAACCTGAAGAGGCACTTCTTCTGGGCGGGCGCACGGCGCTGATGACCGATGGCAATGTCGTTCAGTTTGGCCCAACGGCGGAGATCTACCGGCAACCAAAAGATCTGGATGCCGCCAAGGTGTTCTCCAACCCGCCGATCAACACGGCCGAGGTCTCCAAGCAGGGGAACGAGGTCATCTTGAACGACCAGACCCGCTGGACACTGTCGGGTGCTGCTGCCGGTCTTTCCGACGGCATTTACACGCTGGCTATCCGCCCGCACCACGTCATGCCGGTCGAGACCGCGCACAATACCGTGCGCCTTGAGGGCCATGTGCAGGTTACCGAGCTCAGCGGTTCTGAAAGCAGCGCGCACTTCGATATGGACGGGCAGTCCTGGGTGTCTTTGTCTCCTGGCGTGCATCCCTACTTCGTCGGTGAGGTCCACACGTTCTATCTGGATCCGAACCACTGTTTCTTCTTTGCCCCGAGTGGCGAGCTGGTGGCGTAAGGAGAGGACTTCATGGCACAAATCACGCTTTCAAATCTGCGTCACAGCTATCACCCCAATCCAAAGAGTGATGCTGACTATGCGCTGAAGAAGATCGACCTGACGTGGGAAGACGGCGGAGCCTATGCGCTTCTTGGGCCGTCCGGCTGCGGCAAGTCCACGCTTCTCAACATCATCTCCGGCTTGCTCGTTCCCTCGGAAGGTAAGATCCTTTTCGGCGATCAGGACGTGACATCTCTGCCGCCGGCAAAACGCAACATCGCTCAGGTGTTCCAGTTTCCGGTCATCTACGACACGATGACCGTTTACGACAATCTGGCGTTCCCGCTGCGCAACCGGGGCCGCGACGAGGACATCGTCAAACAGCGGGTCACCGCGATTGCCGAGATGCTTGAAGTCACGGACATGCTGAACACCCGTGCGGCGAACCTGTCACCGGACAACAAACAGAAGATCTCGATGGGCCGCGGTCTCGTCCGCCAGGACGTCAACGTCGTGATGTTTGACGAGCCGCTGACCGTGATCGATCCGCACCTGAAGTGGAAGCTCCGTTCCAAACTGAAGGAACTTCACCAGCGGGTGAAGGCGACCATGATCTATGTGACGCACGATCAGACCGAAGCTCTGACGTTCGCCGACAAGGTCGTGGTTATGCAGGATGGCGAAATCGTTCAGATGGGGACCCCGGTCGAATTGTTCGAGCGGCCTGCGCACACCTTCGTTGGACACTTCATCGGTTCTCCTGGCATGAACGTTCTTCCATGCGATGTGAAAGGCGGCGCTGCCTTCTTCGGCGGTGAACAAGTGAGCCTTGAGGGTCCGGCCAAGGACGTCGCAGATGGCGGCGCTGAAGTCGGCATTCGTCCGGAATTTGTCTCCATTGCTTCCAATGGTCAGGGCGTTGAAGCCGTTGTCCGCAAGGTTGCCGACGTCGGCCGTCACAAGGTGGTGGAAGCCATCGCTCATGACAGCCGCATTCACGCAATCCTGGAAGGGGAGGCGCCAAGCGCCGGTGAAGCCGTGAAGCTTCAGTTCAAACAATCCCAGACCCGTCTTTACAAGGACGGCTGGTTGGCCAGTTCCCCAGAGGAGGCTGCCTGATGAAAACGCAAAATCAACGCGCCTGGTTCTTTGTTCTCCCAGTTCTCCTTCTGGTGGCGTTCAACGCGCTAATCCCGATGATGACCGTGGTGAACTACTCTGTTCAGGAGACCTTTGGCGACAACCTGTTCTTCTGGGAAGGCCTTCGCTGGTTCCAGGAAGTTCTGCAGTCCGAACGCTTTCATAATGCGCTTGGCCGCCAGTTTTTTTTCACCTTCATGATCCTGATCATCGAGATCCCTCTTGGCATTGCGATCGCGCTTTCCATGCCGAAGAAGGGGCCTTGGGTTCCGGTCTGCCTGGTTCTGATGGCTCTGCCGATGCTGATCCCGTGGAACGTGGTCGGTGCGATGTGGAACATCTTCACCCTGCCGGATATCGGCCTTCTCGGGTACTTCCTGAACCACACTCTGGGCATTTCCTACGACATGACCCAGGATCCGGTTGCCGCCTGGGTAACGATCATCGTCATGGATGTCTGGCACTGGACGTCTCTGGTCGTGCTCCTGAGTTATGCCGGTCTGGTGTCCATTCCGAACGCCTACTATCAGGCCGCTGAGATTGATGGTGCGTCCAACTGGGCCGTGTTCCGCTTCATTCAGTTGCCGAAAATGAAAACGGTTCTGACGATCGCGATCCTGCTCCGCTTTATGGACAGCTTCAACATCTACACCGAACCGTTCGTCTTGACCGGTGGTGGTCCTGGCAACTCGACCACGCTTTTGTCCATCGATCTGGTGAAAATCGCCCTTGGTCAGTTCGACCTTGGTCCGGCTGCCGCCATGTCCCTCATCTATTTCGCCATCACGCTGCTGACCTCCTGGTTGTTCTACACGCTGATGACGAAAGACGACAACAAAGCTTGAGGAGAACCATCATGAGAATGAGAAATCTGGTTCCCGTCCTGTACATCCTCTTCTTGATGTTGCCGATTTATTGGCTCGTCGCGATGAGTTTCAAAACCACCAACGAGATCCTTTCCGGGTTCTCCTTGTTCCCGCAGACCTGGACGTTCGAGAACTACATCGCGATCTTCACCGATCCGACTTGGTACTGGGGCTACATCAACTCGATCATCTACGTGACACTCAACACGGTGATCTCGGTGTCTGTGGCTCTGCCGGCAGCATATGCCTTCTCCCGCTACTCTTTCGTGGGCGACAAGCATCTGTTCTTCTGGTTGCTCACCAACCGGATGGCGCCGGCCGCCGTCTTCGCACTGCCGTTTTTCCAGCTCTATTCCGCCGTTGGCTTGTTCGACACGCACTTGGCTGTTGCACTTGCGCACTGCCTGTTCAATGTGCCGCTGGCGGTCTGGATCCTGGAAGGGTTCATGAGCGGTGTGCCGAAGGAACTGGACGAGACCGCTTACGTCGACGGATATTCCTTCCCGAGGTTCTTCATGACGATCTTCCTGCCGGCCATCAAGTCCGGTGTGGGTGTCGCAGCTTTCTTCTGCTTCATGTTCTCCTGGGTGGAAATGCTTCTGTCCAAGACACTGACAGCGGTTGAGGCAAAGCCGATTGCCGCCGTCATGACACGGACGGCGTCGTCAGCCGGATATGAACTCGGGCTTTTGGCGGCCGCCGGGACGCTGACAATCATCCCGGGCGCGATCGTGATCTACTTTGTCCGTAACTACATTGCCAAGGGCTTTGCCCTGGGGAGGGTGTAATGCTGGGATGGATGGCCTGGACCTGGCCGACGGCCCTTTTGTTTGTCGGCATTTTCAGCGCAATTGGGTTCCTGACGGTGCTTGAGCTGAAATTCCCTGGCGGGGCAGAACGCGTCGGTATTTTGCGCCTGACCACGACCCGCGGTGATCGCCTCTTCATCACGCTGCTCGGAACGGCCTATATCTTCCTGGCCTGGCTGGGTCTGGTCGGCATGCCGCTGTGGTGGCCGTTGGCAATCAGTATTGGCTGGGGTGTCTTCTGCTTCTGGAAGGTTTAGTGCCGGCTGGACGCAAAGATTAGACGTAGAAGTTTCACAAGAGATGGTGCAAAAATAGGAATGTTAAGTTCCATCCGAACCGCATGATTGCAGGACGAGAATGAGAAAGCGTAAAAGCAACGAGTTGCTCACCGAAGTCGAACTGGAGTTCATGACTGAACTTTGGAAGATCGGCGAAGGTTCCGTGCGGGATATCCTCGCATGTTTGCCGCCGGAGAGAAAACTTGCCTATACGTCCTGTGCAACGATCATGCGGATTCTGGATGAAAAGGGCTTCGTGGACAGCCGAAAAGATGGGAAGACACTGATCTATTCCCCGCGGCTCTCCAAAGATTCCTACCAGTCCCGTTCCTTGCGAAACTTGTCAGACAAGTTGTTCGACGGGACGCCCGCCTCATTGGTGGCGCGTCTCGTCGACGACTACGATCTTTCGGAGAACGATCTGGAGGAAATAAGAGCGTTACTGGACAGGAGGAGGACAGATGACGCTACCTAACCAGATTTTCGATATCTACATCGACCTCAACATAACCTTCGCCATCACGGCGGTGGTTTGGCTGGTCGCGAAATTGGTCCTGGAGCGATTGGGCATCAAACTGGCCTATTCCGTTCAGCTCGGTCTGTTGAATGGCTTGTTTGTCATCACCGCACTCTCTCCGGGAGCCGTTGCCCTTTATCGTCACCTTCTGGATGCCGGTGTTGTTCCAGGCGCCATGTCCGTGAACTTGTCCGACATGGTCGTCTCGCAGTATTTGCGGGGCGGTATTGCCATTCCGGCGCAGGATTTCCAGTCTCTTTTGGGCCTGCGTGCACAGCTTTCTACGGAAATCCTGTCCCTGACCTCTGTGCTTGGCGCAGGGATCGTGGCGGTGTTCCTTGCAGGGGTCACGTTTTTCGGGCTGAAACTCGCCAAGGGCTTCATTCAGCTGAACCGGGCTTTGGCCTCTTGTCATGTCTGGCGGGACCACGGCAGGCTCCGGCTTTTGCTCTCTGACACAGCCGTTGTTCCGTATTCGGCCCGCGGACTGACCCGGAATTACGTGGTGCTGCCAAGCGAGCTTCTGACCCAGAGCGAAGACCTCAAGCTCGTCTTGAAACATGAGTTTGAGCATCTGCGGCAAGGGGATGTGACGTGGGAGATCGGTCTGGAACTCCTGCGCCCGTTGTTTTTCTGGAATCCGTTCTTCTACATCTGGAAGTCGGAAGTCGAGCGCCTGCGTGAACTGGCTTGCGATCAAAAGGTCGCGGAGAACGCGCAAGTGGATCTGAAGTCCTATTGCATGTGCCTGTTGCGCGCCGCGAAAGCCGGGATCCAAAAGCGCGAAGCCTTTTTGAACCAAAACCGATCCAGCGTTGCAGCCGTCGCGCTGATCGAGGTGCAGGACCGCTTGCTGCGGCGCTCGCCATCGCAAAAGCTCCGCAGCCGTGTTGAGGCGTTGATGGAACAAGACCGCGCTAAGCCGCATATCGGGCTGGTGGCCATGCTGATTGTTCCAATGGCAGCGGTGGTGTTCTTTACCGGGCTTGCTATTCAAAAGCCTGCGGACTGGAGCCAGGATCGCTTGATGTTGTCAGCGATCATCAATCTGGAGCGCCTCGAGACGATCAATGCATTCGGCAAGGCGCCGTACCGATAAGCTGCGTTCTGTCTTGGCCAACGATCAGGATCCCCGGCTGAACGCCGGGGATTTTTCGTGTCGGCCTGATCGGATCGATTGTTACGCGTCCTCGAATATACCGTTCACAATTTCATATATAGTCGATCAAGGTTGAGTCTATTACCTCTTATTCATGAACAAACCGGCGATGTCCGCTGGCGACATGACTCTGGAGAGACCGATGAGCTCTGATGTTAAGACGATCCTGCATATTGACGCATCCGCACGCAAAACCGGCTCCGTAACGCGAGAGCTGACTGAGACGCTGGTCAAGTCGCTTGCGACGGCGAACAGGGATGCGAAGATCCTGACCCGCGACGTGTCTCAAGGTCTGCCATTTATTGATGAGACCTGGGTCGGAGCGACTTTTACAGATCCAGCTGAGCGCACGCCGGAGCAGCGCTTGAAACTCGCCGTGTCCGATACGCTTGTTTCAGAGCTGAAGGCGGCGGACGTGGTTGTCATTGGTACACCGATTTACAATTTTTCGGTGCCTGCAGCTTTGAAAGCTTGGATCGACCAGGTTGCGCGCGCTCGGGAGACGTTCCAGTACACCGAGAACGGTCCTGTTGGTCTTTTGAAAGACAAAAAAGCGATCATAGCAGTGGCGTCCGGTGGTACACAGGCCGGGTCTGAAATCGACTTCGCGACGACCTACCTAAAGCACTTCCTTGGTTTCCTAGGCATCACTGATGTGACCGTGATCGCAGCGGATCAGCTGATGGTCAATCCGGACAAGCGCGCGGATGCGATATCGCTTGCAGAGCAACTGGCAGCCTAAGACGCGCAGCGTCCCGCTCCCAAACCCGAGAGAGAATGAAAAAACCGGCGCGGCTTCTTGAGCCCACGCCGGTTTTCCATGTTGTACGCCCCCGTGAATCTCTTTTCACGTTGTCTGCAACGCAGTCCCTCGCGCCCCTGCACTTTACATTTCGTGTTGCTCTTATGTGCAGCCGCTTGGTGTTGCTTTGGTTGTTTTTTCTTTCCTCGTTGCAGATAAAAATTCCGGTCCAGCCTATTATTGAAGCGCTTTAGCAGGCGCTACAATTCTATTTCCCTGCCGGACCAACCTCGAGATATCAGATCAGTCCCAGAACAATTGCAGCCAAAAACGCAAAGGCTGCAAAGAATGCGATCATGTTCAGGTTACGTACAAGAGTCATCTGTATTCCTCCCGTCACATCGGTCACAGCCGCTCACATTAATGCAGTCTTAACGAGAAGCGAAGGAAAAAAGATGCTGCATCGCAGCGCTCTCAGGTCCCGCAGGTTGCAAGCGAAGCAATTTCGTGAATGAGGCACCTAAAAACTCGGCATCCGAAGTAGTGGTCTATTAAGCCGGTCGCGGTACTCTATACGGAACAACGCGTAGCGCGCTGCGGAGAGAGAATGACCGAATTGGCAAAGCTTGCTGATCTTGCAAAGGATTCAAGCACAGCAGGCCGCAAAAGCCTTATTGCAACGCTGACCGAGATGTTTCTGGCTGCTGGTGATGCCCGCGGCGAGAACACGGCTTTTTTGTTTGGGGATATCGCTCTCAAATTGTTGGGCGATCTGGAGGAAGACACCCGGGCAGAGCTCGCCGCACGGGTCGCGAAAGACGATTTTGCACCGCATCAACTCATGCTCGAATTGGCGAAGGATACCCTTGCTGTCGCCGAACCCGTCCTTACGAACTCGCCTGTTTTGAAGTCTGAGGACTTGGTTGAGATCGCTTCCTCCGCGTCCATGGACCATCTTGAAGCGATCGCGGTCAGGGTTCCGATTGAAGAGGCTGTGACTTCTGTCCTTGTCGATCGGGGTGATCCGTCCGTGTTGTCCAAGGTTGCTGCCAATGAGGGCGCGGAAATCGCCGACAACTCTTTCATGACGATCGTCGACAAGGTTGGCCGGGATGAGGCGGTGCAAGCCGCATTGATCGGTCGCCCGGATCTGCCTCTTGAGGTCGGCCAGGTTCTTCTGCCGCTCTTGACCGAAGAGCTTCAAAAACAAGTGCTTGCATTGGGCAAAGACAATTATCTGGCCCAAATGCTGGCGCAGGCCTCCAAGGAAAAGAAGAAAAACCAGCTTGAGACGATTGAGCGGGCAAAGCTCCAGGTGAATGCGCTTGTCAAGGACATCAAAAGCGGCCGTCAAATGGTCGATGAGGCTGTCCGGAAGTTTGCAAAGGCAGGCCAGGCGACGGAACTTGCTCTACTGCTGGCTGGATTGAGTGATCTGCCGCCCGCAGCTGTGTCCCAATTGCTGTTCAGCCCGAACGACAAACCGCTTATCATCCTCTGCAAGGCCAATAATGTCAGGGCCGAAGCCTATAAGGACATCCTGATGATGCGGGCGCAGCGGCTGAATATTGGTGGAATGGAACTGAACGAAGCGATCCAGCGCTTTGGACTTATGAGCGTTGAAGGCGCCAAGAGATCGCTGGAAGTCCTGCGGCAAACATCTCAGGCTGCGGGGGCCAAGCCGACAGGGACGGCAGGCGAGCCATCGTCACCGCCGCCAAAGAAAGTGCCTTTTGCCGCGCACCGATGAGACGTTATCACGGGTTATGCCGCGACGCTTTGCAGATCTTTGATATGTCGATCAAGAGTCACTAAGGCCTTAGGGTTGCTGTGAGCTCAGCTGCTTGATCTTTGCAAGGTGGCCGTCATCGCCGCCGCTGAGATCAAAAATCCTCCACCGACTCGGTTGATCAGCCTCAGCAACGACGGGCTGCGCAGTTTCTGGCCGACGGCTGCTGCGGCAAAGGCATAAACAGCGGCATTCACGATCCCAAGCACGACGAAGGTGATGCCGAGCAGAAACAGCTGCGGGACGACGGGGGCCTGCGGTGCGATGAAGTGCGGCAGAAAGGCCATGAAGAAGACAATTCCCTTCGGGTTCAACGCCGTCACCACGTAAGCGTGCCAGAAGATCTTGCCGGCCGGAATGTCGTCAACGGTATGGGGCCCGAGAGCCGACGGGCGGCTGCGCCACATCTTCAGACCCAGCCAGACAAGATAAGCGGCGCCGACCCATTTGAGCACTGTGAATGCCGTCGCAGATGCGGCCAGCAATGCGCCCAGGCCCAGAAGCGAAGCCGCGGCGGCCGTGGCGTCTCCAAGGCCCACACCCATCACGCTAGCCGCCGCGGATTTCCGTCCTTGCGTCAAAGCGTAGCTTACCACCAGCATGATCGTTGGCCCGGGAATGGCCAAAACGATTAGGGTTGCAGCGACATAAGCAAGATAAAGTTCAAGAGTCATTCTGGTACCAATCTTCTATCTGGTTCGCGACCATAGACCTCTGGAGCGAAATCGACAATGATATCGGTGTGATCGTCGCAGCCGGATCGGACGAAATGCAGGCTTTGGTTTTTTTGTTTTGTTTTTGCCTGCTTGCTGTCGGTGCACCAGCCTTTGGTCAGGAAACTTCTCCTCCAGCGCCATCTTCAAAGCCGCTCACGCCGGGCACTCAAGACCGGTTTGTTGAAGGTGTCGACCTGCCGAGGAAGAAGCCAGACGCCGAACCTGGTAAGCCTGTAGCCCCATCGGTCCGGAAGGTGACTGAGCAACTCTGCGACCTGCCGAGGGTAACATTTGTTCAACGTCCGGCGATCGAGACCGACAACGGTTGCGGATTTGAAAATGTTGTCGCCGTGACGAAAGTCGGTCTGAAAAGCGGAGATGAAATCTCCTTTCCAGGACCTGTCATGATCACATGCGAGTTTGCACAGGTGGTGGCGGATTGGATCCGGCAAGATGTTCTCCCGTCTGCCCGCAATGAGCTGGGAATGGACGTCACAGGGCTCCTGACAGGACCGGGATATCAGTGCCGGCGCCGCAACAATCTTCCGGATGGGAAACTTTCCGAACACGCACTCGGTAAAGCGGTCGACGTATCTGGTTTCCGGTTGGCGAATGGGGAAATCATTTCGGTCATGAAAGACTGGCCAAAACCGGAGACGGCCCCGGGCAAGTTCCTAAGAGCGGTCCATGCGGCAGCTTGCAAGCGCTTTACAACCGTGCTGGGTCCGGATGCCGATCCCAATCATGAGGCTCATTTTCATCTGGATACCGGCTGTCACGGCAAAGACTGTACGTACCTCATTTGCCAGTAAATTTCGGTCACAGCTTGCAATTTTAGCCATAGCTTGTTCCTCTCATGGTCATGACGAAACGATCGGAGACGCCTATGGAGCGTTACAAAACTGCTGCTGAAGTTGCCTTGGACTTGCGTCCGGATCACCCAATTTACTGTTTCCGGCCGTCTGTGCTCCGCGCGGATGCGCAGAACTTCAAAAAGCTGTTCCCCGGGAAAACGGCCTATGCCGTGAAGACCAATGGCGAACCCTTTGTCCTGAAGGAATTGGCGGCGGCGGGGTATGACTGTTTTGATGTGGCGTCACCAGCAGAGTTTGCCGCCGTGCGTGAAGCAGCGCCAAAGGCGGAAATGCTCTACATGCACCCGATCAAGGCGCAATCCGACATTCGTCTCGCCCTGGAGCATTACGGTATCCGGGTGATGTCGCTCGACCATGAAGATGAGGTGGCAAAGATCCTCCGGATTGTCCGGGCTTTGGACATTGATCCTGCGAAAATCACACTCTTTGTGCGTATCGCGACCAAGGGGCATGCAGCGTATGAGCTGTCGAAGAAATTTGGCGCCGCGCCGGGACATGCGGTTGAACTATTGCAACGCATTCACAGGATTGGATTCAAATGCGGTCTCTGTTTCCACGTCGGCAGTCAGATTGAGGAGCCGGAAACCTATGAGCGGGCACTGGCCTCCGCCGATTGGATCCGCTCCCGCGCTGGCGTTCCAATTGTAGAGCTTGATGTCGGCGGCGGGTTCCCGGCCGTTTACGGCCATGATCCGAGACGCAAGGTACCTGATCTGCCGTCCCTGGAAGAGTTGATGGGACAAATCCGCTCAGACATTACCGAATGGGCCTTTGACGATATGCCGCTGGTGGCGGAGCCGGGCCGGGTCGTTGTGGCAAGGTCCATATCGCTGATCGTCCGGGTGCTTTTGAAGAAAGGCCGCCGGCTCTACATCAATGATGGGATTTGGGCGTCTCTCTCGGACAGCTGGACCGGCAAAATCACCTTGCCGGCTCGCTTTATCCCGGACCCGGCGCGGCGCACACGCTCCGGCAAGGCCGATAACATCGTGCCGTTCAAGGTCTGCGGGGCAACCTGTGACAGCGTTGATATTCTCTCCCGGCCGTTCTGGCTTCCCGAGACGGTCGACACCGGGGATTGGATCGAAATCGGCCATATCGGCGCTTATAGCCTATCTTTGAGGACCCGGTTTAACGGCTTCTACCCAGATACGGTGATTGAGGTGGACACTCCGTTTGATGCAGGCGAAGAACCGGAAGGATTTGCCTCGATCGAGACCATGGCTGACTAGAGCACACGCAAAAGGATCCAGACAAAAAGCGGCGGCAGCGAGTGGCCAGTTCGGCTGGCCTGTCGCTGTCCGCCTCAGGTCGTTGAGGTCTCGAGGGATGGTATTTCCACCCTCCAAGTGTCTGCCATTCACTGGCAGAATTTCTGAACACCGCTGTAGGTGGTGAACGTTCCGGTCGATGGATTGAAAGACCGGTATTTCGACGAACAATAGTCGTACCAAGCTGGGCTCCAGGGCTGAAATCCGACCGGCCCGCTGACGTGACCCGGATAAGGGGCGCGCGGGTAGGGATATGCCGGGCCACGCGGCGGACCTGCATAAGACGGCTTGTTGGTTGCTCCCAAAATGATTGCACCGGCAGCAAGTCCAATGACACCGGCAGCGATGGCCGCGCCAACGTTATTGTTGTTCTTGTGCTTATGGATATGTTTGTGCTTGTGATAATGCCGATTGTGTCCGCGGTGCGGGCGGTGGCCCTCATGCCAGCCGCCACCGTGGCGCCAGCCATCGCGCGGACCTGCTTCTGCGGCAGATGCCGCCGGCAACATTAGGGCGCCGGTGAGGGCAACGGCCATGATGCGTTTAGCGAAGGTTTGCATCGATTTACTCTCCGTTTGGGGCGCGCCATTTGCGCTCCCGTGATCTGATGATGCAACATTGCCAAAAGCGCGCTGAACCGGTCCTGAGATAGCCGTTCATCTTGTGTTCAGATTTCTCAGGTTGTGTGTCCCAAGCAGGAGGCCACATGGCAGATAGTCAGGAAAATCAATCAAATAACGAAAAATCGGTGATCCGGGATACGGATGACGAGGCTAGAAAATTGGCCAAAGAATTGATCCGGACGGCCCGCTTCGGCGCTTTGGCAGCCTTGGAACCTGAGACCGGATATCCCCTGGCGAGCCGGGTTGCCGTTGCAACAGATCTTGATGGAACGCCCGTGATCCTCATCAGCACTTTGTCCGGTCACACAAGTGCGATCCTCGCCAACCCCGCCTGTTCGTTGCTGGTTGGTGAACCGGGGAAAGGCGACCCGCTGGCCCACCCGAGGATTTCGCTGTTCTGCAAAGCGCGCCGTGTAGAGCGGGAAACTGATGAACATGCTCGTTTGCGCCGGCGCTACCTCTCCCGTCACCCCAAGGCCGAGCTTTATGTCGACTTCGGAGATTTCTCGTTCTTTGCCCTGGATCTACAGCGGGCAAGCCTCAACGGTGGCTTTGGCAAGGCGTTTGAACTCGGCAAGGATGATCTTCTGACCGATGTTGCCGACGTGCTGGCCTGGTCGGCGATGGAAAGTGGCGCGGTCGATCACATGAACGAGGACCACCGCGACGCCATTAAACTCTATGCCGAAGTTCTCCTGAACGCCGAAGACGCCAATTGGCGGCTGGCATGCCTCGACCCCGAGGGGCTCGACATCGTGGCGGGTGACCGAATTGTGCGTTTGTGGTTTCAGGAGCGGCTCGCAGATCCCGCGCAGCTTCGGGAAGCCCTGGTTGCGCTGGCACTTCAGGCACGCAATCAGGATTGAGCAGGCGGTCGGGCGGTCTCAAGCCGCCCGGAGATGCCCAAGAAAATCCTCAAGGCTTGTTTGGACCGTGTTGATCTGAGTTGCGACGAGCTCAACACCACCCACGACATCTTTCAGTTTTTCACCGGAAGCCTCGGCCGAGCGGTTCACCTGGGTAATGTTTTCCGAAATCTCCGTGCTGCCATGGGCCACTTCCGAGGCGTTCTTGGCAATCTCAGATGTCACCGCGTCTTGTTCTTCAATGGCTGAGGCAATTCCAGCGATCTTGTCGCGGACATCTGTCATGGACCGGACCACATCTTGGATGGAAACCGAGCAGGAGGCCGCTCCGGACTGGACACCGGTCAGCTGCGTGCCGATCTGTTCGGTCGCTTGGCCGGTTTGGGTGGCCAGGGCTTTGACTTCCGACGCAACGACCGCGAACCCTTTTCCGGCTTCTCCGGCACGGGCCGCTTCGATCGTGGCATTCAAGGCCAGCAGGTTGGTTTGACCGGCAATGTCCGTGATGAGCTTAAGCACATCATTGATCTCACTTGCTGCAGCCGACAGGGACGAGACGGTTTCTTCCGAGGTTTCAGCTTGTTTGGAGGTCTGGTCAGTTGACGTGTTCGCTAAGGTCACCTGCCGGGCAATCTCCTGAATTGAAGCGGCAAGTTCTTCGGCGGCTGATGCGACAGACTGGACGCTGGCCGTGGATTGTTCAGCGGCTGCGGCGACTGTATGCGAGCGATTGATCGTATCGGAACTCATTTGAGCAAGATCATCCGCGTGCACCGATAGTTTTTGTAAGGCCGATTGAACCTCCGAGCAGCTGGTCATCATCACCCGCTCCAGTTCGTCCGCCAAACGCAAGCGCGTTTCCCGCCGTTCCTCAACAGCGCGCTCTTCTTCTTCGCGTGCTTGAGCCTGTAGCCGTTGCATTTCAATGGTGTTTTGCCGGAAGACTTCAAAAGCCTCGGCAACCGCGCCAATCTCGTCGCGCGACCTGACTTTGACTGAAACGTCCGTGTCGCCATTGGCCAGGCTTTTCAGGCCGTTAGAGACCTCCTTCAACGGCACAGCAATACCGAAACGCGCATAAAGGACCGAGCCGGTCACACAGAGACCAAGAGAGATGATGGCTGTCCAGATGATCTGCTGAAAGGCCTGTTTTTCATGGGTTTCTGCAGCCTTGGCTGCTGCCAGAGTAAATTGCTCGATTTCCTGAAGTAGGGCGATCAACTCCCGGTCAAGACGTTCCTGTTCTTCCTCCAGGGTGAGGACGATCGCAGCTGCCGCGGCCAAGTCTTCTGCATCTATGTAATGCAGGACTTCGTCAACGTGTGACTTGTATTGGGCGTATTCGGCTTCGATCCGTTTGAGTTGATTGAGGGCACTTTCAAACTCTGTCCTTTCAATCTCCGAAGCGGCATTGTCCAGGGCATATTTAGCCAGATCCTCAGCCTTCAGGATTTCGTCAGCGACCTGGACCTCAAGTTTCAAGATTGCAGCTTTGACATCGCCAATTGCGTGTTTCTCTTCGCCAGCTTCCAGACCGGAAAGCCGCATGAGACGTTCGACGAGGGCAGCTTGTTCCAGCTGATGGTTGGTAACGTGACTGATCGCTGTGGTCAGCGGAATGTCTTTTTCGGCGATATTTGTAAGTTCCTTGCCGATCATGGCCATTTGATAAACAGATACAGCTGCCACCACAACGAGCCCAAAACAAAGAAAAGCGACCAGTCCAAGTATTTTGGTTGCAACCGTTGCGGATACCTGACGTGAAAGTGCCATCGCAGAATCTCCTGCGCCAATTGAAAAGAAGTTCCTTAAAACGCTACGTAAGTTTCCGTAGATTGATGCTGATCAGTTGAAGAAAGGGTAAATTTTACCGTTCAAAGAAAAAGTTTTACAATTTATGATAGAATTCACGGTGACGAAACTACAAAAATTCAATCCTGTGAAAATAAGGTGAGCGAGTTGCTGGCGTTGAAGTTTCTATGAAAACACCTGCGCTTCCGGTGCCAACGCCAAATCCACCGGTCCGCAATCGCGATCGAGTGCTGTGGTGAAGCGCAAGGCAACTCACGCTTGCGCGCCACGTTCTCATGACTTAGGACGTCCTCAACCTTCATCTTCGGGACGATTTGTTTTGCCAATACGTTAACCGGTCTTCGATCCTTTTGCCGTGTGCGTCCGCACACGATTGTTTTGACACGTTCGTCAAACTGGCGGATCGGGACCGGTGTGGTTTGGCCAAACCGTATCTGATGTTTCGATACGCCATCCTTCCAACTTTGCCAGCCAAATGACCGGGCGCGGCCTGCCGCGCGATGCCTGACCCCCGTTTGCGAACTTCCGGAAGTGGAAGATCCCAAACATGTCGTCTCTTATCAGGGTTGAATGGACCCTTGTCTGTAAGGCGCGGTTGACCGTCGCACGTCCCTGTGGGCGGTGCGGTCAACTTCGTCACTTCGCCTCGACAAATAAGTTCCGGCTCAATGCTAATGGAAGCCGTCTGGATGCCTGGCTTATTTATGCGTGCCAGTCCTGCGGCCATCGCTGGAACCGCGAGGTGATGAAACGGAAACCCGTCTGCGCCGTACCTTCGGACCTCTTGTCAGCATTGCAGGCAAACGACCAGATGCTGGCGGAAACATTGGCGGCCAATCTTGGAGGTCACCCAAGCGGCCCAAGCAAACCGTCTGACTTCGAGCTGCAGAGGCGGGTGGTTCCGAGTAGAGCTCAGGCCGACGGGAGAGCAGCTGTTTTGTGCATTCGAAATCCGGGCAGGGTGCCGGTTCGTCTGGACCGTGTCTTATCCAACGGGTTGGGCCTGCCGAGACGGAACATCAAACGTCTTGTCACAAATGGCGAGCTCATGGCCTCTGGAGGGTCCCGGAACACGTTTCGCAAAGCCTTGCCGCCGTATCTGGAGTTAATGATCAACACCGAGGACCGTGCCTTGATTGATGCCTTGTTCGCGGGGTGCAGCAAGCCAACAGGCTAAGTCTCGGATTCTGAAAGGTGTCTGCAAGGGTATATGAAAGAACAAGGCCGCCCGTGAGGGGCGGCCTTCGACGCTTGCGGTTCACCCGCGCCATACGCCAACCGGGAAACGGCTGGCAGTGTCTTGCCTCTTAAACGGAGAGCTGGCTGTTTGTGCCTTAACCGGTGCCCTGGATGGCAGACAGCAGCCAGTCACCGCCGGAGCTGCGGACAAAGGTCCACACTTCCGTGCTTTCGGAAGGCGCGTCAGGATCTCCGGAAATCACATCATCGCTGTCCCGTTTGGCGATGTAATCGACTGCGCTGTAGCGCAAGGCGACTGTTACATAGTCCTTGCCGTCTTCATGCCAGGCTTCGGCAACATCGCCCTGAAGCAGTTTGAGATCCGAAACGACGTTCTTTTTGCCGGCCGAGGCAAGTTCACCCAGCTCTTCGGCCAAGTAAGACATGGCTTCCGGGGTCGCCAGCTGTCGCAGCGCGGCGTAGTCTTCGCGGCTGTAGGCGGACTGAACTTCGCTGAGCATCTCCTCAAACCGGTCAAGGTCTGCTGCCGTTGCCTCGTAAGGCTGCGTTGCCGGGTGGGCAAAAGCCTGTGAGGCTGTGCCACTGGCGCCACCGCCGCCGAAGCTGAACGGAGCAGCTTTTGGTGCGTTCTGGTCCGACGCCCTTTCAAACGGGTTTGGTCCGGCAGTCGCCGGTTGTTGCCGTGAGCGGAAGAAGCGCATGGCGAGGCTGATCAGCAACACGATAAGGCCGACCTGCAGGATCAAGCCGAGAAACCCGGCGAAACCGCCGAGGCCACCGCCAAACAGCATTCCGACGAGGCCGCCAAGCATCAAGCCGCCGAGAAGCGCGCCGCCGAAGCCGCCAAAGAGGCCAGGGCGTTGCGCATTTGCTGCCTGTCCGCCAGCGCCTGGAGTGGTCCGCTGGGTCTGTGCAGGCTGGGGTGTCATGGAACGCTGAACGGGAGCGGCCGTATCCGGTGCGGTTTTGGTCGTGGGGGGCGCGGAATAAGTTTTGCTGCCTCTGCTGCCAAAGCCACCAAACCCGCCCTTTCGGGCCTCGGCATAGTCAGTGGCGGCAAACATCGTGGCGATCGCAACGATCATGAAGGCTGTCGTCTTGCGCAGACGGCGGGCGGCAGCAGGCATTTTTGTCTCCTCTTGAGGGCCACTTTGGCCATGTGCTGCAGATGTAGGAAATCGGTGACCAATTGCCAGCGGCAACGCCGAAACTTTTGCGCCTTAGCCAGGGAATATTTGTGCTCAGCGAAACTGTAAGTTCCAGCTGGTGGAACCGGTGGCCAAGCTCGGTAACAAAAAGGGCGGGGATGATCCCCGCCCTCGAATGCACTGCTTTGGCAGACTGTTACGCTTTGCCCCAGCCGCCGGCTGTTGGGGTGATGACCGTCACGGCTTCACCCGGTTCCAGAATGGTCTGATCGCAGCCTTTGAGCTGTTGCACGGTGCCGTCGAGACGGCGGACTTCGGTGCGGCCGAGTTCCCCGTTCTCACCGCCTTCCATGCCTTTTGGCTCGATGGTGCGGTGGGATCCGAGGATCGCGCAGTCCATCTTCTCCAGGAAACGCAGGGTGCGCTTGGTGCCGTCACCCGCCGACCATTTACCCTTGCCGCCGGAGCCTTTGCGGATATGGAAATCCTCCAGAAGGACGGGGAATCGGAACTCCAGGACTTCCGGATCGGTCAGGCGCGAGTTGGTCATGTGCACATGAACACCGTCCGTGCCCTTGAAACCTGGGCCTGCCGGAGAGCCCGAGCAGATGGTCTCATAGTACTGATAGGTGTCGTTGCCGAAGGTCAGATTGTTCATCGAGCCTTGGCTGTTTGCCATTGCGCCAAGCGCTGCAAAGACGGCGTTGGTGACGTGCTGAGACGTCTCCACGTTGCCCGCAACAACGGCCGCCGGATAAGACGGGCGCAACATGCAGTCATCCGGGATGATGATGTTGATCGGTTTCAGGCAGCCGGCATTCATCGGAATGTCGCCGTCGACCATCACGCGGAAGCAATAGAGGATCGCGGCGCGGGTGACGGGTTCCGGCGCGTTGAAGTTGTTCGGTTTCACGGCGGAGGTGCCGGTGAAATCGACCGTTGCTTCACGCTTGTCCTTGTCGACTGTGATCTTGACCTTGATAACCGAGCCTTGGTCGGTCGGGTACTCGTATTCGGAGTCCTTCAGCGCTTCGATGACCCGCCGGACGCTTTCCTCGGCGTTGTCCTGAACATGGCCCATATAGGCCTGAACAACGTCCAGACCGAAGTGGGACACCATCTTCCGAAGTTCTTGTATGCCCTTTTCATTCGCTGCGACCTGTGCAGAGAGGTCGGCAACGTTCTGATGCGGGTTTCTGGCCGGATAGGCGTGGTCTGTCAGGAGATTGACGAGTTCTGCCTCGCAGAAGCGGCCCTGATCGACGAGCTTGAAGTTGTCGAACAGCACGCCTTCTTCGTCCACCTTGGTCGCGAGCGGGGTCATGGAACCTGGCGCAGAACCACCGACATCGGCGTGGTGACCGCGGGAGGCTGCCCAGAACAGGATCTCCTTGCCTGCATTGTCGAAGACGGGCGAGACGACGGTGATGTCCGGCAGGTGCGTGCCGCCATTATAGGGTGCGTTCAAGGCAAACACGTCGCCCGGCTTGATCTTGCCCTTGTTCAGCTTGATCACCGTTTCCACGGACCGGTCCATGGATCCAAGGTGCACCGGCATGTGCGGTGCGTTGGCGACCAGCGCGCCACTGGCATCAAAGACGGCACAGGAGAAGTCCAGGCGTTCCTTGATGTTCACCGAGTAGGCCGTGTTCTGCAGGGTCACGCCCATCTGTTCGGCGATGGACATGAAAAGGTTGTTGAACACCTCCAGCATGACGGGATCGGCGTGGGTGCCGATGGCGTCCGCCCGTTTCAGCGGGACGACCCGGTGCAGGATGACATGATCCTTGGCGTTGATCTCCGCCTGCCAGCCGTCTTCAACGGCGATGGTCGCATGCGGCTCGATGATCACCGCCGGGCCCATCACCTTCATGCCGGGCTTCAGGTTCTCACGCTTGAAAATGCCTGCATCATGCCACTGGCCTTCGGAGTAGATCCGTGTACCTATTGCGGCGGCTGGGACATCGGAGGCCAGAGTGAGGTCCGGCTCGACCAGGCCTGCGCCGCCGCCAGCGGTTTCCACCTCAAGAGCTTCGACCACAACCGGCTTGTTGTCATAGGCAAAGCCGAACTGCTTTTTGTGGGCGTCCTCAAAGGCCGCGCGCATTTCCTCGACCGTGCCGAGAAGGACAGGCAGGGGAGTGTCGGTGCCGTCATAGCGTAGATGTGCGGTCGCAACGGTTCGCCGGGCGTCTTCAGTTACGCCCTGTTTGTCGAGCTCAGCTTCTGTCTGGGCGCTTAGCTCCTTGCGCAGCGCATCCAGCTCAGGAAGCAGCTCTTCCGTCATTGTTTTCACAACAGCCTTTTGACGGTCTGCGCGAATGTCGGCGAGGCCCATGCCGTAGGCCGAGAGGATGCCGGAGAATGGGTGCAGAATGACCGTCTTCATGCCAAGGCTGTCGGCCACCTTGCAGCCTGTCTGGCCACCCGCGCCGCCGAAGCACGTGAGGGCATATTCGGTGACATCATAGCCGCGCTGAACGGAGATCTTCTTGATGGCATTCGCCATGTTTTCGACAGCGATCTTGAGAAAGCCGTCGGCAACTTCTTCTGGTGTCCGGCCATCGCCAATTTGCTCGGCAAGTGCGGCAAACTTCTCGCGCACCACGTCGCCATCCAGCGGCTGGTCCTGGTTCGGGCCGAAGATCTTCGGGAAGAATTCCGGCGCCAGTTTGCCGGTCATCAGGTTCGCATCGGTGACCGTCAAGGGACCGCCGCGGCGGTAACAGGCCGGGCCCGGGTTGGCGCCCGCACTGTCCGGACCGACCTGGAACCGGCCGTCCGCATAGTGGAGGATCGAACCACCGCCAGCTGCGACCGTGTGGATCATCATCATCGGCGCGCGCATGCGCACACCGGCAACTTCGGTTTCAAAGGCGCGCTCATAATCGCCGTCATAGTGGCAGACGTCCGTTGAGGTGCCGCCCATGTCGAAGCCGATGATCTTGTCGTATCCGGCCATTGCCGAGGTTTCGACAGCGCCGACAACACCGCCGGCCGGGCCGGACAGGATGGCGTCTTTGCCCTGGAACAGATCTGCGGCTGTCAGGCCGCCGGAGGACTGCATGAACATCAGCCGCGGGCCTTCACCCAGCTCTTCCTGAACCTGGTTCACATAGCGGCGCAGGATCGGTGACAGGTAGGCATCAACGATGGTGGTGTCGCCGCGGCCGACCAGTTTCATCAGCGGCGAGACTTCATGAGAGACCGAAATCTGCGGGAAACCTATTTCTTCAGCGATTTTCTTCAGAGCCTGCTCGTGGGCCGGATAGGCGTAAGCATGCATCAGGACGATTGCGATGGAACGGATCCCGGCGTCCCAAGCGGCCTGCATTTCGGTGCGGGCCTGTGCTTCATCAAGAGCCTGTTCGAGAGTGCCGTCAGCTTGAACGCGTTCAGAAATCTCATAGACGCGCTCATAAAGCAGTTCCGGCTTGATGATTTCCTTGGCAAAGATGTGCGGGCGGGCCTGATAGCCGATTTCCAACGCATCCCGGAAACCGCGTGTGATGAAGAGGGCCGTGCGCTCGCCCTTGCGCTCCAGCAGCGCATTGGTGGCAACGGTGGTGCCCATTTTCACGGTCGAGACCTTGTCGGACGGGATCGGTTGACCCTTTTCAACGCCGAGAAGTTCGCGAATGCCTTGAATGGCGGCGTCACGATACGCTTCCGGATTTTCTGACAGCACCTTGTGCGGATAAAGGGTTCCGTCCGGCGCGCGGCCAACGATGTCGGTGAATGTGCCGCCGCGATCGATCCAAAAGTCCCACTTGGCTGTCATTTTATCCCTCATCTTTATGTTTCCCTGCCGGCGATAGACCTGCCGGGCAGACGCGTTATCCGCGATCGATGGATTTATGCTGACATTTTATCGATAAAATGTCGATGAAAAAATCTGATTTTCTTTTACTCGGAATTTAAGGCTTGTTTTGTATGCGGTTTTTTAGGGATCCAAAACGCGGGACAACAAGCACATGAAGAGTACGGGTGGTTCAAACCCGCACACCGAGTCAGGCACATTCCGCTATGGATTGCGCATGAGTAATCCTGTGGCAGACAGTGTTCTTATGTTCACTCTGACTTTTGTTGGGGCTGTGCTCGTTCTGAGGTTCGGATTTGAAATAATAAAGATGGTCTTCGCGGAACGTCCGATGTTTCCGGACTTCGTTTGTTTCTGGTCTGCGGGTTTTTTTGCGATTCAGGGAACTGCTGTTGAGGCCTACAATTATGAGCTTTTGAATTCATTTCAGTTTGAAGAGTTTGGCCAAGGAGAACTACCGTTTCTCTACCCGCCGACATGGTTGATGGTTATCTCGCCATTTTCCATGTTGCCCTATCGGCCCTCGGCGATTCTGTTTGAGGCACTTCAAGTCATCGCGTTGGTGGTGGCTTGCAGGTATTTGCTGCGTGATCGGTCAATCCTCTGGATCCTGATTGTTTTTCCAACAGTGATCTCCGGAGTCATTCACGGGCAAAACGCTGTGCTCAATACCGCGCTTTTGGCCGGTGCACTCGGCGCACTGGATCGAGATCGGCCGGTTCTTGCCGGTATCCTGATTGGATTGCTGAGCTACAAGCCGCAATTGGGAATCTTGATTCCGTTTGCACTTTTGGCCGGTCGTGAATATCGCGCATTTGCATCAGCCGCCGTAACGGCCTTGCTATTTGCCGCCACTAGCTGGGTTGTCTTCGGGACAGAGGTCTGGCGCGCGTTTATTGAGACCATAGCGTTTGCCCGCGACTGGTTGGAAAGCGGCCATACTCCGGCGAACAAATACGCTTCCATTCTTGGTTGGTTACGCCAGTTCGGGGTCGGAAACACGGCTGGCATGATTGTGCAGGTTGGCTTTGCTTTGGCATCTTTCGGAGCCGTTATCTGGTCATGGCGTCAGGACCTGCCGATGACTATCAAGGGCAGTCTGTTGGTTATCGGGGCATGCCTCTCCACTCCTTATTTGCTGGACTATGACCTGGCTCTTCTGGTTATTCCTGTGTTGCTGCTTATTCAGCAGGGCAATGAGACCGGATATCTGAGTTTTGAGAAATTCAGCATTGCGCTCGCCGTGTTTAGCTTCCTTTTTACGAGCCTTTGGGGTGTCCAAATGCCTGTTACTGCGATCGGGGTGCCATCGATTGTTTTGTTTGCTCTCGTTCTGCGTCGCGCCGTTGTGGGGCAGCGGGCAGGTTTTGGCCGAACCAGCTGTCCTGCATGAGTCAAAATCATCTGCCGAGTATGACCACCATTGTATAGCCGATGTTCAGGTCTACGACCGATCTACCGGGCTGGATAATCACAGCACCACCCCTTACCAATCCCACGACGGTTATTCGCGAAGCCTCGGATGAAATTGCAGAGGTGAAAAGAAGAAGTACGAATGCGCGCTCTAGTGGAGTGGCTTTGTTTCATCTTTCATTGATTGCATTAATGCACCTGATTGTATCTCTTAGAAGTTGAGTTATTCCCCGGAAACCATCGTTTTTCAGTGCCTAGGAGATTTTTAGAAAGAATTTATCGATAAAATGTTGATGTTTTCTCTTTCCCGGATTAGCGTTTAAGTGGGAGCTATGGATGAGTGTTCACAGAAAGCGCCGCCATGCTGCCCTGCTCAGGTTCAAGAAACCCCTTTGCTTCTAAGAGGAGAACATCATGTTGAAGTCACGATCCCTGGCAAAGGCCGGGATGACGTTTGCCGCTGCTGCCGCTTTTGGCATGGCTGGCCTTACTGCCGCTGTTGCTGAAACCAAGTGGGATATGCCGACCCCCTATGGTGATGGCAATTTCCACACCCAGAACATCGCAGCATTCGCCGATGAAGTTGCCGACAAGACCGGCGGTTCACTGACAATTCAGCTTCACTCGGCTGGATCGCTTTTTAAGCACCCGGAAATCAAGAACGCTGTTCGCAAAGGCCTCGCACCGATCGGTGAAGTTCTGGTGTCTCGTCTTGCCAACGAAGATGCTGTTTTCGGGGTAGATTCTGTTCCGTTCCTCGCACCGTCCTATGACCAAGCCTGGAAGCTTTATCAGGCGTCGAAGCCAGCTCTCGAAGAAAAGCTCGCCGAACAAGGTTTGCAGCTTCTTTACACGGTGCCGTGGCCGCCACAGGGCATCTACGCCAAAAAAGAAGTCACCAAGGGCTCTGACCTGTCCGGTCTGAAGTTCCGCGCTTACAACGCAGCCACCGAGCGTCTTGCACTTTTGGCCGATGCCGTTCCGACGCAGGTTGAAGTGCCGGACATTCCGACTGCCTTTTCGACCGGTCGTGTCGAGGCCATGATCACATCCCCGTCCACCGGTGCCAATTCCAAGGCCTGGGACTTCCTGACCCATTATCATGATACTCAAGCCTGGTTGCCGAAGAACATGGTGATCGTCAACAAGTCTGCATTCGACGCACTGAGCGACGCCGAAAAGACTGCGGTTCTGGAAGCTGCAGCAACGGCTGAAACCCGCGGTTGGGAATCCTCCAAGGTTGAAACGAAGACTAAAACGACAGTTCTTCAGGAAAACGGCATCACTGTCGTTCAACCGAGCAGCGAGCTGATTTCCGATCTTGCTGCAATCGGTGAGATGATGGCCGCAGAATGGCAAGAGCAGGCTGGGGAAGATGGCGCTGCCATCCTGGAAGCCTACAAGGCCAACTAAGACTGGGAAGCGCCGGGCCTCAACTGCCCGGCGTTTTTCTTTCTGCTGCTGAAAATTTGGGGGAGAGCGGATGCGAAATGCGCTCAATGGATTGTACAAGACGGCAACGGTTTTGGCTGCCTGCTGCCTTGTGACAATCGCTCTACTTGTAACTCTTCAGGTTATGGGACGGTTGCTGGACGGTGCCCGCGGCCTGGTCGGCCTAGAGCCTCTGGGACTGTTGGTTCCGTCGCTTGCTGAAATCGCCGGGTTCTTTCTTGTCGGTGCATCTTTCCTGGCGCTTGCCGGAACACTACGCAATGGTGACCACATTCGTGTGTCCATTCTTTTGCAGGGTGTTGGCCCTACCGTTGCCCGTCTCCTCAATATCTGGGCCTTGGCCGTTGCTTTCGCTCTCGCCGCGTTTTTTACCTGGCACGCCTTGGCCCTGGTTCTGGACAGCTACCGCTACAACGAAGTGTCTTTCGGTATCATTCCGATTCCGCTCATGTATCCGCAGGCCGTCATGACACTTGGACTCTTCGTCCTTGCGATTGCGCTCTTCGATGATCTTGTCACGTCCTTGCGCGGACAGGCGCCAAGTTTCGAAACCGTCGTTCGCGACGACCCGATTGAAGGGAGCGAATGATGGATCTCTCTTTGCTTTCCTTCCTGCTTGGTCTGGGCATGCTGGCAGCCTTGGCGACGGGCATTTGGGTGGCCGTTGCGCTGTTTGCCGTCGCACTTGCAACAATGATGGCACTGGTGTCTGTGCCTGCCGGGCCAGTGATGGCAACGACGGTTTGGGGCGCCTCGCACCATTGGGATCTCACCGCCTTGCCGATGTTTATCTGGATGGGAGAAATTCTGTTCAGGTCGCGGTTGTCGGAGGACATGTTTGCCGGGCTTTCACCCTGGATGCGGAACCTGCCCGGCCGTCTTTTGCACGTGAATATCCTGGGCTGTGGAATCTTCGCAGCAGTATCCGGATCGTCTGCCGCCACCACGGCTACAGTAGGGCGTATGTCACTGCCGGAGTTGAAAGCACGCGGCTATGACGAGCGTATCGCGATTGGTACCCTTGCAGGCTCTGGGACGCTTGGATTGCTTATCCCGCCATCGATCATCCTGATCGTTTATGGCGCGGCCACAGAGCAGTCGATCGCTCGCCTTTTCATGGCGGGCGTGCTGCCAGGCGCCATGTTGTGCTTATTGTTCATGGGGTATGTGGCACTTTGGGCGCTGCTGAACCGTGACAAGATGCCGGCCAAGGAGGAAAAACTTCCGCTTTGGACGCAAATTAAGGCAACGCGCCGTCTCTTCCCGGTCGTCGGCCTGATCGTTGGTGTGATCGGTTCGATTTATGCGGGCCTTGCCTCTCCGACGGAAGCCGCGGCAATTGGCGTTGTGCTGGCACTTTTGTTGTCCTGGGTGTCCGGGACTTTGAGCCGAAAGAGCTTTGCCGATGGTTTGTTGGGCGCAACACGCACATCTTGCATGATCGCTTTCATCCTGGCAGGGGCCGCGTTTTTAACCGTTGCGATGGGGTATACAGGCATCCCGCGTGAGCTGGCCTCCTGGATCGGCGGAATGGACATGTCGCCTTACGTGCTTCTGATCGCGTTGACCCTCTTTTTCGTGGTCCTTGGCTGCTTCCTGGACGGGATTTCCGTTGTTGTTCTGACAACATCCGTGATCCTGCCCATGGTGGAGCAGGCGGGCCTCGATCTGATCTGGTTCGGGATCTATCTGGTGCTTGTCGTTGAGATGAGCCAGATCACGCCACCGGTCGGCTTCAACCTGTTTGTTCTTCAAGGCATGACGGGTCGGAATATCTTCTCCGTTGCGCGTATGGCCTTGCCGTTCTTCTTGTTGATGATTTTGGCCCTGGTTCTGATTGTCGCATTCCCGGGATTGGCCCTGTGGTTGCCTCAGACGATGTTGAGCAATTAAAAGGGCATTTCAGAACAACTTGAGAGAACGATAAATGACTGAGCGGCCGAAACCCAACACCGATGCCCAAATTGGTCCAGTGGTTTCGGCCGCTCATCTTGCATCCGGCGCTATGCCGGCCCTGTCGGAAATCGAGTTTGCCGTGACCATGATGGTCAACGCCTATCATCGCTGGATGGTCCGGTGCATGGCTGCCAGTGGCTCGGAGGGCCTTGGTCCGCTTGATGTCCTTGTTCTACACTCGGTCAATCACCGTGGGCGGGCCAAGACACTGTCCGATATCTGCTTGGTCCTGAATATCGAAGACACGCATACGGTGACCTACGCGCTCAAAAAACTTGAGAAAGCCGGACTGATTACCTCTGGTCGGCGCGGCAAGGAAAAAACCGCTGAGATCACACCTGAAGGCGAGACTGCCTGTATGGAGTATAGACGGCTGCGGGAAGCGCTTCTGGTCGAGCCCATGAAAGCGCTTGGGTTGGATGAGAGTGAACTCTCCCGGCTTGCCGCAACCCTCCGCCTTGTTTCCGGAAACTACGACCAAGCCGCCCGCGCCGCAGCTGCCATGTAAAAAAGGTTCTGCGGGCAGGACGCAAAATTTCTGTTTTCATACTACAATAATTCTTGTAGTATCGAATAATGAAATCAGATGACGCAATCATGGCGCTTGGGGCTCTTGCCCAGGAAGATCGGCTGGCAGCTTTTCGGCTGTTGATGATGGAGGGAGACCAAGGTCTTCCGTCCGGCGCAATAGCCGAGCGCCTTGATGTTGCGCCCACCAGGATGTCCTTCCATCTGGCAACTTTGGAAAAAGCCGGGCTTTTGAACACGCGCCGGGAAGGGCGGCATGTCCATTACTCCGTCGACTATCTGAGGATGCGATCCTTGCTTGGATTTCTCATCGAAGACTGTTGCGGCAACAATCCCGATATCTGCTGCTTTCCGATCAGCGCCCCCAATCAGGAAACACACTAATATGACCATCACCATTTACCACAATCCGAAATGTGGGACGTCCCGGAACACGCTGGAGATGATCCGCAAGGCTGGCGTTGACCCGGTCGTGATCGAATATTTGAAAACGCCGCCATCCCGCGAAGAGCTGGTGAATTTGATCGCAAGAATGGAGATTTCAGCCCGCGATTTGCTCCGTCAGAAGGGGACACCTTTTGATGAACTGGGGCTTGGCGATGAGAAATGGACTGATGACCAATTAATCGACTTCATGATGGAGCACCCGATTCTGATCAACCGGCCTATCGTCGTGAGCGACAAGGGTGTCCGGCTCTGCAGGCCCTCTGAAAGGGTCGTCGATTTGCTTCCGGCCGATATCGGCGCATTCACAAAGGAAGATGGGCAAGTGGTCAACGCTGAGAGCACAAATGTTTGACGGCAAACCTGAGGACCTCCCGAATGTGAGCTTTGCGGACATCATGCCCGTTACCGCTGGAAAAGTGGATCAGGCGGCAGCATTCGATCACCCGCCGCGCATACTGCTTCTCTATGGATCTTTGCGGGAGCGGTCATATAGCCGATTGCTGGTTGAAGAAGCTGCCCGCCTGTTGACGGCTTTCGGGGCAGAAACCCGGATCTTCAACCCTTCAGGATTGCCGTTGCCAGATGATGCCGATGCAAGCCATCCAAAAGTGGCTGAACTGCGGGATCTGAGCATTTGGTCGGAGGCTCACGTTTGGTGTTCGCCCGAACGCCACGGAGCGATGACGGGCATCTTGAAAACTCAAATCGACTGGATCCCGTTGAGCACCGGTGCCGTCCGTCCAACACAAGGCAAAACACTAGCTTTGATGCAAGTCTCGGGTGGGTCCCAGTCTTTCAACGCTGTCAACCAGATGCGGATCCTTGGCCGCTGGATGCGCATGGTCACGATACCGAACCAATCCTCGGTTCCGAAGGCGTATACCCAGTTTGATGATGACGGACGCATGCTGCCATCACCACTCTACGACCGTGTTGTGGACGTCATGGAAGAGCTGATGAAGTTCACACTATTGGTGCGCGGGCGGTCTGACTATTTGGTGGATCGATATTCTGAACGTAAGTCTGATCGGCAGAAACAGGGAGCAGCCTGACCAAACTGTATCAGGAACCTTGAACAGCGACCGGTGCTTCAAAGGAAGCGTCGGTCGGTAAACTGTTACTGCTTTCCACGTCAGATTTCTCAGGTTTTACGACGGCTTTCCGCGGTTCGCTCGAATTTGTGGCAGGGTCTGGACCCGGTTTTGCAGATTGCCTTGCCCATGTCTTTTTCACTGAGCGAATCTTGGCTGTCATATCGGCTTGAACGGTTTCATGAACCTTTACATCATCAGGTTTGCCGTAAAGATACCCTTGGATCAGATCGCAACCGGCGGCGCGAAGCAAAATGGCTTGCTCTTCTGTTTCAACACCTTCTGCGGTGATGGTGACATTCAAAGACCTGCCAAGACCGACGATTGACGTAACAATTGCATCGGTGCTCGCGTCCTTGCCAAGATCTTGGATGAAGGCCTTGTCGATCTTGATCTTGTCGAACGGGAACAGGCTCAGATAGCTGAGCGATGAGTAACCGGTCCCGAAGTCGTCCATGGCGATTGAAACGCCCATATCCCGGATTTGCCGGAGCGTGTGGACGACGGAATCAGTATTGGAAATGAGCAAACTCTCGGTGATTTCAATTTCAAGGCGTTTCGGGTCCAGGCCTGAGGTCTGAAGGGCGCGCGCCACGCGCTTTTGTATGTCGCCGGCTGCGAACTGGGCAGGTGACATGTTGATTGCTACCCGCCGATTGGAGTTGGGCCACAGCGCAGCTTCCCTGCAAGCTTGCTCCAAGACCCAATTGCCTATGTCTTCGATCAGGCCTGTGTCTTCTGCAATCGGAATAAATGAATCCGGGCGCATCATGCCCTTGGTGGGATGCTCCCAGCGGATCAGTGCTTCATATCCCTTCAATGAGCCATCACTGAGCGCATATTGAGGCTGATACTTGAGTTTCAACTGATCGAACTTGAGAGCTTTGACCAGACCCTGTTCGATCTCCTTTCGTTTCTGAGCTTCCGCGTCCAGGTCCTGTGTGTACCAGCAGAACGTGGATCGACCTTCGTGTTTCGCGCGGTAAAGAGCCAGATCTGCGCAGTGAAGCAAACGTGAGGAGCGCCAAGATCCATCGGTGGCCCGCGCCAGTCCGATGGACAAGGATATTTTGATTTCCCGGCCGTCGATATTGCAGGGCGGATCCGTCGCACTGATCATGTCAGCTGCCAAACGTGTCATGCGGCCTGTATCCGAGACCGAGGTGAGCATTACGGCGAACTCGTCCCCTGACAGACGGGCAACCAGATGCCCGCTGAAGACCGATTTCAAACGGTCCGCAATGATCTGCAGAAAAACATCCCCAATCCCGTGTCCATGGGTGTCGTTGATTTCCTTGAACTTGTCCACGTCGATGATCATGACACCGATGTTCGATGCCTTCGCCTGGGCAAAACGGAGCGCTTCACTCAAACGTGCATTGAATACGGCCCGGTTTGGCAGCCCGGTTAACGTGTCATGATGGGCAAGGTACTGAATGTTTTTGCTGGTCTGCAATTGTTCGCGAAAGCGCATCCAGAGCAGAATGCCGGCGAACAAAAAGGATATGAGACACAAGCCTCCGATCGCCGCACTCACTGAAAAGAGCAGGGGGGGCAAGGCTTTTCATGATGGTCGCTGTGCTCACCAAGGCAATCAGACTGCGTGAATTCGCATCCTTGGCCGGATACACGATGACCGCTTTGTTCCCGAATTGCCCGACTGTATTCATGTCGGGAATGGCCAGAATTCGAGGTGAACTCAAAGCCGCGACCTTTGCATCCGTCAGTGTCTGCGGCGCCAGGAAGAGGTTTTTCTCTTCCCAATCGGGTGATGCCCAGGCAGCAGATTGCGGCCCTTCGCGGGTTTCCATGGCAGATGGCAATATGGAAAAGTGAAGGACCCCGGCGGGCGCATGACCGGATTTCAACGAATTCTGTAACGTATCGACTTGTTCGTGATACGCGTTTGATCGCCCATCACTTGTCAACGTCATACGCAGGCCATCGAGGGTCTGCGGCAGGACTGCTGTGTCCCGGACTTCACGCGGTTGTAACGTGTCGTAGACCGTATCTGCCCACGCAGCATAGGTCTGTTCCAGGCCCTTAACCAGGAGCCAATGGGTCAATAGCCGATTGCTCGCGTAGACGCCTGCAGCCAGAAGGATTACCAGCGACATGGATATCAAAAATATAACAATGTTACTTCTGACAAATGACGTGGCCATCCAGCTCGGCACCATTTCGGATAAACGGTTGCACCAAAGTAGGGCAAAAGTCTTTAACCATCATGAATCAGTGTTGTTTTCCAATCGTTCCAAAGGCCGCGCCAAACAAAGCAGGAAGCGATGAGACTGGAGTCCGCAGAATGGATAGGCTTCAGGGCCCAGCTAGCCAAAACCATCATGTGCAGTTAGAAGACTTTTTGTACCCGACCCCGGCGATTCCTGCTGCTCCGGGTTGGAGCTGAATGATCGGCAATCGAACCCTCAAGGGAGTTTACGTGTGAGCGTCTGGAGCAGCATCGGGAGCATTGTCGGTGCAATTGGATCTGGCGGTGCGCAGATTGTCGACAGGCTTGTGCAGCTCGTTTTGGCACGGCCAGAGGGAGCAAATACAGTCGGTTTTACAGTCGCGATGATCGCGCTTTCGGCAAAGATGGCCAAGGCTGACGGTGTTGTAACGGCCGATGAAGTTATTGCTTTTCGAGAACTCTTCGATGTTCCGTCGAACGAGGAAAAAAACGTCGCACGGCTGTTCAATCTTGCCCAAGAAGATGTTGCCGGTTTCGATGTTTACGCGAAGAAGCTCGCCGACCTTTTTCCCTATGATCGCAAAACCCTGCTCGATATTCTGGATGGCCTTTTTCACATTGCCAAAGCTGACGGCGTCGTGCACCAGAGCGAAATAAGCTACCTTTCGGAAGTGGCTAAGGTTTTTGGGCTGGATGAGCGAGAGTTTTCCAAAGTTCTTGCCCGCCATGTCCGTAAAGACGGTGATCCGTATGAAGTGTTGGGGATAGGTGCGCAGGCCAGTGATGCTGAATTGAAAGCTCACTACCGGCGGGAAGTTCAAGAAACCCATCCTGACCGGCTTATCGCCCGTGGAGTCCCGGAGGAATTTGTCCGGATCGCCAATGACCGCCTGGCCGCATTGAATGAGGCATGGGCGCAGATTTGCGCGGAAAGGGGCATATGAGCGTTGCGACTGATACCGGCGTCAAAGCACGAGTTCGTCCTTCTCCCAACCATGGAGACCGTGCGGCGGATGCGCCGATTGATATGCTGATCCTGCACTACACTGGCATGCAGACCGGGGAAGAGGCTCTACAACGATTGTGTGATCCGCGTTCTGAGGTCTCCGCACATTATGTCGTTCAGGAAGACGGCTCCATTTTGCAATGCGTCCCGGAAGCCCGGCGCGCCTGGCATGCCGGGAAGAGTTTTTGGAAGGGCGAGCGGGACATCAATTCCAGGTCGATCGGCGTTGAAATGGTCAATCCTGGACATGAATTCGGTTATCGGTCCTTCGCCGAGCCTCAAATAGAAGCGGTCATTGCGCTTTGTGCTGACGTGTGTGCCCGGCATCAAATCCATCCGTGGATGGTGCTGGCCCATTCCGACATCGCTCCAAGCCGCAAAGAAGATCCAGGTGAATTGTTCCCGTGGGACAAGCTGGCTGCTGCCGGCGTTGGTCATTATGTGGCGCCAGAACCTATTGGTTCCGGGCTCTTCATGCAGGAGGGTGAAGAAGGCCAGCCCGTTGAAGCGTTGCAGTCCATGCTGGCGCTTTATGGATACGAAGTCGACATCAATGGCCGTTTTGACTGCCGCACGCGCGAGGTGGTGACGGCCTTTCAGCGCCACTTCCGGCCCGAGAAAGTTGACGGCGTGGTGGACGCTTCAACCATCGAAACGCTTCACAACCTTCTATCCAAGCTACCGTCGTTGAAATAGGTCTGGCTGAAACAAGTTTTGTGTAGTTCGGATGAGGCCCATTTCCGTCCGTTAATCCTTGATGAAAGTGCCGGGCACAATTTGCACAACTGTGCCCCGGTTTGGTCTGCGATGTGTCACAGCTCTGACACAAACTGCAGACTCTTCTGATGTTGCGATGCACAAATCAGTAAAATTCTGAAATATATTGTAATAATTCGTGATTTTGCAGTGCAAAATTTCGTCCCATAGCTCGGTCATTCCTCCGCTCCGAAAATCTTTCACCAATAACCAAACGGGCTGGACGAATGTTACGGTCGATTAAAATAGCTACTGGGGCGCTGTGTGTTTTCGCCCAAACTCTCATGATCCCGGCGCAAGCCATCGCTGCTGATCCGCGGACTGTGCTCAATGAATACGGTGGCAACCGCAGTGTTGCATCGCTTTCCTCAGGCGCCAAAGCCACTAAGACGGGAAGTCCCCGCAAAGACAAATATGCGTCTCTCATCCGCAAGGCAGCCAAAAAGCACGGCGTGCCGATCAAGATCGCAAAGGCGGTTGTCGAGGTTGAGAGCAACTTCAATTCACGGGCACGCGGGGCTGCCGGCGAAGTCGGCCTGATGCAAATCAAGCCGGCGACAGCGCGCGGTATGGGCTATCGCGGATCTACAAAGGCGCTCTACCACCCAGAAACCAATCTCGAATGGGGAATGAAATACCTCGCAGGCGCACATGATCGGGCCAACGGCGATCTGTGCGGAACCATTCTGCGCTACAACGCTGGTCACTATGCTAAGCGGATGAACCCGATCAGCCGCCGTTATTGCAAGAAAGTGCAGCGGATCCTAGCGTCCAGCTAACTTGTGACAGGGCGGTCACTCGTGGGCATTTAAAACCCCGTTGCAGGCGCAGCGGGGTTTTTCTTTTTTGGCCTGTAGATCAGGCGAATTTCTGCCGTGCTGCCCGTATGGAGGCGGGAGGCTCTATGTCGTCCGGCACATCCGCTGCGGCATAGGGCTGGCCGAAACCTGTCGCGACTGGAACTATTCCGGCCCAGATGTCCGTGCCGACATCAATCGGATCGTCGACCGGAGGGCCTGTCCGTACCTTGGTACTCACGTGCTCCACATCGAGAACCAACACACCGGTGGCTTTCAGTTCCTTTTGCAACATCTCGCGGCATTCCGCCCACCGGCCCGGAGCCATGTGATCTGTAATGGCCGCAAGGGCGATATTCTTTTCCTCAAGATCTTCGACGAGACGCGCGGTGCCATGAACGATCACGCACCGGAAGTTCATGGAGTGATGGAAAGCGGATCGGCCAAACACCAGACCGTCCAACAGGGTTACCTCAAGGCTTGCAGGGACACCGGCCTTGTTATCCTTGATAATCCGGGTGGTGCTGGCCCCATGAATGTAGAGCTTGTCGTCGATGCGTGCGTAGACCATCGGGATGACCATTGGGCGGCCTTCATGGATGAAGCCGCAGTGCCCGACGAGACCGGCATCCAGAATTTCGTTTGCCAGATCCTTGTCGTACCCGCCCCGGTTCATTTGCCGGATTTTGGCGTAGGGGGGCAGATCGGGTTTTTCGTGTTTCATCGTGTTCTTCTCGGATCGCGTTCTTGTGTATGCCGGTTATGATCGATAATCTGGCTCCATAGAAAGGTCCGGTTTTGAAAAAATGAAAGTACCAGAACTGCTCGAAGGTGTCTGTGACCTGGACCGGTCATCGTCTGTTCCACTAAGCCAGCAGATTTACAGAGCGTTGCGCGAGGCGGTCGGGCAGGGGCGCTTGAAAGCGGGCATGCGTTTGCCATCGTCCCGCAGTTTTGCGCAGCAGCAAGGTATCTCGCGGAACACGGTCAACACGGCCTATGAGCTGTTAAAGGCAGAAGGGATCGTAGAGGTGAGCGTAGGCGTTGCGCCAGTAATTGTTGGCGGCACCTTACCTGAAGGCGCCAAAATACAAAGCGGCAACACTGTGCCTCTGCGCGGGCTTTCCAAACGGGGGAACCAGCTCGCGAGGAACCTGCGTGGCGACAGCTGGGGTCAGCGCCATGAAGCGCTGCAGCCGGGTGCGCCTGCATTGGATATCTTTCCCTATGAAAACTGGGCACGCTGTTTGCGCAGAGCTGTGCGAACAGTTCGGTCGTCCGATCTGCTCTATCAGCATCCATCGGGTTATCCGGCTTTGAAAGCGATCCTTGCGGACTATCTCGCAAGTGAGCGCGGCGTCCGGGCAACAGCGGTCCAGATCCTGATCGTTCCCTCAATGCAGGCGGCGCTTGCGGGCATTTCCCAGGCTCTCTCAGATCCTGGCGATACGGCCTGGATTGAGGACCCGGGCTATATGGGTGCGCGGACAGCCTTTCATGGGGCAGGATTGAACATCCGGGGTTTGCCGGTGGATGAGTATGGGGTTCTGCCGGATGGCCTCGAGAATGAAAGCCCACACCCACGGCTGATCTATGTCACCCCCTCTCATCAGTATCCGTTCGGGGCCCGGTTGCCGCTCGCCCGGCGGCTCGCCTTGATCGAGAATGCGTCCCGCATGGGCGCGACAATTCTCGAAGATGATTACGACAGCGAGTTTCTGTTCGAAGGCCGCCCGGTTGCCGCTCTTCAAGGGCTCGCAGGGGGGGGAGAGGTGATCTATCTCGGCACCTTTTCAAAGAGCCTGTTGCCGGGGCTTCGGGTGTCTTATGCCGTTGTGCCGGAGGACCTGAGTGGTCCTTTGGCGGGTGTTTTCCGGAACATGGGGCAGCTGGCCAATGTGCATGCCCAGATCGCGCTCGCCGACTTCATCGACAGCGGGCATTACCGGGCGCACCTGAAACGTATCCGGTCCGTCTACCAACAACGGGGCAACGACCTCGTCGTGGCGCTCAAAGAAGAACTGGGCAATGCCGTGTCTGTCGAGCCGCCGCTCGGCAACGTGCAGGTGACTGTCCGCTTTAACGAAGACTTGGATGATCGGAAGGTCGCGCGCGGCATGCAAGCCCGCGGTTTTTCCGTCTCACCATTGTCCGTCTGTTATCTGGATGCAGCACCTGAGCCTGGATTGATTATCGGATTTGCCGGGGCAACGGAGGATCAAATTCGTGGCGGCGTTCGGGCGTTGTCCGACCAATTGAGCGTGCGCCGAGGCTGAAGCCAGATCGGATATGTGGTCAGGTTTTATCCAACTCCATCTCAAGACGCGCGTCGGTCTTGGGAGCCTCGCCGTTCCTTCCATCCACGAGATGCACCGAGATCCGCCATAGATGATAGGTGGACCGATGCAGCCAGCGGATACTGTCGACACGGGCGATGGCCTCTTCCAGACCAATCTGATCGTTGGCGGCCTGGTTCAAGGTGTTTTCCCGGGTGAGCCGGCGTTCTTCTCGAAATGCCTGCCGAAGCGCATCAAATTCGGCGGGAAGGGCAGGGTCCACGTTAGCGTCATTGAAACGTCCCGAGAGGCCGGAAAGCTGATGTCCGAAACGGGAGAGGTGCTCTGTTGTTCGGATCGTCTCGATCCGGTCGCTCTGGCGGAGCCGGTCGGTCAGCCGGTCCATATGATCCAGTGCGTGCAGGAGGTGAATGTGGTCTGTATTGGCGGCCGGATCTTCCGGCCCGGTCTTAATGCGATCCAAATAGGACCGCATCGATGTGTTCGTCTGTTCAAAGGCATCAATAGAAACCGGCGGTATTTCCCTTGGCTCCGACCCAAGCACATCTGAGACCGCTTCTAATAGCAGTTTCGCCTGGTCTTGCAGGGCTGCGCGCGCGGCATCCAAAGCGGCTTCCGGGTCTTTCAAGAGGCGATCATCCAACCGCTCGGCCGGGTCTTCTCCCTTGGACGGGATTAGCCAGATTATCAACCGCGCGAAGTGCTTTGTCACGCCAACGACAGCCAAGACACCGATGAGATTAAACACTGTATGGAAACCGACCAGCGCAATCTGGGGGTCTATGTGCGGCCCTGCGGCCGCGTAGAGCCAGCCAAGCGGAACAAGGAGGCAAAACGCGATCAAACCGGTCATCAGATTATAAACGACGTGCGCAAATCCTGTGCGGCGGGATGCGACCGATCCGCCGACGGTTGCGAGCGCTGCGGTCGCTGTGGTTCCAACGTCCATCCCAATGACAAGGGCGGCAGCCTGCGGGAAGGAAATTGCTCCAATCGTCAGGGCTGCCAGTGCTGTTGCAACACCTGCGCTTGAGGATTGGGTGATGAGCGTAATCACCACTCCGATCAGGACCAGTTGAACGCGTCCAAGAAAGGTGTCGCCGGGAAAATCATCCGGAGTGATCCGGCCTTCCAGAATGGAAAAGCCCTGGGTCAATGTATCAATGCCGACGAACAGAAGGCCAAACCCGGCAATGGCCAACCCGAATGGTTGCCAGCGGCCACGGCCGAAAAGCTGCAAAAGAACACCGAAAAAGATCAAAGGCTGCGCGAGCAGGCCGATCTTGAGCTTGAAGCCGAGGAGGGCGACCATCCAGCCCGTAATCGTGGTGCCGATGTTTGCCCCGAAGATGACGCCAAGGGCCTGCGGAAACGTCATCAGCCCTGCACTGACGAAACCAACGGTCGCGACGGTGGTCGCACTTGAAGACTGCAACAAGGCTGTTGCCAGTGCGCCGGAGAGGGCGCCGGTTGCGGGCGTACTTGTTGAGTTTTGAATGTACTGGCGGAGCCGGTTTCCCGCGAGCTGGCGCAATCCCCGGGTCATGAGGTGCATGCCCATAAGAAACAGGCCGAGCCCGCCAAGGACGGTTATCACGGATTGAATCATGCCCCGAATTTAGGGGTGTTCCGAGCCGCCTCGCATCTGAAGATATACCTATAACCCTGACCTGGACTGCAACGCCGCCGATGTCTAGTCGTGTTGCCGTCCAGGGCGGCAGTTGGTTGTTCAGGCGAGCTTCATTTGCGGCACGTCGCCCCGAATGATCAGGCTGGCTTCTGTTGCCGAAATGACATCATCGACGCTGGCACCTGGCCCGACTTCTTTCAGGAGAAGTCCATCTTCTGTTGGTTCAATCACGGCCATTTCCGTGACGATCAGGCTGACCCGGCGCTGGGCTGTCAGCGGCAACTGGCATTCGTGAAGGATCTTCGGTTTGCCCTTCGCGGTATGAACCATGGCAACGATCACGTTCTTTGCACCGGCGACCAGGTCCATTGCGCCGCCCATGCCCGGCACCATCTTTCCCGGGATCATCCAGTTTGCCAGAAAACCCCGTTCATCGACCTGAAGACCGCCGAGTACAGTCGTGTCGAGATGGCCTCCGCGGATCAGGCCGAAACTCATGGCGCTGTCAATGGAGGCTGCGCCCGGAACCGCGGTGACGAACCCACCGCCTGCATCTGTGAGGTCGGGATCCTCCATGCCTTCGGGTGGCCGTGCTCCTAGCCCGATCACACCATTTTCCGCCTGGAAGAAGACGTGCACTTCTTTCGGCAGATAGTTGGCGACCATTGAGGGCAGGCCGATCCCGAGATTGACCAGCGTGTCCGGCTGGATTTCCTGCGCAACCCGGCGGGCGATGATTTCCTTGGCATCCATCAGTGAGCCCTCTCCAACAGGTGATCCACCAGAATTCCCGGGGTCTTGACGGAATCCGGCGAAATGACGCCGACCGGGACGATCGTTTGGGGTTCGGCAATCACGGTCGCACCGGCCATGGCCATGATTGGGTTGAAGTTATGCGCGGTCAGCGAATATTCGAGGTTGCCGACATAATCGGCCTGATGCGCGGCAATCAGCGCAAAATCCCCGCCAAGCGGTTCTTCCAGGAGATAGTCCTTGCCGTTGACCGTAACGGTTTGCTTGCCGTCTTCTACCAATGTTCCGATGCCAGTGGGGGTCAGAATACCGCCAAGTCCAACACCGGCAGCACGGATCCGCTCCACCAGCGTGCCTTGAGGAACGAGATCCACCTCGATCTCTCCGGAAATCATCTTCTGCTGTGTTTCAGGATTGAGGCCGATATGCGAAGCGATCACTTTGGACACACAGCCGGAGGTGACCAGCTTGCCGATGCCTTTGCCCGGCATGGCCGTGTCGTTGGCGATCACGATCATGTCTTTGGCACCGCGTGCGACCAGTGCATCTATCAGCCGATGCGGCGTTCCGACACCCATAAAGCCGCCGATCAGCAATGAAGAGCCGTCCGGTATCATTTCGGCAGCTTCCGCCGCCTTGACCGCATGTTTCATAAATGCGTCCCCGCGAGCTTGTTTGGTTGCTCGAAGGTTACCGGTTTCGTCCGGCCTTGCAAATGAAGATTGTGCGACGCACCAGCGCTACTGGCCTGAATGATATGACAAGTCTGGGCTTGGAGTGGTCAAGGCTTCTGGGACAGAGCATTCAGAGACTGGGCCGCACATTCGGCCGCAGACTGGATCGAACTGCCATCGTGTCCCGTACGCGCCATGGCATTGAGACCAAGTAGTATGGTCAGAACATAAGCTGCCAACTCGCGTGAACGGTCCAAAGAGAGGTCTGGATCGGTAAGCAGGCGTTCGGTGAGCCGGGCTTCCAACTGTGCCATACGCTCCGAAACGGCTTCAGACGCTTCAATCTTGGACGTACTTGTGCCTGCGGATGACAGCAGTAAACACCCGCGGAACGGGTTTTCCGACATGAAACGCCCGACGTGCCGCAAAAAACTTGCAACGCCCTCAAGCGCTGTTGCTGCTCGTTCCAGATTGGACAGGCCCGGTTCCGTGACACCACTCCAGTATCGGTCCATCACGGTTTGGAAGACGTCGTCCTTGCTGCCGAACGACGCATAGAAACTGCCGCGCTTGATGCCGACAGCCGACTGAAGGTCGTCTACAGATGTTCCGCCATAGCCCTTTGTCCAGAACACGTCGACAAACGCGTTCATTGCGGCATCTTCATCAAAACTCTTCGGTCTTCCTGCCATACCCAATCATCAGGTTGCGGCCCGGCCGACAAAATACCGGCCGGGCACGGGATTATTCTGCAGCTTCGCGGGCCGGTGGTGTCCATGCAAATTTTTCGAACACCTTGTCGACCGGCGTTTCTGCCAAGTGATTGACATAGTTCGACATGACCTTCTGGGCCAGCCCAAGAATGATATCGAGCACATTGCGTTTGGTGAAGCCGGCATCAAGGAAGGTTTGAACATCGGCGTCACTGACATGCCCGCGTTGACGCACAACCTTCAGCGTGAAGTCGCGAAGGGCTTCCAGACGCGGATCCGCCAGCGGTGTGTTGTCGCGCAGCGCATCAATCACGTCCTGCGGCACTTTTTGCATGTGTGCAATTCCAGTGTGAGCCGGAACACAGTAGTGGCACTCGTGCTCGACGTTGATGGTCAACCAGACGACGTTTTGTTCGACCGTTGAGAGGCTGGTCTGCTGGAACAGCTCATGAAGCTTTTGATAGGCCTCAAGGTGTTGCGGCGATTCAGACATCACGGCGTGCAAGCCCGGAATCCGGCCAAATGCCTTTTCAGATCTTTCCAGAAGTTCAGCGCCGCCTTCCGGGGCTGTTTCTTTGGTGTGCAATTGAAAGTCAGTCATTGAATTCTCCATCAAGTGGCGCGATTGCCAGACCACAGATAGGTATTCTGTACTCAGTAGTCAAAAATAGATTTGTTGCTCTGAATGGCTAAATTCGGCCAATTTCGGATTGGGTCAAGAAAACGTGTTGGTCTGGTGAGAGGCCGTGATGATGAATGCTCTTACGGTCATTCGGTAGAACGGTCTTCGACTTTGTGCACTAATACGGCTTGTTCATGCCTCGTATCTGCAGGTTGTTCGATACGGTTTGATGGAGAGGCGGGGATTGCGTGAGGGGTTGCTTGACCTTGTTCTAAAAGCAACTTAAGTCCCGGAGCGCCAGTCGGCCGGACAGCCGCTGCCGCAAGTGCCGAAAGGCCGCGGGGGAGGAAAGTCCGGGCTCCATGGAGACACGGTGCCGGGTAACGCCCGGCGAGGGCGACCTTAGGGAAAGTGCCACAGAAAGCAAACCGCTCCGGCTTTGCCGGGGTAAGGGTGAAAGGGTGGGGTAAGAGCCCACCGCGCCTCTGGTAACAGCGGCGGCACGGTAAACCCCACCGGGAGCAAGACCGAATAGGGACAACGCGGACCCTGGAGCAATCCAGGGCCCAGGCCGGTTTCCAGGCCAGTTGTCCGGGTTGGTTGCGTGAGGCGTCTGGCAACAGGCGTCCCAGATGAATGGCTGTCACGTCCGCGCAGATCTTCGGATTGGCGTGGGCCATACAGAACCCGGCTTATAGGCCGGCTGGCATTATTCCTTTACCCTATCCAGCCATGTATTGCGGCGTGCTGGCGAGATACCCGCCATAAGCATCCGCATTTGGATAGGAGAACTGTTCGGCAAGCGGATTGGATCGTTTGGTCTTTGTGGCGCCCATATCCGCCAGCAGCTCATCAAAGTGGCGGAAGTGGAAGGGGGCCGAACACAGGCCGCCATAGACCTGTGCGGCGGGCCGCTCCTTGCGCCGCCAATCGAGCATCATGTCGATGTTTTGCCGCATCTCCTGATCAGTTGGCTGATTTGCCAGCTGGCCGTCTGCGAAGCGCACCAGCCAGTTTGCAATCATTTCCGCCGACAGGATCGTACAGAAGCTGGAATTGAAACCGACAAAGCCCATGTCAGGCAGATCCGGGTTCACCGACAGGCGATAGACACGGTATTGCCCATCCGGCTCGATCAGCTTGTCCTGATACTCTTTTGTGAGATAAGGCACGCCCAGTTTCCAGCCAACAGCAAGAACCGAAACATCACAGGGCACCCGGTCCCCGGTGGTCAAAACAGCATGGCCGTTTTCGTAGTGGTCGATGGTTCCCCGGACCGGCTTGATGGCCCCACTTTCAAAGCCCTCGAACAGACCGGGCGTTACGATCGGCAGGGAACAGGACGCGTCCTTCTCGATTGGGACTTTCGGCACCATGTCCCACTTCTTTAGCTTCAGCTGGGTTTTGAGCATCATTTCCAAGCCGCGGAAGTTGGCCCAGATGAGCGGCTTGAACAGCGCCGACAGGATCTTGCCGGTGATCGATGGGTTCCAGCCGTTAAACTGCAGCTCCTGCGCCCGCATGTACAACAGCCGCTTGAAGTTGATGCCGCCGATGAAATACGGCACACGCCAAACCGGGTCGCGGTAAACAAGCGTGACGGACTTTGCGCCATTCTTGGCCGCATTGACCGCAATGTCCGTGGCTGATTTTGAACCGCCTAGCACGACAACGTTTTTGCCGGCCGCTAAGTTGCTGTCGGTGTAGTCAGAGCTGTGCATGACCTGTCCGCCAGTCTGAACAAACACATCCTGTCCCGGATGGGAGATGATGTTTTTGTCTGAGAACTGCCCCGTGCACACAGCGACAAAGTCAAAATCCTGGGTCCAGGTCTTGTCCGCCGCCGCCAGGGTCAGCGTCCAGCCGGACTGCCCGTCTGTGCGCCGGTCCATCGACAGAACTGTCGTGTTCAGCCGGAACAAACGCGCCAGATTGTGCTTCTTCGCATAGGCTTGGACATAGGCATGAACCTGAGGACCTTTCGGCCATTCCGGGTAGTCGTCCGGCATTGGCAAATCGGTGAACCGGTAAAGATCCTTAGGCGACTGGGTCTGCACATCCGGATAGGACCTGGACAGTTCCCAAACGCCGCCGAAATCGTGGCTTCGTTCAAACCCGAGAACACGATGACCGCGTTCGTCGAAGGCTTTGGCAGCCGCAAGACCGCTCACGCCGCCACCAATGACGGCGACTGTTTTCCGTTTTGTCATGTCTTCCCCTCCAGAATGCGCGGCGATCAGGCCTGATCGGGCGGGGGAAGGAAATCGACTTCGTGCAGGGCAGACAGGCGCACGAGTTCTTCTGGATCCGTGACACCGTTCAAGGCATCAAACAAATCGAAGAGCTTTCGCGCTGGCGCGACACCGAAGACGCAGGTCGCGGTCTTGCCGGACCGATTGAAGATGCCGTGGGCTTCGCCCATGGGCATGCGCACCGTGTCGCCTGGACCTGCCGTATGGACGTTGCCACCCATTTCGACCTCCAGTTCCCCCTCCAGCATCACGATCCATTCGTCCTGGGTCGGGTGAATGTGCGGCGGTACGAACGTGTCCGACGGCACCACAGCGTGCCAGATGAAGGCGTTGGTGCTATGGACCTTGGGTGTGTAAGTGTGGCCAACAACGTTCCAGCTGACGCCGTCGAGCCCGTCTTTGGATGCGGTGATCCCGGCTCCGTTTTGCATTTTGTGTCCCCTCTCTTTCAAGACAGGATCAGGCTAACGCTGAAAGTCCCGGACATTTTATCCAGATTGCGAAATTAGTTTGATAAGAGCTGCGAAATGCCGCATTGCAGCAGCGAGAACGCTTGATCCTGCGGTAAAGCCGGAGGCATCATTCGAAGATGATGGCTCAACCGCAAAGGCCCCCACCGCTGAGTGACTTCCGCCGCTTTCAGACCTTCGATGTTGATGCGGCCCGGGACATCGTTGCGCGTCATTTCTGCAGTCACAAGCTGGAGCGGCAATCCTCCGATGACAGGTTTGATGCCTGCCAGCACCGGGTTTCCGGAGAGCATGTCTCGCTCAATTACCTTCGCTATGGCGGCGACGTGACGATTGAGCCTGGCGAGCTGACCCGGTTTTTTCTGATCCAGATCCCGCTTAGCGGTGCTGCCGAAATCACCAACGGCTGCCAGGCCGTGGCGTCAAACCCGCAGACAGCTTCCATCCTCAATCCTGACCGCCATACGGTGATGCGCTGGCATTCGGGTTGCGAGCAGTTGCTGGTTCAGATTGATCGGCAGTTTGTGGACGACGTGGCCTCAAGGATCACGGGTATGGACTTGGGCGCCCGTTTGCGATTTGCGCCGGAATTTCGTCTGAGACGACCGGAAGCACACCAATGGATGCGCAAACTGTGGGGGCTGGTTCATGCTGCGGAAAATGGAGAGCTGTTTGGATCAGAACACCGCACGTCCCAACTGTATCTCGAAGAAGAACTGATCGTTTCTCTGCTTGAGGTGCAAGAGAACACGGCTTCCGTCTTGCTCTCCCATGAAACGCAAAAGTCCGGACCTGCCATCCTGAAGCGGGCCGTTGATATGATCCATGACCGGATGAGGGAAGATATCAGTCTGATAGAGCTTAGCAATCATGCCGGAACCACTCCGCGCAACTTGCAGCTGGTCTTCAAACGCGAAATGGGCCTGACACCTGTTCAATATTTGCAGAAGTGCCGCCTGAACCTGGCCCGTCATTTGTTGCTTGCCCGAAATGGCGACCTCCCTGTCAGCGACGTCGCCGAACTATCAGGGCACCGTCATCTTGGGCGGTTCTCCGTTGCCTATAAGAAGCGCTTCGGAGAGTCCCCAAAGGCAACCGCTCGCAGCCGTGTGTTCTGCTGATGCAGCCGATAGCCAAATAAATTTCGAACTTCTCGGGAATGAAATCTGTTCTCAAGTGTTATGATCAGTTTTACCAAGTAATCATTGCCCCAAAATTGCCAAATAATGAAATATTCGCCACAATAATACCTCTACTATTTAATTTTACGCCCATGATTCACGCCAATTTGCTGCCTAGTTTGAGATCGTTATGTACTCACAAGGCAGGGAACAAATGGCCGGAACATATCAAGACTTCTTGTCCGCATTGCTGGCATTTGAATCGGGATGGGACCGAGAGCGTTACGACTCTGGTGTCATTCAGGATTGGCAGCTTGATCAATGGGCTGGCGGCCCGGTGCAAGACCGGTTTCCGCAGTATTCGAGCTGGTCTCAGCTGACAGATGCCGAATGGGAGGCGATGGCCTACCAGTCTCAAAACTCGCTTGGGTTTGTTGGCTTCCAGTTCGGTGAAGCGCTGCTCATCGATCTCGGCTACTACGACGACACGGTGTTTTATGGGAACGGTGCGGCCACCAACACCTGGGATGGGACCTGGACCGGCAAGAACGGTGTGAACTCCTTTACGGACTTCACAACCAAGGCCGCCCAGGATGTCGCGATCCAGGAAGCCTTTGGGTACAATCTGCAGGTCATCGAAAACCAGCTCGCAAACAGTGGCCAATCGCTGAGCGACTATATTGGCCAGACCGCGACTTACTCGCAGAACGGCCAGACTGTAACGGTTGAACTGACATTGACCGGGATCATGGCTGCAGCGCATTTGCGCGGTGCTTGGGGGACGGCGTCCCTTCTGCAGAGCGGGGCGGTCAGCACCGATGAATACGGTACGTCCATTCTGCAATATATGGAGCAGTTCGGTGGCTTCGATGCTCCGACCGTTGCCGAGGCAATCGCTTTCTATGAGAGCCGCCTAACCGGGGACGAAGGACTTGGAACGCCAGACGGTGGCACGCCTGGAACACCAGGCACCCCGGGGACGCCTGGAAACGGAGACAACGGATCGGCTGACGTCGACGAGGACTCTGCGGATGTCGTGATCACATGGTCTTGGGGACAGGATGCGGTTGTGTCGATCTTCGATCCGGCAACTGGCACCATCTTCGTTGATTGGATCGGTGCGGCCGATCTCACAATTACCCAAACGGCAAATGGTGTTGTGTTTGCTGTCCCGTCAAACAATCAGACCACAACCCTTCAAGGGGTGCAGTTGTCTGATCTCAGCCCGTCCAATTTTACTGTTCTGGATTCTGGGACAGCCAGCAAGATTTTCGGTTTGATCGGTCAGGATAGCGAAGCGCCCGATCCCGAAGTGCCGGTGGATCCAGATCCTGTTGATCCGGATCCCGAGGTCCCGGTCGACCCTGATCCGGTCGATCCAGATCCCGTTGACCCGGCCCCGGTTGATCCCACACCGGCCCCGCCCATCGAGCCGGGCAGCTGGAACGGAACCGCGGGGGTCACTGCGGCCAATGCATCGGTTGTGATCACATGGGCGTGGGGCACGGATCGTGTCGTGTCCAACTTCAACCCACAAAGTGACACCATTTTCATCGACTGGTTTGGGCCGGAAGCGATCGATGTCACGGAAGTCAATGGCAACGTGATTTTCACGATGGCATCGAACAATCAGACCGTGACACTCCAAGGCGTAACCTTGAGCGATCTGTCAGCGTCGAACTTCACAATTCAAAGCACGGAAACCGGTCAGGAAATCCTGTCGCAAGTTGGAACGGTTTCCGGACCAGGTACACCGGATACGCCGGACAATCCTGATATGCCTGACAATCCTGATATGCCTGACATGCCGGATATGCCTGACATGCCGGATATGCCTGACATGCCGGACGGGGCACAGATGATCATGATCATGCCGAACAGCCCGTCCCGTGTCATCACGGATTTTGATCCGGGGGGTGGGGACATGCTTCATCTTGAAGCCGGTGTCATCGCGGAACGCCTTGAGATTCAGGACACGGCAAACGGTCTGACAGTCGTCGTCTACACGGCTACCGGCGAGGTTGCCAACACAACGGTGCTGACGGGCGTGTCTCTATCTGAGATGACGATGAACAATTTCATGGTTGCCGAAGAATCTGCGCTCAATGAGGTTGCAAGCCTTTTAGGCCAATCCATCGAAACGCCGGACACCGGCGGGTTCGATGTGATCTACGATGCTGACGGGTCCAACACACCGGTTCCGACCGGAGCGAGTGATCTCGGCGGCGTCAAATGGGCCGCGGAGTTTGGCAAGGATGATATCGTCGGCTTTAACCCGGCCGCGGATCAGCTCGATTTCGGCAATGCTTCGGTTCATGGCCTGATCTTGAACATGACCCCGAACGGTGAGCCGATCGTCGACAATCCGTGGGGGCCGGACATGCAGATCCTGCAGGGGGTGCAACTCGCGGATCTCACCATTGAGAACTTTGGCGTGGTCGGCAACGAGCACCTGCGTCAGGACCTCGGCGGCGTTCTTTCCTGGGAAAAGGGCATCGGCCCGCGGGATGGCGACACGGTCTACATCCGCTCTCATGAATATGGGCAGGCCGAAGTGATCAACGGGTTTGATCCAGCAACACAGAAGATCAGTTTCCTCCATTTCGGCACGCGTGAACGCTTGAGCGTTGAGGATACACCGAATGGAATGGTCATCAGTGTTCTGCCGAGTGGTCAAAGCTTCACCTTCACTGGCGTTCAAAAAGCAGATCTCATTCCGGGCAATCTGGAGTTCCATTTCGATCAGGTGATGGAAGACAATCTGGAAGCCCCGTTCGGGATTGATCAGAACGATGTGTCGTTGGTGTCGCGGGAAGCGTTGCTGACGCCGGAAGCGCCGGCAGGCCAAGGCACAGACGGGTTCCAGGTCCGTGAAGGTGTGGGTGCCGTATCAGGAACCGAAACCCCGGATACACCGGACGCGCCCGATACATCAGACACTTCGGAGGTTCCGGCGCCGCCCGCCACAACGGTCATTCCGTCCACTTCGGATACGATCAACCTTGGATCGGGTACCGATACGGTGGCAATCACGTGGGATTGGGGGCGGGAAGTCTCCGTGCTTAACTTTGATGCCTCTGAAGATCTTTTGGATTTCAGCAGCTTGTCAGTCAATGACATCTCGCTCCAGGAGGTCGGAACCGATCTGACAATCACCGTTCAGAACAATGGTGGGCACACCTATGTGCTGGAAGATATCCAGGCTGAAGATCTGTCTCTTGCCAACCTGACCGCTGCAGACTGGAATACGGTCGTCACAGATGCGGGCGGCGTGGCCGATCAGCTGCAGGCCCTCGGCAACACAGACTTTCTGCTGTGAAATAGCTGGTTCCTGACCCTCAGCGGTTTGAGCGCCGCAAAGAGCGCATGCTCAAACTTACGCCGCGGATTTTCCGCGGCGTTTTTTGTATCCACAAGTCTTTGAAAACTGGGGATGGTGACATCACGCACCGACGGCTGGAGCGCGGACCCTCCGTATTTCTGCGACTCCGATTCTACTATTCTGTCAAGGCTTCATTAAGCATGTTGGCGTTACCTTCGCTCGACGGGGTCGTGTGCGATCAAATCCTGCAGGAATCCATGAGATTCCATTGACCGCCCATGATTTCCCATGGTATCCCATATTTACCCAGAATGGGGAGCGCGGGCCCATGTTCGACGGGCTCAGGACATGACTTAACGAGCTGGCAAGAGCTGCCGTTGCAATTTGCATGTTCTGACAGGTAGGGCCGTTTCCTTCTTTTTTGGGTTGTTTCGGGGATTGCGCGGACGGGGGTCCGTAGCGGGGATGTATGGCCGGCTTTGTTTCGCATTTTACCAACCGGCTGGATGCCAAGGGTCGCGTGTCGATCCCGGCACCCTTCCGCGCGGTATTGGCGAGAGATGGGTTTGAAGGGCTTTACTGTATTTCATCTGCGCATTGCGCGGCGGTCGACGCCGGAGGCAATCAGCTCGTGGCTGAAATTCAGAACCGCGCCCAGCAGTTTGCCAAGCTCACACCCGATCATGACATGCTCGCAGCAGCGCTGTTCGGTGCCAGCGAAATCATCAAGATCGATGGAGATGGCCGTATGACCCTCTCCGACATGATCCGCGACCATGCCGGCCTCTCCGACACCGTCACGTTTGTCGGTATGGATTACAAGTTTCAGATCTGGGAACCAGAGCAGTTCCGCGAGTATCGCGCAGAGGCCCAGAAGCGCGCACTCGCAATGCTGTCGGGGCAACTCCCGGCACCCTCGCAAGGAGAGCCGGTATGATGGCGCTCGGCGACAAGACGGATGATCTTGCTGCTGGCGGACCAGAGCGTCATGTGCCGGTTCTTCTTAACGAGGTTCTGGAATGGCTCGACCCTCAGCCGGGCGAGGTCATGGTTGACGGCACGTTTGGGGCTGGTGGTTACTCGCGCAAGCTTTTGGAACGCGGCGCAACGGTGGTCGGGATCGACCGTGATCCCGATGCAATTGCCGGTGGTCAGGAACTCGTTGCCCAGTCCGGTGGCCGGCTGATCCTGGTGCCGGGTCAGTTCGCGGATCTGGAAATTCATGCGCGCGCGAGCGGATTTCAAGGCGTTGATGGTGTGGTTCTCGACCTCGGCGTTTCCTCCATGCAGCTGGATCAGGCCGAACGCGGGTTTTCGTTCCTGCGTGACGGTCCTTTGGATATGCGCATGGAGCAAGCCGGGCCGTCTGCTGCTGACGTGGTCAACGAGTTGCCCGTCCGGGACCTAATCCGCATCATCGGGCTTTTGGGCGAAGAAAAGCGGGCGCCGTCCGTCGCGCATGCGATCGACAATGCGCGCAAGGAAAAGCCGTTCAGCCGCACACTTGAGCTTGCAAATCTGATCGAGAAAGTCCTCGGGCGCTCTCCAAAAAAAGCGCAGATCCATCCGGCGACACGGACATTTCAGGCGCTGCGGATCTATGTGAACGGTGAATTGCATCAGGCCGCTCAGGCGCTGGGCGCTGCTGAACGCATCCTGAAGCCGGGTGGCCGCCTGGTTTTGGTGAGTTTTCACTCGCTTGAGGACCGCATCGTCAAACGGTTCTTCCAGGACCGGACAAAAACACGGGGTGGCGGGTCACGTCATATGCCGGAGGAAGAGGTTCCGCCGGCAACTTTTGAAAATCTCACGCGCAAGGCGGTCGAGGCGCGCGACATGGAAACGGATGCAAACCCGCGGGCGCGCTCTGCGAAGCTGAGGGCAGGGCGGCGGACAGAGGCTCCGGCGCGCGAGCTCGACATTCATGCCGCCGGTGTGCCGCGCCTTGCTGCGTTTCATGGACTAGGGGGCTGACATGGTTCGGGTGCTCAACATCCTTTTCATCGTGGCCGTCGTGATCGGTGCGGCAACCGTTTACGACCTGAAGATGGCGGCAACGAGGTCCGCTGCGAAGGTTGCGGAGCTGCAGCGGCAAATCGACGAAGAGCGGAATGCAATCCGCCACTTGCGCGCCGAGTGGAGTGTTCTGAACAAGCCGGAACGGCTGCAGAACCTTGTCGAGCGCTACAACGAGTATCTTCAACTCGAAGCATTGGAAGTCCGGCAGATCGTCATGCCGGATGAACTTCCGGCAAGGCCGGTGACTCTGGAGCCGATTGGCGGGGCTGACCAGATGGGCGGATATGCCGGTTCTTCGGCGATGATCAGGTAGGGGCTTAGGGGCAATGACATTGGCAACAGAACCAGCGAGCTTTCTCCAGGTTCGGCGAACCCAGCCGAGGGCGGCGCGCAGCTCGGTTTCGTCGAGTGCGGTCAAGTCGCGCGTTTATCTTGCCATGCTTGCTTTTGCCTGTGTTTATGCGGCCATCGGTGGCCGGTTGATCTATCTTGCCCAGATGGATGAGGCGCCGTCCCGGGCCTGGATTTCCGCCCAGGATTCTGTGGCCGCCTCCCGTCCAGATCTCATCGACCGCAATGGTGAGATCCTTGCCACCGACATCAAGACCGCGTCCCTTTATGCTGAGCCGCGCCGTATTCTCGACGTTGACGAAGCAGTCGAAGGGCTCACCCGTATCTTGCCCGATCTGGATGAGGCGCTTGTTCGCCGCCGCCTTGAGAGCGGCGCCGGATTTGTCTGGTTGAAGCGGGAAATGACACCGGATAAGGCAGAGCAGGTGCATGACCTTGGTTTGCCCGGTATCGGTTTCCTGTCTGAAAACCAGCGCTTTTACCCAGGCGGCCCGACCGCGGGCCACATCGTCGGCGCAGTGAATGTCGACAATCAGGGTCTTAGCGGGATTGAAAAATATGTCGACGATCAATGGTTGCGTGATCTTCAGTCGATCGGGTTTGCCTCTGGCCGCACCATGGAGCCGGTGCGCCTGTCCGTAGATCTCAGGGTCCAGCACGTCGTACGCGATGAATTGGTCAAGGCAATGGAGCGCTATCGGGCCATCGCGGCCGCCGGGATCGTGCTGGATGCAAAGACTGGCGAAGTCGTCGCAATGTCGTCCCTGCCGGACTACGATCCGAACGACAGATCCGAAGCTCTGGAAAAGGACCGGTTGAACCGGGCGACCGGCGGTGTCTTTGAAATGGGCTCCGTGTTCAAGGCGTTCACGACTGCCATGGCATTGGATTCGGGGGCTGTTACGATCAATGACAGCTTCGATGCGACCCGCCCTCTGCGCGCTGCAGGCCGGACGATCACCGATTTCCACGGGAAAAACCGCATCCTGTCCGTGCCGGAAATCTTCATTTATTCTTCCAACATCGGCACCGCAAAAATGATGCTGGCGACCGGGGTCGCGCGCCAGAAGGAATTCATGGAGCGGTTGCATCTGACGAAGCGATTGCAGACGGAATTGCCCGAAAACGCAGCTCCCCTGTTGCCGCCGAAATGGAATGAATTGGCCGCGATGACCATCTCCTTCGGTCACGGCTTGTCGGTAACGCCGATGCAAACAGCAGTGGCCGCCGCGGCTATGGTCAACGGTGGCTCCTTGTTGCCACCGACCTTTGTGCCTCGGACACAGGAAGAAGTTAAGACGCTGAAGAAGCAAGTGATTTCACCGGAAGTCAGCCGCATGATGCGGTATCTCTTCCGCCTCAATGTTTTGTCCGGTTCCGGGCGCCGGGCCGATGTTCCAGGCTACACCGTCGGCGGCAAGACCGGGACAGCGGAGAAGATCGAAAATGGTGTTTATGTGTCGAACAAGCGGCGCAACTCCTTCCTTTCGGCCTTCCCGATGGACGATCCGAGATACGTGGTTCTGGTTGTTCTTGATGAGCCGAAATCGGAGCGGGAAGGCATTGGCGCGACCGCCGGTTTGAACACAGCTCCCACGACCGGGGCGATCATTCGCCGCGCAGCACCGATGCTCGGTGTGATGCCGCGCTTTGGCAAAGGGGATGAACCGATCGAGATTTCCTATTAAGGAGACATAAAAGAAGCGAACTGGTCCGGCGGGGTCGCAGCCGAAATCCGGTCCGGTTTTAAGCTTCACGAGAATGACGATGCACGAACCGGATGATCGGATGTTATGCACCTTGAGCATTTAGCCGACGGCATGGATTTGCCGGACACGGCAAATGGCCTTTCCATAGAAGGACTGACGGCGGACAGCCGTATGGTCCAGCCAGGTTTTCTCTTTGCTGCCTTCAAGGGCTCCACGGTTGATGGCGTTCAGTTCGTTCCCAAAGCTGTCGAAGCGGGTGCAGTCGCTGTTCTGTGCGCAACCGATGCTGCCGAGGCTGTTCGTGCGCTAGTTCCGCAAACAACCGCAGTACTCAGTGCCGATGAGCCGCGCCTGACCTTTGCGAAGATGGCTGCGCGTTTCTATGGCCGTCAGCCGGATACGATTGTTGCCGTCACGGGTACCGCGGGAAAGACATCGGTCGCCCATTTCGTGCGTCAGATCTTTCAAGCTGCAGGCCATCCGGCGGCCAGTCTTGGCACCTTGGGCATCATTAAGCCGGATGGCGAAAGTTACGGCGGGCTGACAACGCCGGACCCGGTGCAGCTTCAAAAGGATCTGGCAGACCTTGCGACTGAAGGTATTCGCTATGCCGCTTTGGAAGCCTCGTCCCACGGCCTTGATCAGTATCGCCTTGATGGTGTCCGGCTGACAGCAGCAGCCTTCACTAACCTTGGACGGGATCACATGGATTATCACCCGACCATCGAGGATTACCTGCAAGCCAAGCTGCGTCTCTTCAGTGAGCTTCTCCCGGCCGGCGGTCATGTTGTTGTAGATCCGGGTGAAAAGTATACAGATCGCGTATTGGCCATTGCCGAAGAGCGTGGATTGCCGGTTTTCACGGTTGGCGAGGCGGGCAAGGATCTCAAGCTGACCGGCTTGAGGCCGAGCGGTGCCGGGCAGCTTTTGACCGTCGAGACCTCGCGCGGCGAGTACAAGGTGACCCTTCCACTCATTGGCCGGTTTCAGGTTTCGAACGCTTTGATTGCTGCAGGTCTTGCGATTACTGCCGGAATAGATACCGGCGCTGCACTACGCGCTCTTGAGAACCTGAAAGGTGCTCCAGGCCGCTTGGAGCTGGCCGGGACAACTCCGGCTGGTGGCATGGTCTTCGTTGATTACGCCCACAAGCCGGACGCTCTCGACAAAGCGTTGGCGGCACTAAAGCCGTTTGCCGAAGGGATCCTCTCTGTTGTGGTGGGCGCCGGTGGTGACCGGGATCCCGGCAAGCGTCCCCTGATGGGCGAAGCGGCAGCGCGTCACGCAGATTTGGTCATAGTGACCGATGACAACCCGAGATCGGAAGACCCGGCGACCATTCGCAAGGCCGTTCTTGCAGGTGCGCCGGGTGGCACTGAGATCGGAGATCGCGCAGAAGCAATTGCCGAAGGCATCCGGCGCCTGAAATCAGGCGATATCCTGTGCGTTGCCGGAAAAGGTCACGAAACCGGCCAGATTGTTGGCGACACAGTGATTCCTTTCTCTGATCACGACTCTGTGCGCCACGCTATAAATCAACTGGGAGAAAAATGAGCGACCCGCTTTGGACATCTGAGGCCTTTATCGATGCCTGTGGCGGAACCGCCAAAGGGGACGTGGGCGCGCACATAACCGGTATTTCCATCGACAGCCGAACTCTTGAGCCGGGTGATGCGTTCATCGCCATCAAAGGTGATCGGCTCGATGGCCATGATTATGTTGCGGCCGCGCTAGAGGCAGGAGCGTCGTTGGCGCTTGTTGCCGAAGACAGCCTCGGTGATTTGCCCGATGACGGGCGTTATGTCGTTGTTGATGATCCGCTCGAAGCCATGCGCGCACTTGGTGTTGCCGCGCGAGCCCGCACCAATGCCCGCATTGTCGCGGTTACCGGATCGGTTGGCAAAACAGGGACGAAGGAAGCCCTTCGTCTGGCGCTTGCGCCCTCCGGCAAGGTTCATGCATCGGTTGCCTCGTTCAACAACCACTGGGGCGTCCCGCTCACGCTGGCGCGAATGCCCGCCGATACGGATTTTGGCGTCTTTGAAATCGGCATGAACCACGCAGGTGAAATCACGCCGCTGGTACAGATGGTTCGGCCGCATGTCGCGATCATCACCACCGTCGAAGCGGTTCATATCGAGTTCTTCGAATCTGTTGAGAAGATCGCCCAGGCGAAGGCGGAAATCTTCAATGGTCTGGAGCCGGATGGCGTTGCGATCCTCAATCGGGACAACAAGCAATACGATCTTCTCCGGTTTTTGGCGGCAACCGCTGCCGTGCGCAATGTTCAGACATTTGGGCAAAGCGGTTCAGAAGACAGTCACCTGAAAATGGCTGTGGCAACGGACGACGGCACGAGTGTGGAAGCCTCGATCCTCGGGCAGGACGTGTCTTACGGAATTGGTGCCCCGGGTGCGCACCATGTGCAGAACAGCCTGGCGGTTTTAACCGCGGTGGCCGATCTGGGCGCGGATCTGCAGGAAGGCGCTGCCGCGCTCGGCGGTATGACTGCACCCAAGGGCCGCGGTGAGCAATGCCGTTTGTCCGTTGGTGGCGGCGAAGTGCAGCTGATTGACGAGAGCTACAACGCCAACCCGGCGTCGATGCGCGCGGCTTTTTCGGTTTTGGCGCAAGCCACACCTGGCGGCTCCGGGCGGCGGATTGCGGTTATTGGCGATATGCGCGAACTCGGTACCGATGCCGACCAGCTTCATGCAGAGCTCGCCGGCCCGATCCGTGATGCTGCGATTGACAGGGTCTTCTGCGCCGGCCCGCACATGGCTGCACTCTGGGATAAATTGCCGGACGATGCAAAGGCCCATCACCGCGAAGAAGCCAAAGACCTGATCGAGCTGTTACTGAAAGACGTGCAGCCCGGTGATGTCGTGATGATCAAAGGTTCTTTGGGAACCCGCATGGGCCCGCTTGTCGAAGCCTTGAAAAAAGAATATCCGCCTGCAGACGACATCGAAGCGGCGTGAAGGATAGCTGATGTTTTATTTTCTCGGCCAGTTCGCCGACCAAATCTCTGCTCTGAACGTTTTCCGGTACATCACATTCCGGACAGGCGGGGCGATCATGACGGCCCTGTTCTTTGTCTTTCTGTTTGGGCCAAAGATTATCGCGAGCCTTCGGATCCGGCAGGGACATGGTCAGCCGATCCGTGCCGATGGCCCGGAAAGCCACCTGTCCAAAAAAGGAACGCCCACTATGGGTGGACTGATGATCCTGTCCGGTGCTTTGGTGGCTGCGCTCCTATGGGCTGACTTGAGCAATCCGTATGTCTGGGTCGTGATCGGTGTGACCGTCGGCTTCGGGATGATCGGGTTTTACGACGACTACCTGAAGGTCACGAAGTCCTCGCACAAGGGGTTCGGTGGCAAGGCGCGTTTGGGCCTTGAGTTCCTGATTGCCGCAACTGCGGCCTTTACCGTTACAGTGCTCGACACGACATCGTTCTCCGGAGCGCTGACATTCCCGTTCTTCAAAGACTTCACGCTCAATCTCGGCCTTATTTTCATTCCGTTTGCGGCCTTCGTCATGGTTGGAGCAGGCAATGCGGTGAACCTGACTGATGGCCTCGACGGTTTGGCCATCGTACCGGTTATGATCGCTTGCGCTTCTTTCGGATTGATCGCTTACCTCTCCGGCAACGCGGTGTTTGCAAATTATCTGCAGATCCACCATGTGGCCGGTACCGGTGAACTCGCCGTCATCTGCGGTGCGGTGATCGGTGCTGGTCTTGGCTTCCTGTGGTTCAACGCACCTCCTGCGGCCATCTTCATGGGTGACACCGGATCTCTGGCGCTCGGCGGAATGATTGGCGCGATTGCGGTTGCGACCAAGCACGAGATTGTTCTGGCAATCATCGGTGGCCTGTTCGTTCTGGAAGCGGTCTCGGTGATCGTTCAGGTGATGTCCTTCAAACTCACCGGAAAGCGTGTGTTTCGAATGGCGCCGATCCACCACCATTTCGAAATTCAGGGCTGGACCGAAAGCCAGGTGGTCATCCGGTTCTGGATCATATCGGTCGTCCTGGCCCTGATCGGCCTTGCCACACTGAAGCTGAGGTAAGGCGATGATCGAAGTCACCACATTTGAAGGTCAAACCGTTGCGCTTTTCGGGCTCGGCGGGTCCGGACTTGCCACTGCAAAGGCGTTGCAGGCGGGCGGGGCCAATGTGGTGTGCTTTGACGACAATGAAACGCGAGTTGCCGAGGCGGCGGCTGCTGGCCTCAAAACCCAAGACCTGAAGACCCTCGACTGGTCGGGCGTGTCCGCCCTTGTGCTGGCGCCGGGCGTTCCGCTGACACACCCGGTTCCCCATTGGTCCGTCGATCTGGCACGAACTGCCGGGGTTGAGGTGATCGGCGATGTCGAACTTTTCTGCCGCGAGCATCGCAAGCTCTGTCCTGAAGCACCGTTCATTGCGATCACCGGAACAAACGGCAAATCGACCACCACCGCTCTGATTGCGCATCTGCTGCGCGAACTGGGGCTGGATGCTCAGATGGGCGGAAACATTGGGACACCGGTACTGGAGCTGGAACCGCCGCGTCCTGGCCGCCACTATGTGGTTGAGTGTTCATCCTACCAGATTGACCTTGCCCCGACGCTGGACCCGACGGTCGGACTTCACATGAACCTGTCGCCGGATCACTTGGACCGGCACGGTACACTGGAAAACTATGCCGCAATCAAGGAGCGGCTGGTGGCCGGTGCGAAAGTCGCGATCGTCGGCGTCGATGATCGCCTGTCGTCCATGATCGCCGACCGTTTGGAGCTGGCCCGCAAACCGGTCTGCCGCATCGCGGGCGAACGGGAGTTGACGGACGGCATCTACGCGCATCATGGCCGGCTGATTGAGGCCCATGATGGCGCGCAGACCGAAGTCGCCCTGCTGACGGGGATCGACAGCTTGCGCGGCGACCACAATGGTCAAAACGCCGCCGCTGCTTTTGCTTGTCTGCGGGCGCTGGAGATACCGGCGGAGAAGATCGCTGCGGCAATGAAAAGCTTTCCTGGGCTCCATCACCGCATGGAGATTGTTGCCCGGACTGGCCGGATGCTCTTCATCAATGACAGCAAGGCGACCAACGCAGATGCTGCGGCCCGGGCGCTGGCGAGTTTCGACCGGATCTATTGGATCGCCGGCGGGCGCGCCAAGGCCGGTGGTATCTCTTCCCTGGACGAGTATTTCCCGAATATCGCGAAGGCCTTTTTGATCGGGGAAGCTGCAGAAGAGTTTGCCAAGACGCTGGATGGACATGTGCCGTACGCAGTAAGCGGTACACTCGCGCAGGCCGTCCGGGATGCGGCAGCCGAGGCGGCGGAAGATGGTGCTGAAGAAATTGCAATTCTTCTATCTCCGGCCTGTGCATCTTTCGATCAATATGCCAATTTCGAACTGCGGGGCGCTGCTTTTGTAGATGCGGTGCGTGCCTTGCCTGGTGGTGGAAACACTCAGGAGGTCGCATAAATGGTCTCACGCGCCGATCGCAGCCGGTTTGCCGAATGGTTTTGGACAGTGGATCACTATCTGCTGGCGGCCTTCAGTATTCTGCTTGTTTCCGGCGTGGTGTTTGCCTTTGCCGCGAGCCCGCCGGTCGCTGAACGCATTGGCGTTGATACCTTCTATTTCGTGAAACGGCAGGCCATGTTCACGATCCCGGCACTCGGGATCATGCTTGCAGCGTCGCTTATGACGCCGCGGATGGTTCGCAGAGCTGCTCTCGTGTTGTTCACGATCTCCGTGGTCTTGCTCATTGCGACCCTGTTCATGGGGTTTGAAACCAAGGGTGCCCGCCGTTGGATCTATATTGCCGGTGTGTCCGTTCAGGCGTCGGAATACCTCAAACCGGCCTTTGTTGTGCTGATCGCGTTTTTGTTGTCTGAAAGTGGACGCCGCCGGGAAGTGCCGGGCGTCTTGTTCGCCTTCATTCTGTTCGCTGTCTGCGCGACCCTGCTTGTGGCCCAGCCGGACTTTGGGCAGACCATGCTGATCGGTATGGTCTGGGCGGCATTGTTCTTTCTGAACGGGATTTCGTGGGTGATCATCGTTGCGCTGGGGATCATCGGGATTGCCGGTCTGTTCGCCGCTTATGCTTTCCTGCCGCACGTAACCAGCCGGGTCGACCGGTTCCTGGATCCAAGCACGGGTGATACCTTTCAGGTTGATACCGCGCTCGAAGCTTTCATGTCGGGTGGATGGTTCGGACGGGGGCCGGGCGAGGGCACAGTGAAGCGGATCCTGCCGGACAGCCATGCTGACTTCATCTTCGCCGTTGTAGGCGAGGAATTTGGGGTGATCGCCTGCCTTCTGCTGGTTATTGTTTTTGCCTTCATCGTGATCCGAGGATTGCAGCACGCGAGCCGGGACCAGGATGCCTTTGGCCGGTTGGCGACCGCCGGTCTTGTTGTCCTGTTTGGGCTTCAGGCAACCATCAATCTGTCGGTGAACCTGCACCTGGTACCGTCGAAGGGCATGACGCTGCCGTTCATTTCCTATGGGGGGTCCTCTCTTTTGGCGTCCGCCATGTCTGCCGGGGCCATTCTCGCGCTGACCCGCAAGCGGCCGCGGCCCATGTCGAATGACACGGTCACGGTCAGCCGTCTGTCTCCGTCCTCCTTGATGTAATTGTTGGCCCGGATTTATGAGCAAAACCGTTTTACTCACAGCCGGCGGAACCGGCGGTCACCTGTTTCCCGCACAAGCACTTGCAAGTGAGCTGAGCCGCCGCGGCTGGACCGTCGAGCTGGCAACGGATGAGCGGGCCGACAAATACGGCACTGAGTTTCCAGCCCGCAAGGTTCACATCATTGCCTCCGCCACTATCCGCGGACGCAATCCGATTGCTCTGGCGAAAACCGCATTTCAGTTGCTGTTTGGCACACTGCAGGCACGTAAGGTGATCAAGGCATTGCAGCCGGATGTCGTGGCCGGTTTTGGTGGGTATCCAACCTTTCCGCCCATGTACGCGGCACGTCTCACAAACACGCCGTCGATCCTGCATGAAGCCAATGCCGTGATGGGGCGGGCAAACAAACTCTTGGCCAAAGGTGTGTCGGCAATCGCAACCAGCGTCCCGATCGAAGATCTTCCATTCGATTTGTCGAGCAAATTGGTCGAGACGGGCAATCCGGTCCGCGATGCAGTTTTGGATGCAGCCGAACTGAATTTCACTCCTCCGGGCTCTGGTGGCCCTTTGAAGTTGTTGGTTTTTGGCGGCTCTCAGGGCGCGCGGTTCTTTTCAGATCTCGTTCCTCCCGCCGTCGCGGAGCTGTCCGATGAACAGCGCAAACGGATCAAAATCGTGCAGCAGTGCCGCCCGGAAGATATGGAGCGGGTCCAGAAAGCCTATCAGGATCTTGGGGTTGAGGCGGAGTGTGCGCCGTTCTTTACAGACCTTCCTCAGCGGATCGCGCAGGCGCATTTGGTGGTTTGCCGCTCAGGTGCAAGCTCGGTTTCGGAGCTGAGCGTGCTCGGCCGGCCGTCCATCCTGGTGCCGTTGCCGGGGGCGATTGACCAAGACCAAGCTGCCAACGCCAAGGTTCTTGAGAAAGTCGGCGGCGCATGGCCGATCCGGCAGGTGGATCTGCACCCATCACGCCTTGCCAAGGAAATGATCCGTTTCATGGATGCGCCGGAGATGCTGGAGGCAGCCGCGAAGGCCGCCAAGACAGTTGCAAAACCAGATGCCGTCAAACGGCTCGCCGACCTTGTTGAAAGCGTCGCGCAAAACAAGGGAGTACGGCCATGAAGATGCCGCAGGATATTGGGCCGGTTCACTTCGTTGGGATCGGCGGCATCGGCATGAGCGGCATCGCGGAAGTGCTGAAAACGCTTGGATATCAGGTTCAAGGATCTGACATGGCTGAAAACGCCAATGTTCAGCGTCTTCGTGCAAACGGCATTCCTGTCACTGTGGGCCATGCCGCCGAAAACCTCGGCGAGGCGGAAGTCCTTGTCGTCTCCTCTGCCATCAAGAAAGACAATCCGGAATTGGTAGCAGCCCGCGAAAAGCTGATCCCGGTCGTGCGCCGCGCCGAGATGCTGGCCGAACTGATGCGGTTCAAGCAGGCGATCGCAGTCGGCGGAACGCACGGCAAAACCACCACCACATCCATGGTTGCTGCGCTCCTTGATGCCGGCCATCTCGATCCAACCGTGATCAACGGCGGCATCATCAATGCCTACGGCACCAACGCCCGGATGGGCGAGGGCGACTGGATGGTCGTGGAAGCCGATGAGAGTGACGGGACATTCGTCAAGCTCCCGGCCGACGTGGCCATTGTGACGAACATCGACCCTGAGCACCTCGATCACTACGGAGATTTTTCGGGCGTTCAAAAGGCTTTCCGTCAGTTCATCGACAACGTGCCGTTTTATGGTTTTGCCGTCATGTGCCTCGACCACCCTGAGGTCCAGACCATGATCGGCAACATTGAGGATCGCCGGATTGTGACTTACGGCACCAATCCGCAGGCCGATGTGCGGTTCACAGATGTTTCGATGGATGGTGGCAAATCGACGTTCTCGGTGACCATCCGGGATCGCCGCAGCGGGGAAGAGACCGAACTCAGCAATTTGGTCCTGCCTATGCCGGGTCTGCACAACGTTTCCAATGCCACCGCGGCGATTGCTGTTGCCTCCCAGCTTGGTGTGTCGCCGCAAGACATTGAAAAGGGCATTTCGTCCTTCGGCGGCGTGAAGCGGCGCTTTACGTTCACCGGCGAAGCCAGCGGTGTTCAGGTTTTCGATGATTACGGCCACCACCCGGTCGAGATCAAGGCGGTGCTGCATGCAGCCCGGGAATCCACCGATGGCAAGGTGATCGCGGTTATGCAGCCGCACAGATACACCCGCCTGCACAGTTTGTTCGATGATTTCTCAAACTGCTTCAACGATGCAGACGCGGTCGTCATCACGCCGGTTTACGAGGCAGGAGAGCAGCCGATCGAGGGGGCGCGCCACACCGATCTGGTTTCCGGTTTGAAAACCCGTGGACACCGGCAGGTCCAGGCCATTAACGGCCCGGAAGAGTTGGCCTCTGTGGTCAAGGAATTGGCGGAACCTGGAGACTTCGTCATCTGTCTCGGTGCGGGCAACATTACCCAGTGGGCCTACGCGCTGCCGGATCAGCTGGACGCTCTGCAGAAGGAGGGGGCATGAGCTTTCCCAACCTTCTGGAAGAAATTCCAGATCTTGCTGATGGTATACGAGGTAAACTGACGCCAAATCAGCCGCTTTCTGCCGTGACCTGGTTCCGCACGGGTGGACCGGCACAATTGATGTTTCAGCCTGCGGATGAAGACGATCTCGCGGCATTTCTCAAGAAACTTCCCAAAGATATTCCCGTCCTGCCGGTGGGGCTCGGTTCCAATCTCCTGATCCGCGATGGCGGGTTGAAAGGGGTTGTTGTCCGCCTCAGCGCAAAGGGATTTGGCCAGATCGAAGAGCTTGGCAACAATCGTCTCCGCGCTGGTGCCGCCGTTCCGGACAAGCGGCTTGCGGAAGCTGCGGCCAAGGCGGGTCTCGGAGGTTTTGCGTTTTACACCGGTATTCCAGGCGGGCTCGGTGGGGCGCTCCGCATGAATGCCGGTGCCCATGGCACGGAAACACGGGACCGGATGGTTGAACTCACGGCGATCGACCGGGATGGCAACAGGCATATTCTGAGCAATTCCGACATGGGATACAGCTATCGGCAGTCCGGCGCCAGTTCGGATCTGATCTTCACATCGGCCGTGTTTGAAGGCGTCCCCCAGGATGAGGCGGCGATCCGCGAGGAAATGGCCGCGGTTGTCGAGCACCGGGAAAACGCCCAGCCGATCCGTGAAAAGACGGGCGGGTCAACCTTCAAGAACCCGGACGGCAATTCGGCTTGGAAAGTGGTAGATGCTGCTGGGTGCCGCGGATTGATGGTCGGCGGTGCGCAAATGTCCGAGATGCATTGCAATTTCATGATCAACACTGGTGATGCGACCGGCCACGATCTGGAGCTGCTCGGTGAAACCGTCCGCGCGAAAGCGCTTGAGGCCACCGGTATTCGGCTGGAGTGGGAAATCAAGCGTCTTGGAGAATTCGGGCCGAAAGGCGCGATTGAGCCATTCTTGGGGCAGGCGTGATCGGACAGCCGGTCTCTGTCCACAGTTTCCATTAGTTGCGTTTTATTTGTGCCGCTTTCCCGGATTCAAGTCCGGGAAACGGTCTTATCAAGGGAGAACCCATCCATGACCAAGAAACATGTTGCTGTCCTGATGGGTGGTTGGGTCAATGAAAGGCCAGTCAGCCTTTCAAGTGGCAAGGAATGCGCACTCGCACTGGAAGAAGCCGGATATCGTGTTTCACGGGTGGACGTTGACCGGAACGTGTCGGCCGTTTTGGCTGAGTTGAAGCCTGATGTCGCCTTTAACGCCTTGCACGGACCCTTTGGTGAGGATGGCTGCGTTCAGGGAATATTAGAGTTTCTTAACATTCCCTATACGCACTCTGGCGTGATGGCTTCGAGCCTTGCAATGAACAAAGTGAAGGCAAAAGCGGTTATGGCGGCGGCCGGAATTCCGGTCACGGAGCATAAGGTTGTGAACCGTCATGAGATCGGCCGGGAGCATCCGATGGACCCGCCCTACGTGCTCAAACCCATCAACGAGGGGTCCAGCTTCGGTGTCCTGATTGTCAAGGAAGATCAAGAGTTTCCGCCCCAGGAGCTGCACCGGGAAGATTGGCCTTACCCGGATGTTTTGATGTGCGAGAAGTTCATCCGAGGCCGCGAACTGACCTGCGCAGTCAAGGACGATCAGGCACTTGGCGTGATCGACATCGTGACCCAGGGGCAGGAGTTCTACGATTTCGACGCAAAATATGCAGAAGGCGGTTCAAAACACATTCTTCCTGCAAAAATTTCACCACTTGTTTACCAAACAGCGGAGACACTAGCGGTTAAGGCGCATCAGGCCTTGGGGTGCCGTGGGGTATCCCGGGCCGATTTCCGATTCGACGAGCGCGAAGATGGAACCGGGGACCTGATCTGCCTTGAAGTGAACACGCAACCAGGCATGACGCCGACCTCTTTGGTGCCCGAAATGGCCGCCTACAAGGGAATGAGCTTCAAGGACCTGGTGAGTTGGATGGTTGAGGACGCGAGTTGCTGTCGTTAGGTCGCAAACATAAACGGGACGCATATGCGCCGCTGGAAGCCGAGCTGGCTCCGCGCGGGCGCGGCGTTGCGCGTTTGCACCGGCAGCCTGTTTGGCGCGCGGCGGGCCGATTGGCGGACTTGCCACGCTGGACGGGTTCTGCAGCTGCCATCGGTTTCTTAACCTTAACGATTTCCTACGCAATAGTCATAGGTGGGCACGGGCGTATCGTGAGCGATGCGCTGCTGTCAGCGGTCGGTTTCGGGATTGAGGCCGTCAAGCTTTCCGGCCAGCGGGAAATCAACGAATTCCAGATCCTGGAAGCGCTCGAAATTCACGATGGATCGTCCCTGATCCTGTTCGATGCCGATGGCGCCCGCGAACGGCTGAACGACATGGCCTGGGTCAAGAATGCTTCAGTGATGAAGTTCTACCCAAGCACTTTACAGATCCGGATCGAGGAGAAAGTGCCTTACGCGCTTTGGCAGCGGGGTGATCTGGTTTCGATCGTGAACGAGGCCGGTGAGGTCATCACCGATGAGGTGGATGGCCGGTACGCCAATCTCCTGCTGGTGGTCAATCATGGCGCGCAGCGCCGGGCCGGTGAGATCAGCGCGGCGCTTGCGACAGTGCCGGATCTTCGTCCGCGGGTGCGTGCGGCGTTCCTGATCAGTGACCGCCGCTGGGATCTAAAGTTAGAAAACGGGATTTTTGTCCGCTTGCCGGAAGAGAATATGGAAGCCGCTTTGGCTGAATTGGTGAGAATGGACAAGGAAGACGGGTTGCTTGCCCGCGATATCATGGCCATCGACATGCGCCTGGAGGACCGGATCACGGTTCGCTTGAGCGAAGAGGCCGCGGAACAACGCAAGATCATGACCGGTGGTCGTGGACGCTCGGGCAATGGAGGGCGGGACACATGAGCCGGTCTGATCAGCCCTTGTATTTGCCAAAGATGCGCCCGCTGCCGAGCCGGCGTTCGGTCGTTATGTCGGTCCTCGATGTAGGATCAACCAAGATCTGCTGCCTGATTGCCAAACTGATCCCTCAGGACGATAACACTATCCTGTCCAGCCGGTCCCACAAGGTCGAGGTCCTCGGCTACGGTTATCAGCGGTCCCGCGGCATCAAGTCCGGTGTCGTTGTTGACATGGATGCGGCTGAGCACGCCATTCGCCTTGCGGTCGACAGTGCCGAGCGTATGGCTGGAGTGACCGTTGAATCGCTGATCACGAATATCAGCTGCGGCCGCTTGCAGAGCGAGATTTACAGCGCCAGTGTTCCGCTGTCCGGCGAAAGCGTCTGCGAAGCGGATATCCAACGGGTCCTGTCTGCTGGTTCGAGTCACTCCGTGACCGATGGCCGGGCAGTAACGCACGCTCTGCCGATTTCCTACACACTGGATGGCAGCCGGGGCATCCGGGATCCGCGTGGCATGATGGGCCACAAGCTCGGCGTCGATATGCAGGTTGTTACGGCAGAAGTGCCGCCGGTCCGGAACTTGGAACTCTGCATCAACCGCGGTCATCTGCACGTTGAGACCATGGTGGCAACCCCGTTTGCCAGCGGCCTGTCGACAATCGTGGATGACGAAGCTGAACTCGGCGTTGCCTGCATTGACATGGGCGGCGGTACCACAACGCTGTCCGTCTTCGTAGACGGTCATATGGTCCACCTCGATGCGATCGCTGTTGGTGGCAACCACGTCACCATGGATATCGCTCGGGCATTTGCGACGCGGCTACAGGACGCTGAACGGCTGAAAACACTTTATGGCTCACCGCTGGCTTCCAGCTCGGACGAACGGGATATGCTGACCGTTCCACCGCTGGAGAGCGACAGCGATTTGCCAAACCAGATCCCGCGCTCGGCGTTGACACGTGTCATTCGTCCGCGCGTGGAAGAAATCCTTGAACTTGTGAGAGATCGTTTGACGGCGTCCGGCTTTGCCGGGCGGGTCGGCAAGCAGATCGTTTTGACGGGGGGTGCCAGTCAGCTCACAGGTCTTGGTGAGGTTGCGCGTCATATCCTTGGCCGCAACGTCCGTCTTGGCCGGCCTCTAGGCGTCGCCGGTCTTCCCGAGGCAGCAAAAGGTCCGGCATTCGCCGCGGCCGTTGGCCTCCTGATTTATCCGCAAGTCGCGCAGATCGAGCAGTTCGAACACAAGAACCGCAGATCCGGGTGGGGCGGGCAATCTGGCTATTTGGCTCGTGTGGGCCAATGGATCAGGGAAAGCTTTTGAGCAAATGACAGACGACAAGAGCCTAGAGTTGGAGCTGCCAGGAGTGGCAGAGGAAATTAGGGAAGAAGAGGGTTCTCCCGTATCGGGGGCACCAGCGGGTCGCGAGGATAACATGACCATAAACCTGAAGATGCCCGACATTCAGGAACTGAAGCCGCGTATCACGGTCTTCGGTGTCGGCGGCGCGGGCGGAAACGCCGTCAATAACATGATTACAGCAGGCCTCCAGGGGTGCGACTTTGTCGTGGCCAACACGGATGCACAGGCACTGGCAATGAACCAGTCCGACCGTCTCGTCCAGATGGGCGTGGCCGTTACGGAAGGTCTCGGAGCCGGTTCCCAGCCAGAAGTTGGCGGGGCAGCGGCCGAAGAAGTGATCGATGAGATCAACGATCATCTGTCTGGATCGCACATGGTGTTCATCACGGCCGGTATGGGCGGTGGTACCGGCACCGGTGCAGCTCCTGTGATTGCCCGTGCAGCGCGCGAGCAGGGCATCCTGACCGTTGGTGTTGTTACCAAGCCGTTCCAGTTCGAAGGTGCGCGCCGGATGCGCATTGCCGATAGCGGCATCGAAGAGCTTCAGCGCAACGTTGACACTCTGATTGTCATCCCGAACCAGAACCTTTTCCGGATCGCCAACGCACAGACGACGTTCGCTGATGCGTTTGCCATGGCCGACCAGGTTCTTTACTCTGGTGTTGCCTGCATCACCGACCTGATGGTCAAGGAAGGTCTGATCAACCTCGACTTTGCCGACGTCCGCTCTGTCATGCGCGGCATGGGCAAAGCGATGATGGGCACCGGCGAAGCTTCTGGCGAAAAGCGTGCTCAGCAAGCTGCTGAAGCCGCTATCGCCAATCCGTTGCTCGACGAATCCTCCATGAAGGGTGCAAAAGGTCTGCTCATTTCCATCACTGGCGGCAATGATTTGACGCTTTTTGAAGTGGATGAAGCAGCAACCCGGATTCGGGAAGAAGTCGACGCGGATGCAAACATCATTCTCGGCGCGACCTTTGACGAAACGCTGGATGGCATCATCCGCGTGTCGGTGGTTGCAACTGGAATTGACCGGGAGGAGGGCCAAATGGCTGGCACGTTTCCCGGAATCACAGCTCCAGCTCTGAAATCCGAGACCATCGCGCCACGTACACCGGAAATCCAGACAAAGCCTGCACCGACTGCAGAAATGCCGAAGGTTCAGGACGCTGCAGCAAAGGCGATGGCCAGCCTGGAAAAAGAACTGGCGATCCCGGAACCAGCCGCGGTTTCCGTTGCCAGCGATCCGGATGTTGAAATCAAGAAGGTGCAGCCTTCGCGGGCCCCGGTCGCAGAAACATCTTCGATGATGGATCTGGAAAACGACACACCGGCACCGGTTGCCGATGTAGCGCCGATGGCGCAGCCATACATTCCGCCGGCAGCTGAAGAGCATGCCACGGCCCCGCGGATGCCACGCGTTGAAGATTTCCCGCCGATTGCTCAGCGTGAAATTCTCGCCAGCTCTGCCCCGGCTAGCGCTCCGGCAGCACCAGAGGCGCAAGCTCCGGCCGATCCGGCTGCGGATCTGGAGCATGATGTTGAAGACGAACGGCGCCCAATGGGTCTACTGCGGCGTCTTGCCAGTGGTCTTGGCCGCAAGGAAGACGAAGAAGAGCACCACGAAGAGGCTCCCGTAGAGACTGTTCGCCCGGCAGCGCAACTTCGTCCGGCACCGCGTGCACCGCAGCCGCGGTCTCACAGCGAAGGGGCAACCGGACAACTTGATAGCACTGGCCGTTCGGCACCAACGCCGATGAGCCAGTCAGAAGACGATCAGTTGGAGATCCCGGCGTTCCTGCGCCGGCAGGCCAACTGATTCGACCCGCGATCTTCTTCCCTGATCGCAACGGCCCGAAGTCACGACTTCGGGCCGCTTTTGTTACACTGAGTCAAATGATTTTATAATTCAATGGCTTGCCAACCTGTGAATCGTTACAAACCGTAATAAAGCTTTATTTCGCCCTACCGTAATTACCGACTATGTTGCCCGCAGCTGGCGATCGTTAAAAGTCCGTAACTTTGCACGTGCAAATGACTGACCATTACCGGCGCCAAACCGGAAGGGTAGGGGAATATGACCGCATATGTAGACCGACAGACAACGCTCGCCGATCAGGTGACGCTGACAGGTATCGGTGTTCATTCGGGTAAACCTGCGTCAATCACATTGGTGCCTGCTGAAGCTTGTGTGGGGGTTGTGTTCTCGCGTACTGACAGCGATTCTTCCAAGGAAATTCCGGCGCTTTGGGACAAAGTGTCCGCAACCGCGTTGTGCACCGTTCTCGATGATCCGTCCAAGGATGGCATCTCGACCGTTGAGCACCTGATGGCTGCGCTGTTTGGAATGGGCATCGACAACGTCATCGTTGAAATCGACGGCCCTGAAATGCCGATCATGGATGGTTCCAGCCACGCGTTTGTCGAGGCGATCGAGCAGGTTGGCATCAAGAAGTTGGACCGGGGCCGCCGGTATCTGAAAGTCAAGAAAACCGTTCGTGTCGACAACGGAAGCGCCTGGTGTGAGCTGCATCCCTATGACGGCACGAAGTTCGACATCACGATTGACTTTGATACGCCTGCGATCGGCAACCAGAAATTTGTGTCCGACATGACACCGGACGTGTTCCGCAACGAACTCTGCCGTGCACGGACCTTCGGTTACGTGAAGGATGTTGAGCAGCTCTGGAAGATGGGCTTCGCGCTCGGTTCTTCGCTGGAAAACTCCGTTGCTATCTCCGACGACAAGGTTCTGAACCCGGAAGGCACGCGCTGGCCGGATGAGTTCGCCCGCCACAAGGCACTTGACGCGGTTGGTGATCTGGCGCTAGCCGGTCTGCCGATCCTGGGGCTTTACCGCTCCTTCAAGGGTGGTCACAAGATGAACCACTCCATTCTGGTCAAGCTGTTCGAAGATCCGTCTGCATTTGAGATCGTCGAATCTCCGGCCTTCCGCCAGGTTGGCCAGGTCGACAAAGGCGGTTTGGCTGCTGCAGCAGCTTTTGGTCCGGACGTTTCCTGATACTTTTCTTTCAAGGGAGGCTCGAACGCCTCCCATTTTTATTTTAGGTGAAGCTGCCGTTTGTGGCGGGTTGCCACAAAAAAGCTTAAAAAATCCGGCAGATCGCGTTTGAAAGCGTGACGGGGGCGGTTCGTTTCCGCTAAACACTCGTGTTATTGAAATCAGGAATTTCTGTGCCGCTCGGTGCAGGGCTGTGTTTGGGCTGATATGTGCAGCTCGGGAGATAGGGTGTGAACGGAAGACAACTCGGCTTTTCGGCGTGGGCGGCTCCACATCTCAAGCGTTTTTTGGCTCTTGCGGTTTTGGCTGCGCCCTTGGCATTGTCAGCGTGCAGCAGCAAGGACGAGTTCGATGAGCTTGCGCTGAACGACACTCCTGCGGAAGTTCTGTTCAACGAAGGCCTTGCACTGCGGGCACAGGGCAAACTGAGAGATTCGACTGCCAAATTCGAGGAACTCGACAAGCTCTACCCGTACTCGGAATATTCCAAGAAGTCCCTCGTGAACCTTGCCTATCTCAACTACACGCGGGGCAAATACACGGAGACTGTGACATCCGCCAATCGGTTTGTAACGCTTTACCCGGGCGATCCGGATTCTGCCTACATGCTTTACCTCGTGGGTCAGAGCTACTACCGCCAGATGCCGGACATCACACGGGATCAGGCCACGACAGAGCGCGCGGCGTCTGCGTACGGCGAGCTGATCCAGCGCTTCCCTGAATCAGAATATGTACCGGATGCCCAACGCAAGCTTCTGATCGTTCAGGACCAGCTTGGCGGCAAGGAAATGCAGGTGGGCCGGTACTATCTGGAACGCCGGAATTACGTTGCAGCCGTGAACCGCTTCAAGACCGTTGTGAACAACTATCAGACCACCCGTCACGTGGAAGAAGCGCTCTTTCGTTTGACCGAAGCCTACTATGCGCTTGGGGTGATCAGCGAAGCCCAGACCGCTGCTGCGGTTCTCGGGCACAACTTCCCGGACACGCAGTGGTACAAAGACGCCTATACTCTCTTGAACAGCGGCGGATATGAGCCTTCTGAAGACAGTGGCAGCTGGATTAGCCGCGCATTCAAGAGTATCAAGCTCTAGGGTCAGGACCCATTAAATTTGATGAACTGGCGCAAGAAACGGCAATGAGCTGCAAGGAAAAGCGCGAAAAGCGGGCTGGCTGCCCGGTTGAGCGGTTTGACGAAGCAGATCGACGCCGTTTTTGCGTGCCTTCGGGATAGGATGCATTTGCCCGGCAACATCGTTGCAAACCTTTGGAAACCGGACGGTTTCCTGCAGCTTTGCGCCTTGTATCCGAACAAATTCATTCCTACCATTTCGTCCAATTTAATAGGGCCTGACCCTAAACTAGACCGACTCGGATTGGCGCCTATCTAAATGGTGCCCGCCCGAGCCGAATTCTAAGGAGCGCTCTGTTCATGCTGGTCACGTTGTCTATCCGTGACATTGTTCTGATCGACCGTCTGGATCTTGAGTTCGCCGCCGGAATGTCTGTACTGACAGGCGAGACCGGCGCCGGAAAATCCATTTTGCTGGATTCCCTGTCTCTGGCGCTTGGCGCAAGGGGCGATGCTGATCTTGTCCGTCACGGAGAGGGGCAGGGACAAGTGACCGCCGTTTTCGATGTCGAGATGGCGCACCCGATCCGCGCTTTTCTAAAAGACAACAGCATCGACGATGACGGGGACGTCATTTTGCGCCGGGTTCAGGCCGCAGACGGGCGCACGCGCGCTTTCATCAATGATCAGCCGGTCAGTGCAGGGCTTTTGCGGCAGGCTGGTGCTCTGCTGGTGGAAATCCATGGTCAGCATGATGACCGGGCCTTGGTTGATCCGGAGAGCCACCGGGCTTTGATCGACGTCTTTGGCGGATTGACCACCGACGTGGACGCCGTGGCAAAAGCCTACCAAGGCTATCGGTCCGCCGAAAAGGCTGTTGCAGATCATGAAGCCCGCATTGAAGCGGCCCGCAACGAAGCGGATTATTTGAGATCCTCTGTCGAGGAACTCAGCCAATTGAAGCCGGAATTTGGTGAAGAAGATCAGATGGCGGCACGGCGCACGGACATGATGGCGGTCGAGAAGATTGCTGGGGATCTGAGCGAGGCCTACGAAACCCTGAACGGATCCGCATCCCCGATCCCTGAGCTCGCCAGTCTTTTACGGAGGTTGGAGCGGAAGGCCGATCAGGTTCCGAACTTGCTCGGCCAACCGGTCCAGCATTTGGCAGGCGCCCTGGATCTCCTGGAAGAGTGCCGCTCCGGGCTGGAAGCGGCCCTTCGGGAGACCGAGTACGATCCCCGCGAGCTCGAGGCTGTAGAGGAACGGTTGTTTGCGCTCCGTGCTGCGTCACGGAAGTATTCCTTGCCAGTTGACGAACTGAGTGCTCTTGCCGAGCGCATGGCCGCTGATCTTTCCGATCTGGACGCCGGTGAGGACAAACTGGCCGCTTTGGCCGATGCGGCTCAAAAGGCGCGGGCCGACTATGACCGGAAGGCCGCAAACCTCTCAGAGAAACGGCGCAAAGCCGCGGCGCGCCTTGAAAAGGCTGTTGAGACGGAATTGCCGGATCTGAAGTTGGAACGTGCGAAATTCATTGTCGAGACCGCGAGCGATCCGGAGCAGCGCGGCCGGTCCGGCATCGATCAGCTGGAATTCTACGTTCAGACCAACCCTGGCACCAAGCCGGGCTCGATGATGAAAGTGGCCTCCGGCGGCGAACTTTCCCGGTTTTTGCTGGCTCTGAAAGTGTGTCTCGCCGACAAAGGATCGGCGCCGACGCTGGTTTTTGATGAGATTGACACCGGTGTCGGCGGTGCGGTCGCCGAAGCGATTGGATTGCGGCTGGCCCGGCTTGCAAGCAATGTGCAGGTTTTGACCGTGACCCATGCGCCTCAGGTCGCGGCAAGGGCTGAGGGGCACTTCCTGATCGCCAAGGAGGCGACAGACCCGGACCGGGTGGCAACGCGTGTAAAGCGGATCGATGAGGACCATCGCCGTGAGGAAGTGGCCCGGATGCTGGCGGGAAGCGTCATTACGGACGAAGCGCGGGCGGCAGCGTCCCGGCTTTTATTACAGAGGGCAGGCTAAAAGGAAGGCCCGCTGGAGAGACGGGCCTTTGCGCAGTTGGCGGGGGAGGAAACGGCAATTTTTGCAGGTTTTTATTCGACAGAAATGCTCGGGACAGTGAGCTCGATACTCACCTCATCGTCCTGCGCATACCACTGCGTATAAAAGAAGATCCCGGCAGCGATTGCGGTGACCAAAGCTCCTGCGATGAACCAAACCGGGCCGGACCCTTTGCCGGATTGTGAAAGATCGAAGTTGGCTTTGGTGTTTGACATCTTGCTCTCCTTTGCATTGAAAAACGCCGGACATATAAGTCTAGAACGCTGGTCTTCGGGAATGGTTCCCGGACAACGCAAGACAGGCGACAAATTGGAAAATCCCGGGGCTGGTAGCGCGCATGACCGATAACTCTTTGACCGAAATCGAGCAGTTGAGCCCGGAAGCTGCCAAGGCCGAGCTTGAGCGGTTGGCATCGGAGATCGCTGAACATGACCGGCGGTATCACCAGGAAGATGCGCCGACGATATCGGATGCGGACTATGACGCGCTGCGCCGACGGAATTCAACGATTGAGGCCCGTTTCCCGGAGTTGATGCTGGCCGACGGCCCGTCTGCACAGGTCGGCGCGGCGCCAGCCTCTGGGTTCGGAAAGATCACGCACCGGGTGCCGATGCTGTCGCTGGACAATGCATTTAGCGATGATGATGTCCGTGATTTTGTTGGCCGGGTGCGCCGGTTCCTGAAGTTCGATCCGCTGATGGGAGCGTTGGCTGTCACTGCCGAGCCGAAGATTGACGGCCTGTCCCTCTCCTTGCGGTATGAGGACGGCACGCTTGTCTATGCCGCAACGCGGGGCGACGGCACGACGGGCGAGAACGTCACCGCCAATGCCAAGACCATCAAGGATATCCCGCAAACGCTCATTGGCACCGTGCCGGACGTGTTGGAGATCCGCGGCGAGGTCTACATGGCCCACAAGGACTTTGAGGCCCTGAATGCGCGCATGGTGGCCAATGGCGGCAAGGTGTTTGCCAATCCGAGGAATGCGGCTGCGGGCTCCTTGCGCCAGCTAAAGTCCGAAATCACTGCGTCCCGGCCGCTTCGGTTCTTTGCCTATGCCTGGGGGGAAATGAGTGCGCTGCCAAAGGACACGCAAGACGGCATGGTTGCGCAGTTGGCAGCGTGGGGGTTCCAGATCAATCCACTGATGAAACGCTGTGAGACGGTGGAAGAGCTGCTCGCAGTCTATCATGGCATTGAGGAAAACCGGGCGCAGCTCGACTACGACATTGACGGTGTTGTCTACAAAGTCGACCGGCTGGATCTGCAGGAACGGCTTGGTTTTGTCTCCCGGTCTCCGCGTTGGGCGATTGCGCACAAGTTTCCGGCCGAGCAGGCCTGGACCGTGCTCAATGACATTGAAATTCAGGTGGGCCGAACGGGTGCGCTGACCCCGGTTGCCAAACTCGAACCGATCACGGTCGGCGGCGTGGTGGTTTCCAATGCGACCTTGCACAATGAAGACTACATCAAGGGTATTGGCCAGGATGGAGAGCCGATCCGGGACGGCAAGGACCTGCGCAAGGGCGATACGGTCAAGATCCAGCGGGCCGGCGACGTTATTCCCCAGATCGTCGATGTGGACCTCGACAAGCGTCCAGACGATGCGGAGCCTTATGAATTTCCGACCCGCTGCCCGCGCTGCAACAGCCACGCAGTGCGCGAGGAAAATGAAAAGACCGGCCGCAAGGACGCGGTGCGCCGGTGCACGGGCGGTCTGATCTGCCCGGCGCAAGCAACGGAAAAGCTCAAGCACTTTGTCTCCCGCAACGCCTTCGATATTGAAGGGTTCGGCGATAAGCAGGTCGATGCGTTCTATCAGGATGACCTGGTGAAGACCGCGGCTGACATCTTCACACTTGCTGAACGCGACAAACAATCCCTGACCAAGCTGCGCAACCGCGAGGGCTGGGGCGCCGTTTCCGCAAAGAACCTGTTTGAGGCGATCGACGCACGTCGGGAGATTGATCTTCACCGGTTCATTTTCGCGCTCGGCATCCGGCATGTCGGCGAGGGCAATGCCAAACTGTTGGCACGGGCCTACGGGTCCTGGGCGGCCTTTTACAAGGCGATGACGGAGGCCAGCGATCATGGAAGTGAGGCTTGGGCCGAGCTCAATGACATTGATGGCATCGGGCATATCGTTGCCGATGCGTTGGTGGAATTCTTTGCCGAAAGCCACAATCGCGAGCAGTTGGATGCGCTGCTGCAAGAGGTGACGCCGAAGGATGCGGAAAAGATTGAGGCGTCCGGCTCGCCGGTTGCCGGCAAGACGGTGGTCTTTACCGGCTCCCTTGAGCGCATGACCCGTGACGAGGCCAAGGCAATGGCCGAGCGGTTCGGGGCGAAGGTGTCGGGGTCGGTGTCCAAGAAGACCGATTTGGTCGTTGCCGGTCCGGGGGCCGGATCCAAGCTCAAGAAGGCATCAGAGCTCGAGATCGAGGTCATTTCCGAGGACGATTGGTTCGAGTTGGTTGACGTTACGTAATTTGCATCTGGCGACACTTCTGATCTTTAGGTTGACGCTAGAAGTTGTTCAGGTTGTGAAAATTCGGATGCTCGCCTTATGGTTTTTGTCTGCTCGAATCAAATGAACAGCATTTTCTATAGTTCTAAATATCTGAAAATATTATCGAAATTAAATATAGGCGATCGGCACCCGTATAATTATCAATAGTGAAATTCTTAATTGCACCACCTTAAATTGTTTCTATTGATTTATTGTTTTTTCGCTGTCGTAAAATGCCAAATTTCTGCCTTACGTTAAGGTATGAGTAAGCTGAAAAACCCACTCTTCCGGGCACGAACGCCTAGGAGGGGTAGGCTTAATGAAACGGATTAAAGTACAAATCATGGTATTGGCTTTGGTGCCAATGCTTGCAGTGGTCGGTTTTGCGGGTTTCTCTGTCTACGAAACCAAAGTCTTACTGTCGCATCACGAACATATGCGACCTTTGACACGGATCGCCGAAGACGCCGGAAACGTCATCCATGAACTGCAAAAAGAGCGCGGCATGACAGTCGGCATGATCCGGTCCGATTATGCTGCTGAAAATCTGTCTAAGTTACAAAAACAGCGCCCCCTGACGGACGCGGCGATCAAGATCTTTGACGATCATCTTGCCGCCATTGAACTCAACGATGCCTATACGCTCGAAGAATTGCGCAGGGTCGGTAAAGCGGTGCATGAGGTCGACGGCTTCAGGATAAAGGTTGATAACCGTTCCAAGTCAGCGCCCGAAGTGGTCGCCTCATATACCAAAGAGATCCATGCGCTTGTTCATTTGATCGGCCTTGCCATCGAAGCAAGCCCGTCACCTGAAATCACGGCAGAGCTGTTCCCCTTCATTGCTCTTGTTGAAGCAAAGGAAGCAGGTGGGCTTGAACGCGCCCTGGGCGCAGGCATGTTGAATGAGTTCGCGCTAACAGGTGAAGTAAACTTTGATGTCTACAAAAGGTTCATGGCTAAGTACGGAGCTGAACAAGCCTTCCTGTCGGAGTTTAAAGCGATCGCGCTGCCAGATCAAAAGGAACTATTTGCCGCGACCGTAAAAGGGCCCGCAATAGACACAGTCGAAAAGTGGCGGCCTATTCTTCAAGGACTTCCTCAGAGCGGAGACGCAAAGGGTGTTTCGGGCAGCGATTGGTTTGCGACGGCCACTCAGCGTTTGAATCTGATCAAGTCAGTTTCCGATGAGTTGATACACCGCGCAGAAGCTGCTGCTGATGCAGACACTGCAGCGCTTGCTTCCCAGCTATTCTATGTGTCTCTGCTGGCTTTGATTGTCGTTTTGGCAAGCGGAGGCCTTGCAGCTTTCGAAGTGTTGTCAATCTCAAAACTGCTGCAGCGCCAGCGCGATACCATCGCCAGCCTTGCGGAAGGTGATATCGACATAAAAGTATCCTACACAGACCGTCCGGATGAGATCGGCGACATTGCCCGATCTGCGGAAGTCTTCCGGGACAATCTGATCAAACAACGCACGCTGGAAGAAGAAGCGGAAAAGGGCCGTATTCAGCGGCGCAAACGGAACGCTCATCTGGAAGCTGCCATCAAACAGTTTGAAGATGAGGTCTCCGCGGTTCAGCAGCAACTCAAGAACGAAACGCACGAAGTCAGTCAATCTGCCGGCCAAATGGTTCAGATTGCAGGTCATGCTTCAGAAAGCGCGAGTGCTGCCAATGCAGCGACCGAAGAAGCGACGACCAACGTCCAGACTGTAGCGTCCGCTGCTGCCGAACTGTCCGCCTCCATCAGTGAGATTTCCCGCCAGGCCAATACGGCCATGGAAATCTCTGAAACGGCATCATCGACTGCGGTTTCAGCTGACAAAGATGTTTCCATTCTGGCGGAAACTGCTGACAAAATAGGTGAGGTTGTCGAGATCATCCGAGCCATCGCAGAACAGACCAATCTTTTGGCTTTGAACGCCACAATTGAGGCTGCGCGGGCAGGGGAGGCTGGCAAAGGCTTCGCCGTGGTTGCGGCTGAAGTGAAGGAATTGTCAACACAAACGGCCAAGGCGACGGACGAGATTGCCAGCCAAATCACCGGCATTCAGGGCTCGACCCAAAAGTCTGTCGCGGCCATCCGGTCCATTGTCGAGCAGATTGAGCAAGTGCAGTCGGTGACCAGCACCATCGCGGCGTCCGTGGAAGAACAGAACATTGCGACAAGCGAGATCACGCAAAGCATTACACTGGCTTCAGATGGCGCATCGGCTGCAGCGTCCAACGTTGCTGGTGTGTCCGGCTCGATCGATCAGACCCGCGAGCAATCCCAGACGATGAGCCAATCTGCCGATCAACTCGGCAAGGTTGCCAACAGTCTTTCGGGTGCGGTCAGCCACTTCCTGGAGCAGGTGCAAAAGGAAGACGAGGCAGCATAACCCGCTCGCCTTTTTGGAGTTTATGGAAAAACCGCCCGGACAGTGTCCGGGCGGTTTTTGTTTGTGATGGAAGGCTTTTGTTCAGATCTCTTCGGTCGCCTGTTCCAGCCAGATCCTGTCCTTGGCGGCCAGCAATGGTCCGATTTCGGAGCGGACCCGCTGATGGTACCGGTTAAGCCAGGAACGTTCGTTGCTCGTGAGCATACCGGCGACGATCAAGCGCCGATCAAACGGGACCAGTGTGATTGTCTCAAACCCGAGCATTGGCCGTTCGCCGCCTGGAATGTCCTTCGGTGCGGTGACGATCTCGAGGTTCTCCAGGCGAATGCCGTATTCACCGGCGGGATAGTAGCCTGGCTCGTTGGACAGGATCATGCCCGGCTTCAGCGGCACATGGCCGGTCTTGGCGATGCGCTGCGGACCTTCGTGGACACCGAGGTACGTGCCGACGCCGTGGCCGGTCCCGTGGTCGAAATCGAGGCCCGCTTTCCAAAGATCAATGCGCGCAAGGGTATCCAGCTGGGCACCGGTCGTGCCTTCCGGAAACTTCGCGGTCGAGATGGCAATATGGCCCTTTAGCACCAGCGTGTAGTGCTTCTTCATCTCTTCGCTCACAGTGCCAACGGCGAGCGTCCGGGTGATGTCGGTGGTGCCGTCGATATATTGCGCTCCGGAATCAATCAGGAAGGGCTTGTCTTGCGGGATCTTCAGATTGCTGGTGCGGCTGACCCGGTAGTGGCAGATCGCCCCGTTCGGGCCGGCCCCGGAAATCGTGTCGAAGGAAATGTCCTTGAGCTCTCCCGTTGCCGCGCGGAACTCTTCCAGTTTTTCCGCAGCCCTGATTTCATCCAGCTCACCCTTGGCGACTTCTTCATCGAACCAGCAGAGGAAGGAGATGTAAGCCGCCGCATCGCGGACATGCGCTTTCCGGGCGCCTTTCAGCTCGACGTCGTTCTTGACGGCTTTCGGTAGGAGAACAGGATCAGAGGCCTCAACGAGTGTTCCACCGGCATCTGTGATGGCTTCTGCAATTCCGATCCCGGCAAGAGACGGGTCGATGATGACCTTCTTCCCGTCCGTGCCGAGTGTTTTCAACCCACCTTGAAAATCGGCCGGCTCGGAAATATCGGTCAAATCGGCGAGGGCATCGCGCACGGAGTTGGAGAGCTTCCGGCCATCAATGTAAAGCGACGGTTTGCCCTCTGCCGGAATGGTCGCAAACGACAGCGGCAGTGGTGTGTGCGTGACATCCGAGCCGCGGATGTTGAACAGCCAGGCAATGGAATCCGGCTGTGTGAGGACACACGCGTCGGCTTTCTTGTCCTGAATGGCTTTCTGGATCTCGGCGATCTTGTCTTCCGACCCACGGCCTGCAAGCTCCGTCGGATACAGCATGACCTGACCGATCGGTGGCTCCGGGCGATCCGCCCAAACTGCATCAACCGGGTTGGCTTCCAAGGTGATCAGTTCAGCCCCGGCCTCTTTACAGATCTCCCGCAACCGGCGGACTTCCCGCACGGTGTGCAGCATGGCGTCGATACCGAGTTTTTGGCCCGGCTTGAGGCGTGCGGCAAGCCACTCCGTCACCGGCTCGGTGATCAGATGCTGGGCCGGAAACACGTCCATGTCGACCTGTTCGCGCACCTGGATGGTGTAGCGGCCATCGACGAAAACGGCAGCTTCTTCGCCCAAAACCGCGGCCATACCGGCGGATCCGGTGAAGCCCGTCAACCACTGCAAACGGCAGTCATGCGGCGGGACATATTCCCCCTGGTGCGCATCGGCGCGGGGAATCAAGAAACCATCAAGGCCCAGACGCTTGAGTTCGGCTCTGAGAAGCGCTGCATGCGGCGCCCCGCAGGAAGGATCACTGAGATCGTCAAAATTCTGAAACATGGCGGCAAAACTAAAAGGGGTCCATGACGCAATCAAGTCGGATAATTATTTCTTGAAAAGATTGGATATGGGAATTTTCGTTTCGAAAATGTGCAATGCACAAATCATTTCGCATATGCGAAATGCGCAGGGCTGGCATGCAGATCGCCCCCTACCTAAACCGCGCATCCACAATCATATTAACTGCCAACAAGCTAATAAAGACGTTTCTCCCTAGGGAAGCTCTTCAACTTCGAATGGGATTAAAGACAATGACCATCGCAACGACTACATCGACACGCGCTTCTGGCGGCTTCATGCGCCGCGCTTTCGACCGGATGATCGAAGCCCGCTCCGTACAGGCCCGCCGCTATGTCAACGGTTACCTCCTGTCACTCGACGACGCGACCCTTTCTGCCCACGGTTACGATCGTGAGCAGCTGGAACGCGAAGGCTCTGCGACCAGCGCGTTCTAAGCCGCTGAAAGAACAACTGTGCACGATAAAAGACCCCGCTGGATCAACCGGCGGGGTCTTTTCGTTTCTCCTAGGAAATAGCCTTACGCGTGTTTGCGGCCGCGGACCAGCGTGAGCGTGAGCCAGCCGTCCTTTTCCCGGCGGCGGTCCAGGACAAATCCCTGACATCCATAAGCAAACAGGATCCGCGCTCCATCCTCGATCCGCAGACCTGACAGGACCAGCGTTGCCGTTGGCGTCATCCGCGCGCAGATGGACTTCGACATCTTCATCAAGGGCCGCGCCAGGATATTGGCGATGACCAGATCGAACGGGCCGTACAAATTGAATCGCCGGTCTTCCACGCCATTGGCGGTGAAACCGGTCACGAGATGGCGGGCACCGTTAAGCCGCGCGTTTTCCAACGCAGTCTGCGTTGCGATCGGATCAATGTCGGTCGCCAACACCTGCTGGCGGGCTTTCAAGGCGGCAGCAATTGCCAAAACACCTGTTCCCGTTCCGAGATCCAGAATGCTGTCATACTCGCGCATGGACAACAGCCGGTCGATTTCCTCCAGGCATCCGGCGGTGGTTCCGTGGTGGCCGGTTCCAAAGGCAAGCGCAGCCTCGATTTCCAGGCCAATCGCGCCGCCCGGCACCTTGTCGCGATCGTGACTGCCGTGGACGAGAAAACGCCCGGCGCGGACCGGCTTCAAACCTTCAAGGCTTTTCTCCACCCAGTTGATATCCGGCAGTTCTTCGGCTTTCAGCGGTGCGGCGAATGCATCGGCGCCGACCCGGTCGCGCACCAGTGCGGCTGCTTCGTCCGGTTCCATGCCGAAAAGCAGGATCTCGGCAGACCAGATCTTCCCGTCCTTGGAATCTTCGTAGATCGTGACTGGATTGCCCTCGTCTTCAAAGGCCCGTTCCAGGATTTCGGAGATCCGTTTGGCTTCCAGTTCTTCCGCCGTGATCTTGACCCGGATGGTTTTCATAAAGGCACGCCTTCGGTTGAGGTGTCTGTTGGCTTGTTAGCTTGGCTCAGCGGTATAGCCGGAGCGAAAAACCCCTGCCAGTCTCTTTTTTGTTTTTGCGATAAAACCCGCTGGATCTGGCGAAACAGTCCGCCTGCCATAGGTTTTTACTAAAGTGCCCGACGGTACCAAGGGAGATCCACCATGCAGGCAAGCGCAATCCTTCAGTCCCGCCGTATCTTGCCGACAGCCGCATTGCTGCTTTGTCTTGTCTTTTTTGGCACAGCGAGGCCGGTACAGGCGGGTGATCTCCCGGATCAACGGCTGTTCGATGCATTGCTTTCCTCGAAGAGCGAAATGGAGGCCCGGATAGTCGAAGCGGAAATCTGGGAGAGTTGGATTGCGGCCGCCCCATCCGCAGATCTGGAGGCAAAGGTTCGCTCAGCAATGAGCAAACGGCGGGTCGCCGACTATGAAGGGGCACTTATGGAGTTGAACAGTGCCTTGGAAACGGCGCCCGATTATGCCGAGGCGTGGAACCAGCGGGCGTTCATCCATTACCTCCAGGGCAAACCTGATCGTTCACTGGAAGACATCGAACGGGTGCTGGAGCTTGAACCCCGGCATTTCGGGGCGCTTTCCGGCAAGGGCCGGATCCTGATGGAGCAGGGCAGGGTCCGGCTCGGCCAGCAGGCCTTGCGGGAGGCGGTTGCCCTGCATCCCTTCATACCCGAACGCTTCCTGCTGATCAGGGAGCAAGAGGAAAAAGGAATTGATCTTTAAAGGTGAACGCCGGAACCCGGTTGCCGCCAGAGGCCCGCAAAGTACCTTCTTCTAAAACCGCCAGGAAAAGTGGGCGCCCGCGCCGATTTCTTCACCGTGTTCATTGAGTGCACCTGCAACACCCAATCGCCATGCGCCCGCGCTGCCGACGGAGCCGACAAAGCCCAATCCGGCTGTTACGGAATGGGCGCCGCGGTTTTGGCCCGTCTGATTGAAGGTCCCGAACAAGTCGGACGTGACAGTGATATCATGGGCTGAATCTGCCGACGCGCTCCAGTCATGATCGTAGCGCGCAAATCCGACCAGCTTCGCTGTCCCGCTGTCCGTTTTCCAAACGTCCGCTGCCCAGTCGAATCCAAGACCGGTCAAAACGGCGTCTGCAGTCGCAGCATGGACGGTGTAGTTGAAGTCACCGCCTCCTGTTTCCCGTGCCTCGCCCTGCCAAATATGAGCGTAGGAAGCTGCAGCAAACGGCGTCACTTTGAACTGGGGCGTTAGCGGCAGTTCATAACCTGCTTTTGCCGCGACAAAGGCGGCATGGGAATCGAAATCGGATTCCGCGCGCCCACCGGTGAACAAGCCGACATTCGGGTTGTTTCGCTTGCCTTTGTTCGCGCTGTAAGAGTATCCGCCGGAGGCAGCCAGCCGCCAACTGTCGCGGTAGAGTGTTCCATACAATCCGGCAAAGCCGGACTGCGCCGAGAAGGACTGATCGACGGTGTCATGCTCGTCCATCTGTTGATAGCCGTAGCCCGCAAACGCCCCGACGCTTCCCTGATCACTTGCGAGCAGATCAGCTCCGCCAATTACGCTGGCAATTGAATAATTGAAACTTCCAAGACCGTCTTTGCCGTCCACGTTTCCCTTCAGCCCGGACGCATCCAGCCAGATGACCCGTCCTTGAGCATCGCGAACCTTATTGGCCTTGTCGAGGACATCGTGGCTGCCGGAAATCCGGTTCATCACCGAAGTGGCAATGTGATCGAGATGTTCCAGGCCGACGGTCAGGTTGGAGGAATAGGGTTCAGCGTGAACTTCGTTGAAGGTGATCAGGTCGCCGTTGGTCAGGGACAAATAGCCGTCACTCACCGTGTTCCCGCCAGCGAGAATTTGGTTGCCGCCACCGCTTCCGCCTGACACGCCGTCGATGGGTGTTTCATTGTGCGTTGCTGATACGGCCGTCACCAAATCCACCCATGGCGTCGAGACAGGCGGTTTCGCGGTTTGCGTCGGGACTGTTGATGTGGTCGTCGTCGTGGTGGGCGTGGTCGTGTTGGTCGTCGTGGTGGTCGTCGTCGTTGTTGTGACCGTCGGTGTGGTCGTGGTGGTGGTTGTGACCGTCGCCGTTGGTGTCGTCGTGGTCGTTGTCACTGGCGGAGGAATGACCTGCTTGCCGCCACCGGTCGACTGGATGGTCTTCACCTTGGTTGGCAGGAAGGTTGGTGTTGCCGAGTTGTCAGAGAATTTGACCTCAATCTGTGAAGTCTGTGTCGGCGGTCCTGCGAGACTTGCACTCAGGTGTGCATTCAACGAATTGCCTTCGACCAGGGTTACGCTGTTACTGTCAATAGATCCGGCGCGCGCGATGACAAAGGTGGAGTTGATGAAATCACTGATTTCGGTTGCGCCCGACCCCGAATATCCACTGTCTTTTTCCAGTGTCGCGGTCAAGTTGTCCGCACCGGTTATGTCGCCGGACACATCCAAAAGGTCAGCGTTTTGACTGGCGGTTGGATCAAGCTCAGCCGTAAGACCAGTCGCTCCCTGAAAAGCCAGATTGCCGTTGATAGTTAACGTCCCGATCGAATTACCCGGGTTTAAGGTAGAGCCTGCTCGTGTTGCAAGAATTGTATCCGCAGCACCTGACGCCCCGTTTACGGTGCCGTTGCCACCGAGTTCTCCGTCAACAAAAAGAAACCGCGAATTGATCGTGGTGTTGTCAAGTGTCAGCCGCGATCCGCTTTGAACCGACGTTATGGTTGCATTGGAAACTGTGCTGTCCTTGAGGGTAAGGGACACTGCTGCTGGGAAGTCCTGTCCGGTGAGATTGTATTGCCCAATGACCAGCAGGTTTGGGTTTGAAATTGTCAGACGATCATAAATATACGAGGCATTTTTTGTGCTGGCGAAATAGATATCTTGGTTCTGAACATCCCCTCCACTCGGCGTAAGCGTAATCGCCCTGTTGGCCCCAATGGTAACATCGACAAGACTAATGCGCGTCGCGCCAAGATTTGGGCTCGTTGGCATGGGACTCATGCGCAAAAAATCAGTACCGGCAGTCGGGGCAGCAGCAACTGTAGTATTGAAGAACGTCACCGAGTTGACGCTAATTCCGGGACCGGCATTTAGAAAGATAGTTGGTGCATAGAGGTTAAGATAATCACTGGCCCCGACAGTCCCATGACCAATCGATATTCTGCTCCGACCTCGTAAACAGACCTGAGTAGATGACGATACCGAGGAAGGATCAAGCGTTGCGGACCCATTTACAATCACCGTGTTTGCACCAAGTGGGGCGCAATCGGCATGGGACTGTTCGGAAGAGCCGATGAGTGCCGTGGTCTGAACGACAATTGCAAGGAGAGTGGTCCCGGCAAAACGGCGGCAAAGGGCTGTCGTGTTGGAAAAGTGCATAACTCGCCTCCGCGATACCCGCGACGCAGAGACAAGATGCGGGTTAATCTAACCATTCCATCACACTAGTAGTTTTATGATTAACATAAGGTAAATTTCGTTTTCTTCAATCTGATACTGATATAAATATCAATATCTTAAAATCAGTGCCGCTCGACGAAGCTGTCGATGACCTTTTTCTGACCGGCCTTTTCAAAATCGATGGTCAGCTTGTTGCCTTCGATCGACTTGATCGCGCCATAGCCGAACTTGATGTGGAACACTCGTTCGCCGACCGAATACTCCGAGGGCGTGTCGCTGACAGACTTGGCAACCAGTTCCCCTTCAATCGTGAGCGGTCCCTGGCGTTTTTGACGCGCGGATTGGTAGCCCCGTCCGCCGCCGTCTGAAAACCCGTTCGAGGATTGGCGCGCGCGCTGCGCGCGTTGCCAGCCGGGCGTCGAATAGCTGCCGGTCTCAAAGGCATCCTGACGGTCGAAGCGCGACGGACCATAGCCGCCACCGCCATACCCGCCGTAGTTTGATGAGGCTTCCGCGATTTCAACGTGTTCAGTTGGCAGTTCATCGAGGAACCTTGATGGAATGCTCGACTGCCATTGGCCGTGAATGCGCCGGTTGGAGGCAAAGTAGAGCTTCGCCCGTTTCTTGGCGCGGGTGATGCCGACATAGGCGAGGCGGCGTTCCTCTTCCAGTCCCGCCCGGCCACTCTCATCCAGCGCCCGCTGATGCGGGAAAAGGCCTTCTTCCCAGCCGGGCAGGAAAACCGTGTCAAACTCCAGGCCCTTTGCGGAGTGCAGCGTCATGATCGAGACGGCGTCCTGTGCATCTGCGCTGTCGCGGTCCATAACGAGGGAGATGTGTTCCAGGAACCCGGCCATGGATTCAAACTCTTCCATGGAGCGGATGAGTTCTTTCAGGTTGTCCAGACGGCCCGGGGCTTCGGCTGAGCGGTCCTGCCGCCACATTTCCGTGTAGCCGCTTTCATCCAGAATGATCTCGGCGAGGTCCGTGTGCTTCATGCTGTCGAGCTGGCGCCGCCAGCGCTCGAAATTGTCGAGCACAGTTTTCAACGAATTGCGCGGCTTGGGTTTCAGCTCTTCGGAATCGATCAGCTGACTGGCGGCCTGCATCAATGGGATACGTTTGGCTCGCGCCAGTTCATGCACAAGCTTTAGCGTGGCATCCCCAAGGCCGCGTTTCGGCGTGTTGACGATCCGCTCGAACGCCAGATCGTCCGCCGGCTGCATGACACAGCGGAAATACGCCATGGCATCGCGGATTTCCATACGCTCATAAAAGCGCGGACCGCCAATGACACGGTAGTTGAGGCCGAGCGTGACAAATCGATCCTCGAACTCGCGCATCTGGAAGGAGGCGCGGACCAGAACGGCCATCTCGTTGAGCGCGTGACCTTTGGTCTGCAGCGCCTCGATTTCATCACCAATCGTCCTGGCTTCTTCTTCTGAATCCCATACCGAGGCAACGGACACAAGGTCATGATCCGGTTCGTGAAAGTCGGTAAAAAGCGTCTTGCCGAGGCGGCCTTCGTTGAAGGAGATCAGATGCGAAGCGGCGGCCAGAATATGGCTTGTGGAGCGGTAATTGCGCTCCAGACGGATCACTTCCGCGCCCTTGAAGTCGTGCTCGAAACGCAGGATGTTGTCGACCTCTGCCCCGCGCCAGCCATAAATCGACTGATCGTCATCACCTACACAGCAGACATTCGGATTGCCCTGGGCCAGGAGGCGCAGCCACAAATACTGGGCAATGTTGGTGTCCTGATACTCGTCCACCAGCATGTAGCGGAAGCGGCGCTGATAATCGGCAAGCACATCCGGGCGGGTCTTGAACAGCGTGATGACGTGGAGCAAGAGATCGCCAAAATCGGCGGCGTTTAGGATCGACAGACGTTCCTGATACTCCTGATAGAGCTTGCGGCCCTTGCCGTTCGCGAAGGCGCGCGCTTCTCCCTCCGGTACCTGGTCCGGCGTCAGGGCCCGGTTCTTCCAGCCGTCGAGCATGTTGGCAAAGGCGCGGGCGGTCCAGCGCTTGTCGTCGAGCCCTTCAGCTTGAATGATCTGTTTGATCAGGCGGATCTGGTCGTCGGTATCCAGAATGGAAAAGCCGGATTTCAAACCCACCAGTTCGGCATGTTTTCGAAGGATTTTGACGCAGATGGAGTGGAATGTGCCGAGCCAGGCCATGCCCTCCACATTGCCGCCGACAAACCCGGCAATGCGGTCCTTCATTTCCCGAGCGGCCTTGTTGGTGAAGGTCACGGCCAGAATTTCATGTGGACGTGCCAGGCCGGACGCCAGGATATGCGCGATCCGGGTGGTCAAAACCCGGGTCTTGCCGGTGCCGGCACCCGCTAGAACCAGCACGGGCCCCTCGGTCGTTTCCACGGCAAGGCGCTGTTCGGGATTGAGACCAGTCAGATAGTCGGGCGCCCGGCGGGCCGCCATGGCCCGTGCTGCAATGCCGCCGCCAGGTGGTGGCGCAACAGGTGGAGCTTCCGCCCGCGTCCCGATGGGTTGAAAAGGATCGTCAAAGGGATCGTCATACCCGTCCGGGTCGGTCATGGTTTATCGGTCCGGTTAAAAGCGCTTTGGAGAACAATATAGCAACAAATGCGGCGCTGGCGAGACGCGATAGGCGGATTTGGTGGGGATAGTTCTCGTGAACCCCGACAGTTTTCAGCCATCCCGGCGCAGGCCGGGACCCAGTAGCCAAACTACTCGATTGCAAAGGCATCACAAAGGCGTTTGCGACTGTTTTACCCTTTAGGTTGTAACGTCTGGACGCATTCGTCTTTGCGTCCTTGTCTTGGGGGAACCATGCTGCTGAATTATCGTGTCTTTTTGCGTTCCGTGTTCCCGATCATAGCGCTGATCAGTGCAATGATACTGGTTGTATCGCCCGGTGCCGCGCAGGAGGCAGGCCAAGCACCTGAAGCGGCGAGCGGCGAAGCGCCGCTGACGGTTGGCGTTCGGGTGAGCCCGCCGTTCGTGATGCAAACGGCTGACGGATATACCGGCATGGCGATCGAGCTTTGGGAAGAGCTCGCAGCTGCTGCCGGCCTTGAATATCAGTACGAGCCTTACCCCAATGTGCGGGCCTTGATCGACGCGACTGCGGAGGGGCAAACAGATGCTGCGATCTCGAACCTGACCATCACCAAGGCGCGTTTGGAGAAAATGGATTTCACCCAGCCCTGGTTCGATTCAGGTCTGCGCATCATGGTCGGCTCTGCGGGCTCGACCAGCTTCTGGGAAGTGGTCAACGGGCTTCAGGAGGCAGGTTTCCTGAAGGCCTACGGCTGGCTCGCGTTTGTAATTGTGGTGGCCACGCTTTTGATGACCCTTTTTGACCGCCGGTTCGACAAGTCCTTCTCGCAAAAATGGCCGGATGGACTGGCGGACAGTTTTTACTCGGTGATGTCTGTCGTGACCTCCGGCAAGGCGCCATCGCGCAAGAACCTTTTTGGTTGGATCGGGCGTGTGTGGCAAGCGATCTGGCTGGTGTGCGGTTTAGCGGTGATGGCGTTCATTACGTCTTCCGTCACAAGCGTCATGACCACCTTGTCGCTCAACAATCAGATCCAGAGTGTCGCCGACTTGCCGGGCAAGGTCGTCGGTGTGTTCGACGGCAGTGTCGGCGAAGACTATTCACGCGAGCAGGGATGGTCGGTGATTGCTTTTGATGGCCTCGTTGAGGCTGTTGAAGCATTGAGCGATGGCGAAATTGACGCGTTTGTCGGCGATGCACCGACACTGGAGTACTACGATCACACCAATCCCAACGCGGATGTGGAGGTGGTTGGGCCGCTCTTTGATCCGAACAAATACGGGTTTGCCCTGTCGCTGCGCAGCCCTTACACCCGCACGATCAACATTGAGCTGCTCGCGGCCAAGGAAGCTGGAAAAGTTGAAGATCTGCGGGTGGAGTATCTCGGGCCGCGGGAATAGCTGTTGCCGGGTTCCAGCTTGGCCAGAGCGATAAGTTTGGACAAGGGGCTACGCGAGCTGTCCATTGTCGGCGTCTCGTAGTCCCGTCCATGGCGCTCCCAGTATTCAAGAGCGACCTCCCAGGATGGAATGTCGTCAGTGTGGAAGCCGCATGTCGTTCCAGTTGCGATTGTTGAAAACGCCTTGATCGCCTTGCGGTGCGCTCCGCGATAAAGATAGCGTTTCATCGCCGTTTCACTCGTCCAGACGGTCAAGGTGTGATGGACGCCGCGCACGGTCCGTGTGTCGGTCAAAACGTTGCCATCAGCGGCTGTTGCCTGATTGAAGCTCGGGATCGCGTGCCGCCAGAAGCGCAGGGCATGAAACCACCTCTTCAACCGCAAACCGGTCACTGACACGTAATACCGGGCCATCGCACCTCTCCGTCACCTGAAGAGACTACGCGCTCAGCAGCCTGCCAGATCGAAAGGGGTGTCAGGCGGCTTCCGCCCGTTTCATTTTCTGGTGCTCGTCTTCAACAAGGCCGATTTTCCAATAGCCGGAGATGTAGGTGTCTTTTCGCGGTACCTGCCGGGTGTTGTGCAGATGATCGCGGATCGACCGGATGACCGAGCTTTCCCCGGCAATGCAGGTTTGCACGACGCCGTCCGGCCACGCCATCGACCTTATGAAGTCGAGCTGTGCGGTGGACGCGACATGCGGATCCTCATGGATCAGCCAGTGGATTTCGATGTTGCTTGGGACCACAATCTCCCGGATATCGTCTTTGGACGGCACTTCAAAAAGGGCCACGCCTTTCGTGTCCTGCGGCATCTGCTCCAGAACGGCTTCGGCAACCGGCATGGCTGAGAGGTCCGCGGCCACCAGATACCAATCGGCGTAGAATTCCTTGATCTTCTTCTGACTTGGCCCGAAGAAGCCGAGGAACGATCCGGGTTTGGCGGATTGGGCCCAGCGGGTTGCCGGTCCGTTGTCGCCATGGGCGACAAAATCGATGTCGAGTTCCAGACTGTCCGGCCGGTAGGCGCGCACGGTATAGGTCCTGACCGGGTGGACCTTCTCTTCAGGTCCATCGGGACCAAAATATGCTTCGAAGTCTTCCCGGCTTTCACCGTCACACGGCAGCACCAGCTTGCAATTTGCCCCTTCCTGATGAAGCGGAAACCCTTCTAGTTCGGGTCCGGCAAAGGTCACACGGATCATGTGCGGGCTTAAATACACGGCCGACTTGACGGTCAGAAAGCGGGGCTTGCGTTTCGGCAGGGCGGCCATGAGGAACCTTTAAATGCTGACTTCAATACTCAGCATTTAGCATTGCCCGACGGGTTTTTAAAGGCGTCATTGTTTCGTGAGAGGAAACAGCGTGTCAGACGGCATATGAAAAAGCAACGGTGTTGGTAGTCAAGCGGAGACCATCATCGTTTCTTTTAGCCTTGCATTGAGAATGATGATCATTTTTCGCATGACGGCGACGAGGGCGACCTTTGACGGTTTTCCATTTGTTTTGAGGCGTTTGTAGAAGGCCTTCATGACCGGATCAAAGCGGATGGCTGGCAGAGCTGCGACGTAGAGAGCATCTCGGATTTGCCGCCGTCCACCGGAGATCATGCGTTTGCCCCGCATGAGGCCGCTATCCTTGTTGAGCGGGGCCACGCCGACGAGCTTGGCGACCTGTCCTTTGGACAAGCTCCCCAGCTCCGGCAAGTCGGCCAGCAGGAAGCAAGCTGTTCTTAGACCGATGCCTTTGAGGGACATGAGAACATTGGCCCTTTGGGCAAGTGCCGGGTCCGACCTGATGCAAAGCTCCATGTCGTCGATAACAGCCTGGCGCTGATTGGTCAAAAAGCGCAGACTTTCTTCGATCCAGGCTATCGTCCTGCCGGTCTGCTTTTCCCTGCGGTTCTTTTCTTGAACGATCATATGGCTCAGTTGCCGGTATCTTTGAACCAGCTCCTTGAGCAGGGTCTGGGCCGCGGAGCTGGGAGTGAGGAGGCGTGTCTCCAGGCGTTGGCCATAGTCGGCCAGAATGAAGGCATCAATCTTGTCGGTCTTGGAGAGCTGGCCACAGGCCCGGGCAAATTGCCGGACTTGCTTGGCGTTCACCTTGGCAACTGGCCGGCCAACCGCCAGAAGGGCAGCCTCAACGGCACGCTCATAGCCGCCGGTCGGCTCCAGGATCAGCCGTTCTATCGAGTTGAACCGCATGAGAAAGGTCAGGAATGCATCGATCCCTTCCTCCGTGTTGGTGAAACTCGCACGCTGCTCATCGGGCAGAACGCAAACGTCAAACGTGGATTTTGATATGTCGATGCCGACAAAACGGCTAGCATAAGGCATGGCTTGGTCTCCCTTATACGCGAGCGCGAAGCTCTCTCAACGGTTCGACGAAGCCTCAAGTGTGTGAAGGGTTCTGCTTTTTTGCGAACGCAAGGTTCATGCCCGCAAGGGCTCAACCACTTCACACACCGTCATAAAGGTAAGGCCATACCTCAATGACAAAGAGGCCGGAGCATCAAACCATGCTCCGGCCTCATAATGTATAAGCCCGCCGAATTGGCGGGCTCGATCTTGAGAATGGCACTTGAAGTTACCGGATGATCGGTTCTTTCAGGTCTTCCGGTTTCGTGTCTTTCACGATGTCCCAGTTCAGGTCAGCGTCATTGATGTATTCCGCGGTGTTGCCTTCAAACCGCTCTTGAACGGCAACGCTGTTGTTGAGGTAGAGCTTGCCATCGACAATTTTCCAGGCCTCCGGGATGACCGGCACTTTGAAGCCCTTGCTCAGGCCGAAGGCGCAGAAACCGCCGTATTGCGGCGCGTATTTCACCGGATCGGCGGCGAACTTATCCCGGTTTTCAGCGGACGAAAACTTCCAGGTCACATCGTCATATTGGAACGTGTACTCATCAGAACCGGCGACCGGCTTGCCTTGGGTGAAGTAGGCAACCGGATCGGTGCCGCCGATAGCGGCGCCGTTCTTGGTAAAGGTGGTGATTTCGTCAGCCGACACGGCAAAGCCGGTGACGGAAAAAAGAGCTGTGAGGCCAAGAAGCACGGATTTCGAGGTGTAAAGCGGCATCGAGAACTCCGGAAGGTTTTTGAGTTGAGGCACATATTCGCGCCCGGTGTCTGGAGAATGGCCATGACCGCTGCCAAACACCAATCACCCTTGTTCACAGAGACGAAAGCACACCGCCAGAATCCGTGAACGCCTTGGCACTCTGCCGTGGCTCACAATCCGGGGAGCGGCGACTGTTCCGCAGAGGATCGGGGGGCAGTCAGCCCCAAAAGCAAATAGATCGCGCTTTCCAATCCAGTGTCATCCAGCCCGCCGCGCCCGAAATGCAGATCAAACAGGTCTTGCCAAATGAGTCCCAGGATTAGCGTGGTTTTCGCCTGAAGGTCCTGCTCAAACGGTGTCGCGATCAAACACTGGCGGATGTGAAACCGGATCTCATCCGCAAATTCGAAGATTAATGATCGGAACTCTGGGAAAGCCCGCACCTGCAGCAGTGCCTTGCCAAGGTCACTGTTCAAGGCTCCCCGATAGCCGGCGATCAAACGGTAGAGGTCTCGCGCGGTATTTGTGCGCTCGGGTCTGGGTGCGGGGATCTGAAACAGAGCAGTTTGAAGCGCGGCAAGCGCAAAGTCCTGTTTGCCAGGCCATCGGCGATAGATTGCCTGTTTGCTGGTGCCCGCGTTGTTCGCGAGATCGTCTAAACGAACAGGCTCGTACCCGTGATGCGCCAGAGCCGTTACCATCGCGGATTGCAGCCGGCCGGTCAGGTTGGGGTCGTCTTTCCGCCCCCGGCGTGTTGAACCATCACTCATAATTCGGTCCCCATCAGGACCGTATTTCATGTCTTGATGCGTTCAGCAAGGACATTCATTGGAAAATGAGTGCTTGGGGCGGTAATCAACCTCCAAACCAGATTTCCAACGGTCGAAGGAAAAAACATGTCCGTAGATACTGCAACGGTAAAGCGCGTTGCGCGTCTTGCCCGCATCAAGGTGAGCGAAGACGAAGCCACCCGCATGACCGGCGAACTGAATGCCATCCTCGGTTTTGTCGAACAGCTCGACGAAGTGAACATTGACGGCGTTGAGCCGATGACCTCCGTGGTCGAAACAACCATGAAAAAGCGCGCAGACGGCGTGACCGACGGCAACAAGGCTGCCGACATCACCAAGAACGCTCCGGCCTCTGAAGACAACTTCTTCATGGTGCCGAAAGTCGTCGAATAAGCAGGAGTAACCGGGATGTCGTCCGCGCCAGCCATTTCAATCGCCGTTGAAACGCCGCTCAGTGATGAGATGCGTGCGATGGTCGGTGAATTGAATGATCTGTTGTTGAGCCTGACATCAGAAGACGCCTGCCACCATCTGACGGTTGAACAGATGGCCGATGCGCGGACCACCGTCTTCGTCGCCCGCGTCGATGGCAAAGTGGCGGCCTGCGGATCGCTCTACCGTCACGATGGCGGCATTGCCGAAGTCAAACGCATGTACACCCGTCCCGGTCATCAGGGCCTCGGCCTTGGACGCAAACTGCTGGACCGGATCCTGGCGCTCGCCATCGAGGAAGGCTTCTCCGAGGCCGTATTGGAAACCGGTGTCAATTATGACGCGGCCAAGCGCCTTTACGAGACCAGCGGCTTCAAAGTGTGCGGCCCGATCCTGGACTATCCCGAACATCCTGAATCCCTTTTCTATTCCCGGCGCCTGACGGCAGCCTGAAAGACCTGGACCCATGACAGAACTTACTAAACTGACCATTGCCGAAGCCCGCGAAGGCTTGAAGAACAAGGACTACACGTCCACCGAACTCACCGAGGCGTTTCTCGGCAACATCGAACAGGCCAACGGCGCGCTGAATGCTTATGTTGCCGTTACCGCCGACAAGGCCCGTCAGATGGCAAAGGCCTCTGACGAAAAGCTCGCCAAGGGCAAGGGCGGTGCGCTGGAAGGTATTCCGCTCGGTATCAAGGATCTTTTCGGCACCGAAGGCGTTCACACGCAGGCCTGCTCGCACATTCTGGACGGTTTCAAGCCAGCCTATGAGTCCACTGTGACGGCCAATCTGTGGGCCGATGGTGCGGTCATGCTCGGCAAGCTGAACATGGACGAGTTCGCCATGGGCTCGTCGAACGAGACCTCCTACTACGGCGACGTCATCAACCCTTGGCGGAAAAAAGGCTCCAACCAGGATCTCGTTCCAGGCGGCTCGTCCGGCGGGTCTGCAGCCGCCGTTGCCGCGCGCATGTGCATGGGCGCGACGGCTACGGACACCGGCGGCTCCATCCGCCAGCCGGCTGCCTTCACCGGTACAGTCGGTATCAAGCCGACCTACGGCCGCTGCTCGCGTTGGGGCGTTGTTGCCTTCGCTTCTTCACTCGACCAGGCTGGTCCGATTGCCCACACGGTGCGCGACAGTGCGATCCTTTTGAAGTCCATGGCCTCCGTCGACCCAAAAGACACCACGTCCGTCGACATCGAGGTCCCGGATTATGAAGCGGCTATCGGCAAGTCCGTGAAGGGCCTGAAAATCGGCATTCCGGCCGAGTACCGGCTGGACGGCATGCCGGGCGAAATCGATGAGTTGTGGCAACAGGGCATTGCGTGGCTGAAGGATGCGGGCGCGGAAATCGTCGACATAGCCATGCCGCACACCAAATACGCCCTTCCGGCCTATTACATCGTTGCGCCTGCGGAAGCCTCTTCGAACCTCGCTCGTTATGACGGCGTTCGCTACGGCCTGCGTGTTCCGGGCAAGGACATCGTGGAGATGTACGAAAACACCCGTGCGGAGGGCTTTGGTGATGAGGTCAAGCGCCGGATCCTGATCGGCACCTATGTGCTGTCCGCCGGTTACTACGATGCCTATTACCTGAAAGCCCAGAAGGTCCGCACGCTGATCAAGCGCGACTTTGATCTGGCGTGGCAAAACGGTGTCGATGCCATCCTGACCCCGGCAACACCTTCTGCGGCCTTTGGTGTGGCGGATCAGGACCTTCACTCCGATCCGGTGAAAATGTACCTAAACGACATTTTCACCGTGACCGTGAACATGGCCGGTCTGCCGGGCATCTCTGTACCTGCTGGTCTGTCGTCTGAAGGCCTGCCGCTTGGCCTACAGCTGATCGGCAAACCGTTCGATGAGTCGACGCTCTTCCAGGTCGGTCAGGTCATCGAAGACGCCGCTGGCTCTTTCGAGCCGGAGAAGTGGTGGGGCTAAAACCCGCCGCCTGTTAAGGCCGCCCCGGACCTGATCCGGGGCCGCTTTTCAGCCCTTATGGTCCCGGCTCAAGGCCGGGACGGAAAAAGTTCTGCTGGGTCTTAGAATTTATACCTTTCCAGGACTTTGTCGCCCCAGCGAAGGCTGGGGCCTAGTAACCATCGGAAAGGCGTGTTTTCTAAACGCCTCCACAGGTAATACTGGGTCCCAGCCGACGCTGGGACGACACTTGAGAAGTTTTAGAAAGCCACACACTGGAAAACGTGCACTAGCTGGTGATCGGGCAAACAACTGCAGGATTGAGTTAAATCATGCATGACATCGAAACCATCGTGATTGGTGCCGGGGCCGTGGGGCTTGCCTGCGCACGCGCCTTGGCCCTGTCCGGGCGCGAAGTGATGGTTTTGGAGCAGCATGATCTGATTGGCTCGGAAACAAGTGCCCGCAATTCGGAGGTCATTCATGCCGGTATCTACTATCCGCAAGGCAGTCTGAAAGCGCGGCTCTGCGTCCAGGGCAAGAAGCAGCTTTACGCGTTTTGCCGGGAAAACGGGGTTGGACACGAGCAGATCGGCAAGCTGATCGTCGCCACCAATGACCCGCAGCTTCAGGAACTGGACACCATCAAGGCGAAGGCTGCCGCAAATGGTGTGACCGATCTCGAGTTCGTGTCCAAAGATGAGCTCCGCCGAAAGGAACCGGCACTTAATGCCGCGGGCGCGCTGTGGTCGCCCTCCACTGGGATACTTGATAGTCACGGTTTCATGCTGGCGCTGCAGGGCGGTTTGGAAGCCCATGGCGGCCAAGTGGTTCTGAACACCAAGGTGGACCGCTTAGAGCCGTTGCTTGCAGGCGGCTTTGGAGTTCACGTGTCGACCGAAGACGGCGAAGCCTATGCGATCACCTGCAAGGAGTTGATCCTGTCCGCCGGTCATATGGCCCCGGCGCTGGCTGGCGGGTTAGATGGTACGAAACCGCCCAAGGCCTATCTCGCCAAGGGCAGCTATTTCAAACTGCAGGGCAGGGCGTCGTTTTCGAAGCTGATTTATCCGGTGCCGGAGCCCGGTGGCCTTGGTGTTCATCTGACGCTGGATCTTCAGCACCAGGCGCGCTTCGGCCCGGATGTGGAGTGGGTTGACGACTTCCACTACCCGGTTGACCCGGCCCGCGGGGATAAATTCTATGCCGCGATCCGGAGTTACTGGCCGGATTTGGCCGACGGTGCCCTCGTGCCGGACTATTCCGGCATCCGCCCCAAAATCGTAGGGCCGGGTGAGCCCGCTGCGGATTTCAGGATTGACGGCCCTGCGGTGCACGGCCAAGCCGGTCTTGTGGCGCTCTACGGGATTGAATCGCCGGGCCTCACGTCCGCACTCGCGATTGCTGATCATGTGGCAGGTCTTGTCGGGGCTGATTAGGCGGACAGTAATTCTGTCAATTCCAATCCGGTATCTGACGGGCCTCGGATTTCAGGATTTCATCCACGTTCAGACTGCCGATTGGCTGAGACTTGTCGGTCGGGACATCGCCGGAGAGCTGCAAGGCGAGATACCGGCCGCAGCAGACCCTCAGGAAAGAAGTGAAATTGCCGAGGTCGTGGCCCGCCGCAATGCTTTCGTTGTGAAGCCGGGTGATCAGTTGCACAACGTTCATGCCATCGCGCTCGGCCAGCTCCTCCAGAACTTTCCAAAAGAAGTTTTCAAGGCGAACGGATGTCACCATTCCGTCGATACGGAGCGACCGGGCACGGCATTGCCAAAGCTCAGTTGCCGCCTCGACAAACAACTTGCACATGTGTCCCCCCAGACAACTGCAGACCAAGAAAACCCTGCCCGGGTTCGAAATAATTGCCCCGGGCAGGGAACCGGAAACCTGCCAACTTCTTGTTTGGTGGGTAAAGAAAGGAAGACAGGATCGGCAAGGTTCTTGAATTGCCGCCAGGCGTCATCACCGGCAAGAATCGGTAGGAGACCTAACGTCAACAATGAATGCATTGTCCTATCAGGGGATTAGGGGCTGCGGGTAGTAACAGAATACTACACACGCAAGTGGCCCGCTTTGGTGGGTTTGGGTCTTCGGTTCCATGGCCGCAGACCTAAAATCCTGTGGTCCAAGCCTTCAAGCGGTCACGCATTACGACAACTGCCTGAATCGAAACTGCGCTTGGACCTTAATGAACCCGGCGTTCCTCTGCCTCCAGAATGCCATCGGCGTCAAGGCCTGCAATCGGAACGCGTGTGTCTGTGGGCACGTCTCCGGCGAGCTGCAGCGCCAGGTAACGGCCACAGCAAACCCTGAGGAAAGAGGTGAAGTTGCCAAGGTCGTGACCGGCATCAATGCTTTCGTGATGCAGTTTGGTGATCAACTGCACAACATTCATACCGTCGCGCGCTGCGATTTCATCAAGAACGTTCCAGAAGAAAATTTCCAACCGCACGGATGTGACCATGCCGTCGATGCGCAGTGATTTTGTCGTGCTTTGCCAGAGATTTACATCGGCATCGATAAACAGCTTGCACATCTCGGTGTTTCCTCCATCCCGCCAAATTACCCGCTCAGAAGGTCAATTCAAGAGCCCTTCGCCACTGTTTGGTCTGCTCGGTCATGATACCGGCCCGGGCGGCCCGGACCGGTTGTTTTCATCATCAGGCTGCGAGTGAGCCTTGCTGAGTGGTGCTCAACACCTTGTGGAATTGCGCAATCCAAGCCGGATGTGCTGGCCAGGCGGGCGCGGTGACGAGATTGCCGTCGGTGACCGCTGCATCAACAGCAATGTCCGCATAAGTCGCGCCAGCAAGCTCAACTTCCGGGCGGCAGGCCGGGTAGGCCGACACTGTCCGACCTTCGATGACCTTCGCCGCTGTAAGGATCTGGGCACCATGACAAATCGCGGCGACCGGCTTGGCTTCACCCATGAAATGAGATACAGCCTCAAGGACCGCACCGTCCAGCCGCAGATATTCTGGTGCCCGACCGCCCGGGATCACAAGAGCGTCGTAGTCGGCCGGATTGATGTCCGCGAAAGTCGCGTTCAGCGTGAAATTGTGGCCGCGTTTTTCCGTGTAGGTTTGGTCGCCCTCAAAATCATGGATGCAGGTGGCAACGCTCTCACCAGCTTTTTTGCCCGGACAAACGGCGTCCACTTCATAGCCCATCGCCAAAAGCGCCTGGAAGGGCACCATGGTTTCATAGTCTTCGGTGAAATCACCGGTGATCATCAGGATTTTCTGTGCGCTCATGCTTCGTCCTCCCGTTGAAGAATTGCGGATGGACAAAGGCTAGCCTGCAAAGCGATGCAGCGGGTACTAGGCGACTACTACAGGCCGGATTTCAAGGATCCGGCCTGCTAAAGACTTGATTTTAATCGCGATAGTCCGGCTGATTTTTTTCGAGCTGGCGCTTTAAATAGTCAAAATGCGCGTGTCCCATGCCCTTGTAGGGCTCCCACTCGGCGGCCGTCTTGGCGGCCAGATTGTCCGACATCACCGCGAGCGGCTGGCCGGTGGCATATGCTGTTAGCAAGGTTCCGGCTGCCCGCTCGAAGTAATAGAGATGATCAAAGGCCTCCGCGACCGTTTCGGCAGCGACCGAAACACCGTGATTGCCCATGATAAGGATCGGTTTGGTGCCGAGCGTCTCGGCAATCCGCCGTCCTTCTTCAGCCTCATCCGCCATGCCGCCAAAACCGAGATCGACGGCAACCTTGCCGAAAAAGCGGGCCGTGTTGAGATCGATCGGCTTCAAAGTCGGATCTTGAAGCGTCGCCAGCGCTGTCGCGTTGGGTGGATGGACATGAAACAGCACCTTCACCGCCGGGTTGAGCCGGTGCACTGTCCCGTGAATGCACCAGGCGCTCGGGTCCGGTGCGTCCGGCGTGTCCATGATGCTGTCGTCATTGGCATCCAGAAGCTGGAGATTGCTGGCTGTCACTTCGGAAAAGTGCCGCCATTTGCGGTTCATCAGGAACCTCGCCCCGTCTTCGGAGACTGCGGCGCTGAAGTGGTTGCCGACGCCTTCGTGCCAGCCGAATTCAACCGCCAGCCGGAAGGCCGCCGCCAGGTCTTCCCGCAGTCTTTGTTCCGATTGTTGATCGGCGCTTGGGGTCAGCGGTGTCACGACGCTCATTTGAACCGTCCTTCTCCGGATAGGATCCTGTAGGTAGACCGCAGCTCTCCCCGGTCGGTGTAGCACCCCCGCAAATGACGCTCACCGCTGGTCGCCGAGTAAGCAACACGTCCGTGAACGATCCGGTGATTGTCAAAGACGATACATTCACCGGCATTCAAACGGAACCGCATCACGTATTTCTCGTTGCGCATCATCTGCCCAAACCGGCAGAAGGCCGGGTAATAGGAGTCCAACGCCTCTTGAGGCAAGTCGAATATGTCCTCGTGGTGCTGGCTGATCGTGACGCCCGAGATGTTTCCATAGTCGTCGAGCTCAATCACATGCTGGCGCGCGCGCATGTCGAACGTGTCGTGCTCGCAGTAATAGGGAATATCGGTTTCCACCAGCAACTTGAAGTCGCCCGGATAGGTGATTCGAAAATCCTCGGCAACCGCCAGACCGTCGACAAAAATGCTGTCACCGCCCTCAACCGAATTCGCGCGGCAGTGCAGATACTGGATGCCCGGTGCGAATTCTTCGGACGGAAGATCCGTGTGCAGCGGCAGGGCCTTGGACGTGAAGGCAAGATTTGTCGGTTTGATGTGGGTTTTCACCTCGAACGTATGGCCGAAGTAGCTGGGCCGCACATATCCAAGCAGGCCGGCGAGATCAGTCAGCCCCTCATCCGTATTCGGCATGCCGGTGATCAGCGAAACGCCATCGGTCAGCATCGCTCCAGCCCAATTCTTGCGCGCATCAGCGTCAGATGCGACTGAGCCGTAATCAAACCGGGCCATGTTTACATAGTGATCGGCAAACCACGATTTCCTCGGCAGATTGGCTGGATCCGGGCGCTGTTGGGCTTGGGCATATTGCACCAGCTGCGCCATCGGGATCGCCGAGCGATGCTCTGTGCCCTGCCACTGGATTTCAAGGTGATCGCCAGCAATGGCAGCGGTCTGTGCTTTCGGCTCTTCGGCAAGCGCGAAGATATCGTTGACCCGTTCCCGCGTTTCGGGATCGAAGGACGCCGGTTCATTGTCCTTCAGCCAATAGTAGTTGAAATAAGCGAGGCGTCCGTCCGGCAACGGTACATCCAGCCCCTTTTCGCGCAAGAGTACGCCTTCTTCACCGGTCCCGAGCATGTGATTGTCCTGTAACTTAATCGCGCTTTGCGTTGGAGGTTGCATGTCGCGGGATCAAAACTTCCGTTTTAATCCAGTTTCTTGGATTGAAATTGCGCTTGCGGAACTGATTTGAAAAGATCATAAAAAACGAACTTGAGTTAACTGATGGATTAACTTGAAGCCGAATGGATCGATTGCCGCCACCCCGTCTTCTCCGTGTGTTTGAAACCGTTGATCGAATGGGCGGTGTCAAACATGCTGCGCAGGAGCTCAATGTCTCTCTGCCCGCCGTCAGTCAGGCGCTGCGCCACCTTGAGCATCACATCGGCACGTCCTTGTTTGATCGCAGCACCCGCCCGGCCAGATTGACGGCAGCTGGCGAGATCCTTCTCAAGGCCGTTACGGACAATCGGGAAAGATTGATGGAAGCGCTGAGCGACATTGACGCTCTCGAAACAGCAGCCAATACCGTGACGATTGCCTGCACCATGGGGTTTGCCACCTATTGGCTGATGCCCAGGCTGGAAGCTTTTTACCTCGACCATCCGGACATTGTCGTGAACGTTCAGACGATCGCGCATGAAGTGCCGTCTCTCGGCACGGGTACGGACATTGCCATGCGTTATGGAGATGGCAATTGGCGTGACGGAGCCGTGCATCTCCTTTTTGAAGAGCACGTGGAACCCGTCTGCGCGCCAGGACTTGCAGCACGGATCAGCGAAGAGGCAGGCAGCCTGGCGTCCGCCTTTCTGATCCATGTCGAGGTGGCCGACAAACGCTGGATTTCCTGGCCGCAATATTTCTCGCGGACGGGTCAGAAGGCTAATGGATCTGCGAAGGGATTGAGGTTTTCAAACTATGTCCAGGCGACGCAGTCGGCGCTCTCCGGTCACGGTATCATGCTCGGCTGGCGGTCGATCACCGGGGATCAGGTGGCCAAGGGCCTTTTGGTGCCGGCTAGCCTTCCAGCCTACCGGCCACCGGATGCCTATTACGCCGTTCTTTCCAGTAGATCCAAGAATGCGGAAACGGCGGGCGTGGTTGTCAATTGGCTGAAACAGACCGCACACACAGAAACGCCTTGAAACCAGCGCAGCGCCTCTATGCAGTTGATGAAAGGTGAGGGAGGCCGCTCCTAACGGCCCTATCTGCTGGCGGTTGCGAGTGCTGCTCCGAACCCGACAAACAAGCCGCCGGTGATCCGGCGGACCCAACGCACGCGCCGGGTTGATGTCAGAAACTGGCGCATGTGACCTCCAGCGAAGGCAATGGCCGCGTGATTGGCAAAACACAGAGCCGCATAGGTGACCGACAAAATGGTGATCTCGGCGAGATTGAAGCCGCCCTTGGACATGAATTGAGGGAACAGCGCTGTGATCACCAAAATTGCCTTGGGGTTGGTGACGGAGACAAAAAACGCCTCAAGAAAGAGCTTCATCGGGCTTTTGCGCGGCGTGAGAGCGCCGTCCTGAACCTGAAAGCTGGACCCGTCTTGCAGGATCTTGATGCCGATGTAAACCAGATAGACTGCGCCAATGATTTTCAGAACTGCGAAGGCAACGGCAGAGGCCGCCATCAGCGCACCAAAACCAAAGGCAACCGCGTAGCCGATTACGATCAGCCCCATCATGTTCCCGGTCGCCGATGCGAGCGTGGCGTTGCGGCCAAAGCGCAGGGTGTTGGAAATCGCCAGCATGACGGCGGGGCCGGGGCTGATTGCCGGCAAAAGAGAAACGGCAACGAACATAAGCCACAGTTCAAATGGCATCTGAAATCTCTTTCTTTAATCGAGGCAGGGCCCAAACGCGAACGGGTTCAGGGTGTCAGGTGACCTGCCTGAACGGCGCGGTCGAGGAGGGACTGGGCATAAGCCCAAAGGGCAGGAAAGGGAGCGAGTTTGGCTTCCTTTTTCTTCCGGATGTCGTCAACGGACATCGGCTCATGAACGGGCGTGTCCTGCTCTGAAGCGAAGACAAGCAGCATCGGATGCAGCACATCCATCGCATTGGCGAAACGGGCTTCTTTGGTCTCGCCTGCTTCAAACTCGTGCCACAGCGCTTTGAAGTCGTCCGACTGCTTGTTTGGCAGCAAGGCGAAGATCTTTTCTGCGGCGGCCTGTTCCTGAATGGCGATCGCCTGGTGGTTGTCTTCCGTCACCCAATGATCGCCAGCGTCAATCTCAACCAGATCATGAACCGCCAAGAGCTTCAGCACATGATGAATGTCGGTCCCGGGTTCCGCGTGTTCTGCAAGGGTCAAGGTTTGCAGAATGACGTGCCAGCAATGCTCAGCGGTCTTTTCGCGCCGGCTGCCATCCGACACCAGGTTGAGGCGGATGACATCTTTCAGCTTGTCGGTTTCCAGAAGGAACGCAACTTGCCGTCCCAAATCATCCGAAGACATCAAAGCTCGCCCATGGCCGAGCGGAACCGTCTGACGCTCTCCGCAAAGCCGTAGACGAGGGCGTCTGCGGTAAACCCGTGACCGATCGACATCTCGCGGATGAACGGTGCCCGCTGCAACAACGCCGGAATGTTCTCGACTGTCAGGTCGTGTCCCGCGTTGACACTAAGACCGGCAGCCTGGGCTGCTTCGGCGGTCGCAGCAATCTTGTCCAGTTCCTTGGCGGCCAAGTCTGGTGTGTCATAACAGGCGCCATAAGGACCGGTGTAAATCTCGATCCGTTCTGCGCCGATGCGGGCAGCATGTTCCGGATCTGCCGGATCTGGATTGCAGAAGAGGGACACTGTTACTGCCCATTCCTTGGATGCAGCAATAGCTGTTTCCAGGAGACCGATGTCCTTTGAAAAGTCCCAACCATGATCCGAGGTGGTCTGGTCTGGGTCGTCCGGCACGAACAGCACTTGCTCCGGCCGGGCTTCCTCCACGAGCTTCATGAAATCAGGTGATGGATACCCTTCCAGGCACAACTCCTTGTTCGGAAAACGCTCTTCGATCAGTTCGGCGAGATCGAAGACGTCCGTCTTGCGGATATGGCGCTCGTCCGGGCGCGGGTGCACGGTGATGCCTTTTGCTCCAGCTTCCATCGCGATGGCCGCCAAACCGGTGACGCTGGGCCAAGGCAGATCCCGGCGGTTACGCAGCATGGCAACAGCGTTGACATTGACGGACAGGCGTGAGACGGCACTCATGAGACGATAACCTGGTTGAGGTAGTTGGCAGATTGAGTCAACACGTTATGACTTTTGCGAAAGATTGTTCCAAAAGTCATTGAAGTCAAACAAGATATTGTCACTAGGGACAATGTTTGCGCCGGGGAATATGTCGCAGGCTAACTATTCTGCGAGTCTGGCTTGTCCTTGGAAAAGCCGATAGAAAAAAAAGCCCTACCGGTATTTTTTGCTTCATAGATTCAAAGGTTTCAGATCGTGTCGGCAAACAGTCTTTCCGCACCCACGTCGGCCAACTTGCGCGGCAGTCTGTTCATGATCCTTGCAATGGCATTGTTTGCCGTTGAGGACATGTTCCTGAAAGCCGCATCGGTGGTTCTGCCGGTTGGTGAGATCCTGATACTGTTCGGATTCGGCGGTGCCGTTGTTTTTGGCGGTTTGGCCGTGAAACGCGGTGAGGCATTGGTCCCGGGCGATGTCTTCACACCGGTCATGGGGGTGCGCTTCGTCTTTGAGCTGACCGGGCGCTTGTTTTACATCCTGGCGCTGGCCCTGACCCCATTGTCGTCCACGACGGTGATTTTGCAGGCCACGCCGATCTTTGTCGTGCTTGGGGCCATGATCTTCTTTGGGGAACGGGTTGGCTGGCGCCGCTGGGCCGCGATCATCATCGGTCTGATTGGTGTCTTGATTGTGTTGCGGCCGGGCGCCGAAAGTTTCACGCCACTGTCGATGCTAGCATTTATCGGCATGCTGGGGTTTGCAGGCCGGGACCTTGCAAGCCGGGCAGCGCCTAAGTCACTAAGCACAGCGCTTCTTGGGTTTTATGGTTTCATCACGCTGATCATTGCCGGTGTGTGCTACACAATCTGGTCAGGTGAGGGGCTTGTTTGGCCGGATATGCTGAGCGGCGTTTATGTGGCTCTTGCGGTTTTCTCTGGTGTCTTTGCGTATAGCAGTTTGATGCTGGCCATGCGCACCGGAGACGTTTCGATCGTCACGCCCTTCCGCTATTCCCGCCTCTTGTTCGGCGTTGGCCTCGGTGTGGTCTTTTTCGGCGAGCATCTGGATGCTCAGACCCTGGTTGGCTGTGCCGTGATCGTCTTTTCTGGACTGTTTATTCTCGCGCGTGGCAGAGCGGTCGAGGCTGCATAAGCTCTTGACGGCAGTTTCGCCTTCAGAGCTGTACGTTGGTCGAGATCGAGGTTTTGAGGTTGGCCAATTCAGTCTCTATTTTTTTCGATTTTACCGCGAGTTCTTCAGTGTTAAATTTAAGATCCCAGCTCTCTACAGAAAGGCGATGTCTTTCCAACATCAAATAGTCCAAGTGTGTTTTAACTGACGCGGTCTTAAAGACCACCTCGTTCATATCAATGTTCCATTTCACCATTTCAAATTTGCTGAGCGCGAATTTGATGTGCGTCATAAATATGTCCAGGTCGATCGACGTCGAAACATTAAGGGACGCGCTCGCGCAGTAGCTGAGGCCACCTGCGAAATAAAGGGATAGGTTGCTGCCGCGAAAGATCGATCTGGCGTTGCCCCACGTGTCGTTCAGCGTGTCAGACAGAACGATATTGGTTTGCGTTCCATCGACATGGGTTGTTTTGGCACCATGCGCGTGTGTGACAATGTCTTTGGCCTCTAGAAAGCGTTTGAGTTGCCCTTGTTCGCTACGATTTCGACGCCTTTTTCGCCCGAGGTGTTTTTGTCGGACGGGACATAGTTGTCACTGGTAGAAGCGCCCGACTGAAGGCTCACCTTCTTATTTGCAGAGACGGAAAATTGATCGCCGGTTTCCGCGGTGATCGGGCCTGTATCTGCGGTGATGACAATCTCTTTCCCGCAATGGATGTCCACCAGATCGGTTGTTTCGACAAAAAACTTCTCTTCGGATTTGATCAAAACCCGGCCATCGCAGGCCATCGTGATGCCGCAGCTTTGTGCCGCCCTTGGGCCGGCTGCATTTTTATAGACGCGATCACCGGTCTCGCCCGCAATGTGACGGGATGGGTAATACGCCGCCACTCCGTTATGCGACTGTGCGCTTTCTTCCTCGATGTCCGAATAGGACCCGAGCCTCAGAAACGCTCCCGGTTTGGTCACACATTCCGCATCATCTTCTTCCTTCTGTTGCGAAGGAACAAAGAAGTACTGATATCGTGTGAGTGACTGTGCCGGATTTTGCGGGGAGAGGTCGTCCGTCTCAAAAGGCAGTATGGTTGCAGAGTTGGCTGAACCTTCGTGCACTTCTGTCTGTGGCCAATCCATTGCCAGGGACATAACGCTCTCCCGTATCCTGTTTAACGGAACTGTCTCCGTCTGACTGGAAAGGTGTGCATTGGCGGGGTCATCTACAAATTAAACATAGTTTAGAAATCCGGCAAGGATCATCTGTCTGTTTGCCCACCCGAACGATAGCTGAGCTACTCCCCATCCGTTGGACAGGATCTGGCGTAATTTAAGCTACTCTCTGCACCTGCTGATCCATTGCCCGACAGGTGATGTTCACATCACCGAGAGGGAGTTGGTTTTGTTCAATGCGCTGCCAGTAGATCACGGCAGGCGGTTTGCCGCCAAGGGCGGTGTGCGGACGCTTCTGGTTGTAAAAATTCATCCATTTTCGGACACTGTCCCGGGCCTGTGAGCCGGTTTCCCAAGCGTGCAGATAAACACACTCGTATTTGAGCGTGCGCCACAGCCGCTCGACGAAGATATTGTCGAGGAACCGTCCTTTGCCGTCCATCGAGATGCGCACGCCGATCCTCCGCAGCCGGTCTGTCCATGCAAACGAGGTGAACTGCGATCCCTGGTCCGTATTCATGATTTCCGGTGCACCGAATTTGTGGACCGCCTCGTTCAACGCCTCGACGCAGAAATCGGCCTCCAGCGTATTGGAGATCCGCCAGGCCAGCACCTTGCGGGTGAACCAGTCCATGATTGCCACGAGATACAAGAACCCACGGCGCATCGGCAAATACGTGATGTCAGACGCCCAAACCTGGTTCGGCCGCTCCACCCGCAATCCCTTCAACAGATATGGCCAGATCTTGTGTCCCTTGGCCGGCCTGCTTGTATTGGGCTTCTGGTAGATCGGCATCAGACCCATAAGCCGCATCAGCCGCCGGATCCGCTTTTCGTTCACCGGATGGCCTTCGTTCTTCAAGTGCCAGGTCATCTGACGGACGCCGAAAAACGGCGTCTCAAGGAACTGCTCGTCGATCTCGCGCATCAGCGCGAGGTTCATCTCGCTCTCGCCCTTCGGCGTGTAATAGAAAGACGAGCGCGAGATCGACAGCAGAGAACACTGCTTGCCGACCGACAGTTCGGGATGTCCCAGCTCGATCATGCCGCGCCTCACTTCACGCCCCAAGGCTTGAGCTTTCTGGACAAAAAATCGTTGGCGACGGCCAGCTCCCCGATCTTGGCGTGCAGCTCCTTCACCTGGTCCTCGTCAATCTCCGGCTTTCGTTTGCCGCCACGTTCAAACACGTCCGAGGCGCCTTCCAGCAGGGCACGCTTCCATTGATGGATCATGGTCGGATGAACCCCGAAGCGGCTCGCCAGTTCCGATACCGTCTCTTCGCCCTTCAACGCTGCCAGGGCGACTTTCGCCTTGAACTCCGGCGAGTGCTGCTTGCGTTTCGACATCTCTGATCTCCTTGTTCTCGAAGACCAGCAGACAACAAATCGTAGCTTACGTCAGTGTCCTAATTTCGGGAGGTAGCTCAAGCCGTAGACGCGATCCGGGAGGTTATATCTGTGCCGTGGAGGCGATTTTAGCTTCCCAGAAAGCTATCAGTGATTTCACGTTTCCAATGCTTGCGGTGACGACTTCCGACTCTGCTTTGGTCGCCGTGCTGCCCACACAAACGGCATCAGAGCGTGCCCGTGTTGCAGTGGTCTCCGCTTCGACCGCAACATTTTTGGACTTGAACATCGACGATTTGACTTCGAGGATGGTTTTTGTGATTTCGATTCCAGTAATTCCAACGTCGAACAGTCCTATGTTCACATCGAGTGCTGTTGCAACATTGAGCGACGCTGCAGCTCTGTAAGAAAGGCCTGCGCCAAAATACAGCTCAAAGAACGTGCCACGAAAAATCGATGTGTTGTGGCCCCAGATGTCCTCGAAGTTGTCGGCCCGCATGATGGTCGAGTTGTTTTGAGTGATGTCGGCTGTGCTTGTTCCGTTGACCTGCAGGAAGAGCGAGTTGCCCTCAATATAGACATCGGAGTTTCCATCGTTCGCGATGATCTCAATGCCTTTGTCTCCTGAATTGTTGACCCCTCTGGCGGTGTAGGTATCAGGGTCTCCAACACCGGAGCGCACACTGACCTTTTTTGTGGCCTTTACAGTGAACTTGTCTCCGGATGTGCTGTCGATAGAGCCATTCACGGTGACAAGGGCAATGTTCTCGTCACTCTGGACATGGATTTGATCAGCTGCATGCACGTATATCTTTTCGCCAGACCGCAGAAGCACTCGCCCATCGCAGGCTAGCAAAATCCCTTGCCGCTTTATGACTTCATTGTTTTCGCCACTCGTCTGTTTGCCTGGTGCATTCTGGTGGGCTTTGTCGCTGGATTCGTCGGAGATATGCTGGGCTGGATAAACCTCGGACTGGACAGCGTGCAAAGATCCCTGACTTTTGCCCAGATTTACATTCTCCGGTTCCTCCAAATCCGAATATCCACCAAGTCTCAGTACGGCGCCTAATCCCGTGTCATCGGTTGTGGTAGCCGCAGAACCGAAGTCCTTTGGGACGTAAAAGTATGTGTATGTGTTTTGGTAGTGGGAACCGGAGTCCGTTTCTTCCAGCGTCTTGTCGGCGTTGCTGATTACTTCACGGATTTTCGTGATTTCGTCTGAAGTAAGGGTCACGGGTCATCGTCCTTCCCAGAACATGTCTAAGCGGCCAGCGTTTTTTTATAAATTGACGCCTAACAAGGATTGTATCTTCCCTTAGGCGGAAAACAATAATTCAGCTGAAAATAATCGGACCTCGCCGATAAATTGTGCGAATTTTGAATGTATTTTGGCTGTGACATTCAGGAAATCTTGCCTGTGTTTAACCGCACTTGCGTAAGATGGGAGGTCATTTCTGATCATCAACAGCCCATCTGCTTATCGTCCACACGGCCCAGATCAACAAGCCGGTTTAAACCTTACCACTCTTTTCCAACTATCCAGAGGAAGTACGAGCTCCCTGCGAGTTTTGACTTGCCAGAAATGATCAAGTGTCGTTATGAGGTATGTAACGTAATAACATTACATATTGGCGATACATAATGGAGAGCCCATGTCTGCCATCCGTTTGCCCGTAACGATTCTGTCCGGCTTTCTGGGCGCCGGCAAAACAACCTTGCTGAACCGCGTTCTCAACAACCGCGACGGTCTGAAGGTCGCCGTCATCGTGAACGACATGTCCGAAGTGAACATCGACGCGGATTTGGTGCGGTCCGGCGGTGCGGAACTCAGCCATACTGATGAGACACTGGTCGAAATGTCGAATGGCTGCATCTGCTGCACCCTTCGTGACGACCTCTTGAAGGAAGTGCGCCGGATCGCCGAAGAGCGCCGGTTCGATTATCTGCTGATTGAATCGACCGGCATTTCGGAGCCGTTGCCAGTGGCGGCAACCTTTGATTTCCGGGATGAGGAGGGGGAGAGCCTCTCCGACGTTGCGCGGATCGACACGATGGTCACTGTTGTCGATGCGGTGAACCTTCTGAAGGACTTCTCCAGCCATGATTTCCTGAGTGACCGGGGCGAGACGCTGGGAGAAGAAGACGAGCGGACCCTCGTGCATCTCCTCACCGATCAGATCGAGTTTGCCGATGTCGTGGTGCTCAACAAAGTGAGCGCAGCGAATGCAGGCCAAGTGGACGCCGCCCGCAAGATTATTCGCAGTCTCAATGCGGACGCGCGCATCATTGAGACCGACTATTCCGTTGTGGAGCCTTCCGAAATCCTGAACACGGGGCTGTTCGATTTCGAAAAGGCTCATGAGCACCCGATGTGGGCCAAGGAGCTTTACGGATTTGCGGACCATGTTCCGGAAACGGAGGAGTATGGGGTTGCCTCTTATGTCTACCGCGCCCGCCGGCCATTTGATCCTGCCAAAATCCACGCGCTATTGAACGGATCTTTGCCGGGTGTTATCCGCGCCAAGGGACATTTCTGGATCGCAAGCCGCCCGGATTACGTACTGGAGTTTTCGCTCGCTGGCGCGCTGTCCAGCATCAGCCCGCTTGGTACCTGGTGGGCCTCTGTTCCGCCGTCGCAATGGCCGCAGGACGAGCGCGTTCAGGCCTATGCCCGGTCCCACTGGTCTGAGCCATTCGGTGACCGCCGGCAGGAAATCGTGATTATCGGCGCAGGTATCGACTGGCCCGCATTGAGGGAGCGGATGGATGCGTGCCTGATCCCGCCGGAGGCCGGGAACGACTTGTCGGCTTTTGCATCCCTTGCCGACCCATTCCCGCCCTTTCAACGCCGGGAGGCTGCCGAATGAGCCTTGCACTTGAAACTTCAGCAGGTCCAGTTGCAGCCGACGTCTTCATGGGGCGGGATGCGGATATCCTGACCGAAATTGCATCGCCAGGTGTTGCGGCTGCGATTTGGCAGCGCACACCGGAGCCGGGTTTCCAGTCGTGGATGGATGATCTTGATATGGACCGGTTGCCGGACCTTCGAACCGTTGTTCCGGTTCATCTGGCCGAAGCGGCCGTGATCACCGCGTGTGAAACATCAGGTCTCGACGCAGTTCCAAACCGTGATGTTCTGGCGAGCGATATTGGCGCCCTTGCGGTCATGATGGCCAAGATCCTTGACGTTGATCACGTCCGGCTGCGGTTGGATGTCGCCGATGAGGTGATGTGTCCGAAGTTTCACATCGACCGGGTGCCAGCACGTTTGCTGTGCACCTATCGCGGAGCGGGGACCGAATATGTTCCCTTGGGCTTTAAAGCGGACCCCAAGCGCATCCGGCGGGTGAAACGCGGTGCTGCTGCTTTGTTTCGCGGCGCGCTCTGGAATACTGATGAGGCCACCGGCATCCTGCACCGCTCGCCGGAGGTCACACCGGAAGATGGTCCGCGATTGCTGCTGGTCATCGATCCCGTTGCTTGAATGCAAAGCCCCGCAAGTGCGGGGCTTCTAATGTCTGCGTGAGATGCTCTTTCGGCTCAAACCCGGTTGAGCAGGCGGGCCCGGATGGTGTTTGGCAAGGCCCGGATTTCTTCCAGGATCTTGACCGGATCCTGAACCGGGCTGTCGACATCGAGCACCACATAACCAATGTCCAGATGCGACTGCATGTACTGGGCATGGATGTTGAGGTCGTGCCGCGTGAAGAGATCGTTCAATGTGCGCATCGCGCCGGGCGCATTGTGGTGCACCTGAATGAAGCGGGTCGCATCCGTGCCCTTTGGCAGCTGAACCTGCGGAAAGGACACTGCGCCGATCGTAGAGCCAACGTCGGAGTATTCCACCAGGCGCTTGGAGACTTCCTCACCGATGCGAGCCTGAGCCTCTTCGGTTGAGCCGCCGACATGCGGGGTCAGGATCACGTTGTCGAGACCGCGCAGAGGCGAGATGAACTCGTCCTTGTTGGACTTCGGCTCAACCGGGAAGACATCCACCGCAGCGCCGGCCAAGTGTCCGGATTTCAGGGCTGCTGCAAGCGCATCAATGTCGACGACCTTGCCGCGGGCATTGTTGATCAGGAACGCGCCCTTTTTCATCTTGGCGATCTGATCTGCGCCGAACATGTCCCGGGTGCCCGGCGTGTCGGGCACGTGCAGTGAGACGACGTCGGATTCAGCGAGGAGCGCGTCCATGCTGTCGGCCGGCATGACGTTGCCGTGCTGCAGCTTGTCGATGGTATCGTAATAGATCACCCGCAGGCCCATCGCTTCTGCGAGATTGGACAGCTGCGTGCCGATGTTGCCGTAGCCGATGATGCCGAGGGTCTTGCCGCGCACCTCATGAGAGCCAGCAGCCGTCTTCATCCAGCGGCCTTCGTGAGCGCCGCTCGATTTCGGGAAGACACCGCGCATCAACATGACGATTTCGGCAATTGTCAGCTCAGCCACGGACCGTGTGTTGGAAAACGGTGCGTTGAAGACCGGGATGCCTCGGGTCAGGGTGCCACCGAGATCGACCTGGTTGGTGCCAACAGAAAAACAGCCGACGGCGACCAGCGACTTTGCCGCTTCCAGAACCTCTTCAGTTACTTGTGTACGGGAGCGGATGCCGAGCATCTGCACGTCCTGCATCTTCTCGATCAGGGCGTCCTTTTCCAGCGCGCCGGACAGGACTTCCACATTCGTGTAACCGTTTTTTTCCAAAATCGCGTGCGCGGTCGGCGAGATGCCTTCCAGCAGCAGCCAGCGGATCTGGTTCTTCGGCCGGGACAGACCGTGGATCATGGGCCTAGAGCCTCTATTCTTGACAGGTGTATCAGCTGCGGCAGGTGCGCCGCAAAAACGCCGGTGTCGTATACGCGCAGATCCGTGTCGCGTCTAGGTCGCGATGGCACAAATGGGTCCTCAAGCGCTCTTCGAGCTGTGCGTTTTGAAGATGAATCAGTCTCTCAATTTGATCGGCACCTTCCGTAGAAGAGATCCTGGTCATTGCCGTTCGTTGGATGTTATGATTTTTTGCACCTGCGGTATGGTTATATTTTACAATATTAAGTATATTTTTCTGGAAAGATCTGGATTTTTGTTTACTTCCATTCATTCTTGACTAACGGGTGTTTCATAAAACAAAAGAGATGCTTCCAAAGGCGAGTGCTGGATTGGAATTACTCAAAAAATCGTTTCTTGATCTGACAGCCGATGCTGTTGCTGCCTGCCAATCAGGGCCGGACGGCAAGGTCTTGCAAGTCGTCTACACCAATCATGCATTTGATGTGTTGTTCGGAGCCCGGAGAGACAGGACTTTCGAGAACACATTTCCATTTGCAGGCGTTCATAGGCAGCTTCTCCAGTGCCCATCCGAAAAAGTCCAAGAAACGGCGGAGCTGGCTAACGAGGATGGCTCCCGGATTTGTGTGAGTGCCTCTGGTTTTACGTATCAAGATGAAGCCACAGGTGAGCTTTACAGCTGTGTGACTTACAGGGACATCTCTGGCGCATTGGTTGCGGACAAAGCGACGGAGCGCAGCCCTGCGATTGATAGTCCGGATGAAGATCTGGCGGCGCTTAAAGATGCACATCAGCGGATCTTGAGCGCGCTCAATGCCTATCCGGATCCGATCGTCATCTACGATTCTAATTTGAAGCTTGTCTACCGCAACAACGGCTATGCAGCCTCTGTAACCGATACACCGGACGAGCTAATTGAGGGAATGCATCTCAAAGAGGTGCTGCGCCTTGCAATACAGCATGGACGATATCCAGTTGCGGTTGGCCGGGAAGATGAATGGATCAATGAAATCCTGTCTCCAAATACGCTGGAGATGCCGGCGCAGGACGTGGAGCTGGATGGGGATGTTCACCATCGCCTTTTGCGATCACGCGCGCCAAACGGCGACTACGTCGTTATCCGATTGAACTCGACAGAACTTGTTCGTGAAAAAAGGGCTGCCGAAGAGGCGCAAGCCCGGTTGATTGCCGCACTGAATGCTTATCCGGCACCGTTTGTTATCTACGATGCGGATGATTGCCTTGTGGTATGCAATGATGCGTACCGGGCATCGATGTCGAATGACCCGGCGGACCTGAAAGCCGGAATGCATCGCACCGAAGTTGCCCGGGTCGCGATCCGCGCAGGCAAGATCGCCAACGCAATAGGCCGGGAAGAGGAGTGGATGTCCGACAAGCACCAGGACCAGGAAATGGATAAACCGGTGCAGGACTTGGAATTGCCGGGTGATGTGCATCATCGCTTGTTGCGGTCACGGGTTGAAAACGGTGACTTGGTCATCTTGCGGATCGATACGACCGAGCTGGTCCGTCAGCGCCGGGCGCTCGAGAGGAATTCTGAAGAACTGAAGAAGGCCAATGCCGAAATTACCCACATGGCGCTTCACGATGATCTGACCGGCCTGGGCAATCGCAGATACCTGGCGAAAACGCTGGAGGAATTCATAGAGCGGCGTCAGTTTGTTGGCGGCGAAATCGCGGCGCTTCATATCGATCTGGACCGGTTCAAACAGATCAACGATACGATGGGCCATCGGGCTGGTGACGATGTGCTGGTCGAGGCGGCGAACCGTATCCGGCTTGTTTTGGAACCTGGCGAGGCTGTTGCCCGGATCGGCGGAGACGAGTTTGTCGTCTTGGCTCCATTGTCAAATAACTTGGACCGGCCGGGCGATCTCGCCAAAACGCTTTTGAAGGCTTTGTCGCGACCTGTACGCACCCACGACAAGGAGTGCCGGGTCGGAGCTTCGATCGGGATCGCCGAGACACCGCTTTCTGACGTTGAAAATCTCCTCACCAACTCTGATGTGGCGCTTTACAAGGCGAAACATCGTGGCCGTGGGCGTATTGAGATTTATGACCGCTCGGATCTGGAGGACGTCCGCCAGGCGAAAGCGCTTGCAGATGATATTCTGCGTGCGATCGAGGAGAAGGAATTCGAGCCTTACTACCAGCCGCAAGTGGAAGCAAAATCCGGCCAGATCGTCGGAATTGAAGTTCTGGCCCGGTGGCGTCATCCTGAGAAGGGAATTCTTGCGCCGGGAGATTTCCTACCCATTGCCACAGACCTCAGTGTCGCGGGCGAAATCGATCAGCAGATGTTTGAGAAGGCGATTGATCAATGCCGCAGTTTGCCCGTTGCAGCGTTAGGCTCCATCGGGTTGTCGTTCAATGTCAGTGAAGACAGGGTCAATCTGACAGACCTTGAGGATCTTCGACGGCGAATTCAGGCCTATCCAGGGCAGATAAGTTTTGAGCTGCTTGAGACGATCTTTTTGGAAGAACAGGATGATGCGTTCTTGCAGCGGCTGGATGAGCTTCGCAACATGGGGATTTCAATAGAAGTCGATGATTTTGGCAGTGGCCGGGCATCGGTGGTCGCGCTGCAGCGGATCAACCCGGACCGGCTCAAGATTGACCGCCGTTTGGCGCCCCTGGTGACAGCCGGAAGCGGTGGATTGCGTTTGCTGCGCTCGATCATCGAGATTGCGCAGGCACTGGAGCTTGGCGTCACTGCTGAAGGTGTCGAGACCAAGGAAGAGGCAGATCTTCTCTCCAAGCTCGGCTGCGATCGTCTTCAGGGCTACTATTTTGCGAAACCAATGCCGTTTTCCGACTTGGTCGCTCTCCTTGAGGCGCAGCGAGACGATCCGGATGTCATGACAGGTCTTCCGGTCGCGAGATAGTTTCTGAGAAACTTGGCGTTTTGAACCAGCCTGACGGATTTGGATGAGACGCAGCCAAATAAAAAGGCCCCGGCGCAGTCACCGGGGCCAATGTTTTTTTCCGAAGAACTCTTTTTAGAGGCCCTCTGATCCCCGCTGAACAGCAGCGACACCGGTGCGGGAGACCTCGACCAGTCCAAGCGGTTTCATGATCGAGATGAACTGCTCGATCTTGGATGTCCGGCCGGTGATTTCAAAAACGAAATGTTCGGTCGTTGCATCAATGACCGTTGCCTTGAATGCATCTGCCAAACGCAGAGCTTCCAAGCGCTTGTCTCCGTCGCCGACAACCTTGATCAGTGCGAGTTCGCGCTCCAGCGGTTTGTCCTGGTTGAGCCGGCGGGCCCGAACGGTCAGGTCGGTGACACGGTGCACAGGCACAAGGCGGTCAAGCTGATGGCGGATTTGCTCGATAATCATCGGTGTACCGGTCGTCACGATCGTGATCCGGGACAAGTGTTTCTCGTGCTCTGTTTCTGACACGGTCAGGCTGTCGATGTTGTAACCGCGCCCGGAAAACAGGCCGATCACGCGGGCAAGCACGCCCGGTTCGTTGTCAACGATCAGCGATAGGGTATGGGTTTCGATTTCATTGCTGACTTCGGCCAGGAAATAGGCGGAAGGTGCATTGACGTTTTGTGCGTTCATCTTCTCAAAAATCCTTGTGACCTGGCCTTAAACGAGGGATTTGCCTTCAGCGGAAATCGCGTTGGCAACGGCCTCGTCATTGGCCTCGTCCGGAAGCAGCATTTCGTTGTGAGCTTTGCCCGACGGGATCATCGGGAAGCAGTTGGCGAGTGCCGCAACCCGGCAGTCAAACAGAACCGGTCTGTCGACTGCGATCATCTCCTCGATGGCACCGTCCAGATCACCCGGTTTTTCCACCCGGAAACCAACCCCGCCATAGGCCTCGGCCAGCTTGACGAAATCCGGCAGGCTTTCCGTATAGGAATGAGACAGGCGATTGCCATGCAGGAGCTGCTGCCACTGGCGGACCATGCCCATGTACTGGTTATTCAGGATGAACACCTTTACCGGCAACCGGTATTGAACAGCCGTAGACATCTCCTGGATATTCATCAGGATCGATGCATCACCTGCGATATCGACACACAAGGCGTCGCGGTGTGCGACTTGCGCGCCGATCGCAGCTGGCAAGCCATAGCCCATGGTTCCGAGGCCGCCCGACGTCAGCCAGCGGTTCGGCTCTTCAAAGCCATAGAACTGCGCCGCCCACATCTGGTGCTGACCGACTTCCGTTGAGACGAAGGTCTTACGGTGCTTGGTCAGCTCATACAGCCGCTGAATGGCGTATTGCGGCATGATGACATCGCTGTTTGGCTTGTAGGCAAGAGAATTGCGTGCACGCCAGGTATCGATCTGCGACCACCAGTCTTTCATCGCTGCCGCATCTGCCTTCATGGATGAAGACCGCCAGATCCGGACCAGATCCTCCAGAACATGGCCGACGTCGCCAATGATCGGCAGGTCGGCGTTGATGGTCTTGTTGATGGAAGACGGGTCGATGTCGATATGGATTTTCTTGGAGCCCGGCGAGAACGCGTCGGTCCGGCCGGTGATCCGGTCGTCAAAACGAGCACCGATGTTGATCATCAGATCGCAATCATGCATCGCCATGTTGGCTTCGTAGGTTCCATGCATTCCGAGCATGCCCAGCCAGTTGTCACCGGAAGCCGGATAGGCGCCGAGACCCATCAGGGTTGAGGTGATCGGGAAGCCGGTCAGGGACACAAGCTCGCGCAACAGCTGTGTGGCTTGCGGGCCGGAGTTGATGACACCGCCGCCCGTGTAAAGGATCGGCCGCTTGGCCGCTGCCATCATTTCGGCTGCCATCCGGATCGACGCTGCGTCGCCCTTGACCTGCGGCCGGTAACTCTTGTGGGCTGCAGCCGGGTTCGGGGTCGGCCCCTGATAGGTGCCGGTTGCGAACTGGACGTCTTTCGGAATGTCGACAACGACCGGGCCAGGACGGCCGGAGGTTGCGACATAAAAGGCCTCATGCAGGATGCGTGGCAGGTCGTCGACATTGCGGACCAGCCAGTTGTGCTTGGTGCAGGGGCGGGTGATGCCGACCGTATCGCACTCCTGGAAAGCGTCGTTGCCGATCAAGTGGGTCGGAACCTGGCCGGAGATGCAGACCAGCGGAATGCTGTCCAGCATGGCGTCCGTAAGGGCGGTGACCATGTTGGTCGCGCCGGGGCCGGATGTGACCAGGGCAACGCCGGGTTTGCCGGTCGAGCGCGCATAACCTTCCGCAGCATGGCCAGCCCCTTGTTCATGGCGCACCAGAATGTGCTCAAGGCCGTCCTGCTGAATGATCTCGTCATAGATGGGAAGCACAGCACCACCCGGGTAGCCGAAGATTGTGTCAACTCCCTGGTCCTTCAGCGCCTGGATAACCATTTCAGCGCCGGTCATTTCCCGTGTCATTCGTCTCACGTCCTTGCATGTTCGCCTGATGGGTCAGGCTATTGGCTCTCAAGTTTGGTTTTGGCCCTGTTGCTGCGGCATCAAAGTCCGGAAGAAGAAGCGTTTCAGGCGGCGGATACAAAAAAAGGCCCCTGAGGGAGCCTTGGTCGCGCGCCAATATGCCGGTCGGGGTTATCCCGCCAGGGCGCGCTTTTCCACCACTACTAGAATGAGCGACATCATCATGTCGTTCCGGTCCTTTGATGCTGCAGGTCTTTGATAACAAGACCGTTTGGAAGAAGGTGCGGCGTTCCCACGAGTTGAGCTACATTCAGCTAACGCACAAACCGGCTCTTCCGGCCCGATTTGATGCGCCGCACCCTAGTGAGACCGGGGGGAGGGGTCAAGCCAAAAATTCATTTGTTGCGCATAAGATCGGCAATGTTTTTGAAAATTTCCAACATCCAGTGGTCAGGCCAGCGCGCAGTTGGGGTATCGCGTGGCTGAACCGAAGCTGTGGAAACGGCTGAGCGGCGTGACAAAAAAGTGTCACAGAGCCATTGCAGCCGGATGGTGGCGACTATATATCCCCGCAATCGGCGAAGGCCCTTGGGCATCGCCACAGCGTTGGGTGTGTAGCTCAGTTGGTAGAGCAGCTGACTCTTAATCAGCGGGTCTGGGGTTCGAGCCCCCACTCACCCACCAATTTCCTTCTATAATGGCTGAAACAGATTGCGTTGGTTCAACCTGTTGTCGCGTCAAGTGGCGGTGAGTTCAGCTGTTTTTTGCTTCAATGCATCCCAGTCTGTGAATTCGCGCGTGTCTTGAAGATCTTCATCAACATGAGCCGCCAGATCCCCTTCCAGCAAGGCCGATTTTTGAAACCAGTCGTAGATCCCCGGTTTGATTGCGCCGGCGGTCAGGAGCGTATGCGTCGGCTGCCATTCTGTGGCCTCCAGGAAGGCGTCGACATATCCTTGGGCTTCGCTCTGGGTGTCTGGAAATGCTGCTGCAAGGCTCACGGACACAAGTAGACTTGGCAGTTTGTTTAACCGTTCCCGGTTTGCGTAAACGAAAAGCTGAAGATCTGGTTGGTGCTTTCCAGAGTGTACAGACCCTGCGACGATCACGTGGTCATAGTCTGTGATTGCGAGCCCGTCAGAAACATCGCTGACATTGTGGAACCGGACCTGGTGACCAGCATTGGTCAGTATTCCGGCCATGAATTTGGCAATCTTGTTTGTTTGCCCCTCGGTGCTTGCATAGACAATCAGAAAGTTCATAGTTGCCCCCATCGCTGTCACTCGATGATGTAACGCTAGCACAGCGGGGTTCTGCCGTTCGTCCGCATTTTCACGTGCTTTTTTGATGCCCGGTTGCGGCAAATCGCCTTACTTAAATGCGACAGCTCTTGCATGCTGGGTCAGGATTTATGTGCGGCAGAAATCAGCTGGTGTCAGCTAAAAATGCGGTCGTGAGGCTTGTATGGGTGTGTTTGAGTGAACAGCTGCCAGACAAAGGAGCCGCTCATGCATAAGTTTTCTCTGCTCGATCTGTCGCCCATCCCGGAGGGTAAAACGGCAGCTGATGCGCTCCGCAATTCGGTTGAGCTCGCCCAGCTGGCGGAGGCCAAAGGGTATCACAGGTTCTGGCTGGCCGAGCACCACAACATGCCTGGGATCGCCAGTGCGGCGACCGCTGTTGTGGTCGGGCATGTGGCGGGGGCGACCAGCACCATCCGGGTTGGTGCCGGTGGGATTATGCTGCCCAATCATGCGCCGCTGGTCGTTGCAGAACAGTTCGGCACGCTGGCAAGCCTTTATCCGGGCCGGATAGATCTGGGCTTGGGGAGGGCGCCTGGCACGGATATGGCAACGGCGCGCGCCTTGCGGCGGCATATGGCGCCGGACGACACCTTTCCCCAGGACGTTCAGGAACTGATGGCCTATTTCGCAGATGAGGCTGAAAGTGGACCTGTCCGAGCCATTCCAGGCGCGGGCACTCATGTTCCGGTCTGGATCCTCGGCTCTAGCCTTTATGGGGCTCAGCTGGCAGCGCACTATGGTTTGCCTTATGCGTTCGCCTCACACTTCGCACCAGACATGCTCGATGACGCGCTTTCGATCTACCGGGCCCAGTTCCAGCCGTCGCGATATCTGGATCAGCCTTATGCGGTGATGGCTGCTGGTGTGTGTGCGGCGGCAAGCGATGAAGAGGCGCAGTATCTGCGGTCCTCGCAATATCTTGCATTTGCACGCCTAAGGAGCGGGCGGCCAGGCAAACTCCCGTATCCGGTCGAGGATTTGTCTTCAGAAATTCCGGCGCCCGTTCTTGCGCAGGTGAAGCATGCGCTGTCTTGTTCTGCCACGGGGTCACCGGAGACGGTCCATGTTCAGATTCGGCATCTGCTGGATCGGTATAAGCCAGATGAGTTGATGGTCACCGGCATGCTCCATGATCACAAGGCGCGTCTCCGGTCCTTTGAAATTGCGGGCGCCGTCTTGCGGGATTTACAGGTGAAACCGCAAGCCGCTTAAGGAGAAGGTTCTAAAGGGCGGACGGTTTTGCGCCCCGCAGTAGCTAGTTTCCTAGCTTCGGAGCTGAACTTTTCACGCGGTCTGAAGTTTCATGAATCTGAAGGACCCGGATCAGGCTGAAAACCCTTTCAAATCCGGATGAGGACTTGAATTTCAGCACAAGGCGCTGCTGGGTGATATTCGGGACCTTCGGTCCAAGGAGCGGTCCTGTTCTTTGAATGTCGAAGGACGGCTCTCCCGCAATTGCTATATGATAGGCATCCGTTGCAGCCGCCACGTATTTTTCCGGCAATACATCCACCACCGGACGGTTGTTTGCGATCGCGGCTGGAAACATCCTGCGGAACGTGCTGTCGCGCCCGGCAAAGGTCAATTCAGGGACTTTGCCTGCATCGGCTTCAGGCAAGGTGAGAATGAACTTTGAGGAAAGTTTCGTCAGACGGTCATCGTTTTGAATGACGCCTTTGTTCTCGTGCCAGAGATTGAAAAGATACTTTTCCTCATCGCCGGCCAGGCCACTTTCGACGGCTTCGATTGGCATTGGCTTGATGAAATAAGGTTCATTGCCGCACAACAGCAATTGATCTCTTGGAGGCAAAAGCCTGTTCTGCTCAGCAGCAACGGCAACAATATCATCATGGGCTGCTTTTGCCAGAAAGGCCTGTTGTTCTTCCGACAGGTGGCTTGTTCGATTGTGTGAGAAAAGCAACTGACAATAAAAGTCCAAAAGATAAAGGCAATCACATTTGGCCGCGATGTGGAACAATTGCAAAAACGAAGGTTCATTCGGGGGTGGCCGGTCTGGATACATTGCCTGTTTCTCTCATTCGTAATCCGCGTTTTGCTGATTACGTTGCTGTCCCTACAATGCCCAGCGTCATCGCCTAATTCGTCAATCTCTATTTAAGGTTGTGTATTTGGTTGTGCTGCGGTGTTCGTATGTTAAACTGCATAATGAAACTCACATAGCTTAATGCAATGAAAACATGGTGTTGGTGGCGATATTATGTTTTGAAGTAATCCTTTTCCGAAAAAATCGCAAAAAGAAGATCACAAGAAAAAATTCCTAGCGTCCTTGGGTTGTGTGAACAAAACGGGTTCAAAGTGCGAAACGGAGACGCCGTATGACAGGCCAGAACGCACAGGTGCTGAGGTGGAATGGTCCAGCGCAAAGCCTTTGGATGAGCTGGATAGACGATGGTCAGGTGCTGCGCCGCAGAGCTCTACGCCTGACGCGCGGAGATCGGGAGGCTGCTGAGGATTTGTTGTCGGCGACTTTGATTAAGGCGGTCAGCCACGTTGAGCGGCACCATACGGCTATTCGTGAACCGCGGGCTTTCCTGCTGTTTGCCATGAAGAACGAATATATCAGCCGCTTGCGTAAAGAGACGTCCGAACGCCAGGTTCGGGATTTTGGCGCTGACATCTATCAGGATCACAAAGCTGACCTTGCAGACAGGCAGCCGGACCAAGAGAACACTTTGCGGCATCAGGATGCTTTGCGGGCTGTTTTGACGGCAGTCGATGCGCTGACACCGGAGTTCAAGCGCATATTTCGCCTGAGGTTTTGCGAAGAGTGTACCTACAAGGAAATTGCCGTGACCATGGCCATTTCGGAACCGCTTGCCCGCAAGCGTGTCCAGCATCTGCGTCAACATTTGCGCGAGGCCGTCGGAGAAGACACTGCGCCCGGCAAACAAACCCGCCCGGTGTCACAGGCGGTGCAATGAAGCGTCCACTCTCCTGACGGCTCGTACCGGATACACAGGCCGATTGGATCGCGATCAACACGGAACTGGATGAAGAGATGGCTGACATAGTCAATGCACAAATCACGGATGCGGTGACACAAACCAACGTCAAAGTTGTCGCCGAGGCCCCTGCCCAGGCGATCGCCAGCCTTTATCAGGTGGCAAGCCACGCTTCCGGTTTGTCCATCCAGAACGCAGTCCATAGTCAACAGGCCATGAACCAGATCACCACCGCGGTGGTTTCCAAGGCGTGCCAGCTGATCATGGATATCGGCGAATCCGGCTAACGGTCGTGAGAGGCGTCAATCAGGGAGTAACCAGTGATGTTTGGCGCGCTCAAGTCATTGATGGGCAAAGGCAAGCCGGTTTCGAAACCGGCGGAACCGGCAACAGAGGCCAATGCCGCCGTTCCGGGATTATCACGCGATGCAAACGGTCACCTTAAACCTGCGGCGCAAAAGGACACACAGGCCATGACAGCTTCTAAGAATGGCAACGGCGAAAAGCCTGATAACGGCGCGCCAAGCGGAGCCGGTCCCGGAAAAGGCAATGACACCGGGGGGCAGACTAATCCGCAACCTACTCAGACTGCGCCCACTGCGCCGACCACCAGTGCGCTCAATCAGCAAGCCGTTCAAGCTGCCGAGTTTTCCAACTATGAAAACGCCGAGTATGCACCGACCATGGTGTCGACACCGCCTGAGCTGATGGTTGGCCAGACAACCGGCCTCGCGGTTCAAGACGCTGCAAATTACATGAATGCAATCATGCAGATTGCGGTGGCGGCACAGGCGGTTGCGATCAAGAAAGCGGCCGAGAATCCGCCGCTTGCCGGCGAGGAAATCCCGCTTTTGACCGACATCCAGCAAATGGTGACGCAGGCAGTGGGTGTTTATGGAAGCGTAAGTACGACAGCAGGAACCTCGTCCAAAACGGTGATCTCTGATTTCAAAACGGGGTCATAGTATTGCGGGCTGAACCAACAGGAGGCAGCCAATGTTTGCATATCATCAAGTGCGCCCGTGGGCGTCAATTCCGGCCGTCGCGAAGGAAACTACTCTCTGGCCCATGAACCCGCCCCGATCTCTTGCGGGTGATGATGACGAAACCCGGGGGCGGGATGAAACAGGTAGCGACAAAAGCGTTCCGGGAGACGATAGCGAGCGAGGGAAGCTTCCAAAGGTTCGGAAGGAAAAAACGATTTCAGAAGCGTTTGAAGACCTGAGCGCGGAAGAAAAGGAGACGGTCAACCGCCTGTTGGACCGCATGACCGGGAGAAAGAAATGACCGCACATCTCATAACCGCTTATCACGAGATTGATGACCTTATTCTTGAGTGTCTTGTGAACTGGGCCGAAGTTGCCGAACAGGTTCGCGGCAGCTTTACGGAACCGGAAGTCCATATCGAGTTTGCCCAACGATCCAGCTACCTGGTTGAGGCCCGGGCATCCGTGGAAGCAGCTCTGCGGGCGCTGGAAGGTATCAATGATCCGATTGCACCTGAGGCAGTTGCCAGCATTCGGGTAGGCGATCCGGCAAATGGATGGTCGCAAAAACATGGCCGGTGCGGCTGTGTGGATCCAGGGTTTCCGGGCGACGCCAATCACAGTCTTCCAGCGGATGTGTCCAGTTCGCGGCCGGACCGCCCACAGCGCCCTCAAGAGCATTGCCGAGGTCAAATCCGCGACTGGAACCGGGATATCCTTGCATGCAGGTACGGGAAGAAGGCGGGAGCCGATAGCGCCGATTGGACGGAACCAAAGTCGGGACCATTGAGGGCGCGGCGGATTGCGTCCATCCGCGAGCAGATGGTTTCCAGATTGCAGGACCGTGAGCCCCCACTACCCGAATGGGAACAACAACCGTCAGAGCCGAGCGATGAGATAAAGGAGCCGGAAAATGGTCCGCAAACCAAGTCCAGCCGCCCCCGCAGGCGCGGGTGATCCAAAGGCCTCCGCCCAAGGCGCCAAAGGCACGCAGGAGGCTGCGGCAGCCGATACGCCAACGCAGAAAACTGGGCCTGCCGACGGAACCAGTGGTCAAGCAGCTGATGCTGAACAAACTGCATCAAACGCAGCTTCTGGTGAGGCAGGTAGTACAGGTCAACAAAACGCCGCTCCCGGATCAGCTACAGGCACTGGCACTGGCTCTGGCCGAAGAAGCAGCGGAGGCTCAGACCTCCTCAAGGAAATTCTTGAGAGTTTCCTGAAGACCTCGACTTTGCAGTCCGACTACCAATCCCTCTACAGGTCATTGCCGACAGTTGTCGGGATCGCAGCCGAAATTTTGAAGAAAAAGGAAGCCGGGGATGCTGCGCTGGATGAAGGGATGCAAGCGGTAGAACGCGTCCTGACCGATGCGCGGGACAAGGCAGAGCAACTTTCCAATACCATGTCCGCACAACAGGCTGCCCTTGAAAAACTTCTCAATGACAAGGCCTCCCTCACTGAGCTTTTGAAAGCCAGTCAGCAAAAAAAGGGGGAGGCGTTCCAGGGAGTGCCGCAATTCGGGCCAGGCGCAGCAGCACTGGCTGATCCAAAGGTTGCTTATCAGCTCAACACATTGATGGGGAATATCAACTCGATGGTTGCCAGAGAGGTTGAGCGCCAGATCGCGGGCCTCCGGTCTCAAGCGAATGCGGGCCAGCAACAAAACAGACCAAAACCATAATCTGGATTGCATGAGGATTGTATGAGCCCGCCCGCCATCGTCGGCGGGCTTTTCGTTGAGCGGGATTTTTTGGGTCCGAATTGCTGTTTTTCTATTTTTATCAATCAGATAAGTCAGGTTTGCTTTCACACACAAGATTTGCGGGCGTCTAACCAAGTGCCGATAGCCGAACGTGAACCGGCTCAGCTCAAGGAGTAGCAAATATGGCAGATCCCGTAACAGTGAACCCGATGGTCACGGACGCCGTGACCCAATCCAACGTCAAGGTGGTTGGTGAATCCCCGGCCATGGCCATCAGCACTTTGTACCAGTCGATGGCACACTCAACCGGCATTTTGTTCGAAAATGCGGTGGCCGCACAACAGCAGCAAAACATTCTGGCGCAAGCTGCGGTGAACCAGGGCGTCATGCAGATCTACAGCATGGATACCATGGCTGGTGCAGGTGCAACCGAGAAGGTTGGCCAGACCGGCGTTGCCGACAACCTCACCGGTCTTATGACGGTCCTTCAGGCGTTCAGTGGCGGCCGGTAAGCCAAAATCCGCTTTATAAGCCATTGGCTCTGTTCCAGTTTCTGGAACGGAGCCATTACGTATGCGTGGAGCAATAAAGAATTAACAACTATAGGTTGATACTTTCTGCAGCCTCATCCCGGTAACCCTGATGAATATTGGGCGCATCCAAAAGAGTGGATCCATCGGGATAAGGCGTTGAGGGCAGGTGAAGCCCCTCCAGACCGGATGATCCGGCAAGTGAAGGAAGATATCATGCCAAGCAAATCTCAAGCGCAGCCGGAGCAATCGGCTGATGCGCCTCTAAATACCCTTGAATCTGACATGGAGACCCTGGCCAAGATCGGCGAGGCGGCAAGTCTCAATGATCTCGTTCTCGGACTGTCGCCCGCTGTCGCAGTGGCCAGCCTGTATGTTTCCAACGCAAACTCGCTTAGCATCTTGTATGAAAATGCGGTGGCGACGCAGCAACAGCAGACCCAACTGGCCCAAAGCGCATTGAAAGCCGGCATCGCGCAGCTGCACAAGGTCACCGAAAGCAGCAGCGCTGCTGCCGCGGCCGCTGAAAACCCGGATCAGAATCTCCTGGACCTTTTGAAGGCTGTAAAAACTGCGGTTCAATGACCGCCAACGGCGGCCTTGACGGGTGTTTGTGAAGGGTCCGAGAAACTGCGGACTTTTCAGGCAGGGGGCTGTCGCTGTATAGAGGGCGCCAAACGGGCCTGGCCCGATGGCGCCTTTCAAACAAAAAGACAAAGCCCCATGAACGACTTTCTTGTCGCAGCCCTTTATTATTTTACGCCGCTCGATGATTTCGAGGAGATGCGGGATCCGCTCAAAACGTTCTGCGTCTCTCAAGATGTGCGCGGCAGCATTCTGCTCGCGTCCGAAGGCATCAACGGCACCATTTGCGGTCCTGAAACGGGTGTACGTGCTGTCCTTGAATACTTGCGGTCCGATCCGCGTCTCGCAGAGCTCACGCACAAAGAGTCCTGGACACACCGCCATGTTTTCAAACGCATGAAAGTGCGATTGAAGCAGGAAATCGTCCGGCTTGCGGTCGACAACATAGATCCGAACGAAGTCGTGGGCGAGTACGTCAACCCTGAAGACTGGAATGCGCTGATTTCAGAGCCGGGTGTGGTCGTTATCGATACGCGGAACGATTACGAGTATGCGTTCGGAACGTTCGAAGGGGCGGTCAATCCGGAAACCCAGTCTTTCCGGGAATTTCCGGACTGGGTGCACGATCAGGAAAATCTGAAAACCAAGCCAAAGGTTGCCATGTTCTGCACCGGTGGGATCCGCTGCGAGAAAGCAACGGCCTGGATGCTCAAGAACGGCTTTGAGGACGTCTACCACCTGGAAGGCGGCATTTTGAACTATCTGGAGAAAGTGCCGGAAGACAAAAGTCTTTGGAAGGGCGAGTGCTTTGTGTTCGATGACCGTGTTTCGGTCGATCATAAACTGGAGCCACGGTGGGGTGAATGGGTGCCGGAAGAAGCACGGCATATCATCAATGAAGACACCGATTACGAGAAAGGGCCGGCGCAACAGGACCTTCCAAAGACAGGCTGAAGAAAAGTTAACAGCTGTTAACTTTTTGCTTTTCCCCCAAGTGAAGCTTCCCTACTGTCATGGGGCAGGCGCTACCTTGCGCCAGACTGGGGGAATGTTATGCGTCGCACCTTCTGGAGCGCGGTTACCGCGCTCGTGTTTTGCCCACTCGCGCTAAATGCCGCAATAGCGGGCGGGTATGCATCGTCTTGCTATGAACAGGCCGTTGTGCCCGCCGTGTACAAGACGGTCAATGAGCGTGTTCTGGTTCAAGCCGCCAGCAGTTATGTGGTTCAGCAACCTGCAAAGTATGCGTATCAAACCCGCCGTGTGCTTGTTCAGCCGGAGCGCGTCACGTATCGCACCAGTCCTGCCGTCTACCAGACACAGCATCACAAGGTGCAAGTGAAGCCGACGTCTAGTGGCTGGGAGTACCGCACGATCAAAGGCCGCCGGATCTTGTGCAAGGTGCACTATCCAGCTGTGTATCAGACGGCATCGCAGCGCGTACTGGTGAAGCCGGCTTCAAAAGTCGCGGTACGACATCCTGCCGTTTACAGCCACGTGAAGGAAAAGGTGCTGATACAACCGGCAACCTCACACCGTGTACAAAAGCCAGCCGTCTATCGGACTGTGAGCCGGAATGTGTTGGTGCAACCGGCTCGCACGGTATGGCAACCGATCAGGGCAAAAGGCTGCCGCTAGGGGCTATATAGGGCTAAGCCGCGGCCGGCGGCAGAAGTCAGTATCTCCAAGACGCTTTAACTCTTTCTCCGCCAATTTGGAAAGAGCGGGTTAAGCATGGATCATTGCAATTTGCCATGCATTGGAGGCGTCGCAGGAAAGCCTTAAGTAGAATTCGGAGAATTGCTTTCTCTCAAACAAGATTTTTCCTAGGGTGAAGTCGTCTTTTCAGTCACTTCAAGACAGGGAAACAGTATGCGGTATCCAATCAGCGTCAAAGTGATGGTCTTGGCAGCGGCCGTTCTGGGGGCTGGGCCAGCATTTGGCAGCAGCATGACAAAGGCCTGCTACGAGAAAGTTCACCAGCCTGCGGTCTATAAAAACATCAAACGCACCATCATGACCCATCGGGCCCACACACGTTGGGAATACCAAACCATCAACGGACGGCAGGTGCTTTGCAAAGTGCACAGGCCCGCAGTCTATCAGACCGTTGTTCAAAACACGCTCATACAGCCGGCACGGACGGTTTTGAAACGCGTGAGCGCTCGCGACTGCACCCGAAACGCTCGGATCTACAGCAATTTTTGATGCTGCTTCAAGGGCCCAAGCCCGGTTCTTGAATTCCGGTTCTATTGAGCGGTTTTGAAGCGATAGGTCTTCAAGCCAGTCTGACCGTGGCCTTCGATCAGGAATAACCCGCCGGACAGTGTATCCGGTTCGACGGAGGTCGGATCGGACGGCTGCTTGATGCTGGTAACGATCAGATGATCAAGGTCTGGCCCACAAAAGCAGGGCATGGTCGGCCGTTGCACGGGCATCTTGATCGCCTCCAGCAATTCTCCGTTCGGTGCAAAACAATTGACCACGCCGGACGAAACCCCGCCACTCCAGTAATTGCCGCTAGCATCGACCGTTGCGCCATCCGGCCGACCCGTGGCGTTGGTTTGCTGCGCGAACAACATTTTCGCGCCCAAAGAGCCGGTTGCCGCATCAAAGGCATAGCACTCGATCCATCCAGGTGACGTGTCGGAGTGGTACATGTAGTCGCCCTCCGGCGTCCAGGCGAGGCCATTCGAGCACTGCAGTTCGTCCCGGATTTCCGCAACCTCACCACTGCTGTCGACGCGGTAGAGACCGGCGATCGGTTCCCGCGGGGAGCTTGTGTCCATTGTACCCACCCAGAAAGCACCGTCCGGGCCAACCTTCCCGTCGTTCAACCGCGTCTGAGGTATGTTGGCTTCGACCTCGGCCAAAACCTCTTGAGTACCGGTTTGAGGATCGAACAGAACCACTTTGTCCCAGACACTAACAATCAGCCGACCATCATCGCACAGGCCGAAGGACCCGACTTCGTTGTCGAATTGCCATGTGGTGATGGCGCGTGTGTCCCAATCCATCGATTGAATGCTGCGCCCTTGGATATCGGCCCAAAGCAGCCTGTTGGTGCGCTCGTCCCAGGTTGGACATTCAGCAAGTTGGTAAGTCGTATCAAGAAAACGGGTAATCGTGTGGGACACCAGACGGGGTTCCTGTAAAGCCTCTAAGAAGGGTCGCGACTATAGCGGGCAAGAACCGGAACGTCGATAGCCTCACATACGCGGCCTATCGGTCTGCTACGTCCGCTGTTTCGGATAAGGGGAGCGCTGTGCGTTTGACGATCGGGCGGATGGCAAAGGATGATTTCATACGCAACACGCCCGGGAGTTGCGACAGGTGATCCCTGTGAATGCGCTCAAAATCAATCGGGTCCGCTGCAGTCAGGCGCAGGATGTAATCAGCATCACCCGCCATCAGGAAACACTCCATGATCTCTTCAGAGCGGGCAACGGCCCGTTCAAAACTCTCCAGTGTTTCTTTGGATTGGCCAGTCAGTGAGATTTCAACGAACACGTCCATCCGCCGGCCAAGTTTTCGCTGGTCGAGCAGAGCAACATAGCTGTCGATGACACCGGCTTCTTCCAGCGCCCGCATGCGACGCAGGCAGGCAGAGGGTGACAAACCGATTTTTTCGGCAAGGTCCGCATTTGCGATCCGCCCATCGCGTTGCAGGACGTTCAATATCTTACGGTCAAGTCTGTCGAGGATCATGATGTTGCGCTGCACATAATTCGATTGATTTTTATATTAATACCATAAAGTTCGATGTTGAGTTGAATGTACGCAATTAAATTGCACAAACACCATTTCAGGAGGCCTTGAACGCAAGCACCTGCGTCTTTCTCAGTGGTATTATCAAAAACAATAAACAAGCCGCACCAGAGGAGACGGAACCATGCGGATTGGCGTACCTAAGGAAATCAAAAACAACGAATTTCGGGTCGGTCTGACACCGGACAGCGTTCATGAGATGACAGCTCATGGTCATGAGGTTTTTGTAGAAACGAACGCTGGTGCCGGGATCGGCGCCAGCGATGCCGACTATGAAGCCAGCGGCGCCAAAATCCTCGCAACCGCTCAGGAAATCTTCGACGCTGCCGAAATGATCATCAAGGTGAAGGAGCCGCAGGCTGTTGAGCGCGCCATGCTGCGCCCGCACCATATCCTGTTCACCTATCTGCATCTCGCGCCCGATGCGGCTCAGACGGCTGATCTGGTGAAGTCCGGGGCAACCTGTATTGCCTACGAAACTGTCGTGGATTCCAAAGGCGGCCTGCCGCTTCTGGTTCCGATGTCTCAAGTTGCCGGCCGGCTGTCTGTCACCGCTGGTGCGAAATGCCTTGAGAAGATCAACGGCGGCTCCGGTGTCCTCGTTGGTGGTGTTCCGGGTGTTGAGCCTGCCAAGGTCGTTGTAATTGGCGGCGGCGTTGTCGGTTCGCATGCCATCACCATGGCGTTGGGCCTCGGTGCGGATGTAACTGTTCTGGACCGCAATACGCAGGTTCTGTCCAACCTGTCGCAGACCTTCGGTTCCGCGCTCAAAACCGTCTACTCAACCAAAGCAGCCCTGGAAAAGCAGGTTCTTGCCGCTGACATCGTCGTTGGCGCCGTTCTGGTCGCAGGTGCTGCTGCGCCGAAGCTGGTAACTGCCGAGATGATCAGCAAGATGAAGCCAGGCTCTGTCGTTGTCGACGTTGCGATCGACCAGGGTGGCTGTTTTGAAACATCCAAGGCGACCACGCACTCAGAGCCGACCTACATCGTTGATGAGGTTGTTCACTACTGCGTTGCCAACATGCCAGGCGCAGTCCCACGGACTTCGACCTATGCGCTGAACAATGCCACGCTGCCATTCGCTCTGGCACTTGCCGACAAGGGTGCGAAGAAAGCGTTGCTGGATGATGCAAACTTTCTTCCGGGTTTGAACGTTCATCAGGGCAAAATCACCTGCGAAGCTGTGGCGACCGCGCTGGGATATGACTATGTCGATCCGGAAAGCGCCTTGAATTCAGTTGCTGCAAGCCAAGCGGCTTAAGCTGGTTCGAAGCACTCAAAAAGAAAGGGCCATCCCAATTGGGCTGGCCTTTTTTGTTTTTGTCGATGGTGCCGTTTTCAGGGGCAGGGGACTGTATAGGGTGTGCCTTCCGGGTCGCGCGCAATGCAGCTGCGTGGAGATGTCACGACGCCAATCAAACCACCGCCAATTGCACCCAAGGCTGCTCCGGCAAAGGCTGCGCCGCCGGTTGATCCCGCAGCAGCACCAATCGTCGCCCCTGTTGCCGCTCCCAGACCTGCGCCGATCAGCATTCTATCCCGCTGGCTTTCCGTGTTGACGCATCCAGCAAGCAAAAGGGTCAGCGATAGCAGGGCAATGGCGGACTTCATCCCGGGCGTTCCTTCGGTAAACAGGTTCGCCTAGGGTGAAAGGGCGATGGTTAACCAATTCTTAACGAGGCCGGTTATCCAACGCCCAGTGCAGCCGTACTACGGGCAAACGACCCGGTACGGGTTGCCGTACTGGTCGTAGGCAACACAGTTTTTCGGCGCTGTCGCCGCACCGACAACGGCACCGCCAGCGCCACCAATTGCAGCACCTGCAAGCGCTGCACCCGCACCGCCGCCTGTCGCCGCGCCGATTACTGCGCCGGTCGCTGCACCCAGACCGCCGCCGACGAGGGCACGATCCGTCTGGCTGCTGGACTGGCAGCCGGCAAGGAGGGCAGCGGTTGCTGCAACCAAGAAGAGTTTTTTCATCGTCTATTTCTCATTTGTTCAGTGCACTGCATGTTCGTGGCCGGACATGCTTAGAGTTACGGGCAAGCCACCCGATATGGATTGCCGTAGCGGTCATACGCTACGCAATTTTTCGGCGTTGTTGCGCCGCCAACAATCGCGCCGCCTGCGCCGCCGATTGCTGCGCCAACAAGTGCGCCGCCGACATCGCCCGTGGCTGCTGCGCCAATTGCAGCGCCGGTAGCGGCGCCAAGACCGCCGCCGACGAGTGCGCGATCGCGCGAACTGTCAGATTGGCACCCGGCCAGGGCAAGGGTGATGCCTGCGAGCAATACAAGCTTTTTCAAAACCGAGATCTCCTCATTATAAGGACGCCTGCCGGCACCTCTCTTTTCGCTCCACAATGGCGAATCACGGAGCGTAAATCAATGAACACAGCGTAAGTTGGTTTTGCCAAACCGGCAATCGCCACATAAGTCGTGGTTGTAGTCATGCCCTAAGGAGTTCGCAAAGCAACACGTTCGGCTGTTGACGCACAAAGACCTGTGCCGTGAGGCGAAAGTATGGCGTTGTGAGCCTGCCTCCGCCCAGTTCACCAATTCGTCAGGCGTCTGCGCTTGCTGACTGCAAAGCGGCAAGCAACCCTTTTGTTGAGGAGTCTTTTGTCACAGGTTCAGCTTCGCCCTTGACCATCGGCAACAGAGCCGTTGCCAACTCCTTGCCCAATTCCACACCCCACTGATCGAAGGAGTTTATGCCCCAGATCACGCCTTCGACAAAGACACGGTGCTCATAAAGGGCAATCAACCGGCCGAGCGCAAACGGCGTCAGTTCGTCATAGACGAGTGTCAGTGACGGCCGGTCGCCCGGAAAAACCTTATGTGGCGCCAAGCGTGCCACTTCATCGTCATCGAGGCCTGCGGATGAGAGTTGCGCTGCGGCCTCTTCAAGTGTTCGGCCAAGCATCAATGCCTCGGACTGGGCCAGGCAATTGGAGATCAATAGCTCGTGCTGATGCGTCAGGTCGTCTTCATGACCTCGTGCCGCGATCAGGAACTCGCATGGGATTACGGTCGTGCCCTGATGAAGCAGCTGATAAAAGGCGTGCTGACCGTTGGTGCCGGGTTCTCCCCAAACGAGCGGGCCGGTGTCAGTGTCGACCAATGTGCCGTCCACTTTGACGCGCTTGCCGTTGGATTCCATGTCAAGCTGCTGCAAGTAGGCGGGAAGCCGGGCGAGGCGCTGATCGTACGGAAGAACGGCACGCGCGCCATAACCCAAAACGTTGCGATGCCAAATCCCGATCAGGGCCATCAGAACGGGAAGGTTCTCTTCCATCGGTGCATCCTGGAAATGCACATCCATCACATATGCGCCTTCCAGAAATTCGTTGAAGGCGTCCGGCCCGATTGCGATCATTAACGGAAGGCCAATGGCCGACCAGATGGAATATCGGCCGCCAACCCAGTCCCAGAAACCGAAAACGCGCTTTTCGTCGATCCCGAAGGCTTCAACCTTGTCGAGGGCTGTTGAGACGGCAGCGAAATGCGCACCAACAGCTTCTTCACCCAGAGCATCTGCGATCCATTTGCGCGCCGTCTGCGCGTTGGTCATCGTTTCAACCGTGGTGAATGTCTTGGACGCCACGATGATCAGGGTTGAGGCTGGATCCAGCTTCTTCAGCGTGTCGGCAATATGCGCACCGTCGACATTGGAAACGTAGTGGAGCTCCGGCCCATCATGATAAGGCGCGAGCGCCAAAGTGGTCATTGCAGGGCCAAGGTCCGACCCGCCAATGCCGATGTTGACGACATCGGTGAATGCGGTTCCGGCTGAAGATGTTAGGTCCCCGGATCTTACAGCCTCCGAGAAATCAGCCATCGCATCAAGGACCGCGCGAATGTCTGGCGTCACATCTTCGCCGTCGACCAGAACCGGATCGGTGGACTGGTTGCGCAGGGCCGTGTGCAGGACGGCGCGGTGTTCGGTGGCGTTGATCTTTTCACCCGAAAACATTGCAGTCCGTTTTACGTCGACTTCCGCCTCGCGCGCGACTTGCAGCAACAGCTCCAGGGTCTTGGCATCCAGTTTGATTTTCGAATAATCGAGCAGAAGATCGTCACAGCGTGCGGAAAACTTCGCAAACCGGTCAGGGTCTTCTTGAAACATGTTTCGAAGAGAGGTCGCGGACAGGTTTTCGGCTTGCTGCGCGAGCATGGTGAAGGTCGTTTCGAGCGTCACGCGGCTCTCCTTAAATCGATTTAGGCCCCGTATTTCTGGGCAATTTGAATGTCGCTGCTTCAGATAGCACAGCTGCCAGGATCCTGAAAGATACGATTGCCGGAAGTGGCTGCCGGCCAGCAACTGGCCGGCGAGCAAAGGTCAATTGATCGGCGCAAGCAGTTCTTCGGCGGTCACCAATTGGCGGACACCATGAGAATGATCTTCCTGAAAAATGTTTCCCGCTTCTGCCCAGGCGTTCAGGGAATTGATGTCGACCTTGGCGCATTGTGGGCGGACGCTCCAAGTTACCTGGAACGGCGAGCATTTTGCCTGAGTGTAGCTGGGGCCCGTCGTTGAACCAATAAAGGTGACAGGAGACCCTGTGCCGGTGGGCAGCGCTTTTGGCTGATGGAGGCCGTTGACGATGTTGTCCTGGTAAGCGAAGTCCATGAAATTCAGGGCGTTTGAATCATTGACGACTAGGAATGTTTGGGCTTCTACACGCAGTTGCGGATTTACGCAGGAGTCGCTTAGACAGGAGCCGAGACCTTTTCCCGGTGATACGTCGCAAGAGGAAAAGACCCAGTGAACTTCAATTGTGTCGCCTGGTTTAACGCCATGAAAGGCTTCGGACTCTGGTGCCGTAAGCTCGGCTTCGGTCAACGTGTCAGTTTCGTTGCAGCGATATCCCCCATGGTCGCTGTCGTCGACAAAAACTGAGAAACCCGGTCCCTTGTGCTCAGCATTCGTATGGGTATGCAAATTACACAGGTTGAGTGTTGCTGCTTCCGCCGCAAAAGCGACCGTGGCGGTATTTGTGCCCGCCGTGTTTGAGATATCGCGCGGCGTTTGCGGGCCATATCCCTGACACAGGTTCTCTGCATTCGCCGCGACGGGAACCGTAAGAAGAGCCAAGGCTGCAATCGGAGCCATAAAATACGCTGTCATATTCGTCTCCATCTGTATTGGATGAAAATACGCCAGTTCATTGGACGGAGTGAGGTCTTCGGCAACCTGAATTCCTAGAAGATGGGATGTACTTTCATTCCGGGCCGAACTCTGGTGTGGGGGAGTTTCTGCAAGTCCAAACGGGTCGGCGGCCACGAACCTCAGGGTAAGTGCCAATTGCCTTTGAGATCAAGCACCTAAAATTGAAGATGTTAAGCGATTTGAAATGATAATAACCCTAAGTAAAATGGGTTGTTGGAGGCGGTAATGAATGCACTTGCGCACTTGCAGGATAAACCCGAGGCCGAAGAAGAGGTTCTCGTTGTAGATTTTGACAATCTGTCAGTGATCAGTGGTGTTGTTTCTAATGTCGGGGAATGGGGATGCCGCCTGACTTCTCCCGATATTCAGGAGCTGAGCAAGAATATCGGTATTCGCCCGAAAGACTCCGACAAACTCGTGAAATGCCAGATCACGTCCCGCAAAGACTCTGATGCGGCCGTCCTATTTGTGAAATCGACTGAAAGTTTCTCCGATAAACGCCGAGAGAAACGGAACAACGTCAGCATTCCGGTGAAGATTTCCGACTTTGAGGGGATCACCGAGATTTCCGGCACGATCGTGGACGCGGGTAACAACGGTTGCCGCGTTATGGCGAAAAGCTTGCCCGCTTTGCCGGACGAGGTACTTTTGACCATGAAAAAATTCGGCAAGCCTGTCGTTGCCGAATTTGCCTGGCGGAATGACACATCCGGTGGGCTGCGCCTTCTTTGGGACCGCAAAGTCGATGGAAGCGAGGATGAGGCGCCGGAATCAGAGGCCGCCTCAGCCTAATAAACATTCGCGCGATAGCTGAGCATCGTATTCCGACGGCTACTTGCCGAGTTGGGATGCCGCCCGCGCCCGTTCCTCAATCCCACCCCAGTCTTCTGAAGCGATTGCCTTTGCATCCGCAATCCACGAACCACCCACGCACATAACATTTGGCAGGCTCAGATAGTCAGGCGCTTTTTCAAGGCTGACACCACCGGTTGGGCAGAATTTTGCGGCAGCCAGGGGCGAGGAAAGAGACTTGAGGTAAGGCGAACCACCTGCTTGTTCCGCCGGAAAGAACTTCAGCCGTTCATAACCGCGTTCCAGAAGCTTCATAACCTCCGAAGCTGTTGCTGCTCCCGGCAACAGCGGCACGCCGTGTTCATCAGCCGCGTCCAGAAGCGTATCCGTCGCACCGGGCGAAACAACAAACCGCGCGCCAGCGGAAACAACGGCGTCATACTGCTGAGGCGTCAGGACAGTTCCAGCCCCTACGATCGCGCCTTCCACGTTCTCATTGACAGCAGCAATTGCTTCGAGGGCATGCGGTGTACGGAGCGTGATTTCGATAGCCGGCAATCCGCCACGAACCAGAGCCTTCGCCACCGGGACAGCTTTTTTTGGGTCTTCGACCACCAGTACCGGTATCACCGGTGCCGCTATCATGACCGCTTCGATTTTTGAAATATCTTGTCCCATTATCTTTCCTTAAACGTCAAAGACATGCGCGCCGGCATCAGCGGTGCCGACATTGGCCCTGAAGGCGGCAAACAGGTCGCGGCCGACACCGAATTGATGATGGCTTAGGTCCTCTTGTGCAACCGGTCGCGCATCGAACTCGGCTTCATCAACGAGAACCGCTAGTTCACCGGTAATCGCATTGATGCGGATGAGGTCACCGTCCTGGATCTTTGCGATCGGGCCGCCATTGGCAGCTTCCGGTGTCACGTGAATGGCCGCTGGAACCTTGCCCGATGCGCCGGACATGCGGCCATCCGTAATGAGCGCGACCTTATGACCACGATCCTGAAGGATGCCAAGGGATGGGGTCAGCTTGTGAAGCTCCGGCATGCCGCAGGCTTTCGGGCCCTGGAACCGGACAACAGCTGCAACGTCTCCATTGAGTTCCTTGTTGGAAAACGCCTTGAGGAAGTCTTCCTGCGAGTGAAAGACGCGGGCAGGGGCCTCAATGATATGGCGCTCTTTGGCAACTGCAGAGATCTTGATCACTGCTTTGCCGATGTTTCCGGTCAGCATTTTCAGACCGCCCGTCGGCTGGAATGCTTTGTTGGCTGGTGCCAGAACCGTCTCATCGCCGGAAATTTGCGGGGCGGGGTCCCGGATAACATTGCCGTCCGCGTCGAGTTTTGCCTCGACCGTATAACCGGAGAGGTCACTGCCGTAGACGGTTTTCACATCCTGATGGAGGTATCCGTCGCCCAAGAGTTCGCGGATCAGGAACGCAAGACCACCGGCTGCCTGGAAGTGGTTCACGTCGGCTTTCCCGTTCGGGTAAACACGTGCCAGCAGTGGAACCACATCCGATAGGTCGGAGATGTCGTCCCAGGTCAGCCGGATCCCGGCCGCTGCGGCCATCGCCACCAAATGCATGGTGTGGTTCGTTGAGCCGCCGGTGGCGTGGAGGCCGACAACCCCGTTGACGATGGCTTTTTCGTTGATGATTTCACCGGCAGGGGTGAACTCGTTGCCAAGGGCAGAGATTGCCAGCGCACGCTTGGCCGCTTCCTTGGTCAAAGCTTCGCGGAGGGGCGTGCCCGGATTGACGAAAGATGCCCCCGGCATGTGCAGGCCCATGATCTCCATTAGCATCTGGTTGGAGTTCGCTGTGCCGTAAAACGTGCAGGTGCCGGGAGAGTGGTAGGCCTTGGACTCAGATTCCAAAAGCGCGTCACGGCCAACCTTGCCTTCCGCATAGAGCTGGCGGACCTTCGCTTTCTCGTCGTTCGAGATCCCTGTGGTCATTGGGCCTGCCGGAATGAAGACAGCCGGCAGATGGCCGAAAGACAGAGCTGCTATCGTGAGGCCAGGCACGATCTTGTCGCAGATGCCGAGAAACACGGCCGCATCAAACATCTGGTGCGACAGGCCGACAGCTGCCGCCATAGCAATCACATCGCGCGAGAACAGGGACAACTCCATGCCGTCCTGGCCTTGGGTGACCCCATCGCACATGGCCGGTACGCCGCCTGCGACCTGCGCCACCGCTCCGACCTCCCGCGCTGCCTGCCGGATCAGGTCGGGATAGGTCTCATAAGGCTGATGGGCGGACAACATGTCGTTGTATGCGGTGATTATGCCGAGGTTCGGTACCACATCACCGGACAAGGCGGCTTTATCGGACAGGCCGCATGCGGCAAATCCGTGGGCAAGGTTGCCGCAGGACAATCGCGAACGCTGCGGGCCTTGGTCTGCAGCCTTGCCGATGCGTTCAAGATAGGCACTTCGACTGTCGTGGCTGCGTTTGACGATCCGTTCGGTGACCTCGCCGACACGATCCCTGATGGCCATGGCTTGTCTCCCTCATCCTCCGGCAGTGTTGAAGCCGGTCTCTCTCTCAACTCTTTAGATAGAGCGTAATGACTGTTTGTGTCATTTAATCGATTTAAATCCAGGAAATATGCGTCTCTTGACACACTTTCCGGCGTTTAAACCAGTTCGTCTTCCGCCCAGGTGCGGCCGTCACGTTCAACCAGGGCGATGGAGGCTGATGGCCCCCACGTTCCGGCCGTGTACCCCTTTGGCGTTTCCTTGGAAGCCGCCCAGGCCGCCTGAATTGGATCAATCCAGGCCCAGGCTGCATCGACTTCGTCGCGGCGCATGAAAAGGGTTTGGTTGCCGCGGATCACATCCATAATCAGCCGTTCATAGGCATCCGGGTTCCGGACCTTGAAGGCTTCTGCAAAGCTCATGTCCAGCGGCACCTGGCGCAGGCGCATGCCGCCGGGGCCCGGGTCCTTAATCATCACCTTCATCTGTACGCCTTCATCTGGCTGAAGACGTATGATGAGGCGGTTTGCAGTGATCGCACCGGCTTCCTCGTCGAAGATCGAGTGGGGAATAGGGCGGAACTGAACGACGATCTCGGAAACCCGTTGGGCAAGGCGCTTGCCGGTGCGCAAGTAGAACGGCACACCGGCCCATCGCCAGTTGGCAATTTCCGCTTTCAGGGCCACGAAGGTTTCCGTTCCGCTTTGATCATTGCCGAGTTCTTCCAGATAACCTGGAACTGCGCCACCGGCTGATGCTCCGGCGCGGTATTGGCCGCGGACAGTCAGTTTGTCGGCATTGTGCTCGCCAATCGGGGCGAGGGCTTTCAGAACCTTCAGTTTTTCATCGCGCACACTGTCGGCGTTCATCGACTCTGGCGGTTCCATGGCCACCAGGCACAAAAGCTGCAGAATGTGGTTCTGGACCATGTCCCGGAGTGCGCCCGCCGTGTCGTAATAGCCGGCCCGGCCACCGGTCCCCAGCGACTCGGCGACTGTAATTTGAACGTGGTCAATGTGAGCCGCATTCCAAAGGGGCTCGAACAGGGCGTTGGCGAACCGCAGAGCCATGAGGTTCTGCACGGTCTCCTTGCCGAGGTAGTGGTCGATCCGGAAGATCTGGTCTTCGTTGAACACGGCACCGACCGTTGCGTTCAACGCCTTGGCCGATGCGCCGTCTTTGCCAATCGGCTTTTCCATAACCACGCGGGAATGGGAGTTCACAACGCCGATCTTGCCGAGATTTTCGCATATGGTGCCAAAAAGGTCCGGGCCGACAGCAAGGTAGAACGCGCGGATGACATCTTCGCGTTCTTCCAGAACGGTCTTGAGGTCTTCGAAGCCTTCAGCGGTCCCGATGTCGATTTTCACGTACCGGATGCGTTTCAGGAATTTTTCCAGATGCGCGTCGTCGAGGTCGGACACATGCTCTTGCAAGGCCTTCCGAGCGTAGTCGCGATAATCATCGTCCGAATAATCACGGCGCGCGCTGGCAATGATCCGCGCGTTGTCGGGCATTTGTCCGTCCGCATCCCGGTGGTAAAGGGCCGGCAACAGCTTGCGATGTGCAAGGTCTCCGGAGGCACCGAACACAACCAGATCGAATTCGGCTACTTCAATGACGCGGACCGCCATGTTCTCATCCCTTCCAAGCCGGCGAATTTCGCCGTTCTAGTCTAAGCATCGTGACATTCGGATGTCTTTTAAATCGATTTAATTCTCTTGTCAGCCCCTCAAACCAAAGAGCAGCCCTCTTTTTCAAGATCTGCTTTGGTTGGGAGATCCGCCCCGCGCCGCGAGCAGGTGATGGCTGCGGCTTGGGTGCAAAACGTGAGCAATCGTGTGAGTTGCACAGGGTCGAGCGCCGTGAGGCCCTCGCGGTTGTTTGCACCCAGAATTTTCAGTCCAGACAATAGAGCTGCCTGAAAGGTGTCCCCGGCACCGACAGTGTCAACCACGTCGACTGCAACGCCGGGTACACTTGCTTCGGATTGATCTGTGTAGGCGGAGGCACCGTCTTTCCCGCGTGTGACAATCACCAGCTTGGCGCCTTCTGCGAGCCAATCACGAGCAATCGCCTCGACAGGTTCTCCCGGGGCGATCAAAGCGAGGTCTTCATCGCTGACTTTGATGACGTCAGTGTAAGGAACAATCGCGGTCGTGTTGGTCCGCCACTTGTCCATTTCGGCGACCACAGTGGGCCGAATATTGGGGTCAAAGGAGATGAGGCACCGTGCATGCTCTCTTGCGATCAGGGTCTTTAGTGCCGAAGCCACAGGCTCTGTGAGCGCCGTATAAGACCCGATGTGAATGAACGACGGCGGAACCTCGAAAACCGGGAGATCCGCTTCGGTTATCATCCTGTCAGCCGCATTGGCGCCATAGAATGTATAGGCGGGTTGCCCGTCAGGATCCTGTTGGACCAGGCTCAAGGTCGTCAGATTGTCGCTGCGTACGACAAAGCGATCAGAAACCCCTTCGTCTCTCAGTTTCCCAACCAGCTTCTCGCCAAGGACGTCGTTCGATATGCCGCCGAAAAACGCGGCGTCGTCGCCGAGACGGGCAAGCCCCATGGCGACGTTGAAGGGCGATCCGCCGATCCGGCCGTCAAAGCCGACGCTAGTTCCCGAGGTGTCCGCCCCAAAGAGATCAAACAAGGCTTCACCGCAAATCAAATACATTGTTGGTCCTATTCTTATCGTCGCCGGTTGCTCACGCTGCCATGTCTTCTGGCGGATCCATGGCACCGGTCATGATCGCGACGGCATCCGACATGGAAAAGTCGTCCGGCTTGATCACGCAAGCGCGCCGGCCGAGCCGGTGGATGTGAATACGGTCTGCGACTTCGAAAACGTGCGGCATGTTGTGGCTGATCAGAACGATCGGCAGACCGCGCGCTTTCACGTCCTTGATCAACTCCAGAACCCGCCGGCTTTCCTTGACGCCAAGGGCCGCGGTGGGTTCATCCATAATGACAACTTTCGAGCCGAACGCAGCCGCACGCGCGACCGCCACCCCTTGGCGCTGGCCGCCGGACAGGGTCTCGACGGCCTGGTTGATGTTTTGAATGGTCAAAAGGCCGAGCTCGTTCAATTTGTCCCGGGCAATCTGTTCCATTTTTTTATGGTCGAGTTGGCGGAGCCATTTGCCGCGGAAGCCTGGTTTGCGCAGCTCGCGGCCCATGAACATGTTGTCGGTGATCGACAAGGCCGGAGACATGGCGAGCGTCTGGTAGACGGTTTCGATCCCGGCAGATCGCGCATCGATGGGTGAATGGAAATGCACCGGTTTGCCGTCGAGCCGGATTTCTCCTTCATCCGGCTGAACTGCGCCACTGAGCGCCTTGATCAAGGTTGATTTGCCGGCACCGTTGTCGCCAATCACGGCCAGGATTTCACCCGGATACAGCTCGAAGTCGGCATGGTCCATGGCAACGACACGGCCGTAGCGTTTGACCAGATTGCTTGCTTGAAGAACAGGTTCCATCAGACAGATACCTTTCTGATCCATTGGTCGACAGCAACCGCCGCGATGATGAGAAGGCCGATCAGGAGATAGGTCCATTGGGCGTCTGCCCCGAGCAGACGCAGCCCAAGCGTGAAGACGCCAACAATCAAGGCCCCGAACAGGGTTCCAAGGATCGATCCGCGTCCACCGAACAGCGAGATCCCGCCAATCACCACAGCGGTGATGGATTCGATATTGGCCAGCTGACCGGTTGTCGGTGAGACGGACCCGATCCGCCCGATCATTGCCCAGCCGGCGAAGGCACAGATCAGTCCTGAGAGCATGTAGACGGAAATCTGCACGCGTTTGACCTGAACCCCGGACAATTGCGCAGCCTCCGGATCATCACCGATGGCATAGACGTGCCGGCCCCAGGCGGTTTGGCGCAACACGTAAGCCAGCACCAGCACAAGAAGCACCATGAAGATCACGCCGTAGGTGAATATCGCTCCACCAATCGCAACCTTGTTGCCGAAAAATTGGAGTAGGGGGGCTTGCTCTGAGATGTCCTGGGAGCGAATGGTTTCATTCGCGGAATAGAGGAAATTGGTCGCCAGAACGATCTGCCACATTCCGAGCGTCACGATGAAGGGCGGCAGTTTGACGACAGCCACCAGGAAACCGTTGATATAGCCGCAGATCGTTCCGCAAATGAGTCCAGCCGCAATGGCGACTTCAACGGGGAGCCCGTAGCGGAACGTGAATTGGCCCATGACCACAGACGACAGAACCATGATCGCACCAACCGACAGGTCAATCCCCGCTGTGAGGATCACGATGCTTTGGGCTGCGGCCACAATACCGACAATCTGAACCTGTTGAAGGATCAGCGTCATGGCGAAGGGGGAGAAGAACTTCGAACCCAGCAACAGTCCAAAAATCAATATGGACAACAGCAGCACGATCAGGGGCACCAAGGACGGCGTCTGATGCAGAGTATGCTGGATCTTCTGGCCGATGGTCTGGTGGTGATCGTCGAATTCGGCAACGAATTGCGGGCCTTTTGATGCTGCAGATTCAAACGCTGCAGGGCCGCGGTCCGTCTTCGTTTCTGAGGTCATGCCCGTTTCCCTCTATGCGCCTGTTGTAAAAGGGGCGAGGCGGCCTTGCCCCTTTCGCTTCGCTTGCATCTTTACCGGTTTAGCCCCAGCAAAGATTTGTGCCTTCGGTGGTGTCGATGGATTCAACGCCGTCCACCGGCTTGTCGGTGACAAGTGCAACACCGGTATCAAAGAAGTCCTTGCCCGGTGTCGGTTCCGGCTTGTTGCCGTTGTCCGCCCACTCCTTGATGGCTTCGATGCCGAGCGAGGCCATCAACAGCGGATATTGCTGCGAGGTTGCGCCAATGACGCCGTCCTTGACGTTTTGAACACCTGGGCAGCCACCGTCGACGGAGACGATCAGAACATCGTTTTCCCGGCCAATTGACTTGAGAGCTTCATAGGCGCCGGCTGCAGCCGGTTCATTGATCGTGTAGACGACGTTGATCATCGGATCTTTGGCGAGCAGATTTTCCATCGCCCGGCGGCCGCCTTCTTCGTTGCCCTGCGTGACATCGTTGCCAACGATCCGCGGATCGGTCTCATCGCCCCACTTGTTCGGATCACCAAGATCGATGCCGAAGCCCTGAAGGAAGCCTTGGTCGCGCAACACGCCGACGGTTGGCTGGCTGATGGCAAGATCAAGCATTGCGATCTTGGCATTTGCCGCCTCATCGCCGAGCGAACCGGCCGCCCATTTTCCGATCAGTTCACCGGCCAGGAAGTTGTCGGTCGCAAACGTGGCATCGGCTGCGTCGATCGGGTTCAGCGGTGTGTCGAGTGCAATGACCAGAAGCCCATTGTCGCGCGCTTGCTGGACAGCAGGTACGATGGAAGAGGTGTCAGATGCCGTCAGCAGAATACCCTTGGCGCCATCTGCGATGCAGGTTTCAATCGCTGCAACCTGGGTCTCGTGGTCGCCATCGACCTTGCCAGCGAAAGACTTCAGTTCAATGCCGAGTTCTTCGGCTTTTGCCGTCGCGCCTTCTTTCATCTTCACGAAAAACGGGTTGGTGTCCGTTTTGGTGATCAGGCAGGCGGACAGGTCAGCCGCCATGGCCGGTGTCGCTGCCATTGCGGCAAGAACGGAACCGGTCGCGAGTAGTTTGCGGATCATTGTATGTTTCCTCCCTGGCCTGTTTCTAAACACGGTTGGGTGTGGCCAGATGTGACCCCAACCGTGCTGCCCGCGCCGGAAAACCGGCGCGGTCTTCGCTTCGGCCAGATCCGGCAGGTCCAAGTGACCTGCCTCCAGTAAGGATCGCTGTCCGGGGCGAGAAGTTGAAAAACTGTGGCAGGCTGGCCGCGCCGACGGCACCGGCATCCTGTCCGAAGCTGCCGGTTGCCATCTGAGGCGAGGTCCGGCTCTCCGGCGCTGCATCTGCAACAGCTGACGCCATCGCTTCTGCAAAGCTTGTGTTGAAATCATTCCCGAGGTCACTGTCCAAAACGACCAGAGGCATGTCGAGGATCGCAAAGGCTGAGCGGAGCGCAACGGCGAGTGCGCTGACACAGTCTTCTGTCCATTCGCGTGCCTTGCTGTCCGCTGCCTCTATGGCATGGCGCAAATCGGTGCGGCTCAAATTGGAAAAGTTCTCCGGTGACATATGCCGAGCCAGAGCAACAAGGCTGGCCCTTGCCAGGAGCAAGTCCCATTCCTGACGCGGGGCGTTGGCGGTCGGCAATTTGCTCGGCGGAACCGGAATCATCGCAACGTCACCCGCATTGCCGGAAACACCGCGAACGACATCACCGTTCATCACCAAGCCGCCGCCAATTGCGGGTCCCAGGAACAGGTATAGAAAGTTGTCGTTCTGACGCCCAACACCATAAAAAAGCTCTGCAACAGCTGCTGCCGTGCCGTCGTTTTCACTGAAGACCGGAAGACCGGTTTCCTCTTCAAGGGCGCTCGCAAGATCGTAGTCTTCCCAGTCCTTGAAATGCGCCTCAGGCAAGCCGAGTTCATGGAGCCATGCGCCGAGATTAAAGGGCTGAGCAAGCCCGATGCCGGTGATGCGATCCTGTTCTCCCTCGCTTAGGTCTTCCCGCAACTGTTCCAGGTCATCAGTCAGGATCGTAAGGGCTTTTGCGGGCTCCGGCAGGATCATCTCATGCGTTCGGCGATTGATGATCTGACCGGAAAAATCCATCAGCACCGTTTCCAGGCTCGTCCGGTCCAGACGAACGCCAAAAGAAAATGCGCCCCGCGGCGCGAGTTTCAGAATTGTCGCGGGCTGACCGCGGCTGCCATCATGGCGTTTGCCAGCTTCCACGATGAGGCCCTCTTCGATGAGGGTCTGAATGATCGCGCCAATAGCCGCATTCGTTAGTTGCACAGCCCGGGCGAGTTCGGCCTTCGACGCTTCTCCCGCACGCCGCAATATCTGTAAGACGATCCGCTCGTTATAGCGTCTCAGCTGGACAGAATTCGAGCCGCGGCCGCTTTTCCGGATTTCATCCATTGGCCTCCTCCCTCGGTCATTCCGGGTCCGCTTTCACTGCGAGACCATAATTATTTATTTTGGAAAAATTATTCTCGCCATTCGGGAAACTGTCAATTCGATTTCCGTGCTGCGCCGCAGCGTTTCGTTGCTGTCCTGCGGTAGGTGATTGAGTTTTCGATAATTATTAAATGTGATTTAATTAATCGAAAGTGACGTTGAAGATCAAATTCGGAATAATGCGCTCGATTTGGACAGAGGTTGGAGCTCGATTGCCCTTTGACAGGGGTGGTGAAGTGCGCGCAGAAATCTGCCACGTGGAAAATGCCGCTTGGGGCTTTCTGATCCGGGCTGCTGAACGCTAAGGTCCGCTTCTAGAAAAAGAACAGGAGATCCGAACCATGCCGCACCGCCACGACGAGAGCTTTTTGAACAAGGCTATAGCCGCGGGTGCGGGGGAGGTTGCGGCGGATCTGGTCATCAAGAACGTGCAGATGTTCAGCGTCGTCGACGGGGCGACTGTGACGACGGATATTGCCATCGTCGGAGACCGAATTGTTGGAACGCATGACACCTATGAGGCGGAAAACACCATCGATGGAACGGGTCTTACAGCGGTGCCCGGGTTCATCGACACGCATCTCCATGTTGAATCTTCATTGGTAACGCCCTTTGAATTCGATCGCTGCGTGCTGCCTCATGGGGTTACGACTGCGATTTGTGACCCGCATGAGATTGCCAACGTTCTGGGCGCAGAGGGCATTCGCTACTTTCTGGACAGTTCATTGCAAACCATCATGGATTTGAAGGTGAACCTGTCATCCTGTGTTCCGGCAACCGCGTTCGAGACAGCTGGTGCCTGTCTGGAAATAGAAGACCTTCTGCCGTTCAAAGACCATCCAAGCGTTATTGGTCTTGCGGAATTCATGAATTTTCCGGGTGTTCTGGCGCGTGATCCGAAGGTGCTTGCCAAGCTTGCAGCTTTCCAGGATGGACATATCGATGGCCATGCACCATTGCTCGGTGGCAAACCGCTCAACGGCTATCTGGCGGCCGGGATCCGAACCGATCACGAGGCAACGTCAGCTGAAGAAGCGCAGGAGAAGCTTTCCAAAGGCATGGCAGTGCTGATGCGGGAGGGGTCGGTCTGCAAGGATCTCGATGCATTGGCGCCGGTCTTGACGTCCGATACCTCGGCTTTCGTTGCGCTTTGCACCGATGATCGCAATCCGCTGGATATTGCGGAGGAGGGGCATCTCGACAGCATGATCCGGCGGTTGATTGCCAAGGGGATCCGCCCGCTTGACGTCTATCGCGCCGCCAGCTGGTCAGCGGCGAATGCCTTTGGCCTGAAAGACAGAGGCGTGTTGGCTCCCGGAAAACGCGCCGACATTGCCTTGTTGAGCGATATTAAAGACTGCCGTGTTGAAACCGCGATCTGTGGCGGTGTTGTTGCCGATGATGCCGCCTTTGCGACCCGCAGCATTGTCGCGCCGGTTGGGCTTGATAGCGTCAAGGCCAATGAGGTCAGTGCTGCATCATTCAACATTCCGGCCCGTAACAGCGAAGCCGATGTGATTGGTGTCCTCCCCGGCAAGATCATCACGGAACACCTGAAGCGCACGTTGCCGGTAAATGGCGGCAAGACCCTTGTGGATTTTGAGCAGGACGTTCTGAAGGTCGCAGTCGTTGAGCGCCACAAAGGCACCGGCAACATCGGCCTCGGGTTCGTCCACGGGTTCGGCATGACACAAGGAGCTATTGCTTCCTCGGTTGGCCATGACAGTCACAACATCTGTGTTGTTGGCGCTGACGAAGCGGCGATGGCCCATGCGGTCAACCGGGTCATTGCGATGAAGGGCGGGTTTGCGGTCGCCGGGCCGGACGGCGTGAAGGCCGAGCTGGCGCTGCCGCTAGCTGGCCTCATGAGCCTGGAACCGTTCGAGACGGTGCGTCATGAGCTGGAAGACCTTCGACATGCCGCGAAGGCGCTTGGCTGCACACTGGCGGAACCGTTCCTTCAAGTGGCGTTTTTGCCGCTGCCGGTTATTCCGCATCTCAAAATCACAGATTTCGGTGTGTTTGATGTCAACAAGTTCGAGCTGGTTGATCAGGGGTCATAGCGCTTCTGGCCGTCAGTAATGGCGCATGGTTTTCCGGAACCTGATCCAGGAGACAAATGCTTCGACCAGCAGCCAAAAGGTGATCATCGCGGCAATGAGAGAGCCCATCATGATCTTGGCGTCAAAAGCAAAGTCGGCAAGATGGGCGTGCGGGTGCGCGATCCGCGGATTGAGCGGCAAGTAGACGATGTCGATTGCTTTGCCTGCCTGGCCGACAGTGCTCCCGGGCGGCCGCTTGAAAGAGACATATTCAAACGTTCCGCTTTCTGGTTGAAACTCAATCAGCAGGCTGTCACCGGTCACCCAAGTCTGGCGGTTTTTCAAATAGTTGCGCGGGCTTTGCCGGGCGAGGTCACGCATCTCATTCGGATCGGTCGAGGGCTTGGTGATCTGCACAACGGTCCCGGTCGCAGTTTCACCGAATTTGCTGAGTAGCCAGTATTTGAGGGCGCTGTCGAAGTGGAGACCGATCGAGAAGATCACCGCAACGGCAACGAAAAATAATATGACAATGTTCAAAGCGCGGCTATCGTCCGCCGCCTCTTTGGGATTAAACATGGCCTTTCAATTTCTGCATTCAGGCAACAGGCTGCCTCGGTGCTCCTTTAAGAGCGATCAGCTTTAGGCGTGAGATCGATCCCGATTTAACGCCCGCTGATCTTCCAGCTTAGTTCGGGTTTCTGCAAAGTCCAAAACGAATTCTGGCCAGTTTTAGGATCCAGGCATGCTTCTTACTTTTGCCGTCTCCGGTTACCGCTCCTTGCGTGACCTCATATTACCGCTCGACCGGATCACCTTGATCACCGGCGCCAACGGCAGCGGCAAATCCAGCCTGTACCGCTCGATCCGGCTCCTGGCCGAAGTGGCTCAAGGGCGTGCGATCGCATCGCTCGCTTCCGAAGGTGGCTTGAATTCAACGCTTTGGGCTGGTCCGGAAACCGTGTCACGCGCCATGAAGCGGGGAGAGGTGCCGGTGCAAGGCACGGTTCGAAAGGGAACTGTTGCCCTTAAACTGGGATTTGCGGACGAAGATTACGGTTACGCGATCGACCTCGGACTGCCCGCTGATGCCGGCCGTTCCTATTTTTCAATGGACCCTGAAATCAAATGCGAAGCGCTTTGGGCGGGAGAGGCGCTGTCACGGTCCAACGAGATTGCCGGGCGCAACGGACCGTCAGTTCGGGTCTTGAACCAACAAGGGCAACGCCTGCCGGTGGTCCAAAATCTGGCCCGGTTTGACAGCATGATGACCCATGCCGCCGACCCGAAAGACGGTCTGGAGCTCCTGGTTCTCCGGGAACGGATGCGTGCGTGGCGGTTCTATGATCATCTGCGTACCGACCGGGAGGCACCGGCCAGGTTTCCGAAGATCGGGACACGTACGCCCGCGCTTTCCGCTGATGGCGCAGACCTGGCGGCCGCCCTTCAGACTATTTTGGAGATTGGCGATGAAGTCGCCTTGGCGGAGGCGATTGACGATGCTTTTCCCGGAGCGGAGGTCGAGATCACCGTCAATGAGGGGTACTTTGAACTGCTCATGCGGCAAAAAGGGCTGTTGAGGCCACTACGGGCCGCTGAGCTTTCTGACGGTACATTGCGGTATCTGCTTTTGACGGCTGCGCTCTTGTCTCCGCGCCCGGCGCCATTGATCGTTTTGAACGAGCCGGAAACCAGCCTGCATCCCTCGCTCCTGGAACCGTTGGCGCGCTTGATTTCGAAAGCTGCCGAAAAGACCCAGGTGCTGGTGGTCTCGCATGCGGAACCTTTGGTGAATGCTCTTGCCGGAGAGCGAGGGTGCCTTCATCATCATCTCCACAAGGAACTCGGTGAGACGCAAGTCGCCGATGCGGAACCGCCCCGCTGGCGCTGGCCAAGCCGCTAGAAAGCGTCCTCGTTCGGAGCCGACATGACCTATGAAAGCAACTATTGAGTGTGGGTCTGCCCAATTTTGGGGTAAATTATACCTAGAAGTGCAAAAAAGTTGCGGGGGTGTCGTTACGTCGCTGGTTGACGTGAACGGAAGCTTGGGTCATGTCAGTAGGGAACACCGGCGTCGGCATCGCGATATGCATTGCCGATCAGGGAGGAGGATTCAGCAGTAGGGGGGCTGAATCGATCAACCGGCTTGCATGTAAAAGGAGCCGGAGAAAACGCGTTGGAGAACGTCATGACGAGTGCGGAGGAGTGGAACGCGGCATTTAAGGTCCGTCCAATTCACGAATACCTCGACAATTCAGCGGAACGCTTTGGAGACCGGCCGGCGGCCGACTTCATGGGCAAGGTCTGGTCCTATCGTGAGATGGGCGACCTGGTCGACCGTACCGCGGCCGGATTGCAAGCCATGGGCGTAGGGCCCGGCGTACATGTCGGGTTGTGCCTGCCCAATACCCCTTTTTATACGATCTTCTACTTCGCGATCCTGAAGATCGGCGGCACGGTCGCCAACTTCAATCCACTTTATGTTGAGCGCGAAATTGCTTTCCAGGCCCGCGACGCCGATGTGCGCATCATGGTCACCATGGATCTGAAAGTGATCTACGACAAAGTCGAGAACGTCCGGAAAGAACGTGTTCTGGACAAGATCATCGTTTGTCCGATGACGTTCTGTCTGCCGACCATCAAAAAGACACTCTTCAGCTTGTTCAAGCGCAAGGAACTTGCCGCGATCCCGCAGGACGAGGCGCATATCCGCTTTGAAGACCTGCAGACCAAGGGCAGCAAACCGAAGCCGGTTGAGATCGATCCGGAAGAAACAATCGCCGTTCTGCAATACACCGGTGGGACAACCGGTGTGCCGAAAGGGGCAATGCTGACGCACAAGAACCTGTGCGCCAATATCGAACAGATGCGCGACATCTTTGAAAAAGCCCAGCCGGGCGAGGAAAAGATGCTCTGTGTGCTGCCGTTCTTTCATGTGTTCGCGATGACGGTGGGGCAGAATCTCTCCGTCATTCTCGGGGCGGAGATGGTGCTGCAGCCGCGGTTTGAGTTGAAGATGCTGCTGGAGTCGATCGTTCGGAAGAAAGTCACCTTGTTCCCGGGGGTGCCAACCATCTACACGGCAATTAACAACTCGCATGAGACCAAGAAATACGATCTTTCCAGCATCAACTTGTGCATCTCCGGCGGTGCGCCGCTGCCGGTTGAAGTGAAGGAAAACTTCGAAAAACTGACTGGCTGTATTCTGGTCGAAGGTTATGGCCTAACCGAGTCGTCTCCGGTTGCCGCGGTCAATCCGCTGGACGAGAACCGCCGCGCAGGATCGATCGGACGTCCGGTCCCCGGCACCAAGGTGCGGTTTGTCGACATTGAGGATCGCAAGACCGAGGTCGCGCAAGGCGAAAAGGGCGAACTCCTGATCCACGGCCAGCAGGTGATGAAGGGTTACTGGAAGCGCGACGACGCGACGGCAGAAACCATCACGGAAGATGGGTACCTGCACACCGGGGACGTCGGCTACCAGGACGAAGACGGCTTCATTTATCTGGTCGACCGGATCAAGGACCTGATTCTGTGTTCCGGCTACAATGTTTATCCGCGTGTCATTGAAGAAGCGATTTATCAAAACGAGGCGGTCGACGAGACCATCGTGATCGCGATCCCTGACGAATACCGTGGCCAGTCGCCGAAAGCGTTCGTCAAGCTCAAAGACGGTCATTCTCTGACCGCCGGTGACCTGAAGGCCTTCCTGAAGGATCACCTGTCAGCCATTGAACTGCCGCGGGAAATCGAGTTCCGTGACGAGTTGCCAAAAACAATGGTTGGCAAACTGTCGAAGAAGGAACTCGTGGAAGAAGAGGCTGCCAAGCGCGCCGCTGCCGCCGCTTAAGGTCTTCCGCTCTTGGAAATCAGACCGAAAACGCGCCCCATTCGGGCGCGTTTTTAGTTGGAATACCCGCGACCATCCGAAGCGCGGGCCAGCTGGCGGCCCCGGATGGCTTCGCGGCGGACAGTGTAGATCGAGGCCGCGATGACCACGCTGGCACCGATCAGTGTTTCAACCCCGGGCCACTGGCTGAAGATCAAGGCCCCGAACAAGGTGGCATAGAGCAGGCGGGTATAGTCGAGCGATGCGATGGCTGTGGCTTCGCCGGCCTGGAACGCCTTGATGTTGGCCATTTGCCCGGCCCAGGAAAAGAACCCAACAGCCGCCAGCAAGGCCCATTGTTCCAGGGTCGGCGCTTGCCAGGTCATCCATGCAGGTACGATCATGATGAGGCCAACGCCCATCGCCTGATAGGTGAGGATCGTGTTGGGCGGGTCGGTCCGGGTCAGGATGCGGATGACGATCATCACCATCCCGGCGCAAGCCGCACTGCCAAGCGCCATCAGGGCAAATGGATCAACAAGACCTTCGCCGCTTGGCCGGAGCATCAACAGCACTCCCAAAAAGCCAACGATGGTCGCCCCCCAGCGATGTTTGCCGACTTGCTCACCCAGGAACCAGATGGCGAAGATGGTGATGAAAAACGTTTTTGAAAAGCTGATCGCCGTCGCATCTGCAAGGGGCATCTCAATGATCGCGGTGAAACCAAGCAGCATGGCAGAGGTCGCAAAGACAATCCGGGTCAGCTGGAGCCCCGGGCGTTTTGTGGCGAGCGAGCCCGGCAGTCCCGGCAGGATCTTGGGCGCCACGATCAGCAGCATCAGCGCCTGTCGGACAACAAGGATCTGAAACACGGAGAGATCCTGACCGAGAAACTTGATCAGCGTCACCATGATGGAAAACAGGAAAGCGGCGAGCAGAATCCACAGCGCACCAATCGTGTTTGGCGGCAGTTGACCGATGCGCTCCGCCAAACGCCCGATAAAATGGTTCGGTGATGACGGTTTGGGTTCCGCCGGGTCTGCCGTCGTTTTATCGGGTGTGGAATCCATTTAGGGCGTGTCGCGTTTTATCAGAGGCATTTGACCGAGAAGAGTTTGGGTTCCGGCTAGGCGGGCAGAGCGACGGTCAAAAAGAGAGTGTGCGAACAAACCTACTGGAATTCGGTAAGAAGGGAAGGGCTTTGCTGCCGGGACTTGCAAAAAAGTGCACTGGTCAGTTTAATTGCGCCGGACTATATTGTGGTCAACCCGCCGCTGGCGCATCCCAGGCGCTGCAGACAACCGGCAAAGACTTAAGTCAACTGAAGGCCTCTTCCATGAACCAAATGGCTACTCCGAAATTCGGTGTTGGCGCACCGTTGCGCCGCAAAGAAGATCTGCCGCTCATTACGGGAGAGGGGATCTATACCGGCGATTACCAGCCGGACGGATGCGTGCATTCTTTTGTCCTGCGCTCGGCGATGGCTCATGCCAAGATTACCATCGCAAACGCAGATGAAGTGCGGGCGATGGATGGCGTCCGTATGGTGCTGACCGGTGCAGACGTGGCCGGAAAGTCCATGCCGACACGCGCTATCTTGAAGCAGATCGACGGCAGCAATTTCAATCTGCCGACGCAGCCGCTGCTGTGTTCCGACACGGTTCGTTATGTCGGCGATGCAATTGCCTTTGTGGTAGCGGATACATTGCAAGGCGCACGTGATGCCGCCGAGATGCTGGAGGTCGACTACGATCCGCTGGATGTCGTGGTTGAAATGGACGACGCGCTTGCGCCCGATGCTGTCAAAGTCTGGCCGGAGTTCGGAACAAATGTTGCCTTCACCTTCGGGCACGGCGATGCAGAGAAAACCGATGCGGCTTTTGCCAACGCGGTGAAAACGGTTTCAATCGATCTCGTCAACAACCGGATTGTCGCCAACTACATGGAACTGCGCGGCTGTGTGGCCGAATTTGACAGTGCCAGCGACCGTTTCAAGCTGACCCTTGGCACACAGGGCGGGCACGGGATGCGGGATGTGCTTTGCCAGATCCTCGGCCTTGAAGCAGACAAGGTTCAGGTTGTAACGCCGGAAGTCGGCGGTGGTTTTGGCACCAAAATTTTCTGTTACCGCGAATATCCGCTGGCGATGCTGGCGGCGCAGGCGCTCGGCGTTCCGGTGCGCTGGGCTGGTGAGCGAATGGATCATTTTGTCACCGATGCTCATGGCCGGGACAATCTCTCCCATGCCGAGCTGGCTCTGGATCCAGACAACAAGATTTTGGGCATGAAGGTGCATGTGAAGGCGGCTATGGGCGCCTATCTGCATCAGTTCGGCCCGTTTATTCCCTGGGTCGGCACCACCATGACATCCGGCCTTTACGACATTCCAGCCGTGTTTGCGAAGGTGGAAGGCGTTTACAGTCACACGGTTCCGACCGACGCATTCCGGGGCGCCGGGCGTCCGGAAGCGGCCTACTTGATTGAACGGCTGATCGACAAGGCGGGTGAGGAAACCGGGCTTGGGCCGGTTGAGTTCCGAAAGCTCAACTTCATCAAGAAGGAACAGCTTCCTTACACCACCCAGACCGGCCGGATGTATGACACCGGAGATTATCAGGGCCATCTGGAAAAGGCTCTGGAGACCGCCGATTGGGCAGGTTTCAAGGCGCGCCAGGAGGCAAGCCAAGCTTCCGGTAAGTATCGCGGCTTCGGCATTTGCTCTTACATTGAGGCCTGTGCTTTCCCGGGCGGCGAAGAGGCGACCGTCGAGATCGGTGCGAACGGCAACCTGACGCTTCTGATCGGTACCCAGACCAACGGACAGGGCCATGCGACAGCCTACAGCCAGGTCGTTGCGGAGCAGTTCGGCGTCAACATCGAGGATATCGAGGTCATTCAGGGCGACACCGACCGGGTTCGGAAAGGCGGCGGCACCGGTGGGTCGCGTTCTATTCCGCTCGGGCTGCCATCCGTCAAGGAAGCCAGCGTTGCCTTGGTCAAGAAGGTTAAGGAACTCGCTGCCGACAAGCTGGAAGCGGGCATTGACGATCTTGAACTCGACAGCGGCATGGTCCGTGTTGTCGGTACCGACCAGCAGGTGACCCTTGCCGAAATCGCTGCCGGGGCCGGTGAGCCTCTGCAAGCACGCGAAGAGGTCAAACAAACCGAGGCGACTTATCCGAACGGCACCCACATCTGCGAACTGGAAGTAGATCCGGACACCGGCGATGTCGATATCCAGAACTACGTCATCGTCGATGATTTCGGCGTCACCGTGAACCCGCTGCTGTTGGCCGGTCAGGTTCATGGCGGGGCGGCGTCTGCCATCAGTCAGGCCTTGTGCGAGCACACGGTTTTCGACGAGGACGGCCAGCTCTTGACTGCGTCTTTGCTTGATTACCGGCTTCTGCGGGCGGCGGATGTCCCGAATTTCGACTTCCAGACCCGAAATGTGCCGTCGACGACCAACGCGATGGGGATCAAGGGTGCCGGTGAAGCGGGCACGATCGGTGGCTGCGCGGCTGTCATGAACGCGATCCAGAATGCTTTAAAAGACGGAGCGGGTGTCACCGAACTACTTGATATGCCCGCAACCCCGCACCGGGTCTGGGATGCAATCCAAGCGGCGAAATAGACATGCTTTCATAGTTGAAAACGGAATCGCGCCGGATAATTTCCGGCGTTTTTCTTTTTAGTTGTAACGTTTTGGGGAGGGCTCCATTCTCAAGGTTTCGATCGGTGCTACGCAATTTTAAGATGTCCGAGATATTAGGGAGTTGTAATTCATTTCTAACTCTAGGTTAGATGATCATGAATATTTTTTCTCGTGTGCGTCAGACGCTGCAATTTCATCTGAGCGTTGTATTTCTGCTCCTTGTTCTAACCGTCGGATCTGTGATCGGCTGGTTGACCTATTCCAGAATGAATGCCGTCATCACGGAGGCGTCGCGCAATCTCTTCAGTCTGACGAGTACAGAGGCTGTCGCCGGGTTGGAGCGCCTCTATGCGCCGGCGGAATTGGCTGTTGAGATCATTGCACTTCACGACATCACGCGGGCTGAAACGCTTTCTGAACGTCTTCCGCATGTGGCATTTCTTGCGGGCTTTCTTGACCAATCGGCGGCTTTGTCTTCCGTTTATGTCGGCTATGACGATGGCGATTTTATCATGCTGGTGCCGACAGAAAACGATGAGGCGAGAAGCCGATACAACGCGCCGACCGATACTGTTTTTGTTGTGCAATCGATAGAGCGTTTCCCCAATGGCGGAGTGCGAAGCCGGTATGTTTTCCTTGATATTGCGATGAACACGCTTGGCGAGCGGGAGCAGGCAAGCTTTGCGGGCTTTGATCCACGATCCAGGCCCTGGTTTGAACAGGCAAAGGCGTCCGCCGGCCAAATCAAGACGCGGCCCTATATATTCTTCACGTCACAAGAGCTGGGGCAAACCATCGCAGTTCGGGCTTTGGGTAGCGGTGCCACGGTTGGCGCTGACATTTCATTGGACACACTGGCCGCATCCTTGCGCAAAGAGCGGATCACCGAAAACACCGAGCTTGCGCTTTTTGGAAGCGATCTCGGCATGATTGCGCATCCGGACAAGTCGCGGGTTGTGGAGGTTTTGACACCGTCGGCTACGGGCGCGGCGCCTCAGCTCGGCCGGCTTTCCATGGATCAGCTGGACGGAACTGTCTTGCCGGATGTCGCAAAGGCTGCCGTTGAGGCTGGCGTGACCGGTGTTGATGACAAGACGCTGAATGAAAGGCTTGTCCTCGACGATGAGCCGTGGCGGGTGCAGGTGTCCCCGCTTAAAGTTCGCGGATCGACGCCATATTATCTGGCCATCGCGGTTCCCGAAGTGGAACTTCTGGTCCAGGCCCGGCAGCTTCTTCAGCAGGGCGGAATTGCGATTGGGATCATCTTGCTGATCTCCATCCCGATCACGATGCTTGTGGCACGACTGGTTTCCAAGCCGGTGCAGGCGCTATCGGGAGAAGCTGAAAAGATTCAGCGGTTCGACTTCGCAGACCCGGTCAATGTCCCGAGCTTCATCATCGAGATTGAGGACCTTTCACGGTCAATGGACGACATGAAGTCCACGATCCGGCAGTTTTTGGAGATCAATCGGTCCATTTCCGAGGAAACGGATTTTGAGCGGCTGTTGCAGACCCTGCTGGACGGAATGGGAAATATCGTTGGTTCAGAGCAGGGGGCTGTCTACCTGATCAGTGCAGATGAGACTGCCCTTGAACCGGTTGCGGCCATGGGGGGGCCAGTCGACACATTGCACCGCCATCCCTTGAACAGTCTGCCGCATGTCCTGCGCGAGGCCATTGATCGGGATGACATTCGAGCGACCAGAGTTGACGGCGAAGCGTTGGCTGTCTGTGGCGGGGATCCTGGTGCTGGGGAGAATCCGGCCCGCAATGCCATGGTTGTTCCTCTGTTTAACCGTAACAACGCGATGATCGGCATCATGACCCTGGTGCAGGAAGCAAAAGCCAATACCTCGTTGATCCGTTTTGTCGACGCATTGTCTCGGTCGGCTGCCATCGCACTCGAAACCCGCCAGTTGATTGCGTCGCAAAAGGCTCTGTTCGAGGCCTTTATCCGCATGATCGCCGACGCGATTGATGCCAAGAGCCCCTATACTGGAGGGCACTGCGCGCGTGTGCCCGAACTCACCAAAATGCTGGCTGAGGCCGCCAATGCCGCAAACCACGGGCCTTTCGCGGATTTGAAGCTGACGGATGACGACCGGGAAGCCATCCATGTGGCCGCGTGGTTGCATGATTGTGGCAAGGTGACCACACCGGAGTATGTGGTCGACAAGGCGACAAAACTGGAGACGCTGTATGATCGCATCCATGAAATCCGAATGCGTTTTGAAGTTCTGAAACGCGATGCGGAAATCACCTATTGGAAAGGTGTCGCCAACGGCGACGACCTGAAAGACTTGGCCGAACAGCGCGACGCGGAGCTGGCCGCGCTTGATGCGGACTTTGCCTTTGTGGCCGAATGCAATGAGGGCGGCGAGTTTATGTCACCCGACCGGCTTGACCGGCTCCAGGAAATCGCGAAGCGGACCTGGACCCGAACACTCTCAGACAGGGTCGGGATCAGCCACGAGGAACTGAATCGCAAGCAGCAAACTCCTGAGCCGGACTTGCCGGTCCGCGAGCCGCTGCTTGCTGATCGACCAGAGCACGTTCTTGAGCGCCGGCCGAAGGATCTCTTCACCGCAGACAATCCCTGGGGCTTCAAGCTGGACCAACCGGAGCACCTTTATGATCGTGGGGAGCTCTACAATCTCTCAATTGCGCGTGGCACCTTGACCGCTGAAGAACGCTACAAGATCAACGATCATATCGTACAGACAATCATCATGCTGTCGCGGCTGCCGTTCCCGTCTTACCTGCGCCAGGTGCCTGAACTTGCAGGGGGTCACCATGAAAAGATGGATGGAACGGGCTACCCGAAGCGCTTAAAGGGTAGCGAGATGAGTCCGGTCGCACGGATGATGGCGATTGCCGATATTTTCGAAGCCCTTACTGCCGCCGACCGGCCCTACAAGAAGGGCAAAACCGTGTCGGAAGCGCTCAAGATCATGGGCTTCATGGTCAAGGACGGGCACATCGATGCCGAACTTTACGACCTGTTTCTAACGTCGCGCGTCTGGGCCGACTACGCGTCCAGGTTCATGAAGCCGGATCAGATCGATGAGGTTGATGTTGCGGCTCTAAGGCCGGACGAAGCTGAAAGACGGGCTGTTGGGTGACAAGATTGACTGGTCGCGCGGATCATTTTGTCCGCACGACCATATAAAGCAATCAGTTGCTGTAGATCATGTCGGCAGGAATGTCCGCGCTGGCGTTTTCCTGGAACCAGCGGGCTGCACCCGGGTGCCATTTCATCACTGTGTTACGGTCCCAGAATTCCGGCAGAGTCGACCGGGCAGCCTTGTGGGTTTGTACCATACGATCGTTGTCTGACATCACGGCTTTCACCACCCCGTAGACAAATGTCTCGGGAAGGTCACAGTTTGCTATCGCAAAGTTCCACATGGAAACGGAGCGTGCCGGGTTTTCCAGAGTGGTGTAAGTGTCTGCGGCTATGTCAAAATTAGCCACCGGGAATGCCGCAGTAATCTTGGCCTGCTCGTCTTCGGAAAATTCGATGATGTTGATGTCGGTCTGGACTTCGAGCTGGCTCACCGCTGGAACCGGGACACCGGCTGCAAATGCGATCACATCGAGCAGACCATCCTGCAACTGACCGCCGAGATCAGACCAGCCACCGTTGCGTCGTTCAAACTTTACGCCCAACTCCTCCATCATGCGGGGGAAGTAGGTGTCAGACGTTGAGCCTGCCGGTCCGAACCCAATGCGGGCCCCTTCCGGAATGTCGGCAACGGATGTAATGCCGGACGAGCTCAAAGCCGTGATGGAGAAGGGCGTCTGATACATCGGGAACATGGCGCATGCTTTGTCCATCTTCAGGCCAGGCGCGATCGGGTTGGAGCCGGCAATGGATTCTGCAGCAGGTCCCATCGTGGTCATGCCGAACGGCAGATCTCCAGAATGCACAAGCGCCATGTTCTGCATCGGGCCGCCCGTGACTTCTGCGCCGCCGGAAACGCCGAGTTCCTCGCCAGCAATGTTTGCCCAGCCAGTTCCGTATCCAAAGTAAGTTCCGCCTTGTGAGCCGGTTCCAACTGTAAAGCTCTCCGGCCAGCCGGTTTTGTCCACGCTGTGATTGTCGGCAGCAGCTGGTAGTGCGGTCATGGCGGCGATCACAACGGCGCCGGTAATCAGATTGAATTTCATGTGTTCCTCCGGGTCTTGGGCAAAGCCTGTTGTCTCGCCCCGCAGCCTCCTTCGCGGGGTAGAGACATAGCTCTCACCGAAAGAGCAGCCTAGTCAGATCTCTCCAGCCGACACAGATCGTATTGATTATATAAATTTTGTGAATAATAGTTGTCACGCAGAGAGGGCCAGCTGCTCCGTCTGTTGGTGCAATATCTCAAGAAACGCATCCCGTGCCGTATCTCTCGTGTCTCTGACCCAGGCAACTGAAAGCGCAAGCCTGGTTCTGGCCGATCCCGATGGCAAATCCAGGGAGACAAATTTCACGCCGCCGACTGCGAGCCGGGAAATCCAACGCGGAACAATGGCTATGCCGACCCCCGTGCTGACCAGGTTGACGATGGTTTGTTTTTCTTCGGCAATTTGTGCAACGCGCGCGCTCAAACCAGCTTCCAGAAACAGCTTTATTGTTAGATCGTGACTGTGAGGCCGCGATCCCTTGTCCGGAACGATGAGGGGTTCGTCCGCCATGTCCTCGACCGAGATTTTTTTCTTTGCAGCCAGCGGGTGGCTGCTTGGAACCGCGACGACAGCTGTCTCATGAAACAGGGACTTCAGCATCAGGCGCTGGTCAACGATTTCAGGCGGCCGAACGATTGCAACATCAAGACGTCCGGTCAGCAAACGCGGCAAGAGCCGTATCGTTTTTTGCTCAAGAAGCTGGATGTCAATGCCCGGATACGCCTCCCGGAAATGAGGGATTATCTGTGGGATCAGGCCAACTGCGGCGCTATCAATAGCTCCAATCCGCAGCACCGATGTCTTGTCGCGTTGGCTTTCACGAAATGACGCCTCCAATTTGTCCGCTCTTTCCACGATCTCTCGCGCGGCGGCCAAGAAATCGCTGCCTGACTGTGTGAGAACAACGCTACGGGTTGTGCGGGTGAGCAATCGGCTACCAAGACTGTCCTCCAGCAATTTGATGTGGCGGCCCAAAGAAGCTGGAAGAATGTTCAGTTTTTGAGCGGCTCTGCCGAAATGCAGCGTATCCGCTACAGCGATGAAGCACCTGAGTTGACGAAGTTCCATGTTGCATCTCGATTATATTAATTATTTATATGATTAATTTGCTATTGCTGCAACTGCATGGAGTTGCAAACTGTGCGAAGAGACGCGGCGGTCTTTGAGCACGGGCTCTCAGCCCTTTTCACGAAAACAGGAATTTGAAATGCGCACTTACCAGATTGCAGCCATCCCGGCAGACGGCATCGGGCCTGAAGTGATCGAAGCGGGTGCTGAAGTGTTGGCCGCGCTTGGTCAGCGGGCCGGTGACGTGGATTTCAAACTGACCTTTTTCGACTGGGGATCAGAGCGGTACAAGAAGCACGGCGAGATGATGCCGTCTGATGGCCTCGAACAGCTTAAACCTTTCGACGCGATCTATTTCGGGGCTGTCGGCGCACCGGATGTGCCAGACCATATTACCCTTTGGGGGCTCCGCTTGCCGATCTGTCAGGGGTTCGATCAATACGCCAATGTCCGGCCGACAAAGATTATACCGGGCGTAACGTCGCCACTGCGCGACGTGGGTGTTGGAGACCTGGACTGGGTGATCGTGCGCGAGAACTCGGAAGGCGAGTATTCGGGAAATGGCGGGCGAGCGCACCGCGGGCTGCCGGAAGAGGTGGGCACAGAGGTCGCCATCTTCACCCGCGTTGGTGTCACGCGGATCATGCGTTATGCCTTTCAGCTTGCGCAATCCCGTCCGCGTAAACAGCTGACGGTGGTGACCAAATCCAACGCGCAACGGCACGGCATGGTCATGTGGGATGAGATCGCCGCCGAGGTCGCTAAGGAGTTTCCGGATGTGACGTGGGACAAGATGCTGGTCGATGCAATGACCGTGCGCATGGTCAAGAACCCGAAAAGCCTCGACACCATCGTTGCAACCAATCTCCATGCGGACATTTTATCTGACCTGGCAGGTGCCTTGGCCGGAAGCCTGGGTGTCGCCCCCACAGCAAACATTGATCCTGAGCGCCGCTTCCCGTCGATGTTCGAACCCATTCATGGATCTGCCTTCGATATCACGGGCAAGGGCATTGCAAACCCGGTTGCAACCTTCTGGACCGCGTCGCAGATGCTGGACCATCTGGGTGAGGCGGCATCCAGTCAGCGTCTTATGACAGCGGTTGAGCGCGTCTGCGACGCAGGTATTGTGACGCCCGATGTCGGGGGCAAAGCCACCACCCGGGAAGTCACCGATGCCGTTATTCGGGCGATCCACGGATCAAACGAGTAGTCAGGCAGACAGGTCCTGAGGCTCCCGTCTGCCGGTTTCCCCATGACCACTGTTACTCCGCTGGCATTTCCTGTGGGACGCTGCCGTTGCGCTCGTATTCCCAAATGTGGCTTTCAAAGGCTCTGAGACGTTTGTAGACGGAGATCAGTTCGACGATCGTGGTCCAGGCATTGACCAGGTATTGGAACGAATTTTCGACCTGTGAGAACGCACGCACGATCTGCTGCATCACGCCCAAGGTAATGGCGCCGGTCACGATTGTCGGTCCGAGCGCAATGTAGGGCACAAGGACAGTTGCCTGCAGGTACGACCATTTGGCGATGTCGAAATAAAGGTAGTGGAAGAAGAGCCGGAAATAGTTCTTGCGGACATGACCGAAGAGCTCATCCACCGAGGGCGGATCGGCGCGCTCCTCATTGTCTTCGCCGTAGACAAGTTCTTTCCGGTAGGCCGCTTCAACCTTCTGATTGTTGAATTCCAGGCCCGGCAATTTCAAGCCGACCACGGCCAGCAACACCGTACCGGATGCAGCTGAAATGATCGCGACGTAGACCAGTGAGTGAGCCACGGGACCGATCCAGGGCAGTTCGGTGACGTTGGCTGACAGCTCCCAGAGGATCGGCAAAAAGGCGATCAGTGTCATGACAGAGCGCAGGAAAGAGACGCCAAGGCTCTCCATGATCCGCGCAAAGCGCATGGTATCTTCCTGAACGCGCTGGGAGGCCCCCTCGATGTGGCGCACCACATGCCAATGGGCCATGTAATAGTCGTTCATGGCTGTGCGCCAACGGAAGACGAAGTGCTTGGTGATGAAGTCCAGGATCACCGCAACAATCACGAAAATCGCGGCAATATACAAAAACGTCATCAATTCGCGCATGTATTCGCCGAACGTGACGGAGCCGGGCTCACTCAAGGCGCGCTGAATGAGATCGTAAAAGCTGCCGAACCATTCGTTGATCTCGACGTTAAGGTTCACCTGGTACTGGGTGGCGCCGAGGATGACCACCGAGATGATCCAGGCCCAGAAGAACCATTTACGGTTCAAGAAAAACGATCGGAACATGGGGCGGCGCCTTTCGAATCGGGGATTTTTTATAAGTATAGGAGCCCGTAACGGCAGGAGCAGGTATGTGCCGGGTTTTCAGTTGCTTTTGAAGAGGAAACGTTGGTCATACACGCCGATTTTATCGGCAGACCCTGTTTAATTTGCCAAGGCTACGCGCGAGATTGCAAAAATTGAGGCCGGGGTAGATACTGGCCCCTCACTTCTGAAGCGATTTGCGCAAATCTTAACCTAAATGCTCGGCAGACCGATTTGAACCTGTTTGCGGCGCTTTTGTCTTCGCTGTTCTATTATTCTTTCAAAACTGGTGCGTGGCGCGGAAAGCGCTGGGTGTAAGCCAGTATCTGGATCCGATTTATGGCGTCAAAAAACACCGCAACCCAACAGTCCCGCGCGCCAGCGCCGACAGGTATGACACGTCAGGCTCCTCTGATCGGCATCGGGCTGAAGCTGGCCTCAACGATCGTGTTCTTTGCCATGGTGACGGTGCTCAAGATCGCCGCTGAACGTGTGCCGATCGGGGAACTCGTGTTTGCGCGGAATTTTTTCGGCGTCTTTCCGGTTCTGATGATGGTCGGGGTGCGGAGAGAGCTTGGCCTTGCGTTCCAGACGCAGAACCCAAAAGGACATCTTGTGCGCGCCTGCATCGGTTTGACGGCCATGGTGTGCATGTTCACCGCTTATGACCTGCTGCCGCTGCCTGATGCCACAGCCATCAACTTTGCAACACCGCTAATTGTTGTTGTTTTGGCCTTCTTCATGCTGGGCGAAACTGTCCGGATCTATCGGTGGAGCGCGGTCGCAGTTGGTTTTGTCGGCATCCTCGTCGTTTTGTCACCGCATCTGGGAGAGGGGGATTTCGACAACTCCGCCACCTTTGGGGCCATCGTCGGATTCATGGGGGCTGCCTTTGCGGCTCTTGCCATGATCACGGTCCGGAAGCTGTGCGTCACCGAGCGCACCTCGACCATTGTCACCTGGTTTTCCTTGTCGGCGACCGTGATCTCACTTCTGACCATTCCAGCCGGCTGGATCTGGCCGGACCAAGCCTGGATCATCCCGGATCTGGAAACAGCGGCACTGTTGGTGATGATTGGCCTATTCGGCGGTGTGGGACAGATCCTGTTGACCCAGAGCTACCGGTATGCAGATGCGTCGACCATCGCGCCGTTTGACTATGTGAACATGCTCTGGGCGATCCTGGTCGGCTGGGTCGTCTTTGCTGAAGTGCCGGTTCTTGAGGTGATTGTGGGTGCGGTGATCGTTATGGCCGCCGGGATCTTCGTGATTTACCGGGAGCACCGGCTTGGCCTTGACCGGACCAAGGACCGCCGGGCATCGACACCCTCGAAGTCTTGAAGACATGCCGCACGGACAAGTTCGCGCGGCTACATGCGGAATGGTCAGAACGCCTTGAACGTGATGATTGACTTGGTGTCCTGGATGCCGTCGATCGGGTGCACCTTCTCATTGACGAAGTGTCCAATGTCAGTGCCGTCTTCGATATAGAACTTCACGAGAAGATCATAGTCTCCGCTGGTGGAGTAGACTTCCGAAGCGATCTCGGCATCCGCGATTGCATTGGCAACCTGATAGGTTTTGCCGAGCTGACATTTGATCATCACGAAAAACGGGGTCATGGGGGCTCCTGCGGGCAAAAACGAACTGTGCCCCGACATCGCCTATCTCAAACAAACAGTCAATCGGCTGTCGGCGCTCGAACCACGGCGATAGCTAAGTGGGACTTGAAAACCCGCGCCTGGCTTGGTAGACAGATTTTGTCTCATGGGGGTGCCCGGCAATTGTGGATCGGGCTGAGAGGCGAACGGCCAACTCCTAGAACCTGATCCGGCTTGTACCGGCGGAGGGATTTGAGATCATGACTGATCTTTTACGTATTATCCGAAAAACGATGGCGCGGAACGCCGGCTCTTTGAACTTGAAAAGGAGCCAGGCATGAGTTTGTCGATTGCCGCGAGCACGCAGGCGCTGTCGGCGGATGCGGTCTTTTCCTCGCTGGAGCGGGTGCGGGCAAAAAGACCCCGTGTTCATGCCATCACCAATACGGTTGCGCAGGGCTTTACGGCCAATGTCCTGTTGGCGCTCGGCGCTGTGCCATCCATGACGATCGCACCAGAGGAAGTTCAGAGCTTTGCAGCATCTGCCGATGCTCTTCTGATTAACCTCGGAACACTGGACAACAGCCGCCGTTTAGCGATCCCGGTTGCGATTGATGCGGCCAAGGAAGCTGGGCGGCCAATCACCATTGATCCGGTGTTCGCGGATCGGTCGCCGCAGCGCTGTACCTATGCCAAAGAGCTTTTGCAAACGCTACCGTCTCTTGTCCGGGCGAATGAAGCCGAGATGACCGCGCTCTTTGATGCGCGGGCCGAGGTTGACGCTTTGATTTCGGAGGGAGCGGTCTTTGCCGTGACCGGAGAAGAGGATCAGATCGAGAGCCGGGGCGAAGACTACCGGCTACGCAATGGTCATCCTCTTTTGGCCAGAGTGACGGCCACCGGCTGTGCGGGGGGCGCGGTCCTCGCAGCGTTTGCGAGCGTTGAGCCAGATACAGCGCTTGCCGCGGCATCTGGCCTGTCCGTCTTCAACATTGCGGGCGAAATCGCCGCTTCCCGGAGCGGGGGACCTGGCAGTCTGGTTCCAGAGCTTCTCGACACGCTGTACAGCCTAACGGCCCGCGATATCGAAAGCCGTCTTCAAACCGGCTGACATCCATTCCTATAGTATTGTGCGGAGGGCACCATGACCGCAATCGCGGTGACAATAGCAGGCTCGGATTCCGGCGGTGGGGCCGGCATTCAGGCGGACTTGAAATCCTTTTCGGCAAATGGCGTTTACGGGGCGAGCGTCTTAACGGCGCTCACGGCACAAAACACCCTTGGTGTCACGGCAATCCATGATGTGCCGGTCGAATTCGTACGCGCGCAGATCGATGCCGTCTATTCCGACCTAGCGGTAACAGCCACCAAGATTGGCATGCTCTCGCAGGTGCCGATCATTGAGGAAGTCGCTGAAGGTTTGAAACGCCATCAAACAGGACCGGTCGTCCTGGATCCCGTGATGGTGGCCGCATCCGGAGATCCGCTTTTGGCGGAAAGTGCGGTCGCAACCCTGATTTCCAAGTTGGTGCCCTTGGCCGACATCATCACGCCCAACCTTCATGAAGCAGCCCGCATGCTTGAGGGCGAAGTCGCCCATAGCGAAATCGACATGCAGCGCCAGGCCAAACAGCTGATCGACCTCGGGGCAAAGGCTGTTTTGTTGAAGGGCGGACACGGCGACAGTGCGGAAAGCGCTGACCTTTTGATAACTGAAGACGATGAAAGCCTCTGGTTGCGTGAGGACCGCATCGCAACGGACAACACCCACGGCACTGGATGTACGTTGTCTTCCGCTATCGCAGCGGGACTAGCCAAGGGAAAAACGCTTGGTGGCGCGGTCTCCAGTGCAAAAACCTATATCCACGAAGCGATCCGCCATGCAGACGAACTCAAGATTGGACAGGGTCATGGACCGGTCCATCACTTCCACGCTTTTTGGGAGGGCCCACAATGAGTGGTGCTTCTAAACATAAAAAGAGCGTCAGCCGCCGGGACATGCTTGTGGGCAGTGCCGTTGGAAGCGCATCGGTTTTATCTGCCCCAGCGGTGATGGCACAAAGTACGGTCACCGAATGGAAGCTGGTGACATCCTGGCCGAAAAACCTGCCAGGTCCGGGTGTCACGGCGCAGCGGATCGCTGATCAGATCGCGTTGCTCTCAGGTGGTGCGTTCAAGATCCGTTTGTTTGCTGCCGGCGAACTGGTGCCGGCGCTCGGTGTGTTTGATGCCGTCTCAAACGGCACTGCGGACATGGCGCATACAGCCTCGTTCTTCTGGCAAGGCAAGATCCCGGCCTCCGTCTATTTCACCGCGGTCCCCTTCGGTCTGCTCCCGCATGAACATATCAGCTGGATCGAGCAAGGCGGCGGGCAGGCGCTCTGGGATGAGCTTTACGCGCCGTTCGGTATCAAACCGGTGATGGCGGGTAACACCGGTGTTCAGATGGGCGGCTGGTACAAGAAACCCCTCCAGAACCTCGATGATCTGCGCGGCCTGAAGATCCGGATGCCGGGCCTGGGTGGAGAGGTGATGCGCAGACTTGGGGCCGCTCCGGTTGGTTTGCCACCGGGTGAGTTGTTTCAAGCACTCCAAACAGGTGTTCTGGATGCAACTGAATTTCTCGGCCCCTGGTCGGATCGGGCCATGGGGTTCCATAAGGCCGCGAAATATTATTATTCACCTGGTTTCCACGAACCGAACGGGACGGGCGAGGCACTGTTCAATCAGTCAGCTTTTGATGCTTTACCCAAGGAATTCCAGACAATTCTATTGGAGGCGTGCCGCGCTGAGAATGGACGTGCGCTTGCTGAGAGCGATTGGGAAAATGCCGGAAGCCTGCAGTTGCTCCAGCAAGAAGATGGCGTTGAAGTCCTTTCCTATCCGGAGGACATTCTTGACGCCTTGCGCGTAACGACTGGAGAAGTGCTGCTGGACACGTCCCGTCAGGATCCGATGAGTAACCGCATTTATCAAAGCCACCAGACCGCTTTGAAGCGTCTTTCGCCTTGGAGCGATATTGCCATGCGGCGGTTTTTGAGCGCGCGTGATGGACTTGTCTGATTTGCAACTATAGAGAGTATCGCCGTGGGCGCGGCATGACCTGTGTTGTCTACAGTTTCGGCTCGTAAAGCCCGAAACTCCATATGTATCGTGTCTGAAATGCGGGTATTTGGACCATAAATATATCCGCATTTCTGACATCGGAATGACTTTTTCATCTCACTCGGTTGGCCATATCGTGGGCGGTGTATAATGCTGATTTGGGATTTTTTGGTTTGCCAATGAAGCGATTCACTCACCAAAAAATACTCCAGGCTCGCGCAAAACGCCGGTATTCCCTAAGGTTATGTGTGACAAGAAAGCAACGCGCAGCAAAGAAAGAAAGTTAAGTGTGACCTTTTGGTAATGTGCCTAAAAAATGTGCATTTGTATGGTTGGTCGCGGTCATCCTCCAAAAGCAGTGTCTGATGATATGTTTATCCGGCTACGAGCACTTGGTGCGTGCGCCGGGCTTTCGTGAAAACCCGTATATTGCAACGCAGCAACCGTGTGCGCTGCAATTAGAGATCGCATTTCGTGGTTGAAAGGCGACCGTTTCTTTTAGACCCTGCAGTCAGTGTCAAATTCCTCCCGGGGGGAGGAGGATTGGGAGAAACGTAAAAATGCGGGCAACCAAGAAAATCGTACTTATGACGTCGACAGCCATTGCTGCCTCGATCGTCGCAAGTGCAGCCTCTGCGGGCGGTTTCGCCCTGCGCGAGCAGAGCGCATACTACCAAGGGACTTCCTTCGCCGGTAACGGTACATCCAGTTCGTCGATTTCGTCCATGTTCTGGAACCCGGCAACCATCACGTCGATGGACGGTAAGATCGTATTTGAGGCTCACAACGCCTTCATCATTCCAAAGTCCGACATTACCGGTTCGAACACCGTTCCGAATTCACTGACCACGCCGACCGGTCTGATCACGACGTCTTTTGACACCGGTGATATCGGCCACGATGCTTGGATCCCGGCGTCCTACACGTCTTACAACTTCAACGACAAAATCTACCTTGGCGTTGGGATTAATGGTCCGTTCGGTCTTTCCACAAAGCCGGACGACAGCAACTGGACCGGTGCAGGCTATAACCGCTCTTCAAAGATCTTCTCGATCAACCTGAACCCGGTTGTCGGCTACAAGATCAATGAGATGTTCTCCGTCGCGATTGGTCCGCAGATCCAGTATGCGGATGTTCGTCTGACGAACGCGTCGTTCTCTCCGTCTATTCCTGGCGCCACCCTGTTTCCGGGTCAGCAGCTTGATGGTGACGGTGTTGGCGTTGGTATGACGGCAGGTGTCACTATAAAACCAACCGCGACCACGGAAATCGGCATCGGTTACCGCTCCGCGATCTTTACCGACATCGATGGCACGATCGCTGCTCCGAACCCGGCGAACCCGTTCACGACGGCCGTCACGAACGTGAAAACCGTACTTGCAACGCCGGACATGGTCACTCTTTCGGCGAAGCAGAGCATCACCGACGACATTCGTGTCCTCGGTACTTTCGAGTGGACAAACTGGAGCCGCCTGAAAGAGCCGCAGATCACGGCTGATGCGACCGGCGCCACCGTGACCACGCTGCCGTTCAACTACAATGACGGCTACTTCGTCGCGCTCGGTGGTGAGTACGACTTCAATGACAAGCTGACCTTCCGCGCCGGTGCAGCGTATGAGTGGTCACCGATCGATGATCAAATCCGGTCTGCGCGCCTTCCGGACAACGATCGTATCTGGGTAAGCGCCGGTGCGTCCTACGTTTTCAACGAGCACTTCTCGTTTGATCTCGGCTACACGCATATCTTTGGTACAGACACCGATCTGAACCTTGTCCCGGGTCACCAGGACTACAGCGCTTCGAAGGGATCGCTGACCGGTTCCGTCGACTCTTCCGTCGACATCCTGACAGCTTCAGTTCGCATCAAGTTCTGATCAGCTGCCAGACTGGTTTTGAAAATTCTGCCGGCCCGCGATCGCGGGCCGGCTTTTTGTCAGAATGCTGCCGGGTAAAGGCCGCCGTCCATGAGAATGTTCTGCCCGGTGATGTAGCCGGCGTGTGTGGAGCACAAAAAGGCACAGGTCTGGCCGAACTCCTCGGCTGTTCCAAAACGGCGTGCCGGGATTTCCGCAGCCTGGCTTGCGCGAATGGCGTCCACTGTCTGACCGGACTGTTGTGCGGAGCGTTCAAACCCACCCCTCAGCCGGTCCGTATCCATTTTGCCTGGCAGCAGATTGTTGACCGTGACACCATGCGGAGCCAGCTGGCGGCAAACACCTGCCAGGAATGCTGTCAGACCGGCGCGGGCGCCGCTGGAAAGGTCCAGGCCTTCAATCGGCATCTTCACGGACAAGGACGTGATGTTGACGATCCTGCCAAAGCCACGGGCCTTCATTCCGGGGGTGACCGCCTGGATCAATTCGATCGGGGTCACGAAGTTCTGGATGGCGCCTTCCAGCAAGGCAGAGCGATTGAGTTCTGTATAGTCCTTGCGAGGCGGGCCGCCATTGTTGTTGACCAGTATGTCGGGCTCCGGGCAGACCGTCAGGAGAGCGGTTTGTCCTTCCGGTGTTGAAACGTCGGCAGCGATGACACTGACCTTGACCTGAAAGGTGTCCGTCAGATACGCGCGGGTTGCTTCCAGGGCATCTATATCGCGCCCGTTGATCACCAGGTCACATCCGGCGTCTGCAAGCGCTTCTGCGCAACCTCTGCCAAGTCCGCGGCTTGATGCGCACACGATTGCCGACTTGCCGCGCAATCCCAAATCCATGATCGATCTCCCAAATTTCGAAGGTGAGGTTTGCGAGACCATATGAAAGGAAACCCGCTGCGGCTATCCCTTAAGCGATGAACCTGCATGATTGTGAGGCCCTGAGTGAGCGCGCTGAAACGCATATGTTGGCGCGGCTAAGGGAAAGATCCTCCAATGACTTTAGGAAAACGCAACGTCAGGCCGCCTCAAACCCCGTCTGTCATAATAGTGAAACTTGAATCGCGTCTATAGCGGTCCAATGGATCTAGGAGACGTGCAATGTCCACTTCGGAGACATCGCGGCATTACAGGGCCTTGTTTATTTCAGATGTACATCTTGGCACTCGCGGGTGCCAGGCAGAGCTTCTGCTTGACTTCCTGAAGGACAATGACGCAGAGACAATTTACCTTGTCGGCGACATTGCGGATGGCTGGCGGTTGAAGCGGTCCTGGTATTGGCCGCAGCTCCACAACGATGTGGTTCAAAAGATCCTGCGAAAAGGCCGCAAGGGCTCTCGAGTTGTCTATATTCCTGGAAACCACGACGAGTTTCTACGCAGCTTCCTAGGCACGCACTTCGGCGGTGTGGAAGTCACCGACAGCATCATCCATGAAACCGCCGACAATCGGCGGTATCTGGTGATCCATGGGGATCAGTTCGATGTGGTGATCCGCCATGCCAAGTGGCTCGCGTTCTTTGGGGACAAGGCTTACGTCACAGCGCTTGGTGTCAACACCGTGCTGAACGCCGTGCGCCGCCGGCTTGGCCTGACCTACTGGTCTTTGTCAGCTTGGGCGAAGCTGAAAGTCAAAAATGCAGTCAGTTTCATCGGGCGCTTCGAGGAGGCTCTTTCCGACGAAGCGCGTCGTCAGGGCGTTGACGGTGTTATCTGCGGTCACATCCACCATGCAGCAAGCCGTGACGTCAACGGTATTCACTACATCAACACTGGCGATTGGGTTGAAAGCTGCACTGCGGTTGCCGAACACCATGATGGAACCTTTGAGGTGATCAGATGGGTAGAACAGGCCCAAACCGGAGCCCAAACGGCGAAGCCACAGGAAGCTCCGGTCGCCGCATGAGTTCCATTCTTGTTGTCACGGATGCCTGGCATCCGCAGATCAATGGCGTCGTGCGCTCGCTTGAACGCACAGCTGACGAACTCCGCGCCATGGGCGTTCGTATGGAGTTTTTGACCCCGCAGGCTTTCAAGACACTTCCTTGCCCGACATATCCAGAAATCCGTTTGTCTTTGACGCACAAGGGCACTGTGCGGCGGATGATGGATGAGTTCGACTGCGAACACCTGCATATTGCGACCGAAGGGCCGCTTGGCCTGCTTGCGGCCGGGATCGCTAAAAAGCGCGGACAGCCGTTCACCACCAGTTATCACACACGGTTTCCAGAGTATGTTTCTGCCCGGATGCCGGTGCCGCTTTCCTGGTCTTACGCCTGGATGCGCCGCTTCCACAACGCCGGCAACGGCTGCATGGTGGCAACGACTTCGCTGGAGAACGACCTGAGAGACCGCGGCTTCCGGAACTTGATGCGCTGGTCGCGCGGGGTCGACGAAAATCTCTTCAAACCCTACGAGGGTTCTGTCCTGCCGCAGGATTTGCCTGGGCCGGTCTTCATGTATGTTGGCCGCGTTGCGATTGAGAAGAACATCAAGGCATTTTTGGACCTGAAACTGTCCGGTTCAAAGGTCGTTGTTGGCGATGGGCCTCAGCTGGATACGCTGCAGAAGGAATACACCGACACGCTCTTCACGGGAGCGAAAACCGGTGAAGACCTGGCGCGTCATTACGCCAGCGCTGATGTTTTCGTCTTCCCGTCTCTAACCGACACGTTCGGCAATGTCATGCTGGAAGCGCTGGCATGCGGGGTGCCGGTTGCTGCCTACCCGGTTATGGGGCCGCTGGATGTGATCGGCGATACCGGCGCTGGTGTTTTGTCCGAAAACCTTGCGGAGGCATGTGAAGCCGCTCTCGATATTCCGCGCGACCACTGCCGGAACATTGCACTCAATTACACTTGGGCAGCCAGCAGCCGGCAGTTCCTGGACAATTGTATCGCCGCCGTTGGCGGCGTGGCACAGGCCAACGCGGCAGAGTGATCTTATAGCCTCTGAAGTTTTAAGATATTGGCGCTGCGGGATTTTGTAACCCTCACAATGTTGCAGTTGTCAGGCCATGGGGTAGCCGGTACTCCTGTCCACCTCAGATCCTGAATGAGGTGGCCACCATGACCGGCGCGACAGCAGAACGACCTTCCTCCGGCAGCGTAGCCGTCAATTTCGACGATGTATTGGAGGCAGCTGATGCCCTGGTGGGCGTTTCTGTCAAAACCCCGCTCTTGACCAACCCCGCTCTGGACGAGCGTGTTGGCGGGCGTGTGTTGATCAAGCCCGAATGCCTGCAACGCAGCGGCTCTTTCAAATTTCGCGGCGCTTACAATTGCTTGAGGCAATTGGACCCGGACGTCCGGGCCAAGGGTGTCGTCGCTTGCTCGTCGGGTAATCACGCGCAAGGCATCGCGTCCAGTGCCAAGATCTTTGGCATGCCGGCGACGATCGTCATGCCTGCCGATGCCCCTCAGGTGAAGCTGGAACGCACTCGCGGATATGGTGCGACGGTCATTAGTTATGACCGGGCCACGGAAGACCGCGACAAGATCGCTGCCGAGATCTGCGCCGAAACCGGCGCGACGTTCGTGCACCCTTACAATGATCCTGCCGTTATTGCCGGGCAGGGGACCGTTGGCCTGGAACTGGCAGCGCAAGCAAAAGACCTTGGTGTGCGGTTGGATGATGTCCTGGCTTGCACAGGTGGTGGAGGCCTTTCCAGCGGGATTGCGCTTGCGCTTGCAAACACTTCCGCGGAAACGGTGTTCCATACGGTCGAACCGCAATTCTTCGATGACTACAAACGGTCTTTGGAGGCAGGGGCATTGCTGTCCAATCCCGCCAAATCCGGTTCGATCTGTGATGCGCTTCTTTCTGAAAGTCCCGGAGAGATCGGATTTTCGATCCTGCGTCAATTTGCTGGGGAAGGATTTACGGTCACAGACGAGCAAGTTCTGGACGCTGTGGCGTTTGCGTTTTCCGAGCTCAAGCTGGTTGTCGAACCCGGCGGCGCCGCTGCGTTGGCCGCACTGCTGTCCGGGAAACTTGACCTAATGGAGCGGACCGTCGGTGTCGTACTGACGGGCGGAAACATCGACCCTAAGATGTTGTTTAAGGCTGTTTCGCGTTAACGCGCTGTTAGTGGCTGACCCATTAGGCGGATAATATCTGTCCTGTTCTTTTTCGGAGGATTCGCGAAAGAAAGGATGGTGCGGAAATAACCGTGGTGTCTGCTGAATTGCGAAGCAAAACCAGGAGGTTACGTAACGTGGGGATATGCATCTCTGCTGATGCTGCCGTCCTGTCTTCCTTGGCATTGAATACCTGGTGTTCCGTCAAAACCCGCCTCAAGTAGGGGCGCGTTACGTTGATTCGCGGGACAGCGTTGGCCTGAGGGGGACCAGCACTGGCTTGCAGGGTTTATGGAGCCAATATGCAGAACCAAACGCTAAAGGGCAGGCTGGCGTTTTTCCGTTTCACCGAAGAAGACCGCACACTGGCGCGATCGATCTGGCCGACACTTTCCTCTCATTTGCCGAGGATCATGGACGGATTTTACGACCATGTAAAAACAGTCCCGCATCTGTCGACAATGATCGGAGACCAGGAGGCCCGCCTGATCTCGGCGCAGCTCTCTCATTGGGAGCGCATGTTCAATGAAGGACCGACCGAGGCGTACCTTGAGCGCTCCATCCGGATCGGATTGGCCCATGTGCGCATTGGTCTTGATCCGAGCTGGTACATCGGCGGGTATTCCTTTGCCTTAACCCAGATCTCCGAAGTGCTGCTGACCAAGCGGATGATGACTGCTGCCAAGCGCTCTAAGGTCATGGCTGTGATCACCAAACTGGTGATGTTGGACATGGACATCGCAATTTCGACCTACCACGAAAAAATGGTGGCGGACGCTGTTGCCCGGGAAGACGGGCTGAAGTCCGCGATTGCCACGTTCGAGACTTCACTCAGCGGTGTGGTCGGCGAGTTGAGCTCTACGTCTGACGAGTTGGAGAACTCTTCCCGCGATCTCAGCCGGGAGACCGGCTCGATCGCAACCCGCATGCAGACCATGGACACTTCCTCCGCGGAGACCGCGAGCGGTGTGCAGTCCAGCGCGACGGCAACAGAGGAAATGAGCGCTTCGATTGTTGAAATCGGGCGTCAGGCCGGACATTCACGTGAAAAGGCTCAGCAAGCTGTTCAAGGCGCCCAGAACACCAATGAATCGGTCACCAAGCTGGCCGGTTTTGCAGATCAGGTGGGGTCTGTCATCGGCTTGATTTCTGACATTGCTGAACAGACCAACCTCCTTGCGCTGAACGCCACCATTGAAGCGGCTCGGGCCGGCGAAATGGGTAAGGGCTTTGCCGTGGTCGCGGCTGAGGTCAAGGAGCTTGCAAGTCAGACCACGAAGGCGACTGAAGAGATCACCGAACAGATTGCGGCGATCCAGCAGGCAACCCGGCAGTCTGTCCAGGATATTGACGGGATCACCACGATCATCAGCGAATTGTCAGAGATCGCCAACAGCATTGCAGCGGCTGTGGAGCAGCAGTCGTCTGCAACGGCGGAGATTTCTTCTGCAGTTCAGATAGCCGCGGTGGGCACACAGAGCTTTACTGATGAGATCGCCGCTGTGCGCGGGTCGATCGATTCAGTCGATGGCACGGTTGAGACAATCCATGAAACGTCATTGACCTTGAAGAACAGGGCTGCGCGTCTGAGCGAAGAAGCGAACCAGTTCTTTGACAAGATCAAAGCCGGATAACTTTGAACAAAGAGGGGAGGCATCGTTGGTAGATCTCCGGGTCTGCCGACGATGCCTTTAAAACTCTCCGACATATGCCGCGCACGGAAACGAGCGTGGCATTTGCTTTGCTGAGGCAAAGAAAAAGGGCGCCTGGAATGGGCGCCCTTGTCTCTTGATAGTGTGAAGTTCGATCAGTTGAACAGAGCCTGTCGTTCGGCCTCGGTCAGCTCCGTCAGCGGGTCAGCGCCGTCGTCGGCATCTGCTTCTTGCTCAACCAAAGCCCAGTCGGCATCAGCTTCTGCCTCTGCTGTTTCCGCAGCCGGTTCGCTGTCGTTGGCAGCTTCCGGCTCGCTGACTTCCGCATCGAACAGTTTGTCGATCGCGGCTTCGTCCAAGACTTCATCGGCGTGGGCTGCAGCAAACTCATCGGCGACCGGATCGGCGACTTCAGCTATATCTGCTGCCTCCGTTTCCTCGGCCGCAGGCGTGGATGCAAACATGTCATCAATCGCGGCCGCATCCATCGGTTCGCTATCGCCCGCCATCAGAGCATCGATGTCCGCTTCACCCATTGGTGCTGAAGCTTCGCTCGCAGATGTGTTGCCAGGCGCTGCGACTTCGTCCAAAGCGGCGTCAAACACGTCGCCGCTGACAGACATCAGCTCATCGACACTGTTTTGAGAGACACCGGCGCCGTCACGCTGGGGGCCGTTCAGTAGGTGGGCATCCGGGCGGCTGTCGACAGGACCAGCGGTGTCATCTGCTTCCAGATCTTCGATGCCCCAGATGTTGATCATCAGGTTGATCCGGCTTTCCAGATATCGCAGTACCTGGACCACCTTGTTGGTGCGCTGGCCGGTCAGATCCTGGAAGGAACAGGCCATGAAGATTTCTGTGGCCTTCGCATCAATATCGTCGCAAGTCGCATCGTCTGCGCCGTTTTCGCGAAGAACCCAGGCTTTTTCCTGGATCTGCTCGGCAGCTTCCAGAATCGATTGGGTGGCGCCTTCGGTCTGCGTCACGATCGCATCAAGCTCATGAGAGGCGTCGACAAAGCGATTGCTTTCGTCGCCGTCATCCTTGATGTTGGCGATCTCCGCCTTGGTGCGCTCAATTGCCTCGTGCATGTCGGCAATATCCAGGCGAATCTTGTCGAGATCCGGCACTTTGCGCTGGCGGGTGACGACTTTCTCAAGACGGTGGATCGCGCCGAGGATCTCGGTCGTTTCCGGGGTCTTGTTCCGGTTCAAAAACTCTTTTAGAAACCGACGTCCTCGATCGGATTCCATCAAGGTCTGTTCAAGCGTCTGATATTCGGCTTCGCCTATCAGCTCCGGTTCTACCTGTTGTGTTTCCGCTTTCATCAGGGCGCGATTCTCAACTCTGCAAGGGCCGTTCGGTATCCAATCCGGACACTTCCAAAATCAGGGTAAACTGAAAATCGTTAATATTCTTTTGGGCCTCAAAATCCGGTTCGGTTTGCATGTTGAATTTGACGTCGGCCCTCAGTGCACGTGTCTCCGCCCTGTTCGGGGTTCATTTTTTCGGCTATGGGCTGTTTCTCCCTTTCTTTCCGGTCATTTTGGAGTTTGAGGGGTTTTCCGCGGCCGAGATTGGATTTGTGCTGGGCGCGGGGACGGTTGCCCGGATTGCCGCAAGCCCGCTTTTGACAAATCTTGCGGACCGGACCGGTCAGCGCCGGTGGTCCATCTTTGTTTATTCTCTCCTTGGAACCGTCTTCATCGCGCTTTTCGCCCTTGGAAATGGTCTTTACGTTCTGGGCGCCGGGGTGATCGGCTACATGGTCTTCAAGGCGCCGGTGCTTCCGCTCAGTGATGCCTATGCCTTGGATGCAGCGCGCAACACGGGCGCGGACTATGCACGGATGCGCCTTTGGGGATCTGCGGGGTTTGTTGCTGCCAATCTTGCTGGCGGATTCCTGGCGACCGGAGACACCGTCTGGGTGATGCTGTTTCTGATTGGCATGGCATCGCTTCTGACAGGCGGCGTTGTTCTGTCACTTCCGCGCCAAAGCGGAGCCGAGTCAAGCGAAGGTTTGGACGAAAAGGCCGGGGAGGCGCCCTTCAAAACGGTTTGGTTTTGGCCGGTGCTCATCCTGCTTGGCTTGTTCCAGGCAACCCATGCGGCATTTTACGGGTTTGGGACGCTCTACTGGCAAGCCGCCGGGATAGCAGACGAAACAATCGGCATCTTGTGGGCTGTCGGCGTGATCGCTGAGATTGCGCTTTTCACTGTTGCCGGAAAGATCGCGCTTCGTTTCGACCCGCCGGTTTTCCTGATCGTTGCTGGCGTTGCCGCGGTCGCCCGCTGGGGCCTGTTCCCGTTCGCGGATACGCTGGTGTCGATGGTCGCAATCCAGCTTCTGCACGCGCTCACCTTTGGCGCGGCCCATCTGGGCGCCATTGCAATTCTGGCAAAAGTCGTTCCGAGCAAATGGGCCGGGACCGGCCAGGGTCTGCTTGCCACATCAATTGGCCTGCAGATGGCCATTGGTTTGAGTGTCTGTGGCGCGCTGTACGAGTTGGACCCGGATTTGCCGTTTTACCTGATGGCGGCAATTTCGGCGGCCGGAACGCTTGTGATGCTGGCGCTGACGCCGATGGTGCGTCAGCGCATGGCTTCAAGCCTGGTGCGTTAAAACTTAGGCGTTAGCCCCACAGTTCCGGTCTTGGCGGGAACAGCGTGCTGCCTTCGAAGACCAGTCCCGGTTCGCGGTCCTGCGTTAAAAGAAGAGGCCCGTCGAGATCCACATAGTCTGCCCGCTGCGCCAAGAGGACCGCGGGGGCCATGGCCAAAGACGTGCCGAGCATGCACCCGACCATGATCTCAAATTCAAGCGCCTTGGCCTGATCCAGAAGCGCCAGGGCCTCCGTCAAACCCCCGGCTTTGTCCAGCTTGATGTTGATGGCATCATACCGGCTGCGGAGATCCTCAAGACCATCCCGCGTGTGCAGGCTTTCATCCGCACAGATCGTGATCTTTGAGCTGAAATCCTTGAGACGGCTGTCATCCTTCGAAGGCAAAGGCTGTTCAATCAAAGCCACGCCGGCGGCTTCACACGCTGCCATGTTCGTCGCGAAACAGCTGTCGTCCCAGGCTTCATTTGCATCAACGATCAAGGTGCTGTCCGGGGCGGCCTTGCGAACAGCTTCGATGCGCTCATCGTCGCCAGCCCCGCCAAGTTTTACCTTGAGCAAGGGGCGGTGTGCGGCCTTTGCCGTTTTTTCTGCCATGGTTTCCGGTGTGCCGACACTGATCGTGTAAGCGGTCGTGACCGGTGAAAGCGGCGCGATCCCGGCAATCTCTGCTGCCGATTTACCGGTTTGCTTGGCTTCAAGGTCCCAAAGGGCGCAATCCACTGCGTTGCGTGCAGCACCGGCCGGCATTGCCTCTTGCAGCGCATGGCGGCTCAAACCGTCTTTCAACAGCGGTGAGATCTCCTGGATCTGCTCCTGAACGCTTTCCATGGTTTCGCCGTAGCGCGCATAGGGCACACATTCGCCGCGGCCGATGTGATCGCCGTCCGTCAAAGTGGTGACGAGCACATTGGCATGGGTGCGGCTGCCGCGGGAGATTGTAAAACCGCCCGCGATCTCAAAGCTTTCAAGGTCAATGCTGACGCTGCGGCTCATGGGGTGCCGAACTCCGCGGACACCTTGTCGACCACGGCTTCCATGCCATAGCGGATCGGGTCGGTTGCCGGAAGGCCATGGCGCTCGCCCAGTTTTGCCAGAAGCGCAAGCGCCTCATCGTCATCCAGAGCCTGGGTGTTTACCGCAATGCCGACACAGCGAATGCCGGGATTGGTGAGCTTGCCGCACTGAATGGTCATGTCGATGACTTGATCGACCGTTGGCAGCGGTGTTTCAACGCCGCGCATTTTGGTTCGCGTGGGCTCATGGCAGACAATAAAACCGTCGGGCTGCGAGCCATGAAGAAGTCCGAGTGTAACGCCGGCAAATGACGGGTGGAACAAAGAGCCTTGGCCTTCCACCACCTGCCAGTGGTCTTCCTCTGTTGCCGGGGAGAGCCACTCGGCAGCGCCGGCAATGAAATCAGCCACAACGGCATCGAGAGACAGACCGCGGCCGGAAATGAAGACACCTGTCTGGCCGGTCGCGCAGAACGAACTGGTGTAGCCGCGCTCATTCATCGCCTTATCCATGGCAAGGGCAGTGTATTTTTTGCCGACAGAGCAGTCTGTTCCGACGGTCAAAATCCGTTTGCCCGGGCGTTTAATGCCCTTTCCGGTGGCAAAGGTCATGGAGTTGTGGCGGACGTCGTGGAGCTGGCGGCCGTTTTTGGCGGCTGCTTCCTTGATTGCCGGAATGTCGCCGAGTTTGACATGGAGACCAGAGGCAACATCAAGGCCTGCATTCAAGGCTTCGACCACCGAATCAACCCAATGATCCGGCAAACGTCCGCCGGCATTGACTGCGCCGATGACCATCGTCTTGGCACCTGCAGCAGTTCCCTCGGCGATCGACATGTCCGTCAGACCGGTATCTGCGGCACAGCCATCGAGCCGGACCTGTCCGACACACCAGTCTTTCCGCCAATCAACAATGCCTGTTGCGGTCTTGGCGGCCAGGGCATCGGGGACGTCACCGAGAAACAAAAGGTAAGGGCGGGCAATTTCCATGGGCAATGCTTTCATCTGACTGCTGGACGTTAATCTTTACAATCAGGTATACGGGGGGAAGTTGACGAGCGGCAAGGGGCAACTCTCCGGAATGGCATTCTTGGAAAAAAACAAAGCGCCGGAATTGCACCTGGATACCGATTCCGAGGGACATCAGTCCCTTATTCTATCCGGCGACTGGACTGTCAGCACTCTTGCAGACGCTGACCAGCAAATCTCCAAGCTGAATGTCGCCAAGGACAAACTGACGTGTATCGATGTTTCAGAGGTTGATCATCTGGACACCAGTGGCGCCTGGTTGATCCACCGCACCCGTGGGCAGCTGGAATTCAGCGGCCGGAAAGTGCAGTTGACCGGGGTGACGCCCGTCCGCGAAAGCCTGTTTCACGAGATCGAGAAACATCATCCGCCGCGCTGGCAGCCGGACCGGTCCGGTTTTACGATCGTGGGTTTTCTTGAAGCGACCGGGCGGCAGATGGTTGAGGTGTATAAAGACACCCTCGCGATGCTGCATATCCTGGGATCACTCGGCATCGTCCTGTCGACTGTTCTTTTGCAGCCCAAACGCCTTCGAAGCATAGCGATCGCCGTACAGTTTGACCGCAGCTGCATCGGTGCGGTCCCGATTGTGGCCCTGATGAGCTTTTTGATCGGCGCGATTATTTCTCAGCAGGGCGGATTTTACCTGAGGCAGTTCGGTGCTGACATTTTCGTCGTTGATCTGGCAGGCATCCTGGTGCTTCGGGAGATCGGCGTCATCCTGACCGCGATTATGGTGGCCGGACGGTCCGGGTCGGCGTTTACCGCCGAGCTGGGCGCCATGCGCATGCAAGAGGAAGTCGATGCCCTGCACGTCATCGGCCTCAGTGTGACAGAAGTTCTGGTGCTGCCGCGCATTCTGGCATTGATGATTGCCTTGCCAATTTTGACCTTCGTGGCCGATATCTCGGCGCTTTTTGGCGCCGGTCTGATTACCTGGGCGTACCTGGATATTCCGCCTGCGGCGTTTCTGACGCAGCTTCAGTCGGCTATCACTGTGAACACCTTCGTCGTTGGTATCATCAAGGCACCATTCATGGCCTTGATTGTCGGCCTGATTGCCTGCGTCGAGGGCCTCAAGGTGGAAGGATCGTCTGAGTCGCTCGGCCGGCACACCACCATGTCTGTCGTCAAAGCGATCTTCCTTGTGATCGTCGTCGATGGATTGTTCGCAATGTTCTTCGCGGCCATTGGGGTATAACGGCGAGATGGCAGTGTCAGACATCGAACAAACCGAGCATGCTGCGGACCCGCAGGCAGACAAGCCGGAAAACATTCTGTCGGTTCGCGATATCACCGTCGGTTTTGGCTCCAAGATCATCCTGCAGGATCTGGATCTCGATGTGCATCGCGGGGAAGTGCTCGGCTTTGTTGGTGGGTCTGGCACCGGTAAGTCGGTGTTGATGCGCACAATTTTAGGGCTGACACCGAGGCGGGCCGGACAGATATCGGTTTTCGGTCACGATCTTTCCAGTGCGTCGGGCAAGACCCGCAAAATGATCGAACGCCGATGGGGCGTGCTCTTTCAGCAAGGTGCGTTGTTTTCGTCTCTCACCGTGAAGCAGAACATTCAGGTGCCGATGCGGGAGCATCTGAAATTGTCGCAGCGCTTAATGGATGAACTGGCCACCTTGAAGCTGGAATTGGTTGGGCTGCCGCAGGATGCCGCAGACAAGCTGCCTTCAGAGCTTTCCGGTGGCATGGTGAAACGGGCTAGCCTTGCCCGTGCCCTTGCACTCGACCCCGATTTGGTGTTTCTGGATGAACCAACGTCCGGCCTGGATCCTATTGGGGCTGCCGCGTTCGATTCGTTGATTGGCAATTTGAGTTCCACGCTGGATCTGACCGTTTATATGGTTACTCACGACCTCGACAGTTTGCATTCCATCTGTGATCGCATCGCAGTTCTTGGGCAAAAGCGTGTTCTTGCGATCGGGCCAATGGAAGACATGATGAAAAATGACGACCCTTGGATTAAGTCTTACTTCCGAGGGGAGCGGGCTCTGCGCCGCACATGAGGTTTGAGTGAATGGAAACCCGCGCGAATTACATATTGATCGGCGCATTTATGATCGCGATCCTGATCAGCGCGTTCGGGTTCATCTATTGGCTCGCTGTGACAGCTGAGTCGCGTCAGAATGTCGAAGTCAAAATCCTGTTTCCTGGTGCGGTGACCGGTTTGCCCGTGGGGGGACAGGTTTTGTTCAACGGCATCAAGGTCGGTGACGTGGCCTCTCTGGATTTTGCGCCAGGTGACCCGACCAAGGTTCTGGCAACGGTCCGGATCCGGCCATCCACGCCGCTCCGCGAAGATACCAAGGCAACATTGAATTTCACCGGCTTGACCGGTGTTGCCTATGTGGATCTGATCGGCGGAACAAGTTCCTCTCCGCTACTGTTGAATCCGGACGGCAGCCAGAACCCGAATAACATCCCGCTGATCAATGCCGAGCGTTCGTTTTTTGACGATATCGTGGATGGTGCGCGGGACGTTCTGAAACGCGCGGATTCGACCATGAAAACCGTCGATCAGCTGCTTCAGGACAATGGTCCGGCGATTTCCAAAACGATCCAGAACGTTGAGACGTTCTCAGATGCTCTTGCTGCAAACTCTGATGGCGTCAAAGATTTCATGGCAAGCATCGGAAAGGCCTCGGATGCGTTTTCAAGCCTGTCTGCGCGGCTTGAGGGCCTGGTGGACGAAGGCGAACGGCTTCTGGCAGCGGTGCCGTCCGACAAAGTCACGGCCATCGTGGACGACCTGCAGACCTTCTCGGGAAGCCTTGGCAAGGCGAGCGCAGATATCGATACCCTGATGGCTGATGCTCAAAATGCGGCCAAGGAACTGACCGAGTTCACAGAACGCCTCAATGATGGGCTCGGTAACGTTCAAAGCATTGTTCAGGCGGTGAAGCCGGAAGACATCGAAAAGGTCATGAAGGGCGCGGCAGCGCTCGGCGAAGTGCTGGAAAAGCGCTCGGGTGACATTGATGAACTGGTCGTTGCCACGTCCAGCACGATGCAGGGCGTGAACAACATTGTAGAGATGCTGCGCGCACGCGAAGGCACCATCAATGACGTGATCACTGGAACGCGCGATATCGTTGGCAAGGTGGATGCGATCGTCACCCGTGGCGTTGAGATTGCCGCGGTAATTGATCCGCTACGCGTCGACGAGATTGTTGCATCCGTGGCCACACTCACTGAAGGACTGAACATCTCTCTCGTTCGCGTCGATGAGATCATTGCGAGCGTCGATCCGGCCACCATTGGCGAGACCGTCGACAGTGTTGCGAGCATTGTCGACAACTTCAACAATCAGCAGAGCCAGATCAACGAAATCATCGCTTCGACAAAATCCACGATCCAGAATTTCGAGGCGGTTTCAGCAACAGTTCGCGGCCAGGACGACCGGATTGCAGCGCTTGTTGAAGATGTTCAGGTCGCCGCAGAACGGTTCGCATCCACGCTCCAGTCTGCCGATGAACTGCTGCGTGCTGTTGATCCGGAAAAGATCGCCAATATTGTCGGCTCGGTCGAAACTGCGGCCAGTGGCCTTGCTGGAGAAGATGGCATCCCGGCAATCCTGCAAAGCGCGCGTCAGGCAGCGGACAATGTTCAGCAAATGACGGCGGACCTGAGCAAACGCACACCGGATGTCGATCAGATCATTACCGATGCGCAGCAGATGACCGCGACCCTCAACTCAACATCGGTCCGGGTTGAGAGCCTTGTCGAGAAGGTCTCCGAAATGGTTGACGGTGACGGTGAGGGCTTGATCAAGGAAGCAACGCTTGCAGCGCAAGCGATCCGGAAGGTCGCGGTTGCGTTTGAGAGCCGTGCCGATGCCATTGCGGGTGGTTTGTCGAAATTTGCCACCCAGGGGTCGGCGGATCTGACATCCGCATTGGCGCAATTCAACCGCACGCTGGTCTCGATCCAGCGGGCTGCGCAGAGCTTTGAACAACGGCCGAACCGGGTGATTTTCGGCGGTGAAGAAGTGCCGACCTATCAAGGCGGGCGCCGCCGGTGAGTACAGGGAATAGGGGACTGACGGGGATGACACAGGCAAACAGCCGACTGAGCCGGCGGGCGTTTATCAGCGCGCTTGGCGCTGGCGCCGTGGTGTCCGGTTGCGCCAGTTCCGGTCCCGCCGCCTTTTACAGCCTGCAGGCTGCCGATGTCGGTGGCTTGGCGGGACGATCCAGCCGTGTCCAGGTGCTTGTGGCACCGCCTCGCGCGCTTAAGGCACTCGATACGACTTATATCGCCGTAGTCGACAGCGGTCCGGTCTATTCATATTTCCCAAATGTTGCCTGGGCCGACACGCTCCCGAATGTGGTGCAGAATAAATTGCTGCAAACCCTCCAAAACACGGGGCGGTTGCGCGGCGTCGGACTGCCGGGTGATGGCCTGCTGATCGACTATCAGCTTCAGACGGATATCCGGGCGTTTGAATTGAATATTGAAGGCGCCAACCGCGGTGTTGTTGAGATTGCAGCGCGGGTGGTCAATGACCGAAATGGCCGGACAGTTGCCAACAAGGTGTTCCGGCGGGAAACCCCGTCCGGCAGCTCTGGCGTTGAACAGGCAGTTGAAGCCATGAACCAGTCGGCAGAGCAGGTGTTCGCCGATATTGCGGCCTGGACGCTCAGAAACGTCTGAGCGCCCGAGAGCCCCAAGCAGTTTTCCTAGATCAGTGCCAACGAGAGTGCCGGGACGGCTATAAGCAGGCCCAAACGCAAGATGTCGGCGGCCCAGAAGGGCAGGATGCCGGCGAACATCGTGCGCAGCGGCACATCGGTCAGAACCGAGCGCAGCACAAACACATTAAGGCCGATGGGCGGTGAAATCAGGCTGATTTCAGTGACGACCACCACGATGATGCCGAACCAGATGAGCACCATTTCCGGGTCGCTCAATGCTCCGGTGCCGAAGTCCAACGACGTGACGAGCGGAAAGAACACCGGCACGGTCAAGAGGATCATCGACAGGCTTTCCAGAACCGCGCCAAGGATCACATAGATCAAAACCAGAACGAGAATGACCACATAGGCATTCACATCGAGCGATTGGACGAATTCCAGAAGGGCGTCGGGAACCCCGGCATAGCTGATGAAGTTGGAGAAGACTTCCGCGCCTATGATGATCGCAAAAATCATTGCGGTGGTCCGCGCGCAATTCAGTCCCGCTTGGAACAGCTTTTCAAACGTCAAACCGCCCGAGAACAGTGCTATCAGAAACGCAGTGGCAGCACCGATCCCCGCAGCCTCGGTTGGCGTGAAGAACCCGCCATAGATCCCGATCATGATGATCGCAAAAAGGCCAAGGACGGCGAGAACCCCCCAAACATCCTTGCGTTCAACAGGAATGTCATCGTGACTGGACGGGGCGAGATTGGGCTTCAGGAGCACCGTTACATAGACGGCTGCCATGTAGAACACGACGCCCAAAAGTCCCGGAATGATGCCGGCAACAAAGAGCTTTCCGATATCGGCCTCCGTCAAAAGGCCGTAGATGATCAGAATAACACTGGGCGGGATCAGGATGCCGAGGGTGCCGCCGGCGGCGATGGAGCCCGTTGCCAGGCTGTCGGCGTAACCGGCCTTTCGCATTGATGGCATGGCCACTTTCGACATCGTGGCGGCTGTTGCGAGGGACGACCCGCAAACGGCTGAAAAACCGCCGCACGCCACGATTGTTGCCATTGCCAGGCCGCCACGCATTTTGTGAAGTGCCCGGTGTGCCGTCGTGAACAGGGACTGGCTGACACCGGAAATGGTCAGCAAATTTCCCATCAAGATGAACAGCGGAATGACCGACAATGTGAAGGAAAGGCCGGTGTCGAAGGCGGCATTGCCGAGAAGGTTGAAGGCTGCGTTCCAATTGCGCAGCATTGCGAAGCCGGCCGTGCCGACGATAATCATGGCAACAGCGATCGGCACACGCAGCAAGACAAGGCCGAACAGGGCACCAAAACCAATCAGAGCCTCAAGCACGTTTTAGGCCTCTTTGCGAAAACGGGAAATGAAGAAAACAGCGGCGGCGATGGCCGAAACGCTGAAGGAGGCAGCTCCAAGCCAGCCGATGAGATAAAGCGGGATTTCAAGGGAATCCGTCACCTGTTCACGGCGCTGAAGCTTTTCAGCGTGCTCGGTCAGCTCAAGCGCAATCAGTATGAAGATACCGATCGTACAAACTCCAGCGATCAGCGTTCCAAAGCGCTTCAAAAACCGGCTTTTGACGCCGTCCAGAAGCTCAACTTCGATATGTTCGCCGGCAAGTGTCGTCAGTGGCAGAGCTAGAAAGATGAGTGTGGCCAGCAGCAGCTCGGTCAATTCATAAGCGCCAGTGACCGGGCTGTTGAAGAGATACCGGGCAACCACGTCAACACATGTCAGGCCGATCAATGCGAACAGCACCACAAGGCACGCCCCGCCAAGGATCGCATTGATGACAGGCCGGACCTTTGAGGTCCGGCCTGCCGTCGATTTATGAGAGCCGTCAGTCACGATCAGTTGCTGACGTTGGTTTGGGCGCGGAACTCGCTGAGCGCCGCTGCGCCGTCAAAACCAGTGCCGGAAACGGCTTCAACCCACGCACCTTCGTGTTTGTCGGCCAGTTCCTTGATCTTGGCGAGAACCGGGGCAGGGGCATCATAAACTTCGATGTCCTTATCCGCGATGTAAGCTGCACCGCGCGTATCGGCGCCGTCCCAGACACCACCTGCACGTTCTGCAAGTGCTTCCCCTGAGACTTTCTCAATTGCCGCCTGATCTGCAGCAGAGATGCCGTCCCAGACGTCTTCATTCATGACCAGGAACCAGGACGTGTTGTAGATGCCGCCCGGGATCTTCATGGAATACTTGATGTGGTCGGTGAGGTTGAACGCCTGAAGCGCTTCCATCGGGAAGGTGACGCCGTCGATCACGCCGCGGGAGAGCTTTTCATAGACTTCGCCCGGTCCCATGAACTGCGTGGTGATGCCAAGGTCCTGCGACAAGCCAGCGATATAACCGCCCGGGGTCCGGACTTTGAGACCGGAGAAGTCGTCCGCGGATTCAATCTTGCGCTGGTTGTTGTGGAACATGCCCGGGCCATGGACCCAAAGTCCAAGCAGCTTGGTGCCTTCATGTTCTGCCTGGGCGTCGAGGGTGCCGCCATACACTTTCCAGTAGGCTTTGGAGCCGTCCGTGGCCGTGTCGGCAATGAAGGAGAATTGGCCGATGCGAGAGCGAAGGAAACGGTCGTCCTTGGTGAACGAGTGCAGGCCATAGGTGATGTCAGCAACCCCGTCAGCGGCGAGGTCGTAGTGAGCCGGTGGCGGGCCGAGCGGCTTTGGCAGAACACGGACCGTCACACGGCCTTCTGTCGCGTCGGCGACCTGCTGCGCCCACGGCTCGATAACGCCTGTCACGACCGGGTGCTTTGGCGGTAGCCAGGACGACAGGACAAGTTCATCCGCGGACGCTGCGGCGGTGAAGCCGGTCAGTGTTCCGGCGGTCAGGCCGGCCAGGATCGAAAGATGCTTCAAGTGTTTCACGGCGGTTCCTCCCATACGGTCTTTGCCGATCAAAATGCTTTGCCGCTGTAACAACGGGTTCGTCGAAATTAGTTGCAATTGAAACTAAGTCAATCGTAAAATCTTGCAAATCGGTACGCCTCAGCGGAGCAAACTGGTTACAATCGAGCCAAATCGGGCAAGGAACAGCATGACTGAACACGGAAACGAGACGGATTTCACACCGAGCGGCTTCCAGCTGGAAACATTTTTCCCGTATTTGGTCAGGGTGTTTTATTCCGATGTCACCCGGGCGCTGTCTGACGTCTACCAGCGCGACTACGGCATGGCGCCAGCCGAATGGCGGGTTATGGCCATTCTCGGTTCCAGTGCCGAGGGGCTGCAGGCGAGTGAGATTGTCCATCGGTCGAGTATGGACAAGGTCGTGGTCAGCCGGGCCGTCAAGCGCATGGAAGACCGCGGTTTTCTGACCCGTCAATCGAACGAGGCCGATGGCCGGAGTTATCTCCTGTCTCTATCGGAGAGTGGGCAATCCGCGTTCAAAGATCTCGCTCCAAAGCTGTTGGCGGTCGAGCAGAAGATGCTTGGCGGATTGGCTCCGCAAGAAATCGAGGCGATGCTGGATATCATGACCAGGATCCGGGCAAATCTCGACGTTGAAGCCGGGGAGACGGGCGCATAATTGCACAATGAACTGACGCCGAAATTTTGTCTTCAATAAAGAAAAAAGGCGGCCCGAGAGCCGCCTTTTGTGTTTCAAACAGAAGCTGTCTGTTAGTCGAGCCGGCCGCTGGCATGCGCGAGCATGGTGTAGACCTTGCCCGTGTCTGAGGTCAGGTAGGTCTGGCCGAGCATGTTGTCGCGGTCATTGCGGGAGACCTGAGACAGGAGCTGCTCGAAATCGGACACGTACCGTTCGACAGCAGTCCGGAACTCCGGATCACGTGCATATTTCTGACGGATCTCATCAAAGGTTTGCTGGCCCTGCAGTGTATAGAGGCGGCGCGTGAAGACATGCCGTTCACCGCTGCGGTAGCGTTCCCAAAGATCGATGAACGTCTCGTGGTCGATCGCACGGGCGATATCGACAGACAGCGAGTTCAGGCTTTCAACCGTTTGCAGCGGCGAACGGCCCTGCTCGGTGTCGGAAGACGCGTCGTCATCTCGCGAGGCCCGGCGCAGCAGATCGGAAACCCAGCCTTTCCCGGTCGAACCAGACGTGTCCGGCTGTGCAGGCTGTTGGCGGCGGGTGTTGACCGGACCGCGGGCTTCCGGCTGCTGCGGAGCTGCTGGGCGCGGCTGCGCAGGCTGCTGTGCAAAGACCGGAGCTTGCGGGATCTGTGGAGCAGGGGCGGGCGCTGGAGCCGGCGCAGGAGCTGCCGACGCTGTTGCCACCTGAGCCTGAGGCTTGGAGATGTCGAGCGCGTTCGATTGTTTTGCAACAATGTCCGACAGCTCGGTCAAGGCGCGGATTTGCTCGTTGACCACCTTACGGAGCGCTGCAGAAGACTCTTCTGCTTCGTCCGGGAGGTTGAGCACGCCTTGCTTCAGCTCGTTGCGGGTCGCCTCCAGTTCGCGGTGAACGTCGCGGGCCACATCGCGCATACGCGTCGCCGCGTCGTTGAACCGGTCTGATGCATCGCTGACCGTTCTGCTCATTTCCGCGATGATGTCGTCCTGAGCGGCACGGATGGCATCGCGGGCCTTCTGGCCTTCCATTCCAGCTGTCAGGCGCATGCTTTCGAACTGCTCGGAGACTTTCTTGGAAGCAGCTTCGGCGGCTGCGGAGAGCATGCCGGCAGCATCGCGCGCCTTGTCGTCTGCGGTTTCCAGCGTTTCCGACAGGGTCTGGGTGAACGAACGCATGAGCGTGTCGACAGCTTCTGTCTTCGCCAGAAGTGTGTCGGCGACCTCTTCGATCGCGCTCTTGCGGTCAGTAACACGGGATTCCACGGAACGGTTGGTGTCTTCCAGGTACCGAGCCGCTTTTGTGAGCTCTTCTGACTGGTCGCCAAAGCGGTTGGTCAGGTTCTGGATGTCCGCAAGTGTGGTTGCCGTTACATCGCGCAGATTGCTGACCTGTTCGTCGATGAGGCTTGTTGTCGAGTTGGTCTCGGACACAGCCCGGTCGACGGCTGAGCGGAATTCGCCAGCACGGCGTGCCAGGTTGCCTTCCACTTCAGAGAGGTTCTCCCCGGCAGTAGACACGATCGCCTGCAGGTTCGCGTTGGACGTCTCAATCTTGTTGAGGATGTCGGTGACGTCGTTCTCCAGCCGATGTTTGGTATCGGTGAGGAGGCGAGTTGCCTGATCACTGCGCTCGTTGATGGAAGCAACAATCCGGTCGCCGGCCTCAACCAGAGACCTAGTTGCGTCCAGCCCGGTATGCGCAAAGGTGTCGGTGACATCCTTGCCCTTGACCGTGATGGCTTCAAGAATGGCTCCATGAACTTCCGACAGGCGGCCCGTGAGGTCGTTGGCGCGCATTTCAATTGCGGAAATGAGTTCGTTGCCATCCGTGCCGACAATTTTCGCCAGTTCACCAGAGCGCGCACCGAAGGCTTCGTTGAGCGCGGAGGCCTTATCGAGCATCTCGGTCGCGACTTCATTGCCGCGATTGACCAACAGGTCGGCGGCTTCGGACACCGCGCTGTTGACCCGGGTGCGGATCATGTTGGCTTCGCCAGACATCTGACCGCGGATCTCTTCAAGCGTGCGCGCAAGTGTCATGCGTGCCTGTTCGCTTTCGGCAGACAGGTTGCCGGAGATCTCTGCGATCAAGCCGGACAGCTCGCTGCGGACCTTGTCGCTTTCGCCGGTGAGGGAACCGGTGAATTCGGCCAGTGTGCCAGCGTAAAGCGTACGGGCTTTTTCGCTCTCTGCGGCCATGGCGCGGGCAGCGTCGCCGACTGCTACCAGAACCAGTTCGCGGATCTTGGCGCTTTCGCCGGACATGGCACCAGTTGCCTGTTCCATGGTCTGGCTGATCTGGACGGCTGCACGCTGGCTTTCGCTGGTCAACGAGCCGCTCGCCTGTGCAACGGTCTGGGTGATCTGCTCGGCAGCTTTCTGGCTCTCGCCGACCAGAATGCCGCGGGCTTCGCCAACGGATCCAAGAACGATCTGGCGCATCCGGTCACCTTCGCCGGACAGTTTTGCGGTCGCATCGTTCAGGGCACCGTCCACGATCTCAACCGTGCGGGTGCGCTCATCGGCAAGCGACTGAACCGCGCTGGCGACAGCTTCCTGAACCATATCGCGGAGGCGCGTGCTTTCGGTCGACAAGGTTGCGCCGGCCTCGGAAATGACAGCGGTCAGGATATCGCGAGCGCGCTCGCTTTCGCCTGTCAGTGTGCCGGAAATGCTTTCCAGGCGCTCATTCAGGACGGTTTCCAGCTGGCTGGCGCGCGTGTCGAGCGTTTCTGCGACTTCGAACACCTTGGCGCCGAGGGAAACATTGATCTCAGCAATGCGCTCAGACAGGGATTCCGTCAGTTGCTCGCTCTGCTTGCCTAGGACCGAGCCGGCTTCTGCCAGGCGGTTGTCGAGGGCAGAGGTCATTTCGTCCTGACCTTCAACGAAGGCCTGAGCGATCTCTTTGGTGCGTGAAATCAGGGTATCGGAAATCTGACGTGCACGGGCATCGAGGGTCTCGTCGATCCTGTCGGTGCCGCTGGTCATGGTTGCAGTCAGGAGCTCAGCCTTCTCGGCCATGGCGCCTGCGGCTGTATCGACATGTGACGTCAGCTTGGTGCCGATCTCATCGACACGGTTTGCAAGTGTGTTGCCCGCAGCTTCAACACGCTGGCCAAGTTGCAACGTGATTGCATCGGAACGGTCCGCGAGGACATCCGTGATGTTGCGGGTCTTGTCCTCCAACGTGTCGCTGATGACGGTGGTACGTTGTTCGATGGCATCGCCGAGGATCTGCGTCCGGGACTCCAGCGCAGCTTCAAATGCAGCCGTGCGTTGGTCCAGGGTCAGATCCAAGGTGTTAATGTGGCTGCCAAGCGAGGAGTCCATCGTGGAGATCCGCTCGCCGAGCGTGGTGTCCATGGTCGTCACACGCTGCTCGAGAGACGCATCCATGGTCGAGATGCGATCGCCGAGCGTTGCATCCATGGTCGTGAAGCGATGCTCAAGGGACGTGTCCATGGCCGCGATGCGGTCCCCAAGGGATGCGTCCATCGTGCTGATGCGGTCGGTGAGCGTGGAATCGATGGCCGAGAACCGCTGATCCAGGGACGCATCCATGGTCTCGATCCGCTCGCCCAGCTTGCTGTCCATCGTTTCGATGCGATTGCCGAATGTAACGTCCAAGGTCGACAGACGGCTGTCGAGAGCTTCCGACAACAACAGAGTTTTGGTGTCGAACGCATCGATCAATTGACCGCCGCGATCCGAAACGATGGTTTCCAGCTCGCCCAAACGGTTTGCAAGGCCATCGTTGAGGGCCTGGCCGCGGACTTCGATGGTCTCCGCGATCTTGCCACTAATTTCGTTGATGTCGCCGGCAACGCGGTCACCACGGCTGCCAATGAGCTCGGCGAGTTGAGTGCCGGTTTCAGCGAGTTTCTGAGTGAGAGAGCCGGTTTGTTCGCCAAGACCTGCAGCGAACTGGCCGGATACGCTTTCCAGGGTTTCGCGGAAGCCGATGGTCTGTTGTTCAAGGATGCTGGCCATTTCGTTGCTGCGGGCAGCAAGACGCTCGTCCAGCTCGGTGCCGTTGATCGAAATGGCCGTGTAGATCCGCTCGGAGATATTGTCGAGCTTGTCGGCCAATTCGCCGCCGCGGACCGAAATGGTCTGTGTGAGAGAACCAGCTGTTTCGTCCAGTTTGGCTGCGATTTCGCCGCCGCGCAGGGACAGGTCGACAACGATGCTTTCGCCAGTGCCGCGCAGGATTTCTGCAACCTCGGTGGAGCGGCTGGAGAGGGTTTCGACGATCTCCGCACCCCGGATGGAAATGGTATCGGTGACGGTCTGACCTTTTTCGGAAATGCTCTCGACAACCCTGTTGCCGGTTTCCGCAAGCGCCTCATCCAGATGAGTGACGCGGGTGTCGACCGTTGTCACCAGCTCTTCGGTCCGTGCCGTGATTGTGTCGATCAGGCGGCCGGATGTCAGAGACAGGTTCGCGTTGATCTCTTCGCCGCGTGCCGTGATGGTATCGCCGACCTGAGTCCCTGTGGTTTCAAGCGCGGTGCGGAATTCATCGGCTTTGCTGCTGAGCGTATCGACCACTGTGGTGCTCGACGTGGTCAGCGTTTCGTTGATCTCCAGGCCACGCTTGGTCAGGGTTTCGACGAAGGTGTTGGCGGTCTCGGCGAAGCGTTCGTTCACCTCATTGCCACGGTAGGAGAGGGTCTCGTACATCGTGGTGCCGGTTTGCGAGAGGTTCTCGACGAGCTCGGTGCCGGTGGTGGACAGGCGGGCCACATAATCTTCCGCGCGAACGGTGAGAGATTCCACCATCTCGTTGCCGGAGGCGTTGAGCGTCGCGCCAAGGGACTCGATCCGCGAATCCACGGTGCTGGTGAGTTCTTCAACCCGGGCATTCACCGCGTCGATCATCCGCTGGGTCGCTTGGTCGACATTCGACCCGAGTTCACCAGATGTGTCAGAGAGCTGAGAGGCAAAATTCTCGTGCGCGCCGGCGATCGTTTCCCGAACCCGCTCGGCGTTCATGACAATCGCTTCGCGCTGTGTGACCAGCTCTTCGATCAGAGACCGGATTTTCAGCTCATTGTCGTTGTAAGAGCGTTCCAGCGAAGACACTTCGTTGTGGACCAGAACCTCCAGTTCACTGGCTCGGGCGATGGCGCGTTCAATGCCGTCGCCCATAGCAGCGACTTCGCGGCGGATGGCCTGACCAACGCTCAAGATGGATTCCTTGGCCATGTCTTCAGGTTCGGCGAGGCGAAGGGCAACTTCGGTCATGCCGCGGGCGACAATACGCATTTCCTGCGCGCGCCAGATCATCATGGCCATGACAAAGAAGAAGATGATCGGAACAACGATCCCGATTGCAGCCAGGATCATGTCCGGAGACTGCATCAGTGTTTCTGCATCCGTGACGCCCGCAACCCGGTCGGCGAACGAAGACATGAAAAGGCTGGTGCCGAGCGCGGCCCAAACGGCGCTCAGGGCAAATGCACCCCAGAAAGGCGCTGTCGATGGCCGGCGTTGCAGGGCGTAAATCAGATTGCCGATGTTCCGGCGGTCGTCATTGGCAGCGGGCGGTCGTCCACCGCGTCCACGGCGGCGTGCCGGGCGCTGGTTGTCTTTATCCGCTTCGCTGTTGTCCGCAGTCTTGGCCGCGCGCCGTGACGGGCGCTCATCGCTCGGCGTTTCCTGTTCCGCCGGTTGATCTGCCGCTGAAGCTTCAGGGCCGCCGAAATCGAGCTTAAGCGCTTCTTCAACCGCAGACAGAGCTGCTTCCGCCGGATCTTTCGCCTTCGTCGGATTTGCCATTTTTGGGTCGCCTCACATCCGTACTCTTTACACACCGGTGATCTCAGGCAGCTTTTCGCTGTCATGAGGGTCAACCGGATGCGCCGATCTTGAACCGAGACTAACACTGTTTCCGGTTCGGATCATAAACTCTGGGAAGGGCCGCCGCTGACCCGCTGCAACCATGAAGGTTGACAGCATTCTCCCCATCTTGCCGCATCAGATACTGTAATGGCACAATCTCTCCTAACGAACAAGAAACAGCAATCGCCTGAATCACTTAGGAGGGGGATCTCATGCCTCAAACGAAGCAAAAGCACGTAACGGAAAGCGAAACGGGACCGGCAAAAAAATCTGCACTTAATGCAGGCAGTTTGTCACCTGCACAAAAGCGCTGGTTGAAATCAGGGCTCGCCCAGCCGGGAGGAAAGTTGCCTCTCTTTGATGATCAAGGCCGCCAGGTCCCCGCCCGCACGATCCGTTCGTGCATCGATGCAGGTTGGGCAGAGCCTTGGTTTTCCAACCCAATCAAGCCTGACTGGCTGGTTTGCAAGCTCACTGCAGACGCGTTCGAATTATTGACCGCAAGTCAAAAAAACGAAAAAAGTTAATGCGAATCATTTTATTAAAATTTTAGCGATTCAGGAAACCTGCGAAAAAGCAAGGGATTTTTCCTCTGGTTCGGCGCAGGCCCTTAATGCTCGTTAACCAAGAAATCAATTTTTTGGGGACATGCTCGAATTTGCAATCGTGAAACGCCTGATTTAACCGGGCGTTTGGGTCTTCGCTGCACACTCATACCCCTGTAGAGCTTGCGGCAGGGTGCCGCCAGGCATGTGTTGAGTATTTCGGAGCACCCTTATGGCCCCTTCATCGATGGCACGCGTGTCAGGACGCGCCAGTCCCGAAGCACCAATTGACCTGGTGCAGCTGGCGACAAACACACTGGGCAACCGTGATCTCGAGGTTCAAGTTCTTCACTTGTTCAAGTCGCAATCCCGAATGACGCTGGAGCGTTTGGAGAATGAGACGGATCCTTCTGTCCGCGCCGACCTAGTTCACACGCTCAAAGGCTCAGCGCGGGCGATTGGTGCTGCGCGGGTCGCGACGGCCTGTGAGTGTCTGGAAGGGGACTTGAAAGCTGTACCTAATGCACCGATGACAGGTCTCGTTGCGGCGGTCACAGAAGCCAACGGGTATATCTGCGATCTGCTGGAAGGCTGATTTCTCTCAACGCCAGACTCTGTTTTCCATCCATAAATGGCATGGTCCTTGACCTTTTGTCCGGAACCTTTATGTCGGGTCATCGAGAGACACTTTTATCCTTGGACGCGACTATGCCAAAAATCACCTTTGTAACTGCCGATGGAGCCCGGACGGAAGTTGATGCCGCCGAAGGGTCCACGGTCATGGAAAACGCCATCAAGAACATGGTTCAGGGCATTGAAGCCGAGTGCGGCGGCGCATGCGCGTGCGCGACCTGCCATGTTTATGTCGATGATGCATGGTCGGGTAAAACCGGTTCGCCGGAACCGATGGAAGAGGACATGCTTGACTTTGCCTATGACGTGAAGCCGACGTCGCGTCTGTCTTGCCAGATCAAGGTGACGGGCGACATGGACGGACTGGTCGTCCACGTCCCGGAACGTCAAGCTTAAGACGCTTTGCAGTCCCAACTGAAAAACCCCGCCGGAGCGATCCGGCGGGGTTTTTGTTTGTGGCCAGTTATTATTCTGCCGGTTGGGCAGCTGGTTTGCGGAACCACCAATCAACCTCGTTCCCGTCATCCGGGTTGGACGGGATCATGGTCGAGAGGAACAGGCTGACGGCGGCCATTCCGGCGCCTGCCAGAAAGACGGCTGCCGGGGACACCAGCCAGACTAACCCGAAAACTACAGGGATGAAGACTGCAGCGATGTGGTTGATTGTAAAGGCAACACCTGCTGTCGGTGCGATGTCAGCCGGATCGGCGATCTTCTGAAAGTAGGTTTTGATGGCAATTGCGATTGCAAAGAAGGCGTGGTCGATCACGTAGAGTGCGGCTGCAACAGTCGCATTGGTGACGAAAGCATAGGTCACGAAGACCCCAATCAAACCGGCATACTCCAGGATCAAGGCTTTGCGTTCACCGAAGCGGACGATCAGTTTGCCGATCTTCGGCGCGAGCAGCATGTTGAAGACGCCGTTGATCAAGAAAAGCCCGGCAACCTCATGAACATCGTAGCCAAAGCGTTCGACCATCAGGAAGCCGGCAAAGACTGTGAAGATCTGCCGGCGGGCACCGGCCATGAACGTCAACGCGTAATAGAGCCAGTAGCGCTTCTTCAGGATCAGCTTCTTGTGCTGCGGAACACCTTCCTTGAAATGCGGATAGGCCATGATGAGGAAGGCCAGCACAACAATGGTCAAGCCACCGGCGATCGCGAAGACCACCGTGAACGACAGGTTGAACGTCTTCCAGGCAATGAAAATCAGACCGTAGGCAATCAGCTGGGCGAATGAGCCCACAGCCAGGATCTTGCCCATACTGGCAGCCGCTGTTGCCTTGGGCAGCCATTGCAAGGACAGCGATTGCGCCATGGTTTCGTAATAATGGAAGCCGATCGACATGATCAGGGTCGTTATGTAGAAGCCAAGCGCGGTGGGGAAGTACCCGGTAATTGCCACACCGATGCCGAGGAGCAAAAGCGAGAGATAAGCCAGCGTTTGCTCGCGCATCACAAGCAGCAGGTAAACGGCTAGGAAGCTCAGGAAACCTGGTATTTCACGGATGGACTGCTGGATGCCAATTTCCCGGCCTGTGAAGTCCAGCTCCTGAACAGCGAAATTGTTCATCAGGTTCCACCAGGCAGCAAAGGACAGCTGCATGGCTCCGGCCATGATCATTAAGAGGACGGCAGGCGAGCGCCACCCGGTCAATTCATTTGGGTTTGTGCTTTGTGTGAAGTACGTCATTTGTTTCTTGCCAAAAAAGTGGGTGCTGGCAGCGCTGCGGTTCGCTTGTACTTCGATTGCGCTCTTGCGTGTTAGCGCTGTTTTGTCATGATATGTTTCTGTTTCGCCAATCCCACGTAACATCAAAAAGGGCAGGTTATGCCGATCCATCCGGAGTTATCCGCGTTTCCCGATCATGAAGTGAAGGCGAAGATCATCGGATATGCCAACAGCCAGAGAGCCGGACCCGGACATAATGGCTGGCACTCGCACGACTCAGCCCAGCTCTTTCACGTCGTCAAAGGCTCGATTGCGATCGATACTGAAGTTGGGACCTTTTTCGCCCCGCCGGAGCGGGCAGTCTGGCTGCCGCCACGGATCGCGCACGAAACCCGCTATCTGACCGATACAGACATTCGGTTCGTCTATGTCAGTTACGACTACGCTCAGGATCTGCCGAAGACGGCTCAGGTTATTCAGGTGACAACCTTGTTGCGGGCCTTGATCCTGGAGTTCATGGCCTACCCGCGCGCGGAAACCATTGATGGACCGGCAGGCCGGATCGCTGATGTCATTCTTGATCAGCTGAAAATGCTGCCGGCAGCGCCGCTTCAGCTACCCATGCCGCAAGATCCAAGATTGAGGGACTTGTGCGATGGCTTGGTGCGCTGTCCCGCTCACGTCCCGGCGCTCGCCGAGGCCGCGGCACAAAGCGCCATGTCTGTCCGGTCCTTTGAGCGCCGGATCAAGGCGGAGACCGGGATGAACTACCGGACGTGGTGTCGGCAGGTGAAGCTGTTTCGCGCGCTTGAACTTTTGGCTGCAGGGCGCAGCGTGTCGGATGTCTCGCACAAACTCGGCTATGAGGGACCGAGCGCGTTTGTCGCGACCTTTCGGAAGGCATTCGGCGTAACACCCGGGCGGTATTTCGGCAGTCCGGACGGCTGATTGATCTGCCTCATGGCGAAGGGCCTTGGCGGAGGCCTAGATTCCCTTCAAGAATTTTAAGGGAGTAACGCCATGTTCAAGAAAATCCTTGTTCCCATAGATCCGGCTGAACCGAAATTTGCCGATGATGCTCTGGCGAAAGCAGCTCAGATGGCCCGCGACTACAGTGCCAAGATTCATTTGCTCGGAGTTTGTCCGGAAGTGCAGAGCTTCGTCGCAAGCCAGTTGCCGGAAGGCTTTCAGGAAAACGAGCTGAGGGAAACCGCTGGCATCCTGCAAAAGATCGGTGATGCGTTGGATGTCCCGGAAGGAGCGGTCGATGTGATGGTCCGGGTTGGGTCGGTCTACCATGAAGTGATCGAGGAAGCCGAAAAGGCAGAGTGTGACCTCGTGTTGATGACATCCCACAAACCGGGGCTCTCCACCTATTTTATCGGCTCAAATGCCGCCCACATCGTCCGTCATGCGCCATGCTCGGTCATGGTGCTGCGCGACAGCTGAGGGTTATCCCAGCTTCTCTGGAGGAGGAAGACGGTGGTGGGCGAGAGCCTGCCGCCGTTTTTTTCAAATCACCCGACTGTCTGTTCGTGTCATGAGTGCTGCGACGGCGATATAGCGGAACGGATAGAGGTCCGGTGCGGCTTTCAGCAACTGAATGGCTTTTTCGTAGATCTGCTCAACAAGAGTGTCCCGCTGATCGTTTGCCGGGAGTGCATTTCGGAGAACCGCTTCAGTAAAGGCGCGGAAGAAATTGACGTAATCCCGCGCGTAAGTTTCCAGATCTCCATCCGCGGAAAAGTGCTCATTGAAGGAGACCGGGATCTCGTAGGATGTTGCGTGGTCAATCTGGAAAAGCCCGGCAGCGCCAAGTGCCGGATCGCTGACAGGCGCTGTCAGTTCCTCCAACGTCCGCATATAGACCGGCTGATAGTACGCCTCGTAAACGTCCTCGGATATCGAGCCGTCTTCGACGAAACAGAGAACCGCATCGTTTAGAAGATCATAGATCCCGTCGCAGGTGCTGGCGGTCTCATTTGCGCCGAACACCTGCAGCAGCAGCTTGCCGCCTGGCACCAGCTCCTTGGATCGGGCTTTTAGAAAGGTCGCAATGTCTTGCCGCGCGAGCTCTGAAAAAGCCGCCTGATCTTCTTCGGAAACGAAGCCGTTGTTGCGGATAGCGCTTGGACCATTTGGAAAGATGTAACCCGGCAGCGTCGCAATGGGTTTTCTGGACAGGAAACCGATCGCGTTGAACGTCGTCGCCATATGTAGGCTTCTATCCGGCAGCAGTTGGTTATACATCGAGCCGCCAACAACGGACGAATAGACATTTGGCTGTCCAAAAACGGAGTGCCCCTCCGGCCGCAGAGAACGCAAGAGGCTTGAGAAGTCATTGGTTGGGAGGTCGGAATGGATCGTCTGGATCGGCCGGTCTGTCCGCTGCACCAGGCGGGAGACGGGCCTGCTCAACGCTGCGATGGAGTTTCGCCCCTCCGAGCAGCCGAAATCGGCCAGACAGATCGGCCCGGTACCGTCCAGCGGCAGCGCATCCGCAGCGGCTTCCAGATGGTCAAGGACAGCAGCCGTTGCGTCCCACTGCGGTGTGGAGTTCTGATTGTAAAACCCGCCACCGGTCATGCCGGTCGTTGTTGCGTGGGCGACCGGCGAGGCAGAGGCGGGCGGTTTCTGTCCAGACATATTCTGCGCCCCTATGGGCCGGTTAGCGGGCCAGTTCCTTCATGGCGTCCGTCAGTCCTTCCACGGTCATCGGGAACATGCGGTTTTCCATCAATTCCTGCATCATCTGGATCGAGGGTGTATAACGCCAGTGTTCCTGGCGGACAGGGTTGAGCCAGATGGCGCTGTTGTAGAGCCCGGTGACGCGCTGCATCCAGGCAGATCCTGCTTCTTCGTTCCAGTGCTCCACCGATCCACCCGGATAGGCGATCTCATAGGGGCTCATGGAGGCATCGCCGACAAAGATGATTTTGTAGTCGGACGGGTACTTGTGCAGCACGTCCATCGTTGGCAGCCGCTCGGTGTGGCGCCGCCTGTTTTCCTTCCAGACCGTCTCATAAAGACAGTTGTGGAAGTAAAAATGCTCCATCACCTTGAATTCGGACCTAGCGGCCGAAAAGAGTTCTTCGCAGACCCGGATGTGATCGTCCATCGATCCACCAATGTCGAAGAACAGCAGCACCTTGACGGCATTGTGCCGTTCGGGGCGCATCTTGATGTCGAGAAGGCCCTTGTGAGCGGTCGCCTTGATCGTATGATCGAGATCCAGCTCTTCCGCTGCGCCAGTGCGGGCGAAATTGCGCAGCCGTTTCAAGGCAACCTGGATGTTGCGGGTGCCAAGAAGCTGGGTGTCATCGAGATCCTTGAACTCGCGCTTGTCCCAGACCTTCACCGCACGCCGGTGGCGGCTTTCCTTTTGGCCAATCCGGATGCCTTCCGGATTGTAGCCGTAGGCGCCAAATGGCGAAGTACCCGCCGTGCCAATCCACTTATTGCCGCCTTGGTGGCGTTTTTCCTGTTCCTTGAGGCGTTCGGCCAAGGTCTCCATGAGCTTCTCAAATCCGCCCATGGCCTCGATCTGCGCTTTTTCCTCTTCGCTCAAGTGTTTTTCGGCGAGCTTGCGAAGCCAGTCTTCCGGGATCTCCGTGATGGGCACGTCGCTCATCAGCTCCAGCCCTTTGAACACGGTCCCGAACACCCGGTCGAACTTGTCGAGATTGCTCTCGTCCTTCACCAGCGACAGGCGCGCCAGATAATAAAAATCCTCGACGCTGCGCTCGGCCAGATCCTTATCCAGCGCCTCCATCAGCGTCAGATACTCACGCAAGGAGACCGGGATTCCGGCGGATTTCAGTTCGGTGAAAAAGGTAATGAACATGCGCTTGACACTAACGGCGGCGGCGTTGGGTGTCGAGCCGTTCTTGAGGTAATAGGGGCCGTAACTGAAGACGGTCGGACGGACGCTGCGATCAGATGCGTAGCAGACCTCTGGCATCGCTTGCGATCAAGCCTTCCCGGACGCAGCGAGGCGAAGATCCGGGACTTGACGGGTACTCAGCCTTTAGAAATGAGTTCGGTTTGAATGCAAGGCACCGGCTCAAGGCCGGTGCGGCATGTAGGCGATACTTCGATCGAAGGTTCGTGTTCGTCCTTGATCTAACGCCTCAAATAGTTGGTCAGCTGCCGTTTGTAGACCGGCCACCCTTGATGTCCGGATGGAGCGTCTTGCCAAGGATGTGGTGATCCCGGCCGATGACGTGATGGCCGGTGCCGACAATTAGCGGATCTGGCTGGCCGACCACACGGGTATTTTTGCCCGGATAGGGCAGGGAGGACAAGAAATGCTCCATGCAGTTGAGGCGGGCACGTTTCTTGTCATCCGACTTGACGATGGTCCAGGGCGCATCGGCGGTGTCGGTATAGAAAAACATTGCTTCCTTGGCCTCGGTGTAGTCGTCCCACTTGTCGAGGGAGGCCTTGTCGATCGGGGAGAGCTTCCACTGTTTCAGCGGATCGACTTCCCGCTGCTTGAAGCGGCGGCGCTGCTCGTCGGATGTGACTGAGAACCAGTATTTGAACATCAGAACTCCATCGCGGACCAGCATCCGTTCAACTTCAGGGCACTGACGCATGAATTCCAGGTATTGGTTCGGCGAGCAGAAGCCCATGACCCGTTCGACACCGGCGCGGTTGTACCAGGACCGGTCGAAGAACACCATTTCACCGCCGGAGGGCAGGTTCTCAATATAGCGCTGGAAATACCATTGTTTGCTTTCGCGCTCTGTTGGCTTTTGAAGCGCAACCACGCGGGCCGCCCGTGGGTTCAGATGTTCGTTGAACCGTTTGATCGTACCGCCCTTGCCAGCCGCATCCCGGCCTTCGAAGATGAGAACAATGCGCTGATCGGTGTCCTGGACCCATTGCTGTGCTTTCAACAGCTCTGCCTGAAGGGCCGCTTTCCGTTTTTCATAGGGCGCCCGCTTCATCTTGTTGGCGTAAGGATATTCGCCAGTTTCGAAGACATGATTGATCGCTGCGGGATCGTGACGCATTTGAGCGAGCTGATGCAGGCGGTCGTTGGCCTCTTTTTGTTCAGCTGTAGTGGGAGCCGGGGTCGCTTGCGCGGGAGTTTTCCGGGTGCGCTTCGGAGCTGGCTTTTTGGCCGGTTCGGTTAGGGTCCCATTCTTGGCGGTTGCCGGAGCCTTGTTTGTTGTTGGAAGTGTTTCTGTGGCCATTTTGTGTCCTCTCTTCGGGTCGCAAAATGGCTACGCCAGCAAAGTAATTTTTGCATTGACAAGGGTCAATTCCGTAGCGGAATTACATTCGAAATGCTTGGGTTTGGTTAAGTTGTTCTTGCAGATTTCGACTAAAGGTTGTTGGCGTGCTGGAGCCTATTTTCTATGTTTGGCTTTCAAGTAATTAAACAGACCGTTTTCTGGTCCGGTTAGCTCGAGGTTTTGCCGTTCTTGGGCTCGGTCTCAGCTTCGGCGGATGACAAAAGTTCGCCCATGAAGTCGGACACGCTGGGTCCCTTTGTTGAAATGAACGGCGCCGGCCGGCAGACGGCAATTGCAGCGATCCCGATGCGTGCGGTCAAAATGCCGTTGATGACGCCCTCGCCGAGACGTGCTGACAGGCGTGCGGCCACGCCGTGACCAAGCACTTGTGAGGCAAGGCTATCACCTGCGGCCATGCCGCCGGTAACTGCAAGATGGGCCAAGACGTGCTTGGCCAATCGGATAAAGCCGAGCGTGCCCGGACGCCCGCCGTAAAGGGTCGACAGGCGGCGGATGATGCGGACGTTTTCAAACAGGACCATTAGAAGGTCGACCAACGCCCGGGGGCTCACAGCCGTTACGATGGAGACCCGCTTGGCACTGTTCATGACGATCTTGCGGGCTTCCTGGTCCAGAGCCTGCAAAAGATCGCGTTCGGCCAGCATCACCAGATCCTTGCCGTCGATGATCTCGCGCATATGGCCACTCAACGTCTTGCGTCCAAGCGCGGTCTCCGGCCGGTCCTGGTAAATGGCGAGGAGGTCTTTCAGGCCGTTCTGAGCTTTCTCAGCATCATCGGTGTCAGCAGCGGTCTGTAAACGCTCCCGGAGATCATCGATGCGCTTGAGACGGAGAACACCGGCAAGTTCGCGCGCAGTCAGACCAATCAGTCCGGCAACGGCGATGGCGGCAAGGGCGACGCCAAGCCATCCGAGCCAGTCGGTTCTGGAAAAGAGATCCCGGATCAGACTGTCTACGGCCAGGCCAATGCTGAGGGAAACAAGACCACCGAGACCAACCAGAAGCCATTTGCCGAAGCTGGAACCGGACTTGGGTGTGCTGGCCGAGCGAGGGAGGCGCGGGGCTTCCTCGTCAAGCACCTCTTCGGTGATCAATGCGTGGCCGGCAGATGGGTTTTCAGCATGGTCGTCGGAGAGTTGAACCTTGCTGTCATCGAGACGGAAGGCGGCTGGTTTGCGGGGTGGGCGGGAGTTCGTATCGGTCATGCCAGACGGTCTCCGAGAAGGAATTCCAAGGCCCGGTCGAGGCGGATATGGGGTAGGGACAGTGTCAGGCCTTCTGCGGTCGTGTCCAGCTTCGGCGGCCGGAACCGCATGAACTGCAGTGAAGGATCAGTCTGACGTGGAGTTTGGCCGGTGTCTTGAGAAAGTGATTCAATATCCTCAAAGAGCATGTTGGGGTTTTCCGGTAAGTCTCCGGGAAACATTGCGATTTCGGTATTCCCGTCGTAGGTTTCACCGTCGATCTTCTCGCCTGGCAGCGGTGTGCCGAGGATCGCCGGCAGCTTCTGGCCCTTGTGGCGCACACTGGCTTCCCGGGTCGCGCGCACGGCTGCGAGCGCAAGAACATCAACTTCAGCGCCCTTGAACCGCGCGCGATCAGCGGCTCTGCCCACCAGGCGGTGGGTGATCGCTTCCAAACGGTCGTGATCGGTGCGGTGAACATGGTCGGCCTTGGTCGCTGCAAAGAGGATCCGGTCAATCCTCCGGCTGAGAATAGACGACAGCCAGCTCCGGCGGCCCGGCCGGAATGCCGACAGCACTTCGCTGAGAGCAATTTCCAGATCCAGTATCGCATGTGGGCCCGCGTTTAGAGCCTGCAGGACATCAACAAGGACGATCTGCCGGTCTAGCCGCGCAAAATGGTTGCGGAAGAACGGGCGGATCACATGGGTCTTGTAGGCCTCATACCGCCGCTCCATCATCGCACGCATTGTGCCCGTCCGCGCCGGGGGCGCATCCGGGGCAATGTCGAGTGGCGCGAAGGTGAGCGCTGGAGACCCGTCAAGGTCGCCGGGCATCAGAAACCGACCGGGTGGCAGCATCGACAAGGCATGTGCATCCGCGCGGCAGGCGCTCAAATAGCTTTTAAAAGCCGCTGAGAGTTTCTGCGCAGTTTGTTCATCTTCCGGAGCATCCGCTTTTGCAGCGGCTTCATTCAATGCCTCAAGAAAGGGTCCGGCAATCGATGACCGGTGCTCTTTCCGTGCCCGTGCAACAGCCTCGGCGGAAAAAGTTGCATAGTCCTTGTCGAGCAAGGGCAAATCCAAAAGCCATTCGCCAGGATAGTCGATGAGGTCCAGATGCAGGCGGCCCGGTCCGAGTTTCCGGTAAACGTAGGAGGCGCTTTCATAGTCGATGGTCAGTCTGAGTTCGGAAACCTGCCGTGTGGATTGCGGCCAGACCCGGTCTTTGACCAGGGCCTGAACATGGCTTTCGTAGTCGAACCTTGGAACCGCATCGTCGGGCTGGGGCTGAAGGCGTGCACCGGTCATCCTCTGACCCGCTGCGGCGCTGAAGACAGGCAGGCGGCCGCCATGCACCAGATTGTGCACGAGTGATGTCAGTAACACGGTCTTGCCCGCGCGGGCCAGGCCGGTGACGCCGAGACGCAGGCTTGGTACAGCCAGGTCTGTTGCGGCATCTGTCAGATTGGCAAGGGTCAGCCGGGCTTCTTCGGCGAGATTTGTCAGGGATGTCAAGCAATGGCCTCCATGGCCGTCATGTAGGCGTCAGTCCATGGACTTGCAAATGTAAGTGGCGCTCCGGCGGTTAGTCGTCCAATTTTGCGACGAGATCCCGGGGCTTGACGAACCGCTCCAGGTGGCCGGTTCCGATCTGCACTTCATCCCAGCCGGCAATGTCGAAGTCGATGACCGCGAGCGCGCCAGTGGGGAACTTGATCCGCAGATCTGCCATGGCATCTGCATCACCGGTTCCGGCGAGTTCTATTGCGGTCTGCTCGGTGGCCGGGTTGTGCCCAATCACCATGAGCTGTTGGGCCCGTCCGCCATGGCGCCGGATCACGTTGGTATAGCTGAGATCGCTTTCGTCGTAGATATCGGACAACAGATGGATCTGCGCTTCCTGGGGTTGAAACGGCAGGGTGCGAGAGAGCGTCTCGCGGGTTCGCAAAGAGGTGGAGCACAGGATGCGGTTTGGAAGGAGGTTTTGTTCCCGCATGTACCGCCCCATCACGCGGGCTGCAGATTTCCCGCGTCCGTTCAATGGACGGTCAAAATCTGCAAGATCGGCGTCTCCCCAGTCGGATTTTGCGTGCCTAAAAAGGTAGAGACGCATGCAGATGCCCTCGCTTTTGTCCTTTGGAGCCGAACCGGGTCAATTCTGGCGGGCCAATGCTTCTGTGAAAGACGCGATTGCCGGGCCAATGTCAATTTCCTGGGTTGGTAGAGTGTAGGCCATCCATAGGGTGAAGTCGGCTTTAGCACCGGCAAAATGCCAGAAGGTTTCGCATTGGGTCGCGTTATCCCGCGTTCCGGTCTTGAAGGAAATGCCTGTCTCGGCGGGGCCGCTTAACAAGATGGATTCAAACCCGGCTGCCTTATAGCTGCGTGAAAAACTGACTGCTTCGCGGCGTCCTGAGCCTTGCAAGTGCATCCGCAATACCGCGGTAATGCCGTCGCGGCCGGTATAGATGCAGCCAGCCAGGCTCGAGCCATCACCTTCCATCACTTTGATACGGTAATAAGCTCCAATAACATCCGGACAGCGGAGGCCGGTAAAATGCCGCAGGCCCTCTACATCGCTCTGCCAGCCAGCCTCAGCTTCCGGGCTCACCTGGGCCTCGGCGGCATCAATGCCGGAGAGTGTCCAAGCGCCGATCAAGCAGAGGAGGGCAAGTTTCGTCAGATGGAGCATGTTAGATGCGTCCCGTGATCGGATTATCCCCGTTCCCGGCGTGCCATGAATGCCAGGCGTTCAAAAAGATGGACATCCTGTTCATTCTTCAGCAAAGCACCGTGCAGGGGCGGAATCAATTTCCCACTATCCTGTTGGCGCAAGGTCTCAGGGTCAATGTCTTCATTTAGAAGCAGCTTGATCCAATCGATAAGCTCCGAGGTTGACGGCTTCTTCTTCAGGCCCGGAACATCCCGGACTTCAAAGAACATGCGCAGTGCTTCGTTGAGCAAGCGCTGCTTGATGCCCGGAAAGTGAACTTCGACGATTTCGGTCATCGTCTCTGCATCCGGGAATTTGATGAAGTGGAAGAAACAGCGGCGCAAGAAGGCGTCCGGCAGGTCCTTTTCGTTGTTCGACGTAATGATTACGACGGGGCGCTGTGTGGCGCGAACCGTTTCACCGGTCTCGTAAACGTGGAACTCCATGCGATCGAGTTCGAGCAGAAGGTCGTTCGGAAACTCGATATCCGCCTTGTCGATTTCATCGATCAGCAGAACCGGTTTTTCCGGTGCCACGAACGCATCCCAGAGTTTGCCTTTGCGGATGTAGTTGTTGATGTCCTTGACCCGTTCGTCGCCGAGCTGGCTGTCGCGCAGCCGCGAAACCGCATCGTACTCATAAAGGCCTTGCTGGGCTTTGGTGGTCGATTTGACATGCCACTCGATCAACGGGGCGTTCAGGGCCTGAGCGACCTGCTCAGCAAGGACAGTCTTTCCGGTTCCCGGTTCGCCCTTGACCAGTAGGGGCCGCTCGAGTGCGACTGCGGCATTAACCGCAACTCTCAAATCCTCAGTGGCGATGTAACTATCGGTGCCTTCAAAGCGCATGTGGGTGTCCCTGTCATTCATGTTGCCGAAAAGTGGCAGGCGGGCGCATGGGATGCAAGTCAGCTTTTTGCAGAGTGTGCCGGTTGAGCACCGGTAAGTGGAGACTCTTGCCTGTCTGCCGGGAAGTTTTTGCCGCTCTGAACAGGGTGTACCGCTGTCGTTCGCCGATAGGTAAACGAGGAAAATTGTTTTATCTAACTGATATTATTTGTTGATTTCGACCCTTGTGCTGTTTGGCACATTGCTTGCTGATCCTCTTCGAAACCGGGCTGTCCTTGTTCAGGAGCATGCCCACAGTGACCAAGAGGACGAAACATGGGTATTTACGGGGCGATCAACTCCGCCGTTTCTGGTTTGTCAGCGCAGGCGACCGCGCTTGAAAATATCTCGGGCAATGTTGCGAACTCACAGACGGTTGGGTTCAAGCGTCTCGATACAACCTTCTCCGATCTGGTGTCCGGTGGCGGGTCCACGCAGGCCGACCAAGTCTCTGGAACAACCTATGCCACGTCGCGAGCAACCAACTCAATCGGTGGCGACATCTCATCCAACGACGTTGATACCTACATGGCCATCAATGGCGAGGGGTACTTTGTCGTTACGCAGGCGGCCGACTTTGTCGACGGCTCGACAACCTTTGCAGATGACTCCTTTTACACGCGCGCTGGCGACTTTGAAGTCAACAAGGAGGGCTACTTCGTCAACCAGTCCGGTTACTATCTGAAGGGTTTCCCTCTTGATCCGACGACCGGCAACCCGGTCGGTGACAATCCATCGGTTATTCAGATCAACAGTCAGCCGCTGGCCGCTAACTCCACAACAACTGTGAATTACCAGGCAAGCTTGCCGACGGTTCCAGATACCACGAACTATGATGGGTCTGATCCAGATACCGCTCTTTTAAACACAGGTGCGAACTCTCCGCCTGCTACTGGTGCAAACCTCGGCGCCAGCGATATTGCAGTCGGCGGCACGAATGAGACGGACTTTCTCGCCACGTCAATCACAGGCGGCTCTGTCACGACCTATAATTCAAACGGTTCGGAAGTTCCGCTGAACATCCGCTGGGCCAAGACTGATAACACTGCCGGCGCCGAAGTCTGGAGCATGTATATTGATACCGGCGGCGATGCGACGAACGAGTACTACAAGATCGGCGATGTGACGTTTGACGGCAACGGCGATGTCAGCACGCTTACCCCGAACGGGGCCGGCGCTGTAACGGTCACCAACACTGGTACGGAAAGCTTCACGCTTGATGAAATAACGGTTGGCGGTGTCACAGCAGGTACCGCTGGTAATGCAGCCGACAGTATTACAATCTCCTTTGCAAACGGGTCTCTGACCCAATTTGCTGATCCGGATGGAATTGCGACATCCGTTAACCTTAGCCAGAACGGTTATGCAGCCGGTGAACTTACGAACATCGCCATCGATGAATCTGGCCGCGTGATTGCGAGCTATTCCAACAACCAGACACGTGCACTTTATGAGATTCCGCTGGCAACTTTCCAGGCCGAGCAGAACCTGCGCCGGGTGGATGGAGCGGCCTTTGCTGCTACCTCCGACTCCGGTGATGCCGACCTGTCCGGTGGCGGTGCCGTGATCTCCAACGCTCTTGAGCTCTCCAACGCAGATATTGCGGACGAGTTTTCCAAGCTGATCATTACGCAGCAAGCCTATTCGGCAAACTCCAAGATCGTCACTTCTGCGGACGAAATGCTGGACAGCGCCCTGAATATGGTCCGCTAACGCTCATCCGCTGGCGGCTTTGGCCGCCAGCGATCCCTTTTCTGAGTAATTCTGAGGAGTAGCCGCCATGGGACTGACAAGTGCCCTGAATACAGCGGTTTTCGGCATATCGTTTAATCAGCGTCAGATCGATGTAACTGCGTCGAATATCGCGAACGCTGATACGGCCGGCTATTCCAAGAAAACAGTCTCTGCAAATGCCTATTTCGACGGCGAAGGCAATGTCGCCGGGATCGTCACCAACGAGATCAGCCGCATCATTAATGAAGAAATCCAATCGGATTACTTCAATTCCTTGGCCGACACGAACTACGGCAAACAGATCGCGGCTTTCACAGATCGTCTCGACGACATTTTTGGCACCATTGGTGATCAGACCGGCCTATCAGCCCTGGCAGGCGAGTTGACTGCGGCGCTGTCGTCGCTGGTCAACCAACCAGGCAACTACGCTGCTCAGCAGGAAGTGGTGGCTGCTGCTGACGCGATGGCGCGGGAATTGAATTCCTCCTACCAGCAGATCGCCGATTTGCGCCAGGAGGCGGACGAGGCGCTTGCTCGCCAGACGGAGACCGTAAACAGTCTTCTGTCCAGCATTGAATCAATCGATGCGGCCATCCGTGATGCCACACAGGCTGGCGTTTCCAGCTCGGAAATGGAAGACGAGCGCGACCGCCTCGTTGAACAGCTTTCCGGTTACCTGGATCTCAATGTCAGCAAAACGACCACGAATACGCTTTTTATTCAGACCAAAAACGGCCAACCATTGTTCTCTGATGGTGAGGCAGCAACGCTAGCCTTTCAGCCGACAAACAGGCTGGGAGCAGATCAGCAGGGTAACGCCATAGTCGCAACGACGGCCGGTGGTGCCCAGTTTGATATCGTACCTGCAGGGGCCTCAGGGCGTGACCGCACGACTGGCACGGGCCTCATGGTCGCAACCATGGAGTTGCGGGACGACGTCCTGATCGAGGCCCAAAAACAGCTGGATACCATCGCAGCTGAACTTTCTCTGGCGTTCTCAAATGTGACGCAAGCCAGCACTGCGGCAACTGTTGGTCCGGACACGGGCTTCGACCTGCCTGTGTCCGGTCTTCAATCCGGCAATACAATCAATCTGGAGTACACCGACTCGGCCGGTCAGTCGCAGACAATCACGCTGAAGGCGGTCAGCGATCCAACTCTGTTGCCGCTTGCAGATACAGCAACAACCAATCCGAATGACACGGTTGTCGGCATTGACATCTCCAGCGGTACTCCTGCGACCTACATCACGAATATTATCGCAGCCTTGGGAACCGCAGCGCCGGATTTGCAGGTCTCCAACGACGGCAGCGACAACCTGCGCATTCTTGGTGACAGCACCACCGTACCCAATGCGACAACGGTTGAGAGCTTGTCGGCGAATATCACGCCTTCAGCGACCACCGATCAGGGCTTGGGCCTGTCGATCTTTGTTGACCAGCGTAACGGCACTGAAGTGTTTACCGATGCTCCTGAGAACGGCGGACAGCGTGTCGGGTTTGCGAATGGTATAAGCGTCAATCCAGCGCTGCTTGCGGACAGTTCTCTGCTAGTCGATTACCAGACAACCCCAGCTGCAAACTCTGAGAACGATCCTGCGCGGGCGCAGTATCTGCTGAATGCATTGACCAACGAAACTGCCTATTTTGATCCTGAGGCCGGTATGGGCAGCAGCTCGAGCCCGTTCCAAGGAACTGTTCTGGACTACATCAACCAGACGGTGGCCTATCAGGGCAACCAGGCAGCCGATGCAAAGACGTATTCGGATTCCAAAGAAGCTCTGACGCTCAATCTCGCGGTCCGGTACGAGGAAAGCTACTCAGTCAATCTCGATGCTGAAATGGCGTTTTTGGTTCAGCTGGAAAACGCCTATGCGGCGAATGCCCGTGTCATGCAGACGATCAATGATCTGATGCAAGAACTTCTGAACGTGGTGAGGTAGCGTATGCCAGTATCATCCATCTCAACGTCGCGGAGTTACCTGACCAGCCAGCTGTTGAACCTCAATGACAAGCTCACTGAGAAGACAACACAGCTGGCGAGTGGCAAGGTTGGCAGCACCTATGGCGACATTGGTGATCGCCGGCTGCTGGATATTCAGCTGACGCAAAAAGTAAGCCTGATCGAATCCTATCAAGAGACAATTACGATCTCCAACTTGCATCTAGAGGCGATGACCGTTTCGCTGGATCGTTTGGAAGATATTCGCCGTGATGCCAAGTCCGCAATGGATACCAATGACTTTGTGATCCAGAGCGATGGTCAAACCCAGACCCAGTCAAGAGCGGAGCTCTTGTTGAACGAAGCTCTTAATATCTTGAATACTGAAGTCGCCGGTTACTACCCGTTCGGCGGGACGGATGCGATCTCCGATCCGGTCCAGGCCATTGATACCATTATGAACGGGGCCAACGGCCTTTCAGGCCTGAAGGACTACATGAGCGAGTTCTCCCAAGCGAACCTGGGTGCCTTGAATAATGGCCGGATGACCGTGTCTGCCCTAACGACAACACCCGGGCCAGTGGATTCCACGTTTACAATTGCGGAAGACGGGGCACATGATTTCGGCTTCGATATTTCGTCCGTGACATCAACGCTGACCAACGTGACACTCACAGGCCCAGGAGGAGGGGACCCGGATACTTTCGATGTTCAATTCACGGGACAACCGACGCTTGGCGAGCAGATTGAAATTACACTGACGCTCCCGCCTGACCATACCAATACAACGACAATCACGCTGACGGCTGCCGCCTCCAATGAAGCTGAGGGGACATTTGCGATTGGTGCGGATTTGGAAGAGACGGCACAAAACCTCCGCGACGCTATTGCTCAGGAGTTGGAAGACAGCGCACAGACAACCTTGAAAGCTGCATCAGACATTTGGGCTTCGGACGAGTTTTTCAGCACTTACAACGGTGAAGTCCCGCAGAGAGTTGACGGCCCTCCTTACGCCACGGCGACTGCGCTTACATCTGGTGCAACGGATACCGTCTCCTGGTACACCGGACGCAATACGACGACCACGGATCCGCGCACCGACAAGAACGCGATCATAGATACAAATCTGACCGTAGAATATGGGGTGCGGGCCAACGAGGAGCCGCTTCAAGAGCTCGTGCAAACACTTGCAACATTTGCTGCGGCTGATTTCTCCGGTGGCGCCCAGCTTGATGAAGAGTACTACAACGCGCTGTCGACAGATTTACGGGCCATATTGCAGCCACCTGGCATCGATCAGTCTGGCATCGTGGACATCTCGACAGACATTGCAATCGCGCATCGAACCGCAAGTTTGACGGATCAACGTCACATTCAGGTCGTGAACACCTACGAGGCGACCATCGGAGAGATCGAAGGCATTGATCAAGACCGGCTTGCCGCAGAAATCCTGCAACTCAGGACGAACATCGAAGTCTCCTACAATGCCTCTTCGATCGTCTTCAACCTGAGCCTTGCTGACTATCTGAGGTAAGGCCCTCACTCGACCAAAATGCAAAAAAGCCGGTGTCAAGTCACCGCCTTTTTTGTCGTCTGTATGGGGAGCTGACTTACTCAGGCTTTGCCCGCAAGCCTTCCGCGATCGTGCGGTTGATGCTGATAAGTGCTCCAAGCTTCTCCGGATCTTGCGTCGTGATGACGGTCATCGTCTGTTTGAAGACAAAAACCCCCAGAGACCCGATGTTGTTCTTGATTTCCAGTGGCAGAGAACTCTCGTCGCTGGTCGCAGAAGTAACAAGAACCGTCCAGAGTTTACGGTTGTAAATCAGGGCGTCATCGACCTCTGCAAGGGAGAGGTCATCCCATTCATCCTTGATCAGCTGGAGCCGGGCTGCGGCTTTCATCAGCAGAGTCGCTTCCAGCTCCCGCGGCGATACCGGTGCTGCCTGGCTGGTTTTCTGATAGGCCTGCGCTGCCTGTTTGTACATGACTGATCAGCGTCCCTTCATACTCAATGAGCTTACGAGCTTCTTTCAGTGCCTTGTAGAAGGATCCGGATATAATCGAGTTACTAATCCGCGTGACATAAGGGATTGTACTCGGTGCGGCCTTCACGATGTCATTGACCAGGGTGAAGTAACTTTCCTTAACTCGCTCCAGGTCGGTGGATAAATACATCAACTGAACTGCAAGATAGACGCGTTTTGCTGGCGTATCTGCGGTGTCAGGTGTGAGAATGTCCTTTTCTCTAAGGATCGGCGCGTCGCCCTCGATGAATAGGCGGGTTCTCTGGTTGTCATTGGTAATTACGCTTTCACCAATGATGATCCTTTCTCCCGGCTTTAACTCGACCTTGAGCGCCATTCCTTGACCTCCACGTTTGAGTATCGGAGCGAAACGTTAACAAATAGGTTAACACTTTCACCCGATACCTGCCGAATCCGGCTTTTCCGGTTAGCCGAACAGGCTGAGTACACTTTGTTCCGCCTGGTTGGCCAGGGACAGGGCAGTTGATGACAGCTGTTGCCGTGTTTGAAGGGCCAGCATGTTTGCGCCTTCTTCATTCATGTCGGCAATTGTCAGGTCGCCAGCACCCACTTCAAGTGTATTGATGATGTTCTGGGTAAAGTCAGTTCGGATCTCGACTGTGGACAGCGCTGTGCCCAGACTGCGGGCGGAGTTACGAAGCTCGTCCAACGAAGCGTTAATCGCCTGCAGGACCCGTTCTATGTCCGTGTCGGTCTTGAATTCCGAGGCTGTTGCACTCAACGCCACCGTTCCGGATGTCGACGCCAGACGCATCCTGTTGAAGTCGTTGTTATCGCTGGTGATATTAAACGACACTTCACCGATCAGACTGATGCTTCCTCCAGAGAAAGTGGCATCAAGTCCTTTCACGTTGTTGATCAACTTGACAAGATCGTCGACGGTCGTTTCTTCGTCAATCTCAAGAGATGCTGGTTCGAAGCTGTTTCCGTCGGTGATGGTGATTGTATCACCAGCCTTAAATCCACCTGACGTAATGAGCGTCGCAGTCGAAGAAAGGGCTGTTGCAGTCAGTGTCGTCGCACCAGCGGTAATACCACCATCGGACGTGCTGCCGCCGCCGTTTGCGTCTTTGGTAATCGTGACGTTGCTGTTGAGACCTGTCACGAGTGTGATTGAGTCCGTCGTTTCATCAAAGGATGCGTGGACGCCTGAAAGGTTATCGAGCGCGTCAACGTAGTCCTGAACAGTAACGATATCGACCCCGACTGTAAGGGTTGTCGTCGTTGAACCATCTGTAACCATCACATGGTCGTTGTCCGCAAATGCGGCCAGATCCGTAAGGTTGGATGAGGCCTGCAAACCGGTCAGGGTCAATTGGGCGCTGCCGCCGTACATATTAAACGATGAAGTGCCGCTTGCGCCTGTTGCAAGGTCGTCGAGGTTAAGGCCTGTATCCAGCGTGGTGTCGGTGAAATCGACCGGGTTCACGGTCAGGTTTGATGTGCTGTCTTCGTTGAAGATGACTTCAAGCTCGTTGCCGGCACCTGCAAGCAGGTTCTTGCCCTTGTAGCCCGAATCTTTGGCCATATCCTCGATTTGCTCAAGAATGGCATTGTACTGGATGGCAAATTGGCGCCGTTCGTACTCACTGGACGTCTGAAGCGCCTGGTTCGCGATGGCCTTTGCGGATTCAACGAGTTTGGTAATCGACGTTATGCCGTCATCAGCCGCGCGCAGCGTCTGGACGGCCTGTCCCATGTTGTCCAGTAGGTTGGACAGATCGCCGGCCCGGTCGTTCAGAGATTGCGCGGTAAAGTATGAATTTGGATTGTCGAGGGCCGAATTTACCTTCAAGCCGGTCGCAAGGCGGTTCTGAGTTGTTTCCTGAAAAGCCGCAGTCTTTTTCAAAGACAACAGATTGTCGCGAACCGCGCTGGAAAGAACAATATCGGGCATCTGGCTTCACCGCATTTCCTGTTCAGTACTCGTACAGGCCACTGCTGGATACTTGTTCACAGATCATGGCCACGTGCGTAAATCTAAACGGAAAGTTAATCGGTGATGCACGAATTAACGTTATTTAAATAAAAGTTACCAAAAGCTTTCTTTTAACTGATTGAATTTACGAGAGAAAATTTTTGACTTCTGCCAAGTAATAACGGTCAGACAACAAAAACGGCGGGTGCAGGACCCGCCGTTTGTGCTCGTGTTCGCGTTTTTTGGTGCGAAACTGATTCTGCTTTTAGAACAAGGACAGTACGGTCTGATCTGCCTGAGAAGCGAAGGACAAGGAGGTTGATGCCAACTGCTGCCGTGTCTGCAGGGCCAGCAAGTTTGCACCCTCTTCATTGGTGTCTGCCAAGGTGAGTTTACCAGCACCTTCTTGCAACGTATTGACGATCGCCCGGGTAAAGTCCTGCCGGTTCTCAACAATCGAGAGATTGGTACCGAATTCGGAAGCTTGGGTTCTAAGATTTCCAAGTGAGTTGTTCAGCCGCGTGATGACCCGGTTGATTTCAGTGTCAGTCGCAAACCCGGAGTCTGTCAGAGCAGACAAGGACTGCGCACCATTGGCGGTGGCGGCAAAGTTTGTGGAGGCAAAATCTGTATTGGCGGAACCACTTCGCTCGCTTGATACCGTCAAGTCCGTTTCCGACGTGATGCTCAGACGACCAGTTGTGTTGTTGTACTGCGCGTCAACACCGTTGAAGTCGTTGATGAAATTGACCAAATCGGAGACGGTCGTGCTGTCTTCAATTTCAAGCGACCCGAGCTCGTAGTTGTTGCCGTCGGTCAATGCAATCGTGTCACCGACCGCGAATGAGCCACTGTTTGTCAAAAGCGAACCGGTCGTCAATGCGGAGGCATTTACTGAGGCCGCAGAACCGATCGTCAGAGCGGTTGTCGCTGTTGTATCCGTGTCGGAGATCAGGAAATCCTGGTTGCTGTAGATGGTCAGCTCACCGTTGCTCTCGTCAAACTCGGCACGAACACCTTCAGTTGCGTTGATTGCATCCACCAGATCTTGAACAGATGCGCCACTGCTGACGGTCGTTCCAATCAGTGTTGGTGTGCTGGATTGAACGTTCGTGAATTCCAGGGTTGTCGTTGTCGAAATAGCTGTCGACTCGCTCAATGTGGAGCTTGAGTTCAACGCACCATCGGCACCGGTGAGGGTGATGGTTGTAGCGCCGCCAAGCAGATTGAACGCAGTAGCGCCGCCCTGTCCTTCCACCAGATCCGATAGATTGAGACCAGTAGAGAGAGTGGTGTCAGTGTAATCAACTGCGGAGATATCAAGACGAGAAGTTGAATCTTCGTTGAAAAGTGTCCGCAGATCATTGCCTGCTCCAGCAAGCAAGTTCTTGCCTTTGTAGCTTGAGTCCCGAGCAGTATCTTCAATTTGCTCGAGCAGTTCATTGTACTGCGCGGCGAATTGTTTCCGCTCGTACTGACTCTGTGTCTGCAGGGCCTGATTGGCTTTTGCTTTAGCGGACTCAACCAGCTTCGTGATGGCTGTAATACCGTCATCGGCAGCTTTGATCGTGTTCACCGATTGGCCCATATCGTCGAGCAGGCTGCTCAAGTCACTTGCACGGGCGTTCAATGCAGAAGCGGTGAAGAAGTTGCCCGGGTTGTCGAGCGCAGAGTTTACCTTCAGACCGGTCGCCAGTTTGTTCTGGACGTCCGCTGTCAAAAAGGATGTGTTTTGGAGGGTAAGCAGGTTCTGCCGAACGGCAGCCGAAAGCGTAATGCCTGACATCAATAATCCCTTTCCTGGGTCATATGTTCAGCTGCTCTTCCTGAGCAGGTTGGCACAAGAATTCCCTGTTAACCTTAATCAATAGTAAAAGGGGTTGCGGATTGCTGGATCAGCATAGAAGTGCTCTTATGAGTACTGTCAAAAATAACAATTAAAATACACAAGTTCAGTATATATAACTGTAAAATATAACAATGTTAATAAGATGAATGGCAACTCTGTTAACGCGGGAAATGGCGGAAATGCTTGCATTCCGTATTGCGTTTGCCATCGGCATTATGAAAATTGAAATTGGCAAAAAAAAACGGGCCGCGAGGCCCGTTTTGCAAATAGCTTTGAATTTAATAAGCGATGTTGACCAATCAACGATTCCTAAAACAGCGACAAAACCGTCTGATCTGCCTGTGATGCGAAGGAGAGGGAGGTTGATGCCAACTGCTGACGAGTTTGCAAAGCCAGGAGGTTTGCGCCTTCCATATTTGTATCTGCAAGCGTCAATTCGCCAGCCCCTTCCTGCAGCGTGTTGATCATAGCGGTGGTGTAATCCTGTCGATGCTGAATCGTTGACAGGTTGGTGCCGAACTCAGACGCTTGGAAACGCAGGGTGGAAAGTGCGTTGTTCAAACGATCCACCACTCTGTTGATGTCACTGTCTGTTGCAAAACTAGAGTCTTCCAATGCGGACAAAACAACACCATCGTTGTTGGCATTGAAATCCTTGGCGTTAAAGTCGGTGTTTGTGGCTCCGTTCCGCTCACTGGCCAATGTGAGATCAGTCTCTGCCAATATGCTAAACCGCCCTGTCGTGTTGTTGAAGGATGCATCAACGCCCTGGAAGTCATTGACGAAGTTGACTAGGTCTCCAACTGTCGTGTCTTTATCGATCTCTAAAGATCCCAGCTCGTAGTTGTTGCCGTCAGTCAATGTAAGTGTGTCACCGATTGCAAATGAGGCACTGTCAACGAGATTAGCAGTCAAACTTCCATATGGAGCGGTGGTGATGTCGGCAGCATTTCCAAGCGTAATGGCAGTACCTGCTCCAACATTTGCGTCAGAAATCCGGAAATTGTCGTTGCTCAAGATGGTCAGTTTGCCGGTTTTCTCATCGAATTCAGCGCGCACGCCCTCTGTTTTGTTGAGCTCGTTGATGAAATCTTGAACAGTGGCTGAGGCCGAAACATGGGTCCCCATCAATGTTGGTGTGCCAGATTCCAGGAACTCAACAAAGCTGAGTGATGTCGAAACCGTGATGCCGCTGGACTCATGGAGCCTTGAGCTCGAATTCAAAGCGCCATCTGTCCCGGTCAAGGTGATCTCAACCTTTCCACCTGAGAGGTTGAAGGCCGTTGCTCCGCCTTGTCCCTCAACCAAATCAGTCAGGTTCAGGCCTGTAGATAGCTCGGTATCTGTGTAGTCTACCGCTTCCATAGTCAGCTTTGACGTGGCGTCTTCATTGAAAATAGTTGTCAGGTCGTTGCCAGCTCCAGCAAGGAGGTTTTTGCCCTTGTAGGAGCTGTCTTTTGCGACGGCTTCGATTTGGGACAACAGGTCATTGTACTGTGCGGCGAACTGTTTGCGCTCGTATTGGCTTTGCGTTTGCAGAGCCTGATTGGCCTTTGCCTTTGCTGATTTCACCAATTCGGTGATGGTTGTGATCCCCTTGTCCGCGGCTTTGATGGTCTGGACGGATTGGCCCATATCATCAAGCAACGTGCCGAGATCACTTGCCCGGGCATTAAGACCCGACGCCGTAAAGAAGGAATTCGGATTGTCGAGGGCCGAGTTCACCTTCTTTCCGGTCGCCAGTTTGTTCTGGACACCGGACATGAAATCAGCAGTGGACTGGAGAGTAAGCAGATTCTGCCTTACGGCAGCCGACAGAGTGATGTCAGACATTCAGGATCCCTTTCCTGGGGTCATGACGCCTCTTCCTGAAGCGTCAAAAATTACATTGTTAAAAATAACAATAAAATCTGTGTCGCACTTTTATGGTTAATAAGGGTTTAACGACGTGCGGGAGGGAATTTCTTTGTTTTGAAACAAGCCGAAAGGGGAGGCAGGCGCAGTTGCCATAAAAGCGACGGATCGTCGGCCTGGCGGTTCGCGGCCGATCAGTGGAGACAAAAGAAAAAGGCGGGCCAAAGCCCGCCTTCTCTGATTGTGTTTAAGACTTTCTGTCTTAGAAGAGACGCAGAACGTTCTGGTCTGCCTGAGATGCGAAGGACAACGAAGTCGAAGCCAGCTGCTGACGTGTCTGCAGGGCCAAGAGGTTTGCACCTTCCTCGTTGGTGTCGGCAAGTGTCAGCTTACCAGCACCTTCTTCCAGCGTGTTGATCAGGCTTCGTGTGAAGTCCTGACGGTTTTCAACAATGGAAAGGTTGGTACCGAATTCAGAAGCTTGGGAACGCAAGTTGGACAATGCGTTATTCAGCTTGCTGATCGTCCGGTTGATGTCGTTGTCGGTTGCGAAACCAGAGTCGGACAGTGCAGAGATGCTGAAAGAACCGTTGGTCGTTGCAGCAAAGTCCTCACTACCGAAGTCGGTGTTGTTTGAACCATCACGGCTACTGTTGATGGTCAAATCCGTCTCTGAGGTAACGCTGATCCGTCCACCAGCGAAAGTTGAACTTACGCCGTTGAAGTCGTTGATAAACGTGTTCAGATCATCAACGGTTGAGGAACTTTCGACTTCGAAAGATCCAAGCTCATAGCCGTTGCCGTCGGTCAATGTAATGACATCACCAAGGGCGAACGAACCACTGTCCGTAAGGGACGAAGCAGACGTGAGCGCAGATGCATTTACCGAGGCCGCAGAACCAATCGTCAGAGCGGTGGTCGCGGTGGTCAGAGTGTCGGAGATCACGAAGTCTTGGTTGCTGTAAATCGTCAGCTCGCCGTTGGTTTCGTCAAATTCCGCACGAACACCTTCAGTTGCGTTGAGAGAGTCGACCAGATCCTGAACGGTTGCGCCGTTGCTCACGGTCGTACCGATCAAAGTTGGAGTCGAGGACTCAACGTTTGTGAATTCCAGAGTTGTTGTTGTTGAAATCGCTGTGGATTCGTTCAACGTGGAGCTGGAGTTCAGGGATCCATCAGCACCTGTCAGGGTGATGGTGGTCTTGCCGCCGGACAGGTTGAACGCAGTAGCGCCACCTTGACCTTCAGTCAGATCGGACAGGTTCAGACCAGTCGACAGCGTGGTGTCGGTGTAATCAACAGCGGAAACATCCAGTTTGGACGTGGAGTCTTCGTTGAAGATGGTCCGAAGGTCATTGCCGGAACCCGCGAGCAGGTTCTTGCCTTTATAGCCGGCGTCTTTTGCAACGTCTTCGATCTGTGTGAGCAGTTCATTGTACTGCGCAGCAAACTGTTTCCGCTCATACTGGCTACCGGTTTGCAGGGCCTGGTTAGCTTTAGCTTTTGCGGACTCAACAAGCTTCGTGATGGCGGTGATACCGTCGTCGGCTGCTTTAATGGTCTGAACCGATTGGCCCATGTCATCGAGCAGGGTGCCCAGATCGTTTGCACGGGACTGAAGACCGGAAGCGGTGAAGAAGTTGCTCGGATTGTCCAGAGCCGAGTTCACTTTTTTACCGGTGGCCAGTTTGTTCTGGACATCGGACATGAACGATGCGGTCTGCTGGAGGGTGTTAAGGTTCGCACGAACCGCGCTGGACAGAGTAATGTCAGCCATTTTGTTTCCTTTCTAGGAACACGAGATACACAGCCCCTTCCTGGGACTGGCACGCATGAAACGGCTGAAACTGAAAACGGAATCTAAATAAACATGGTTAACGAGCGTTATGGATAACGTAAAGTAAACACGTGTAGGCGGCGGGGTTACACCCCGTCGCCTGAAATGGTCGTCATTTCAATGCTCTACTGTTGTTCTTGGCTTTTTGATGAAAGCGCCAGGAACTTGAGAGCAGTCTGCCTTAGAACAATCGCAGCACGTTCTGTGATGCTTGGGACGCCATCGACAGGGAAGTGGACGCCAGCTGCTGCTGTGTTTGCAGAGCCAGAAGGTTCGCGCCTTCAACGTTGGTATCAGCCAGTGTCAATGCGCCCGCACCTTCCTGCAGTGTGTTAATAAGGTCGGTCGTAAAATCTTGCCTGTTTTCTACGATGGAAAGATTTGTACCAAATGTGGACGCTTGAGCACGCAGTGTGTCCTGAGCAGATTTCAATGCAGATAGGGCTGTCTCGATTTTTGCATCCGTGTCGAAGTCACTGATTGTTCCACCAGTCCCAATTTCTTCGGATCCGTTCTTCAGCTGAATGCCCTCACCGGCAAACGTGATGTTTCCGGTCGTGTTGTCATAAGTTGACGTAACGCCGGTTAAGCCGTTGAGTGCTGTTGCTAGATCGGCCATTGACATGGTGTCAGTTATTGAAACTGTTCCAACAGAGTCGCCTTTACTGTCCGTAACGGTGAGGGTGTCGCCAGCTTTATATGTACCCTGATCTACGACGTGAGCTGTTGTTGACGTTCCGTCGGCGGCAAACTCAAGTTGAGCTGTTGCAGAAGTGGCTGTGCGGTCGATATCGCTCAGACCAAGGCCAGCAGATGAGTTGGTGTAATCAACTGCCGAAATTGACAGGGATGACGAGCCGTCTTCGTTGAAGGTCAGGGAAAGGTCATTGCCAGCTCCAGACAAAAGGTTTTTACCCTTATAGCCCGAGTCTTTGGCCAAGTCTTCCATCTGGCTCAGCAGGTCATTGTATTCCTGAGCGTATTTGGAACGCTGTACTTTGTCTGACGTTTGCAGCGCCTGGTTGGCTTTTGCCTTGGCGGCATCGACCAGGTCGGAAATCGCCGAAATCCCTTTGTCTGCTGCCTTTAGTGTTTGAACGCCTTGGCCCATGTCGTCGAGCAGGGTGCTGAGATCGCTTGCGCGGTTCTCCAAGCCCTTTGCCGTGAAGAATGAATTCGGGTTGTCGAGCGCGGAGTTCACCTTCTTGCCGGTCGCCAGCTTGTTCTGAACATCCGACATCATTTTCGCGGTCGAAGTCAGAGTGTTGAGGTTGGCCCGTACGGCATTGGTGAGGGTGATGTCGGACATTTCTTTTCCTTCCTTGGAAAAACGCAAAACAAGATTCCCGTCCTGGGGATCACCGACCAAGAAAGACTATAGGTATTAATGACAATGTAAAAAATACGGTTAGCCGAAATTAAGGTTAACAAAGTCCTACAGTCAAAATTTGGCTGAAACGAGCCGTTTCTGCAAGGAAGACTGCTGTATTTTTGGGAATGAGTGTTTTAACCGAGCTGCCTAACGGTCTCTTTCGAACGATTTTCTTGGACTGTTCCAGCCCGTGGCTGACCGATGTTGGTTTTGATTTTGGCGACGGCTGATTGAGGGGAGAGCTGGGGAGTGATCGATAACGTTCGGATGGATACTTGCAAAGCCGGTTGGACTGGCAGCAGCGGGAACTGCGGTCTCAGTTGGAATGACGAGCTTCTACCCGGGCGATAGGCGCGCAACGATGCGGGAACTCATCAGATGACAAAGCAGTTCAGATTGTGATGTTTTGGAAACTGGAAATAGATATCCGTGCCCCATGAAGCATGGGTCCAGAACGAGCCGTTCAACCGTGGTTTACACAGTGCGTTGAACGGCTTCGTCTTCAGAACTTGAGCGCTGCTGTTCTTCGACCTGGGTCCGGTAAGCGGCAACCGTTTCGCTGTAGGCACGTAGCCTCAGCAAGGTTTCGCTTGGAATCTGACGAATAACATCGCCTGTTTCCGTGTTGGTTGCGACGTAGATGAGGCTTTCACTGTCTTCGTCGAACACGTTCTGGCGTGTCACGGGTGGCGTGTAACGCTCCAGTGCAGACTGATCAGCGCGGCCTTCACTGGCCCTGTTCTGTTCGTTTGTCGCAGCCCGTTGAGATCCAGATGAATCTGCCGAAGGACGCACGGTGTCCTCCGCCGGCAAATCCGTAGAACTTGCCGGTTGATCTTTTTCCGGGGCGCGTGTCACCGGCGTGATCGCCGTATATGTCGGCGATGGAGGCCGGACTAATGCGGTATCCATTTTGCCCTCCGGGTATCGTCATACTATGACCCGATAGTGACAAAAATAACGTAAGGGAATGAATCTTCTGTTAACGGAATAGTTAGAATTTTAAGGGGTTGGATTTATCTTCTTGTGACCATTTTTGATTCGTTTTCAGGCCCGCGTCTCTCAGTTCGTTTTGATAGCTAAAACTGGATACTGAGGAAAATATCAAGGCTCAGCTGGTGTCTCAAAGAGATTGGTTCACAGCAATGCCTTGAGCTGATTGCGGCCCATTGGGAGAGGCGCCCGTCCGGCCGTAAGTGGTCGGCGCTGTTGCGTTTTTGGCCCCAACAGCCTTTGCGACCGACGTCACAATGTTATTCGTCACTTCGCGGGCCGTTGCAAGAACCGCAAGATTGATGCGCAGCACGGGTTGGAATTCGCCATGCTGACGGCGCAGCGACTGTGTTGCGGCGGGCGCAAGGTTGCCAAGCGCAACAGCATGGTCTTTTGCGGACATCATGCCGCGCGTATATTCATGAATGAGACGCGCCTTGTCGGCTTGCAACTCACCGGCTTCCTTCAGCTTTCCCGCACGGACAAGATCTGTCTCCATTTCGATCACGGACAGGAGCGCTTCCATTGTCCCGGATAATGCAGAGCAGAAGTTTTCAGCTTCCTGCTTGCTGGCTGGCCGGTCGAGAGAAAAGGGAAGGGTGCTGGTATCTGGTTGTGCGGTCATCGGGCGCCTTCCTGCAAAGCAAGCAGTTCACGTTCAACACTATCTGCGATTCCAACGCCGCCGGCAGCAGAAATCGTACGGGCATATTCATCGACAAGCATGCCTTGCCAGGCATCAGACCCCGTTCCGCCCCCCCAGGCACCGCCATTTTCAAGGCCGGAAAACATGCTTTGCAGCATATTGTTCAAGAACACGGCTTCAAATTCTTCTGCAGCAGCCCGCGCGGCGGTCTTGTCGCTTGGGTTCACACCCTGGAGGACATCAAGCGGGTTGGAGCGCGGCATAGAAGGGGCAAGTGGCAAATCCATCAGAGCACCTCGATTTCGGCTTGGAGAGCACCGGCAGCTTTGATTGCCTGGAGGATGGAGATCATGTCACGCGGACCAATTCCGAGCGCATTCAGTCCATCGACGAGTTGTTTCAAAGTCACTGTATTTGGAACGATCGCCAATTTCGCGTCTGGATCGGTGTTCACATTAAGATCCGTGCGTGGTGCGATCGCCGTCTGACCATTTGCGAAGGGCAGGGGCTGAACGACTTCCGGAGTCTCGGCAATCGTCACGGTCAGGTTGCCCTGAGCAACAGCCACCATCGAAACCTTGACGTCCTGACCCATGACGATGATGCCGGAGTTTTCATCGATGATAACCCGTGCGGCAAGGTCCGGTTCAACAATTAACTGTTCAATGTCGGTCAAAAGATCAACGATGTTGCCATCGTATTGGCGCGGCAGGTCAAGCTGGACTGTTGCCGGGTCGACAGGCTCTGCGGTCGGCATGCCGATCAATTCGTTGATGGATAGAGCCACGCGCCGTGCTGTGGTGAGATCCGGGTTGCGCAAGGCAAGGCGGACTTTTGTCAGCGATGCCAGTTTGAAATCCAGTTCGCGCTCGACAAGGCCGCCATTGGCGATCCGGCCAGCTGTCGGGACGCCGCGGACAATGGACGCAGCGTCGCCTTGTGCCGAAAAGCCGCCAATCGCGACTGAGCCCTGCGCGATTGCATATACTTCGCCATCTGCACCAACCAAGGGCGTCACAAGCAGCGTGCCGCCCTGAAGAGAAGAGGCGTCGCCCAAAGCGCTAACGCTCACGTCTATCCGCGTCCCTTGAGTGGAAAACGGCGGCAGGTTTGCCGTCACCATGACAGCCGCAACAGTGTTGGTGTTGAGCGGAATGTTCCGTGTGTTCACACCGAGCCGTTCCAGCATGGCCTGCAAGCTCTGCTGCGTAAACGGTGTGTTGTTGAGGCTGTCGCCAGTGCCGTTCAAGCCGACAACCAGGCCGTACCCGATAAGTTGGTTCTCACGAATGCCTTCAAAATCCGCGATGTCCTTGATCCTTGAGGAAGCGACAGCTTGAACAGCGATCGCAAGCTGTAAGCCGACAAGGGCAGCCGCAATGAGTGTAACGCGGGCCGCGCGGTTTTCGAAATATGTGATCAGACGACGCATTCTTCACGCAGATCCATCTAAGAGGCCGTTTTATCAGCCAAGGGTCACTATGGTTCGAGATGCATTATGCGAGAGCCGTGCCAAGTTTTAGGCCTGGTTGGGTTGAGACGCTAAAGTGGCTGGATTCTGCGCCGTTTGTCGAAGAATGGCGAGTATATCCACGCAAATGTGGCGAATAGAGTTAATGATTAACAATAGATGCCCGGCAAATATTGCCTTGCTTGCCCGGACTCATTTACCCTTCAAGGCAGATTCTGTCAGGCCATGGAGCAACTTGGTGTTGACCAGCCGTTCAGAACATTAGGAAAGAGCAATGCGTATAACCGGGAGCAAACCGTTAACCGGAGTTCAGGGGCGCGGCGCAAAGAAGAGCAGCAGTTCAGGCAGCGATTTTGCGCCGGACCTTGGTGGAGCCGCTGAGCAACCGGCAACGCAGGCCACAGCAGGTGGAGCTGGTATTCAGGGCATCGACGCGCTTCTAGCTCTGCAGGAAGTGGATGAACGGACCGAGCGGCGCAAGAAAGCAGCGCGTCACGGGCATACACTGTTGGACAGCCTGGAAATGATCCGGGCGGATCTTTTGGCAGGCCATGTTTCCGAAGATAGGTTGGAGCAGCTTTCGCTGACAGTTTCAAAGCGCCAATCCAGCGGCGACCAGGAGGTCGACAGGGTGCTGGAAGAGATCGAACTTAGGGTCAAAGTGGAGCTCGCAAAGCTCGGCCGATTCCCTGATTGAGCGTGCCCAAGGGCGTTGAAACTGAGCCGAGATATTGGCTAAAATTTACGCAACAAATTGAATTAATTGCAGAATTTATGACGCTAATTTTACCAAATGAACCGTTGTCCCCGGGACGAACCGCCTATATATTGCGCCCGTCATAACGGTAAACCGGAGTTGTAGATGACGGTTGATATTGAGTCTGAATACCGACCCTCGGAAGACGAGCCGTTCATGAATGATAGGCAGCGGGAATACTTCAAAAACAAGCTGCTTGCCTGGAAAGATGAGATCCTGAAAGAAAGCGCTGAAACACTCGCGACCCTTCAGGAGGAAAGCCAGAACCACCCTGACTTGGCAGACCGCGCATCTTCGGAGACGGATCGTTCTATCGAGCTGCGCGCACGTGATCGCCAACGCAAGTTGATTTCAAAAATCGATGCCGCCCTGGAGCGGATTGCGGATGGCAGTTACGGATATTGTGAAGAGACGGGAGAGCCGATTGCTCTGCGCAGGCTCGAGGCACGGCCAATAGCGACGTTGTCGATTGAGGCTCAGGAAGCGCACGAACGCCGTGAAAAGGTGTACCGCGACGACTGATTTCCAGTAACGGCCGGTTTGCTGAATTCGCAAGCCAATTTGACTTGAAGACCTTCCCGGAGACGGGGAGGTTTTTTTATGTCTGATTGGATGTTGGTGATCGTTGGGATCAAAAGAAATCGGGCACGGCACTCGGGGAGCGAGATGCCGTGCCCGGTTCAGCTGCAGCGGGCCTTTCACGTCTGACTTGCCTGCCGCAGCCGGGGGAGCTGGTGTGTGATTTTGCCGATTTAGAACGGCAGGAGGATATCCAGAACCTGATTGCCGTAGCGCGGCTGCTGAACATCGGTGATCTGGCCACGTCCGCCGTAACCGATGCGGGCTTCCGCAATCTGCTGGCTGGCAATCGTGTTGTTGGAGGTGATGTCTTCCGGACGGACAATACCGGCCACAATCAACTCTCTGACTTCGAAGTTGACCCTAATTTCCTGACGCCCTTCAATGACCAGATTGCCGTTCGGCAGAACCTGGGTCACGACAGCAGCAACAGTTGTGCGCAGTTCTTCCTCACGGTCCACTTCGCCTGCGCCGGCGAAAGTCGAGCTGCTGTTTACGTTTCCAAGGTCACTGGCAGAAGTGCCTGCCGGCAGGAAGATAGTGTCGATTGCAGTTCCAAGCGCACCGCCAACGCCCGCACCGTTGGTTTCGGTACGGCTTCTGGCTGTGTCGTTTTCGATCTCTGCTTTTTCATCGATGGAGACCACCACGGTCAAGATATCACCGACCTGGCTTGCGCGCTGATCCTTGAAGAAAGCTCGGCTGCCTGACTGCCAGAGGGAGTTCGGATTGTAGTGCGCCTGAACCGGGTCCGGCATCGGCATTTGAACCGGCCTGTATCCGGGAGTTGTTGTCGGGTCCTGAATGGCGTTCAGGGCGGGCTGCTGGCCGACATTCGCCAGCCGGTCTGCGGAGCCGCATCCTGCAGCAAGTGCTGCGAGGGCGATGCTGCCCAACAGGGATATGTTGCGAGAGATAGACATTAATTGGCCTCGTGGTTCAGGCTTGCAACAACTGCATGAGCGGCATGAACAACTACTTGGCCGCGGGAAGTCACGGTCGCAGGTACGACACGCCGGGACTGGAGATTCATGACATCAATCACGTCGCCTTTGGCGCCGTTGGTCAGGGCTTTCGCCCGGGAGGTGAGGTTCATAGCGCCGAGATTGTAGGTGACTGTGACCTTGTCGCCGCGTTCGACCAGAACCGGATATTCAAAATCCTTGTGCGACAATGGTTGGCTCGGGCGCAGGTTCACTCGAGCCGCCTTGCCGACAATGTTCGCGCCGTCCTGGAGCGCTGCGGTGTTCACCTTCAAACGCGGCAGGCGGATCGTTGTGAAGTCTCCCTCCTGAACGATGTCGCCGCGCTTCAACGGCTGGCCGAGCACAAGAACGTCAATCATCTCAACAGCGGTGCCGGTGACGGTCAAAGGGCGTGTGCCGTGTTCGACTGCAATGGTTGCGAACACTGTGAAATGTCCGTTGTTTCGGCTCCAGTTGATCCTGTCGATACGGACCGGATCCACAGCCTTTGGGTCTGCCAGGATCTGGTCAGGGGCCTGCAGAAGGGTGATTTCGAGCCCTTCAGGATCAATGCCCGCTTCAAGCTTTGCCAGATCGTTGCGAATAAGGTTTTCCAGCTGATGGCGGTTGAGCCGTGTTGCGCCGCGGTGAACGACGACTGTGCGCAGGCCGTCCGTACCGGCTGTAACGAGGCCGGCATCCCGGGCGCGTTGTGCAACGGTGGTTGCCGGGACATTGCCGGAGGTTCCCATGTCAGGGGACCGGAACAGCGGCACTTGTGCCACATCTCCGGCGTTGGAGTAGAAGTCCCCGACTGTCACAATGTCCGACAAGGTCATGACCTGGGACCGTAGAACCGGGCGCTCATTGGCTGCTGCACCAAAACTGGCCAGTGCTGCCATTGCCAGGCTAAGAGCGGCTATCATTAAGGTCTTCATCGACTTAAGCCTTTCTCGTTAGCGGATCTGAGTGGTGGTCGAGTACATCTGGTCGGCTGCCTGGATGACTTTCGAATTCATCTCATAGGCGCGCTGGGCCGAGATCAGATCGGCGATTTCGGTCACCGCATCCACGTTGGCCATTTCCAGAAAAAACTGCTGAGTACTGCCGTAACCGTCCTCATTGGGATTGCTGGTCTGCGGCGCGCCACTGGCATCTGTTTCAAGGAACAGGTTGTCCCCGATCGCTTCAAGACCGGCTTTGTTGACGAAGCGGGCCAGCTGGATCTGTCCGAGGTCAACAGTGGCTCCGGCTTCGTCAACACCCTGGACCTTCCCTGACGGAGCGATTGTTAGATCGCGCGTGTTTTCCGGAATGGTGATATTTGGATCAAGTTGGTAGCCATCAATGGTCACCAGCTGTCCGTTTTGATCCCGCTCGAAAGAACCATCGCGTGTATATCCGGTAGTTCCGTCCGGGAGCTGGATCTGAAAGAAGCCTTCCCCACGGATGGCAATGTCCAGTTCCTTGCCAGTGTTCTCCATTGATCCTTGAGACATGACTCGGCCAGTTGATGCCAGTTTCACACCGGTGCCGATTTGAATGCCTGTTGGAACGATCGTGCCTGCATCGGAGGTTTCCGTGCCCATGCGGCGCAGGTTTTGGTACAGAAGGTCCTGAAAATCGGCCCGCTGTTTCTTGTAGCCCGTGGTCCGCATGTTGGCGACGTTGTTCGAAATGACTTCAACGTTGTATTCCTGCGCCTTCATACCGGTCGCGGCGGTGTAGAGAGCTCTCATGTTGCGTTCTCCTTAAGGCGCTTAGGCTTCAAGTTTTCCAAGGACCTGGATCGCCTGTTGGCGAAGATCATTCACGTCCTTGAGCATCTTGGTGATGGATTCGTAGGCCCGGGTGACTTCGATCATCTGGGTCACCTGGTAAACACCTTCGACATTGGAGCGTTCGAGGGCGCCCTGAACGACATTGAACCGCTGCGGGATGCCCGGGTTTTCGCCCCGGTACAGGTTGTCACCCTGTTTCTCGAGTTCCTGCGGATCTTCAAAGGACGCCACGCGGATGACACCGCGAATTCCAAGTTCCGTTGAAATCGTGCCGTCTTTGGCGATCTCAACAGATCCATCTTCGGTCGAGAAAGTGATCGGGCCGCCTGTGGTTAAGACCGGGCGTCCATCGGATGTGACGAGTTGACCGTTCTGATCGATCACAAACGCACCATCGCGTGTGTAGGCTTCGGTACCGTCACCCATCTGGACGACGAAAAAGCCTTCGCCTTCGATCGCCAGGTCCAGATCGTTCCCGGTCATCTTGAATGCGCCGGTGTCGAAGTCCGTGATGGACTGATAGTCCAGAACATAGGACAGCGTTTCGTCCGGTGTTTCGAATTCTGTCGCTTCGGCAACCGGCATCAAATACTCTTCAAAGAGCAGCCGCTGCGACTTAAAACCTGTCGTGTTGATGTTCGCCATGTTGTTGGCGACCACATCAAGCTGATTCCGCAAAGCGGACTGCCGGGACAGGCCTATGAGATGTACGTTCTCCATAATGAACGGTTCCTTTGCTCCCCGATGAGCGCTTCAGCCTCCCCAGACGTCGGCGCCCGTTAAGGTTAATGCAGGAGCCGTGCCAGTTTTTAAATCCTTGGGAAAACTGGGCAAAACCCGTGAGTGGGTGGTGCGTCCGGCAAGAGATTCCGGCAGAAGTTAACTAGTTGGCAATTTTTGCCCGGTGACTCGCTGAAGTGGACTGGTAACCATTCGTTAACCTTTAACACTTTAGTAATTTTTAGAGCGCGCGCGAGCGCTCGCGCATGTGCGGAGGGCAGCATGACCGACGAGAATGCCGCAGCCGAAGAAGATGGTGAGGAAGATGCCGCCGGTGGTGGCGGTAAGAAGAAACTCATTCTCTTTGGGGCGATTGGGCTTGTGGTCCTGCTCGCCGTTGGAGGCGGGGCTTACTACTTCTTGTTCATGGGCGACAGCATGCCGGCGCCTGCGCCAGGTGAAGATGCGGCGCCGCAGGAAGTGCAAAGACCGGTGGTCTTTTATGACCTTCCGGAAATGACTGTGAATTTGGCGACCGAGGGCCGCACGACCTACCTGAAGGTCCGCATCGCTCTGGAGGTCGAAAACCGCGCAATGATCGATCAGATCCAACCGTATCTGCCGCGCATCCTCGATGCGTTTCAGATCTATTTGCGCGAGCTTCGTCCCGCAGACCTGGAAGGGTCTGCCGGCCTGTTCCGCTTGAAGGAAGAATTGCTCAGGCGGATCAACTTGTCGGTCTATCCGGCAAAAGTGGAAGGGGTGCTGTTCAAGGAAATCCTTGTTCAGTGATGGTGTGAATGGCAAACGCCGACGACGATGATGATCTGTCCGAAGAGGACATGGCTGATGCGTGGGGTGCTGCTCTAGCGGAGCAGGGCGCAGGTGGCGATGACGATGAAGATCTGGCTGCGGCCTGGGGTGCTGCTCTAGAGGAGCAGGGCGCTGGCAGCTCGGACGATATGGCTGCGCAATGGGCGGCCATGATCGACGACAGCGAGCCGGATCTGGAAAACGCCACCCGCGGCGCCGATCGCGTTCTCAACCAGGAAGAGATCGACAACCTCCTCGGGTTCAACATCGAGGACACGATTGCTGGTGATCAGAGCGGAATTCGCGCGCTGATCAACTCGGCAATGGTGTCCTACGAGCGTTTGCCGATGCTCGAAATCGTGTTCGACCGTCTCGTGCGATTGACCACGACGTCCTTGCGCAACTTCACGTCCGATAACGTTGAGGTGTCGCTGGACTCCATCAGTTCCGTACGTTTTGGCGATTATCTGAATTCCATCCCGCTGCCGGCGATCCTCGGTGTCTTCAAGGCGGAAGAGTGGGACGGATTTGGCCTGATCACCGTTGAATCAAGCCTCATTTATTCGATCATTGACGTCTTGCTCGGCGGCGGCCGGGGCACCACGGCGGCCCGCGTGGAAGGGCGTCCTTATACGACCATCGAAACGAACCTTGTTCAGCAGATGGTATCGCTGATCCTTCAGGATGCAGAACAGGCCTTCGCACCGCTGTCGCCGGTCCATTTCAATCTGGAGCGTCTGGAAACCAACCCACGCTTTGCTGCGATCTCCCGGCCGGCGAACGCGGCGATCCTCGTCGAATTGCGTATCGACATGGAGGATCGCGGCGGGACCGTTGAAATCATGATGCCCTACGCAACTCTGGAGCCGATCCGTGATCTGCTGCTCCAGATGTTCATGGGTGAAAAATTCGGCCGTGATCCGATCTGGGAAGGCCACTTGGCGACAGAAATCCATGCGGCAGAGATTGAAGTCGATGCGGTTCTTTATGAGACCTACCTGCCGCTCGGACGGGTACTCAGTCTGGATGTGGGGCAGACCTTGGTCTTCGACGTTTCGCCGACGGATCCAGTGCTGGTGAAATGCGGAAATATTCCGCTGACTGAAGGGACGCTTGGCAAAACGGAAGACTCTATTGCCATCCGTATCGCGCGGAACCTGCGCAAACCGAAAATGACATTGGCGGCGTTCGAGCGGGCCATGCAGAGTGAAATGGAGCAACCATGACATCCTTGCCAATCGGATTGATTATTGAGGCTCTTGTTGCCGTTCTGCTGGTCATTACGATCGCTTACTGCTGGATCCTGAACCGCCGTTTGCAGCGCTTGAGAGCCGATGAGCAGACTCTGCGTGCAACCATTTCCGAATTGATGACGGCGACGGAAATTGCCGAGCGGGCAATCCTTGGTTTGAAGACGACCGCAGCCGAGGCAGACAAGTCGCTTGGCAAGCGTCTTAAGGAATCAGAAACCATGTCGAACGCCTTGGCTGACCAGATCCGCGAAGGTGATAAAGTGTTTACGCGGATATCTCAGATTGCAGGGGCCGCGAAGTCGTCGGCTCCGCAACGAGAACCTGTTCCGGCAGCGGACCCGTACCCGGTGCAGCCGCAAAATGCTCCGGTGCCGCAACCTGCGGGGTACGGAGCTGTTGAATCTGCAGCTCCGCAAAGTGCGCCGGCTGTCGAGCCGGAGCGTAGACGCGCAAGCAGGGCCTCGGATATCCGCAGTGCGGCTGAGGAAGCGACGGCGCGGTTGGAGCAGTTTCGAAACAAGCGTAAGGGCGCTGCTGCATGAACTTGAGATTGTTGCCATTGTTGGGTGTCGCTGCGAGCGCGCTGTTCGGGTTGAAGCTTTTGGGACTCGCCGTGGGTCCTGAAACCGGCAGCCTGCCAATCAATGGTGCGATTGCACAAGAAACGACTGAACCCGCGGCGGATGGCGGTGAAGCGCCACCAGCCTCTGCTGATCCGGCGGCGCAAGCTCCCGGAGCCGTGCCTCCGCCTGCCCAGCCGGTGCTTCCGGACAGCTTGGAAATCGGCGGATCTGCGGCTGAGCGCGCTGTTTTGGAAAGCCTCGGGAAACGTCGGGAAAATCTGCAGAAGCAGGAAGGTCAGTTGGATCTGCGGGAACGCCTACTTCAGGCGACCGAAGAACGGATCGAGCAGCGAGTTGAAGAACTCAAACAACTCGAGGCCCGCATCGGTGCTGCGGTTGAGGAAAAAAAGCAGCAGGAAGAGAACGAGATCGCTGGTCTTGTGACCATGTACGAAAACATGAAGCCGAAAGACGCGGCTCGTATTTTCAACCGTCTCAGCCTGCCGATCCTTTTGAAGGTCGTACGCCAAATGAAACCGCGGAAAATGGCGGATATTTTGGCGCGCATGTCACCTGATGCCGCGGAACGTTTGACGGTGGCGATTGCCAGCCAATCTTCGACGCCGCCAGAGCCGGAAGCGCAACCTGTTCAGGCCCAGGCGCCCACCGGTGGAATCCTACCCAAGATTCCGTCGAATTGAGCAAAAAATAGCCTGATCTCTGCAAGCGACGTAAGGGCGCGTTAACAAGACATAACTACACTACAGTGTTGGCGGCAAACGAGGTCAAAACAACTTGCCAAGGCGAATTCAGACATCGCTGGCTCTTATGAAATTCGCAGATTACTGCGAACGGAGAGCCTTTGCGTGCCTGCAGGTTGCCGTCTTGCTCGTTGCGGCTTTGGTTTCGCTAACTGTTCCTGCGTCCATATCTCGTGCAGACACACTGGAACCGGTTGAACTGGAAGTTTCTCAGGAGCAAGGCTTTGGCCGTATTGTTCTGACATTCAAGGACCGGACCCTCCTGCCGACGTATGACGCGGTAATCACGGGCGGCGTGCTCAGGATCTCATTTCAGGACCCGATTGACGTCAATGTCGATGATGTTCCTTTGGACCTTAGCGACTATGTCACCATCGCCCGGCGCGATCCGGATGGAGCCGCGATCCGCTTTGCTCTTAAAACCCAATACCAGATCAACACGCTTGAGGCCGGCGAAAAGCTCTTCATTGATATCCTGCCGATGACCTGGAGCGGTCTGCCGCCAGGACTGCCAGACGATGTTGTCCGGGAATTGGCGAAACGCGCCGAAGAAGCGATGCGCAAAGTGCGCGCTTTGGAGCAGGCGCGCTTGAAGGCGCAAGAAGGACCGCAGGTTACGTTGCATGTCGGAGAGCATCCAACGTTCACACGGTTGGTGTTCGACTGGTCCATCAAGTTCGATACCGCGTTTGTTCGTGAAAACGATATTATCAAGCTGACATTCAATCATCCGGCCCAGTTGGACATCTCGCATCTGCGCACACACCTGCCACCCGGTGTGATTGATGCGACGTCGTTCCTGGACAAAGGCAAGCTGAAGTTTTTGATGCGCGTTGAACCGTCGGTCGATATCCGGGCGTTCCGCGAAGAGCAGACCTATGTGATCGATGTTACGCCGGAGAACATGGAGCCGAATGATCCGGCGAATGCTCTTATAAATCAGGAACTGTCCGTTGCTGATAACGAAAATCGCTCGCAAATGATAACGGCTCCTGGGCTGCGGGATACGCGGGAGGTCCGAAACCCTCGCGGCTTGCCGCCGGCAGCCGTGTCTTCTTCCGGTGGTGGGCGGCTCAAAGAATCCCGTGCGGATGAGTCTCCAGGTTTTACAGCAGTTCCACTTGGAGGGGTTGGGTCGGGTTCCTCGGACAATGGCCGCCAGGCAGCGCCAACCGATGATTCAGCTCAGGCACCACCGATAGAAGAAATTACCATCGCTCAGGCGCCTCCGCCGGCTGGCGTTGCAGGCGATGGGCCCCGGCAGAAACCCCCTGGAACTGCCGGAGTTCCCAACGCAGAAAACAGAGCCAACAACAGGACCGGGCAAGGCCCGGTTCAAGTCGTTTCTGAAGACGAAGCTCCTGGCGAAACCAATTTTCCGCTTGAGAGTGTGTCCGCAGATCCAGTGGTTCTGGCAGATGCTGATGGGAACGAGCCGTCTGCGGAAGCAGATGGCAGTGAAATCACCGCTTCGATTGGGCCCCAAGACGGCGAGTTCGGCGATTCTTATGCGACCGGGACGTCTGATGTGAACGTACCGCGACCAATCCAATTGGCTCAGGCAAGCCAACGCGCCATGCCGCTCGGCGACGTTCCGCCTCTGGAAGAACAAATCTCGCGACCGGCCCCAATGCTGGATTTGTCCACGCAGCAACCGGGGGATCCACTGCCAGAAGCGCCGCAGCCTGGAAACGCCATTCCGACCTTGCAGCCGGCAGAGGTACTCGACGAAAACAATCGTCCTGCCGTGCCAAACAGTTCAGTTCAAATCCGGCAGAACAATACCCTTGGGGGCAGTGACATTCCGGCCGGGATACAGCTGCCGCAAACCGAGGTCCAGGCGCCCGAGACTTGGCGCGCCACCGGTGGCCGTGATGTCGGGGCGCCGCGTGTGTCGCCCGAGCGCCCGCCCGAAAACTTTGGCGCGGAAGCCAGAAACTTTGTGTCCGCAGAAGCCCGCCGGATCGGCAACACCGTCCGGGTTGTGTTCCCGTTCTCAGAACCGGTGTCGAGCGCAGTTTTCCGTCGGAATGACAGTATCTGGCTCGTGTTTGATACGGACGCAACCATCGATACGCGTGGCATGGTCTCCGCCCTTGCCGAAACTGCTGAAACCATCGATGTCGAACAACACGGGGACTATCAGATCCTGCGCCTGGACATGAATGACCCGGTTCTCGCGACCGTTGGCGCTGATGGCAATGCCTGGTCCCTTGTCATTGGGGACTTGATTTTGGAGCCTTCCATTCCATTGAAGATGGAACGGACAGTTCGCGGTGACGGCGGCTCCATTTTGCGGGTTCTCTATCAAGATCCTCAACATATTCGCAGCATCACAGACCCGTTTGTTGGCGACACGATTTCCCTGGTGACAGGGTTCGGACCACCGCGCGGGTTGTTGAAGCCGCAAAACTTCGTCGATCTGGAAGCCTTGAGTTCCGCGCAAGGCATCGCACTTGCAACGCGCTCTGATGGTGTGAAGATCAAGATCCTCGGTGATGATGTCATCATCGAGAAAGACGGTGGCCTTGCTCTGTCCAATCGCCATCTTCGCGGTGGCACGGGAACACTCAGCCGGATTGTCGAGCCGGACGACGATGGAACTGTCGAGTTTGTGTCTTTGAGCACAACAGGGCCGGGCGCATTCCGGTCCCGCTTGAACGAACTGCAATCAGATCTTGCACAAACACCTGAAGGCAAACGCGCCAAGCCCCTGATGGCTCTGGCCCGGTTCTACCTGGCACACCAGTTTCCGCAGGAAGCGATGGGCTGGTTAAACCTCGCATTGGAAGAAAACCTTGCCCTTGCCGAGGATAGCTCGTTCAACCTGGTCAAGGGTGCGGCGCTTGCCATGGCGGATCGGCCAGAGGAAGCGTATGAGCATCTTCACCGACCTGACTTGAAGAACAGTCCTGATGCAGCAGTCTGGCAGACAATCGTCGATGTAAAGCTTGGCAATTGGACACAGGCCCGGATTGCCATGCCACGCGGCCGGGCGGTGGTCGGAAACTATCCGACGTCGATCCAGACCGAGTTCAAACTGGCTGCCGCTCAGGCGATGGTTGAGGCCAATGATTTCGGGATCGCCAACGGCATTCTTGCCGAGATCGAACCTGCGGAAGTCACGCGGGCCCAAGCCGCACGTTACGACATCTTGCGCGGCCGTGTTGCCGATGCATCCGGCCGCTCCCAGGAAGCCTTAACCGTGTTTGATCTGGTTGCGCGGTCGGACGACCGACCGCGGGCGGCGGAAGCCGAATATCGTGCGCTGCGCATCCGCTACCGTGATGGCGAGATGACCATTGACGAAGCGATCGATCAGCTCGCTGCCCTTTCGACCTCCTGGCGCGGAGACGAAATCGAACTCAGAACGCTTCGGTTCCTGGCCCAGCTTTATGCGGAGCAAGGCCAGTACCGGGAAGCGTTTGAGGCGATGAAATCTGCCGTGCAGGCCGAACCGGACGCGGACACCACGCGGCTGCTTCAGGAAGAAATGAACGCGTTGTTCAATTCGCTTTTCCTGGATGGAAAAGCGGATGAGATGCCACCGATCAAGGCTTTGGCGCTGTATTACGATTTTAGAGAATTGACGCCGATCGGCCGCCAGGGCGATGAAATGGTCCGTCTTCTCGCCAAGCGTCTTGTCGAAGTCGATCTTCTCGATCAAGCAACCGAATTGCTGCGCCATCAGGTCGATAACCGGTTGAAGGGAGCTGCTAGGGCCCAGATCGCCGCCGATCTTGGGGCGATCTATCTCATGGACCGGAAGCCTGAAGAAGCGCTTCGTGTCTTGAACCGGACCCGCCAAGCCAGCCTTCCGTCGACGCTGACACGTCAGCGCAACATCGTCGAAGCGCGGGCGCTCACTGAAAGCGGCCGTCCAGATCTGGCGCTGGAGCTTGTTCGGAACATGCGCGGAACTGATGTGGATCGGCTCCGGGCCGATACGTTCTGGGCCGCAGAAAGCTGGCGCGATGCCGGTGATCAACTTGAAGCCATGCACGGCTCCCGCTGGTCGGACCAGATCCCCCTGGATGAACTTGAGCGCCGGGACATTCTGCGCGCCGGGATTGCTTATTCTCTCGCCGGTGATCAGCTGAGCCTGGAGCGCTTGCAGAACAAGTATATGGCCAAGATGGCCGACAGTCCGGAAGCTTTGGCATTTGAAGTGGTCACCCGGCCGATCCAGGCACAGGGTGTCGAGTTCCTTGAAGTCGCCAGCCAATTGGCGGACGTCGACTCCTTGGAAACATTCCTGGAAGAGTACCGCCGTCAGTACATGTCCCCGGACCGCAGTTCCAACCGCGCGGAAGGCCCACCGGTTGAAGCTGAACCGGCGGGTTAAGGCCTGATATCTATCTATATTGATTAAATGCGGAACGCGCCTGGTAGCGCGTGCGTTGTTCTTTGTGCGAGCAACGCAAGGCGTTAGAGCGTCGGAAGCTAGCCGCTGCCAATTGACTTAACATCTAAGGGGGAGACGCTTCAGTGCGCCGTGACGGTCGCGCCCAGGGTCGACGCTGCTGCGGCCGCTGCTGTGGCGGCGGCATTCCGAGGCTTCTTGAGTTCTTTCTTGTACCGCATGACGAGTTCCGGAATGCTCCGGGTGCTTCGGTCCAGCCACTCGCAGCGCGCTTTCAGGAAATCACGGTACGTTTTCTCGTGAATGCCGGTCTGCAGCATCAAGCGCATGATTGCGCCGTCCGCATCTGACTTCAGCGTGTCTGACACCACATCGTCGGCGAGATTGATCTTGCGGCTGATCAACCAGATCGCTGCATCCAGCCTTTGTTCCTCGAACAGGGTTCTTAGGATTGCATCAAAGGACAGCTCACCATTGGCGATCTGTACGCTTGCTTCATGCCGGGAGTAAATGACCCCATCGATCTCGATGTCGCCTTCGCCGCGTTTGATGTTGTTGATCTGCGCGGCCAGCTTTTCCAAGGTGTCTTCCTCGATGGCGCGCTTTAGAGGCGCCGGAAAGATCGGACAGTTGGTCTCCAGGATTTGCATCTGGGTTTCCAGGAACTCGCTGTCGCGCAAGGCGCGCCGGGCAAGGCCGCCAAGCACTTCAACTTCCGTGTTTGCAAAGATCAAAAGCGCCAACACGCCGCGGACGGAGAAGGGGGCGTCGAGATTTTCCAGGAGCGCATGCACCACTGGCCGGGCACTTCTGGCAATCAGCTTGTCGGTGACCTCTTCGCTGAGATCGTCCCGGTGTGCCATAACCGCCCGCTTGTCGTTTCCGCCTTTGGTGGCGATTGCCATCAGGGCGTCCTGGCTGATCACCGGGGAGCATTCGATGACAGGTTCGGACAGGGCAAAATCTTCTTGGGCAAGACGGTCGGCAAGGTCCGGAATGATCCGGTTGGTTTTGGCGAGACGGACAACCAGTTCATAGCGCGCGCTGCGGTCCAGCTGATCGAAGACGGACAGCACAATCCTGGAAAAGAGTTCCCGCTCATTTTCCGTAGGGTCGTGGTCTTCCGAACGCGCATATTCCCCCACAAGGGTCCGGATCAATTTTGAGCGAGCTTCAGGTTCTTTGATGCGCGCGAGTTGTTCAAGTTGTTCTATGAGCACCTAAAAACCAAACTTCTTTTGGAGTGGCGTTCTGCAATGATCGGTATTATTTCAAATACTGTGTTAATTTTTCTCTACTTGTCAGCATCAGAAAAGTGCAGGGGCTCATCCACGATTTGGCATTTTGCGCCAATGGTTGGCGACCATTAGCACAAGCCAATGTTTCCGGTGAAACAAGATCGCTCAGAATTGTAGCGTATGCGCGAATCTGGAGGTTGGGCATTGCACAGCAATACCCGCTATCCGCCTCCGAAACTCTTGACCAGGGATCCCGCCACTAGGTTCCAGCCATCGACTAGAACAAAGAAAATCAGTTTGAAGGGTAGAGAGATCACCACTGGCGGCAACATCATCATACCCATCGACATGAGGACCGAGGCAATCACAAGGTCAATGATCAGGAATGGCAGATAAAGCAGGAAACCGATCTCGAACGCCCGCCTGAGTTCGGAAATCATGAAGGCCGGAATGAGGACCGCCATCTCGAGATCTTCCGGTGTTTCAGGAGCGTCCCGGCCGGACAGTTCCTGAAAGAGCATCAGATCTTTTTCCCGCACCTGTGACAGCATAAAGTCCCGGAACGGCTCGGACGCCCGTTCATAGGCCTGATCGATTTCGATATCGCCATCGATCAGGGGCTGGATACCTGCGTCATAGGCCGCTTGAAGCGTCGGCATCATGATAAAGGCAGATAGGAACAGGGCGAGGCTCACCATCACCATGTTGGGCGGTGCGGTCTGCAGGCCGATCGCCGACCGCAAGAGCGACAGAACCACCACGATCCGGGTAAAGCTCGTGACCATCACAAGGATGGACGGCGCCAAAGACAGCACCGTCAAAAGGATCACGAGTTGAACCGCACGCTCAGTCAGGTTCGCGTCATCCCCGAACCCAACGGAGATTTCCTGCGCCTGCGTCGGCAAGGTGAGTGCAATGGCACCCAGTGCAAACACCAGGCTTGCTGTCAGGTATTTAAGCCAGTGGATGCGGCTAATGCGGCCCGTCATTGTTTCGGCTGTCCACCCAATTCATCCAGAATTTTAGCCATCTCTGCCTCGATCGGATTTCGGTCTCCAATGCCTTGGTCATGCTGGGTCTGGGTCTGCTTGCCCGTACCGATCTCTTTTTTGTCTTCGCCGGTGTTTTCGGCAGCTGCGGCCGTCTTGTCCGGCTCGCTCACGTCGTGTGCGTCTTTTTTCTCGTCTGTTTCTTTGGTCTCGACAACGATGCCGGCTGGCTTTTCCTCAGTTGGCTCTGATGCCGATGCCTCAACCCTATGTGGTTCTGTGCCGGTTGTGGTCGTGGCGGGCTCGTCGAACAACTCCTTTTCAATGCTCTCGGCCATGGCATTTGTCAGATCGGCCTTTTCTGCCGAAGAGGAGATGTCTTTCGGCTTTTCCGGATCTGACGCATGTTCAACTGCATGTTCTGCTTCCGCACCGAGTTTCGGTTTTTCTGCCTGTTGGTTTGAGCCTTGAAGAGTTTCTTGAGATTGGGGTGTGGTGTTGGTGTTTGGGGTCAGGACAGGCTCAACCCGTTTTTGCGAGCTGTCCGTTTCGACCGGTGTAACCAACGCCGTTTTTGCCCGGGCTGCTGGACCAGAAGCTGGCGGCGATATTTTTGCAGACCCATAGGACGGCCGGTCCTTTGGAGAGAACGGCCGCGCCAATGAACTCAAAGAGTTGCTGAGCCGGGAAGCCGGTTTTGGGGCCTCGTCCTTGGTCGCAGACAAAACAGGGGCAGAACTGTCCGGTTCTGGTTTCGTCGCGGTGACCGTTGAAGCGGAGAGCGGCGGTGCCTTGTCATTCGAAACCGGGCTTGCAGGTGCAACGGTGACCGGCGGCGTCTGCGCATTTGCCGAACTCGGTGCTGTTGTTTGTTCAGCGGGGCGAGGACTTGCCGGCTGAGCGCTTTTGTTTTGGCTGATTGAGCCCATGGAGGGGCGAGGGCTGCCGGCAAGGGTCTGTGGCTTCGCGGGTGCCGCAGGCGAGGAGGGCTGTGGTACTTGGCGCGGAGGGAGAGCAGAGGTAGACGGCGCTTTGGACGCGCTCTCTACCGGTGTGGCCGGCGCCGGTACAGATGCCGTGACCACTGCCGTTGATGGTGCCGGTTGCGCTGGCGCTTTCAGATCGGGGGCTTGATGAGGTTGCTGTGCAGCCGCGCTGTCTTCCGGTGTCAGCGGAATATCAGGACCAGGAGCGAGCGGTGCCTTGATGCCCCCTGCCTGCGCTGCCGCCTGGTGTGTGCTAGTTCTGGTTTGCCCGGCAGCGAGCGGCGTGTTGCGGATGATGTTTTGCTCAACCACAACATCTGTCGGACCGCCGACAAGGATCAGATGCTCAATGTTGTCCCGGCGCACCAGCAAAAGCCGGCGGCGATTGTCTATCGCGGCACTGTCCATAAGTCCGATGCGTGGTTGGCGCCCACGCGACTGTGTGATCCGGCCGCCCATCAGCCGTTTGATAATGAATATGAACAATCCAAACAGGGCCAGAACAACCGCCAGAGAAATGATCAGCGCCAGTCCCTGCGCCACGCTTTCTCCGACCTGAAATGTGTTTTGAATCCAGTTGTACATCTTTACCTCGTGCCGTCCCTTGGCGCCCAAACCGGGAGACAGCGTTTACTGTTGAATGTGTTCCTGATGACGGCTTGTGGCGTTTATCCCCAGTAATTCCGAACATCACCGCGTTGGGGCGTGCTCATTCAAATCGGCTGTAATTGCCTGCCGTTTTCGATCAGTGCCGCACCTGTTCTGGCTGCTCTTGGCAATTTCTGCCGCTTGATGCTCCGTCTCGAATCTCTCTTAGTCTCAAAGTTAACAGAGCTAGGCAGAATTTGCCTGTGGTCGGGGCGCGGTAATTCGCGAAATGCACGGAAAACATGCGGGGCTTTGGCGAAAAATTAACGCCGGACCTGCCCACGTTAAGAATAGTTAACCACTCGTTAACCATTTCATCGGCAATGTTTGCCTGTTGGTTAACAGAAAGTGAATCGGATGGCTTTTACGGACTTGCCTCTGTTCCAGGCGCTGAAATCCAAGATGCAATGGCACCAAACGCGCCAGGGGGTCTTGGCTGAGAACATTGCGAACTCGGATACGCCTGAATTCGAAGCGCGCGATGTCAAAGCTTACTCGTTTGATGATCACATAGGGCGTGAGGCTTTCGGCCTGACAACGGAACGCACCTCCGTTGCCCACATATCCGGAATGATCGGATCGGGTATCGGCGGCAAGGCCGAGCGCCGCGACAGTTTTGAGATCACGCCCAGCGGCAATGCGGTCAACCTGGAAGAGCAGATGATGAAAATCACGCAGAACCAGATGGATTTTCAGGCAGCAACGACCCTTTACACAAAAGGGCTTGGGTTGATCCGTACCGCACTTTCGAAGACCGCGTAACAGAACGGCAATGCAATGAGGAGTGACATCCTATGGATCTGATGAAGTCCCTGTTCATCTCCGCTTCCGGCCTGAAAGCGCAGAACGGACGGATGCGGGTGATTGCGGAAAACATCGCCAACGCAAATTCGACCGCCCGGACCCCGGACGAAGAGCCGTATCGGCGGAAAATTCCGACCTTTCAGTCCGAATTCGACAAGCAACTTGGCGCTGACAAGGTGGAGCTCGGACGGATTGTCGAAGACAAGTCTGCTTTCAAGTCGACCCATATGCCCGGGCATCCGGCGGCGGATGAAAACGGCTATGTGCTGCAGCCGAATGTCAGCACCTTGGTTGAATCGGCCGACATGCGGGAAGCCCAACGCTCCTATGAAGCCAACCTCAACGTCATCGAAACCACGCGCAAAATGCTGCAGCGGACGATCGATATCCTGCGGGCCTGAGGGCACTTGCGCCATCGCCTGAAGCAACCGGATTAAGGAAGTAACCCATGTCGACAATGTCCATTGCCAACAATGCCTACCAGATGGCGGCCCAGCTTCAGCAGCAGGCAAAAGCGATTGAAGATCCGACACCTGTTCGTGAGCAGGTTGATTTTGGGCAAATGGTGCAAAGCGCGGTCGAAAATGTCGTTGACCAGGGCCGGGTGGCGGACGCCAAGGCCGTCGGCTTGATTGAAGGCAAGGCCGATGTTGTAGATGTGGTGACGGCCGTTGCCGAAGCTGAGGTTACACTGGAAACTATGGTTGCGGTCCGCGACCGTGTGATTTCGGCTTATGAAGAAATCATGCGGATGCCGATCTGATCTGATCTGGTCTTGGTCTTGGTCTTGTTTGAAGGCGCTGTAGCGCGGAGGTGGTGTGATGACCGGTCCTGAAGTGCTTGATCTGGCCCGGTCTGCGGTGTGGGCGATGATCCTGATTGCCGGGCCAACCATGGTGATCGGTTTGCTCGTCGGTGTGATCATCGCCCTGTTTCAAGCCTTGACCCAAATCCAGGAAATGACACTTGTCTTCGTGCCAAAGATCCTCGCGATCTTTGTGACGCTTCTGCTTTCCCTTCCGTTCATGAGCCAGGTTCTGGAAGGGTTTATGGGTGAAATTGCCGAGATGATCCTCGCCACTGGTCCGGTTTGAGGCCTGAGGGATGACGATCGAGCTTGATTTCCTGCCAGACGTTGCTGCCGCATTCATGCTGATGTTTGCGCGTCTTGGCACGATGATCATGCTGCTTCCAGCTCTTGGGGAAAGCTCGATCCCAACCAGGTTTCGCCTAACCATCGCTTTGGCACTGACCTTGGTGCTCTACCCGGTCGGCTCCCAGCTCTACCCAGCGGATCTGGTATCGAACCCGGCACAGCTCGGTGTCCTTTTGATCAGCGAAATTGTGATCGGGGTTGCCATCGGGCTTTGCGCAAAATTGGTGACGTCTGCCGTGCAGATTGCCGGCGTGATCATGGCAAACCAATCCGGCCTTGCCTTCGCGCTTGGCACTGACATCTCCAATGAAGGACAGCAAGGCGCGCTTTTTGGAAACTTTCTCGCCCTTGTCGGTATTACGCTGATCTTCACCACAGACACGCATTATCTGGTGATCGCTGCCCTTCACGACAGTTTTACGTTATTCCCACCTGGCAGCATGCCGCCGGTTGGCGATTTTTCCGAGAATTTCGCCGAGACAGTGGCGATGGTGTTCTCGATAGCGGTGCGGATGAGCGCACCGTTTCTTGTCGTTGGTCTGGTCTTTTATTTCGGCCTTGGTTTGTTGAACAAACTGATGCCGCAGATGCAGATCTTCTTCATCGCCATGCCTGTGAACATTGCGATCGGGTTCTTCCTTCTCATGGTGCTCATAAGCACGCTGATGATGTTCTATCTTGAGCACGTCCAGCAGGCTCTGGGCAAGTTTATCGCGGGGTAGCGGTGCGTTATGGCTGACGAAACCGACGACTCAGAAAAGACTGAGGACCCCACGCAGAAACGTCTCAAAGACGCGCATGACAAAGGGGATGTTCCGAAATCGCAAGAAGTCAGCACCTGGTTCACGCTTGCTGGCGCGACCCTGATGATTGCCATCATGGCGCCGGGGGCGGCTGCGTCGCTCGGAAACTTGCTAAAGGGCTACATAGAGCACGCTCACCAGATCCCGGTTGATGGCTATGCGCTCAAAGCCCTTTGGCGGGACACCGGACAATCGGTAGCGCTGATTGTGGGTTTGCCTTTGCTGGCGCTGGTGATCATGGCGGTGTTCGGCAATTTGATCCAGCATCAGCCATTGCTGACTGCTGAGACCATCAAGCCCAAACTCTCCAAGGTCTCTCCGCTTTCTGGCTTCAAGCGACTGTTTTCCTCCGAAAGCCTGGTCAATTTCGCCAAGGGGATGGTGAAGATCATGGTCGTTGGCGCGGTCATGGTGGCCGTGTTGTGGCCGCACCGGGACGAAGCTGAAATCATGATCTTCGCAGATGAGATGATCATCCTGGAAGAAGCCCGCATTCTGATCCTTCAGGTTCTGGCCGCAATCCTTGCCGTGATGACAGTCGTTGCCGCTGCGGATTTCGTCTACCAAAAGAACAAATGGTTCAACAAACAGAAGATGAGCCTCAAAGAGGTCAAGGAAGAATTCAAGCAGACGGAAGGTGATCCGCACGTCAAAGGCAAGATCCGGCAATTGCGCATGGAGCGGTCCCGCAAACGCATGATGTCTGCGGTGCCGGCAGCGACGGTCGTTGTCACCAACCCGACGCACTATGCCGTCGCCCTTCAGTATGAAGAGGGGATGGGCGCGCCGCTCTGTGTAGCCAAGGGAACGGATGCATTGGCCTTGCGGATCCGGGACGTGGCCAAGGAACACGAGGTTCCGGTCATCGAGAATCCGCCGCTCGCCCGCGCGCTTTATGCCAGCGTTGAGATCGAACAGGAAGTGCCGGAAGAACACTTCAAGGCCGTTGCAGAGGTCATCGGTTTCGTCTTCAGAATGCGCAAAAGGGCAGCGTGGCGGGCCAATTGATTAAGGCAAAAAGTAACGATATCGCAGGGAATGCGGATTAACGGGTGAATTTCAACAGGACTGAGCGCTTGCTCTGTTGAAATTACCGGCCAACAACAGAATGCTGAAATTCGGCCTAAACTAAGCGAATCGGGCCGAGGAGACGGATTGTATGAGTGACCTTGACGGAGCGCCAGGCGGGCCGATGATCAATCGGCCGGAGCGATCCGGAAACATAGGGTTGTTGATCGGGCTTGCGCTTGTGCTTGCCGGGGCTGCGGCTGCCTTTGCGGTCATGGACCGGGCCGTCGCACAGCCGTTCATTCTCGCTTTGCTCGGAATTCTCGCTGTTGTCGGCGTTTTCTGCCTTTTTGCCGGTGCGATTGGGTTTCTGCGCCTTTCCGCAAGGCCTGGTGAAGCCAATCCGCTTGCCTCTGCATTTGTCGATACGCTGGAAGACGGTGCGCTCATAACCGACATCGATGGCCGTCTGGTCTACGCCAACAAGGCTTATGCCGAGCTAACTGGCGCGGAAACGGCTGCCGATATACGGGTCGTTGAACGCGTGTTTTCCTCCGATCCAGACGCGACCGACGCGATTTTCCGTTTGTCTCAGGCGATGCGCGATGGCCGCAAGGCGCAGGAAGAAATCCGTATGCCGTTCCCGCTCGGCCGTGCGGAGGGAAAAGCGCGCTGGTACCGCGTCTCTGTGCGGCCGCTCCAAGTGTCTGGCAACGCGTCCGGCAAGGTCATGGCAGTCTGGCAGTTGTCGGATATCACCCGTGATAGGGCAGAGCAGGAGAATTCCTTCCAGGAACTTCAGCGCGTTATCAATTTCCTTGATCATGCCCCGGCAGGGTTCCTGTCGTCAGACGCTCAGGGACGGATCGTATACCTCAACGCGACCCTCGCCGATTGGCTCGGCTATGACCTGGCGCAGTTTGACGCTGGGGATCTCGGGCTCTCCGATATTGTGCGAGGTGATGGCACTGAGCTGATCCGCTCAGTCAAGGGGCAGGCCGGTGAGGTCAAAAGCGAGACCTTCGATCTGGATTTTGTTACCCGCAATGGCCTCGGGCTTCCGGTTCGCTTGTTGCATCGGGTTCCATTCGGCGAAAACGGCACACAAGGTGACAGCCGCACACTTGTTTTGAACCGGTCACGGGGTGAAGAAGCCTCAGAAGCGCTGCGCGCAGCGGAAGTGCGTTTCGCCCGCTTCTTCAACAATACGCCGATTGCCATCGCCTCCCTCGACAAGGAAGGCCGCGTGCTGCGCACAAACGCGCCATTCCTCAAGTTGTTTGGTGCCGTCGATACGGATGATCAGGCGCCGAAACTTGAAGCGTATGTCGCCGATAACGGTCAGGAAGATCTCCGCAAGGCCTTGAGCGCAGCAGCGAACGGGATCAGCGAAATCGCACCGATCGATATTCCGCTTGTGGAAGGCAATGACCCGCGCTCGGCAACTTTCTACGTCTCCGCGGTTCAGGAAGGCGAGGGTGATGGTGAGGCCGCCATTGTCTATGCGCTGGAAACGACCCAGCAACGCGCCCTAGAGGCTCAGTTTGCGCAAAGCCAGAAGATGCAGGCGATCGGCCAGCTGGCCGGTGGTGTCGCACACGATTTCAATAACGTTCTGACTGCGATCATCGGCTTTTCCGATCTGCTTCTGGCAAGCCACCGCCCAACCGATCCGTCCTTCCAGGACATCATGAACATCAAGCAGAACGCCAACCGCGCCGCCGGACTTGTGCGTCAGCTGCTGGCATTTTCGCGCCGCCAGACCTTGCGTCCGCAGCAGCTTGAACTGAATGACGTTCTCGCCGATCTGTCGATCCTGTTGGACAGGTTGCTTGGTGAGAAGGTGGATCTGAAGGTTATTCACGGGCGGGATCTGTGGCCGGTTATGGCTGACCTCAATCAGCTGGAGCAGGTGATTGTCAACCTGGCCGTGAATGCCGGAGATGCGATGCCGGATGGCGGCCGTCTGACGATTTCCACGCGCAATGTCTCTGAATCTGAATCGACCCAGTTTGAAAACACCCGCGGCATGCCGCCGGGTGAATACATGCTGGTCGAGGTGGAAGATACAGGCCACGGCATTCCACCCGATGTGATGGAGAAGATCTTCGATCCGTTCTTTTCCACCAAGGAAGTCGGCAAAGGCACGGGGCTCGGGCTCTCGACCGTATACGGGATCGTCAAACAGACCGGCGGCTTCATCTTCTGCACCTCGGAAATTGATGAGGGCACCACCTTCCGCCTGTTCTTGCCGCGCTACATCCCGGCCGTTGTCGATGAGCCGAAGCAAGAAGCGAAGGAACCTGAGAAGGAAAAGGTTGCGGATCTGACCGGGTCTGCCTCAATCCTTCTGGTGGAGGACGAGGAGGCAGTGCGTGCCTTTGCTGCGCGCGCGCTTGCTTCGCGTGGCTACACGGTTCACGAGGCTGGCACGGGCATGGAAGCGCTCGAGGTCATGGAAGAAACGGGCGGCGATGTCGATCTCGTGGTGTCCGACGTGGTCATGCCAGAAATGGACGGTCCGTCGCTGCTGGTCGAGCTGCGCAAGACCCGGCCTGATCTGAAGATCATCTTCGTGTCCGGTTATGCGGAAGACGCGTTTGAGGAAAACCTGCCCGCCAACGAGAAGTTCTTCTTCTTGCCCAAGCCGTTTACCCTCAAACAGCTCGCGACAACCGTGAAGGATGTGTTGGACGGCTAGTCATGGCCGAGGGATCTGCGCTAGGTATGCCCTGTGCAGATAAAGGAGTCGCCCGTGGACCTGCCTGATTTCATCAAGTCTTTCCCCGCTTTGGATGTGCCGTTTCCTGAGGACGTTGTCTCTTCCTACGCAGTCCAGTCGGACCGGGGATTGGTGGTTTTCTTTGATTTCAAGAAGGACATGGTCCTGCCGCCGCATTCTCATCTGGCACAGTGGGGCACCGTACTGTCCGGCGAGATCGAGTTTACCATCGGCGGTGAAACCCAGACTATGGGCCCCGGCGCTATCTACAACATTCCGGCAAATGTCGAGCATGGCGCTGTTATCAAGGCCGGCACCAAGGTGATTGATGTCTTTGAAGAGCCGTACCGGTATCCCTTGCGGGGGGAGTGAACCCCAGGGAATTACTCCCAAGGCGCAAAGGTTTTTTCCGATGAGAGTTCGTTAAACCGGTCTTGCAGGGTGTTCATGAACTGAATCCGGTCACCCGCCCAAGTGATTGGTTTGCCGACAAAAATATCGCAGAAAAACGGTACCAGGAGGACCGAACCCTTTGGCAGCGCTTTGCCGAGGCCGTGAGTGAACACTGGAACGACTGGGGCGCTGGCCGCATGTTCGGCGAGATAGGAAATGCCTTTCTTCAGGCCGGTCATTTCTTCCGGTTCGCCTCGGGAGCCCTCTGGAAAAAGGATCAGCACCTGGCCCTTGTCCAGCGCCTGGTAACAACCTTCCAGCGGATCAGAGGTCCGGTCCGCGCCTTTGCGTTCGACCGGGATGATCCCGAGCACATTTTCTGAGAACCAAGACTTCCAGGACGAGGAAAAGAAATAGTCGGCGGCGGCAACCGGCTTGATGTTCTTCAGCTTTGACAGCGGCATCAAGGCCATCAGCACCATCGTGTCGAGATGGCTGTTGTGGTTGGCAACGATGATTGCCGGTCCCTCAGAGGGCAGCAGGTCTTTGCGCCTGACATTCAGCCCGAGCAGAAACAGCACCGCAATCTTGACGAAGATATAAAAGACCTTCTGCAGCATCATCCCGGCCTAATAATAAAAATAGCGGGTGAAGTGGAAAAACAGCGGAGCGGTGAAGGTCAGGCTGTCGATCCGGTCGAGAATGCCGCCATGGCCGGGAATGAGGCTTCCGGTATCCTTGACGCCGAGATCGCGCTTGAGCGCGGAGACGGTGACATCGCCGATAAACCCGGCCACGGAGATCAAGAGCCCGGCTGCCGCCGCATGCGCAAGGCTGAACGGCGTGACCAAAGGCGCGGTTACAATGGCGAGCACAAAGGTTGTGCCGACGCCGCCCAGGAACCCTTCCCAGGTCTTGTTCGGGCTGACGCCCGGAATGATTTTCCTGCGTCCGAACAACTTGCCCCAGGTGTACTGGGCAACGTCATTGAACTGGGTCAGAAACACCAGGAACAAAAGCAAGCCTGCACCGCCTGCAGAGTTGCCTTCGGTCGGCGGCAGGATCAAGAGGAAGGCCGCGTGGGAGATTGAAAACACGCAGAGCATCAGGCCCCAGTTGAGCGTGCCGACGGACTTCAGAAACCCTTCGGTCTGCTGGGAGAGCAGGCTGGCAAAGGGCAGAAACAGGAACATGTAGACCGGGATGAACACGGCAAACATCCCGTAGTAACTGTCATAGACCCAGAAATACTGAACCGGGATCGACAGATACGCCCAGAACAGCACGCGCCGATCTGCGCGCCGGGTCGGGATCATCGAGAAATACTCTTTCAGCGCCAGGAAACTGATCAGGGCGAAAACGATGATCGAAATCGTGTTGGAGACGAGAAAGGCGACGGTGAAGATCGCCACCATCACCCACCAGCTTTGGGTGCGTTGAACGAGTTCTGAAAGGTTTTTCTCCGAGCGTTTGGAGAGGATGAAAACGATGAGGCTAGCTGCGATCAGCAGCCCCCAGATGCCGATCAAGGCCCAGTGGATGGCGTGCAGGGTCATTGTATCTCCGGTTCACCCAGTGCGTTCTTGGCGCGGTTCCAGATGGTGACGGCCGATAAAAGAACGCAAAGACCCATCAGGATTGTGAAGAAGAGTTCCGCGGTCAGCCCAAAGGCCACCAGAACGCCGCACAGGCCGAATACGGCGGCCCGGTCGCTTTTGCCGAACGGTCCGTCATACCGCCGGCTTGCCCCGATCTGGACGGCGATGACACCGGTCATCTCGCCGATGATCGCCAGGACCACCAATCCGACAACCAGTTCGCCCGGAAAAAACGGCAGTGCGGCGAAGGGCAGGTAAAGAGCGGCATCGGACAGCACATCGCCGAGTTCATTCAGGATCGCGCCGAGATCCGATTTCTGATCGTGTTCGCGGGCGAGCATGCCGTCAATAGCGTTTAGGCCCATCCGGACAAACAGGATTACGGGCAACAGAATGAGCGGCCAAAAGGAGCCCGGAAATATCCAAAGCGCCAAACCCTCCGCAATCGAAAGCACGAGAGCCAACAGTGTCACCTGATTCGCAGTCACACGAGCAGAGGCAAGCCTTTTGCAGAGCGGGCGCAGCAGATCCTGAAAGCGGGATTTGAGCTGATAAATGGTAGGCATGAGAACCAGCGCTTCGGAAAGGGATGGAGACACTATAACGGTAGTTGGGCGCGCGGTAACCTGTTCAGATCATTGATCGACAACTCACAACGCCAGCATGATGCGGACCGGATTTGCCGGATCAAGAAGCAGTTTGACGGCCATGGCAATGCAGGAACACACCAGGAGTGGGCGGATGATCTTCGCGCCGTTCTTTATGGCAAGCTTGGATCCGGCTTGTGCTCCGAGAAACTGACCCACTCCCATCAGCAGGCCGATCTTCCAGAACACGGCTCCGCTGACCATAAACACGAGAAATCCGGCAAGGTTCGACGCAAAGTTCAGCACCTTCGTATGGGCAGTGGCTTTCAAGAGACCTGCGCCCATCAGGGCGACAAAGGCGAGCATGAAAAAGGACCCGGTGCCCGGGCCGAATATGCCGTCGTAAAAGCCGATCGCCGGGACAATGGTCGCGCCGAAGGCAAAACTGGTCATCCGCGGCACCTGTTCAACGGCGCCGACATTGGGTTTCAGCGCGAAATAGACGGCAATGAGAATCAAGACGACGGGCAGGGCTGTCTGGAGCACGTCTGTCGGCAGGATTGTGGCAACCAGCGCTCCACAGACCGCTCCGGCGGCCGACAATCCGGCCATCGGCAGAATGACTTTGTAATCAACAAGCCCGCGGCGGGAATAAGCAAGGGTGGCGGAACCGGAGCCAAACAGCGCCTGCAGCTTGGCCGTTCCGAGCGTTTCCAGCGGGGGAAGCCCGACCATGAGGAGGGCAGGGATGGCGATCAATCCACCACCGCCTGCAATGGAATCGATAAACCCGGCAATAAAAGCGGCCACAAACAGCAGCAGCAGAATATCAAATGCAACTTCGGCCAAATCAGACCCGATCTTTGGAAAAAGGCGCGGACGGACCGGATAGGGCTGGCCGGACGCACTGGAAAGGTGCGGTCCTCTTAGTCCCGTTTTGTTTTGATTACCACCTCACTTGGTTGCCAGGGCACCTGCCAGAAGTGTCTTGATGGCTGTTTCGTAAGCTGAGCGGTCTGCGCCATTCGCGATTTCCAGCGCCGCCCGGTCGAAGGCGGCGGACAGCAATTCTGCGAGCGGCTCCAGGGGAACGTCCTGCAAGTACCCGTGCGCCACACTGTGCTGCAATCCTTCAAGAAGCGTTGCGCCGCCGGTTGTCCGGTCGATCTCGGCCATTTCATCCAGGCCGAGCACCGTTGGTCCTTCAAGAAGCAGGATTTTTGCCCGTCCAGGCACGGACAGAGCGGAAAAGTAGGCACTGGCTCCCGCCATGAAGGCATCAAGCGGAGACTGGCCGGTGTTGGTATCAGAGGCAATTTCAGCTGCGACCGCCTCGGCTTCCTGCTGCACCAGGGCGCGCATCAGGTCCGGTTTGTCCTCAAAATGATGATAGAGCGCCCCCCGGGTAACGTTCGCCCGTTTGACGATCTCCGGGGTCCCGGTTTCCGCATACCCCTTTTCAATAATGAGTGCGCGGGCAGCGTCCAGAAGTGCTTTCCGGGTTTCAGCACGGCGCTCGGCCTGGGATCGGCGCGGTTTTTCATCTTGCATACGTGCAGCCTGTATGTTAATTGAAATTTACATACATACTGTATGTTTATTTGTTGCGGCTGAAAAGCCCCATCAGCTCAATTGGGTTGATGACCGTGTTTGATTGCAGGAGACGCGTGATGAAATGCACCCAGTATTACCCTGTCCTTACGACAAAGGACGTGACCAAGACTGCCCGGTTTTATCAAGATCACTTCCGGTTCAAGGCTGTGTTCGAGGCAGACTGGTATGTGCATCTGCAATCTATCGAAGACGAGGCCGTGAACCTCGCCATTCTCGATCAGGACCATGAAACCATCCCGGAAGTCCGCCGGGGCCAGGGCACGGGCGCCATGCTGTTGAACTTTGAGGTGGAGGATGTTGATCAGATCTATGAACGTGCCAAGGGCGCCGGATTGCCAATCCTGCTGGCGCTGAAGGACGAACCCTTCGGTCAGCGGCATTTCATCACCGAAGACCCGAACGGCATCATGATCGATGTGATCAAACCGATCCCTCCGAGCCCGGAGTTCGTGAAACAGTTCGCGCCCGAGGCCGTGCCGGCCTGAACCCCAAGTTTCGTAGCCGGCCCGAAAGGCATCGTGTGTGAGGTTGGCTAACCTGATGCGGAATTGCTGAGCACGAGTGATTCCACCGTACAGATGCGATCTTGTTCCAGTGCGAACAGGATCGCTTCCACGACATGCCGGGCGGTCATTGTTTTGCCTGTGCCTGGGGAGGGCCGTTCGAACCAGGCTGGGCTCTTATATTCCAGATCGCTTTTAAAATCGGGCGGAAAGACCGACATCACCCGAATATGGGGATGTGTTTGGCGAAGCCGGTTCATGAACGCGGTCTGAGCGCTCTTGGTGGCATGGTATGCGGCATTGGGTTCCGATTGGCCCTCCAATGCCAAACCTGACTTTGAAACAATGGTCAAGATGTCAGGGTCTTCTGACATTTCCAACAGCGGAAGGCAGTGTTTGGTCAGGAGGATCGTTCCGGTCACCGTAGAATTCACGGCGGCGATCAAATGATCGTCGTCTGTCGCGTGAAAGGATCCGGACAGCCACATGGCCGCACTGTTGATCAGAATGTCGATCTTGGGCGTCCTGGCCCTCAGATCCGAGATAAACTGCTGGATGCTGTCCGGATCTGCGATGTCGCAGCTGTAGGCAGTGGGAGAGGAGCCGGTGACATCTTTGATAAAGCGGCACGTGTCTTGGGCCTGTGCCTTGTCTCGTGCGGACAGATGAATATCTGCGCCTCGGTCCGCCAAAGCTGCCGCGAGTGCCCGGCCGGTTGATCGGCCCGCACCGGTGATAACCACTGTCTTGCCATCTAGCGTGCTCATGTTTCATCCGCTCCTTCGCCTGTCGTTGCAGCCGTCAATTCCTGGCGACAGGTGGGTATGAAGCACGATTAAACAAGAAAATACTTTTTATATTTTGAAGGTGCGTGAATAGGCGTGGGAAAACACGGCGTCAAATTGATGTGGTTAAGACGCGACCGGTGGGCAGGAACTGCTCTGCTCGGCACGGCTCTTCAGGCCTTGCAGGCTTTGCATGGTGTTCGGATTGCCCGGCAGAACGAAGCTCTGTTCCAGCGCCGTGCGGACGTTGTTGATCACGGCAAGATCCTGAACAACGAGCGTCTCACACGGGGTGCCCGTGAAGCGAAGCCGGATGCGGATAACCCGGTTGCCGTTGTCTGAGGGGCCAAACTGGCTGTCCAGCGCCGGGTTTTCGCCAGTGAGCTGGCGCTCCATGACAACCATATTCGGCTGGTCCTGGATCACGATGGTACCGCGTTCCTGGGCGCTGGAAACGAGCGCTGAGCGAACGGTCATCGGGTCGGCGGCGACCTTAACGCTTTGCGCGCCCTGCGGCACGGTCAGCTGCGGCTGGTTCCCAAGGGACGCTTGTTCGGTGTTGCTGGACTGGCACGCTGCAAGTGTGAGTGCACAAAGGCCTGCAAGAATGAGATGCCGCATGAGATCGCCTGAGCTTGTATGAATGACTCTATCGGTTCGGTCTAAAACAGGTTTTTCGCCAGTGCAAGGAAGCTGCCGTGTCGTAAGGGCCGGTTTCTGCACCAGTGTCACAAATATGACCCTAGAACGTATCTCCGGTCTTGAAGCCACCACCGCCAAATCCGCCGCCGGTCTTGAAGCCGCCGCCACCAAACCCGTCATTGCCGCCCGGCATACCGGCTCCCGGCCCGCCGAACCCGCCGGGGCCTGGAATGCCGCCGAAACCGCCCATGGAGCGGGGAAGGCCTTTGCCCTTTGGAAATGCCACCCGGCGGCCTTTGGGACGGCGGCGCTTGTGGGACCTTTGTGCCCTATCCCAATACTCCGCGCCGGAAATCGCGCCCTTTACGAGTTCGCCCAAGAGCACAGTTGTCAAACGATCATCGGAAAACGTCGTTTCCCAGCTGCCATACCCATTTGAGCGGAACCGTTTGACGACATCTGCAAGCTCGGCGCGGCGGCGGCCGATATCGCGTTGTAGTTCCCGGTCCTGGCGGACCTCCCGGGCGACCTGCTCAATGCGGTCCTTGAAGTCTTCAATGCGTTGGACAATTTTCTCGTCTTCCGGAGATGGCGTTTCGATGGCCGCCCGCCACAGATCATTGAGGGCATCCATCTGCAGCGAAGACGCGAGGTGTTCTTCGGCCTTCTGGAAATCGTTGTCTTCGCCGCTTGCGAACTCTGCCAGGGCACCGGCGAGGGTCTCGATCCGCCGGTCCAGTTGATCCAGATCGCCGTCGATGCCGTCGATCTCGCCGGTCAGCGTTTCAATGCTTCCGACAAGATCCGTGCCTGCGGCATCGGTCATGGCGTTGCGGCTGAGCTCTGCCAGTTTCGCCTGTTCCTGGTCTGCGATCTCGGCGCAGCGTGCGGCATGTTTTGCCATGCGCTCGGGGATCCCGGTGAGCATCGCGTAGTTGGCTCTGGCGTCATTATACCCGATCAACCCGGCAACCCAGCGGTCCAACGACCGGGTCAAACCGCGTTTGTCATATGAAGGTGTCGCAAAGCCCCGGTCCCAAAGGTAGAGAAACAGCGGATCAGCTTCGTAGGCTTTGCCTTTTTCGAGCCGGTCAGCCTCTGATGTTTCTGCCTTTGCAGCTGCCGCAGCTGCCGTTTCTTCAGCGCGCTCGACTGCAGCCTTTTGGCGTTGAAATGCGTCATCGCCCTCCAGGCGCGTGTCGACCGCCTCCAGAAGGTCGTCCATCTGGTTTTCGGCGGTATCCCGATCCGCATCCAGCTGCTGGCGGCGGGCATGAAGCGTGCTGCGTTCGCTCTCGCACTGCCGCAGTTGGTCGCTCAGGACCTTGTAGTCGGCCGTGCGTTTTTCCAAAAGCCGCCGGGCTTCCCGTGCGGCGCTGTCCAGCCGGGTGTTGAGAGCGCCGGCCGCATCATTGTCCAGATGAAAGCGGGCAAGGTCCCGATAGGCTTCGGTCTGCCGCTCCTGCAGGTCGGTCAGCCCGCGGGTCGCGCGTTCAATCCGCTGGCTGAGCTCTGCCTCTTCGCGGCGCAAGTCGCTAAGCGCCTGCTCAATGGTTCCAAGGGTCTGCCGGCCTGTCAGCATTGTCTGTTCCGCATGTCAGGAAATCGGCAAAGCAGTCTTACCATTCGGTGATCGCTCCGTTTTGGACGCCGCTGCGCCAGGTGATGTCCAGCTCACCGCGCTGCTTTTGGCCCAAGGTTCCTTTTTGGACGATGCCGTCATCGACCTTGTCGCGCCGGACTGCAGTGTAGATGGTATCCGATACCCGCTGTGCCCACTTGTTGACCCGAACCGTCTCGCCGTTTTCTTCCGAGACGATGTCGCGCTCCAAGATGTTGCCGTCCGGATCGACCGCTTCAACCACGATGTAGTGATTTTCCGCATCCTGATTGGCGTCAGGGATCCGGGTAATGCCGGTTGGTACGCCTTCCCTTGAAATGATCTGAACGTCAAAGACTTCGGCAAGGCGGCTGGCCAAATCCCTGAGGTCAGCCTCCGCCTTGAAGGCCGCATCGGTCTTGCCGTCTGACAGCGCGATGGTTCCATCGTCCACAAGGCGCTGGGCATCGGCCTCGATAGCAGTGTTTCCGGTCAGGCCATCGATACGTTGAAGCAGTTCGGAATAGGTTTGCGGCATGTTCTCAAGCCGCTCTGCAAGGGCAGCTTCAGACCGCTGTGCCGGCAGTGTCACCAGCATGTACCAGGCCGTCGTCGCGACAATCAGGACAACGGCCAGTCCGGCAAGCCACTTGGACCAGATCGAGCGCGTGATGTAGACCATGGCCAGCGTGCGCTGAAAGCCAGCGGCCGGCGGATTGTATACAAACCGGTCCCGCTTGAGGTCTTCAACACCGGCTTTCAGAATATGGTCGGGGACGTCGATCCCTTGCGCGGCATATACCTTGCGCAGCCGCTCCACCATGGCGGTATCGCGTTCGTCGGCTTTCAGTTCGCGCGCGACCTGGCCTTCTTCGTGGCGGAGCGTGTCCACCACGTCCATCGCCATCATCAGATCATCGAGCGGCGTGTCGGGCTGTGCAGCCATGGACTTGGGTCTTCCCAAATTGCCGGAGCCGGGCAGACCCGGCTCCTAATAAGTCTTGATCCGAAGTTAGAGCCCTTGGCCTTCGGCCGTCAACTTGGCAAGGCGGCGCTTGCCGTCCTCAACTGCGTTGCGGATCTCTTCGGAGTTCTTGGTCGACATATCCCGCATTTCTGAAATGATTTCACGGGACTGGACCTGAAAGTTCACAACAGAATCAACCAGTTTCTTGACTGAAGCCGCCGCAACAGTTGGACCATAGCCGGCTTTGAGTGCCTCTTTCTGGACGGCGTCGCCGATCTCCGCCAGCGTCTCCAGGCTCTTGTTGATGCCGTCCTTCATGGCGTTCAGCGTTTCGGTGGATTCATGCAGGCCTTGCAGACCTGTGAAGGAGGCATTGAGCGCAGTCAGAACAGACTCGTTCGTCGAGAAGAAGCTGACCGACTGGGCGTACACCCGCTCCTTGGCGTTGGTGGTCTGGACGAGCCGTGCCATGATCACTTCGGACGTGTTGTAGCCAACGGTCAGGTTGTCTGAGAGATCCTTGGCGATCTGGTATCGTTTTTCCTCGTCCTGCATCTCGCGCAGCCGCTCATCGCGAGCAAGCTCCAGCCGGGCCTTTTGGGCAGCATCATCGCCGGCGTAGGCTTCAACTTCTGCTGAGGCGCCTTCAAGTGCTGACTTCGCTGCATCCAGCTTGGCGGTGGCCATGTTTAGCAGCTCGAGCGCCGTGACTTCAGCTTGCTTCAGGGCGCCCCGGAAGTCCCGGTAGGCCTCCAGGATTGTCTGTTCCCGTTCAATCTGGTCCTTGGTCGCCCTGGCGACATCCTTGTAGGTGGTGCGGATGTCGGTGAAGCGGTCGGATATGGTGCCGCGGCGCATGTCCCGCCACTTGTTTGAGAGATTCTCGGTGAAGGAGATCTTGCCGTCTGCGAGTTGGTCGACCAAAGTCTTGGCGTCGTCCCGGATCGAATTGAACGCGTCGGTGATTTCTTCGTACCGCTCGCCAATGTCCATCTGCTGGACCTGATTGCGGACCACCTCGTTGAAGTTCGAAGCCTGGCCCAGCGTTCGGGAAATAATCAGCACCTTGTCCGGAGACAGATCCGAGATTTGTTCCAAAAGGGCGTTGATCGGGGCGTCCGCTTCTGTTTCGGGTGTGATGCCGATGTCGCGCAACGTCGTCAAAGCGCGGTCGAGGTATTGAAGGGGCGAAAATCCACCGGCCGGGGCTGGGGTTTGGACAGCTGTTCCTTGGGAGTTTTCTTCAACCATTTAAAACACCTCGATACCTGTTTGCTTTTGTTTAGCCGCACGAGTTTTGCGCGGTCCGAATGACTACAGCGCTTCACATAGGACTGCCAACGGGCATGTTGTCAATGAAAACCCATCCCGTTAGGTCACTTAGCCTTACAGCTATGAGATGACAGTCTTTTTGCATTACGGGTCAGCCTTGTTTGGCCTTTGAGCGGACCTTGGACATAAGATCATCGCCGACGCAATACGAGGGTCATCGTGAGTGTTTCGGATGCATACCGGCCGGGCTCGGCTCGGTAGAGCTCTTCGAAGCGCTCGAAAAACGTTGCAGTCAAGGCATCCGCCTCATCAACGGTTTTGACCGATTTTTCAAACAGGTGCAGGCGGAGAGACGATTCTCCAAAGCCTCTGACATACCCAGTGTAGAGCTCAGCGTATTTTTCAGGGTCCGCCAGCCAGTCTTGATAAGCGTCTTGCGGGTTTATTGCAGCGTCGGTGACGGAGGCCTCAATCACTTCGAACGCAGCCTCCAGATCCTCGTTTTGAATGAGCGGACCAACAGCGTCGCTGACTGAGGGAAACCAGAGCGGAAATATGAACCGGTCAAGAGCCTCTTCGGATAATAGCCCATCGGTGACCATCGTCGCGGCGACCTTGTGAATGGCCCGGTAAAGGTGGCGGGCTGATCCGCGGATGCCGTTGATCTCCTCAAGGTCCGGCGTGCTTCCAAGGGTCGAGACGATCAAATAGCCGCCGGGTGCAAGTTCGATTGCCCGGCTTCTCAAGAATCTGGTCCAGTCGGATCTTGCGAGATCTTCGTAGGCGGCCCGGGCCTCGCCCTCAAGGTCGGCATACCAGACCGTGCCGGGCGACGAGATTAGCAGGGGGCGCGACAGCCAATGGCTGGCCACAAAACAGGTCGCCAACGAGACCGAATCCGGGGCGGCCAAAACGTCATAAAAGGATCCGATCGAGGCCTCTGTCCGGATATTTTGGTCTTGTAGATAACCAGATTCTGAGAATACGAGACCAAACAAGCCCTTCCAGTCATTGTGTGGTTGATCGCCGTGACAGATGGCGATGCGGCCGTTTGGAGAAGTTCGACGGTAGGTCACGATAGAAGGTTTGACTGCCTCTATTGCCGTATGACCCGGGCCGCAGCCGAGATCGAGATGCCGGAATTCCGTTTTCTGCGGACCGATGTCCCGAACAGCTCTTTCTATCCAGTCTGCTCTACTTTTGACCAGATTGCTCTGCATGTAAGAGTTCCGGTCGTAATCGACCATATGTTCGGTCGCGGTGTCTGGGCCGGTCTTCTCATCCGTCATGCCATTGCCTTTCGTAAAAAATGGCAGATGAGATTAGGAAAGACCAATCCCTGACGTCTCCGCAAGGGGCAACAACAAACCAGATCGAAAGCAACAGTGGGCGATAGCCGGTTACGTGCGGCTTTCTATTGACTGGTCACCAAAGGCGGTCAGTGTGAAAACGATACAAAGCAGTTTGTCAGGCGGCATTCATTGATGCGTTTTATCCAGCTTCTGGGCACACTTTTGATCTTTTGGACAGCGGCTGCGCTGCCCATTGCACCCGCTTCAGCGCAAAATGGCGATGCCGAACAAACCGATGCATTGGGGTTGCCGTCTTCGGCGGATGAGCTTTTTGCCCGGGCAACCCATGCGCTTGAGCAAGGGACAGTCTCAATCCGGACGTTGGAGCTGTTGCGCAGCCAGTTGGTCTCGGTTCGGGACCGCAATGCTGCCATCGTTAATCTCGGAAGCATTGAGGCGGATGCCTTGCAGGCCCAGCTTGATGCTCTCGGGCCCGTGCCCCCGAGCGGCCAAAAGGAAGCCGATGATATTGCGGCGCGCCGCGCGGAGCTGATAAATGCTGTTGCCGACGCCAACGCGCCGGTCATTCAGGCAAAAGAAATTCAATTTCGGGCCGCTGCTCTGATCCACGCCATTGATCGGCATATACGCTCCAAAACCCTCGACCAACTCACCCAGCGGTTTCCATCTCCCGTCTTTCCTTCGACCTGGAGTTCGGCGGTTGCCGAAATTCAGCAGTACCAACAACGGCTTGAGCGGGACATTCAGAACCAGCTGGCTCGGCCGAGTGTTTCCAAATCGCTCGGGCAGACGGTGCCGATTTCAATCGCACTTGTGGTTTTTGGCCTGGCCTTTTTGTTCTGGCTCCGGTTTCCGATCCATCGCTTTCTTCTGAGATTTAGCTTGCAGCAGGAAGGGGGCTTTCGGGTCATCCTGGCGGCGGTATTATACAATCTGAGTTATCTCATCTTGCCCGCGATCGGCCTGATCTCCTTCCTGGCCGTCATCCGGATCCTTGATATTCAACCCAATGCGGCCCGAACCGCACTGATCGCAGCGCCTGCGTCTGCATTGGCCGTTGTGCTTGCCATGTGGCTCGGACACACACTGTTCGCGCCGGAGCAAACCCGATGGCGTCTTTTGGATCTTGAAGAGCGAAGCGCGAAACGCGGGCTGTGGTTCTGCTTGGGTCTCGGCATTTTCCTGATGCTGGAAATCACTCTGGAAGCGCTGCAGAGGGACAATGCGTTTGGCGAAGCTGCGCTGTCTGTGATCTCGTTGCCCCTCATCGCTGCGGCGTCCATTTTTCTTTGGTCGCTCGCTGGGGTTTTGAGACCGAACACGCCCGCCGCGGATGCGGGTCAGCCTGAAGCAGAAGACCCTGACGAGGAGGATGAGGCCGGGGTGGAAGAAGCCTCAGTCAATCCGCGGGACTCCGGTTTTCTGTTTTCAATGTCCGTGCTGATGAAGGCATCCGCTGTGATTGCCTTCATTTTGACCCTGGCCGGGTATGTCTTGATGGCCCGGGCGGCAATTATCCCGATGATCGTGACACTCGCTCAACTCGGGCTTGGGTTCATGTTCTATCACCTCGCGCTTGCCTTGGTGCGGACGGCGACAAAAAGGGATGCAACGGAGCCGGTTCCCATCCTCATTTCGCTCGGCTTGATTATCGCTCTGGTCATTGTGTTTGCTCCGCTGATCGCCATGACTTGGGGCGCGCGGCCAACCGATATTGCAGATGCCTGGCGGTTGTTTATGGGGGGCGTCCAGCTGGGTGACATCCGGCTGTCTCTTGACACGCTGCTGATCTTGATCGTGGTCTTCGGTGCTGGGGTTTTGGTCACGCGCTGGCTGAAACGGCTTTTGCGGACGTCCGTTCTTCCGCAAACGCGTATGGACATCGGTGCGCAGACAGCCATCGTCACTGGAACCGGGTATGTCGGCTTGACGCTGGCGGCGTTGATTGCGGTCTCCACCGCTGGTCTCAATCTCTCCAGCCTCGCAGTGGTCGCCGGTGCGCTGTCTGTTGGCATTGGTTTTGGCCTCCAGACAATCGTCTCCAACTTTGTCTCCGGCATCATTTTGCTGGTCGAACGCCCGATCAAGGAAGGCGATTGGATCGAAGTCTCAGGGCAGTCGGGTTATGTGCGGAAAATCTCTGTTCGGTCGACGCGGATCGAAACGTTTGATCGTCACGATGTTATCATTCCGAACTCGGATCTGATTGCCGGCACGGTGCGAAACATGACCCTGAGCAACAAGACTGGCCGTCTGATTCTGCCGATCAGGGTCGCTTACGGGAGCGATCTGGAAGAAGTGAAAGAAATTCTAATTGGTGCTGCCCGGGCGCATTACACGATTGCGCGGTATCCGTATCCGTTCGTCCTGTTCATCGGGATGGGAGACAGTGCGCTCAATCTGGAATTGCGTTGCTATTTGAAGGATGTGAACAATATCCTGACCACCCAGTCGGACCTTTACTTCACGATCTACAATGAGCTTGGAAAAGCGGGCATCGAAATCCCGTTCCCGCAACAGGATATTCATTTCAGGGATATGGAAAAGCTGATTTCAGCCCTGGAAAAACGGGAAGAGGCCAATGAAACACCGGCCTCTTCGTAAAGCCTGATCAGACCAGTTCGGCGGCAATTCTTGCGGCGAGACGCGCATTGTTGTGCACCAACGCAATATTGGTGTCGAGGCTGCGGCCATTGGTGAGCTCAAGGATGTTGCCGAGGACGAATGGTGTGACGTCTTTGCCGGTCACATTCTGCTCAGCTGCTGTCTTGATGGCCGCGTCGATGAAACCTGACATTTCATCGCGGGGAATTTCATCTGTCTCCGGGACCGGGTTGGTGATCAGCACACCGCCATGATCTGCAAAGTTCTCCCGCACCTTCAAAAGCGCACCGATCTCGTTTGGCGTATCAAGACGGTAGGGAGCGCTGAGGCCGCTTTCGCGGGACCAGAAGGCCGGCAATTCGTCAGTCCCGTAGGCAACAACCGGAACGCCTTTTGTTTCCAGAACTTCAAGGGTTTTCGGAATGTCCAAAAGCGCCTTGGCGCCAGCACATACGACACAGACAGGCGTGCGGGCGAGTTCATCGAGATCCGCCGAGATATCGAAGCTTTGCTCTGCGCCCTTGTGCACACCGCCGATCCCACCGGTTGCGAAGACTTTGATGCCAGCTGCGTGCGCCGCCATCATCGTCGCGGCCACCGTTGTTGCGCCGTAGCGGCCAGTGGCAAGTGCAAAAGTGAGATCCGCCCGTGAGCACTTCATGACATCTTCGGCCTGGGCAAGCCGGTCGAGATCCGTATCGGACAGCCCGACATGGATCTTTCCGTCCATAATGGCAATCGTTGCCGGAACAGCACCGTTGTCCCGAATATCAGCTTCGACCTGCCGGGCTGTTTCCACGTTCCGCGGAAACGGCATGCCGTGAGTGATGATGGTCGATTCCAGCGCAACGAGCGGCTTGTTGGCGGCGAGCGCATCACGGACTTCGTCGCTGTAGACGATCAGGCTTTTCAAAGCGGCGGATTGGGCGGTTTGTGTCACAAGCAAAAGCCTTTTAGATGTGTGGCAAGTCGGCCGGAGCCGGGAGAATTTTGCGCCTTATAGACATTGGAATTGAAGCCGCCAAGTGCGGCATTTGTCCATCTGGTCAAATTTTATCCAGGGTTGCCAGGGCGTCCCATGATAATCCCTCTGCCAGGGCTCCGGTGCTTTTCAGTGTGATGGCGGCGACCCGAAGCCCGAGCGGAACGGCATCGTTCAAAGGATACCCCCGGCTGAGACCGGCAATTGTGCCGGCGGTCAAAGCATCTCCGGCACCGGTCACGTCAACGATTTGGGTTGCAAGGGTCTCATGGGCGGTGATTGCCTCTTCGTTGAGGACAAGCACATCGGATTTGCCATTGGTCAGGACGACGCGCCTCGCGCCGCGGCGTTGAAGGTCGCGGAGCAGGTCTTCGCTCGATGTCTCTGGGGTCTTACCGGTCATCGCGAGCGCTTCGCCGCGATTGAGCATCAGGCAATGGAGTTTCGGTAGAAGCGGCAGCAGCCGGGTGGCTTTGGCATTGGAAACAGCGTTTGCGACCAGTCTGCCTTCAGGCGCGCGATCAGAAACGGACTTCAAGAGCAGATCCGGCAGGTTTGCATCCATAAACCACAGCCCGGTTTTCAACGGTCCTGAAATTGCCACGAAGATCGGGTCAAAGAGATCAGCAGCAGCCTCACTTAACACCCTGTCATCCACGCTTGCAGCCGCGAGCGATCCGTCCGGATTGTGAAAGGCTATGTATTGACCCGTCGAAAATCCGGCACGTTCCAGAGTGTAAAGTTCGATCCCATCGGCGGTCAGTTGTTCCGATAGGCTCGCACCCGCGCCATCGGCTCCAATTGCCCCGGCGAGCCCGGTTGGAATGTCCAGCCGAACAAGTGTCCGTGCAATGTTAGTCGCAACTCCGCCGGGCTTTGCTGTCAGCTTCGCCGGTGTTGACGTTTCCGGGCAATAGACCTCGCTGCCATGGGCAAGCGTATCGTGGTGGATCGCGCCGATACACAAGACCGGTAGGGTAGAGGAAGGGGACACGTTTGTCATCATCACATCGATAAAGGCGAGGGAGTGCCATTTCAGCTTGGACGTCCCTGCAGAAAATTTGAAGACCGGCGGGCTAGCAGATCGCGTGTTTGTTCGCAACCAGCCGGCCGCTCCGTGATTCTCTCAAGATGCCCGGTCTCCGAATGTTCCAAATTTAACTTACCTTGCGTTATTCTTTAAGTGTCGATGTGAGAACATATTGGAAACAAACGGCAAAATCCAATTATATACCAATCGGTTTTGGTGACTTGAAAAATGAGAACAAAATAGGTACAAAGGAGCGGATTGAAACAGCGCGTCCATCATGGAATAAGGAGCGTTCAGCCATGTCGCAAAGTACACTTCGTCTCGTAGAAAGCAGCCAGATGGACAAGACAAAAGCGCTCGACGCAGCGCTCAGCCAGATCGAACGGGCCTTTGGCAAAGGCTCCATCATGCGAATGGGCCAGGGGCAGGCCGTGGAGGTACAATCCGTCTCCACAGGCTCGCTTGGTCTGGACATCGCCCTTGGTATTGGCGGTCTGCCGAAAGGCCGGATTGTCGAGATCTACGGACCGGAATCCTCCGGTAAGACGACACTGGCTCTGCACACGGTGGCCGAGGCACAGAAGACCGGCGGCATTTGTGCGTTCGTTGATGCCGAGCATGCGCTTGACCCGATTTATGCCCGCAAACTGGGTGTTGATATCGACAACCTGCTCATTTCCCAGCCGGATGCCGGGGAACAGGCTCTGGAAATTGCCGATACGCTTGTCCGGTCTGGTGCGATTGATGTGCTGGTCATCGATTCGGTCGCCGCGCTGACACCTAAAGCTGAGCTTGAAGGTGAGATGGGGGACAGCCTGCCGGGGATGCAGGCGCGTCTCATGAGCCAGGCCTTGCGGAAACTGACGGCGTCGATCTCCAAGTCGAATTGCATGGTGATCTTCATCAACCAGATCCGCATGAAGATCGGCGTGATGTTCGGTTCTCCGGAAACCACCACGGGCGGCAACGCCTTGAAGTTCTACGCATCCGTCCGTCTTGACATTCGCCGCATCGGCGCGATCAAGGACCGGGACGAGGTTGTGGGCAACCAGACCCGCGTCAAGGTGGTCAAAAACAAGCTTGCCCCGCCATTCCGTCAGGTCGAGTTTGACATCATTTATGGCGAAGGCGTTTCCAAGATGGGCGAGTTGATCGACCTTGGCGTCAAGGGCGGCATTGTCGAGAAGTCCGGTGCCTGGTTCTCCTATAACAGCCAACGGCTCGGTCAGGGTCGGGAAAACTCGAAGCAGTTCTTGCGCGACAACAAAGAGATCGCTGACGAGATCGAATTGGCCATCCGCCAGAACGCTGGTCTCATTGCCGAGGCCATCATCGATCCGGCAGGCGGTGAAGAAGACGACGATTAGGTTCGTGCCGTGCTGATACCGGAACCTTTCGCTTGTTGAAGCGATGGCCCGGTGTTCTAAGAAGATAAATGGCCCTCCCTGAGTTGATCCGGGAGGGCCTTTTGTCGAACAGGGGTACCTGCGTGTTTGCGTCTTCAGACGGCACTCAAAAGTTCGATCCGGACCGCAGAAACTCAGGCTGAGACCGCTGGACACACCGTGTGCCGAAAGTTAAAAGGCTGTTCCGGTGCGCAAGGAGTTTCTCTGCCACGCACCTTTGTCGATGTTTCTTTAGGACCCAGACGCGGGTCCGGATCTAAGCGAGACGTGAATGACCGGCGTAAACGAAATCCGCTCCGCATTTCTGGATTACTTCAAGGCCAACGACCACGAGGTGGTCGACTCCGGCCCGCTGGTTCCCCGCAATGATCCGACGCTGATGTTCGCGAATGCGGGCATGAACCAGTTCAAGAACGTCTTTACAGGTCTGGAGACGCGGGATTACAGCCGGGCCGTTACCGCGCAGAAGGTCGTGCGCGCAGGCGGCAAGCACAACGATCTCGACAATGTCGGTTATACGGCGCGCCACCACACATTTTTCGAAATGCTCGGTAACTTTTCCTTCGGTGACTATTTCAAGGAACGTGCGATTGAGCTGGCCTGGAACCTGATCACCAAGGAATACGGTCTTCCGAAGGACCGCCTGCTGGTGACTGTCTATGCAGAAGACGATGATGCGGCCGTGTTCTGGAAAAAGATCGCTGGTCTGTCCGATGATAAGATCATCCGCATCCCGACCTCCGACAATTTCTGGACCATGGGGGACACCGGTCCATGCGGCCCGTGTTCGGAAATCTTCTACGATCACGGCGACCACATCTGGGGCGGCCCTCCAGGAACGCCGGAAGAAGATGGGGACCGGTTCGTCGAGATCTGGAACCTCGTCTTCATGCAGTACGAGCAAACACCGGACGCGCGTCTCGATTTGCCGCGCCCGTCCATCGACACCGGCATGGGCATTGAGCGTCTTGCGACCGTTCTGCAAGGCGTCCACAACAACTATGACATCGACCTGTTCCGCGCCTTGATCTCCGCCTCGGAGCACGAAACAGGTGTTGAGGCGTCCGGTGATGCACTTTCGAGCCACCGGGTGATATCGGATCACCTGCGCTCCACCAGCTTTTTGATCGCCGACGGCGTGCTGCCGTCGAACGAGGGCCGCGGCTATGTTCTGCGCCGGATCATGCGCCGTGGCATGCGTCACGCGCACCTGTTGGGCGCGCGCGAGCCGCTGATGCACAAGTTGGTCCCGTCGCTGATCCGTGAAATGGGCAGGGCCTATCCAGAGCTGACACGGGCCGAAGCGTTGATTACCGAAACGCTGAAGCTGGAAGAAACCCGGTTCCGCAAAACGCTGGAGCGCGGCCTTGGATTGCTGGACACAGCAACCGAAGATTTGACCGCTGGTGGTCAGCTCGACGGCGAAACGGCCTTCAAGCTCTATGACACCTACGGTTTCCCACTGGATCTGACGCAGGATGCGTTGCGGGTCCGGGACATCACCGTCGATACGGACGGTTTTGATGCCGCCATGGAGCGCCAGAAAGCGGAAGCGCGTGCGGCCTGGTCCGGTTCAGGCGGTGCGGCAACCGAAGCCGTTTGGTTCGCCATGAAAGAAAAGTATGGTGCCACCGACTTCCTCGGCTATGAGACCGAGGTTGCGGAAGGTGTCATCGCGGGCTTGGCGGCAGATGACGCGGAGACCAGCGAGCTGAAAGCTGGTCAAAGCGGTTTTGTCGTTCTCAACCAGACACCGTTCTACGGTGAAAGCGGTGGTCAGGTCGGCGATACGGGTGTGATGACCGCGCCAGGTGTCAAAATCATCGTCACTGATACACAAAAGAAGGCGGACGGCCTCTTTGTGCATGTGGTGACGGTTGAAGAAGGCACCGCAACACCGGGCCTTGCCCTCGAACTCAAAGTCGATCACGATCGCCGGTCGTCTGTCCGCTCCAACCACACGGCAACTCACCTCGTGCATGAAGCCTTGCGGGAGGTGCTTGGAACACACGTTGCGCAGAAGGGGTCTTTGGTAACACCGGACCGGCTGCGCTTCGACTTCTCGCATCCGAAGCCGGTGAGTGATGACGAGCTGGCAACGGTCGAAACCTTCGCCAACGAGATCGTCCTGCAGAATGCGTCTGTCGAAACCCGTTTGATGGCGGTCGATGACGCGATCGAGGCTGGCGCCATGGCGCTCTTCGGTGAGAAATACGGCGAAGAAGTCCGCGTCGTCTCCATGGGCACAGCGCTTCATGGCGATAAGAAGGGCAAGCCTTATTCACTGGAGCTTTGCGGCGGAACGCACGTGAAGCGGACCGGCGATATTGGCCTCGTAACGCTGGTTTCAGAAGGTGCCGTTGCTGCCGGTGTCCGCCGGATCGAAGCGTTGACCGGCGCTGAAGCGCGGGCTTATCTCGATGGACAGGACAAACGCCTGCGGGAAGTTGCCGGGATCTTGAAGGTGGGTGCTGGGGATGTTCCATCCCGTGTTGCTCAGCTTGTCGAGGAACGGCGCAAGCTGGAAAAAGAACTGGCTGATGCGCGCAAGAAGCTCGCAATGGGCGGCGGCGCGGACGGCGGAACGCCGGTTAAGGATGCCGGCAGTTTCAAACTGATGGCGCGCACCGTCGAAGGCATCAACCCGAAGGACCTGAAAGGCATGGCGGACGACGCCAAGACCCAGCTCGGGTCCGGTGTGGTTGTGCTCATCAACGTTGCGGAAGATGGGAAAGCGGCGATTGTCACCGCGGTCACGAAGGATTTGACCGAAAAGGTGAGTGCCGTGGATCTGGTGCGGATCGGCTCTGAGGCGCTCGGCGGTCGTGGCGGCGGTGGCCGTCCGGACATGGCACAGGCTGGCGGCCCGGATGGGGCGAAAGCCGACAGTGCCGTTTCTGCGATTGAGGCGCATTTGGCCGGTCTTTGAAACTGACCTGACAGCACACGGAACTTAAAAAGGGGCGGGAGCGCAAAGTCTTCCGCCCCTTTTGTGATTGCTCTTGGTGCAGCTTGCCGGTCTGCAGATATGCACTTGCGCTTCCACACGATTATTTTGCGCAATTCGAAACTTCGGCTATGTCTTTTGAAAGTTCAGTCCACTGCAAACAGGACAGCCTGTGCCCGGCCATGATTATAAACGCGCACTCTACGAAGTGCTTGAAGATACCGGTAAACGCCGTCTTGCCGCGCAAAGCCTGCGCAATTTTCTGATCTTCCTGATTGTGGCAAATGTCGTGTTTGCCGTCTTGGAGACAGTGCCGGAAATCCGGGACACGTTCGGCCCGCATCTAAGGTTTTTGCAGCTCGGCTCCGGCGTCATTTTTCTGGTCGAATACATCCTGAGACTCTATGTGGCGGATCTTCACCCACCGATGCGCCGCTACGGTCCGGTCGGAGCCCGGTTGCGCTATGCGCTTCATCCGGATGCGATTGTCGATCTCATCGGCGCTTTGCCCTTGGTTCTGGTTCTGGTTTTGCCGAACCAGGCGGTGACAATGATTGTCATTTTGCGCTTGTTGCGGTTTCTCAAGCTTGCCCGTTATTCCCCGGCGCTGCGCTCCCTCATTTCCGCTGTTGCCGCAGAACGCAAGGCGCTCATCGGGTCCAGCATGATCATCTTCGGCGTGATCCTGATGGCTGCCACGCTGATGTATTTGATTGAACACAATCACCAGCCGGAGAAATTCCGCAGCATCCTGCATGGCATTTACTGGGCCATCACCACGGTGACCACGGTTGGGTATGGCGATGTTGTGCCGATCAGCAACCTCGGAAAGATGGTCGGGGCAGTCGTGATGCTCATGGGGTATGGATTGATCGCGTTGCCGGTCGGTATCATTGCCTCCGCTTTCGCGCGCGAGATCCACAGCCGGGATTTCGTGGTTACCTGGTCGATGGTTGCCCGCGTGCCCTTGTTTGAGGACCTGAGCGCGACAGAAGTGGCGTCGGTTTCAAAACTTCTTCAAGCCTTCAACGTGCGCAAAGGGGCCACCATTGCCGAAGCCGGGGACATCGCTGACCGGATGTTTTTCATCACGAGCGGTGAAGTCGAAATTCGCATGGAACACGGCACGGTGTTCTTAGGGGAGGGCAATTTTTTTGGCGAGCTGGCACTCCTCAATCAGGCAATTCGCAGCACGACAGTCGTTGCTTACCGGGATTGCCAATTGCTTGTACTGGAAGCCGGCGCCTTGCAGCAGCTGATGGATCAGGATGCCGCTCTTGCGAAGAAAATCATGGACGAAGCCCGGGAACGGGTGGAGGCGGGCAAGAAGGTTCTTGGCGAAATCGCTGAAGAAGAACTGGAACAGGCGGGCATCGTGCCGTCCGATGAAGATAACGATCTGCAGCCGGAGTTGTTCGAAGACGGCCGGCCCGTGAAGGCTGACTAAACCCGTTTTCTGCTGAACAGCTGCCTAAAGTCCGCGGCAAATGACAATCAGGGCGTCAACCCGGGTGGGACCTGCCGGTAGAGCGGATGGCCGTGCCAGAAGACATCCGTCGGGCCGACGGCAAAATCAATTACGTTCCAGCGGTCATATTGATAGCGAAGCAGTACGTAGGTTTGAAGACCGTCCATATAGTCCGCCTCGCTGGCGTAAACGGTATTGCGCAGGTCGATTGGCGCGCCTCCGGGCCGTTGTGGCGCAACGCCTGCAAAGGCCCAACCGCCGCCAGCCCTAAGCCAGCTCACCACAAATTCGACCGGTGCACCAAAATGGGCTTCGGCCAGCGGGCGGATCGCGTTGAGGATGGCGGAGCGCTCTGCAGTGCCTCGTGCTGGCTCCTGGACCGGTTGGGCATGTGCGGCCGTGGTGAGGAACAAGAGGCAGACGGCGCATAAGAGCGCGCTGACAAACCTCTGGAATGCATATAAAAACCGGCTTTGTTCAGAAATTGATTCAACCAGCTTCCGTATGGGAAGAAGTTGTCCGCCTGGCGCGGACGTTTGAAGATGAAAGTCAGTCATGAAAACCATTGGTCTGCTCGGCGGTATGAGCTGGGAAAGCACAGTCACATATTACCAGCTTTTGAACCGGCTGACACGGGATCGGCTTGGCGGCCTGCATTCTGCGAAGTGTCTGCTTTGGTCTTTCGATTTTGCCGATGTTGCCAAGGCACAGTCCGATGGCGACTGGGCACGGGCAACGCGGCTCATGATTGACTCAGCGCAGAACCTGGAGCGCGGCGGTGCAGAGTGTCTGGTGATCTGTACCAACACCATGCACAAAATGGCCGGAGAAGTTCAAAACGCAGTCGACATACCGCTCATCCACATTGCCGATGCGACGGCGCCGGCGATCAAGTCAGCAGGCAGCACAGCGCCCCTGCTGCTTGCAACCGCCTATACGATGGAGCAGGACTTCTACAAAGGTCATCTGCGTGATCAACACGGGATTGAGGTGCGGATCCCGGAGGCTGATGACCGGGCGGAGGTGCACCGGATCATCTACGAAGAGCTTTGTCAGGGAGACGTGTTGGAACGCTCGAAGGCGCGTTATCTTGACGTCGTTGACCGCGCCGTCGCTGCTGGGGCCGATGGCGTTATTTTCGGATGCACGGAAATCGGGCTGCTGGTTTCAGAAGCTGACTTTTCCGTTCCGGCCTTCAACACAACAGCGCTGCATGCCGAAGCCGCCGTCAGTTTTGCACTCGGCTGAAAACGAAAATCTGATAAGAGACATTTGAAACTGCGGTCGGCAATGGGCATTTGCGCAAAAGTAAACTCATCAGTATACTTTTATCGCAAAGCTTGAAAGGAAAGACCATGACCGCCACCGCTCTGATCACCGGAGCCTCTTCAGGTATCGGTGCCGCATTCGCCCGTTACCACGCCGCCAAAGGTGGAGACCTTGTTCTCGTCGCCCGGCGTGAAGACGCTCTCGAACAGTTGAAAACAGAGCTGGAGGCAAAGCATGGCGTCAAGGTGCATGTCTTTGCGCGGGATGTAGGATCAGGCGAAGCCGCTCAAGCGCTGTACGATGAGATCACCAAGGCAGGGATTGAGATTGGCATTTTGATCAACAATGCCGGATTTGGCGGCCGGGGCAATCACATCGAGCGGGAGCTTGCCAGCGAGCAGGCGATGGTCGACCTGAATGTCATGTCCTTGATGACACTGACCCGGCTGTTCGGGCACGACATGGCCCAGCGCGGGAAGGGCTATATTCTGAATGTCGGGTCCACGGCCGGTTTCATGCCCGGGCCATCGCAGGCCGTCTACTTCGCCACCAAGGCCTTCGTCAATTCCTATTCGCAAGCGCTCAATGAAGAGTTGAAGCCGAACGGCGTAAAAGTGACGGTTCTAGCACCCGGATACGTCGAGACCGAGTTTGCCAAGGTTGCGGATCTTGAAGGCACGCAATTGACGCGCTCGGGCGCCACACCGGAAAGCGTTGCGAAGATCGGTTATGACGCCATGATGGCCGGCAAGCTGGTTGCCATCAACGAGAAGGCGCTCGACTTCTCGCTCAATTGGGTGATCCCGCTGCTGCCGCGCCGGGCGGTCTTGAAGATGGTTTCAAAAATGCAGGCGAAATAGACGAAGCAGGCGTTTCACTGTGAAAGCAAGGAAGCCCCGGCTTCGGGTGTGTCCCGCCGCCGGAGTCGGCCTTTAAAGATCTGCCATCGCCTTTTGCAGGTTCTCGTCGATCTTGTCGAGGAAGCCGGTGGTTGTCAGCCAGCCCTGGTCCGGACCGACCAGCAACGCCAAGTCCTTGGTCATGTAGCCGCTTTCAACGGTCTTGATGCAGACGGTCTCCAGAGTCTTGGCAAAACGGGCCAGCTTGTCATTGCCGTCCAGCTTTGCTCTGTGCGCAAGCCCGCGTGTCCAGGCAAAGATCGAGGCAATCGAGTTGGTCGATGTGCTCTCGCCCTTCTCGTGCTGGCGGTAATGACGGGTGACCGTGCCATGGGCGGCTTCGGCCTCCACCGTCTTGCCGTCCGGGGTCATCAGAACCGACGTCATCAGACCGAGCGAGCCGAAGCCCTGGGCCACCGTGTCGGACTGAACATCCCCGTCATAGTTCTTGCAGGCCCAGACATAACCGCCGGACCATTTCAAGGCGCTTGCAACCATGTCGTCGATCAGGCGATGCTCATACCAGATCCCGGCCTCGGCGAACTTTTCCTTGAACTCGGCTTCATAGATTTCCTGGAACAGATCCTTGAAGCGGCCGTCATAGGCTTTCAGGATGGTGTTTTTGGTGGAGAGGTAACACGGCACCTTCCGGCCCAGCGCATAGTTCAGAGAAGCGCGGGCGAAGTCGCGGATGGAGTCATCGAGATTGTACATGGCCATCGCGACACCGGAGGATGGCGCGTCGAAGACTTCGCGTTCGATCTCGGTGCCGTCGTCGCCAACAAACTTGATGGTTAGCTTGCCCTTGCCGGGGAAGGTGAAATCGGTTGCGCGGTATTGATCGCCAAACGCATGCCGACCGACGATGATCGGCTGGGTCCAGCCCGGAACGAGGCGGGGTACGTTTTGCATGATTATCGGCTCGCGGAAGATCACGCCGCCTAGAATGTTCCGGATCGTGCCGTTCGGCGACCGATACATTCGCTTCAGGCCGAATTCCTCAACGCGGGCTTCGTCCGGGGTAATGGTGGCGCATTTGATGCCGACCCCGTGTTCCTTGATGGCGTTGGCCGCATCGACGGTGATCTGGTCGTCGGTCTCGTCGCGCTTTTGAATCGACAGATCATAGTAGTGCAGATCAATATCCAGATAGGGGTGGATCAGCTTGTCCTTGATGAATGCCCAGATGATCCGCGTCATCTCATCGCCATCGAGCTCAACAACCGGATTTTCTACCTTGATCTTGGTCATGGAATGTCGGCCTCTTGTCAGGTCAGGAAGGGGACGGTCCGAAACAGCCTTTTCGCGGCTCTCTCACATGCAATAATTATTGTGTGCATGTGTATACAATGCGATGCGATCTCGCAAGTTTTGTCTGACTATCAGTTTCGCTATGAAACGTAGCGGTCAATTGTATACCGGCAGTGACGCACGGGTCCGGTTGTTTCCGATATTGATCTCCGATCAAACATGTTCTTCCTTCGTCGCCTTGATCAAGGCGGCGTTGAAATAGCGCAGACCCCGGACGTGCCGTGCCGTGCCGATGATCCGCGTGGCATTGCCCTTGCGCACCACGGGCAGCGATGACTTTCCGCAGGCATCAAAACTCTTCAGCGCGCTTTCCAAGCTGTCCGTGTCATGCAGGTAAGGGCCGTCGGAGCCGGGATCGAACTTGAGGGCGTCCGGGTCTTCGTTTTCCGGGGGCGGATCCATGAAGTCGCGCACCTTCACAGTCTCGCTGAGGAGACGGTGCGCGCCCTCATTGACAAAACACCCACGCATGCCGAGCTGCCAATGGAAATAGGACTTGCCATGCACGGCCTGTGTCAGCCCGGTTGCTATGGAGACAGACAGAAGCAGTGCAATTGAAAGGGCATAGCCGCCGGTCAGCTCAAAGACGATCATCGTCGTGGAGACTGGTGCGCCGAGAACCGCCGCTGCCACTGCGCCCATGCCAAGGATCGCATAAAGCCCGTGGCTTGAGGCCATTTCCGGGAACACGGACGCTGCAATCAAGCCGAAGGCGCCGCCTGTCATCGCGCCGAGATAAAGGGCGGGCGAGAAAATTCCGCCGCCAAACCGCGAGGCGAGAGTGATGGCCGTTGCCGCGGTCTTCGCCACCAGCAGGATAAGCATGGTCTGAAGCGGCAACTCGTGCTTTAGAGCAAGGTCAGTTGCCTCATACCCGACACCTAGGATGCCGGGTACAAAGATCCCCATCGTGCCGACGGCAAGACCGCCCAGAACCGGGCGGAGCCAGAGCGGCATGGTGATGTTGCGGGCAGTCCAGTCCGTCCCAATCAGCGCGAACTGGAAAATGATGGCCACAGCCGCACATGTCAGGCCTAAAAGCGCGAAGGCCGGGATCTCAAGATAAGACGTGATCTCATATTGCGGGATCACGAAGGCGGCGACATCGCCGAACCACCAGCGGACGATCAATGTGCCCATGACCGATGCCAGAACAATCGGCACGAAAGCGGAAACGGCGTAGTGGCCGAGAATCACTTCATGGGCAAAGAGAACGCCTGCGATCGGCGCGTTGAACGAGGCTGAGACCGCACTGGCAACAGCGCAACCCAGAAGGACCCGGCGCGCTGAATCGGGCAGCGAGAACTTCGAACATATGGCAGCGCCAATCGTGGCGCCGAGGTGGACAACGGGTCCTTCACGTCCGGCACTCGCGCCGGCGCCGAGCGAGATCGCAGTTACCAGACCGGACCAGAGCCCGGCTTTCAACGGCAAACCCCGGCCGCCATAGGCGCGTGCTTCAATGACGTCGGCCACGCCTCCGGCCCGCTGATAGGGGTGGTATTTCTGCAGTATCCAGCCGACGATGAGACCGCCAATGGTGGGGGCCGCCAAGATGACCCACCAGGGTTGAGCCGCGGCGGCCTCCATTGTGAGTTCGGTGGCCGTTCCCAGCCAGGGCAATTGGATCAGCCCGATCAAAGTCCGGAAGATGATGGCGGCAATCGCAACGAGAACGCCGACGATAAGTGCAAGCAACCAGACGATATGCAGACGGCTGGATCGGTACTGGCGCACGTTGGGCGTGATCCAGCTGATCAGGATGTCGGGCAGGTGGCTCGCGGCGTCTAGTATCTTGCGCATTCTGTCGGTCCGCTGGCGAAACGGCACATTACTCTTTACGTCTACCAGTGTCGCTCGAGTCGGGCGCAAAATACAGGTCAAGTTGACCGATAAACGACCTAAATCACTGCAATTTGTGCTGAAATTTACGTTCTAGTTCTTCTTTTTGATCTCGATATGCCGTCCGACCCGCTCCGGACGGGGCAACGAGCTGTGCGCGTCTGCAAGCGCTTGCAGGTTTGCCGTGATGTCTTCCGGCCATGGCGCGACCTTCCGGGCCCCCATGTCCACATGCAGACAGAGCTGTTCGGATGTCGCGGAGAGCCAGCCTTCTTCAGCGTGATGCATTTCCTCGTAAAAATGAGCCCGTTTTTCATCGAAATCGATCAGCTGCAGAGAGACGATCACGGGCATTCCGGCACTGAGTTCCCGGACGTAGCAAACATGGGCTTCTGCGGTGAAAAACGAGGCATTGCGCTCCTTCACATACTCCGGCCCAAGTCCAAGCTGTTCGAACACCTGATCGCAGGCTTTATCCAGAAGGACGTTGTAGTAGGCCATGTTCAGATGACCGTTATAGTCGATCCATTCGTCCTTAACGGTCATCACATCGCACCGCACCGGCTCCGGCTTCCAGGCAATCGGCATGAAAAACTCCTCCGAATATTATCGGCCTGCGGCATTTTCAGACCGTTGACCAATGGTTTTTTGCTGTAAGGTGCGGCTAACATAGGCGATGAAAAAGCACGAAGAAAAGACGTGTCCACGGAGAAAATGACAATGCCGGAATTGGCGGGAGCGGCCCAAACACTTGAAAGTTCAACCGAGAGTGCCGGGGTCGAGGGACTCGTCTCGGCACTGAAGGACCGCTTTGGCGAACGGTGTGCAACCTCCGCAGCGCTGCGCGAGCAACATGGGCACACCACTACCTGGATCGAGACTCAGCCGCCGGATGCCGTTGTGTTTGCGCAGACAACAGAAGAGGTTGCCGACATCGTCAAACTCTGCGCGGCAGCCAAGGTGCCGGTCATTCCCTTTGGGACTGGGACCTCGCTGGAGGGACACGTGAATGCCCCATATGGGGGGATCTCCATTGATGTCAGCCAAATGAACCGTATTCTGGACGTACATCCGGAAGATCTGGATTGCGCCGTTGAAGCCGGTGTGACCCGCAAGCAGCTGAACAGCTATCTTCGGGACACAGGTCTGTTTTTTCCAATTGATCCAGGCGCAGATGCCAGCATTGGCGGCATGGTGGCGACACGGGCGTCCGGTACCAACGCCGTGCGCTACGGCACCATGAAGGACGCCGTAGTCGCCCTGACCGTTGTGATGCCGGATGGGTCGATCGTCCACACCGGTGGAAGAGCGAAAAAGTCCTCGGCAGGATACGATCTGACCCGGTTGATGGTCGGCTCGGAAGGCACGCTCGGCATCATCACGGAAATCACCTTGCGCCTTCACGGCCAGCCGGAAGCGATTTCCGGCGGCGTTTGCCCGTTCCCGGATGTCCAGGCGGCCTGTAACGCTGTTATCAGCACGATCCAGATGGGCTTGCCGGTTGCCCGGATCGAGCTTTTGGACAGTTTGCAGGTGCGGGCCTGCAACAATTATTCAAAGCTGGATCTCGCCGAAACCCCAACGCTTTTCCTGGAGTTTCATGGGTCTGAAGCGGGCGTGAAAGAACAGTCTGAAATGTTCTCTGCCATTGCAGAAGAGCTCGGCGGCGGGCCGTTCAAATGGGCTACAGCGGCGGAAGAACGCACCCGGCTTTGGACCGCACGGCACGATGCCTATTGGGCCGGCAAGTCGCTCAAGCCGGATGCAGATATCATGGTCACGGATGTCTGCGTCCCGATTTCCCGGCTCGCTGACTGCGTTCAGGCAACTGCGGACGACATTCAGGCAGAAGGCTTGCTCGCCCCGATCGTCGGTCATGTCGGGGACGGCAACTTCCACGTTCAGGTGCTCGTTGATATGGAGGATGCAGAGGCAGTGCGCAGTGCGAAGGCGTTTGTTGAGCGGCTGTCCTTGCGGGCCATCGACATGGGCGGCACCTGCACCGGTGAACATGGTGTCGGTCAGGGCAAGCGCAAATACATGGAGCGCGAACATGGCAACGGGCTGGGCCTCATGAAGGCGATCAAACAGGCTCTTGATCCGGACAACATCATGAACCCGGGCAAGATCTTGCCATAAAGCTCTGGTGCATAATTGCAGAGGCTTTGAAACTGCTTCAAAAATGGCTGCCTGCGGCTTGCCGGACAAAGGTAATTCGCGAATTTACGCGATTCTGGCAGATCACGTTGTGCGGCAGTCATGATAGTGTAGGGAATCGGATAAATAACAGGGGAAGAGGCTGGCTGTTTTCAAATCCGGATTGGCCTGACAAGCAGGTGCGAAACCGAACAACAGTTGGCACGATTGGCTGAACCTTAAGGAGATACAGCCTGAACTCGGTCTACATTACTTTCGGGATTGCAGTGGTCCTGGTGCTGATTACGGCACTGGTGGGACCGTTTTTCATTGATTGGACCATCTACCGGTCGACCTTTGAAACCTACGCAAGCCGGGTGCTTGGGCACCGCGTGACCGTTCTCGGAGAGGCGGATCTCCGCCTGTTGCCTGCGCCCTATATCCGGTTCTCCGATGTCCGTGTCGGTGAAGCCGAAGACCCGCTGCTGGTCGTCTCCCGTTTCGACATGCGTGTTGAATTGCCGCCGCTCCTGAAAGGCGAGTTCCGGGTTGTCGATATGGCCCTGGAACGGCCACATCTGACGCTGTCTCTGGATGAGGCCGGCCGGTTGGACTGGCTGACCGCGGTGACAGCGGACGGCGCCCTTGCAGACCTGCCTCCCGAAGACGTGGCGCTTGAGAAGGTCACGATCCGCGATGGGGCGATCTCAGTGATCGACGCCCGTACGGGCGAGACGCACAGTCTTGATAACGGCAACCTCGCGGTCAGTGCGCGCACATTGGCCGGTCCCTTCCGCGCCGATGGCAGTCTGACGTTGAACGGGAGCGCCTATACGGTCAGCCTTGCTTCGGGCCGCATTCGCGACAATGAAAGCCTGCGCCTCAAAGGAGACGTGACCCCCACGGATCGACCGGTGACCTTCAGTTTTGATGGCGCCTTGAGCGAGACGAATGCAGCGCCTCGTTTTGACGGAGCGTTCGACATAACCTCCGTGGCGCTAGACGAAGGCGATACGAATACTTGGTCGGTCGATGGCCAGTTCTCCGCTGATATCGCGGAAGTGGCTGTGCCCGAATTCGAATTCAGGTTCGGACCGGAAGACAAACGGCTCAGCATGACCGGCGAGGCGGATCTGGTTTACACCGGTGACCGGCGTTTTGAAGTTCGTGCGCAGTCGAAACAAGTGGATTTGGATCGCCTCTTGGGTGGCGGTCCACAAGCACCAGTCGAAATCAATGCTGCCGGGCAGCAGCTCGTCAGTGCTTTAAGGGCCGTACCACTGCCGACAATCGATGGCGCCCTGTCGCTGGATGTCCCGGCTGTTGTTGCCGGGGGCGGCATCATTCAAAATGTGCGTCTTGATCTTGAAACGATGCTGGGAGGCTGGCGGATTGCCCGGCTTGCTGGCCGTTTGCCAGGCCGCACCATGGTCGCAACACAAGGCGATTTGGGTCTTGAGCCGGCGTTGACCTACCGGGGTGCTGTCTCCGTCCGTTCCGATCAGCCCGCAACTTTTTTCAGCTGGTGGCAGAGCCAGGAAAGTGGCGCTGCGGTTCTGGAGCCTGTTGCTGTTGAAGGACGTTTGAACCTGATGCCGGCAGGCGCTGCACTTGATAACTTGCGTCTCACAGTTGCCGGCTCGGAAGCGCGCGGCGGGCTTGCGTACCGAGAACCGCGGGGCGGTGGCAATGCCGAGTTTTCCCTGTCTCTTGATGCAGATACATTGGATCTCGATCAGATGGAGACTTTGACGGCCCTGATGCGGCCGTTCCGCGGGGCGACGGCGCAAGCATCATCTGATGAGAGCCGATCTACCAATGTGTCGTTGCGCTTGCAGGCGCGTGAGGTGCGGGGCCGAGGCGTTGCCGGGGAAGGGCTGGCGTTTGAGGCCGAGTATGCGGATGGCAACATGCGTATCGATCGTTTGTTCGCTGCAGATCTTGCCGGTGCCCGGATTGATGTAACAGGCGATGTCCGCAATCTTCTGACCGCTCCAAACGGGGCCGTTTCCGGAACGCTCGATGCCAGGGATCTGTCTGGTCTGATGGCTCTGGTCAAGGGAGTGGTGCCCGATTCGGCGCTCATTGACCGGCTGGAAAAAGCCGCAGCTAGCCTTGTGCCGGCCCAGTTCGATGCGTCCCTGAAGGCTGCAGAACGCGCTAACGGCACTGATCTTTCCGTTGAATTAACTGGCACCGCCGGAGGGACGGAAGTTGCGGTCCGGTCCAATCTAGAGGGTCGGATTGATGCTTGGCACGACGCCGAAGTGGGCGTCTCGCTGTCCATGACCGGTGCGGATGGCAGCGCGGTTTTGCAGCAACTCGGCCTTGATGTTCTTCCGGTTGAGGCGATCGGCGAAGCTCGGATTTTGGCGGAAGTCTCGGGCGTTCCCTCCAACGGTCTTGACGCCCGCGGCACCGTTGGGCTGGGCGATACCAAGATTGAGACCACCGGAATACTGACCCTCAAGGCAGGTGAGGAAGCCGCCTATGCCTTGACCGGGACGCTGGAAACGCCCGATCTGACACCGCTTGCGTTGCTTTCTGGCCGTATTCTGCCGGTCATGGCCGGTGACTTGCCTGCAACGCTCACAGCGGCTGTTGAAGGGGTCGGCACCAGTCTGGCACTGCCGTCCTTTAGCGGCACGTTCCGGGATACCCGGTTCGACGGCCGGCTGGAAGGCGATCTGACACCGGTCCCGGGCGAGCGGAACCGCCGTTTCAATGGAGAGCTCAACGTCAGCCAGATGGATTTGCGCGCCTTGAGCGAACTGGTGCTGGGGCCGGACCAATGGTACGCGCTCGGTGATGGATCAAGCGTTTGGCCAACGGCCTTCTTTGGCGCGCCGCTTCTGGATGATCTGGATGTGACGCTGGATCTGCGGGCAGACGACCTTTACCTCGATGAAGACGTGGCCCTTCAGTCCGCGCGGGCCGAATTCCGGTTAACGCCGCTGCTTCTGCGTCTTGATGGTCTGAATGGCACCTATGCGGGCGGCAAGCTTGACGGAAACCTCTCCCTCCGCCGGTCAGAGGCAGAAGGGGCCGCATCTGGCCGGGTGAAGCTGACCGGCGCGGATCTTCGCCAGCTGTCCTGGCGCCCGGATGGACGGGCGGTTGTCTCTGGGACCGGCGATCTTTACCTCGAATTTGAAGGCATTGGCCGTTCGATCGCGGCAATCGTTGCAGGATTGAATGGTGGCGGGTCCTTTACGCTTCAAGACGGCACGGTTCAGCGGTTGAACCCACAGGCCTTTATTCAAGTAACCCGGGCGGTCGATGCCGGTCTCGATCTGCAGGACAACAAGATCGAAGAGGTTTTCCTCAGCCACATGTCAGCTGGCAGCCTTCCGTTTGAAAAGGTGGAAGGAACGCTGACACTGGTCGGCGGCCGGCTTTCCGCCCGCAACGTTGTGGTTGATGCGGAAAAGGCCGAAGTCTTCGGATCGGCGCAGCTCGATCTCAACACCTATGATCTCGATGCGGATTTCTCGCTCAAGGTCGATCCGGGCGAGAATGCAGTCACCGGCGCCGAGCCACAGATCGGGTTGCTGTTCGAAGGGCCGGTCGAGGCACCTGCGCGCAGTGTCGATATCACGCCCTTCACCGCATATCTGACGCTGCGCGCGTTTGAGCAGGAAGTGGAGCGGGTGGAACGCCTCCAGGCAGAAATTTTGGAGCGGGACCGCCTGACGCGTGAACTCAAGCGCCAGTCCGAAGCAAAAGTGCGGCGCGAGCGGGAAGCGATTGAGGCCGCCGCTGCCGCAGAAGCAGCCGCACAGGCGGCAGAAGAAGAACGTCTCCGTTTGGAGCAAGAACAGCTTGAGCAGGAGAACCAGGAGCAGGAGCAAACGCGGAACAGTAAGCAGGCGCCGGTTGTGCCTGACACGCAACCTGTTGAAACCGCCGCCAGCCCTGCCATTGCTCCTGCGGATAACCCGATCCCGCTGACCGACCGGATCCGGGCGGTGCTTGATGCATCGAACGACAATCTGAATCTCACCGGTGCATCCGCTGCACCTGAAACCAAACCCGCCTCGGACCTCCCGCCACTCGATGGCCCGATCACCATCGACGATCTTTTAAGCGGACAGTTCGGTATCCCGGAGGGCCAGTGACGGTTGTGGCGCCAAGTTGTTTGGAGTGTGTTCCTCCAAGGCGATTTGTAACTTTCACCTATTTCAAGTATATTTTTATCGCTTTTTCAAAGCGCTCGCAGCGTCGAGGACTACCAATGAATGCATTTAGTTCTTGAGAGAATACGCAAGAATGGGCTTGGTCACCGTCAGGAATTGGGATCCCCGCTGGCAAAACAAAAGTTGCAGCCCGGGCACCCGCTAACTCCAGTGGAAGACGTATGTGATCTTGAATCAAATAGAAATTTTCGCTTAGGTGCTCCAGTTTTTTTTCCGCTAATAACTGCAATAGGCCGGCGTTTCTCGGTAGAGTTTCATAATACTCAGCCTTGTTTCCGCTTATAATTAACTCCGGGTCAAAGTTCACGATACTATATCCGGCATAGCTTCGTCCCGCTGGTGTATCTTTGTAGTCATTGATACCTCGCCAGAAGAACCTCAGTGCTTCGCTCTTAATGTATTTTTTTGCTTCTTGCTCTGTGTTGATAAAACCGTCCCTGTGCATAATCCGCCAATTGCGGGTTTGAGTAGCTTTGCGGTGAAGACCAGAGGGGAGAGGCAGTTCATGGACTATGGGTAGATCAATCGTTGCTGTTGGCAGCGTTCCCAGTTGATTAACAATTTCAACGCGGCTGGCTAAACCTGTTTCTGAGTATGCGTTTCCGCAATTTGCGGCAAAGTGGACGCGACTTCTTTCGAGTCCCATAACTCCTGCATTGACGTTTTTGTTGGTGCGGGCTCTCCCTGATACCACCAGGGTTTTGAGACGTTCTGTTGCTCCAGAGAACTTCCAGATAATCGGGTTATCTGACGCCAAAACAACATATAAGGGTGTTGTTCCGTCTTCTATAAAAATGTTAGCTGTAGATGTTTCGAAACTTTGACCAGCAACAGAGACAGAAGATAAATTGCTGCCTTTGCCCGCTTTAATTAGAAATAGTTCTGATTTCTCTGCTAAGGGTGGGAGCTTGCATTTCAAATTCGATTTGATAGCGATATTGGATTTTGTATTTTTAATATTTTTCTTTAATTTACCTTGAACTCTTGAGGCAAGTATTGATACCGATTCATAATCGGTTACTTGTCCGTTTTTGTCAGGATCGTTTTTTAGTAAAAAAGTTGCTAAATCCAATTGTTCAATTTCTCGGCTGCGCATAATTAAATATTCTTCGCTTAAAAGAAATACATCATCAATACTTAGATTTTCCTTGTTGAGGTTAAATGAGGTTATCATTGAATCGATATATTTCTTTGAATGCTTTTTTAGGGTATCCGCATCTGGGAATTTTTTTGGTTGTCTGCGGAAATCGACTATTTCTACTTCGTGCGTATCTATAACACGATCATTATTAAGGTCATATTGAGCTATGCTAGAAAGTAATTGGCTGCGTTTTCTTGCGGATACTAATTTTCTAAATAAATAAATGTCGTCTTTATCAATCCCATTTTCGTTTTTGTCTATTGCGAAATGTGTTATCTCTAATTTACGTGCATAGTTTTTTTCATTTATGCGATATTTATTTATTATGTCATATGATTTTTGAGTGTTGTCTTTTTCTGTCTTCTGCTGCGACCACGCAAGGTTGTCCGCGAGAATAGCAACCATAGCCGTTGCAATAAGAAGAGACACTTTTATGAACGAATTTTTTTCATAGAGCATTAGATGGGGTGCCTGTATAGGTTGATTAAATACCCCTTACTATATTTGCTGGAAATGAAAGCTTAAAAGAATTGATATGATTTGGAAACTCAATGTGTTTTTAGCGCCCGTTTGAGCACCCAAACGCGGATGGCAGAAGACAGGGGATCATCCGGATCCCGCGTGTCGTCTATTTCTGCGATCAAGCTGGCAAGGGAGCGGTGTTCGGCTCTTACGGCTGCGTCGATGACCGCCCAGAACTCCGCTTCCAGAGCCACACTGGTGCGGTGGCCGTGCAGGGAAACCGATCTTTTCTGGAGCGCCATGAGGGTTAATTGTCGCCTGGCGGAGTGGTGGCCGGTCCGTCAAGCTTGTGGCCATCTACCTGCTTTTCATGCATGTCCCGGCGCCGGCGGTCCGCCTCGCGTTCGGCTTTGGTCCGGCCAAACTTCTGGCGGTTGCTTTCAGCGGTTTTTTCCCTGGTTTGCCGCTGCTTCTGCTTGCGCGCCTGGCGCAGATTGACGATCTCGGCGCTCATGGCCTTTTCCTGAGGGTCAGGTTTTTTTCCGGAATGCGTCCAGCGAGACTACCTCACCGCCGCCGTCACTGTCTTCTGTGTCTTGATCCGGTTTTTTGGCTTTTTTCTCAGCTTCGACTGCAGGAACATCATCCTGCTTGTTGTCGGCTGTGATCAGCTTTTCGGTGGTTTCCTGTTCCGCCTTCGCAAGCTCTTCGACCGCTTCCAGCAGATCTTCGGGAAGTTCCTCGGCTGTCTTGCCCGGATCGAACTCAAGTGCGAACTGAACGGAAGGATCAAAGAAGCCCTTGATAGCGGAAAAGGGCACCAGCAGCTTTTCCGGGACGCCGCCAAAGGACAAGCCAACCTCGAAGGCATGTTCGCCGATCGCCAGATCCCAGAACTGGTGCTGCAGGACGATGGTCATTTCCTGCGGGTAGCGCTCTTTCAAACGCTGGGAGATTTTCACACCTGGTGCGGTTGTTTCAAACGCGATGTAGAAGTGGTGATCGCCGGGCAGGCCGGTGCGTCCAACCTCCGCGAGGATTTTCTTCACAGCACCACGCAGGGCATCCTGGATCAGGATATCGTATCGCAACAGGTCTTCAGACATCGTGTTCAGTCGAATCTCGCTTTGAATTTCATCTCAGAAAAGCACATTGACGGGCAAGGTTCAAAAAGGAAAGGCCCTTTTCCAAGGATAGCGCTTTATGGAGCGCGCGGCGATAGGCAGTGCCAATGTTTCGCCTTTACCGGAGCCTTATCTTTCGCTTTTGCGCAGGCAGGAGTGTGAAGTGAAGGCTTCTGTTGCCAGGTGCCTTCGAACCCCGCCTGAAGGGGCTAACCAACAGGACTTAGTGGACTACCGGAACCGCATTACGCAGCTACAGCGTTGTCCATAGCAGTGTTGTCATTTGCAACTACTGAGATAGCCCGATAACGGTGGTACAATGCCGAGCAAAAGCACAGTCTTTACGCCCTCGTCGATCCTATTTCGCCCCCGCCGAAACCCATATGGGCTCAAAGCTTTAAGCCTTATGGGCTTGGGTGGAGGCGCCGGGTACCGCCCCCGGGTCCGATAGGTTTATTACACTGACAATTTATTGCCATAGCTGGCGAACCAGCACCCCTGATATAGGCACTTTCGGTTTGAATTGAAAGGGCTTTGCCAAAGGACCGGCGCTTGGTTGGCTAAGATCATCCACAGGCAGACGGCCGGTCCTGTGGCCGGAGCTGGGGAAAGTCCGGGGCAGGGGGTGTGTTTTTGGCAGAATCTGCGAAGTTAGCGATACGTTTCCGGCACTATGACGAAGGGCGCCCGCCGTGCAGCAATATCACGATCTCCTTTCTAAGATCCTTGAAGACGGCATTGACCGGGGCGACCGGACGGGAACCGGAACACGCTCGATCTTTGGTTATCAGATGCGGTTTGACCTGTCTGAGGGGTTTCCGCTGGTCACGACCAAGAAGCTGCATTTGCGCTCAATCATTCACGAGCTGCTTTGGTTCGTCGCGGGTGATACGAACATTGCTTACTTGAAGGAAAACGGCGTCAAGATCTGGGATGACTGGGCCGATGAAAACGGCGATTTGGGCCCGGTCTATGGCTATCAATGGCGCTCCTGGCCGGCTCCCGACGGACAGTCGATTGATCAGATCTCGAACGTTCTGGAGATGATCCGTAAGAGCCCGGAGAGCCGCCGCCTCATTGTCTCGGCCTGGAACCCGGCACTGGTGGACGAAATGGCGCTTCCACCGTGCCACGCACTTTTCCAGTTTTATGTCGCCGATGGCAAGCTCTCCTGCCAGCTGTATCAACGTTCAGCCGATGTGTTTCTCGGGGTACCGTTTAACATCGCATCCTACGCCCTGCTGACGATGATGATCGCACAGGTTACGGGGCTCAAGCCTGGCGGCTTTGTGCACACACTTGGTGATGCGCACCTTTATTCCAACCATTTCGATCAGGCACGCGAACAGCTCACGAGGACGCCGCGTGCACTGCCTGAAATGAAGATCAATCCCGCCGTGGCAGATCTCTTTGCGTTCAAATATGAAGATTTTGAGCTGACCGGCTACGACCCGCATCCGCACATCGCCGCGCCGATTGCTGTCTGAGAACGACGGCCAGTGCTTGATCTGGGCGCGTCAGATGCCGGATCAACGAAAGCGCTTGTCTCTTCTTGGGCTCTATGTGCCTTTCATTCTGCAATAGAATTGGCGGGGTTTGTTCATCAAGGCAGGCTCTGCTGAGTTTGGAGGGTGCAGGAGGGGACATGACGACGCGCGGGCACTGCTTTTGCAAGAAGACCAGTTGGGAATTCACCGGCGAAGTTACCTGGAGCTGTTATTGTCACTGTGATGATTGCCGCCGCAATTGCGCGGCACCGGTGGTTGCCTGGCTCGGCGTGCCATCAAAGAATTTCAAGTGGACCGGCGCGACACCAAAAACCCTGGAAAGTTCAAAAGGTGTCTACAGACACTTTTGCGATAGGTGCGGAACGCCCATGGCCTTCGAGGCCGAACACTACAAAGGGGGCATGCATCTCTACGCAGCAACGCTCGAGCACCCTGAAAACTTCAAACCTGAATTTCATGTGAACTACAAAAGCAAGCTGCCGTGGCTCCAGATGACGGACGATTTGCCGAAATACGACACCACACTGCTGCACGCGCCTCAGGATCTGAGCGAGCACGACACCTGACGTTTGCGTCTGCCTATTTGCACTTTAAGCCACATCGCTTTTCAGCAATTCATGAGCTGTCGGTGGCAGCGGCGGGCGGGTCGCGTCAGCAATTGGCTGGGTGAGCTGCCCCTTCGCATCGGTCAGGAATAGCGGCTCGAAATCTTTAGCGAATTTTGCGTCCAATCGGTGCAATGGCTGGTAAGCGACACTCAGCGGATCGGTCATTGCATTGAAGGTGCGTTTGGGTTCGCGCCATGTCTGGCGCATTTGGCGGTGATCTCCAATGCGGACACCGCCCGCATATCGGACGATCGGGCCGAGCATGCTGATTAAGGTTTGCAGCGTGTCGAACGACTGCCGCCGTGACCAGGCATGGCGCACTGCATGGCGGGAAAACGCGAGCTTCCGGCCTTTGAACTGCAGAAGATTTGCAAGATACGGAACAACCTCTTCCAGCGGTTCCTTCGGCCATTCCACCAGTTTTTGACCATCCATATCGGCCAAACGCACATTCGGCATCAAACGCCCTTCAGTGGCGGCGGCATTAAAATGCGGCGTGCCGAGGATCGGAATGGTCAAGGACATCAGGGCGGGCAGCGGTGTTTCCGGACTGGCCAGCAATCCGTCGATCTGCCCGTCGATTTCTGCAATTGTCTGATGGGAAAAGTCCAGCATCATGCCGTAGTCGAACAGGATCCCGTACTCGGCGCAGAGCCGCGCGAGCGATCTCGGATCCGACGAGAGACTGTGCTTTTTATTGTAGGCTTTCAGGACCGCCGGATCGAGCGATTCAACGCCTGAAAACAGCGCTTTACAGCCATTGGCGGCGATGATGGCCAGGTTCTCCGGGTTCTTGAAGAAATCTCCTGTGACCAACGCGCCCCAGCCGCGGTATCTGCCGCGCCGCCAGTGGTCACCGAGGAGCTCTGTCCGGCGCACGAAATCCGCGCGGTTGTTGCCGTAGAAATTGTTGTCCAGCACCATCAGCATGGAAGTCTTGCCGCCAGCCTCGAGCTGGCTGGTGATCTCGGCCGATGAATAAGACTGATAGGCGCGTCCTTCGCCGGTGAGGGAGCAAAAGGCGCACTTGAAATTGCAGTTCTTCGTTGTCTCGACAAATCCAAGGCCATACGACCAGCCTGCAAGATCAAAGCGGGGGGCAGGGTTTTCTGCCCGGCAATCCGCCCCGAGTGTCTCGCAAATTAAATCATCGAAGGTCTCGACATCGCCCTGACAGACATAGTCAAAGACGTCGGCACACAAGGCGGGCAGTGCGCGGGCAATCGGTCCGCCAATTGCGACCGTGACATCCGGCCGGGCATTTCTGAAATAGGCAGACAATTGCCGGGCCCGGTCGAAGGCAGCCGTCAACCCGGTCAGAATGACCATATCCGGCCAGTCAAACAAACGGGGATTGAGCAGCGCCCCGTGATAGACCTCGTCATAGACGCGTACGTTCGCGCGGGTTTGATCCAGTCTTCCAGCAAGATAATAGGGTGCCATCGCGCGCGGAATAAACAAGCGCATCGGGGCCGCAGACCGCCACGGATCGACATAGGCATTCACGATCAAAACCTTTGGCCGTTTTCCGGCCTTTACTGCGTTCTTGATCATGAAAAATTCCGATTGCGGCTCATACCTGGTCCAGACCAGCGAATATCCCCAAGATGAAGATCGCGTAAACACCGATGATGGCGTGGGAAATGATTGAAGGGACGACACTGCCGGAGCGCATGAACAACCAGCCCCATAGAAGCGACGGGGCTATGACAGCGAGCGACACGAGCGGGTTTAGGTGGGCATGAAGAACCGCGAACAGAAGTGTCGATACCAGATTGGCCACCCAGCCCGCCGGGCCGATCACGCCGGTAAGAAAACTCTGCAGCGGTGCCTGGATGGCGCAGCGGATCGCAAATTGCTGAAACAGCACCGAAACTAGATAGATTGCCAAAGCGATGAGAAACAGCCCGGGCTCCCGGACCCGGGTTCCATCGTCCAGAACCAGGAAACTGAAGAGCTCAGGTGGCGTGGCACCATCCTCGCGGGCGAGTGAAATGAAGATCAGTTTGCCGAGCGTCATCAGGACACAGAAACCCAGCGACCAGACAATACTCTCAACCACGTAGCGCCGTTCCGGGCGCAGATTGAGCTTCAGGGTCCGGCTTTCCGGAGAGGACCAGCGGTCAAGGAAAAACGCGATGATGACGAGTGTCAGGAGCGCGATCACCGGACCAAGATCGTAGAAATGGGCTCGTGCGAGTTTCTGAATCGGCTCCAGGAGAAGGGTGAACACGCTGAAAATTGTAAGGATCGCGACGATGAAACGTCCCGTTGATGCGCGCTCGCGTTCGCGGTCAGCCGTTCGGGTCAAAAGCTCCACCCGCTCACTTTCATCTGCAAGCATCACCAGGACACCAATGCGTTCATCGGAGCCTTTCCGGTGAAGCAAAACCGTCCGGACACTGAGGTGGAGCACACCCTCCGGCCGTTCCAGGCTGATCGTTGCAACGTGTTCCTTGTCCGGCTGCCGGACAGCCTCAAGCACACAGTCTGTGAAGGCGTCGAGATCTTCCAGCGGCAGGAAGACCTCGGCAACCGTCAGTCCAACCACGTCGGTTGCCGTGAGCCCAATGATTGCTTCAGCACCGGGATTGAACGATGTCAGTACCCCATGGGGATCAATGGTGATGATACCGTCGCGGGATGAAGCGACAATATCGTCTGTCATCGCCGCCGGAAAAATCTGCGTTTGATCCGGGTCAGTCAAAAGAGCACCGGGCTAGAGCTGAACTGCTGCGGGTCACAGCGAAAACTGAAATTGATGTGGTCACAGAAGCAGTCAATCAGGATGTGCAAGTATCGATCTGCGGCCAACATAGCCGCAACAAGCCCACTCGCGCCACCCGTCTCGCACCGTGGTCCACTGCAGAGGCGGACTTATGCTACCTCGAACCAGTCCATCATGCCGGAGGCCGCATGTCCAAGCATGTGGCAGTGAACCAGCCATTTGCCGGGATTGTCGGCGACCAATGCAAACTTCACGGTTTCGCCACGCTGGGTTGTAAACGTGTCGCGCCAGTCTGGGTGAGCCAGCTTCTCGCCGTTTCGCTCCAGAACCCGGAAATGATGGCCGTGCAGATGGATCGCGTGGGGGAAGGCGGTGTTGTTGGTGCTTTCCAATATGATTGTCTCACCGCGTTTTGCTGAGAAAAGCGGTTTGTCGCCCATGCCCGCCTGGCCGTTGAATGCCCAGAAGTTTCCGGCCTGTACCAACTCCCGCATGGACATTTCTTGACCCTTCATTGTGGCCGATTGCATCCGGCCCATGGCGCCGCCCGCCATGACGAGCGGGAAAGACCGGGCGTTTGCAAGATCGGGTTCTGGAAGAGAGTTGGGCGCTGGAACTCTCAGTTCCTCCGGCTCTGCTTTCTCACCGGACACAACGAAATTGGCAAAGGTGAAAGGCTGGCCTGTCATCATTTCAAACGGGATCGGGCCGGCGCTTGCTGGCTTCATCACAAGATCCATGCGCTGGGCGGGCGCGAGCTGTATGACGCCGTCAATGTCTCTGGCTGTGTCGAAGCCTTGACCGTCCAGTGCGATGACCTTGGCGCCAAAACGGGACGGGGCCAGATCAAGGACACGAGAGGCTGAAGTGTTGATCAGGCGGATACGATGCCAGCGGCCTTTCGTGACCGGAATATCGGGCAGCGATGTGCCGTTGATGGTCAACCAGTTGCCAAGCCGTCCAGCATGAGAGAAATCATGCCGGGCACCGAAGCTCGCCGTATCAAGCAGGCCATTGTCGTCCAATCGCCAATCGGACAGCGAAAGGATGATGTCGGCATCCGGCGCGAAGGGATTGTCGTCCTCTTCGATAATGAGAGGACCGGCCAACCCGCGTGGCACCTGGTTCCAGCTCATGTGATGGGCGTGATACCAGTATGTTCCAGCATCCGGTGCGACAAAATCGTAGTCGAAGGTCTCACCTGGCTGGACAGCTGGCTGTGTGAGCCCGGAAACGCCATCCATGGCATTGTCGATCCGGATACCATGCCAGTGGACTGAGGTCGGTTCGTCAAGGCGGTTCTTGAAGCGAACCTTGACCCGCTCCCCGCGTTTAACCCGGATTTCAGGGCCGGGAAGCTTTCCATTATAGAGCCAGAGATCGGACAGGCCGCCATCTTCGCCGTAAAGCCTGCCTTGCCCTTTGACGGCTTCAAGCTGAATAAAGCCATTACCGCTGGCTGCCATTGTAAATCGCGGCATGCTCAATAGCGCTGCAGCAGACGATGCTGATTGTAGGAACTGTCTTCTATTCATGGTGTCTTCACGGCCATAAAAGTGTCAGCGAGGATGGGACCGGGCCTGTCGGGCTTAGAACGCAGGGCCGGTCGTCTTCGGAATAATAGGGTGGGACTATGGGGCTTCCAGTTGCAGGAAGGTCAAGCCCGTGCCGTACAAATGCGCTGCGTATGAAAAAGCGCTCGTTTTCCGGCTGGTACACGTGTTACGAGCCGGTTGATCATGAGAATCGAGCGGGAGTGGGTTTTGTCTGAAATTGTCGTTATTGCTGCTGTGGCCAAAAACGGGATCATTGGCGCCGACAATGATATGCCCTGGCGGTTGTCATCCGATCTTAAGCGCTTCAAAGCCATGACCTTGGGCAAACCGGTCATCATGGGCCGGAAGACATTTTTGTCTTTTGGCGGGAAACCTTTGCCCGGCCGTCCGCACATCGTGATATCGCGAGATCCTGAGTATAAGCCCGATGGTGCAGAAGCGGCGACCTCTCTTGAAAGCGCGATGGACCGCGCGCGTGAAATTGCCGCAGACACGTCTGTAGATGAGATTGCAATCATCGGTGGTGGTCAGATTTATGCTCAAGCGATGGACCTGGCTGATCGTCTGGAAATCACAGAAGTCGCTGCCGACCCCATCGGAGATACGCGGTTCCCTGAGATTGATACTGCTATCTGGTCGGAAACTGCCCGCGTATCCGGAGAGCAAACGGAAAAAGACAGTGCACCGTTCACATTTGTAACCTATCGGCGCAAATGAGCACTCACGCGATCTGTGGAGACAATTTTGAAGAATAAGCTTAACGGCGCCTGGAACGTATTTGACGCTTTGAGCCCAAGGGACGTGCATGATCTCTTAAAGCTTCGGCAGGATGTGTTCATGCTGGAACAGGACTGCCTTTTTCCGGAAATTGACGGCAAAGACCCGGACACCGAGCATTATTTCCTGCGGGATGCGGAAACCGGCGCTCTCGCGGGCGCAATCCGATTGTCATCGAGCGGCGATGACGCGATCCGGATTGGCCGTGTCGTTGTGGCGCAGTCCCATCGCGGCCTTGGTCTTGGCCGCGACTTGATGCTGGCGGGCATGGAAAAGGCGCGGCAAATTGCGCCAACTGGGGAAGTGCACCTTTCCGCGCAGGCTCATCTGGAAAAATTCTATGCATCCCTTGGGTTTCAGACGGTTTCCGAAGTCTATTTGGAAGACGATATTCCCCACATCGACATGATCGCAGCGCTTTAGAATCGCCTGATGACCTTTCAAGTCCGGTTCAATACCTAATGGGGCTTGAAAATCGACGGCAAATAGCCCACCTGCGGTCCGGGAAGATCACGTTGTTCATATGGTGGGAAGCCGGGTGCTGCGTTGAAAGCACAAGGTAACCTCCCTATAACCTACGTTGAGTCAGAACGGGCGAAAGCCCAAATCCAGCCGCGGATATCGTGGCTGGAGTTCACAGAAGGAAGTCTTGATGCCTTGGAGCAATCAGTCAGGTGGCGGTGGTGGCCCCTGGGGTGGTGGAAACAACGGCGGCCCATGGGGCGGCGGTGGAGGAAACAACAACGGTCCGTGGGGCGGTGGTCCCAATCGGGGCGGTGGCGGCGGCGGTGGCAATCCGCCTGACCTTGAAGAACTCCTGAAACGCACCCAGGACCGCATGAAAAACGTCCTGCCAGGTGGCGGCGGTGGTCTCGGCATCCTGGGCATTCTGATTGTTATTGGCCTTGGTGTCCTTGGTTGGCTCGCAACCGGTGTCTACATCGTTGACGAAGGTCGCGGTGAGGTCGGTGTTGAGCTTGTGCTTGGTAAGGTTACAGACCAGACAGGCACCGGTTTCCACTATAATTGGCCATATCCGATCGGTGAGGTTTACAAGCCGCAGGTCGAGCAGCAGCGCGAAACCACCGTTGGTGTTGAAGAGCTCTTCACGAACACCGGCGCAGTCCGCTCCCGCGATGTTCCGGAAGAGAGCCTCATGCTGACTGGTGACGAAAACATCGTTGACGTCGGCTTCAAGGTGCAGTGGCGTATCAAGAACACCCGTGATGGCATCACAAACTTCCTGTTCAACATTCAGAACCCGGAAGGCACTGTAAAGGCAGTTGCGGAAAGCGCGATGCGTGAGGTCGTTGGCGAGTCCAACATTGACGCGATCCTGACGCAGAACCGCGTGACCATTCAGAATGATGTTTCCACCTTGATGCAAAGCACTCTGGACTCCTATCAGGCTGGTATCGAGATCACCGAAGTGCAAATGCAGAAGGTTGACCCGCCTCAGCAGGTTATCGACTCATTTCGTGACGTTCAGGCCGCACGTGCGGACCAGGAGCGGATCCAGAACGAAGCGCAAGCCTACGCCAACCGGATGGTTCCGGAAGCGCGCGGTGAAGCGGCCCGTATTCTGGAACGTGCGAATGCCTACAAAGAGCAGGCAATTGCCGAAGCGACCGGTCAATCACAGCGTTTCACCAAAATCTATGAAGAGTACAGAAATGCGCCTGATGTGACGCGCGAACGTCTGTACCTGGAAACCCTGGAGAGAGTCTTGGGTGATAACAACAAGATCATCATCGACAGCAACTCTGCTGGATCTGGCGTCCTGCCGTTCCTGCCGTTGAACGACCTCAACGGTCGTGGCGCCGGCCAGTCCACCCGTACGGGAGGGAACTGATCATGCGTAGCGGTATTTTTGGTATTGTTGTCGTTGTTATCGGCTTCCTGCTGTACACCTCAATCTTCATTGTCAATCCGACGCAACAGGCACTGGTCCTGCAGCTCGGACGTGTCGACCGTGTGATCCAGGAGCCGGGCCCGCAGTTGAAATACCCGTTCGTGCAGAACGTGGTTTACCTCGACAAGCGGATCCTTGATCTGAACATGAGCCCGCAGGAAGTGATTGCAGCTGACCTGAAGCGTCTCGTCGTGGATGCCTTCGCACGCTACCGGATTTCAAACCCGGTCCTGTTCTATCAGCGCGTGAACAACATCACGACGGCGAACCAGCGTTTGTCGACCTTCCTTCAGTCCTCACTCCGTTCCGAGTTGGGTAAGGCATCCTTCGAAGCCATCGTCCGGGATGACCGGTCTGGCCTCATGGAGCAGATCCGTCAGGAAGTTTCCCAGGCGGCGTCTGAGCTTGGCATTGAAGTTGTCGACGTGAAGATCCGCCGTGCGGACCTTCCGGATGCGAACTCGCAGGCGATTTTCGCACGGATGCAGACCGAGCGTCAGCGGGAAGCGACAGAGATCCGCGCGCAGGGTGAAGAGCAATCCCGCCGTATCCGGTCTCGTGCCGACCGTGATGCAACCGTTCTTGTCGCAGAAGCCAACCGTGATTCAGAAATCATTCGCGGTGATGGCGATGCGGAGCGGAACCGGATTTTTGCTGAAGCCTTCGGCGCAGATCCTGAGTTCTTCGCTTTTTATCGGTCCATGCAGGCATATGAAGCCGGGCTGCAGTCTGGCGATACGAGCTTGGTCCTGTCTCCGGATTCCAGCTTCTTCCGGTTCTTCAAGGATCCGACCGGCGTGAATGCTCCGGCCGGCGGTGGTGGATCTGACGATGTGGAAGATATCCGGTCACCCTCGCTCGCCGCGCAATGAATGAGCTTTTAACGGCGATCGGTTTGGTCCTGGTGTTGGAAGGAGTTCTGTACGCAATTGCGCCAGGTGGCATGAAAAATGTCATGCGCAGTGCTCTGGAAACACCGGACCAAACGCTTCGCGCCGCGGGACTAGGCGCGGCCGTTATTGGCGTATTTCTTGTGTGGATCATCCGCGGATAGCGAAAAGTTTAAGGGCGGGAGGGGCCAAAACCTCCCGCCCGTTCTATATTGTCTGCTAAGTCCTGGGTATCGCCCAGTCCCGTTCGCACTCTCACGACAGTCACGATGGCTGGTATGGAGGATAAAGCCCTATGGCTCTGAAACTATTACGCCAAGGCATGCCGCGCGTTGTCTGTGCAACGGCGGGCATTATGCTCGGCGGTTTGATTGCGGTAACCCCGTTCCAAGGCTCTCATGCGCATGACGGCCATGGACCTGAAAGTGTCGCAGACCTCGCCGAGAACCTGGCAGATGCCGTGGTAAACATTTCTACGGCTCAAACAGTTCAGGGACAGCGGTCTGTTCCGATGCCGCAGGTTCCCGAGGGCTCTCCTTTTCAGGAGTTTTTTGAAGAATTCTTCAACCGCCAGAACCGCGACGATGACCAGCCTCGCCGTGTCCAGTCCCTCGGCTCTGGTTTTGTTCTGGACGGTGAAGCCGGGATCATCATCACAAACAACCACGTGATCGAAGGTGCCGACGAAGTCACGGCAAACTTCAACGACGGCACCAAGCTGCGTGCCGAAGTAATTGGAACTGATGAGAAAACGGATATCGCCGTTCTCAAGGTGGAGCCGGAAACCCCGCTGAAAGAGGTCGGTTTCGGCGATTCTGACGGTATCCGTGTCGGCGACTGGGTCATGGCGATCGGCAACCCGTTCGGCCTTGGTGGCACGGTCACCGTTGGTATCGTGTCTGCCCGGAACCGCGACATCAATGCGGGCCCTTACGACAACTTCATTCAGACCGACGCCTCCATCAACCGCGGCAACTCCGGTGGCCCGCTGTTTGATATGGACGGCAATGTGATCGGCATCAACACGGCCATTATCTCGCCGTCCGGCGGATCCATTGGCATTGGCTTTGCGATTCCGGCGAAGACTGCCATCCGCGTTATCGATCAGCTGCGCGAGTTTGGTGAAACCCGCCGTGGCTGGCTTGGTGTCCGTATCCAGGAAGTGACGGACGAAATCGCAGAGAGCCTTGGCATGGACGATGCGATTGGGGCGCTTGTTGCCGGCGTGACCGATGATGGCCCGGCTGCCAAGGGCGAAATCGAGGCGGGAGACGTCATCATCAAGTTTGACGGCAAGACCGTTGAATCCATGCGGGAACTGCCGCGGATGGTTGCCGAAACGGCGATTGGCAAGGAAGTCGATGTCGTTGTGCTTCGGAAAGGCGAGGAAGTGACGATCCGCGTGACCTTGGAGCGTCTTGAAGAAAACCAGGTCACCGAGGCAAGCGCGCCTGCAGAGCAGGAGCCGGATCAGCCGGCTGAAACCAGCAAGGTGCTTGGCATGACCTTGGCAGAGCTTGATGACGCATTGCGCCAGCAGTTTTCCATTGAAGAAGACGTGACAGGGGTCGTTGTGACCGAAGTCGAGGCCGGGTCTTCTGCAGAAGAAAAGCGGGTGATGGCAGGCGATGTCATCAAAGAGGTCGCCCAAGAGGCTGTGTCGACACCGGCAGAGGTCGAAGCGGAAATCCAGAAACTCAAGGATGACGGCCGCCGGTCAGCGCTTCTGCTTCTGTCCAACCCGACCGGCGATGTTCGTTTTGTTCCGGTTCGGATCGAGGACAACTAGGCTTTTCGGCTCTGACGGAAAATCGAAAGGGCGCCAATGGGCGCCCTTTTTTCTTTTGTGAAAGCTCTTAGCTCAGCACAAAGTCCTGATCCGCATATCCCTGGAAATAGAGGAGGGCGGTGAGGTCGCCGTGGTCGATGCGGAAGTCTGCAGCCGCAGCGACAGCCGGTTTTGCCCGATAGGCGATGCCAGCTCCAGCGCGCTCAATCATCGCCAGATCATTTGCACCGTCCCCGACCGCAATCGTGTCATCGAACGACAGTCCCTTGTCTGCGACCAGCGCCTCCAGGCGCTCGCGCTTGGCGTCGCGTCCAAGAATTGGTTCTGCGACAAGGCCGGACAGCTTTCCGTCATCCTCCAGAAGGATGTTGGCCTGGTTTTCATCAAAGCCGATCATGGCGGCGATCGTGCCTGTGAAGTGGGTAAAGCCCCCTGACACCAAGGCACAATAGGCCCCATTGGCTTTCATGGTTTGCACAAGCGTTCGGCCACCGGGCATAAGCGTGATGCGATTGCTCAGAACGCTATCGATGGCAGAAAGCGGCAAGCCCTTGAGGAGGGACACCCGTTCACGAAGGGCCGGTTCGAAATCGATCTCACCGCGCATGGCCCGCTCGGTGATCTCGGATATTTTCTCTTTCAGGCCGAGCTCGGCCGCCAGTTCATCGATGCATTCCTGGCGGATCATTGTGGAGTCCATATCCGCAATCAGCAGCTTTTTCTTGCGGCTTTCCACTGGCTGAACGAACACATCAACCGGAGCGGCAGCTATGATTTCCCGCAGCTTTGTGTCGGCAGCCCTTGCGTCGACCCCATCAAAGAAGATATCCGCAGCTACACCGGGATTAAGTGTGGTTGGCGGCGTGTCAGATTTTAGCGCGTCCGCCGCCCTTTGAGCCAAATCTACGCCTACGGCAGGGGCAGTCGGCTTTGACACCAGGGTAGCGACGAGAGACATGGACAAATCCTTTGAAACAGGGCCGGGCAGTGCGCACAAGCGGCGCGCCATTCTGATAGCGGGCCCAACGGCCAGCGGCAAGTCAGCCTTGGCGATTGAATTGGCAAAACGGGTCAATGGGGTCGTTGTCAATGCCGATTCCATGCAGCTTTACGAGGATCTGCGCCTTGTCAGTGCGCGCCCATCCGAAGACGAGGAGGCTGAGGTTCCGCATCGCCTCTATGGCGTCCTGCCATCGTCGGAAGCTTTTTCGACAGGCGCGTGGTTGCGCCGGATGTCAGAAGAACTGGAGCTGATCTGGTCTGCCGGGCAGATCCCGGTCCTTGTTGGCGGAACGGGGCTGTACTTCAAGGCATTAACCGAGGGCTTTGCCGAGCTCCCCGAAATTCCGGAAGACGTGCGCACAAAAGCCCGCTCTCTAGCCGACGATGGCGGCGTTCCAGCGCTTAAGGCGGCATTGGCCGAGGCGGGCGACCGCAACGGCGCTGAAGGGCTCAATGATCCGCAGCGCTTGGCGCGGGCGCTCGAAGTGCTTTTGACCACCGGCCGGCCGCTGACGGAGCTCCAGACCGAACAGCAGTCACCACCGCTTTTGGACATCGACGACTGCCTGTGCCTGGTACTCGCGCCGCCACGTCCATGGCTTCACGACAGGATTAAAAAACGGGCCGGCCTCATGCTGACCCCGGAGGGAATGGAAGAAGTCAAAACCCTGCTCGCGCGGGAGTTGTCATATAAATTGCCGGCCATGCGGGCCATTGGCGTAAAGGAAATCGCAGGTTTATTAACAGGCAGCCGCGATATTGGGGAAACGGAGTACCGGCTTGTTGTTGCAACGCGTCAGTACGCCAAACGTCAGGAAACCTGGTTCCGCAATCAGATGCCGGACTGGCAACGGCTTGACCCGTCGAAAGAAATTGACACTGCCCGAATTGCCGACGAATTTCTGCGCGCTGAGTGAAACCAGAAGTTTGTGCAGTACACTGTAAGTTTCACGTTAACTTGTTGTAAATACGAATATTTTCATCGATAATTACGCATTATACTTTGGTCTGTCATGCGAAAGGCACAATTCAGGGTTACATGAGCCCTGTGAAAAGAAACGAGGCCGCGAACCCTCGTCATGGATAACTCCAAAGCCGGTACCCAGGAGGATGATATGCAGACGATAATTCTCGAATGCGACACCATTCGCCTTGTTCCGCTGTCCTTGTCGGACACCGACCTCATCAAATCACTTCAGGTGAATTGCGGCGGCAATGGATGTCTGGAAGGCAGTGATGCCTGCAAAGCCATGGCTGCCGAAAAATTCGTCCAGTCCGCACTCCAGTCACAAGATGACTTCGGTGTCTCCCGTTGGAAGGTTGAGACACAAGATGGGGAATTTCTGGGCTGGGCAGGGTTCACGCCCTTGTCGGAGACGTCTGAAATCAGTCTTGGTTATTGCCTGCCGTCCACGCACGGAAAGATATCGAATGTGCCCCGACGTTTGTGCAAAGCGCTGACGGACTGGTTCTTCCGAGAAACCTATTTCTCCCATCTTGTATCCGTCGTACGGGTTGATAATCGAGCCATGCGGCAGGTTATCCTGGACGCCGGTTTCACGCATCGGGAGAGCAAGGCCATCGGTGGCATGCAGGCCGATCTTTTCCAAATGCTCAGCCCGTCGATGCAGACCTACCTCATGAGCGCTTGAGGTCCACACAATCCAATGCGAAACGAAAAAAGCGGCACCTTCTGGCGCCGCTTTTTTGGCCTCAGGGACATGACCCTGCTGTCCCTTCGGATCAGACCGCCTGCAGCGCGCCTGGATTGCTCGCCTGCCGGCGCTGCGCCAGCTTGTTCATGGCAGATACATACGCCCTTGCAGACGCGACGAGCGTGTCTGTATCCGCGCCCTTACCCGTCGCGATCCGGCCATCTGCTTCCAAGCGGACTGACACTTCAGCTTGCGCGTCCGTGCCCTCGGTCACCGCGTGCACCTGGTAGAGCGACAGGGTTGCCTCGTGCGGTGAGATCGCCTTGATCGCGTTGAACGTCGCATCGACCGGGCCATCGCCGGTTGCTTCTTTCGTTACATGCTGGCCGTCCACATCCATGGTCAAGATAGCCTTCTGGGGGCCGCCCGTTCCGGCAATTACCGTCAGAGCGATAACCTTGGTGCTTTCGCCCAGGATGTTGATTTCGTCCTCGACCAGCGCTTCAATGTCTTCGTCGTAGACGTGCTTCTTGCGGTCGGCCAGATCCTTGAATCGGCGGAAGGCATCCTGCAAGGCGTTGTCACCCAGCTCAAAGCCCAATTCACGCAGCTTGTCGCGGAACGCATGGCGGCCGGAGTGCTTGCCCATGACCAAAGACGTGGCTTTGACGCCGACATCTTCCGGACGCATGATTTCGTAGGTTTCTGCGTTTTTCAGCATGCCGTCCTGGTGAATGCCGCTCTCATGAGCAAACGCGTTCTTGCCAACGATGGCCTTGTTGTACTGAACGGCAAAGCCGGACGCGCCAGCCACCATTTTGGATGCGCGGACCAGGAATTGCGGGTCGATCTGCGTTTCGTAAGGCAGGATGTCGCCACGGGTGCGGATCGCCATGACAATTTCTTCCAGGGACGCGTTGCCCGCACGTTCGCCCAAGCCGTTGATCGTGCACTCGATCTGCCGTGCGCCGCCGGCAACCCCAGCCAGGGAGTTGGCAACCGCCAGGCCCAGATCGTCGTGACAGTGTACGGAGAAGATGGCCTGATCGGAGTTCGGGACGCGCTCGATGATCTGCTCGAACATCGCCTTGTATTCATCCGGCGTCGCATAACCGACGGTATCCGGCAGATTGATCGTGGTCGCGCCGCATTTGATCGCGGCTTCCACACAACGGCACAGATAGTCGATCGGTGTGCGAGTCGCATCCATGGCCGACCATTCGACATCGTCGATCAGATTGCGTGAGCGGGTAACGGTGTCGGTGATGATTTCCAGAACCTCTTCCTGGTTCTTGTTCATCTGGAACTGCAGATGGATCGGGGAGGTGGAAACGAATGTATGGATCCGGCCCTTTCCCGCATATTTGACAGCTTCGCCACACCGGTCGATGTCGGCGTGAATAGCGCGGGCCAGACCAGCGATGGTTGAGTTCTGGGACCGTTTGGCGATTTCACGTACGGCTTCAAAGTCACCGTTGGAGGCGATCGGGAAACCGGCTTCGATAATGTCGACACCCATTTCATCGAGAATTTCTGCAATTTGCAGCTTTTCTTCCAATGTCATCGACGCACCAGGCGATTGTTCTCCATCGCGCAAGGTTGTGTCGAAGATGCGGATCTGATCCTTCCCGGAGGTGGCAGTCATGATGTTTCGTCCCTTAGCTGGATCGGGCCGTTTTGAGCTATCGGGTGGGGCGCGCGATCCTAATTTTCTGATGCGGTTCTAAGACTTCTCCCCTAAGTGCCCGTTCGCTTCAAAACATGCGAACAGCCGACGCTCAGGGGCATCTAAGAAGGAGGAGATCGCCAAGTAGGAGAAGGCCGCCGCGCTGCTGGATCTGCGCGTCGATAGAAGATGCTGCAATGTCGCGATGAGCGATCATGGGTCTTCTTTTGGCCTTTGGTCGTTCCAAAATACGACACCAAGTCTGCTCTCAAAGAGTGACTGGTGCGTTAATGTCCGTAGTTCTTAGGGCAGGATTGTTTTTGATGCAACCAGCTTTTGCGGAGCTTACCCTGTTTGATCGAGATAGAAAAAATTCTGGATTTCATATTTTGGTCGTTGGAAAGGGCTGGCTTTGGCGGATGTTTTGCTAAAACGGATGTCCGAAACACTTTTGGGAGCAGAGCGGTGATCCGGAAGACAGCAACATTGATGTGTGCCGTGGCCGGAGCGGTCGCCTTGCTCTGTGTGCCGAACGGTCTTGCGAGTGCAGATGAGGACGGCTTTGTCGCAGAATGGTCGGTTAAGCCCGAGTTCGATGGCAAAAAGAAGCTGCGGAAGAGCATCAGCGGTGCCGCCTGTGCCCCCGTCTCGCCGCCAGTCTGTGTCGTCGCTCTGGATGAAAAGCAGCGAACGCAGTTTTTCACCATAGACGGCAATCGGATCATACCGGGTAAATCCATGCGTTTGTTGCCAAAGGAGCTGAACGGCGCAAAAACCGGCGAGATCGATGCAGAAGGCGCCGCTTACGGTGACGGGTATTTCTATATCGTCGGATCGCATGGGCTGAGCCGCAAGAAAGCAGAGTTCAATCCCTCCTCTTTCTTTCTATTCCGGTTTTCGGTTGATGAAGAGACCGGGTTTCCAGAGTTCGAGTTTTCCAAGAAGAAGGTTGCCCCGGACATCGAGCGGACCGATGCGCTCAGAGCGATCTTGAAAGGTGCGCCGGATCCTATTGGCCAATATGCCGAAAAGCCGCTGGGTGAGGGCGGCGGCGGCGTCAACATCGAAGGCCTCGCATACCATGATGGCAGGCTTTACATTGGTCTGCGCGGTCCTTCCGTCGATGGCCGTGCATTTCTGCGCAGTGTCAATGTCGATGCGCTGTTTTCCAACTCAAAACCGGATTTGGACGTGATTGAGTTGGCCCTCGGAAGTGGAACCGGGGTCCGGGATCTCGCCGCCGTTTCTGACGGTCTTCTTGTTCTGGCGGGGCCGGTGCAATCGAAGGGCGGCTATTCTGTCCATCATCTGGCGCTTCCCAGCGGCGCGCTGAAGAAGCTGGCTGATTTGGAGATGCCGGACAAAGACCAGAAAGCCGAAACTGTTCTGGTCCTGAATGAAGGTCCGGAAACCGTCAAGATCTTGATCATGTATGACGGCGCCAATGATGGCGGTCCGAGGGAGTATCTCCTGACCAAGTAAAACTTCCCTTGTCAGAGGAAGTTTTTATTGACCGTACTGATCCCGCCGCCGGACCCAGGACATGGGGTAGGGCAAATCGTCTTCATGACGTCCCATTGGGGTCAGGTCCAAGAGATTGTAGGCCATGTTGAGGATGTCCAGGCCCCGGCCATAAGTCGAGTAGCTATGGCCGATGCGGCCATCATCCAATTTCAAGAACGCGCTGACGCCCGGCAATTCTTCCGCGAAAGTCGTTTCCTTGTAATTGTACCCATTGCCATTTGAGACTACTTTACCCGGAAAGGTCACTCCAAAATCCCTGCTGAAGGAGTTGCCGGCCGTGGAGGCCCAGGTGAAAGACCAGCCAAAGCGTTTTTGGTATTCTATGAGCGTCTCAATGGCGGCGTTGGATGTGGAAATCAGCGCTGTGTCTCGGGCCGCCAAGTGGACATCCAATCGCTCATAATTGTCGGCCCAAAAGGAACAGCTCGGGCAGCCTTCCTCCCAGGTTTCGCCAAACATGAAATGATAGACAAGCAGTTGCGGATGTGGCCCAAACAGCTCTGACAAGGTTTTCTTTCCATTTGCTGTCTCAAAGACATAATCTTCAGTCACCTCGACTATCGGCAAGGCGCGCCGGGTTTCCGACAACCTGTCCCGTTCTTTGGTAAAAGCTTTTTCCTGGTCCAGAAGAACCTTGCGGGCGTCCAGCCAGGTGGTCCGGTCGACGAAATTCACTTCCATTGCGCAATCCTCCTCAGCCTATTATTCGGCAAGAAATCCGGTCATTCGGTGGAGGCAATCCGCCCAGCCGGTGCCAACACCAAGACGGGCGTCCTCAGTTTTGATGGCTTCGTGCCGCAGCCGCACTTGCGTGGCGCTTCCGGCCGCTTTGAAAGAAATGGACACGAAAGAGCGATCGGTTTCCTGCCGTGTGCCATCTGCGAGCTCGACAATGTGACGCCAACTGAATTTCAGAAGGTTTGGTGCCGCAATCTCCAGATATTCACCTTCCAGACGCTCCTGCTTTTCGTGGTCATCTTGCAGGACAAACCGCCATAATCCGCCGACCTTGAGGTCGATCTCAACATCGGCCAGGCGGCCAGCTGGCAGGAACCAGTCATTGATCTCTTCGGGCACCGTAAATGCCCGGAAAACCCGGGCAGGTGTTGCGCGGAAAAGGCCTTCAACCAGGATAGGCTCCTGTCCCGGCGCGGATTTTAGGAAGTCTTTTTCAAACGGTTGAGCTGTCATTTTTGAGTGTCCTTGTTGGCAAGGTGAAGAGCCAGAGCGTCAAATCGGTCAAGCCAGAAGGCTTCGTATTTGCTGAGCCAGTCGACGGCTTCCTTGATCGGGGCGCCTTTCAGCCGGCAGTGTTTGGTCCTGCCACGCTTTTCGATATCAACCAATCCAGCCTCTGAGAGAACGCGCATGTGTTTGGAAACTGCGGTCAAAGACATGTCGAAGGGGGCGGCCAAATCGGACAGGGTTGCTTCGCCATTCGCAAGCCTGGCGACAATGGCGCGGCGGGTGCCGTCGCTGAGTGCGGAGAAGGTGGCGTCAAGTTGCTGCATATCGCTCATGTGCTTTAGTGAATTTTTTGGTTGAGTATAATGTTGAAGAAAAAAGTCAACCGATTGGTTGAGTGTTGTTCAGCAATAGACATGGCCCAGTTCGCCAGGCCTTTTTATGAGAACTAATTCATGTTTTTTCACAGGCACCACCGCATTGCCGACGCCTGAGACAGGCGGACGGTGCGTTTTGCCGGCAGACAGTGAAATTAGCTATTAGAGGAAGAGTTCACCCCGGGCGACCAGCGTTGCCTGTCCGCCAACCCGGATGGCATGCATGTCTCCGTTTTCAATATCGATCTCCAGATCGATCAACGACGGACGGCCCATCTCGAAGCCCTGCTCGATCCGGATGTGATGGGTGCCAGCTGTCAGCCCATCATAATGCCGGATCACGCCCGCAAAAGCGGCTGCGGCGGAGCCGGTCGCCGGGTCTTCCATGATGCCCATGTCGGGTGCGAACAAGCGGGCGTGGAACGCACTGTCATGAGACCGGGTTTCCCGGCAATAGACGTAGGCATCGTTATGCTCGTCATTGCCAAAGCCCTTCTTCCACATTGCGGGGACCGGCTTTGCCTGCGCCAGGGCATTCAGATCCCGGACCGGGATGAAATTGAAGGCTGGACCGACCTTGAACCGGGAGGGTGCATGATTTTCAAAGCCAATGTCTGACGGCTCCAGATTGAGCGCGGCCGCGATGAGTTCAATATTCTGCGTCGGACCAGCCGGTTCCGGCAGCGCCGGCACATCAAACTCCGCGAATGCAGTTGCATTTTCCCGCAAGATCACGGCACAGCGGACTGTACCGATCTTTTGCTTCAGGACGACCACCGCGTCTTGCTCTCCGGAGACATCGCCAAAGCGCTCAACGGCCATCAAAATCGCCGTGCCGACAGTTGGGTGACCTGCAAAGGGCAACTCGCATTTCGGTGTGAAAATCCGCATGGAAGCAGAGTGGCCAGGGTTCTCAGGCGGGAACACAAACACAGTTTCGGACAAGTTGAACTCGCCGGCAATCTTTTGCATTTGCTCATCGCTTAGGTCCTCACTGTCCAGCACCACGGCCAGCGGATTTCCAGCCAATGCCTTGTTTGTAAAGACGTCCAAGATCGCGTAGCGGCGGCTCATGCAGTGTTCTCCCTGGAGATCGAACGCGTTTATAGTTCGAAGGTGAGCGGACTTTTACATTTCTTCGCAAGTCCCGCCAGACCTTTGCCGCGATTGTTGGTGAACAAACTCTTGCGTGGCCGGGTGCTGATGGCTGTGATTGACGGATAGCTGCGCTAAATGCGGAATAAGCGCTTTGTTGAGATCAGAGCTCTCCAAGGACGTGAGACAGCTGGTCTGCAAAGACACTTTTAGAAGGCTCCGTTTTGGTGGGGCGGTACGTATGGTCGAGACGGTCAAGCAAAAAAAAAGGACTGCTCTTGGAGAAGCAGTCCTTCGAAAGGTTTCTTTGCCAGTCTGCCAATAAGCGGTAGAAATCAACCCGCCCATCTTCATACTGATTTAAAAAGTCTCAAAGTGGCCCAAGCAGAAGATAGTATGCCCGAAACAAAAAATTGCTCCCTATCTCTGCTCTACTGAAATATCATCAGCAATATATCCATGCTACTGAGCGGCTGTTCGGTCTTCAAGCCTTATTCGTCTTCGTTCTCAAATTGATAACGTTCAAATGACCAGAAGACCGCGAGGAGCGCTGCCACACACCGATCTATTACAGAACGCTGAAAGTTTAACTTCGCGCGCTTTGAATCGGACTTTGATTGGGCTGGTTCATAGTCAAAATTGAAGACGTATTTCTTCGGCGAAGTGTCTGAAATTGCAAGGATGTGCTGGGTATCAAGCAACCTGCGGATGATCCGGTTCATGGTCGGCCGGGTAATGTTTAATTGCTGTGCCAACTTGGCCTCAGAGACACCACCTTCGCCATCAGACGCAGCGGTTATTCGCATGACAACTGCGGTAGTATCATAACTGTCCAGATTAAGATGGGTCTTTACAGAATCTATATTGTCGAAAATGAGATCAGCGATCTCAACCGCTATAGTATTGTCGTTGTTCTTACCATTTTTCATTGTTGGCGTCGCTTCTTCACAGATTGGCTGGATCTTCTCAATTTGAGAACCAATGAACAGCCATTTGAACCAAGTGTGTCGGGGTCTATCTCAATTTGACCAACTGCGGCATTGATATAACCGGCATCGATGACTGGTCGGGGGCTTGCGATCATCTTTCACGGGCGTGGCGGCGGTTTATTCAATTGAGCTCTTGCGTTGGTGTTTACAAAGGGTAGGCGTCCTCAGTTGCTGAATGCTAAAAGTCTTTCAATTGATACACTCGGATAAGCCCTTTTCGGGATCTCCCATGGCTCCAGCGTTTGTGTCTAGCGCAAGATATGGTTTCCAAGCGCCCTCGCATAGGAGGCGACCTTACGATCGGTAAGGTCTCGTCCCGATCGGATGATGCGGATGTCAGCAAGCTCCTTTTCCTCTGAGGCCATCGAATGTGCGATGATGTCATGACGGAGCGCTTCGGCTGACCGGTCGCTGTCGAAAACTTGCGCAACGCTGATACGAGCACCGTCGAAAACGATCAGCAAGTCGTCTGGCACAAGATCATTTAAGCGAAGCCCAGTCTCTTCCTTCAGTTCCCGCGCGATCGCACCCCGGATGTCGATCAGCCCAGTCGGGCCGACGTCAGCCGGATCAAGGTTGCCACCAGGTGGGTAGATCTGACCGGCGGTTGCTGTATGGGCGGACATGACACCGTAGAGGAGTGCGCCGTCCGATGAGCGTATGACCGCCGAGCCGAAGAGGTTGAATGTTGTCAGATCCGGAGCGCCCCAATCCCGCCAAGTCAGGAACGCGGCATAAGAGCATTCCGTGCACACACCGGTGAGGGCTCCATTGTCAAATGAATGACTGGTAAGCTTGAGCGTTCTGCCGTTCCAAAGCTCCGGGATCCGCCTTTGTTGCTCCGCAAAGTGTGCGGAAATTTCAGTGGCATTTCCCGTTTCAAAATCCCAAGCGTTTGATGAGACCGACAGCGTGATTTCTGAAATCGGCACTACATTGCCCACAAGTGTCTTTTCCATCAGGGGCATGAACCGGCCTGGCGCCATTTTGCTGGCTTCCTGGCCGACAGTCTTGTACTGTCTCCGCTCATAAAAACCGCCTGCATTCACCTCACTGCGCAGAGTGACCTTGTCACAACCAATCTGACGGGCACGATCTTCGCTGCGCTGGAGAAGCAGGGTGCCTATGCCTTTCTTTTGAGCGCCTGGCGAAACATAGAGATACTCGAGTGTGACGGATTGAGGCGTGTTTTGCTTTAGTCCGGAAAAAGCGATCGCATGACCGGCGTCTTCGGCAACAATCATCTCCTGCTCGGTGATCATATCCGATGTGATTTGCCACTGCTCACGCCACTGGCACATCAGGTCTTCGGGATACCCCCAAGAGGCCTTTGCATCGTGCATGATCTGAGTGAGAGCCGACGCATCGTCTGCGTGCGCGGCACGGAGTTTCAAAGGCATAGCTGTCCAATCAGTTATGATCAGACAGCCGTAGTGATTGAATGTGAAAGTTGCAAGTCGGTTGATGGCCTACCTGATGAACGTTCCGTTCTGGAGTTCCGTGATCGCCTGCATCAGTTCTTCACGGGTGTTCATGACGATCGGACCGTGCCACGCTACAGGTTCATTGATGGGGGCGCCCGAGACCAGCAGAAAACGGATCCCGTTCTCACCGGCATGAACCACGATCTCGTCGCCCGTACCGAATATGACCAGCGTGCGGTCTCCGGTCTGGTCGCGGATCTTGAGCTCTTCGCCCCCGAACTCCTTTTCGGTCAGCACGCCAAATGGATCCGAAGCACCTTCAAACTTTCCTGAACCTTCGAAGATGTATGCGAAGGTCTGTTTGTAAGTATCGACTTTGAAACGCTTTTTTCGTCCCGCAGGAACATGAATGTCCAGATACTGCGGGTCGGCTGCAATCCCGTCGACAGGACCCTTCTTGCCCCAAAACTCGCCAATGATCACACGTGCGGATGTGCCGTCATCATCCACGACGACGGGGATGTCCTTGCCTTCGATATCCTGGTAGCGCGGTTCCGTCATTTTCAGGGATGAGGGCAGGTTGGCCCAGAGTTGAAATCCGTGCATCTTGCCGGTCTCATCCCCCTTGGGCATCTCCTGGTGCATGATCCCGCGGCCCGCCGTCATCCATTGCACAGAGCCTGCGCCAAGTGTGCCTGTGTTTCCCAGACTGTCGCCATGCTCCACGGTGCCCTTCAGCACATAAGTGATCGTCTCAATGCCCCGATGCGGGTGCCAGGGAAATCCGGCGAGATAGTCTTCAGGGCGGTTGTTGCGGAAATCGTCCATCATCAGAAACGGATCCAGCATCTCCGGATCTTGAAAACCGAAGACCCGTTCCAACTTGACGCCAGCGCCTTCAAGTGTGGACTGGGTTGAACCGATATGGGTTACTGGGCGAACGGACATGGCATTTTCCAGACTTGATTGAGTGTTGCCTTGAAAAATAGCGGATCTGTCTCGGAAACCCATAGGGGAGCGGTTGGACGCAGCGTTTCGCCATTTGAAACAATCATCGGTCCTCTGCTGACAGGAGCTGTCAAGATGGAGCCAGCCTTGTATCTTGCAGTTGATTGGACCACATGCGAGTGTGCCCGCCCAAACGACCCGCAGTCTGCCGGTCTGAATTATTTCAAAAAACTGGTTAGATTTTCATGACGCCGATCCTTTCCGTCCAAGATCTGGAAAAAACCTATGATGGCGGGTTTCAGGCGCTGAAATCGGTGTCCCTTGAGATTGAGAAAGGTGAGGTTTTCGCGCTTCTCGGTCCCAACGGTGCCGGCAAAACGACCTTAATCAGCACAATCTGCGGTCTCGTCCGCCCGACATCTGGAAGTATCACCGTTGGCGGGCACGATGCACTCAAAGACTACCGCGCGGCGCGGCGAATGATTGGTCTGGTGCCCCAGGAAATGCCGACAGCGCCCTTCGAAATGGTTGGCGATACCGTGGCCTTGAGCCGGGGTCTGTTTGGTTTGAAACCAAACCCGGACCTGGTTGAGAAAATACTCAAGGACCTCACGCTTTGGGATAAGCGCAAAAACCCGATCATGGCTCTTTCCGGAGGTATGAAACGCCGGCTTTTGGTGGCCAAGGCTCTGGCCCATGAGCCGGAGATCCTGTTCTTGGATGAGCCGACAGCAGGGGTGGATGTGGAACTGCGCCACGACATGTGGCGCATCGTTGGCGAGCTGAAGGACAAGGGCGTCACGATCATCCTGACAACGCACTATATTGAAGAAGCGGAAGAGATGGCCGACCGGGTCGGGGTCATCAATAAGGGGGAGATCATCCTTGTTGAGGACAAGAACCGGCTCATGCAAAAGCTCGGCCGCAAGGAGTTGACGCTGTCTCTCAGTTGCGCGGTAACAAACCTTCCCCCTGAGCTGCAGAAGTACGATCTCAAGCTGTCCGAAGACGGCAGCAGTTTGACCTATACCTACGACACGCAAGGTGAGCGGACGGGCATCACCGCCTTGCTGACGGATCTTTCAAAAGCCGGTGTTTATTTCCATGATCTTCAGACCGATCAGTCCTCGCTGGAGGATATTTTCGTCGATCTTGTGAAAAAGGGAGACTGAGCCCTATGCACCTGACTTTTCTGCCGCTGAGCAAGGACAAAACGAATGAATTTTGAAGCGGTCAAAGCAATTTATCTCGCCGAAATGGCGCGCACCAAACGCACGATCATGCAGTCGATCATCTCACCGGTGATCTCCACGGTTCTCTATTTTGTTGTATTTGGTGCAGCAATCGGATCCCGGATTAGCGAGGTGGATGGTGTCTCGTATGGCGCGTTTATCGTACCGGGCCTGATCATGCTGTCTTTGATGACGCAGAGCCTGTCGAACGCCTCCTTCGGCATTTATTTCCCGCAGTTTACAGGCACGATCTTCGAGGTGTTGTCGGCACCAATCTCATTTTTGGAAATAACGATCGCCTATGTTGGAGCCGCTGCAACAAAATCGATTGTTGTTGGTTTGATCATACTGATCACGGCCAACTTTTTCGTCGACATTGAAATCCAACATCCGTTCTGGATGGCGGCCTTCTTTTTGTTGACGGCCATCACGTTTGCGCTGCTCGGTTTCATCATCGGCATTTGGGCCGACAATTTCGAGAAGCTGCAATTCGTCCCGCTTTTGATCGTGACGCCGCTCGCCTTTCTGGGGGGGAGCTTTTACTCGATCTCGATGTTGCCTGAGGTCTGGCAGAAGGTGACGTTGATCAACCCGGTCGTCTATCTGATTTCAGGATTCCGGTGGAGTTTTTACGGCCAGGCCGACGTCTCTCTTTGGCTCTCGCTTTTCATGACGCTCCTGTTTTTGGGTGTCTCCCTTGCGATTGTTCATTGGATCTTTAAAACGGGTTACAAGCTGAAACCGTAAGGGGTCTCCGAGTTGAGTTTGAGGGGCATTATGAGTTCTTCGCGCTTTTTGCGCAGTCTTTCGGCGGTGGTGCTGGCGGCGTTTTTGGCTGCCTGTCAAACGGCAGGTGCGCCTTCGCAATCTGGCACACCTTCCGGTCAGTCTGCAGCGGTTCAGACCGCGTCTTTGCCGGTTGTCAGCTATGCACCGGCAACCGCTCAGGAGCGGGGCTTCTCGGCCCTTGTGCTGAATGCCGCAACGGGCCAGGAACTCTATGCTGTCAACGCAGATGCCCCGCGCTTCCCGGCGTCCCTCACAAAGATGATGACGCTATACATGCTGTTTGAGAGCGTCAGTTCCGGCGAAAACCGGTTGTCGAGCCCCTTGAATATTTCGGCAAACGCAGCGTCCCAGCCACCGGCCAAGATTGGCCTGAAAGCCGGCAGCACGATTACGGTCGAGCAGGCGGCCCGGGCACTGGCCGTCAAGTCCGCCAATGATGTTGGCGTGGCCGTTGCTGAAAACCTCGCCGGCAGTGAAGCCGCTTTTGCGCGTGAAATGACCCAAAAGGCCCGTGCGCTGGGCCTGTCGCGCACCCGTTTTGTCAATGCCACCGGCCTTCCAGATCCGGCGCAAGTGACCACAGCACGGGACATGGCAAAGCTTGGCCTCGCGCTGAAGCGCCGGTTTCCGCAATATGCCAGTTATTACCGGTCTCAGTCGTTCACCTACAATGGGCGGTCATTCCGGGCGACCAACAATCTCTTGGGCAAGGTCCAGGGCGTTGATGGTTTGAAAACCGGATACGTGCGCATGTCTGGCTACAATCTCGTCGCCACAGTCCGCCGCGGCGGCAAGCAACTGATTGTTGTAGTCATGGGCGGTAAATCGGAGCAGGCTCGCGATGCCGAAGTCACACGGCTGATCGAAGCTCATTTTTGAACTGGTTTAGAAGAGTCTATAGACCAAAAAAAGCATCATCCAGCTTGGCTGCAGTCCGTCATAATCGTCTGATTGCGGCCGGATTTCTTAGCTGCATATAGGCTTTGGTCTACAGCTGACAGCAGTTCGGTATAGGGGCGATTGCTAAGGCCGAAGTATACGCCAATTGAAGTGGTGACATTTATTTTTTGCCCGGTTCCCAGTTGAACAGACATGTCTTGAAGCGACTGGCGAATACGTTCCGCTGTACGTTCCGTCTGCTCTCTCGTTGTATTGCTTGCTATCACAGCAAATTCTTCGCCGCCAAGACGGGCCACAAACCTTGGTTTTGGTGTCATGCTTTTTAACAGGCTTACAAACTCGATAAGAACCTGATCGCCTGCCGGGTGACCGTATTTGTCGTTCACTGATTTGAAGTGATCCAGGTCGAACTGGAATAGTGCAAATGGTTCAGGATCCTTCCGGGCCAGCAGCAACTTTAGGAACTGATCAAACGCCCGTCGGTTGAAGGCGTTTGTTAACGGATCTCGCAACGCTTCTTCGCGGTTATCACGAGCTATCCGCTCATGAACAAACGCAAAGAGAAATGTTCCGTTTAAAACAGTGAAAATGATACCAACTAAAAGATGTGTTGTTAGTATGCCGGCGTGTATTTCATCTTCGATTTCGTTCCAAGGTGAAAATATTATGTGTATTAGGTGAAATGCAGAAATACTACTGTGAAGCACGGCAGAGAACAAAAATCCATACCGGGATGTTTGTTCTTGTAATGGGGATGTCAAAAGGAGGCGTATGCAGAAAATACAGCTGACGACAACGGTGATCTGGTTCAATGTATCTGTGTATTGGCTTTGCTGTTCTGTGAAGGAATAAAATGCAGCGCAAGCGGCCAATAGGGTCCCGATATAAAGGAATGTCCGCGAAACACTTTTGTTTGCCAGACGTGCCATTCCCTCGACGTAGAAATAAAATGTCGGAAAGAGTAAAAAGTTGCCGATTTGCAAAGCTGCAAACTGGCTGTAGGCAAATCCGACTGTCGAGAAAATTAGCGAAACGGTTCCAAAGCCGAAACAGAATGTCCAGCTGCGCCAGAAACTCCGTTTTGGTTCAACATATCCGGCGATGAGCGTGGCGATAAAAAATATAACGCTACAAAGAACGTTGACAGCAAAGAGCGTCGGAATATTCAGTATCATCAAGTCGCACTCAGGATTATTTCTGTGCCGGCAAATCTAGATAAACTGTGATTCAGTTAAAGAAACACTTCAAACGAAAAGTATTTTAAGGTGTAAGAATTGCGATTTGATTGTTTGGGACTTCTAGTGCGAAGGCGAGTTTCAGTAAAAATCATTTAACTGCTGGACGCAGTCTGCGTACGAACTTCCACTCTGCAGCCCTTTTTAGTCAGCACGGCTTTGTCACTATTGGTGTCTTGTGCCGCCAAGACAGAGCGGCTATCGCAAAATTGTCTGGCTTCGTAGAAAGTCTATCAATGTCTGTCACTGCACGGACCAGCAAACACTGAATTCACACGGCTGACTGAAGCTCATTTCCAGGTTGGCTGAGGCCGTCGATTTGCATCAATTCACTGGAAAAATTTGGCGTTTCTGTCTCTTGAACGGCCATGGTGATCCGGTTGCGGCCTGTATTCTTTGACGTGTAAAGACCGGCGTCCACGATCTTGAATAGATCTGTTGGTGTCAGGCCCTCGCCGATGCCGTGATACATGCCGCCAGAAATGGTGATTTGAAAGCCTTCCGGTGCAAAATCATAGGACTCGTTTTCAACCAGTTTGCGGATTCGCTCTGCGATCATGAGCGCATCTTCCCGGCCAACATTGGGCAGAAGAAGGCCGAATTCCTCGCCGCCAAGGCGCGCGAAACAATCGCTGCGGCGCAGATGGTGGCGGATCGCCTGGCAGACCTTTACCAACGCTTCGTCGCCGGCCACATGGCCAAACCGGTCGTTGACCTGTTTGAAATGGTCCAAATCAAATTGTATCAGACCAAAATGTGTTCCGGTTGCAGGCTGAAGTTGGCCCTCCAGGCGCCGCAGGAACTCCCGGCGGTTAAAGGTCCCGGTCAATGGATCCCGCCGGGCGTCTTCATGATTGTTGCGCGCCAGCTGCTCAAATGAAATCGCCATAAAGAATGCGCCGGATATGGCAACGAACATGAGCGAAATCATCAGATGAATGTTGACTGTTCCATCTTCAATCATACCGGGACCCAATGGGCCTTCGGCCAAAAGGCCATTCAGGAGCCGGACGCCAGCCTCCAAGGCCAACAGTCCAAACGCAACGATCAGGGGGAAACTGGAAACGAGGCCACGGAACGAAGCTGAGCCATAAGTCACAGCGACGGCAACGCAAAGCGCTGCAAATAGCAGGTTGGAAGCTATATAGGCGAGGGCATACACCTCAAAAGCGTATGCCAGGGCGGCTATGATCGCGTAGATGCCCACGGGCGCGATCATGAGGCCGAACGGGGTGCCCGCTTTTTTGAGACTGCGCGCAGCGTGCAGGTGAAATCCAAACCCGGTTAGCAGGAGAACATTGGGCAGCAAGTAAGTCGCAATCACCGGCAGGACTGGAAGACTTGCAAATGCTGCGAGGGCGCCGACCGACAATGCGTTGGCAGCCGCCCAGCTTCGCCAATGCGTGTTTGGACGCGCACTGAAGGAAATGGCCAAAAAAGAAATGGCGAAGACCGACAACAGGAGCATGTTTGCCGAAAACAGTGGCAATGGCGTCATGAAAAATCGGTCTCCGGGATTTTTATCCGAGGCGCTTGTTCTTACTCTAGGGCAGAGCGGGTTTCCGGCCAATTATCTCTGCCAGCCAAAATTTCATCAAAGTGTAATCGGTGAAAGCGTTTTCTTACGCCAACTGCTCAAAAATACGTCGGCAGCGCAGACTTCCGAAATGTGCGTGTCTCCCGCGGGCTTAATGAAAAGCTCCGCTGTTTCCAGCGGGGCTTTTGAATTCTCAGTCACGTAGACCTTAGTTTTTGGTCTTGTCGACGAGAGCGTTGGACTTGATCCCCCCGCGTTTCGCCTTTGGCGAACGCTGAGGTTTTTCTGGTCATGGACAAGTCCAACGCGGGCAGAGCCTTAGTTTTTGGTCTTGTCGACGAGGGCGTTGGACTTGATCCAGGGCATCATGCCGCGAAGTTTTTCGCCAACTTCCTCGATCTGGTGTGCGTCGTTCAAACGGCGGGTTGCCTTGAACTTCGCAGCGCCAGCGCGGTACTCCTGCATCCAATCGGAGGTGAACTTGCCGTTTTGGATGTCTTCCAGAACGCGCTTCATCTCCGCCTTGGTTTCCGGCGTTACAATGCGCGGACCGGTGACATATTCGCCCCACTCAGCGGTGTTGGAGATGGAGTAGTTCATGTTGGCGATGCCGCCTTCATAGATCAGGTCGACGATCAGCTTCACTTCGTGCAAGCACTCGAAGTAAGCCATTTCCGGGGCGTAACCAGCTTCAACCAGAGTTTCGAAACCAGCGCGGATCAGTTCAACCAGACCACCACAGAGAACGGCCTGTTCGCCGAAGAGGTCGGTTTCACACTCTTCCTTGAAAGTTGTTTCGATGATGCCGGAGCGGCCGCCGCCAACGCCACAGGCGTAGGACAGGCCAAGGTCATGCGCGTTGCCGGATGCATCCTGGTGAACGGCGATAAGGCACGGGACACCGCCGCCTTTCTGGTATTCGCCGCGCACTGTGTGGCCTGGGCCCTTCGGCGCAACCATTAGGACATCGACCGTGGACTTCGGCTCAATCAGGCCGAAATGAACATTAAGGCCGTGGGCGAAAGCGATCGCGGCACCGTCGCGGATGTTGTCGGCGATGTGGTCCTTGTAGATGTCGGCCTGCAGTTCGTCCGGGGTCGCCATCATCATCAAGTCGGCCCATGCGGCAGCTTCTGCAACCGTCATGACCTTGAAGCCATCAGCTTCTGCTTTCAGTGCCGTGGTTGAACCGGCGCGCAGAGCAACAACGATTTCCTTCTGGCCGCTGTCCTTCAGGTTCATGGCATGGGCCCGGCCCTGGGAGCCGTAGCCGATGACGGCAACCTTCTTGGACTTGATGAGGTTCAGATCAGCATCACGATCGTAATAGACACGCATGGGAATTCCCTTTCCTTGAGATGATGATCAAGACCGGATCTGCTTTGATCCGGGCCTGATGTTCTTTGTTTCCTCCGTCCGGGCGTCAGGCCCCGAACAGTTGATAAAATCGGGCCACGGCTGTTTTTGCCTGGCTTTTCAGATCCTTCTCGGCAGCACTTGCGGTCTCGCCGAGAAGAAGACGGATATGGACATCGCGGATCGCCAGGCCGTAGAGAACCTGGTAGGCGTCCTCCGCATCGTCGAATTTCAAGAGCCCGTGGCGCCGGCCGGTCTCAAGCATGTTGCGCGCGCGGGCTGAAATCATGTGTTTGCCGCGGACAAGCAAAAGTTGGCCGAGACGGTTGGAATTGGTGTTCGACTGCCCGATCGAGAGCCGGTTCAGGGCCAATGAGCTTTCCGAAAACAGGACGGCGAGCAAGGCCTCGACAAAAGCTGTGACGTGGGCGCGGAACGTGTCCGGATCAGCTGTGGCACCGCTTTCTGAAGGAAACTGCACCTGGCTCGCCTGATAGGCGACGACGGCTGCGAGCAAGCCATCCCGGTCGCCGAACCATTTGTAGAGGCTCTCCTTGGAGCAGCTTGCCGTGCGCGCAAGGCCGGCAGTTGTCAGGGCTTTTTCACCGCCTTCAACCAAAAGCGTCAGCGCATGTTGCAAGACCACTTGCTGGCGCGGCGAGAACTCTGGTGCAGCGTCCGGGCGGGAAGTGGCGATGTCAAAACTGGCGGCAGGCATTTGGCTTCAGTCAACTGTTGGGTACGGGCGGGGCTCTGTGATTTTTGCAAGAACCGTACGGTACGGTTCGGATGGTGGTTATGGCAAAGTGATCAGGCAGGGTCAAGGAGAAACTTCGATCAGGTTCTTCTGAAAAATTCTCGGAGTTTTTTGAAGCGTAAAAGCGTGTGGGCGCAAGTGCAGTAGTATTAACGCATCAAGTGCGGGTGCCAGAGAGTGCGCGCGCCATTTCCTCGTCCTAAAAAGAGATCTTAGGTTTCTTCCGTAGCGTTGACATTGGCGAAACAACTAGTGTTGGGCAGTGTGTTCAACTTTTTCTAACCAGTGACGTCGGCATACTTCATGACAAAGTGCAAAAGCGTGCATTCTGCTGCCGATATTCATTATTTGTTGAATTAATCCCGATGAGATCATCCAAGAACGCGTAGATGCCAGAACGGCTGAGTTTTGTTGGGGGTCCGGATGCCGGTGAGTTTCATAGCGGCAGGCCAAAATGTCCTGAGGCGGGTGTTTGTCAGGTCAACACTGTATGCAGTGTGCGGAATCCTAGGATTTTCCTTCTTTTTCATAGGCATCAGCTATTACTCTCAAGTGTCGGGCATAACAGAACGACTTGAGCGAGACGCACGGCAAAAAGCGGAATTCGTTGCTAACATCTCCGCTCGTGAAATCGAAAACAAAAATTACGGTGAGATGGAGCGGCTGCTGAATGCGGTTGCCAAAGATGATCACGTGACCGCAGCAAAGGCCTACAGCCGGTTTGGGCAGGAATTTGCAAGCGATTTCATGTCGGCAGCGCCAACAAGCGAAGTCCAGTTCAACGAATACGCGTTCAACGCTGCACAGAATGGCGCGGCCAATCTCTTGGAAACCGACGGTTCGATCGACTACGTCCTTCCTGTCTTTCGGAATGGAACGGCTGTCGGCAGTGTGCTCGTCCGCGTTTCTAAGGCTGAGATTGCTGGCATCTTCTACAACACGCTGTGGCAGGTGGCCGCTCTATTGGGCGTCGTTGCATTCGCGTTCATTCCGGCTCTTGGCTGGCTGATGTACAAGGCCACCGCCGGGATCAGCGAGGTTACCCAAGCGGCGAAAGAGGCAACCGAAGGCTATCTTGACTGCGATCTTGAGACTGACGCGCCGGGGGAAGTTGGAGATTTACAAGCTGCATTTCGCCATATGCTCCAGACCCAGCGATCCAACATCGTAGAGATCGAACGGCTTGCTTATACCGACATGATCACGGGACTGGCCAATCGCGCCAAGTTGGACAAGCTGGCCGCGACAATGATCGACCACAAACCGGGTGCGGAAGGCGCGGTTCTTTATGTTGGTTTTGATCGGTTCAAGCTTATCAACGATATGCATGGCCACCGTGTTGGTGATGAGGTCATGCGGCAGCTTGCGGCACGCCTCGGCAGGTTGCTCGACAAGGTCGCCCATCCGCACACCAAGAATGCACCTGCGTTGGCCCGTTTCTCCGGAGACGAGTTTGTCGCGATCCTTCCCGGTCTCACAGATCCGGACCAATTGACCGAGGTGTCAGAAACCGTACTCCGGCTTCTGAGCAGGCCGGTGCAGATCGGGAGCATGTCTCTTTCAGTGAGTGCAAGTGCCGGCTTTGTGACGTACCCGGAACAAGGTGATACTGCTGAAGAGGTTATGAAGAACGCCAATCTGGCGATGTATCAGGCAAAGTCGGCAAGCCGGGGCCGGGCGGTTTCCTACAGTGAAGCGCTCAGAACACAGGCCAATGAGCGCGAACTGATTGCCGATCGTCTGCGGCATGCGGTTGATACGGGTGGCCTGGAGGTTTTTTACCAGCCAAAAGTCATCCCGGAAAATGGCAGGATCGTGGGATCGGAAGCCTTGCTCCGGTGGAATGATGAAGTCCTTGGGCATGTCTCGCCTGCGAAGTTTATTCCGATCGCCGAAGAACGGGGGTTGATTGCACTCATTGGCCGGTTCGTCTTGCAAAAAGCGCTTCACGATACCAAGCACCTCCACAATGAAGGGCTAGAAACCTCGGTGGCTGTGAACGTGTCCCCGGCGCAATTTCAGGAAGAAACCTTTATCGAAGAGACAATTGGAACCGTCAGCGAAAGTGGCGTCTCGACGGAAAAGGTCGAGTTGGAAATCACCGAGTCCAGCCTCATGGATTACTCAGACACTGTTCTGGATCGCATTCGCCCCATCCGGGAACAAGGTATCAAATTCGCCATTGATGATTTCGGGACGGGGTATTCCTGCCTCAGCAGTCTGGCAAACATGCCCTTCGACACTTTGAAGATCGACCGCTCCTTCATCATGGATATTGCGACATGTGCGGATCGCCGGACCATTGTGGAACTGATTTTCCTGATGGCTCACCAGCTTAATCTCGACACAGTGACGGAAGGCATCGAGACGCCGCTTCAAAAGGACTACCTGAAGGCTTGGGGCGGCACTTTGGGACAAGGGTATCTTTGGAGCCCGGCTGTGGCCTTTCCGGAATATCGCGCCATGATCCTGGCACAGTCCGTCGGTGCCGTCAGAACAGAAGTTGCGTCCGTGCTGCACTAGGTGTCGCGCTGACCACCAACTCGTGTGAGATCACGGGCGGACAAGCACCTGCTCTGAGAGGTCCGCACAGCTTTCGAGGATGAGATCGGCGAGAGGGCTGAGGTCGGCTGCGGTTCCTGTGCCGGATAGGACACCGATCTTCAGACCCGCTCCGGCGCTTGCTGCCATTTCCAGATCGTGCGTGTTGTCGCCGGCGACTGCGATCTGGCTGACTGGGATGCCGGTGGTTCCGGAAAACGCTTTGACCATGCCGGGGCCGGGCTTGTGCCCATGACCGCTGTCATAGCCGGCGATGAATGAAAACAGGTCTATAACACCGGTGGCGCGCAGAAAGGTGGCGATAGACGCCTCACTGTCGCTGCTTGCAACCCCCAGGATATATCCAGCGTTGTGCAGTTCGCGGAGCGATGCTTCGAGCTCCGGCAGCAATTTGGCCTTTTGCATCCCTTCCAGAAATATCCGGTCCAACACCGATGTCAGATGCTCAAGGGTGCGCGGTGCGCCGTCGTTTATGAAAGCCTCTGCAATCTCCAGAGCGTTACCGGCAGCAAACAGGCTGCCAGCCGCAGTTTTCCGTGTCCCCGGATCCATCCCACCGGCAACCAGCAAACGCTTCGACAAGAGCTCGTCGCCGTTTGCCGCGAATGCAGCTGCCTGTTCCTGTGGTGTTGCCCAAGTCGCATCAAAGTCCAGCAACGTGCCGTCTTTGTCGAAGAGGATCGCCTTGACTGTACAGGCCATGAAGCTGGTTAGTCCTCGATGATGAAGGAAATGCCGAAGGTGCAGCGAACGCCGTCAAGTTCACCTGGCCATTTGCATACGTTGAGGGTCGCTTCACCTTTGGAGGACTTGTGAACGAATTCATGCATATAGCCAGGTTTTCCCGCTGCAAGAACCTTTTTGTCATGGGCTACGAGCTCATCCGCGGTGTCTGCCCACGGGAGTTCATGGTCGGTCTTGCCAACAACGCCGCCGCCGAATTCGTTGATGGTGTCGTTGCCGAAGATGTAGACCCCATCTTCGTCTTTTGCCCAAAAGATCACTGGCATCGAGTTCATGATCTTCAGATCTGCAGCATTCATTTTATCCTCCCTGCGGTTCTCTTTCGGCGCTATCGAAAAGGCGCTGTCAGAAGGTGACACGGGATCCTTTGAACGCAAAGAAAAAGGCAGCCACTTGGACCGCCTTTTGTATCTTTAAATTTGGCTTATTCGCCTCAGCCGATGATGCCGTTCAGCGTCGCGCTTGGGCGCATCACGGCGTCGACTTTCGCCTGCGGGGCATGGTAGTAGCCGCCGGTGTCGGCAGGAGAGCCCTGGATGCCGTTGAGTTCCCCTACAATCTTGTTTTCGCTCGAGGACAAGGCTTCGGCGATCGGAGCGAACTGGGCCTTCAGATCCGCATCCTGATCCTGAGCGGCTAGAGCCTGTGCCCAATAAAGCGCGATGTAGAAGTGGCTGCCGCGGTTGTCGAGGCCGCCGACCTTCCGGGCCGGTGACTTGTTGTTGTCAAGCAGGCCTTCGATTGCCTTGTCGAGCGCATCAGCCAGAACCTGGGCCTTGGCGTTGCCCTTGACGTTTGCAAGGTGCTCCAGAGAGGCGCCAAGCGCACAGAACTCACCCAGAGAATCCCAGCGCAGGTAGTTTTCTTCCTGCAGCTGCTGAACGTGTTTCGGCGCAGAACCACCAGCACCTGTCTCAAACAGGCCGCCGCCGTTCATGAGCGGAACGATGGAGAGCATCTTTGCAGACGTACCGACTTCCAGGATCGGGTAAAGATCGGTCAGGTAGTCCCGCAGTACGTTGCCGGTGATGGAGATCGTGTCTTCGCCGCGGGCAATACGTTCGGTGGAGTATTTCGCGGCCTCGGTCGGGGCCAGGATGCGGTAGTCGAGGCCGGATGTGTCGTGATCCGGCAGATAGGCTTCCACCTTTTTGATCAGCTCCGCATCGTGTGCGCGTTCTGAGTTCAGCCAGAAGACGCCCGGCATACCGGACAGGCGCATGCGGTTGACGCCGAGTTTCACCCAGTCGCGGATTGGCGCGTCTTTGGTCCGGCATGCGCGCCAGATGTCACCACCTTCAACTGCATGCTCAATCAGGGTTTCGCCGGATGCGCTGACGACCTTGATCGTGCCGTCGCTTGGTGCCTTGAAGGTCTGCGGGTGGGAGCCATATTCCTCGGCCTTTTGGGCCATCAGGCCGACATTCGGCACTGTGCCCATTTTTGCCGGGTCGAGGGCACCGTTTTCCTTACAGAAATTGATGACGGCAGAATAAACGCCAGCATAGGAACTGTCCGGGATCACGCACTTGGCGTCACCCTCGTTGCCGTCCGGGCCCCAGCCCTTGCCGCCTGCGCGGATGAGAGCCGGCATGGAGGCATCAATGATGACGTCCGAAGAAACGTGCAGGTTGGTGATGCCCTTGTCGGAGTTCACCATGTACATGGCCGGGCCGTTGTCAAGCGCGGCCTTGATGTCCGCCTGGATTTCTGCCGCCTTGTCGGCGGGCAGGGTGGCTACCTTGGCTTCGAGGTCGCCGATGCCGAGATCCGGGTTGACGCCGAGTTCAGTGAACGTGGCCGCATGCTTCTCGAAGACGTCTTTCAGGAACGCCTTTACACAGACACCGAAGATGATCGGGTCGGAGACCTTCATCATGGTTGCCTTCATGTGCAGCGAGAACAGGATGCCCTGATCCTTGGCGTCCTGGATTTCCTTTTCCAGAAATGCGCTGAGCGCCTTGACGCTCATGTAGGTGCCGTCAATGACATCACCGTCTTCCAGTGGCCAGTCGCCTTTGAGAACGGTCTCGGAACCATCCTTGGCAGCAAAGACGATCTTGGCGGTGCCGGCTTGAGCTGCGGAAACAGTGATGGACTTCTCATTGGAGCGGAAGTCGTTCTCGCCCATTGTCGCAACATGCGTCTTGGAAGAAGACGCCCAGGCGCCCATGCGATGCGGGTTCTTCTTGGCGTATTCCTTGACCGCTTTCGGTGCGCGGCGGTCTGAGTTGCCTTCGCGCAGAACCGGGTTCACGGCAGAGCCCTTGATTCCGTCGTATCGCGCCTTGATGTCTTTTTCCGTATCGTTTGCTGGATCAGATGGGTAATCCGGAAGCTTGTAGCCCTGGTTTTGCAGCTCCTTGATGGCTGCATTCAGCTGTGGCTGCGAGGCGGAGATGTTCGGCAGCTTGATGACGTTGGCGTCCGGCTGCTTCACCATATCGCCAAGGAGCGCGAGATCATCCGACTGCTTCTGTTCATCGGTCAGAAAATCGGGAAACGTTGCCAGGATCCGGCCGGCAAGGGAGATGTCCTTGGTGCCGATGGTCAGGCCGGCGGCCTTGGTGAAGGAGCGGATGATCGGAAGGAAGGAAGCTGATGCCAGTTCCGGCGCTTCGTCAACCTTGGTGTAGATAATATCGGCCATGTTGCTCACGTTTCCTGATGGTCCAACGGGATCTGCCGGGGCAGGGAGGCGCCTCCGGACGGAGTTCGAAGAGCGTATACAATTGTACGCAATCAATTGCCAGCCCTCATAAAGGCGAAGGCCGCAAAAGCCGTGGGTGTTCTAGCAAACAGGACGAAAAACGCAATTGGCGGAAGGAAAACAGATGCCAGTATGCCATTTGTTTCCATCAGCCACTGGGAGCTGGTTCAACCCGTTTTCTCAATCAGTTGATTGCGCCGCCGTTGTCCTTGTAGCGCGCCGTGATGCGATCGAACTCGCCGTTCTCCTGCATGGTTTGCAGTTCTTTGGAGAACTCGGCGACGAAGCCTTCCGAAACGCTTTTCTTGCTGAACATGATGTAATTTGGCTCTGACGCGACAATCACTTCTGTTGGTTTGATTATTTTCGAAAGGTGGAGAGACTGGATCGCGGATGTGACCACATAAATCTCCCCCAAAATCGCATCGACCCGGCCGAGCTCAAGCTGCTTGAGGTTCAGTTCCAGGCTGTCCGTCGTCTCGATGAGGTGCGGATAGGCGTCCGACAGTGCTGGGAACGAACCCCCATAAGCATAGTCCCGTACCACACCCAACCGTTTATCGTTTTGGAAGAAGTCGCCGAGGCTTTCATAGGTATCGACGTTTTCTGCCCGCACGAACAGCACTTCGTCGGCTTTAATGTAGGGCGCTGAGAAATGTGCAAACGCCTCACGTTCAGGTGTCTTAGTAACGGGTGTGGCGATGTCTACCGTGCCGTTGCGCAAGGCATTGAGGTGTCGGGTCCAGGGCAGGGGTACTTTCACAAGATCACAGCCGAGCTTGTCGAGGATTGTCTCAATGATCTCGAAGTCCATGCCCCGGACTTCTCCATCTTCGACAATGTTGTAGGGCCGGTAATCACCTGCGCCAGCGATCAGTGTGCCGCCGCGGGGGCACTCTTGAGAAGCTGCCGTTATTGGCACAAGTCCAATCGCAAACCCCATTACTATAGCTGGAATGATTGCCGCACGGTGCATGGCATCCTTCTTTGATAGCTAATAGAACCAGATCGTACTCTCTCAGAGGAAGAATAAGAGAGTGTTGAGCTAAAGCAAAAAACACGAGGTTTTGGTTTATTGCCTGTTTGTTTGTTTCCGCTTTTGGTTGGAAGGTTTGCCAAGGCTCCCGTAATAGGTGTCTTGATTTGGGTGTGTCGGAGTTGAATGTTTGGAGTTTGTTTTCCAGAGATCTCAAGACATCGTTCGATGCGGCCCCGATTGACTCCGGTGCGGGTTGGGAATGCAGGGGCTTTAAAAGTTTCCGCCGTTCGGCTAAATCCCGCTTCATGAGCAAAAACGCAAAAATCAGAGATGAAGCGCGGACAATTACTGCGCGGCCGCCTGCTGTGATCCTATGTGAGCCACAGCTGGGCGAAAACATCGGAACAGCCGCCCGGGCGATGGCCAATTTTGGCCTGGTTGACCTACGGATCGTCAATCCGCGCGATGGCTGGCCAAGTGAAAAAGCGCGCGCTGCAGCCAGCCGGGCAGACCATGTGATCGACAAGGTTCAGGTCTTCGAGACAACGGAAGCTGCGATCGCCGATCTGAATTTCGTTTACGCAACAACAGCCCGTTCGCGCGAGGTGCCAAAACCTGTCCGCGGTCCGGATGAAGCAGCAGTCAAGGCCGTGGATCTTGGTGAGCGCCAGCATGGTGTCGGCTACTTGTTCGGCCGTGAACGCTGGGGGCTGAACAACGAGGAAGTCGCGCTTGCCGACGAAATCGTTACTTTGCCAGTCGACCCGGATTTTGCATCGCTGAACATTGCTCAGGCTGTTCTTGTTTGCGCCTACGAGTGGCGGAAAACAGCGAGCAAAGGTGAATTGCCATTCTTGTTGTCAGAGGAAGAGCATCCGCCGGCGTCCAAGGACGACATTTTGCGGATGTTCGAACACCTGGAAAGCTCTCTCGACGAAGTGAGTTTCTTTCGTCCGCCGGAGCGCCGCCCACATATGGTGCGGAACTTGCGCAACATTTTCCAAAAAGCTGAGCTCAGCGAACAGGAAGTCCGCACCTTGCGGGGCGTGATAGCTGCGCTGGAGCGTCGGGAAACACGTCCGCGTAAAACCCGTGACGTCGACGAGACAGAAGCCTGAGGAAGTGCCCGTGGGTGATGTCCGGCCAGTGCTCTTTTATGATTCAGGGTTAGGCGGGCTCACGGTTCTTCGTGAGGCGCGTTACCTGCTTCCCTATGAGCGCCTTCTTTATGTGGCGGACGATGCGGCTTTTCCAATTGGTCGCTGGCCGGAAGCAGAACTTCTTGTCAGATTAAATGACCAATTTGCCAGGCTGATCGAGGAATATGATCCAAAGGCGGTCGTGATCGCGTGCAACACCGCCTTCACGCTTGGCGGAGAGGCATTGCGTAAAGCTTTTCCAGATGTGCCGTTTGTCGGAACGGTCCCGGCGATCAAACCGGCAGCAGAGCGGACGGCGTCGGGTCTGATTTCGGTGCTGGCGACACCTGGCACGGTCCGGCGGGCTTATACCCGCTCGTTGATAGAGAGTTTCGCCGCGCAGTGTCATGTCAGGCTCGTAGGCTCTGACAATCTAGCAGAACTCGCCGAACAGCATCTGCGCGGTGAACCGGTGTCTGACGAGGCACTGCGACAGGAGATTTCGGACTGTTTTCTGGAGCAAAATGGCCAGCGGACAGATATCGTTGTTCTGGCCTGTACCCATTATCCTTTTCTGGCGAACCGGTTCCGGAAGATCGCACCATGGCCCGTCGACTGGCTGGACCCGGCCGAGGCGATCGCGCGCCAGTTGGCACGTGTTCTGGAACCGGATCTGGCATCGGCCCCATCCGAAACTGCCGACCTTGCCATTTTGACGTCAGGGGCCCGGAAACCTGCAATCGAGCGGCTTCTCGCCGGTTTTGGTCTGGCGCTTATGCCGGGCGAATGATCATGCGTAAGACCGCACTCAATCAGGTGCCGCGGTTGCGGTCTCAGGCTGCCAATGTCTTAAGAGCAATCCCGTTTTCAGTGGCTTTGGCCGCGCCCTTCAGCTGACCGAGTTCTTCCGTGATCAAGCCGGTGCTCGCCGGAACACCCTTCGGCAGGGTCAGGATCGAGACAGAGCATTGCAGAAGTGGGAAGTCCCGCATCGTCCCATAGCGGTCCTGCGCGCGCATGAAGCCCTGCTCGCGGTGTTCCGGCTGATAGAAGCTTTCAACGTCGGTCCGGAACGCGCGTCGCAGAGCCCGCATTCTCGTTGCGATTTCCATCTGATCGCCGGTCAGGAACCCTGCCATGAAATCGTCGCCGCCGATATGCCCATGGAACGAATTGTTGCCGGTTACATGTTTTTGCAGAAGTTCACTAAAGAGAATGATTGCGCGGTCGCCCTGACGGTATCCGTACGTATCGTTGAACGGCTTGAAGTTGTCGAAATCGATGTAACAAATATGCCGGTCCGATGCCGTCGTGCAGGCTGATTTCGATATGAACCGGCTCACCGCGCCATTTCCGGGAAGGCCAGTGAGAGGATTTTGATCTTGCGCCTCCTGTAGACGCTTCTCGTGAATGATCTTTAAAAGGGAGGTTGCCGAGAGGAACCCGGTGTAACGGAAATTCTGCGTGATGATGATGCCATCGGAGTTGATCGAGGAGGCAAACGTCACCAGCAACATGTCCGCATTGGAATCGATATCCGCGATCGGGCAGGCCCGCACGAATGACCGCAATGGAAAGTCGAGCGCCGCCTTGGCGTCTTCGTCATCCGGCCCTCCGGCGTAAAGATAAGCTTTCAAATCGCGTTCATGAATAATGCCGCGGGGTTCCTGGTTGGCATCCAGAACGGGAATGATGCTGGCATCCTGATTGTGAACAAAAAGATCCAGAAGATCGTTCATGGACGAATCGAATTGAACGGTTGGCAACTCCAACAGCTCATTGCGGATCCGGCATTGCTCTTCCTTGCGTTTTCCATTCGGCGTGTCGGCGCGGATGTGGTCGTAGAAAAGCTTTGCTGATCCGGGGGCAGCCGAGGGCTTTGCAATAAAATACCCCTGAACCAGGTCACAACCGGCATCCCGGCAGGCGCGGAACTCGCGTTCTGTTTCAATGCATTCTGCGATGACTCGGGCGCCTAAAACGTGGGCAAGATTTGCGACTGTTGTGACGAAGAGCTTCTTGCGTGGATCGCTGTCGATACCGCTCAGGAAAAACCGGTCGATCCGGACATATTCCGGAGACATATCGTGAAGAAGACGCAGTTCTGATGACCCGCGGCCAAAATCATCCAGGGCAATCATGAAGCCTGATTGGCGCAGGTCGCTCAGCGCATGGTGGGAGACATCACTCAGGGTTTCCTGATGGCGGCCGGAAAACTCAAGGCATATCTGGCTTTTCTGCAATCCGTATTCGACCAGGATTGCGTCCATGTTCATGCGCGGGTCTTCGTTTTCACCGAGACCGCGGCCGTCCAGTTTAAAAAACAGTTTGGTGCCCTTGGCGGTCCGTAGCGCCATAAATTTGGTCGCGGCTTTGCGCAAGAGCGCGGTTTCCAGGTGCGGTAGAAAACCTTGGGCGTGGGCCTGGTTGAGAAGATCATCTGGAGAACTGGCGCCAGCCCGGCTGCAATTGCGGATCTGTGCCTCGTAGCCGTAAACAACACCGGTACCGACATCAACAATCGGCTGAAGGGCATAATCCAGGCTGTTTAATATGTGCTTGATGGGCGGCTGGCCGGGAACCGGCTCGGGGCCATCATCCTCTTGTTCGGAATGTGAGGGCGAGAACATGTCTACCTACTAATGTCTTCAGAATACGAAAAATCGTTGGGGCCATAAAAGAGGCCGAGTTGCAGATTTCACTGGCAATTATTCTTATGGTTGTGATTGGCGGGCATAGTGAAAAACTGCAATTAAAATTTTCTAAATGTATGCATTAATTCTGACATGAAAATTACGTACGGGCATCACTGATTGGTGAGGAGGCCGATTGAGGTCCGTTTTTGCCGGTCTTGTCCGGCAGCAAGTCCTAGAAACTGAAAGAAATCTGCCGCGAACGGGCAGGTGGCATTGACTTTTGATAGCCGAAACGGTAACTCCGCGCGATCTGGCTAGATTTGATCTGGCCGGTATACGCACCCGTGGGTTTTCAGCCGGCGCCGTCTGTTGAAACCCTGTCGATCTGATCGCTCGCTGCTGCGGATGACCAGAAGAAGGAGGGCGCGTTTCCTTGTTAGAAAAACAACGCGAAGTTTAAAGGAAACCGCGATGTCAAAGCGCCATAGCGTTAAATACAAAATCGACCGCCGGATGGGCGAAAACATCTGGGGCCGTCCGAAGAGCCCGGTCAACCGTCGTGAGTACGGCCCAGGCCAGCACGGTCAGCGCCGTAAAGGCAAGCTGTCCGACTTCGGTGTTCAGCTGCGCGCAAAGCAGAAGCTGAAAGGCTACTACGGCAACATCTCCGAGAAACAGTTCCGCAAGGTCTATGCAGAAGCGTCCCGTCTGAAAGGCGATACCTCTGAGAACCTGATCGGTCTGCTGGAGCGCCGTCTCGACGCAGTCGTTTACCGTGCGAAGTTCGTACCGACCGTTTTCGCTGCCCGTCAGTTCATCAACCACGGTCACGTCAAGGTCAACGGCAAGCGCGTCAACATCCCGAGCTACCAACTGCGTCCGGGTGACGTGATTGAAGTACGTGAACGGTCCAAGCAACTCGCCATCGTTCTGGAAGCTGTCCAGTCTGCTGAGCGTGACGTGCCGGACTATGTCGATGCGGACCATGCAAAAATGACTGCAACTTACTCCCGCGTTCCGGCTTTCTCAGATGTACCGTACCCGGTGCAGATGGAACCGAACCTGGTGGTCGAGTTCTATTCGCGCTAAACCTAGCGCCGAATATAGAAAAAACTTCAAACCCCGCTTGCGACAGCGGGGTTTTTCATGACACCTGGAGTTTCACGCAAACGCCCTGCGCGGTTCTTGCATCATGTAAAACGTTTGACGCATTTTCTCGAGTGTCTGATCTACGCGCTTCTGTTCCTTCTCATTTGTTTTGTACGAGAATGTTTCGCAGTTAAATGCAGCAGACATTTCGCAGTCATTTAGCGAGTAAAGTGCAGATTTGATCGCGGGTAGCCTGCCAATCATGCGTATCTGGTCGGGTTGGAAATTACTCTCGATCATAAGCGTGCGAATGGATATCAACAAACTTGCCAGCCGAGGCAGTTGGTCGGTGTGATCATCAAGGCAGCTAGCCAGCAGCAGAACCGTTTGGAGAACACGATCCATATCTCCATTTTTGGATGCTTGCAGCGACTGCAAAAACAGCACCCTTAGCGGATCTCCGCCTGATTGCACCAATTTGCCAATAGCACGTGCTAAACGTACTTCGTCGTTAGTATGAAAAGCGAGCCATGCGGTTGTCTCAGCGACGAGGCCCGGATTGGCTGTTTCGAATTCGTGCAACGCCTTAAAAGCTGGTTCCAAGGAACTCCCATTCCTGCGCAAATAATTGAAAAAAGACGCTGTTCCTTCTGTAATACAAACTGTAGTGCAGACATCTACGTTGGCTGCGTTCGTGAGAACCACAGTTTTATTGTCCACCAAAACTTGGTTTTGGCAGTGACCTCTTTCATGCCAAAAAAAATGGTGCTGAGCCGTTTCCCAATGACCTTGGCGTGCTGCGATCCGTCCAAGATTTATATGCGGCTGAACCGCGAGTTCAGGATCGATGCGTAAAAATGCTTTTTTCTGACTATCGCAGAGCGATACCGCATCTGCGATTTGACGGCATTTCACCAACAAAAGTGCAAAGGAGTTGGCGGCTGCGGCGAGGCTTGTGTTGTCATTAGCCGCTATGGCGGAGTCGAACGCTGCGTGGACTGTTTGTTGCCATTCCCGGATGGGGCGGCGTATCAGATAGTCGCCGTTCCAGAAAGGCTGTGTGAACACCGGTTTCATTATAAAAATACCGATGCGGCCGGACAGGCAAGATCAGCTTGGTTTTGAGTGCTCCAGCCTCTGAACCATCGCGCGGTCTTCGCTTCATCCAACGACAGGCTGCCATCCGGTTTCAGCTCACCAATTGTATTGTAATCATTGTTGAGAGCTACGGTGCACTTGCCGACCCGACCGTCAGCGCGCAATACAAACGAGTTCGCTTTCGCTGCGTAGCATACGTAACTCTCGTCATGCTTGCGCTCCATGCCGCTGGTTTCTTCATCTGATGGAACCGGGTGGGAGTTTTCACCCCAGCCGCGCTCCTGGTTTTCCAGGACAAGCTCAGATAGGTCGGCGTCACCACCTAAATTTTCGACAGGCTGGAGTGTGAAGCGGAAACGTTTGTCTTGTCCGTACCTAGTTTCAAGCCACTGCGCGAAATCATTAAGAACATACTCGTTTTTTCGGGTCAGATGCAGCCGAAGTAGTATCTCTCCTGCTTCTATCGGCAATTGATAAATGGCATCCAGATTGGCCATTATCTGCTCGAAACTACCTTTTCCATTTGCCTGAAGGCGCGTAGTATCGTGAAATTCGCTCGGGCCATCGAGTGATATCTGGTAATCGACCACATAATTGTCGACCAATGCGCGATACGCGTCTGCGGTCAGCAGAAAACCGTTGGTGGTCATGCCGGCACGCAAATAAACGTTGTGTTCCCGGCATACGGATTTCGCAGTCTCCATCACCTCAAGGACGGTGTCCAACGCAACTGTTGGCTCCCCGCCAAACCAGTTAATTTCCAGTGATTTAATGGTGGGCACACGAGTTCGAAGCAGGTTTTTGACACCCGACAAAACATCGGGTTTCATCTTGCCTATCTTAAAATCCTCATAGCAGTAGACGCAACGAAAGTTGCATTTCTCCGTTGGCATGATGATGAGGTGAAGATGGTTCTGGTTCCAAGCGGCTTTAAAGTTGTCAGCCAGATGTAAACTGCCCCCGTTGTTGGGGAAATTGGATCCCGCTTCCATAGTGGTGCTCCAAACTAACCTAACACATTTCGTGAGGAAGATACTGGCTCAGAAGGGGTGCCAGTATCTTCGTTTGGATGTCACCGGCGCTGAGCAAGTTGGTCCATTGCTGGTGCCATACACGCGGTATTGTTGCAGGTTCCAAAATTGGAGCTGTCTGCCAGAGCATCGGCGTCAAATGCACCCTTCATGTCTGCAATTTGTTTTGCGATATCAGGATTGGTAATTCTGATATTGCCCATGCTGTCGACACGAACGTCTTTGAGATTGAGATTTGAAAATACCTTAGCAAAGTCGTCAGACATAACTACTCTCCCTATTGTACAATCTACGGGTTCAATAAGTGAACTTCCGCAAGGTAAGGTTATCACGACTTTTGAGTGTTTTAAAAATAAATTCTATTTTAGGTGTCGTAAATTTTCGGGCTAACTAAACTAGGTGACGTGATTGAAGTTCGTGAACGGTCCAAGCAACTCGCCATCGTTCTGGAAGCTGTCCAGTCTGCTGAGCGTGACGTGCCGGACTATGTCGATGCGGACCATGCAAAAATGACTGCAACTTACTCCCGCGTTCCGGCTTTCTCAGATGTACCGTACCCGGTGCAGATGGAACCGAACTTGGTGGTCGAGTTCTATTCGCGCTAAACCTAGCGCCGAATACAAAACACCTAAGGGCTGCTTTCGGGCAGCCCTTCTTCTTTGTGGCGGATAATTGTTTTCCAAAGCATGGCGGTTCGATAGATTTGTACCGATCGGTAGGGCCGTGTTTTGCGAAAACGTATTCGTTCGATTACGGACCTTGACGGCTCTCCTTGAAAAAGAAAATCTGATGCCCGAATTGAGCGGCCTAATCCCCAATGGCAGCAGGCCGCGAGTTTTCATTCGGTTTCACCGGACGAGGCATTGAATGGTATTTCGCTTCTTTCTTTTCACCGCAATTGTCTTGTGGTCAGGGCAATTGTCAGCGCGAACCATTGTCAATGTTGGTTTGACATCGATTCAACCCCCACTGGTCTTCAGCGGGAGCGAAGAACGTGGCCTGATCTACGATGTTTTGGCCGCTCTTAACGATCATCAGGACGACTTCACTTTCACGCCGAGCCTCGTTCCAGCCAAGCGATTGCTTGCCAATCATCAGACAGATGATTTTCATCTTATCGCCTACAATGACGTTCTTTGGGGGTGGGCGCAGCGTGGCGGTAAGCCAAGTGTCAATCTCACCAATGGCAAGGATCTGTTTTTTCAGCTGAAAGGCACTAACCAAACAAACGGAATCACTGCGCAGATCGGTGCGGTGATGGGGTTTCACTATGCATTTTCAAACTTTGATGCTGAAAAACTTGGGTCGATGCCGAATGTGAGCCTTGTTAGTGACGAAAGCGGTGTGCTCAAACTCGTCGAATATGGCCGCGTTGACAAAGGCATTGCGAGCGAAACGTTTCTCAATTGGGTTTCGGTATCCGAGCCAGAAGTCTACGCCAAACTGCAGATATTCGCTGACCAGCCGGACCACACGTACAATCGGCAATTCGTCGTTTTTCCCTATGCGCCAATCACGGTTGAGCAACTGAATATCTATTTGCGTGGGTTGAAGGCTTCCGGTGTTCTCGGCGAAGTCTATGCCAAATACGGAATAAAGATTCCGGACTTTTGACCTTCTTTTGGCGCTGGGTCTTATGCAGTTACATCCCCGCCACGGTGGCGGAGATGTATTTTCGAGAGCGCCGTGGAGAGGCGGTTTAGTGGGCCACCATTTCTTCCACGATCTGCTGACCGGTCAGCTCAGCCGGATAGTAGGTTGGCCAGTTGGTCACTTCTTTCAAAAGGGCAGCCCGATCGTCTCCCCAGTACAGGTGGTAGTGATCTGCTGCTGCCGGTGAGATTTTATGGTCGCTGAACTGGATATACTCCGGCGCGCTTTCATCGCCTGACACTTTTTGGAAGATGTAGCGAACACCACGATTGCCCTTCTTGTAGGTCAGGATTTCATAGCCGTCATAGGTATAGGCGCCGCTTGCGGTTCCGCTGTCTTTGACAAAGCGGACGATATCTCCGTCAATCTCTATGGAATCGACGTCGGTCTTGTAGCCGATCAGGTAATAGTCCTTGTACTCATCGGCAGTTTTTGTGCCGTGTTCGGCCTTGTGTTCCATGACCGGGTCCAGTGTCCCTTCAGTGAGGTACGGATAGACCGATTGCCAGTTTCCCGCCCAATCGGAAAGGGACCGGTTCTCAATCTGATCATCCTCAAAGTAGCCTTTGTAGATTTCTGACTTCTCGGAATGGGACCCGTGAGAGTGACTGTGATTGTGGTCTTTTGGTTGGGCCTTTTCGGTTGCTGCGACAGGTGCGGCAGCGAACAGTGCCGCGGCCAAACCCAACTTGAGAGCAGTTGCTTGGAGAAGACCTGCAGACGAATGAAACTTCACGATAAACCTCTTTTTACAAGATATGTAATGTTATTACATAACAGAAAAACCAATAGTCATTTATGACATGTCTGGCAACCGAGAAATTGGATCAGAACTGGGCTGGTGGATGATGGAGGGGAATAATCCGCCCAGAGTTCTTGGCCTTGAGACCGCAATCCGGTATGTCAGCCGTCAATTGTTTCCGGACAGGGTACCAGGGCATCAGATCATGTACGACATTGCCGACAGCACGAACATCCACGTTCCAGCGCTCTTGCGCAAAGCGCCGTCGAGCGTTGAGTTCAAGAAACTGCGCAAACGGCTTCTGCGCCAGGCCCGCGAAGCCATCAGCGATTTCGGGATGGTGCCGGAGGGGGCATCGGAGACCAGCCGGCCAAAGTGGCTGGTCTGTCTGTCCGGTGGCAAGGACAGCTACACGCTCCTGGCGGTTTTGATCGAGCTGAAGTGGCGCGGGCTGCTGCCGGTAGATCTGGTCGCCTGCAATCTCGACCAGGCCCAGCCGGGGTTCCCGCCGGAGATCCTGCCGAAGTTCTTTGAAGACAACGGCATCGAGCACATCATCGTGCGCGAGGACACCTATTCCATTGTCACCGACAAGATCCCGGAGCATCGAACCTATTGTTCGCTGTGCTCGCGTTTGCGCCGGGGAATCCTTTACCGCGTGGCACGGGAGCAGGGATGCGAGGCCATCGTCCTCGGTCACCACCGCGACGATATTCTCGAAACGTTTTTCATGAACCTGTTTCATGGCGGGCGGCTGGCGTCGATGCCGCCCAAGCTGATCAACGACGAGGGCGATCTCCTGGTTTTGCGCCCGCTTGCCTATGCGGCGGAGCGCGACATCCAGAAGTTTTCCGACGGCATGGAATTCCCGATCATCCCATGCAACTTATGTGGCTCCCAAGACGGTCTGCAGCGTGAGGAAGTCAAACGCATGCTCCAGGCCTGGGAAAGAGAAACACCGGGCCGTCTGGGTGTTATGGCCCGCGCGCTCGGCCACACACGGCCATCGCATCTGCTTGATCGCAAGCTCTATGATTTTGTCAATTTGCGCCCACAGGAAGGCGCCGGGGAAGAGAGCAGCGGTGAAGCAGAAGAGCCGTGCGGGGCGAGCCTTGCCATGACCGCGAAGCTCTTTGCAGCTGAGTAACCGAAACAAACCTACTTGCGGACCCGCATCGCTGGATTGCTGGACAATGCTCCGGTGCGTTTCTATCTTTCCGGCATGACAGCGCGCCCGCAATTAACGTCGAACGACTACACCATCGTGGTGGAGCCGCTTGCTGGGGAAACCGTTGCCTCACTTGGTGGTGAGGTTCTGGCGCGCTCCACTCGTGCCCGGGTGATGTATGAAACGCGTTTGCCGCCGGTGGTCTATTTTCCAGAAGAAGACATTGTCGCAGAATTGGAGCCGGCCTCAGAGCACAGGACGTTCTGCCCGTTCAAGGGAACGGCTTCTTACAGTCATGTCCATGTGGGCGCTCGCGTTCTGGAAAACGGGGCCTGGCGGTATCCCAATGCCCTGCCTGAAGGTCAGGCCGTGGACGGATGCCTTGCTTTCATGCCGGCAGATGGGCTGCATGTTACTCATAACGGATCGGCGATTGATACGATCCTCGGAGGCAATATTTCCGGCCCAACGGTAGACTGGCTTTTGCGCGAGGCCTGGACAGCCAAGTCGCCTGAGGAGCTGTTGGCTGCGCTGGGCAAGCGGCTGGTCGCTGATGGCGTTGCAGTCTGGCGAATGAGTGTTCTCGTCTGGTCGCTTCATCCCATGATTGCCGGCCGGCACATCATCTGGAACCGGGAAGGGGACACGATCGAGAGCCGGCAGCCGTCCTATGAGCTCATGGAAAGCCCGATTTTTCAGGAAAGCCCGCTCCGGCATGTGGCTGATGGGCTGGGCGGGATCCGGCAAAAACTCGACACCAACCCCGATGAGTTCAGCTTCCCTGTGATGGAGGATTTCCGAAAGCAAGGTGTGACGGATTATGTCGCCATGCCTTTGCCGTTTTCGGACGGCCGCGTCAATGTTTTGACCCTTGCCAGCGATCACTCGAACGGCTTTACGACAGCCAATCTCGGACTGGTTTATGAATGCTCCGCGCTGATCAGCCGCTTGTTTGAGGTGTTCGCGCTTACATCCAATGCGACCTCTCTGCTGGAGACTTATCTGGGCAAAAGAACCGGGGCCCGCGTTCTTGGTGGTGAGATCCGGCGCGGAGACGGCGATGTCATTGACGCGGCGATCCTGTTTTGCGACTTGCGGCATTCCACCAGGCTTGAAACGGAGCTTGGCCGGGAAGCTTATGTGCGGGAGCTCAACCGCTTTTTTGAAGTCGCCACCGACATTGTGAATGCCCATGACGGCGAGGTTCTGAAATTTATCGGGGATGCCGTTCTTGCGATTTTCCCGGCCAGTCAGGGCAATCAGAAGGCTTGCGCTCAAGCGGTTACAAGTGCGGAACAGATTGTCGAGAAACTGGCCGATGTCGCAGGAACCGACCATCATCCGCTAACCTCTGCCATCGGCATCGCGTATGGTGAGGTGACTTACGGCAACGTCGGGTCACGGGAGCGGCTCGATTTCACAGTCATCGGTAGCGCTGCCAATATCGCTGCCCGGCTAGGAGAGTATGGCAAGACCCGCGGCCATGCCGTTGTTATGTCACGAGAAGTGGCTGAAGCGACGGCTAACCCGATGGAACGGCTGGGGGCGCTCGCCCTTCATAATGTCCAGGAAGACGTCGAAGCTTTTGCACATTCCGTCTCGAAGGCGCTAGCTGCGTCCTAAACTCGTTACTGGACCTTCGGATTGCCCGCGAAACCTCCAACCGGCTGGTTGCGCACCAGAATCACGAGCCCTTCCTTGCTTGGCTCTGCATCTTTCAGGGCAACGCCACCATAGTTCTCGCAAAGTTCGTCGGCGCTTTTGCTGCGGGAAGGCGTGAACATGGTGAGGGCCTGGCATTCCACCCGGCGCAGTTCACTTTCCTGCGGTGTGGGCATCACCAATTCGAAGGTCAATCCGGCGCCGATCACTGCGGCCACTGCGATGGTTGCGTAAGCAAACTTGTTCATAGTCCCCGTTCCCATGTCCTGGCCCCGGTCCGTTATGGGGCGCTGCGGTATGGACGGAGAATGGCGGAACGCACCTATACTCACCCTGAATCCGGCATTCACCTTGCGTTCATGTTAGGCGATTCGGCAATTTTTGCCGAATAACGCCAGCGTTTCAGGGGATATCTGAAACGCTAAACGTGGGATAAACGAAAATTAAGAGCCTTTGTGGCGGCGGAACGACTGCGGCCATTCCGCAGCCAATCCGTAGCCCGGCGCAGGCTTGCCGTCGGTCAGGCCTTGCACTTTTTCGACAATGGCTGCCGCGTCCAGGCCGTGGTGGCGGTAGAGATCGCCAATGGTGCCGGTCTGGCCGAAGTGCTCCACGCCCAGCGGGATCGTCTGGTGACCGCCCACCGCCCCGATCCAGGACAGCGTTGCCGGATGCCCGTCGATTACCGTGATGACCTTGCAGTGCCTGGGCAGGCCGGACATCAGGGTTTCGATGTGCGATGTGGCGGCTTTGTTGCCGCGGGACCGGGCGCGCTGGGCTGCAGTCCAACCGGCATTCAGCCGGTCGGCTGACGTAATTGCGAGAACGCCGACGTCCCGGCGCGCTTCACCAATCATTCCGGCCGCACGGATCGCTTCGGGCGCGACCGCGCCCTGATAGGCAATAACGACATCACAGTTCGGACCGGGTTTGCGCAGCCAGTAAGCCCCATCAATGGCTCCTTGCCGGAAGTCTTCATCGACCCGCTTGCCCGGTTGTTCGATCGGGTTGGTGGTCAAACGCAGATAGACAGATCCCCCGGTCTCATCGCGCAGCCATGTGCGCTCATCCGGTTGGCCATCGCCATCGCGCTGAACGTATTCGAAGGCCCATTGCATGATAACGGCAAGCTCATCGGCAAAGGCCGGTTCAAAGGCCGCCAGACCATCCTGACTTATGCCGATGAGGGGCGTGCCGACCGATTGGTGCGCGCCTCCTTCCGGCGCCAGGGTAACGCCGGAGGGCGTACCGACCAGAATAAAGCGGGCGTCCTGATAACAGGCGTAGTTCAAGGCATCGAGACCGCGGCAGACGAAGGGGTCGTAAACAGTCCCGATTGGAATGAGGCGTTTGCCGAACAGGGAATGCGACAGGCCGGCTGCGCCCAGGAACAGCATCAGGTTCATCTCGGCAATGCCAAGTTCGATGTGCTGGCCGTCCGGCGTGAATTCCCATTTGGCCGTGGATGGGATCCGGTGCTCGATGAACGCGTCCGCCTGCGCGGCGCGGGCAAAGAGCTTGCGCCGGTTGACCCAGGCGCCGAGGCTTGTGGTCCCGGTAACATCGGGGGATGTCGTCACGATTCGCTCTGCCAACGCGCTGTCACCTTTGGAAAGATCATCGAGGATCTTGCCGAACGCTGCCTGGGTTGATGTCGACTTCGCCGTGTCGAGGGAGATATCCGGCACATTCAGCTTGGCGTCGGCAAACCGGCGCGTGCCACGGGAAAAGAACGGGACGTCATTCAGGAAGGCCTGCAGATCTTCTGGATGATCAACCGCTGCGAACGGCTCCCACTCGGCGCCGTCCGGAACGCCCATATGAGCCTGCCAATCGGCGAACTGGGCCTTGTTCATCAGGCCGCCATGATTGTCCTTGTGCCCGGCAATCGGCGTGCCCCAACCCTTGATCGTGTAGGCGAGGAAGCAGGTCGGACGGTCGTGGGTGATCGACGCGAAGGTTTCAGCCATCGTCTCTACGCAATTGCCGCCGAGGTTTTCCATCAGTGCTGCCAGATCAGCATCACTGCGGCGGTCGATCAAGGCACTGACATCGCCCTGGTCGCCGAGGTCGTCCATCAGGCGTTTGCGCCAAACCGCACCTCCCATGAAGGTAAGAGCGGCATACTCTTGGTTCGGACAGGCATCGATCCAGCTTCTGAGTTTGTCGCCGCCCGGTTCTTCGAAAGCTGCGCGCTGCAAAGCTCCGTATTTAACCCGCACGACGTCCCAGCCGAAGGCATCAAAGATCTTTTCAACGCGCTCGAACAGGCCTTCGCGGACGATGCCATCGAGTGATTGCCGGTTGTAGTCGATCACCCACCAGGTGTTGCGCAGATCGTTCTTCCAGCCTTCCTGAAGCGCTTCGTAGACATTGCCCTCGTCGAGTTCGGCATCCCCCACGAGCGCCACCATGCGGCCGAGTGGCTGGTCGCCCGCCCAATCTTTGGCGGCGATGTAATCCTGCACCAGAGAGGCAAAGGAGGTGATGGCAACGCCGAGGCCGACGGAACCGGTTGAGAAGTCGACATCGTCGACATCCTTGGTGCGGGACGGGTAACTCTGCACGCCGCCGTAGCCCCGGAAATTCTCCATGTTCTCGCGGGTCTGGTTGCCCATCAGATACTGGATCGCATGGAACACGGGCGAGGCGTGTGGTTTGACGGCGACCCGGTCTTCCGGGCGGAGCGCGGAAAAGTAGAGGGCCGTCATGATCGAGACCATCGACGCTGATGAGGCCTGGTGTCCGCCGATCTTGATGCCATCTACCTTTGGCCGGATGTGGTTGGCGTGATGGATCATCCAGTGCGACAGCCACAAAAGGCGTTGTTCAATGGTCTTCAGATGGGTGGTTTTCATTCTGCCAAACTCCCGCAAAGGCATGCCGTAACGCAAATATAGCGCGATACCTCAGTTGGTTTCTTGCGATCTCTCGCCACATCAGGCTATTTGTTGCTGGTTATCACTATGGATTGGGATAAACTTGGTGACTTTCGGCGCGCTTGACGCATTTGATATTCAGATCCTGCGCGAATTGCGTAGGGATGGCCGTATCTCGATACAGGACCTTTCAGAGCGGATCGGGCTGAGTGCAACGCCCGTTGCCCGCCGGCTGCGACAGCTCGAAGATCAGGACATCATCACCGGATATTGCGCGCTGATTGACGAGATGAAACTCGGCTACGAAGTGTCTGTCTTCGTCTCCGTGCAGCTGGACAAGCAGGTCGATGCTGCGCTTGATCAGTTCGAAGCCGCCATTCAGGCTTTCCCGGAGGTGGTCGATTGCTGGCTGATGACCGGCAACCGGGACTACCTCCTGCGGGTGGCGACCACTGGACTTGCCGCCTTTGAAGCGTTTTTGACCGGCAAGCTCACAAAGGTGCCCGGCGTTGCCAATATCGAAAGCTCCATCCCGCTCAGAAGGGTCAAATCCGGCGTCGCCCGAACACCCTAAGCCTTATGCGGCTATGGACGCGGGGACACCTGACAGCGCCTGATCAAGATCCGCCAGGATATCCTCAATGTCTTCCAGGCCAACGGACAAACGGATGAGCCCGTCGGTAATGCCGTGTTCGGCCCGTTCTTCCGGCGTATAGGTCGAGTGCGTCATCGTTGCCGGGTGTTGGATCAGCGTTTCCGCATCGCCCAGGGACACGGCGCGGCCGATCATCTGCAAGCGGTTCATCATGGACCGCCCGGCCTCCAGCCCGCCTTTCAGCTCAAACGCGATCATCGCGCCCGGCTTGGCCATCTGCTGCGTGGCAAGATCATGCTGAGGAAAGTTTGTCAGGCCCGGGAAATGGACCTCTCCGACAGCAGGGTGCGCTTCCAGCCACTCGGCGACCGGCTGGGTCGAGGCGCAGTGGCGGTCCATGCGCAGGGCAAGTGTCTTCAGCCCGCGCAGGATCAGCATGGCGTTGAACGGGGCCATCACGGCGCCGGTCATGTCCTTCATGCCGACAAGGCGGATTTCCTGAACCTGCTCGGCCCGGCCGGCGATCAACCCGGCGACGACATCGCCGTGCCCGCCGAGATATTTGGTGGCTGAATGCAGCACAAGATCCGCGCCGAGTTCGATCGGGCGGGTGAGGTAGGGGGTCGCATAGGTGTTGTCGACAACCACAGTGGCGCCCGCCTCATGGGCGATCTTGGAGACAGCCGCAATATCGACAAGGCGCATGTTCGGATTGGCCGGGGTTTCGAAATAGACGACCCGCGTCTTGCCGCTGATCGCCGGGATCAGGTTGTCCGGCTGGGTCAGGTCGACATGGGTCACCGTGATGCCGAATTTCGACAGGCCGTGATGCATGTAGGCGAAGGTGCAGCCGTAGAGCGTCTTGTCGACGATGATCTCGTCGCCTGGTGACAGCAGCGTCCAGAGAGCCGCGGTGATCGCGCCCATGCCGGATGAGAGCGCCAGCCCGGCTTCCGCGCCTTCCAGCAATGCAATCCGGCGCTCCAGAAGGTCCAGCGTCGGGTTGGAAATGCGCGAATAGATATGACCGGCGCGCTCGCCTGCAAACATCTCGCCGCCCGCTTCCGCGCTCTCGAACGCGAAGGTCGAGGTCAGGTGCAGCGGCGGGGTCAGTGCGCCCTCGTTCTGCAGCGGATCATAGGCGTGGTGGATGGCGCGGGTGGCAAAGCCCTTGAGATGATCGGTCATGGAAGTCCCCTCGTTGAATTGAAGACATGATGGGCCGAGGGCGATGGCAATTGATTTCAAATTATGCCATCAGAAGATTAGTTATTGGCATAATCTGCTAACAGGACTTGGAAATGGACGCGAAAGACCGTCAAATCATCCGTGCACTGCAACAAAATGGCCGCATGACCAACCAGGAACTCGCCGCTAAGGTCAACCTGTCGCCGTCGCCGTGTTTGCGCCGGGTGAAGATCCTGGAGGCGAGCGGGGCCATCAAGGGCTATACGGCCGAGGTCGACCCCAAAGCTTACGGCTTGCCGGTCACCGTCTTCGTGCGCATCCGGCTTGAGCGGCACAACGCCGATGACGTCAAACACTTCGAAAGCCGGGTCATGGCGATGGACGAGGTTCTGGAATGTGTCGTGATGACGGGGGCCACCGACTATCAGCTGCGCGTCGTCGTCTCCGGGCTTGATGCCTATGAGGATTTCATCCGCCACCGCATCCACCCCATCGGCTGCATCGCCTCGATCGACTCCAGTTTCGTCTATGGCTTTGTCAAGAAAACGGGCGTCTTTCCGCGGGTGGATTGAACATAGCTGAATAGGGAAACGGACCATTTCCGCGCGATGGGCGCTTCGGAGATTGGATTTGCCCTCCCTAAGGCGGTCATCCCCGGCGCAGCGCTGTCCGGGGATCTACTCGTTTGCAGAGCATGCTTGGAAAGATCTCTTTAGCCTGCGGCAAGCGGAGTTAAGAGTGGATCCCCGCACATTTCCGTTTCACGGGGCGGGGATGACCGCTGTCAAACGGTCCGGCCAACGAAGTCCCTTTGACGTTCTCGGTCTGCGAACGCTGGTTCCTGGAAACGCCCCTCTGTCTCGTGACGTGGACATCTCCCCCGGAAAGCGGGAGAGGCGTAACGCGCTTAGTCGCCCTTTAAGACCCGGCCGCCAGGATCTTCGGCACCTTGTTGGGGCGCAGGCGATGGGCGTCGGGCATGCCGGAGCCGAGAAGCGGGCGCAGGTACATGCGGAATTCATCGGTGACATCATTGCCGGCGGCGGAGATGAACGCATCGGGCATGGTGCGGGTTTTTCCGGCAACCGCTTCCAGCGGCACCAGCTCATAGTCGACCGAATAGTGGCCGGTGCGCTTGATCGTCACCGAGCCGTCGCGGTCGCCGAACATGCCGTATTGCACCGCCTTTTCACCGACTTCGCGGGCTTCATGCTGGTCGACATCTGAGACACAGCCGACAAAGCTGCGCTGGATGTAACCCAGCGTGTCGCCCCGGACCCGCGTGACGTTGAGCGCATCCTTGACCTTCTGCGTCAAAAGATCGGCGAGCGCCCCGCTGCCCGACAGTTGCACATTGCCGTGCGCGTCCCGTTCGATCTCCTGGGAAAGCTTGGAGATGATCGGCTCGCCCGAGGCATCATGAATACCTTCGCTGACCGCAACAACGCAGCGGCCAAGGCGGTTGTAGACCTCGCGGACGTCCTGAATGAACTGATCGATGTCGAAGGTGCGCTCCGGCATATAGATGAGATGCGGCCCGTCGTCGGAGAATTTCTTGCCCAAGGCCGAGGCTGCGGTGAGAAAGCCCGCATGGCGGCCCATGACCACCCCGATATAGATGCCGGGCAGGGCGGCGTTGTCGAGATTGATGCCCATGAACGCCTGGGAGACATAGCGCGCGGCGGAGGGAAAGCCCGGCGTGTGGTCGTTCTCGACCAGATCGTTGTCGATGGTTTTAGGAATGTGGATGCAGCGCAGATCGTAGCCGGCCTTGCGCGCTTCATCGTTGACGATGCGCACCGTGTCGGAGGAATCGTTGCCGCCGGTATAAAAGAAATAGCCGATCTCATGGGCGCGCAGCACCTTGAAGATCTCCTGGCAGTATTTCAGGTCCGGCTTGTCGCGGGTCGAGCCGAGCGCGGAGGACGGGGTGTTGGCGACCATCTCCAGATTGTGGGTGGTTTCCTGGGTGAGGTCGTAAAAGTCCTCGTCCAGGATGCCGCGCACGCCATGCACCGCGCCATAGATCAGCTCCACACTGCGGAACTTGCGGCTTTCCAGCACCGCCCCGACCATGGATTGATTGATAACCGCGGTCGGCCCGCCCCCTTGCGCAACCAGCACCTTGCCGTGAAACATCGAGATGTCCTTTTGTTCTTATCAGGGCCCTAATTGGCATTTTTGGTGGGGATCGGACAAGGGATTTGTTGGGGCGGGGGAATTGGTAAGGCGGGGTGCGATGAGCTATGAAGTGCTCAAGGTAGGCAAGGGGGCGTAGCGCCAATCAGTCGACGTCACGAGTGATGTGCGAGGAAATTTTAGTTAGCTTCTTTTCTTAAAATCATTGCTATTATATACGCATTTTTTACAGTTATTTCTATCTAGGAGAGAATTTTCCGATGAGCCTCAATCCAATGCATTTGTCTGTGGCGAAACTTCTTGATGGGCGGCTATTTCAGATTCCAGACTATCAGCGAGCATATTCTTGGCAAACGCGTCAGAGGAAAGATCTGTTTAGCGATATAGAGGAAGCGCATCGGTCCGGCCGTGAGCATTTTATGGCTACTGTCGTTGCGCTCGCACGAGACAAGAGGTGGATTGCGGCCGACGAGTTTCAAACCGCGGAGCTGGTTGATGGTCAGCAGCGGATTACAACAATCGTAATTCTCTTAAAAGCTATTGAAAAAGCACTTCCTGCTGATGGTGACTCAGGTCAATCAAAAGCCAAGCACGTTCTTGGTAGCCTCCTTGTAAAAGGTGATGATCATTCACTTGTTCTTTTGCAAACAAATCACGATAGTAGCAATGTATTCACTAGCTATATTCGTACTGGTAGGGTTGATCAAAAATCTATTAGCGCTGCGTCTGACAAAAACATTGTTGATGCAGTAGAAGAGTGTGAGACTTTTGTTGCGGACTGGGCTGCCAATGGCAAAATTATCGATCTTCTTGGAACAATTCGCAACCGATTGACCATGGTATACCATGAACTTTCTGACGAGGCGACAGTATACCGCGTGTTTGAGGTGTTAAACAGCCGCGGCCTAGATGTCAGGTGGATCGACAAAACAAAAAGCCAATTAATGGCATCGATTTTCGAGTTTGTTGACGAGGGTTCACGCGCTGATGCTCTTCGCGAAATGCGTAGTATCTGGCAAGATATTTACCGAATTCTTGGTCTTAAGCAGCAATTAGGGAGCGAGTCTTTGCGGTTTGCGGCTACTCTTTCAATTGAAACACGGCCCAATCGCGTACTGGGAGAGGAAGACGCTGCATTGGAGTTGATCAAGAGCGGTGGAAACGAACTGAGGACTATCGTCGACACTGCACAGTGGCTACGTAAAATGGTTCGTCTAGTAAGCGATCTAAATTCTGACAAGCGGCGTGCAGCAGTCACGAAAATCTCTCATGCGAGGTTCCTTGCAATTTCGATTATGGCGCGCGAGTTTGATAAAGAAGTCCAAGAGGAGTTGCTTAGCGCGTGGGAGAAAATAACTTTTCGTATCTTTGGGCTCTTTGGCGCTGACACTCGAATGAAGGTGGGAGAATATGTGAGACTGGCACAGAGTGTCTTTAAAGATAATCTTTCATCGGACCAAATATTGAAATATATAAATGAGTTAGGCCGAGACTACTGTGTAGAAGATTTGCTATCGGATAATGATTTTTGGAGCAATTCCTACGAAGGGTGGGCGGAGGAGCTGCGTTACTTACTTTTCAGATATGATGAGTATCTTGCGGCACAATCTGGCGAGCAAATCAACCAGTTGCAGTGGAATAAAATCTGGACACTCGAGCCTTCGACGTCTGTTGAGCATATAGTGCCACAAAGTGCCGATGCGGAGTTTAAGCATCACTTGGGAAATCTTGTTATGCTCACACCGGGTATGAACTCATCTCTGCAAGACGATCCTCCATGCCAGAAATCCGATGCGTATGTTAGCTGTGGGCTGCGGGATACAATGGCTGTTGGGGCAATTATTAAGGAGCGCGGTGATTGGGATGAGGTTCAAGTGACCGACCGTGCAGCTCGAATAGGGAAATTTGTGAGAATTGAATGGGGTGACTGAAACGAGCTCAGTTATCTGAAACAGTGAAAACCATTTCAGATAACAGCATCAGCGGATGTCGATTTGCGCTGATGTTTGAGCAATACATCGTTTCCCGATTGACGTAGGTTCCGCTCACAATTACCAGACACGGAAGGACCCAAGTTTATTCTCCGCCAACTCAGAGGGGCGGAAAACCGCCCCTTTCACAAATCTCTCAAATAATACTCAGCCCAAGTCCCAGAAAAATCACGCCGGGACGGAGGGGTATTTCATGCCGGCGACTTCCTGCATCAGGCGGATGACCTGGGTGCTGTAGCCGGCCTCGTTGTCATACCAGACATAAAGCACCAGACGGTCGCCATCGACGATGGTGGCCTGGCTGTCGACGACGCCGGCGTGGATGGAGCCGACGAGATCGGAGGAGACCAGCTCGGTGGAGGCGGTGTAGTCGATCTGGTCCTGCAGCGGCGACTGGATCGACACCTGCCGCAGGTAGTCGTTCATTTCCTCAGCTGATGTCTCGCGCTTGAGATTGAGGTTGAGGATCGCCATGGAGACGTTCGGGATCGGCACGCGGACAGCGTTGCCGGTCAGTTTGCCCTTCATTTCCGGCAGGCACTTGGCAACCGCGCTGGCAGCGCCCGTGCTGGTCAGAACCATGTTGAGCGGGGCGGCACGGCCGCGGCGGTCGCCCTTGTGGTAGTTGTCGATCAGGTTCTGGTCGTTGGTGAAGGCGTGGATGGTTTCGACGTGGCCGTTCTCGATGCCGAACTCGTCGTTGATGACCTTCAGCACCGGCGTGATCGCGTTGGTGGTGCAGGACGCTGCGCTCAGGATGTCGTCGTCCGGGGTGACGTCGCCCTGGTTGACGCCATAGACGACGTTCTTGATGTTGCCCTTGCCCGGTGCGGTCAGGATGACTTTTGCAGCGCCCGGGCACTTCAGGTGCTGGCTAAGGCCTTCCTCGTCGCGCCACATGCCGGTGTTGTCGACGACCAGTGCATTCTTGATGCCGTATTGGGTGTAGTCGACCTCGGCCGGAGAATTGGCGTAGATCACCTGGATGTAGTTGCCGTTGGCGATGATGGCGTTCTTGTCTTCATCGACCGTGATCGAGCCGCTGAAGGCGCCATGAACGGAATCGCGGCGCAGCAGGCTGGAGCGTTTTTTCAGATCGCCTTCCTTGCCGCCGCGCACGACGATGGCGCGCAGGCGCATCTTGTTGCCGGCGCCAACACGTTCGATCATCATGCGGGCCAGCAGGCGTCCAATGCGGCCGAAACCGTAAAGAACAACGTCCTGCGGCTCCTGCAGGATGGAGGTCTTGCCGGTGTTGATGCTGGCGAGCTGCTCTTCAACCAGGGTCTTGGCATCGCCGCCTTCCGTCATGTAGCGGTGGCACAGCTTGCCGAGATCGACGCGCGAGGCGGCGAGATCCATTTCCAGCATCGCCTTGACGATCTCAAGGCTCTTGGCAACGTCCAGCTCCTGGCCGGTGATCTGCAGGGCGTAGCGGTGCGCCTTGATGATCTCGATGGCGGAGTTGTTGAGGAGCCGTCGGCCGAAAATCCGGATGTTGATGCCGTAGTCGCGGTAAAGGTGGCCAACCAGCGGGATCATCTGCTCAGCGGCGGATTGTTGTTCCTTCCAGTTATCGAAGTGATTATCCATAGCCGCCATGCCGACCAACTCCCTTTGGGTGATTAACGCACAATGATGGGCGGGTTTTCCCGCCTGCGCGTGCGGTTTATCGCTAGACCAAACGCAATGTCCAGACCCACTTTTTGTTTAATCGATTAGATGCATAGGTGCCGATGCTGCCTGGGTGCCGGCGCTCGGAAAAAGGCAGGTCACAAAGAAAAAGGGGCGGAAAACCGCCCCTCCAAAACCCGTCTGATTGAAGCCGCCGATCAGGCGCTTTGGGCTGTCTGGATGCCCTTGTCGCTCATCAGGCCCTGGAGTTCCTGGTTCTGGAACATCTCGCGGATGATGTCGCAGCCGCCGACGAACTCACCCTTCACATAAAGCTGCGGGATGGTCGGCCAGTTGGTGAATTCCTTGATGCCGTTGCGAAGTTCATCGTCTTCCAGAACGTTGATGCCCTTGTATGGCGCGCCGACATAGTCGAGGATCTGAACGACCTGACCGGAGAACCCGCACTGCGGGAAGTTCGGTGTGCCCTTCATGAACAGCACAACGTCGTTGGTGTCGACTTCGTTCTTGATCCACTCTTGGATGCTCATTTCACTTGTCCTTGTCTGTCTGCCTGCAGCGGGCGGCTAACCTTATGATGCCTGATAATGCGGGATAATACGTATATGGGCAATCAGGCGGTCAAATGCACGGGGCAAATTCGGTTTAATCAGGTGCCTTGGTTTGCAAGGCGAGGGCATGCAGGGCGCCGCCCATGTTGCCCTTCAGCGCCTCATAGACCATCTGGTGCTGCTGCACGCGGCTCTTGCCCCGGAATGCTTCGGAGACAACATTCGCCGCGTAATGATCGCCATCGCCAGCCAAATCCCGGATCTCCACCTGAGCATCGGGCAATGCCTCCTTGATCAGGGTTTCAATCTCATTTGCGTTCATTGGCATGTTAAGCGCGCCCCTTCATTGCCTGTTTCCCCCTCATGGCCGACTCACACGGCTGTCATGTAATCTGGGAACCAATTTTCGTGTGCTTTTTTCAGCTTTGCAACGGATATGGTGAGAACACCTTGAACTGTCAAATCCGTTCCGCCGGTTGTTCCGATCCGGTCAACCTCAATGCCGGCATCGACAATGTCTTCCAGCACCGCATCGAGCCGGTCCGGGCTGACAGTGACGACATAGCGGCCCTGGTCTTCGCCGAAGAGCGCTGCGTGCGCAGGTCCGTCTATCTCCACGCTCGCGCCCATTCCGCCGGCCATCGCCATCTCGGCAAGAGCAACCCCGAGGCCGCCGGTGGAAATGTCATGGACACTGGTGAGGCGTGCTGCGCCGATCAGCTGGCGGACAAGCGTCCCGCGCCGCTTCTCAGCCGCGAGATCGACCGGTGGCGGAGCGCCTTCTTCACGGCCGAGGATGTCGCTGAGATACTGCGAGGCGCCAAGATGGGTGCCGCGGCCGCCGATGACGAGGATAACGTCGCCTTCGTTGGCAAAGGCCGCACCTGCGCGCACGGTCACATCCGGCAACAGGCCAACGCCGCCAATTGCCGGGGTCGGCAGGATCGCTTCGCCGTGGGTTTCGTTGTAAAGCGAGACGTTGCCCGAGACGATCGGGAAGTCGAGTTCCCGGCAGGCTTCGCCGATGCCTTTGATGCAGCCGACGAACTGGCCCATGATTTCTGGGCGCTCCGGATTGCCGAAGTTGAGGTTGTCGGTGGCCGCAAGCGGCTCTGAACCAACGGCGGTCAGATTGCGCCAGACTTCGGCCACCGCCTGTTTGCCGCCTTCAAAGGCGTCCGCCTCGCAGTAGCGCGGCGTCACATCGACGGAGAAGGCGAGACCTTTGCGGGTGCCGTCCACGCGGATGATACCGGCATCGCCACCCGGGGTTGCCGCGGTGTTGCTCTGGATCAGCGTGTCATATTGCTCATAGACCCAGCGGCGGGACGAGCCGTTGGCATTGCCGACCAGTGTCGTAAGCGCTTCGGCATAGTCGTCGGGTTCGGCAATGTCGCTGGCTGCCAGAACAGGACGCTTTTGAGGTTCGATCCATGGACGGTCGTATTCCGGGGCTTCGTCGCCGAGTTCCTTGATCGGCAGGTCGGCAACGATCTCGCCCTGGTGTTTGACCACAAAGCGAAGCGTGTCGGTCGTGACGCCGACGATGGCGAAGTCGAGGCCCCATTTCTTGAAGATGGCTTCGGCTTCAGCTTCCTTTTCCGGGCTGAGAACCATGAGCATGCGCTCCTGGCTTTCCGACAGCATCATCTCGTAGGCGCTCATGCGCTCTTCGCGCACCGGCACCTGGTCGAGGTTCAGTTCAATGCCCAGGTCGCCCTTGGCACCCATTTCAACGGCGGAGCAGGTGAGGCCGGCGGCGCCCATGTCCTGGATCGCGATGACCGCGCCAGTCTCCATCAGCTCAAGGCAGGCTTCCAGCAGGCATTTTTCCGTGAACGGATCGCCCACCTGAACGGTGGGACGCTTTTCTTCGATCGTGTCGTCGAATTCTGCTGACGCCATGGTCGCCCCGCCAACACCATCCCGGCCGGTTTTGGCACCGAGATAGACGACCGGCAGGCCGACGCCCTTGGCTTCGGACAGGAAGATCTTGTCGCTGTCGGCAAGGCCTGCGGCAAAGGCATTCACCAGGCAGTTGCCGTTGTAGCGGGCGTGGAACTCAACCTCGCCGCCGACGGTCGGAACGCCGAAGGAGTTGCCATAACCGCCCACACCGGAGACAACACCGGAGACGAGGTGGCGGGTGCGCGGATGATCCGGTTCACCGAATCGCAGGGCATTCATGGCTGCGACCGGGCGGGCTCCCATTGTGAAGACATCGCGCAGGATGCCGCCAACACCTGTCGCCGCGCCCTGGTAGGGCTCGATGTAGGACGGGTGATTGTGGCTTTCCATTTTGAAGACAACGGCCTGACCGTCGCCGATATCGACAACCCCGGCGTTTTCACCTGGACCCTGAAGCACACGTGGGCCTTCCGTCGGCAAGGTTTTCAGCCATTTTTTGGAAGACTTGTAGGAGCAATGCTCGTTCCACATCGCCGAGAAGATGCCAAGTTCCGTGAACGACGGCTCACGGCCGATCAATTCCAGAATGCGGTCATATTCGTCAGGTTTGAGGCCGTGGGAAGCGATGAGCTCGGGCGTGATCTTGATGTCGTTCGGGATCATGTCGGTCCGGAAATCTGCGGCGTTTAGAGCGTTTTGCGAAATGCTTTTGTGCGCCTGGGCCAGTTTCGCGCCGGTTTAGCAGACAAAACCTCAAAATGGGAGAGGCCTCAGCCGATTCATTTGCATGTTGTCCGGAAGGCTTTTGGCTGCGCGACTGGCAACGTCACTCGAAGCTGTCGTAGCAGGCGCAGTTGTCGTTCAAAAGGTCGCGCACAGCCACAAGACCCTCAACGGTCTGATCCCGGGTTAGCGGATTGCTGAAGCCAATGCGGATGCAGTGATAGACCTTGCCTGTGCGACCTGGTTTGAACTCGTCTTCATCATCCACCAGAACATTTTCCGCAGCGGCTGCTGCTTTGAAAGTTCCGGGGTTCCAGGGTTCGGGCACCTTTAGCCAAAGGAATGGACAGTCGGCGGCTGAGCGATACTCGAACGGGCTGAGATGCTGCCGCACAAGCGCGTGGCGGGCCGCGATCTCTTCACCGACTTTCTCGCGAAAGTCAGAAGCTGCACCAGACAAGATCAGCCTGGAAGACAGCTCCGAGAGAAGAAAAGAAATGCCGCCGGTCAGCATCTTGTGGGCGGTGTAAATGCGCTGGGCGTAGGACTGAGGGCTGGAGAGCCAGCCGCCGCGCACGCCGGCCGTCACAGACTTTGACAACGATCCGACGTGAAAGGTGCGCTCCGGAGCCAAGGAGACAATCGGCGGAACCGATGTATCCCGCAAAGAGCCGTAGACCTCGTCCTCGATGATCCAGAGATTGTGCTGCCGGGCAACCTCGATAAGCTCATGCCGGCGCGTTTCGCTCATGAACCCCGTTGTCGGATTGTGCATGGTCGGCATCAAAAACAGAATGCGTGGGTGTGTTTGGGCACACACGCGAGCCAGATCCTCGGGCAAGGGCCCTTCTTCATCCCGCTCGACCAACACCGGCCGTCGTCCAGACAGGGCCGCCCCCCGCGCGATAGAGCTGTAGGTCAGATCTTCAAAGGCAATCCGGTCACCAGGTGCTGTGGTCGCTGCAATAATCGACATGATTGCCGCCTGAGCACCGGTAGTCGGAACAATGCTGCCTTCATCAGGTTCCCAGCCGCCGCGTGACAACCAGATCTTACCGGCGGCGCGCCAATCCGGCGGGACAGCGCGGGTGTAACTGGCGATCTCGTGCGGATGGTCGCGTGTGATGTCCAACGTGATTTGCGCGATCAGCTTTGCCTGTCCGATTTCCGGTGCTGATGTGCTGTCGAACCGGATGGAAGATTCGTGCGGAACCGCGATGCGCGTGCCCGCAAACGCCCGGTCTTTTGGCGGCTGCATCGCACCTTGCACCCACGAAGTGTCTCCGGTGCGTTGGTGAACGGCTGGAGCGGACGGGGCAGGGTTGCCTGCGGGGGCGTCAAGGTTCGGTTTTGTAGATTCTTGAAGCTGGATCGGCTCTGCACTGCCAAGAACGTATGTTCCACGCCCCACTTCGCCATTCACCAGACCACGTTGACGGATAGTGGCATAGGCCCGGCCGATGGTGCCGACCGTGACGCCAAGATCATAGGCGAGGTCACGCTGCGGCGGCAGCTTGGTTCCGGCTGCGAGCGCGCCGGAGGCGATATCTGCGGAGATCTGATCTGCGAGCCGCAGATAGATCGGACCTTGCCCGTCCGGGATCTGAGGAAGCCAATTTGTCATGGTGACAATTTAGTATATTGCCACCGTCAAGGAGTCAATTCATAAGATTGTCACCGTGAAAGACACAGTGATTGTGTCGATTGTATCTCTTGGAGTATCTAAAATGAGTGCATTGGAATCAATCTTCGCACCCAGCTGCACAGACCAGCCAAGAGTCTCGTTCCCGCGCTGGAATCTAGCGCGGTTGGTCTTGCAATGGATGGCCGTTGCCAGAAGCCGGCGCGAATTGGCCAGCCTGACGGATGATCAATTGAAGGACATCGGCTTGAAGAGATCCGATGTGCTGGTTGAGATTGAAAAGCCGTTTTGGCAGGGCCCGGACTTGCGGTGACTTGGTAATGCGCCTTGCGCATTTTTTGAAACACCGTGCTTGGTCATCAAATGTCCGGGGTCCGATGTCCGGCCTTCTTAAGCAGCAGCCTTCAGCTTCTGAAGCGATAGGCCCCGGATTTCGCAGGCGCCCGACCTCCGCGGGCGCCTGCAATTCATAAGGTGTCCTGGGTTAGACTGCGCCAGTGTACTCGCCACGTGCCGGGTAGTCGTTTTTCTTGACGAAATCCAGCGCGCCGAGCATCTCCTGAAAATGCGGCCGGACAAACGGCATCGTTTGGACGGATGCAAAGTAGAGAGTGCCATCGGGCTTGACCAAGAAGACACCTGGCTCTGAGAACAGGTCTGGCTCTTCAATCCCGATAGACGTCTTGCCACGGCCCGTGGAGATGTAGAGCCCCCAGTCCTTTGCCATTGTGAGCGGCAATCCGTAACCGAACGTGAGGTCATCGAGTCCGACCTTTTCAGCCATTTGTTGTGTCCGCTCCTGATCATCGGATGACAGAGCAATGACTTCAACGCCGCGTTCTTTCAGATCGGGCAGAAGACGGCCAAGTTCCTTCAGATAGGTGGCGCAAATCGGACAATGCAGCCCGCGGTAAAAGACGACCAGTGTTGCAAAGTCAGCGGATACCGCTGAAAGATCAAACGACCCGCCGCCGAGTGTCTCAACGGTCAGTGCTGGAACGGTCTGTCTAGGGATGAGCATGATGCTTCCTTTGTCTTGGATAAATCGGATCGACTTGGGCTAGAATATCGAACGATCTCGATATAAAAGTACAAATAAAGAAGCCGAGAGTACGGATATGCAGGCGCCTTATCGCACAAACTTCAATGGCCGGCTGGACCGGTTGTCGTCCCTGATCGACAGGTTGCGGGTTCATGTGAGCGACGGCGGAGCAGGCGGCCCGGATGTACAGCATGCCATGCTGATGATCTGCAAAGATCCGCGCCAAGACCTTCGTCTTGTGTTGCGCCCGCCGGAAGACAGTGCTTCAGGTGCTCTTGATCTCGTTCGCCCAAGGGCTGATGAAAGCATCATCGTATCGACAAACATCGAGATATCCGGAGTTGGCAAACGGCTCTTTGCCGCGCTTCCCATTTGTTTGTCCGTCGACCTTTCAGACGATCCGAGTTTGTCGTCAGTGGTGATGCCGCTGGTGGAAGAGGTGATGCGGCCCCGCTGTGGCGGCCAGGCTGTCTTTCAGCGCTTGTGCGAGGTGGTGGTGATTCGGTTGCTGCGCCATGCGATGGAAGGCAATGAGATCGATTCAGGGCTTTTGAACGGGCTTTCTGATCCGAGGGTCGCGCAGGCGCTTGTTGCCATTCACGAGGCACCGGGCGAAAACTGGACACTGGAACGGCTTGCGGAGATCGCTGGCATGTCGCGGACCCAATTTGCGGTGACCTTCAAGAGCCTGATCGGGATTACGCCGATGACATATTTGTCGAATTGGCGGCTCGACATTGCACGGGATGAGCTCGCTGCCGGGCGTCAGGTCAAGGCTGTCGCCAATATGTGCGGGTTTTCCAGCCCGGCATCCTTTTCCCGGGCTTTCGCCAAACGCTATGGCGCTCCGCCACGCCGCGCGCGGCAGCTTGAACACAACTGAACGTGTGTCAGCGAACAGGATCGTCCGGTTGCTCCATGCCGTAGAGCTCGTCGTTGATGTCGTCCATCTTCCGGGCGATCAGCGTTTGAGCATCCTTCAGACCGAGATTGTAGAAGCTCGCGCCAAGTGATTTGGTCAGGAAGTCGATCAGGAAATCGGCTTCCATGTTGCCGATATCGGTATCCAGTTCGTCGCTCAGATACTGCCGGATCTGCTGGTTGAGGCGGGCGCGAGTATCCTTGTCCAGTTTCAGGTCCGGCATGTCTGGTTGCCCCCAGCATTCAGGTGAAGAGATTGGCCGGTCAGGCAGCCTTCTCCAAAAGGCTTTCGAACAGCAGGCGGCCATCGAGGCCGCCGTGGAGCGGCTCAACCAGGTTTTCCGGGTGGGGCATCATGCCGAGCACGTTGCCTTTGGCGTTTGTGACGCCGGCAATGTCGTTGATCGAGCCGTTCGGATTGGTGCCGTTGGCATAGCGGAACACGACCTGACCATTGTCTTCAACGGATTTGAGGGTTTCAGCGTCGGCAAAATAATTGCCATCGTGATGGGCAACCGGGCATCGCCACACCTGGCCTTTTTCGAACTTGGAAGAAAACTGTGTTGCGCTGTTCACCGTTTCCAGCATCACTTCCTTGCAGACAAAAGTCAGTCCGGCATTGCGCATGAGGGCACCCGGCAGCAGGCCTGCCTCTGTCAGGATCTGAAAGCCGTTGCATACACCAAGAACCGAAACGCCGCTCTCGGCCTTGGCGACCAGATCCTTCAGGATCGGGGACCGCGCTGCAATCGCGCCGGAGCGCAAGTAATCGCCGTAGGAGAAACCGCCCGGGACGATGACCAAATCGGCGTCGGGCAGGGAGCTTTCCGTATGCCAGACGCCGACAGGGCGCGTGCCGGTGATCAGTTCCAGCGCATGAAACATGTCACGATCGCGGTTGGAGCCTGGGAAAACGATGACGGCGGTTTTCATGGAGCAAGTTCCGGAAGTTCAGAGCAGGTAAAACACAGCAACGAGGGCAATAAATGCGGGCAGCAGGATGAAGATTGCAGCTTTTATGGCCAGAAAGAGAACAGCTCTCTTTGCATCCTTATCCATCTCGCTCCCCTGCTTATGCGATCTCGATCGCGTAGTTTTCAATCACGGTGTTGGCGAGCAGCTTTTCGCACATCTGCTCCAGTTCGGCCTTGGCGGCATCTTTGTCGGAGCCGGTCAATTCCACGTCGAACACCTTGCCCTGGCGGACAGAGCCGACATCGCCGAAGCCAAGACCGCCGAGCGCGCCTTCAATGGCTTTTCCCTGAGGATCGAGAACACCGTTTTTCAAGGTGACGATCACGCGAGCTTTCATGATTGTTGTCTCCATCAGCATCTGGTGGGCGTGTTGCGCGCTCCATACACCAGCTGAACCGCTTCGCAAAGGCAAAGACGGCTATTCAAAAGAAAAACCCCTGCCAATCGAGATCAGGGCAGGGGTCTTTGAAGATTTATTGGACCAGGGTTGGCCCTGATCCGACCGGGCGCTCGTTCTGTGTCACGAGACCCAGACGTTTGGCGACTTCCTGGTAGGCTTCCAGCATGCCGCCCATTTCGCGGCGGAAGCGGTCCTTGTCCATCTTTTCGTTGGTCTCAATGTCCCATAGACGGCAGCTGTCCGGCGAAATCTCGTCCGCGACCACGATGCGCATCAGATCGCCCTCAAACAGGCGGCCACACTCGATCTTAAAATCAACGAGGCGGATGCCGACACCCAGGAACAGACCGGACAGGAAGTCGTTGACGCGGATGGCCAGGGCCATCATGTCGTCGAGTTCCTGCGGTGTTGCCCAGCCAAAGGCCGTGATGTGTTCTTCAGATACCATCGGATCATCGAGTTCATCGTTCTTGTAGTAGAATTCGATGATGGAGCGCGGCAGCTGTGTGCCTTCTTCAAGACCCAGGCGCTTCGCAATTGAGCCAGCGGCAACATTGCGCACTACCACTTCCAGCGGGATGATCTCGACTTCGCGGATCAGCTGCTCGCGCATGTTCATGCGGCGGATGAAGTGCGTCGGAATACCGATGGCATTCAGGTTGTTGAAGATGTACTCGGAGATGCGGTTGTTGAGCACGCCCTTGCCGTCAACGATCTCGTGTTTCTTGTTGTTGAAAGCAGTCGCGTCATCCTTGAAGTGCTGAACCAGGGTTCCTGGCTCCGGACCTTCATAGAGAATCTTCGCTTTACCTTCATAAATGCGCCGGCGGCGGTTCATGGGCTTATCCGTCTCGTTATTGAGAGAAACCTTGCGAGGGATATCTGCGCCTATACGTCTCGTTCACTGGGAATTTGGCTTCGACCAGGTGGGGACCGTATGGCCGCAAATCCTCGATTGCGGCGCGGAACTTACCCGAAGCGAGGCGAAAGCACAATCTTATGTTTTGTGCGAATTTCCGGGGAATGTCATGCTTTTGGCCAATCCGTGTCGCTACTACGTTGATTTGCGAAGCGGTGGGGGATATTGAAAGAGCCAAATGATCCCCATATTGGGGATGTGCACCGCAGTTCAGGAGACGTAGAAGCATGAGCACATTCGACAAGCGCGAGCAGGGATTTGAAAACAAATTCGCGCATGACGAGGAGCTGCGGTTCAAGGCAACCGCCCGCCGCAACAAGCTGCTGGGCCTCTGGGCTGCAGGGCTTCTCGGATACGAAGGTGAGAAGGTCGAAGAATATGCCAAGGAAGTTGTCCGGGCTGACTTCGAAGAGCCGGGTGACGAAGACGTTTTCCGCAAAATCCGCGCAGACTTTGATGCCAACAATGTCGATCAGTCGGATCACCAGATTCGGCGCACCATGGACGAACTGATGGCAACCGCCGTGGATCAGCTGCAAAACGAAGGCTGATCAGCGGATCGAACTGGTCTTTATCGAATTTGAAATGCCCGCCGAAATCGGCGGGCGTTTTTGTTTGTTGGTTGCACCCGTACGGATGAGGCACATATCCGGCTTGCGGGCAGCTTGAGATCCTTGTCTGATGGCGGCCAATCAGGAGGAGACGACCGTGACCGACCCGAAAACCCTTGCCGACATATTGCGCTCCGGACAGCCGGTGATCACAGGCTGGTCCATGTTGGCGGCCCCGATTGTAGCGGAGCTTTTTGCAAGAAGTGGCTATCAGGCGGTCACACTGGACCTTCAGCACGGAATGCATGACTTCAAGTCTGCCAGTGATGGCTTTGCGGCTTTGGCGCTTGGCGGGGCTCACCGGATTGCGCGAATCCCCGTTGACGACAATGCAACTGCCAGCCGATTGGCGGACATGGGCGCAGAATGCCTCATTGCTCCAATGATCAATTCCCGCGCAGATGCCGAAGCTTTTGTGAAGGCCGTCAAGTACCCGCCTGTTGGTGAACGCAGTTGGGCACCGTTCCGAGTGGTTATGCTCAACCAGCAGACGCCGGATGCCTACTTGGAAACTGCGAACGAACAAACGCTTGCTCTGGCCATGGTGGAAACGCGTACATCTGTTGACGCGCTGGATGACATCTTGGCGGTGCCGGGTCTGGACGGAGTATTTGTTGGACCAAGCGATCTATCGCTGGCTCTGTCAAATGGCGAAAAACTGGATCCGAACGGCGAGGAGACGGCCCGGGTTTGCGGCGAAATCGCAGCCCGAGCGAAAGCGGCGGGGAAGATAGCCGGTATCTTCTGCATTGGTGCGGCAAAAGTTGAGGAGGCCATCGCCCAAGGCTTCAGGCTTATGGCCCACGGCACAGACATGATGATGTTCGATGAGGCGGCGCGCGCCCACCTTCAAGAGGTCGATGCGGCAACGGGATCAGGGCCCGCAGCCAGCTATTGAGGAATACTGTTGGCGAGGCAGTACGGACAGACTTGCGGGCGAAGCGAACTTAAGAGAACTCCGCCGGTTTAGCCGAGCTTCTTCATAAAGTGGGCAAAGGACATCATGCCTTCCGGCCACGGGCCGTGCCCGCTTTCCAGATTGATATGGCCAGCCTCGCCGGCATCCTGGAACGTCGTGCCCCAGGCGTTCGCAAAATCCTGAGCCCGCTCATAATCGCAGTAAGGATCGTTCCGGCTCGCGACAAGATGGCCCGGGAAGGTGAGGGGATGGGTTGGCACGGGTTTGAAGTCACCGCCATCAAACTCCGGAACGAGGCCGTCGCGATCCCAATCGGAGGGAGCAACAAGGTAGGCACCGCGGATCTTGTCCTTCAAGGCGTTGGCCGCATGGACAACCAGAATGCACCCCAGCGAATGGGCGACCAAAACGACTGGACGTTCACAAGCGTCCACCTGACCGACCAGCGTATCCACCCACTCCTTTTTGGTGGGGCGATGCAGTTCGGCCTGGGCCACAACACGGGCGGTGGGCATTTTGTCTTGCCAGCGCAACAGCCAATGGCCCGGCAGGGTCTTGCCGTAGCCGGGAATGAGCAGAATGTCGGTTTCGGAAATCTTCAAGACAAGGCACCTTTGGGGTTGGGCAAAGCTCTAGGCGCTGCGTGAAACCATATTTTTTTCCTGAGGTCCAGCCGAAAGCCTGTCGGTTGAGGAGAGGTCAGGTGGTGCATCTCGACTTCATCTGACCTCTTGCGTGTAAAACTCAAGAATGCCTCATGTAACAATTCTGTCAGGCGCAGTTTTGACGATAACGTTTCGTATTTGTCAGTAATTTATTCAGGTCTTTAGGGCTTTCTGACTAGGTCGAATTCAGGATGAGGGAAAAGCATGTCGCGGGCTGTAGTCTTTGGCGGCGCCGGATTTATCGGGTCCCACCTGCTTCTTTCCTTGAAAGAAAGCGGCAAGTTCAAGGAACTGGTGAGCGTTGATCTGGTTGCCCCGCGCACACCGGTCGAGACAGTCGATTACAAAATCGCAGATATTCGCCGGCCGCTGCCCGTGGATCTGTGTCAGGCCCCTGATGTTATCTACAATCTTGCAGCTATCCACCGGACGCCTGGCCATGAAACGCATGAGTATTATGAAACGAATGTGGCCGGGGCGACGCATATCTGCGAATTCGCACGGGCATTAGGTGTCAAAAAGATCGTTTTTACCAGCTCGATCGCAGTGTATGGCCCCGATGAGGCACCGAAAGAAGAAACCACTCCTACCGCGCCGCAATCCGCCTACGGATGGTCCAAGCTTTTGGCCGAGCAGATCCAGCAAAGTTGGCAGCAAGAAGCACCGGACCGTAAACTAGTGATTTCCAGGCCGGCAGTTGTCTTCGGTGCTGGAGAAAACGGCAACTTCACCCGGCTCGCTGGTGCCTTAAAAAAGGGGTTCTTTCTCTATCCAGGCCGCAAGGACACGATCAAGGCGTGTGGCTATGTTGATGAATTGATCCGGTCCTTCGATTTCATGCTGGGGCAAGAGGAAGGGCAATCGCTCTATAACTTCTGCTATCCGCACCCGTACACGATAGAAGAAATCTGCCAGAGTTTTGAGCGAGCCGGTGGCCTGTCTCAGCCCCGGGGCGTTGTTCCCTTGCCTTTGATGAAGCTGGCGAGCCTGCCGTTTGAAATCCTGAATGCGTTTGGCATCAGGAACGGCATTAACCGGGCGCGTATTCAGAAGTTGGTCGTATCAACGAACATTGTTCCGGCGAAGCTCAAGTCATCGGGGTACGTTTTCGAGACTGATCTCGACAGTGCCTTGAAAAACTGGCGTGCAACATCACTGATTGAAGATGGTTTCGCATGACTTCGATCGATTTGTAGGTCCCGATCCGTGAGATCTCTGCAATCGTTATAAAAAAAGCCCCGCGGTAACTCCACGGGGCATTTGTAAGCAGTCAGGTCTAGGTGCCAAGTCAGGCACCTTGGTAAGTTTGCTAGACGTTGATCTGTCCGTAACGCAGAGCCTCAACCACTGTGTGGGTCTTGTTGGATGCATTCAGCTTTACGCTGGCATTTTGCAAATGCGCATGGACTGTCCGCTGGGAGATATCCAGAACATCTGCGATCTCACCGGCGGTTTTGCCGTAGGCTGTCAGTTCGAGAACCTTGCGCTCGCGGGTCGACAGAGCGCCCGGGCGTTGGCCGGAGACCACACCGAGTTCACGCAGGCGCGAGAATGCTGCCGCCGAAAGTGCCTCAAGATTAGACAGATCGTATTTGCTGACCTGCAGGGCCGGTCCACTGGCAAAAACAAATGCCTGGAACGGATAAAGCTCGGTAACAGGTACGACCACAATCTGACTGCCTTCTCCAGCGGAGGCCATGAGATCGGAATGCTCCATGTCACCGGCAGTGATCGTCCAGATGCGGGCCCGGTTTGAGCCCAGCCCCAGCATCAAGGCACTGTCATTTGCCGACAGAGACGTGCTCTCGATGCCATCGTTGCGTTGATCCGGCCAGCGGAAGCGCTGCACCAGGTTGTCGATCGGACGGTTGGGCATCGGCAGACCGGTTATCAGGATATGGGTTGCCCCCATACGCCGAAGGTTCGATTCCAAAATGTCCAGAACATGATGGGCCGCGTTGGCCTCAGAGATCGCTCTCAGTTTATTTTTCAATTCGGTTTGATCAAGCATTGTGCACATCCTTTGCGGCTTGAAAGCCGCTTTTTGGACACGCCACAGACACGCTGTTGGCGATCCTGATGGGTTAACTCGCGTATGGCACAGGTGACCTGCCCCCAGCCAAACTCGAAGCGTCGCGCATTTATTTGGTGGGACATTTGTTGTTCTTCCGTGGATAGAACTTCCCATGCGTCAACACACTCACGCTACAATACAATTGATGATCGTACCAATATGGAAAAACCTGCAAGTTGGCTTTATATGCCATTTTGTTTGCATTTCCCCAGCGGGAAGGGGTGTATAAATTACTGAATTGTTTATCAGGAGTTGTTTTTCATCTTATTGTATATTGTAAAAAATAACAATATTAATTGTTTTTAACCCCTAATTAATTATGTCAAGGAATCAGCTCCGGATATGCTTCTGGAGGTTGGTGGGATCGCGGAGATTTGTGCTTTACGGCTTTCTTCTGATTAGTCTTACCCTTTATGCTGAGTTGCTTAGGCTTAACCTGCAGACTAAAAACGCCGGCAAGGGAGACTGTATCCATGCCACTTAGTTTTTCTGGGCCAGATCATTTCTACACTGCCGATGAAGAGGCCTGGTGGTCTGCGGTCGACAAGGCTCTGAAAGGAGCCTCGAGGGATAGACTGACATCTCTCACCGATGACGGTCTGCCGATCCAGCCGCTTTACGCCAACCGCACCGACCAGCCAGCCCGGGCTTTGCGAGCTAAGCCGGGTGCCTGGACCATATCACAGCGGATCGACCTTCCCGACGTTTCGGTTGCCAATGCGCAAATCCTGCAGGACTTGGAAGGTGGCGCCAGCGGTTTGGATCTTGTCTTGGATCCAATTGGATTGGGAACCGGTCGAGGTATTCAAATAAAAACCGCGGGTGACTTTGCCCGACTTTATGCTGGCGTGCTTCCAGACCTGATCGAAACCCGCTTCGGCGCAGGAAGCCAGACACTAGGGCTCATTAGCGAGTTCCTTAGCTATCTGACATCCGCCGGTATTGAGCCAGCGACCGTGCGTCTCACCGCCTCCTATGATCCGAATTCAGCTGCAGAGACTGATGGGGCTGACCTCTCAGCGCTGAAGGTTGTGGCAGAAGAAAGTGTAGCGTGTGGCAGTCCGCTGCGCCTGCTGACCGCGGACGGGCAAACCTGGCACAATGCCGGCGCGAGCGATGCGCAAGAGTTGGCGCTCGTGCTTTCCTCTGCCGTTGCGCACATGCGCACTCTGGAAAATGCGGGTCTTGAGCCTGAAGAATGGGCTACGCGGATTTCGATCACTCTGGTTGCCGATGCTGATCAGTTCGGCACAATTTCCAAGGCCCGGGCCATCCGGAAACTCTGGGCATCCGTTTTGGCAGGTGCCGGCGTGAAGCAAGATCCTGCCGATCTGCATATGGTCACCTCCCGGCGAATGCTGACTCAACGCGATCCTTGGGTGAACCTCCTCCGCAACACGGTGGCGTCTTTTGCAGCCGGTGTCGGTGGAGCTGACAGTGTTTGTGTATTGCCGCACACAGAAGCAATCGGTTTGCCGGATGCGTTCGCCCGCCGGCTCGCGCGCAACACCCAGTCGATGCTTTTGGAAGAAAGCAGCCTGGCGAAGGTCATGGATCCGTCTGCGGGTTCTGGAGCGATTGAGGCGCGCACGGATCAACTCTGTGCAGCTGCATGGGAATTCTTCCAAGAAATCGAGGCAGCGGGTGGATTGCTTGCTGCGCGCAAAAGCGGATTGATAGACAAGAGTATCGCCGAAACCAGAGCGAAAATCGAAAAGGATATCGCCCGGCGCAAACGCCCGATCACGGGCGTCAGTGAGTTCCCGAATCTTGGCGAAAAACCCGTCGAAGTGCTCGCTAAGACAAACTCCGACAACGGTTGGCGCTATGCCGAACCTTTTGAGGCGCTCCGGGCTGCCGCGGACGCACATGAACAGACAGCGGGACAGGCGCCAAGCATCTTCCTGGCGACCCTTGGCCCGCTCGCGCAGTTCACGGCTCGTGCCACGTGGCTGGCCAGCGCATTCGCAGCCGGCGGTTTGACGGCAAGTGAAGCGGCTGTCTATGGATCTGTTGAGGAAATGGCGGCCGCTTTCACGGAAAGTGGCGCAGCGCTGGTGTGCATCGTGTCGTCAGACGCTGTTTACGAAAGTGAGGCCGAAGCTGCCGCGAAAGCCCTTTCCGATGGCGGGGCCAAACACATCTACCTTGCAGGAAAGCCGGGCGACAAGGAAGCCGCTTATCGTTCTGCCGGTGTCGGAACCTTCGTTTTTGCCGGTTGTGATATATTGGAACTGCTTCGTGATGCGCACAGCCTCTTGGGGCTCCCAAGCGCTTCAGCAGAACAAGAACTGGAGGGCCAAGCATGAGCCGGATTCCGGATTATTCCAAGGTTCCGTTTCAGGACGCGCTTGGCGCGGCCAATGCCGGGGACGAGGCGGCCTGGACCACTCCTGAGGGCATCGATGTTGCTGCTGCATACAGTGCCGGTGACATTGCCGACCTGAAACATATCGGCACCTGGCCGGGTCTTCCGCCGTTCATGCGGGGGCCGTATCCCACGATGTATGTCCAGCAGCCCTGGACTGTGCGCCAATATGCCGGGTTCTCGACGGCCGAAGACTCAAATGCGTTTTACCGGCGGAACCTTGCTGCTGGTCAGAAGGGACTCTCGGTTGCTTTCGATCTTGCCACGCACCGGGGCTATGACAGCGATCATCCACGTGTCTCTGGTGACGTTGGCATGGCCGGTGTTGCGATCGATTCGATCTATGACATGCGCACGCTCTTTTCCGGCATCCCGCTGGACAAGATGAGCGTCTCCATGACCATGAACGGCGCAGTGTTGCCGGTGCTGGCACTCTATATCGTGGCTGCGGAAGAGCAGGGCGTCGATCAAAAGGATCTCTCCGGCACCATTCAGAACGACATTCTGAAGGAGTTCATGGTCCGCAATACCTACATTTATCCGCCGAAGTCGTCGATGAACATCATCTCCGACATCTTCGCCTACACCTCACAGAACATGCCGCGGTTCAACTCGATTTCCATTTCCGGCTATCATATGCAGGAAGCGGGTGCGACGGCGGATCTGGAGCTCGCCTACACGATTGCGGACGGCATCGAATATGCCCGCGCCGGTGTCGCGGCTGGCATGGACATTGACCAGTTTGCGCCGCGCCTGTCGTTCTTCTGGGCGATTGGCATGAACTTCTTCATGGAAGTTGCAAAGCTGCGCGCTGCGCGCCTGATCTGGGCGACCTTGATGGAAGAAAACTTCCAGCCGAAGAACCCAAAATCCCTGTCCCTGCGCACCCACTCTCAGACTTCCGGCTGGTCGCTCACGGCGCAGGATGTCTTCAATAACGTCATCCGTACGTGTGTGGAAGCAATGGCAGCGACACAGGGGCACACCCAGTCGCTGCACACCAATGCGTTGGACGAGGCGCTGGCACTACCGACAGACTTTTCGGCGCGGATCGCCCGGAACACCCAGCTTTTCCTGCAGCAGGAGAGCGGCACCACCAAGGTTATCGATCCTTGGGGGGGATCATACTATGTCGAGAAATTGACCGCCGATTTGGCCGAAAAGGCGATGGCGCACATCCGCGAAGTCGAAGAGCTGGGCGGCATGGCAAAAGCCATTGAAAAGGGTATTCCAAAGCTCCGGATCGAAGAAGCAGCGGCCAAGACCCAGGCGCGGATCGACAGCGGTGCGCAAACGGTTGTCGGCGTCAACAAGTTCAAGCCGGAGAGTGAACAGGCCATCGACGTTCTCAAAGTCGACAATGCGACTGTACGGGCGGCCCAAATTGACAAGCTGAAACGGCTGCGTGCAGAGCGCAACGAAGCGGAAACGCAGGCCGCGCTCGATGCCCTGACAGAGTGTGCGAAAACCGGCGAGGGCAATCTTCTGGATCTGTCCGTCAAGGCTGCACGGGCCATGGCGACCGTCGGAGAAATCTCGTTCGCTATGGAGAAGGTCTTCGACCGCCATAAAGCGGAGATCAAATCGATCTCAGGAGTGTACAAGCGGGAGGCTGGCGCAATGTCCGGCACCATGGAAAAGGTACAAAGCCTCGTTGAAACGTTTGAGGACAACGATGGCCGGCGTCCGCGTATCCTCGTCGCCAAGATGGGGCAAGACGGTCACGACCGCGGCCAGAAGGTGATTGCCTCGGCCTTTGCCGATCTCGGTTTTGACGTCGATATCGGCCCGTTGTTCCAAACCCCGGAAGAGGCGGCCCGGCAGGCGGTTGAGAACGATGTCCATGTGGTTGGCGTGTCGTCCCTGGCCGCAGGTCATTTGACGCTGGTCCCAGCACTGAAAAAGGCGCTGGCCGATGAGGGCCGGGAGGACATCATGATCGTCGTGGGCGGTGTGGTTCCGCCGCAAGACTACGATGAGCTTTATAAATCCGGAGCCGCAGCCATCTTTCCGCCGGGGACTGTTATTGCGGAAGCAGCTGTCGGGTTGATTGAAAAGCTGAATGTTCAGCTTGGTTACGCGCCGGCCCAGGCTGCCGAATAAACGTAATTGGCAATCAAAATTCGAACCGGCTGCGGGAAACGCAGCCGGTTATTTTGTTTTAGCTGACTGCTTCAGGCTGAGCTGAACGGGCTTTTCCAAATACAAAACCCCCAAGTTGGACCCCACACGCCAGCGCACCTTCGCCAAGTTCACGGTCGCAAGCTTGGTATCAGCGACATAAAGCGTGTCGGGCAGATCAGCTTCGGCGTCCGGGATGACGACACCCGTCCCGCCGTTTTGAAGGTCGTAAAGTGTGCAATCACAAATGTCGGTTTTGTCGACTGTGAGGAGTTTTCCGTGCCTCAACCGTGTTCGGGAGGCCGGTGCCAGCCGTATTCCAGTATTGTCTGTAACTGACGGTGCATACATAAGAAATGAGCTCCAAAGGATCTGATGCGCAATAATCCCGGAGCGTTTTAATTGTCAAAATTTGCGATGAAATTACAGTAATCCGCGCAATTTCATATGTATTTGATGAAAGTTTGACGGGTTATGGGTCTTCTGGCGCTTGGTAGATCAGAATGTCGCCCGGCTGACAGTCCAGAACTTCGCAGATCTTTTCCAAAGTTTCGAAGCGGACGCCCTTCACCTTTCCAGACTTGAGCAGGGACACATTCTGCTCGGTGATGCCGATCCGTTCGGCAAGCTCCTTCGACCGCATCTTTCGGCGGGCGAGCATCACATCCAGTTCGATAATGATCGGCATATTCGAGACCCTGATGCGTTGATGCTAGACGATTTGCCGGTTTTCTTCCGCAAGCAGGGCCGCCTCACGAAAGATCCATCCAAACAACAACATAAGCGCCCCAAGAATCATTGTGAAAATTTCGCCGCCATCGAGGGAAACGTCAATGACTCTCTCCACTTCCGGATAATCAAGTGTCGCGACCATGATCCCGACCGGATCACTGGCAATATCAAATACCGCAAATGAAATCATCCATGCGCCGAGCGAAAAGACATTTTCCAAAGTCTGCGGGGAAAAGTAGTCCCCAGTTTCAAAATGCCGGCATACCGATCGCAGCGCCCAAATGATTCCAAGAGCCAGCACAAAGTTGACCACCAGCAGCACTGCCAGGATAAACCGTTGTTCAATTGGGATGGCCGCAAGCGCTCTTTCACCTTCGCCAACCCAGATTGTTTCGTCGATGCTCCACGCTGGCCCTTGAGGAAAAAGGAACACAAAGGTCAGGCCGATCCCGACCGTCAAGGTGACGAATAGGGAGAGGGTTGCGATCCACTTGACCAGTCTTGCGACAATACGAATGCGCTTCAGGCGTTTGCTCTGTTCATCGATGGAAGCGTCGACCATTTTTATCCCTCGGCCCAAATCAGATAAATTGGCGGTTTTCATCCGCGATGAGCGCGGCTTCCCGCAAGATCCAGCCAAAAAGCAGCATCAAGGCCCCAAGAACAAAGAAGAACAGTTCTCCCCCATCCAGGGTCACATCAATTGACCGTTCGCCGGGTGGAAAATCATACGTCAAAAGCACCGAGCCAACTGGATCGCTGATCAGGTCAAAAGTTGCAAAGGCGATGAGCCAGACCCCAAAGGAAATGACACTGGCGAGGGTTTGGGGCGAGAAAAACTCCATGCTTTGGAAACGCTTGAAAACCTGGCGAATGTTCCAGCCGGCCAGCATCAAAAGCACAAATGCGATACCGGATACGATCGACAAGCCGAAGCGCTGGATTTGAGGGATCTCGCCCAGTGGACGTTCGATGTCGGCGAAATCGATGGTTTCGTCAGGTGCGATCATCAATTCGTTCGGCAGAGAAATCCCAACAATCACGATAAGGCCGAAAATCAAGATCAGGAGCAGAATTCCGCTGACCATCCATTTCATGAACGCTGATACCCGCCTTATCCGTGTCAGTCGTTTTTCGCGTTCGGACCATTCCATCTCTGTCATGATTTCCTCCGGCCTTGATTGGGAAAAGGCCAATACACTTTGATAAATCAATTAGTTCTACCAACTCAGAGCCTTTGGGTCAGTGCATTCAGCGCGCGTTCATCCGCAAGGGAAGATGTTGGTACGCGGGTGAGTGCTGCCCTTTGACGAAAAGAGCCTCTAGTCCATTTTGAAAAAAAACGCAAACTCAAAACATTGCAGTTGACAAAATAATCATCGTTGTGATTTTTAAAATTATCGTTTCGCAATAATTTTTGATTGTTGTGTTTCGGGTTTGACGAGATAACCGAAGTGAGACCTCCCATGGTAAGTTCCTTTACCAATCGCGATAGTTGCGTTTTTTATGGCTGTTCGCCGCGGCCAAAACCGTTTCGGAGCTTCCGGAATTCCTTACCGAATACAAGGCATTGGCTGGTAAAGCCCTTTGTATTATGCGCAGCCCTGGCTGTTCTGGTCGGCGGAGCCAAAGCCGCCGACATGCCAGTCGCTGGTGGAACTGATTTTGTTCCAATGGCTCCTGCCGGGTCCATTTGGGCAGGACCGTATCTCGGATTTGAGGCCGGTGGGTCTCAAACAGTCACGGATGTGAAAGCGGGCGGTCAGAAGAAAGACTATTCCCGTTTCGATGCCGCGTTTGGTGTTTTTGGCGGCTACAACTGGGAAGTTTCCCGGGTGATTTTGGGCGTGGAAGGGGCTGCGACCTATATTGGTGACACGAAAAAAGGTCAGCATCCGGTGCTTGGAACGATCGAGACCGGGTCCAAGTGGTCGGTGACTGCAAAAACCCGGGTTGGTCTGCCAATCAACAACTTCATGCCGTATGTCAGTCTCGGCGTCGCTGCGACTGATCACAGCCTGAAGGCCAATGGCCGGACCGAGAGTTCGGTCGGGCTTGGTGCGGTTCTTGGCGCCGGTGTGGAAGTCGCCATGCACGACAACTGGCGTCTTCGCGCCGATTACACATTGACCGGGATCGCCGACACTAAAGACACCTTTGCCGGAACGCAGGCCAAACGTACCGCCGGCAACCATCGTTTGATGCTCGGTATTTCACGTGCCTTCTAACGACCTCATTCCTTGAAACATAACTACGGCTGCGCATCGATAAACGCGCAGCCGTAGGTCTTTTTGTTTCAGTTTTTTCTAGCCATAGACCAGATTTGGCAGCCAGGTGATGATGCCGGGGAACATCATACAAAGCACCAGTCCGATGATTTGAAGCGCCAGGAAGGGCAGGGCGGACTTGAAGATGTCCGTCATCGGGATGTCCGGGGGCGCAACACCGCGCAGATAGAACAGCGCATAGCCAAACGGTGGCGACAAGAAGCTCATCTGCATATTGACGAGATAAAGCACCCCAAACCAAAGGACGAGGTCGTCCGGGTTGTCGAGCCCGAAGGCTGCTGCGCCGAGCGCTTTGACGATCGGCACGAAGATCGGCACACAGAGCAGCAGGATCCCGACCCAATCGAGGAACATGCCAAGGATCACCAGCACCACCTGCATTAGGATCAGGATGCCCCAGGGGCCAAGACCGGTGGCTTCCAACGCGCCTTGCACAAACTGCTGGCCGCCTTCCAGGACATAGAGCCCGACAAAGATGGTTGCGCCGAACATGATCCAGATGACCATGGCGGAGGCCTTGAGGGTTGTCAGAGAGGCCTCGCGCAGTGTCTGCCAGTCAAGGTTCCGGTGAATGGCCGCCACGATGATGGCCCCGAAAGTTCCAATCCCGGCCGCTTCCACCGGCGTTGCAACACCGGTAAAGATAACCCCGAGAACGATTGCGATCAGTGCAATCGGCGCCGACATGCCGGACATGAGCCGCATTTTTTCCTTGAAGGGAATGCGCTCTTCTTCCGGGATCGGCGGGCCTTTTTGAGGGCTGATCGTGCAGGAAATGATCACGTAGAGGATGTACATCCCCGAGAGCAACAGCCCCGGCACGACCGCCCCGATGAACAGCTCTCCAACGGATTGTTCGGCCACGACGGCATAGATGATCGCAAGGATCGACGGCGGGATCAAAATGCCGAGCGTACCCCCGGCCATGATCGATCCCATGGCGATCTTTGGGTCATAATGACGTTTCAGCATGGCAGGCAGGGCGATGATGCCCATGGTAACGACCGCCGCACCGATCACCCCCACCATCGCTGCCAGAACTGTGGACGCAATGATGGTTGCGGCCGCCAGTCCGCCCTTAACGCCCCCGAGCACCTTGTAGATGACATCGAACATGTCGTTGATGATTCCGGCTCGCTCCAGCATCGACGCCATGAAGATGAACAAGGGGATCGCCGAGAGCTGATAGTTCGTCATCAGCGGGAAGATGCGCGACGGAACAATGTTAAGAGCGCGTTCGTCGCCCAAAATGAACAGGAACACGCAGGCCAAGCCGCCGGTCACGAAGGCGAGCGGAAGGCCCGCCATCAACAGCACCAGCAGTGATCCGAACATGATGAGTGTCAGCCACTCAATGCCAATTTCAAGACCCATTCTTTAGGTCCTCCCCACAAGCGCGCGGAGGTCCTGCGCGAATTTCGATATGCCTTGAAGCACCAGAAGCAGCCCGCCGATGATCATGACCATTTTCATCGGCCACAAGGGGACTTCCCACTCGTTGAAGCTGATTTCGCCCCAGCGGATGTTCGGGTCAGTCCATTGGGCAAGGTTCCAGCTTGTGATGACTTCTCCAAAGCCGATCTCGCCCCGGGCCCAATCCGAAATCAGGGAGTTTCCTGAGGGAACGGCAATCGCGTCGAACGCGAAAATCCAGGACGTCACCAAAAGCGTGCCGGCAAAGATGAAGAAGAAGACTGATGTCAGCAGATCCACGATCGCCTTGCGGCGTTTGGAAAGTGGCGCGTAGAAGATGTCGACCCGGACGTGGGACTCCGTCAGCATCGCATAAGAACCCGCAATCAGGTATTGCATGCCGAACATGAGGTACATGGCTTCATGCGCCCAGTTCGTGGGGCTGCCGAAGACATAGCGGCTCATAACCTCGAAGTAGTAGACAATCACCGCGATCACGGCCCAATAGGCCACAAACTCACCGCAGAAAAGCGAGAGGCGATCGATCCATCCGGTCCAGCCGCTCGACACGTAACTCGCGTCGTCTTTCCGCTCCGCCTCTTCAAGGGCTTTCAGCTTGCGCTCGGCTTCGCTGAGTTCCGGTTCTGGCGGCAGGTTGGCGTTGGCCTTGCGCACAAGACCGGGCAGAAGGATCGCGTCGATCGCCACCCCGGCCAGGATAAGCCAGAAGGCATATTTCGCGATGTTTTGCCAGAATTCCAGATTGGCTTGCGCTTCTTCAGCTGCCGGCCGTGCGGTTTCCAGGTCCGCTTCGGCCTCGGCCATGCGTTCGCGGCCTTGTTCGATCCTTTGTTCGGCTCTGCGGACATCGCGCTGTGCCCGCCGTTCGGCGAAGCTTCCGGCTTCAGCTTCCGCGAGCTTTTGGCGCATGTCCGGCAGTTCAGCTTCGGCTGAGGTAACCCGGCCGCCTTCACGGTCAAGTGTCCGTTCTGCCTGGCGAACGAGGTTGGACATGTCGGAGGCGACCGACCGCGCATCCTGCCCCTGGGAATTGGCAAAAAGAATGACAATGAAGACCGGGATATAGAGCAGGCCGATCATGCTTTTGAGGTAAAGCCTGTGCAGTCCCAATATGCCGCCGGTCACCAAGATGAAATAGCCCAGAACGGTTGAATATTTCCGTTCTTTGGGTTTTGGCCGCTTGGCCAGAGTTGCCGCGATGATCGGAAACAGGATCAGGCCGAGCCAATAGGCCCAGTGCGGCAGAGTGAAATCCAATTGAGGCATGCCTTGTCCTTCCCCCGGACAGTCGCAGTCCCCACGCGAGGAGGCGTCTGCCCTGACACCTGTTGCCGCCCGGCTTTATGAAAAGCCGCACAGCTCAGGGTGGCGTGCATTGTTGTTCGGCGAACCTAACGTCGAGGTGAGATGTCCGCGCAGTTTCCTGCGCGGATTTGGTGACTTCCTACGGAGCCGGTTTGTGGCTTAGAGCTTCAGCTCAAGGCCTTCCGTCAACGACGGATCCACGTAGCCCAACGAGCCGGACATCATGTAGTCGAGCTGCATTTTGAACACACGGGCGCTGTCTGCGTCGCGGTTTGCATAGTTGAACCAGATCGGAACAGCGACCTCGGTCATCAGCTCGACGTCGTCCTGCGTCAGGCGGGTAACTTCCGTGCCGTCTGCTTCGAACTTCGCCCAGGCATCTTGGTCGGCCTTCTGGATCGCAGCATGGTGTGCGTCGGAGTAAACATGTGTTTCCATCTCGACGAACTGCTGCATCTGCGGGCTGAGCTTGTTCCAGGCGTCCATGCCGACGGTGATGTCCATGATGTCGACCGGCTGGTAGAGCGACATGAACCCTGGAGGACCCATGACAATGTAGTCGGTAACCTGGCTGAACCCGAGGGCATAGTTGACCGCCGGACCGACATAGTCGGCGACGTCGATGGTGCCTTTTTCAAGGGCGGGGAAAATCTCGGACCCCGGCAGAACGGTTGTTTCTGCGCCAATCTCGGTGAATACCTCGGCAACCATGCCGCCCGGCAGGCGCATCTTGCGGCCGCGGAAGTCATCGATTGACCGAATCGGAACCTTGGAGTGGATGATGTTCGGGCCGTGGTGTACCGGGCCGACGAATTTCATGCCTTGGTTCTCGTACAGCTCACGGGCGATATCGATGCCGCCGAGGCCGTAGTAGAAAACATCAAATTCATGCGGGTTGCGCAGGCCAAGCGGGATCGATGTCAAGAATGTTGCCGCCGGAATGATGCCCTGCGCGTAGATCGTAAAAGGGTTTACGGCGTCAAGAACACCGTTTTTTACCGCGTCATAAAGCTGAAAGTCACCGACCACGTCGTTCGCGCCGAACGGCTGGAACGCCAATTCGCCGCCAGTTTTCTCGACGATTGTTGCGCACCAGTCCTTGAAGATCTGCAGGCCAGCGCCGCCTGGCCAAGAGGTCTGTATTTTCCAGGTGGTCGTTTGCCCCTGGGCAGTCGCGATGTTCGGGGCTGCAAGAGTCGCGGCACCGGCAACGCCAGCGCCCGCAATGCCGCGAAGTGCGTCGCGGCGGGTCGTAAGCTTCGTCATAAATTCCTCCCAATTCGCTTGAGAGAGATCATCTGAAGAGCGTTTCGGCAGGCCTCCCAACCGTGCCGTAGAGTGTGCCCGTTTTTTATTGTTCGAAGCAATGCTGCGAATGATCAACAAATCTAACGGGTTAGTAGATTGCCCTCAGTTTTTTATCTCCCAGCAAGATAAAAGGATAGGACAGTTTCAAAGTTCGGCAACTATGCGATCTCAGATAAATATTTTTTCTTTTTTAGAAATAATCGGTTCGACTATCAATTTAGATGAGCGTAATGGAAACTATCCATTTTGAAAAGTTATCTGTCAGCGATGACGACCCGGTCAGCCCAAAGCTGCCAGGCCGGTCAGATCTGCGAGAACTGCCTTTGGGGCAAGGTCGCTGTATTCATCCGGCATTCCGGTGCGGTTCATCCAGACCGTCCGGAAGCCAAACGCGGTTGCGCCGGCAACATCCCAGCGATTGGAGGACTGGAAGGAGACTTCTTCCGGATAAATGCGGAAGTGGGTCGTCACCATTTCGTAGGTTTGCGGGTTGGTCTTGAAGGTCCGCAGCTCATCGACGGAAAAGATCTCGTCAAACAATTCGGTGAGCCCTGCAGCTTTGGCCGCTGCGTCAAGCATGGCCGGTGACCCGTTGGACAGGATCGCGATCTTGGCACCCGTTGCTTTCAGGTCGGTCAAAACCTGCGGGACTTCCGGATAGCAATCCAGTTCCCAGTACGCATTCAGGAGGTCGTCTTTCATCGACTTATCAGCCGTTGGGACCAGCGCAAACGCAGTGTCCAAACCCTCCTGGGTCAATTCCCAGAAATCCTTGTACTGGCCCATCAAGGCCCGCACCCAGGAATACTCTAGCTGCTTCTCACGCCACAGAGAGGACAGCCGTTGCGCATCGGGACCCAGTTTGGCTGCATGTCTGCGCACGGCGGCATGCACATCAAACAAAGTTCCATAAGCATCAAAGACATAAGCGGCGTGAGCCATAACGGATCCTTCAGCACAAGAGATACACGAACGCGGCAGAGAACCTTGAACCTGGAACAAGGTCAAGCAAAAGCCGTACGAATAAAATCAAATGTTCATCGCCGTTGCCATCCCATCACGGCTGGGCCTCAGGGAGCTGCACGGAGCCGTCGTCGTTGACGGTCCAGAACGGGTTGAATGCGATTTCCAGCAGATGCCCGCCGGGAACTTCAACGTAGGAGGAATATCCTCCCCAGAACGCCTCTTGAGGGTTTTTTATCGGGCGGGCACCTGCAGCAACCGCCTTTTCAAACATCGCGTCGACATCACCACGCTCTTTGGCGTTCCATGCCAATGTCATTGCACCGAAGGGTGCATCCGTGACCTTTGTGCCGATCTCGTCCTCAAGTGCGCTGCGATCATAAAGCGCAAACACGCCGCCAGGTATCTGGAAAAACACGACATGCGGGGAGGGAGCCGCATTCACCTGCCAACCCAAACCGGTCTCGAAAAAAGCCCGTGTTGTCATGATATCGGGAACAACGAGGGTGATCATTGAAATGCGCTGATCCATTACAAGTTTCTCCAAATTAATGAACAAAGAGGGAACAAATTATCTGGGACACGGTATTCTTGCAAGCACTGATCGCAAATTCGCGCCTCCAAGAAATTGTTCATTGGCGATAAGTGGGACGCCAATCCTGCTCAATCGCAATAAACTCGTCTGGAAGAAATATCCTGGTTTGCATGGTCGTGAGGTCGATACTGGTCCCAGAAAGTCAGCTGGAGGAATAATATGACTTGCGATCCAGATGTTGTGGGTAAGCTATTGACCCGCGGGCGGTGGCGGTGTTCTGTCCGGTCACGGATAACAAACACCCAGAATGATCGAAAGGGAGAACGATGAGCGGCTGGAGCGACACCTGGACCTGGATTGACGGGACTTGGCACGAAGGGAACCCGCCGATCATGGGCCCGCGGACCCACGCTTCCTGGCTCGGGTCAAGCGTCTTTGATGGCGCCCGTTTTTTCGATGGCGTGATGCCGGATATCGATCTCCATAGCCAACGGGTGAACGATTCCGCAGTCGCTCTCGGCATGAAGCCAACCATGAAGGTTGGGGAGATGGTGGAGCTGACCAAGGAAGGCTGTGCCAAGTTCGGCAGCGACAAGCAGATCTACGTCAAACCGATGTACTGGGTGGAAGGTGACGGGCCGGGTGTCATCAGCGGTGATCCGGACAGCACACGGTTCTGTTTGTGTTTGTTCGACGCACCCATGGCACCGAAGGATGCAGCGTCCAGTATCACACTTTCTCCGTTCCGCCGTCCGACCATGGAATGCATGCCGGTCAATGCAAAGGCTGGGTGCCTTTATCCGAACAATGCGCGTGCGATGCTGGAGGCCAAAGGGCGGGGTTTCGACAATGCCGTGGTCCGCGACATGCTGGGCAACGTTGCCGAATTGACCTCTGCGAACATTTTCATGGCGAAGGATGGGAAAGTTCATACCCCGGCGCCGAACGGCACATTCCTGAACGGGATCACCCGCCAGCGTGTCATTCATCTGCTGCGGTCTGCCGGATATGACGTTTTTGAGCGTACACTCGGTTATGACGAGTTTTTGGAAGCTGATGAAATCTTCTCAACTGGCAACTACAACAAGGTGACGCCGGTCAATCGGATCGAAGAGCGTGATCTGCAGCCAGGTCCGATCGCCGCTCGGGCACGTGACCTTTATTGGGAGTTCTCCCACGCCTGATTGGAGGCGCTCAATTGAACAGACAAAAGCCCTGCAATGCGTCCATTGCAGGGCTTTTTGTTGAGCTGTAGCGCCCGGTCAGTTCTGAACGCGAACCGGCTGAACCTTCGGGGCAACGAGTGTCGTGTTAGCACGCTTGGCTTTCGTGAGAGCGGAGCGTTGCATGGACTTGACCTTGTAGCCTGAGAGTGTTCCAAGGCTTGCGCTGTGCACGCTGTCGCAATGGTTCAAAACTTCATCGTAACAGCTGTTCGGGTAGCCCGGTGTGGTCTGGTTACAATGCGAAATCCAGTTGTTGTAGCATTCGCCAAGTGTTGATCCATCACTTGGTGGTGCAGCAAATGCTGCGGTAGCGCCGAATGAAATAGAACCTGCAAGTGCTGCAGTTTTAATAGTTGAATTTACAAGTTTCACATCTTTCTCCCAAGTCATTTGCAGTCGTCATTGACTGTGACGCGGAATGTAGCGGTGGAATTCTCCATCTGACGTGTTTTAAATCACACGTTTTCAATTTAGATAAAATTCGATCATTTTTTGGTGAGGGGCGCTTTGCAGTAGCTCATAGCCCGGCAAGAACGGCCGCAATCACAAGAGCAATGGCTGCGGCAATGGATGGTGCCTGGAAGGAGCCCGTCACGCCATGCAATTGCCCGGCGATCCATGGTCCTGCCGCCTGACCCAGGCCGAAACTGGCTGTCAGGGTCGCCAGCATCTGGCGAACTGCGGCCGTCCCGGCTTCTGCCGTCAAACGGCGTCCTTCGGCAAGACCAAGGGCTGTGATGCCCATAAAGGTTCCGCCCAGTAGTGCTGCTCCGATCAGAAAGATAGTTGGCGAGGTGCTGACTGCTGTCATCGCAACGCCGCCTGCTTCTACTAGGCATGCCAACGCGAAGGCCCGGCGGGCACCGAGTTTGGCGGCGATCAAGTTCCAAACATAGATTGATGGCGCTGCCGACAGACCAACAACCAGCCAGACATAAGGCTCGATCTCTGTCAGGGACGGGGTCGTGCGTGCCATGACCGAAACAAAAGTCGCGGTGATGACATACCCGAATCCAAACAGACCATAAGCGGCAACCAGACGGATAACCGTTGAAGACCAGGTGCGTTGGCCGTGTTCTGGGGTGTGATTGCCATTTGTTGTGCCCGTCGGTGAAGTGTTTGATCTTGTCGGAACGAGAACAATGGCCCCGGCCAGAAGGATTGCGGTCGCCAGGCCACTTGCGAGCCACAAGGTTTGCCAATCTGCCGCGGAGTGATTGAGAGCCGCGATCAGGACAGCGGAGAGGGCAATGCCAATGCCAACTCCAGAAAAATGCACTGCAGACAGGGCGCTGTGACCGGCTGTGGTCAGCCGTTCCAATATGAGAGTGGTCGAAAAAACGAGAACGAAGGCGCTGGCCAGGCCACTGATGAAGCGTATCATCATGAAGAACCACACATCACTGGTGACGGCCATGGCTGCACTCGTCAGAGCACTGAGCGCGAGCCCGGCAAGGAACCAGGTTCTGGGTGTTCCGCCCAAAAAACGGGATGCGCCAATAAGAGCGCCAGTCAGATAACCGAGAAAATTCGCAGATGCGATGAGCCCGGCCGCACTCGGCGTCAGCGGGATGCCCTCGGCCATGGAGGGGAGGATCGGGGTGTAGACGAACCGTCCAATGCCCATGGCCGCGGCCAGTGCCAGCAACCCACCAAGCGCGAGGCAAATCGAACTCCAAAAGGACTGTTTCATGGAAGGATGTCTTGTGTCTGGAACGGCGGGCGGAATTATCCGAAATTGTTTGTAGATGCCGGTTTAGGGCCCTGCAAGCCTCCAGCCGAAGGGTTCCGTTGATTGTGTCTAATCAAATTGTCTGGTGTGCAGATAAGTATTATTAACAGTTAAAACAAATATTCGCGGCACTGTACGTGCGTAAAAGCGACATGGTTTCACTTCGGAAATTTCTTATTCATTGTTCGTTCGTAGTGTTGGCACGCTCACTCGTGAGCACGAAACACTTTTAATTTAAGGCAGGACGAACACATGCGTCTTCTATTGGCTACTGCGACCGCAGCCTTTCTCATGAGCCCCTTGGCCGCTCAGGCCGAGACCGTAAAACTCACGACGCTGGAATGGCCGCCTTACGTGATGGCTGATGCCAGCGGTCCGAGCTCGGACGCTGTCAAGGCAGCGTTTGAAAAGGCCGGTATTGCCGCTAAAGTGGCTGTTTTCCCTTGGAACCGGGCGATCAACCTGGCGCAAAAGGACCCTGAGTGGATCGGCGTTTACCCTGAGTATTATGCCGAAGACAGTGATGCGGAAAAGGGCGGCGACCGCTGCCTGTTTTCAAAGTCTTTCGGCGTTAGCTCGGTTGGGTTCGTTCAACGCAAGGATTCAGACTTCTCCTGGTCGTCCCATGACGACTTGAAAGCGCACAAGATCGGCGTTGTTCGTGGATACAACAACGAAGAGAAATTCGACGGCATGGTGTCAGCTGGCGACATCGCGGTCGAGGAAGCTGACGACGATTCGCAGAACATTCTGAAAGTCGCGGGCGGCCGCGCTGCTGCAGGCGTGATCGACAAGCTGGTTTTTGAGCATCTTGCGCAGAACGATCCGGCTGTTGCCAAGGTTGCCGGTGATCTGAAGTTCAACGACAATCTGCTCATTGAACACGGTCTTTTCATCTGCTTCGAAAACTCCGATGCCGGAAAGGCCGCGCGGGACAAGTTCAACTCCGCTCTCTGACGAGCGCTAAAGAGCTCACTAAAACATGGAAAGCGCGGCACGCTGCGCTTTTCAGACAGTTCCGATTACCAGCGGTGTAATACGGATCATAACCGAGAGAATTTGATGCGCTGCGTATTGGCCTTAAGTGCCTTGATCATTGCAACGTCTTCGCTGTCCTTTGCGTCTGACACGCTGAGGCTGACCACGCTTCACTGGCCGCCTTACGTGGAAGCGACGGGCGAGGGGCCGAATACCAACACAGTGAGGTCAACGTTTGCGAAGGCTGGGATAGAGGTTGATGTTCAACTGTTTCCCTGGAACCGCGCAATTATGCTTGCCGCTGATGACCCGAACTGGATCGGTGTTTATCCAGAGTATTATTCGGCTGACATAGACGCGGAAGCCGACGGAGACCGGTGCCTGTTTTCAAAACCTTTCGGCGAAAGCCCGGTTGGGTTTCTGACACCATTAAACAGCTCTTTCGACTGGGAAACACACGATGACTTACGATCCTTCGTCATCGGCGTGGTTCGCGGCTATGTGAATGAAGCAAAGCTCGATCAGATGATTGCAGACGGGGACATCATCGGTGAACTGGCTGAAAACGACACACAGAATATCTTGAAGGTCGCCGCTCGGCGGGCTGATGCCATCGTGATCGACAAAAATGTCTTCAACTATTTGAAGGCCGAAGACGCTGGCGTGGCCTTCGTGGCGGATAGTTTACAGTTTCACGAAAAGCTGCTGATCAACCACAGTCTTTATGTGTGTTTTGAGAACTCACCAGCCGGCCGTGAAGCGCGGGAGCTGTTCAATCGTCATCTCACAACGTCGGGTGACGAGGGCCAATCCGACCCTGGTTTACCGAATACGCAATGAAAACTTGAACCCGGCCTTTGGGGCATGACCTCAGGAACACATTAGAATAAGCGTTGCATTAGCTCAGCGGTGAACGCCAGCCAGCGGCAACCGCCTCTTCTTCAGAGCAGAACCATCGTTCTCCCGCAGCCTCGTTGATTCGTGTCCGGTTGTAGTGCGGTGACCAGGGTGTGTGGTAGATCCGTCCGCGGGCCGAAATGTTCCCCTTGATTGGACAGCCTGCCGGTGCTTTTGACCCTGCAACTTGCCATTTTTGCTGCCTGAAGTCCCAAGGGGCTTCAGCAATGCCCGCCCAAAGACCTGCGCCATTCAGCCGAGCCATTTCCTGTTCGGTCCGATAGGCATCAGAGTATCGCAAGAACGCATACGCATGACCATCTGCGACCATGGCTTTGTTCAGGTTCTTTTTGCCGGAAAAACAGGTGGCGAGTTTCCGGTCGTAGGCGTCGGTTTCATTTCCCCTGCACGTGACATCACCTTGCTTTACAAGCGATCGCAGGTGCTCCTTGGCGGTCAGGCCGCATCGATAGCTTTTGCCCGAAGACGTGAGGCAGGTTTGGGCCAGTTCGGGTGCATCAATTCCTTCAAGGCGGACCCGCTCTCCGTTCACAACGAGCGTATCTCCGTCAACAACCCGAACGTCAGCCGCCTGGATCTGTTGGGGCTGGGACGCAGCGATAATGGTAAAAGCAAACAGCCACAGGGCTGGCTTCACCGCGCCAGGATAAACACTGCCCATCTTGGAAAAACTCAACGAATCAAATGGTGTAACAGGCGGATTCTTGCCCTGATCGCACCGCTACAACAACAGAACTGACCGCCAGGGCGACCGATGTCTGTGGATGGACGCGGGCGCATTTGAAGTGTGAAGTGTCTGTCTTCGGGCTTCCTTAACGGAAGATGTGGTTTCGTATGTTGTCGGTTTGAACGGCGAACGGAACCACACATGATCGAGAAACTGGAACGAGCCCTGGCGCTTGGGGCGGCTTGCTGGAAAGTGTTGCTCCTTGACAAGGAGATGCTCTTGTTTCCGATCATGAGCGCCTTGGCACTTGCTCTTGTGATTGGGTCCGGAGGCTGGGCGATTTACACGACGCCCGAACTTCAAGTTTTTTTCCAGAGCATCTTCGACAGCGAGCAACCGGATCAGGATCCAAGGTTTTGGGCGCTGATGTTCGTTTTCCTGTTCATCAATTACTTCATCATGATCTTTTTCAACGCGGCGCTTCTTGGCTGTGCCCTGATCCGGTTCGCCGGGGGAGATCCGACGGTCATGGACGGTCTCAGCCTGTCCATGCGCAGACTGCCGCAGATCCTGCTTTGGGCCTTGGTGACGGCATTTGTCGGTTGGGTTCTGCAGCTTCTTGAAAGCCGGTTGAAGGGGCTGATGCGCTTTTTCATCAACTTGCTCGGGGCCGGTTGGGCTGTTGCCACGTATTTCGCCGTGCCGATTTTGGTGGTGGATGGTGTCGGTCCGGTGACCGCAATCAAGCGATCAGTTCAAGCCGTTCGAAAAACCTGGGGCGAAGCGCTGGTTGGACATATAGGATTGGGGGCTTTGAATTTCCTGATTTTGATTGTGGCGATGCCAATCTTGATGCTGGGGATCTTTTCTTTTGAGCAAAACCCGGCTTTGGGCAGTGGTTTGGCCACGGTGGGCGTGACCCTGATCCTCGTCGGGTCTGTCGTCGTGACCACACTCAGCGCCATCTTGCGGGCTGCGCTTTATATCTACGCCGTCGAGGGTGAGATGCCGCTCAACTTCGATTCCCGCTTGATCCGGAATGCATTTCAGCCGGACAAGCGATAAAACAAAGAAAATTTTTCTTTATTTTCAAAACGCGCCTTGCCGAGCGCAGGTGACGAACCTATTTTGCGGCTCAACACGGTACGCGGCCGTTTTGGTCAGCGCCGCTGTTCATAGAACACATGAGGAGTTTGCCATGTCTTTTGAATTGCCTGATCTGCCGTATGCTTATGACGCTTTGGCCCCGTATATGTCTGCAGAAACACTCGAGTTTCACCACGACAAGCACCATCAGGCCTATGTCACCAAAGGCAATGAGCTGCTCGCCGGCAGCGGCCTGGAAGGCAAGTCTCTGGAAGACGTCGTAAAAGAAAGCTTCGGCAAAAACGCGCCTCTCTTCAACAACGCCGGTCAGCACTACAACCACATCCATTTCTGGAAGTGGATGAAGAAAGACGGTGGCGGCACCTCTCTGCCGGGCGCTCTGGCTTCTGCGATCGACAGCGACCTTGGCGGCTACGACAAGTTTCGTGCGGACTTCATTGCAGCTGGCGTCGGCCAGTTCGGTTCTGGCTGGGCATGGCTGGCAGTCAAGGACGGCAAACTGGAAATCATGAAGACCCCGAACGGGGAAAACCCGCTGGTTCACGGCGCAAGCCCGATTTTGGGCTGTGACGTTTGGGAGCATTCCTACTACATCGACTACCGCAACGCGCGTCCGAAGTACCTGGAAGCCTTCATCGACAACATGATCAACTGGGACTACGTCCTGGAGATGTACGAAGCTGCAACGAAGTAAACCTTCGCTTCTGCGACGTTTCCGCCCCCGGCTTCAATCGAGACCGGGGGCTTTTTTGCCTTCCGCAGACGTCTGCGCACTATTTCTTGATAACGGTTGTTACATTTCAAAGCTTGCAACGCCCGCAACTTTCCGCTCCCCTAGACTTATGCGGCTGCCGGGATGGACGCTCCCACACGCAGATCCGCTTGAGCAAAGCTGAGACCTGTCAGTGAGGAGAGGACCATGCGGACCATTTCGAAGTGCATTTCCATTGTTTCGATCGCGATTGCAGCCAGCCTTGGGGCGGCCCAGGCGGACGATGATCCAATTGGTGACCGGCAGGCGATTATGTCGTCCGTTGGTGCAGCTGCTGGCCTTGGCGGCGGCTTGATGAAGGGCGAAATCGCCTATTCGCCTGCTGCCGGAAAAGCGGCCATTGCCGCCATGCGTGCAGCCTCCCTTACTTTTGGAGACTATTTCCCGGATGGATCAAACGCGGGCGACACAGAAGCCGCTCCGGCGATCTGGGACAACCGCGCCGGATTTGATGCCGAGATCGCGAAGTTCGCTGCTGCGACCGGCACGGCGATGGAAGCAGCCGGACGCGCCGGACCAGCCGATCTCGATGCGTTCAAAGCGGCGATGGGGCCAGTCTTCGGGACATGCAAGTCGTGCCATGAAGGGTTCCGGGTCAAGAACTAGGATTTCCGGGATCCATAATTCGGGGTGAGGGGAGAACCATCATGAAAAAGCTCTTGCTGTTCGTGATCGTGCTGGGCGTTGCTGCGGCACTCTTGGGCTGGTTTCTCTCCGCCCCAACCCGGTTGGACGAAAACATAGTTGCCAACCTCGGACCGGGCGATCCGGACAATGGTGAGCTTGTGTTTTGGGCATCTGGATGCAGTTCCTGCCACGCCGCGCCGGATGCGAAGGGCGATGACAAGCTGAAACTCGGTGGCGGGCTGCGTCTTGAAACTCCGTTTGGCGTTTTCGTGGCACCAAATGTCTCCCAAGACCCGAATGATGGTATCGGGAATTGGTCAGTCGCTGATCTAGCAAACGCGATGACACACGGGACATCTCCGGACGGCCGGAATTATTATCCGGCCTTTCCGTATGCCTCTTACGCCCGGATGGATCTCGCGGACATCAAGGATCTCTTCAGCTTCATGAAGACCCTGCCGGCTGTCGGCGGAGATGCCGGACCGAATGAACTGGCCTTTCCTTTCAGCATCCGGCGGGGCGTCGGGCTTTGGAAACGAATGTTCCTGGACCCGGCTCCGGTAGTTGCGGCACCTGGTGGTGGAGAAGATGTGGATCCGGCAATTTGGGAGCGGGGACGGTATCTCGTGGAAGGCATGGGCCATTGCGGGGAATGCCATACGCCGCGCGATTTTGCTGGCGGCTTGATCCTTTCGGAGTGGTTGGGCGGGGCACCGGCTGCAACGGGTGAGGGGCGGGTGCCGAACATCACCCCTGTCTCGGGAGGATTTGGTAGCTGGAGCGCATCCGACATTGCCTATTACCTGGAAAGCGGCTTTACACCGGATTACGATTCTGTGGGTGGGGAGATGGTGCCGGTTCAGGAAAATATGGCCCGCCTTCCGGCCTCCGACCGCGAGGCGATCGGGGTTTATTTAAAAGCAATCCCGGCTGTTTCGGGCGCTGCCCAATGATCGCGAGTTGAACAGGACAAGATTTTTCCCAAGCATGACTGATTTTACCGTTACGGATGCTGATCCGTCCCGCGACCTTGAAGACGTCAAACGGCTGTTCCGGGCCTATGTGGATTGGCTTGGAATTGATTTGTCGTATCAAGGCTTTGAGGAAGAATTGGCTGCATTGCCTGGCAAGTATGTTCCGCCGCTAGGTGCGCTGATACTCGCGAAGACGAGCTCTGATGTATCGATCGGCTGTGTGGCCCTGCGGCCGATGGCTGATGAAGGCATTTGCGAGATGAAACGTTTGTATGTCGCGCCTGAGGGACGGGGAAGCGGGGTCGGCTCCAGCCTGGTGTCCGCCGTTCTGGGACGGGCCAGAAGCGCAGGCTACCGGTATATGCGGCTCGATACGCTACCTACCATGGAAGGTGCTATCCGTTTGTACAAGGCTGCAGGGTTTGTGGAGATCCCGGCCTATTATGATACGCCCATAAAAGAGACTGTCTTTCTCCAGTGTAGTTTGTAAAGCCGCCACCGAATTATGCGGTTCCGGCAATACAGTTTGATGGCTGCACTACCGGTTTTGATTAAGCGTCCGTCTTGTACACTGCGGGATCAAGCCCGCCGTGGCGGTGGGGACTTTAGGCGGGATGCACTCCAAACACTGCCTCGATTTCCAGCCGGAGATCCGGCGAAAACAACTCCTTTACAAACACAAGAGAACTGGCCGGCACGTTTTCACCGTAGCGGTCTGTGAGCACCTTTCGGACTTCGGGAATGTCAGCCGGATCCACCGCGAAGATCGTGACCTTGATCAGGTGCTGCAGGGATGTGTTGCAGCTCTCAGCTAGAATGGAGAGCTGGTCCAGAATGGTTTGTGTTTGCTCTGCTGCGCCTTCGGACTGGCTGTTTGAGCCAAAGGCTGTCAGACCCGACGTGTAGAGCGTGTCACCGTGGATCACGGCATGGCTGTATGGCCCGGCCACGGGGCCAAGTTGATCGACGTTTTGGCGAATTGGAAGCATGATTTCTCTCATGATCGGAGCACCTAACCCGGGAAGCGCTGCGTGATGTAGGTGGTGGCGTTTTGGACAAAAGGGCCAAAGCAGAATGCAATTACGGCGGCAGCCGGCCATGCCAGCCGGAATGCAGACATCCATTGACCAAGGAAAGCGTCGCTCCAGCCGAGATTTATCAGGGTGACCCAGCAGGACATCAGAAACGACAAGAAGAAGGACATCAACGCGGTCGAGATCAGACGATGTCTCATGCGTGTGCCTTGATCGCATCGGCGAAGGTTTTGTCTCCAATTTCTCCAAGCGCTTCGATGTGCCTTACTTCCGTTAGGTTTTGGGCGAGATAGGCTTTCGTGTGGTGTGCCTCGAAATGTGCGGCCAAGGCTTCCGGATTGGTCCAGCACTCCCACAAAGTGAATTTTGTTGGTTCTTTCAGGTTCTGGCGAATTTCAAACAAGATGCAGCCTGGTTCTTCGCGCGTTTGCGCAACCAGCTTCTGAAGCTCGGTTTCAACCTGCTCAAGCTTCGAGCCTGCAGTCATTTCGATACCGGCGCTGATGAAGTAGTGGCTCATGATCATCTCCTGATCTGTTTGGGGACAGGAGAGGTATATGAATTTCATTTTTCATGATAAATACCGATTATCGACAATTTAAATTCCGAAAATGTAATCATGTTGGATGATATTGCGCTCTTTGTACACGTTGCCCAAGCCCGCAGCTTAACGGGTGCCGGCACAGCGCTGGGCCTGCCGGCTGCGACCGTCACCAGGCGATTGCAACGATTGGAGGACAAACTCGGGCATCAACTGGTTCATCGCTCCGCCCGCAAATTCGGACTGACTTCTGAAGGCGAAGCCTATTTTCAGGCCTTTGCCGGGATCGTGGAGCAGGCGGAGGTCACTGCGCGCAACTTGAGCGCCGAGATGCACGAACTCAGTGGGCCCCTCGTTGTAGCTGCGCCAACCAATGTTTCGGTCGGTGCCCTGCAGCCAATGTGGACCGCCTTCATGCGGCAGTATCCAGGCATTCGTCTGGACTTGCGACTGAGCAATTTCAACATCGACCTGTTGGATGAGCGAATTGATCTGGCCCTGAGAATTGGCCCGCAGCAGGATCAGCGTCTTTATCAAAGAAAGATTGGATCCATTTCGACAGCGGTGATGGCAGCCCCATCCTATCTTGAGGGGTGCAACATGCCGGAAAGTCCAGACGATCTTGAGCAACATGCCATCATCGCCGTCCGAACGATCCCGGCCTGGCGGTTGAGCCACAGGTTGACTGGCAGCACTTCCGAGTTGCATCTCAAGGGTGATGTGATTGTTGATGATATCGCGCTCGTCCGTCAGTTTGCAGAGGACGGGTTTGGCGTGTGTCTATTGAGTGTGACTGAAGCTGCTGAGCCGCTAGAGCAGGGCCGACTAAAACTTCTTCTACCAGACTGGCAGGGTCAGCAACGAGATATCTACGCTGTCTGGCCAACCGGTAGGCTCTTGAGCGCGCGTGCAAAGTGTCTGCGGGAGTTTATGCGGACCTATCTGGCCGAGCGACCTGTGTTTCAAGGACAGCTGCCCGCGGTATCAACTTTGACTTAAGCGGTCAGATCACGCCGCACCAGAGAATTGATTGTGCACATGTTCCGGCAACACCAGGACAATAGCGCGACAGATCAGCTGATCATATCAGGCTGTGTGGGGCTGGCAGCGATAGTAGGGCTGATAGTCGATGTAACCGCTCATCAGGGTCAGGAAAGCCTGACATTCGTCCCGCGTCTTAAAACAGGCTGTCCGGGCGACCGGGAAAGGCTCCCCCCAGTTCGCAGCGCGGCCGCCGGCAATCCCTTTCCAACCGCTGCCCTGAAACGTGCGGCAGTCATACTGAGTTCCGGATACGACCGGAATGCTGCCGCGGTCGGTATTATAGGTTGGTGCAAAAAGAATATCTGAAGGCGACTGGATCTGGCAGGCACTTAGGGCGAATGCGAGAGTGCCAACCGCAATGAGCCTTAGGCGGTTTCCGGCATTTCGAGTTTTACTCACAAATTTCGGCATGAAGACCTCTGGCAATCGCGGACGGCATCTCTGTTCAGAGATGTCTTTCAAATCAGAGTTCCGTCGTACAAACATCTGGTCGAAACGTCAAAAGCTATTGTGGCGCAAAATCCGATATGACCAGATTGTTGGCCTTCTGAAATACGACAACGGACCGATGGCTTTGCCACCGGTCCGTTCAAGAGAAAGGCAGATCTTCCAAAAGGGATGAATTCTGCGGAGTGGTTCGAGTCTATCAGGTCAGCCAGTCGGACGGCGGTACGTTGAAGTCGAACGGATTGTCCAGTCCCTGATCCACGTCATCCCATGCCTGGTAGTGACCGTCTTCCTGAAGCTGGAGGAAAATTGCTTCCAGCTGAGCGTTCAGGATTTCCATGCCACCCCAAGCATCACCCATGCCGGCAGCAAATTTCTGGATCTCGTTGTAGAGCCCGTCCGGGATTTGGTTGAAGTCGATCTGGTCCTGGTCGGAGAACATAAAGAACAGCTCGTCTTCAAACTCATAAAAACGCTCTGCGCCGTTCATGTAGACGATTTCGCCTTCAAACATCACCGACAGTGTCATTTCATACATGCCGAAATCGTTCAGCTCGAGCTCAATTCCGAGTTCGAAGGCCATTTCGAATTCTTCGATGCCGTAATCAAAGGCCTCGCCGTATACTTCAAGCGCCTGCTCGTATCCGAACGCAGTCATGATCGGGTTGCCGTTGGCGTCGAAGGCTTCAGCCTGGATTGTCATCCCGGTTTCGAAAGCCATCTCGACATAAAGCTCCCGGAAGGCATTGTCGTAGAAACTGCCTTCAAATTCATGCGCAATGCCAGCCTGATACTCCACCGCGACTTCTTGGCCGTTGAAATTGATGGTCTTGATTTCTGTCGTGCGTTCTTCGGCCAGCGTGAGGATGTTAATTTGTCCGTACTCTGTGGTGTACGTGTAGTTTTCCATCTCGAGGCTGAAGTTAACCTGCTGCTCGCCGGAGCCTGCCTGGACATCGACCTGGGAACTGAGACCGCCCTGCGGCCCTTCTGCAAGGTCGCCAGTCGGAAGATTGTCTTTACCGTCCAGATTGTAAGGATCCAGGTTCAAGAACGGCAGATCGTTGAACTCGACCGGACTGGTCGAAACATCCAATGCGTCCGGCACCGTCCAGCCGAGTTCATCCAGATCGGTCATGAAGAGAGCGGTGTTGCTGGTTCCGTTCTGATCACCCGGCGGCCCAGCCGGGATATAGAGGTCTATCGGCATGACTGGCGCAGTGTTGACTGAAAACGGCAGGGGATGGGTAGGCTGGTAAGTCATTGTATTGCTCCTCCGCAAGGACCATCGTTTTGGACACTGTTGTCCGGTGATGACGGTTACGATTTGGTCGTGATCGGAGAAGATTTCAAATTAAACTGTCGTCATTAAATGCCTGTAATATTTATATTATTCTTTGTAATATCTAATCTATATTTCGTTATCCGAATAAATGTTCTGAAGAAATATTGGAGAAAAATTTTTGTTATTTGACCGAAAGGAAAAATACCGGCGCGAGCGGCGCCGGTATGTTTCATAAGTCTCGGATGTTGACTAGAGCATCGGGCGTTTTGTTAGACGCACCCAAAGATGCTCGGCTCCTTTCGAAACGATCAGCTTTAGGCGCTCAATCGATTTCGATTAAGCGCCCGCTGATCTAGTTGACTGTAATCCAGCGCAGCATCAGGAAATTATCGGCCCGCTGGGTCAGATCGACCGTGTCCTTGGAGCCCCACAGCAGGGGCTGGATGTGGAGCGGCACGTAGACCACATCGTTGCGGACGGTGAGAGCGATCTCATCCAGCATTTGCTGCCGCTTGGCCGGATCAATCTCCCGCTGGATTTGCGGCAAGAGCGCATCCACCTCGGGGTTTGAGTAGCCGCCAAAGTTCCAGCTGCCGAGCTTCTTCTCATCATTTCTCATGGTGACGAGGAACCGGATTGGGTGTTCGGCGTCGAAGGTTCCAGGCGACCAACCCAGGAGATACATGTCGAAATTGCCGGAGCGAAGTTCTGGCCAGTAGCTGCGGACCGGCATGGCATTCAACTCGGCGCGCATGCCTGCCTGCGTCAGCATCGCCGCCATTGCCTTGCACAGCGCTTCATCATTGATGTAGCGGTCGTTGGGGCACATCAGTCCGAAAGAGAAGCCATCCGGATAACCAGCGTCTGCCAGCAAGGCCTTGGCAGCGGCTGGGTCATAGCCAAAACGGTCTGATGCTGCGGAGCTGTATCCTTTCATTTGCGGGCTGACGAGTTGCGTTGCCAATTCCGCGCTGCCGCGCATGATCTTGTCGATCATGGCTTCGGTATTGATCGCCATTTGCACCGCTTTGCGAACCCGAACGTCCTGGAAGGGGTTTTTGCCGGTCGATTCCTTGGAATACTTCAAGGTGTCGTGGGCGTGCCCGAAGCCGAGCATGATGACCCGGGCCTCAATGCCCTGATGCAGTTTCAATCCTTGCTGATTGGCGACCCGATTGACGTCTTGAACCGGAACCGGATTGATCAGATCGACTTGACCGGAGAGCAGTCCAGAAACGGCCGTCGCCGGATTGGCGATTGGCAAGAAGGTGGCCTTGGTGAGATTGTGCTCCTTGGTATCCCACCAACCATCAAACGGTTCCAGCACGGTCTCGACGCCGGGTTGCCGGCTGACGACCTTGAACGGCCCCGTGCCGTTTGTGTTCAGCGTGGCGTAAGTTTCTGCATCCTTCGCGGGAAGGGCGGCATCATTTGCTTCGGCCCAATCCTTGTCGAGGATCATAAAGTTTGCGATGGAATCGGGAAAGATCGGGTCGGGGGCGTGGGTTAGGAAATCGACCGTAAAGCCATCGACGACTTCAACGCTTTTTACCGGAGCAAACCAGGATGCGGTGTCTGAGGCCTCGGATGAAGCGCGTTGGTAAGAGAACAAGACATCTTCAGCGGTAAAATCAGCCCCGTCATGAAACTTCACGCCCTTGCGCAAGTTAAAGCGCCATCCGTCCGTTCCGATCGGCTCCCAGCTCTCGGCAAGGGATCCCTCAATGTCCATGGACTTACCACGCCTGACAAGGCCTTCATAGACATTGTTCAAGAACCCGAGCACCGGGGCGGAGTTGACTGCATGCGGGTCCATCGTCTGCGGATCGGTCGGTGACGACCAGCGCAGTTCAGCAGCCTGGGTCACCGTGGCGGACGTGAGAAGGGCGGCGGTCAGCGTGAAACCGGCGGTGCGCCGAAGCCATCTGGACGATGTACGGGTCATGATATCCCTGCTTGTCATTATGAAGTCACTCCGATCACACTAAGCGACTTCATGGCCAAAGAAAAACCGGATCCGTTTCCGGACCCGGTAATAGTTTCACAAGACTGTGAAGGGGCTTACGCCTTGCCGGTCACCTGAAGCGCAAAGGCTTGCACGAGGGCAACTTCCTTCAGCCGGTCAAAACGTCCCGATGCCCCGCCATGTCCGGCGTCCATATTGGTTTTGAGCATTACGAGACTGTCACCGGTCTTTGTCGCGCGGAGTTTGGCAACCCACTTGGCCGGTTCCCAGTAGGTCACACGCGGGTCGGTCAGACCTGCAAGGGCGAAGATCGGCGGGTAGTCCTTGGCTTCGACATTGTCATAAGGCGAATACGAAGCGATGTACTCATAGGCCACTTTGTCGGTGATGGGGTTGCCCCACTCAGGCCATTCCGGCGGGGTGAGGGGCAACGTGTCATCCAGCATGGTTGCCAGCACATCGACAAACGGGACTTCGGCAACGATGCCGCCGAATTTCTCCGGCGCCATGTTCGAGATCGCACCCATCAGCATACCGCCGGCTGATCCGCCCTGCGCAATGATCTTCTCGTGGCTTGTGAAGCCGTCCTTGACCAGATGATCTGCCGCCGCGATGAAATCTGTGAAGGTGTTCTTCTTATTCTCTCGCCGTCCGGCCTTGTACCAGCCGAAGCCTTTTTCCTTGCCGCCGCGGATATGGGCAATGGCATAGACAAACCCGCGATCGACCAGCGAAAGACTGTTCGTGTTGAAGCTGGCCGGGATGGAAATGCCATAAGACCCATAGCCATAGAGCAAGAGTGGGGCCGAGCCGTCCAGCGGTGTGTCTTTCCGGTAGAGAATTGAGACCGGTACCGTTTCGCCGTCAGCCGCCGGTGCCATCAACCGCCGCGTGACGTAGTCATCTGCCTTGTGGCCGGAGGGCACTTCCTGTTCCTTGCGCAGCTTGCGTTCGCCCGTTGCGACGTTGTAGTCGAACGTTTGTGACGGCGTCGTCATGGATGAATAGGAAAAGCGGATGGTCTCTGTGTCGAATTCATACCCGCCAGACAATCCCAGCGAATAAGCTTCCTCGTCAAAGGCGACATAATGTTCGTCGCCGTCTGCAAGGTTACGGATGACGATCCGCGGCAAGCCATCTTCCCGCTCCAAACGGGTCGTGAATGTCTTGTAGACGCAGTGGGACAGGATCAGGCACCCGGCCTTGTGCGGCACCAGATCGCGCCAGTTTTCACGGCCTGGCGTGGCTTTCGGAGCCGTCACGATCTTGAAGTCTTCCGCGCCGTCGGCGTTGGTAAGGATGTAAAGCGTGTCGCCATGGTCATCGACGGAATACTCGATGCCGGTTTCGCGAGCAGCGATCAGGGCGGGCGCTGTTGTGGGCTGATCCGCCGGGATCATCCAGATTTCGGACGTCTCGTGATCATGAATGTCGATGACAATCGTGTCGCCGGACTGCGTTTTGCCGACACCCATGAAGAAGCCAGGGTCTTTTTCTTCGTAGACGAGCACATCTGTTGCTGGGTCCGTACCAATTTCATGGCGTAAAAGTTTGGACGGCCGGTGATTGGCATCAAGGCGGATATAAAAGACGTATTTGCTCTCCGCGCAGAAAACACCGCCGCCGCTCGTGTCTTCGATGACATAACCGGTGTCTTCACCTGTCTCTAGATTGCGGAACTGGAGGGAGTAATACTCAGACCCCTTGTCGTCGTAGGCCCAGGCCAACAGCTTATGGTCCGTGGAATGGCTGGCGCCGCCGATCTTGAAATAGGCTTTGCCGTCGGCTTCCTTGTCACCATCCAGCAAGATAGTGTCTTCACCACCATCGCGCGGTATTCGGTAGAAGATCGGCTGCTGTCCGCCCGTCTTGTATTTCAGGCTGTAGGCATAAGGGCCATCAGGGGAGGGAACCGCGCTGTCATCTTCCTTGATGCGGCCTCGCATTTCGGAAAACAACGTTTCCTGCAAAGCTTTCGTCGGCGCCATTTGCGCCTCGTGATAGGTGTTTTCCGCCTCAAGATACGCCCGGATGTCGGCATCTAGGACACTGGGGTCTTTCATGACCTCCTGCCAATTGTCGGCCCGCAGCCAACTGTAGGCGTCTTGCCGGGTAATGCCGTGGGTTTCAATTTGGACGGGGCGCGCTTCAGCGCGTGGAGGGAGCGTGTCGTTTTTCATGAAATCGGAGGTAAGGTGTTTGCCCGGTCAAGGCAAGGGCGATCAAGCGTGGCCTATGTCCTGCCACATCACCTGTATTTCACGCGATCGGGAAACGCACTCAGATCGAGCCTGTCTGCCACTGGGCTTGTTTTTCCGATGAAGAGGATCGACTCGTTTGCCTTGATCTCGTTGATTGAAACTTCCGAGGGGGATTTGCCGTTCAGCAGGATTTCTGCCGCCAATTCCGCAGCAGCTTCGCCGCGCTGCCAATACGCTTCGCCAAAGGCCAAAGAAACACCATGGTCCACCAGCGCCGGGGATGCTGTTACACTCACGATGTTTGGCGGCAATATTTGCTTCAAAAGATAAGCTTTCTGTACGAACGATGATGTCGAGGTGACATAGACAACATCTGCGGCTTCCAGCTGTGACCTCATCAGTTCCACATGCAATTCGGCATCTTCCACATCGGGAATGAACCGCACACGCAGTGTTTGTTTTTCCAAGACATCCGCGACATTTGTGACCTTATCGGCTTCTGTGGTGGAGTTGGGTTCTCTTGGGTCGAATAAAACCGCTATGGTTTCATACGGGTAGACCTGCTCCAGCAACTGCAAGATGACTTCTGCGGAAAGGGATTGTTTGACACCGGTCGCGCCGCGCGTTGGCATATGCATCGACAGCGTGATGTTATTGCCGATCGGATCTGACACGATGTTAAAAACCAACGGAACATTGCCCACCCCGAAATTGAGAAGGGTGTTGGTTGCAGTTGTTCCGAAGGTGTAGATAAGGTTTCTCTTTTCAAGATCGGACCGATTGGCCCTCAAGAAACCTGCAAGATTGGTTTCACTCCGCCCGGCGTCGAAATGATGGAATTTTGCCCTTATGCCGAGCTCGCTCAGCCGCGACAAAAAACCCTGTTCAGCGGGGGTCATTCCACGCCACGTGATTATCTGGATGTCCTGTTGATCAGAGGCGGAAGACCCGCCACCAGGGAACGCCAAGCACAGGAACGACGCCATCAGTAATAATGTCAGGGTCTTTTCGATAATACGAAACACGTCTTCCCGCTTGTCAGATAGCTTTCAAGGTTTTGGTCGGGTGTATGCAGGTTGTCGGCGCAATCCTATTTCACAAAGTCTTATGAATCCATTTCATTAAACTTAGCTTTTTGCGACTTATGTCTCTGAAATATTAGGTATATTTGCCGATAAGTGCTATCTTTATGAGCTCGGCATTCAAATTTGGCTCGTAGAACTCCGGCCTTGATAGGTCGGCGCTCTCGATTGAGGGGGCATCTGAAACTGTTGAACAGTTCAGACAGCTGCTGCGAGGCGACGCTTACCCTTCATCAAAATGAAGATTATGATGGTGATGTTGAGGAAGTTCCAGGCGATACCATTCAAAAACGCTGCCTGGTAGGATCCGGTTAGGTCGTAGATCCACCCGGACAGCCATCCTCCAAGTGCCATGCCGAGAATAGTCCCCATAATGACGAGCCCGACCCGTTGTCCGGCCTCACGGGCAGGAAGGTATTCGCGGACAATTACGGCATAGCTCGGGACGATCCCACCCTGGCTCAGCCCAAAGATCAGGGACACCAGATAAAGGGATGCAAGCCCGTTGAAAGGTATGAACAAGAACAGGGCAGCACATTGCAGGACTGAGCCGATCAGTAGGGTCCGAACGCCGCCGATCTTGTCGGCCAATACACCCGACACCAGCCGGCTGGCAACGCCTGCGGCTGTCATGATTGCGATCATTTCAGCACCCGGCGCTACGCCGTATCCAAGGTCGACGCAGTAGGCGACGATGTGGACTTGGGGCATGGCCATGGCGACACAACAGCCTAACGCTGCCACAAACAACAGCAGCTGAAGCGCTTGCGGTGACAATCCTGCAGAAGCCTGGTGGAAAGCGGAAGGAGCAGGAGCTGTGCTAAACGCCGATTCTGGTGGCCTTCTGCGCAATGCCAAAGCAAGCGGGATCATCGTGATGAGACAAATGAAAGCGATGAGCAAGTAGGTATCGCGCCAGTCTCCCGTGTTAAGGTTCCATTTGATCAAGGACGGCCAGAGCACGCCGGCCAGATAGTTTCCGCAGGCAGCGCAGGCAACTGCCAAACCACGTCGTTTGACGAACCAGTGAGAAACGTCAGCGACAAGCGGGCCGAAGGTTGCCGAGGTTCCAAGGCCGATCAGCAATCCTTGTGCGAGCGAAAACACCCAGATGTTTGGCGCGACGGCAGCGAGCGCGAAACCTGCGCCGAGACTAACGGCTGAAGCGATGACCGGCAGGACAATGCCGTACCTGTCGACAACCCGTCCGAGAAGGTAGTTGCCAAGACCAAAGCCGATCATCGTCAGCGTGTAGGGTAGGGCAGATCCGGCCCGGTCAATGCCAAAGTCCACTTGGACAGCCGGCATGATAATCACCACCGCCCACATTCCCGCGCCACCAAGCGTGCTCAGCAGGATCGAGACAGCCAAGCGAAACCAGGCGTATGACCCATCGGGCGCAAAAGGATCGTTAGTGGCGGTGGCAGACATTGGCAATTCTCAAGGAAGACTTGCCGGAATGACTATCAGGTCAGGTCCTTTGCGGCCAATGAATATCCTTGAAGCGATCGACAAGCAGCGTGAATGGATCCCCGGAACTGTTTTGGCTTCCAGGTGTCACCCAGCGTTGATATCGCTCGCGCACATTCGTGTCTGCGCGCCATTTTCTAGCTCAAACGCTGCACAATCTGCTTTTGTTTGTGCGCCCGGGATATGCCTAGCGACAGGGGCTTTAAGCGCTTTCTGGCCCAAACTCCGAAATTCTCCATCCTTGTATCCAACCAGGTGCAGGGCCCTGCGATTGTTGGATGGCAGTATGATGAAGGGCAGGACTTGAGCATCGGCTTTGACCGTTGCGCTCAGGTTTTGCTCTCGCGCGCCAATCTTGTGATTTGAAAATCCACGGAGCGCGTGTGCCAGCTCCAGTTTATTCCCTTGCCAGCGTGCGATTTGCAATGTTCCGCCAATGTGCGGCGTTTCAACGAACGCAATCTGCTTTTGTCCAGTCCCGAGATAATCCGCGATCCTGGCAATGTTGAGCCAGCGGTTCGTCCGGCCGATGGGCCGGGAACTTGCAAGTTCAACCAATTGATCGCCTTGAAATCCAAAAACAGCCACACTTGCGCCGGCAGACAAGAAGGCCCGGATTGTGACGATTTCCGGCTTACCGTCGCCGTTCAGATCAATAATGCGCGGTGTGCGATCTTCAAAAACCTGGTCTTGTGGCAGGGTCACAGTGTAATCGTTCCCACCGACTTTCAGATGCAGCGATCCGCCCTCAATCCCATCGCCCAAAATCGCATGCCCATAGCGATCCGTGGGGGTGCCGTACCAGGCCGCATAGGTCGTTCCATTGTGGTGAAGTTTTGCGACGTCACCGTCCGGCAACCGGTCCTGTGCTGCAACGCTATCCTTCATTGCCAGGGCGCCAATCAGCACCGCTGGCAGCATCAGGAGTTTCAAGCAAGCCGTCACCGTCATCATATATCCTTTGCGAGCCAAGAAACGAAGCCGTTGGCCAGCGGAGCCAAACTGTTCGCTTCCATTTTCCTGACGGTACTCACGTGGTGATGTTTGTGGGGTAAATCCTGCGTTACGCGCGGGTTATTGCAGATAGCTGTCGACGATCTGCCAATATCTTGGATCCCGCCAAACCTTAGAAACAGCCTTTGACAAGCGGGCTTTCAGGGCGGGGGACACAGACTTGTTGGCGGCCAGCCATTGCACGCCGTGCGAAAGTGGGGCTCCAACCTGAAGGCGTGTGTGATCAAAGCCCTGCTTGCGAGTGATGTAACTTGCGCGCATCGAAATGGTGTACCAGGCGTCTACACGTCCGGCCTGGAGCATCCGGGCCATCTGTTCTGCGGTGGCAATCTCGGTTAGGTTTGTCAGGCCATTTCGCCGTAAGATACGGGCCCTCTGGCTGCCCAGATGCACTCCGATGACCTTGTTGTCTGCCAGCGCCTGTTCAAAGCTGTCGATTTGTTCATCGAGGGTGATGAAGGCGCTTTCCGTGTAGATCAACGGGGCAATGTACTTCAGTTTTTCGCTGCGTTTTCGCGTGTAGGCTAGGGAAAAAATGAGAGACCCAGGGGTGTTTTCGACGAGTACCTGCGCCCGTTTCCAAGGTGCGAACCGGATATCGAGTTCGATATCCGCCTCTTTCGCGACCAGTTCCATGATCTCAACGGCGATGCCCCGTTCCTCGGCATTGATCGACAAGGGGGGAAGAAACCCAGTGTAGGCGATGATCTTGTCTTGGCTTCGGGCCCCTGCGGTGAAGGCAGCGTATAAGCTTGCCCCCAACAGGACATGTCCCAGTATCCGAAGAATAGGCAAGGTGTTTCCCCTGAAAGTGCGGCGAGTTATCAGGGGAAATACCAGTGTTATGTTAAAGGAGGCCTAAAGTCCCGCAAAGAAATGTCATGAATGAGTTCAATGGTTTGGGCTTTCATAATGTCTCGCTGAAAGCCGCCATTTGCCGCAACGAAACTCTGCGGCATTACTCTTTTGGCTCAAAGGACATCGCGTGGCCGTTTAGGCAATAGCGCAGTCCTGTTGGCGGCGGGCCGTCTGGAAAAACATGCCCAAGATGTGCGTCGCATTTGTTGCATCTGATTTCCGTACGGATCATGCCGTGGGACCGGTCCTCAATCTCGCGTATCGCACCAGGATGTGCTGCTTCGAAGAAGCTTGGCCAGCCACAGCCCGCATCAAACTTGGTGTCCGAATGGAAAAGCTCGGCACCGCAGCAGACGCAATCGTAGCGGCCGGCGTTGAAGCTGTTCCAGTAGGGGCCCGTATAGGGGCGTTCCGTGCCCGATTGACGGGTGACATAAAACTGCTCGGGCGTGAGCTGCGCCATCCATTCAGCCGTTGATTTTTTAATTTGTGTGTCGGTGTCGTCGCTCATTGTCTTTTCCTAGCTTTGTACCGACTAAGAGATAAGAAAATCACTGGAACCGGCAAGAGGCGGAAGCTCATCCGCCAAGGACGCTCATTGAGAATTTGACACGGTTTCCGCCTTCCTGACGGGCCTGAAAAACACAAGATTCTGAAGCAGCTAACAGAAACTCTGAGCTTTCCGCCACGCCTTTGTGTTCGGCAACTGCGCAGGCTGTACCGACCGAAGCGGTAACGACACCGTTATGAGCGGTGTTTCCCGGGTTGGGGATCCCCAAGTCTTGAATCGCGACTTGTATATAGGCGCTGATGGTTTCGGCGCCCATTTCGTGTGTTCGAGGCAAAAGCAATGCGAACTCCGACATCGCAATCCGGGCGGCAACGTCGGCGGGTCGGCGCGCGGTGTCTTTCAGAACGTCTGCCACTTTCGCCACGCAGTCGTCTGCAGCGCTTTGTCCATACTGTTCGGAAATCGCGTCAAATTTGTCGACCGAAACCTTGATAAGAGTTGTGTGGGTGTTTTCGCGTAGTGCGATCGCCCACTCCCTGTTCAATGTGTCTTCGAAAGCGCGGCGATTGAAGAGACCGGTCAAGGCATCCGTCTGCGTGGCCGCTTCAAGCAGCCCTTCGAGTTCCTTTTGCCGTGCAATGCTCCGAAAGAAGACCGCAAATGCGGCCGGTTCTCCGTCTTTTTCGATGAGGTGCGTGGTCACTTCGGCCCAAACAAGCGAGCCATGTGCCGAGCGAAGCTGTAGGTCGGCATGGGGCAAGCTGACGTCTGGTGTTGCAGATCCAGACAGAATCTTGTGAAGCGTCTCCGCCTCCGGGTTGGGAGGGCCAAGATAGACGAGGTCACTTAAATGTTCCGGCAACTTTTCGGAGTCCCAGCCAAACAAGCGGGAAGCGGACGGTGAGGCATACTCCAAAGTTCCGGTGAGGCCCAGCTGAAGGATTGCGTCGCCGCTGAGAGACAAAAGTGTTTCGAAATTCAAATTGCTCGGCTGCGAAGCAGCAGCCCCGGACGCTGTCCCCCCTCTTTGGTCCAAAGCCATGCGTTGCCTCGCTTAATTTTGCCGCTGAAACCACTGCGACGTTTCTTAAAGTGAACGGTATTAGGGACGTGAAATCAAGAGGCTTGCGGTATTAGGGGATTGTTCGCGGCTCTACAGCGCGAGCCAGCACGCAGTCCCGTAGAAATCGTTGTTTACGTATGAGACCAGTTTCATCTTTGGTGTTGCTTTGCAGTGGGAGGCTTCCTGCTGATTTGGTTGGCTAGCGGGCGGGCCGAGGCTGAATGTCGCAAAAAGACAAATGGAATCAATTTTTAAATACTTTTGCACGAAGCTCGCAGCGTCAAGGGAGGCAGCACCCTGGCGTTGAGTAAGGTATTGAATGGTCACGCGTTGTGCCTTGAAGTCCAAAAAACGGGTCCCAATTACGCACCTGACAGTTCCTATCCCGCTATTATGCCCCCCAAAGACATCGATTCGTTCAGCATATCCGCGATGCTCCATCGGCAACCGTAACGAAAGATCAGTATGACGCCCGCAGTTACTGACGAAACCACGCTTCTGGCTGTGCTTGCGCCGTTTGCGGCTGCAGTGGCCGCGCCGTTCTTGACGAAGTGGTTCAAACACAACGCGGCGTGGCCGCTGGCGGTGGTTCCCGCGCTCATCTTTTTGCATTTCACAGGTTTTGTCGCACCTGTTTCGGAGGGCCAGTCCTTTGTTGCAGCGGTCGCTTGGGCGCCGAGCTATGGTGTGAACTTCTCCATTTATGTCGATGGATTGTCTACGCTTTTTGCGCTTCTGATCTCAGGGATCGGAACCTTCATTATTCTGTATGCCGGTGGCTATCTGAAAGGCCATCCGCAGCAAGGCCGTTTCTTTTCGTTCCTGTTTCTTTTCATGGGCGCTATGTTGGGGCTCGTGCTCGGCAACAACCTGATTTCCATGTTTATTTTCTGGGAGTTGACGTCGATCACGTCCTTCCTGTTGATTGGCTTTGACCACCTTCGGGCGGCGTCCAGACGAGCAGCAATCCAGGCCTTGGTGGTGACGGGCGGTGGCGGCTTGATTTTGCTGGCCGGTTTCATCGTCATCATTTCTGCGACCGGTGAAATCGAGATGTCGGTGCTTCTGGCATCGCCCGATATCATCAAGGACACCGGCCTTTATGTGCCGATTTTCCTGCTGGTCCTCGGCGGAGCGTTTACGAAATCAGCCCAGTTTCCGTTTCATTTCTGGCTTCCCAATGCGATGGAAGCGCCGACGCCCGTCTCCGCGTTCCTTCACTCCGCAACAATGGTCAAGGCAGGTGTTTACCTCCTTATGCGCATGCACCCGCTTCTCGGAGACACCGCGCTCTGGACGACGGTGTTGCCGCTCTTTGGCGGTATCACTTTGTTGGTGGGTACCATTCTGGCCGTGCGTCAGACCGATCTGAAATTGATGCTGGCCTACACAACGGTGGCGTCTCTCGGTCTTCTCGTCATGTTGACCGGCACAAGTCATGAAAAAGCGCTTGAGGGCGCGGTTCTGTATCTATTGGCGCACTCGCTGTTCAAGGGCGCACTATTCATGGTTGCCGGAACCATCGATCATGAAGCGGGCACCCGGGACATCCGTTATCTTGGTGGTTTGCGCTCCGCGATGCCGATCACCTTCGGGGCTGCCTGTCTGGCAGGGCTGTCGATGTCAGGACTTCCGCCCTTCATTGGTTTTATCGCCAAGGAAGTTCTTTACTACGGCACATGGGGATGGCCGGACTTTGGCCTCCTAATCACTGTCGTGGCTGTTGTCGGCAACTCATTGATGCTGGTTATCGCAGCGGCCGTTGCGATCAAGCCGTTCTTCGGCCCAGCGGTGGACACTCCGAAACACGCTCACGAGGGGCCGGTGTTGTTGTTTGCCGGTCCGGTGGTGTTGTCTGTGTTGGGGTTCATCCTTGCGGTCATCCCGCACACAACAGGCGTTCTGTTTATCGGACCAACTCTGTCATCCTTGATCGGATCTTTCACCGAGATCGATCTGCATCTTTGGCCGACCAAGATCAACGCCCCGTTGATCTTGTCTCTGATTACGATCGGCATGGGGATTTTCCTGTTTACCCAGCTCGACAAGCTCAGAGCTTTGATAGCTGGAACGCTGACCGCCATCGGTTGGGGACCGGACAAAGGCTTTGACCAGGCAATCGCCGGTATTGTGTCGTTGTCTACAGCCATTACCAGGGTGGTGCAGGGCGGTAAGATGCAGACCTATATGGCGCTGACCTTTCTGGCCGCCGGTGCCGCGGTATTGGTGCCGGGGTATGTTGGCGGCGGATGGCCAGCCATGCCGAAAATGCCCACCTACACGTTCTATGAGTGGAGCATTTTTCTGATCGCGGTGCTCGGTCTGATTTCGGTACTTGTCGCGAAGACGCGTCTGACCGCCATCGTCTCTCTCGGCATCCAGGGCTTTGCGGTTGCCCTGATTTTCCTCCTCTTTGGTGCGCCGGATCTGGCCTTCACACAGTTGATGGTTGAAACGCTGTCGGTGGTTATTCTGGCGCTTGTGATGACACGCCTGAACCTGTCTCCACGGGATCATCGCAATGGTGTCTCCACACTGGTTACCGGCGCTATCTCCGTATCGGTCGGCCTTGGGCTTGGCTTGACCTTGATGGCGATTACACAGCAGCCCTTCGACCGCAGGCTGTCGGACTTCTTCACCGAGTACAGCAATTCGATTGCCTACGGCCGGAACATCGTGAACGTCATCCTCGTTGATTTCCGCGGTATTGATACGCTCGGTGAAATCGCGGTGGTTGCCCTGGCCGGGCTTTGTGTCCTTGCGCTGATCCGCGTGCACACGAAAAAGACACTTCCTGAGGACGAGGTCATTGATCCGTCCGATACAGGCGCAAAGAAGGAGGCCGTGTAATGCGTACCGTCATTTTCCGAACCATTGCGCCGTATCTGTCCGCTCTGATGGTGCTGTATTCCATCTTCGTCCTTCTGCGCGGACACAATGAGCCAGGCGGTGGTTTCATCGGCGGGCTGATTGCAGCCTCTGCACTCGCGATCTTCGGCATTGCCTGCGGCGTTGCAGCTGTACGCCGCGCGATCAAGGTGCATCCAATGAGCATCGCCGGCTTTGGCTTGTTCATGGGAGCTGCAGCAGGCGTGATCTCGTTGTTCACCAATCAGCCTTTCATGACCAGCCAGTGGTGGCCGATCGATCTGTTCAATGTCCAGATCAAGTTGTCGACACCGTTGATCTTCGATATTGGCGTCTACCTGGTGGTGGTGGGCGCGATCAGTTCGATTGCGTTGGCGCTGGAAGAAAGGGAGAGCGACTGATGGAAACCGGTCTTTCTATCCTTGTCGGGCTGTTCTTCGCTGTCTCCGTCTACCTCATGCTTTCCAAGCAGCTGGTGAGAATGTTGCTCGGCATCGCTATCCTCGGAAACGCGGTCAACATGTCGATTTTCGTCAATGGCCGTTTGACCCGTGAGGTGCCGCCCGTCATTCCGGAAGGGTTGATGGTGCCAACGGAGGTGATCGCCAATCCGTTACCGCAGGCGCTGGTCCTGACGGCTATTGTGATCTCCTTTTCCTTCTTTGCGTTCCTTCTTGTGCTGGCCTTCCGGGCCTACCAGGAAGTTGGCACGGACGACGTCAACGAAATGCGCGTTGCCGAGCCTGAGAACGATCCGCTTCCGCCGCAAGGGTACTGATCTGACATGGCCAGCACTTATTCTTCTGAAAAAGTCGACTATTCCGCAGCCATGAACCTTGAGCCTGTGGCGGCCGCGGACTGGTTGATCGTGGCGCCGGTTCTGGTTTCGCTGATCGGCGGTGCCGTCTGCCTGATGATGCGCAAGAACACAGACGCCCAGCCGAAACTGGCGATGCTTTTCCTGGCGCTTCTCGTCTTGGTCAACTTCGGGCTTTTGATCCGTGTTTTGGATCAAGGTGTTATCACGATGGTGATGGGTGGCTGGCTGCCGCCGTTCGGGATTGCCTTCACCGTTGATGCGCTTGGTGCCACGCTGTCGCTGATTGCTTCGATTGTTGCGTTTTGCGCCGGTCTTTATGGAATTGTGACCGTTGGGGCTACGGGGCGCAGATACGGGTTTTATCCGTTTCTTGTCTTGCTCATGGCCGGGGTGTGCGGCGCGTTTTTGACCGGGGACATCTTCAACCTCTATGTTTGGTTCGAAGTATTGCTGATCTCGTCCTACGGCATGCTGGTTCTCGGCAATGAAAAGCCCCAGTTGGACGGCGCCGTCAAATACGGCGTTTTGAATCTCATCGGCACGAACTTTTTCCTGATCGGAACCGGCATGATTTACGGCGTGTTCGGCACGCTGAACATGGCGGACATTGCGATCAAGATGTCTGAGCTCGACAGCCCGGCGTCCGGAACGCTTCTCACCATCGCAGTGCTTTATTTCCTGGCGTTTGCAATGAAGGCGGCGGCTTTCCCTGTCAATTTCTGGCTCCCCGCGTCCTATCACACGCCAAACATTGTGGTGTCTGCAGTGTTTGCCGGGCTTCTGACCAAGGTTGGTGTCTATGCGCTGCTGAGGATTTTCGTACTGATCATGCCGGGATCCCGCGAAGCACTCGCAGACCTCTTTGCCCTGGTGGCGATCCTGACGCTTATGACTGGCGCTTTCGGCGCCTTGGCGCAAAGTGAGCTCCGGCGTTTGCTCGGTTATCTTGTGATTGCCGGGATTGGCTCCATGCTGGCGGGCATTGCAGTGGGGACCACCCTCGCGCTGTCGGGAGCGATCTTCTATGCGGTTCATTCGATCATCGTGATGACAGCGTTGTATATGGCCAGCGGGATCGTGAACATGATGTCGGGCACCTACGATCTACGTCAGTTGGGTGGGCTCTATCAAAGGAACGTTGCCTTTGCGGCCGTTTTCCTGGTGCTTGCCTTCGCTGTTTCGGGACTGCCGCCCTTTTCCGGTTTCTGGCCGAAGGTCTTGTTGGTCGATGCTGCGTTCGCCGATGGCAGGGCCTTGCTTGGTGCCGCCATTCTGCTCAGTGGCTTCTTGACGACCATCGCGATGGGCCGTGTGTGGATCTACGCGTTCTGGCGAGGCGGACCGGAAGGGACGCCCGACGGCGAGAGTGTGGGGCCGGGGGCGGCCGCCGCAGTTGCTGGCGGACGGGCTGCGGGACTGGCGGGGCCAGCCGTTTGGCTTCCGCTTGGCATTTTGACGGCAATGATTGTCTATTTCGGTTTGCAGCCGGAGTGGATGCTTGAACTCTCAACACGCGGAGCTGTTGGTCTGGTCGAACCGCGCGGCTACCTGCGCTCTGTATTCGGGGGGCTGTGATGACAAGCCTATTCTTGATCAATATACTCATGGCGCTTGCTTGGGCGGCTGTGACCGGGAGTTTCAGCGAGATCAATCTGGCCCTTGGCTTCGTGCTTGGAACAGCTGCTCTCTACCTGATCCGTGAACAGGTCGGGACCACGGCCTACTTCAGCCGTGTCGGCAAGGCGTTCAACCTGGCCGCAACCTTCGTTTACGAGTTGGTATTGTCCGCCTGGCGGGTGGCGACCATCGTTGTGCGTCCGAAGATCGAGCTGCAGCCCGGTTTTATTGCCTATCCATTGACGGTGGACCGTGATTTTGAAATCACCATGCTGGCGAATCTGATCACCCTGACGCCAGGTACTCTGTCGGTGGATGTCTCTGCAGACCGCAAGACGCTTTATGTTCATTGTATCGATGTGCCGGATCCGCAAGCCACGATTGACGATATCAAGAACGGCTTTGAACGCAAGATCCTGGAGGTGTTCAGATGAGCTCTCTCGACGCTTTTGCAGATGCGTATCTCGCCTGGGCCGTTAAGGCATCGCTCGGGATCCTTAGCATCTCATTCCTGATCATTGTCTACCGGATCGTGAAGGGACCAAGCTTGCCGGATCGCGTGGTTGCCCTTGATATGCTGGTCGCGGTTGGCATTGGGTTCATTGCTGCGGTCGGCCTTCTGACCGGCTATTACCTTTATATCGATATCGCAATCACACTTGGCCTGGTCGGGTTTCTGGCAACCGTTGCCTTCGCCCGCTTCATCTTGAACCGGGGTGCGGCAGGGGATGCCACGATCATGGATGAGGTCAAAGATAGTATTAGGCGGCGGGAGGCAGGCCAATGAGCGCGGTTGTTACGATCCTCGCCGGGACCATGCTCGTCATCGGCGCCTTGTTTGCTCTGGTTGCATCCATTGGCATAGTTCGGTTGAAAGACGTTTACATGCGCACGCATGCGGCTTCAAAAGCTGGAACGCTTGGCTCAGGTCTCATGCTCATCGCTCTTGCGGTCTATGCAGCAGACTTGGCTGTTGCAACACGCGCTTTGGCCGGTGTCATATTCTTTCTTTTGACTGCCCCGATTTCGGCGCATCTGCTTGCTAAGGCTGCTTATGAAGCTGGATACCGCCCTTGCGCGGATACGAAAGAAGACGCCATGGCTGAGGTTTTTCCGCAAAAAGACTGATTTGAAACCGGTTGTGACTGCCGAAGCGCAGCAGTCATGACCTTGCGGTAATACTTTTGATTAGGTGTGGATCAATGATCCGTAGAATGATCATTATTTCCGAGACCTAGTTTTTTATTGCATCCATTAGACTTTTATTTGAGAGCGGGGCTTGTCTGTGCAAGCCTTGGTCTATATAAGGCTGTCAACAACGCCTGCAAAGTAGAGTCTTTGTCGATTCTCGCCATTGTAAGTATCCCTATTCTTATGTTTGCTTACGGAGTTTGGACTTGCAGGTAATCATAGCCGCAGTTTTGAATTTCAGTAGAGAACAGGTGTGAGATGACTGATAATCTGGTTGAAGCCAATTTGATTGACCTTACTGCAGATATTGTTTCAGCATATGTCAGCAACAATACCGTTGCTTCCACAGAACTTCCGGGCCTGATCAACGAAGTGTATGGCGCGCTTCAGAAAACAGCAGCAGCCTCAAACGAGCCGGAGCCGGAGCCGCTTAAGCCCGCAGTGCCTGTGAAAAAGTCCGTCATGCCAGATTTCATCATCTGTCTTGAAGACGGCAAGAAGTTCAAGTCGCTCAAGCGTCATCTGCGTACCCATTACAACATGACGCCGGAAGAGTATCGCGAGAAGTGGGATCTGGCGCCGGACTATCCGATGGTCGCTCCGAACTACGCTGCCGCGCGGTCTGAACTTGCGAAGAAGATGGGCCTCGGCCAACAGCGCAAGCGCGCGAAGTAATTGATCCGTATACAAACCGGATAATCGAAAGGCCGCTTTTGAGCGGCCTTTTTTGTGTCTGACCGGCCACCGAGACCAGATGTCTTGAGTCCCAGCGTGCCCGACAGCGGGTTCACTCGGCCTCTCGGTCGCAGCTTTCTATCTTGTATTAAGGTTGTATGCGAACTTATCCACGCCTCTGAATTGTGAGTCTAGACTGTAGGAATATAAGCCTATCTCGGTAGTTCAGGCGAATATTTCCTAATGTTCACGACAGGAGGTGCGAATATGTTCAATGATAGGGGAGGGGCAATACACGACCACTACAGACCTTTGCGAGCAAAACCACTTTGCTTGCTAGAGGAGAACAGGCTGGAGGCCCATTTGCATCTTGCAGAGGGGTATGTATCCCGCGCGTTCTGCATCAAGCCCATGGATTTTTTTACCCATAACCGCGGTCCCAAGCATGTTTCTGGTGCGCGGCAACTGATGATGTATCTCGCGCATGTTGAGTTCGGTTTGTCTCTTGCGATGGTTGGGCGCCGCTATTTCAGAGACCGTTCAACCGCTTCCCACGCATGCAAGAAAATAGAAATCATGAGGGAAGATCCCTTTTTTGATGAGTTGGTGAGTGAGATTGAGGCACTGATCACATTGCGCCGAGATCCGCTTTTTGGTGCCAGCTTCTGGGGGGCGCAATGACATTCCTTTCAGCCAACAGTACCGACCGGCGCGCGCGAGTTCGTCTTTTGCGCTGTTTGTCGTCCAAAGGATCGGAGGCTATCCGGGACTGTTCCAGCGGACAGCCACAATGGAAATTGGTCCGTGACTCCAAAACGAGATCAACATGTTGGAGCGATCGACTGATAGAGGAGGCACTTTCGGCCGGCGTTCTGAAAAGAGTGGAACAGAGCATCTGCCGGATCAGTCCGGAGGGGCGTGCAGCGCTCCGTCGCGCCTTGAGTGGATCTGAGGACATAGCCGATCAACATCGCGAGATACGATCTGTGCCTTGTAACGGTAAGGGCGCCAATGAAACTGGAAAGCGGCCAACAACTGCCAGGGTCAATCTTTCGGAAAGTCCGCTTGCCCGCTTGGCTGCACGGAAGAAGAAAAACGGCCAGCCGCTTTTGAAGCCGGAAGAGATCCGGGCGGGGGAACGGTTGCGCGCCGACTTTACCTTCGCGTCGATGATGCCAACTGTCGGGCAGGGCTGGCGCACCGAGCGGGTCACCACAAGCTCTAGAGGGAGTGGCCTAAAAGACTTGAACGACGATGTGCTGTCCGCACGCCAGCGTGTGGAAACTGTTCTTGAGAGCCTGGAGCCGGTTCTGGCGGGTGTTCTAGTGGACGTGTGTTGTCATCTGAAGGGTCTTGAAAAAGTCGAGGCAGAGCGTGGATGGCCTGCAAGGTGCGCGAAAATCATCCTGCAAATTGCGTTGTCTGCATTGGCAGACCGCTATGGAGAACGTACGCAAGCCCCGTCACGGTCGTCTGGCGTTCGAAGCTGGTCATCCGCATCGTGAGCGCCCGGATGACGACACGAACTCAGGCTGCGGCCAAGGCAGCCTCTGCGTCGGTCCGAATCCGGCCAACCATGGACCTGAGGCCATTTGAACGTTGTGGAGTGAGATGCTCCTGCAGGTCGAGTTGATTGAAAACCCCTTCAACGTCGGTTTTCAAAATGTCCTCAGCGGTCTTGCCAGAAAAGACTGCTGTTACGATCGCTACAAGTCCTTGTACAATGAGGGCATCGCTGTCACCGCGGAACTTCAGCACAGGGGCGCCTTCAGCGTTTTTTTCGATCCCTGTAATCAGCCAGACCTGCGAAACACAGCCGCGGACCTTATGTTCTTCGCTGCGCTCGGCATCGGTCAGAGGCGGAAGCTCCTTGCCCAGATCGATGAGGTATTTGTAGCGGTCTTCCCAATCATCCAGAAACTCGAATGTTTCCAGAATGTCATCGAGTGTCGTTGTCATGGCATCCGTCTTTTGTGGTCGCTTTGAGCTCCATATAGCTCGCAGAACCCAATCTGCCTATCCTGGCGCCGGGGTTTTATTAGGTTTGGATGTTTGTTGAGCGCGTGAAAACAAAGAAACGCCGCAGACGAAATGGGCAGCTGTTCGTCTGCGGCGTAGCGGAAAAACCGCTGAAGTGAAGCCGTCTGATGCAATGCAACGGATTTGCATTGCCTTCGCGGGGCGCAATCAACCGTTCATTTGGTCCTGAAGGTCTCAGGATCTGGGAACGGTTTTAACTCAGGTCTTATGACCTGAGCGGGGTTTGGGCCTAGGCGTTGGCCCAATGTCTGATTCCTGGATCTGAGTGGTTTCGGTCACACCATCGGCAGTCTGTGCACCAGCGGTGCTGGTTTGATCAGAAGTCGGCTGGACGTTTGTGGACCCGGTGATCACAGTTTCGGACGGATCAGCGTCAGCGATTTGTGTGTCCAGATACTCATAGACAATCCGGGCGCCGTCACGAGCGCGGCTGCCGATCGCTGTCAGAGCATTTCCGCCGGTTTCGCATGCCTGCGGATTGCGATCACAAAATCCGCCAATATCAGACATGGTTGCCTGCGCGGCGATAAATGCCGAGACCGGATTGATTGGTTCTACTGGAGTGCTTTCGGTCTCAGACCCGATCGGGATAAGGACCAAAACCAAAGTCAGCCAGAAGGCGGTTCTCAAGAGAAAGAACATTGCTGCTACCCATAGTTCTTTGCATGTCAGGTGCGCCGTTTGTGTTGGTGGCGCACTCGTTATGGGGTCGTTGTAGCACTGACTTCAGAACGCCCGGTTGAGCTGACGGATCCAATTTTCATAAAATAAAACATGCATTTAAGTCGAATTCTCTGAGAATTTGATTCAAATTTGAATGAACTTCGAGCAACGGACTGAAAACAAAGAGAAAAGTGCATTTCTGAGCGAAAAGAGATTTATCCTTTAACGTTCCTTAAGCGGTGCGGGCGAAAATAACACCAACAGGTTGGCGAGGCCCGATTCTCGCGCGCGTATCGGTAGTGTATTGTGAGTAACCATCTGAAATATCTGCAAAACGCCTGGACGACTTGGGCGAGCCGCATTGACGGGATGATTCACCCTGACGCTGTCTCGGATCCTTTGGCCGGGCCATTGCACAGATCATTCCTGGTTGGCTGCTTTTTTTCTGGTGCGGTGGCACTTTTCGTGTTGCCGCTACATCTTGCCCTGGCGGGCGCACCGCACTCTGCAGCGGTACTGATGCTGGCCTGGATGTTGGGCCAATGGCCATTGGCCTTGTACCTGTCCCGGTCCGGTAATCTGGAACGCGCCATAACCATTTCTTCGGCTCTGTTTGCGGCCTTCACAGGTGTGATTTGCGCATTGACCGGCGGAGCCCAGTCCTTTGCTGTCATCTGGTTGCTCATTCCCTGCGTTGAAGCTGCTTTTGCCGGTCAAAGACGTACCGCGGCGATCACCACCGGGTTTTGCGCAGCGGTTTATGCCGGTCTGATTTTCTTGCCGGTCGCAGGCTCAATTGGGTTCAGTTTGCCTGCAGCACTTGATCCGGTCGCGACGCTTGGCGCGATCCTTTACGCAGGACTGCTCGCCTGTCGTTTGATTTCGGACCGGAGCCGAACCAGGGTGCTGATCAAAAGTGCGACCGAAGATTTCCAAACGATGGGGCAGGCGGTATCGGGCGTCGTTTGCGAAGTGCAGCCGGATGGAGACATGCGTCTCCTTGGCGGTCCTGCACGCCGGCTTTTCGGGCCTGCGTTTGCTTCCAGCGGCCCCGATTGGATCTTTGCGCGGCTTCATGTCACTGACCGGCCCGTTTACCTGACCCGGCTTTCTGAAGCCCGGCATGATGGTCTTGCCTCCGAACTGGTTCTTCGGGTGCGCACGTTTCACGAAAACATGGAAGAAAATGGCTCCCCGAACTTTACAGCGATGACGGTCAGACTGATCCCGGCGCAGGCGTTTCGGGCAGGTGCACGTGACCAAACTGAAACGCAGCCGGTCCTTGTGGCGATTGATCCAGTGACATCAGAAACCGGCGGCGGTGCACCGGTGGAGATCGCGGATAACGTTGAGCAATTGCCGGAGTTCATGCCAGAAGTATCCATTGAAAACATCCCAGCGCAGGCAGCACGAGCGAAGTCGGCATAGGCAGGGCATGGCAAAACGAAAAAAACAAAACAAAAAGCCGGAGCCACCGGAAACCATGATGAGCCGGGCTGGCAATGTCGCCCGGGACAATCCTGTCGCTGCCGGCGGGACTGTTGTCATGGGCTTGACCGCCTGTTTGATTGTGGCAAATGCCCTCGGGCTGCAACCCGGCCGCCATCCAGCGCCTTACTACACAACGCGCGACTGGCCGGATACCGCGCCTGAGCCTCTGGCAGAGGCGGAGGGCGGTGTCACAGTTCAGGAAATCTCGACGCTCGTCCTCGATCTGCAGAATTCCCTGCGGAAGGCGGGTCTTTATGAAGGCCCATTGGACGGGATCAATGGTCCCGCGACGGAACGTGCAATCCGCGCATTTGAACGCAAAGCTGGGCGGGTTGAGACCGGTGAAGCAAGCGAGAGCCTTCTCGCTTTGATCTGGCTTCATGGGACCGATCCGGCGGCACTCAACGCGCCACCAGTCCCCAGAGCTAAACCGGTAACGTCCGGCACACAGCGGCAGAACACCCAGGAAGAGGCGGCAACCGGGGTCGATTCTGATCCGCGTTTGAAGAAGATACAGCATGCGTTGTCGGAACTTGGCTACGGTCCGTTGACGGTAGATGGACTGATGGGCACCAATACAGCGGCGGCTTTGAAGCGGTTTGAACTCGATCGTGGATTGCCAATCACGGGGGAGGCCAATCCCCAAACGCTCGAACGTCTCGAAATGGTCAGCGGTCAACGCTTTGATGGATAGGCACTTTGCCTTTTCAGTAGCGTATGTGGTCAGTCAGGAAGGGTTGGATGCGCGTCACGTCTGAGCTTTTCGTCAGTGCGCTGGTGCGCCGGATTTTTTCTGAAAATGGATTTGCAGCCGTCACCCGAAAGGGCAATGCGGAAGCCGGTGCGATTTTGATTGTTGTTGACCGGCTCGACGGCACCTTCGACTTGTATTCGCCAGCACCACAGTCGTTTTTCGATGATGATGCCGGACAAGGCGACGGCGGCCGGTTGTTTGAAAAGACGTTAGAGGCGGCCGCGCGAGAGGCTGTTGATAAACGGTTGGAAAGCGAAGCCCGGATGGATCCGGACTTCTGGGTTGTTGATATCGAGGCCGAGGCGGGAAACGTGGAATTGCCTACCGCGGAACCTGAGCAATCGCGAAACCCTGCCGATGACTTCTTCCGGCTCTAGATCCGCTTAGCCCAAATTAGCCGATCCCCCGGCGCACACGCTGCGCGCTTGTCGTTCCGCTGCTGATACGGTGAGATCGGGCATCTCTGGACGGCCGGCTTGCGTCCTCGAATTGTCCTACGTGCCGCGGAGTTTTTTCTCCGGTGCCGTCGATTTCTGCCGAATTCGCAGAGGTGCCAAAAAGAGTCCAAGAACTGGTCAGCACATTTGCGGCACCTGTGCTGAGATTTCGGTGCAGGAACAAGAGCTTCCGGATTTCTTCAACGGCCATGTGCTCACCCAGCAACCGGACAAGGATCGTTGTAGTCCTTGGCCGATCGAGGCCCAGGGATTTGAGAGCAATGACAAGTGCCTCGCCCTGGCCCTCCTGTAAAAACATGTCACTGACGGAGCTTGGTAAACCCAGTCCTTGGCCAAGGCTATCGGTAAAGCGGTTTCGCTTTTGAAGCAGTGCAGCTTTCAAAAGTGCGCCATGAAGGCGGAGGCGGGCCGTGTCTATTGCCGGAATGCTTGGATGCGCAGGGGCCTGTGCGGACCTGATCACGCTCATCGTTTCAGCTGCTGCGATCGCCTTTGCGCGCAAGGAGGCCGGCAAGACAAGAAACTGACTGATCAGATTTTCCGTATTCAACGCCTGGCGTTTGGAGAGCTCTTCACCAAGTTCGGCAATCAGGTCGGCTCGCTCGCTCAAGCGCTCATTCAGGTGCTGGTCCAGCGTCAGGTCTTCCCGGTCGATCAGCAGCCGAATGGTTTGAGCATCGGCCGTCTCACACAGTGCGGCCAGAATCGGACGCGGTAGATGGGATCGTCCGGCGAGCGCCTTGCGGGCAGCTTCGGACCCTCCTTTGGCGATCTCCACAAGCACGTCCACAGAAACCTTGGTGCTGTGCCGCAAAATGGGGAAGGCGGTAAGATCGTCTTTGTCTTTGGCGAGAAGGTCGATGAGCGCATCCGGTGCTTCCGGATAAGTCACCAGCATGTTGGCGATCTGGCGCCGGTCACGAACGGATGTCGCCGGTAACAGGTTTTTCGCCAGCTCCAAAAAAACACGTGTTTCTTCAGCGTTGTGTCCGGTTCTGCCTGTGAAAAGCTCGACCGCGGAGAGCAAGATCCCGCTGTCCGATGGCTGAGAGGAGGGCTTTCTAATCGTTGAATTGAAGGTCTGCACAGCTTGTTCGAACCGTTTTCTGGTGGGCAGCCCACCTGACTAAAAACACTAATTAACGGCGGATAAGTCCACGACCGTTCCTTCAAATTGAACCAAAACCGTTAGCATCTTGTTAACCTGAACGCCGTCTTAATTGAGTTGCAGGTAGTATTGCGTCGCCCGTTGACCGTTTCCGCTGCCCATCGCTCCAGCGGGAACCAGAACCGAAGGAGCAGACGATGGGCACATTGTTAGATTTCGCTTCCGCACCTCGCCCGACAGCGCGCGTTGACCCCCGTTCAACACCGCAATGTTCGACGAACCCGGAAGAGTTTGGGCAAGTTATCCTCTTCCCAGGTGTCCGTTACGAGCACCACGACCTTGATCTTGCCGCACGAATCGCGACCATCGGAAAAGCTGCTGGACCTGCTGGGTCCGACAAGGACTGACGGTTCGAGCCCCTCCAGCTGCAGGCAACAAGCATTACGCATGCGGTTTGGAGAAACGCCCCATGGGCACGAGGAACGCGGTTGGAAAAAGGCATGTGCATACACAAGGGTGTTGCCTCGCCTCTGTTTCCGTTCTGGCTCGGTCAGGCGTAACTGTTTCCATACTGGCGTTGCTTCTGGCCGGGTGTGTTCGGCCTACAGGTGATTTCGACCGCGCAAGGCCGTCGGTCATTCACGACAGTGTCATGCCGGCGATCGGCGAAGGCGCGGCGCGCATGCGCGAAGACCCTGTCTCCAAATTCAATTACACAAACGATGAGAAGCTGCTGCGGGACCGTGGCTGGACACTGATCCGTCCGCCATGGACGAAAGACTGGATCGGCGGCACCATGGCCGAACTCGCCCGAACCCGTGTCATTCCCGAGACGGAAGGTCGTATCCCGCCCGATCTTTATTATCATTATCTCCGGTCAGACAAATTCCGGTCCTCAGACGCAAGATTTGACAAGATTGCATCTGATGCCAGCGGAGATGCGGATCTGGTGATGCCGTTTTGTGAGGTTGCTTTGAGGGTGCGCAAGGCCGACGATGAGCGTTTGCGTGTTCTTCAGAACAAACCGCTCACAACGGAAGAAATGTATGAAGGTGCAAAAGCCCGGGTTTGGGAAAACCGGGTCATGATCAAGTGGGTGGGACAGGCTCTGCGCTACCGCATCAAGGCCTATAAAAACGCTTTGGATGCCCTTGAGATCGAAACGCCAAGCCGTGACCGGCAATGGAAGGTCAACACCGCGATCCGGGAGCTGGAAGGACAGGTGCTTCTGGCCGAGTCCGAATGCCAGACTGAAAACCGGTATGGCACTGAAGAGCCGGTTCGCCGCTCACGGATTTACAAGGGTTGGGGCAACGAGCGCCCGCCACCGCAAAAATAACGCGGCTTGGCCTGTATTGCCGGTACCGTTCGCCGTCGACCGTGACTTTAGCTTTTGACCGCTCCAATCAGATCAACCGAGAACGTCGCAGCTTGCGATGCTCATGGCGTTTTCGATCGTTTCGGCTTGTGTGGGATGGGAAACGTAGGCGCGCAGAAGGGCAATTCCGCTGATCGTTTCTGTTTCAATGACAATCAGGTCTTCCAAGTTGGCTGGCGGGTTCTGGCGCAGGATGGACAGCTGTTCCGGCGTGATCAGCAGCATGGAGAGCCTGTCAGCGCCAGCGGTGCGGTTGTTGAGGCTGTAGACCGTCTCGCCTGCCTGATTGAACACCCCGATAGACCAGAAAGATGCTGGAATTCCCGCATCGAAAAAGACCGGGCCGGCCGATAGCTGGAACCGGCAAATCGCATGTTTCATGGCCGGATCAAGACCTGGCAGGGCTTCTTCCCCGGGTCTGACATCCGGCAACAGGTTGAACTGCCTGTCAGGGCCGTACGTCAGGGCGTCATCATAAGCGCTGTGCTGCACATTCTGCGGGATGGTGAGCACAACAAGGATATGAATGACTGCTGCGAGGCAAAGCACAGCCAGCGCACCGGCAGTCAGGGTGAAGCGGGGCGACAGGGTCATGGGCAGCTGATCCTGTCGATGTCCGGAACGCTCACACCGTCGAGCGCTGCTCCTGTGGTGACCGGGGCATCATAAAGCCGCAGGACGAAACGAAGTCCGCTGCCCGGCGCGGGGTTGGTGGGAAGGGGGAGCCAGTTGCCCGATTTGACTTGCGCGCTTGCGGTGATTTCAAACGAGCCATCGCCGCGCCGCAAAAGGTTTTGGCTGTCGAGATGATTGCGTCCCGGCACCGTTTGCTGAAGCCGGCCATGTGCGTCAACTGCCGTCAGGGTCCAAAGCCGGGCTGTCGGGGTGCGCCCGGCAATGCGGTAGCTGCAGGCCGGGTCGAGCGCTTGTCCGCTGCTGTCTGTGCGGGCTGTCAGTGACAAGCCTTCCCCGGAAGCGAGCGGGATGTAGCCGCCACGGGTGTAGATAGCGACGGAATAGGGGTCGGCCTCCGGGGTGCCCGCTGTGGGATACGCTTTCCACGCACCGACCGAAATTGAATCAAGCGGTTCTTCGCGTTCGATCAGAATGTAAGCCGAACTGACCCCGATCAGTGCGCTGAGAATGATGATTGAGGTGAGAAAGACCAGGGTTCTGAGCGGGTGCGGCCGCTCTGGCCGAATGGCGCGCGGAAGGACTTCCTTGTGCCAGCCGCTTTCAACATGGCCTGAAGCGTGTCGCATGGTCTGCTGCTTCATTGCGCAGCCGCATATTCGGTGTCGCCATCGTCGGGCACTGCCGCCTGGTCGCGGGACTGGATGAGTTCCTGCAGATTCGATCCGATATCAAGCAGAAGCCGCTGTGTCCGTCGGCTGAGGACCCTTGGCTGGACGGCCACTGCGTCGGCTGCGGCGACCAGCGGACGGGCCGGTTGGGCAAGCCGAGGCAGCGTGTCGGCTTCAACGCCGGGCATGGCCACAAGCTCAATCCCGTTGTGCGCATATGCCATGAACCGTTGCCATGCCATGGCAGGGAGGCTGCCACCGGTGACGCGCCGGGTGGATGTGAAATCGTCGTTCCCAAACCAGACAGCACCGGTGAAGTTGCCCGTGTAGCCAACGAACCAGGCGTCACGATAAGCATTTGTGGTACCGGTTTTTCCGGCCGCGACGACGCCGTCAATCCGGGCCCGGCGGCCAGTTCCAGCCTCGACCACGTTGACCAGGATGTCGTTCATCTCGTGGACTTTTTCTTCCGGGAAGATCCTCTGGGGTTCTGGCTCATCAACTTCCCGCTGATAGAGGACTTCGCCGTCGCTGTTGGTGACTTCCAGGATCGCGTAGCCCTTGGCTTTGTATCCGCCATTTGCAAAGACCGAATAGGAGGAGGCCATGTCGATGACCGTGACCTCTGATGAGCCGATCGGCAGGGAAACAGAGTTTTCCAATTCGTGCGTCAGGCCCATTGCGTAGGCGGTTTCGATGATTTTCTCGCGGCCAAAATTTTGGGCGAGCCGGATCGGAATGGTGTTGATGGATTTCGTCAGTGCCAGCTTTAAGGTGACAGCACCCCGGTAGCTGCGGGTATAGTTGCGCGGGCACCAGTTGCCGAGACAAAATGGACGGTCAGGAACAATGGAGCTCGACGAAAAGCCGTTCATGAATGCGGTCATGTAAACGAACGGCTTGAACGAGGAACCGGGCTGGCGCAGGGCGTTGACAGCCCTGTTGAATTGGCTCTCGCCATAAGACCGGCCGCCAACCATCGCAACAACCGCGCCATCCGGAACCATTGCCACCAATGCAGCTGAGTTGGCGTCCCGGAGCTTGGCATTTTCCCTGAGGACTGACTCGACCGCCTGGTCAGCCTGGCGTTGGAGTGCGGGGTCCAATGTGGTTCGGACCGTGACGATCCTATCGCGGGCCATGGCCGGTTTCCGCCGGGCCAGTTTCTTGACCTCATCCAGCGCCCAGTCGAGGAAGTATTCTGGCAACTGCTCTTGAGAGCGGTCGACAGCAAGGGCCGGATTGCGCCTTGCGCCGATCACCTGGCCTTCCGTTAGAAGGTCGGCCTGCACCATATTGGTCAGGACTTCGTTTGCCCGGGCACGCGCAGCCGGCAAATTGATGTGCGGAGCATATTTGGTTGGGGCCTTGTAGAGCCCGGCAAGCATGGCACTTTCGGCCAGTGTCAGCTCGCGAACGTTCTTGTTGAAATAGAACTCAGCCGCTGCGGTCACCCCAAAAACACCGCCGCCCATGTAGGCGCGGTCGAGATAGAGCTTCAGGATTTCTTGTTTCGACAAGTTCGCCTCTAGCCAAAGCGCGAGATAGGCTTCCTTGATCTTGCGGCTGAGACTGCGCTCGTTGGACAGGAACAGGTTTTTGGCAAGCTGCTGGGTCAGCGTTGAGCCGCCCTGGACAACCCCGCCGGCGCGCGCGTTTTCCACCATCGCCCGGAACGTTCCGACAAAATCGATGCCGAAATGCATGAAGAAGCGGCGGTCTTCCGTTGCAAGTGTCGCCTTCACGAGAGAGTCTGGGATTTCTTCCAAAGGGACGCTGTCGTTCAAAACGATACCGCGCCGGCCGATTTCCTGGCCAAAGCGGTCGAGGAAGGTGACGGCGAAGTCGTCGGTCGTCTTCCAGTCCGCATAGCGGGTTGCTTCGATGGCCGGCTGCGCGAAGGCCAGAACCACAACAAAACCGATTGTTCCGTAAGTCAGGCCGTCGGATGTGACCTCGGAGAGCCCACGCCAGATCCCTTTTGCGCGAAATCTGCGCAAAAAACCATCATAGGCTTCCCAGCTTCGGCGGATGATCGACCAGGACCGCCAGAGGCCTGTATCGACCATGGAGTCGATTGAAAGCAGAAAGCGCCGGATCCGTTGTCCGATACCGGGCCGCGGCTGGGCATTGCCTTCTTTTGTGTCTGGATCGGATGCCAAGCTTGCAGAATCTCCGCGCATCAACAGCTTCTTCAACGTAACCCGTTTTTACTACAGTGAAAACTGAAGACAACGGCGGAAATGCTTCGGGAATGGGATAAATCTCATTTGATTTGGCATCGTCGGGGCGCTTCAGACCTATCATTGTTGCTGGCCGCCCGTATGCGTGATAGGCGCACGGATCAAATCAAGGGCGCGCAGGAGAGAGCAACCCAATGGGGTCTGGCAATTCGGTGAATAAGGACGGTGAGCTTCCGTTCTGGAAAACAAAGTCGCTCGAAGAGATGACCAACGCTGAATGGGAATCCCTCTGCGACGGTTGTGCCCGGTGTTGCCTCAACAAACTGGAAGACTGGGATACGGGCGATATTGTCTGGACCGATGTTGCCTGCACGCTTCTGGATGGTACGTCTTGCCGATGCAGGGACTACGAAAACCGAGCTGCGACCGTTCCGGATTGCATTCAACTCACACCGTCTGAAGTGAAAACCCTGACTTGGCTTCCGCCGACTTGCGGATACCGCCTCGTGCGCGAAGGCGCAGATCTCTACTGGTGGCATCCGCTCGTGTCCGGCGATCCAGAAACCGTGCACCAAGCGGGTGTATCCGTCCAAAACCGCACCGTGTCCGAAGATGGAATGGAACTGGAAGAGTACGAAAATCACGTCGTGACATGGCCCGGAGAAATACCGGAGGCTGAGTAAGCCCCTTTAAGGCCTCACCAAAAAAGCTTCTACATGCCGTTCGAGGCGGGATTGCAATTCTTTTAGATCCGTCAGCTGATGCGACCGGAAAATGATTGCTCCGTGAATGACGAAGGCGACCAAACCGTCGAGCATTTCTTGCGGTGCGCGATCTGTTCTGAGTTTTGGACTGATTTCGTCGGACGATTGCCAAAACCCTAGAAATTGCAGCAACTTCTCATCGAGTGCATCCAGCTGTTCGATAAATTCGGGAGCGCAATGCCCCTTGGTTGCGCCGATGTTTTCCAGAAACACGCGCAGCATGGTCTGGCTCTCGGTGATGACGGCAATGAGCGCCATCATTCGGTTCACCAGTCCTCCAACCGGATCTGCAAGGTCCTGAGCCGAAAGCTTTTCATTCTTGTCGGCGGCTTCCCGAAGTTTCTGTAACTCGCCCAACAGCAGATAGGAGAGAAGGCCATCCATATCGCCGAAATGAGCGAATATGGTGCCTTTGGCGACGCCTGCCTCTCGAGCGATCGCCTCTGCGGTCATCTCTTCCAAGGTTTTCTTTTTGGACAGGTGCGCTGCCGCCTCCAGGATCCGGGCGCGGGTGAGGGCGGTGCGTGCTTGGGGCTTCCGTGGTTTGGTTTTTATCGCCATGACATCTTCTAAAAATGACCTTGGTCAATTTATTGCTTGACCTCGTACCATACTTGCGGCAATTAATGACCGTGGTCAATTTTTAAGAGCCGGCGCGTTTTGACGCCCGGTTTCGGAGTTTCAATTATGGCGAAGAAAATACTGGTGCTGGATGGCCATCCGGCGAAGGGCAGCTTTTGCGGTGCGCTTGCCCAAACCTATGCCGATGCGGCCGAGAAGACCGGGCATGACGTGCGCATTGTGCATCTCGCAGACTTGTCTTTTGACCCGGATCTGGGGTCAGCGTCCTTCAAGACAGTCAAACCACTGGAGGCCGATCTTGAAGATTTCTGGGCCAGCCTGGAATGGTGCGACCATTTTGTTCTGGCCCATCCGCTTTGGTGGGGCGGAATGCCAGCCAAATTGAAAGGCTTGATCGACCGGGTTTTCTTGCCAGGCAAAGCGTTTCGATACGTTTCTGGGAAGGCACTACCGGAAAAACTCATGGCTGGCCGGACCTCTGAGGTATTGGTCACCTCTGATACACCGGGCTGGTTTTTCAGGCTCGTTTACGGTCAGGGCATCAAGAAGCAGACCAAGATGCAAATCCTGGATTTCTGCGGGCTTAAAATGAAGAATTATTCCTGGTTCGCCCAAATCCAGGGATCAACGGACGAAGCACGGGCCAAGATGATCCGTAGAGCCGCGCAGCTCGGGGCAGCAATCTGAAGCGTTGTCCGCAGCCATTGCGGTGGCTGATCAAAAGTCTGCTAAACGACAAGACCGGCGGCGCTGCGTGCGCACCGGTCTTGTCGTTTAGCCTCTAAAAACTCAGGTTCAGAAGACTGTCGAGACACCGTCACACCGACTTTCCCGGACGCAGCGAAGCAAAGATCCGGGATCTGGAGGCCGCTTTTCTATTTAGAAATGCACGCGTTTTTGCTGACAGGCACCGGCTCAGGGCCGGTGCGGCACAGGGGGATTTTCTTCTAAACGTCAGTCACAAAACGAGTCTAGTCGCCCTTTTTCTGGGCCTCAGGAGAGTTCTGATACCGCTTCTGCTCCCGGGCAAACACCACATAATACTTGTAGATGTTGCCGACATACCGAACCGGTTCTTGGCTGATGCGTCTGCCGACGATCCACTCGACATTTCCGAACCACAAATTCGGGTCATAGCCCTGTTTTGCTGCTTCCGCCCGCAGTTTTTTGAAGCGGCTCGGACCCGCATTGTAGGCGGCGAGGGCGAAGAAAGTCTGGTTTGCCGGATCATGCTCCAGGTCTGCGAAGTATTGGTCGGCCAGATACCGCAGGTATTTCACACCGGCATGCACGTTCGTATCAGCATCCTTCTCCACACCTTTGATGTTGATCGGGGATCCTGCTGCGGTCGTCGGCTTGATCTGCATGATACCGACAGCGCCGGCGTTGCTTCGAGCGGCCTGTTTGAACTGGCTTTCCTGATAGGCCTGTGCAGCGATCAGAAGCCAATCGATGTCGAACTGCTGGCCATATTTTTCAAAGACTGCGGCCAGTTTGTCGAATTGCTCTCGGCGTTTCTCATCATTGAGGTCTTTGAGAAACTTGGTCTCCTTCAGGTACCGCTTGAGGATTATGTTGCCAAGCAATGTCCCCTTTTCAACGGTCTTGGCAAAGGCGTTCATCTCTTTCAGCAAATCTGGAGCTTTCGGGCGGACCGCAAAAGCAACTTGCGCATCTGTGCGCACGGCTGCTTCCGGATGGATTTTCAATCCGTCGACGATCTGCATCCAGAAGTCTGCCTTATGTTCGTCAATGATGATCATCGGAACGCCACCAGCTTTCACCAGATCGATCAGGTCTTCGTCCTCTAGCTTTTCATCTGCTGGAACGATCTTGACAGGGGCTTTTCCATCGGCGTCCAGCTTCTTGTTCAAGGCAAGAAGGCTGTCGTGATAACTCGATGAGGATCGGACGTAGATTTCTTTACCGGAAAGGGCCTCAGGTGAGGTCAGGTCGTTGATACCAGCTGCCGTCAGTGGCACTTCCCGCACGCCCGTAAACAACGGCGAGGAAAAGTCGACGAGTTTCTGCCGCTCTGGAGTGATTGTTAAATTGCCAAGAGCAATATCACCGCGGCCCGCAGCCAGATCTGTGAAGAGTGTTTCCCGCGGAGTTGGCATCATCACGATTTGACCTTCCCGAACCTTCTTGCCGTGTTTCTTCTCCAGAAACTTGCCGAGTTCGGTTGCCATATCGACGGCGGTGCCGCGTTGAACGCCGTTGTCGATAAAATAGAAGGTCTTGGAAAAGGGTACGAGAACGCGGAGATAACCGCGTTCTGCAATCGCATCAAAGTCACCGGTAAAAGGCTCGCGCAGAATTTGCTCGAGTTCATCTGAAAGCCGGGTCTCCATCGCGTCGGGCGATGCTGGCACGAGAAAAAGTGCCAGGGTCGCTAATGCGATCAGCGACCCCAAATGCCGCAAGCTGAAACAGTTTATCATGGCGCTCCCCCAGATGTACCGTTAGGGAACTCAATCAAACTTGCGTGGAGCTTTCAAGACAGAGGTGGGCGATAATCCGGCCTCACCGTTTGAATGTCAGATCGACTGTTCCGACCTTGAAACCACCTTTCGTAACATCGGCAGTGTTGCGAACCGTCCGCCGATCGGTCTGGGTAAGGGTATCGGTAAAGCGCAACAGAATTGAACCGTTTTCAAGCGGTACGTCGGCGATGTAGGAAAATCGCAAGGCTCCATCTGCACCCGTCTCAACCAGGGTGGGGGCGATCACATCAGATCTTTGGCCAACATACCGGCCGTCGCCAACCTTTTCGAAAAACCAGGTCTTGGTGTCCCGCTCGCCGTCGTCATAAACAAAGTCTTCGCGCAGGCGGAACATTTGTGTCTTCGGGTTCCACGTGCCGGTCAGATACACCGTGAACGGCCGGTAGACGCCCGCCAACTTGCTCTCAAACACGCCTTTGCCAACGGTCTTGCCGCGAAAAAACTCCTCAAGGACCAGCGGTTTTGCGGCCTGAGCTGGTGGCGCTGCAAAACCGGCAAACACTAGAAACGTGAGCGCAATCAGGAAGATCGTCTTGGTTGTCAGTTTGGTAAAAGACAGGGGCATGCTGCAAAGCCTATGGTTTGTTTCACATACCTTGGGTACGCGTGAATCCTTGTCTTAGATTTTCAAAACCGGGCGGTGGTCTTAACCTCCGAAGCGCTCATGCCATGTCGGCAGCGTGTCGCCATCCGCAGGTGTTGCATGATAGATCCCACGTGCAATTGCCCTAGCGAGGCACGATGCGGCGGCAGCGCCCATTTGCACCATGTCCTCCAGGCCGTTTTCCAGCTTGCGCTGCCCCGTTGACAAAGCGAACACGAGGTCGCCGTCGAGCGGTGTGTGAGCAGGCCAAAGCGCACGGGCCAAGCCATCGTGTGCCATCACGGCAAGGCGTTTGGCTTCGCCCTTCGTCAAAATCGCATCGGTGGCAACGGCTGCGATGGTGGTGTTGGCCCCTGCTTCTAGTGCATCCAGTTTCGTGCGGACCGAGGTGCAGTCGGCGGGCAGTGTTGGCGTTATGCTGCGGCCACCGAATTCGTCACCGACCTCGAAGGGCGCTGCCCAGAAATGCGGTGTTTCGCCCATGGTTGCGCGGCCAAGCGCATTGACGGCAACAATCGCGCCAATAGTGACACCATTTTCCAGGACCACAGATGCTGATCCCAGGCCGCCTTTGAGGTTTGCGGTTGTGGCGCCCATACCGGCCCCGTTGGACCCAAGGACAAAATCATGGCCGATGGAATCGAGCGCCGCGCGGCCGAGATCCCGGTAGGGCGCCATTTGGCCCCAGCTCTTGTTGCCGCCATTCAGGAGGTCAAAGAGGATTGCTGTCGGCACGATCGGCACGCGGACAGGGCCCACCTGGTATCCATAGCCAAGTTCTGCAAGACGCCCCTGAACGCCCGCACCGGCATCAAGACCGAAAGCCGATCCACCGGCCAGGACGATCGCATCGATCTTTTCGACCGTCTGTTCGGGCTCCAGAAGCGCAATTTCCCGGGTTCCCGGTGCGCCGCCCTGGATCGCCACGGAAGCGACCGCTGGTTCATCCGGCACAAGTACGGTTGCGCCGGATTTCAGGTCCGGGTCGGACGCATTGCCGACCTTGAGGCCAGGCACATCGGTGATCAGGTTTCTGGGACCGGTCATCAAATATCTTTCAGCGAAAACTCAATAAAGGCAGGACTTTGAGTTTGCGCCGACCGGGCTCAGGTGTCGAGGCTTTTGTAACCCCTGCGCACATAGATCAAAGACTTTCCCGGATCCGTCATGCGTAAATCTGTGACAGTGCCAACGATAATCGAGTGGGTGCCGACTTCGGACACAGAAAAAATTTCGCAATCAATGCTCAGCCGTGCCGTGTCGAGGGCAGGGCAGCCGGTCGCCAGGTTTGTCCAGGAGCCATGCGCAAATCGTCCGCTCATGTCCGCACTTTCGCGGCCGGCAAATACATCAGACATTTCCTGATGATCATCTGAGAGGGTGTTGAGGCAGAAGCAGCGGTTTTTCAGAACGGCGGCGTGAAGGCGGGATTGCCGATTGAGGCAAATCAGGATGCTGGCGGGGTCATCGCTGACCGAACAAGCGGCTGACACTGTTCCGCCCGCCCTCCCGGCGTCACCGTCGGTGGTGACGATATGAACAGCGGCGGCGATGCGGCTCATCGCTTCGCGAAACGTCTGGCTGTCGAGTGTCAGGCTTTGGGCGGCGGGATCTATCCCGGTTGAAGGCGCCATGCGGTCAATGCTCCGTGGTCCGGACGTGGCATCCGGTCGTGATCTTGTTATATGTCGTTGCGTGTGCCTATCAAACCCAATCGAGCCTTGCAATTTTCGGAACTTTCGATTGATTTCATAGGACCATGGTTCCTACGGCGCCAATCAGGGGATGGATCTGGAGAACAGAATGAAGATTATCCGTGGCTTGGCGGGCATGATGGCGGCAACCCTCTTAAGCTGGCCATTAAGCGCTGCTGCCGAGATCCATATTGCGGTGGCCGGCCCCATGAAAGGGCAGTTTGAGGACTTGGGTCAGCAAATCAGGGCTGGGGCCGAACAAGCGGTCGTCGATATCAATATGGCAGGCGGTGTCCTCGGCGAACCCTTGGTGCTGGACATCGTCGATGATGGCTGTGACGAAACCCAGGCCAAAGCGGTTGCCAACCAGTTGATTGGCCGCGAAGTGTCGATGGTGGTGGGGCACGTCTGTTTCAGTGCGTCCATATCGGCAAGTGGGATCTATTCGGACGCCGGGATTGTGCAGATCTCTCCGGCCACAACGCTGCCGAAGTTCACTGACGAACGGCCTGGACCCGGCATTTACCGATTGGCGCCACGAGATGATGAACAGGCACGTGTTCTTGGCCAATACCTAGCAGATGCTTTTGCTGGGCAAGACATTGCTCTGCTTCACGACAAGACTGCCTATGGCAAAGGACTGACCGATGCTGTTCGGATTGTTCTCAACCAAAATGGCGTCACCGAAACGCTCTATGAGGGGTTCGACGCGGGGCTGAATGATTATCGCATTCTCGTCTCTCGTTTGGCTTTGGAAGGCGCTGACGTTGTTTTCATCGGCGGCTATCATCCGGAAGCAGGCTTGATCAAACTCGAGATGCAGCGGCTTGGGGTCGAAGCTGTTCTGATCGGAGGCGATACCCTGATGACGCAGGCCTTCTGGGATGTCACGGGCGAGGCAGGTGAGGGCACAACGTTCTCCTACCCACTAGATCCTCGCAGCCTGCAAACGGTCGCCGAGGTCATCGAGGCATTGGAAAGCCGCGAAGAAATTGCTGAGCGCTATGCGCTTGCCGCTTATGCCGCGGTCGAAGCTTGGGCCGATGCGGTGGAAGCGGCCGGCGCACCGGACTTTGCAGCGGTGACAAAAGCAATGGATGAACAGGCTTTCCCGACAATCCTGGGTGACATCCGCTTTGACGAAAAAGGCGACAGCAGCGTTCCTCAATTTGTCATCTATGAATGGAAGTCTGGCAAACCGGTTGAGCGCTAGCTTCTTTTCCCCGTGCCCTTGATCTGCAAGCGCACTTTGTCGGCGTAGATCGGCAGCCCGGCGTCCATGCCGTAAAGGCTCCGGAAAAAACCGCCATTGGCCTCAATTGCGATGTTCTGACTGTTCCTGGCCGGTTGGAGTTCGACCTCCAAAGAGGTACGTTGCCGGGTTCCTCGCATGGTAAGAAACCCTTCGACCTTTGCAGTTGTCTCGCCGGTCAAACGCACCGAATAGCTCTCGAACTCTGCTGTTGGAAACTCCGACACATTGAACATTGCAGAGCTTTTTAGGAAACCAGTGACCCGGTCACTGTTGGTCTCAACACTTCGGAGGTCGACGGTGACGCGAACACGGCTGGTTTCCGGCCGTTGCGCGTTTAAAACCATCTCGCCTTTGACTGTACCAAACCGGCCTTTGACTGGTTGGCCGCCCAACACCCTGACGGAAAACTGAGTATCCACGGCTTGAGGTGGCAGGATGTAACGGCCCGACAAGATATCTGCCCGGCTGTCACCGGTGATCATCACAAGAAGGGAAAGCCCAACCAGAAAACTGAGGTGGACCGGTGCAAGAAAACGTTCCCAGCAGGACTGTAAGCGCCACATGTGCCGCGCAGTGTTTCCTCTCATCAATGCCTCCTCCCGTGACCGAAACCATTACGTCGGATATGGGACAGCAGATTGGCTTGTTTCCTTTACGAACAACGCCGTTCACCATGGTTTGAAGTATTCTGAAGTGCCACTTGCCGCATCCGCGCTCATGCATAAACTCTTAATAAGCGTTAAGGATTGGGTGTGTGATGCGTATCATTTCTTTGCTGTTCGCCTCTGTTTTGCTCGTGGCAGTCGATTTGACGGCTGAAAAAGCGCAAGCTGCAGAAGTAGTTGGTTTTTCCGGCCATCAATTTCGGCCGGGCACAATCGTGATCAAGAACTCCGAACGGCGGCTTTATTTGGTGCTGAACGGACGCCAGGCGATCCGTTACAAGGTGGCCGTCGGAAAACGTCAGAAATCCTGGACGGGACGGGCGCAGATCACGGCGAAATACGTCAAGCCGGACTGGTCACCGTCGCCGGAAGTGCGCCGGGACTTCCCGCATCTTCCTGCCGTGATCCGCGGGGGGGCTCCGAACAATCCAATGGGTGTCGCTGCCATGACGCTGTCGAACGGCAACTACGCAATTCACGGCACCAACCGTCCCGGCTCGATCGGGCGTGCGGTCTCCTATGGCTGCATCCGGATGGCCAATCACGATATCCAGGATCTGTTCCGCCGTGTACAGGTCCGCACACCCGTAATCGCGTTGCCGTAATCGGCACTTCGTTCTCGGGGCAAGTTATCCACCTGGGAAAGTGCCCTTGTCAGGCCCCCGGCGCCAAGCCACTGTAATGCCTTAGTGCAAGGCATTGGGGGCGCATATGCTTTTTTATCTGACTGTCATTCTAGCGTGTCAGCTCGCCGGTGAACTGATCACGGTTGCGAGCGGACTCCCAATCCCGGGCCCAGTGATTGGTATGGTTTTGTTGCTGGCAGGCTTGCTGATCAAGGGGGGTATCCCGGAAGATCTTGCAACGGTTGGCGATGCGTTTTTGACCAACCTCTCCCTGTTGTTCGTTCCTGCTGGCGTTGGCGTCATGCTGCATATTGCGCTGATCGGTGAGGAAGGGCTTGCGATAACCCTGGCACTGATCGGCAGCACGCTTGCAACGATTGCTGTGACAGCGGTGGTGATGCGCCTCTTGTCCCGGTCTGCCGATGCTGCTGACAGCGAGGCCGAATAATGGAGGGCGAACTTCGGGAAATCTGGGTTTATCTCTCTGCCAGTCCGCTCCTGGCGCTGACGCTGACCCTTGTCGCCTATCAGGTCGGTTTCTGGATCTATCGGCGGGCGGGATTTAATCCGCTTCTTAATCCAGTGCTGATCGCCGTTGTGTTGTTGGTTAGCTTGCTGCTCGTCACCGACACCCAGTATTCTGTCTATTTCGAAGGCGCTCAGTTCGTTCATTTCATGTTGGGGCCGGCAACGGTGGCCTTGGCCTTGCCGCTTTATCGGCAGCTTGAACGGGTCCGCCGCTCCTCGATTGCCATTCTCGCCAGTTTGTTGGCCGGGTCTCTCACGGCTGCAATCAGCGCGGTCGGCATTGCCGCTCTGTTTGGGGCAAGCAAGGAAACGCTGGTGTCCCTTGCGCCAAAGTCGGTGACTGCACCTGTTGCGATGGGGATCAGTGAACAGCTGGGTGGGTTGCCGTCTTTGACGGCTGTTCTGGTGATCCTGACCGGGATAACTGGGGCTGCTCTTGGACCGCTCTTGTTGAACCTCATGGGCGTAAAGGACATGGCCGCTCGCGGGTTGGCCATCGGTACTGCGTCACACGGCATTGGAACGGCCCGTGCACTGCAAGTCAGCGAATTGGCGGGTGCATTTTCCGGTCTCGCCATGGGGCTTAATGCTCTCGCAACAGCGATCCTGCTTCCATTGGTTTGGAAGTTGTTTTTCTGATCGGTCTAGAGCGGATCAATATGGACGTGAAACGCTCTAACCATGGGACAGCGTGCCGCATATATTTTCGAAACTATGAAATTATAGTGATGCGCGGATCGGCACGATCCTCCTCGAAATGCCGCTGGTTTCGTGTGCCCCAACCGGAACCGGCGGTTTTTTTAATTATGGCGCTTCAGCCAGGACTTGGGATTTGAGGATTTGCTGTCCGACTGTTTGCCCGTCAGTGCGCTGACAAGGTCCGCGACGGCCTCAAGGCTATGCACTGCCCTGAATTCATCGACATGGGGAAGCATGGCCCGGATGCCCTTGGCTTTGGCCTCAAAGCCTTCGAACCGAAGGAGCGGATTAAGCCAGATTAGGCGGCGGCAGGACCGGTGCAGGCGGTCCATCTCGCGCGCCAGATCCTCATCGGAATCGCGCTCAAGTCCGTCGGTGATCAACAACACCGTCGGTTTGCCGGACAGGACCCGGCGCGACCAATGCCGATTGAAGTCATGCAGGGCCGAGGCGATCCGCGTACCGCCGGACCAGTCCTGAACCCCTTCAGAACATGCTTCCAGCGCTTCGTCGGGATCTTTCATCCGCAATTGACGCGTCACATTGCTCAGCCGTGTTCCGAACAGGAATGTGTGCACGTCCCGGCGTTCGGCGGTGACCGCATGGAGGAAATGCAGCAGCAGGCGCGAATACTGGCTCATGGAACCGGAAATATCGCAGATCGCGACCAGAGGTGGGCGCTTTTCGGCTGGTTGGCGGAACTTCAGGTCAATGATATCCCCGCCGGCCCGCATCGACGCCCGCAACGTGCGGCGCGGATCCACCTTTCCCGAGTGTGCGGGGACCAGCCTGCGGAGCCGGATCTTGTCCATGCTGAGCGCCATGGAGGCGAGCGCCTTTTTGGCGTCATTGATCTCCAGGGCAGTCATCTGGGCAAAGTCTTTGCTCTGGAGGAGTTCCTTGCCCGACACCGTGAATTTGGCATCGACCTCGATTTCCGGCCGGGTTTCTTCCGCGACCCGTTCCTTGTTGGCCTGAAACGCCTGGGCAACCCGTGTCTGCCCCGCCTTGGGCTTTTCGGGTGCACCTCTCGGCGGAGCAACAGGTGACAGGATCGCCAGCATCTTTTCGATCAAGCCCCGGCTTTGCCAATAGACCCGGAACGCTTCGTCGAACAGGATGCGATGTTCCCGCTTGCGCACAAAGACCGCATGCAGGGTCCAGTAGAGATCGTCGCGGTTGCTGATCCCGGACACTTCGACGGCCTGAACCGCATCGACAACGGAGGCCGGCCCAACCGGCACCCCGGCCTTGCGCAGCGTGCGGGCAAAATAGACGATGTTGTCTGTGATGCGGGAGCGGACAGCGGTCATGGGCGCGTTTGGTCTGCTCTAAAGGGCCGGCATGGTCTGGGGACGTGGCTCGTCCTTGCGAATGTCATCGATCATCTGCCGGACCTTTGAGCCGCGGACCCGCTCGATGTCGTCCTGATATTTCAGAAGAACGCCAAGCGTATCGGAGGCCATGTCCGGATCCAGCGCGATTTCATTGAGTTCCGAGAGGGCGGTGGCCCAATCCAGTGTTTCTGCGACGCCTGGTTGCTTGAAAAGATCTTCTTCAGAGCGCAGTTTTTGGACAAAGGCAACAACTTCACCGGCCAGGCGTTCTGAGGCGCCAGGAACCTTCCGGCGGACGATTTCCAGCTCGCGCTCGGCGTCGGGATAGTCGACCCAATGATAGAGACAACGGCGCTTTAGGGCGTCGTGGATTTCGCGCGTCCGGTTGGTCGTGATGATAACGATCGGCGGTTCCTCGGCCTTGACGGTGCCAAGCTCTGGAATGGAAACTTGGTTGTCCGCAAGGACTTCGAGAAGGAACGCTTCAAAGGCCTCATCAGCGCGGTCGAGTTCGTCAATGAGAAACACCGGTGCGCCATTCAGGGACGGCTCAAGGGCCTGAAGGACTGGGCGCTTGATCAGGAATTTTTCATCGAAGATCGACTTTGAAAGCTCCGAGTGCTCGGTGTCGCCTGAGGCCTCTGCGACCCGGATCTCAACCATTTGTGCCGGGTAGTTCCATTCATACACCGCAGATGCAATGTCGAGCCCTTCGTAACACTGCAGGCGAATGAGGTCGCGGCCGAGCGTTGACGACAACACCTTTGCAATCTCGGTCTTGCCGACACCGGCTTCCCCTTCCAGAAACAGGGGACGTTTCATCTTCAGCGCAAGATGCAGAACAGTTGAAAGGGACCTGTCGGCGACATATCCGGCCTCGTCCATCAGCTGGAGCGTTTCGTCGATCGTCGCTGGAATGGCAGATTGCGGCATGAACGGCTCCCAAGAATGATTGATTTTGGACTATATATAAACGAACAGAGGGCGGAGCCTAGGTCTGTTTGCTGGTACTTTGGAACAGGCGCCTGTGGCGGGTCGGGGAAGTTCCGAGCAATTCCCGGAAGTGATGGCGCATTGTAGCAGCCGTCCCAAACCCGGTCTGATCTGCGATCTGGTCGATTGAGAGACCGCTTTCTTCGAGCAAGTCCTTGGCCTTTTGAAGCCGCAAACCCGTAACCCAGCGGGCAGGGGTTGTTCCGGTTGCGCTCTCGAACCGGCGCAGGAAAGTCCGCTCGCTCATGCCGGATCGTGCGGCGAGGCTCTTGATCGTATGATTTGCTGATAGATGTGCGCGCAGGTAGTCGAACAGCGGTCCGAAGCGGTTTGCCTCTGTGGGCAGTTGTACACTGGTATCGACGAATTGAGCCTGTCCGCCTTCCCGGTGGGGCGGAACGACAAGCCGCCGCGCCACGCTGTTTGCAGCTATTGGGCCGAAGTCACGGCGGATAAGATGAAGGCAAAGGTCAATGCCTGCAGCACTTCCGGCCGATGTCAGGATCTGATCGTTGTCGGTGTAAAGGACATTGGGGACGATCACGAGATCCGGATACCGTGCTGACAAGGCCTCGGCATAGCGCCAATGTGTCGTAACACGCTTGTCTTGAAGAAGTCCGGTTGCCGCGAGCACAAAGACGCCCGAACAAATCGACAGCAAACGCGCGCCTTTGGCATGCGCCATGCGGAGGGCGTCTCTCAGAACCTCAGGGACGGGATCATTGATGCCGGACCAGCCGGGTATGAGGATCGTTCCTGCCGATTCCAAGAGGTCCAGGCCGCCGTCCACTTCCACCCGGACACCATTAGAGGCCTTCAGCGGTTGGCCCCGATCAAGGCTGGCCACTTCAAAACTGTACCAGTCCTCCCCCATCTCCGGGCGTTTGAGACCGAAGACCTCGCAGCAAATGCCGAATTCGAACAGACATAAGCCATCATAGGCAAGGGCAACCACGCGCTTGTTGGGCGCATTGGCCGGAGACTGAGAGGTAAGATCCGTATTTGGCATGATCTTTACGATAAATGTCTTTCTTGCCAAACGCCAGCCCAAAAACCGTCGCCTATTGTCCGGTCAAACAACCCGGACAGGAGACCCGCCATGAGTTTTGTAACTGATATCCCGCCAGCATCTTCCTCGGATGCTGTCCGTCACTTTTCGGCGCGACTTACCTTTGAAACGGACTGCGCGGATGTTGCTGACGCATTTGCCACTGGCCGCGTAGATTTTGTGCTTCTTCACGTTGTCGGATCGTCAGAAACCTTTGCGAAAAAGCATATTCCTGGGGCGCTGCATTTGCTGCATCGGGACATCACGGCAGAACGCATGGCCGACTGGCCGGAGGACACCGTTTTTGTGACGTATTGCGCTGGGCCGCACTGCAACGGAGCAGACCGGGCGGCGGTGAAACTCGCTGAACTTGGCCGGCCTGTGAAAATCATGATTGGCGGTCTAACCGGTTGGCAAGATGAAGGCTTTGCCTTTGCGGAACCGGGTGTCGCGGCCGCAGCAGAGTAAAGCTGCGTATGGCGCAAGCCTGGCCGCCCGCGTATAAGAATCGCTAGTGAGGGAAGGGAGACTCGTTTTGCGAACCAATGCGCTTTTTTGGACAGGCTTGTTTGCTTGTATCTTGAGCGGACCGGCTCTTGCAGCCAGTGGCACCTATCCAACGGATCCGGCCAGTCTTGCGAGCGGCCGCGAAATCGCGGAGATCCATTGTGCCGCCTGCCATGCTGTGGCAGCGGACGACGCAAGCGCCCAGGAAGGTGCGCCGGCATTCAGGGACCTCTCCAGCCTTTATCCACTGGAAAGTCTTGAAGAAAGCCTTGCTGAAGGTATCGTGACTGCGCACGAAAACATGCCGGAAATTGCCTTCGAACCGGGTGACATTGATGCCTTTTTGGGCTATCTGACCTCCATCCAAGCAAAATGACAGTTTTGAGATCTAAATTCTTATGATTTGTTAGCACTCAACTGAGTTTGCTGCCAAAGATCAAGAATTCGTCTAATTGTCACGCGTTCATAGAATTGGTTAAACTGTTTGCTGCGACACTTTTCTTTAGGAGAAAGGAATACGTGGCATGACAGTTGGTTCAGACTTTGAAAAACGGTTGCTCGGATACGGTTTGCTGACCGCGGAAATACTCTATCGGATGCCAGATCACCCCAGGTTGTTGCAGTCCTTCTTGTGGCAGACAGAGGATTTGGCGCCGAAATTTCCTGAGCTGACCCGTTTTTTGACGTTCTGGGAACGCGAGATCGAGGGACGGATCCATGCGGTCCGCGTTGCACATCAGAACCTGATCGAACCAGCGGAATTTCGCTATGCCGACGGTGAATTCGTGATGCACTAGAGCGTCAGTTGTCAGCGGCGGAGCGGAATGCCGAGTCCCTGACCATCCCGTAAGATGGATTTTGCCTCCGGTGTGAATTCGTTTTCCGGTCCGTCGTGAAGAACGAAGCCCGGCAACAGTGTGAGCGGAGCTTTGCTCGCCCGCACTGCCCGGACCAGAACACGTGTTGCGGCTGCGTCAGGACGTGGCCGCAAGGGGATCACGTCAATCGCGCCAAACCGGCCAGAGAGGACGTTCAGAATTTCACTTAAGCCATCTGCGCGAAAGATGATGGTCAGTGTGCCGCCAACTTTCACAATGTCCGTTGCTGTTTTCACCCAGGGCTCCAGGCCCCGTTCATCGAGCATGTGTGCTCCCGCGCGGGCCGTCTTGGGCGAGGCACGGAACCGGTTCGCCTCATAGTAAGGCGGGTTCATGATAACATGATCAGCCATGCCGGACTTAAGTCCCGCTGCATGGCGCACACTTCCCTTGGCCGTGATGTCGGCTTCCAAGAGTTGGACGCGATCGGCAAATGAGGCATTTGCAGGATCGTTTAGTCCTTCCCGCGCGAGTTCGAGAACGGTCTGATCGAGCTCTACCGCTGTCACCGTAATCTTCGGCAAGCGGGCAGCTGCACAAAATCCTGCGGTTCCGACACCTGCGCCGAGGTCCACAATGTGACCGCTCAATCCATCGGGCAAAGCCGCAGCGAGGTAAACCGCATCAAGTCCTGCGCGGTGGCGGCCATGTTTGGGCTGGTGCACATAGACCTTGCCGCCCAAAAAGGCATCTCGAGTGATATCAAGTTTGCCGTCGGTCTCGGATGGTTGGAGCTGGTCCGTCATATCCGCTGTCATTCGCTTTCAAGGCGCAGCTCGTGTTCCAAACCCGCTTCGCGCACGAGCATGCGCGCTTTTTCAATCTGATCGCTGTCGACGAGGATCCTGCGTGGAATCATGGCGAGTGAGCCTTCCAGAATGCTCATGTTGCCGTCTGCGACAAAATGCTTGATATCAGCCTCGCCAAGCAGCGATTCCAGAAACGAGATCAGGACAGGATCGTTTGTTCTTACAAGTTCTTCCATTATAAATCTGACCCTTGCCGGTTTTGCCCCGCGCTGCGGCCGGACGCTCACTAAGGAATTGCTTTACAGCAAAATATGCTGATTGTGGCATTTCAACAGTTTGTCAACGGATTGGCGGCTTGCCCCGGAGACATTCGCGCCATATTGTCCGCACAAATCGTAACAGGAGTGCCGTCAGTGGCCGTGGTCGCAACCTTGTCTGACAGTGAAACGCCTCGCGCAAGCATCCAGCCTCTCGTGGATCTTGTGGCGCCCGGCATGGCAGACGTGAATGAACTGATCCTTTCCAAGGCCGGGTCCAATGTGGACCTGATCCCGGAAATCGCAAAGCATTTGATCTCATCTGGTGGCAAGCGCTTGCGCCCGATGTTGACGCTCGCCTGCGCAGACATGTTCGGATATCAGGGCAACGGACATGTGATCCTGGCAGCAAGTGTGGAGTTCATGCACACAGCAACGCTGCTCCATGACGATGTCGTCGACGAGAGCGACATGCGCCGGGGCAAACTTGCGGCCCGCAAGCTTTGGGGCAACCAGGCGAGTGTTCTGGTGGGGGATTATCTCCTGGGCCAGGCGTTCAAGATGATGGTCGACACCGGTTCTCTGGAAGCACTGCGCATTCTCTCCGAAGCATCGGCCATCATTGCTGAAGGTGAAGTGCTTCAGCTCGGTGCGTCGAAAAACATCGAGACGACAGAAGCCGAGTATCTGCGGGTCATCGAGGCGAAAACCGCAGCACTGTTTGCTGCCGCAGCCGAAGTCGGTCCGGAAATCGCCGGCCAAAACGACGTTATGCGCAAGGCAGCACGAACCTACGGTCTGGAGCTCGGATACGCGTTCCAGATGGTGGACGATGCGCTCGATTATGGTGGCTCATCCGCGGATCTCGGCAAAGACGTCGGCGATGATTTCCGTGAAGGCAAGATTACCCTGCCGGTGGTGCTTGCTGTTGCGCGCGGCACGGATCAGGATCGGGCGTTCTGGAAGCGCTGCATGGAAGGCGACAACGTCACCGACGCTGATCTTGCCGAGGCCATCGAGCTTTTGAAGAAATACGATGCGATTGCGGAAACCGTTCAGCGGGCCCGGACCTATGGCGACAATGCCCTCAAAGCGTTGGATCAATTGCCAGCGGGTGCTCACACGGATGCGCTTGCAGATGCCGTCGCGTTCTGTATCGCGCGTGTTAGTTGATTGCTCTAGAGGCTAGTTGCTGACTCAATCCGGCGTCCTTTTGGGGCGCCGTTTTGATTTTAAGTGGCGCTTTTCTCAGCTCAACGGTCCAGAGGCGATCCACCAATCGGGATGCGCGGTGCGCAGATCGGTTTCAATCGCGCGCATTTCGGTTGGGGCACACAGGCCGAAACAAGTCGCTCCGGATCCGGACATTCGTGAAAAAAGGATCCGGCTGTCCCCTTGCAGGAAATTCAAGACCTCACCGATGACGCCACAGACCGACATAGCAGGTGTTTGCAGATCATTGCGGCTGTTCGCCAAATAGGCAATCAGCGCGGCAATATCATCAAACGCATCCGGCATCTTTGCCAGCTGCGGATTGTTCTTCTTGTCAAGGGCTCTGAAGACATCCGGCGTTTCGAGGGAGGCCTTTGGATTGACAAGAACGATACCGCAATCAGGGAGGAGTGGGGCTGCGGCGAGGTCGTCGCCGATCCCCCGCATCACTTGCGGTTCGGGGCTGAGGCAAACTGGAACATCTGCGCCGAGCGATGCGGCGAGTTCATGAAGATCTTCATCGCTCAAATAAATACCGGTCACGTCCTCCAGAAGGCGGAGCGTGGTGGCAGCATCGCTGGACCCGCCGCCGATGCCGGAGGCGACCGGCAGCCGCTTGGTCAAGGTGATTTTGACGGATGGGACGTCAGTTTTTGCTTTTTCGGCAAATCCCCGGACTGCGCGTAAGACCAGGTTGTTGTCTCCAGCTGGACCCAGTTCCCGAGCAAACGGGCCGTCGATGACCAGCTCCAGTTTTTCGGACGTCTCAAGAGCAATCCGGTCACCGATCTGCGGAAATGCAACGAGCGACTCCAGCAAATGATAGCCGTCATTGCGCTGACCGGTGATGTGAAGGGCAAGGTTCACTTTAGCCCGGGCGAGTTCTGCCCTGACAGCCGTTTGCTGGTGGTCTGGCATGATCCGTCCGGTCAGCCGCCGTTGTTGTCACTTGCAGCGTTCGCCGCGTCCGTATTTGCTGGGTCCGGCAAGCCGTTCTCGATCTTGTCGAGGATTTTGGGAAGTTCATCCTCTTCGGGGTCAAGATCTCGGGCATGGTTCCATTGGAAGCGCGCCTCGTTGCGTCGTCCAACTTTCCAGTAGGCATCGCCCAAGTGGTCGTTGATCACGGGATCGGCCGGCCGCAGCTCAATGGCACGTTCCAGCTCCGTAACAGCTTCCTCATAGCGGCCGAGCCGGTAATAGACCCAGCCCAGACTGTCGACTATGTAACCATCGGTTGGCCGCAGCTCTACGGCCGTCTTGATCATCTCCAGTGCTTCATCAAGCTTCAGGCCCTGATCCACAAGAGAATATCCGAGGTAGTTCAGGACCAGAGGCTGATCTTCTTCCAACTCAAGCGCTTTGCGGAAATCGGCTTCGGCCTCGTCCCACTTACCCAAGCGCTCCCGGCTGATGCCGCGGAAGTAGAGGATCAGCCAGTGCGGCTGCTCAAGCGTTTCGATTGTGTCGATGGACGCTGAGTAAACCTTCTCAGCTTCCTCATAGAGTTCGTGGGACCGCAGAACATTGCCCAGAGCAATCCCGGCTTCCAAATCACCCGGGTCGTTTTCGATGAGCGCCGCCAAATGAGCGCGGGCCTCGTCCACCTGATCAAGAGCATTGAAATTCAGCCCAACTTGAATTTCGGCTTCCCGCTTCAAGGCACTGTCGTCAGGCACCATCATGAGGGCTTCGATGGCACGGTCAGGTTGATCCATCCGCTCAAAGACGTTGCCGAGCGCTACCGCTGCATATTCTGCAGCCGGATCAAGGTACAGTGCCAGTTGAAGGTAGGAGGTCGACAATTCCTCTCCGCCGTCACGGCCGATCACGGCGCCGAGCCCGTATAGGATCTCTGCCATGCCGACAGCTGGGTCGCTAACGGTCGGCGGGATGACAGCGCCTGACACAATCATCTCACGGGTCCGGTCCAATTGTGGATGGCCGCGGTATTGCCGGTCGAACTGATCCAGCGCCTTCAGCGCATCCTGCTGGCGGCCATTGGCCGCGAGGAGGCGGGCGTGGGCGTCAACGACGCGGATGGCCCCTTGATCCATCTCATAGGCTTTTTCGATGGCCTCAAGGGCTGCTTCGTTCCGGCCGGCTGTAAAGAGAAGATGCGCCTTGTGGGTTTCCTTGAAGACATCGAACCACTCGGGTCCGCGGAGGTTGTCGATGGTCTTGGCCGCTTCGTCGATTTGGCCGGCGCCGTAATAAGCCCAAGCGCGTGCGATACCGACGGATAACTGAGCCAGTGGACCATTCCGGCCCTCCTTCAGCAGCTCGATTGCGGCGCCATAGTTTCCGTCGCGTACGTCCTTTGCGCCCAAGACAAGCTGGGCCAGGAAATTCCGCTGCACGCCTCGGTCGAGATCGGCGGCATAGCGGATCGCATCGTCCACATCGCCATTTGCGAGCTTCAGTAGAAAAGTCCGCTCTAGCAACATCGGATTGGATGGGTCTGCGGCAAGGGTTTCTTCATAAAAAGCAGCAGCTTGCGCAAAGTCTTTTTGAAAGCCCGCAAGGCGACCGGAAAGATAGCTGCCAGACAGCGTAAAGGGAAGTTCGGCAGGAGTTCCAAGCGTTCTTGGAATGCCGTCTTGTGCGTTTGTATCTGCTAGAACAGTCGCCGGAAGCAGAGCAGCAGCGCTCGCAAGAGCCAGAAGTTTCAATTTGAGCGGCTTTCGGATCGACTTCGAAATGGCGCCGGTCAACTGTGTCATTGGTCCTCGCAGAATTGATTGCTCCCGTTTAGGGGGACGCATCTGTATGAAAACCGACAATGGCGCTATTAAGGCTGAGCGGCAAGGTGAGGGGGATAACTTTCTGAGGGTTTAAATCCTTTCGCATTTGCCCTGCGTTGGAAAAACATAGACTAACGACTTAAAAGGGCGGGTTTCCGGTAAAAAGGACTTGATGCTCTTTCAACACCGTAGCAGGTATGTGCGGTGCAATATCAGGCGGGGGCGAAAGTACTCCCGGCACCATGCGGAGGAATTGGAATATGACCAAGTGGGTCTACGGGTTCGGCAATGGTTCTGCAGAAGGCGCAGCAGACATGCGCAACCTGCTCGGTGGCAAGGGTGCTAACCTTGCCGAGATGAGCAGCCTCGGTCTGCCGGTGCCACCCGGATTCACGATCACCACCGAAGTCTGCACCTATTATTACGACAACGAGAAGTCCTATCCGCCAGCGCTCGAAGCTGAGGTGGCCGCGGCAATGGACAAGGTCGGTGAAGCAACTGGCCGGAAGTTCGGCGATCCTGACCGACCGCTACTGGTTTCTGTTCGCTCCGGTGCCCGTGCGTCCATGCCAGGAATGATGGACACGGTCCTCAACCTGGGCCTGAGCGACGGCACCGTGGAAGCGATTGCCCGCGAATCCGGAGACGCTCGGTTTGCTTATGACAGCTACCGTCGCTTCATTCAGATGTATTCCGATGTGGTTCTCGGCGTCGACAATCACGAGTTCGAAGACATCCTTGAGGAATACAAGGAACGCAACGATCTCACTCTGGATACAGAAATCACTGCAGAGGCGTGGCAGGGCATCATCGAAAAGTTCAAGGCGCTGGTTGAAGCAGAGCTGGGCAAACCATTTCCGCAGGACCCGCAAGAACAGCTCTGGGGCGCAATTGGTGCCGTTTTCAGCTCCTGGATGACACCGCGGGCGGTCACCTACCGGCGTTTGCACGATTTGCCAGCCTCCTGGGGCACAGCTGTAAACGTCCAGGCCATGGTGTTCGGGAACATGGGCGAGAATTCCGCCACTGGTGTTGCCTTCACCCGTAACCCGTCCACCGGCGAGAACAGTCTTTATGGCGAGTTCCTCGTTAATGCGCAGGGCGAAGATGTGGTTGCCGGTATCCGGACACCGCAGGACATTACCGAAAAGGCCCGCATTGAAGCCGGATCTTCCAATCCGTCGCTCGAAGCTTTGATGCCGGAGGCTTTCGCGGAGTTCCAGACTTACTGCGACAAGCTGGAACGCCACTACAAGGACATGCAGGATCTGGAATTCACAATTGAGCAAGGCAAGCTCTGGATGCTGCAGACCCGCGCGGGCAAGCGGACCGCCAAGGCGGCGCTGAAGATCGCGGTCGATATGGTCGCAGAAGGCATGCTGGAAGAAGAAGAAGCTGTGTTCCGTGTCGAGCCTGGCGCACTTGATCAGCTGTTGCACCCGACCATCGATCCGAAGGCTGAGCGTGATATCCTGTCGACCGGGCTGCCGGCCTCTCCCGGTGCGGCTTCGGGTGCAATTGTGTTCACCTCGGATGCTGCAGAACAAGCCAAAGGCGATGGCCGGAAGGTGATCCTTGTTCGGGTTGAGACCAGCCCGGAAGACATCCACGGCATGCATGCCGCTGAAGGCATTCTGACCAGCCGCGGCGGCATGACCAGCCACGCAGCCGTTGTTGCGCGCGGCATGGGCAAACCCTGTGTAGCCGGAGCCGGTGGGCTGCGGATTGACTATCGCAATCAGACAATCAACGTCGGCGGACGGCAGCTCAAAGAAGGCGATATTATCACGATCGACGGGGCCACTGGACAAATCCTGGCCGGTGAAGTGGCGATGCTGCAGCCGACACTCTCCGGTGATTTCGGGACGTTAATGGGCTGGGCGGATCGCGGCCGCCGAATGACCGTCCGTACCAATGCGGAAACGCCGCAGGACGCCAAAGTCGCGCGTGAATTCGGCGCCGAAGGCATTGGTCTGTGCCGGACTGAGCATATGTTCTTTGAAGGCGATCGCATCCTTGCAGTTCGTGAAATGATCCTTGCTGAGACTCAGGAAGGCCGCCGCGCGGCACTCGCTAAGCTGCTTCCGATGCAACGTCAGGATTTCACGGATCTCTTTGAGATTATGCACGGCCTACCGGTCACGATCCGTCTTCTCGATCCGCCGCTTCACGAGTTCCTGCCAAAGACGGATGAGGAACTGAAGGACGTTGCAACGGCGATGGGCGCTGACCCAGAGCTTTTGCGTGATCGCGCACTGTCGCTCGAAGAATTCAACCCGATGCTCGGCCATCGTGGCTGCCGGTTGCTGGTATCCTATCCGGAAATCGCTGAAATGCAGGCAAGGGCAATCTTCGAAGCTGCCGTCGCTGCGGCGAAGGCTACGGGGGCTCCGGTGGTTCCAGAGATTATGGTGCCGCTTGTTGGTCTGAAGGGCGAGCTGGATCTCGTCCGGTCGAGCATTGAGGCAATGGCCAAGGCTGTCATGGAAGAAACCGGTGCAGAGCTGACCTATCAGGTGGGCACAATGGTCGAGTTGCCGCGCGCTGCGCTCAAGGCGGCCGAGATTGCTGAAAGCGCTGAGTTCTTCTCCTTCGGCACGAACGATCTGACGCAGACAACGTTCGGGATTTCCCGTGATGATGCGGCGTCCTTCCTTGGAACGTATCAGACGAAAGGCATCCTTGAGCAGGATCCGTTCGTGTCCCTGGACCCGGAAGGGGTTGGGGAACTGATCAAGATCGGCGTGGAGCGGGGCCGATCCACCCGTCCGGACATAAAGCTGGGCATCTGCGGTGAACATGGGGGTGACCCCTCTTCAATCACTTTCTGTGAGAGCGTCGATCTGGACTATGTGTCCTGTTCTCCTTACCGGGTGCCGATTGCGCGTTTGGCCGCGGCACAAGCTGCCCTGCGCAAGGCGTCCGCGAACTGATGAGCTGGCCTTTGCAGCGCATTTGTGAAAGAGGCTGGCGTCATGCCTGAGCCTTTTCCGGACGTTGATGCGTTAAGATCCGGTGGGAAACGGGTTTTATCCCGTGTTCTCACCCGGATCGAAACGGACGCCGATAAACCGGAGACTGCAGCATTTCTGGATCGGATTGCAGCTCAGGGCAAAGGTCATGTCCTTGGACTGACAGGCCCGCCGGGCGTTGGTAAGTCAACGCTGACCGATGCGCTCATTCGTGCGTTCCGGGATGCTGGCGGCAGTGTTGCTGTTCTTGCGGTCGACCCATCATCTGCAATCACCGGCGGTGCGCTGCTAGGAGACCGGATCCGACTGAAAACTAACCCCAATGACGATCGGATTTTTGTGCGCTCCATGGCAGCGCGCGACCGGCTTGGCGGGCTGTCGGATCATTCGGTTGCTGCCATCACGGTTCTGAGGGCCGCGTTCGATCATGTGATCGTGGAGACTGTTGGTATCGGCCAGTCTGAAGGGGATCTCAAGCAGGCGGCCGACACTGTGCTCCTGTGCATCCAGCCAGGATCAGGTGATAGCCTTCAATTCATGAAGGCCGGCATCATGGAACTACCGGATGTGGTCGCTGTGACCAAGGCTGATATGGGGGCTGCAGCACGGCGGGCAGCTGCAGACGTCAAAGGTGCGCTGACGCTGTCGCCCACGGGGTCCAAGAACTGGACCGTGCCTGTGGGTCTTGTCTCCTCGCAAACAGGAGAGGGAATGGAGGCGCTGATCGATCAGGTCAAAGCCCATCTCGAGTTCCTACAGAACGGTGGCAGGCTGGATAGCCGCCGGGCCGCACAACACAGCGCCTGGTTTCGTGACCGCGTGCTGTCTGAATATGGACAATCGGGTCTGAGGATCTGCGAAGACCTTGCCGAAGGGCGGGCACGCCATGCGCCGTTTTCCTGTTTCTCCGAGTTTTCGGAAAAAATGCACGCGTGCCTGCCGACGGCAACCTGAAGCAACAGATGGTCAGACTTCTGCAGCGCGCATCTTGAACGCAAATTCGCGTCCGAAATCGCCGCCATGTTCCTTTTTGAAGTCCTCAAGGAACTGCGCAAGGTCCGTCTCATTGAGCGGCTGAGAGATGAAATAGCCCTGCATGCGATGACAGCCGTGAGCCTGGAGGAAACGGATCTGCTCGATGGTCTCGATTCCCTCGGCAACGATCGTCATTCCTAGAGCCTTGCCGAGTTGAATGATGGATACGATGATGGCCTCTGCCTCCGGATTACCGTCCATGTCAGACAGGAAATCACGATCCACTTTCAAGGTATCAAATGGGAACCGGCGTAAGTAACTCAGGCTTGAGTAGCCGGAGCCGAAGTCATCCAGCGCGACCTTGATGCCGAGGTTCTTCAAGCGCCGCAGAGACTTCAATACAGTATCGTTGCGGCCGGCAAAAACGCTTTCCGTGACTTCGATTTCAAGCCGCTGCGGTGCCAGGTTGTTAGTGGCCAGGATCGCCATGACCTTTTCGACAAAACGTGGGTGCTTGAACTGGTTGGGCGATACGTTGACCGACATAACCACATCCGGCCAGTCGTGAGCCTTGGCGCAGGCCTTGTTCAGAACCCAAAGTCCGAGTTCGTTGATCAAACCGGTTTCTTCAGCAACGGGAATGAACTGCGCCGGAGAAACGACCGTGCCGTCCTCCTTTGTCCAGCGGGCGAGGGCTTCTACGGACACGATGCGCTGGGCCGCGGTGTCGGATTGCGGCTGGTAGGCGAGACTGAGTTCGTCGTTTTTCAGCGCCATCCGCAACTCGCGGGAGAGCTTGTCCTTCGATTGAACATGGTCTTCCATGTTGGCTTCGAAGAAGGAGCGGCGGTTCCGTCCATTTTCCTTTGCATCGTATAGGGCGATATCCGCCTTGCGCAGCAACTCGTCTGGGTCGACGCCATCGCGGGGGGCAACGGCTGCGCCAATAGAAAGGCTCGCGTGCAATTCGCGGGCGCCGATCTTGATCGGTTGGGAAATTTCATCCTGAATTTGATCGAGGATGTATTCCAGCCACTCGTCACTTTTGGAATTCGGGATCACCATCGCGAATTCATCGCCGCTGATCCGTGCGACAATGCCGTTATCGCCCAAGACGTGTGTCAGACGCTTGGCAACGGCGACAATGACCATGTCTCCAGCCGAGTGACCAAGCGTATCGTTGATATCCTTGAAGTGATCGAGATCGATGTAGATGACAGCGGTTTCCCGCCCCCGGCTGTTGGTGTCCTGGAGCATATCCGTCAACAACCGATGAAAATGGGCGCGGTTGGGCAAACCAGACAAGGCGTCGTGGCGCGACGTATGCACGGCTTGCGCTTCGCTCACGGCAAGACGCTTGGTCATTTGGCGGGTGAATGCCGTCACCGCGATTACCACCGCCGTAATCATGAAGGCGGCCATCCCGAGGAAGGGATTGATCCGTGTCAGCATCTGTGTTCCCGGCCGGTCCACTTGCCAGGCAATGACCCCGATGGGCGCACCCGTCGGTCCGCGCAGTCTCAGCTGGCCGATGCCCTCACGATCAGGCTGTTTTTGTGCCAGGATGAAACCGTCAAGTCTGGTCATATGCATGATCTCAGACATCCTTTCACCGCGCAGGGGCGCGAGGCTAATCATGACCGTTGGCGGAACTCTCTTGGGAATAACCGACTGAATTTGCCGGGCGATTGCTGCAACCGAAAAGAGATGCGGTTCCCCTTTCACCGAAACAACGCCGGTTTCGAAGATCGAATACCGTTGATCCCGTTGGCTCGGTTCATAGCTGAAAAGCCCGGAGGGAAGCCTCCGGAACGAGATGATATAACGGGCGCGGACCTTCGCGATGGCAGGCTTCAAACGCGCAAGAAGATCCGGTGTCAGCCAACTGTTGTTATGGTCATGCGCAAACAGCGCCTTGACGGCATAGTCCTTTCCAACCACCGCGGATTTAGTAAATCCGTGGTTGGCGTAGAGCCAATGGGTCATGTTGTCGAACACCCACTCCTGATCCAGATTGGGTGCATTCGTGATGTGAAAAGCGGCATCCCAGGTCGCAACACCGGATTGCTGGCGTGCAAGATCGTCGGAAACCAGTTGCAGTGCTCCGGAAATCAATTGCAGCTGTGATTGCTGGGCACTCTCATCGGAGATGCGTGCGGACCAGTGCATCAGGAAGAAGATCCCGACAACGGACAGAAAGACCAGTGTCACCAACGGTATGATGATGACATTGGCGATCCGCCCACCTGAGTTCTTCAACTTGGTCTGCATTAACTAGCCCTGTTTGACAGGTGCATTATTGGCGAAGACAGTTAAGGATTGACCGACATTGATGGTAAAAAATGTATTTAATTAAAATGCACGTACATCAAAAAAATAATTTATAGACAAACACTTGGCCTGGTTTTCAACCTGATGGATCAAGCCCTATATGAGTTGTAATCCCTTGAAACTCACCTGTGATCTGAGACCAACGATGATGTGATCGTGGATTTCAATGCCAAGGGGTTTGGCGATGTCGACCAATTGCCGCGTCATTTGGATATCCGCCCGCGAGGGCGTGGGGTCTCCTGAGGGATGGTTGTGGACCAGAATGATCGCTGTTGCCCCGTGTTCCAAAGCTCTGCGTACCACCTCTCGCGGATAAACGGGCGTATGGTCAACGGTTCCGGTCTGCTGTAGCTCATCGGCGATCAGCCCGTTCTTCTTGTCGAGAAAGAGGACGCGGAATTGTTCGATGTCGGACATAGCCATGCGGGCTTGCAAATAGTCCATCACCTTGGACCAGGAATCGAGCAACTCCCGTTCCCTCAGTTCTGCGGTATGAAACCTGGCGATGGCGGCGTGAATGGCGTGCAGGGTGTCGATGCTGTTGTCCGACAAGCCCTTGATTTCTTTCAGTCTCGGACGCGGCGCAGACAAAACGGCAGAAAACGAGCCAAAGCGTTTCAACAGGGCTTTGGCGATTGGTTTGGTGTCCTGACGGGGCAGGGCAGAGAATAAAAGAAACTCCAGAAGCTCATAATCGGCGAGACTGTTCTCACCGCTTTTACGAAACCGTTCCCGCAGCCTTTGGCGGTGTCCTTTCGTGCCGGTATCTGCCGATTGTTTTTCGGAGAAACCGGCGTCCGGTTCGCTCATGAGCCTCCTTAGGCGTTGGGCAACCCTGGTTTGTGGATACCTTTGGGTGACGTTGTGAAGCTTTGACATCCATCCGCGGTGATCCCGATGGAATGTTCAAACTGGGCAGATAATGAGCGGTCGCGTGTTACAGCCGTCCAGCCATCGCTCAAGACCTTCACGTTTGGCCGTCCGAGATTGACCATAGGTTCGATTGTGAAAATCATGCCAGGTTTCAGTTCCACGCCTTCGCTGGGCCGTCCGTAGTGCAGGATGTTCGGCGTATCGTGGAACAACCGCCCAAGGCCATGACCACAGAAATCACGGACAACAGAGCAGCGTTGCGCCTCGACATAGGTCTGGATAGCCGCGCCGATATCACCGGTCGTGTTGCCCGGTTTAGCCGCCTCTATACCGCGCATCAAGGATTCATAGGTTACGTCGATCAAGCGTTCTGCAGCCCGCTTCAGCGGACCGACCGGATACATCCGGCTGGAATCACCGTGCCAACCGTCCAGGATGTAGGTCACGTCGATGTTGACGATATCACCCTCGCGCAAAGCCTTGTTGTTCGGTATGCCATGGCACACAACATGGTTGATCGACGTACAAGAGGACTTTGTATAACCGCGATAGTTCAGCGTAGCCGGTATGGCATTGTGGTCCATGCCGTACTGGTAGACGAAGTCGTCGATTTCTTGTGTGGTCACACCTGGTTTGACCATATCGGCCAACTCATCGAGGCAGGATGCCGTCAGCTGTCCGGCTTTCATCATGCCATCAAAGTCTTCAGGTCCGTAAAGGCGCACCTGACCCGTATTTTTCATTGGGGCATCGGCGGCATCGATGTAGGTGACCATAAAGTTGTGTTCTCGCTTCTGGGCTCCCAGCGCAGCTTGTTGGCTGCAGCACGTTGGAGCCTACCATGTTCTTTAAGTCCACATACAGTCCGCAGGTGGCAATTTCCAGTCCCCGATGTGCTGGGCAGAGAAGAAACAGTATTTGAAAACTGCGCTGCTGGCTTGCAGAAACGATGCAAAGTCTCTAGGGGATTTGGTGTTGCTATTGCGGGCGTGGTGGAACTGGTAGACACAAGGGACTTAAAATCCCTCGGCCCTAGGCTGTACGGGTTCGAGTCCCGTCGCCCGCACCATTTTTGTTGGCGCTACCGCCCTTCGGGCTACTTGAGCGCTGGTTTGGTTCGAGGTTGATCCTCTCATCTGCACAAAAAGACTTCCTGACTTTCAACTCGCAGTAAGGCTGTGGCCGATGTTGTGGCTTTGAGAACCTCAGTCAACCAAGAGATGCATTTTGCGGTAGGCGTGGCTGGTTGCCGTGGGGTCGTTTTTCAGAATTATCGTCTTTCCGGAGTGTGCTCAAACGGCCAAGTGCCGGAAAAGTCTGCTTCTGTTTTTAACCTCTTGTCAGTTTTGCATTAACGAAATTTCCGTTACGGTAGCTCTTGGTGATGTTCAGCCCTCGGTTGCGGAGCGGATTTTTTGGCTTTTCGGATCTTGGCATGTCTTTCCGGAATGTGGCTGTTCTTGGTGTTTGGCGGCATAAGCCATGCCGACGAGAACAGATTGCTGATCGTTGGCTTTTCAACCCCGCCATATCTTTCAATCGGCCCGGATGACGAGCCGCGCGGACTGCTAGTTGATCTGGTTAAAACGGCTGCAGCGGAATCGGACGTTGAGGTCCATTTTGAAGTGACCAGCTGGCCCCGCGCTCAGCTCGAGGTGCGCAAGGGCGCGGCGGACCTTATTTTTCCGGTAGTCTACACACCGGAACGAGAGGATTGGCTCAACTATCCAACAAATCCAATCACCCAATTTGAAATGATGATCTTCGCGAGAAAAAACCCGTCCTACGATTTCACAGGTGACGTCACCCAATTGCACGGTCTGTCCATCGGAAAAATCGCAAGCGGGCGCATGCATCCAAATTTCCGAGCACTGGAAGAGAGTGGCAAGGCCCGGATCGCCTCACGGGACAGCCTGGAAGAATTGCTGACTGCGGTGCATCTTGAACGTCTTGATGGTTTTGTTGCGCCGCATCTCATGACGATTGAGGAAGCCCATCGGATCGATCTGGACACAGTCGCTCCCTTCGCCCAGCCGGTTGGCGTGTCAGACATCTATCTCGCGTTTTCGAAAAACAGCACAAAAACTGAAGCTTGGAACCGGCTCCAGCAGAATTTGCCGCGCCTTGATCAGGCAAGAGCCGATTTCCTTCTGTCCATGAAAGAGACCGACAACTGATGTCGTCATGAATTGGAGCCCGGGGCCAGGTAGCGCCAATGCGCTTGCATCGCGGGGGTTAAGCGCGTTTGCGGATAGATTGCAGACGGTCAGAATTCAGTGCTTCACCAATGGATAGGCAGCAGTCCGGAATGTCTTTCGCCGGAAGCGGGCGGGCGCAGAAATAACCCTGCAGGCTGTCGCATTCCAAACCCACTGTTAGCAAGTATTCGCCTTCAGTTTCTGCGCCTTCAGCAACGACCCTGAGGCCAAGGCTTTTACCCAGACCGACGATGGCTTGATAGAGCTGTTTCTTCTGTGGGTAGAGGTCCGCATCTTGAAGAAAGGCGCGATCAATCTTGAGTTCCTGGAAAGGCAGCTTGTGCAGGTAGCTCAAGGACGAGTATCCGGACCCGAAGTCATCCAGTGACAGCAAGACCCCCATTGATTGAAGTTCAAACAGAAGATCAAGAACAAGCCGTTCGCTGGTATCGACAAATACGTTCTCGGTGACTTCAAGACATAAGGTGTGGGACGGAAGCTGATAGCGTTCCAGGACCTTCCGGACATTGCTTGCAAAGTTCGGTTGTTGAAACTCTATCGGAGACACATTGACCGAGACATGTCCGAACTCGAATCCGGCGGCGAGCCAATGTGCCGCCTGCCGGCACGCTTCGTCGAGCACGTAATGACCAAGATCGATGATCAAGCCGGTCTTTTCTGCAAGTGAGATAAAGTCGCAAGGCGGTATCCAGTTGCCTTGTCCGTCCGGCCAGCGAATGAGGGCTTCCAAACCGATCAGGTCGCCATTGGCAGGGTTCACTTGGGGCTGATAGTGGAGTTCCAATTGTCCTGTAGCGAGCGCCGTTCTGAGGCGGGTTTCCAGAAGCATTTCGCTTTGAACCCGGTCATTGAGCGGCGCGGAGAAGAACATATGCTGCTGGTGAGCTGCATCTTTGGCCGCCCTTAAAGCAATCCCGGCCACCCGGTGGGCGGTTTCCGCATCGTGGGCATCCTGAGGCAATAATGCGATGCCGATGAGCGGATCGACCCTGATTTCACCTTCGTCCAGCTGGAAGGGAACAGACAGGACGTCAATGATATCGGCTGCATAGTCAGCAGAAAGCTCGCCGCTTTCATCGAGCGGAAGCAGAATACAAAAGTCATCGGCCGAAATTCTGGAGACTTTTGCGCTTTCACCTAACAAGCGCCGGAGGCGGGTGTAGGTTTGCATCAGGACACGGTTGCCCGCCTTTTGGCCGAATGTATCGTTGATTTTGGCAAAGCCAATAAAGTCCAGCTGAATGAGGGCCGTCTTTTTGTCATCAACAGCTGCGCGTTCCAGGGCGTCGGCAAGATCTGCAAAGTATTTTGTGCGGTTGCCGCCCGTTGTGACCGGATCGACATAGGCCAACTTATGGAGCCGCTCTTGCAGTTCGGTCACCCTCGCTAAACCGTGGGCGAGGTCGCCGATCTCGTCCGGACGGTCTGCGCAAGGAAATGAAGCCTGGGGTTCACCTGAGGCAAGCCTATGGGCAGCCGCTGCGAGACGGCGCAAAGGCATCATCTGATGGCGCAACAAGATCCCGCCCACCAGCATGACTGCAAAGAGAACCAAGGCAGCCGCTGTGAAAAGGCGCGCGCTGAGCCGGTTTTGCGCCACCGTCAGATCATCGGCCCAGCCAACATCAACGGCTGCTGCTCCCTTCAGGGCACGATCGCCATCGACGATCGGCATTAAATAAGCAAGGCGTAGCCGACCTTGAACAGGGACGTTCCCAATGAATGGAACGCCGTTTACGAGGTTTGAATACGCAGGGTGGCCGGGTTTGATGGCAAAAGGTGGTGGCATGCTGCCGTCCGGCTTGCGGAAAGTCGTTGCAATCCGGTCGAACGAACCAGTCTTTTCTGAGTAGCTGAAGATGTTAGCCGCACCCTGGTTGCTCTTGCCAATGGCCAGAACAAGTTCATCAAACAATGCATTTGGACGCAGGTCTGCCGGACCGTTGTAGAGTGCGGTCAAGGTCAGGACTTGCGGTTTGCCGTTTTCGTCGCTTGTGGGGTCGATTGCGCGGTCCGTGCCGTAACGGATCACTGCCGCTGCGGTTTTGGCCGCGCGGTCAATGCGAATGGTCGAATTTTCTTTGGTCGTCCTTGCTATTTCAAAATAACTGATACCGGAAACAAGGCCGATGCTAAGCAAAACAGCAACCCCAAGTATCAGACTGATCCGGACCACCAACGAGTGAATTCCAAAACGTGTAATGGCGGTTATCCTTGTCAAATTCGCGCAGTGCGAGCTCACGACACAGACAGCACGCAAGGGTAAACTTCAAACGCTACAGAAATCTGAATCAATTGGTCCAATTTTAAACTAAGCAGCGTAGGTATCAGAGAACCCAAGAGAATTACGTGATCTGATCCCGGAGTTGGAGAGAACATCCGGGGGAAGTGGGCTGCAAAGCATTGGAAATCGTCCGGAAAAACGGTAGGACGTTGAGTTGTGTGTCTCTGCGGAGCGCGCGCAATATGGGCTTTGGGGTGCGTTCCGCTTGATTTCACTCAGACCAGTTTTGAACGTTCTTGGGTTTTTGTATGTCGGTCTTGCGACCGCCATGCTCGTCCCGGCGATCATCGATGTCGCGCAGAAGAATGCAGATTGGCAGGCGTTCGTCTTTTCTGCCTTGCTAACCGGCATGTTTGGCATGCTGTTGTCGCTGTCCATGGGCGGATCGCTCAAGGAGGGTCTCGACACACGGCAGACCTTCATTTTGACGACGCTGGCCTGGGCAACACTACCGGCCTTTGGAGCCTTGCCCTTTCTTTGGCTTGGAATCGGCTACGCAGACGCCGTGTTTGAAGCGGTTTCAGGGTTTACCACCACCGGCTCCACCGTATTGACCGGCCTTGATGGTTTGCCGCCCGGATTGCTCGTCTGGCGGTCGATCATGCAATGGATGGGCGGCGTCGGCATTATCGTTATGGCCATCGTCTTGCTGCCGTTCCTGCGCATCGGTGGGATGCAGCTCTTTCAAAGCGAGAGCTCCGACCGGTCAGAAAAGATCGTCAGCCGCTCTGTTGAACTGATCCGGCTGTTGGGGCTGGCCTACCTGTTCCTGACCGTCCTGTGTATCGCCGCTTATTTGGCAACGGGCATGGGGCTCTTCGATGCGTTCAACCATGCTTTGACAACGATCGCGACGGGCGGGTACTCGACCCATGACCTATCGTTCGGGTATTTCCAGAACCATTCGTCTGCCTGGGTCGCCATTGTCTTCATGATCATCGGCGCGATGCCGTTCGTGCTGATCATTCAGGCGCTCCGCGGGCAACCGCTTCTTTTGTGGCGGGACCCGCAGGTCCGCGTGCTGCTCGGGTTTCTTGCGATCGTTTCCCTGGCGCTCACGGTTCACCTGGGCGTCAAGATGGATTTTGATTTCGACGAGGCCTTGGTCAAGGCAACTTTCACGGTGGTCTCCATTGTGACAGGAACCGGCTACGCACTGGGCGATTTCGAACAATGGGGTGCTCCGGTTGTCGGGACCTGCTTCCTGCTGATGTTTGTTGGCGGATGTACCGGATCGACGACGGGCGGCATCAAGATTTTCCGGTTTTTGGTGTTTTTCGGCACGGTCCGCGCCCACTTGCGCCGGATGGTTCGGCCACACCGGATCATGTCGGAAGAATATGCAGGCACGCGGCTGACCCCGGAATTGTCCTTCTCGGTTTTGGCGTTTCTGGTTGTCTACCTGGGGTCGGTCGGTGTCATTACCGTGGCCTTGTCGTTCTTCGATCTTGACCTGGTGACGGCGATTTCGGCGGCTGCGACGTCTGTAGGCAACGTTGGTCCAGGGCTCGGGCCGATGATCGGGCCGGCGGGGCATTTCGCGCCATTGCCGGATGGGGCCAAATGGCTCCTGTCCTTTGCCATGCTTGTCGGCCGTTTGGAGCTGTTCACGGTTTTGGTTCTGCTCGACCCGGATTTCTGGTCGAAATAAGCCACTCTGCTCGTCTGCGTATCACTTCGGGAACTTATTTCATGCAGTTTTCTGTCCCCCTTGCCAGCGGCCGCCTCGTCAAGCGCTATAAGCGATTTCTAGCGGATGTCGTTCTGGATGACAGTGGCGAAGAGATTACGGCCCACTGCGCCAATCCGGGGTCTATGCTGGGCCTGAAGGAGCCTGGATCCCGGGTTTGGTTGTCACTGTCTGACAATCCGAAGCGGAAACTCAAATACTCCTGGGAAGTGATAGAAGCCGACGGCGCGTTGGTTGGCATTAACACCGCCCATCCGAACAAGCTGGTAGAAGAAGCTTTGGTGGCCGGACGCATCCAGGGGCTTGCGGGTTTTGAGACGCTGCGCCGGGAAGTGAAATACGGCAAAAACTCCCGGATCGACATTCTTCTGGAGCAGGCGGATGGCTCCAAGATTTACGTTGAAGTGAAGAACGTGCACCTGATGCGGGAACCCGGTTTAGCCGAATTTCCGGACAGCGTGACAGCCCGCGGTGCGAAGCATCTGGTTGAACTCGGAGATATGGTTGCGGAAGGTCACCGGGCGGCGATGGTGTTTCTGGTTCAGCGCCCTGACTGCGACAGGCTTTCACTTGCCTCTGACATTGATCCAAACTATGCCGCGGCTTTCAAAACGGCCAAGGCCGCTGGTGTTGAAGCCTATGCCATCGGCTGCGATGTCCGCCTTGACGGGATAGATGCCGTAAAGGATGTCGCGATCAACGATTGATCGAGACACTCCGTCTGGGCCTTAAACCTGATAGACCGTAATTGGAGTTCCCTCCGGCACGCGATTATAAAGGTCAATCACGTCCTGCTGAAGCATACGGACACAGCCGGAAGAGGCGGCTTTGCCGATCGACCAGGTTTCTGATGTGCCGTGGATCCGGTAAAGCGTGTCCTTGTTGCCTTCAAAGATGTAAAGCGCCCGGGCGCCAAGAGGATTGTCCAGCCCTGGGTCCATGCCGTTCTTGTATTTGGCAAGTTTCGGCTGGCGTTTGATCATGTCGGTTGGCGGGGTCCAGGTCGGCCAGGCTTTTTTTCGGGCGATCCGCGCCCGTCCGCCCCAGGCGAAGCCGTCACGCCCGATGCCGACGCCATAACGCATTGCCTTGCCATCTCCCATTGCCAGGTACAAGAAGCGCTCATGGGTCTCCACGACGATGGAACCGGGTCGGGCGGAGGAGTTGTAGTCAACGACCTGACGGTAAAACTTCGGGTCGATCTTGGAAATATCGACTGCCGGAACAGGAAAACGCTCCTGCGGTCTGGCCGCATACATTTGCACATAATCTGTCGAGACCGGCTTGGTCAAGCTCGGTTTGGGCGGCAGTTTGGCGGTCGTGTTGCCCGAACAGCCAGTTGCGATAGCAGCTGCCGCCGAAATCAAGAATGTGCGTCTGTCCAGCATGCCGGATCCTGTACCGCCCTTGCGAGAATCATCGTGAGGCTTCCAAAAACATAAACGGCCGGTTGAACCTCTCGGTCAACCAGCCGTCGAATGGAACTCAGGATAATCCGCGTATTGTGATGCGCGCAGCCCGAAATTAGCCCGCTGTATCTTTTGAGAGCGGCGGCTGGAATTGCCAGCCCATGTCCCACGGGAAATAGATCCAGGTATCCTGGGAGACTTCGGTGATGAAGGTGTCGACCATCGGAACGCCAACCGGCTTGGCGTAGACAGTTGCAAAATGTGCTTTCGGCAGCATCTCCCGGACCACTTTCATGGTCTTGCCCGTGTCGACCAGGTCATCGATCACTAGTACGCCGCTGCCTTCGCCGTCTTCCAGATCGATCACTTTCGGATCGACCGGTTTGATAACTTCAAGACGGCCCTGGCTGTCATAGTCGTGATAGGAGGCGATGCAAACGGTCTCGATGGTGCGGATGCCAAGTTCGCGCGCTACGATACCGGCCGGAACCAGACCGCCGCGGGTGATGCAGACGATGGCTTTCCATTCCCCTTCGCTTGAGAGCCGCCAGGCGAGGGCGCGGGAGTCGCGGTGAAACATGTCCCATGAGACTGGGAAGGCTTTGTCTTGTGCAGGGTTTTCCATTTCTTTTCCTTCAAGTCATCCAGAGAGATCGTCAACAGCGCGCGCCACATCTTGTGCGGCGGCTGCGAGAATGGTTTCGTCTCTGGATCGAATTACGATCTGGGTGGTGAATTTTCCGTCCGTTGCTTTCGGATAGGATCCAATCAAAGTTTCAGGATGAGCGTCCTGAATGGCGGCCAGGCGTTCGGCAATCCGGCTCTCGGGCATATTTGCCGCAACCGTTTCAGACAACATCTTCTTGCCCGTCTGCAGCGTCGGCGCGACCGCATCCATCATGGCTTGCATGATCGCGGGAACACCGGCCATGACATGGACGTTGCCAATCCGAAATCCCGGCGCCTTGGACACCTTGTTTTCAATGAGATCCGCGCCTTCCGGTATCCGCGCCATGCGTTGGCGGGCAGGGGTGAACTGACCCGGCGGATAGTGCTTTTCCATGATCGCAACGGCTCGGGGATCAAGATTCAGTGGCACGTCGAATGCAGCAGCGACGGCCTCGGCGGTGATGTCATCATGGGTCGGCCCGATGCCGCCTGACGTAAAGACATAGGTGTATTTCGCCCGGAGGGCATTCACAGCGCCGACGATTTCGGCCTGAACATCCGGCACGATCCGAACTTCGCTGAGGTCAATGCCAAGAACGGTCAGATAGTCAGCGAGAAAGCCGATATTCTTGTCTTTGGTGCGTCCGGACAGGATTTCATCGCCGATGACAAGAAATGCAGCGGTTACAACGTCATCGGCCTTATCAGCTGTCATGTCAGCGCTCCCTCGATCCGGATGCTTGGCTTTATCCCAGCTTGCGGTCTGGCTCAACCTTTTGCGTCAGAAACTTGGAGCCGCCCCAAGATTAAGACGGCGGAAGGCGGTCAGGAGGGCAATGCTTGGTTGGGTTTCCAGCCGTAAACATAGTCAAAGCGGGCCGCAAGGCTCTCCGGTTTTGAAAACTTCATCACCATGTCGCGGGCTGTGGCTGGAAGACCGGACATGTGAAACGTCTTTGCGTTTTTGAAGCCGGTTTCCTGAATGCGTTCCGCGCGCGGTTTTCGGGTCCGCTCATAGGCTCTCAGAGCCGCTGCGGTGTTTTCCGTCTCAACTGGGAAATGGTTCGCAAGCTCGGCGGCATCTTCGATCGCCATAGCCGCGCCCTGGGCCATATAGGGAAGCATTGCATGGGCGGCGTCGCCGAGGAGGGCGATCTGGCCATGCGTCCAGGGACCACTGGCGTCGACCGTGCACAAGGCCCACTTCAACCAGCGCTCCGGCCCATTCAGCAGATTGCGGATGTCCGTTGGCCAGTCCTTGAATCGGTGCAGCAGTTCGTCCTTGCCGGCTGGTGCCGACCATGTTTCGTCCTGCCAGTCTTCTGTTGCCAGCGCGACGATGTTCAGCTGCTCACCACTGCGGATCGGGTAGTGGACCAGATGGCTGTCCCTGTGCAGCCACAGCCCAGAATCCTTGCGCCACTTGGCAGGGATCTTGTCGATTGGCAGTGTGGACCTATAAGCGACCTGACCACTGAAGCGCGCGTTTTTGTGGTTTGGGATCAATCGGCGAACCGTTGACCAGACGCCATCCGCACCGATGAGGGCCTTGCAGTTGAGTGTCCCGGTTGTTTCGCCTGCCTGATATGTGCACACCAGGTTGCCGGCATCGCCCGTCTTGGCATCGGTGAGGGCGGTGCCGAGCATCAATTTGATGCCGTCGGTCGCCTCGACCTTTTTCAAAAGCGTGCCCTGAAGATCCGCCCGGTGGATCACGATGAACGGCTGGCCATGCCGTTCGAGCAAATAAGACCCGAGCCTGACCTTGGAAATCTGATCTCCGGTCTTGCCGGACCAGACCCGAAGATTATCCGGCTGGTGGCCAAGGGCTTTGAGGTCCTGAAGCAGTCCGAAGCCGTCGAGGACTGAACAGGCATTGGGGGAGAGCTGAAGGCCTGCACCCACCTCTGACAGAGCCTTGGCCTTGTCTATGAGCAGGATCTCATGACCGGCCCGTCGCAAGGTCAAAGCGGCGGTCAAGCCGCCGATGCCTGCTCCGGCGATGACGATCGGGGAGGGGGGCGTGCCGGTCTCGCTCATGACAGCTCTGGTCTATCAGGCAGTTTCACGCAGCTTCCGGCACCCAGGTGCAGTCGGAAGGAGACGATTCGTTCGGAGCCAGCGTGGCGTCGTACTTGTAAAGCGTTGAGCAATAGGGGCAGACGACCTCTTTTTCGCTGCCCATATCGAGGAAGACATGCGGGTGATCGAACGGCGGATGGGCGCCGATGCACATGAATTCCTTTACGCCGATTGCGATGGAATCGTGGCCGCTGGTGTTTTGAAAATGCGGGACGACCTGATCTGCCATGATCACTTCCTCAATTCTTGTGGCGGTTGCGCCAAACTCTTTTGGCCGGACCATACCGATTTGATGCCCGGTTGAACAGGGGCAACCTTGCCGCGGTCACCAACCAACTTGTGGCTGCCACCCCCGTGGAAATCCGGCTTTGCCAATTGAGATCATTCTCAGTACAGTGGTTGAAATTCGGGTTTTACGTTTACGTAAGAGGAAGTTTTATGCCGGTTTTTGAGCAGGATGGTGTTCAGATTGCCTATCTGGACGAGGGCGAAGGGGATCCGATCCTGTTGATCCACGGCTTTGCCTCCAACAAGGCGGTCAACTGGCAGAACACGGGCTGGGTCGATCTTTTTATCAAGGAAGGCCGCCGGGTGATCGCGCTCGACAACAGGGGCCATGGGGACAGCCAAAAATTCCACGACCCGGAGGCCTACGGTGCTCCGATTATGGCGGAAGACGCCCGGAAACTGCTCGACCATCTTGGGATCGAGCAGACCGATGTCATGGGCTATTCGATGGGTGCCCGGATCAGTGCGTTTTTGACGCTTAATCATCCGCAGCGCGTCAAACGGGCCATCTTCAGCGGGCTTGGCTATGGCATGATCGAAGGGGTGGGGGACCCGGAGCCGATTGCTGCTGCGCTCGAGGCCGACCGCCTGCAGGATGTCACGGACCGGACGGGCCGGGCGTTCCGTGCGTTCGCCGAGCAGACCAAATCCGACCGCTTGGCCCTTGCTGCGTGCATGCGCTCCTCGCGCCAGAAAATCAGCGAAGAAGATATCGCCCGCATCGAGCGGCCGGTTCTGGTGGCCGTTGGCACCCGCGATGACATTGCCGGTTCCCCGCACAAATTGGCTGCCTTGATGCAGCATGCAGACGTGCTTGAGATCCCGGGACGGGATCACATGGTGGCCGTCGGAGACAAGGTTCACAAGCAAGGGGTCCTGGCGTTTTTGAACAACGTCGACGCTTGACCGGCGGTTTTACGCCAGCTTGTGCGCATAGATTGGGAGGAGACATGAGCGCAAAACGGGTCGAATTCAAAGGGGCGGAGGAAAACGCCCTGATTGCCGATCAATACGGGACGGGCGGTCAACCTGTAATCCTGCTGCACGGCGGCGGGCAGACGCGTCATTCGTGGGCAGCGGCGGCGGAACGGATCGCAGCGCTGGGCCATGTTGTTTATTCGGTCGACCAGCGGGGCCACGGCGAAAGCGCCTGGGTTCCCTCCGGCAATTACATGTTTGTCCATTTCGCCCAGGATCTTGTCGCGCTCTGCCGGCAGGTGATTGCAAAACATGGAGCCAAACCCGTTGTGGTCGGTGCGTCGCTGGGCGGTTTTGCCGGGATGCTGGCAGAAGGTGCGGAAGCGCCGGGAAATCAGGCCGCACTGGTGCTGGTCGACATCACGCCGCGTGTCGATATGGATGGGGTCTACAAGATCCTCGGTTTCATGGGCGACAAAGTGGAAGAAGGATTTGGCACGGTTGAAGAGGCCGCTGACGCTATCGCCAGGTATTTGCCGAACCGCTCCAGGCCGAAGGATCTGTCAGGCCTTTCGAAAAACCTGCGCCTGCATGCTGACGGCCGGTATCGCTGGCATTGGGACCCGGCGTTCCTGAAAGTGCGGGAACATTCAGACGAAGAAATCACAAAACGGGTGCAGGCTGGAATGATCGAAGCGGCTGAAAACCTCAAAGTGCCCGTGCTTCTGTTGCGCGGCCGGAACTCCGAGCTGGTGTCGATGGCACATGTGGAAGAATTCCTGGACTGCGTGCCCCATGCCAAGTTCACCGACATTCAGGACGCCGGTCACATGGTAGCCGGTGACAAGAATGACGTTTTTGCCCGGGCGGTCGAAGAGTTTCTCACTGCCCTGAAATCGGAAGCCCTGATTGCGTGAGTGCAAATTTATTCAGCCATATGAATCTGTTGGCGGGACTGTTTCATAGGTTGATTCACAATCCCGTCTATCTTTGCGTTAGAATCGAGAATTTATGATAGCGGCCTCTTTTTCTTGAGAAATTCCCTGTTCACTGCCCTTTGAAAGCCGGTTTGCGCTTCTCCAGGAAGGCGCGGCAGCCTTCGGCGTAGTCCGCGCTGTCGACACAGGTGCGTGCCATTGATTGAGCGGCGCTCAAGTCAGCCGCTGCACTCGCCGATGCCAGGAGGTTGATGGTGGTCTTGGCAGCTTTCAGGGACAGCGGAGCGTTTTGTTCAAAGTGGCGGCACAGCTCGGCAATCCTGTCATCCAGCGCGCCAGCTTCGTGAACCTCGTCGATGAGGCCGATCTGCAGGGCGTTGTCGGCAGAGAGGCGTTCGGCTGTGAACAACAGCTTTTTCGCATTGGACGGTGACACAGCCTCGATCAGGTCCGCCACCGCATCCGGCGGATAGGCGAGGCCGAGGCGGGCGGCCGGGATGGAGAAAAAGGCGGTGTCCGATGCAATCCGAAGATCGCAGGCCAGCGCCAATCCGAGACCGCCGCCGAGGCACGGGCCATCAATCGCCGCGACGACCGGAACAGGCAAGGTTTTCAAGGCCCGGAAGGCCGCGACATTGACCGCATCATAATGGGCGGCCTTATCTGCGGTTGATCGGACAGCCTCAAATTCGGCAATGTCCGCGCCGGCACAAAAGGCCTTGCCACCGGCGCCGCGCACGATCAAGGCGCGCAGGTCGGCGTTAACGCGGAGCGGTTCGAGCAATTCGGGAATGCGGCCCCAGCCTGCCAGGGGCAGGGCATTTTTGCGGTCCGGAGCATTCAGGATCAATTCGGCAATCTGCCCGGAAATACGCAAGAATGGGTTGGTATCTTCGGACTGAGACGGGGATTGATCGGATGTCATTTGAACCTCAAGTGCTGGGCAAAAAGGCGGTTGCCGGATTATTGATCGTAAAAAAACGATTCATTAGAGTGATTGATATCTGATATGAGCAAGTTTTGTTTGGAATATCACGCACAGCGCCTATTTTAGAAGGCTATGTGAAGTGGGCTTGAAAAGGAGACAGTCCATGTCGACCCCGGTACGCCAAGCTGGCGAAGATCGCGTGATGAAGCACGATCCCGTCTGGCAGCAGTTGCGCGACGAAGCCCAGGCGATGGTGGCGGCAGAGCCAGCATTGTCGTCCTTTGTCTATGAGACGGTCCTAAATCACGACAGCCTGGAAGAAGCTGTGGTTCACCGTCTGGGCGACCGCCTGGGGCGGGACATCGTTTCTGCGTCGCTTATTCGCCAGACCTATCTGGAAGCGCTGGCGGACGAGCCGGAGCTTGCCGAGATTTTCCGGGTGGACATCGTCGCGGTGTTCGATCGTGATCCGGCATGCTTCCGCTATCTGGAGCCGGTTCTTTATTTCAAGGGCTTTCATGGCCTTCAAACGCACCGGCTGGCCAATTGGCTTTGGCGCAAGGGCCGCAAGGACTTCGCTCTTTATCTGCAGAGCCGCTGCTCGGAAGTTTTTCAGATCGACATTCATCCAGCCGTTCCGGTCGGGCGCGGGATCTTTATTGACCATGGCACAGGTATCGTTGTCGGCGGAACGGCTGTGATTGAGGACGACGTCTCCATCCTGCAAGGTGTGACGCTGGGCGGCACGGGGAAGGAAGACGGCGACCGGCATCCGAAGATCCGTCACGGCGTTCTGCTTGGCGCTGGCGCTAACGTGCTCGGCAACCTGGAGATCGGGCATTGCAGCCGAATTGCATCCGGCTCTGTTGTTCTTACCGATGTTCCGGCGAACACCACAGTTGCAGGTGTTCCGGCGAAGATCGTTGGGAAGGCTGGGTGTCCGGAGCCAGCCCGTAGCATGAACCAACTCCTGGGTGAGTAGGGTGTGGCCAGTATGAAGGAAGACGGGGAAAGCTGATCGAAAAGGTTTGGCATTTCCCTGCTCTCTTGTAGGGTCCGCACCACGACTGATGGATTTGGCGAACGACAAGGAGAGAGCCACGTGAACCCCGAAGAAATCCGCAAGCTTGAAGCCTATCTGCGCAAAAAGTTCGATTTACCGAGCATGCAGGTCCGGGCGCGTCCGAAAAAGGACGATTCCGCGGAGGTCTATATCGGTGAGGAATTCATCGGTGTTATCTTCCGTGATGACGAAGATGAAGACCTGAGCTGGAACTTCCAGATGGCCATTCTCGAGATCGATCTCGACGAAGTGTAAGGCTCATCAGATAGGTTTCTAAAAGGCGGCCCAAACGGGCCGCTTTTTTGTTGGGTCTTTAGGTGCGAAAGCCGCTAACCTTTTCCTTGATCGCCGCATCAAGCTCGCGCCAACTAGGAAGCAAGGTTTGATCGAACTGGTAGCGGATCAGCCGGCCGCCACCGGGCGTGACCGTTCGATGGCAAACCGCCTTTGCCCCGCTGCGTTTCTTGACGCACCGGGCAATAAAACCGTCTTTGGCCTCGGGGTCATAGACGATGATATCCCGGTTCTGCGCCGCTCTGGCAGACAACATCAACATGTTCAACCCTGCTGTCGTTGGCCGCGCACCGCCGCGGGCAAGGCGCTTGTAGACAGGATCCAGCTGAGTTCTGAGTGTTTCCCGGTACGGATCATGCTCCAGATCCACTTGGATAAGCGGCAGAGGTTTCCCGAGCTGTGCCGTGGCGTTGTCTTCGCCGGGCATCCTGAGGTCCGGCCATGTCATCAGCAAGCTGACTTGCTGGTAGTGATCTGCCTCGCCCTGTGCCGACAAGCGATGATTTGCGGATTTGAAGTAACCCGCAGGGATCCGAAAGATGTCCGGTCCCATCGTGACACTCACCAAAGCGTGTCGGGGTGTCGATTGGAAGAGCGGGGCTGCACGCATAAACCAATGATATCCGCGTTCGGCAACATGCGCGAAGGTCAGAACACACAAGGCTGTTGCCAGCATCGCGAAATGAAGTGGCTTTGCATTGGTCGGTGCTGGCAGGGTCGGCCTGATCACGTGCCGTGCCTTTCTAATGACCTAAGCTGGCACACAGTGTTCAAGAATGAGACACGTGTTTCAGTGCAGGACTGGTGCCATCCGGCGTAACTTACTAAAAACTGTAGGTTTTTATCCCGTGGCCAGACCGGCACGATGTTTGCTCTTGACCGTTTACAATTTCTTCATCACTTTCTCAGTGAAGAGGTTAACGGAAGGTTAACAGGGGCCATGTCGGATTTACTTATCGTTGGATACATTGCGTGCGCGGGGTTTGTTGCGGCCGGTTTGCTCGGAAGCCTCTATCAGCTGGTGACCAATCAACCGCCGAAATTCAATTTCCCGGAATCGACCGCATTAGGGTTTGTAGCCGGGGTGATCGTCTGCGTTTTTGCCGGTCCCTTCATAATCATGCGCAATGCCATCCGCGGCCGGCGTATTGAGAACCGGCCGTTGGGGTGGCTCGTTGCTTCGTCCACCATCGCCGGCATGTGGAGCATGTGCTCCGGGCTGATGGTCATGAACGTGGCCTTGATTGTGGCCGGATACGCGTAAGCAATGCCGATCTATTCACTCGATGGAGTGCGCCCGCAGGTTCCGGACGCTGGGCGCTCTTGGGTTGCGCCGACCGCAACGCTGATCGGCGACGTGCATTTGGAAGAAGCAAGCAGCGTCTGGTTCGACGCTGTTTTGCGCGGGGACAGAGAGCCAATCAGGATCGGCAAGCGGTCCAATGTTCAAGATGGGTGTGTGTTTCACGCGGATCCAGGCTATCCGCTCACGGTCGGAGCCGACTGCACCATCGGCCACAAGGTCATTTTGCACGGCTGCATAATCAACGACAATTCCCTCATAGGGATGGGCGCTACGGTCCTGAACGGTGCCGTGATCGGTTCCAACTGCATAATCGGCGCAAATGCTCTCATTGCCGAAGGGAAGGTTATTCCTGACAACTCATTGGTTGTTGGTGTTCCTGGAAAGGTCGTTCGCGAGCTGCCAGAGAGTGCTGCGGCGGATATTCGAAGATCAGCTGACGGTTACGTTGCCAACTGGCAACGGTATACGGCTGGCCTGGCTGAGGTCTGAACGGTCTTTCGTACCAACAGTCTTAAGGCTCTCTTTCAACACCATCTTTTTTGCAGGTCCGAAGCTTGCAGGTTCCAAAATAGCAGGAACCGGCCTGCGGGGGCGGGCCGGTTCCCTGGATCCGGTCGTGGTAGGGATGGGGAGGGTGGGGACGCGACCGGATCGTCCTATCGGCCTGAGATCAGGCCAATTCCCGAACTAGTTCGAAATGCTGCTGACTGTCGTTACGCGCGTATCCGAGATCCCGGTCCATTTGACCGGTGAACTTGCTGATTGTCGTTTGATGTAGCGATAGGGCGTGGAGTACCAGGGCAGCACGGCTTCGATCTGATTGTCGAGGATCATGTCGCCGTGATCCGTTCGTACGGTCAGGACGGCGTGGCCACCGTTTTGAATGTCTTTCGCGACCGTGATCAAAAGAGCGCTTTTTGGCCACCCGGCTTCAATAAGCACACGTTGTTTTTCAAGAACGTATTCCTCGCAATCGCCGTATCCATCCACCGGATAGGTCCAATACTCCTCTTTCCCAAAGAGGTCGGAATCTGTCATCGGGCGGACCCGGCGATTGACTTCCGCGTTGATTGCGATCAGTTCGTTCCAGCGGGTTTCTGTCAGTTTGACGACCACCGGTTCGTAGCGTTCATTCTTACAGGCCCAACTGTTGTCACGGCAGAATTGCCGGTGGCCGATTGGCGCTTTGACCGCGGCTTTCATGTCCATAAAGCGGCCAGGATCGGCATATGCGACGGGCGCTGGTCCGAAGAGGCCAAGCAAAATCGCAGTGGTAGACAGAAATTTTCCAAGATGTTTCATCGTAACGCCCTCCCCAAGGCTGGCATCACGATGCATTACTGCTTTTTACTTCACGGAAATTGAGGTGATAAACTTATAGTATTATTTGAATTTGTTTTGATTTTTATTTTAGTAATACTTGAATTGAATTTGAATCAAATTTGATGAAGATTTGAGTCAAATTTTATCGATCCTCCGTAAGTCGCTCAATTCGTGGTACTTCCTCTTCGAAATGGAAATTCATCGATGCGAGTTCAGTCCGTTGGATGTAGGCTTGCTAATCCCGAAACACTGCGTTTTTCAGCTGTGTCGAAGCTTGAAAAAAGTTGAAAAAAACACGTTGAGGCTACCTGGAATCACTCGGTCAGTGTTTTAAAGGCCTGATTCTGACCAAGTGGAGCGCAGCTGGCTGCATTGGAAGGAGGCAAACTCCCAAACCTGAGCACGGCCGATGATCTGACGAAATCTGACCGCCAGTTGGCGCGTCTTCACAGAAGCCAAGTGTCGTCAGCCCTTACCAACTGCTGACGGCAGCAGAGGGACAAAACTCAAAAAGGGGGTGTTTTATTTGGATTCCGGCGTGGTGATGTGGTGTTCGAGCAGCTCGCGGCTTTGAACCGCCGCAAATTCGACCGCAATCCCGCCTTCTATCTGGCGGACAACGCGGGCACGCATCTTGCCGAGCGTAATTTGATCGCCCATCTCGGGCAGGACATCCGTAGCGATTGCGGCACCAGAGAGGGATACATCGAAAATCCGGCAGACATGTTCCGTTCCGTCTGGAAGGATCATCTTCGTCATCTGGTTCTTCGGAACGAAGCGGTCATGGCGGCGATCTTCAGGAAGATTAAGTTCATCCCGGTTTGCGAGCCAAGTCAGAACGTTTGCAATCTTGTCCCGTTTGCGCACTGTGTTGCGCAGCTCGACTGCAAAGCCGCCGTCAATAAGCCGGGAAATCCGGCCCTCTACACGGCTGAGATGATCAAGGTAAGCAACGACGCGTTCGCCGACTTTGCCAGAAACTGGGGTGATCATTGCCATACCACCTGGTGACATATCGATCACCTGGCACGGATACTCTCTGCGGTCTTCAAGCATGAAACGGCCAAGTATGTTTACCTGAACCCGTTGATGGCGCCGGCGGTCCGTGACTTGAAGCGATTTGCTTCCCTCTGGTGCTGCTGTTGCCAATCCGGCGCTCATGCCTGCAATGTCCAAACCTGTACGTCTTGCAACGCACTTTCCCCGATCGTGCAGAGAATCATGACAATTCTCGAAAGCACTTTAGAGGCAATGGGGTTAACGATGTGTAAGAGTGTACCCTACACAACGCCCAATATTAAGGGTTTTGACAGAGTTGTTAGGATTTGCCGCCGGAATAGACCGTCAGGTGGCCAACTTGCCGCTCTGCTCCATGCGGGAGGACTGCCGCACCCTGGGGGAGAACCGGGGTCCGCATTGGCATGTCTTCTGCGGTGAAGCGGGGCATGATCGGATTGATGTTCGAGTGGCTTGCGCCTGTGAAATACGGACGCTCATCTGGCCAGACCAGCCGCAGGCTGCTGATGGACTGTCTCAAGATCGGATGCAGACCGATCCAATAGGGCTTGTCCATTGGTACTGCGCTTCCAAGTATCCGGATTCGGCCTTCACCAGGGACGTTGAGTGGAACAAGCAGCATTTCCATCTGCAGTTCCTGTTCACGTTCCGTGTGCCCATTGATCCCAACCACTGCGGCAGCGCCGTCTTCGGTTATGGCTGCGATCAGGCTTTCCAGTGCTTCACGGTCCTTGGTGTCCCAACCCCGGAGGAAATTGCGACCTTTCAGTTCGCGGCAATGAGCAGAGCAGAGGCGCGTCCCGGCAAGACGGTAACGTACATCACTCGGCCCATTGGTCTCCAGGATGAACGTATCGCCAAGCAAACCGCGGATTTCGCCCGGATCAATTTCGCTCCGGTTCGGAGCGGGCCGAGCTCCGCGCAGAGAATCCCAATAGGAGTATAGTGTCTGGGTCACGCCATGTTTCATTTGACTTGCCTTTCGTCCCACTCCGGAGCGCTGTTTCGTCTCAAGACAGTAGCTGTTTCAAAACGGGACGCTCCGTTGTCCGTCCTTTTGTTTGCCTCCTACTAAGCAGGGGGTGTGCCAAGTCGCTGAAAGTATGAAAAAATCGTCGAGCAACACTTTGTTAAGGTTAATTCTTCGTAAAGCTTGCCAGCGCAGAGTACGGCTGGCAAATTCACATCGTCTTCAGGGCATTGGTTTGTAAAACCTATGCACTTGTGAGCGCCAAAAAATCCTAAGGGGCGTAAAAGAACCCGAAAATGAAAAGGCGATCGCAGCAAGACACCTCAATTTGGCGCGTGGGGACGCGACCTTTTGTGGGGGGGCTCAACAAACGCCGGTTATCGTTTCGATAGCCGGCGTTTTGTTATGCGCCGACAAGGGCAGGGTTAGAAACGAACCAACGCATTGGCGTTCACCATGTTTCTGCAAGCGTATGCGATTGTTGACCGGCGCCCTTGTTTTGTCCCGTTGCCGGGCTACAACTTCGGGACATTGAGATGCGAGGTTCCATGAACGTTTATCAGTTTGATGAGGAGCGTAAGCGCCGCGACGAAGAGACCAAGCAGCGCGAGCGCGAGCAACGCCCATCCGATCCTCCGGCGCTCAATCTACCGGCTGCGATTATCTGGCTGAGCGTTGCCCTGATCGCCATTCATGTTGTGCGGGCCTTTGTGATCCCGACTGGCTGGAACAATATGATGCTGTACTTCCTGGCGTTCTGGCCGGTGAAATACACAGCGCTGAGCAGTCTGCAGGCGATAGACCTTGCGTCCAGCATCTGGGCATTTGTCAGTTATAGTTTCCTTCATGGCGGTGCCATGCACCTGACGTTCAATCTGCTTTGGATGGCGATCTTCGGAAGCGCCGTTGTGCGCAGGTTTGGACTTGGGCGGTTCCTGGCATTTTCTGCTTTGTGCTCCGTTGGCGGCGCGTTTGCACATCTTGCGACCCACTGGGGCGAATCTGCGCCCATGATCGGCGCGTCAGCTGCCATATCAGGCCATATGGCGGCAGCTATCCGGTTTGTCTTTGAGATGGGCGGACCGCTCGGCGTTTTTCGCCGGTCCGATAGAGGCGCGTATTTTGTACCCGCGCAGCCGCTCAGCGAGTGCTTCCGGAACCAGCAGGTTCTGGTCTTTGTTGGCGTTTGGTTTGGATTGAACATGTTCTTCGGACTGACAAGCGGTGGGCAGGCGGGGTCCATTGCTTGGCAAGCTCATATTGGCGGTTTTGTCGCGGGTTTGGCTCTGTTCCCGCTCTTTGATCCAGTGCCCCAGCGGCGGGGTTGGTAACGGGCAACGTCAAGGCTTTGCGTCGCCATATTTTTTTGCCATGATGCGGTGATCAGGGAGCCGGATGCAACCGGACCTTGGATGCAAAGGGAGGTTTGCTTACATGACCGTTGCCGCAATCATGAAGACGAAAGGCCACGACACCATCACGGCGGATAAGTCCGCACCGGTGAGTGAGATCGCCGAAATTCTGGCGAAGAACAAGATCGGCGCCGTAGTGCTTTGTGATGGAGACCGGCACATCGAGGGCATTGTTTCGGAGCGGGACGTGGTGCGCCTCGTCGGTCTGCAAGGCGCGTCCGCGTTGTCTCAGCCCGTTTCATCAATCATGACCAAGGATGTGATGACCTGCACTGAAATGGACGCAGCAAATGAGGTCATGGGGCGCATGAACCGGGGCCGGTTCCGTCACATGCCGGTGGTGGAAGACGGCAAGCTGATTGGGGTCATCTCCATCGGCGACGTCGTGAAACACAAGATCGCCCAGGTCGAACACGAAGCTGAGCAAATGCGCAGCTACATCACGACCACCTGAGGCAGGTTTGGATCATTCTTGCCGTACATTGTGAGGGCTGCCCATATCGGTCAGCCCTTTTGCTTTGGTAGATGGCTCCGCTGCATGATCCGTTACTTGATTTCCATAGCTAGACTGTCGCGCCCTTATGCCTGATTGCGCATCCGACACTGCTTGCAAGAACGCCAATCAGAACGGCGATAAACAAATCAATCAGGTTGATCTCAGAGACCTGAAATCCGGCGAACAAAAAAGTCTCAACAACTCCGATTGCGGCTCCGAGGAAGCCCGCCAAAACCCAATTTCGGGTCATCATCCCCGCAGCAAGTCCGAGGATACCTGGCAGGCTCAGCACATTGCCGCCGATCGTCCCGAGCAAGTCCAGAATTCCGAGCATATCTCACCTTTCTCATTCTGCCTTGAAGCCAACATCCGGTGGAGATCCAGGTCATAGTCAGGTCAAACGGCTATCAGTTTGATACCTTCTCCAGGTAGCTCCTTACCTCGGCGATCTCATTTGGCTGGTCTGGCGTCTTTTTGTTGGTTGCCTCGAGTTGTTCGATCACCTGGCGGTAGCGCTCCTGATAACCGGGCGGCAGATCATGTGCGATGCCTTGGTGGCAATCGATACAGGTCATGTTGTTGTCAATGGCCCGCTGATGCTCTGAAGCTGCGCGCGTTTCCTGAACCGTAAAGTCCATATACTTGAAATTGTGGCAATTGCGGCACTCGCGACTGTCGGAGACTTTCATTTTGCGCCAGACGACCGTCGCCATTGCAATTCGGTGTTCCTCATACTTTTCCGGTGTGCTGATGGTGCCGGCTATCTCGTGATAGACGTCTTTCACAGCCATGATTTTCGCTTTGATCTTGTGCTGCCATTCATGCGGAACATGACAATCAGAGCAGATTGCCCGCACCCCGGAGTGATTGTTGTAGTGAATAGTGTTTCGGTATTCTGCAAGGTTGGTCTCCATAGTATGGCAGCCAGTGCAGAACTCCTCGGTGTTGGTCAATTCCAGGGTCCAGTGAAAGCCGCCCCAAAACAGGATGCCACCCAAAAAACCCGCAAGCAGAACAAAGCCAGCGCTCAGGACCTTTGTCGGGGTCCAAAACCAATCCCACATGCGCAACAAGAAATTCCGGGACTGTTTCGTCTTTTTGGAGTCGTTCATCTATGAACTCCTGACTGAAAAGTAGTTGCTTATCGAACGGAGACTGGAGCGGATGGCTGGAAGGTGTTTTCGACCAGTGGCGGAACGTCCGCTTGAGGTACGTGACACTGATTGCAAAAGTATCGTGTGCCGGCCAGCTGATCGAGTTCGTTTCCGTCCCTGTCGAGATAATGCGTCATGGACAAGGTCGGCGCGCTGCGCTCACCGGCTTTCGTCCAGTCATGACAGGACAGGCATTGATTGGTGCGTGTGTCGATCTGGTACTGTGCAATAGAGTGCGGGATCAACGGCGGTTGCTGCCGGTAATTCCGTTGCATTCGGCCTTCCTTGCCTTCCCATTTGAAGTCTGGTCCAAGCCGGTTGGGCGCATCGATTGGGGTGGAGCGCATGGCTTGAACTTGTTGCTGCTGTGCGACCGCGAAGCCGACGAGGCCTGTCGCAAAAAGCAGCGCTGCAAGACTTGCGAGAAATTGTTTCTTCATTGAAATCTCTCCTTACGGTCATTCGTACCGCGCAAACTCGAATACGCTTCACTGGTTCAGGCGCGTTCGACCTTGCAGGCGCATTTCTTGAAGTCTGTTTCCTTGGACAGGGGGCAGGTGGCGTCCAGCGTGAGCTTGTTGGTCAACTGGCCTTCGTCAAACCACGGCATGAAGACAAGGCCTTCAGGCACCTTGTTCCGGCCACGGGTTGCAAGTTTGCTGCGAACCTCGCCGCGGCGTGTGGAGATAACGATCTCCTGACCGTTGCGAAGCCCTCGTTTTTCCGCGTCATTCGGGTGCATGAAGACAACAGCCAGCGGAAAAGCGCGGTGCAGCTCCGGCACCCGCTGGGTCATGGAGCCCGAATGCCAGTGTTCCAGGACACGGCCTGTGCAAAGCCAGAGATTGTACTCATCGTCCGGGACTTCAGGCGGTGCTTCATAGGGGGCAAAGATGATCTTGGCCTTGCCGTCCTTATGGCCATAAAACCGCACCCCTTCGCCCTCCGGAACATAAGGGTCATGGCCTTCACGGAACCGATAAAGCGTTTCCTTGCCGTCAACCACGGGCCATCGAAGGCCTCTTACCTCATGATATGTTTCGAACGGCGCGAGGTCATGGCCGTGATCGCGGCCAAATCCGGCATACTCTTCAAACAGACCCTTTTGGACATAGAAACCGAAATGCGCGGCGTCGTCGTTCGGATGACCTTCTTGAGTTTCGCTTAGGGGAAATTTGTCGACTGTTCCGTTTGCGTAGAGCACGTCATACATCGTTTTCCCGCGGTGTTCGGGCATTTTCGCAAGCAGTTCTTCGCCCCAGACCTCCTCGACCGTGAAGCGCTTGGAAAACTCCATCAATTGCCAGAGATCGGACTTGGCTTCGCCCGGTGCATGAACCTGTTGGCGCCAGAACTGCGTGCGCCGTTCCGCGTTGCCATAGGCCCCCTCCTTTTCAACCCACATGGCCGTCGGCAATATCAGGTCTGCCGCAATGGCGGTTACGGTCGGGTAGGGGTCTGAAACGGTGACAAAGTTTTCCGGGTTTCTGTACCCGGGAAAGCTTTCTTCATTCAGGTTTGGCGCCGCCTGCATGTTGTTGTTGCACTGGACCCAATAGGCGTTGAGTTTCCCGTCCTTGAGCATTCTGTTTTGCAGAACGGCATGGAAACCCGGTTTGGGCGGTATTGTGCCTTCAGGAATGTTCCAAGCGGTCTCGCAGATTTCCCGATGCTTGTCGTTGTTGACCACCATGTCGGCTGGCAGGCGGTGCGAAAACGTTCCCACTTCCCTTGCCGTGCCACAGGCCGAAGGTTGACCTGTTAGCGAGAACGGTGAGTTTCCTGGCTCGGAGATTTTGCCCGTTAGGAGGTGGACATTGTAACACAGGGAGTTAACCCAAGATCCGCGGGTGTGCTGGTTGAACCCCATCGTCCAGAGCGACATGACCTTGCGGTTCGGGTCGGCGTATTGATGCGCGAGTTTTTCGAGCTTCTCGGCAGGCACACCGGACAACTCTGAAACCATGTCGACCGTGTACTCGGCGACGGCTGACGCGTATTCGTCCAAATCAATGGCGGTCAATTTGCCGGAGTCTGGATGAGCTGCTTCCTGTTGCAACGGGTTCTCGGGCCGCAGACCATAGCCGATATCCGTTTCGGTCTTGGTAATGTTCACGTGCTTGGCCATGAAGTCTTCGTTCACAGAACCAGACTGAATGATGTGATTGGCGATGTAATTCAGGATCGCCAAATCCGTCTGCGGCTTGAAAACCATGCCATTGTCTGCAAGCTCAAACGACCGGTGTTCGTAGGTTGATAAGACATGGACCTGAGCACCGGGTTTCGTCAGCCGCGTGTCTGTCAGCCTTGACCAGAGGATCGGGTGCATCTCGGCCATATTCGAGCCCCAGAGCACAAACGTATCTGCCGCTTCGAAATCATCGTAGCAGCCCATAGGCTCATCGATCCCAAACGTGCGCATGAAACCTACGACCGCTGACGCCATGCAGTGGCGGGCGTTGGGATCAATGTTGTTGGACCGGAACCCGGCTTTCATCAGTTTGGCAGCAGCATAACCCTCCCAGATCGTCCACTGTCCGGAACCGAACATGCCAACACTGGTCGGCCCCTTGGCCTTGAGAGCTTCCTTCCACTTCTGTGCCATGACATCGAAGGCTTCATCCCAGCTGACTGGTTCAAACTCGCCACTTTTGTCGTACACACCATTCGTTTTGCGAAGTAGAGGATGTTTCAACCGGTCTGCGCCGTACATGATTTTGGACAGGAAATACCCTTTTACGCAGTTTAGGCCGCGATTGACCGAAGCTTCGGGGTCGCCCTGAGTTGCAACAACCCGGCCTTCCTTGGTCCCAACGAGGACAGAACACCCGGTGCCGCAAAACCGGCAGGCGGCCTTGTCCCATTTGATGTCTGGCGCTTGGATTTGGGCTTGGGCAATACCTGTTCCAAGTGGAATTCCAGCAGCAGACGCGGTTGCTGCGGCTGCGGTGGCCTTTAAAAACGTCCGGCGGGATTCAGAAATGGTCATTTGTCTGGTCTCCGGCTTGGCTTGATGAGGTGGGCAGAGAAGCGGCGCCCAAAGCTTCGGATTCATCGAAATGGTGGTAGGTCAGAGACAGGGAGATAACGCCCGGGATCTGATGCATATCCATGATCAGTTCCGATGCCATGCGGCTTGGCGTGTCTTCGACGACGACAACAAGCCGGCCTCCGTCGCCAATTGCATGAACTTCGGCGCCGTCCATGGCATCTATGACAACACCAATTCTTTCGGTTGCATCCGGCGTCGTGTGTACGAGGCAGCCGCATATGTTCATGTGATGGCCTCACTCATCTCTGGTTGTGATAGCTTGAACGTCACGGCATTTGCCGGGCACACATGGGCGCATGCGCCGCACCCGCTGCAACTGTCGAAATCGATTTGGGGTTCGGACCTGCCGCCCAACCTCAACTTGAAACGGATGACGTTTTGATCACAAACGTCTTCGCAACTTCTGCAGGTGACCCCGATTTGCGAAAAACAGGTCTGTGAAATGGCAGGCTTCCAGTTCCAATCAAGGTCAAGAAGTGGATCCAAAGCCCCGGTAGGGCATGCGTTGGCGCACTCGCTGCAAAACGTGCAAAGTCCATGGGTGAAATCGATGACCGGTTGACGATCTTTCCCCATCACAATGATGTTTTCAGGACAAGCAGTTTCGCATTTGGTGCAGCCATCACAGAGGGTTGGAAAAGCATCAACCGCTCGAGGAGGACGCATGAGCGTATAGTCGGGTGACCGAAGGGAGCCTTTGAGAAAGTTTCTGCGCGTCGGTTGGGCAGGGGTCATAATGCCCTCCAGCCCATGTAACAGCTTTGGAGCATGACAAAACGCACAGGTTTTACCTGCAGCTGAATACTCAGATGCGCGTCACACTGGACCACCTTGCGAGCCCTCCCAGGCATCTCTCCGGTCGCATTTGGTCAACCGCGGTGCTTATCTGCAACCGTCGGTTTGGACAAAGCTTATGCTAAGTCCGCGTGGTGGCGTATAGGTGCGAATACTTATGCATTGGAAGGGAGGGAGAACATTCGGGCGACGGAAGTCGCCGCAGCTGCGCATAACCCAGTCCAGCCAGAAACCGGCTGAACCTAAGACTTTCCGTAAACTTCCTTGGGGTCGTAGACTTTCTCTTTTTCTACGTTTTCCAAGCGAACGGTGCCGTCTTGTGTGTTGGAAACCTTACGGAAAAAGCAGGACCGGTAACCGACGTGGCAGGTCGCGCCATTGCCTTCCACGGTGACTTTCACGACCAGTGCGTCCTGGTCGCAATCGGTAAGGATTTCTTGCACCTTCTGGATCTGGCCTGACGTTTCGCCCTTTTTCCAGAACCCTTTACGGGACCGGCTCCAATACCAGGCTTCCCCGGTTTCGATGGTGCGTTTCAAGGCTTCTTCATTCATGTAGCCGACCATCAGGACTTCAGATGTTTTGAAGTCGGTCACGACAGCTGCAATCAGGCCGTCCTGGTCGAATTTCGGCATCAGGCGATCGCCTTCTTCGACCGTCGCTTTGTCGGCGCGGGCGGAAATAATCAAATCAGACATGTAAACTCGATTTTGGCCACCCAGGGAGCTGGATGGCCACTATAGGTAGGTTTAACCGCGCACCAAAGTCATGAACTTGGCTTGTTCGGCCGGATCGTCTTCGAAGATGCCCGTGAACTGCGTAGTGATCGTGGATACACCGGGTTTTTGAACACCGCGCATGGTCATGCATTGATGTTCAGCTTCCATCATAACAGCAAGGCCACGCGGAGCCAAAGCGTCATCGATGGTTGAGGCGATTTGCGACGTCAGGTTTTCTTGGGTTTGCAAGCGCTTGGCGAAAATGTCGACGACGCGCGCAAGCTTTGAAAGACCGACAACGCCTTCTGCCGGGTAATAAGCGATGTGTGCTTCACCGACGAACGGCAGCATATGGTGTTCGCAATGCGAATGAAACGGAATGCCGCGAACCAGCACGATGTCCTGATATCCGCCGACGTCTTCAAACGTGCGTTCAAGATGCTCGGCCGGATCTTCAAAATATCCGCCATACAACTGTGTGATTGCTTTCACGACACGCTTGGGCGTGTCCAGCAATCCTTCGCGGTCCGGGTCGTCACCGGTCCAGGCGAGGATGGTCCGCACAGCAGCCTCCGCCTCTTCACGGCTCGGGCGTTGAAGTTGATCCGGTGTTTTACGTTCGAATGTTTTTCCGACCGGCTTTAGGACAGCGTCCATAGGGATCCTCGCGATTTTACCCTTATCACTCGTCATACGGCATACGCTCTGGCTCAGATCAAGACCTCTCGATCAAAAGGGCGCGGAGATGTAGCATACTCCGCACGAAAAGCGAACGCACAGTTTCTGAGCGGGTTAAGCCAGCGTCAAGCGCCGATCCGGCGCCTTTTCATCTGGCTGCGACCACTCTGCCCCTTGCGAAATTGCTGTGGCGTCTGATCTATATATATGAAAGAAGCGTGCCGACAATGCGGCACCTGCTCACTAGCTGTCACGAAGAGGCGAGAATGCTCGACGACATCTATAATGCAAAGATCCTGGAGTTCGCCGGCAACATTCCCCGCGTTGGCAGGCTTGAGCATCCGGATGGGACGTCCAAGGCGCATTCCAAGCTGTGCGGGTCGACGGTGGTTGTCGATTTGTGCGTCAAGGATGGCGTTGTGACGGATTTCGCGCATGATGTGAAAGCCTGCGCGCTCGGTCAGGCATCGTCCTCAATTCTGGCCCAGCATGTGGTCGGCGCGACTGAAGACGAGTTGCGGACCTTAAAGACAACGATGCATGCCATGTTGAAAGAGGGGGGGGAACCGCCGGTTGGCCGGTTCGAGGATCTGAAGTTCTTGTTGCCCGTTCGTGAATACAAGGCGCGGCACGCGTCGACGCTTCTAACGTTTGATGCGGTTGTCGGTGCGCTTGATCAAGCTGCGGCAGATACAAAGGCCGACGGCGCCGCCGCGTAATATGTGCGATCGCAGTGATCCGGCCTGATGTCAGGTTAGCCCCTCAGATGTGTTCATCCTGCGATCATAAGCCGGATCAAACCCGAAAGCTTTCAATAGCCGGATGGGCCGCGATCGGACTGATCTGGATCTACCGCCATACCCTGTCGCTCTTCATGGGACGGACCTGCCGGTATGCGCCAACCTGTTCCGATTATACGGATCAGGCCATCCGCAGGTTCGGTTTCTGGGCCGGCGGCTGGCTGGGATTGTCGCGGATCCTGCGTTGTAACCCGTGGGGCGCGTCAGGTTTTGATCCGCTTCCCGACACGCTTCCCGACACTGCGCGCTGGTATTTGCCCTGGCGGTATGGCCGCTGGACGGGCGACCATATCCCTGACGACCATCGAATGGATTGATTTCAAAACAGGAATGACGCAGCGTTAAGAAAAGGTTGAACTTACCTCGCGTGAGTGCAACTCTTTTGGCCCGGCTTCTGGTGCAGGAGAGGGCAGATGAACGCGCAAGACTTCCATTTTGTGATGATCAAGCCGACGCACTACGACGACGACGGCTACCCAATTCAATGGCTTCGATCCGCCATTCCATCGAACACGTTGGCCAGCTTGAACGGGCTCGCTGATGCGGCGTGCGAGCGCAACGCGCTTGGTGACGATGTCCAGATTCATCTTCACACCTATGATGAAACAAACAAACGCGTCCGACCGAACAAGATTGCGCGGGATATCCGGCGCACGGGCGGCAAAGCGCTGATTGCCTTGGTTGGGGTGCAATCCAATCAGTTTCCAAGGGCAACGGACCTTGCACGGGAGTTCCTGCGCGAGGGGCTGCCGACGGCGATTGGCGGGTTTCATGTTTCAGGCTGCATTTCGATGCTGGATGAGATGCCCGAAGAGATGGTGGCGCTGCAGGGAGAGGGCGTTTGCTATTTTGCAGGCGAGGCAGAGGAGCGGCGGCTTGATCAGGTTTTCCGGGACGCCTTTAATGATGACCTGAAGCCACTTTACAATTTCATGACGCATCTGCCGTCGCTTGAAGGAGAGCCGACGCCGATCCTGCCGACCAAGCACATCCAGTTCACCGCCGGATCGCATTCCAGCTTTGATCTCGGGCGGGGATGCCCGTTCCAGTGCTCCTTTTGCACGATCATCAACGTGCAGGGGCGCAAGAGCCGGTTCAGGTCCGCAGATGATCTGGAGCAGATTATTCGCGACAACTATGCGCAGGGCATCGACCGGTTCTTCATCACAGACGACAATTTCGCCCGCAATCGTGAGTGGGAACCGCTGTTCGACCGGCTCATTCAATTGCGGGAGGAGGAGAAGTTCGACATCAAGTTCATCATCCAGGTGGATACGCTCTGCCACCGGATTGAGAACTTTATCGAAAAGGCAACCCGGGCCGGGGTCAACCGTGTGTTCATCGGTCTTGAAAACATCAATCCCGACAATCTGCTCGCCGCCAAGAAACGGCAAAACAAGATCACCGAATACCGGCAGATGTTGCAAAAGTGGCGTGACCACGGCGCGACTACTTATGCCGGATACATCATCGGGTTTCCGGGAGACACCAAGGAAGCGGTCTTGCGGGATGTCGAGATCATCAAGAAGGAGTTGCCGCTCGACCTTCTTGAGTTCTTTTTCCTCACGCCTCTGCCGGGCTCGGAAGATCACAAGGTTCTGCTTGAAAAGGGTATCTGGATGGATCCGGATCTTAACAAGTACGATCTCAACCACCGGGTCTCCCATCATTCGAAGATGAGCGATGATGAATGGGAGGAGGCCTATCGGGAGGCTTGGTCGAGTTATTATTCCGACAGCCACATTGAGACGGTGCTCCGCCGTGCGGCGGCCCATAAAAAGGGGCGGCCGGGCAACAAGCTGTTCTTGATGATGTGGTTCAAACTGATGATCGAGTGTGAGGGCGTTCATCCGCTGGAGGGCGGTTATTTCCGGCTCAAATTCCGCAAAGACCGGCGTAGCGGGTTCCCGATCGAAAATCCTTTTGTCTTTTACCCGCGCTATGTCTGGGAGGTGATTTCCAAACACTGGGCTTATGTGTCTGCGGTTTGGCGTGTTCACCGGATCTACCGCAGGGTAAAAGCGGCGCCCGGCCGGCGCGAATATTCCGACGTGGCGATCGCACCGATGAGCGCGGACATGGAAGAGGATCTGGCAATGATCACGGAAACGCGGGGCGGCAAAGACGCTGTTGCCAAATCCGCCCGGGACGCGTCAATCGTGAAGGCCGCGAAAAAACGTGCGCTGGCCTCTTAAGCAAACGGCCTAGGCCTGGTGCCAGCTTTTCTCTTTCCGAAAGAACGGCAAACGCCATCCGAGTGTCATGCCTGCAGCCGCCAGCATGATCACCGCAACGCCGAGGATTTGCACGGTTCCAAGTTTCTGTCCCAGAACCAAATAGTCAGTGACGTAGGCGACTGATGGATAGAGGAACGTCAGCGCGCCCTGAAGGTCTGTCGGCAGCTTCTGCACAGCTGAGTACAAGATCGTGTACATCATTGCAGTGTGCACAAAACCAAGGGTGAGCAGGGAGCCCCAAGCAGAGCTTTGCGATGGGAGGTCCGCCACACTCGCGAAAGGGGCGAGCAGGATGGCGCCTGCTGAGACCTGTATCAGCGCGATCATATGTGAGGGGATGGCGCTCAGCTTTTTGGTCACAACAACAGCGACGGCCCAAAGAAACGCAGCGCCAATGGACAGCGCGACACCGACGGTAAAGTTGCCGTCCGCATAAGCCAGTTCGGGTTTTGATTGGGCGATCACCACAACACCGCAAAAGGCGAGAGCCAACCAACACAGCTTTCTGAGTGTCAGGTGTTCTCCAAAAAAGAGCACGCCAAAACCTACCAGCATGAAAGGCTGTGTATTGTAGATGGCCGTCGTAAGTGAAATGGACGCATGCCCGATCGCGTGAAACAGCATGACCCAATTGGTGGTCAGCGCAATGCCGCCCAAGACCGCCAGTAGAAACTGCTTCAGTGAGATTTTGTATGCAAAAGCGCCTTTGAGTGAACATATGAGCGCCAGCCCGACTGCGCCGAACAGGCAGCGCCAAAAGGCGACCGTGACCGGGTTTTCTCCGCTAAAAACAACGAAAATGCCCAAGGTGCCAATCAAGGTCATCGCGAAGGTCATTTCCAAAATGCCGGTGGTTCTTTCTGACATTTGAGCAACTCCTATCAATACGCTTTCAAGGATCTGCTGTTTGGATGAGCCGCTCCATATGATATTCAAGGCAGCGGACGTAATTGACCTCATAATATTAGGCAAAAGACCCATTAGGGTTTAAAGTGAAAGATATGGACGCCCAAGATCGTGAAATATTGAAAATTCTGATCGAGGATGGCCGGTGTTCGATCAAGGACATTGCCGTCAAGGTCAGTTTGTCGTCGCCAAGCGTTTCGGACCGGCTCAGGCGCTTACAAGATTCCGGTGTCATTCGCAGCTTTACGGCCGATGTTGATCCCCGGGCTCTCGGATACGCGCTTCAGGCGATTACACGCGTCCGGCCGTTGCCTGGAAAACTCCATATCGTCCGCGAGTTGCTGCAGGAAATTCCAGAGGTCGTTGAGTGCGACAAAGTCACAGGTGATGATTGTTTTGTGGTGCGTTTGGTGATCCGGGAAATCGAAGAACTGGACAGCATTCTTGAACGGATCACGGACAAGGCTGAAACGAGCACCTCGATCGTCAAATCTCAACCAGTGCCCCGGCGGGTGCCCTTAGAGTTTTAGTGGCCAACGTTGTATTGGTCTGCGTGACGTTTTCGAAACCGGAGCCGTTAACGCTTTAGAACGATAGCCGTCTTAAGATGTCTGTAAATTCGCCAGCGATCAGGGAACTCTCCGGCAAGCCCAGGCTGGCTTGCCGCTCAAAGGCACAGTGTTTTGTTGAATAGGCTCAAATCGTTTTTCAAAGTCTCGGGAATGTTGAGCCTAACGTTCCTGCTGGCGCCGGGCTCTCTTGCCGCAGATAGCTGCAGCAAGATGACCGTTGCAGCCGCCGAAATTCCGCATTTTGTTGAGAGTGAGAGCGAAGGGGAGTTCGTCGTTTTATTGCAGTCCGCGGCAAAGCGCGCGGACTTGGCTTTGGACATCAGGCTTTATCCAAAAAAACGCGCTCTTGGATTGTTTCAGATGGGGGTGGTCGACGCGCTGATGCCCCATTCCACTGCTGGCGCGGATGTCGCGTCCTACAAATCACTGCCAATTCTAACGAAGCGCGACTTTGCGTTTGTTCGAAAGGGTGGCTCGGTGCCGTCGAGTGTTTCTGATCTGGAAGGCCTCCGGATCGGCTTGACTGCCCAATACGCCTATCCGAAATCGCTGACGGCCAACGATGAAATCGACTTCAGCCGCGAGCCGAACTCAGATCTGGACAATATCAGAATGTTGTCCGCGGGCCGTCTGGACGGGTCGATCATCGAAGAGCAATCCGGCCTGAGGGCAATTGCAGAAGCAGGTGTCGACAACATCGTTTACGATGAAACCAGCCCGATCAATGAACTCAGCGTCTGGATCCTTTTCGCCAAAACGGAGTGCGGCGCGCTTCATGCCGAAAAGATCAACTCCGCTTTCCGGGCCATGATCAACGACGGAGAGTGGGCTGCAATCAAGAAGGCTGATCCGCCGAACGGATAGGTGACTGTCGGCCCGTTTCTGCGGATCGACCCAGACGATCATCTCGCCGGTTTCGGAAAAGGTTGCCGTTTTAGGCTGAATCCCGTATCAGCACACATCTCAAGACCAAAGACATCGCTTACCTGCTGTGTGTGCAGGAGTGAGCAGGAGACTGACATGATTCAATTGACCTTCCCCGACAATTCCGTGCGCGCCTATGAAGCTGGGACTTCCGGTCTCGACGTGGCGACCGGTATTTCCAAATCGCTGGCCAAAAAGGCTGTCGCGATGACCCTCGACGGGGAATTGAAAGACCTCACCGATCCCATCGATGCGGACGCCAATATCGAGATCGTGACCCGGGAAGACCCGCGGGCGCTGGAGTTGATCCGGCACGATGCAGCTCACGTTATGGCGGAAGCTGTTCAGGAGTTGTGGCCGGGTACGCAGGTGACCATCGGGCCCGTGATCGAAAACGGTTTTTACTATGACTTCAAGCGGGTTCACCCAGAAGGGTCGGCCAATGCCGGGTCTGACTGGCCGTTTAACCCGGAAGAGCTGCCGGTCATCGAAAAGAAGATGCGCGAAATCATCGCGCGCGGTGCGCAGTTCACAAAGGAAATCTGGAGCCGCGAAGAAGCCAAGACCTACTTTGCCGCCAAGGGCGAGCACTACAAGGTCGAGCTTGTCGATGCGATCCCGGAAGACCAGGAAATCAAGATCTACAAGCAGGGCCAGTGGCTGGATCTCTGCCGTGGCCCGCACATGGTTTCCACCAAGCAGATTGGCGACGCCTTCAAGCTGATGAAGGTGGCCGGTGCCTATTGGCGCGGGGACAGCAACAATGAAATGCTGACCCGCATCTATGCGACAGCTTGGCACAATGAGAAGGAGCTGAAAGGCTACCTTCACATGCTGGAGGAAGCGGAAAAGCGCGATCACCGCAAACTCGGCCGCGAGATGGACCTGTTCCATTTCCAGGAAGAAGGACCGGGCGTCGTCTTTTGGCATCCGAAGGGCTGGGACATGTTCCAGAACCTGATTGCCTATAAGCGCCGCCGTTTGCGCGGGACGTATGACGAGGTGAACGCACCGCAAGTCCTGCACACCTCGCTCTGGGAAACCTCCGGCCACTGGGGCTGGTACAAGGAGAACATGTTCGCCGTTCAGAGCGCGGATCCAGAGAGCGAGGACGATCGCGTCTACGCGCTCAAGCCGATGAACTGCCCGGGCCACGTTCAGATCTTCAAGCACGGTTTGAAGAGCTACCGCGACCTGCCGATGCGCTTGTCCGAATTCGGCGTTGTTCACCGCTATGAGCCGTCAGGTGCCTTGCACGGCTTGATGCGCGTGCGCGGCTTTACCCAGGATGATGCCCACGTCTTCTGCACCGAAGAGCAGATGGCTGACGAATGCTTGAAGATCAACGATCTTATTCTGTCGGTCTACAAGGATTTCGGCTTTGAAGAGATCGTCGTCAAACTGTCGACACGGCCGGAAAAACGCGTTGGTTCTGATGAAAATTGGGATCATGCAGAAGGCATCATGTCCGATGTGCTGAAGCAGATCGAAGAGCAATCAGACGGCCGCGTAAAGACGGACATCTTGCCGGGCGAGGGCGCGTTCTACGGACCTAAGTTCGAATACACGCTTCGGGATGCGATTGGCCGGGAGTGGCAGTGTGGCACGACCCAGGTCGACTTCAACCTGCCGGAACGCTTTGGCGCGTTTTATGTCGATAACAACGGCGAAAAAAAGGTGCCGGTGATGATCCACCGGGCCATCTGTGGCTCCATGGAGCGGTTCCTCGGGATCTTGATCGAGAACTATGCCGGGCACTTCCCGCTGTGGTTCGCACCCTTGCAGATCGTGGTTGCAACCATTACGTCAGAGGCTGACGATTATGGCCAGGAAGTGGCTGATCTTCTGCGCTCTAAGGGCCTGAAGGTTGAAACCGACTTCCGCAACGAGAAGATCAACTACAAGGTCCGCGAGCACTCGCTTGCCAAGGTTCCGGTCATCCTGGTCTGCGGCATGCGGGAAGCGGAAGAGCGTACGGTCAACATCCGCCGTCTTGGTTCCAAGAACCAGACGCCGATGGGATTGGATGAAGCGGTCGCTGCATTTGTCGAAGAAGCGACGCCGCCGGATCTGAAATGATCGAACTTCCGTTTTGTTAACGGAAAAAATGCCAGCTTGCACACTGCCCTTACTTAAGGGCAGTGTGATGTCATAAGGCTGCAACAGAGAGTCTGTTAGAGCGTTTTAATTCCGCCGGTCCGGACGCGGGCAGCGGGTGCAAACAATGTAACAAACGAAGTCGGCATACCGTGGATTACGCAGAATTCAGCTACGCCAACCCAGACCACCATCCGCTGAAGCGCATGGTGATCCGGTCGATTGAACGCCTGTCGGGGCGCCGGAAGCTTCTTGATCTTTACGAGATCTGGAAGCAGTCCATCGTGACCACAGACTATATGTGGAGCGAACTTCTGCGTCTCATCAATATTCGCGTATCGGTGGACAGTGGAGAGTGGCCACCCAAGGATGTGCCGGATGGGCCTTTGGTTCTGATTGCTAATCACCCGTATGGCATCGGCGATGGTCTCGCAATTCTCTCCCTAGCCGAACAACTTGGCCGTCCGTTCAAGATCATGATCAACAACGAGTTGCTCAAGCTTCCGGAGATCCGGCCATTCTCCTTACCGGTCGATTTTGAGGAAACCAAAGAAGCGCTCAAGACAAATATGGCGACCCGCAAGGAGGCGCTGAAACTCCTGGAAGAAGGCACGACGATTATCGTGTTTCCAGGTGGGGGCGTGGCAACGGCACAAAAGCCGTTCGGCCGTGCAGAAGAACTGCCATGGAAAACCTTTACGGCGAAGATGATCCGCTCATCCAAAGCGACCGTCTTGCCGATCCACTTTGAAGGCCAGAATTCCTGGTTGTTTCATTTGGTCAGCCGGTTCTCGCTGACCCTTCGTCTTTCGCTTTATGTCCGCGAGTTCCGCAGGACACTCGGACAGGCAATCCGGGCAAGGGCAGGGGCGCCGATCCCCTATGAAACCATTTCCGGTTTCAAGGACCAAAAGGAAGTCATGGACTTCCTGCAGTCTAAAGTGATGGAAATGGCGCCGGCCGAACAAAAAGAACGGCTGCTCAGCCGCCATTGATCATCGATCATTTTTGTTTCAGGAGTGGTCTGAAATGGTTTTGCCAAGGGCGATCAATTCGCCCTTGAGGATCCGCTGACCAATTCGCTGATCGAAGAGACCACTTCCACTTCCCGGTCTGCGCCCGGCTCGACTTTGAATGTATGAAGGTAAGTTCTGCCGTTGTTGCGGGCCACTGCTTCATATTCACCCGCTGCAAGAACAAAGTCTGGAAAGGCGCCGGTTGCTTCGACGACCACGTCACCGCCTGGAGAGAGGACCGACCAGGTGGTATTGGCGATGGCTTCTCCGCCACGCTCATTGACGAGCTTCAGCGTGATGTCGGCCGCTTTATGGAAAATCGTGGCTTCGGTGAGCTTGCCCGGAAGGACCTGGATGTCGGCTCGGATTTCAGCGTTCGCATCCCCGTATCGGCTAACAATGTGATAGGTGTCTGCGTTCAACCGGATGATCGAACCGGGCTTCACGCTGCTGGCGATCAGATCCCGCTCGCCGCGCTGATCGAATTCCCGACTGTAAATGTCGAACGTCACAGGGCCGCTCTCCAATGGCGCACCGTCCGGCAGCGTGGCGTCGAATTTGATGCCGCCGGCATTCAACGTCACCATCTTTGATAGGACTTCCTTGCCGATCACGATCCGGTTGGTAGCCTGCGCATAGCCGTAGGAGGTGTGGATCATGTATGCACCCGGATCCAAACGGAATTCGGCATCCCCGCCTTTCGACGTGGCAATCAACTGAAGCCGGCCATCGGCGTTGGTCGTTTCGGAGTAGATGCGCCAAATGAGATTGTCGTTCAGCGGTTGGCTGTCCCGCGTCAGCTTCGCCATGAGATATAGTGCGCCGCCATCCAGTCCGTCGGCCGTTCCTTGAATGCCGCCGGATGCGGGCGCGTAGGGAACCAGCGTGTTGTCCGAGAACAAGGGTTCCGGTTCGCGGTCGAGAAGATTCTGAATGGGTTCTTGAGACGCCGCGGACGGTGCGTTTGGATCCGGCTTCATGGCAGGCGGCATCGGCGCACTGGTCTGGGCCTGTCCTGTGCCAGGTAGCGCTGAAATCAGCGCCGCGCAGAGCGCAGTCATGACAAACCGTTGCACCTTGGTGCGCGTGTCTTTGATCCGGTTCAACAAAGTCGTTGGATTCTGCATGCCCACTTATTATCGTTTTGGCCAAGCGATGTCATCTGGTCAGCGGTGCCTTCCAGCCTGTTTCTTGTAATGGACCTTAAAATTTGGCGAATTCAAGACCTGAAGAGTGCAGTTGACAAATCCCAACAATCAATTAGGTAGATAGTTGCAAATGAAACTATCTGCGGAAAGGCAGACCGAATGTCCGAGTTTGGCAGGGGATCACCTCAAACCTTGGAGTTTTTGCGGACCCGCCGGTCACACCCATCTGTCACCATGTCAGCGCCTGGCCCGGATGATGCCAAGCTCACAGATCTGTTGACCATTGCTGCGCGCGTTCCAGACCACGGAAAGCTCGCGCCTTGGCGCTTCATCACTTACCGGGCACCGCAGGGCGAAAAGATCGGGGCCTTCCTTTCAGAGCTTTATGCCAGAAAGAACGGGCCGCTTGATGAAGCCCAGACCGACAAGGAACGGACCCGGTTTACGCGCGCGCCTGTGGTTGTCGGTGTCGTAAGCAAGGCCGCAGAGCACCCAAAAATACCGATCTGGGAACAGCAGCTTTCTGCCGGCGCCGTTTGCATGACCCTTGTTTCTGCAGCCGCTGCTGCTGGCTTTGCCTCCCAATGGCTGACGGAGTGGTATGCGTTCGATGAAGAAGCCGGGCGTTATCTCGGTCTTCAAGACGGTGAGCGGTTTGCAGGTTTTATTCATATCGGAACAGCCACGCAGCCGCCCGTTGAACGTCCGCGGCCGGATCTTTCCGAAATAACTTCCAACTGGACGGAAACGGACTGAACATGTTCTACGAAACAGAAAAAAACGATCACGGGCTGCCGCATAATCCATTCAAGGCGATCATCGCACCGCGGCCGATCGGTTGGATTTCCAGCGTCGACAAGGATGGGAAAACCAATCTGGCTCCCTACAGTTTCTTCAACTGTGTCTGCGATACGCCGCCGATCGTGATGTTCTCATCCTCCAACTATAAGGACAGCGCTGCCAACATTGATGCGACCGGTGAGTTCGTCTGCAACATGGCAAGCTACGATCTGAAAGACGAGATGAACCTGTCCTCGGCTGCCGTGCCGCACGAGAAATCTGAATTTGAGTTGACGGGTTTGGAAATGGCTCAATCCAATCTCGTGAGCGTGCCGCGCGTTGCCAAAGCGGCAACTGCCCTGGAGTGCAAGCATCTTCAAACCATCCGTATGAAAGGTCTCGACGGAACCGATACGAACAGCTGGGTCATCTTCGGTCAGGTGGTCGGGGTGCATATTTCCGATGATGTAATCGTCAACGGCATGGTGGACGTGACCCGGTACAAGCCGCTCTCCCGCCTCGGCTACATGGATTACGCTGTGGTGACGGAGGTATTTCAGATGGGCCGCCCCAAAGTCTGAGTATCTGTCCGAGAATCGACAAGGCGCTGCAGTGAACAGCGTCTTGTCTCATTATGAAACAATGAATTTTCCGTCCAGCAACTGATTTGTCCCAAATAATTCCGGACCAACCCGGCAAATTTTTCCCAAGAAAAATCGCAGGAAACAGCCAAAGTCCACAAATGCCTGAGATTGCATTGGCATAGTTACGTAGGAGCCGTTAGGTTTTCGTTTCTCTAATAAATGAATCGGTCCCGCCTGTGGCTTGTTAAGGTTTTGTTAACCTTTTTGGCGCGAAAGTTAAGGAAGTAATAATTAGTTTCGTCGAGGAGGCCAGTCATGCGGGTTGCTGACACTACCTCGGTCGCGTCTAGGATCGAGCTTGCGTTTCAGTCTGCGAGTACATCCACAGGAACGTCGTTTGACTATCTTGTGAAAACAGCCGCACGGGAATCTTCGTTTAATCCGTCGGCCAAGGCAAAAACATCGAGTGCTACAGGCTTATTCCAATTCATAGAGTCCACCTGGCTCGAAACGATGAAACAGGCGGGGCCCAAGCACGGGTTGGACAAGTACGCGGACCATATTCAGCGGTCCAAAAGCGGCAAGTATTATGTCAGCGACCCCCAGATGCGCCGTGACATCCTTGATCTTCGCAAGGATCCTGAAATCTCGTCGGTCATGGCGGGGGCTTTGACCCAGAAGAACGCGCAGTATCTTGAGCGCCGGATTGGCCGCGAGCCGACGGACGGCGAGCTCTATATGGCGCATTTTCTTGGTGCGAATGGTGCGAGTCGCTTGATAGAAAAAACGGCTGCAAATCCCGATATGCGCGCCGATCAGGTTTTTTCCGCACAGGCGCGGGCCAACAAGCCGATCTTCTACCATCGCAATGGCCAAGCCCGGTCCATGGAAGAAGTCTATCAGGTGATCGTGTCCAAGCATGATGCAGTCAACATGATTGCTGAAGCCGGCGGACGTAAAAACCTCAGGACCTCTGGCGAGCTTTTGAACGTTGCGGCGCTACCCAATGCGAAGCCGGGATCTGGAGCGCCGGTAACGGCACCGGTTCCGTTTGATGATCTGGCGGGCGATCCGGCTGCAGCTTTTGCGATGCGGTCCAAGCCGCAGCCGCCGAGCATGATGGCAGAGGCAAAGCCGAAGGACTTTGACCATTTGGCAGGGGATCCGGCCGCGCAGTTCGCAATGCGGTCCAAGCCGGATGCACCGGTGCAAATGGCGGCGGCGACAGTTCCCGTCCAGCCCGAACTGCCGCTGGACCTTCCTGAAACGGTTGCGAAAGCGCCTGTTCCGGAGGGACGTCCGCAGACTGTCGCGGTAGCCGATCCGGGGGCGAGCGATCCGGCGCAAACTCAAGCACAGGCTCAACAAGTGGCAAGCGCTCCGCGGCCCGATCCTGACGACCCGCGTGACGCGAGTATCAACCAGGCCCCGGATCAAACCGCGAGCCGTGTGTTGTCCGCGTTCCAGGCAGCCCAGACAGCGAACCCGTTTGAAGCTCTGTTCCGCAATGATCCAGGTTCCGATCAGGCAGGCGTCAATCCAAGGTTTGCATCCGCCTTCGCGGCCGTTGAAGAGGCTGCGCTCTACAGCGCTGTGTCCGGAGCATCGACTCAGGTGGCTGCCCAGGAATTGGCACTTGTCAATCAAGGTGGTCCGCTAGACCTCACACGGTTTCTTCGTTTGAAGGCTCAGGAAGAACAGAAAGACTTACTGCCTCCGGCTTAGGTTTCGGAGGTTGAAGACAGGCGGGGGCATGTCAAAATTATGGTGAACGGATCGTTAAGTCTTTGATGTCAGGATAGTGCAAAGACTATTCAGGACTGACGTTAAGAGCATGACCGTTCACGACATTCTGCACCTCACCGACACTGATCAGGCTGGCCTCGATATCGAAGCGGCGCGAACCTATGCAGAGCGTTATTTGGCTGCCGACGAGGGCAGCCTGGAACGGAAGACCATGGCGGCAGCACTTACAGTTCTTCTGGATGATCCGAGCCGGCCGGTTCGCAAAACCGTCGCGAAGGTATTGGCTGCGAGCGCGCATGCACCCGGACACGTGATCCGTTTTCTGGCGCAGGACGTCGATGAGATCGCGGTCCTTGTTCTGAAATCTTCCCCGCTCTTGAACGAAACCGAGCTGGTGGACCTTCTAGCCGAGGGCAGCCCAGCAGTTCAGTGCGCCATCGCAGAGCGCGAATCTGTCCCTGCGGGTGTCAGCGCGGCTATGTGCGAAGTTGCTGACGAAGCGGCCTGTATGGCCTTGCTCAAGAATCCAGGGGCAACAGTTTTGAAGTCGTCTCTGGTACGGCTTGCCGAACGCTTTGAGCAACACCCCGATCTCTGCGATGAATTGCTGAAACTCGGCGATCTGCCAATTCCTGTGCGCTACGAACTTTTGATGCGGCTTGCGCAGAACCTTGAAAATCATCCCGTTGTTCTGGAACGTGTTCCAGAGCATCAGCGCGATGTGTTCCTGTCGGATGCAATTGATAAAGTCGTCCTTCGCCTCGCGCTTGAAGCCAAAGATGCTGACCTTCCTGAGTTCGTGGAGCATTTGCGGAAAAGCGGTCGATTGAACACGCGTCTCCTGCTGCGGGCTGTTTGTTGCGGTCGGCTACGCTTCTTTGCGGCAGCTCTGGCAAACCTTGGCAACATGCCGTTGCCACGCCTGTGCAAGGTTTTGCTCACTGTCCGCCGGGCGGCACTTCAAGCCGTTTTGAGAAAGGCCGGATTGCCAATCCGGTCACACCAGGCGTTCCTGCTTGCGATCGACATTGCCCGCAAGGCTGAGGCTGACTTCAGCTATGACCTTGCCCTTGAAGAAGCGCGGGCTTTGACTGAAGCGTTGCTGTCTGAAATGCAAGACGGTGCTTTTGGTGCGGATGAGGATATCAATGCATTCCTGCGTCGGTTTGCGATCGATGTTGCCCGTCTTGAGGCACGCTCAGTTCTGAAAAAGAGCGCCGGAGATCTTCGCTCGGTCAATGCTGCGTGATTGCCAACGCCGGGCAGCATTGGTGCGCGGAGCGAGTCCAATCCAGATTAGATGGGTAATCGGTCAGGCTTGCGGCTGATCGCGTCCGCTTAGTTCTCGTCTGTTTCTTTGGCTGGGAACTGGGCCAGATAGGTGTCGGTCGCCGTGCGCAGCGTTTCCAAAAGCTCGACACCGGTCTTGTTGGCGGTATCCTTCGCGCCTTCAATCACCATTGCCCGGATGGCTTCTACAAATCCTTCCGCGAGCCCTACCGGCAGATCGTTAGGCGTTGGAATATTTTCAATCAGGTGACAGAAGCTTGACGCAACATCTCCGACAAGCGGAAAGCCCAGTGTTAGCGCCTGGCCCTTGATGTTGTGCGCCGATTGATAAAGGACATCGATCGTTTCGGAGGAAATGCCGTCCGCTTTGACGGAGTCCCAAGCACCCACGAGCGTTTTGGCTTCGTTCTCCATCCAGTTGCCAAAATGAGGAGCGATCCTTTGCAGAGCAGCTTCTGCAGCTTTCACCGGATCAAACTTGCGTGCCTCGCGAGGCGTCAGTTCACGGACCTTCTTCCGCAGATCTGTTGGTGGCTGCAGAATTTCGTAGTCTTGATCCGGAGCGGTTTCAGCCATTGCGGCAGGGTCCTCATCGTTGCAGTGAGCGGTCACTCACGATCGCCAGTATGCGTAAACAACTTTAACAGGGTCTTTCCCGCCGCCAAGTCTTTGGCAGGTGGCTGGTCAGCACCGTTAGTATCTGAACATTTCCGTTAGGATCCGCTCATCCCAGCCGTGATCGTCATCAAACATGATCCGGCCTTCCTTTTCCGTGGACTCCCGAACCGACACTTTTGTGACCCTACGGATCTCGCGGTGATCCGCGGACGCGCTGACCGGCCGTTTTTCCGGGTCCAGGATTTCGATATCGACCGCCGCCCAATCGGGAAGCAATGCACCGCGCCAACGGCGCGGGCGGAAGGCGCTGATTGGGGTCAAGGCAAGCAACTGGGCTGTGATTGGCAGGATCGGACCGTGCGCTGAGAGGTTATACGCCGTGCTGCCGGCGGGTGTTGCCACAATGATCCCATCGCAAATCAGTTCTTCCAGCCGGACGCGGCCATCGACCGAAATCTTCAGGCGCGCAGCCTGGGATGTTTGGCGGAGCAGGGAAACTTCGTTGATGGCGAGCGCGGAATGCTCTGCGCCGTTGTCATCGGTGGCCGTCATCTCCAGTGGGTAGATCGCCGTGGTGTCCGCTTTGGCCAGACGTTCCCGCAGGCCATCTTCCCGGTACTCGTTCATGAGGAAGCCGACCGAACCACGGTTCATGCCGTAAATAGGCTTGTTTGATCCCATCTGTGCATAGAGGGTTTCCAGCATCAGGCCATCACCGCCCAGTGCCACTATGATATCGGCATCAGCGATCGCAACTTCACCATATTGCGCCGACAATGTTTCCCGCGCGTGTTTCGCCTCATCCGTGTCACTGGAGACAAAGGCGAGCTTCTTGTCATTGATCTGGCTGGCATCGTCCGGCTGCGGGGAAGAAACAATACGGTTCATTGATCAACAAGGGCCTGGACGAGAGTTGTCTTACGGATTTCGTGCCGCCACGGCGCTGTGGCGCCAGCTGACTAAGGACTAGGCCATGCCCTTGAAAAATTAGCAAGTGCCGGTGGTGGGAAACAGGTTCGCAGTCGAAGGTGAGGCCAAGCTATCAGTCAATTGTGGGACGCAAAGCCGTTTGGGCTGCATCGCCGCTTGCTGGACAAACCGGTGAGGCCAGAAGTTCCTGCCACTCGAAAAAGGGTACGATTGCAGACCGGATATCGTCGATTTTTGCAGACATTACACCGGCCACTCTGAGCCCATCCGGTGTTTTTACCAGCAAGGGTCCGCCCGATGCGCCGCTTTCCGAAGAGCAGTTGGTAACCCAGCTGTCTTCTACGGTGCCGATCACCTGGCAGGCTGAGACGACGGTTGGCAGAAAACGGCGGCTGCGGCGATAGCCGGCTGAGTCGAACCGGGTATCCTGCGTCAACACGCCAGCATCCTCAGGTGATAGAGCCGGGACGGTAAGCAGCTTTGCGTTTTCCTTCAAAATCAAGATCCCGACATCGGTATGCACATCAGCCAGTTTCGGTTGCTTCTTTGGAGCATAGCCCTTGGCAGACAGGGCACAGGCCACCTCCAGGCGCGCAGAAAACTCGTCTCGGCGGACACCGGCGATGAAGAACATGTCGTCTACTGGAAACTTCTTCAGCGTCGCCTTGTTGTAAAGGCAGTGTGCTGCGGTCAAAACGATATTCGGTGCAATCAGTGTGCCGGTACACATGGATGTGGTGCGGTAGCCAGCCACATTTACCCGGCCAATGGAGGGCCATGGCGCATCCGTGCTGTCTATGACCTTAAGAGCTGGTTCTGTTGCAACAGCAGTGTCTGAAAGGGCGAGGCAAGACAGTGCGAACACGGCCGCATAAGCGGCCGCGAGCGTGCGCCACTTTGTTCCGCTGCTTGATGTAATCCCATTGGGGACAGCCACGTTTTGAAGCCTCCGACGAACCTGAGCTGACTGTTTTCCTACGGGCAGTGTCGCTGAACGGGTTTAACGCGGCCTAAAGTCAATCGCTGAAAGCTGGACTAGTTGGAATAATACTCCCACACCATTGTCCGGGCGAGTGTCTCGTCATTGTGGCGCATGCGACTGGAAAGCAGGGCGTCCATATTTTGGATCAGGGCCGCCGGTTCGCTGTCAGCCTTGTTCTCGATCCCACCCGTTTCATCGTTTGTTGAGAGCAACAGATTGGGCAATCCGCTGAAGTGCACATACTGCCACTCGGTTCCAAGGCGTGTCAGTGCTGACGCACCGCCCGCCTGGCAGCTCTTGCGGGTGTCTTCCGGGAAAAACTGCAACAAACGCCGAAAGTCAAATTCATATAGCGCAGCATCCCGCCAACCGGTCGGTGTTTGGCCTCTAAGATACGGGGCAAGGCTGTTTCCGTCAGGTTTGTGCTTGGGCTCGAGACCTAGAACGTCCAAAAGGGTGGGAAAGATGTCTGCGGCCGAAGTAAAGGCAGAAACCCTGTTGTCCTTGGCCATGCCGGGACCCCGGATGATCAGGGGGATGTGATAACTCTCTTTGTAAAACCCGCCTTTGCCGAGCATCCAGTGGTCGCCCATCATCTCCGCATGATCGGAGGTGAAGATGATCAGTGTGTCGTCCGCCATCTGATCGAGGGCCGAGAAAATGCGGCCAAGCTGAGCATCAACCTCTGTGATCATACCGTAGTAAAGCGCGCGAAGGCGCTTTAAATCGTGTCGGGTCAAGTCGCGCACGTGGCCGTTGGCGCCTGGAATGTGGCTGGAAAGATGCTGGTACTCTTGCAAGGCGGAGACAAGGGGATGGAACGCTGCTTCTTGCCATGCGCTTTCGGCGCCCTTGAACTCAGGCCCGTCATCCGGATCGTACATCGTATTATAAGGCTCGGGCACGGTGATCGGTGGATGCGGGCGCAGGAATGAAATATGCGCCATCCAGGGCTTTCCTGCGTCCTGTTCGCCAAGCCAATTGAAAAAACTGTCCGCTAGGAAAGCGGTCTGCGTTTCGTTCTTGGAATAGCGCGGGGCCTTGCGGGAGATAAGCTCGCCATCCTCCGGCTCAACGTGGTGCAGGGTGTCGAAGGATGCCGGATCATGGCCGCGAGCGGCCAGCCAGGAGCGCCAGGGCTTGTCGTCTTCGGGCAGCGGTTGACGAACGGAAAATCCAGGAAGAACCCCCTCATAAGTAGAGAGGGCCGGATCGTTCGGATCATGCACCCGTGGGTCCGGCGAGGTGTCCGTATAACCGAACAAGGTCGGGACATAGCCGGCTCTTCGTGCGGCGCGGGCAATGTTGTCGAACCGGTTGTCTAGCGGAGCCCCGTTCCAGATCACTCTATGGTTCATCTGGTAAAGGCCGGTGTAGAGAGAGGCCCTGGCCGGAGAGCAGGGCGCGGTCGTCGCATAATGCTGCTCGAAAACGGTGGCCTTTTCTGCAAAGGCATCAAGGTTCGGGGTTTTGACCACCGGATGGCATACCGTGCCGAGGCAATCGCCGCGCCACTGATCGGCCGTTATCAGAAGGATGTTCGGACGGGCGGTCATTAAGCTTCCATCTGATCCATCAGTTTGGGAAGATCGGCAACGGTATCGATGACATAGTCTGCGCCAGCTTCCGTAAGTTTGGCGGTTGCTTCCTGACGGATCGCATTGATCTCGGCCTCAGGCAGGGCTGCCAGTTCTTCCGGGGTTTTTCCTGCAAAGTTACCGGAAAGAGCAAGACCAACGGTGATGCAGCCGGCTGCCACGCCCTCTGCGATGCCGGGCTCCGTATCATCTACCTTGATCACGGCGCTGGGCGGGTAGGCTACAAGATCAACAAAGCACTGATACATGCCGAGCGGACCCGGACGGCCCTCAGGCAGATCATCAGAACACACCAGATTGTCCGGCTCATAGCCCTGTTCGGCAGCTCTTGGAAGAACGCGCTCCATAATGGACCGGGTGTATCCAGTGGTGGAGCCGATTTTCACGTTGTTCGATCGCAGGTAAGCGATCGTATCTAGGGCGCCTGGAACGAGGTCGGCATAATCCGCGACCACTTCCTCATTCATTGGCACAAAGATCTCATAGACCTTGTCGACGTCCGCATTGGTTGGGGCGCTGCCGTATTTGGCCTGCCATTGAGCAGCAATGTCCGGATCGTCCATCATGGACCGGATGTGGTCCCACTTCGGCATGCCCATTGGGCCACGGGCCTGATCAATGCTCGCAGTGATGCCGAATTTCTCGAATGCTTTTACAAACACACCCATGGGTGCGAAGGATCCGAAATCGATCATGGTGCCGGCCCAGTCGAAAACGACAGCTTTGAATTTGCTCATTGGTTCTCTTTCTTGTGTTTGCTCAAGCGGCGAGTTTTGCGCGCTCTGCGAGCGCTTCTGCAGGTGGGGCGGCGCTTTCAACGCCCATTTCTTTCAAAACGTCAGAAGCGGCGGCGGTTACGCTGCGCATGACATGTTCGTCCATCTGACCAATGCAGCCGACCCGGAAGCTGTCAACGACAGTCAGTTTGCCGGGATAAAGGATGAACCCGCGCGCTTTCATGAGCTCGTAGAACCGCGGGAAGCTGAAGGCGGGGTCTGCCGGGCAAAAGAAGGTGACGATGATCGGCGACAACCATTCGGCGTCCAGAAGGGTTTCAAATCCAAGCGCCCGCATCCCTGAAACCATAACGTCCCTGTTTGTCCTGTAGCGCGCGCCGCGCGCGGCAACGCCGCCTTCGGCTTTGTGCGCCCGCAAGGCCTCCAGGAAGGCTGCGACGACATGTGTTGGCGGTGTGAATCGCCACTGACCGGTTTTCTCCAGATGTGCCCATTGGGCATGTACATCGAGGCTAATGGAATGGCTGTTGCCTTTGGCAACCTCGAGCTCGGCCCTTTGTGCGATGACAAAACCGAACCCTGGCACGCCTTCAATGCATTTGTTTGCAGATGATACCATCGCTGCAAACCGGAGCTTTGACGGCTCGACGGGTATGGCGCCGAAGGCCGACATGGAATCGATCAAAAGGGTTCTGCCCGCGGCGGCAACGGCGTCCGAAATTTCCTGCAAGGGATTGAGGATGCCCGAGCTTGTCTCACAATGGACGATCAGGACGTGGCTGATCTCCGGATCCGCGTTCAGAAGGGCGGCGACTTCCGGTCCACGCGGCGGAAGATAGTCACCCTTGTCCAGCACTTCCGCCGGGCGGCCAAGATAAGCCATCGTTTCAACTGCGCGTTTGCCGTAAGCGCCATTGGACAGGATCAGGGTCTTTTTGGTCTTCGGCGTGAAACTGCCCAACATCGCCTCGACCGCAAAGGTGCCGCTGCCCTGGATCGGGACGCAGTCATAGGCATCGCTGCCATCGCCCAGCAAAGAATTGAGGCTTTTTCGGAGTTCGGCGGTCATTGCCTTGAAATCGCCGTCCCAACTGCCCCAATCCCGCAACATTGCTTCCTTGACATCGAACGATGTCGTGAGCGGCCCAGGGGTCAAAAGATAGGGCTCGCCGTTTTTCGGGTTTGGCAAGGCCATCGGGTGTTGGGTCATGAGTGGTCCCTTTGGGGCATGATATGAATTGCGAACTAAGCCCAAGACGCCTGCCGTCTTGGTGCGATAACCGAAACCACGTCGAAGGCCATTGCGCCTTTAACACTCTCTTCGCGTAACAGTTTAATGAAATAGTCTTGTCTATAATTATTAGTTATAGACTTGATGCTGGCGCTGTCGGCAAGCGGGTCAGGCTGTAGCGTTCAAGCTGGCCCGGAACGCCTCTATTGCAGCAACGCCTGCCATGTCTTTTTGCCAGACAACATAATGGTTCGCGATGAGGGAAGGGCTGTCGATCGGGATTGCGACACAGCCGTCCCGGTCTGTGATTTCTGCTTCCATGGCAATGCCGACACCGATGCCGGACCGGATCAGGGTGGCGATCGACCCCCAGGACCCGAGCGCAAGGATCGTATTGGGTTTGATCCCGGCAACAATGGCAGCTGCCTCGAACATCTTGCGGGTTCCGGATGAACTTTCTCGCTGCAGCAACGGAAGGGTTTCCAAGTCTTTCCAGCTGACGACGCCTTTGGATGCCAGTGGATGGTCGGCCCGTGCGGCAATGACGATGCGCGTCTGGACCAGAAGTTCGCCCTCAAGACCTGCCGGGATTTCCCGGCCGGTCACAAAGCCGATGTCGATGTCCCCGTTGTCAAACAGGTCAAGAATATCGCTGGTGGCCAAGGCGCGGGCTTCGATGGATATTTCCGGATGACGCGCCATGAAGGCCGAAATTCTCGGGATCGCCAGCTGATAAGTCGAATAACCGATCCTGAGCTCACCAGCGCCCAGCTGCTTTTGATGAAGCAGTTCCGATTCCAGATCGCTGGTGAGAGCGAGGATCGCCCGTATCTTCGGCAAGAGCGCCTCAAGCGCAGGTGTTGCGGAGACCGAGTAACCGGATTTGGCGATCAGCCGGGTCTTGAAGCGGTTTTCCAATCCATGCACATGGTTGGAAATCGACGGCTGAGAAACCCCGATCTCCTTTGCGGCCGCAGAAAAACTGCCCCGGCGTACCACAGCTTCCAGAGCGCGCAACTGACTGAGGCTGAGCGGATTTTTAATGCGGTTTGGGACGTCCATCTCTGCTTGTTTACCCGGCCGGAATTGGTCCCATGTCTTTCGGCACTTGATAACCACGCTGGACGGCCGGACGTGCAGCTATGCGCTGATACCAGGCCTGGACATTCGGAAAATCGGAGAGAGTGACGCCCTGCCATTCATAGCGCGATGCCCAAGGCCAGCATGCCATATCGGCAATCGAACAATCGCCCGCGATAAAATCGCGCCCTTGAAGTTGTTTGTCGAGCACGCCGTAGAGCCGGCGCGCTTCTGTGGAATAGCGTTCCTTGGCATAGTCGGACTTGTCCGGATTGAAATGCACAAAATGATGCGCCTGGCCAAGCATGGGTCCAAACCCACCCATTTGCCACATCAGCCATTCCAGCGTCCGGGCCCGGTCTTCTCCAGACGGGGCGAGAAACTTGCCGTATTTCTCGGCGAGGTAAATCATGATTGCCCCGGATTCCATAAGCTTCAGACCAGTCTCGCGATCCACAATTGCCGGAATTTTGTTGTTTGGGCTGATCTCCAGAAATTCCGGTGCCATCTGATCACCATTGGTAATGTCGATCGCATGGGACGTGTAATCAACACCAAGCTCTTCCAAAAGGATCGACACCTTACGGCCGTTCGGGGTGGTCCAAGTGTAAAGGTCAATCATGGGTCGGCTCCGGATGTCTGGATCACATGTGTTGGGAACAGCAAGAAAGCAGGATAACGGTGATTTCAACCCTGATGATCAAATTGGCGTGTGTGTCACCGGTTTGTTTGTCAGATTGCGTTGCTGTTAAGGGGCTGTTTACCATAATGATGTTGGCATTCATTCCTGCAACAGGTTCGGAAATTGACGTTAGATCCATCGGCCGGTCTTTCAAAAAGCATCCAGGTCTGACGTGACTTTGGGTGATTTCAGAAAACCGGAAATGTGCCGGTGAAAGGATGTGAGAGCATGGCACTGAAGTTTACTCGCCGGAGTTTTGTCATCGGCCTTCCGCTCGCCCTGGCAGCTTGCCAGAGCAAGAAAAGCGCAACTGTTGAGGCTGGTCTGACGCCCTTGTCTGATGGGACGCCAAATTATGCTCTGGCTTACGCTGCTGTCCGCGATGGTGGATTCAATCTGCCGCCGATCGATTATCAGACTTTTGATCCGAAATACCTGCGCCAAACGGTTTTTTATCCAACCTCACATCCGGTTGGAACAATCGTGGTCGATCCGAACAACAAGTTCCTCTATCTCGTTCAGTCTGGCGGGCGGGCGATCCGGTACGGCATCGGGGTTGGCAGGGCCGGGTTTGCCTGGAATGGCGAGGCGGTGATCCGCTTCAAGCGGGAGTGGCCGAAATGGTTTCCGCCCGATGAGATGATCGAACGCGATCCAGATCTGGAACGGTACCGGGACGGCCAGGAGGGCGGGCCGAGCAATCCGATCGGCGCGCGCGGTCTTTACCTCTGGCAAGGCAACAAGGATACGCTTTATCGGATCCACAGCACCAATCAGCCCCGCAGCATCGGCACCAATGCTTCAAGCGGCTGCATCCGCATGTGGCACCAGGACATCATCGATCTTTATGATCGTGTCGAGCTGGGCACCAAGGTGATTGTCCTCGGGTGACCGGTTGTTCCGGAAGCCAGAGCGCCGTTTTCATAAGAGGGCTGCGCCGTGTTTCAGCTATAGCGTGGAACCTCCCAAAAATGCGGGGTTTTAAAATAAGAGTTACCGCAGCAGTTCTTCTTCGAAGGGAAAGCGGGACAGTAGTTCAGTGCCCTTTTCTGTTACCAGAACCTGTTGCTCAAGTTTGACACCTTCGCAGCCCCCAGCGGCGCCGATATAGCTTTCAACGCAAATCGTCATCCCGGCGACGATCTCTCCGTCATATCCGGCATCGGGAAAATCCCCCTTGTGATACAGATAGGGGTATTCGCCCGTCATGCCGCAGCCATGGGCCGAGAGGTAATAGCGGTTGTCGTAGAATTTTTCCGGGATATCCCACGCACGCTCCGCATAGTCCAGAAAACTCATGCCCGCATGGAGAATGTCCATGTTGTTTTGGACTTGCTCGTACGCAACCTTGTAGAGCTCGCGTTGCGCCTCTGTCGGTTTGCCCGGTCCAGAATGGAATGTACGCGAGAAATCGGAATAGTAGCCGTGACAGCCGACCACATCCGTGTCGAGCGCAATCAATTCGTTTTCACCAATGACATTGCTGGAGGTCTCCTGAAACCACGGATTCGTCCGGGCGCCTGCGTTAAGAAGCCGTGTTTCGCAATAATCCGCGTTCTGCGCGATCACCGATTGATGCAAGACGGACCACAGTTCATTTTCTGTCATTCCGGGGCGGATTGCATCCCGCAACCTCGCCACGCCGGTCTCGGTCGCCCGCAATGAGGCATTCACGCATTTCATTTCTTCGTTGGACTTGACCGAACGCGCCATTTCTACCGGCTGTTGGGCATCAACGATGCGCAGACCGCAGTCCTTAAGTGCAATCGCGGTTCCGGCATTCAGCCGCTCCAGCCCGACGGTTGCTCCTTTCCCGGCAAGCTCCTCAATCAGGTCCGCCATTTCGATGGCCCAGGCCTTTTCCCGGGCCTGAATGCCGGGACCGGCCGCGACAAAGCTGGCGGTCTTGGCGGGGCGTACTTCGTCAATTGTTTCCAAGCCCTGCCCAAGATGCAGGCATCCGGTAAACTCGAAAAGGAGAGATCTCGCGGCGGTTAGCAGCAGGTAGCGCGACGGTGCATTGCGTTGACAAAAAACCTGCATGTTCCGCGCACCCGTGGCGTAGCGGATGTTGATGGGGTCCGACAGGATGACGGCGTCGACGCCAAAGTGAGCCATTTGCTCGCGCACCCGGCCAAGGCGGTAAAGTCTGACGGATTCCAGATCGATCCCTTCACCCTCCGGTGCGCGATCAAGCAATGTGATTCCATCCAGATCGCTTCGCTCTGCATGCCAGTCGAAATTCGCCATGTCGTTTCGCCAATGAGTTTGAGCCAAAACTAATTCGACATCGGCACGCGGTGAATATTGAAAATTCTCAGGCATAGCTATAACCAATGGGAATGGATAGCCGGCGAAAATCGCTCCCGCCGCTCGACACGCTTGTGTTCTTTGAAACGGCGCTGCGCGCCGGCAGCTTCAGCGCTGCGGCGTCGGAGCTTTATGTGTCGCAAGCCGCGGTCAGCAAGCGTGTGAAGCAATTGGAAAATTGGCTGGGTGCGGATTTGTTTGAGCGCGGCGCGCGGAGCCTCAAACCAACGCAGGCCGGGGCACAACTGGCCGATCCCGTGGCCATGGCGCTGGACTATCTTCAAGGCGCGCTTGACCAGGTCAGGTCGCCAGCGGCGTCTTCCGTTCGTATCGCCGCCAATTCAGCCGTGTCAGTCTTTTGGCTGTTCGAGCGCCTTCGGTCTTTTGCGCTCAGCGCTGCATCCTGTCCTGTCGAAACGGTCGTGAAGGATGACCCCCGCGACGTGCTTTCAGCCAGCAATGACCTTGCCATTATCTACGCCGACAAGGTTCCCGCGGGTTGGGAAGGACATTTGCTGATGGACGAGGAACTGGCCCCTGTTGCCTCACCCGCCGAAGCCGGGCGCTTTGCCAACGCCCCTCAAAATTCGAGGCTGCTGGACTATCACAGACACGCACCGGATTGGATCAATTGGGACGTTTGGCAACAGCGGGAACATCAAAGCGTTTTTCACGGTCTGACCAAAACATTTTGCCAGAGTTACAGTCATTCCATCGGTTTGGCGTTGGAGGGCAAGGGCATCGCCTTGGCAAGCTGTTCGCTCTTGCAAGCAGACCTGGCATCCGGGCGGCTTGTGAGGCTTGTCAATAAGCCGCTGAAAACCGGCAAGGGGTACTTTCTGGTTTGGCAGGCAGCGAAAGCTGTGCGGCCCGAAGTTGATAACCTGGCCAAACACCTCGGCCTCAGCTGATCTTTGTGCATGTGCAGCTGATAGGTTTTTTGACTGCTGAGCAGCCTTCTGATGAGTGGGCAGGCAATGCCTGCTTCGAGCCCATCCAAGACCTTCGATGCGTAGCTGTGAGCTCGAAAATAGGTCGGAAATCCGACTTTCGCCGCAGCTTGAACGAACGTCCTCTTTCCGACTTGCCCCACCCGAAGCCAATTAACCTTCGCCTGAGATTGACGCTTTGTCTTCTGGGATTCTCACGCGGGATTTGGTAAAGGCTTTGTTAACGGATGACCGTGCCATTTAATCTTCTGGCTCGTGAGCCGCTTTTGTTTTTTGTATTGGCGGGGGGCTGACCAGAATGGTGCAGTTTGATCAATCCTTTTACCTGTCTCAAAATCCGGATGTTGCAGCGGCCTTGGAAGCTGGAACGCTGAGCAGCGCGCTGGATCATTTCAACCTGATTGGCTGGAAAGAAGGGCGTGATCCAAGCCCCGTTTTTGATACGTCTTTCTATCTGGAACAAAATCCCGATGTCGCAGAAGCAGGGGTTAACCCGCTAGAGCATTTCAACCTGTTCGGATCCAATGAACGGCGTGATCCAAACCCTTTCTTTGATACGTCTTTCTATCTGGAACAAAACCCTGATGTTGCAGAAGCAGGAATTAATCCGCTAGAGCATTTCCTGGTGTACGGTGCCGGTGAAGGGCGCATGCCCAATTCCAACGCACAAGAGCGATTGGGGAATGGTGGTTCCTCCTTTGACGAATCTGCCTATCTGGAAGCCCACGGCGATGTTGCTCTGGCTATTGCCAATGGTGACCTCACAGGTGGACTTGAACACTATCTGCTCTACGGACAAATGGAGAACCGGGCAGCGGTTGATACCGGTGGTATTGCTATTGAGAACACCGCGCTGAACACAGATGGGCCTTCTGTTTTGGGGGACCGGGAACCGGAAACGCCGGTTACACCTGACCCGACGGTAGTAGTTCCAAACCCTCCGGCTAATCTAGCCCCCACGGCTGTTGTCGTGACAAATGTTCAGTCCATTGCAGAGAATGCTGATACTACCAACCGCATCAAGATTGCCGATATCACAGTGACCGATGATGGACTTGGCACGAACACGCTTGGCCTTGCTGGTGCAGATGCAGCGAAGTTCGAGATTGACGGGACAGAACTGTTCTTAAAGGCAAATACGGCACTGGATCATGAAACTGATCCAAGCTTTGAAGTCGCCGTCACCGTTGATGACACAACAGTTGGCAACACCCCAGACGCCACTTCTGCCACTGCGACTATCAATGTGACGGATGTGAATGAGGCTCCAGCTGCCGTCACCTTGTCGAACATCCTCCCGTCAATCGCTGAAGACACAGATACTACCAACCGCATCAAGGTTGCCGATATCACAGTGACTGATGATGGACTTGGTACGAACGATCTTGCTGTTACCGGAAATGATGCAGGTCTTTTTGAGATTGTTGGCATGGAGCTGTTCATCAAAGCTGGCACAGATCTGACGGTCGCGGATACAGCGCGCAGGCTGGAGGTGGCAGTCACGGTTGATGATACGGCGGTGGGCAATACTCCAGATGACACGTCTGCAACGGCAACAATAAATCTCATCGATGAGGATGGTTCAATCAACCCGATAAGGTCTACGGCTGCCGGGTTCAACACAGTCGATGGCACAAACACGGACGGTAACAGAACCGCAGATGGCAACAACAATTTCATTGTCACTTCTGTGACTCACATCAATGGTGGAGGTAACACCATTGATGGATTGGGCGGCAACGACACCCTGAATATTGAAGGGTTTGGCACGGTAGATCTAAGGACAGCAGGAACAATAGCGGGTATTGAAGCACTGATTTTATCAGCTGCGGGTGCTCTGGAAACTGATGGAAATATCGACAAAGATCAATTTGGTAGTCTCACTGGCAGTGGCAGGAGTGATTTGTTCTTAATCGGTGGTTCATCCGTAGATATTGGTGATTTCGATGGATTTGATGAAATTAACGCCGAAAGTCTTGCCGACAACCAAACGCTTTCAATAGAAGATACGACCAACGGTACAGATTACAAAGTTACCCTCATCCTCGGAGATTTTAGGGCAGAAAATTCCACCTCAACCGACAGCATCACGGTTGAAACGATTGCCTCACCTTCCAAGCAAACCATAACAACAGGTGCGGGAGACGATGAAATTAACGCCATTCATCGTTCACAACACGAAATTAGAACAGGCAGCGGCAACGATACGGTTGACATTGAGTTCGATCTAACCAGCGCCGACACTTTGGACGGAGGAGCCGGCATCGACACTTTGAACGTTTCAGATGATGACGATGATCATAGGGTTAATGATGAGCTAAATGGTGTTACAAACTTTGAGATCTTGAACATAACTAACAAAAATTCGACTGGTTATACTCTAATCGACGGAACCTTTTCATCTGATTTCACGGTCAACGCCAAAACCGCTAGCGCTGTTTCTTTTGATGCGTCTGACGAAGATGACAGCGCCATGACCTATAATGGCAACGCTGGCGTGGACACAGTTTTAGGTACAGAATTGGCTGATACGATAAATGGAGGTAGCGGAGCAGATACCCTTTCTGGCAGTTTCGGGGCCGATACCATCGATGGCGGCCTCGGAATGGATACCTATGTGTACTTTGGCTCAAGTGAGTCAACCGTAGACAATAGGGCTGTGCCGGCAACCGGGTTTGACAAAGTTACCGTAACTGCAGGCGACATATTTGATTTTCCTGGTAGAGTCGCTGGCGCAAAATTCGACGAAATAACAGGTGTCGCAAATCCTTCAGATGGAAATGGCGACTCGCTTCTAAACGCACTAAACACCGTTTTTCAGGCAAATGAAGACAGCAACGCGCCCCGTGAAGGCATGTTGATCGAATTCGTTGATGGAACCCAATATTTGGTATTGGATTTTGAAGGAACGGGGCAGATCACAGACGCCGACTTTGTGGTTCAAATTATTGGAGCAGCATCCAGATTGACCGTTAATTTCGACAACGACATTGTGATTGCGTAGGTTGTTCCCAGTAAGCGCCTATAGGTCTTGTTCGGCTGATTGGATAAGGCAGAGAATTTGGTTCATCTTCACCATTCAGGAGTGAAGCATGAGACAGAAGAGCGAGCGTCACCGGTCTGCAGCAGATCGCACGGTTAAGGATGTTAGCAGAAAGATGCGGAAGAGGAATTCCTCAGAAGACAAGAGACAGATTGTACTAGCTGGCTTTAATGGGGAAGACAGCATAACGGAGCTGTGTGGCCGGGAAGGCATTGCTCAGAGCCAGTTCTACAATTAGTCGAAAGAGTTTATGGAAGCAGGCCGCAAGCGTTTGGCTGGTGACACTGCCGGGGAAGCAAACGCAGGTGAAATGCAAGATCTGCGTCGTGCAGCTAGAAATCTCAAGGAGTGGTTGCCGAACAAGCTAATGAAGCGCCGCGTGAGTCTTTGATCCTAGGTTGCCGATCATTGTGGTCGCCATCATAAAAAGCAGACGTTCGACTGGGAATGCAGGAAAATCGGTTTCGGGCCGGTTGCTGCTAATTGGGTGAACGGCAAAAAAGTCCGCATTGCGGCCTTTCGTGCATAGCGCGGCGAAGGTCCGTTCCCTAACCAACCAGCCACAAACCCGGCAAATGTTGCCAATCCCGTATCCACCGCGGCGGGTGGGTGACGTTGCCTAGACCGGACCTGCTGCACCGGTTAGGCTATTTGGTACACAGTTTGGGGTGTCGCAGCGAAGACCCGCTGGTTGTGCGGGGTGACGCCGAAGCGGTTCTGATAGGTGCGGATGAAGTGCGAAGGAGACTCGTAGCCGCATGCCAGGGCGATTTCGGAGATCGACTGCTCCGTCTGCAGCAATAGGTTTCGCGCTCTGGTCAGCTTCTGGTTTATGGCAAACTGTTTTGGCGACATTTTCAGGTGTTTTTGGAACAGGCGTTCCAGTTGCCGTGTGGAAATGCCGATCGTACGGGCGATCTCTGACGTTGGCAGGTAGTAGGGTGCGCTCTCGTTGAGCAGCCGGATGGCTTCGGCGATATGCGGATTGCGGATGCCGTGGCGGGCCTGGAGGGAAATCTGCTGGGCCGCGTCTGCGGGGCGGACGCCGGAATAGACCATCATGTCGGCAATCGCTGCGGCAAGGTCTTCACCGTGTGTTTCGCCAATCAGATGCAGCATCAGATCGGTCGCTGCCGTGCCGCCCGAGGCCGTCACAAACGTCTCGTCGGCGACAAAGACGTTGCGGCACAGTTCAACTTCCGGAAAGTTCTCCTGAAAGCTGTCGTGGAAAGACCAGTGGATGGCAGCCCGGCGGTTGTTCAGAAACCCGGCGCTTGCCAGCACATGAGCCCCGGAACAAATGGCACCGATCCGGGTGCCGCGCGCCCGTTCGCGCCTCAGAAAGGCGAGCACGTCCGAGGTTGCCCGGTCGCCGACATTTTGACCGGAAATCAGAAACAAACTGCTGCGCGGCGGCAAGTCCTTCAGGCCCTGATCGACCAAGGTGACGGTCTTGTTGGAACAGACGACCCGTTCTCCATCGACCGATGCAAGCCGCCAGCGGTAAATCTCCTGACCCTGAAGCAGGTTGGCGATGCGCAGCGGTTCGACGGCGCAGGCAAAAGCGATATGTGAAAAATCGTCGAGAAGCAGGAAGGTGACGTCGCGCGTTCTGGGCATGTCGCTTTTCTCCGGAGCCTGTCGCCTTGGCCCGTTTCGAGTACCGGGCATCATTGTATGATTTATGTGTTGTCATTGTATTCACATTGTATACAAATTGGTCAACCAAAATCGAAACGGAGCGGTGTGATGCCTCCTCAGCGTGGAACGGCCAAGACCGTTGCCTATGAAGATCTGAAGCGAGCGATCCTGACATTGGAACGCAAGCCCGGCAGTGCGCTGGAGGAAACGGAATTGTGCGAACTATACGGCCTGTCCCGAACCCCCTTGAGGGAAGTGCTGCAGCAACTGTCCGGCGACGGCTATGTCACGTTGCAGCTCAACCGCGGCGCCCGGGTCTCCGACATGACCCATTTCACGCTGCGCGACTTTTTCCTTGCTGCGCCATTGATTTACAGCGCCATCCTGCGTCTGGCCGCACAGAACGCCACACCGGTGCAAATTGACGAACTGAAGGCTGCACAGGATGCATTCCGTGAGGCAATGGACACAGGCGATGTCACTGCGCGTGCTTTGACCAACGATCGTTTTCACCGCATCACAGGGCGGATGGCCGGCAACAGCTACCTTATGGCGAGCCTTGACCGGCTGCTGATCGATCACACCCGTATCGGCATGACGTTCTTTCGTCAGACCCGCGGTGCGAAGGACGAGCGGCTCAAGCTGGCCAGCGCGCAACATGACCAAATGATCGTTGCCATAGAGTACGGCGATGAAGACCGCGCCGCCGAACTGGCGCTTGAGCACTGGGCATTGTCGCGCGACCAGATCGAACTCTTTGTCATGCCGCCCGGGCTGGAAGCCCCGCTCGGCCAGCCTCCCAAACTCAAATCCGCCTGAAGCCGGAGACCATCTGGATGACACCAAGACTAACCTTTGAGGGTATCTATACGCCTGCCGTGACGCCCTATGATACGGACGGCAATGTCGTCTGGGATGCGCTGGAGAAGGTGATCGATCACCTGGTTGCCAGCGGCGTTCACGGCGTGATTTCGGGTGGTTCAACTGGCGAGAACTATACTCAGACGGTGGAAGAGCGTCTGGAACTTGCGCAGTTTACAAAGGACAAACTGGCCGGACGTCTTCCGCTGATCGTCGGAACGGGCACCATGCGCACGCCGGACTCAATCGCTTTGGCTGAAGGTGCGGCAAAGATGGATGCCGAGGCAATTCTGGTTGCCACGCCGCCTTATGCGGTGCCGACGGAGCGGGAAAACGCGCTCAACGTCCTGACCATCGACAGGGCCGCAGACCTGCCGGTCATGCTCTACAATTATCCTGGCCGGATGGGCGTCAATATGGGCGAGGAATTCCTCGACCGGGTTGGCCGGTCCCGCAATGTTTGCGCCATCAAGGAAAGTTCTGGCGACATCAACCGGGTGCATTTGCTGGCACGGGACTATCCGCATATCCAGATGTCCTGCGGCATGGACGACCAGGCGCTGGAGTTTTTTGCCTGGGGCGCGCGCAGCTGGGTCTGCGCCGGTTCAAATTTCCTGCCTGAGGAACACGTCGCGCTTTACAAGGCCTGTGCGGTTGAAGGGGATTTTACCAAGGGGCGCAAGATCATGTCGGCGATGATGCCTTTGATGCGCGTCCTGGAACAGGGCGGCAAATTCATCCAGTGCGTCAAGCACGGAGTTGAGATGAGTGGTCTTTATGCCGGGCCACCGCGCCCGCCGCTGAAGGCGCTGAACAAGGACGACAAACGCCAACTCGAGCAGGTTGTTCGAGTGTTGAAATCCACCATCGATGACATCACGGCAGGAGCGTGACCATGACCGACCTTCTGACGCGTGACGAGTACAGGGCTCTGGCCGCCAAACTCACTTTGCCGACCAACGCCTTTATCCATGGCAGCTATCGGCCGGCACAATCGGGAGAGACATTCTCAAGCATAAACCCGGCCACGGGTGAGACGCTGGCCGATATAGCGGCTTGCGGCTCGGAGGATGTCGACTTCGCTGTTTCAAAAGCGCGCGAAGCATTTGAAGACGGGCGCTGGTCGAAACTGTCTCCCGGTGACCGGAAGGACGTTCTGATCCGCTTTGCCAAATTGCTCACCCGGAACCGGCGGGAACTGGCGGTGATGGAAAGCCTCGACAGCGGCAAAACCATCCTCGACTGCGAGACAGTCGATGTTCCGGAGACAATCCATTGTTTGAAATGGCACGCGGAAGCGATCGACAAGATCTATGATCAGGTGTCCCCTGCATCCGATGACCACATCGCGATGATCGTGCGTGAACCGATTGGTGTGGTGGGCCTTGTGCTGCCATGGAACTTCCCGCTCCTGATGCTGGCCTGGAAAATTGGGCCTGCACTGGCAGCTGGTTGTTCGGTGATCGTCAAGCCGGCGGAGGAAACCTCTCTAACGGCGCTGCGCGTTGCCGAACTTGCCATGGAAGCTGGCATACCGCGTGGTGTTTTCAACGTGGTGCCGGGCACTGGTCCGGAGGTGGGCGAACCTCTTGGACGGCATATGGATGTCGACATGGTGTCCTTTACCGGATCGACCGAAACAGGACGCCGGTTCCTGCACTACGCGGCAGACAGCAATCTGAAGGAAGTCGTTCTAGAGATGGGCGGCAAGAACCCCAGCGTTGTCCTGAAAGATGCAGACAATCTCGATCGTGTTGCAGCTCACGTGGTCAACGGCGCATTCTGGAACATGGGCGAAAACTGCTCGGCGAGCTCGCGCCTGATCGTCGAAGAGGAGATAAAGGACGCGCTGATGGAGCGGATCCTGGCTCATGCCCGTGTATGGACTCTTGGCGATCCGCTTGATCCGGAGCACCGGGTCGGTGCGCTTGTATCAAGCGCGCATTTCCAGAAGGTCTGTTCCTATTTGGATAGAGATGCCGATGTCCTGATGGGCGGTAAAAGCTATGACGGAGCCTATGTGGAGCCGACGGTGCTGGAAGTGAATGCGTCTTCGGCGCTTGCCAGGGAGGAGATCTTCGGTCCGGTCCTGAGTGTCCTGACGGTGCGCGGGTTTGATGAAGCGATCGCTATGGCCAACGCCACGGATTATGGCCTTGCTGCATCAATTTTCACGTCCAACACCAAGAAGGCCTTGCGTGGCGCACGCGCCATCCGGGCAGGGACTGTCACGGTAAACTGTTTCGGAGAAGGCGATATCACGACGCCCTTCGGAGGCTACAAGCAGTCCGGGTTCGGTGGCCGTGACAACAGCCTTGCAGCCCATGACCAGTACACCCAGCTGAAGACAATCTGGGTGGATCTCGCTGACGACGAGGACGAGGCAGTCGGCTGATGCAGCGGGCCGCCAAATGCCTGCCAAGTTTGCAAGGGCCGGCGGCCTGGAACCGGATCCTGCCGGTACCGCTGCAGCGGCAGGTTCTCGCCGAGGATCTCACTGCGGACGTCACCATCATCGGTGCAGGCTTCGCCGGGCTCAGCGCAGCGCGGAGGCTGACGCAGATCGATGCCGGCTTGAAGGTTGTCGTGTTGGATGCCTTGCCCATCGCAGAGAGCTCTGCCGGACGCAATTCCGGGTTCATGATCGATCTGCCGCATGAACTGACATCAGAGGACTATGCCGGGGCTGGTGACGACAAGTCCCTGATAGCCCTCAACCGTCAGGCTATTCATTTCGCACGCGAAGCGGTAGACGAATACCAGATTGACGCGAATTATTTCGATCCGGCGGGCAAGGTAAACGGTGCTGCCAGCGTGAAGGCTGCCGCTCATAACAAGAGCTATGCGCAACACCTTGCCAGCCTCGGCGAAGACTATGAACTGCTTGACCAGCGCCAAATGACGGAGCTGACGGGAAGCCGTCACTATCTTGGCGGGCTCTATACCCCCGGCACCGTGATGTTACAGCCAGCAGGTTATGTGCGCGGTCTGGCATCCGGGTTGAGACGGGCCGGCGTATCAGTCTTTGAAGAGAGCCCGGTAACCTCGTTCTCCAAGCAGGACTCGGGCTGGCTCGTCGTGACGCCCGGCGGCAAGGTTTCAACCGGCAAAATCATTCTGACAATCAATGGCCATCTGGAAAGTTTCGGTTATGAACGTGACCGGTTGATGCAGCTGTTCTTGTTTGCCGTGATGACCTCGGAGCTCGATAACGATGCAATGAAGAAACTCGGTGGACAGCCTCGCTGGGGGATCACTCCCTCCGACCCGATGGGGACGACCCTGAGGCGGATCGATACCGGTCAGGGCGGCAATCGGATTGTTACTCGCACCTGTGCAGTTCTGAAGCCGGATATGCGGCTGACGCAAGCGCATGTCGACAGGGCAGCCGCAGTTATGCAGGACAAGTTCGACCGGCGTTTCCCGAAATTGGCCGGACTGAAGATGGAGTATCGCTGGGCTGGACACCTGTGCCTTTCCATGAACGGTGTGGCCGTGATGCGGGAACTGGAGGACGGTGTCTATTCCGGCTGTGTTCAAAACGGCCTTGGCACCGCGCGCGGAACTCTGACCGGGATAGGTGCCGCGGAACTTGCCTTCGGTATCGAGAGCGACATCACGCGGCATTTCGGTGCGGAAACTCTACCCAAAAAACTGCCGCCGCAGCCGTTTCGTGAACTTGGTGCTAATTTGGTGTTGCGTTGGAAGGAATGGCGGGCTGCTGAAGAATAGACGCGCCACGCCGAAAGCATCCTAAGAACCATCAGCCGTTGACTGTTCAAGCCTCAATAGACCCAACTGAAGGCATAACCGGCGAGCAGGGAGCCGGTGATGGCCAGCGCCAGGTAGAGCAAGAAGGGACGCAGTCTCAGCACGGGAAAGATCGCGAGCGCTCCCCAGATGCTGACGACGCCTCCAGAGACGAGGAAAGCCATCGCCGCGCCTGGGGACATGCCGTTGTCGATGAGACCGCGCGTGAGTGGCAAGGCGGCGTAGCCGTCAATATAGGCTGGCGCCCCAACAAAAACGGCAGCGGGGATCGCCCACCATTTGTCGGCGCCGACATATACAGCGAGAGAGCCCGGTGTCAGCGCCTGGTTCAAGGCAAATTCGGCAAAGAAAGCCGGGATCAAGCAGATCAGGATCAGCCGGGTTGTGGCGAATCCCTGTCGGAAGAAGGATTCGCGCCGGTCTGCGTTCATCCAAACCCTCGGCGAGAAGCTGGCTGCTCCACAGCAGGTTCTTGTCTTGAGGGACGAGGCCAGACCATTTTTTCTGAGCGCCGACTGACCGGATTTTCCGGCTGTCAGAAATGCCGTCACGGTGCCGCCGAAGAGGCCGAGCCCGAAGGCTGCAACAGTTTTTCCAATGGCAAATGCAAGGCCCAGAGTGGCCGCAGTTGTCGCAAGCATTGCCGGATCTGTGACAGGCGAAGACAGCCAGAAAGCCATGACGGGTGCGAGCGGCACACCTGCTGCGAGAAGGCCGACCATCAAGGGCAGAACTGTCACGCCACATACGGGAGTGATCGCACCGATCGCCGCGGCGGCCAAGATGGCACGTGCCATATGCCCCTCAAAGGCCCGGCTGATGATCTTGTCGGCACCGCTCGCCATGATCCACGCTGTTAGGAGGATGCCCGGCACGACCAGTGGGGCAACAGCAATGAGCCCCTCAACGGTGAAGACCGCGCCATTCCAGACGAAATCTGGCCAAAGCCATGTCATGGTCGCAAAGACCAAAAGACCAACCCCGGCAAAATGCAGGCGCGTCGGACGTTGGACTGAGGCGGTTGACTGATCTGCCATGTCGATCTCCTGAGCTTGACGGGATCAGGATAGATATGCTGAATTCATCAGTAAAACGAATATCATTAATATCGGATATCGGAAAATTCGATGAATAGTCTGGACAGTGAGTTGCTTAGAACATTCCTGGCGGTGGCAGGAACGGGCAGTATCACTGAAGGGGCTCGTGTGATCGGCCGGTCGCAATCCGCCACCAGTCTGCAGATCATGCGTCTGGAAGAGGTGGTGGGACGTCCCGTCTTTGACCGGACGGGGCGCGGGGTATCCTTGTCGCAAACCGGTGAACAGCTTTTGCCGGTCGCACGGGAGGTTACCGGTCGTCTGGATGTGGCGCTCCGTGAAATCACCGCGGACGGGTTGCGCGGCAGGCTGCGGCTGGCCATCCCGGATGATCACGGCCAAACCAGGCTTGCGGCGATCCTCGGAGCGTTTGTGCAATCTCATCCTCAGGTGGAATTGGACGTAACGTGTTCGATCAGCACAGAATTTCCGGAAATGATTGCCAGGGGACAACTCGATCTCGCCGTCTACGAAGTTGAGACGCCGCAAGCCTTTGAAGAGGTGATTTACGTGGATCCGACCTGCTGGGTCTGCGCGAAACACTTGTCATTGCCGGATCAGGCGGTGGTGCCGATTGCGTTGTTCGACCGAGCTTGCTGGTGGAGGGATGCTGCGATTGCGGCACTTGAGAAAAGTGGGCGGCCGTACAGGATCGTCTTTTCCAGTCAGAGTGTTGCCGGTGTGACGGCAGCTGTAGAGGCTGGCATTGCCATCGGCTTGCTGGGGAAGTCCTCGATCGGACCACAATTGCGGACGCTTGGAACACAAGACGGCTTTGGCGAGACCCCCGCGTCCCAATTGGTGATCGGCACCTCTGCAGAGGTAGACAGGGATCTGGTTGTCACCATGTCATCCGCCATCCGCACGGCATTTCAGAACTGAGTACGAAGCATTTTTGGCGTTAAGGTAGGCTGAGCTGGGTCATGCGACCGCCGTCAACGGCATAGATCTGGCCGGTGATGAAGCCGCTTTCTTCCGCGGCCAGGAAAGCAACAAGCGCGGCTACCTCTTCCGGTGCGCCTGTTCGGCCAACGGGATGGATCTTGCCAATATCCCGCCTGAAGGCCTCGGGGTTGGTCTGGGCCGCGATGAAATCCAGATTCAGGTCAGTATCGATCCAGCCTGGGGCAACGGCGTTGCAGCGAATACCGTCCTGGCCATGGTCAACCGCAATGGCGCGCGTCAAGCCGTGAAGTCCTGCTTTGGAGGCCGCATAAGCGGCATGATGAGGATTGCATCCAACTCCTTCGATTGATCCCACATTGACGATCGTGCCTTTGGTGATGCGCAAATGGGGCAGGGCGTATTTGACAAGCAGGAACGGGGCCGTGAGATTGACCGTTAGGCTGCGTTGCCAATCTTCAAGTGTCATGCACTCGACACTGGCTTCCTGCATCAGCCCGGCATTGTTGACCAGAACATCAAGCCGCCCTGACGCGTTTATGACCGCTGGGATCACTTTTGCGAGTGCCGCGCTATCTGAAAAATCGGCACAAACGTGCTCGAATTCTGTGTCTTCACCGCGCTGGGCTGTGAAGACACGGGCGCCTTCGTCGCGCAGTCGAAGTGCAATCGCCCTACCGATCCCGCTGCGCCCGCCGGTGACCAGCGCCGTCTTGCCTTCAAAGCGTGTCATGCAACCGATTTCCCGCCATTGACCTCGACCAGCGCGCCGCACATGTACCGGGCCGCATCGGAGGCCAGAAACAGCACCACATCTGCAATGTCGTCCGGCTTGGCGATCCGGCCGAGCGGCACGGTCATGCCGAGGTCCTTGATTGCCGTTACCGGATCGAAGCCCCGCTTTTCGAAACCGGTGCGCAACATCGGCGTGTCGACTTCATTGGGGCAGACCGCGTTGATCCTTATGCCCTGATGGGCGTGATCGCGGCCCATGCATTGGGTCAGAGAGGCAATTGCCGCCTTTGTCATGCAATAGACAGCGTGATTTGGACCGGGATGAACGCCCCAGCAAGAGGCAAGATTGACAATCGCGCCGCCGCCACCTTCTGCCAGAATCGGGATGCCCGCGCGGCAGATCCGGAACGGGGCCTCGACATTCACACCCACCGAAAGATCCCAGTCACGGTCGCTGGTGTCCGTAACCGGGCCGCGCGTGATCACTCCGGCATTGTTGATGATGATATCAAGACCGCCGAGCTCCTTGGCCGCAGCACCAGGAAGACTGTCTGCATAAACCTGATCCAAGAGGTCGCCGGGAAGATCCGCCTCAGCTGCGATGCCGTTGCAATTGAAATCAGCAACTGCGACCGCAGCGCCTTCATTACGCAACATTTTGGTGATCACCTGCCCCATACCGCCGGCAGCACCGGTCACGAGCGCTTTCTTTCCGGTAAATCGCATGACGCCTCCAATTGGTCCGTACAGCCTAGAATGATGCAACAGGTGCCCCGAACAGGGCTTCATCGGGGACCACGCCGAGCCCGGGGCCTGCCGGGACGCTCAAATGCCCGTCTACGATATTGACAGGGTTACGGCTGTCATAGTTGCCGTCAATGTATGGCTGGGCGATCCAAGCCCCTTCGAGGAACTTCGGGTGGACCGTGGCCGCGATCTGAACGCAAGCCGCAGCGATGATATCGCCGCCCCAGCTGTCGTCGCAGGTGTGGGGCAGAGCCGCGGCTTCGCAAATATCCCTGAACACGGACATGGGCTGCAACCCGCCGATCCGTGTTAGCTTCATGCCGAAGCCATCGCAGATCCCGTCGCCGATGGCGCGTACCACTGCCGAAATGTCGGTTGCCGATTCATCCAGGTAGACCCCGTGTCCCAGCTGATGCCGGATGCGGGCAACTTCTTCGATCGTGTTGCAGGGCTGTTCCAGAACGATAGGTATGTCGAGGCAGGAGCGGCTCACGCGCAAGGCTTCCTGCGATGTCCAGCCCCGGTTGCCATCAACGATCAACCGCATCCGTGTGCCGACGGATTCCCAAACCATGCGGATCGTCTCAATATCCAGATCGACCGCCCGACCGCCGACCTTGATTTGCATGCGTTTGAAGCCCTGATCTGCCTTGTCCTTGGCAATCCGGGCAATGTCCTCCGGCGACCCAACGCCCGAGGCGAAATAGGAGGGCACCTTTCCGGTCATTGCACCGCCCAGAAGGTCGGCAACACTAAGACCCGTGCGTTTCCCGAGAAGATCATGGGCTGCAATGTCGAAGGCTGCCTTTGCATAGGCGTGTCCGTTCAACCGTTTGTCCATCAGTCGCTGAAAGGCGCGCAGGCCGGTTATGTCGGCGCCGATAAGGCCGGGTGCGATTTCCTTGATTGCTGCCAGCGCGCCGGCGGCGTGCGCGGGCGCATACACAGGTCCTACCGGGCAGGTCTCTCCCCAACCAACGGCGCCGGTTTCATCGACGATCTTGACCAATGTGGTTTCCAGCACGTCCACCACGGTCGAAGCCATGACATAGGGCCCGTCTTTAACCGGCAGGGTATGGCTGTAGACATGGATTTCTCGAATACGCATGCGGCAAAGCCTTCAAAAAATATCAGCGTTGGACGGCGAGGCCAGACGCCGCAGTAGCGGGAGAGTTAGTAGTCCTGGTTCAAGGCATCTTCGGCCGGTATTTCCCGTTCGCGACGGGCAATATAGTCCAAAAGAGCTTCGTTCTTCGCTTCGTCGAGCCTCGGTTCCTGGTACTCTAAAAGGAGCTTGCGGGCCTGGGTCAGGGCACGCTCTGTAATCTCGATTTCGCCTTCCGCCTTCCATTGTTCGATCGAGTTGTTGTCGAACATGTCTGGCATGAAGAAGGCCCGCTGGAAGTTTTCCTGGGTGTGGGCATGGCCAAGATAGTGACCGCCCGGGCCGACGTCGCGGACGGCCGACAACGCCTCGTCGAAATCATCCCAACGTGGGCCTTCGGCCATGCGATAGGCCATGGCGCATTGTTCGGCATCGACAATGAACTTGGCAACTGAACAGTGCATGCCGGCTTCGTTCCAGCCAGCAGCGTGCCAGATGTAGTTGGCACCGGCATGGATCACGGCGTTCAATGTTGCTGCACTCTCATAGCCTGCCTGCGCATCGAATGTCTTGGCGCCGCCGAGCGAACCGGAGGTCCGCCAGGGCACATTGTAGTAGCGTGCAAGCTGCCCGATCAGAAAATTCATCAGACTGATTTCAGGTGTTCCGGCCATCGGCGCGCCTGATTTCATGGAAACTGTCGATAAGTAATGGCCATAGATCGCCGGTGCGCCCTTGCGGATCACCTGGGTGTAGGCGAGTGCGCTCAGGGCTTCCGCGTTCAGCTGGGCAACGGCCGGCACCACCGAGGCCGGTGTGTTGGCGCCGCCGAGCACGAAGGGGGAGCACAGTACTGGCTGGTTCCGCTTTGAAAAGGCGCGCATGGCGCCGAGCATGGTCTCGTCCCAGACCAGGGGAGAATTGCCGTTGCAGTTGCCAGTGGTGACCGGGTGGTCTTCCAAATAATCCTCTCCGAAGAGGATGGCGCACATCTCCATGACGTCTTCGGCATTCTTGGGACTTGTGGTCATGCCCATGAAGGTTTTGTCCGAATACTTGATCGACGAATAGGTGATGCGCAGGTGGCGGTGGCTGATCGGGTGATCATACGGCTCGACGATATGATGCGCGCTGGAATGCATCGCCGGCAGCATATGGCTGAGTTTGTGGAACATTGCGAGATCGTCCAACGTCGGGTTGCGGCGCTCGTCGTTGAGATCCCGAATGAAGGGGGCACCGGTCATGGGCACGAACATCGACCGGTTGCCACCAAGCGGAACGTTTTTTGCCGGGTTGCGGGCGTGATACGTGAAGCTGGAGGGGATCGTACGGATAAGCTCGCGTACCAGGCCACGGTCGAGATAAACCCGTTCTCCATCCACCTTGGCACCAGCGTTGCGCCAGTCATCAAGCGCGATGGCGTCCCGGAAGATGATGCCGACCTCTTCCAGTATTTGCATGGACGCGTTGTCGAGGCGTTCAATCTGATCCTGATCCAAGGGTTCGCACAAAGGCAGCTTTCGGGTGAGACCCGGCAACATTTCGTGATCAGGGGCGGTGCGAAGGGCTCGGCGGCCGGCACGGCCTCCGCTTCGGCTGCGCGTTGCGACACTCATAGGGGTCTCCGAAGATGGTTCACTTTCCGTCAGGATGCGCGGGATGAGGTGCGACAACGCGCGGTAAACCGAACTTGAACAGCATTTTCCGACATGGGTAGCGAATAGTCGTTCAATGGAAAACGGAATTGCCGCAGAAGTATCAAAGCAGGTGAAAATATAGGCTGGTTGCTTTTTGATTGATCAGCCAGACGGCAAGTATGCAGCAAAATATTGCTGCTCTGCACAATCGAAGGGCGCAGGATCAACATTAAAAATTTTAAACCTTGAACTATGCCAAAGGGGTAGCCGAAGCATAGCAGTTCGTGTTTTGTTGGTCACATGTCGCAAATGAGCATAGCAAATATTACAAAATATTCGGATGCTGCATTTGGGAATTCTACTGTCGACAGTTTTTAATAATCCAGATGGGGAGACAGATGACAAAGTCCAAAGACCAAGACATGATTAATCGCCTTGAAAGTGCGGCTCGCACCGGAGGCATCACGAAACGCGAGTTTATCCGCTATTCGGTACTGGCAGGTCTGACCGCCTCCACCGCAACGGGCCTTTGGTCTACCAAGGCGAAGGCGCAGCCGAAAACGGGCGGCACCTTCCGCTGGGGCCTGCATGACGGAAATACGTCGGACAGCCACGATCCGGGCACCTATCTCACCCGTCAGATGATCTTCATGGCGCACACGCATCGCAGCTTCCTGACGATGATCATGGGCGATGGTTCTCTCGGGCCTGACTTGGCAGACAGTTGGGAAGCCAGTGCAGATGCCTCTGAGTGGACATTTAAGCTTACCGAAAATGCCAGCTTCCACAGTGGCAAGAAGTTGACCGCAGACGACGTGATCGCATCGCTAAACCACCACCGCGGTGATGCTTCGACATCGGCGGCGAAAGCTCTCCTGGCTGGTGTGACCGATATTAAGAAGGACGGTGATTACACTGTTGTGGTATCGCTCTCGGGCGGCAACGCGGACTTCCCGTGGCTGATGACCGATTACCACCTTTGTATTTGCCCGGCGAAGGACGACGGCACGATCGATTGGGAATCCGGTGACGGTACCGGTCCGTACAAGATCGACAGCGGTGAATTCGGCGTTCAGTTCAACCTGAGCCGTCATGATGGTTGGCACCGTGAAGGCGCTTATTTCGATAAGGTCGAGGTCATCGTCTTGAATGATCCGAATGCCCGCCAGACCGCCCTTATGACCGGTGACGTTGATGCGGTATCGCTGATCGAGCTGAAGACGATGGGACTGCTGCAGCGCAATCCGAACATCAAAATTCATAATATCCCGTCCGCGGGCGCGATCACAATGCCGATGCATTGTAATGCCGCTCCATTCGACAACGTCGACGTGCGCAACGCGTTGAAACTGGCGATGAACCGCGACGAGATCATCGAGAAGATCGCCTTCGGCGCCGCCACCAAGGGCAACGACTTCCACCACTCCCCGGCGCAGCCGTATTGGCCGGACGATCTTCCGCAACGCGAGTATGATCCGGATCAAGCCAAGTCCCTGCTGAAGAAAGCCGGCGCGGAAGGCCTTACCATCAACCTGTCGACGGCGGATAGTGTTTATGCCGGCGCCGTCGATATGGCCGTCCTTTACGCAGAACACGCCAAAGCGGCGGGCATCAACATCAACGTCGTGCGTGAACCGAACGACGGCTACTATTCCGATGTGTGGTTGAAAAAGCCGTTCTGTCTGGTCTCCTGGGGCGCGCGTCCAACACCGGATGTGATGTACACGCTAGCCTACAAGGACGATGCAGCCTGGAACGAGTCTTATTGGCAGAATGAGCAATTCAACAAGCTGCTGCTGCAGGCAAAAGCGGAACTGGACGACGCCAAGCGCGCGGACATGTACCGCGAGATGGCAATCCTGGCGAAAGACGACGGCGGGACGATCATCCCGTTCTTCAACAATTTCGTTTACGCCAACAGCACCAAGGTGGGCACGCCGGATCAGCTGGCTGCCAGCTGGGAAAATGATGGCGCACGGGCGGCAAGCCGCTGGTGGTTCGAGTCCTGATCCTGATACGGGGCGGCGGAAAAAATCCGCCGCCCCGTTTATGACATAGACCCGAAATCAGTTCGGTTCATGTTGCTGTCGCGTCGGGGCCTTCTGCCAAAGCAGAGATAATAACGCTGACAAGGGGCGCCTGACTGCCGTCCGGACACTTGATTTGAGGTCCGGGCTTCCTGTTCTGGAGGGACAAATGGGGGACATCCTACAGCTGGTCCTAAAGAGACTTGGCTTAGGTTTGGTCACGCTTCTCGTGGTTTCAATCCTGATATTCTTCGCGGTCGAGCTGCTACCCGGCGATATCGCACAGGCCGTTTTGGGTCAGGGGGCAACGCCCGAAACCGTTGCAGCGCTTCGCGATAAGCTTGGCCTCGATCAACCGGCCATCTTTCGCTATTTCCAATGGCTTGGCGGCGCTTTGACGGGCGACTTTGGTGTCTCGCTGGTATCCGGCGTCAGCGTTGGGGACGCAATCGGCGAAAGGTTTGTGAACACTCTTTTCCTGGCGACCTATGCAGCCGTTATCGCCGTTCCGATCTCCATAATTCTCGGAGTGATCGTTGCCCTTCTGCGCAATACACTGTTCGACCGGGTTGCGAACGTCGCGACGCTGACCTCGATTTCTTCTCCAGAATTCTTCCTCGGATATATTCTGATCCTGTATCTGGCGGTAAAAACCCAGTATTTCCCTGCGATCGCCAGCATCAGCCCCGACATGACCTTCGGCGAGTTGTTGCACCGCACTTTCCTGCCGGCGTTGACGCTGGTGCTAGTGGTCACTGCGCACATGATGCGGATGACCCGGGCTGCAATTATCAACCTTCTGGCTTCGCCCTACATCGAGATGGCACGGCTTAAGGGTGTTCCGCCTTGGAAAATTATCGTGAAACACGCCCTGCCGAATGCCTGGGCGCCGATCATCAACGTCGTTGCACTCAATTTGGCCTACCTCATTACCGGTGTGGTTCTGGTCGAGGTCGTTTTTGTCTATCCCGGGATCGGTCAGCTGCTGGTGGATGCGGTGGCCAAACGCGACTTCCCCATTGTTCAGGCATGCTGTCTGATTTTCGCTGCAACCTTCATCCTGCTCAACCTGGCAGCCGATGTGGGAGCAATCCTGACCAATCCGCGTTTGCGGCATCCGAAGTGAGGGCAGCGAAATGAGTACATTTGTTATTGCTTACTATGCGCTGCTGATCGGCGGGTCCTGCCTGGCGGCGTATTTCAAGAAACGCGAGCTGTTCCTTCTGATCTTCTCCCTGACCCTGGTGTCTTTCGTTATGGGGATCATCGGTGGGGTGGGTGCTCTGCGGTTTGTCACAATAGCTGCCGGGATTTTGGCATTGGCGGCAGGGACGTCCTATGCTTTCCGGGAATTTCTCATCATCATCACACCCGAAGGTGTTGCCAAGGAGCTGAGAACGGCTCCGCTGACTGCTGCTTTCGGCATGTTCGTGATCTTCACCTATGCGATTGCAGGGATTTTCGCGCCTGTCATTGCGCCGTTCGGTGAGGCGGAAATCATTTCGTCGGCTTTCGCGCCTGCGGACGAAAACATGCTTTTGGGAGCCGACCAGTTGGGGCGTGATATGTTTAGCCGCATCATCTACGGTGCGCGAAACTCCGTCGGATTGGCCCTAGTTGCAACAACACTGGCGTTCGTCATGGGTGCCTTCGCCGGACTGATGGCCGCGACCAAAGGCGGCTGGTTCGATCAGTTCATGGGCCGCTTTGCCGATGTCATCATGTCTGTGCCGTCGCTGGTGTTCGCGCTCTTGATGTTGAGTATCTTTGGCACCAACCTGATTGTTATCGTCATTGTCGTTGCGGTCATCTATTCGCCGCGGGTTTTCCGGCTGACGCGTGCCGTCGCCGGGAACGTGGTGGTGATGGATTACATCGAGGCGGCAAAGCTCAGGGGAGAAGGTGACTGGTACTTGATCCGCAAGGAGATCCTGCCCAACTCAACGGCGCCGCTGATTGCCGAATTCGGCCTGGAATTCTGCTTCGTGTTCCTTCTGATCGCGGGTCTCTCTTTCCTCGGCCTGGGCATTCAACCACCAACCGCTGACTGGGGATCTATGGTGCGTGAGAACGCGACCTTGATTTCCTTCGGTGAACTGACACCGCTAATTCCGGCGGCCGCGATTGCGCTGCTAACGGTTGCGGTCAACTTTGTCGTCGACTGGATGCTGTTCCGGTCCTCCGGTCTGAAGGAGGTTTGATCGTGGTTCCCAAGAAAGACGTACTTCTGGAAATCAAGGACCTTCGCATAGAAGGCTATTCCGACGAAAAATGGGTTGAGATTGTCCACGGGGTGGATCTGACCCTTCACAAGGGTGAAGTCCTTGGTCTCATCGGCGAATCTGGGGCTGGCAAATCCACCATTGGCCTCGCCTCGATGGGCTTTGCCCGGGACGGCTGCCGGATCTCCGGCGGATCGATCGAATTCGACGGTATGGAGCTGACCACCACACCGGAATCTGCCCTGCGCGCCCTGCGCGGGTCACGGATTGCCTATGTGGCCCAGTCTGCGGCAGCGTCCTTCAACCCGTCTCATAAAATCATTGACCAGCACACGGAAGCGCCGATCCAGTACCGGATCCAGAAACGGGTTGAGGCGCAGGAAGATGCAATGCAGCTTTACGAGCGGCTGCGTCTGCCAAATCCCGACGAAATCGGGTTCCGGTATCCGCATCAGGTATCCGGTGGCCAATTGCAACGGGCCATGACGGCCATGGCCATGGCTTGCCGGCCGGACCTGATCATTTTTGACGAACCAACAACTGCGCTGGATGTGACCACGCAGATCGAGGTTCTGGCGGCGATCCGCGACATTGTTGATCAGTTCAACACCGCTGCGATCTACATCACCCACGATCTGGCCGTTGTGGCGCAAATGGCAGACACCATCAAGGTGCTCCTAAAGGGTGAGGAAGTCGAGGAAGCGCCCACCGCGCAAATGCTGGATTCGCCCAAGGAGGACTACACCAAGAGCCTTTGGGCCGTGCGCAGTTTCAAGCGGCCCCAAAAACAGCGTCCAGCGGGTGCCGACGCCATCCCGGTCATATCGGTTCAGGGCATTGACGCAGCTTATGGCAAGACCAAGGTTCTGGACGATGTGTCGTTTGACATCTATCCCGGCATGACCGTCGCCGTTGTGGGTGAGTCCGGCTCGGGCAAATCAACGACGGCCCGCTGTATCACTGGCCTTTTGCCCCCGACCAAGGGACAAATTCTGTTCAATGGCGAAGCGTTGCCGCCGCGCTATCAGGACCGCTCGAAAGAACAGCTTCGCCAAGCCCAGATGATTTATCAGATGGCGGATACGGCCTTGAATCCGAAAATCCGAATTTGCGACATTATCGGGCGTCCTGCACAGTTCTACAGTGGTCTTCATGGCACAGCACTCAAAAGCCGCGTTGATGAACTTCTCGACCTGATCGAACTCGACCCGGCCAAATTCTACAATCGCTATCCGCCCGAATTGTCAGGCGGCCAGAAGCAGCGGGTGGGTATCGCCCGGGCTCTTGCGGCCGATCCCAAATTCATTATCTGCGATGAGGTGACCAGCGCGCTTGACCAGCTTGTTGCCGAAGGGATCCTGAAGCTGCTTGACCGGCTGCAGCAGGAATTCAACCTCGCCTACATGTTCATCACGCATGACCTGGCGACAGTCCGGTCGATTGCTGACGAGGTGGTGGTCATGCAGAGGGGCAAGGTGGTCGAACAGGGTCCGAAAGACGAAATGTTCACGCCACCGCACCATCCCTACACGGATCTGCTCTTGTCGTCGGTTCCGGAGATGGACCCGAATTGGCTGACCACTCTGCTGGACGAGCGCGGAACGGATGCGATCGGCGAAGCGGCCAATGTCTGACCAGCGTGACAACCGGCAAGCTCAAATAGAAATACCCCGGAGCAGCTTTGCTCCGGGGCATCTATAAATCATAGCGCACTCGAAGTTGCCCGGTCAGCCGACCATCATGTAACCGGACAGCAGCATCGCGCCCACGAGCAGCGCATAAACACCGACCACGGCCTGCCAAGAGCCGCTGTGTTGTCTGTATTCGCGAATGAGATCATCCCGGGTCATGCTCGTCTCCGATTCCACCCGTGCGCCTTAACCTGAACTTTCGGGACACTTAGTCGACAGAAGTTAAGAATTCAATGCGCCAATCCGTGAATCTCACCCATATTTCTGCATAGCAGATGTGTCCGGAAATGCGCCCTGTGCAGAGCCATGTGGATCAAAGTCCGCCCTTTTTGAAGCATTCTGCGAAGAAAAGGCACGGCAGGGCGCGAATTGTTGTTATATATGAGGTGCCTGGGTGATCGGCAGCAGCATTGTCGAACCAGCTCCGAGTTCATCATGCAGTTCGCAACGATGCAGTTGCGCACCTACGGCCTTCAGTTCTGAAATTTGATGGAATCCCTTTTGGCGCGCTCCCCAACACCAGACAAGAAAGCGATCTTCGAGACGTTGCGCAGGCGTATCTGTCTGCTGGACTATCAGCCCGGCGACAGTCTGAACGAACGTGTGTTGGCTGAGGAGTTCTGCGTCAGCAGGACACCTATGCGCGCCGTATTGCAACGGCTGGAAAATGACGGTCTCATTTCCAGTCAGCATGGCCGCGGAACGATCGTGACCTCGATTGACCTGAGCGAAATGCGGGAGATCTACGCCCTTAGGATCAAACTCGCTGAGAGTATTGCGGATATGCCAGTCCGGCAAATCTCGGCGGTATTGCACGAGGAGCTCAACAGTCTTGCCAGTGATACCGCTGCCCTTTTCGGGCTGCGGGACAAAAAGGCCTTTGGCGCGGTCAGCATCCGGCTACACAATGCCATTCAGCTTCTCACAACCAATGAAATCCTGCGCGATTTCTCTGATATGCTCTTCTATCAGTCCGCGCGGTACTGGTTTTTGTTGTTGTCGCGCCTGGATTGGGACACCGAGGTGCAGGACATGCTGGACGAGGTGCGGCTGATTGCACGATGCCTAGAGGCGGGTGATATCCCGGCTGCTGTTACCACACGGAAAGTCCATCTCTCCCTTGTCATGGCTCGGATCGCAAAAATTGAGGACTTTCCGTATCTTCACTTGGAAGACCTCCAAGGCCGCTGAACGGCAAAAATGGCGAGCCCACCAAATTCGATTTTCCTAACGTCTCAAAGTCATGTTTCCCAAAACGGTTACATCGTCAGTCCGAGCTCAAATTTGTGAATTGGTATACCATACATATTATTTTTTTGGATTTTCGGCCAAAATTGGAAGTAATGATAAAAAGTATCTTGTAGAGGTATACCAATTATGGTCCCCTATAAAGAGAGAGGTCGAGTGATCTGATCTCCTGCGTCAGGCTGCATTGCGCGGTCAAAACCAAGGAAATCTGAATGCTGGAACACGCCAAACAGACAACCGCGAACCTTCAGCAGCGTATGCGCGATGACGGGATCGAACTTGCCGTCTTCACGGATGAGAGTTCGATTGCCTACCTTGCCGGGTTCTGGGGCTATCTCGGGATTGAATTCGGCCGTCCGACGTTGCTGGTCGTGCGTGCCAGCGACGCGCCGACAGTGATCACACCGCTCATGGAGAGCGAAATGGTCTCTGCAATGACCTGGGTCGAAGATATTCAGGTCTGGGAGGACATCGGTCAGCGCACCTGGGGGCGGGCCTTGGCCGGAGCTATTGGCGCCGCACCAAATGAAATATGGATCGAACGGAACTCAATTCCGGCGGTTGTCCGCAATCATCTCGACGACACCCATCCCGGCGTGCCGTTGAAGGATATTTCACCGGTTCTCGGCGCGCAGCGCACGATCAAGACACCGTTTGAGATCGGCATCATGAAGGAAGCGGGGCAAATCGCCGGTGCCATGATGGCGGCTGCGCATGACTCCCTTCGTGAAGGCGCGCGGGAATATGAATCGGCACTCGCCGTAATCGAGGCGGGGTCGCGCAAGGCCGCAGGGTTCCTGACTGACCGCGGCTGGGATCGGTTCGTGTCACCCATGATCCACAATCTGCAGATCCTGCAGAGTGGTACCGAAACGTCCATGGTGCACCGGCGGGCCAATGTCCGGGCCTACCAGAAATACGATCCTGTCTATTTCTGTTTCTGCAACATGGCGCAGTTCAAGCAGTACAAGCTTGGATTTGATCGGATGTTTCATGTCGGCGACGTCACCGATCAGGCGCGAGATGTTCAGGAGGCGGCGATTGCGGCTCAACGGGCGGCGATTGCTGCAATCCGTCCGGGCGTCCTGGCGGAAGATGTGGCGGCTGCGGCCAACGAAGTTTACCGCGAGCGTGGATACCAGACGGGGTATAGGACCGGGCGGTCCATCGGCGTGGCCTATCTGGAAGCTCCGGAATTGAAGGACGGCGATAAAACGGTTTTGCAACCCGGTATGACATTTGCCGTTGACGGCGGAATCTCGGTCGACGGTGTGACCGCGGGGCGCATCGGCGACTCGATTGTCGTTTCTGAGACAGGATCTGACTACATCACGGACTATCCGCGCCAAATCCTGTTGAGCCACCATTGAAATGCCATAGCTCTTTTAGGGCGGCGGTCAGGGAAGTGTTTCAATGTCCATTCGTCATCCGTTTCCGCAAGAAGAACTCGCCCGGCGTGTCGCCCGAGCCTGCGCGGCTTTGTCCGTCAACGAATTGGACGGTATACTGATTTCGGTGCCCGAAAGCATCTATTGGCTGACAGGTTTGGACCATTGGGGTTTTTTTGCCGCCCATGTGTTGGTGCTGAACGCCGATGGCAAAATGGCGCTGGTTTGCCGGGCCATGGAGCAGATCACCATCGACAACCAGGTACGCAATGCGACCTTTTATGGTCACAAGGATCACGAAGAGCTGTCCGATCATGTCCTCAAGGCTATGGACGACCTCGGGCTGAAGGGCGGCAGGGTCGGGATCGAAAAGCGCAGCTTATTTCTAACGCCTCGCCACGCGGAACGGATCCAGGAAGCGGACGCCGACTGGATCGACGCATCCGGCATCATTGATGATTTACGGCAGGTGAAGTCGCCGCTGGAAATGGAGTACACCCGCAAGGCCGCCCGGGCCGTCGATCTCGGTACGCTGGCGGCCATCGAGGCGGTCCGTGACGGAGCAAGCGACTATGAAATCGCGGCGGCCTATCACCACAAAATGATCCTGGAAGGCAGTGAATATCCGGGCTTTGGTCCGTTTATCCGGCCGACGACCCGCCTGGGTGAGGAGCATACGACGTGGCGCGGAGATACATTTGCCAATGGCGATGCCGTATTTCTAGAAACCTGCGCGGCTTACCGGAAATACCAGGCCCCCATGGGACGGCTGGTTTATGTGGGCAGCGCTCCAGCGGGCGCTGAGAAGTCTGCCGAGCTTGCCATAGAGGGTATGCAGGCCATCTGCGCTGCTGTGAAGCCTGGTGGTAAGGCCGGTGATGCGTATGCGGCATGGCGTGAAGTCGCCGCTTCTGCGGGGTTGCACGACTACGAACGCCACCATTGCGGCTATATGGTCGGCATCGGCTTTCCGCCGAGCTGGACCGGTGGGTCAATGGTGACTTCGCTGTTTCCCGGGTCGGACAGGGTTCTGGAAACCGGCATGGTGTTTCACGCGCACAGCTGGTTCACGAATACCCGTGTTGTTGACTACTTCATTTCCAATACCGTTCTGCTAACCGAATTCGGTGCGGAAATCCTGACCAATCAGACACCAGAGACCCTGATGATACGCTGATCCTTCGCCGAAACTCAGGCGAAAATGCCTGTGCCAGACAAGTGAGAAAGAAGAAATGAAACCGCTTCAAAAGCCGACGTTGACCGGGATATGTGACCAAATGGCCAGTCACGATTGGACGGAAGCTGAACTCGACGAACTGGTTGATCCGAAGCTGGGCATCATTACGGGTTTTCAGGAACTGCTGGAGGATCTGGACGTGCTTCGCCAGGTCGATTTGGGGGCGACGCCTCCGGCGCTTTCCGTGCAGAAACGATAACGTGCATGTCCGATACTATCGCATTTCAGGATATCCGGTCTCTCAAGGCCTTGATGAATGCCGGCGAGATCACGCCGAGCGAACTGGTTGCGATGTTTGCTGAACGTATCTCGCGACACAATGACGTGTCTAAGGCCTTTATTACTTTGACGTTGGATGCGGCCGCCGCGCAGGCCGCAGTTCTCACGCGCGAGGATCTTGCTGAATCGCCCATAGCAGGCATTCCCTACGCCTGTAAGGATCTGTTCGACGTCAAAGACGTGCTGACAACGGCAGGATCTCGGGTTCTTCACGATCGGATCGCGGCGGAGGATGCCTTTGCGGTGGCGTGCCTGCGCAATGCCGGAGCGTTGAACCTGGGAAAGACCAATCTCCACGAATTTGCTTATGGTGCGACCGGCGAAAACGAGGTCTACGGAACCTGCGTCAACGCTTATGACACCACTCGGCTCGCAGGTGGATCTTCCAGCGGATCGGCTGCAGCCATTGCCTTCGGTCTCGTCCCGGCGGCTCTTGGCACCGATACGGGCGGTTCGGTCCGTGCGCCTGCGGTTCTCAACGGACTGGTGGGACTGAAACCGACCATCGGCCGTGTCCCGACAAGTGGCCTTGTCCCTTATTGCTGGACGTTGGACCATGTTGGCCTGATGACCCGCACGATTGCTGATTGCGCCGACATCCTCGGTCTTGTCGCTGGTCATGATCCGCGAGACCCGGCGTCGGTCAACCTCCCTATGGAGAATTATGCGGAAGCGCTGGGGCAGGACATTTCGGGGCTTCGGATAGGCATTCCAGCCAATTTCTTCTTTGAACGGAGCGATCCGGAAATTCTGGAGACCTTGGAGCGGGTCAAGGCGTTCCTGGTGGCCCAGGGAGCCGAACTGATGCCTATCACCTTTCCGGATATGGAGCACACCCGCACAGTGTCGCTGACGGTACAGTTGCCGGAAGCTTTGAGCGCGCATTCCGCGCACCTTCAGGAGCGAGGCGAACTTTATGGCAAGGACTTCAGAGCCGGATTGGCGCTCGGACAGTGTTTGCTCGCTGAACACTATGTAAAAGCCAAGCGGTTTATCGAACGCTACCGCCAGCAGACCACGGCGCTGTTTGACGACGTCGATCTGATCCTGACACCGGCAACACCAGAAATCGCCCAGAAAATCGGCACGGTCATGGTCACCCGCGACGGCGTTGATGAGGCTATAGGCAATGCGATCACACGGTTCACAACGTTCTTTAACATGACCGGACATCCGGCCCTGACCATGCCTTGCGGCCTGCATTCTGAAGGATTGCCGATAGGCTTGCAGCTTGTCGGCCGGTATTTCGACGAAAAGAGCCTTTTCCGTGTCGCGCACGTGATTGAACGGCATGATGCCTTTTCGATCCCCTTGCCGAAGGTGGAAAGCTGACATGCCGACAAAATTCATGCCGAGGATCTGGAAACTACCATGACGCGATTTTCTGCCTGGAGTGTGTTTTGGAATGGGGTCACTGGTCAAAAAGGGTGGGGGCGCCAATGGCGCGACCCTGAACCGAAGCCGTATTACGACATCGCCATTGTCGGCGGCGGCTTGCATGGGCTGGCAACTGCCTACTACCTGGCTGCCAATCATGGCCTCAAAAACATTGCTGTCTTGGAAAAGGGCTGGCTGGGCGGTGGTAACGCAGGACGCAACACGACCATCGTGCGGTCAAATTATGCGCGGCCAGGTAATCGCGAGTTCTACGAGCATTCCCTGAAGCTGTGGGAAAACCTCTCTCACGAGCTGAACTACAATGTGATGTTCAGTCAGCGTTCCCATATTGCGCTTCTGCACAGCCCCGGTGCCATCGATGCGGCTGCCCGAAACTACAACACCATGCGCCTGACCGGGACACCGGATGCGGAAATCTGGGACCTTCCAACACTGAAACGCGCTGTTCCGCATTTGAATTACTCCAAGACCGCGCGTTTTCCGATCATGGGCGCTGCGGTGCAAAAGCGCGCGGGTACTGCCCGCCACGATGCGGTTGCGTGGGGGTATGCCAGAGGGGCCGATGCGCGCGGCGTGGATATAATTCAACAGTGCGAAGTTCGAGGGATCACACGCGACGGCGACAGCGTTAGCACGCTCGAGACCTCACGCGGACCGATCCGAGCAGGCAAGGTGGCATTCGCGGTGGCCGGAAGCACTTCACGATTGTGGAACATGGCGGGCTTGGGAAAGTTGCCGATCGAATCCCACAAGCTGCAGGCCTTTGTCTCCGAACCGATAAAACCGCTGCTGGACCAGGTCGTGGTGTTCGGAATTGGCGGCGCCCACTTCTATATCTCGCAGTCGGACAAGGGCGGCATGGTCTTCGGTGGAGATCTGGACTGGTACAAGTCTTACGCCCAGCGGGGCAATCTGCCAATTGTTCAGGACGTCTCGGAAGCCGCCATGTCTATTCTGCCCTGTCTGGGCCGTGTAAAACTGTTGCGGCACTGGTCTGGACTGGTCGACATGTCCATGGACGGTACGCACTTCATCTGCAAAACACCGCTCGCCAATCTCTACCTGAACGCGGGCTGGAACTACGGCGGCTTCAAGGCCACTCCGGCGTCCGGGTGGTATTTTGCCGATCTGATCGCCAACGACCGGCCACACGAGCAGATCAGAAACTTTGATTTGAAGCGCTTTGAACGCGGTCTGCAGATCGATGAACGGGGCGCCGGTCCCGATCCGAAGCTACACGGATAACGAGGCCACAATGATCAGAATCCCTTGTCCCTTTTGCGGCACACGCGACCACAGCGAATTCACCTATGGCGGTGACGGTTCCATCGAGTATCCGGCGCTTGATGCGCCCATGGAAGCCTGGCACGACGCTGTTTTCCTGCGGGACAACATCTGTGGTGTGCAATTGGAAACCTGGCAGCATGTTCACGGTTGCCGGATGTGGTTGCTTGTCGAGCGCGACACGCTCACTCATGAGATCCACAGCGTCCGTCCGGCGCATCCGGGCCTTGCTGCAATGTTTGAAACCGATCAGGAGGCCGGGGAATGACGGCGTGTCGTCTGGATAAAGGCGGCCGGATAGACCGGTCTGCACCAGTGGACTTCACCTGGGACGGCAACACACTGTCCGGTTATGCCGGGGATACGCTCGCTTCTGCCTTGATGGCAAATGGCGAACGCGTTCTCGGTCGCAGCTTCAAGTATCATCGTCCGCGCGGGATCATGTCGGCGGGCGTTGAGGAATCCGGGGCTATCGTCACCGTGGGAGAAGGCGCTCGCCGGGAGCCGAACGTCAGAGCAACGGTGCAGGAGCTGTACGACGGATTGTGCGCCAGCGGCCAAAATGCCTGGCCGAATGTCCGTTTTGATCTTGGGGCAGTGAACGGATTGTTTTCCAGGTTCTTCGCCGCCGGGTTCTACTACAAAACTTTCATGGGCTTGCCTCCCTTTGAATGGGGACATGGAACAGGTCTCTGGATGCAGTATGAAAAGCTGATCCGCAAAGCTGCTGGCATGGGCGCCGCCTCCCGCGAACCGGATCCGGATTGTTATGATCATGTCCATGCATTTTGTGATGTTTTGGTCGTCGGATCGGGCCCGGCAGGCCTTCAGGCTGCATTAACTGCTGCACAGGCAGGGCGCGACGTATTGTTGGTGGAGCAGGACTTCGAGCTTGGCGGCGACTACCTGAATGACCCCGGTGCCGAGATGCAACGGTTGGAGCTCATCAATGCGGTCAAGGGTGCTGGTGTTCGGGTGATGACCCGCACGACAGCTTTTGGTTTGTATGATCACGGCGTCGCAGGTCTTCTGGAGAAGGTGACCGACCATCTGGCCAACCCCGATCCGCAAAAGCCGCGCCAAAGGTTTTGGACCGTGCGGGCGGGCGCAACCATCTTGGCGACCGGCGCGCTGGAACGCTCCTTCGCCTTTGAAAACAACGATCACCCTGGTGTCATGACGGCAGCCGCCGCACGAAGTTACCTGAACCGCTATGGCATCCTGCCTGGGCAAAAGATTGTCATTTCCACCACAAATGACAGTGTCTACGCGGCTGCTGCGGAGCTGGCCGCTGCAGGTGCTGAAGTAATCGTCGCCGACATCCGTGAAGAAGCCGGTGTCGGTCTTCCAGACGGGGTCACGATTCTCAAGGGTGTAGCTCCGTTGAAAGTCTTGGGGCGCTCCGGTGTTAAGGGCGTTGATCTAGCCAAACATACGAATGGTTCCTGGGTTCAAGCGGGTAAGGAGACCTGCGATCTGCTCCTCGTGTCCGGTGGCTGGTCTCCGGTTGTGAATCTCTCTTCCCATCGCGGCGCCAAGCCAGTTTGGAATGCTGAACAGGCTTGTTTTCTTCCTGGGACAACAAGTGAACCGATCTTCCATGCAGGGTCTTCCGCAGGTATCTGGGACCGTGAGGATTGCGAGGTGTCGGGCCAACGCGCCGCGCGTCAGGCTATCGGCGAAAACAAAAAAAGCTCACAGCTGGGTGGTTGGAAAACACCTATCCGGCCGCTGTACGAGGTCCGTCTCCCGAACCAGCAGACCAAGGCCTTTGTCGATTTCCAGCACGACGTCACCGGCGACGATGTCCGCTTGGCACACCAGGAAGGGTTTGTCTCCGTCGAACATTTGAAGCGTTACACAACCCTCGGGATGGCAACGGACCAGGGCAAAATGGGCAATGTGATTGGCCTTGCGCTGATGGCCGATGAGCTTGGCAAGGACATCCCCGATGTTGGGACTACACGCTTCCGCCCGCCCTATACCTCGGTCGCAATTGGCGCGCTTGCGGGTCGTAATGTGGCAGCGCACTTCAAACCGCTGCGTCGGACCCCGCTCCATGACTGGAATTTGCGCCATGGAGCGACCATGACCGAGGCTGGGCTTTGGCACCGGCCCTGGTACTTTGCACGTAACGGCGAGGGCATTGATGAGGCGTATGTCCGCGAGGCCGCCACTGTCCGCAAGTCTGTCGGCATTTGTGATGTGAGCTCACTCGGCAAGATCGCGGTTCAGGGGCCGGATGCAGCCGAATTCTTGAACCGGGTGTACAGCAACGGTTTTGCCAAACTGCCAGTGGGCAAGGCGCGCTATGGCATCATGCTGCGCGACGACGGCATGGTGATGGATGACGGCACAACCTGGCGGCTCGCGGACACCGAATTTCTGACGACGACCACGACAACCAACGCCGGCAAGGTGATGGTCTGGTTTGACGAGCTGCTGCAAACGCGCTGGTCCGATCTGAAGGTCCATGTCAGCTCCGTTTCCGACCAATGGGCGGGTGTATCCATTGCCGGACCAAAATCCCGCGAGACGATTGCCGCCTGCCTGGAACACGGCGCTGATATTTCCAATGAAGCGCTGCCGTTCATGGGCGTTTCAAGAGTTGCGCTGTCAGGTGGCGTTGAGGCCTTGATTGCACGGATAAGTTTTTCGGGGGAACTGGCCTACGAGCTTTATGTGCAAGCCGGTTACGGTGACGCAATGATGGATCTCCTATGGCACGCTGCGGAAACTCGTGGAGGCTGCCTCTATGGGCTGGAGGCGCTGGGTACGCTGCGCATAGAAAAGGGCCACGTCACCGGCGCCGAACTGGATGGCCGCGTAACCATTGACGATACCGGCCTCGGCAAGATGGCGTCGACAAAAAAGCCATTTATTGGTAGCGCCTTGCGTCAAAGGCCGGAACTCCTGCGGGAGGACCGCCCACAACTGGTCGGCATCTTCCCAAAGGACAGGAGACAGCGGTTTAAGGGCGGATCGTTGCTATGCGATGCAGATACCGTCACTGGGTTCGGGGAGGGCTGGGTTACAGGCGTGACCCATTCACCCGCACTGGGGCACTGGATTGGTATCGGCTATATCTCTGGCGGTGCAGAGGCCTGGAAAGAGAGGCCAGCCGTTGCCGCCGATCCGGTTCGCTCAGGAAATGTTGACGTTGAAATCGTGTCGCCGCACATGTTCGATCCCACGGGAGAAAGAATGCATGGCTGAGTGGAGATCCGCTTTGAAGGGGCAACCGTCGCTTGGAAAGGTCGGGACAAGCGATTGGAGTGGCGTAACCTTTTCAGAAGTAACAAGGGTTTCGCTGCTCCAGATTGCTGCCTGGCCTGAAGCCTGGAAGTCTGTCGGGGCAGAGGCCGCGCGTTTGGCGGGCACCGAAACCGCGCCTGGCCCGGGAATGATGGCACAGGGGGCGGAGGGAACGCTCTTGCAGATCGAACCGCTAAAGTGGTGGCTGATCAGCAGGGATTACCGTCAAAACCGCGCATCCCTGGCGATCAAAGATGGGGTGGTTCTCGACCTGTCATCGTCGAGGACTTGGATAAAACTAAGCGGCCCCAACGCAACCCATTTGTTAAATCACTTCCTGCCGCTCAATTTGTCTGACACGGCGTTTCCGGCGGGCTCCGTTGCATCCAGCGCCTTTCACCATATCGGGATCACGCTGTGGCGAGATGAGACTGGGTTCAACCTGTTATTCCCGCGCAGCTTCGCAGTTTCGCTCTGGGTACAGTTGACGGACAGTGCCGCCCAATATGGTTATGTGGTTATCTGATAGGTAAGCGGTGTCCAGATCTTCTCATAGGACCCATGGGCCTTTGTTTAGGTTCCGGGTCTTTTCAGATTATTGGTTGTCCCACGGGCTCATTCCCGACCGCGGGATTCAAAGACACGTGGCGTTTTTCAAACCGTGTCATCTTCATGTTCATCATTATGTTTGTCCGGGAAGAGCGTTGCTTATGACGGTTGATGACGAGCGCTTACGACATCGGGGCTATCCGGAACTCGTTGGAATTTCGAACCGAAGACAGCATTTGACAGCTCTGATAGGCTATTTTTTAGATGAAAAATGGGAAGGAGAATAACCGCTCAGCACATTCAAAATCTGCTTACACAGTGCTTATACAAGCTAGCTGAAGCTGAGGAGGGATACGCTAAGTTGTTTATAAAAATGGTGCCGGCAGCAGGATTCGAACCCGCGACCCCGAGATTACAAATCACGTGCTCTACCAACTGAGCTATACCGGCGCTGGGGAGGGCTTCTACCAGAAACCGGTTGGATGTCTAGAGGGGGCGATACATTTTTTGATTTTCACAGCAAATTTGTTTCTAAGTCGCCGATATTGCATGCGAAAAGCCGATGCCCTTGTGGAAAACATTTTGGCCTTTTCGTCGTTGCTGACTAGACCACTTTTGCTAACGCACAAGTCGGTGCGGATACCGTAATCACTTACGATGCGAACAATACGATTACCCTTGAAAACGTTGCGTTGTCGTCTTTGGGGGCGGATGATTTTGCGTTTGTTTGATCTCAGGTGATGACCGGGGCAGGCGGGTGCGTCTGCCCTTTTTGCCATAAGCCTTATCGTTTCAAGGATTGGAATATGCGGGCAAATCAGCACTGGTAATATGAGTAAAATACTCATAATTATTGGCGGAACAATTTCAAAAAAGGAAGGCCGCCATGTATCTCGCGATGAATCGGTTTGCAGTGAAAAAGGGCCAGGAGGAGGCTTTTGAGGCTGTATGGAAAGGCCGGGAGACCCGTCTTCACGAGCTGGATGGTTTTAAGAGCTTTCATTTGCTGAAAGGCTCGGAAGCCGAGGACGGTCAAACCGTTTTGTATGCGTCGCATACGATCTGGAACAGCAAAGAGGACTTTCTCGCCTGGACCAAATCTGAACAATTTCGGGATGCGCATAAAAATGCTGGCAGTAACAAGGATCTGTATGCCGGCCCGCCAAAATTTGAAGGCTTTGAGGCGGTGAGTGGGGCCTAAAGCCCCATCTTCTGGCGCGCCACATAAAGTGAGAGTACGGCAGCGTTGGACACATTCAGCGAGCGGATTTCGCCCGGCATGTCGAGCCTGGCCAGGAGACCGCAAGCTTCCCGCACGCCTTGTCGCACGCCTTTCCCTTCCGATCCGAGAACCAGAACGGTCTTTTCGGTGAAGTCGGTGTCTTCAAGGCTCGCCGGGCCATCGCTGTCGAGCGCGATGCAGCCAAAGCCTTGCTCCTTCATCTCTGTTATGAAGCGGGCCATGTTCTTCACCCGCACATGCTTGATCATGTCGAGTGCGCCTGAGGCGGATTTGGCCAGCACCGGGCCTTCCTCCGGAGCGTGGCGTTCCGTGGTCACAACGGCGTCGGCATCCAGAGCGACGGCAGAGCGCAGGATCGCACCGACATTATGCGGATCGGTGACCTGATCGAGGGCCAGAATCAGCCGGGCGCCTTTTAAGTGTTCCGCGCCATAAGCGGGTAGGGGATCAGCCTCAAGGATCATGCCCTGGTGGACGGCGTCCTTGGTGACCATCCGGTCCAGTTCCTTGGGGCGCTTGTCCTCAACCGGAACATCAATAACAACGCCCCGCTCCTGCAGACGGTTCTTTGCATTCTCCGTTGCATAGAGTTTGAGGCGTTTGCGATCCTTATTGGCAAAGGCTGCTTCCACCGTGTGGAGGCCATAAAGCAAGACGGGGCCTTCCGGAGGCAATCCGGGACGCCGTGGTCCCGGTTTGCCCTTGGATTTAGAAAAGCGGCCGTGGGCGTTGCCGGACCCGTGGCGCTGAGTTTTCCATGCAGGTTTTTTATCGTCGGTCATCCCGCATGCTCTAGCCCCAATCAGCGTGCAGGGGAAGAGGCTGCAGGATTGGGAAAGATCATGCAGCTAACCGTCGCATGGGCAATCAGCTTGCCGCGGGCATCTTTCAACTCACCTTCAGATGTTGCCAGCCGGGAGCCGCGATGAACAATGCGTCCTTCGCACGTGACTTCCCCGCTGCCTGGCATGAGGGGGCGGACCATATTCACGGTCAAGGATGTGGTTGTGTAGAACTCGCCAGGTTCCAGGCAGGTGTGAACTGCGCAACTGAGAGCACTGTCCAGGATCGTTGAAATCCAACCGCCATGAATCGTACCAAGCGGATTGAGGAATTGCTTTTCCGGCTGGCCGACGAAGACCGCACGCCCGTGATCAAATTCCTTCAAACGGATATTGGATTGAAGCATGATCGGGGGAGCTGGCAGCTGACCATCGAGCATCAGCTTGAAAACATCCATTCCGGAGATACCCGCCACCTGCTCCTTCGGCAGGGCGTCGAACTGATAGGTTTTGCCGTTTTCCGTTACGGTTTGCGGGGTGCTCATGGAAGTGTCCTTAAAAGAATGGTTTTTGGGGATCCGGTTATTTACGAAGACGCCCCGTCCGGCGGCGCGGCAGGCTGTTTGGCAACGGTTGTTTCGAGTGCACGAACGGTCTTTCTCAGGCTCGACAAATGACCGCGAATGGCATCTGCCGTTACCGCGCCGAGCTCGTGTGTCAGGTCGCGCTGGGCCTGTTCCCAGGCAGCATGTACTTCTGCGGTCAGAGTGACGCCCCTTTGGGTGAGGCGTGGTGTTACCTTTCGGCCGCCAAGCTTGTGCCGTTCAATCAAGCCGGCGGCCTCTAATGGCTTTAGGTTGCGGGCAAGGGTCGAGCGGTCAATTCCAAGGTACCGGGCGATGTCGGAGGAGGAGAGATCGTCACCGCTGGCAATAACCGCCATGAGCTGCGCCTGCGTGATCTCCAAACCAAGAGGCGCGAGGTAGCGGTTGAAATGGCGGGTCAGCAGATTGGCCGTCCGGCGGACCGAATGGCCAAGGCACAGGCGGCCCATTTCATGAAAATCGATATCGTCGAGTGAGTTGCTCATATGTTGTAGCTACAACATAATGGCGCTTGCTGCAATGATCCTGTTGTGCCTCGCCGTGTAACTCTCTGTGAGATACTCCCCAAATTGGGTTAGCTGCAGCGCAGGTCCTCGTACGACACCATCACGTGCTCGCGGAAAACGCTGCGTTCGGTGAGCTGGTGAAAATAGCGGTGCAAACGGGGCAGATCCGCGCGGTCGATATCGATATCGAAGTACCGATAGAGAATGTGGCCGAACTGGATGTCCGCCAATGTGAAGTCAGGACCAGCAAGATAGGCATGGTTCGTCAGCTGCAACTCTGCGATTTCGAGTTTGGATTCAAGAGCCGCTATTGCCTTTCGGATCTGGTTCCAGTCCTGGGCTTCCGGAGGTGTGCGGACCACCCGCCAGAAAACCGGAGCCGTAAACGCCATTGCGATGTTGATCTTGGACCACTCCGCCCACACGTCGACCCGGGCGCGGCCTTGCGGTGGCTTCGGCCAAAAGCTATCGGGTCCGTATATGTCGGCCAGATATCTCATGATGGCTCCGGTCTCCCAGATTGGCGGGCCGTCTGCGTCTTGAAGAACGGGGATCGTCTGGTTTGGATTTAGCCGCTTGAAGTCTTCAGTATTGGTTCCCCCGAACCTGTGCCCGATATCGGCTCTCTAATACTCCACGCCGAGCTCTCCGACGCACCACATGAGTGCTTGAACATTGGACGATGTTTTGCGGCCCCACACCTTCAGCATCCGTTTGCCTCCAATTTCATAGAATCCGAAACGGCGCTCTCATGCCGCCGGTCGAATATGTCAGGGAATGAACGGCGCTGCGAAGAATGAAGAGCCGAATTGGCCGGAAAAAGTTGTCCACAGGGTAGGGGCTTGTTGTAACTGAGATCACGAGAAAGCGGCGAAATCCTTGGAGGTTTCGCTCCGTTTGAGGTCATAATGATCCAAGAATGGCAAGCGGTTATGGCGCGCTTGGGTCCAAGGTTTTCGGTCCCGGGTTGATTTTGTTCGTTTCTTTTCAAAATCGGCGTTGACAGGTCAGGTCCGCATCTGCATAACACGCGCCACGGGATTGCTCGCCCCTTCCGGGCGGGCTCTTCGGTTAAGCCATCCTGATCGCTTCGGCGTGAAGCAGGACGAGATGGAGGAGTGCCCGAGTGGCTAAAGGGGACGGACTGTAAATCCGTTGGCTATGCCTACGTTGGTTCGAATCCAACCTCCTCCACCATCGTCTCGTTTCCTCGTTGTGCGGGTGTAGCTCAATGGTAGAGCAGCAGCCTTCCAAGCTGACGACGAGGGTTCGATTCCCTTCACCCGCTCCATCATGGGCCTGATCGGAGTGTCCGGAACGGAAGGCTCTTTCGCCCGGAAATCCTGAAAAGTTCTTATGGGAAGTTGTTTGCCGCTTGGGCTCTGTTCAAGGCGTCAATCAGCGGCCCGCGCGAGCCTTATCGACTGAACCGAGTACTGGACAGAGAGCGACGCCGATGGCGAAGGAAAAGTTTGAGCGCAACAAGCCGCACGTCAACATTGGCACGATTGGCCACGTTGACCACGGCAAGACGACGCTGACCGCTGCAATCACGATGACGCTGGCTGAAGCTGGCGGTGCGACTGCAAAAGCATATGACGAGATTGACGGCGCGCCTGAAGAAAAGGCACGCGGCATCACCATCTCCACGGCGCACGTTGAGTATGAGACGGAAAACCGTCACTACGCTCACGTTGATTGCCCTGGCCACGCCGACTACGTGAAGAACATGATCACCGGTGCTGCCCAGATGGACGGCGCGATCCTTGTTTGTTCTGCAGCTGACGGCCCGATGCCGCAGACCCGTGAGCACATCCTGCTTGCGCGTCAGGTTGGCGTTCCGGCACTTGTCGTGTTCATGAACAAGGTTGACCAGGTCGACGACGAAGAGCTTCTCGAGCTCGTCGAAATGGAAATCCGTGAACTGCTGTCTTCCTATGAGTTCCCGGGCGACGACATTCCGATCGTCAAGGGTTCTGCTCTGGCAGCTGTTGAAGACCGCGATGCAGCCATTGGCCGTGACGCAATCCGTGAGCTGATGGCTGCTGTTGACGACTACATCCCGACGCCTGAGCGTCCGAAGGATCAGCCGTTCCTGATGCCGATCGAAGACGTGTTCTCGATCTCTGGCCGCGGTACTGTTGTGACCGGCCGTGTTGAGCGTGGCATCGTCAAGGTGGGTGAAGAGGTCGAGATCGTCGGCATCAAGGACACCACCAAGACAACGGTTACCGGCGTTGAAATGTTCCGCAAGCTGCTGGACAGCGGTGAAGCAGGCGACAACATCGGTGCTCTGATCCGCGGCGTTGGCCGTGAAGATGTTGAGCGTGGCCAGGTTCTTTGTAAGCCGGGTTCTGTGACCCCGCACACGAAGTTCAAGGCAGAAGCCTACATCCTGACGAAGGAAGAGGGTGGCCGTCACACGCCGTTCTTCACCAACTACCGTCCGCAGTTCTACTTCCGTACGACGGATGTGACCGGTGTGGTTTCTCTGCCGGAAGGCACGGAAATGGTGATGCCTGGCGACAACGTCTCTGTTGACGTTGAGCTGATCGTGCCGATCGCCATGGAAGACGGTCTGCGCTTCGCGATCCGCGAAGGTGGCCGCACCGTCGGCGCCGGCGTCGTCGCCTCTATCATCGAATAAGATGAGTTTTTGATTGCCGGGCTTCGGCCCGGCAGTCTTGTCTTCAAATCACTTGATTACCATGTGTTTGAAGCGTATCAGGAGCTGGTCCCTAAAAAGGGCCATCTGAAGGGGTATAGCTCAGCTGGTAGAGCGACGGTCTCCAAAACCGTAGGTCGCGGGTTCGAACCCTGCTGCCCCTGCCACTTTTGCTCTTGATTAATTGGCCTCGAGGGCTTAAAGAGTTTCCTCGAGTGAGGCGCGCAGAGTTTTCTGCGCGCCCACTCGTATTTAACGGACCGGAATCGGAATGGCGAAGACCAATCCCTTTAAATTCATCCAAGAAGTGCGCTCCGAAACGTCCAAGGTGACGTGGCCGACGCGCAAGGAGACAGCTGTGACCACCGTTATGGTGTTCATCATGGTGATGATCGCATCGATTTTCTTTCTCGTTGCGGATCAGCTGATGAGCCTTGGCATCGGTTACATTCTCGGGGTTGGCGGTTAATCAGCCGCTGGTCTGTCTAAAGACAAGAACAACAAACGGAACTGAGATCTATGGCCAAGCGCTGGTACATTGTGCACGCCTATTCGAATTTCGAGAAGAAGGTCGCCGAGTCCATTCGCGAAAAGGCTGAGCAGAAAGGGTTGTCCGATCTGTTCGAGGAAATTCTGGTTCCTATGGAAAAGGTAGTGGAAGTGCGCCGCGGCCGGAAAGTCGACGCTGAGCGCAAGTTCTTCCCAGGTTATGTCCTTGTGAAAATGGATATGACCAATGAGGCGTTCCACTTGATCAAGGATACGCCGAAAGTGACTGGCTTTTTGGGTGCGGATCAAAAGCCGATGCCGATCCCGGAAAAAGAAGCTTTGCGGATTATCAATCAAGTTCAAGAGGGCGTTGACCGGCCGAAGCCGTCCGTCAGCTTTGAAGTTGGTGAGCAGGTTCGCGTTTCTGACGGTCCGTTTGCCTCTTTCTCTGGTCTTGTCGAAGAAGTCGACGATGAGCGGGCGCGCCTCAAGGTTGCTGTGTCCATCTTCGGCCGGGCAACACCAGTTGAATTGGAATTCGGTCAGGTCGACAAGCTCTGACTGTTTGCCGCCCCGCGGGGCGGCGTGAGTGCCGGACGTGAATTGTCCGGAATTAAGTCGGTGGCAGGTTCATGCACTCTTCGCCGGGTGCTTTAACGGGCCACACCACCAACTCCCAGGTGGTCAAATTGCCGTTTGGCCATGCATGATTGGAGAAAACTATGGCGAAGAAGATCGAAGGCTTCCTGAAGCTTCAGGTGCCGGCAGGCTCTGCGACCCCGTCCCCGCCCATCGGGCCGGCACTTGGTCAGCGCGGTCTAAACATCATGGAATTCTGTAAAGCGTTCAACGCGCAGACCCAGGATGTTGAAAAGGGTGCTCCGTGCCCGACTGTGATCACATACTACACCGACAAATCCTTCACCTTCGAAGTGAAGACGGCTCCGGTTTCCTTCTTCCTGAAGAAGGCTGCGAAGCTGCAGAAGGGTTCCCAGACTCCGGGCCGCGGTACGGTTGGTTCCGTATCCAAGGAGCAGGTCAAGGAAATCGCGGAAGCGAAAATGAAGGACCTGAACGCCAACGACATCGACGCAGCAATGCTGATGGTTGAAGGCTCCGCCCGCTCCATGGGCCTTGAGGTAACGGAGTAAGATCATGGCGAAGGTTGGAAAACGTATTTCTGCAGCACGTGAAGGCATCGACCGGAACAAGCTGTACTCCCTGAACGAAGCCATCAGCCTCGTTAAGGGTCGCTCCAAGACCAAGTTCGACGAAACTGTCGAAGTTGCGATCAACCTTGGCGTTGACCCGCGCCACGCTGACCAGATGGTCCGCGGTGTGTGCGTTCTGCCGAACGGCACCGGTAAGAGCGTCAAGGTTGCTGTGTTTGCACGCGGCGACAAGGCTGAAGAAGCAAAAGCTGCTGGTGCAGACATTGTTGGCGCAGAAGAGCTGGTTCAGGAAGTTCAGGGCGGTAAGATCGATTTCGATACCGTCATTGCAACCCCGGACATGATGCCGCTGGTCGGTCGTCTCGGTAAGGTTCTCGGCCCACGCGGCATGATGCCGAACCCAAAAGTCGGCACCGTGACCCCGGACGTCACCAAGGCTGTGAACGATGCAAAAGGCGGTGCTGTTCAGTTCCGCGTTGAGAAGGCCGGTATCGTCCACGCTGGTGTTGGCAAAGTGTCGTTCTCTGAAGACAAGATCTCGGAGAACATCAAGGCCCTGCTCGACGCTGTTCAAAAAGCTAAGCCGACTGGCGCAAAAGGCACCTACATGAAGCGTGTCGCCGTGTCCTCCACCATGGGCCCGGGCGTTAAGGTCGACCTCGCGAGCGTTGCTGGCGAATAATCCGGTCATACCGGATTGAACAAGAATTTCAGCCCTTGGGCTGAATAGATCCGGCGGTTCGCCGCCGGATTGCCCTGTCCGAGACTGCAGGTGCCGGGAGACCGGCTTAAGCCGTAACAGGCCTGCATAGATGGGTGAGAACCGAATTCTCCGCGACAAGCGGGCAACCGGTTCGAACCAGACCTTGCCGACACTTTTTGAGTGCAGGTGAGGGGACAGGACCCTGAGCGTCGTCTTTGCAGGCGGTTCCGGGTTCGGGACCACCGCACAGGCGGCAAGGTAAACCGGTGGCGATTTTCGCCATCAAATGGAGAAGGCAAGTGGAAAGAGCGGAAAAGCAAGAGTTCGTGACATCCTTCAACGCCGAGCTGGCTGACACCGGCGTCGTTGTCGTCGCGCACTATGCAGGTCTTTCGGTTGCACAGATGACGGCCCTGCGGTCGTCCGTACGTGAAGCCGGCGGTTCTGTAAAAGTCGCAAAAAACCGCCTTGTGAAACTCGCCCTCAAAGGCACTGACCTTGAGCACATCTCCGACCTGCTCCAGGGCCCGACCGTACTCGTCTATTCCGACGACCCGGTTGCAGCACCGAAAGCAGCTGTCGAATTCGCCAAGGCCAACGCTCAGTTGGAAATCCTTGGTGGTGCTCTTGGAACGACTAACCTGAACCCGGAAGGGGTCAAGTCTCTGGCAACAATGCCGTCGCTCGACGAGCTGCGTGCAAAGCTGGTTGGCATGATCCAGACCCCGGCATCGCGCATCGCACAGGTTGTCAACGCACCGGCCGGGCAGCTCGCCCGCGTCTTCGGCGCGTACGCCAAGAAGGACGAGGCCGCATAAGGCGCCCCAAAACACTGTCTAATGAACCCAGATACTGGTTCGAACTGAAGGTAATGAAAAATGGCTGATCTTGAAAAGCTCGTAGAAGAACTGTCCGCACTGACCGTTATGGAAGCTGCTGAACTGTCCAAGCTTCTGGAAGAGAAGTGGGGCGTTTCTGCTGCTGCTCCGGTTGCAGTTGCTGCTGCTGCTGGTGGTGGCGATGCAGGTGCTGCTGCTGAAGAGAAGACAGAATTCGACGTCATCCTGGCTTCTGCTGGTGACAAGAAAATCAACGTCATCAAAGAAGTCCGCGCAATCACCGGTCTTGGCCTGAAAGAAGCTAAAGAGCTCGTCGAAGGTGCTCCGAAAGCTGTCAAGGAAGGCGTTGCCAAGGACGAAGCTGAAGAGCTGAAGAAGAAGCTGGAAGAAGCTGGTGCTTCTGTCGAGCTGAAGTAATTAAGGCGGAAACGCCTTATACGGTCCCGGGGTTGCCCGGGACCGCTTTTCGCCCCGGCGGGTCTGACCCGTTTCCGGGGCAAACGTCCCACTAGGGGCCTGTTTTGCCTGATGAGTACGCAGGCAGGGTCCCTGGATCCAAAGTCCGATCAATTCTTCTCATGTGCACAGAAGATTGATCTTGTTTGGTGGACGGTTTTCCGAAGCGCCCGGGCAGAGGCCCGATTGGACAAGGGGCGTTTCGGGAAGCCGTTTTCCGGCCGATACGAGGAGCGACAATGACCCAAACGTTCAACGGTCGCAAAAAGGTCCGCAAATATTTCGGATCTATCCGCGATGTCGCGGCGATGCCCAATCTCATCGAGGTTCAGAAAGCCTCTTACGACCAATTCCTTCAGGTCGATGAGATGCCGGGTGGCGGCCGCAAAGATGAAGGCCTTGAAGCGGTCTTCCAGTCCGTATTTCCAATCTCCGATTTTGCGGGCACTTCCCTTCTGGAATTTGTTTCCTACGAATTTGAAGCTCCAAAATACGACGTAGATGAGTGCCGCCAGCGCGACATGACCTATGCAGCTCCGCTGAAGGTTACCCTGCGCCTCATCGTGTTCGACGTCGACGAAGATACCGGCGCAAAGTCCGTCAAAGACATCAAGGAACAAGATGTCTACATGGGCGACATGCCGTTCATGACAGACAACGGTACGTTCATTGTGAACGGCACCGAACGCGTGATCGTGTCCCAGATGCACCGTTCCCCGGGCGTATTCTTTGATCACGACAAGGGCAAGACCCATTCTTCCGGTAAACTGTTGTTTGCCGCACGCGTGATCCCGTACCGGGGTTCCTGGCTCGACATCGAGTTCGATGCCAAGGACATCGTCCATGCGCGCATCGACCGCCGCCGGAAAATCCCGGTGACTTCGCTGTTAATGGCACTTGGCCTGGACGGTGAGGAAATCCTCAACACGTTCTACAAACAGGTTGAGTACACCCGTCAGAAAGACGCTTCCTGGCGCATGCCGTTTGACGGCGAGCGCCTGAAGGGCACAAAAGCCTCTTATGACCTGATCGATGCCGACAGCGGCGATGTCGTTGTGGAAGGTGGCCGCAAGATCACTGCCCGCACGATCAAGCAGCTGGCTGAAAAGGGTGTCACCGCACTTAAAGTGACTGACGAAGACCTCCATGGCCAGTATCTGGCAGAGGACATCGTGGACATGAAGACCGGTGAAATCTACGCAGAGGCAGGTGAAGAGATCACCGGCAAATTGCTGGAAGAACTGGTTGACCGCGGTTACCACGACCTGACCATTCTTGACATCGACCATGTCAACACCGGCCCGTACATCCGCAATACGCTGAACGTCGACAAGAACGAGTCCCGCGAAGACGCGTTGTTCGACATCTACCGTGTAATGCGTCCGGGTGAACCGCCCACCATTGACACGGCCGAAGCGATGTTCCAGTCGCTCTTCTTTGACGATGAGCGCTATGATCTGTCCGCTGTTGGCCGCGTGAAGATGAACATGCGTCTGGATGTGGATGCGGAAGACACCGTTCGTGTTCTGCGCAAGGAAGACATCCTGGAAGTCATCCGGGTTCTTCTGGAGCTGCGCGACGGTAAGGGCGACATCGACGACATCGACAACCTGGGCAACCGCCGTGTTCGCTCTGTTGGCGAGTTGATGGAAAATCAGTACCGCGTCGGTCTTCTGCGTATGGAACGTGCGATCAAGGAGCGGATGAGCTCTGTCGAGATCGACACTGTTATGCCGCAGGATCTGATCAACGCGAAACCGGCTGCAGCTGCCGTTCGTGAATTCTTCGGCTCCTCGCAGCTGTCGCAGTTCATGGATCAGACCAACCCTCTGTCGGAAGTCACTCACAAGCGCCGCCTGTCGGCTCTTGGACCGGGCGGCTTGACCCGTGAGCGTGCAGGCTTCGAAGTCCGCGACGTTCACCCGACGCACTACGGCCGTATCTGCCCGATTGAGACCCCGGAAGGTCCGAACATCGGTCTGATCAACTCTCTCGCAACGTTCGCCCGTGTGAACAAGTACGGCTTCATCGAGAGCCCGTACCGCAAGGTGAAAGACGGCGTTGTAACCAACGAAGTCGTCTATCTATCTGCCATGGAAGAAGCGAAACACTATGTTGCGCAGTCCAACGCCGAATATGACGACGAAGGTCGGTTCACAACCGAGCTGATCACCTGCCGTCACGCTGGTGAAAACATGATGGTTCCGTCCGACAAGGTCGACCTCATGGACGTGTCGCCGAAGCAGCTCGTGTCGGTTGCGGCATCGCTTATTCCGTTCCTGGAAAACGATGATGCGAACCGCGCACTCATGGGCTCGAACATGATGCGTCAGGCCGTGCCGCTGGTACGTGCCGAGGCACCGTTCGTTGGTACCGGTATGGAGTCTGTCGTGGCCCGGGATTCCGGTGCGGCGATCGGTGCCCGCCGGGCAGGTGTTGTTGACCAGGTCGATGCGACTCGTATCGTTATCCGGGCAACTGAAGAGCTGGATCCGGGCCGGTCAGGTGTCGACATCTACCGCCTTCAGAAGTACCAGCGTTCCAACCAGAACACCTGCATCAACCAGCGTCCGCTGGTCCGCGTTGGTGATCGCGTCCACAAAGGCGATATCATCGCCGACGGTCCGTCCACCGATCTCGGTGATCTGGCACTCGGCCGGAACGTGCTCGTCGCGTTCATGCCGTGGAACGGCTACAACTTCGAGGATTCCATCCTTCTGTCCGAGCGCATCGTGTCTGACGATGTCTTCACCTCCATCCACCTCGAAGAGTTTGAGGTGATGGCCCGTGATACCAAGCTTGGCCCGGAAGAAATCACCCGCGATATTCCGAACGTTTCTGAAGAAGCGCTGAAGAATCTCGACGAGGCAGGTATCGTGTACATCGGTGCCGAGCTTCATCCGGGCGACATCCTTGTCGGCAAGATCACACCGAAGGGCGAAAGCCCGATGACGCCGGAAGAAAAACTTCTGCGCGCCATCTTCGGTGAAAAAGCCTCTGACGTCCGTGACACGTCCCTGCGCTTGCCGCCGGGTGTTTCCGGGACCGTCGTTGAAGTTCGTGTTTTCAACCGCCACGGCGTTGAAAAAGACGAACGCGCGATGGCGATCGAGCGTGAAGAAATCGAACGTCTTGCAAAAGACCGTGACGACGAGCAGGCAATCCTTGACCGCAACGTCTATGGCCGTCTGGCCGAGATGCTGATGGACAAGACTGCAGTTGCTGGTCCGAAGGGCTTCAAGAAGGACACTTTACTGACCGGGGACGTCCTCAACGACTTCCCGCGCTCGCAGTGGTGGCAGTTTGCCACCGACGACGAGAAGTTCATGTCCGAGATCGAAGCTCTGCGCGGTCAGTATGACGACAGCCGGAAGCGTCTCGAGCAGCGGTTCATCGACAAGGTCGAGAAACTGCAGCGCGGCGATGAACTGCCGCCAGGCGTCATGAAGATGGTCAAGGTCTTCGTTGCCGTGAAGCGCAAGCTTCAGCCGGGCGACAAGATGGCTGGCCGTCACGGTAACAAGGGCGTGGTCTCCAAGATCAACCCGTGTGAAGACATGCCGTTCCTGGAAGATGGCACGCACGTCGACATCGTTCTCAATCCGCTCGGCGTTCCGTCGCGCATGAACGTTGGCCAGATCCTTGAAACCCATATGGGTTGGGCCTGCCGCGGAATGGGCTTGCGCATCGGCGAAATGTACGATGAGTACCGCAAGACCGGTGAGATCGATAAGCTTCGTGGCAAGGTCATCGAGATCTACGGCGACAACATGAAGGGTGATGCGGTCAAGGAGTTTGACGACGAAGGTGTCCTGAAACTGGCCGAGCAGCTGAAGAAGGGCGTGTCCATCGCGACGCCGGTCTTCGACGGTGCCCGTGAGCCTGACGTTGTTGATGCGCTGAAGATCGCGGACTTCGACACCAGCGGTCAGTCGACTCTGTTTGACGGCCGGACCGGTGAAGAGTTCGACCGCAAGGTGACGGTGGGCTATATCTATATGCTCAAGCTTCACCACTTGGTCGACGACAAGATCCACGCCCGCTCGATTGGTCCGTACTCGCTCGTCACCCAGCAGCCGCTTGGTGGTAAGGCGCAGTTCGGTGGCCAGCGCTTCGGGGAAATGGAGGTCTGGGCGCTTGAAGCTTACGGTGCAGCTTACACGCTGCAGGAAATGCTCACGGTCAAGTCGGATGACGTTGCCGGACGTACGAAGGTTTATGAGGCCATCGTTCGCGGTGACGACACCTTCGAGGCGGGTATTCCGGAAAGCTTCAACGTGCTTGTGAAGGAAATGCGGTCCCTGGGTCTCAACGTTGAACTTCAACGGACTGACGCACCCATGATTGGCGAGGAAGAAACTGCAGACGCTGCAGAATAACCCCGCCAACGGACCCCTTTAGACTGAAATGCCGGTTTGGGGGAGGTAAGCAGCACTTACCTCCCGGCCGAGCATCGAAGGAGATGGATCATGAATCATGAGGTCATGAACCTGTTCAACCAGCAGGCTCCCGCACAGACCTTCGACAATATCAAGATCTCTCTGGCCAGCCCGGAGAAAATCTTGTCCTGGTCATTCGGTGAGATCAAAAAGCCGGAAACCATCAACTACCGGACATTCAAGCCGGAGCGTGATGGTCTTTTCTGCGCGCGCATCTTTGGCCCGATCAAGGACTACGAATGTCTTTGCGGCAAATACAAGCGCATGAAATACAAAGGCGTTATCTGCGAAAAGTGTGGTGTTGAAGTCACGCTTTCCCGTGTACGCCGTGAACGTATGGGTCACATCGAGCTTGCAGCTCCGGTGGCGCACATCTGGTTCCTGAAGTCCCTGCCGAGCCGCATTGGTTTGCTGCTCGACATGACGCTCAAGGATCTGGAACGCGTTCTGTACTTCGAAAACTATGTCGTTCTGGAGCCGGGTCTGACCCCGCTCAAGCAGCACCAGCTTCTGTCTGAAGAAGACTACGTTGCTGCTCAGGACGAGTACGGTGAAGACGCCTTCACCGCGATGATCGGTGCAGAAGCGATCCGCGAGATCCTGATGTCTATGGATCTAGAGCGCGAGTCTGAAAAGCTCCGCCAGGAAATTGCTGAAGCAACGACCGAGCTGAAGCCGAAGAAACTGGCCAAGCGCCTGAAGGTCATTGAAGCCTTCATGGAATCGGGCAACCGTCCGGAGTGGATGATCATGACCGTTGTTCCGGTCATCCCGCCGGATCTGCGCCCGCTGGTTCCGCTCGATGGCGGCCGGTTTGCAACGTCGGATCTCAATGATCTGTACCGCCGCGTGATCAACCGGAACAACCGTCTGCGCCGCCTGATGGAACTCCGTGCTCCGGACATCATCATCCGGAACGAGAAGCGCATGCTTCAGGAGTCTGTTGACGCCCTGTTCGACAACGGCCGCCGCGGCCGGGTCATCACCGGTGCCAACAAGCGTCCGCTGAAGTCTTTGTCCGACATGCTGAAAGGCAAGCAGGGCCGCTTCCGTCAGAACCTTCTCGGGAAGCGCGTTGACTATTCCGGCCGTTCGGTCATCACCGTGGGTCCGGAACTCAAGCTGCACCAGTGTGGTTTGCCGAAGAAAATGGCGCTTGAGCTGTTCAAGCCGTTCATCTATTCGCGCCTCGACGCCAAGGGTTTCTCTTCAACTGTCAAACAGGCGAAGAAGCTCGTTGAAAAAGAGCGTCCGGAAGTCTGGGATATCCTGGATGAGGTGATCCGCGAGCACCCGGTTCTCCTGAACCGTGCGCCGACGCTTCACCGTCTTGGCATTCAGGCGTTCGAACCAACCCTGATCGAAGGTAAGGCGATCCAGCTGCACCCGCTCGTTTGTTCCGCGTTTAACGCTGACTTCGACGGTGACCAGATGGCTGTTCACGTTCCGCTGTCGCTCGAAGCACAGCTGGAAGCGCGGACGCTGATGATGTCCACGAACAACATTCTGCACCCGGCAAACGGTGGCCCGATCATCGTGCCGTCGCAGGATATCGTTCTCGGTCTCTACTATCTGTCGATCATGGCAGAGAAAGAGCCGGGCGAGGGCATGGCTTTCTCCGATATCGGCGAGATCCACCATGCGCTGGCCAACAAGGTCATCACGCTACACACGAAGATCAAGGGCCGGTTCCGTTCGATGGATGCCGAAGGCAACCCGATCTCCGACATCTTCGAGACAACACCGGGCCGGATGCTGATTGCAGAACTTCTGCCGAAGCATCACGAAGTGCCGTTCGACGTTGCCAACAAGCTGATGACCAAGAAGGACATCTCCAAGATGATCGACACGGTTTACCGTGCTTGCGGTCAGAAGGAGACGGTTATCTTCTGTGACCGGATCATGCAGCTCGGCTTCAAGAACGCATGTAATGCTGGCATCTCCTTCGGTATGGACGACATGGTCATCCCGGACACCAAGCAGAAGCTTGTCGGGGAAACCGCGGCGCTCGCAACCGAATACGAGCAGCAGTACAATGACGGTCTGATCACCCAGGGCGAGAAGTACAACAAGGTTGTCGACGCCTGGGCGAAATGTACCGACAAGATCGCTGACGAGATGATGGCCCGCATTAAGGCGGTTCAGATCGATGAGGAGACCGGACGCCAGAAGCCGATGAACTCGGTCTACATGATGTCCCACTCCGGTGCGCGTGGTTCGCCTCAGCAGATGAAGCAGCTGGCCGGTATGCGTGGTCTTATGGCCAAGCCGGACGGGTCCATCATCGAGAACCCGATCATCTCGAACTTTAAAGAAGGTCTCTCGGTTCTCGAGTACTTCAACTCCACCCACGGTGCCCGTAAGGGTCTTGCCGATACGGCGTTGAAGACTGCGAACTCCGGGTACCTGACCCGCCGTCTCGTGGACGTTGCGCAGGACAGCATCATCCTTGAACCGGATTGTGGCTCCGAGCGTGGCATCACCGTGGCGCCGATCGTCGACGCGGGTAACGTCATTGCCTCTCTGGGCATGCGCGTTCTCGGCCGGACAACTGCGGAAGACGTGCACAACAATGCCACCGGCGAAATAATTGTTCCGAAGGGACATTTGATCGACGAGAAGGATGTTGATGCGATTGAAGCTGCAAAAGTTCAGCAGATCAAGATCCGTTCAGTCCTGACCTGTGAAACCGAGACCGGTGTATGTGCGACCTGTTATGGCCGTGACCTTGCACGTGGCACTCCGGTTAACATGGGCGAGGCTGTTGGCGTTATCGCTGCACAGTCGATCGGTGAGCCGGGCACTCAGCTGACCATGCGGACGTTCCACATTGGTGGTACGGCGCAGGTTGTCGACTCATCGTTCATCGAGTCCAACGTCGATGGAACGATCAAGATCCGGAACCGCTCTGTACAGCGCGACTCGGAAGGTAATCTGATTGCCATGGTTCGCAACATGTCCATCGTTGTCATCGACAGCGACGACAATGAGCGTGCCGTTCACCGGGTTGCTTACGGTTCCAAGCTGCATGTTGATGAAGGTGACGCGGTCAAACGCGGTCAGCGGATCGCTGAATGGGATCCGTACACTCGTCCGATGCTTGCCGAAGTTGATGGTGTCGTGGACTTTGAGGACCTGGTTGACGGGGCTTCTGTTCAGGAAACCGCCGACGAGGCAACCGGTATCACCAAACGTGTCGTCATTGACTGGCGCTCTTCGCAGCGTGGCGCGGATCTCAAGCCGGCGGTTGTCATCAAGGACGCCAAAGGTTCCGTTGCCAAAAACCAGCGTGGATCCGATGCCCGCTTGATGCTGTCCGTGGACGCAGTTCTCTCGGTTCAGCCGGGGGCCTCGGTAAAGGCCGGTGACGTGCTCGCACGTATTCCGCTGGAAAGCGCCAAGACCAAGGACATCACTGGTGGTCTGCCGCGCGTTGCGGAACTGTTCGAGGCTCGCCGTCCAAAGGATCATGCTATCATCGCAGAAATCGATGGTACGATCCGCTTCGGTCGCGACTACAAGAACAAGCGTCGTGTCATCATCGATCCGGCAGAGGAGGGCGCCGAGCCCGTCGAATACCTCATCCCGAAAGGCAAGCACTTCCACCTCCAGGAAGGCGATGCCATTGAAAAGGGTGAGTACATCCTCGACGGTAACCCGGCACCGCACGACATTCTGGCTGTTAAGGGCGTTGAGGCACTCGCCGCCTATCTCGTCAACGAAATTCAGGAAGTCTATCGTCTGCAGGGCGTGACCATCAACGACAAGCACATTGAAGTGATTGTTCGTCAGATGCTTCAAAAAATCGAGATCACCGATCCAGGCGAAACGGAGTTCTTCTCCGGCGAGCAGATCGACAAGCTCGACTTTGAAGAGGCAAACCGCAAAGCTGTCGATAATGCCCGTGACCCCGCAAAGGGCGTTCCCGTCCTTCTCGGGATCACCAAGGCGTCGCTGCAGACACGCTCGTTCTTCTCCGCCGCCTCCTTCCAGGAGACGACCCGCGTTCTTACCGACGCGGCGGTCAACGGCAAGACCGACCCGCTGGTCGGCCTCAAGGAGAACGTCATTGTTGGCCGTCTGATCCCGGCCGGTACCGGCGGAGTCATGAAGCGGATCCGCAAGATTGCATCCCATCGCGACGACCTGATCCAGGAAGCGCAACGGGCTCAGTCTTCGGAAAGTGCCGCAGAAGGCCTTCTGGAAGACATGACCGGCGCTGCGGAGTAAGCTTCGGCAACAGTCAAATCATGAAAGGCCGCCTCCGGGCGGCCTTTCTCGTATCGAACGAGTTAAGGAGGGTTGCCCTCATGAATGACAATGACCTGGAACTGGACCCCGTGGTCTACATCGTCATCGGCCGCGTCTGGCAGGATGAAAATACATCTCCGGATGCAGCGATCACGATCCATGCTCTTTTGACAGCACCAGATGATGACGATGCTGTGCGCAAGACCTTGGAAGCTCTGTCGTCGCAAGGCTTCACGGAAGCGGAACTGGATCAAATCGGTGTCATCGACGGTGAACCGGATGAGCCTATCTATGAAGGCGCCTATCATGATGCTTTGTCGGGCAACGTGGCAATTGTCACGCTTGCCGACTAAGACATGTTGTAGGTAGTTCCGTTAGGACAATTAAATAGTATTGTCATCAGTCCTTATGTTTTGCCTCCGCCGTCAAAAGCGGAGGCTTATTTTATTTATAGTCTGAGTTGTCTTACGACAAAAATCCACTTTTCGTTTACGTAACGGGAAAAAACTAAACCCTGAATTGCAAATCGGAGGTTATACATGTTTTCTAGAATTTCAGTTGGCATGCGATTGGGCATGCTCATGGGGCTGGTGGTTCTTTGCTTGATTGGGATCCTTGGCGCGGCGGCTTACCAGGATCGCGACCGGTCATATGCGGAGCGGCGGATTGGCCTGACCCATCTTGTCAATGCGGCCACGAGCACGATTGAGAGTTACCATAAGCGAAGCATAGCCGGAGAGTTCACTGAAGAGCAGGCGCAAGAGTTCGCCAAGGAGGCGATCCGAGGCATGCGCTATGACAATGGCAATTATCTCTTTATCAACCTCCGCGGCGACGCGCTGATCATGCACCCCGCACGGCCGGATCTGGAGGGCATGACCTCCCAGGACCTCATTCGTGACTTCGGGTCGTCCAGTTTGCCGACTTTCTATGACATCGTGCAGAGCCGGGGCAGTGGTTTTCATGATTACGTTTGGCGCAGGCCGAATTCCGACGATCCGGCAGGCAAGACGGCCTATGTGACGATGTACCAGCCTTGGGAGTGGGTGATCGGGACCGGCGCCTACGTGGATGACATTGAAGCTGCATTTCAAAAGAACCTTGTTTGGCTTGCCGGGATCGCCCTTGGGTTGGTTCTGCTTCTGGCTATCGCTTCTCACTTCCTGATCCAGTCTATTACAAAGCCACTGGCGCGGACCGTCCAGGAAGCTGAAGCGCTTGCTGCCGGTGACACCGAGATCCAGTTCACTGATGCAGGCCGCAAGGACGAGATCGGGACAGTGGCCCGGTCGATCGCTGCTTTCCGGGATCGGATTTTTGAACAGCAGCGCCTTGCCCGGGAAGCTGCTGAAACGGCAGATGCTCAAACCCGCCGCCAGCATCTGGTGGAAGGTCTTGTGTCGCGGTTTCGCGAAAATGTCTCCCATTTGCTTACCGCGGTTGGTGACCGGATCGGAACTGTGAAGACAACGGCGACCGAATTGTCCGGTCTTGCAAGCGCATCTTCAGAGCGGGCAGCTGGAGCGAGCGGATCAGCGGACTCGGCCAACGGCAGCATTGAGACAACAGCCGCCGCGGCCCAGGAGCTCACATTTGCCATCCGGGAAATCAACTCGCAGGTGTCCAAAACCACGGAGGGCGTCCAAGGGGCGACGGAAGCTGCGAACAAATCCAGCCAGCGGGTCACCAGCCTGTCTAATGCCGCGATCAAGATCGGTGAGGTGGTGACGCTTATTCAGGCGATCGCCGAGCAAACCAATCTTTTGGCCTTGAACGCAACCATTGAGGCTGCGCGGGCCGGGGAGGCGGGCAAGGGGTTTGCCGTTGTTGCAGCTGAAGTGAAAGAGCTCGCAACACAGACCGCAAAAGCCACGGAAGAAATCAGCAACCAGATTGCCGACATCCAGGGCTCCACCAATGAAGCGGTGTCCGCGATTGACGAGATCACATCTCGTGTCGAGGAAGTCCGCAATTTCACTACCGCGATTGCTGCCTCTATCTCTCAGCAAGAGTCTGCAACAGAGTCGATTGCTCAAAGTGTCGTGCAGGCCGTTGAGCAGACAAAATCGGCCAAATCCGAAATGGAGATGGTTGTGACCTCTGCCCGGGAAACCGACGACGGATCGCTCGTCGTTTTGCGCGGCGCTGATGAAGTCGCCGAATATGCCGAGAAACTCCGCGGTGAGGTCGACACCTTCCTCGATTCTATCGCTGCTGCATAAGCAGTGCATTGGGAGTGGCAAAAGACCCGGGCACAAGAAACCGATGCCCGGGTCTGTGTGTTTCCAGGAGTCATGTTGTCTGCTAGTCCGCTTTTTCCAGCTGGAGGGCGGTGTCTCTAACAGCTGCGGCGATCGGATGTTGACGTGCTGGCCATGGCCTGTTCCGAAGGGTGCACATCCAAAGGTCTTGAAACAGTGGTTTTTCAAGTTCAGCGACGGCGACTTTATTGAGGCCGGAAAATGCATCGATCCCGCTGCGCGGCAAAACGGTATATCCGACACCTGATGTCATCGGCATTGGGATCTGGCCGATTTGATTGACGCTTCCGCGCAATCTCAGATTCTCGATCCCCGCATAGTCGTTGGGATAGTTCAGGCTGAGTAAGCGGTCCGCATAGCCATAACCATCCGGATGCCCAATAAAGCCCAGCTCCTGCAAAGCATCAAATTCCGGACGCATACCTCCGAAATCAGCGGGAAGGAGAAGGCACAATTCTTCGCGCCCAAGATGCTCAAAGTCCAAACGGGTGTGTGTAGGCTTTTCGCTCACGATGCCGAGATCAATGGTGTTGTCGAGGAGCCCTTCAATTATTTTGTTCTGCGGCATTGAATGGAGGTGAAGCGCAAGGGAGGAGTGATCGCCCATCAAGGCTAAAAGACGCGGGTAAAGGAGGAGGGCGAAACTACCCGAACATGCCAGTGTGCTCGTCCCGGTGCCGGGATCATCGTGGTTCAAGTTATGGAGCAGATCCTGTTCTTGTGTCCGCCATCTTTTGCCGAACTCCAAAACGGCTGTTCCCGCGGGGGTAAGCGTGAAAATTCTGCCCGAACGAACAACAAGATCCTGTCCGATTTGCTCCTCCAGCTTTTTCAAATGCTGTGAGACACCGGGCTGGGTCATGTTCAAACGTTGAGCTGTTTTCGTAAAGCTCTGAGTTTCGCAAAGAACAGTGAATGTCGTCAGCCAGTTCGAGTTCAGCACGATATCCTCGAGGATAACAAAAAGTAATTTCAAATATCCTATATGATAATTATTCAAAATGTCAGATGGAGCCTATCTTTGTAATCCAACAAGGAGAGACACCATGAAAATCACCCCGCGTTCATTTTCCCACATCGGTTTGTCGGTCCCGGATGTCGATGCCGCAGTCAAATTCTATTCCGAGGTTCTGGGATTTTACATCATCATGCCCGGCACTGAGGTGGTCGAGGACGACAGTGAAATCGGACGCATGTGTACCGATGTCTTCGGAGCAGGCTGGACCAAACTCAGGATTGCCCATTTGGCCACTTCAGATAGAATTGGCATCGAGCTGTTCGAGTTTGAAGGGAACCATCCGCCGGAGGACAATCTTGACTTCCGCAGGCATGGAACATTTCACTTCTGTATTCAGGATCCCGACGTTGAGGGTTTGGTGGAGAAGATTGTTGCTGCGGGCGGCAAACAACGTATGCCGATCCGGGAATACTATCCTGGTGAGAAACCGTATCGGATGGTCTATGTGGAAGATCCGTTCGGCAGTGTTTTCGAAATCTACAGCCACAGCTATGAGCTCACATACTCTTCCGGCGCCTACGCAGCACCGACAGAGTGATTTTGGGGCCATGTTTGCTGCATAGCTGCCATGCTAATGTTGGAATCAGTAGCCGGAATTCAGTGCCGGCCCTGTTTGCTTGATGAAACCTGCAGGATTGGCATGATTTGAATCACTGGCTTAACCATTGATTCACTGTTTGGAATCGGCCGATCTAACTGCAAAATCACAAACGAACAACAGAAGCTTGGTTGACGAAACAATCTTACAATCGGGCGGTGTCTGGTGGAGAAAAATGACGCGGATTTCTGCGGTTTTGCGGAAATGCGGAATTTCCAACAAATCACTTGACGCAAAGGGTGCATCTGAGTAGTTTCCGCGCATCCCAAGGGCAGGCGGTAAGAGCGAACCCTCCAGCGCTTCTGAAAAGCGCAGGACACAGTCCTCTTAAACGCTGCCGGGTCACATAGGCGAATACGCGTCGATTGCATGACCGCGAGGCAACTCGTGGTCCTCTGGTTTTTCGCAGCGCCGGCCGCTCTAAATGGAGCGCGCGGGCGCGATTCTGCATGTTTGAACACATGCGGCGTCAGCGGGGGACTGCAGTTGCACAAAAGTTTTTGGATGGACAAGGTAAAGGGCACAGAATGCCGACCATCAACCAGTTGATCCGCAAGCCGCGGAAAGATCCGCCGAAGCGGAACAAAGTGCCGGCCATGGAGGCCTGCCCGCAGAAGCGTGGTGTTTGCACCCGCGTATACACAACCACTCCGAAGAAGCCGAACTCGGCTCTGCGTAAAGTGGCGAAAATCCGTCTGACCAACGGCTTCGAAGTCATCGGTTACATCCCGGGTGAAGGTCACAACCTTCAAGAGCACTCGGTTGTGATGATCCGTGGCGGCCGTGTGAAAGACTTGCCGGGTGTCCGCTACCACATCATCCGTGGTGTTCTGGATACCCAAGGCGTCAAAGATCGTAAGCAGCGTCGTTCGAAATACGGCGCGAAGCGGCCGAAGTAAGGAGCACATTAGATGTCCCGTCGTCACCGCGCCGAAAAACGCGAAATCAACCCGGATCCGAAGTTCGGGGATATGGTCGTCACAAAGTTCATGAATTCCATCATGTACGACGGCAAGAAGTCCACTGCAGAGCGCATCGTTTACGGTGCTTTCGACGTGGTCGAGAACAAGACCCGCGAGAACCCGATTGAAGTGTTCCACGCTGCTCTTGAGAACGTTATGCCGCAAGTGGAAGTTCGTTCCCGCCGCGTTGGCGGTGCGACCTACCAGGTTCCGGTTGAGGTTCGTAGCGAACGCCGTCAGGCGCTTGCAATCCGCTGGTTGATCGCAGCTGCGCGCAACCGCAACGAAACCACAATGGTTGATCGTCTGTCCGGCGAATTGCTCGATGCGGCAAACAACCGTGGTACCGCAGTTAAGAAGCGCGAAGACACCCACCGGATGGCAGACGCCAACCGCGCATTCTCGCACTATCGCTGGTAATTTCGACTTTGAAGGGCTGACGCTATGTCGCGCACGCATAAAATCGAGGACTACCGTAACTTCGGCATCATGGCTCACATCGATGCTGGTAAGACGACCACCACCGAGCGGATCCTCTACTACACTGGTAAGAGCCACAAGATCGGCGAAGTTCATGACGGCGCTGCCACCATGGACTGGATGGAGCAGGAGCAGGAGCGTGGCATCACGATCACTTCTGCTGCAACAACCGCGTTCTGGAATGAAAAGCGCCTGAACATCATCGACACCCCGGGACACGTTGACTTCACTATTGAAGTCGAGCGCTCCCTGCGTGTTCTTGACGGTGCGGTTGCTCTTCTGGACGCAAACGCCGGTGTTGAGCCGCAGACTGAAACTGTTTGGCGCCAGGCCGACAAGTACAACGTCCCGCGGATGATCTTCGTCAACAAGATGGACAAGCTCGGCGCCGATTTCGATCGCTGCTGCGAGATGATCAAGTCCCGTCTTGGCGCAACTCCGCTGGTCATGCAGCTGAACATCGGTGCGGAAAGCGAATTTGCCGGTGTTGTTGATCTGCTGAAGATGAAGGCGCTGATCTGGCAGTCCGAGAACCTCGGTGCTGCTTGGGATGTTGTCGACATCCCGGCTGAACTTGCCGACCGTGCGCAGGAAATGCGCGATGCCCTGATCGAGACTGCTGTCGAGATCGATGAAGAGGCTATGGAAGCTTATCTTGAAGGCGAAGAGCCGTCCTTCGAAAAGATCCAGCAGCTGATCCGCAAGGGCACCATCAACGGTGACTTCGTTCCGGTGTTCTGCGGTTCTGCATTCAAAAACAAGGGCGTACAGCCGCTTCTTGATGCAGTGGTTGACTACCTGCCGAGCCCAGTTGAAGTTCCTGCGATTAAGGGTATCGATCCGAAGACCGAAAGCGAAGCGGAACGTAAATCCTCTGATGAAGAGCCGCTCAGCATTCTGGCATTCAAGATCGCAAACGATCCATTCGTTGGTTCCCTGACGTTCTGCCGTATCTATTCCGGTGTTCTGAACAAGGGGGTGTCCCTGCTCAACACCGTGAAGGATAAGAAAGAGCGCGTCGGTCGCATGATGCAGATGCACTCCAACTCGCGTGAAGACATCGACGTCGCATATGCTGGCGACATTGTTGCGATCGCAGGTCTCAAGGACACCACAACAGGTGACACGCTCTGCGATCCGCTGAAGCCGGTCATCCTGGAGCGGATGGAATTCCCTGAGCCGGTTATCGAGATCGCGGTTGAGCCGAAGACCAAAGGCGACCAGGAGAAGATGGGCCTCGCCCTGAACCGTCTGGCTGCTGAGGATCCGTCCTTCCGGGTTAAGACCGACGAAGAGTCTGGTCAGACCATCATTGCTGGTATGGGCGAATTGCACCTCGACATCCTTGTCGACCGCATGAAGCGCGAGTTCAAGGTTGAGGCGAACATCGGTGCGCCGCAGGTTGCTTACCGCGAAACCATTACGAAATCTGCAGACGTGGACTACACCCACAAGAAGCAGTCTGGTGGTTCCGGTCAGTTCGCTCGCATCAAGATCACGATCGAACCGGCAGAGCCGAACGAAGGCTTCGTCTTCGAGAGCAAGATTGTCGGCGGTAACGTTCCGAAAGAGTACATTCCGGGCGTTAGCAAGGGTATTGAAAGCGTCATGTCGTCTGGTCCGCTGGCCGGCTTCCCGATGCTCGACATCAAGGCAACTCTTACCGATGGTGCCTACCACGATGTTGACTCCTCGGTCCTTGCCTTCGAGATCGCGGGCCGTGCCGGTTTCCGCGAAGGTATTGCCAAGGCCGGACCTAAGCTCCTTGAGCCGGTCATGAAGGTCGAGGTTGTTACCCCTGAAGATTACATGGGTGACGTGATTGGTGACCTGAACTCCCGCCGCGGCCAAATCGCGGGTACGGAGAACCGGGGCATCGTGACTGTCATCACCGCAATGGTGCCGCTGGCCAACATGTTTGGTTATGTGAACAACCTGCGTTCCATGTCTCAAGGCCGCGCTCAATACTCGATGGTGTTCGATCACTACGAGCAAGTGCCGCAGGCTGTCGCCGAAGAGGTTCAGGCGAAATACGCCTGACCCCAACCTCTTGAATTAATAAAGAATTAGAGAAACGGAGTACTCCGATGGCGAAGGAAAAGTTTGAGCGCAACAAGCCGCACGTCAACATTGGCACGATTGGCCACGTTGACCACGGCAAGACGACGCTGACCGCTGCAATCACGATGACGCTGGCTGAAGCTGGCGGTGCGACTGCAAAAGCATATGACGAGATTGACGGCGCGCCTGAAGAAAAGGCACGCGGCATCACCATCTCCACGGCGCACGTTGAGTATGAGACGGAAAACCGTCACTACGCTCACGTTGATTGCCCTGGCCACGCCGACTACGTGAAGAACATGATCACCGGTGCTGCCCAGATGGACGGCGCGATCCTTGTTTGTTCTGCAGCTGACGGCCCGATGCCGCAGACCCGTGAGCACATCCTGCTTGCGCGTCAGGTTGGCGTTCCGGCACTTGTCGTGTTCATGAACAAGGTTGACCAGGTCGACGACGAAGAGCTTCTCGAGCTCGTCGAAATGGAAATCCGTGAACTGCTGTCTTCCTATGAGTTCCCGGGCGACGACATTCCGATCGTCAAGGGTTCTGCTCTGGCAGCTGTTGAAGACCGCGATGCAGCCATTGGCCGTGACGCAATCCGTGAGCTGATGGCTGCTGTTGACGACTACATCCCGACGCCTGAGCGTCCGAAGGATCAGCCGTTCCTGATGCCGATCGAAGACGTGTTCTCGATCTCTGGCCGCGGTACTGTTGTGACCGGCCGTGTTGAGCGTGGCATCGTCAAGGTGGGTGAAGAGGTCGAGATCGTCGGCATCAAGGACACCACCAAGACAACGGTTACCGGCGTTGAAATGTTCCGCAAGCTGCTGGACAGCGGTGAAGCAGGCGACAACATCGGTGCTCTGATCCGCGGCGTTGGCCGTGAAGATGTTGAGCGTGGCCAGGTTCTTTGTAAGCCGGGTTCTGTGACCCCGCACACGAAGTTCAAGGCAGAAGCCTACATCCTGACGAAGGAAGAGGGTGGCCGTCACACGCCGTTCTTCACCAACTACCGTCCGCAGTTCTACTTCCGTACGACGGATGTGACCGGTGTGGTTTCTCTGCCGGAAGGCACGGAAATGGTGATGCCTGGCGACAACGTCTCTGTTGACGTTGAGCTGATCGTGCCGATCGCCATGGAAGACGGTCTGCGCTTCGCGATCCGCGAAGGTGGCCGCACCGTCGGCGCCGGCGTCGTCGCCTCTATCATCGAATAATCGACAGCCGGGCCTGCTGGCACCTTAGTAAAAGTGAATGCGGGCAGGCCCGCCAGTCTTATTGGGAACAACAACAATGAACGGTCAGAATATCCGGATCCGCCTGAAGGCTTTTGACCACCGTATTCTCGACGCTTCCACCAAGGAAATCGTCAATACGGCCAAGCGGACCGGTGCACAGGTACGGGGTCCCGTGCCGCTGCCGACGCGGATCGAGAAGTACACAGTGCTTCGTGGCCCGCATATCGATAAGAAAAGCCGCGATCAGTTCGAGATGCGCACACATAAGCGCCTTCTCGACATCGTTGACCCGACACCGCAGACCGTGGACGCGCTGATGAAGCTCGACCTGGCCGCTGGCGTCGACGTCGAGATCAAGCTCTGAGGCGAGGCGAAGGGGACACATCCATGCGTTCTGGAGTGATCGCTCAGAAAGTGGGCATGACCCGCATCTATAATGATGCAGGCGAACATGTTCCGGTCACAGTATTGCGGCTGGAAAACTGCCAGGTGGTTGCCCACCGGACTGACGAAAAGAACGGTTACAACGCACTGCAGCTCGGTGCCGGTACCCGTAAAGTAAAAAATACGCCGAAGGCACTGCGCGGTCACTTTGCTGTTGCAAAGGTTGAGCCGAAGCGGACCGTGGTCGAGTTCCGCGTTTCTGCGGACAACATGATCGACGTTGGCGCGGAAATTACCGCTGACCACTACGTCGAAGGCCAGTATGTCGACGTGACCGGAACTTCCATCGGTAAAGGCTTTGCCGGTGTTATGAAGCGTCACAACTTCGGTGGTGGCCGTGCATCGCACGGTAACTCGATCTCGCACCGCTCACACGGTTCTACCGGTCAATGTCAGGATCCGGGCCGCGTGTTCAAGGGCAAGAAAATGGCCGGTCACATGGGTGATGCCCGCGTGACCACGCAGAACCTCAAGGTTGTGCGCACTGATGTTGAGCGTGGCCTGATCATGGTCGAAGGCTCTGTACCGGGCGCCAAGGGCGGCTGGATCCAGGTCCGCGACGCGATCAAAAAGGCGCTGCCGGACAACGTTCCGGTCCCGGGTGCTTTCAAGGCGTCCGAAGCGGCTGAGGCTGCCGGGAAGGAGAGTGAGTGATGGAACTCCAGGTCAAGACCCTCGAAGGTGGGGCGGCCGGTTCGATCACGGTGTCTGACGAGATCTTTGGTCTCGAGCCGCGCACCGATTTGATCCACCGCGTTGTGCGCTGGCAGCTTGCCAAGCGCCAGGCGGGTACCCACAAGACGCTTGGTCGTTCGGAAGTTACTGGTTCCACGAAGAAATTCGTGCGCCAGAAAGGTTCCGGCGGCGCGCGTCACGGCAACAAGAAGGCTCCGCAGTTCCGCGGCGGTGGTAAGGCATTCGGTCCGGTCGTTCGCGATCACGGCCATGACCTGCCGAAAAAAGTCCGCGTCCTCGGCCTGAAGCATGCTCTGTCCGCGAAGGCAAAGGCAGACAGCATCGTTGTTGTTGAGGATGCAAAGGCTGCTGAAGCGAAAACCAAGGCTCTCAAGTCCCAGCTGAACAAGCTTGGCCTGACCAGCGCTCTGGTGATCGACGGCGCCGAAGTTGATAACAACTTCGCACTGGCGTCCCGCAACATTCCGCACCTGGATGTGTTGCCGGTTCAGGGCATCAACGTTTACGACATCCTGCGCGCCAACACCCTGGTGTTGACGAAAGCTGCGGTGTCCGCACTTGAGGAGCGCTTTAAATGAGCAATCTTCCTCACTACGACAAGATCGTTGGCCCGGTAATCACCGAAAAGTCGACGATGGCTTCTGAAGAGAACAAGGTTGTCTTCAAGGTTGCCAACGATGCAACCAAGCCGGAAATCAAGGCCGCTGTCGAAGCACTGTTCGGCGTCAAGGTCACGGCAGTCAACACTCTTGTCCGCAAGGGCAAAGTGAAGCGCTTCCGCGGACGTCTTGGCCGCCAGTCTGACTTCAAGAAGGCCGTCGTAACGCTGCAGGAAGGTCACGCAATCGACGTGGCCACCGGGCTCTAAGACGGGGACTTAAGAAAAATGGCACTTAAGACATTCAATCCGACGTCCCCGGGCCGCCGTCAGCTGGTACAGGTTGACCGCTCCGGTCTTTGGAAGGGCAAGCCGGTCAAGACTTTGACGGAAGGCCTTTCTAAAAAGGGCGGCCGGAACAACACTGGACGCATCACGTCTCCGAACCGCAGTGGCGGTCACAAGCGGACTTACCGTCTTGTTGACTTCAAGCGCCGTAAGTGGGACGTGCCGGCAACGGTAGAGCGCCTGGAATACGATCCGAACCGGACCGCATTCATCGCTCTGATCCGTTACGAAGACGGCGAGCTGAGCTACATCCTGGCTCCGCAGCGCTTGTCCGAAGGCGACACAGTTGTCGCCGGTGAAAACGTTGACGTGAAACCGGGCAATGCGGCTCCTCTGTCGCGCATTCCGGTTGGTACGATTGTGCACAACATCGAGCTGAAGCCGGGCAAAGGCGCCCAGATCGCTCGCTCTGCCGGTGCATTCGTTCAGATCGTCGGCCGTGACCAGGGTTACACAACGCTGCGCCTGATGTCTGGTGAACAGCGCCGTGTTCTCGGCACTTGCATGGCAACCATTGGCGCTGTGTCCAACCCGGACCACTCCAATGTGAACCTCGGCAAGGCAGGCCGTTCCCGCTGGCTGGGCATCAAACCGCACGTTCGCGGGGTTGCCATGAACCCGATCGATCACCCGCATGGTGGTGGTGAAGGTCGGACCTCCGGCGGTCGTCATCCGGTTACTCCTTGGGGTAAACCGACCAAAGGTAAGCGCACGCGGAAGAACAAGCAGACTGATAAGTTTATCGTCCGCTCCCGCCACGCGCGTAAGAAGTAAGGGACAGGATCGTGGCACGTTCGATCTGGAAAGGTCCGTTTGTCGACGGGTATCTGCTGAAGAAAGCGGAGAAGGTCCGCGAGGCCGGCCGGAACGAGGTCATCAAGACCTGGAGCCGCCGCTCGACGATCCTCCCGCAGTTCGTTGGTCTTACCTTCGGCGTCTACAACGGTCAGAAGCACGTTCCGGTGCTGGTGTCTGAAGAGATGATTGGTCACAAGTTCGGTGAGTTCTCACCGTCCCGGACCTATTACGGACACGGCGCCGACAAGAAGGCGAAGAGGAAGTAACGATGGGCAAGCCGAAGCGTGAGCGGGTGCTCGCTGACAACGAAGCTCGGGCAATGACACGGATGATCCGTGTCTCTCCCCGCAAGCTGAATCTCGTTGCTGCTGCTATCCGCGGTAAAAAAGTCGGTTCCGCAATCGCGGACCTGACATTCTCCCGCAAGCGCATTGCGCAGGACGTCAAGAAAACCTTGATGTCTGCGATTGCAAACGCGGAAAACAATCACGACCTGGACATCGACAACCTGGTGGTTGCCGAGGCTCACGTTGGCAAAGCTTTTGTCATCAAGCGCTTCCAGGCCCGTGCACGCGGACGGGTTGGCCGGATCGAGAAGCCGTTCTCGAACCTGACCATCGTTGTGCGCGAAGTTGAGGAGAGTGCCTGATGGGACACAAAGTTAACCCGATCGGCATGCGCCTCGGGATCAACCGCACCTGGGACTCCCGCTGGTACGCCAACAAAAACGAGTACGGCGATCTTCTGCACGAAGACTTCCGCATTCGTGAGTACCTGATGAAGGAACTCAAGCAGGCGGCGGTGTCCAAGGTAGTTATCGAACGCCCGCACAAGAAGTGCCGCGTGTCCATTCACTCCGGTCGTCCGGGTGTGGTCATTGGTAAAAAAGGTGCGGACATCGAGCGTCTTCGCAAGAAGATTGCTGAAATCACCAACTCCGAAGTGCATCTCAACATCGTTGAAGTGCGCAAGCCGGAAATCGACGCGACATTGGTTGCCGCTTCGATCGCTCAGCAGCTGGAACGCCGTGTTGCTTTCCGCCGCGCCATGAAACGGGCTGTTCAGTCCGCCATGCGTCTGGGCGCACAGGGCATTCGGATCAACTGCGGCGGCCGTCTCGGCGGTGCGGAAATCGCGCGTATCGAATGGTACCGCGAAGGCCGTGTGCCGCTTCACACACTGCGTGCGGACATCGACTACGGTGTTGCGAGCGCGCACACAGCTTACGGCGTGTGCGGTGTGAAGGTCTGGATCTTCAAGGGTGAAATTCTGGAACATGACCCGATGGCGTCCGAACGCCGTGCGACGGCTGCTTCCGAAGGCAACCAGGGTGATCGCGGCGGACGCCGGGATCGGGGCCGCGAGCGCGCAGCTTAATATAAGCTGCCTGCCGCTCGTAAGATAAGAAAGACGAGAGAAGAACGATGCTGCAACCGAAGCGCACTAAGTTCCGCAAGCAGCACAAAGGCCGCATCCACGGCTTGTCGAAGGGGGGGACTGACCTCAACTTCGGCGCATTCGGTCTGAAGGCTCTGGAGCCGGAGCGGGTTACCGCTCGTCAGATCGAAGCGGCCCGTCGTGCTATGACCCGTCACATGAAGCGTGCGGGTCGTGTTTGGATCCGCATCTTCCCGGATCTGCCAGTTTCCTCGAAACCGGCTGAAGTCCGCATGGGTAAAGGTAAGGGTTCTCCGGATTACTGGGCTTGCCGTGTCAAGCCGGGCCGGATCATGTTCGAAATTGACGGTGTGCCGGAAGACGTTGCTCGTGAAGCAATGCGTCTTGCCGCTGCCAAGCTGCCGATCAAGTGCCGTTTCGTTCAGCGTATCGGCGAATAAGGCAGGCCAGGAGAGACAGCCATGAAGGCGACCGATGTACGGGCTAAGACCCTCGACGAGCTCCGCACAGAGCTTGAGGGCCTGAAGAAAGAGCAGTTCAACCTGCGCTTCCAGAAGGCTACGGGTCAGCTTGAAAACACTGCACGTGTCCGGCAAATCCGCCGTGATATCGCGCGTATCCAGACCATCATGCGCGAAAAGCGCGTGTCGGCGACCGCATAAGGAGACGGATCAATGCCAAAGCGTATCCTGCAGGGCACCGTTGTCAGCGACGCCAATGACAAGACGGTGACGGTAAATGTGGAGCGCCGCTTCACACACCCGCTGCTGAAAAAGACTGTGCGCCGGACTAAGAAGTACCGCGCACATGATGAAAGCAACCAATACAAGGTTGGCGACACAGTTCAGATTGAAGAGTGTGCGCCGATCTCGAAAAACAAACGTTGGACTGTGGTCACTACTCAGTGATCACGCTCCGTCAGGTGAGCATCAGGCGCCCGCGTAACGGTGCGCCGATAGAAGAACAAGGCAGCCAGTCATGATTCAGATGCAAACAAACCTCGACGTCGCCGACAATTCCGGCGCCCGTCGTGTCATGTGCATCAAAGTGCTCGGCGGCTCCAAGCGCAAATATGCCCAGGTAGGCGACATCATCGTCGTCTCCGTCAAAGAGGCTATTCCGCGGGGCCGCGTTAAAAAGGGCGACGTGATGAAGGCTGTCGTCGTGCGCACGGCTAAGGATATCCGCCGTCCCGATGGCAGCGTGATCCGGTTCGACCGCAATGCGGCCGTGCTGGTGAATAACAACAAGGAGCCAGTCGGCACCCGTATCTTTGGTCCGGTGCCGCGTGAACTCCGCGCCAAGAACCATATGAAAATCATTTCGCTCGCGCCGGAGGTGCTCTGATGGCTGCGAAAATTAAAAAAGGCGACACGGTGGTCGTACTGACCGGCCGTGACAAGGGCAAATCTGGTGAAGTTATCCAGATGCTGCCGGCCGACAACAAGGCGCTGGTACGCGGCATCAACATGGTCCGCCGTCACCAGAAGCAGACCCAATCGCAGGAAGCTGGCATCGTGTCCAAAGAGGCACCGATCCACCTGTCGAACCTCGCTCTGGCCGATCCGAAAGACGGCAAGGCGACCCGCGTCGGCTTCAAGGTGCAGGACGATGGTGCCAAGGTTCGTGTGGCCAAGCGTTCGGGAGACCTGATCGATGGCTGAGACCACTAACGTACCGCGTCTCAAGACGCATTATGACGAAGTCGTGCGGAAGCAGCTTCAGGAAAAATTCCAGTACAAGAACGTTATGCAAGTTCCGCAGCTGGAAAAGATTGTCCTGAACATAGGCGTTGGCGAAGCCGTAGGCGACTCCAAAAAGGCGCGTACAGCAGCTGAAGATCTGGCAGCGATTGCCGGTCAGAAGCCGGTCATCACCAAAGCGAAGAAGTCCATCGCAACCTTTAAGGTTCGTGAAGGCATGCCGCTTGGTGTCAAGGTGACCCTGCGCCGCCAGCAGATGTTCGAGTTCCTGGATCGCATGATCACAATCGCGCTGCCGCGCGTTCGTGACTTCCGCGGTCTGAACCCGAAGAGCTTCGACGGTCGCGGCAACTACGCTATGGGCATCAAAGAACACATCGTGTTCCCGGAAATCGAGTACGACAAAGTCGACCAGATCTGGGGCATGGACGTGATCGTCTGTACCACGGCGCCAAACGATGACGAGGCGCGCGAGCTTCTGCGTGCTTTCAACTTCCCGTTCACGAAGTAACGGGCAAGGAAGGGAAACACGATGGCGAAGAAAAGCGCAGTCGAGAAGAACAAGCGTCGCGAGAAGCTTGTCAAAAAGTATGCCGAGAAGCGTGCTGCTCTGAAAGCTATGGCCAAGGACGATACCTTGAGCCCTGAAGAGCAGTTCAATGCCCGCCTGAAGCTGGCCAAACTGCCGCGGAACTCCGCGCCGAACCGCGTTCGCAACCGTTGCGAAGTGTCCGGCCGTCCGCGCGGTTATTACCGCAAGCTGAAGATGTCGCGTATCGCGCTTCGTGAACTGGGCTCCCTGGGTAAGATCCCGGGCCTGGTCAAGTCGAGCTGGTAAGGAGAAACTCCGATGGCAATTTCTGATCCGTTGGGGGATATGCTGACCCGGATTCGCAACGCGCAGCTGCGTCGCAAAAACAAGGTCAGCTCACCAAATTCTAAATTGCGCGCACACGTACTTGATGTGCTTGCAAAAGAAGGGTACATCCGTGGCTACACCACGGTTGAATACGAGGGCGGTAAGTCCGAGTTGGAAATCGAACTGAAGTATTTCGACGGTGAGCCGGTGATCCGCACTATTGAGCGCGTATCCAAGCCGGGCCGCCGCGTTTACTCGTCGGTGAAAAACATCCCGCATGTCTCTAATGGCCTGGGCGTGTCGATCATTTCGACTCCGCGCGGCGTCATGAGCGACCATCAGGCGCGGGACGAAAATGTAGGTGGCGAGGTTCTGTGTCGCGTCTTCTGACGCGGCATTCTCGCTGTTAAAACAACGACAAGGTTGGTCAAATGTCTCGTATTGGCAAAAAGCCAGTCCCCGTGCCAAGCGGGGTAACGGCATCGATCGACGGTCAGACAGTTACGATCAAGGGCCCGAAAGGCGAAAAGTCTTTCATGCTCAATGAGCTCGTTCTGGCCGAAATGACTGATGACGGGATCAAAATCGATCCGCGTAACGACTCCAAGCCGGCTCGCTCCATGTGGGGTATGAGCCGCACCATGGTTCAGAACCTGATCACCGGCGTGACCGATGGCTTCAAGAAAGACCTCGCGATCACTGGTGTTGGTTACCGTGCACAGGTCCAGGGTCAAAACCTTCAGCTGGCACTCGGCTTCTCACATGATGTGATCTATGCGATCCCGGAAGGCATCGAGATCAAATGTGCGAAACCGACGGAAATCAGCGTTTCTGGCACCGACAAACAACGTGTCGGCCAGGTCGCAGCTGAAATCCGCGAATTCCGCCCGCCGGAGCCGTACAAAGGCAAAGGCGTTCGTTATGCAGACGAGTTCATCGTCCGCAAAGAAGGCAAGAAGAAGTAACGGACCGAGATCATGGCGAACAGCAAACAAGCTTTCGAACGCCGCCGCGATCGCGTGCGCCGTTCAGTCAAGAAAGCCGCGAACGGTCGTCCGCGCCTTTCTATCTTCCGCTCGTCGAAGCAGATCTATGCCCAGATCATCGACGATGCGCAGGGACATACAATTGTCTCCGCTTCTACGATCGAAAAAGATCTGAAGGGCGGCCTGAAAACGGGCGCCGACGTGTCTGCAGCCGCAGCCGTTGGCAAGCTTGTCGCCGAGCGTGCAGCTGCCGCAGGTGTCAAGCAGGTCGTGTTCGACCGGGGCGGTTACCAGTATCATGGGCGTGTGAAAGCGCTCGCCGATGCTGCCCGCGAAGGTGGACTTGAATTCTGACCAGCGCCCGTTGGCGCTCCTAAGTACGGAAGACGTATAATATGGCGAGACAAGAAAATCGCGAGCGCGAAGAGCGCGACAGCGAATTCGTCGACAAGCTCGTACACATCAACCGCGTTGCCAAAGTGGTCAAGGGTGGCCGCCGTTTCGGTTTCGCAGCCCTCGTCGTGGTTGGTGATCAAAAGGGCCGTGTCGGCTTCGGTCATGGTAAGGCACGCGAAGTGCCGGAAGCCATCCGGAAAGCAACTGAAGCTGCAAAGCGCACGATGATCCGTGTGCCGCTGCGTGAAGGCCGGACTCTCCACCACGATGTTGAGGGCCGTCACGGCGCTGGTAAGGTTCTGCTGCGCGCAGCACCGGCCGGTACCGGTATCATCGCAGGTGGTCCGATGCGTGCGGTCTTTGAAACGCTTGGCGTTCAGGACGTTGTGGCAAAGTCTTTGGGGACATCCAACCCTTACAACATGGTTCGTGCGACCTTTAACGCGCTGACCAAAGAAGACAGCCCGCGCTCCGTCGCTGCCCGCCGTGGCCTCAAGGTCTCTGTGTTGCAGTCCCGGCGCCGTGACAACAACGATGAGGCGGCTCCGGCTGCCGCTGAGGCTTGACCTTAGCGGCGCCAGCCACCAGCTGAATGAGGGTTAGTTCCATGGCGAACACCGAAAAGACTGTTACGGTCGAACAGATTGGCAGCCCGCTGCGCCGTCCGAAGGACCAGCGCGCGACGCTCGTCGGTCTTGGCCTGAACAAGATGCACCGCCGTTCCACACTGAAGGACACACCTGAAGTGCGCGGCATGATCAATAAGGTCCAGCATCTCGTTCGCGTCGTCGAAGACGCGTAAGGACGGGGTGAGGAGAAAAGACATGAAGCTCAACGAACTTCGTGACAACGATGGTGCCTCTTCCGAGCGCACACGCGTTGGCCGCGGTATCGGGTCTGGCAAGGGCAAGACCGGTGGCCGTGGTGTAAAAGGTCAGAAGTCCCGTTCTGGCGTGGCGATCAAGGGTTTTGAAGGCGGTCAGATGCCGCTTCACCGCCGCCTGCCGAAGCGCGGCTTCACGAACATCTTTGCCAAGGACTTCAACACAGTGTCCATTGGCCGTGTTCAACAAGCGATTGATGCCGGCAAGCTGAACGCGTCTGAGGCGGTTACCGTCGAAGCGCTCAAGGCAGCTGGTGTTGTCAAGCGGGTCCGCGATGGCGTGCGCCTCGTTGCTTCCGGTGAACTCACCGCGGCAGTGACCTTTGAAGTTGCCGGTGCCTCCAAGGGCGCTGTTGCAGCGATCGAAAAAGCGGGCGGCAAGGTCGCCGTTCTGGGAGCTCAGGCTTAACAGCCTGGGCTTTTCCCATTTGTCAGCAAGCATCTGACCGGAGTAGGGCATGGCATCGGCCGCCGAGCAACTGGCGTCAAATCTAAATTTCTCAGCTTTCGCCAAGGCTGAAGAACTCAAAAAGCGCATCTGGTTCACGCTGGGGGCGCTTTTGGTTTATCGACTGGGCACTTACATTCCGATGCCCGGCATCAACCCGGAAGCCTTCGCGCAGGCCTTTAACCAGGCTCAGTCCGGTATCATTGGCATGTTCAACATGTTCGCCGGCGGTGCCGTCGAGCGCATGGCGATCTTCGCCCTCGGCATCATGCCGTACATCTCCGCTTCCATTATCATGCAGCTCATGACGACGGTCGTGCCGTCTCTTGAGCAGCTGAAGAAGGAAGGCGAGCAGGGCCGCAAGGTTATCAACCAGTACACCCGTTACGGAACCGTTGTATTGGCTGCATTCCAGGCCTACGGCATCGCCGTTGGTCTTGAGGGCGCCACCAATGTTGTGACCGATCCGGGCTGGTTCTTCCGTGCATCGACCGTGATCACGCTTGTTGGCGGCACCATGTTCCTGATGTGGCTGGGTGAACAGATCACCTCGCGCGGCATTGGTAACGGTATTTCGCTGATCATCTTTGCTGGCATTGTCGCAGGACTGCCGTCCGCGATCGTGCAGACGCTCGAGCTGGGCCGTCAGGGGTCGCTGGCAACCGGCATCATCCTGGCAGTCATCCTCCTGGCCATCGTCGTGATCGCGTTCATCGTGTTCATGGAGCGCGCACAGCGCCGTCTTCTGATCCAGTATCCGAAGCGCCAGATGGGCAACCGCATGTTCGAGGGCAACACCTCGTTCCTGCCGCTCAAGCTGAACACAGCTGGTGTTATCCCGCCGATCTTTGCATCTTCGCTGCTTTTGGTTCCGGCAACGATTTCCGGCTTCAATGCAGGTGGCGGCAATGAATGGCTGACAACGATCACGGCTTTGCTCGGACATGGACAGCCATTGTTCATGGTCTTCTACGCAGCCATGATCATTTTCTTCTGTTTCTTCTACACAGCGATTGTCTTCAATCCGAGCGACACCGCTGACAACCTGAAGAAACACGGTGGCTTCATTCCAGGCATCCGTCCAGGTGAGCGCACTGCCCAATACATCGACTTCGTGTTGACCCGGATTACGGTCGTTGGTGCGATTTACATCACCATCGTTTGTCTATTACCCGAATTCCTCATTTCGGCGACTGGCGTTCCGTTCTATTTCGGTGGAACATCCTTGTTGATTGTCGTGAGCGTGACAATGGATACCGTATCGCAGATCCAGGGTCATTTGCTGGCGCATCAATATGAGGGGCTGGTAAAGAAATCGAAACTTAGGGGGAAACGTCGATGAGGCTCATTCTGGTTGGACCGCCAGGAGCGGGGAAGGGGACACAGGCCGCAAGGCTGGTTGAGAAATATGGTATTCCTCAACTTTCCACTGGAGACATGCTGCGTGCAGCTGTCGCCGCGGAGACCCCGGTCGGACTTCAGGCCAAGGCTGTCATGGACGCCGGTGGTCTTGTGTCAGACGAAATCGTTGTCGGCATCATTCGGGACCGGATTGCTGAGGACGACGCCAAGAAGGGATTTATCCTGGATGGCTTCCCACGCACATTGGCCCAAGCAGAAGCACTCGACGACATGCTGAGTGAAAACAGCCTGAAGCTGAACGCCGTGATTGAGCTTCGCGTTGATCAGACCAAACTGGTCGACCGGATTATCAACCGGGCGGAAGAAGCCAAGGCTGCAGGCCAGCCGGTTCGCAAGGATGACGACCCTGAGGTCTTCAAGGATCGGCTCGAAGCTTACAACCGGGATACAGCGGTTGTTGTTCCCTACTATGAGAAAACAGATCTCCTGTCCGTCATTGATGGCATGCAGGCAATCGATGACGTAACGGCTTCTATCGAATCCGTGCTTCAAGGACTTGACGAGAAGGTATAGAGCGGTTACACGACGCGCTCATCTTACAGTTAAGCCGGTTCCATGCCCATGGGACCGGCATTCTCTGTGCCGGGGCTGCCCCGGCATTTTCGTACCCTGCAAGGGCCGGACTCCACCGGACGCGGGGCTTTTTGAAACGCGGTCAGGCGTAAGCTTTGCCCGCAAAACATGGAGACGAACGTGGCACGTATTGCTGGCGTTAACATCCCGACGAATAAGCGCGTGGTTATCGCGCTTCAGTACATTCACGGCATTGGTGCGAAATTCGCCCAGGAAATCATCGAAAAGAACAACATCGATGCGGCCCGCCGTGTAAACGAGCTTTCCGACGCAGAAGTTCTGCAGATCCGTGAAACCATCGACCGCGATTACCTCGTGGAAGGTGATCTTCGCCGTGAGACTGCTATGAACATCAAGCGTCTGATGGACCTTGGCTGCTACCGCGGCCTGCGTCACCGCCGCGGCCTCCCGGTTCGTGGTCAGCGGACGCACACGAACGCACGTACCCGTAAGGGTCCGGCGAAACCGATCGCAGGTAAGAAGAAATAAGATCGCTTTGCGATTGGTGGTGGAGCTGCCGGGATTACGGCAGTGACGAGATCAATACAAGGACAACAGAATGGCTAAAGACACGACGCGCGTGCGTCGCCGCGAGCGCAAGAACATCTCTTCTGGCGTTGCGCATGTGAATTCCACATTCAACAACACGATGATCACGATCACGGATGCTCAAGGCAACGCGATTTCCTGGTCTTCCGCTGGTGCACTCGGCTTCAAGGGCTCCCGTAAGTCCACGCCGTATGCCGCTCAGGTTGCTGCTGAAGATGCTGCTAAGAAAGCAGCTGAACACGGCATGCGTACCCTTGAAGTAGAAGTCCGTGGTCCTGGTTCTGGTCGTGAATCTGCTCTGCGTGCTCTGCAGGCTGCCGGTTTCCTCATCACGTCCATCCGTGACGTGACGCCGATTCCGCACAATGGCTGCCGTCCGCGCAAGCGCCGCCGCGTCTAAGGCTTTCCAGCTTTAGGTACTTGTTTCTCCAAATGGCAAAGAATAGCCCGGCATTGAATTGACCCGGGCGGGATAGCCGAAGGGACGAAAACGTGACCATTCAAAAAAACTGGCAAGAACTTATCAAGCCGACCAAACTCGAGATCAAGCCGGGTGATGACCCGCGCTTCTTGGCAACCGTTGTTGCCGAGCCGCTCGAGCGTGGCTATGGCCTGACCTTGGGCAACGCACTGCGCCGCATTCTGCTGTCTTCTCTGCAGGGTGCTGCTGTGACCGCGGTACAGATTGACGGCGTTCTTCATGAGTTCTCCTCGATCCCCGGCGTTCGTGAAGATGTCACCGACATCGTTCTCAACATCAAGGAAATCGCCATCCGTATGGAAGGTGAAGGCCCCAAGCGCATGGTTGTGCGCAAGCAGGGACCTGGTGTTGTGACCGCAGGCGACATTCAGACCGTCGGCGATGTGGAAGTTCTCAATCCGGATCTGGTGCTTTGCACCCTGGATGAAGGCGCTGAAATCCGCATGGAGTTCACTGTCAACACAGGCAAGGGCTATCATTCGTCAGACCGGAACCGTCCGGAAGACGCACCGATTGGCCTGATCCCTGTCGACAGCCTCTACTCTCCGGTCAAGAAGGTTTCTTACAAGGTGGAAAACACCCGTGAGGGCCAGGTTCTTGACTATGACAAGCTGACCCTGACTGTTGAAACCGACGGTTCCGTCAAGCCGGATGATGCCGTGGCATTTGCCGCACGCATTCTGCAGGATCAGCTTTCCATCTTCGTCAATTTCGAAGAGCCGCAGCGCGAAGTCGCCGAGGACACTGTCCCGGAACTGGCTTTCAACCCGGCGCTTTTGAAGAAAGTCGACGAGCTGGAATTGTCTGTCCGGTCTGCAAACTGTCTGAAGAACGACAATATCGTGTATATTGGCGATCTCATTCAAAAGACCGAAGCGGAAATGCTGCGGACCCCGAATTTCGGCCGCAAGTCGCTCAACGAGATCAAGGAAGTTCTCGCCCAGATGGGTCTCCATCTTGGCATGGAAGTGGCCAACTGGCCGCCTGAAAACATCGACGATCTCGCCAAGCGCTACGAAGATCATCAGTATTAAGGGCGTACGCGTCCTAACGGAGCAACCGGGCAAGCGCTCAACACACAAAGAGCGGACTGCCTGAAAGACAAAGGAGAGGGCCATGCGCCACGGTAAATCCGGCCGCAAGCTCAACCGGACCGCTAGCCACCGCAAGGCTATGTTCGCAAACATGGCAGCGTCGCTGATCAAGCACGAACAGATCGTCACGACCCTGCCGAAGGCTAAAGAAATGAAGCCGATCATCGACAAGCTCATCACTTTGGGCAAGCGCGGTGATCTTCACGCACGCCGCCAGGCAATCTCGCAGATTCGCGACGTTGCCATGGTCAAGAAGCTGTTTGACACGCTTGGTGATCGCTACAAGGACCGCGAAGGCGGTTACTCTCGCGTTCTGAAAGCTGGTTTCCGCTATGGCGACAACGCTCCGATGGCTGTCATCGAGCTGGTCGACCGGGATCCGGAAGCACGCGGCGCGGACGACCGGGCACGTGTTGAAGCTGAAGAAGCGGCTGAAAACGCAGCGTAAGTCGAGCGTACAACGTTCAGAAAAAGGCAGGCCTTCGGGTCTGCCTTTTTTGTTTCAGAGGGCTTAATGAAGGTCGCGAGCGGAATTGTAACTCGCGAATTATCAATACTTTAACGGTCGTTCGGTAGTTTTTCCAATATGTCTCGCGGGGGGACCAGGAGAATTACTTTGACCCACTCAGCTTCCTCATCCAAGGCCAGCAATTGGCCGTCTATTCGTTTGTCATTTTTGATACCGGCGCTCATGGTTTTCCTGACGATCGGTGCATGTACCGCAGTCGGCGTGATCGGTTTCTTCAATGCACGAGACGGTCTGCGCGAAGCCGCAGAAGGCGAACTCGGTATGGTCGTCAATGCCAAGTCGGCATTGCTGGAAGCGCGTCTTGCTTCCATCGAGAATGAAATTGTCAATGTGGCGACGGGTGCCGGTATCGGGGAAGCCTTGGTCAACATGACCAACGCCACCATGAACCTGGAGAAGCAGCGCCAGGAAATCTTCGACTACTACAAGGCGGGTGCCACCGCTGATGAGCGTGCTCAAAAGATGGGCGATGACCACAAGTCCATGTACTCCTGGCGCCACTCCGAAATTCACGGCTCCTTCGCCTCTATCTGGAAAAAGGGTGGTTATGGCGACGTCTACCTCATGGATCCGAACGGCTTGGTCATGTATTCGGTTGCCAAGGGCGATGAGTTTCTTTTTCCGGTGACTGAAGTCGGTGGCGGCAACACAGGTCTGCAAACCGCTTTCGAAATGGCCAAGGAAGTTGAAGCTGGCCAGGTCGCGGTCAGCAACTTCGAAGTCTACGCGCCGGGTGGCAACTCCGCGTCCATGTTTGTGGCGGCTCCGGTCTTCGTAAATACCTTCGGCGATATCTCCTTCGGTGGCGTGGTTGCCATCCGGATCGATGCCGGGGTGCTCGATAACGTGGTTTCCTCACGCGCCGATCTCGGCATGACGGGCCAAGCTTTTGTCGTCAACGCCGAAGGCTACACACTTTCCAACAAGCCACTTTCAGATAGTGCGACAGCTCTCAATGAGATGAACAGCGGGGATGTTGTTGCGTCTGCGCTCAACGGTGTTGAAAAAGCCGGTATCGAAGCCGGACCCGATGGTGTTGATCGTTTGATGGTCGCAAAGCCTTTGACCTTCCAGGGACGCCAGTGGGCGGTTGTTGCTGAAAAGACCGTTGAAGAGACCTTTGCCAGCGTCACAGCCATGCGGAACTCCATGGTCACCTGGTCGTTGATCGCAATCGCCATTGCAGCTGTTGTTGCGATCTTCTTCTCCCGCAACATCACCAAGCCGCTGACGACACTGGTCGGCGCGCTGAATGCAATCGCGGAAGGTGATCTCAACGCTGAAATCACTGCGGCTCGCCGCAAGGACGAGATCGGCGATATCGGCCGGGCGGTTCTTCAGATCCGTCAGAATGCAGCCGAAGAAAACGAGCAGCGCGCTGCAGACCAGGCCGAAACAGCAGAACGTCAGGCCGCGCAACGGCAGGAAATGCTGGCAAGCCTTGCTGGCGACTTTGAATCGACCGTCGGTACGGTGGTCGACAAGGTGGCCCAGTCCGCAGCGTCCTTGCGCGAATCTGCCAACAACATGCGCCAAATGACAGAAAGCGCTGGCGAGACGTCGTCCAAAGCAGCCGAGATGTCGAAAGAGACCCTGTCTGAAGTGGAATCCATTGCAGCAGCGTCCGATCAGCTGTCCAGCTCCATTCAGGAAATCTCGACCCTGATCGAGCGGTCTTCCAGCGTTGCAGCAGATGCGACCCGCCGGGCACAGACAACCAACCACACCGTGAAGTCGCTCGCAGAAGCGGCCAACCGGATCGGTGAAGTTGTCACGCTCATCAGCGACATTGCAGACCAGACCAACCTTCTTGCCCTCAACGCCACGATCGAAGCGGCGCGGGCAGGGGAAGCCGGTAAGGGCTTTGCGGTTGTTGCTTCCGAGGTAAAGGACCTTGCAGCTCAAACCGGTAAGGCAACCGGCGAGATCCAGCAGCAGATTGATGCGATCCGCGGTGCGACGGATGACGCGGTCGGTGCGATCGGTGACATCCAGAAGACCATCGATGAAATCACGCAATCCGTCAGCGAAGTTGCTGCAGCTGTCACCGAGCAGAGCTACGCGACCCAAGGCATTGCCGAAAACACCCAGCGTGCTGCCGGCGGCACATCTCAGGTTTCTCAGGATGTCCAGAACGTGTCGTCCCTGTCCGAACAGACCAACGGCGCGGCAACATCCTTCTCCGAAGAAGCTGTTGCCATGGCCAGCCAGGCCGAGCATCTCGATGAAGAAGTGCGCAAGTTCCTGCATCAAGTGCGCTCCGCCTGATCTCAGAACTCATGACAAGTTGAAAAGCCGCGGGCAGGGTCCGCGGCTTTTCTTTTTGTATTTGCCTCCATTTTTCCCTATCTGCCGTGTAAGCATCTTGAAGATTTAAGAATCGGCAAAAGGGAAGTGTTCATGGGTCTGTTGGGAACGCGGGCTAGGTCCGGCACGAAAGCCATTACCGCAGGTCTGTTGGCATTGTTCTGGATTGGATCAGCAGCGGCACAGGCGCAACAGCCGACGCCTTCAGACCTGCGTCTGGTTCCGGACAGTGCGGCGCAAATCAAGCTGTCCTTTGCGCCCCTGGTGAAGAAAGTCGCTCCCGCCGTTGTGAACGTTTATGCAAGCCGCAAGGTGGTTCAGCGCCAGCAGCTGTCACCGTTCTTTGACGATCCGTTTTTCCGGCGCTTTTTCGGCCAACCGAACGGCGGGTTTGGCCAACCGCGTGAACGGGTTGAATCCTCCCTCGGCTCCGGTGTGATTATTTCAGCGGATGGAACGGTGATCACCAACCATCACGTGATCAAAGGCGCCGATGAAGTCCGGGTTGCGCTGAATGACCGGCGTGAATTTGATGCGGACATTGTTCTGATGGACGAGCAGACGGATTTGGCGGTGTTGAAAATCCGTGAAGGCGGCCCTTTTGAGCATGTCGAATTCGCGGATGCGGACTTGCTGGAAGTCGGGGACATCGTTCTAGCGATCGGCAATCCGTTCGGAGTTGGCCAGACTGTGACGCAAGGGATCGTCTCCGCGCTTGCGCGAACGCAGGTCGGTGTGACGGACTACCAGTTTTTCATTCAAACCGATGCAGCGATCAACCCGGGCAATTCCGGCGGCGCACTGATTGACATGACGGGCAAGCTGGTCGGGATCAATACCGCGATTTTCTCGCGCTCTGGCGGGTCGAACGGCATCGGTTTTGCGATTCCAGCGCATATGGCGCGCTATGTTGCCCGCGCAGCAGACCAGGGTGGCAAGGTTCAGCGACCCTGGCTCGGAGCAACTGTCCAGCTGGTCAGTGCCGAGATTGCAGAAGCCTTGTCTCTCGACCGGCCAAAAGGGGTATTGGTGACCGCTGTCTTTGACGGCTCCCCGGCCCATGAAGCAGATCTGCGTGTAAGTGATCTGGTTGTCGCGATCGACGGCAAGGAAGTGATTGACCCGAATGCATTCGGCTATCGCTTTGCGACCAAGATGATCGGAGAACGTGCCGAGTTCACGGTGCTGCGTTCCGGCCGGGAGGAGACCGTATCCATCAGCTTGCAACCGGCCCCGGAGACCGTTCCTCGAGACACTCGCGAACTGCTGGAGTTTTCACCATTTGAAGGGGCGACTGTGATGAACCTATCACCCGCCGTTGCTCAGGAACTTGGGCTCGACGGGCTGCCGGAAGGCGTGATCATTGCAGAGGTGCGCAGAGGTGGTCAGGCAGATCGTGTTGGCCTGCGCCCGGGCGATATCGTCCGCGCGATCAACAACCAGTCGATCGACAGCACACGCATGCTGGAGACGATCACGAAGACACCTCCGCGTATCTGGCGTCTTGATATCGAACGGGACGGCAAAGTGTCCCAAATTGTTCTGAGATAGTCAGGCAAAGTACGTGAGTGATCTGTTCGAAGCTTCTGGTTTGGCTGCGTCTTCACCGCGTCCGCTGGCAGATCGCATGCGTCCTGCACGGTTGGAAGACGTTGTCGGGCAGGACCACTTGCTGGGACCTGAGGGGACGCTGTCCCGGATGCTGAAAACCCGGACGCTCGGTTCCCTGATATTCTGGGGACCTCCGGGCACCGGAAAAACAACGATTGCACGCCTGCTTGCCAACGAGACTGATCTCGCATTCGAGCAGATCTCGGCCATTTTTTCAGGTGTTGCCGATCTCAAGAAAGTGTTTGAAGCCGCCCGTGCCCGACGCATGGGCGGGCGGGCAACTCTCTTGTTCGTCGATGAGATCCACCGCTTCAACAGAGCTCAGCAGGACAGTTTTCTGCCCGTGATGGAAGACGGAACGATCACGCTTGTTGGAGCGACCACGGAAAACCCGTCTTTTGAGCTCAATGCAGCGCTCCTGTCGCGCTCTCATGTGATGACGTTTCAATCGCTCAACAAGGAAGCGATCGAACAGCTTCTGGCACGGGCTGAGGAGGTGGAAGAGCGCAAGCTGCCGCTCGATGACGAAGCGCGTGGGGTCCTCATCCGCATGGCGGATGGTGATGGACGCTCGGCGCTCACGCTGGCAGAAGATGTCTGGCGGGCGTCTGCCGAAGATGAGGTGTTTGACGCCGAACGCCTCCAGGAAATCGTGCAGCGCCGGGCCCCGATTTACGACAAGAGCGCAGATGGCCATTACAATCTCATCTCAGCGCTGCACAAATCGGTGCGCGGATCCGATCCGGACGCGTCGCTTTATTGGTTTTGCCGGATGCTGGATGGCGGCGAAGATCCGATGTATCTCGCCCGGCGGCTGATCCGGATGGCGGTTGAAGATATCGGCCTTGCGGATCCCAATGCGCTGGTTCAGGCCAATGCCGCCCGGGATGCCTACCAGATGCTTGGCTCGCCGGAAGGTGAGCTCGCGCTTGCGCAGTGCGTGATCTATCTGGCGACTGCGCCAAAATCCAACGGAGCATACACCGCTTACAAGGCTGCGATGCGGGATGCCAAGACCAGCGGGTCACTGCTGCCGCCCAAGCATATCTTGAATGCGCCGACCAAGCTGATGAAGCAGGAAGGTTATGGCGACGGCTATCAATACGACCACGACGCGCCAGACGGCTTTTCCGGTCAGGATTATTTCCCGGAGGATATGGGCCGCAAGACTTATTACGATCCGCCGCAACGCGGTTTTGAACGGGATCTGCGGAAGCGCCTGGAGTACTGGGACAAGCTGCGCAAGGAACCCAGCTAGAGCATCGGTCGTTTTGATGAAAACGCCTGTTGATCTAGCGGATCTATTTGTCATCCGCCTCGTTGAGGCGCGCCAAGGCATTTTTCAACGAAGACACAAGGCTTTCACGCTCTTTGCTGCCAATTTCCGACGGCAGTTCGAAAGCAAGATCCTCAAGCTGTTTTGACATGTCCATGAGCTTGTCCGCCGACTGAAAATCTTCCTGCATTTCTTCGCGCAGCACTTCAAAGGTTGTGATCGGATAGGCGATCCCCTTGACGGTGGCATCGCCGGTTTCCCGGCAGACGATGTGGTCTTTGACCTGTGAGTAGGTTTCAAAGGAAATCGTGATCGCCCCGGGTGCCGCCAAGCTCTCGAGGCGGGAAGCAATGTTCACACCCCGGCCGATGATTGTGTAGTCGAGACGGTCCTCACTGCCGAAGTTGCCAACGGTACAGTAGTCCGTGTGGATGCCCATCCGGCATTTCAGCGGTTTGGAAATGCCAGCCTTGCGCCAATCCGCCTGCAATTCGCTCATGCGGATTTGCATCTCAATCGCCATCCGAACACAGGCGAGGGCATCTTCGCGCACGCCTTTTGTCTCCGGGTCCCCGAAGAAGATCAGGATCGCATCGCCAACATATTTGTCGATAGTCGCGCCGTGTTTGAGTGCGATGTTCGACATCTCTGTCAGATAGTGATTGAGAAGAGCTGTTAGTTCTTCCGATTCCAGCCGGTCGGCGGTCTCTGTGAATTCAGCGATATCAGAAAAGAAAACAGTCAGCTTCTTGCGTGTCGAGGCGATTTTGACTTCTTGCCGCCCTTCGAAAATCGACTTGTAGACCTGCGGAGAGAGGTATTTAGAAAGCTTGCCGGAGAGCACTTCGAGCTTGGCGGTCTGGCCAGCAAGCTGGTCCTCGATCGCCTCACTGTGCTCAATCGTTGCTTCATAAAGCAGGGTCAGATCGTCCAGCTCTGCCCGAAGGGCAGCATTGTCCTTGCGGAGCTTTTGCAATTCCGAACCGGATTTCGCCCGCGTCCTCTTGGGCGCTTTGGCGCGGTCCTCCGATTTGATGCTTTTCGTATCTTCCATAAACGCTTGATCCACACCGGCGGTTCGCCGCGGTTGAATGGCTGGTGGCGCCATTGGCCTTGCCTGTCAGCAATCTAAAACGCTGCAGATCAATTTGCACGAGATTCTAAGGGGAAAGCGGTACGCCAGCTCCGAAAAACCATCTGTGAACAGGTTTGAATAAGAAACGCCTGATAGATTCTTTCGAGGGGCGGGGCGAATGCCAACATGAATGATACGGGCGCCGATCTGCGGTAGCATTTGGATAGAAGGACCGAATCAATCCCATGAAGGAAGTCGAGCTCAGACTTGCGCTTGTTTTGTATGGCGGGGTGTCCCTTGCCATCTACATGCATGGTGTGAGCCGTGAAATTCTGAATTTGGTGCGGGCGTCGTCTTATCGCGCAGACCGGAAAACCAAAAACGGCGACAAGCCGGACAGTGCGCAGCATATGGCGCCGTCCCAGGCTGCCTATGAAGACCTACTCAATCTCTTGTCGCCCAAGGCGGACATTCGCGTTGTCGTCGACGCGATTGCCGGGGCGTCTGCGGGTGGTGTCAACGGGATCATGCTGGCGCGCGCAATCGCCCACGACCTGCCGCTGGACAGTCACAGTGAGATGTGGCTGAAAAATGCGGATGTGACACGCCTTGCTCGGCCCCAGAACGGCCTGTCCCGATACTTCAAGATGTCGGTGTCACCGATGCTGGACCGGTTGGTCTCTGCGCGGCTTTCCCGGCGGGTTGAAGATCCTGAAACACGTGAAAAGCTGCGCCAGTTCATGCAGTCACGATGGTTTTCACCGCCGTTTTCCGGGGAACGGTTCATCGGATGGATGCTCGATGCAAGCCAGAAGATGGAGATCAAACGGCCAGCGGAACGAACCTTGATTCCGAGGGGGCAAACCCTCGATCTCTTTGTGACGATCACCGATTACAACGGTATCAAACGGCGCATTTTGCTGGATGATCCGGACTATGTGGAGGAGTGGGATCACCGGCGCATTCTGCATTTCCATGCCTCGCACCGGTCGAACCATTTCATTGACAGCCAATTCGACGAAAAAAGTATTCCGGAATTGGTGTTCGCGGCTCGTGCCACGTCGTCGTTTCCCGGTGCCTTTCCCCCGGCAACGATTGCTGAGATGGATCGTGTTCTCACCCGCCGCAAGGAACGCTGGGCCAATCGCGACCGGTTCTTGTCCCGGGCACTTCATCTCGATGATGACACGACCTCGCGTCACTGTTTTGTGGACGGCAGTGTGGTGATGAACAAGCCTTTCGCGCCAGTGATCGATGTCATCAAGGACCGCCCTGCGGCAAGAGAGGTGTCGCGGCGGTTATTGTATGTCGATCCAACCCCGCTTGAATACGCGGCCGAGGAGAGGGGTGTCACTGAACTGCCCGGCTTTTTCCGGGTTATTTTGGCATCGCTAGCCCACATCCCTCGCAATGAGCCGATCGGGGATGATCTGAAGGAACTGGAGCAAAACAACCGTCGCAGCCGGTGGCTGGCGAAATTGATCGACACCGCCAACCCGATCGTGGAGCAGGCCGTGTCCGGGATCTTGCCAAGCTGGCGGGCCATCACGCCCGATGTCGTGTCGCGTTGCCGGAAACAGGCGACGGTCAAGGCTTTTGAACAGGCCGGATTTGCCTTTCTGAACTATCAGTCCTTGAAACTGCATGCACTGGCGGAACGGCTTGCCACCTTGGTAACAGCCTTCGATAAAAACCAGAATGGGACTCGCCAGGAAGAACGGCTGCTCAACCAATTCTACAATCACTTTCTGAGCTTGCCATCTGATCGTCCGGATGAGCTTGGCAGAAGCGACCCGGCGGTGATTGCACTTCTGAAAGGGCTGGACGTCGACTATCGGATCCGCCGCCTGCGGTTTGTTATTCGCAAGCTAAACGAGTTCTACAACTACGATCGTTCTTCCAAACTACCGGCGCCAGATACCGCCGCCCTGGACCGGCTGAAGGGCCTTCTATACGAGCAGGTTGATCATTTGTCGTGGCGTTGGCAGGAGCGGTTCTACGGAGGGCAATTTGTGCAATCGGCCCACGAGCTCTGTGCGCAAGATCCCGCTTCCACGTCTTGTGCTCAATCGCTAGAACAATTGATAGACCAGCTGAGCGGCATGATGGGGCTGGCTGATCTGGATCGGTTGCAGGACGAACTCTTTGCCGAGGCAGCAGGAGGGGCGCTGGACAAGGACCGGCATCGGGCACTTCTCCAAGCCTATATCGGCTTCGGCTTTTATGACCTGATCACATTCCCGGTCCTGCAGCGGAACGACTTTTCGGAAGTCACGGAGATCCTTGTTGACCGGATCAGTCCGAAGGATGCCGAAAGCCTCTACACCGACGGGTTTGAGCTCAAGGGAAAACAGCTCAACATGTTTGGTGCGTTCTTCAACAGGTCCTGGCGCGAGCATGACTATCTATGGGGCCGGCTCAACGCTGCCGACCGGCTGGTCAGCGTCATTCTCTCAGCTGTCGGCGAAACCACGTTGCTTCAGCACCAGTTGAACCAGGCGCGCGCGCGGGTCTTTCTGGCCATATTGGACGAGGAACGGGAAAAATTGGCGAACATTCCCGAAGAACTCGATCGCGTGGATGCATTGGTCCGGTCTATCTACCCTGACTTTGCCCATGTCGCGGAGAATGTGTGACGCAACTCCCGCCGCCTGTGAACTACAACGGCCTTTTGGTGTGCAAGAAACCAGACGTCATGGTTGATTTAAGGGGCCGGTCCGGCAAAGACTGAAAGCAGATAACGGAATAGGACGGATTGGTTTGTATCATCTCCTACTGGTTATGATCGGTGGCGGTATTGGCGCTGGCGGAAGGCACCTCGTGTCGATGGCAACCCTCCGGTTGTTTGGCCCCGGATTTCCGGTTGGCACGTTAGCGGTGAATGTGATCGGTTCGCTGGCCATGGGGCTCTTTGTTGGCTGGTTGGTCAAGCATGAGGCCGCACACCTGCAACCACTGCGATATTTCCTTGCAACAGGTCTTCTCGGCGGCTTTACGACCTTTTCCGCTTTTTCTCTCGATACGTCGGTCCTGTGGGAGCGGGGCGACACAATGCTGGCCTTGATCTATGTGGTTGGCTCGGTCGTGCTCTCCATTCTGGCGGTGTTCGCCGGTCTTGCGGTCATGCGCATTGGCGGAACTTGAGGCCATCGGGTTGCCTGCCTGCACGTTTTCCTTTCCTTTCGGCCCAAATCCGCCTATACGCGGCGGAATGTTTGTTTTGCCTTTGCGACGCCGCGAAGGCCTAGATCGAGCGCAGCACATTCAAGCTGCAGCTGAACGAGTCCAAAAATGTCCGCGATTGAACAGAAAAAAGTGACCGCTGATGAGGCGGGCATGCGCCTCGACCGTTGGTTCAAGGCCCATTATCCCGGATTGGGTTTTGGCCGCTTGCAAAAACTGCTGCGGACCGGACAGGTGCGGGTGGATGGCAAGCGCGCGGAAAGCAACACGCGGATTGCCAAAGGGCAGATTATCCGCATTCCACCGCTCGGTGTTGAATTGCCAGCGGATGACAAGAAAAACGCCCGGCCGAAATCGACCAAGCTGATTGCCGACGACAAAAAGGCAATCGAGGACATGCTGCTCTATGAGGACAACCAGGTCATGGTCCTCAACAAGCCGGCTGGTCTTGCGGTTCAGGGTGGTTCGGGTTTGAAGCGCCACCTGGATGGCATGCTGGATGCCTTTACCGATCAAAAGGGCAACAAGCCGCGCTTGGTCCACCGGCTTGACCGGGAAACCTCCGGGATCATTCTTGTTGCGCGGACCCGTCAGGCGGCGCAGGAACTGACCAAGGCGTTCCGGCATCGCAATACGCGCAAGGTGTATTGGACAATCCTCGCCGGTGTTCCGAAGCCTCATCAGGGACGGATTTCAACCTTTCTCGCTCGCGATGAAGAAGAAGAGCGTATGCAGGTGGTCCGCCAGGGCGGCGCGGATGATGCGCAACACGCAGTCTCGCTCTACTCTGTCTTCGAAAAATCCGGCCAGAAGCTCTCATGGGTCACGATGAAACCGATCACAGGCCGGACACACCAGCTGCGCGCGCATGCTGCTCATATCGGTCACCCGATCATCGGGGATGACAAATACTTCAACATCGAAAACTGGGAACTGCCGGGCGGTATCCAGAACCGTTTGCATCTCTTGGCGCGGCGGATCGTCATTCCGCACCCCTCCGGCCACGGAAAAATCGATGTGTCTGCACCGCTCCCGCCGCACATGCAGCAGACCTGGAACCTCTTGGGCTTTGATGCGACCGACTATGATCCGGAAATAGATGATCCGGATGAGAACGTCATCAAGCGCTAGGGACGTTTCTTTCATGCCAGAGTTTGGACATGGTTGATCACCTGGCCGAGTTTGGCAGGACCGCTCATGACCTAGCTGACGCCGCAGGTGAAATCGTGCGGACAGCCTGGTTCAGTGAGGGCGCGGTTTCGTACAAGGCCGACCGTTCTGCTTTGACTGAAGCGGATACAGCCGTTGAACACCGGCTTCGTGATCTGATCGCACACCGTCATCCGGACCATGGCATCCTCGGCGAAGAGTTTGGTGCAGAAGATCTCGACAAGGAGTTTGTCTGGGTCCTGGACCCGATTGACGGGACACGGCAGTTCGGTGCCCGGCTGCTCAACTTCGGTGTCCTGATTGCGCTCTGCCACCACGGGAAACCTGTCATAGGCGTCATCGATCAACCGATGGGACATATCCGGTATTGTGGGATCAAGGGCGGTGGAGCGACCTTGAACGGCCGCTGCATCACCAGCCGCAAAGACGCGGACTTGGATCGCGCGGTCCTGTCGCTGGCCAATCCGAATTCGTTTTGCGGTGAGAGCCGGAGTGGCTTTGAAGCTTTGAACAGCACAGGCGCCATGACGGGGTTTGATGGTGGATGCCTCGCCTACGGTGCCTTGGCGCGGGGTATGGTGGACGTATGTCTGAACGGTCCGGACCTTGATCCGTTCGATATTTGTGCGCTGGTCCCAATTGTTGAAGAAGCGGGGGGATGCATCACGGATTGGAGTGGCGCTCCGTTATCGCTGTCGTCACGAGGTGCAATTGTTGCCTCAGGCTCAAAGCGGCTTCATGAAACGGTATTGGATCTCCTTCCAGGGCGGACTTAAAGTCCCTGAAACAGTGCGGTCAGAATAACGGATCCGATGGTGACGGCGACCACGCCGGCGGCCAGTTTCCAGGCATCGGACCGCTTCTTAAGGCCTGGCCAGCCGAGAGGCTTGATCACCTGGATTGCAGCCACCAGGATCAAGAATAGCGCGATGATTTTGGTCAAGGATGGCTCCGGGCAGGCTTCGTTGGGAGATGCCTAAAACCCATACCCAATCATCTGACAGACCACAAGCGCACTATCTGGATGCGTATTTCCGTTCGTTGTAGAGCGCCATGTATTTGGGCAGCTTGCTCATGTCCGGCACGACGATCATCGTTTTGACCTTGCCCTGTTTGAAGGCTCTCAGAAACTTGTCGTAGTGGGTGAACGCAACACAGCCATGTGAGCCCTTGCTGCGCCGAAGAAGCGGAGAGTGCGCCAACATACCGTCGCGGCCGCGCATGGCAGCAACGTCGTAGGGCAGCATCCGGATCGCTTCGACCCCATGGAACCGCCGCTCCCGCATCCGCAGCTTGTAAACGTTCGGCGGCGTGGGGCCGAGATTCTTCACATAGGCATATTTGGGTTTGTTCATCCGGTGTCCGATGCCGGAATTTGCCTTCAGCTTGCTGCCATCCGGCATGTGAACGACAGCTGCGCTGATGTCATAAACCGCGATTTTACTGCTGCGGCCCGGCAAGCCGCCGCCTTTACCGTTAAACAGTTTTCCAAGGCCGCTGAACGGTGAGTCTTCCGCGCCCGGTTCTTGGGGCTTGGCGTATGCCAAGACAGGCGCCTGCGTGGTCTTACGCATGTTTGGTGCAGAGGAGGGCTTTGAAATTGCACCGGGTTTCGTTCGAACCAACGGTTTCGGGCGCATGGCAGGGACAGGCAGCACATTTGATGGCGACAGGCTTGCCACCTGAACAGTCTCAGTTTCCGCGTCGATCATCGGCAAGGCATCGACCGTTGACGGATCTGCCGTGATTTCGGCCGGTTCTGCAAGGCCCGCAACGACTGTTTGCGGGCCTGATGTCTCCGCTGCTTGTGGCACTTCCGGAGCCGCTTCAGCTACCAACGTGTTTCCGGTAACTGGGGCAGGAGGACCATAAACGGTATCGTCTTCGGCGGGCCGGCTGGCTATGAGGGCGTAGCGCAGGTTCAGGAAGGCCAAACGTTGTGCGAGGGCAACCTTGGCGACGTTCTTTTGGTCCTGTGTTGGCAGAAGCTGTGCCGTAGCCGGGGTAATCCTTGCCTTGTCCATAGCGTCTAAAGAAGCGCGATCGTTTGCAGGGAAGTCCGGCACCTTTATCGACGTTGCGATACGAACCGTATGGTTTGCATCTTCGGCCTTGGCAACCTGCACCGTGGCCTTGATTGGAGTGAGCGCGACTGCCTTATGCTCAGCTGTACCTTGCAGGGCAGGCAGTGCCGCCTTGATGGCGAGAGCACCGGCGAGGACTGTAACCGCACCGATTGTCAAAAGATGGCCGCCGAAGCTGCTTTGCTTGGATACCGGAGTGTGCGCCTTGGGCGTGGACTGGTGTGTCTTTGGCATAAAGCACGTATTTCCCTGAGGCCGCGGATCGAATCACACGGCGATGTTTACTGATACTCGCCCGTCAAGCTTGCCTGAGGCGTTTATATAAACTTTTAACCATACGGCGATTTTTTGCCGTTTCGGCCGGGGCGCGGCGCACTCGAAACTCAGACCACCTTGACTGAGGTGTCCGCGAAGTGCCCGTTTGTTTTCCGCGATATCCAAAATTGCTCGCCCGGGAGAGGCGGTTCTGTGGAGGAACCCGGCAACTTCTGCAGGGGCGGGAAAAAATGCTCTATCCGGCAGCGCGCCGTTTGACTGCAAATGCGGGCCAAAATATGTCCCAGACCGCTTGACCCTGGCTGGAAAACCCGGCACATGCGGCCAATTGGTGAGCCCAACGGACACGGATCCTTATGTACCTGATCATATTTGACGTCGATGGCACGCTTCTCGATAGCCAGAACACCATCGTGCATGGCTTCGAAACAGCGTTTTCCGCTGTCGGGCTCCCAGCTCCCGATCGAAAGACAATCCTGTCAATAGTGGGGCGGTCACTGGAAGAGGCGTTTCAGGATCTTGTCGGTCCAAACCACACGCATCTGGTCGCGCAAATGGCGGACGCTTACCGGACGGAAAAGATTGCGCGGCGGACGTCCGGGCTGGACCTTGATCCGTTGTATCCGGGCGCCCGTGAAGCGATCGATCGGCTGCATGCACGGCTTGATGTTTTGCTTGGTATCGCAACGGGCAAGGCGATGCGCGGGGTTCGGTACATGCTGGATGTTCATGATCTGCATGGACGCTTCATCACCATCCAGACCGCGGACACATCCCCTTCAAAGCCGCATCCGGACATGATCGAACGGGCTTTGCGGGAAACAGGTGCAGAAGCCATAAAGACGGTCATGATCGGCGATACCGGGTTTGATATGGCCATGGCGCGGTCTGCCGGGGTCCATGCGATCGGTGTGACCTGGGGCTACCATGATCACAGCCAGTTGGTAAGTGAGGGCGCGGAGCGGGTGGTCGACACTTTCGATGAGCTCGCTGTAGCAATAAATGAAATCTTAAAAATCACAGAGGAAGCAGTGTGATGCGTGATTACCTTGAAGCATTGCATGAAGATGCGGCGAAGGATCCGGAGCAACGGGCCCGGGAACTGTCTCGCCGCGAGCTGCCAAAGAGATTCTACAAGAGCGCCGAACACGTTGAAACAGAAGATGGTTTTGCCATTCATCTGGATGGGCGCCCGGTGAAGACACCGGCCAAGTCGACACTTTTGCTGCCGACCGAAGTCTTGGGCGCTGCTGTTGCCGCGGAGTGGGAGGCTCAGGAGAAGGAAATCAATCCGGCCCGAATGCCGCTGACCCGGATTGCCAACTCGGCCCAAGATGCAGTCGCCAAGCGATTTGGCGAAGTCGCGGATGACATCACCGGGTTTGCCGGAAATGATGCGCTTTGCTACCGGGCCGACGATCCGGAGAGTCTCTGCGACACCCAGCGCCGTGTGTGGGACCCGGTGGTTGAATGGGCCGGCGATCAACTTGGCGGACGATTCGTGCTCATCGAAGGCATCATGCACACGCCGCAGGATCCTGCGTTGCTGACGGCGTTCCGCTCCAGGATCGGCGACGACAGCCCGCTGCGGCTTGCCGGGTTTCATACCGTCACCACGTTGACCGGGTCGGCGCTTCTTGCGCTCGCGCTGCGCGAGGGGTTCCTAGATGCGGACAATGTCTGGACCGCCGCCCATGTTGAAGAAGACTTCAACATCGAGCGTTGGGGCGAGGATGCGGAAGCCAAACAGATCCGCGCATACAAGCGCTCAGAGTTCGATGCGGCCGCCCTTGTTCTGGCAAACGCATAAGGCTCGATAGCCTTGATAGTATAGGTCTGAGTGTTTACTAGGCCCCTGCCTTCGCAGGGGCGGCGCGTGGATCAGAAACTTGGCCGACCGGGACATCAGCCCAGATAGAACGTTGTTGCCATCAGGAAGAAGATCAGGACGCCCAAGACGTCATTGGACGAGGTGATGAAGACACCGATGGCCATGGCCGGATCGATGCCGATCTTGTCGAGAATGATCGGAATGGTGGCGCCGACCATGGCGGCGATCGTGGTGACGCACAACAAGGAGAGTGATGTCGCCAAAGCCAGATCAAACGGCGCTTCAAGCGGCACGACGAAAGAGGCGAGCATGACCAGCGTTCCCAGGATAAGGCCCGCCACAGTGCCGTTCAAAAGGGCTGCCAGGAACTCCTTGAGCAGCCGGAACACAATATCACCGGACCAAAGGGCGCCGGTGGCGATCCCCTGAACGGCAACAGCAGAGGCCTGAAGGCCAGCATTGCCCGCCATGGACATGGTCACGGGGATGAAAGCTGCCAGGATCGCGGCTTCGGCCAGCTGGTCTTCGTAGGAACCAACAACCGTTGCCGCAACACTTGCGCCGATCAGTCCTGCGAGCAGCCAGGGCAGGCGGCCCCGGACGATCCGGAACACTGTGTCATCGGAACGGGATTCGGCTGACACACCGCTCATCAAGAGCATGTCTTCATTTGCTTCATCGGATGCGATCCGGGTCAGCTGCTTTGGCGTGATCCGCCCCACCAAATGGCCGTCTGCACCGACAACCGGGACGGTTCGCATGTCCCGCTTTCGGGCGAGCCGCAGGACCTCTTCCTGGTCCATATCGGCCGAAACTGAAATGACATCGCGGTTCATGATGCTAGACAACGGCGCGTCTGCAGGGGCCAGCAAGAGTTTGCCGACTTCGACCGTCCCGGTTAGCCGGCCGTCTTTATCGGTGACATAAACGGTGAAAACTTTGCGGATACGGTTGGCCTCCGCGCGCATCTGTTCGACGGCTTCCCCGGCCGTGCAGGCCTCCGGCAGCGCGACAAACTTGCGGGCCATAACCCGCCCTGCCGTGTCGTCGGCATAAGACGCTCGGGTGGCGATGTCCTCCACATCGGGCAGGCGCGTGATCAGCTCATCGGCGGCATCTTCGGGAAACTCGTTGAGGATCTCGATTGCGTCTTCCGGGTCGAGGCCAGCCAGGATGTCCCGGAACTGATCGAGGGTGGACTCCTCCATCAAAATAGACCGGAACTCCGGACTGAGCTCCGCAACAACCTTGACCGACGGATTGGCCGGGAGCCATTTGAACAGCTTTCGGGCGTGTTTCAGACGGAGCCGTGTCAGCATCTGCATGACGTCGGTCGGATCCCAAAGCTTTAATAGGTCAAGGAGATCCTGCCGTTTGCCGGCCTTGATCATGTCGCGCACGGCGTTCAGCGTTGCGTCGTTCTCGTCAAGGTGTTCTTGGGCCGGCTCGCGGGTCCAGACAATGTCTGGAAGTGCGGATGCCATGGTATCGGCTTTGCTCATTCAGGCAGGACTCCGGTTGTCTCCGCACGCTTTTAGAAGCTCAATGTGACGGAACCCTAACAAAGGCGGGCAGTGCCGGAAATCAGTTAGACGTCGAACTCTTCCAGATCGGCAAAACCTTCGCGAAGTTTCTCTGACCAACCGTGGGACAGCTTCTGGAAATACGGGTTGTCCTGCTCGATGCGGATTTGCCGGTCGGTGTTGAAGCTGTCTGTGTTGTAGAGCAGCATGTCGATCGGCATGCCGACGGACAAGTTCGAGCGCAAAGTGGAATCAAAGGACAGGAGGATCATCTTGGCAGCCTCGCCAAGACGCATGTTTTTTCGTGTGACACGATCGAGGATCGGTTTGCCGTATTTGTGCTCGCCGATCTGCAGAAACGGTGTGTCATCCGCGACTTCGATGAAGTTGCCTGCTGCATAGACCTGGAACAGGCGCGGTTCTTCACCCTTGATTTGGCCGCCGAGAATGAAGCTGACATAGAAGTTGTCGGCGTTCGCGGCCAAGGCCTCACCATCGATCGCCTTTACCTCACGAATGGCGCTGCCGACAAGACGCGCGACCTGGAACATGGTCTTTGCGGTCATCACGGTGGTGCGTTCATCGCTAGAGTTGTCGGCGTGCTCAATTAACAGGGACACGACCGCTTGCGTCACGGCCAGGTTGCCGGACGACAGCAAGGTGATGACCCGCTCGCCGGTCTTTTCCCAGACATGCAGCTTTTTGAAAGACGCAATGTTGTCGATGCCGGCGTTGGTGCGCGTATCGGCGGCCAACACAAGGCCACGGTCCAGTTTAATTCCAACGCAATAGGTCATACGGCTCTTCCCGATCCCGCGAATTTTGGCCGACGCCGTTTAGTCCCAGTTCCCGGCGTTGGCAAGCGGATTCAAAAGGACCCGATTATTGTTGCTGCTGAAGCGCAGCTTGCGCCACATCCACCTCGACATGCAGGTTTTCTTCCTGCCCGCCAAAACGGATTCCCCGGATAGGAGCAGCGGAACGCGAGTCGAGGCCCGTGGTCAAGCGGATATACCGCTCGGTTGGGCAAATAGCGTTGGATACATCGAAACCAACCCATCCAAGCCCCTCGATCCGGACTTCCGCCCACGCATGGTGCGCTTCAGAGGCTTGTTCGTCTTCCAGCAGCAAATAGCCCGACACATAGCGTGCCGGTGTTCCGATTGAGCGAGCTGCAGCGATGAAAATATGGGCATGGTCTTGGCAAACACCTTCACCGGCCGCAAGTGCAGTCGTCGCACTGGCGTGGGTCTCTGTCACGCCCACCTTGTAGTCGACCTTGTCGCGGATGGCGTGCATGAGCTCGTGAAACCCGCCGATCGGATCCGGGACTTCTGCAAGGGCTGCCAGTTTCCGGATCGCCTGGTTCGAATGGGTGAGGGGTGTGACGCGGGTGTAGATCCGTGCGGGCGCGCTGGCGCCCTTTTCTTTGCCGATCACGCCATTGGTTTCTGTCGTTTCCACAGTGCCGGTGGCAGTGATTTCGACGTCTTCAACAGGCCCCGCGCGCGAGACCATATGCACGATGTTGTCAAAAGCATCGGAATAGGTTGTTGCGCGCTCAATGCCGGGCGCTTCGATACTCCAGTCAATGATCCGTTGCGCAGGATTGGCGACCGGCGTGAGCCGAAGCTGCTGCATGGCGTTGGCGAGCGGTTGATCGTATTTGTAGCGGGTTGTATGTCGGACGAATAATCGCATCTCGGTTCCGAAATTGTTCGGTTAACAGGTCAGGCGAAGTTGTAGTCTTCACATAGTTGGTGGGCAAACTGGTTGTTCTTGCCGATAAAGTCGATCAGGAAATCATGCAGGCCTTCCTGGTAGATGTCCCGCATCTGCTTCTCCTTCAGATCCTTGAAGACATCAGCCGCCAAATCCAGGCTTGGTTCCCGCGACCCATAGAAATGCCCCAGGTCTTCGGCTGTGTCGGCAAGCCAGTCATAACAATAGGCGAGCGACCGGGGCATTTCGCGCCGCAGGATCAAAAACTCGGCGATGTTAAAGGCCTTTAGCTGTGCGTTTGGATAGGCAAACCGGTAGCTCCGGCGGCCGGACAAGGCGCGCAGGATCGCCGACCATTGGTATCGTTCAGAACTGCCGTCTTCGATGATGTCGTTGTCCGGCAGGAGCACCCAGTATTGGTTGTCGAGGATCCGTGCCGTGTTATCCGCCCGTTCGACAAAGGTTCCCATCTGGCTGAAGTAATAGCCATCATCGCGTAAGACAGTGTTCAGAAGTGCGCCCCGGAAAAGATGTGACCGCTGGGCAAGCCAAGCCAGAAAGTCCGGAAGTTTTTCCTGGGTGACTGATTGCGGGCTGGTGTCGCAAAACTCAATCCAGGTCGTATTGATGGCTTCCCAAAGCTCGGCGGTGATGCCTGTGCGCACCGCACGGGCGTTGTTGCGCGATAACTCCAGGCAATTGCGGATGCTGATCGGGTTGTCTTTTGAAAAGACCATGTAGTTCGTGACGTGCCGCGAGTGCAGCTCGTCATGTTTTTCGTGGTAGCCAGTCTCAGCGCCTGAACAGGCCAGAGCGAATTGCCAATGGTGGCCTTCGGCTTGCCCATCGTAAGCCATGATAGCCCCACGATAAGCGACTTCCATCAGTCGGGTAATGTTTTGGGCGCGCTCCTGATAGCGCGACATCCAGAACAAGGAGGCGGCGGTTCTTCCTAGCATGTCGTCTCAGTCCTCCAGTACCCAAGTGTCTTTTGTGCCGCCGCCCTGGCTGGAATTGACCACCAGGGAGCCTTTCTTCAGCGCAACGCGGGTCAAGCCCCCAGGTGTGATGCGCACCTGATCGCCGATAAGAACGAAGGGGCGCAAATCCACGTGGCGGGGCGCGATGCCGGAGGCAACATGGGTTGGACAGGCCGACAAGGCGAGCGTCGGCTGAGCGATGTAGTTGGAGGGGTTGTTCTGCAGGATTTTCCTGAACTCTGCGATCTCCCGTTTTGAGGCTGTTGGACCGATCAACATGCCGTAACCACCAGATCCGTGAACCTCCTTCACAACGATGTCGGCGAGATTGTCGAGCACATAGGCAAGATCATCTTCCCGCGAACAGTTCCACGTGGGCACATTGTTGAGGATCGGTTTTTGACCGGTGTAGAACTCAATGATGTCCGGCACATACGCGTAGATCGCCTTGTCATCGGCAATTCCTGTGCCGGGCGCATTACAGATCGTCACATTGCCTGCACGATAGGCATCAAACAGTCCGGGCACGCCCAGCATACTGTCCGGATTGAAGGTGAGGGGGTCGAGGAACGCATCGTCAATCCGGCGGTAAATCACGTCGACCTGTTTTGGCGCCCGGGTCGTGCGCATGAAGACCTTGCCGGCATCGACAAACAGATCACGGCCTTCAACCAATTCCACGCCCATGCTGTCGGCCAGGAACGCATGCTCAAAATAGGCGGAGTTGTAGATACCAGGTGTTAGGACGACGATGGTCTGTTCTGATTTCGCCGGATCCGGGGCAACGCTTTCGAGCGTCTGGCGCAAGTTTTCCGGATAACGCTCCACGGGAGCCACATTGTGGGTTTGGAACAATTCCGGGAAAAGACGCATCATCGTTTCCCGGTTCTCCATCATGTAGGAAACACCGGACGGGGTCCGCGTGTTGTCTTCCAACACATAAAACTCGTTCTCAGAAACCCGGACCAGATCTGTCCCGATGATGTGGGAATAGACCTTTCGCGCCGGGGTGAACCCGGCCATTTCCGGCAAGAATGCCTCGTTCTGCAGGATAAGGTTCGCCGGAATGCGCCCGGCACGGATAATTTCCTGGCGGTGATAAATGTCGTGCAGGAAGGCGTTGAGGGCGCGAACACGCTGGTCGATACCGGCCGACAGGCGGCGCCACTCTGAAGCTGAGATGATCCTGGGGATGGGATCAAAGGGAATAAGCCGCTCAGTGGCGTCTTCGGCACCATAAACCGCGAAGGTAATCCCAAGGCGGCGGAAGATGGTTTCCGCGTCGCGGCTCTTCTTGGTTAGAAAACTGTTCGGCTTGTCTTGAAGCCAATTGGCGATTCTTGAATATGGGGCCCGTGGACTGCCGTCCTGTTCGAGCATCTCATTGAAAAAACCAGAGCTGTCTGACATTGCCTCCCCGCTTGCTTTGTTAATTAAGACTAGGATGGCAGGCCGGATCTGACAACCCAAGGTCAATTTACCGGCGTATTCTGCCTAATTTCTAGGCAAAATTGATGAGGCTGCGGGCGGAGGAAGGCGGATAGCTCACCAAATCGCGCCGAATTCAGATTGCGGGATCACACCTGCCATTCTCCCTTGTGCTGACTTTGCCGGGTTCGGAGGGCATGCTAGGACCAAACAAGACAAAGACATTGGGAGACCCAGATGAGAGACGTTCTGGTGGAGTTGGAGCAGCGGCGGGAAACGGCCAAGATGGGTGGCGGCCAGCGGCGCATCGATTCCCAGCACTCCAAAGGCAAGCTGACCGCTCGGGAGCGGATCGAAATCCTTTTGGACGAAGGCTCGTTTGAAGAGTTCGACATGTTCAAGCAGCACCGCTGCACCGATTTCGGCATGGACGAGCAGCACATTCCTGGCGACGGCGTTGTCACCGGCTGGGGCACGGTCAACGGCCGAACCATCTACGTGTTCTCCAAGGACTTCACTGTTTTCGGCGGGTCCCTGTCCGAGGCCCATGCTGAAAAGATGGTCAAACTGCAGGACATGGCTCTGCAGAACCGGGCACCGATCATTGGTCTTTTCGATGCGGGCGGTGCGCGGATCCAGGAAGGGGTTGCGGCGCTGGGCGGTTATGGCGAGGTGTTCACCCGCAATGTTCAGGCATCCGGCGTCATTCCGCAGATTTCCCTGATCATGGGCCCCTGTGCGGGCGGTGACGTTTATTCGCCGGCAATGACCGACTTCATCTTTATGGTCCGCGACACGTCCTACATGTTCGTCACCGGACCGGATGTTGTGAAAACCGTGACCAATGAAACGGTCACAGCTGAAGAACTCGGCGGTGCGTCGGTGCACACAACCAAATCCTCAATCGCCGACGGTGCATTCGACAATGATGTTGAGGCGCTTTTGGAGATGCGGCGTCTTATCGACTTCCTGCCGATGAACAATCAGGCAGAGCTGCCCGAGGTCACAAACTACGACGATCCGGACCGGATCGACATGAGCCTCGACTCCTTTATCCCGGACAATCCAAACAAGCCTTACGACATGAAAGAGCTTGTGTTGAAGACCCTCGATGAGGGGGACTTCTACGAGATCCAGGAGAACTTTGCGGGCAACATCATCACCGGTTTCGGCCGCATCGAAGGGCGCACCGTCGGTGTGATTGCGAACCAGCCGATGGTTCTGGCCGGTGTTCTGGACTCAGATGCAAGCCGCAAGGCAGCCCGCTTCGTCCGGTTTTGTGATTGCTTCAATATTCCGATTGTCACCTTCGTCGATGTGCCGGGGTTCTTGCCCGGTACGTCTCAAGAGTACGGCGGTCTGATCAAGCACGGCGCGAAGCTTTTGTTCGCCTACACCGAGGCGACAGTGCCGAAGGTCACGGTTATCACCCGCAAGGCGTACGGTGGAGCGTATGACGTCATGAGCTCCAAGCACATTCGCGGCGACATCAACTATGCCTGGCCGACGGCGGAAATCGCCGTGATGGGCGCGAAAGGCGCTGTTGAGATCCTCTACCGCTCTGAACTGGGGGATCCGGAAAAGATCCAGAAGCGCACGCAAGACTACGAGAACCGGTTTGCAAACCCGTTCGTCGCAGCCGAGCGTGGATACATCGATGATGTGATCCGTCCGCATTCGACCCGCCGACGTGTCGCGAAAGCCTTGGCTTTGCTGCGCGCCAAAAAAGTCGAAACGCCCTGGAAAAAACACGACAACATTCCGCTCTGATTGCGAAAGATGTTTAGCCTCAAACCCGCCGAGAAAAAACTTGGCGGGTTTTTGTTTTTTAGGCTGGCTTTATTGCCGTCGTCTCTTCAAAAGTTGGCCGTGGCCGCGGTGTCTCAATCGATGAAAAGCAGATCCGGGTCTTTACATTCAAAAGCAACATAACACTGCGGATTGTCACGCGTTGCGCCATACTGCGGTGCTAGGGCTTTATCACGTTCACAATATCTGAGGTTCGCGACGAACCTGGAATAAGTGTACTGGCCTGTCGTAAAGACCACCGCTCCGTTTCTAAGCACCATATTTTGTGCCTGGGCACAGGTCATCTGGCGTAGATCCGGCCGAGCTTCTGCAACGTTCGCGGCTGACAGAAGCGAAAGAACAGCGGCGGGGATTAGTAGGGCATGCGGCTTCATACGAACCTCCAGCGTGTTTCAGGCACCGCACTTTGCAGGCCTGGTAGGAAGTAGTATAGCGCGATCAAGCCGCCGGACATGTGACCGGCAACACGGATTGTCTTGCTTTACGGGATGAAGACCTATTGGTGGTTGGCCTGAAGGCCCGGGTCCGGTTCACAGACCGTTGGCGGGATCACTTCGCCAACGCCGCGGGTTGAAAAGCCCGCATACCGCCGATCCTCGTCGAACAGGACGGCAAAACGTGCTGAGTTACGAAGAAGCTGCCAGAAATACCGCATGTTGTCGGCGCAGGCAGGGCAGTCCGGGCGGATGTACCCGTCTCTGTCGGCAGTAAATTTGATCAAGCGGTGGTCAAGCTCGACCCGGATCAAGGTTCTCGGGACCGGAAGACGCCCCTTAATATCAATACTGATTAGTGGAAGCACGGCCTTCTTGCTATCAGGGCACCAAATTGAAAACCGCGAACCGAGCTTGTTCTTGGTCCAATAATGCTGATAGCCATTCACCTTTTCACTGTGCCAACTGCCCACGGTTTCCGAAACGCCCGGCGTGACGGAAAGACCGATAAACATTGCAATTAGAAACAGGCGAGTGAACATCCGGAGCCCCAATGTATGCACTGCTGAAAATACCGAGGGTTGTCTTAAATTTTAGCTAATTCCGCTGAGTAGAAACGCCTTGAAATGACACTTACCGCTCTTGTCTGAGATGCTGCTCATGACGCTTGCTTTTTTTGCCAGTCAGTCGGGCAGACATTTGCCGGTAAAATTTCTTTCGCACCTTTGAGCGAAAAGCCGGCGTAGCTGTCGTCCTTGAACTTCACCGCAATGGCCGTTGCGGCGCGAAGCCGGTGCCAGACATATTCGAACGTGTCGGCACAGGTTGCGCATCCTGTGTCGATATATCCTTGTTCGTTGACCGGAATTTCCATGATCTCGTTGTCGATGATCAGCTTCATGCGTGTGTTTGGAGTGGGTGTTTTGCCGTCAATGACGACATGCAACAAAGTGCCGTTGACTGGACGCTGGGGATGGCACCAAACGACAAAACTCGCGCCGATGTTGTTTGTGGTCCAATAGCGGGTGAAGCCATCGACTTCTCCAGCATGCCACTTTTCGATCGTTTTCGCCTGAACAGAACTCGTCAGGGCAAATCCGATGAGCAGTGATGTTATTAGTTTTTTCACCACGTCGTCTTCCTCCAAATACATGGTAGAATTTGCAATATATTTGTTAAGAAAAAGGAAAATCAGTGCCTTGCCGCAATAGACCGTGATCCAAACCTATCGATTGTTTTGCCTGAACGGCCATAAAAAGATGGTTCTCACATCGTCTGACCACCCTTTGGATAAGTTGCACTGGAGGGGGGGACCGGCCTACAACTCAGAAAACAGATCCAGCTGGGTGGAATTGCATGTTCTCGAAAATACTGATCGCCAACCGGGGTGAGATTGCGTGCCGCGTTATCAAGACGGCGCGGAAGATGGGAATCAAAACCGTTGCGGTCTATTCAGATGCCGATCGGAATGCTCTGCACGTTGAGATGGCCGACGAGGCCGTTCACATCGGTCCGGCGGCAGCTGCTGAATCCTACCTGATTGCTGACAAGATCATCGCAGCCTGTAAGGAGACTGGTGCTGAAGCTGTGCATCCCGGCTATGGCTTCTTGTCTGAGCGGGCAAGCTTTCCGGAGGCGCTCGCAAAGGAAGGTATCGTTTGGATCGGTCCGAACCCGCGCGCGATTGAAGCGATGGGCGACAAGATCGAATCCAAGAAGTTTGCCAACGAGGCGAAAGTCAGCACGGTTCCAGGATATCTCGGTGTCATTGAATCACCTGATCAAGCCGTCGAGATCGCAGAGGACATCGGCTACCCGGTGATGATCAAGGCTTCGGCCGGCGGTGGCGGGAAGGGGATGCGGATCGCCTGGAACGCCGAAGAAGTACGTGACGGCTACACCCGGTCCAAATCAGAAGCTGCATCTTCCTTTGGCGATGACCGCGTCTTCGTTGAAAAGTTCATCGAGAACCCGCGCCATATTGAAATTCAGGTGCTTGGCGACAAACACGGCAACGCGATTTATCTGGGCGAGCGAGAGTGTTCGATCCAGCGCCGGAACCAGAAGGTGATTGAAGAAGCGCCGTCGCCGCTGCTGGATGAAGACACACGCCGGCTCATGGGCGAACAAGCGGTCGCCTTGGCGAAAGCCGTTGACTACGACAGCGCGGGCACCGTTGAGTTTGTGGCTGGCCAGGACAAGAGCTTCTTCTTCCTTGAAATGAACACCCGACTTCAGGTGGAACACCCGGTTACCGAGTTGATCACCGGGGTCGATCTGGTCGAGCAGATGATCCGCGTAGCCTATGGCGAGAAACTTGAAATCGCACAGGACGACGTGAAGCTGAACGGCTGGTCCGTGGAAAGCCGGATCTATGCCGAGGATCCTTACCGGAACTTCCTGCCCTCAATTGGCCGGCTCGTGCGCTACGTCCCGCCGGAGGAACTGGAAAGCGATGGGCTGACCATCCGGAATGACACCGGTGTGGTCGAGGGGTCGGAGATCTCCATGTTCTACGACCCGATGATTTCCAAGCTGATCACCCATGCCCCGACCCGCGAAGAAGCGATTGACGCCATGAGCAAGGCGCTGGACGGGTACTACGTTGACGGCATTCAGCACAACGTGCCGTTCCTAACAGCGTTGATGAACCATCCGCGTTGGCGGTCCGGTGAACTGGCGACCAGTTTCATTGCAGATGAATACCCGGACGGCTTTTTCCCGGCTGAGCCGGATGACGAAGCGCGGGGCGTTTTGGCGGCCGTGTCGCTGTCCATGGCGGCGATTGAGCGCGAACGTCTCGACCATCTTCCTGGCCGTTTGCGGCCGCACTCCGGTGCGATCCGCGAAGACTGGGTGGTCAAGCTGGACAAGACCTACGTTCCCATTCGTCTTGCCGCCGGTTATCCGGGAACGCCGATTGAGCTTGATGTCGCGATTGGTGACGGGCCTGTCGTCAATGTGGAATCGGATTGGGCGCCGGGCGCTGCACTTTGGAGCGGCCGCGTCGGGGACAAGGACATCACTGTTCAGGTCCGTCCGGTTCGTGGTGGCTACCGCCTCGATTGGCAGGGCTATTCCGTAACAGCAAAGATCATGACGCCGCGTGTTGCCGAACTCGATGAGTTGATGCCGGAAAAACTTCCGCCGGACACATCCAAGATGCTGCTGTGCCCGATGCCGGGTCTGGTCGTGTCTATCGCCGTCAGTGAAGGTCAGGAAGTCAAAGCGGGCGAACAGCTGGCCATCGTTGAAGCCATGAAGATGGAGAACGTCCTTCGTGCCGAGCGGGACTGTGTCGTGACTGCCATCAAAGCAGAGCCGGGCGACAGCCTGGCGGTCGATGCCGTAATAATGGAGTTCTCCTGATACACGACGTGAATGTTGCTGAACACACAGAACCCGCCGCGAACACGGCGGGTTTTTTGTCCGTTATCCGGGCTTACGCGCTCAGTTCCGAAGTAGCCTGTTTCGATCCTGATTTCTCATGCAGAAATTGGATGAAATGATCAGAGGGCATGGGGGTGGCAAAATAATACCCCTGCAAAAGGCGGCAGCCTTGTGCTGCAAGGATGTTGGCGTGTTCGAGGGTTTCGACACCCTCGGCAACCACTTCGACACCGAGAGCTGTGGCCATATCGACAACGCTTTTTACAAGTTTGCGGGAGCCTTCAGACACAATAATGGGAGCGATGAGGTTCCTGTCGATTTTCAGGCGTTTCGGTTCCATCTCAAGAAGACTTAGGATGGAGGCACGTCCGGACCCGAAGTCATCAATCTCTACTTCGAAACCTTGTTCAGCGAGTGCTTCAAGGTTGTATCGGGACATGTCATCAAGTGTGTCAAAGGTGACAGCTTCACTGATTTCGAAGATTAGTGACGCCGGATCCACATTTATGTTGCGAACCATGTGCAAGAACAGCGGTGATTTCAGCCGGTCTGCAGATATGTTGACGGATATTCGCGGTGCGACCAGACCGCTGGCTTCAATCTTGTGACGGATCTTTATGGCTTCTTCCAGCATGGCTTGGTCGATCTGGCTGATGAGGCCAAGGGTCTCAGCTGTGTCCAGAAATTCTGCCGGTGCAAGAAGACCTCTTGTTGGATGGCGCCATCTGACGAGCGCCTCGGCGCCAACGACGTCAAATGTTTGCGCATCAACAAGTGGTTGAAAAAAAGCTTCGAACTCTTTTTGCTCACATGCTCTGATCAGGTCATCGCCCAGGATCGTCTGCTCTTCGAATTTTTGCCGCATGGTCGGATGATAGACCTCGCATCTGTTCCGGCCATTGGATTTTGCCGTGAACATCGCAATGTCTGCGCTGGTCATCAGACGTTCGGAATTCAAATAGTTCTGAGGCGTAAAATCGTCGTTTATTGCGATGCCAATCGAAGCCGTTACGGAATGCTCAACTCCTTGATACTGGAACGACCGATCAAGCAATGAGACAAGGTATTGTCCCAGATCCGTGACATCCGATCGTCTCTTGTATGGCTTAAGAAGTAAAAACTCATCGCTGCTTACTCTTGCAAGCAGGTCTTGGTCGTCAAGCCGATCTTCAATGAGGTTTGCAACCTGCTTGAGAACGCCATCACCGACCACTGGACCATAACGATCGTTGATCTGCTTAAAGCGGTCCAGATCGATATGGAACAGTGCGTAGCAGGCCTTTTTTCTAAGGCCAAAGCTGAGTGTCTGTTTGATGTCTATGAAAAATTGAAACCTGTTTGCCAGACCGGTCAATGGATCGACCGACGCAAGATGGCGCGTTGTTTCTTGGGCATTCACACGCAAAGCCATTTCGCGCTTTAAGTCAACGAGCCGGCGGACCACGATGATCAGCAATATTGCAGGCAACGCCATAAACGCTGCAAACACGTCATCCAACTCGTAGTCTTCATGAGCGCGTGAGAATTCATAAAGCCATTCAAACAAATCGATCGATGAAAACAGAGTTGCAAGGGCGACAAACGCCAGAAGTGACGCGCTTGTTTCCCATATAAATCTTGTTCTCATCGACGGTTTTTCGCTCATGACGATGTTCTGCCACTCGCCCCTTATTGTGAATATTGACAGTGAGAATTCTAAAGGTTTCAAAATTGTTTATTCTCGCAAAATTCATGTATAAATTCCATAATTTTTTTGTTTTGAGGGGCTAATAAGGGTTATTTCTATTAATAAATGCATTGTTTTCTATTTATTTCTGAATTTCTATTTACGATGAATTAATTTATTGGCGAGTGATGTTCTAAATATTTTCTGGTTTCACGCGTCGCCACTTTCATTGCCATGATTTCTAGAATTCGTTTCACAAAGCCTACTTCAGCTGTAAGAACAACTTGAGATAGGGCTTGAGGTGGTGGTTGATGGAAACGCCTCAGATTTTGTTTTCAGTAATACTGAATTTTCCGGCCCGCAGCCGTTGCGCCGATCGGTTGAGGCGGGTAAATACGGATTTCAGGAACAGTTCTCGGGGCGGGGTGAAAGTCCCCTCCGGCGGTATCAGGGAAACCTGGAGCCCGCGAGCGCCTTGGTAGTCCATGTTTGCCAAGGGTCAGCAGATCCGGTGAGACGCCGGAGCCGACGGTTATAGTCCGGATGATAGAGAGCTTAGCTGGGCCGCTTCTCTCAAGCGGTGCAGCTTTTTGGTTTTTTTTGAGACTGTTCTGGATGAAAACTGGAACGGACTTGAAGACGATGGACACCAAATCCTCCTCACTTCAGGCGCAGCCAGTGCTGGCAGCGCTTGCCATGGTCGGCGCAGGCGCCTCATTTGCGCTCGTAAATGGCGCCCTGCAGGCATCGACGATGCGGCTCGGTGTGCCGTCAACGTCGGCAGCTTTCTGGCAATATGCGCTTGGACTCGGCTTTGCGCTTCCCTGGGTGCTCCGGCGCGGACGAACCGCCTTGAAAACACAACAGCTCGGATTGCACCTCCTGCGAGCTTTCCTGGCCGTCATTGGCATTCAGCTGTGGGTTGCCGGCCTGGCGCGCGTGGAAATCTGGCAGGCGATCGCCCTTGTGATGACGTCGCCGTTTTTCGTCATTCTTGGCGCCCGGATCTTTCTCGGGGAACAGGTTGGCTGGATGCGATGGCTCGCGACCATTGCCGGCTTTTCAGGTGGGATGGTGATCCTCGAGCCCTGGTCACAGGCGTTCAACTGGGGCGCTTTGCTCCCTGTCGCTGCTGCTGCGTTTTGGGCAGGAACGTCGCTTGTGACAAAAAAGCTGACACAGCGAGAGGCCGCGGATTCCATTACGCTTTATCTGTTGCTCCTTTTGACGCCCGTGAATGCGGTGCTTGCCTTCGCCGATGGAGGCCTTGTCGTCAGTGGCGCGGCGCTCGTCCTGCTCGTTGGGGCCGGCCTCTTGACCGTTCTTGCGAACTATCTTTTGACGCTGGCCTATCAAAAGGCGGACGCGACCTTTGTTCAGCCGTTCGACCATCTGAAGCTGCCGCTCAACATTGCCGTTGGCTTCATTGCTTTCGGCTTTGCGCCAACCGGTGCGTTTTGGCCGGGTGCTCTCGTCATTGTGGGGGCATCGCTCCTGGTGATGCTCGATGAGCAGAGGCGGGGAAATGCCGCGCCAAAGACCACGTGAGCCTCTCAGAGACAGTCCATATCAGTCGATCGGCTTGAAGATCGTATCGATGGCTTCGAACATGATGTTGTAGTTTCTGATCTCGTTGCCCGAGAAATCGCCATGCGGAACCGCCTTCTTCGCTTCATTGATGAGGTCGGTTTTGACCTGATCCAGATCCAGTCCAATCGCTTCTGCATGCGTACTGAGTTCCACATGCAGCCTCTTTGCAATTCCAGCATAAGCAACAATGGCTGTGATCGCTTCTGAAGGATCTTTGGGCACGCGGATGTTGAGTGTTTTCTGTGTGGTCACGCCTATGAGATCCTCTTTCATTTATTACGGGCTTGGCTGGATGTAGGTCGTTGGCTGTCCAGCATAAAGGCAAATGTTCTTCTGAAGGCAGAGTGGCTCGGAAATTCTGCGCTGTTTTTGCTGCATAAAGCCCCATTGCAGGTATGAAACGATCCGCAATACTCTAGGCTCTGAGCCAAGGTAACGCTTTTGGAATAAGGAAGTGCCGATGACCCAGGATCCTTTGACCGTCCATCTCCTGATCGAGGGCAGGGTGCAAGGTGTCGGATACCGGGCCTGGTGCGCCGAGGAGGCGGTAGCGCGGAACCTTTCCGGTTGGGCGCGGAACCTCAAGACCGGCGCCGTTGAGGCGGTTATATCCGGTCCCTCCGATACGGTGGTTGACATGATGGACGCCCTTTGGCGCGGTCCTGCGCTTGCCCGGGTCACGTCTGTATCCGATCTCGAACCGGTTGAGCCTGCTACCGGACGTTTCACTGTCCGCGAAACAGTTTAGCATGTGGAAGAAGTGTCCAATCTCTTTCCGTATGTATCAATTTCAAATTAATGCATTGAACTGTCATTGAATTATCGCAATCATCTGATCTCACATATGAAACAATCATGACGGTGGAACAGGTCCATCGGAACGAATGCAGGAGTGGTCAGGTGAAGATTGCAATTCTTGGTGGCGATGGGTTTGTTGGCTGGCCGACGTCCCTGCATTTGTCCGACAAGGGCCACGAAGTCCACATCATCGACAACCTGAGCCGCCGTTGGATCGATGCTGAACTCGGTGTTCAATCACTGACGCCGATGGATTCCATTCAGGAGCGGACCCGGATCTGGAAACAGGAAACCGGCAACACGATCCGGTTCCATCTGATTGACATTGCCGAGAACTATGAGGTGTTCAAGGCATGGCTCGCCGAAGAGCGCCCTGATGCGATTATTCATTTTGCCGAACAGCGCGCCGCGCCCTATTCAATGAAATCCGACCAACACAAGAATTACACGGTCAACAACAACGTCAATGCGACGCACCACTTGCTGAATGCCATGGTGGAACTCGATCTGGACGCCCACCTCATTCACCTCGGCACCATGGGCGTTTACGGGTATTCCAATGTTGGCGCGGCGATTCCGGAGGGATACCTGAGCGTTGACGTAGAGACCTTGTCTGGCGCAACCGCCAGCCAGGAAATTCTGTATCCGGCCAATCCCGGTTCGATCTATCACATGACCAAGTGTCTCGATCAGCTCCTGTTCCAGTTCTACGCCAAGAACGATGGCTTGAGGATCACGGACCTGCATCAGGGCATTGTCTGGGGAACGCACACAGAGCAGACCCGCAAGCACAAGCAGCTGATCAACCGCTTCGACTATGACGGCGACTATGGCACCGTGCTCAACCGGTTCCTGATCCAGGCGGCGATCGACTATCCGCTAACGGTTCATGGCACCGGTGGTCAGACCCGGGCCTTCATTCACATCCAGGATTCGGTGCGCTGCATCGAGCTTGCCCTGGACAACCCGCCGGACCGCGGCGACCGGGTGATGGTGTTCAACCAGATGACCGAAACCCACCGCGTGCGCGATCTGGCCGAGCTCATTTCCAAGTTGACCGGCGCAAAGATCGCCTATCTTCCAAACCCGCGCAAGGAAGCGCCGGAAAACGATCTGGTGGTTAAAAACGACCAATTTCTGGAACTGGGCCTCAACCCGATCAAGCTGGAGGATGGGTTGCTGAGCGAAGTCGTCGATGTGGCGAAGGCCTACGCCTACCGGATCGACCGCAGCCGGGTTCCGGCCGTCTCTGCCTGGACGAAGGAGATTGCGGTGGACATCGAACGCGATCCGGAGCATCCGCGTCTAAAATCTGTTTCTTGAAGGCCCAATGGCAAGCGATCATCCGGTCTTTGAGAACGCGGCATATAGTCGACACGCCTATGTGACGCTGGTGACCAATGCTGATTATGTGCTCGGTGCAACCGCGCTCCTGCGCTCCTTGCGGCTCAGTGGAACGCAGGCAGACCTCGTGGTGCTCTATACGCCGGGTGTCGACCCGGGCGATTTGGAAGCGCTCCGCGAGTTCTCCCCGAGGCTTGGCCGCTGTGACCGCCTGCCAACTTCAGACGCGTTTAATGAGCGGCACGAGCGGGGACGACTGCACAGGGCGGCGCCGTTCACTAAGGGCGGCAAGCCGGTGTTTCATACCCCGCTCGACAACTTCGTCAAAATGCGCCTGTGGCAACTGGAAGACTATGACAGCGTGGTTTTCATTGATGCCGATGCCCTCGTCCTGCAGAATTGCGACAAGTTGTTTGGGTATCCGGAGTTTTGTGCCGCCCCGAATGTCTATGAGGCGCTGGGCGACTTTCACCGGATGAACAGCGGCGTTTTCACCGCCCGTCCGAATGCGTCAACCTATGCGGATATGCTCCAGAAGCTGGATGCCCCGGAGGCGTTTTGGCGCCGCACGGACCAGACCTTTCTGGAAAGCTATTTTCCCGACTGGCATGGCCTTCCGGTGTTCTGCAACATGCTGCAGTACGTCTGGTTCAATCTGCCTGACCTCTGGGATTGGAACCAGATCCACATTCTGCACTACCAGTATGAAAAGCCGTGGCAAACGGACCACGCGCGGTCAGATCTCTTGCGCCCTCTGATTGATCTGTGGCAGGCCTTTTATGAGGGGCGAAATGTTGGTGAAACACTCGCCAATCTGCCGTCACCGCCCGCACAGAACTAGAAAAGTCGATCAATGCATATTCTTATCACCGGAGCGACGGGGCAACTCGGCCGGTTTATTGCCAACCGTTTGCGCCAGGATGGCCACCAGCTCACGTGCCTCGGACGCACGCCGTCCGACAATCCGGCAGACAGATATGTCAAATGGGATCTCGATGATCGGGCGTTTGAACTCCCCGCAGCCGATGCGCTGATCCACTGTGCCCTGTCCCATGTGCCGGGAAAGTACCGCGATGGGGAGGGGGATGACCCCCATGGGTTCATTGACCGGAACGTCGAAGGAACGCAGGCGTTGTTCCAGGCGGCAAAGTCTGCTGGTGTCGCTCAGTGTGTGTTCCTGTCCAGCCGCGCGGTTTATGCCGGTGCCGGCGAATGGGGCGTTCTGACGGAAGAGGCGCCTGTCGACCCGGACAGCTTTTACGGCAAGGTCAAATATGCCGGTGAACTGGCTCTTGAGGTGCTGAGCGATGCCAGCTTCAAAGGCACTGTCATCAGGGCCACCGGCGTTTATGGGTGCCCTCCGGGCCTGGAAACCCACAAATGGTCAAAAGTGCTGGACGATTTCGCCAAAGGCGATGCCGTGATTCCCCGGGTTGGCACGGAAGTTCATGGCGAAGATCTGGCAGATGCGGTTGCACTTCTACTGGAAAAGCGCGGCGACAGCGAGCCCGTCTTTGATGTGTTCAATGCGTCCGACATGCTGCTCGATCTTCAGGACCTTTTGAAGATCTACAAGGAAACATTCAGCCTTGAGTGGCACTTGCCGATCCGCGCTCCGGGACCAGTGGGCGTGATGGATGTCGCAAAACTGGTCAGGCTCGGCTGGTCTCCCGGCGGCAAGGCTAAACTGGAAAGGTTCATCCGGTCATTGCCTGCGCCTGCCCAAACCGAAACACCAGCGGGTTAAAACAGAAATCCTTTTGGCCTACTCCGCAGGCGGGGTTTCGGCTCCTGCCGCGGTGCCGCGTTTGCCGAGTTCCGTGTTCAGCCGCCGCTCGATCGCGGAACGTGGTTCGGTGAAGCGCGCGAGCAAGCTGTAGAGCACAGGCGTCAGGAACAGCGTCAGGATACCGGACAGGAGCAACCCGCCGACAATCACGGTTCCAATTGCAATGCGGCTCTCGGCACCTGCACCGCTCGCCAGCACCAACGGCATTGCCCCCAATACGGTGGAGACGACCGTCATGACGATTGGCCGGAGGCGCAGGACCGTTGAATCGATGACCGCTTGCGTAACGTCCTTGCCTTCATCCCTGAGCTGATTTGCGAATTCGACGATGAGAATGCCGTTTTTCGCCATCAATCCGACAAGCAATATGATGCCGATCTGACTGTAGATGTTGAGCGACAGGCCGGCCGCTGCCAACGAAAAGACGGCACCCGCAACGCCGAGCGGCACGGTCAGCATGATCACGAACGGGTGGACAAAGCTCTCGAACTGGGCGGCGAGGACCAGAAACACGATCAGGAGCGCCAGCGCAAAGGTGAACCCAGCACCGCTTGATGTTTCGCGGAACTGTTGCGACTGACCGGCAAGGCTGATCCGGGCCTCCGCGGGAAGGATCTCGGATGCTGCACCCTCCATGTATTCGATGGCATCGCCAAGCGAATACCCTTCCGCAATGGAGCCTTCGATCGTGATGGACGGCAAACGGTCGTAGCGGCGCAGTTCCGCAGCCGCAGCGTTGACATCAAGCGACACAAGGGCGCTGAGCGGAACGAGTGTGTCGCCGTCATCAGCGCGCAGGAAGATGAACTCGATATCCGTTGGAGAGGCCCGGTCATTGGCCGCAGCCTGGACGAGGACCGGATACTCTCGGCCGCGTTCCAGATAGGTGGTCACTTCGCGGGAGGCCAGTAGCGTTTGCAGTGTCGTTGCAATCGTCTCTACGGAAATACCAAGGTCATCAGCGCGTTCACGATCAACAGAAATGTCGAGCTGTGGCTGGTTTTCCTCGTAGTCCATTTCCAGATTGCGCAGGTTCGGGTTTTCCTGACCGCGTTCCAACAGCTGCGCAGCCCACACCTTCACGCTTTCAAAGTCAGGACCGCTGACAACGATGCGCAGCGGCGTGCGGCTGCCACGCAAGCCAAGGCCAGCCGGTGTGATGGGGAAGCCCCGAGCTGCAGTAATCTGGCCCATGCTCGGGATCATGGCCCGAACGACGTCGCGGTGGGATTTTTCCCGGTCTTCCCAGTCTGCGAGGCGCAGGACGACAAAGGCCCGGTTCTGGCGGCCCCAGGTGCCCGTATAGGTGAAGACCGTTTCGATATTGCCGGAAGCAACGAGTGGTTCTGCAATGCCTTCGACTTGGCGGGAGGCCTGATCGGTGAACCCCACCGTGCTGCCTTGCGGGGCAGACAGGGGCACAAAAACAATTCCACGATCCTCGCTCGGGGTCAGTTCGCGCGGCAGCTGTTCATAGACGACAAAGCCGAGTGCGGCGATGCTGCCTGCAAGCGCCAGGATGACAAGCGGCATGCGGACCGCAAGCGTGACCACTTTCCGAAACCACCGAAGCACCAAAGGCTCGGCAGGCGTACCTTCATTGGATCCGGCTTGAGGTGTTTTGGATCTGGTCAGAATACGGGATGCCAGTGCGGGGCAAGCGGTCAGCGCAACAAAGGTCGAGATAACCACCGCGCTCGCCATCACGAACCCGAACTCGACAAAGAGCCGCCCGACCTGGCCTTGCAGGAAGGAGAGGGGCACGAACACGGCAATCAATGTCATTGATGTTGCAAGGACGGCAAAAGTGACCTGGCGGGTACCCAGGAAGCTCGCCATCAACGGGCTCTCTCCGAGATCGATGCGCCGCTGGATATTCTCCAGAACGACAATCGCGTCATCAACCACCAGGCCGATGGCTAGGAGGAGGGCGAGAAGGGTCAGAACGTTGACCGAGAACCCGAGTGCGGAGATCGCCGCAAAGGTTCCGATCAAAGCGATCGGGATCGTGATTGCCGGTATCAAGGTTGCGCGCAGGGATCGCAGGAACAACAGGATGACCAGGACAACAAGCCCGAGTGACACGCCCAGAGCAATCACCACTTCCCGGATTGAAGCTCCCACGAAAATGGCATCGTCCGAGCCGACTTCGATCTGCATGTCGGCTGGCAGGTTTGGCTGAAGTGCATCGATTTCTTCACGGACGGCTTCTGAAATGGCAAGCGTGTTTGATTGGCTTTGCCGGATGACCGCCAATCCAACGGCAGTCTTGCCGTTGTTCCGGACAATCGTGTCATCCTGCGCGACGCCGGCCACAACTGTTGCAATATCGCGCAAGCGGATCGGATAACCTCCGACCCGCTCAATCACGACATTTGAAAATGCATCAACGGTCGGCAGCCGGCTGTTGAGGCGCACCGACAATTGGCGTGCATCCGACTCCAGTTCGCCGGCCGGCAATTCTAGGTTGGCGCGCTGAAGAGCGCGTTCAATGTCGACAACCGTGAGATTTCGGGCGGCCATGGCGCGGCGATCCAGCCAGACCCGCACAGCTTTTGGCCTGCCGCCATAGGTGTCAATCGATGCGACACCCGGAACTGTCGCCAGCCTGTCGATCACATAACGGTCGACATAATCGGTGATCTCAGCCGCACTCAATCGGTCAGAGGTGACCGCGAGGCGCATGACAGGGTCAGAATCCGCGTCGTTCTTGACCACTTGTGGTTCGTCCGCATCGGCCGGAAGATCTGCCCGGACACGGGACACAGCATCGCGCACATCGTTTGCCGCCGCATCAATGTCGTTGCCGACTTCAAACTCCACGACAACACGGCTGCGGCCCCGTCGGCTGCTTGAGCTGATTGTCTTGACCCCGGCCACACCAGCAACAGATCCTTCGATGATCTCCGTAAGGTCCGTGTCGATGACTTCCGGAGCCGCACCGCGATAAGTTGTCGTGACGGTGACGACCGCCGTATCGATGTCCGGAAGTTCGCGGACCGGGATGGAGGTCAGGACACCAATCCCGAACACGATGATCAGAAGACTGGCAACGGCGGCCAAAACCGGGCGGCGGATGGCAAGATCGGACAACATAGGCCGTCAGCTCCGTTGACGCGGTTGCGCCTTCGCAGCCGTTTCCGGTGTTCCGGAGGCATCATCCTGGGCTTCGGGCTGGCCTTCGATCACCTCGATCTTGCTACCATCGCGCAGCGATTGGATCCCGCGGTAAATAACGCTTTCGCCGGTTTCCACACCCTCTGAGATTTGAACCAAGCCGCTGCGGCGCAGACCAGTGGTCACATTACGCCGCTCAGCCGTGTCTCCATCTGCGACAAACAGGAAGATGGTCCCGCCTTCGACCTGGAGCGCCTCTTCCGGAACAACAATCGCCTGTCGGATACTCAATTCAATCTCGAGCCGCATGAACATCCCGACCGGCAAGACCCGATCCGGGTTGGGCAGGCGGGCCCGGACACGGAAGGACCGGGAGGCTTGATCGACACGGCTGTCGATTGCAGCAACATTTCCGGTAAACGAGCGGCCAGGAAATGCTGCGCTGGTGGCGGTGACCGGCTGGCCTTGCACAATCTGCCCGTAGACCGTTTCCGGCAAGCGGAATTCGATTTCCACCTCGGCCAGATCATCCAGATGGGTGAGAACCGTGGAGGTTTCCACCCGGGCTCCAAGATCAATCGAACTTATGCCCAAAACACCAGTGAACGGGGCGCGGATTGTCCGGTCCGCCAAGCGGCGTTGTGCCCGGTCGAGTTCGGCATTGGCGATGGCAAGTTCGGAGCGCAATTGTTCCAGGTTTGCTTGGCTGATGGTGTTGGTCTGGCGCAGCGCTTCTGCGCGTTCCATGGCGAGGCGGCGTTCGTTCACGCGTGCCTTGGCTTCTGCGAGCGTTGCCCGTTCAATCTCATCATCCAGCCGCGCAAGAACGGTGCCCGCAGTTACTTCTTGGCCGGACTTGATGTCGATCTCTACAATGCGTCCCTCTGCCAGAGGCACGATATCGACAGCCCGCAAGGCGCGTGTCGTACCGACCGCTTCGGCAAAGACAGGGAGTTCTGTTTCCTTGGCAGGAACCGCCTCAACCTTAACCAGCCGGGCACCCCGTTGGCTGCGTTCACCAGAGCCCTCGGCCGCGATCGTCATGTGGGTTTCGTAGTACCAGTAACCGCCGCCGGCGAGCCCAGCCAGCACACACAGCACCAACAGTTGCTTGAAAAATCCCATTATCCAATGCCTTCGTCGGAATGGTCCAGCGTGACACCGGGTCAGCATTGGTCCTTGCAGCTTATAGATATATTGCCGGTGGCAATCAGATCAAGTCAGCCGGGGCGGTCAAGCAAGACGGGATAAGAGATGACGCAGCGGATCTCGCCAATCTCCGCACGGCTGTGGTGAGCCGTGCGGAAGTTGTTTGTGCACGAGCCGATTAGGCCGCGCGGATGCCGTCGAAGAACTGGTCGACTTTCGAGCTCAGGGTCTTCGATTGCGCCATCAAGGCTTCGGCAGTGGACAAGACATCGGTCGCATTGCGTCCGGTCGATTGCGCGCCGCTGGAGACCTGCGACATGGTCTCTGAAATTGCATCCGTGCCGGATGACACTTCGTTGACGTTCCGCGAGATCTCCGTTGTTGCCATGCTTTGCTGCTCGACGGAGACAGAGATGTCTTGGGAGATCTCGGTCATTTCACCGATGACGCTGGCAATGTCCTTGATCGCCGTTGCTGTCTGATCGGACACAGACTGCATGGCCTGGATCTGTGTGGCGATTTCCTCGGTCGCCTGGGCGGTCTGGTTCGCAAGCGATTTCACTTCGGACGCAACGACAGCGAAGCCCTTGCCGGCTTCTCCGGCGCGGGCAGCTTCAATCGTCGCGTTCAAGGCCAGGAGGTTGGTCTGTGCCGCAATGTCGTTGATCAGGCTGACAATCTGGCTGATCCGATCGGTTGTCGCGACAAGGCTCTGAACCGTCTCATCCGTATTGGCCGCAGCTGTCGAGGCCTTGCCGGCAATGCTTGCCTGGTCTTCAACCCGGCGGGCAATTTCTGCAATCGACGAGGTTAACTCTTCGGAAGCAGCTGCAACCGAGCGGACGTTCGCGGCGGTGTCGCCCGTAGTCTTGGCGGCTGAGGCTGCATCGTTGGAGCTCTTCTCTGAGGTTTCCGCCAGTTCACGGGCCGTGCCTTCCAGCTCGCCCGTTGCATGGGCAACGGTTTCCAATACACCGCGGATTTCGTGGTTGAAGTCGTTCAGGAGGCGATCGACCGTTTCTGCGCGGTTTTGCTTGGCCAGCTGCTCGGATGCCTGTTCCGCTTCCAGTTGCCGCTGGGCCTTGCCATTTGTCTTGAAGACCTCCACCGCATTGGCGATCGACCCGATTTCGTCCTTGCGTTCTACGCCTGGAACCGGGCAATCAAGATCGCCGCCGGCAATCTCGCTCATGGCCCGTGTGACCGATGCCAAAGGCCGCGCGAGCAACGTCTGAAAGAGTGAGCCAAGGATCACCAGCATCAGGACCGTTGCGATTGCTGTGGCGATGAATGCCGAATTGCGAAGGCTCGCCAAGCTGGCATAGGCCGCATCCCGGTCAAGGGACAAACCAATCTGCCAATCAACCGGCAGGCCTTCGATTGGAACAAACTGGATGATGCGATCGCCGAACTGCGTCGACGCATACTGTGTATCGCTGGAGACAGAGACAGGGTCGTTCGGAAACAAGTCTGAGAGTGGTTTGGATACCAGCTCATTCTCAGGATGTATAAGGATTGTCCCTTGCGAGTCGGTCACAAACACGTAGCCGTTTCCGCCAAGATCGGACTCTGAGAGCATTTTTGCGATCTCGGTAATATCGAAGTCACCGCCGACCACTCCAGACAAGGTGCCTCCCGATTTCACAGGCGTTGCCGCTGTCACGATTAGGCGATCGCTGGATGCGTCCTGATAGGGCGCGGTGATCGTCGGGCCGTTTTCCGCAACAGCGTCCTTGTACCAAGGGCGAACGCGCGGGTCATAGCCCTCCGGCAAGTTGGTTTCCGGCCAAATCGTGAATGTGCCATCTTCCTGTGCGCCAAAATAGGTGCCATCGAAGTTGGACGTCAGGGTCGGCAAATCAAAGAAATCAGCGCCGAGGCTTTCTTGCCGGGCAACGCCTTCCGCTGTGGAGGTAATCAGCATCAAACGGGCCTGGAACCAGTTTCGAACCGAGTTGGCTTCCGCAAAGCCGACCCCGGTCATGTAGTCCCGGATCTCCTCCGACTTCGCAGAGCGTTGCAAGGTGTCGTTGAAAAGGCCGAAGCCTGCAAAGATGGCGATGATCACTGCGGCAGCCGCCAGCAGGATCTTGGTGATGATGCTCTTGGCAGCATGTTTTGTGGACGCTTGTGTCACAACCGATGTCCCAGATGTGTTGAATTGGTCGGACACTGCCTGTTTTCGATAAATAAAGACTAAATTTCGATGTGTGTGACGCGTAATAGCGTCATTCATCTGAGGTAATTCAAAGTATTATTGTTATTAATGACAATGTATTTGTGGTGATTTTGTTTTCAGTTTCACTTCATTTGGTGTTTGAGCAGCCTCCAGCAAACTCACTGGGCACTTAAGCAGAGGTCGTTGGCCCAAAAATTTTCTCAAACTCGGCCCTGAGCACGCTGTCGTTCTCCGCCATTGTCACCGGGATGCCCAGATCCACCAGGCTCGTGACCCCATGTTCGCTGACGCCGCAGGGCACAATCCCGGAGAAATGGTCCAGCTCTGGTTCCACGTTGAAGCTGATGCCGTGAAATGTCACCCATTTGCGCATGCGAATTCCGATCGCAGCAATCTTGTCTTCAACGTTTGTGCCGCGATCCGGCCGGCGCACCCAGACGCCGACCCGGTCTTCCCGGCGTTCGCCGCGAATGTGATAGTGCCAGAGCGTGTTGATGAGCCAGGCTTCTAGCGCCGACACAAACCCGCGCACATCCTGTTTGCGGCGTTTGAGGTCCAGCATGACGTAGGCGACACGCTGGCCCGGGCCGTGATAGGTGTGCTGGCCACCGCGGCCCGTGCGGTAGACCGGAAAGCGGTCCGGTGCGATCAGGTCCTGGTCGTCGGCTCTGGGACCAGCTGTATAGATTGGAGGATGCTCCAAGAGCCAGACCTGCTCATTTGCCTCGCCTGCGATGATTCGCTGAACCCGTTCGTCCATTTCCCTCGAAGCCGCTTCATAGTCGACCAGGTCATCAGAGATGCGCCATTCGACGGGTGCCGAGCCGGTTTCCGGCAGAAAACTGAACTTCAGGGCGTCGCGGAGGTCAGGTGACATGTGGATGACACTTCTTTGTTTTTTGAGCAGGCTGCCGATCCCGTGGTAGGATCAGCGCTGGCGGATGTTCGCCCTATTTAAGGACTAAGGCGTGTTATGGCCACCTTTGATGAAATCAATGTCGATATCTCGGTCGTGCTCGGCGAAAACCATATGCCCGTGCACCAGCTGCTGCGCATGGGCCGCGGAGCGGTAATCGATCTTGATGTGGATGAAGATGACGACGTCAAGATCTACGCCAACAACACGCTCGTGGCAAAAGGGCAGGTGGTGCTGCTCGGTGAACGCATCGGCATTTCGATCACGGAAGTCCTGATGCGGCCGCCGGAAACCCGCCCGATGCGCACAGAAGGACCGCTTTAATCCGGCGAATTTAAAAAAGTTAGGCGCCTGTGAATTATTGCAAGTTCGGCTCTTGCGCCTCTCAGAACCTTTTGCTACATGGAGCGCCTCGACGCGATCAGCGCCGAGAAAACAGACTAAGCGGTCGTGGCGGAATTGGTAGACGCGCAGCGTTGAGGTCGCTGTGGGCTAACCCCCGTGGAAGTTCGAGTCTTCTCGACCGCACCATCAATCACACTACCAAGTGATTGAGTTCATAAAGAAGCCGGCCCATGGGTCGGCTTTTTTGTTTTTGGTATTCACCCCGTTTTTCGCGTCGACTGCAGGCCTCGGAAGTCTGAAGTTCGCGCACCCTTCGGGACCGCGTTTCTGATGTGGTCGGACCTTCAGTTCAAAAAATGACCCACCAACTGGCGTTGGCGGGTCAGCAGGAGGAGAACGCAATTTGCTGCAGGGGGAGCGCAGCACGCCTTGCGTTGAGACAAGATCCAAGGTCTGGACCTGGGTTTGTTACGCACTCATTTTCGATATGGATTTTTAGATACTGGAATTTTTGCTGCGATTTTCGGTTTTTTCAGAGCTGGACAGGTTTTCTTATGTCCTCAGATCCAACCGGTTACCCATCGCCTGACAAGCTGAGAGCTGGGTCAAGAGATCACAAGGGCCAGCGGATCAGAACAGTTTTTTTGCAGCCAAGCGGTTCGCCTGACAGCCGGCTCGCGATGAAATCGGCCACGTCCGCGCGCGCAATGATGCCATTGCGCCATTTCTTCGGGTCTTCCAGAACCTTGTACCGCCCGGATTTGGGTTGATTTGTCAAAACGCCCGGCCGGACAATCAGATAATCAAGTCCGCTTTCCGAGATCATCGCTTCCTGGGTGGTTTTATCCGCATATGCGCGTCCGAGAAGCGCCTTGAACGGGAGGCGTTGCAGCGGATTGATGGCTGAGCGGCTATCACCGGCCCCAAATCCCGTCACGGCGATGAGACGGTTGATGTTGGCATTCTCCATCGCCGGAAGCAGCACCTGGGTGGCCTTCGAAAACAAGGTTACGGGGCCTGTGATCATGTCCAGGGAAGCCGGAACGCCTAAAGCCAGGACCACTGTGTCGATACCGCCGAGTGCTCGATCGATGTCGCCGCGATCCAGCGCATTGCCTTGGAATGCTTCAATTGCGCTGGTTTTGCCCATCGGAGTTGTTCCACTGCGAGACATTGCGCGCACGGCGTGACCTTTCTCCGCAGCTGCTAGACAGACTGCTTTGCCAATGCCCCGGCTGGCGCCGATCACCAATATGTTCGCCATCAGACCTCCAAAACCTGTTCGTTGAGCGTTTTTGGAACGCTCATGCCTGCGGATGAAGATCGGCCAGGAAGGCCTACCGGCAAGCGTGGCCAAACACCGCAGGAACGGTTTTTGTAACGAGAGGCGTGCCGATCAAAGATTGGTTGGAGCATCGCTGATCAGGGCAGTTGCTCTGCCCTTCGCCCAGCGATCTTCAGGCCGAAGGCGCATTTCCGGATGAAAAACCGATGCGTCCGATCATTGGCAGTTTCAGAGAAAAATCATTGAGATCAATGCCGTAGGTGAGGCCCAGAATATTGAACTCCAATCCTTCCTCCCAGGCAACCAGAACCCCAAAGAGCCCCATCAAGGACAGTTGGTAGCCAGTGCCGCTCGGCGCTGGGGCCCATAAACCTGAGGCCAGGTAGTCCTTGCCAACAGCGGTTGGGGGCAGGTCCAGCCGCAATTCAGGGAGCACTCTGCCAAGATGGGCGACAAATGTATTCGAGTTGGGGCCGGGCCAGACTGTGTAGATGCTGTTGAATTCGTAAGCGTCAATAGCAGTTTGCAGGCGCACGATCGCCTCGTTTGCCGGTTCGCCGCGCAGTTCTGCCAGAAGCTCTGGTTCGGAGCCGAACCAGCGGCTGTCCGGTGCACGCCGGGAGGCCCGGACGGCGTTGCCGCCGTAGCGGACCCGCCACCCCGTGACTTCATAAGTGGTAAAATGATCGGCATTAGCCGGTTTCACGGATATCCAGCTGTGGACACCAAAATAGCCGCGCCAGCTGAACGCCCGCGCCGCATAAACCTGAACGATCGCCTGCTGTTCCGTCCGCGGATCTGGCGCAATGCCAATGGGCTCCCGGTTGGCGGTGCTCCAGTGGGTGTCCGGTGACCGGACGCCCGACAGATAGGCGGTCAGTCCCAGCGCCAAATTGAACAGGATAAAACAGGCACTCCAGATCAAGAGCCGACGCATGGTGTTCCTTTCGTCATGGACGTTCTTGATTGGAGGCAATTTTGGTTTTCTTTTGACAAAGACACCGGCAGCGCACTCCGCCTACAAAGACCGGGCACAGCGAAAGCCGATATAGACCACCGCTGTGCCTGCCGGTTTTGTTGCGACGTGATTACGATGCATTTGGCGCGGCCCATACCACCAAGAGCCGCCGCGCGTGGTTTTTTGACCGCCCGCGCCATTTTCGGTCCACTCCCAGACGTTTGCGCCCATATCGTAGAGACCGTTAACACCGGGCTGTGTCGTTCCGGCTGGAGCATGGCCGGTGCCACGGCGCAATACAGCACTGACGTCAATAGCTGGTGAGGCGCCGCAACCCTCAAGACAGTTGGCGCCTTCCGGGCTCTTTCCGGTCGGGTAGGGGTATGTCACACCCGGTTCGAAGGGCGCGGGCGGTGAGATCCGGCGCTCCGTGTAGGCTGCTTCGACCCACTCCGCATCAGTCGGAAGACGTTTTCCGCGCCAGGCGCAATAAGCTGATGCCTCCTCGAAGGTCACGTGCACGGCGGGCTCCGTATCCAATGCAGGAAGGCCGAAGGGCGTTCGCCATGTCCAGCCAGGTTTTTGAACCCAGCCGGATTCATACACTTCCCCGCCGCCCGCGATTTCCGCCGACGTCGTTGTGTTTGTGGCATCAATGAACTCGCGGAAGGCGCCGATTGTGACCTCGGTCCTATCTATTTCAAAGCTGCCGATACTGACCATCTCTTCAGCCTTCGCGTTACCAGCGAAAGCGAGCATAAGAAACAGACACGTCAAACTTCGCATGAGCACTTTCTTTGTCGTCTCTGGTTTGCCCTTAGAGGTGGCCGGGCAATTAATTTCGACGGGCTTCCCGCCGAAGCCACGTGCAGCACCGCTTTTGGAATGTTTACTCGGATCGAGCCGTCGTCCGGGACTGCGCGGTTTGTTGGCCGCGCAGGAGTAAAATGACGCCCTCAGAGCTGTTCGTTCAAGAAGTTTGAGAAGGCATCCCAGCTCGCGGTATCAGCCCGTTCCTGGTAACGGTTCGAGCCGAAGACTGTGAAGGCATGGGGCGCGCCAGAGTATACTTCTATGGCGTATGGCGTGCCGGAGGTTTCCAGCTCTTTGGCGAGCGTTGCAACATCATCCAGCGTGATTGATGTGTCGGCGCCACCGTGCAAAACCAACAGCGGTGGTTCATCGCCGGTCCAGGATTGACCTTCGGGTGTGGACAGTCCGCCATGGAAGCTGGCATAGCCGGTCGCCATGCCGGACATGTCGCTGCGGGCCATTTCAAGGGCGACCGCACCGCCAAAGCAGTACCCCATAACCACCATTTGCGTGTCACCTGCCAGTTGTTTCGCCTGATCAACACCTGCTTGGATCAGGGACCTCATGCGATCGCGATCCTGATAGAGGGCACCAGTTGCAGCCCGGCGATGGTCAACTGTTTCGGTTGGTGTGTCATTGCCGAACATATCAAGGGCGAAGGCATTGTACCCCATGTCCGCAAGCATATCCGCCCGTTTGCGTTCGTAATCGGTCATGCCGTCCCAGTCATGAACGATCAGAACAAGGCCTTTCGGGTCCTCAGCCTTGGCAAAGTATCCGGTGAAGGCTTCTCCGGAGACGTCATAGGCAACGTCTTCGGCTAGGGCTGGACCGGTCAGCATCATTGTAGCCAGAAGCGGTATCGTGAAACGCATATCAAATCCCACCTTATTTCGAGTCGTTAACTTGCTCCGCGGCCTCCGCCGCTGACCAAACGTCAGATAGAACAGGTGGGCTCCATGACAATCTCGTGTGGGTTTGCGCTCGTGTGACTTCGCGTGAGGTATGCCGAAACACGTGGAGCCCTTTGAATACGGCGCCACAGCGCTATATCCCAACTGCGTCAATTCATTCTTGAACCACAGCCCCAGACAGAAAGCTCAAACGGCAGTGTTGGGTGCCTTTTCCTACGAAGTCTTATGGACGAAAAGCTCTCATTGAACTATCGAACCGCGCTTCCGGACGCCTTGCGCGTGCTTTTGGAAGACTATCCACGCACCGGATGGACGCAAGATTCTGGCTACAACGGTCTGATTCAGTTCTGGCTCGAACGGCACATGATGTTTCGCGATCTTCTCGCGCGCCTGAATTCCCAGTGCGAGCATCGGCTTGATAAAGCGATAGCGCCAGAGGTCTTTGCATCAAACCTTGCCCAATACGGATCCCTGCTGGTTTCTGAATTGCATGGGCACCACACGATCGAAGATCACCACTATTTTCCCGTGCTTGTGTCTAAAGACAATCGGCTTGCTCAAGGGTTTGAGTTGCTGGACTCCGATCACCATCTGCTGGACGCCTATCTGCAAGGGTTTGTTGATCAGGCCAACGCCGTCTTGTCTCAGACGAATGAAAAAACAAACGCTGTCTCTGCTTTCCATGAAACAGTTGAGCGTCTTTCCGGAAAACTTGATCGCCATCTGATAGATGAAGAAGAGCTCGTTGTACCGGTCCTGCTGAAGTACGGTGCGCATGGTTTGTGAGTTGCCAGCAGCTGTTCGTACGCACCGTCATTTGTAATGCGCGCGCCGGTCGGAGAACTTGCGGACCCGCTTGCGCCAGGCCCGGTAGCTTGAGGGTTTCAAGCGATCCCGCATCAGCGCTTTGACCTGCGATTCAAGAAGCCCGTATTCCAATTCAATCTCGGCAAAACTGATGTGATCGGAAAGGGCCATCTCGATCACCTCACTTGCATGCTCCTCAGACAGCTGAGAGGGATCCGTCAGCTTTTTGCGTCGGGTCGAAGACTTGGTTTTCAGTGGCAGCATGTCTTGTTCAGCGTTACTCGACCTCAATTTGAACCTCGTTATATCTCTTGGACGGGAGCACAGACGGTGCATCATAAAATGCGAAGGAGACCGGGCCGGTTGTTGTAAAACCGTGCTCTGTCAGACTGGCAAGCAAATGCATCGCCTCATCCGCGAAATTCTCATCCGACCAGCGGCCGGAGAAACTGCGAACCGCTACCTTTCGTTCGCCAAGCGTCGTTGCTTCAATGCGTGTATTGATCGGCTCTGCTGCGGAAGCTGCGTCGACACCGTCAGGCAGAAAGAAAAACATCTCCCAGTCGCCATCCACCAGATCGCTTGTCGCGCCTGATCGCGGAGATACTTTGTTTGAATCACACGCCCGCTGCAAAACCGGCGCGGTCATGTCGTAGTGATGTCGATCTTCGTTGTTTCCGGTGATGTAGCTGTAAAGGGCGTTGAAGCCGCTTCGGGTTGCCGCGCTCCGGCCGTTGCTTTCGACAATCCGGACCGCAGCTGCTGGTGGGTAGTGCCGGATCTCGAACTGCCTGTGTTCCTGCAATAGCTCAAAAGAGGGCTGCTGAAGTGTTGCCCGATCGTGATTTGCCCGTACCATCAAGGTCTCCATGAAAGGTGCTGTAGAGCCAAATGGTGCATCGGCGAACGAATGCCAGTCCCGTCTGTTCGCCAGGATGCGGCATCTCTGACAAACCCCCTCTAGAACTGGGGGTCGGCAAACGGGCCAGCAATTTGTATTGGGATCGATCAGTCCAGCTTTTATTAGCGAAATCCGAAAACAGAATGCTGAATTGGCCAGTTTATACGGAAAATAAAAAATCTCATCTTCGCGGCAACACGCTGTTCAAGGAGATGATGTATGAAAGCGATGGTCTTAAAGGCATATGGTGAGGCTGCAGAATTTGAAGCTGTCCAATTGCCGGATCCTGAGGTGAAACCCGGACAAGTGCTCGTGCGTATTGGTGCGACCAGCGTCAACACTGTTGATACGATGATCAAACAGATGGGGACCGACCTTCCGCTGTCTCCAGAGTTGCCAGCCCTCTTGGGAATGGACTTTGCCGGCACGGTTGAGGCCGTGGGCGAGGGCGTTGACGGCTTTGCTCCGGGCGATGAGGTTTATGGCTGCGCTGGTGGGCTGGCCGATCTGCCGGGCGCATTGGCGGAACTGATGGCAGTTGATGCGCGGCTTATTGCCAAGAAGCCCCAGTCTTTGACCATGCGCGAGGCAGCAGCACTTCCGCTTGTTGGTATCACCGCGTTTGAGGGTCTCACCCGCGCAGGCGTCAAAGCAGGCCAAAAGGTTCTGGTTCATGGTGGCGCTGGTGGAGTTGGACATGTTGCAGTCCAACTTGCGAAGCATTTTGGTGCGGAGGTCTATGCGACCGGCTCCAAAGACGCGCAATTGTCTGCGATCAAAGGATACGGTGCGACAGCCATCAACTATACGTCCGAGGCGGTCGCCGACTATGTGGCGAAATACACGGATGGCCAGGGTTTTGATGTTGTCTTTGACTCCGTCGGCGGCGCCAATATGGCAAACTCATTCGAGGCAGCAGCACTGAACGCAAATGTCGCGTCTACAGTGGCGCTGGTCGAGCTGGACTTAAGCGTTGCCCATTTCAAGGGCCTGTCCCTTCATGTGGTCTTTATGCTGATCCCCATGCTGCATGATTTCAAGCGCTCAGAGCACGGCGTCATCCTCACCAAACTTGCTGAAATCGTTGATGCTGGGGAGCTGAAGCCGCTTTTGGATGCAACAAGTTTTCACCTTCCGGAAGTTGGGGCGGCCTATGGCCGGCTGACAAGCGGGCAGGCGATCGGCAAGGTCGTTGTGGAGCTGTAGTCGCAATATAGTTTGAAGGCGGGAAACGAGTTTAACTCGCATTTCTCCGCCAATAAAATAGGCCGCCTGACTGTTCTGTTGAGGCGGCCTTTGCCAATCAACAAGCTCGAGCACCGCGTTCGATATCGGACGTGCGCTGTTTAAACTGGGTTTTGCGCACCAGCGAAAAAAGTCAGTCGACCATCGCCATCGAAGATTGGCCTGATGCGCAACCGGTTCATGAAGGGCGTGCCGTCTTTTCGATAGTTCAGAATGTCGATTGTAAAGCGCGTTTGGGCCTTCAAACCTTGGCGAATCGCTTCGATCGCGAAAGGGTTGGTTTCCGGACCTTGAAGGAAACGGCAATTGCGTCCAACGGCTTCCGCCGATGTGTACCCGGTCTGGCGTTCGAATTCTTCACTAACAAAGATCATCGGATTGTCCGGGACATTCGGATCGGAAAATACGACGCTCATGTCCTGTTCTTCTGTTTCCAAAAGAGATCTCAGTTGATCGTCAGTTAGAGAGGTGACCATCGCGCTTTCCTCCGGATTTTATCTTGCGGCATGACCATAGAAGATCTCATCGGCGCGCCATATTCAACAAAAGCGCAAGCTGAATTCTCAGGGCCTCGCTGATGCCATCTACCTTGTCGCATGGATGTCTTGCTCTATCTGGCTGGCGACTGACCGCAATGGCAACTTTACCTCCATTTTTGACGGAAGTGATGTATGGCAAAGAACATTCTTGGCGATCTTCTCGAGAGTTGTTGTACCGACCCGATGACCGGATATCTCAGGGATGGGTTTTGTGCCACGCATGATCAAGACCGCGGGAGCCATGTTATCTGCGCTGTGGTGACGGAGGCATTTTTATCCTTCACCAAGGCACGCGGGAACGATCTACAAACGCCCATTCCAGCCTTCGGTTTTCCCGGGCTTAAGCCGGGAGATGGCTGGTGCCTATGCGCCCTTCGCTGGAAGGAGGCGCATGAAGCGGGGGCGGCGCCAAAAATCAAAGCTCGTGCAACTCATGAAAGTGCTCTTAATTTCGTACCGAAGGATGTGTTGCTTGCCTATCGCATTGATTGATGTGCGCTGCGATGAAGCAGGTGCAAGCTCTGCTTTGAACCGCTTTGGCGAAAAACATCACCGGCTGTCCGGCACCTGCTTCAGGCAAAATTCACGTGGCTGCTCTTTGCCTCGGAGGACATCATGAACGGTTTTCTACTCAGTTTCGGCAGTTCATGGCTCTGGGGCTTGGTCGCGCTTGTTGTGGTGTTATGCGGATTGGGGGCGGCCCTGTTTTTCCGCTTTGTGCCCGTGACCAAGGCAGATGTTCCTGCGGTGACAACGCGGTCCGCCGCTGGTGATACGGAGCTTGCTGGCGGTTTTTATGCTGTCCGCCCGCTTGCGGCAGTCAACCTGTTGGCACTGGAACAGCAGATTGCTCAGACCGCCCGCACACAACGCGTGTCAGGTTCACTGGATAATTTACCGCTCGTATTCGTCCATCGCTCGAAGGTCTGGGGGTTTCCGGATGTCACCCAGGTCTGGGTGGAGGGCGATTTCGTCCACATCTACTCGCACCTTGTTTATGGTGGCTCTGATCTTGGTGTGAACCAGGATCGGATGGTTGGTTGGTTCGCAGCTCTTGGCATTCAGCCTTAAGTGCCGGACACGGCCAAATTCTGAATTGCTGTAGACGTCGCTTCGGCAAACCCGCTTTTGGTTTTAGCGCTGAAAAGCACCGACCAAAGCCGACGATTTGATCTGGTAGGGTTTGAAGACCATTGTCATTATTTGCAGTTGAACAAGTCACCCGTTAGAGCTCAAGAAAATTTCTTTGTATATTGTGCTGAAATTACAAGCTTGTGTTCGTGTTTTCTTTAGTCTTTGCTCATGAATATGACTGTTGGGGCGTTGTTTTGCCTTAGAGGAATTTGCGCGTGTGATCTGATGTGAGTGCCAATGAAGCAACCTGCTCAGTTTGACGAGAAAGCCCGCTTTGAAGCTCCGGAATACGATCTCCTGCGTGCCGCATATGAAAATCTGCCGCAACCTGCTTGGGTTTTCGACAGAGCTGGCCGGTATGTCTTCCAAAACAAACTTGATCGAGAAGCCTTTGGAAACCTGATCGGCAAACGGGCCGACGAAACACGCATGCCCAAGGAGCAGGTCGAGCTTTGGGCCACGATGCACAAAAACGTATTGGCGGGGGAAACGGTCCATTGCATGACCGAAACAGAGACCCGCCATGGCCGTATCATGTCTGAAACGACCTTGGTGCCGCTCATAATAGGCGGCCGTATCGTCGGCGGGATTGGTGTTGCGACAGACAAGACTGCGCTTGTGGCGGCAGAACGGCAAAAAGCTGCGGCGCAAGCGCGTCTGGAAACTCTTTTGGCCCTATCGTCCGATTGGTTGTGGGAAGCGGATGCAGAACATCGACTGACGCGCATCCAGGGCGATGATGGCTTGATGGTCAAACAATTCCCGGACTGGACCGGCAGCAAGCTTTGGGAAATCATAGAAGACAAAGCGGACCTCGACGGCAACCCGGCCAAATTCCATGATGTCTTAACCAACCGGCAAGCCATTGAGGGCTTTATATGCGAGCTCCGAGGGCGCGATGGATCTGCGTCTCATTTTGAGGTCCACGGTGAACCGCGTTACGATTCCAAGGGCAATTTTCTCGGCCATTGGGGCGTTGCGCGCGATGTCACGCGCCGGGAAGCTCTGACCCGGCGTCTGAAATTTGCCGATCAGATTATCAATGCGACGAGAACACCAGTCATCGTTGGAGATGCAGATGGTGCCATCGAATGGGTAAACCCGGCTTTCGAAGAACTGACTGGATACTCCTTGGAAGAAGTCGCAGGCCGTAAGCCTGGCCACTTCCTGCGCTGTGACGAAACAGATCCTGAAACGTCCGCCCGCCTGACAGCCGCGATCCGTGCCGGTGAACCGGTTCGTGAAACCATACTCAATCAATCAAAATCTGGTCAAAAGTATTGGCTGGACATGGAAATCCGCCCGCTTCGAAATGATGCTGGTGTTTTGACCGGGTATATGGCGATAGAGGCCGATGTGACCGCTCTCGTTGAGAGCCGGCAGCGATTGCAGGCGATTGTCGACAACGTCACGGCGGGTGTGGTCCTTCATGGTCAAAACGGCGAGATTATTGCCGCCAATCCGGAGGCTTGCCGTCTCCTTCATATGAGCGAAGCGCAAATGCGCGGTCAGGAAATCATGGACCCGACTTGGGGCACAATATTTCCTGATGGCCGTCCAATGGGCGGAGAAGAAATGCCGTCGACCGTTGCGCTGCGCACCGGCGAACCGGTCATAAACCAGATTGTTGGGATCAAACGTCCCGATGGTGGGGTACAATGGCTGAGGGTGAATGCGAGGCCGACGAGATCTACGCCGACGGGAGACCAAGAAGTGGTGGCCAGTTTTGTGGACATCACAGCTGAGGAAAACCATAAGCGCGAGCTTGAAGAGGCGAGGACCCTCCTGAGGGATGTGATTGAAACAATTCCAGACGCTGTTGTTGCATTTGATAGCAACGACCGTTTGATCATGTGCAATCAAGCTTACCGTTCCAACTATGCCGATACGGCGCCTGCCATTGAGGACGGGGTTACGTTCCGCGAGATGTTGATGCATGGGCTTGACATAGGTCTATATGCGGATGCTGGAGATACTGCGGAAAAACAGGAACGCTGGTTAAAACGGCGCTTGGAGTCGTATCGAAATCCCAAGTCGATCTTGGTTGAAAAACTCACCGATGGTCGATGGGTCCAAATTCGTGAACGGGTTTCAGACAGGGGTGTCAGCGTTGGAGTACGCACGGATGTAACATCTCTGAAAAGGGCGGAAGAAGAGATCCGCCGGATTGCCGACACGGATTCGCTGACGGGCGCTGCCAACCGGAATGTCATGATCCGGGAGCTTTCCAAAATAGCGGAAAGAGCGAAGGCGGCATCAGAGAGCGCGCTGTTCGGGATCGTGGACCTGGATCAGTTCAAATCCGTCAACGATACACTGGGGCATGATGCTGGTGATCTTCTTCTGCAGGAGACCGTTGCCCGTCTGGAACAGTTTGTCGACCAGGCCGGTGGCGGCACGGTCGCCCGTCTTGGTGGCGATGAATTTGCATTTATCGTTCCGGGCCTCGGTGGCCTCGATGGTGGGCTCTCCGATATGCCCGGCCTCCATGCCGCGCTCTGCCAGCCGGTCCAGCTAGGGTCGCGAACAATCCCTTCAACGGTTTCAATGGGTTTGGCACGGGTGCCAGCCGATGGAGACACTTCGACGGAAATCTTCAAGAGTGCAGACCTTGCGCTCTACCAGGCCAAAGCATCCGGTCGGAACGGATGGAGATGTTACGACGAGCTTTACCGGCGTAGCCTTGAGCGGCGCCAAGACCTTGCGCAAGGGTTGAAGGCAGCGATCGCGAACGACCAGATTACTGTTGCCTACCAGCCTCAGGTTGAGGCGGCAACGGGCCGTTTGGTTGGTTTTGAAGCTTTGGCGCGCTGGGCGCAAAACGGAACGCCTGTATCGCCCGCTGAATTCGTGGCGATTGCTGAGGATGCGGGGCTCGGTGTTCCCTTGGGCTGCGCCGTGATCAAGGCGGCGTGCCGCGACTTTGCAAAGCTGATCGATGAGGGATTTGATCCTGGCCGGTTGGCGATCAATCTATCAACGTCTCAGCTGTGCGACCCGGAATTTCCAGATCGCGTTGCGCGCCAGTTGGACAATCTAAAGGTCCTGCGGGGGCGGCTTGAGTTTGAAATCACGGAAACGGTGCTCCTGGACCAGCGTTTCGAAGAAATCCATCGGAATTTGGTTCGGTTGCATGAGTTTGGTGTGCTGATCTCGCTTGATGATTTCGGCACCGGCTATGGATCCCTCAAACACCTTTTGCGGCTGCCGATCAACAAGGTGAAAATCGACAAGTCCTTCATCGAGAACCTTGATACGAGCGAAAGCGCGGCCACAATCGTCAAAACAACCATCATTCTGGCAAAGAGCCTTGGTATGGGCGTTGTGGCTGAGGGCGTCGAAACCCGGGCGCAGCGAAATTTTCTAATTCAGGCCGGGTGTTCGGATATCCAGGGTTTTCTGATCAGCAAGCCTGATGAATTGGTGAATGCGTACCAGGCCGCGTTGGATGCTGAGCAGGATGACCACCCGGAAAGCTCCTGGAGCATTTAGGTAACTTTCGGCTACTCATCGGCTGAAATGGTTTTGCGAATCGAGCGGGGGGAGCCGATACCTAGGAAATGGCAAAGCACACCTGCGAACGATTGTTTTCAGTACCCATACCCCGGACGTGGGCCCGTAGTGTGCTGGTCGCGCTTCTTTTGTGGCCGCCGGGTCTCCATTCGCAAGAGTTTACGCCAAACGAGTCTTCGCTTGGTTCCTTGACCTGCCAGCAGCTTTGGTATGTGGAGCAGGAAGTGTTGGCAGAAGGTCGTGTGTGCTTGAAGAGCCGGCGGGCACAAAACGCCTTCAAGCGAGCCAAGCCTTGTATTTCCGATGAGGAAAGAATTTTGCCGGCGAAGGCGAGAGACTATCTCTCAGCGGTGCGGGAAACGGCAACTTTGAAGAAGTGCTCTTAACTGGACGGGCTTTCGTTAAGCCTGTGGACCTTCATCGCTTTTCCGGTGGCGCTTTTGTGCATCTGCCGTTAATTCTGGAGGCACCAGCAAATAGGATGCGGCTGCTTCCGGCAAGAACGCACGGAACAAAGGGAGGGCGAAATGAGCAACGCTGCCGAGCTTGATATGCCCCCTTCACCTGAGCTGCAAATCCCGGTTCGCGACGAGGACGAACGGCTTAATCCGGACTTCATAGCGGCCGTAGAAACCGCAATCGCGGCGGAAGACAAATCCGGTCTGTCAGCAATTGCAGCTGATTTGCACGAAGCAGACACGGGCGACCTACTTGAGGCCTTAAATCCGGATGACCGGGCCGCCTTTATCCGGCTTCTCGGCGAGGATTTTGACTACACCGCCTTGACGGAGACGGACGAGGCGGTCCGTCTGCAGCTTCTGGAAGACCTGCCGAACGAAGTCATCGCGGAAGGGCTTGGCGAACTTGATTCTGATGACGCGGTCTACATCCTTGAGGACCTGGACGAAGACGACCAGGCCGCAATCCTTGAGGAACTGCCCTATGCGGACAGGGCCCAGCTCAAAAAGGCGCTGGATTATCCTGAAGACAGCGCCGGCCGCCGCATGCAGAGTGAGTTCATCGCGGTCGCTCCGTTCTGGACCGTTGGCCAGACCATCGATTACATGCGCGAAGCCCGGGATCTCCCGGATGACTTTTATGAGATCTATGTTGTCGACCCCTCGTTCAAACTGTTGGGGTCTGTCCATCTCGACAAGATCTTGAGAACCAAGCGGCGCGAAAAAGTCACTTCGATCATGGCCGAGCGGCTGGACGCCGTCCAGGCGACGGAAGATCAGGAAGAGGTCGCACGGCGGTTCGAACGCTACAATCTTGTATCTTCTGCGGTGGTTGACGAAAACGACCGACTCGTCGGCGTTTTGACAGTCGATGACATCGTTGACGTCATCCAGGAAGAAGCCGAAGAAGATCTGCGTGCCCTCGCCGGGGTGGGCGATGAGGAAATTTCGGACAATGTCATGACAATTGCGAGGTCCCGGTTGACCTGGCTGGTTGTCAATCTTGGCACCGCGGTTCTGGCGTCTGTGGTGATCGCGCTGTTTGAGGACACAATCGAAGCGATGGTTGCGCTTGCCGTCCTGATGCCGATCGTAGCGTCGATGGGGGGCAATGCAGGAACACAGACGATGACCGTTGCCGTCCGGGGTATCGCGACCCAGGAACTCAGCGCCCGGAACCTCATGCGGGTTCTCAATCGCGAGGTCCTCGTCAGCTTTTTGAACGGACTGGCATTGGCCGTCCTGATCGGTGTGACCGCCTGGTTGTGGTTTTCAAGCGTTGGGCTTGGCGTTGTGATCGGCAGCGCCATCGTGATCAATATGCTGTTTGCCGGTTTGTCCGGCCTATTGATTCCGATCGCACTCGACCGGCTCAATATTGATCCGGCAATCGCATCGAGTGTGTTCGTGACAACCGTGACGGACGTCGTGGGCTTCTTCGCCTTCCTCGGCATTGCCGCACTCTGGTTTGGCTTGCCATTTTAAGGATCCGAAGACCTTGCATCAGTTGAGGTCAGTGTTTCTGAGGTTATCCCGCAGCTTCATGATCTTGGTTTGGAGATCAACGATTTCCTCAAGGCTCAGGCCCGTTGAAGAGAAGATGCACTCTGCAAAGTGTTCAGTCTTCTTTTGGAGATTGCGGCCTTTGCGGGTGAGCTTCAGGATCACCTGCCGTTCGTCCTTGGTGGAGCGGGTGCGGGTGAGGAGACCCATGGCTTCCAGGCGTTTCAGCAGTGGTGTGAGCGTGTTGGTGTCCAACTGAAGTTTTTGCGTGATCGCCCCGACCGGGACGTTGTTCTTGTCCCACAAGACAGTCATGGCAAGAAACTGCGGATACGTCAGGCCGACGTCCTTGAGCAGCGTTTTATAGACACCGTGCATCGCATGGTTTGCCGAATAGAGCGAAAAGCACAGATACTTGTCGAGCGGCAGCGGGCCATCAGGACGAATCTCCAGCGTGCCGATGCCGTCGGATTTTTCGCCGGTTTCAATTGAATTTCCTACGGCTGCGTCCGATGTGTTCGCCGGAACGTCACCGGTTGCATCTTCTGGATCAGTGACTTCAACTGCTGCCACATCCGAAGCCGAGGCTGCCGTTTCAGCGGTCTTTTTGGCCTTCCGTTTTTTTGGCTTGGAAGACTTTTCCGGCGCAGCTGACTTCTTGTCTTTTTTGGGTTTTTCGTCTTCGGGCGCATTGAAGCCGATTGCGTCCAGAAGAGACATTTGATTGGTCGTCGTGCTCATAATCCGCCTTATAAATCGCGCGCGACTTGATCGCAACCTGTTGACGTTTTTGCCAGCGCAGCTTATGTGGGTAAATTATATCGTGCACGATATAAAATAGTGCCTTCGGGCAAATCCAGTTTTAACGTTGTAAGGGAATGATGAGATGAGCGTTGAAGTGCTTTATGAAACGAAAGCAAAGGCAACCGGCGGGCGCGATGGAGCGGTTGAAACCCTTACCGGATCGTTCAAGACCAAGCTGACAACGCCGAAAGAACTCGGTGGTGCCGGAGGTGAAGGCAACAACCCGGAAGAGCTGTTTGCGTCCGGTTACGCAGCCTGTTTCATTGGGGCCATGAAATTTGTTGGCAGCCAGGAACAAATCGCGGTCCCAGCAGACACATCCATCACCGCGACAGTCGGCATTGGCCCGAGATCCGAGGGTGGATTTGGTTTGGAGGTCGCTCTGGAAGTCTCGGTTCCGGGCATGGACAAGGCTGAGGCCGAAGCGCTGGTCGCCAAGGCGCATGAGGTATGCCCGTACTCCAATGCGACCCGCGGAAACATCGACGTGAAACTGTCGATTGCCTAACTGAGAGCGCCGGCCGGGTCAGGCAGACCGGGCCGGCCTTTCAGACTTCAGAGGGATTGAGACTATGGACGAGAACCTTTTTGTGGTTGATCTGACCTACGTGGCTCCGCTTGACAAAGTGACCGTATTTCTTGAACCGCACCGGGCGTTTTTGAAGGCCAATTACGATGCTGGCCTTTTTCTAGCATCCGGTCCGAAGGTGCCTCGCACTGGCGGCATAATACTGGCCCGGGCCGCCAGCCGTGAAACCGTTGAATCCGCTCTTGAGGCCGATCCATTCAAGAGGGAGGGCCTTGCCGACTATGTCGTGACTGAATTCGATCCGGTCATGATTGCGGACCGCGTCTCTTTTTAACAAGCGCAGGGGTTTTGGCTTGGCGGCATTCTTCTAGGTGTGAAAGGGGCCGTAGGCACTGTCTCGATGGCAGGGCTCTCCGGCAAAGGATGGCGTCCAGGAGGCGGTGCGGCCTCGGAAGCAACGCCTTGCGCCTGCCGCAGCGGCCGAGGGACCTTTATGCGGCAATAATAAAAAAATAAAAATATTTCTTTATTTGGTCTGGTATTCTCGGTTCAGTGCCCCCAAATTGCGGCTCACATACAGATTTGATAATGTGAGGTGAGATGAGCGAGCGGCCAGAAATCGGCGGAATTCTTGAAACGGCGGTCTATGTCGATGACATGAGTGCTGCCCATACGTTTTACAGCAACGTTCTGGGGCTGGTCCGCATGGTTGAGGGAGAAAGGCTATATGCCTATGACGCCGGACCTGCCCAGACCTTGCTGGTTTTTTACCGTGGGCACACAGCGGAGGATGTCGAAACACCTGGCGGGATTGTTCCAGGTCACCATTCCAGCGGTCCTGGCCATTTCGCCTTCCGGATCGGTGCCGATACACTGGATGCATGGCGGTCCTACCTTGAAGAGCAGGGGGTGAAAATCATCAGTGAGGTGGTTTGGCCTGCCGGGGGGGCCAGCCTGTATTTCAAGGATCCGGACGGGAATATTCTGGAGTTGGCATCCGCACCACTCTGGCCGAATTTCAAGGCATGACCGGAGCAGCCTGTGCCGCCCTCTGACGGGCGGGGCCGGGCTTCAAAAAATCAGCCCGGAATGCTGGCAGTCATCGGACCGCATAAGGATCGCCTTTTCTGATATAGTTGTCTTCCGTTTCGGAACCTGCCTGTTTCCATTGTGAATTCTTAGGATTTATCCGCCATGGTGGCCGCTGCATGGGGACGGCGAGGGATGGTATGAAATTCTTGCAAGCGGTTTTGCGGATATTGTTCTACATTGCCGTCGGTGGTGTGATTTCGATTGCGGGGGCGGCCTTCTTTTTCATGAGTTGGGAACCGGACCGGGACGATTTTCCTGTGCGCGGCATAGATGTTTCGCATCATCAAGGAGACATCGACTGGGCAAAGGTTGCGGGCGATGATGTTGCCTTTGCGTACATCAAGGCGAGCGAAGGTGGCGATTTCCGCGACCGGGCATTTGCTGCAAACTGGCAAGCGGCGAGGGCCGCTGGCCTGCCAACGGGTGCTTATCACTTCTTCAGTTTGTGCAAGGACGGTGCCTCGCAGGCGCGCAACTTTCTGGCTGTTTTGCCGGACGAGCCGGATATGCTGGCACCCGTTGTTGATCTGGAGTTTGAGGGAAATTGTGCCCGCAGACCCGCGACCGAGGAGCTGCTGCGGGAGATCAGCGCCTTTGTTGCAGCGGTGGAACCGATCGCAGGCAAGCGGGTCATTTTCTATGCGCCGGAAGAGTTTTACCGGATTTATTTGAGCGGCAATGGGCTGAACCGCAGGCTTTGGGTGCGCTCCATCTGGCATGCGCCGTCTTATTCCTCAGATTGGGTGCTCTGGCAGTTTCACCAGCGCGGGACTGTGGACGGGATTTCCGGCAGCGTTGATCTGAATGTTCTCCAGAAGGAATTGTCTGTTGATGATATTCAAAGTTAAAATATTGAAATAAATATCGAAAATAAGATCTATTGACTTTAACGTAAAAAGACGGAAATGTGCCCGCGAAGGATCGGGTATGCAGCGCTATTTTACCATTACACAGCTCACGCAAGAGTTCGACATCACCACCAGAACGCTTCGGTTTTATGAGGCTCAAGGGTTGGTGACACCCCAGCGCCGTGGCCGTCAAAGGCTGTACACGCCCGGAGACCGAACCCGTATCAAGTTGATTTTGCGTGGCAAACGGCTGGGCTTTTCGCTGGCTGAAGTCAAAGAACTGATCGGCATGTACGGCAGTGCACCGGGAGAGGCCGGGCAGCTGCGGCTCCTGATGGAGAAAATTGCCGCACGGCGCGAAGAGCTTTTGGAAAAGCAACGCGATATTGAATTGACGTTGCTTGAGCTGGAAGAGGTGGAAGCCGGTGCGCTCGCGCGTATGGAAGAGCTTACCCCAGTGACCAGTGACCAGTGAGGAGCGTTGAACATGGAGCTGAAACCGCGATCAGCCGACTGGGAACAGCGGGTGCGCAAGAGTTTTGAGGCGCAAGCCTTCATGGATCACCTCGGTGCCCGTATGGTCCATTTGGCACCTGGGGCGGTTGATCTCGAACTGTCGATGCGTCCTGAGTTGACGCAACAGCATGGGTACTTTCATGCCGGTGCCACATCCTCGATTGCTGACAGTGCGGCCGGTTATGCGGCTCTGACCCTTTTTGCCGATGGCACTGGCGTTCTGACCACCGAATACAAGATCAATCTGCTCAATCCTGCGGCACAGCCAACGCTTGTCGCCCGGGGCCGTGTTCTCAAGCCCGGGCGGACACTGACGATCGCCCGCGCTGATGTCTATGGCTTGTCGGGCGACACACAAATCCATGTGGCGACCGGGCTTTTCACCCTGATGAGCCTTGCGGGCATGAAGGACTGAATATGGCACCCATTCAAATCAGACCGATCGAACGGGCGGACAAACCCGCATGGCTGCCGCTGTGGCAGGCGTATCTGGCGTTCTACCAGCAAACCCTGCCTGACGAGGTCACCAATGGGTTGTTCGAGAGGTTGCTGTCAGATGGCTATCATGACGGGCTGGTGGCGGAGCAGGACCGCGAACTGGTTGGTTTCGTGCATTATCTAAACCACGCCTCGACCTGGTCGCTCACCCCGACCTGCTATCTCGAAGACCTTTATGTCGACAGCTCTCAGCGCGGCGGCGGTGTTGGCCGCAAGCTGATTGAGGCCGTCTACGCAGCGGCTGAGCAAAGCGGCTGCAGCAATGTCTACTGGCACACACACGATCACAACACCGTAGCCCGGCAGCTCTATGACCGGGTCGGTATCCTGAGCAATTTCGTGCGCTACGAAAAGCGCAAATGGGAGGACAGCGTATGATCCGCAACGATTTTCCAAGCTTCAACTTCGATCTCGGCGAGACCGCTGACATGCTGCGTGACACCGTGCGGTCCTATTCTCAGGACCGCATCGCGCCTTTGGCCGAAAAGATTGACCGGGACGACTGGTTCCCGCGCGAGCTGTGGCCGGAAATGGGTGAACTGGGCTTGCACGGCATCACGGTTGAAGAAGAGTGGGGCGGTTCCGGCCTCGGCTATCTTGAACACTGCATTGCCATGGAAGAGGTCAGCCGGGCCTCGGCCTCGATCGGCCTGAGCTACGGGGCGCATTCGAACCTGTGCGTGAACCAGCTGCGCCGTTGGGGCAATGACGATCAGAAAAAACGCTATCTCGGCAAATTGGTGTCCGGTGAACATCTCGGCGCGCTGGCGATGTCTGAACCGGGGGCGGGATCAGATGTAGTGTCGATGAAGCTGCGCGCTGATAAAAAGGGCGATAAATACATCCTCAACGGCTCCAAGATGTGGATCACCAACGGTCCATCCGCGGACACGATGATCATCTATGCCAAGACCGATATGGATGCGGGCCCCAAAGGCATGACAGCCTTCCTGGTCGAGAAGGATTTCAAAGGTTTCTCCGTTGCCCAGAAGCTCGACAAGCTGGGTATGCGCGGATCTGAAACCGGGGAACTGGTCTTCCAGGATTGTGAAGTGCCGGAAGAAAACGTGCTCGGTGAAGTCGGCAAGGGCGTCAATGTCCTGATGTCCGGCCTCGATTATGAGCGCGCTGTTCTGGCCGCAGGTGCAGTTGGCATCATGCAGGCCGCCATGGACGTAGTGATTCCTTACGTTCACGAGCGTGAGCAGTTCGGCAAGCCGATCGGCACGTTCCAGCTGGTCCAGGGCAAGGTCGCTGACATGTATGTCTCCATGAACGCCTCCAAGGCCTACGTCTACGCAGTCGCAAAGGCCTGTGACCGGGGAGAAACCACCCGCGAAGATGCTGCCGGCGCAATCCTTTATGCCGCTGAAAACGCAACTAAGATGGCGCTGGATGCCATCCAGCTTCTCGGCGGCAACGGTTACATCAACGAGTACCCGACCGGACGGCTTCTGCGCGATGCCAAGCTCTACGAGATTGGCGCGGGCACCTCTGAAATCCGGCGCATGCTGATCGGCCGTGAGATCTTCTCCAAGACAGCGTGATTTTTCAGATCTCTTTGAACACTCGTTTTAAAAGCGGTGAGCATTCTTGTCGTGCTCACCGCCATTTTTTTGAATTATTGGTACTGTAAACACCATGGCGAAAAATTGCGCTCAAGCGGTTGATCGGCTGTTGCAGGGCATTGCTTCTGATCAAGTCACCTTGGTGCGTGAGGCTTGGCAGACCCTGCATGAGACAAAAGAAATATCGGCATTAGAGATCAGGCGCAGACTACGAACCAACGCATGGGAGACCGTCCCGCAGGGACCATCGACAAGATATTTTGGTGTTCTTCTCGCTATTCTCCATGAGTTGGACCCACAAGAGTTTCGCAATGAGGTGAAGCGCCTCTCCAACCCAAGCCTCAACCCACTTCACCGATTGACGCTCAATTGGCTTGCGCAACGATGCAATGATCTACCAGCGGCTTATGTTTCCGATCAAACGCCGCTTTATGTTTCCAATGAAATTGACGATAAAACTGCGGCCGTAGGTCTACTTTCAAAGTGGAGCGCAACACCGGGGATATGTCTCGATGGTGTAACCAGGATAGATGTTATCGCTCAGAACCGTCACTTGGACTATCTCGGCCTCTATAGCCCATATTATTCTAGGATTGTCTTAACATGGGATCTGGACAACGAGCGGGGTCTCATCCGCTGGTTGCGGAAACTGAAACTTGAACAAACTTTTTATCATGAAGTGGGTCATCATGTGCTGGGGCATCTCGATCGTGGCCAAGTCCCAGAGCAGGAAAAAGAAGCGGATCGTTATGCCGCCAGACTTCTAAAACGGTCGCGGCCAATAACAGTCCTTACCATTCGGATTTTGCTTTGGCCGTATTTCTTTTATCGCAGGGTCAAAAGGGGCCGTTCGCAATAGCGACCAATTGCCAACCAGATGCATCGCAAATTGGTGACGGCCTTTTTCGTTCGTTCAATGTGGCAGCAGGACGAGCATCGACCTTGGTCGGACTGCCCTTACTCTTCCTCTCTGATTCTACCGACGATTTTTTTATGTGGATGTCGAAAAAGACGGACGCCGAACGTCTGAAGGGTGTTCAAACCTGAATTGGGTTTGAGTGGGCCCTCTCGTGGATCGGAATAGGGGGTAAGCCTGCTCACTTCCTCCAATTGGTTGAAGGATGCCTTGGGAGCAAGCGTCTTGCGATTTGGTCGGAAAAGAACAAGTCTGCTCGCGGCCCGATTTTGGATTTTGACAGTTTTTGACACTGAAGAAACGAGGATTTCAGTATGAAATACATGATGTTGATCTATGCAGACCCCGCCCGCGAGCCGGTTTATGGCACTCCGGAATTTGAGAAGATGATGGCCGGCTATTTTGCCTTGAGTGAAAAACTGACGGCGGACGGTGTCATGCTGGCCGGTGAGGGGCTGAAAGAAGCCGAGACGGCCAAAGCGCTGCGTGTGCGCGGCGGAAAAGTGGAAACCATGGATGGACCGTTTGCGGAGACCAAGGAGCACCTTGGGGGGTTCTATCTTATCGATGTTCCGGATCTTGATACGGCCCTTGGTTATGCCGCTCAGATCCCGAGCGCGGAATACGGGACGGTCGAAGTACGGCCCGTGATGGACTATCCTGACGCTGACTGACGGCGGGGTCTTAAACCGTCTGGAAGGTTCCATGACCGCCTCCGCTTCAAATGCCATCGCAGTTACCAAAGTCCTGGGCGGCCTCGCCCGGGACGAGCGGGGGCGGCTATTATCTATCCTGATTGGCAAATTCCGGGATTTTCAACTCGCCGAAGACGTCCTCCAGGATGCCATGGTGTCCGCAGTCTCTCACTGGGGGCGGAATGGTCTGCCCAAATCTCCTGAGGCCTGGCTCCTGAAAGTTGCCTATCGAAAGGCAATTGATCGCATCAGGCGCAAACAAACAGTCGATCGCGCCGAGACGAACCTTTCCATGATAATGGATGAGGTGTCCGGGCTTGAGGAAAACGATGATATCCCGGATGAGCGTTTGCGTCTGATCTTCACCTGCTGTCATCCGGTACTTGAAACCAAATCCCAGATGGCGTTAACGCTTCGCACTTTGGGCGGGCTGACGACTGGAGAAATCGCGCGCGCTTTCCTGGACCGGGAGACCACCATGGGGCAGCGGTTGTCCCGTGCGAAAGCGAAACTTGGTGGCGCTGATATCTCGTATGAAGTACCGGGTCCCGAGCAATGGGCGGAACGGCTCGATGCCGTTTTGGGTGTGGTCTATCTAATCTTCACAACAGGATTATCTGCACCTGAAGACGATCAACGCGGTCTCGCACATGAAGCTATCTTCCTCTGCAACATATTGAACAAACTTCGGCCTGGTGACCCGGAGATCGAAGGGTGCCTTGCGCTTTTGACCCTCAATTATGCGCGACGTGGCGCACGGTTTGACCACAGAGGCGCGCGCGTCGCCTTTCTCGATCAGGACCGGGGGCTCTGGAAGTCGGCAGAACTGCAAGACGGCATCTCGCTGGTCGAAACTGCCCTGGCGCGCCGAAAACTTGGGCCTTACCAAATCAAAGCGGCGATTGCCGCCTGCCATTGTGAAGGCGCATCACCAGACTGGGCGCAAATCCTGTTGCTCTATGACGAGTTGCTGGTGTTCGAGCCGACGGATGTGGTCCGCTTGAACCGTGCGGTGGCATTGGCAGAGATCGGCGCCCTCGACGAGGCACTGGAGCTGATTGCGGCGTTGGAGCCGGATCTCTCGGACTATCAGCCTCTTTATGCCGCCAAGGCGGAACTGCTTTATCGCGCGGGACACCTTGGCAAGGCGCACTCCGCCTATGCAAAGGCAATCGCATTGGCACAGGCGAAAGCAGACCGGTTATTTCTGGAACACCGGGCAAAGCGGTGTGTTAGTGAGAGCTCATGACCAGATGATATCGGTCGATTTCGCCAAACGGTATTTGAAGGAATTATGTCACACTGACGATGACCTGGTTTTCGCCAAAGGTGGAAAAGCGACGCAGCGGAATTGAAGGGCGCGGTCTTTTTGCCATAGCGCCAATCACCAACGGTGAGCTGGTTGTCGTCAAAGGCGGTCATGTTTTTGATCGTGCGAGGCGCGACGAACTTGCAAAGAGTTTGGGACCGGCAGAGATCCAGATCGGTGACGACCTGTTTATTGGGCCGGTTTCTGCTGACGAGCGGGAAAGCTCGATGATGCATCTCAATCATTCGTGCGCACCGAATCTCGGAATTCGGGGCCAGATTGCGTTTCATGCGATGCGGGATATCAACGTGGGGGAAGAACTCAGTTTTAACTATGCAACGGGCGATGACGATGACTGGGAAATGGAATGCGCTTGCGGCACGGATCGCTGCCGCGGACTGATTACCGGACAAGACTGGCGCCGTGCAGAACTGCAGGTTCGGTATGTTGGTTGGTTCTCGGATTACTTGGCGCGGAAAATTACATAAAATATAGATTTTATTTTGTTTGATTATCTTACAACAAGATCATGGTTTCCTGTAGTAAATGTAATGATTAAACATCTGAAATAATTATTGAATATATGAGCGGGTGGTCGCATCTCCAGTGCATTGGACGGCACAAACTCATGGAGGAATGACATGCCCCTGAAAAAAACACTCATCACAGCAACACTCGCCACCGCAGCTTTGGGAATTGGCAGTGCGCACGCACTTGAACAATGCCAACCATTTTCGGTTACAGCGCCGATGAATGAACACCGCGTCGTCAAAGTGGTCAAGCAGGGATCCGATGCACCGATGCCCGGTGATCTGCGGATTGGTCACAGTGATCTCGTCGACAACAATGGCAATGCAGTCGGTTCAGTTGAATGGGAAACCCGGGTCCTCGGTGAAGATGATGCGGGTCAGGTCCGGCTGGCGTCCGATGTTGTCCTGAGCTTTGAAAACGGCAATCTCTATGCCCGGTCGGGAGCTTACACGGTCGATAAACCGGTTCATTCACCAGAAACCCGCACGATCGCCAATGACCAGACACGCGATGTGCTCGGCGGATCGGGCGTGTTCGAAGATGCCAATGGCAAGATCACCTTTTCCATGCAGGACAACGGTGATGCCCAACTTAATGTGAACATAACCTGCACCTGATACCTCAAGGCAGATCGGGCTCCAATCAAACCGGTCTGCCTTGCCCTCCAAGATTGTCGTCGTCACCACAAATCCCGATTGGCCGTTGCTGCGTAACGACATAAACGCAACAGGACTATCTATGGGCACTTTGGCAATTGTGATTGGGGCAACGGGCGGTATAGGGTCCGCTTTGGTGCGGGTGCTGGATGAAACCGGTCCTTATGACCGCGTGGTTGGCCTTTCCCGCAGAACACATCCAGGTTTGGATTTGCTCGACGAGACCAGCATTCAAGCCGCTGCCAAGTGGGTTGCCGGGCAGGGGGATGATCTGCGGCTCGTTTTTGATGCTACCGGTGCTTTGACGCTCGGCGATCGCAAGCCGGAAAAGAGCCTTCGGGAGCTGGACCCCCAAGCGCTTGCAGAATCTTATGCCATCAACGCCATCGGTCCGGTGCTTGTGATGAAGCATTTCCTTCCGCTCCTGCCCAAGGAAGGCACAAGCGTCTTTGCAACACTGTCGGCGCGGGTTGGATCCATTTCAGACAACAATCTGGGGGGATGGTTCGGCTACCGGGCATCGAAAGCGGCCCTCAATCAGCTTGTGCGGACCGCGTCCATTGAGCTCGCGCGGCGCAAACCGCATGCGGTCTGTGTGGCGCTGCATCCTGGAACCGTGCGGACACCTTTGACCGAAGGGTTTGCCAAATCGGGTTTAGAGGTGCAGGCGCCCGAAAGGGCCGCCGAACGCCTGCTATCGGTGATCAACGGCCTGACACCGGCTGAGACCGGCGGCTATTTCGATCACATGGGCGAACGGATCGAGTGGTAGCCCACGCCGATCCGGTCTTTCTGTTGCTGGCGGTGTGATCAAGACAGTTTCATCGTCACCATGCCAGCGACGATCAGCAGTGCCGCGATCAGGCGTTGCGGGGTGATTGCTTCGCCGAGGATCCAGACACCGACAGCAAAAGCGCCAATCGCACCAATCCCGGTCCAGATCATGTAAGCCGTTCCGAGTGGCAAGCTGTGCATCGAAACGGCCAGCAGGCCGAAAGACCCGGCCATGGTCACCGCCATGACGAGGGTTGGAAGCATGCGGCTGAAGCCGTGCGACTGTTTCATCGCATACGCCCATATGATTTCCAGAAGGCCGGCCAATAACAACAAGACCCAAGCCATGTTTGTCTCCATGCTCGGGTCGTCCCGGATAAATTTTTTTTCGGAATACGCGGACGTCCGCGTGACCGAGAGATAAGAAGTCCCTTGACGGGTTCAAGTCTGGTTATGTTCAATCAGACACCTTTTGCTCCAGCCGTCTCGCCTTGGGAGTTGTTCATGTCAGATCCGTTCTTTCAGCCCGTTTCCGGGTTTGACCTGCCGCGCTTTGCCGGTGTGCCGACCTTCATGCGGCTGCCGCATGTCGAACTCGACAGCCCCCGGCTGGCAGACGTGGATATAGGGCTGATCGGAGCGCCGTGGGACGGCGGGACGACCAACAGGCCGGGACCGCGCCACGGTCCGCGGCAGCTCCGGGATGCCTCGACAATGATCCGGGCCCAGAACGGGGACACCGGCGTCCGGCCGTTTGAACTGGTCAATTGCGCGGATCTTGGTGATGTCGGCCCCAACCCGGCAAGCGTTGACGACAGCCTTCACCGCATGACTGCGTTCTATGATGACGTTCTGGAGGCGGGTGTTGTACCGCTGACAGCGGGTGGTGATCACCTGTGTTCCCTGCCGATACTCCGAGCAATTGCAAACAAGCACGGCCCGGTTGGGATGATCCATTTCGACAGCCATACGGATCTGTTCAAGAGCTATTTCGGCGGCATGCAATACACCCACGGAACGCCCTTCCGGCGCGCGGTCGAGGAGGGGCTGCTGGATCCCAAACGGGTCGTGCAAATCGGAATCCGGGGCACGGCCTATGATTTTGAAGACCGCGACTTTGCCGAAAGTGTCGGCATTCGGGTGATTGCCATCGAGGAGTATTTCGCCCGCGGGGTGCAGGATGTCCTGGCGGAGGCAAAGGAGATTGCTGGTCAAGGCGCGACCTATGTCTCCTATGACATCGATTTTGTCGATCCGGCGTTTGCGCCAGGAACCGGAACACCGGAAGTGGGCGGGCCGAACTCATTTGAAGCGCTGCAAGTCGCGCGCATGCTCGACGGGGTCAATATTGTCGGAGCGGATCTTGTTGAGGTGTCGCCACCATTCGATCAAAGCGGCGGAACGGCCTTCCTGGGTGTTTCGATCATGTTCGAACTCTTGTGCAATATGGTCTTGAACCTGAAAGGCCAGGAGGGCCAATGAAAACTACAACACTGGCTGATAAGCCCGATGCCATGTCGCCTGCAGGTGCCGAGATCCGCTTCATCATGGATGGCGAGACCGGCAACATGATCCACAGCACTGTTCCATCCGGGCAGATCAACAAGGCAACGCGCCACAAAACGGTGAGTGAGTTCTGGCATGTACTGGAGGGACGCGGTCAAATCTGGCGTGCAAGGGAAGAGCGTGAAGAGACGGTGGTTTTGGAAGCTGGAGTGTCGATCGACATTCCGGTTGGGACAGCGTTTCAATACCGCTGCGACGGCGATCAGCCGCTGAAATTCATTTGTATCTCTATGCCGCCATGGCCGGGAGATTCAGAAGCCGAGCCTGTTAAGGGAATTTGGGAGCCAACCATCGCCTGAACGGCCTTGGATTGCCGAATAATTTCCGGCTTATGCTTCTGACGTTTATTGGACGTTTTATGGTCAAGCTGATCCGGTTTGAACAACCGACGTACCATTTCTGCTTGTAATAGCATTGCGCCTTGGATGCGCTCCCAATAACGTTGATCAAAACCATAGGGAGCGAACGCATGAAATCCGGTCTTTTGAAACTGGCCATTGGCCTGTCCTTGTCGTTTGGTGCCGTTCAAGCACAAGCGGAAACGCGCATCACTTACAAGTCGGCGAAGTCCACCTCGTCCTACTACCAAATGGGCGTTCAGATCGCAGAAGCGGTCAAGGAAGGCAGCAATGGCGACATCATCGTCACCCTTGAAGAAAGCCAGGGTTCTGTTCAAAACGTGATGGAAGCCCGTGCGCGCGGCGGAGACTATGTCTTCACGACGCCGCCGGTGCTCGTGAGGCTTGCCCAGGGCGGCAAAGCCATGTTCGAGGGCAAGGGCGATCCGAAATTTGACGAGATCCGCGCCCTCTTTCCGATCCCGTCGCTGACCATGCACTTCGTCATGTCTGAAAAGAGTGGTGTGACCGATTTCGCCGGAATGGAAGGCAAAACCATTTTGCTCGGCAAAGGCTCTTTTGGGGCGCGTGAAGGAGAGAAGTATCTCAAACTGTTCGGCCTGGAAGGCAAGGTAGATCTTGCCGAGGTTGAGCTGTCCAACGCGGTTGCAGCGCTGAAGAATGGCCAAATCGATGGATTTGTAACCGCCGGGTCCTGGCCGGCACCGAACGTTATTGAAGCAGCTGCATCGACTGGAGTGAATGTCATTTCATTGTCTGATGATCAGATCGCACAATCCAAGCGGGCCAAGCTGGTCATTCCAGCCGGCACCTATGCCGGACAGAGCGAGGACATCACCACGACATCCTTGCCGGTGGTCGCCTTCACCACGACTGCGATGGACGACGACACAGCCTACGCCCTGACCAAGACTTTCTGGGAGCAGAAGGCGAAGATGGGTGAGGGCGCAGCTTGGTGGAACGGCGTGGATCAGGGTCTGATGGAAAACATCACCGGCAAAATCCATCCAGGTGCCGTGCGCTATTACCAGGAAGCAGGCATCGATCTCACGGATGCTCAAAAGTAACGCAATTGTCTCCCGGTCCGGCGCTCATTTGGCGCCGGATCTCTCTTTTTTGAACAGTTTCCATGATCAGCACTGACACCCCGACGTCGCCTGTCTGGCGAACCCTGATGCTTTGCCTTGCCGTGATCCTCGTGGTGTTTCACCTCGGGCTGATCTTTTCCGGTCTGGTTCCAAACCTGGTCAGCCGACCGCTGCACCTGGCCTTGGCCTTGCCGTGGATCTTCCTGTTCGTTGACGGTGGATTGCTTAAGCGCGCAAGCGGCGCTTTATTGTGTGCCCTTGGTGTGGCTGCGTGCCTTTGGGTGGCGGTCAATCAGAATGTGTTATCGGATCAGTATGGCTTTCTGGAAGGCTCCTTTCAGTATTGGGTGGCTGCGGTGCTTTTGGTCGTGGTTTTGGAAGGTGCTCGCCGTGCCATCGGCTGGCCACTGCCGATTGTGGCAGCGCTCGCGTTGGCTTACGGGTTGTTCGGCCAGCATATTCCCGGTGAATTCGGGCATTCCGGAACACCGCTGGCCAGCTTTCTTGGAACCCTCACAATCGCAGAAGGCGGGATCTGGGGCAGCCTGACCGGGGTGTCGGTCAATGTGGTTGCGATCTTTGTGATCTTCGGGGCGGTCTTGAATGCCGGGGAAGCGGGCCAAGGCTTCATGAATCTGGCAGCGGCCGCCGCGGGCCGTCTCAACGGCGGTGCGGCGAAGGTGTCCGTGCTGTCTTCGGCCCTCTTTGGGTCCATTTCCGGTTCTGCGTCGGCGAATGTCGCTTCAACCGGCGCAATCACACTGCCGGCGATGACCCGGCTGGGATATCCCAAACGTTTGGCTGGCGCTGTTGAGGCTGTTGCGTCTTCTGGTGGCCAGATCATGCCGCCGCTGATGGGGGCAGGCGCTTTTGTCATGGTCGAACTGACCCGGGTGCCGTACACGCAGATCATGATGGCCGCGCTGTTGCCGGCGATCCTCTACTTTTTCGCGGTCTGGATCGGGATCAACGCCTATGCCCGCCATCATGATCTGAAAGCCGTTGCGAAGGAGGATCAGCCACCGGTCCGCCAGGTGCTCATCACCTCGGCTTTCTTCATGGTGCCGTTTGCGGTGCTGCTTTACGGAATGTTCGGCGCGAAATACACACCGCAATATGCGGCCTGCCTCGCCATTCTGGCAGGCTTTGTCCTTCTGTTTTTTACTGCAAAGGGTGTGGCTTCGGGCAAGGAGATCCTTGGACGGTTGGAAAGCGCCTTTTTAAATGCAGCGCGCCAAGTCTCCGTCATCGCCTCGATCATCATCTGCGCCTCGATCATCATCGGTGTTCTCGCGATTACCGGGCTCGGTGTAAAAATCACCTCGCTGATCCTTTCCGGGTCTGGGGGGTACTTGTGGCCGGCGCTATTGCTGACAGCCATTGCCTGTCTGGTTCTGGGCATGGAAGTTCCAACGACGGCAGCGTACGTCATCTGTGTGTCTGTTGCTGGACCAGCCCTCATCGAGCAGGGCCTTGAGCCGCTTCAGGCGCATTTGTTTGTGTTCTGGTTCGCGCTGATTTCTACCATCACGCCCCCAGTCTGTGGGGCGGTTTTCATTGCAGCCGGGATGATCGGCGAAAACTGGCTGAAAGTGGCCTTTACGGCGATGGCGCTGGGCATCGGGCTCTACGTCATTCCCTTGGCGATGATCGCCAACCCGTCGGTGATTGCCTTGTCGGAAGCGCCAACTTTCGCGCTGTTGGCTGCAGCCAAGATCGGTCTCGGCCTCGCCCTGATTTCCTTTGGCGTGATCGGGTTTACAAAGCCGCTGCACAAACTTTTTGCCATCGGCAGTGGTCTTCTTGTTGTGTTTCTGGCGGGTGTTTAGTCTCGGGCCTTGGAAGTCTATGTCAGGGGAAACAGTTGACCGCACATGAAGATTTTGCCCTCTGGCGGATAATGAAAGGGTATTTTTATGGATGCGTCACAGCAGCAATAGTCTTGTTGATTTTCCTATTATTGCTATCGGGCTATTTCTCAGAGGCAATTGACCGGCCAACTGGTTCGATATCCGCAGTCTTCATTGTGACGCTTGTTTTGGTTTTCTTTGCTTACGCTCTGAGTATTTTGCCCGTCACTTTCATTCTCATAACAACGGAAATGTTTCACATTCAACATTGGATCTTTTACACGTTGTCCGGTGCTGTAATAGGTTTTGGGATCACTGGAGTGATAGATGATCAGGTGTATACCCTGTTTGATCTTGTGTCGTTTATAAGCTCCGGTGTGCTCGCCGGTTTGGTTTACTGGCATGTTGCAGGCCGGGATGCGGGGCGGGGTCGATGGCCGCGATTCTAGTACTTCAGATAACTGATGGAATTGAACAATCATGACCGGTGAGACCGACCTTCAAAACCTGATCTCCCACATGCGGCCGATGCTTGATCCCGAGCCCTATGTGTTTTGCACGTTCGCGACCAAGAGCCTTGTTGAACTCGCCGAGTACGAACCGATCGGTCTTTTTTCCGAAACGGAAGGCATGACGGCCATACTCCCGCTGGAACGGGCACGTGAGCTCGGACTGGCAGAAGCAGAATGGTTCCGCAGGATCACACTGACTGTGCATTCGTCGCTTGAAGCAGTTGGATTGACGGCAGCTGTTGCCAAAGCCTTGGCGGAGCAGGGCATCCCGGCAAACGTGGTTGCGGCGTTTTTTCACGACCATGTTTTTGTTCCTGAAGAACGGGCCGAAGATGCGCTGAACGCTTTGAGAACGCTGGCTGAAACGAAATAAGATACTGCGACCGGGACTCATCTGACGGTTGGCATTGCGACAATTGACAGAGGTTTTTCCTTGCAATTTCAGCCGAAGATTCCCATTCCTAACTAAGGCGCCGGTCACAAGTTTGTTATCGGGTGCCGGGCAATCAGGGGTAGATGGATGGAACGGGCGAAGCGCCGTTTGGCCGCGATCATGTGTGCAGATGTTGCACACTATTCCAGGCTCATGGAGCAGGATGAAGACGGCACGCTCAATCGCCTTAAAACCTACCGCAGCATCATGTCCTCCCTCACAGCCCGCCATAACGGGCGCATCGTCAATACATGGGGCGATGCGGTCATCGTGGAGTTTTCTTCCGTAATTGAGGCGGTCCAATGCGCCGTCGAAATCCAGAACGAGCTGTCTCAAAAAAATGCCGAGTTGCCGGACACGACCCGCATGGAGTTCCGGATCGGGTTGAACCTCGGCGATATCATGATCGAGGGCGATGATATCTACGGTGATGGCGTCAACGTCGCCGCACGGCTGCAGGAACTGGCCCCAAAGGGCGGCATTATGCTGTCACAATCGGTTTACGACCAGGTCCGCACAAAACTGGCGCTCGGCTTCGAGCCGCTCGGTCCAAAGCAGGTCAAGAATGTATCTGAACCTGTGGAGACGTTTTCGGTTCGCTTGGGGGGGCGGAACTCGCCTGAGGCTGCTGAAACTGCGGACGACGATCTGCAAGACCCTGCCGAACTCGGCAACGGCGGGAATTGGGAAAAAGATACGCAGGCGGTCGCGAACGGATTTGAACAGGCGCGCCGGTGGATCCGGTCTCAACCGAGGCGGGTCCAGTCCTGTGTTTTCATGATTGGGTTCTTCTTCATCCTCAATTTGCTCACGTCGGGGCTGTCGACTCTGTGGTTTGTCTGGCCGTCTTTGCCATTTGGGATGATGTTGGCCTGGCATCTGATCGCGGGGCGTCGGGGCGACAAACTCCCCATTCATCCACACCGGCCGGATTGAAAAGCGTCTTTGTGGGCATATGTTGCCGGTCTGATAACTCTTTTCGGCTTAAGAACGCTGACAAGATTTGCGAGAGCGCAGCTCTTCGCTTACACATGGGACAAACCGGTTCGGCTCGGCGCGCTGACCAGACCGGAAAGAACCGCCGGGCATGACCGGCACAACAGCCAAGGGAGCTAAATCCTGCGCATGAAAAACTATTCGACCACGGTGCCTGCACGCCTCGACGATGACGACGAGGACAAGTCCAAAGCCCAACCGTCGATCCAGGTCGACAAGCATCTGTTCGAAGCGCGCACCGTCCTGATTACAGGTCCGGTGACCCAGGACATGGCCCGTGATGTGTGCGCCCGCCTTCTGGCGCTGGCACAGGTTTCCAATGACCCGATCACTGTCATTGTGTCGTCTCCGGGCGGCCATGTTGAATCAGGTGACATGATCCACGACACCATCAAGTTCATTTCTCCGGAAGTTCGTATTCTCGGCATGGGCTGGGTCGCAAGTGCCGGTGCCTTGATCTACGTGTCCGTGCCGAAGGAGCTGCGCTTCTGCACGCCGAACACGCGCTTCCTTTTGCACCAACCGTCCGGTGGCGCCGGTGGCATGGCAACGGACATTGAGATCCAGGCCAAGGAAATCATCAAGATGCGCGACCGTCTGAATAAGATCTTCGCGGATGCAACCGGGCAGCCGATCGAGCGTATCGAAAAAGACACTGACCGTGACTACTGGATGAGCCCGGAAGAGGGCATTGACTATGGTCTCGTCGGGAAAGTCGTGACCAGCGTTAACGAACTAGGCTGATCCCTTTAGTCTTTCAACAAAGAGCGCCGGTGATGGAAGTCGCCGGCGTTTTTGTTTGTGGCGTCAGGCACGCAGTTGATCGTTGTCCACGGAATAGACCAGAACAGGAGCCGTGGGCCTTGGCGCAAGAACATGTGGCCGCAGACGCTCCATGAGCGAACGCAGTTCCGCTTCGCTTTCTTCGGTTAGGTCATCGTGAAGCAATACCGCCACGAGGTGGTCTACGAAACGGCCATAAACATCGTCGCAATCGCAAAGCGGTGAGAGAAGGTCGGTCACAGGCTTGCCGTCATAGAACGGGGAACCACCGAAGAGGAAAACCAGGAACTCGCAAAAGTCTCCCGACGCATCAAACTCACCGCGCAGCGGTGCAAGATCGAAACAGGGATCGGACTCCAGTCTGTCTTTGAGCGGGGGAATGGCAGCCAAGACTGCCTTTCTGCCACCAATTTTCATATACAATGTCATATCATTGTCTCCGGCCATCTTTGCGAACGTTCTGGGAAGTTTGCCCCTGTTCGTTGGCGGTGGCTGTGACTGTCATCACAGCTGTTTCATCCATGGAAGAATTTACAATGATTTCCAGATCTATTCGTGACGTATCGATCCCGGCAATTGGATTGGGCACTTGGGATTTGCGTGGGCCACAATGCTCCGAGACTGTGTCATTTGCTTTACAGAACGGTTACAGCCATGTGGATACGGCGGCCTATTATGAAAACGAATCTGAGGTCGGCGATGGAATTCGCGCCTCCGGTATGAACCGCTCGGACCTTTTTCTGACCACCAAGGTCTGGTGGGATCAACTCGCCGCTGATGCATTCAGAACATCGGCGGAGACAAGTCTCCGCAAGCTTCAAACAGATTATGTCGACCTTCTGCTCGTCCACTGGCCAAACCCGGATATACCGCTTGCGGAAACCATCGGCGCACTTGTCGAGGCGAAAGACCGGGGACTTGCAAGGTCGATTGGTGTGTCCAATTTCCCGTCCGCGCTGTTGCGGCAGGCGCAAGATCTTGCCGGTGGCCAGCTGGTGACCAATCAGGTTGAGTATCATCCGTTCTTGAGCCAACGAACGCTCTTGCAGGCGACACAGGATCTTGGAATGGCGCTGACCGCGTATTGTCCGATCGTCAAAGGGCGGGTTGATCAGGAAGGCGTGTTCCGCGACTTGGCTGAGAAGTACGGCAAGTCGCCGGTTCAGATCGCATTGCGATGGCATGTGCAGCAGCCGAACGTCATTGCCATCCCAAAGAGCAGCAATCCGGATCGGCTGAAAGCCAACATTGGTGTTTTTGATTTCGAGCTCGACAGCGACGAGATGGCGCAAATCTTCGCCTTGGGCAGTCCTGATGGCCGTCTGATCAATGCCGTCTGGGGGCCGGTCTGGGATCCGGAGTGACTTAAGTAGATGTTCTTCTATCTTTCCAAGATTGCCGCGTTTTTTATTCAGCCGTCCAATTTCCTGATCGCGCTGGTCGTGTTCGGCTTGGTGATGTCGATGGGGAAGCGGCTTCAAAAGTGGGGACGGCGGTTCATTTGGGTTGGTGCAGTTGGCCTCGTCATTTGCGGGTTTTCTCCGGCAGCAAACTTGTTGATCCAGCCTTTGGAAGACAGGTTTTCAAGACCGGCTGAGCTCGTGTCTTATGACGGCGTCATCATTCTGGGCGGTGCGGTCGATACGGTGGTTACGGGTGCACGCGGTGAGACGGCTTTGACCGTTTCCGGGGAACGGCTGACCATTGCTGCCCGGCTTGCCAAGTTGCTCCCTGAAGCCTTGATCATTCATACTGGCGGCCAGGGAACAATCATCACGGGGCAGGCGACGGAATCCGAAGGAGCATCGCGCCTGTTTGACGATTTTGGTATCGCTTCAGAACGCATCGTTTTGGAAGACGAATCCCGGAACACCTGGGAGAACGCTGTTTTGACGAAAGAACTGGTCGATCCAAAGCCGGGACAGACTTGGCTTTTGGTGACCTCAGCGTATCATATGCCCCGATCCATGGGGGTTTTTGAAGCTGCCGGATGGACCGGCGTGACGGCCTATCCTGTTGACTACCGAACCCGTGGCGGTGCGGATTGGGGACTCGGCTTTGATGGTGCGTCCAAGGGATTGCGGCGCGTCGACATTGGCGTTCGGGAGTGGATCGGTTTGGCGGTTTATTGGCTCACCGGCCGCAGCAGTGCCTTGTTTCCGGGCCCGGTGAATTCTTAACCAGTAAAAAGTTTCCGCAAAACACCACTTTTATTCTCCGGTTAAGAGACCCATATGCCACTCATCTCATTTGAAAAGTAGGGGCGGGCAGATGGTCCTCGAAGCGCCGCTTGTCGCGGCAGATGTGGTGCAATGGCTCTACAGCGATGCACCCCAGCTAGACGGCACTCTTGAAATCGTTAGTGAACTTGCGCAGCGGCTGCGGGCGGGTGGCGTGCCGGTCGACCGTGCGACAACTGGTATCTGGATCGTTCATCCAAACGTCCGCGCGGAAGGTTCGATCTGGGACAGCGAAGGCACGCGCGAGCTGCGGCGCTATGTGCCGGGCGAAGACGCTGATGCCAATTATGAGAGCAGCCCGATCAAGCGTGTTCATGAAACAAAACAGCCGGTCCGGGTCGATATCGCCAACTGTGCCGGCACCGACGATGATTTTCCGGTTTGCCAGGAACTCCGTGAAGAAGGCTACACCGATTACATCGCTCTGCCGATGCCATTCTCCGATGGCTCTGTGAAGGTTGCGACCTTTGCGACGAAGGCCCCCAAAGGCTTTTCTGGCGCGAACCTGAGTGTTTTCGATTCGATCATGCGGCCGTTGGCCTTGGTGTGCGAACTCAAAACGCTGCGTCGCACTGCTGAAACCGTGCTAGATACGTATGTCGGTCCGCGCGCCGGCCTGAAGGTTCTGGATGGAACCACGCGGCGCGGTGAGGGCGAGTGGATCAAAGCCGTGATCAGCTTTGCCGACATCCGCGGCTTTACCCGTCTGTCCAACAGTCTGCCTGCCGACAAACTCGTTCTGTTCCTCAACAAATACTTCGGTGCTATGACCGAAGCCGTTGAGGCTCACGGCGGTGAGGTGTTGAAGTTCATCGGCGACGAGGTGATGGCCATTTTCCCGTATGAAACGGAAGAGGAGGCCAAGTCAGCTGCATATAATGCCTTGTTGGCTGCACGGGACACGCTGAAGAAGATCGGAGAAATCAATCAGCAGAAAACCTGCATGGTGACACCGGACATGAGCGTTGGGATCGCCTTGCATGCCGGCGATGTTTTCTACGGTAATGTCGGCAGCGAAACGCGTCTCGATTTCACGGTTGTCGGACCAGCCGTCAATCTCGCCGCGCGCATTGCAGAACTGGCCAAGGACCTCGGCCGCGAAGTACTCGTGTCTGACAATGTTGCGGGCCTGATGGGCTGCCGCTCAGGACTGTTTGGCAGTTATCACGTGAAGGGATTTGATGATCCGGTGTCGGTGTATTCTCCTAATTTGACGTCTGGAGAAAAGTTCGACAACTGCCCGGACATTACAGTCGCGCGGGCTTTGGAAGAAAACTGACGGCGCAACAGCACCAGAAACACGGCAACGGTCAGGATCGCGAAGGCGATCGGGCCGGCAAACCATCCCAGAAAGCCAATGGCGAAGAAGAGCGCGCGCTGGCCTCTATTGAAGTGGCGGCCGGCAAGGACGTTTAGTTCGCCTGCTTTTCCGGCAATTTCGCGAATGGCCTCCGGATCGCCCTGGCTGCGTTCCGGAACAGCGCCCATGACGATGCTGGCGTAGTTGAAGAGCCGATACGCCCAACCAAACTTGAAGAAGCTGTAAGCGAATATCAGCATCAACCCCAGCACCTTGATCTCCCAGAGAGCCCGGCTGTCCGAAACCGGGATGGAGAGGTCGCCAGCGACCTGAAGAATACGATCGGTCGCATCCAGAAGGGCAAAGCTGCCCCCGATCGCCAGCAAGGCGGTTGATGCAAAGAAGGCTGTGCCTTGCTGCAAGCCGGACAGGATCGCGGTGTCCATAATCCGGACTTCGCGGGTTGCCATGGTCAGCATCCAGTTCCGGCGCTGGGTTTCCATCGCATATGACAGGGTTTTCTTGCGCAGCGGACCCAGATCAATCAGCAGGTTGAAACCGAGCCAAGCCACCAGGAACAGACCGGCGGCGGCATAATCGAGTTGGGATAGGGCGTGCATAGAAGTCCGTTTGGTCTTGAGAGCGATTGACTTGGAACTTGCGCATCTTATCGGGAACGTCAGCCCAGCATAAGCGGTGAAGGGCAAAATCCAGAGGCAACTGCAACGGACGTGCGGATAGGCGGGAAAAGGGCCCCAAATCAGCTGCCGTGTTTGCCCTGGAATCGGACGTAAATGAGGCTGAGGTCTTACGTTTACGGCAAGTTGATCAAACTATGTGCAAGTGCTCTCAAGGCCGTAAGTTGCTCAAACTAAAACAAAAAAACGGCAATGTGAAAATTGCAAATCTGATGCCGGATTTTTGCACTTGCGAACAGGTAAGGGATCGTTTACCACCTCGCCTCACTAGCGCCACATTTGCAGCCGGAAGCGGCTTGCAATGCTTAGAAACGACATAGGGATTTTATGGACGAAAACGTGCAGAAATCTTGCTGGAGCGTGACACTTTGGACAGTTGGTGCCGTTGGCATCGCACTCGCCATGGTTCTCTTGTTCAACGACGTTGACAACGCCCAACAAGCCGTCGCCATCGCCAAATAAGCCTGAGGGCGCACGAAACACAAAAGCCGTAGCGATCGCTGCGGCTTTTTTGCTTTTTGGACGTCCGACTGGGCGGTGAAACAGTCAAGTTCTGATGGTGTTCAATTCAATACGGGGGCTGGAACAGTCGCTTTTGGGTCTGGGCGGTTTGGCGGTCCTGAGACTTTGCGCAGCTCCATCTGACGCACCACCGTACTGTTTCCCGGATGGCTGATCAGGAAACTGCTGTACGCATTTTCGCCCAGCGGCAGAAGCACCAGCTGCACTTCGCCTTGTCCCGGCCAGATGACATCCGCGCCCCAGGCTTGTATGTGCTCTGGCAAGGTATGAGAGCTCAGATCCAGGATGTCCGCGGCTTCTAACACAGATGAGTTTCTTGAGTTCCAGGTCAGGCCAGCGAGCCCGTCCTCGATTTCGAAGAGCTCGATGTCTGTTTCCCTGATGGTCAAAACCAGATTACCCGACAGATTTCTTTGAAGCGTCAGTTCGCCTGTCTCAAGATCAGACGCAAGCGGTGCCCGTTTCCCGTCCCGCTCGATAAAGCCTGCCGTGTTGATGACATGAAATTTTCCAAGCGGCTGCATGGTCTCTGCCTGTGCAGGACAAGAAAGTATCCATAATAGAACCAGCGAGAGGAAAAGTCGCACTGTCGATCATCCGTTCGGTTTTGATCTTCAAAAGCTATCGTACGGATGTTGAAAAAGTCTTCGCGCACATTGTGAGGCCACAGTTACCTGGAGAGCGTGACCACAAGATCTTCAATCGTGGAGTGTTCCGGAGACCAGGAAAGAAGCCGTTTTGCGTGGGTGTTGTCTGCCGATTGGGTAAGCGCGTACCCAGCCGCCCAGTCCTGATCGGGATCAATACCCTCCGGGGAGGGCTGTGTGATGATCTCCAGAGGCTTGCCGTGACGGGCTGAGATATGGCTTGCAAGATGGTCGACGGAGACACCGGAGATACCAGTGCCTATTACGGACATGCGGAACCGGGTCTGACGCAACACAAGCGCATAAAGCTTGGCAAGATCCGAAACTTCGACCAGTGGCCAAAACGTGTGTTCCGAGGCCCGGGTTTTAAACCTCCCACTCTCTTTCAAGGCAGCTGTCATCTCTGCAACCGGACCAAATTCTGGTCCGCACACGAGGGCAGGGTGGACCACGGAAAGCGCAAGGTCTGTCCCTGTACAGAGCGTCTTGATGGTCTCGGTCATGAACCGAAAGGCTGGCAGCGGTGAAAACGGGGTCTTCTCACTGAGCATGTCTCCCGCCTTGCAGGGCGGATACAGCCAAATCCCACCGGTATAAACAACCTTCAGCGGTTGTTTGCGATGCCGAGCCGCTTTTTTCATCTCCAGCATGGCGATCCGGTCGACTTTGCCCATGTCGGACGAAAAGGTCGCTCCAAGGTGAACGACAGCATCGCATGCGGTTGCCCGCTCGACCCAGGTGGCCGGATCCCGCAGATCGCCGGGATACGCGGAGGCGCCGAGGCGGCGCAGTTTTTCCGAAGATTGATCGGACCTGGAGAGACCGATGACCTGGCAGCCGTCCTCGACGAGCTGTTTGACCACTGCCGAGCCGATCCCGCCCGTGCCGCCTGTAACGAATACATCCATTGTACGAGATGACCGGTTTCGCGCTGCGAGCGCAAGAGCGAGAGCCCTTGTTATAATCACTATCCACCGCTCCAGACGGTCGCTCTCTTGACCTTGCTTTGTTAACTGATAGGTCAGTTTCATGACCTTGCATCTTGTGAAACTCTGTGTGGGTGCCGATAGCGTCGAGAGCCTTCAGGCCTGGATCGACTTTCGCGTCGAGCAGGCGCGGGCGGCCGGGCTTGGCGCGCACACCACCCATACCACGCGTATGGTGCCGACCCGGCGTGACGAGCTGCTGGATGGCGGGTCGCTCTATTGGGTCATCAAGGGAAAAATCCAGGCACGTCAACATCTCCTGGATATTCGGCCATTTACCGACGATGCAGGAGTGAAACGCTGCGACCTGGTGCTGGAGCCGCGGTTGATCCTCACACAATATCAGCCAAAACGGCCGTTCCAGGGGTGGCGCTATCTAAAGGCCGAAGATGCACCAAAGGATATTCGTGGCGGTGGAGATGTTCAGAACATGCCGGACGGCATGCGACGGGATCTCACCGAACTCTGTCTCATTTGATTGCAAACCGCCTGCGGCAATTGCGGCAAAAGCGTTGACGTAGTCGGTCTCAAGAACCAAGTTCGGGTTGTGAGCGGCAGGATAAGGGACACTCAGTCTTGGCAAAGACACGGGACAGCATGAACACACCGGCGAAACGGCAGGATCAGACTGTCCGTTCGACCGAGGCTGATGTGTCCGCATTTCTGGACAAGGTGAAGTCAGCGCCGCGCCCAGCCCCGGGTACATCGGGCCGGCTGATCTTTGCACTCGATGCAACAATGAGCCGACAACCTACATGGGACACAGCTTGTCAGTTGCAAGGTGAGATGTTTCAGGAAGCGGCTTCGATTGGCAGCCTGAAGATCAAACTGGTTTACTTCCGCGGCTTTGGCGAGTGCAGAGCCTCGCGTTGGTTTGAAACTGGTCACGAACTGGCCGGAGTGATGAGCCGCATTACCTGCCAGGGCGGTCATACACAAATCCGTAAAGTGCTTTCAGCTGCGATCAGCGCGGCGGAAAAAGAGAAAATTGCGGCGGTCGTTTATGTCGGCGACTGCATGGAAGAAAACGTCGATACCTTATGCGACAAGGCGGGGCAGCTCGGCCTTCTCGGTGTGCCGATGTTCCTTTTCCAAGAAGGCCGGGATCCGGTTGCTGAGAGCGCGTTCCGCGAAATCGCCCGCTTGACCAATGGAGCTTATTGTCCGTTTGATGCCGGTGCTGCGCGTCAACTTTCCGAGCTCTTGAAGGCAGTTGCTGTGTTCGCCAGCGGTGGGCACAAGGCACTGATTGCATTTGAAAAGAAGGGCGGGCAGGGCGCCCGATTGTTGTTGGAGCAACTCAAGCCGTCATCATGATCTATTTGCTTCTCGGCCTTGTGCTGCTTGTCGTTTTCATTGCCATGATGCGGCAATTCGTTCAGGCCAACCCGGCCAGGCTCGCGCAGTCTATCCGCACCTATGGCGGTATCCTGTTGATGATACTTGCGGGCGTTTTTGCCGTTACCGGACGGTTCGCACTGGCAATCCCGGCGTTTGGGTTTGGGGTGTCGCTGCTTGGATTGGCCGGACTGCGAAACTTGTCGGGCTACAATCCTCAAAAGACTGCCGGGCAGCAGTCCCAGGTCCGGTCTGCCATGGTCGAAATGGAATTGGACCATGACACGGGTGCTTTATCGGGAACGGTCCTCGCCGGCAGTTTTCAGGGCCGTCGGCTGGATGACCTGGCAGATGATGAGCTGCAGACCTTTTGGCAGGAAGCTCATCAGGACGATCAAAGCCTAAAGCTAGTCGAAGCTTATCTCGACCGCAGGCTTGCCGGTTGGCGTGAAGACTTCGAGGCGGATGCCACAGATCGGGAGAGAAGCGCGTCGAGCTCGGGCCCCATGACAGATGAGGAGGCCTACCAGATCCTGGGGCTTTCGCCCGATGCCGGGGACGCGGAAATCCGAGCCGCGCACCGCAGGCTTATGATGCGGGTCCATCCCGACCAAGGAGGCTCCGGTTTCCTCGCGGCGAAAATCAACGAGGCGAAAGACACGCTTCTCAGAAGACATTAACGACATCCGTTACTCAATTACTCATAGATGGCGAAGCAGGCGAATTTCGCCTTTTTCAAGGTACGGCAAGCCCGACGGGCTGCAGATTTGTTGTCGAACCCGGCAAAACGGGCGCGGTAGAGGGTCGTGCCATTGGCCTCGACTGGCTCTGTGAAAGGTGTGCGGTTGTTCAAGGCATTGCCGGTCCGTGCTTCAGCTCTCTGAAGAAGGGCCATAGCCTGGGCTTCAGTTTCGGCGGCAGCAATTTGCACCTGCCAGCCAGAGACCGCGATAGCAGGTTCGGCAGTGTCAACGTCAACGCGTTCATTTTCGTCAGCATCGCCCTGCGCCAGTTCTTCTGAAGATGCGTCGATCTTTTGCGATAATGACGCTGTCTGCGTTGCACCGACTTCGGCCGCCGGGATGACTTCAATGGCTTCAGTTGCGACAGTGCGTACCGGGATCGGAGCGCTTGGAGCCTGCTCGTCATTACGGACCGGCAGATCGATACCCGCTTGCTGGCGCGCCGCCTGAAGTAGAGCCGTCTTTGAAATCGACTGTGTCGTGATCGACGCGTCCGGGCTGGTTCTCGGGATCGGGGGCAGAGATGTCGCAACCGCGAATGTGTCGTTGAAGCGGGACTTCACGGCCTTCGGCGGGATCGGAACTTCATTGCCAAAGCCTGGAACCGGTGCTGGAGCCGGGGCAGGGATCTGATTGGCCGCCAGCGCGTCTTCCGGAAGTTTTACCGGTGCGTAGGCACTTGCAAGCACGACCGGCGCGCCAGTCGCAGGCGGTGCAATTCCACCGCCCGGCTTATTTGCCGGTAGCGGCGGTTCCTTTAAGGATGCCGCGTCAAAAGCGAAAACGGGACCAGCCGACGCGATCAGCGGCGCCGTCCGCGGACCTCTGCTCGCCTTGTGCAGATACCGTCCGATCAGGTCAGTCATATGAGCATTCCGGCGTGCGCCGGTGCGGCCGCCCATGACAACTGCAACAATGTGCCGGTTATCGCGTTTGACAGATGTCACCAAGTTAAACCCGGACGCCCGGATGTAACCGGTCTTGATCCCGTCGACACCGCGGACGGTTCCAAGAAGCCGGTTGTGATTGCGCAAAGGGCGGCCTTTGTACTTGTAGACCCGCGTGTTGAAGAGTTTGTAGTACTCCGGAAACCGCTCCTGGATCGCACGACCCAAGGTCGCCATGTCGCGCGCAGTGGTCCGCTGTTTCGAGTTCGGCAAACCATGTGCGTTGCGGAAGGTTGTCTTGGACATGCCAAGCTGGCGGGCTGTCCGCGTCATCCGTCTGGCAAATGCGGATTCGGAACCGGCGATGTTTTCCGCAACGGTGGTTGCCACATCATTGGCTGATTTGGTGACCAGCGAACCAATCGCATCTTTCACCGAAATGGTGCTGCCCGGTTTCAAGCCGAGTTTCGACGGCACTTCAGCAGCAGCGTTTTTTGAGACTTTCAAACGGCTGGACATGGAAAGCCGACCCGCCTCAAGCTCTTCGAAGATGATGTAGGTGGTCATAATCTTCGTCAGCGAGGCCGGGAACCGGTAGGCGTCCGCATTGGCCGCATAAAGGGTCTTGCCGGTCTTGGCATCCACGACGATGCCAGCATATTTCGGATTGGCCGAAGCCACGGTTGGGGCGCAGAGCACAAGCGTGCCGACGACAAGCATCTTGCCGAGACGGCCAATCATTCGCGCAGAGCGTGAAGAACGCATACCTAACACTGTTACTTTTCCCAATTCGGGTCACGCGTTTCTGTTTGTGGACGGGGATGATCGGCCAGCCCCAGGCCGTTCATTCGAGCCGTCCGCGAAGTTCAGGTGCTATTTGATGGAATCACGGTTACGAATGTGTAAAGGAGATACCAGAAAAACACTTAAAAAATTTGTTTTTTGTTATGGTTAATCAAGTGTAAATGTCATTTTTGGTGGGTGTGGATTTTCATTTATTGTATACATTGCTCTATTTGGTCAGTTATTTTTGATTATATCTGTCAAATATCAATTAGTATGTTCTTGATTGGAATATTTAGGGAGTGTGTAGGCGGTTTTCTTATTTTATACTTTGGATTTGAAGAATTTTTCAATTTTTTAGGTTTCTTAAACTCGGGTTGCAACCTCAGTTGAGCCGTTTTGCTGCAATGCGGTGTATTTGCTACAGAGCGCCGGTTGCGCATGTGTGGAGACGGGGCGGGCATTGGCCGTCAAAAGGGAGCGCTCAACCTCGCAACCTTTAGCGAGTAGGGGATTTGCTTCTCGGGATTTACTTAAGATACTCGCGTTAAAGTTGTTTTTGCATTGCAAAATCACCTTGACAGAAATTGTGCAGCGCATTATGAAGCTTGCGTTAGGTAAAGCGATAAGCGCGCCGGACAGTCCAGACGGGTCACAGTAGATGGCACTGGCAACCGGCTCGCCGGAGAAGGGCAAACGACATGATGAACAACTTCGATGAAATCCAGAAAATGAGCAAAGACAGCATGGACCTGGCCATGGAATCATTCGGCTCCATGAGCAAAGGATTTCAGGCAATTGCTGCTGAGGTTGCTGATTATCAGAAGAAATCCTTCGAAGAAGGCACTGCTGCTGTTGAGAAACTGGTCGCCTCCAAGTCCCTGGACACTGCATTTGAAGCCCAGGCTGACTATGTGAAGACTTCCTACGAAAGCTTTGTTGGCGAAATGACAAAGATCGGTGAAATGGTCACGGATCTGTCCAAGGACGCCTACAAGCCGTACGAAGGCATCATCGGCAAATTCGGCAAGTAAGTTGCCAACGCCGGGCCCTTGCCCGGATTGAGTTTTTTGAAAACCCGGTCGGTGACGGCCGGGTTTTTGTGTTTTTACGATTTACCCAATTATTCTTTTTTCCCGGTCGCGGTGAGAGCGCCGGTCGATTTTCGCTCAAAGCACGGTCTTTTAATCGGATTTTAGAGACCTACATCCGTAATTGACAACATGCTGATGCATCCGGGATGGCAAATGCCCAGATGTTGATGAAAACGACCATTGCGAAAGTGCCTCGGGCGCGGCAGGATTACATATCCAAAGGCCGGATATCCGGCGGAATGTAACCTGCGTAAGATAAGGCCCGGACCAGCTCTGAATGCTAAGCGGGCCTATTGGAAATGAGACGGTTAGGGCTGGAGTGACACAGACGAGTGTAACGGAAATGACTGCGGGACCTGATTATGACAAGGACGGTGGCGACGCCGGAACGGTTGTTGTCACCCGGACGAAAACAGTCACCAAGCGGCCAAACCTGTATCGCGTGCTGCTTTTGAATGATGACTATACGCCGATGGAATTCGTGATCCATGTGGTGGAGAGCTTCTTTCAAAAGAACCGTGAGGAAGCCACGCGCATCATGCTGCACGTGCATCATCACGGCGTTGGGGAATGCGGGATCTACACCTATGAAGTTGCCGAGACCAAGGTAACCCAGGTGATGGATTTCGCGCGCCGGCACCAGCATCCCCTGCAATGCGTCATGGAAAAAAAGTGAGGACTTACACACGTGCCTTCTTTCTCGCGCAGTCTTGAAAAAGCCCTCCACCAGGCCTTGGCGCTCGCCAATGAGCGCCAGCAGGAGTATGCCACGCTAGAGCATCTTCTTTTGGCTTTGCTGGACGATCAGGACGCGGCCGCAGTCATGCGGGCGTGCAACGTGGATCTCGATACGATCCGCCAGAACCTGATCGAATATATCGAAACCGAGCTCGACAATCTTGTCACCGACAGTGACGAGGACGCCAAGCCGACTGCAGGCTTCCAGCGTGTGATTCAGCGCGCTGTAATTCATGTGCAGTCGTCCGGGCGCGAAGAGGTGACCGGGGCAAACGTGCTTGTGGCGATTTTCGCCGAGCGTGAAAGCCACGCAGCCTACTTCCTGCAAGACCAAGACATGACCCGTTACGACGCGGTCAACTACATTTCCCACGGGATCGCGAAGCGTCCTGGCATGTCGGAGACCCGGCCGGTTGAGGGCGCGGAAGAAGAGGACGTGCTTTCCGGCAATGATGCTGAGAAAAAGCCAACACAGAAAACCGACGCTCTGGAAGCATACTGCGTCAACCTCAATGAGAAGGCGGAGAAGGGCAAGATCGATCCGTTGATCGGGCGGGACGACGAAATCCAGCGGACAATTCAGATTCTTTGCCGCCGGTCGAAAAACAATCCGTTGTTCGTGGGCGACCCGGGTGTGGGCAAGACAGCAATTGCGGAAGGTTTGGCCCACCGCATCGTCAATGCAGATGTTCCCGAAGTGCTTCAGGATGCCACGATCTTCTCACTCGACATGGGCGCGCTGCTTGCGGGTACGCGCTACCGCGGTGATTTCGAAGAACGCCTGAAGCAGGTGGTCAAGGAAATCGAAGACTATCCGGGTGCGGTTATGTTCATCGATGAGATCCACACGGTCATCGGTGCTGGGGCTACATCAGGCGGGGCAATGGACGCCTCCAACCTGTTGAAGCCGGCGCTGGCATCCGGTGCGATCCGCTGCATCGGGTCAACGACTTACAAGGAATACCGTCAGTTCTTTGAAAAGGACCGGGCACTGGTGCGCCGGTTCCAGAAGATCGATGTCAACGAGCCGACCATTCCTGACGCCATCGACATTCTGAAGGGGCTGAAACCGTATTTCGAAGACTTCCACAAGGTGCGGTACACGAACGACGCCATAAAGACAGCGGTCGAGCTGTCGGCGAAGTACATTGCCGACCGGAAACTGCCGGACAAGGCCATCGACGTACTGGATGAGACCGGTGCGAGCCAGATGCTGGTTCCGGAAAACCGCCGCCGTAAGACCATCGGCGTTAAGGAAATTGAGAACACCATTGCAACGATGGCGCGGATCCCGCCGAAGTCGGTCTCCAAGGACGATGCAGAAGTTCTGGAAAACCTTGGCAAGGATCTGAAGCGCGTTGTTTACGGTCAGGACAATGCCATCGAAACACTGGCATCCGCGATCAAGCTGGCCCGTGCCGGATTGCGCGAGCCGGACAAGCCGATCGGGTCTTACCTGTTCTCAGGTCCGACCGGCGTCGGTAAGACCGAGGTCGCGCGCCAGCTCGCATCGTCGTTGGGCGTGGAGCTGATCCGCTTCGATATGTCGGAGTACATGGAGCGGCATACGGTGTCCCGTCTGATCGGTGCTCCTCCAGGTTATGTCGGCTTTGACCAGGGTGGTTTGCTCACCGACGGTGTCGACCAGCATCCGCACTGCGTCCTGCTCTTGGATGAAATCGAAAAGGCCCATCCGGACCTCTTCAACATCCTTCTGCAGGTGATGGATCACGGCAAGCTGACCGATCACAACGGCAAGCAGGTCGACTTCCGCAATGTCATCCTCATCATGACCACCAATGCAGGCGCGGCCGATATGGCCAAGATGCCGGTGGGCTTCAACCGCATCAAGCGGGAAGGGGACGATCAGGAAGCGATCAACAAGCTGTTCACACCGGAGTTCCGCAACCGTCTGGATGCGATCATCCCGTTCGGCAATCTGCCGGTCGAAGTTGTTTACAAGGTCGTCGAGAAGTTCGTCATGCAGCTGGAAGTCCAGCTTGCAGACCGGAACGTCACCTTCGAACTTGGCGACGACGCCGTCAAGTGGCTCGCCGACAAGGGATACGACAGCCAGATGGGAGCCCGGCCGCTTGGCCGGATCATCCAGGAGCACATCAAGCGGCCGCTGGCTGACGAAGTGCTGTTCGGTAAACTCAAAAAGGGCGGCATGGTCAAGGTCTCGGTCTCCGAGGACGGCAATGGTCTGCTCTTGGAGAGCGTCGAAGAGCGCGCCACACCGCCAAAGGCCAAGCCGAAAGCCGCGACCAAGGCAAAGCCAAAGCGCAAGCGCAAACCGGCTACCAAGGCAGCAGCTACCAAGGCTTCAAAGCCAACGGACAAAGGCGGTTCGTCGAAGAAAAGCCTTGTTCCGAAAGTTCCGCTTGCGGACTGAAAGTATTGAAATCAATTATAAACGGGCGCCCAATGGGCGCCCGTTTTCGTTAGTAGGAAGTAGGTCTTATCCGGTTACCAGTGTTCAGTCCCCGGGGCACCTTTAGGTATTCCGTGAAGGTTCCGGGTCAGCCAGCCACCGTAGAATTTTCCCGCTTGCGGATCGACGCGCTCTGAACCCACCTGACAAAGATCCATTTTCCCGGGGTAGAACGCGAGGTGGTCTTTGAGCGACTGAAATTCGGGCGTTGGCCGGGAATAGTGCCACGCGGCGGCCCTTGCCGTTCGGGTGCCGGCCGACACATCGAAATAGGTGGCGGCGCCTTTCCACTCACATAGGGTGGATTGGAGGAGGCGGCGCAAATGAGCTTTCACATCCTCCGGGGGAATGTAATAGGTCGGCGGGTGATGGGTTTCGAGCACCCGTAAAGCCCGCGTGGTATTAACGATCTCCACGGACCCCAGAACTATCAGAATCCGCTGCGGAACCGGTTCGACAATTGGTGGCCGTGGATATGATTGGACGTTCTCGATCGGCAAATCCATGCTTGCTGCCTCTCTCGTTTTGGGAATGGGTTCGGTTGTCCGGTGTGTTCGTTGAATATGCTGCGTCACAGATCGTTGAGAAGGGTTTCCGCGATTGCAGTGCCGCTTTGAAATGCGGCTTCCACACGGGCGTCGAGGCACCAATCACCGCCCAGGAAAAGCGTTTTCGACGCGTTTGAAAGAAACGGCTGGCCGAGCGGAGTACCGACCTTGGCATAGCGCCACCGGTGCGCGTCGATATGAACCACTTTGCCCCGGTCAAGGTCCAGGGTCTTGCAAAGCTCGCTCAGCATCAGGTCAGCCACGACGGCTTTGTCGAGCTCCAGATGGTCTTCGCTCCAGTTAGGACTTGCCTGGGCGACAAATGCAGTCCGGCCGGGGCGCCCTGGCTTGGTTTTCTCATTCGCGATCCAGGCCAGCGGGGCATCCGGGTCGCGGTGGGAAGCGGGTAGAGCGTCATCCTCATCGTCAAAGGCAGCCATCAAGGTCCAGCAGGGCAAAAGACTGACATGGGCGATCTGTTTTGAGATCGGGTGGTCGGTGCCGAGTAGAGCCATGGTTTGCGGGGCCGGGGCGGTGATGATCAATCGGTCGAAGACAAGGGTGTCTTTATCGATTTCCAAAGACCAGTGGCCCTCGGTCTCGGTGATCGAACGCACTTGTGCTTGCCGGCGGATGTCGAGGTCACTGGCCAAGACTTTTGCAAGCGCGTTCATTGAGGGTACGCCGACAAAGCCAGTCCGCTCGCCCATGTCCCATTCACCGGCGGCATCAACGGACTTGAGGCTTTCGATCAGTTTCTGAAATTCCTTAGTCTTTGCTGTGATGTATTGCGCGCCATGGTCAAACTGAAGGCCATTGTCGGCCCGCCGGGTCGCGAGGCGCCCGCCAATTCCGCGGCCTTTGTCCAGAATCACAGGCGTGTGTCCGGCATCTTTGAGTGTACGGGCGCAAGAGAGCCCTGTCATGCCAGCCCCAATGATGCCGATGCCAACCGGTTCGGTCATGCGATCTCCAGTCGGTTGAGGATGTTTGGAATCTCCTTCTTCACCTTGTAGAAACCGGCCGTTGCATAGCGCCAGATCGCATCATCCCAAGGACGCCGGATTTCGGTCAGGGTGAGGCCATGGTTTTCGAGCTTCGGCCGGGATGCGTCCAGCCAGTCCTTGAGCGGTCCGGCCGGGACATAGGGCATGACGATCTGCTTGGCTCCGGCTTCTGCCGCCCACTCAATGATTGGGGCCGGCGAAGCGGTGTTTAACCTTGTCGCCGCCTGTCCAATCCGTTGTGCAGCATCTTCTAAAGCTCCTGCTTCGAACGAGCGAATGTGGTCTGGAACAGGTCGTGGTGATCTCAGGTCACTTGATGTCAGCGTCGCGGTTGCAACGAATTCGATGCCGTCTGGGATCAGTGTCTCCGGCAGACAATCGTCCTCGGTGAGGAGGAGAGCCGTTGCCTTGCCCGGTTCCGGCGCAGCAAAATCTCGTGTCGGTTGGGCGGACGGGAGCCCGTTCGGCTCGCTCCAATCAAGTGACGTCACCCCGGTTTCGAAGTCTGAACTTTCCGGCGCAAACCGACCACCTGTGAACTTCGCGATGTTCCATGCTTGGGCTTCGTAGGTCTTGCCGCGCGTGTGCAGTCCGGCAACCCAGCGCCAGCTCAACGTGTTCGAGGCAGGGTCTCCGTCCAGCAAGTGGCGATAGAAAAAATCTGCGCCGATCCGCCAGGGAAGCTTCAAAGTGAAGATCCAGATGGACGCAAACCACATACGTGCGTGGTTGTGGAGGTATCCAGTGTGGACGAGCTCATCCACCCAGGCATCAAAGCAGTCGATCCCGGTTTGCCCGGCCTCCGCACGGGTCACTGCCTGACGCAGGCCGCTGTTTTTCTCCAGATCCTCCAGGTCGGTGGCCAGACCTTGCTGATAAGATTCCCAGATCGCAGGGCGGCGTTCGAGCCAGCCTTTGAAATAGCCGCGCCAGAACACCTCCTGAATAAACTTTTCAGCGCCATCAAGACCGTGGTTTTGCAGGGCTGCGGTCACAACTTCCTGCTCGCTGATCAACCTCCGGCGGATGAACGGCGACAAGCCGGAAACGGATGTGTGCTTGCCTGGGCCGCGATCATAGTTCCGCTGAGCTGCATAGGCCTGGCCCATCTGCGGCGTAAAATCGTCAAGGTGTTGGAGAGCTGCTTCGCGGGTCGGCGAAAAGATCGTCATATGGCAATGTCCAGCGCTGTTTTTTGCTTTGCTTACGCAAGGCGCACTGCTTTGGATGGCCCGAACGGACGTTAGAACGCAGCAAAACTGAGCAGGTCTTATGCCAGCTGGTCTTTGCCAAACTCCCGGCAGATCCAATCAATCACCTTTTGCCGTGCTTCGCCAAATCGGACCGGGTTTTCCGGGTAAACAAGATGGTAGCCGCGTGTGCCGATGCCCTGATCGGGCTGGCGCCACAAACACGTCAATGCACCGTTTGAGAGTTGCCGTTGCACCAGAAGCTCCGGGACAAGGGCGATACCTTGCCCCTCCAACGCCGCGTTGATGGCAAGGCTGGAATGGCTGAAGCTCAGGTAAGTGACGTCTTCCGGCAGCAGCTCTGTCCCTAGCACCTCGTTCCAGGAGGTGTGGCTGTCCAGAAGAATGCGCAGGTGCGGCATATCCTGAATATTTTCTATTGTCTTTCGATCCTTGGTCAGCGTCGGCGACGCAACGGCTGCCAGTCGAATTGGTGCAAGAAAATGGTTCTTGAGACCTGTAAAAGGTGGGGCGCCGATCCGAATGGCCAGGTCGACGCCGTCGCCTTTGAAGGTTGCCAGCCGCTCGGTGGCCAGTGTTGCCAGATCCAATCCCGGATTTTTGTCCAGAAAACCAGGCAGACGGGGAACAAGCCACAGCGCGGCAAAGGACGGGGGCAGGCTGAGTGTGATGCGTGGAACCTGTTGGGATACATCGTTTATCGCCCGATCGATTTCATCGAGCCCACGCCGAACTTGAGCGTGAAACCTTTCCGCCGGTGCGGTCAGCGCGAGACCGCGGGGAAGCCGGTCGAACAGCTGAACACCAAGTTCATCCTCCAGAGCGCGAACCTGTTGGGCAACTGCCCCTTGTGTAAGGTTGAGCTCCTCTGCAGCCAGCCGGAAATTGAGGTGCCGGGCCGCAGCATCAAATGCTCTGAGTTTGTTGAGGCTGGGAGGACGCATCGCCGTTTCACTAAAGCAGTAGCTTTTCTACTGTTTAGGTGCAGAAAGCATGATTGGTCAAGAAGATGCTTCATCGTTAAGACTATGCCCAAAGGAGACATATCATGAGCGAACAAAAAGTGGCCCTGATTACAGCTGGTGGATCCGGCATGGGCGCGGATGCAGCCAGACGGCTGGCGGCAGACGGGTTCAAAGTCGCGATCCTGTCGTTCTCCGGGAAGGGGGAGGCACTGGCAAAGGAACTGGGCGGCATTGGTCACACCGGTTCAAACCTGAGCAACGATGACCTGAAAGCATTTGTCGACAAGGCAATGACTGCCTTCGGGCGCATTGATGTTCTCGTGAACTCTGCCGGGCACGGTCCAAAGGGCGATATCATGGAGATCTCGGATGAAGACTGGCATCTCGGAATGGATTATTACTTGATGAATGTGATCCGTCCGAGCCGTCTGGTGGCACCGATCATGGCACGCCAGGGCGGCGGCACTGTCATCAATATATCCACCTTTGCCGTATTCGAGCCGGATCCGATGTTTCCGACCTCCGGCGTGTTCCGGGCCGGTCTTGCTGCCTTCACCAAGCTGTTTTCGGACAAGTACGCCTCTGAGAATGTGCGCATGAACAACGTGTTGCCCGGCTTCATCGACAGCTTGCCGGAAAAGGAAGACCGCCGGTCGCGCATCCCGATGGGCCGATATGGCCGATCGGAGGAGGTTTCCGGGTTAATTTCCTATCTCGCCAGTGATTTAGCGGCCTATGTCACGGGTCAGAACATACGAATTGATGGCGGGCTGACACGGTCGGTCTAAAGCGGATTTTGATCGGGTGGCCGAAGCCACCGGACAGTGGGCTGGACAGGTTTGCTGGATAAAGGTAAGGAATCCTTACTAACTTCAGCAATTTGGAAACGCCTTCATGACTGCCTCAAAGGACACGGGGCAACCGCAACTATCCTCGAAGCCACCCGTTTCCGGCCGGGGCTGGATGCTGCGCGGCGCGCGCGCAGCGATTTCCATTCCCGCCTTCATCCTGACGTCTGCTTTTGTCGGGTTTGCCGGGATGGCCCGCGAAACAGGATTGAGCCTGGCCGAAACACTTCTCATGACAGGGGCGGTGTGGGCCTTGCCATCCGTGGTGGTTTTGACCGGAGCCATGGCGTCGGGCATGGGATTGATCCCCGCCGCTGTCGCGGTTGCGTTGGCATCCGTGCGTCTGATGCCCATGACGATGGCGTTGATGCCGTTCCTGAAGGTGCCGGGTAAGACCAAAACCTGGCACTTGCTGATCGCATCGCATTTTGTGGCGGTGACGGCTTGGGTCTACGCGATGAATAACTTGCCCGACCTGCCGAGGGAAGGGCGGTTGCCGTTCTTCATCGGGTTTGGCGGCGGGGTGACCAGCTTTGTCTTTGTGTCCACCGGGATTGCCTACATGCTTGTGGAGCGGATGCCGCCCATGGCCACCGGGGCTCTTGTCCTTGTGACACCGGTCTACTTCCTGTGTTCCTTGTGGGGCGCTGCGCGGATGAATGCCGACAAGGCGGCGATGATTTCCGGCCTTGTGCTTGGCCCTTTGTTCTTCCTTTATTTTCCGGGTCTTGATCTCCTTTGGACTGGCCTGCTTGGCGGAACGCTTGCCTATCTCGTCACACGATTTTGGCGCCGGGGACTGTCATGAGTGACCTGATGACGGAAACCTGGTGGTGGCCCTATGTGATGATCCTCGTCGCAGGATGGCTTGCAACCGATGTGTGGCGGTGGTTGGGTGTTTTTGCCGGCGGCAAACTGCGCGAAGACAGCGAACTTTTCATCTGGGTCCGGTGCGTTGCAACGGCACTGGTTGCAGGTGTGATCTCCAAGCTTGTTCTGTTTCCCCAAGGTGTGCTGGGCGACACGCCGATCTGGTTGCGGCTGGCGGCCGCGGCCTTCGGGTTTGTCTGCTTCTTGGCTCTCGGGCAGCGCGTGATCGTCGGAGTGCTGTCTGCGGTTGTTTTTCTACTGACAGGATGGTGGATCTTGGGCTCCTGACACTCCTGACAGAAGGCTGTCAGCAGGGGGCTGATACATGGCGCGCATTGGCCAAATGGCCACACCGGATCAAAGGAGCCCCGCCATGACCGATCACAAACTCGTGCTTCATTATGCACCGCGCAGCCGCGCCAGCACGCTCCGCGTACTGCTGGATGAACTCGGTGCCAATTACGAGCTGAAAGTACACAATGCGAAAGCTGGTGACCTGCAGTCGCCAGAGTATCTGAAGATCAATCCTCTAGGTAAGGTGCCGGCGCTTCAAGACGGTGAGACGGTTATTACCGAATCTGTCGCCATCGCCTTGTATGCCGCTGATCTTTATCCCGAGGCAGGACTGACACCAGGTTTGAGCGATCCGCGGCGTGGCGCTTATCTGCGGTGGATGGCGTTTTATGCTGCATCCTTTGAGCCCGCCGTGGTCAACAAGGCGTTCAACACGGATATACCGCAGCAGATCGCGCCGTATTGCAGCTATGACGCCGTGATGAAGGCTCTGGCGGCGCAGCTTGTAAGAGCACCCTATCTCCTCGGAGATCAGATTTCCGCAGCAGACATCTTCTGGGGATCTGCTCTGCGCTGGACCTTGATGTTCGGTCTGGTGCCGGACTGGCCGGTCTTTACCGAGTATGCCGAGAGAATTACCGCACGGCCGAGTTTCGAGAGAGTTTTGGAAGACGAGGCTGTGCTCGATGCAGCGCATGAGGCCGCTGCGAACCCGGCAGGGATCGCCGCCGCGAGTTGATCCAAGGCGTCGTCGTGAAATCCGGAGGCACAGCACTTGCCTCCGGAGAAGTGTCGCGGGGTTTGAGGCTTAGCTCAACGCAGCGCGGATCTTGTCGGCTTGTTCGGCAAGTAGATCGTTGTCAGCCATTTCACCGGTGTGCGGCTTCATCTTGACGCCGTCAAAGCGCGGGATGATGTGGACATGGGTGTGAAACACCACCTGGCCGCCGGCTGGTTCAGAGAACTGCTGAATGGTGGTGCCATCTGCCCCAAAAGCTTTGATCACTGCATGCGCCATCTTTTGGACCGTGGCCATCACCGCGTTCAGGTCCTCTTGCGCGATGTCCAGAATGTTGCGGGATGGAGCCTTCGGAATGACCAGCACATGTCCGTCACCGCGCGGCATGATGTCCATGATCACGACCGTCTTGTCGTCTTCATAGACCTTGTGACTCGGCAGCTCTCTGCGCATGATTTTGGCAAAGATGTTCTGGTCGTCGTAGGCGGGCGTTTCGATCGGCATGCGTACCTCTAAAAAGGGAAAAAGTCTTCGAATGTCGACGGACACATTACTCCGCCAGGCGGTTCGACAACAAGGGTTGTGACCGCCCGGCAGTGTCCGATTATTCGCCGATATTGTTCAAATCAAACGGTGTGGACTGATACATCTCATTGATCCAGTTGCCGAACAGGAGATGCGCGTGGGCCCGCCAGCGATTCACCGGCTGCCGGGTGGCATCGTCATCCGGAAAGTAGTTCTGCGGCCGGATCGGCGTGTCAGACACCTGGCTGTCCCGTTCGAATTCATCCGCCAGAGACGTCGTGTCATACTCGATGTGATTGAACATATGCAGGCAGCGATGCTCCGGATCGTCCAGGAGGCACATACCGGTCTCGTCATCTTCCGCCAGCACCATCAGATTGCTGCCGTCCGGAATGTCGGCCTTCCGGGTTTCCGTCCAGCGTGAGACGGGCAGACAGAAATCATCGGAAAACCCTCGGAGATACGGCGAGGCCGGCGCGCGCGTCCGTTGCCGGTAGACGCCCGTTGCCTTGTCGGCCCGCGCATATTTCGGCATGCCATGAAAGTGATAAGTGGCCGCCTGAGCCGCCCAGCAGATGGTCAGCGTGCGATGAACATGTGTCTGGGTCCAATCCAGCACATCGCGCATTTCCTGCCAGTATCCGACATCTTCAAAGGGCAGCTTCTCCACCGGGGCTCCGGTGATGATGAACCCGTCGAACTTCTCGTTCCGGACTTCTTCCCAGGGACGATAGAACGCTTCCAGATGCTCCGTTGGCGTGTTCCGTGGCACGTGGTTGGTCATGCGCACCAGCGTCAGATCGATCTGAAGCGGGGTGGAGCCGAGAAGGCGTGCGAATTGGGTCTCTGTCTTTATCTTGTTCGGCATCAGGTTGAGAAGACCGATGCGCAGGGGGCGGATGTCCTGACGCATGGCATCCGCTTCCTGGATGATCATCACGCCTTCGGATTCCAGAATGGGGCGGCCGGGCAGATCGTTTGGAATTTTTATCGGCATTTGCGCGTCCTGTAACCAGAGACAGATGCCTTTCTTCGATCCGATTCGTTGCCTTTGAACTTGAAGTTCACGGCCGCATCTTCTGTTCGAAGAACCACCTTGCCCGGATCGGCAGGTTGGCGTGGGGCATCTGTCCCAACTCTTGATGATGGTCCCTAGGTAATGGATTGGACGCGATCCGGCAAGCCCTGTGCAGACGAATGCCGATCTTGTGAAAGAGGCAAATTGTTGTTGGATCTCAGGCGCGTGGCAAATGGAAGTTTTAGCTGCCTTTCCGGAAAGGGGCATGTTCAGCCAACGCTTCGTTTTCGCGTTGAACGGCGCGCCGCTCCTGCTCCAGAAAGTCTGCGACTGCGTCGTGAAGGCCCTCATGGGCAATCCAGTGGGCAGAATAGGTCGTTTGCGGCAGGTACCCGCGCGCCAATTTGTGCGCTCCCTGAGCGCCGGCCTCGACGCGTTTCAGGCCTTTGGAAATGGCAAAGTCGATTGCCTGATAGTAACATAGCTCAAAATGCAGGAACGGATGGTGTTCGGTGCAACCCCAGTGGCGGCCGAAAAGGGTTTCCGATCCGATAAAGTTGAGGGCCCCGGCGACATACCGGCCATTGCGTTTTGCCAAGACCAGAAGAATGCGGTCCGCCATCCGTTCACTGATTAGCGAGAAGAAGGCACGATTGAGATAAGGGCGGCCCCACTTACGGGCGCCCGTATCCATGTAAAATCCGTAAAAGGCATCCCAATGCGCTTCTGTCAGATCGCTGCCGGTGACCCATTCGATTTCGAGCCCGTCAGCGCTGATGGCTTCGCGGCGTTCCTTTTTGATCGCCTTGCGTTTGCGCGAGGCGAGGTCGCCGAGAAACTGGTCGAAGGTTTCGTAGCCGTTGTCGTCCCAGTGGAACTGCTGATCTGTGCGCCTCAGATAACCGAGATCGCCAAGCGAGTCCCATTCCGGTTTAGTCAAAAAAGTCGCGTGAACCGAGGAGGCGCCGGTGCGTTGGCAAACCTGTACAAGGCCAGCTGCGAGTGCCTGGAGCCCAGCTTCCCTGTTGATGTCGGAGCTGGTCAGAAAACGGCGGCCTGTCGCCGGAGTAAAAGGGACCGATATCTGGAGTTTTGGATAATAGTCGCCGCCCGCCCGGTAGAATGCGTCGGCCCAACCATGATCGAAGACATATTCACCCTGGGAGTGGCTTTTCAGATAAGCGGGAACGGCTCCAAGAACCGCGCCTTTACCATCCTCCAGCACCATGTGCCGGGGCATCCATCCAGTCTGGCGTGTCGCGCAGCCAGATGCCTCCAAGGCTTCCAGAAAAGCGTGGGATAAGAAAGGGTTGAAGTCTGTTTCTTCAGAATCTGAATCAGCTTCAGGGGCTAGCGCGGAAGTGAGATCTTGAGACGCAACAGCGTCCTGTGCGCGCGCCAGGTTTCCGCCTTCGCTAAGGATCCAGCCGGGATTGGCAACCGCATCCCATTTGTCAGCCGGCACATCTGCCAAGGATGACAGAAGTCTAATGGAGAGCGTCGTCTCCGTGTCACCGGCGCCTGGTTTTTGCGGCTGTTCGTTGTCCGGTGAAATAAAAGACGTCATGTCAGTGTGTCGGCCCGCCATAAAAGGATTGTTTACAAGAATGTAGAGCCGCTTTGCTGCGCCGCAAGAGGGAATTCCGTTCCTGGAATGCTTGTCCGTTATTGATCCGGATCGAAGCCCTCAAAGACGATTTGATCGGCAAACCGTTTTGCGACTTCCAACTGTCCTGGTGTCCGAACTGTCCACGTCATGATTGGGGTTCTGAAAACCTTTTTCATCATGCTGGGGCCGGGGCTCGGTAGATCGTTGACGCCATAGGAGATGAAGTGCGGGCTTGTGCGCGGAAAATGGAGCAGATGGCGCAATATGAAACGGTCCATCCGGCTGTGGCGTGTGTAGTCCGGGCCGGGGCGGGCCGCATCTGCCACGATCCCGCGGAGAACGGAGTTGTTGTGCGCCTTTGCAACAGCCAGCATGTCCGGATCAAAGGTTTTGATACAGGCTGGGCCCTTATACGCATTCACTTGATCAACAACGCGGCGGACAAAGTCGCCTTGCGCATCGCGCCGGAGCAAGGATTTGATTTCGACAACCAGCGGCACACGGCCATCCACCAGATCAAAAAGGTCCTGAAGCAGCCATAGGTGATCTGTGCCGGTACGCATTTGCAGTTTGACGAGATCGGCTGAAGACCGCCCGGAAACCGGCCCGCTGCCATCTGCGAGACGGTCCAGGTCATCATCGTGAAAGACGAGCGCTTCACCATCACTGGTCTGCTGAACGTCAACCTCAATCCCGAAGTCTTTGTCCACGGCCTGCTGGATTGCTGTTGGGGTGTTTTCAATGATGCCGTTGCTGGCATCGTGATACCCCCGGTGCGCTATCGGTCGGGCGAAAATGGCGGCAAGTTCTAGTGACATGTTAATCTGGTCCGGAATTGGCGGAGCGTTTTTAGAGCCCCGCCAGAGCGGAATTAGTCCGCGATCTCGAAAATGGCTTCGATTTCAACCGCGGCGCCAAACGGAAGGGAGGCAGCGCTGACGGCGGAACGCGCATGGCGGCCACTGTCGCCCATGGCCTCTACCAGGAAATCGGACGCGCCGTTGATCACCTTCGGCTGGTCGGTGAAATCACCCGTTGAGTTCACAAAGCCAACGATCTTGACCAGGCGGACCAGCTTGTCCAGATCCCCAGTCGCCGCCTTTGCCTGTGCGAGCAGATTGATGGCGCAGAGTTTTGCAGCTTTCTGGCCGTCTTCAACTTGAAGGCCTTCGCCAAGCTTGCCGGTCACGGCGATCGCACCGCTTTCCATCGGCAGCTGGCCGGAAATGAACAGCTGATTGCCTGTCTTCACAAACGGCACGTAGTTGGCAGCTGGTGCGGCGGCATTTGGAAGGGTTATGCCGAGTTCAGCCAGGCGGGCTTCGGTTTTGCTGGTCATGTGTGTCCCCGATTAAAAACGTGAGTTGCCCGTGTCTTGGCTCAAATTGCAGAAACTGACAAGCTCATTTCCGGCAGACGGGGGCGGTATTTGCTCGGCACCTCGTTACTCAACAAAGTCCAATTGGCGCTTTTGTGCCCGTATTTGTGACCTACATTATCGGTGGGGCCGGGCAATCCTTGCTAGCAGTCCGGCATGAACCCGAATAAAAGACTAGAAACAAGAAATTTCCGCTTGAGCAGCGGTGACGAGGAAATGTGATGCGGCGAACCGTTTCAGGCCAGGCTTTTGAGACTGCTTTTCTATTGAAGTGCGCTGTGGCTGCCATTGTGGTTGTCACGTCTGGTGCCAGTGAAGCAGCTGCCAAAGTGGCAGGCATACAGCTTGCTCCGCATAGAGCTGTCTATGACATGAAGCTTGCCGATACCGAGCAGCAGTCCGGGATTGCAGGTCTCTCCGGACGCATGGTCTATGAGTTTTCAGGCGATGCTTGCGAAGGGTACAGCGTCAATTTCCGTTTTGTCACCGAGTTCCGCGATCTGAGCGGTGGCTCCCAGGTAACAGATCTTCAGACCACATCGTTCGAGGGCCCGGATGCTGAGAGCTATCAGTTTCTGTCCAAGACCTATGTCGATCAGAAACTGGTCGAATCGAGCCGGGGACTGGCGCGGGCTGAAACAGGTTTGAAGGCGGTCGAACTGAAAGAACCGGACGAAAAGTCGTTGCAGATCGGCCAAGATGTTCAGTTTCCAACAGAGCACCTGATGAACATCGTGAAGACCGCGCAAGACGGCGGGCACTTCACCGCCAGTGATATCTACGATGGAGCTGAAACTGGCGACAAGGTCTTTGGAACCACTGCCGTAATCGGTGCCAAGGCCGTCGGTATTGTGCCGGAAATTGATGGCGAACGGCAGGACGCCTTGGATACTGTTGCGTCCTGGCCGGTGACCGTAGCTTATTTCGATCCCTCCACGCAGGAAAATTCCGGCGAACAGACACCCGTCTATCAGTTGTCTTTCAGGCTATTTGAAAACGGTGTGAGTGACAAACTTGTTCTGGATTACGGTGATTTCAAAATTGCGGGAACGATGACGGCGCTGGAACTTCGGGATCTGACAGACAAGTCTGACTGCGAGTAACCGCTTACTTGTCTTCGGCGGCTTTGCGCGCCTGTTTGGCGGCATGTGTCAAACCAAGCTCGACAGCAGAATTTCCGAATTTGCCGCGCAGTTTGTCGATGGCGAGTTCGGCCTTTTTCTTTCGTCCTGATGTTGCGTCGAGCAGGTCCTCCGGATCTGCTTGAGAGGCATCTGAGAGGTCGTTGACCCCAATGCCGATTAGACGGAAGCGGCGGCCATCGGTTTCCGCCTCCAAGAGGGCAACACCTGCATCAAATATCTTGTCCGCAAGCTGTGTCGGGTCGGTCAAATGACGTGCACGGGTGATTGTTTTGAACTCAGAGGTCTTCAGCTTGAGGGTGATGCCACGTCCGGCAATCTCGGACTTTTTCAGGCGGAACGACACCTTTTCAGACAAGTCTCTTAAGATCGGTTTCAGGACATCGAAGTCCGATATGTCTGTGCGGAACGTGGTTTCGGTGGAAACGCTTTTCGCACCGCGCGAAGGGGTCACATCACGGCTGTCGTCGCCGTGGGAGAGGCGCGCTAAGCGCAACCCGATAGAGCCATACCTGCGCGCCAATGTGTTGGCATCCATCGTTTGTAGCTGGCCGATCGTTCGGATGCCGTCGCGGTCGAGTTTCTTTTGGAAGACTCTCCCAACGCCCCAAATCTTGCCGACAGGCATGGGGGCAAGGCGCCGTTCCGCTTCTGCTGCACCAATCACGGAAAACCCCCGTGGCTTCTCCAAATCCGAGGCGAGTTTTGCGAGGAACTTGTTCGGCGCAAGGCCGACACTTGCTGAAATGCCGATATCAGCTTCAATGTCCCGGATGAACTTGGCAAGGGTTTCGGCGGCGCTTGCATGGTGGAGGCGCTCTGTACCGGTGAGGTCAAGAAAGGCCTCATCAATCGACAAGGGTTCCACCAGCGGCGTCAGGGCCTGCATGCGGCCGCGGATTTCCTTGCCGACCTTGGAGTATTTTTCCATGTTGGGTTTGATCACCACGGCCTCAGGACACGCTTCCATGGCCTTGAACATCGGCATAGCCGAGCGAACTCCGGAAATGCGGGCGATGTAACAACAGGTCGATACCACACCTCGCTGACCCCCGCCGATGATCACGGGTTTATCTTGGAGTTCCGGATTGTCGCGTTTTTCAACCGAGGCGTAAAACGCGTCGCAGTCGATGTGGGCAATCGACAGCGTGTCGAGCTCCGGGTGCGCTAAAAGCCGTGGGCTGCCGCAAGACGGGCAACGGCTGACATGCTGCGGCGCGCGCGTGCCGCAATCCCGGCATAGGGCTTTGGGCTCTTCTGTCATGGGCTCGTACCGGACTTCAAAACCAGCCCTAAAGAATAGACCTGATGAACCGGCTTGTCTCGCGCCAGTCACCGGAGAGTAGGTCGATATGAGGCTCCGGTTCAACCGAGCTCAGGAAGCGTTGATCGGCAATGAACTGGATCTGGACAGAGGCGGGCAGGGATGCCTGAACAGACCGGTGATTGGTCGGACTGTCATCAATGAATACAACGGGATGGGCGCGTCCGCCGGCAAGGGCTGCGACAGCACCGCCTTTTGGCCCGGAATTTGTCAGCACGGGATAGGGGATCCCCATACCTCTCAGCAGTGTTTCCCGCACCGGCTTGTTGTGGGAGCCGGGTAGATTGGTCAACAGGACGATGTCCCACTGGTCTGTGAGCTCGGCGAGCGCGGTGTTTGCGTCCGGAACCATGGCCTGCTGATGGCTGACCTCATCGAAGAAGGCGATCAGATGCCTCTTGACCTGTTCCGGCGGAACCGGTGTCCCATCCTCAGTATGCGCGATGTTACCAGTCAGCCGATAGGAGTGGTTGAGGAAATGCATGCCCTTGTTATTCAGGTACTCCTCCAGATGCAGGATCATGTGAAGGATGACTTCATCGACATCGCAGATGATCAAAGGGCGGTCTGAAGCTGGCAGGCTTTGGATTTGTGCAAGGACGTCCGGAAGCACGGGGGTTGGTTCAGGCATCGTACTCGGGACCTCCGGCCAAGGCGTAGCGGGCGGCAGCCATCATCGTCGGGCGGAGGCCGGCATTTTCGCAAAAGGCCAGAAGAAGTGCTTCGTCCATCATGTAAAATTCAAGGACGCCAGCCAGGAACCCAGGCTCGCTTGCAGCGTCCCGGATTTGGTCCGGACCAATGCCGGAAAAGGCTAAAAAGCGGCCGACCTGTTCAGGGTCTTGGCTGAGCTGCACAAGGGCTTGCGTCGCAATTCCCTGAGCTTCTTCAACACTCAATGATTTTCCTTGCACATTTTTCATTGTGTTTTTTTGCCTTTCTGAAACGATTCCGGGTTAGAAGAGTTGTAATGCGACCCGGGGATGGGTTCCACAAGGGATAAGACGACTTCGCGTCAAAAAAGAGTAGGACCGGCTCCAGCCGGCGAAGGGCCTGAAATATATGGCGAAAACCGTGTTGATCGTGGAAGATAACGAGTTGAACATGAAGTTGTTTCATGACCTGCTCGAGGCACACGGTTTTGATACGCTTCAAACAAGAACCGGCATTGAAGCATTAAAACTGGCGCGCGAAAACCGGCCTGATCTTATCCTCATGGATATTCAGCTGCCCGAAGTCTCCGGCCTTGAAGTTACCAAGTGGATCAAGGAAGACGAGAGTATTTCTTCGATTCCAGTTGTTGCTGTCACTGCCTTTGCCATGAAGGGGGATGAAGAGCGTATCCGCCAAGGTGGCTGTGAAGCCTACATATCCAAGCCAATATCGGTTTCCAAATTCCTGGAAACGGTCAAGTCGTTCCTTGGTGAGCCTTAAGCCGGCAAAGAATCGCTCCATCCAGTGGATTGCCTCTCTGTCTGGTGGCGCTTTGTGACATTCTCATTCGAAAAAACGACTAGGTCTTTCGTCTGTAATAGTTTGCCGGCGATCACGTTAAGGTTACGCATTAATTAAAATCCTCATCTTTCTGTGTGCTTTCCACGGAAAATATTGCATTTGAACAATGTTGAGTTAGTGTAGGTTTCGTTAGGTTTCGGCCTGACAACCGTTTGTCATGCAGAATTTTTCGCAGCAAACGTGTTCAGTTTCCCCTCGGGATTGCTCAGGTCCGCCGCATCTCCTGGGTCCGTGGGGTAGGTCGGCAGGGAACCGGTCGAAGAGTGGCCTCCTCGAATACCGTGTTCCCGCCGACCACTAACTCTCTGAAACTTCTTTCAAATATTAGCCTGATCATGAGCGAGGGCTTAAGGAAATGTACGCGTCAGCTGAGTCGGCTTCTCAGAATATTTTACTAATGTGCGAACGCTACTCCGCAACTTTTACGATGTATGTGATTATACTATCTTTAACCTTGCGGAAGCTATGATCCCACCCAGTTTTTCTAGGGGTGGAATATGATCAAACGTCTTTCTTCACTGAGCGTCACCGCGTCCCTTGCATTGGCGAGCGCCGCATTGCTCACACTTTCCATGCTTGTTGTCGGCGGTATTGTCTATCAGGTGGCGGCAAATCAGGCGGAGCAAACCGCTGTTACCAAACAGGCCGCTAACCTTCGTGTCGCTGCAACCATCATGGCGCGGGATATCGAAGGCACGAAGGTGGCCTGGAGAGGGGACGGCGACGTCCAGCGTATTGAGCTGGCGGAAATCCCCGAGTTCGCCAATCACGACATGATCGACACGATCGGGCGCATGACCGGCGAAACGGCAACTGTGTTCGCTTGGGAAGCCGATAGCCAGGATTTCTGGCGCAAGTCAACGAACATCATCAAGGGCGATGGCAATCGTGCAGTCGGGACGCCTCTTGGCAAGAAAGGTGCAGTTTACCCAGTCGTTACCAAAGGTGAAACATTCCATGGTCAGGCGACCATCCTTGGCAAAGACTACTACACTGTTTATGAGCCGATCTTCACGCCGGGCGGCGACATCATCGGTATTCTTTACGCGGGTGTCGAGAAAGCGGCTGTTCAGGCCAATGTCAGCGAAATCATGTCGCGCTTTACCATGCTCGCACTGCCGGTGGTCCTGATAGCGCTTGGTCTCTTGGTGTTCCTGATTCAGCGCCAATTGCGGCCTGTCACGGAACTTGCCTCTGTGACCGAGCAAATCGCGGAAGACAACCTTACGATCGATATTCCGTTCGCGGATCGGACCGATCAGATTGGGATCCTTGCAAATGCTCTGTCCACACTGCGCAATAAAGCGGAAGAACGCGCCGTGTTGAGCAGTCAGCGCGAACAGTCGGAAGCTGAGGCTGCTGGCCGCCAGGATCGCATGAAGGCCATGATTGCCCAGTTCAGAAGCAGTGTGTCCGGGGTTCTTGATCAAGTTGGCGATACGGTCGGTCAGTTGGATGAAACGGCCACCACATTGTCTGAAGTTTCTCAGACGAGTGCGACACGGGCTGACGAAACCCAGACGTCCTGTCAGGACACGACCTTGAGCGTCCAAACGGTTGCCAGCGCTGCAGAAGAGCTCTCCGCGTCGATCACAGAGATTTCTCGGCAGGTGTCTGAAACCACCCAAATTGTGGAACGGGCAACTGAGGGCACACGGTCAACCAACGTGAAGGTTGAGGGGCTCGCCGAATCTGCAACGAAGATCGGCGAGGTGGTCACCCTCATCCAGGCGATTGCTGAACAGACAAACCTTCTTGCATTGAATGCGACCATTGAGGCGGCCCGTGCGGGCGAAGCTGGCAAGGGGTTCGCGGTTGTTGCGGCAGAAGTTAAAGAGCTCGCCACGCAGACTTCCAAGGCCACGGAGGAAATCAGCGCTCAGATCACCGCCATCCAGGATGCGACCCAGGATTCAGCCAAGTCGATTGCGGAAATCACGTCGATCATGGAAGAGGTAAATTCCTACACCGGGAACATCGCAGGTTCGGTTCATGAGCAAGGTGCGGCGACGAGCGAGATCACCCAGAACGCTCAGAAGGCAGCACATGGAACCGAGTTCGTCTCTTCCAACATGACGAACTTGTCCGGCGCGGTGCAGCACACACTCGGCTCTGCAAATGACGTTCTGCAATCCGCAGGGGATCTGGCCAAACGCACGGATCAGCTGAAGGCCGAAATCGAGCAGTTCCTGACCAACGTCGAAGCCGCCTAAACACTCCTCACATATGAAAACAAAAAACCCGCCGGAAACGGCGGGTTTTTCAGCTTTCGGAATGATCAATGATTACTTGATCTTGGCTTCCTTGAACTCAACGTGCTTCTTGGCAACCGGGTCATACTTCCGCTTGACCATTTTCTCGGTCATGGTGCGGGAGTTCTTCTTGGTGACATAGAAGAAGCCGGTGTCCGCCGTGGACAGAAGCTTGATTTTGATTGTTGTCGCCTTGGCCATGGCCTTGGATCCTGTTCTCGGTTATCGGGCAAAGGGTTCTTATGGCCAGATGGGCTGGCGGTGAATCTGCCCCAATGTCTGAAATCAGCGCGCAAACTACTCATCACGGCGGGAAAGTCAAGTGTTGCCTGAGGTCCCGGAGAGTTTTGCCGGAGAAAAGTTTAGTTTCTTTCGGTGCCCGCGCCGTATGGGAATGTTTCGTGGGCCGCGCGCTAAAGCATCTCTTTTTCAAAGCGGCCTTTTTTGAAGAAGTAATAAGGAACCGGGGTCTCCGGGGAGAGGTCCGGATCCTGCCGCAGCCGGGTTTCGAGATCCTCAAGGATCTTTGTGGTGATGAGCGGCAGCTCCTTCTGGCGCGCCTCGTCAAAAGTCAACCAGGCACAGTCTTCCAATTCGCCAGACGGGCCGTGGCCGCCCGGTAATTTGTCGGCAATCGCATCGGCCCAGATGGCCAGGAACCGCGTGTCAAAGCGGCGTGGGCGCTGCGGGGGTGTGATCGCGCGAGCGATCATGCGCATGCCGCCAAGGTCCGGCTGGACATGGCGTTCTGCGAAGGCTTCAAATCCGGTCCCCAAACGCAGTTGTCCCGCCTCAGCCTTGCGGCCGATGAAAATGCCGGCTTCCTCGTAGGTCTCCCGAATGGCAGCAAGCGCAAAGGCGCGCACGCGCGCAGCCGTTTTCGAATTCTTCAGACCCTCGGATAGACGGGCCTCTACTTGGGGATGGTAAGGCAGAACGTTCGAGATGCGGGAATCACTCGGATCGACCCGGCCACCTGGAAACACGAACTTTCCTGGCATGAAGGTGTGCCGCATATGCCGGCGGCCCATCAGCAATTTAACGTCGCCAGAACCTGAGCGATCAAGGATCAGAAGCGTCGCGGCATCTTTTGGGCGAATGTAGGGATGGTTTCCGGCTTGCTCGTCTTTGTCCAATTTCTCTTTAAAAGAATCGCTCATCTCGGGCTTTCAAGGTGGGGGGATGCAGCGGGCAGGTCATCTTCTGCATCCGGATCAAATCCATGCATGTAGAACGCCCACTGTAGCCCCACCAAAGCACCCTTGATAGGTCGCATTAGGGCTAAAGATAAAATGATGGTCAGCGGGATCCAGATGGCCATGTGGATCCAGAGCTCTGGCCGCCACATCATTTCTACGATCAAGAGGCCCGGGATGATGATGTGGCCAACGATGGTGATCGTGAAATAGGGCGGGGCATCGTCCGCGCGCTGATGGTGGAACTCTTCGCCGCAGTTGCTGCAAGCATTCTGAGTTGCCAGAAATCCATCAAAAAGCCGGCCTTTGCCACAGGACATGCAGCGGCCCATGGCGCCGCGAATCATTGCCTGCATGAGAGGACGTTTGGGTTTTTCCGGCGCTTCGTCGATGGTCTCCTCAACGCCGTTCAATTCATACCGGACCGTCACTTTAACCTACCTTCGGGTCTTTTTCCGCGGAGCGGCCTTACCCTTCGGGCCTTTTGGGCCGCCCTTCGCGTTGCCACGTGCGCCTCCCTTCGGAGGACCGCGCCGTGCCTTGGGCACCGGCTTGCGGATCGCCTTTCCGGCAATCCGTCCGTGGCTCACAACTTCAAACGTCAAAGAGCCGGCGAATGGAGCTGCATCCACAAGCCGAACTTCGACCTGGTCCCCAAGTTGGTAGGTTTCGCCGGTTTTGTCACCTATCAGGGCGTGCGACGCTTCGTCGTAGCGGTAATAATCGAGGCCGATGGTGGAGGCGGGCACGAACCCGTCTGCGCCCGTGTCCTCCAAGCGGATAAACATTCCGGATTTGACCACACCGGCGATCCGGCCCAGGAATGTTGCGCCAACTTGATCGCTCATCCAAAGGGCAATCAATCGGTCGATTGTATCGCGTTCGGCGAGCATGGCACGGCGCTCGGCTCCGGAAATCTCGCCGCCGATTGCCTCCAGCTTGCTCTCAATGCCTTCCGGCAAACCATCCTTGCCGAGCCCAAGCGCCGAGATCAGGCCCCGGTGGACGATGAGGTCGGCATAGCGGCGGATCGGTGACGTAAAATGAGCATAGCGGCGCAAGTTGAGACCGAAGTGGCCGATGTTTTGCGGGGTGTATTCCGCCTGCGCCTGGCTCCGCAGGACGATTTCATTGACCAGATGTGCCTGCGGTGTGTCCTTGACCTTTTTCAAAATGCCATTGAACACGGATGGCCGCAGACCGCCGGAGGAGGGCAGCTTCATGTCGATGGTCGACAGGAATTCTTTCAGGTTTTCCAGCTTTTCAGGCGTTGAGGCATCGTGCACCCGGTAGAGCAGAGGCGTCTTTTTCTTTTCCAGCGTTTCGGCAGCCGCAACGTTTGCCTGGATCATGAATTCTTCGATCAGCTTGTGCGCATCGAGACGCTCTGGCACGTAGACATGGTCAACGGTGCCGTCTTCCTTCAGCTTGATCTTGCGTTCCGGCAAATCCAGTTCCAGCGGCTCGCGCGCTTCCCGGCCTTTTTGAAGAACGGCATAGGCGGCCCAGAGCGGCTTTAGAACGCCGTCCAGCAGCGTTTCCGTCTTCTCGTCGGTAACACCGTCAATCGCCTTTTGGGCCTGGATGTAGGAGAGCTTTGCCGCCGAGCGCATCAGAACGCGGTGGAAGGTGTGGCTGATCTTGCGGCCGGTCTTGTCGAAGACCATGCGGACGCCCATCGCCGGCTTGTCTTCCTTTTCCCGCAAGGAACACAGCTGATTGGAAATGCGCTCCGGCAGCATCGGGATGACCCTGTCCGGGAAATACACCGAATTGCCGCGCAAGTTCGCTTCCCGGTCCATGGGAGAGCCGGGTGTAACGTAATGGGCGACGTCGGCAATCGCCACATAGGCAACATAGCCGCCGTCATTGTCCGGATCCTCGTCCGGCTCGGCGTAAACTGCGTCGTCGTGGTCCTTGGCATCGGGCGGGTCTATGGTGATCAGCGGGATCTGCCGCCAATCCTCGCGTTGTCCAAGCTTTTCAACCGGCTTGGCGCTTTCTGCCTGGGCTTCGACCGCATTTGGGAAAACATGCGGAATGCCATGGGAGTGCAGCGCGATTTCGGAGACCGCTTTTTCGGAGTTCATCGAGCCGAAGCGTTCCACGATCGCAGCGCGCGGATGACCATATTTTCCGGAGCGTGAGATCTGCACGCTGACGAGATCGCCGTCTTCGGCTTCCTTCATCTCCGCCGGATCGACATCCAGCTCGCGTTGCTTGCGGTCGATGGGCTCCAGGTAGGGCGGGCGGTTGCCGTCCCGCTTTCTGAGGATGCCCAGGATCGCGCCTTGGCGTTTTTCCAGAACGCGGATGACCCGCGCGGTGAATTCTGCTTCCGAACCGCTGTCGCCTTCCGTGAGGCGGATCAACGCCCGATCGCCGAGGCCCGGTTGGGTGTTCTTTGTTTTACCCGCCAGGATCAGAATGTGCGGTGGATTGCCGGCCTCATCGTCCCAGTCCACCGGTGTGCCAAGCAAGTCGCCATCGGATGTGCGGGCAATCGTGTTTGCCACGAACACAGGTGGCAGGTCGCCCGGCCGGATCATGCGCTTGTTGCGCTTTTCGATGAGCCCGTCTTCGGCCAGATCCTTGAGGATCTTTTTCAAGTGGATCCGCGCACCACCAATTATGCCAAAATGGCGGGCGATTTCCCGCTTGCTCGCCCGGCCCGGATTGTCAGCGACAAAGGCCAGGATGTCCTCGCGGGAGGGCATGTCCCCTGGCACTTTGGCGTGTTTGCGTTTTGTGTGTTTGCGCGTGTTAATGCGTTTTGCGCTCAAGAGGGATCGTCCCAGGGCACCTCTTCAGACGATGCGTCCACCTTGGCCTTGGCCGCGGATTTTGCCGTTGTCTTCTTGGCTGCCGTTTTTTTGGCTGCAGGCTTCTTGGCGGAGGTCTTTTCCTCACCGTCCTTGGCCGCTGCCTTTTTGGTTGTTGTTTTTTTCGCGGTTGTCTTCTTGGCGGCCGCCTTTTTCTTGGTACCGCCCTTGGCCGCCTTGGCCGCGATCAGTTCCACAGCCTGTTCCATGGTCACCGCTTCCGGAGCGGTGTCCTTCGGCAGTGTCGCATTGACCTTGCCGTGCTTCACGTATGGCCCATAGCGGCCATCATAAACGTTGACCGGCCCACCTTCGGTCGGATGCTCGCCAAGCTCTTTCAGCGGCGTTGCTGCAGCGCCCCGGCGTCCGCCACCTTTGGCGCGCTTTTCTGCCAGGGCATCGACCGCGCGGTTGATGCCGACGGAAAACACCTCGTCCGGCGAGGAGAGGTTCGCATAGGTGCCGTCATGCAACACGAACGGGCCATAGCGACCTAGGCCGGCCGTGATCATCTTGCCGTCTTCCGGATGCTCGCCGACTTCGCGTGGCAGCGACAGCAGCTGCAAGGCCTTTTCAAGATCCATGTCTGCGGCCGACCAGCCTTTGGGCAATGACGAGCGTTTCGGCTTGGCTTCATTGCCGAGCTGGACATAAGGGCCGAAACGGCCAGTGCGCAGCGAGACTTCCATGCCGGTTTCCGGATCTTCGCCGAACACCTTCGGACCGTCATCGGCTTCACCGTCTTCGCCATTCGGCTTGCCGAGCTGGCGGGTGTAGCCGCATTCCGGATAGTTTTCACAGCCTATGAAAGCGCCCCAACGGCTGACTTTGAGCGACAGTCGTCCAGTGTCACAGGCAGGGCACTTGCGGGCATCGGAGCCGTCTTCCTTTTCCGGGAAGATGTGGGGCCCGAGCAGTTCATTCAGTGCATCGATGACTTCCGCAACGCGTAGATCCTTGATCTCGTCAACGGAGCCGGAGAAGGCCGTCCAGAAGTCTTTCAAGACATCCAGCCAAGACAATTCGCCTGCGGAAATCTTGTCGAGCTGTTCTTCCAGGCTCGCGGTGAAATCAAACTCGATGTAGCGCTGGAAGAAGCTTTCCAGGAAGGCGGTGACAATCCGGCCCTTGTCCTGCGGCACCAGCTGCTTTTTCTCTAGTTCAACATACTCCCGGTCGCGCAGGGTTTGCAGCGTTGAGGCATAGGTGGACGGGCGGCCAATGCCGAGCTCTTCCATCTTTTTCACCAGGCTCGCCTCGGTGTAGCGCGGCGGCGGGGTGGTGAAGTGCTGAGAGGATTCAATAGGCTCTGCAGTGCCGTCGATGGACGTTGCAGTCAGCGCCGCGCCCTGATCGACAGCCGGCAAGCGCTTGGAGCCTTCATCATCATCATCGTCTCGGCTTTCCTGATAAAGCGCCAGGAAACCGTCGAAGCGGACAACCGAGCCGGTTGCGCGCAGATTTGCCCGTTTGCCGGAGCCGTCTGCGAGAATTTCAATCGTGGTGCGCTCAAGAACGGCCGATTCCATTTGTGAGGCCATGGTCCGCTTCCAGATCAGCTCATAGAGCTTGGCCTGATCCTGGTCGAGGAACGCCGCGACATCTTTCGGGCGGCGGGCCAGATCCGTCGGGCGGATCGCCTCGTGGGCTTCCTGCGCGTTCTTGGCTTTGGAGGAGTAGGCGCGTGGCTTTTCCGGAACGTATTTGTCCCCAAAATCCTGTCCGATGACCGAGCGGGCCGCGGCAATCGCTTCGCCCGCAATGGAGACACCGTCAGTACGCATGTAGGTGATGAGGCCCGACGTCTCGCCGCCAATGGAAATGCCTTCGTAAAGCTTCTGGGCCACCTGCATGGTGCGCGAAGCGGAGAAGCCAAGCTTGCGGGACGCTTCCTGCTGCAGGGTGGAGGTGGTGAAGGGCGCGGCCGGATTGCGCTTGGCCGGCTTGGAGGCAACACTGTCAACCTTGAAGCTTGCGCTTTCCAGCATCGTTTTGATGGCGCCGGCTTCGTCGCCCGTCTTGATGTCGAGGCGGCCAATTTTCTTCCCGTCAAAGCCGGTCAGACCTGCCTGGAACACATCGCCGGCCGGTGTCTTCATCCCAGCGAAGATCGACCAGTATTCCTGGGGATTAAAGGTCTCGATCTCCATTTCCCGGTCGCAGATGAGGCGGAGCGCCACAGACTGCACACGGCCGGCAGAACGGGCGCCCGGCAGCTTGCGCCACAGAACAGGAGACAAGGTAAAGCCGACCAGATAGTCGAGCGCACGACGGGCGAGGTAAGCGTCGACAAGTGGCGTGTCCAGCTGGCGCGGATTGTCCATCGCCTCAAGGATTGCCTTCTTGGTGATCGCGTTGAACACCACCCGCTCGATTTGTTTGTCCTTTAGAACACGCTTTTTCTGGAGAACTTCCAGAACGTGCCACGAAATCGCTTCCCCTTCGCGGTCGGGGTCGGTTGCGAGAATGAGGCGGTCGGCATCCTTGACCGCGCTGGCGATTTCGCTCAACCGCTTTTGGGACTTGCTATCGACCTGCCAGCTCATGGCGAAGTCTTCGTCGGGTTTGACCGAACCGTCTTTGGGGGGCAGATCCCGCACATGACCATAAGAGGCCAGAACGGTATAATCCGAGCCCAAATACTTGTTGATCGTCTTGGCTTTCGCCGGCGATTCCACAATGACGACGTTCATTCTTACCCAAATTTTTTGTGCCGGGACGGAGGAGTTTTCCCGGGAGAGAAGCTGGTTTTGTGGCGCAGACGATCACGGATCATGCGCCGCGTGTCAAATGGACCTTTGCGCGACCGGGGTCAAGCTGTCCGTTTTGCAGAGAGGTTATCCACTGACATATATGGGGAAAATATCCTTATAAAAGCAGCGATATTTTATTGCCGCGGTGCCGTTCGAGCCGTCCGGCAAGTTCGAGTTCCAGTAAAATGATGTGCACCATGCGCGGCGGCACGTCCGCGAAACGGATCAGTTCATCCAAATCGACCGGGGTCGGGCCGAGGGCAGAAATGATACGGGCGCGCAGGCTCTCATCCGGTTCCTGGACTGCAGAAAAGAGGTCCTTGTCCGGTTCATTCAAGTCCTGATCAAACGGCAGGACGGGTTCGATCCGGCCGCCGAGATCCTCCAGAACGTCTTTGGCGTTTGTCACCAGTGCCGCGCCCTGGCGTATAAGGCTGTTGGCGCCGTCCGAGCGCGGATCAAGCGGGGAGCCGGGAACTGCGAAAATGTCCCGGTTCTGCTCCAGCGCAAACCGCGCCGTGTGAAGTGACCCGGATTTCCTGGCCGCTTCGATCACGATGACACCGAGCGAAACGCCGGAAATCAGCCGGTTGCGCCGCGGGAAATCGCGCCCGCGTGGCTTCCAGCCAAACGGCATTTCGCTGATTACAGCGCCGCCATTTTGAAGAATTGCCGCCAAAAGCCGGTCATGATCACTCGGGTAGAGCACATCGATCCCGCCGGCAAAGACGGCTACGGTCCCCGTTGAAAGCGCTGCTTCGTGCGCAGCAGCATCAATACCGCGGGCAAGACCGGAGGCGATGACGAAATCCGCGCTGCCAAGATCACGGGCAAACATACCAGCCAGTTTCCGGCCAGATAGCGAAGCATTGCGCGCTCCGACGATCGCCAGCGTCTTGGGCCGGGCAGTAACGGATCCCCCTTTCACGGACAACAGCGGTGGCGGACCGTCGATGTGGCGCAGGTGCGGCGGATACTCCGGCTCGCCAAGGGCCACAAGGCGGGCACCGGACCGGACGTGAGCCTCAAGTTCGGCTTCCGCATCGTCTTGCGTGCAAAGCCTGTAGCTTTTCTTGCCGCCCCGCCTGGAGAGCTCGGGAAGACGTTCCAGAGCTTTTTCGGCAGACCCGGTGTGGTTCAGAAGGTCACGGAACGTGGTGGGACCAACATTTTCTGAGCGTATTAACCGGAGCCAGGCAAGACGCTGGGCCTCTGAGAGGCGAAGGGTTTTATCGTGCGCCGGCCGGCTCACCCGTCTCCCGGGGGCGAGCTGGACGCAGGCGCGTCAGCCGGTTTGGATTTCTTGCCGATCTTGCTCTCCTGTCCCTTGAGAAGCCGGCCGATATTCTCGTGATGTTTGGCCCAGAGCAAGAGGGTGAGCACCAGAAACATCTCGCCCAGCTGAAACTGGCTGAAGCCGAAATAGAGTATAATGGGCGTGACGGCCGAGGCGGTCAGGGCCGACAAAGAGGAATAGCGGAAAACAAACGCCATGCCGATCCAGGTGAGGGCGGCGATCAGGAACATCGGCCAATAAAGGCCTAGGAGGATGCCGAGATAGGTGGCAACGCCCTTGCCGCCCTTGAATTTCAGCCAGACCGGGAAAAGATGCCCCAAAAACGCGCCGAAACCGGCAATCAAGGCTGTATCCGGCCCAAACCGGGCTGCAATCAGAACCGCAACGGTACCTTTCAGACCATCGCCCAGAAGGGTTGCGGCCGCCAGTTTCTTGCTGCCTGTGCGCAGCACATTCGTGGTGCCGATATTGCCCGAACCGATCTTGCGGATATCCCCATGTCCGCCAAGTTTCGTCAGGATCAGGCCAAACGGAATGGTGCCAAGCAAATAGCCAAAGGCGAGGGCGGCCAGATAATAGGGCCAGGCAAATTCCCAGCTGATCGGATCAGGCATTTTTCGGTGTTTCTTCCCATCCAGAAAACATTGCCGCTATCGATAACAGTCGTCGCGGCATTTGCGCACAACTTATAACCTTGCCATCTTGCAGGGCAATTCCAGATTTGGAATTCATGTAAAGCACGAACGAAATCCGGAGAAATCCTGTGAGCCTGACAGATGTGGATTGGTCGAAATTACCAGCGCCAGAGGATGACGGTACGGCTGCGCGTTTTGAGGGTATGACGCTGCCTCCGCTGGAACTGGCGGCAACGGATGGCAGCAAGGTGCAGCTGGCGGATCTAACCGGAACCAGCGTGATTTACATCTACCCCAAAACCGGGCAGCCGGGCGTGCCGTTGCCGGACGGTTGGGACATGATCCCCGGTGCGCGAGGCTGCACGCCGCAATCCTGTGCTTTCCGGGATCATTTCAAAGAGCTTTCGGCCCTTGGGGCCACTCATATCTTCGGTCTGTCCACCCAATCGACCGCCTATCAGGTGGAGGCCGTTGAGCGGCTTCATTTGCCGTTTCCGCTGTTGTCGGACGCGGATCTGACCTTCACGAATGCTATTGATCTGCCGTCCTTCGAAGCCGATGGCCAGACGCTTTTAAAGCGCCTGACGTTGATCGTCCGGGACGGCGTTGTGATCAAGGCGTTCTATCCGGTATTTCCGCCCGACCGGAACGCTGCCGATGTCATGGCGTGGCTGGAAGAGAACCCGGCCTGACATCGGCCAGACGGTTACTTACCCATGCGCAAAGACGGTTTTGCCGCCGACCACGGTGCGCATTACACGGCCTGAGAAACGGGCGTCTTCGAACGGGGAGTTCTTGGAGCGCGAGCGGATGGCGCTCTTTTCCAGAACCCAGGGGCGGTCGAGGTCAAAGACAATAACATCGGCCGGCGCGCCTTTTGAAAGACGTCCGGTTTCCAGTCCAAGCCGGTCTGCCGGGTTGCAAGTCATTGCTGCAAGCAGTGTCTTCAGGTCCACTTGCTCTGTGTGGTACAGGCGCAGGCTCGCCGCAAGCAGGGTTTCAAGGCCGATCGCGCCGTCTTCAGCTTCCGCCCAGGGGTGGCGTTTGGTTTCGACGTCCTGCGGGTCGTGATTGGAGCAGATGATGTCAATGGTCCCATCTGCAATTGCCGCGATCATCGCCTGCCGATCGTCTTCATCGCGCAAGGGCGGCGACATCTTGAAGAAGGTGCGGTAGGCACCGATGTCGTTTTCATTGTGCGTCAAGTGATTGATCGAAATCCCTGCCGTGATGTTCAGCCCCCGGCCTTTGCCAGTTCGGATTATATCGGCGCTGTCGGAGGTTGAGATCAGGTTCGCATGGTATTTGCCCTTGGACATGCCAACGAGACGCAGATCGCGCTCCAGCATGATGATTTCCGCTTCCCGCGGCACGCCGGAGAGGCCCTTCCAGCTGGCGTTGAGACCGGCATTCATGACGCCGCCGGCAAGGGCAGGGTCTTCGGTGTGGTGGATCACGAGCGCATCGAAATCGCGGGCATAGGTCATGATCCGGCGCAGAATTTGCGGGTTCTGCACGGACTTGTGGCCATTGCTGAAGGCGACCGCACCAGCTTCCTTCAACAAGCCGATCTCGGTCATTTCAACGCCCGCAAGTCCCTTGGTGAGGGCAGCAAGTGGCAGAACGTTCACACTCGCCGTGTCGCGGGCGCGGCGGTGGATGAAGTCGACCAGCGCTGGATCGTCAATCACCGGATCGGTGTCCGGCATGGTGCAGATGGTGGTGATCCCGCCTGCTGCCGCGGCTTCCGAGGCGCTTGCGAGGGTTTCTCGGTGTTCTGCTCCCGGTTCTCCGACCGACACACACATGTCGATGAGGCCCGGGCAGGCGATGGCGCCCTTGCAGTCTATGAGTTCGGCGCCGTAAGGCGCGCCTTGATTGGCCGCTTCCGGCCCGGCGGCAAGAATGGTGCCGTCGGCGATGATGATCGATCCAGGGGTGTCCAGATCCCGCGCCGGATCAATCACTCTGGCATTTGAGAGAACCAGAGGTTTGGGTGTGTCGAGTGCCACGGTGTTTGTCCTCTGGGGTTCAAGCTGTTGGAAGGTTGTCGGCGAGCGCTTCAAGCACGGCCATACGTACGGCAACGCCCATTTCGACCTGTTCGCGGATAAGGCTTTGCGGCCCATCGGCGATTGCCGGGTCGATCTCGACACCGCGGTTCATGGGGCCGGGGTGCATGACGAGCGCATCGTCCTTCGCATGAGACAGCTTCTCCGCATCAAGACCATAGTAGCGGTAGTACTCCCGGACGGACGGGATGAAGGCTCCGTTCATGCGCTCGCGCTGCAGGCGCAGCATCATGACGATGTCCGCGCCTTTCAGCCCTTCGCGCATATCCTGATAGACCTCTGCGCCCATTTCGGCGATCCCGGAGGGCAGGAGCGTGGATGGGGCGATCACCCGGACCCGGGCACCGAGCGCGTTCAACAGGATGATGTTGGAACGGGCAACGCGCGAATGGGCGATGTCGCCGCAAATTGCTACCGTCAACCGGGCGATCTTGCCCTTGTGGCGGCGGATGGTCAGCGCGTCGAGAAGCGCTTGTGTCGGGTGCTCATGCGGGCCGTCGCCGGCATTGACCACGGCGCAGCCAACCTTTCGGGCAAGAAGGTGAACCGCGCCGGCTGCATGATGGCGGACCACCAGCAAGTCCGGGTGCATGGCGTTGAGGGTCGCGGCCGTGTCGATCAGGGTCTCGCCCTTTTTGACCGATGACTGGGAGACCGCCATGTTCATGACGTCTGCGCCAAGACGTTTTCCGGCCAGCTCGAAAGAACTCTGCGTCCGCGTTGAGGCTTCGAAGAAGAGGTTGATCTGTGTCCGGCCCTGCAGCACATGCTTGCGCTTGTGCACCTGCCGCGAGATTTCCACGGCCTCTTCGGCACGGTCCAGAAGACCCAGTATTTCGTGGGGGTGAAGACCCTCAATGCCCAGCAAATGACGATGGGGGAAAGGGTTGTCTCGATAGGATTCTTGCTCGCTCATCGAGATCATCTTCTTAAGGTGGAACGGGTCCCCGCACAAGGCCGGAATCAGGTCTCTACCCACTGTCCACATGCAGACTAAGACTTTGATCAATTGGTCAAAGTCGAAAGCGGTGCATTCTTCAATCTGACCAAGCGTCTATCGGCGCGCGTGCGCACTGCACAACGGTCGGTGGTTGCATTGATTTCCACTATCTTGTTACGTTTACGTAAACTGACAAGGGCAGTAAAGTGCTTATCGGGAGGAGGAAACGTTATGGCAAACCATCTGAGCGAAGCCGTCCAGGCCTCAAGCGATGCCGGGGTGGAAGCCTTTGCAACGCATGATGTTTTCAACCAGACCCCACCTTATGGCGGGTCTAATCTGGCGGCGGGTGATCCGCTTCTTTTGGCTGCAGTCTCCGCGCATGTTTCAGCCGGGGAGCTAAAGGATGTCATTGCTCACGGCACTGAGGTGGGAGCTGACGCGTTTCTGGAGCTCGGGCGGCAGGCGAATATCCATCTTCCCGCCCTTAAAACCCATGACCGCCATGGCCGCCGGTCGGATCAGGTCGAATTCCATCCGGCCTATCATGATCTGATGGCGCACAGCTTTTCGGCCGGGATGCACAGCGCGCTGCTGGACGGCGGCGTATCGACCCAAGTTGCGCGCGCTGCCAAGTTCTTTCTGACGTCACAAGCTGAAACGGGCCACACATGCCCGATTACCATGACCAATGCAGCAGCGGCTGTAATGACGCGGTATCCCGATGTTTGCGCGGATTTCCTGCCGAAGATGCAAACGCGGACCTATGATCCCCGTTTCCTCCCGATGCATGAAAAAACCGGCATCACCATCGGCATGGGCATGACGGAAAAGCAGGGCGGCACCGATCTCCGGGCCTTATCGTCGACGGCCGAAGTTGGCAATCAGGGACGCTACGCAATCACCGGGCACAAGTGGTTCTTCTCAGCCCCGATGTGCGATGCATTCCTCGTGCTGGCAAAGACGGCAAACGGGCCGAGTTGTTTTCTGATCCCGCGCATTTTGGCGGATGGCCGGGTCAACGGCCTGCGTTTTCAGCGTTTGAAGGACAAGCTCGGCAACAAATCGAACGCCTCCTCCGAAGTCGAATTTCACCGGGCGGAGGGATATCTGCTCGGCGACGAGGGGCGGGGCATTGCAACCATCATCGATATGGTGACACCGACCCGGATCGATTGTGCGCTGGGTTCAGCCGGGCAGATGCGGGCAACGCTCAGCCGCGCCGTCCACCATTGCCGGCACCGCAAAACCTTCGGTGCTTATTTGATCGACCAGCCGTTGATGACCGCAGTCCTCGCCGACATGGCACTGGATGTGGCCGCAGCCACAGCTTTGGCCTTGCGCCTTGCGCGTGCGGCAGCGAAGGCGGCAACTGACCCGGTTGAAGCTGCTTTTGCCCGGTTGCTGACCCCTGCAATCAAGTACTGGATCTGCAAGACGGGGCCCGCCTTGACCTACGAGGCCATGGAGTGTCTTGGCGGCAATGGCTATGTCGAGGATTTTGATATGGCCCGGATTTACCGGGATGCGCCGGTCAATCCGATCTGGGAGGGATCCGGTAATGTTATGGCGCTGGATGTCCTTCGAGCTATTGGCCGCCACCCTGAAGCACCGGACCTTGTGCTCCGTGAGCTTTCGAGAAGCGGGGATGCGTCTCTCTCCGCGGCGTGCAGCGGCTTGCCGAGCCAAGCCGCGCAGGCCTTGGCAGATCCGGCACATGCCCGCGTTCTAACGGAACGCTTTGCCCTGACAGCAGCCGCTGCAGCTTTGAAGGAGTTGCAGTTGGATGATGTTGCGGATGCCTTTGCAAAAACGCGGCTTTCTGGCGGTTGGCGCTCGACCTACGGCATCCTGCCGGCTGATGTTGATGCCGCAGGGATCGTTGAAAGCCTGTGTCCGTTAGCGGATTAAGTGAAAAGCAGCAGCGCGAGCGGGATGGTCACGGTCGCGGCGAGTGTCTGCAGCGTGATGATCTCGGCCATCAGTTTGGCATCCCCGCCAAGCTGGCGAGCGAGCAGGTAAGAGTTGCTGGCGCAGGGTACAGCTGAGGCGATGATGATGACGGTGAGCGCCTGACCAGTTAAGCCGTAAAGGTTTGCAAACAGGAAGGCGAGCAGCGGCATGAAGACCGGCCGCAGGAAGGTGCCCATGGTAAGTGCAGGGCCTGGACGGCGCAGGGAGCTCAGATCCAGTCCAGCACCCACACAAATGATGCCGATCGGCAGGGCGGCCTGCGCGAAGATTTCCAGCGTATCATCAACGATCGTCGGCATGGTCAGGCCGCTGAGGTTCATCAAGACGCCGGCCAAGATCGACAGGATGAAGGGATTGGTGAAAAGGTCTCTGAGGATCTTTGAAAAATTTGGTGTGGTTCCGCTGGCATACCACGACAGGACAACGATGCTGGCGCCGTTCAGGATCGGGATCATGAACACCATCGCCACCGCCAACATGGCGAGTGCCGTTTGACCGCCGATATTGGCGGCTAGCGCAAGAGCGATCATGGCGTTCCAGCGCAAAGAGCCTTGAAAGATGGAGGTGAAGCGGACAGCCGGGATGCCCCAGATCTTCTCGATCAAGGGCCGGGCCGCGAGCAGGGCAACGGCGAATGTGACAATCGCGGACAGGAGTGCAGCGCCCATGTCGAAGGTTGGGACGCTTGAAAAGTCGGCGAGAGCGATCGTGCGAAATAGAACGGCCGGGAACAAAACGAAATAGGCCAGACGTTCGACGCCGACCCATTGTTCGCCGCTGATCAGATTGGCGCGCGCGAGCAGGTATCCGGAGGCGATCACGAGGATGACCGGGGCGAGGGCGAAGAATATCATTTGCATAGGAAAAGGGTTTTCATCAGATCGCGCCGGTCACCAGCAGATCTGGCGCCTAGCGCTGAGGAGGGGAAAAGATCAGGTGCCGAGGCCCATGAAACCGAGCCGGTCGAGGAAGCCTTGAAGGATGTAGGCGGCGGCCATCTTGTCGACGACTTCAGCGCGCTTTGCCCGGCTTGAGTCCGCTTCGAGAAGTGTTCGGGTCACGGCGGCCGTCGAGAGGCGTTCGTCCCAGAAAGTCATCGGCAGATCGGTCTTGGGCGCGAGGTTTCGCGTGAAGGCCCGAGTGGCTTGCGCGCGCGGGCCTTCCGTGCCGTCCATGTTGAGAGGAAGGCCGAGCACGAGACCCCCGACACCCTGTTTGCTGCAGATCTTCAAGAGCTGCTCCGCATCCAGTGTGAATTTCTTCCGCCGGATTGTCTCCATCGGGCTCGCAATACCGCGGCCGAGATCAGAGAGCGCAAGACCGATGGTTTTCGTGCCGAGGTCGAGGCCGATCAGTCGTGTCCGGTCCGGGACCGCGGCAATGAAGTCTTCCAGCGAAAGGGTGGGGTCGTTAGCCATGGCTGGCCTTTATCAGCAAGGTCGCCTCCAATCCAGTCTGTTGTTGATGATGGGAGACGTTTATTGACTTGGTCAGTGGCACCGACGTCTCAAACCGTCGATCATAAGCGCGGACAAGACCTTCACCTCAGCAAAGGTTCTCAGGCAAATTCAACGTAATACGCAACACCTTCATAGGAGTAGTGACCCAGCGTTTGCATGATCGAATCCCGTTCGGCTTCAGAGACTGTGTAGAAATGAGTCCCGTTGGATGTGTTGTAGAACCTGTAGAGCGCCTGTCCGCCGTTGCTGTCATCTGGTGATGCGAAGTAGCTGATCACTTCCAACGAATAGCTCGGCAATTGGTCCAGCACCGTATCGCGTTCTGCCTCGGACGCGGTGTAAAAATGAACTCCGGTATCCGAGTTGTAAAATCGATACACGGCCGTTCCATCACTTGCAGCGACGTTGCTGTCATAACTGTTGCCCTCGTAGACGAAGCTCGGCAGCGTCTCGATCACTGCATTGCGCTCCTCAATGCTCGATGTGAAAAAATGAGCGCCCGTGTCGGAGTTGTAGAAACGGTAGATCTGAAATGCGCTGTTGTCGGTGTCAGACGGCTCGATCAAGGCGGTTGAAATGTCGAGTGTGGCGCCGGAGAACTGGATCGTTTCAAAGTTTGCCGCGATGTCCCGGCCATCCCGGTTGGCAACGGTATCGGCCACCATGATCCGCCCGTCGCTTCCGGTGAATATGGCATATTGTTCCCGGGTTCCCGAAAACACGACGGTATCGGTACCGTTACCGCCATCAAGGACATCATCTCCAAGGCCGCCGGTGAGTTGATCATTGCCATTCCCGCCGAACAAGCTGTCATTTCCAGCCGTTCCTTGAAGGATGTCATCTCCGTTCGTTGTTCCAAAGGTGCTTTGCCATAGATCGGCACCAATCAGTACAAGGTCCCAATCCTCTGGTTCGACGACGGTTGTCGCTGCGAGCTGATCAAACCTTGCTTTGACGACTGCCAGACTGCTCGGCTCGGTTTCCAGAAAATGCGCTGTTGTTTCGCGGATGGAGCCAAACCGGTTTGCGATCGAGGTGATCATCGCAAGAGCCGATGCATAATCCGGATGGCTGCTGTTGAAAACTGTTCCTGTGCCCCAGCGGTCTTCCATTGTGTCGAGAAAGGTTGTCAGTGTCGGGAGCAGCGAACTCTCGATATAAAGCTGGCTGTATTGATCGACGATGTCCCGAGCGTATTGCTGGCCAAAAATGGTGTCGTTCAAGAAGGCCCGGTCTGCAGCATATGTGGACGCAAGGTTCGGGTTTAGGTCCGGCCGGCCGGCACCGACATATTGGCTCAAATGCGCGAATTGAGAGCTTGTCAGGTTGCCGGTGTCGCGTGCTGTCTGCAGGATCGATGTCAAAGCTGACTGCGCAAAACTGTTGGATCCGGCATCCAGCTGCACAATCCCAAACGAAAAGCCGCTGTTGTTGCCACCCTGACTTTGACCCAAAAGCGAATTCGGGACAGCATAGGAAACCCGGTAAACCGTTGCGGAGATACCCGCGTGTTCGGTGCCCAGCAGGATCTGGAAAATCTCTTCTGAAGAAAGCTTTGTCATGTCAAATAGTTTAAGAATTCAGTTTCTTATGCAGCGAGGCCGCATTGATTGGCCAAGTTGCGATCGATAGGTCCAATCACACACTGGCACGGCGCAGTTGAAATTCAGTTTCCTGCTTGAAGAGAGTTTTCGGAAAAAGAATCAGACAACCGGTCAAGCCTGAGCGACTGCATCGTCTGTTTCGCGCAAGTAGGGATGACCGTTTTGTCCGGGCTGAGCATCCAGCCAATTCAACAGTTCGCCGACTTGAAGGCTCGGCGTGAAGAAATAGCCTTGCAGGCAGTCCGCGCCCAATCTGCTCGCGAATTCTGCCTGTTGTTCGGTCTCAATGCCCTCTGCCACTGTTTTGCAGTCGAGCTCTTTTGCCATCTTAAGCGTGTAGGCCATGATCGTGCCAATGCGTGGATCATCACTTGCACCAGCAATGATGGATTGATCGATCTTCAAGAAATCAACCGGCAGGTTCGCGAGCCGGGCAATGTTCGAATAGCCGCGGCCAAAATCGTCGATAGAGACCCTGTAGCCAAGATCGTGCAGCTGGTTGAACGCATCGACGGCTTTTTCTTCCGAACTGAAAAGCGTGTCTTCCGTGACTTCGATCTCAAGCAGGCCGGGATCAAAGTTCAGTTCATTCCGGATCGCTTCGACGTTGCTTATGAAACCTTTTGAGACAAAGTGGTCGGTGCCGATGTTCACGGACATCCAAAGATCATGCCCTTCCGACTGGATCCTGTTGAGGTCCTTCATGGCGGTCTTCATTACCCATTCGCCAAGACGCGGCATGGCATTGGAGCCCATCAGGCTAGGGACCCAGAACTTCGGCATAAAGAGTCCGAACTCCGGGTGTTCCCACCGGGCGAGGGCCTCGACACTGATCACTTTGCGCCGCCGCGTACAGACCTTTGGCTGGTACTCCAAATAGAGTTTTTCTTCCTCGATCGCTGCGTTAAGGTCACGCCGGATCTCGGAGACGGACTTCGTCCCAATATGCGGTGCATAGACCTGGGTTTTGTTCTTGCCCGACCTTTTTGCGTGGTACATGGCAATGTCGGCCCGCTTGATCAGCTCAATCAACTCAACGCCATCGTTCGGGAATTTCGCGCAGCCGATGCTTGCACCTGGTGTAATATTGAGCTCGGCAATCGGCTCTGCCAACGCGTTTCGGACTTGGGCCAGAAACGCTTCGATCTCCTCGTCATCGATCAACCCCTGGATCATGACGATGAACTCGTCGCCGCCAATGCGCGCCACAATCGGCGGGGCGAAGGGTTTGCCCTCGGGGGCGCTCACCTTTGTATTCCCAGCCACCTTTGAGAGGGTCTCGGCGCACGCCTTCAGGTGTTGATCGCCAGCAAGATGGCCATAAAGGTCGTTGATCTCTTTGAAGTCGTCCAGATCGATCAGCAGAATGATCCCACCACGCTTTGGACTGATTGCTTCCTCAAGGATGGATGTTGCCTGAAGATGCAGATGATCCCGGTTCGGCAGTCCGGTTACATGATCACTGAAGGCCAGTTTTTCGATTTGTGCGCTCGCCATCGATATCCGGGACACCATCGTGTTGTAGCTGTCGCAGACTTCCTCGGTCTCGCGGAAGCGCATGAGGCTTTTCGGCATTTTCAGTGAAGACAGTTTCTGGTTCAACGCACCAAGATGCATTGCATGGGCAAGTTCTTCGATGGGACGGGACAGGGACCTTGCCAGGAATAGTCCGATAAATATGAGAAATATGAGCGCCATCCCGAGCACCGGAAGGAGTGAATACAGAACCTGGCTTGCCTTGGCATGAATTTCTGAGACGGGTTGGGGAACCATGATCCCCCAGCCCGGACCGGGCACCGTTGCAAAGCCCGCAATCATCTGCTTCTCAACTGCCGGCGAATAGAACTCGCCAACTCCGCTGTTGCCGTCCATCATTTGCGCGACGACCGGCACTGCCGTGATGTTTTTCCTGGACGCAATCCATTCGTCTCTTGGATGGGCGATCACAGTTCCCGAGCTGTCGACGATGGCCGCGTGCCCTTTTTCACCGAAGACAATGCTTTCGCCGAGTGCAACAATATAGTCTGGCTTGATCACCCCAATGAGAGTTTGATTAGGCTGTTCAATCACCAGATAGATCCGGTTGCGTCCCTCTTTGTCTGGCAAGATATTTGAGAATACCGCCTGATCCGGATTTGAATTGGCAAGAAGGGTTGCTAGGGTTGCTTCTTCAATATGATCTACTCCTGAAACTCCCGTTTTGAAGAAGTACTCGGTGTGCCCGTTCCGCTTGTCGGTAATTCCAACACACGCAATGAACAATTGTTCGAAGAGGCGGCTGTAGGCACCGGATGTTTCACTCGAACTGGCCGATATTCCGATTGCCTCCACGGCTGCGACCAGGTTTTGCTGATAATGATCCAGCGTCGCGGCTGCTTTCCTGGCAAGGAGCAGGTGCCGGTCCTGAACATCCGCAAGCTCACGGGCAACGGTTTCCCGATAGGACCAGACACTGAAGATGATCGTCGGCAAGAGAGCAGCAAGCAAAAAACAGAAAATCACATAACTTCTGATCTTCATCTGATGTCCTTTGGACTGCACAAAGCGCCCTGTTCAGCGCCCGGCTTCTTGCCTTGTCTAATTTGGTTATCGTCTTCCGCGATCTTCCCGTTCAAAATTCCAGGTCGTGAGCTGTCTGTCTTGCAACACCGTAGCAAAAGCGGCTTTATGTTAACATACGGAAACTCAACACTGTAATTTTGCAGGGCACTGTCTGCAAACGTTATTAATGTTATCGAGCAGGATGTTACAGGGACATGAAACTCACTTGGTATGGACACTCCGCATTCAAACTTGAAACCGGCGCTGCCACCATCTTGTTTGATCCATTTTTGACCGGAAACCCGATGTTTCCTGACGCCATAACCCCCAAGGAAGCGGCGGAAGGTGCAACACACATCATCTTGACACATGGCCATGACGACCACATTGGGGATTCAATCGATATACTGAAGGAAACTGGTGCGCAGCTGACCGCCAATTTCGAAATCTGCATGTGGGCAACACGCCAGGGGATCGAAAACATCAATCCGATGAACTCGGGCGGCATGGTTGATGCAGGGCCTTTCCGGGTTGGCATGGTCCGCGCGGATCATTCCTCCTCCAAGCAGACGGACGGCGAAGCCATTTATCTCGGCAACCCGCACGGCATCATCGTTGAAGTGCCCGGCCAGAAAGTCCTCTATCACATGGGGGACACCGACATCTTTTCCGACATGGCATTGATCAATGAAATCTACCAGCCAAAGATCGGTCTCGTTCCCGTTGGAGACCGGTTTACGATGGGCGGAAAGACGGCCGCAATGGCCTGTCAGCGCTTCTTTGAATTCGACACAATTGTGCCCTGCCATTATGGCACGTTCCCGATTCTGGATCAGAACACGGACGCATTCCTGACAGCGATGGGAGAACACAGCGGCAAGGTGGCCGCTATGGCACCCGGAGACTTCATAGAGATTTGATAGGTCTTGCGTTTTCTAGGTTCTTCCAGATGTTTCGGAGCTCCGCCTATGGGCTGATTTCCGAAACGCTATCGGACAAAGACAGAAGTTTATTTGATTGGAGGAAACATGCGGCTGGCGTTATGGATAGCAAGCCTTGGACTGGCAGTGACCGTTGGAATGCCCGTCAGTTTTGCGGCTGACAAGTCAGTTACACCGGACGGCAAACCAGCCCCGTCACAACCAGCTGCAAAACCCGGGTCTCTAGCAGCCATTGAAAAAGAAGAGGCTGCCAAGACGCCTTACAATGCCGTGCGTGAGGTGTTTTCCGGGAACCTGACCGTAGCGGGAGAGGAAATCAAGTTTCCGCAAAACAATCCGGCGATCCATTCATTGGTTGTCACCATGGCACCTGGCGAGGAAACAGACTGGCACCAGCATCATGCGCCTCTTTATGCTTATATCCTCGAAGGCGAAATCACCGTGACCTACGAGGGGATCGGCAAGAAAATCTACCGCGAAGGTGAGGGGCTTCTTGAAGCAATGAATGTCACGCATCGCGGCGTTAACACAGGGGATGGTCCTGCGAGAATTCTTGCTGTGTTTCTACTAGGCGATGATGGCAAGGCAACAGTGCTCGAAGAAGTTCCGGGTGGCAGTGATGCGCCGAAGATCCAGTAAGTGACTGGAAACTGAAACTGCCGGCTGATGCGAGCCTTGAATCAAACAATCAGATAAAATGACGACCAGCCGCTGTGATACCCCACAGCGGCTGTGTTTTTCCAAGCTGACGGCTTTGGGATGTCCGGCTCAATTCCCGGACAAGGTTTTCATCCCGCAACTCCGGCAGAATTTGGCGAACCTGGCTCAAACTCAGGCCACTCGATTTCGCAATTCCGGTCGCTGTTCGGAAATTGTACTTGTCGGACACCAATGCCTTGAGGATATTCCGCCAATTCTCATCGATGAGGTCTGGCGCGCTGGTTTTCAACAGCGTCGAATGCTCTGGTGCAACGGCTGGAGGTTCCTCGGTTTCCGCGGTCGTTTCGATGATGGCGGAGACGGTATCGCTGGTCTGGTGCAGCTCCCGCTGGAGTTCCTGCAGTTCGGCCTCCAGACCATCCTTGCCGACTTTGAAAGACTTCACGAAGGATCCTGCCCAAGGCAAAACGGCGATACCGCAAAACACGAGTGCTTCGGTGGTGATCTTGTCTGGATAAACGATGCTCACGGCGACCATCGCCAACGCGGCGACCGTCACCAGCCCGCGGACGATCAGATCCTTATTTGCACCATCCTGGTCCATGACGGTTTCCCCCTCCGGCATAGAACAAGACCAGAGTGGGTTGGGCATCGGCTCATGTCAATCTCTGGTTGGTGGCTCAGTGACCGACCGATTTTGAGAAAACGTTGATCACGATCACGCCGGCAATGATCAGGCTGAGGCCGAGAACCGCAGGCAGGTCCAATTTCTGGCCGAAGACCAGCCAGGCGACCATGGTGATCAGTACGATCCCGGCGCCTGACCAGACTGCATAGACAATACCGGTGGGCAGGACGCGGATCGGGTAGGACAGACACCAGAACGAAATGCCGTAGCCGACAACCGTGATGATGCTTGGCCAGAACCGCGTGAAATTCTCGGTTCTGGCCAAGGCCGATGTTGCGATGACCTCGGCGGTGATGGCCGCAGCGAGGAACAGATAAGTGGCAGCGGTTGGAGCGGGCATCAAAGTTTGTTCAGCAACGCGGGAGTTGGCCAGGCGTCTGCAGGCATGCCGAGTTGTTGCTGGACTTGTTGGACTGCACCGCGCGTTCCGGCACCCAAAATTCCGTCGATCTTGCCGACATCATATCCCAATGCGCTCAGCTTGGTCTGCAGCTGCTTCATTTGAGCGTCATTCAGGCCCTGGTCCGGATTGCCCGCGTTGTAACGAGGGGCACCGGCAAGGCGCGTCGCGAAATAGGCGGCGGACGTCGTGTAGATGAACGACTGGTTCCACTCCAAGTAAATGTTGTAGTTCGGATACGCCAGAAAGGCTGGCCCCTTGCGGCCTTGTGGCAGCAGAAGAGATGCAGGCAAGTTCCCCGAAATCTGGCCCCAGCGCGGCTGAACCCCCAGCGCGGCCCAATCGTTGCCAGACTTCGTTTTGCCAAGGCCCGTATCGGCCCAGTTCAGGTTTTGAGGAACGCTGACTTCCTGCAACCAAGGTTCGCCGTCACGCCATCCCAGATGGTTGATAAAGGCGCCTGCCGTCAGGATCGCGTCCGGGGCGCTGGCTTTCAACCGCACATGGCCGTCTCCATCAGCGTCCTTGCCGAACTTTATGATGTCTTCGGGCAGCATTTGAACCATGCCGATTTCGCCCGCCCAGGCTCCCGTGGTGTTCCGTGGGTCCAGATCTCCGTGCTGAACCATCTCGATCGCAGCAATCAACTGAGGCCGGAAGAGTTCAGGCCGGCGGCAATCGTGTGCGAGCGTTGCGAGCGCGTTGACCGTATTGAAGTCGCCTTGAACAGCGCCAAAGTCGGTTTCAAGTGCCCAAAAAGCGGTGATGACGGGCGCTGGAACACCATATTCGCGCTCAACACGGTCAAATACACTGGAGTATTTTTGCATGTTGGCAGCGCCGTTTTTCATCCGGTAGCTGGAGATCACGCGCTTGGAAAATTCCAGGAACGTCATCTTGAAGACGCCCTGCGCCCGGTCGCGCGACAAGACCTTCCGGTCAATCTGCGCACCGGAGAGGGTCTGATCTGCGGCGCTTGCGGACAGGCCTTTGGCAACGGCTTCCTGTTTCACGCCGGCAAGGAATGCTTGAAAGTCACCGCCACATTGTTGGGCCGCAGCCGGGGCAGTCATCAGCGCGAGGCCTGTCAGCGCGGCAACTGCAAATGGCTTCAATGGAAAAGGGGGGCGGGTCATGAACCAGTCCTGTCGTCAACGATCAATTGAGGGCGCTTTTTTTGCACAAAATTGCGATCAGTTGAGTGTGCTTTGCCTGCAAGGTCAACCGTTTCCAGAAGGAGGCCCTGTTTCATCCACGAAAGACGCAACGGTCTGCACTGGTTAGCGGCAGTTCCGACCGCCCGAGCCGACCATCAAACCACCGTCGGGAGACCGTTCTGATGGACCGTCGACGCTGGCGCTTGATCGGCAGTTGGGCATGACACCTGCACCATAAGGAGCTGCGCTAGAACCAGATTTCTGCTGTGTACAGATTTGGTAAGCCATATCGTAAAGCGCTTGCCAGCCTTGAGGAACAGAGCCGAGATTGTTCAACACGCCAAGGGCTGCGCCTGTGCGTGCACCGCGGGCAGCGCCCCCGGTCAATGGGTTCCATTGCCCACCGACAACGGCACCTGTCATGCCACCCGAAACAGCATCACCGACCATGTCACCGCTTCCAACGTGTGCGTTGGCATAATCCGTTGCGTAGACCACGCAGTCTGTGCCATCTGCCTTGGAAGGAGAGACAGTAAACAGCAGAAGTGGCACCACAAGTGCGCTGTGGGAAAGAGTGCGACTGAAAGTGGTTCGCATGCCAGGACCTCCCGCTTTTGGATCCGGGAATTGAGTTTAAGGGCAACGCCTTAACAAGCTTCTACCTGCAGCGTTGCCCATTGGATGCGTTACCTGTCGACAAATTTTTGGCCGACAAAGCCCGTCTTGCCGTCGTGAACGACTTCACACCACCACTTTCCGCAGTCGTTGAAGCTGACTTCTGAACCTTCAGGCACAATCCCTATGATTGTGCCGTTTTTGGTTCCAGCGGCGCGCAGATTGACAGAAGCCGTGATTGTTCCTTTTGTCTCGTCGCTCGAAACAGACGGCGCGAGCGGCGTTCCAGCTGCTTGCCGCAGTTCGGACGTTGATTGGGCCTGTGGAGCTGTTTCTGTACTCCGACCGGCTGACACTTTCTGCGCAGCTGTTGTTTCAGAACTTGCTCCGCTTCGCGCAATCGCGGCCCGATCCAAAGACGCCATCGCCCGGCTCGCCAACTCATTTGTCGGTGTGTGGCCGATTGTCTTGGTTTCCGCAAAGGCCTGATGGATACGGTCCTGCGCCTTTGTGAAGGTCGTCGGGGTTTCTGGTGGCGCACCGATAGACGGAGTGTTCGAAACCTGGCTGGTGAGATCGCCTTTGGGAACCGCTGTTATTGTTTGGGTTTCGACCTGGACGACATCCGGATCACTACCCACCATCAAATCCGGCAAGCCAAGCGCAATGGCACCCGTCCCAGCAAGAGCGAGCAGAACCGTACTCACTGCCAGCGCTTTGAATGACGGTCCATACGGGACGGGCAGGGCGCGGCTCACGCGTCGCCGTCTTGGACGCGGTGTCCAGTCATCCATTGGATCTGCGGTCAGAACCTCCGGCATAATCAAGGGGGGCTCATCCGATCCCTTTAGCGCCGGCATTTTGGGGCGCTGGGGCATCTTTGTTTCAAAATCTGCACTCAATTGCAGAATGCGAGCCGCCAGGGCGCTAGGGTCGTTTTGATTGTTATCGGTGGCAGCGTTTGCAGTTGTTGTCGTGGTTATAGTGTCTTGCGTTTCTTGTGTTGCATTGTCCGGTGTGCCCTCAGACTGAGGTTCGCAAGAGTTGGTTTGGGCAGTTACTTTTACCATTGAGCCCTCCATGAGTTTGCGGTTTGGCACGCGCGGAGCGATCGCCATGTTGGAGACCTGCCCAATAAGCCCGGCCAATGCGCCGTCATGCGGGCTGGATTGCGGCGGCTCTGCGGAAATTTCCGGCAATTCTCGCGATGGGTTGCAACCCCAAAACGTTCGAGGCGTTTGCAAATACATAACCTGTGGCTGGCACACTGGTCGCCGGGTGAGTGGTGCTTGATCGGGCGATCTGTCCATCTTTTCAGGTGCTGAGGTCATGTCAGAAATGGGCAAAACACGATGAAAAATGTGCGCGCACGGTTCAAACGCCTGGCCGGAGCGGTTCTCTGCAGCGCCTTCATGGCCGCTGTTCCCGGATATGCGCAGGAAACACCCAAATTGACGGTTGGCTTCATGGCGACCTTGTCGGGGCCGGCGGCGATTTACGGGGAGCATATGCGCGATGGCTTCATGCTCGCTGTCAATCAATCGAACGGCGCGCTCGGCGGCCTGGAAACAAACGTCCTTATCGCTGACGACAAGTTGGACCCGGACTACGCCGTTGAAAAGGTTACAGAGCTCATCGAAGTCAACGGCATTGATGTGCTGGTTGGCGTCAATTTTTCCAGAGTGATGTTGGCGGTACATGATCCTGTAGTGCGCAGCCGAACGCTGTTCATCGGGACCAGTTCCGGACCGGCGCCAATCGCCGGGCGGACCTGCAGTAGGTATTTCTATTCAACTGCGTCGCAAGACGATCAGGTCCATGAAACAATGGGACGGTTTGCAAGCTTGAAGGGCTATCAGAGCGTGGTCACGATCGCGCCGGACTATGAAGCCGCCCGGGATGCGCTTGCCGCCTTCCAGCGGCATTTCAAGGGCCAGATAGCGCGCGAACTCTTTCCACGCCTTGGACAAACTGATTTTTCCGGCGAATTTGCTCAGATCGATGAAATCAGCCCAGATGCCATTTACGCCTTCATGCCGTCTGGAATGGGCGTTGAGCTGGTGCGCCAGTTTCACACCTCCGGGCTGAAGGGGGCCATTCCTTTCCTGTCCGCCAAGACCATCAATGGCGTTTCATTGCCGTACTTGGCCGAGACTGCCGAAGGCTTGATGTCTGCGTCGACCTGGGCGCCCAACCTCGACAATCCGGCTAACAAGCGTTTCATGCGCGAGTTTCAGCGGACCTATGGCTACCAGCCATCCGTTTATGCAGCCCAAGGCTATGATGCGGCCAAGTTTCTTCATTTCTCGCTGGAGCTCACCGGCGGTATCAAAGATACGGAAACTTTGATTTCTGCCATGAATGCAGCGCCTTTTGAGAGCGTTCGCGGGGACTTCCGTTTCAATGACAACCAGTTCCCGATCCAGGACTTCTATTTGGTCGAAGGGGTGCGCCGGACAAGCACGCTCTACGAGATGGAGGCCACCGCCCGGATTTTCGATGATGTCGGTGATGCTTATTCTGGCTCCTGCCGCATGTAAATGGGGTTAGGGAAGGGCATTGTACGAGGTTCGGACCTTCTTTCCGGACTGTGCAGTCCGAAATATTCTCCATGCGCCTTGCAATTCCGGAACGAGCAGTCCATATCCGGATCATGAGTGACACGGCAGACATTCAAAAATCAATTGGAGCAAAGTCCGGCGGGCGTGCGCTGGGGCCGGGGCGGCCGCGGGAGTTCGACGAAACGAAAGCCCTTCAGACTGCGCTCAATGTCTTTTGGCAAAAAGGATTTGAGGCTGCGTCACTTGATGATCTGACAAAGGCCATGGGCCTCAGCAGGTCAAGTTTCTATGGGACGTTCGGCAGCAAGCAGGCGCTGTTTCAGCGCGCCCTAGTCCAATATTCTCAAAAGGCACTGGATAATCTTCAGGATGTTGCCGACACGGCGGAGAATGATCCCGTGGGGGCAATGGTTGAAGCGCTGGCAGATCCGCAGGGCGGGTCACGCGGATGCATGCTGATCAATTGCGTTACGGAACTCGCGCCTCATGATCAGGATGTGGCAACCATCGGCCGCCGCCACTTGGAAGCCATCGAGGAAATCATTGCAAAAGCCATTGATCCGGACAATCCGGACACAGCGCGTGACCAGGCCAGTGCCTATGCTTCGCTGGCCATTGGGACACTGGCATTAAGGAAAGCCGGGGTCCCGGCTGAACGGATCGCTAAGACACTTGCTCAGGCCAAATCTGTCCTGAGACCAGATTAACCCCTTTGTCTCAAATCCCATCGGAAGGGTCTTGGGATTAAATATGGACTGATCATTCCGTAAATGTCAGTTCCAACCGTCGATATCGTTGAAAAGGAAACGTGATGTCCGACACCAAACTGTTTTCCCCGGCCAAGGCGGGAGCCATTGAACTGAAAAACCGGATCGTGATGGCGCCGCTGACCCGCAACCGGGCACGTGCGGAGGATGATGCGCCATATGAGCTTCATGCCAAGTATTATGCGCAGCGCGCAGGAGCCGGTTTGATCATTTCCGAAGCTTCTCAAATTTCACCTCAGGGGAAGGGCTATGCCTGGACCCCCGGCATCTATTCGGATGCCCAAATCGAAGGCTGGAGGAAAGTCACAGACGCGGTTCATGCCAAAGGCGGAAAGATCGTCATCCAGCTTTGGCATGTGGGCCGAATTTCCCATCCGGTTCTGCAGCCGGGTGGCGCTGATCCGGTGGCGCCGTCCGCAATTTCTGCGGCGTCGAAGTCGTTTGACGGCACCAGCTTTATCGAAACGACAACACCGCGGGCGCTGGAAACAGATGAAATCGCCGGTATCGTTGAAGACTACCGGAAGGCAACCTTAAATGCGAAGGCGGCCGGGTTCGATGGCGTGGAAATCCATGCGGCAAACGGATACTTGATTGACCAGTTCCTGAAAGATGGCGCAAATCAGCGCACAGACGATTACGGAGGCTCCATCGAAAACCGCACACGATTCCTCAAGGAAGTTGTCGATGCGGTGACCGGGGCCTGGAGTTCGGACCGTGTGGGGATCCGTTTGAGCCCGTTCTCTAACGCCAATAACATTACAGAAAGTGACCCGCAGGCGGTCTTCAGCCATGTGATCAAACTGTTGAATAACTACGGCCTTGCCTATCTGCACTTGGTGGAAGGCCAGACCGGTGGACCGCGGGACGTCCCGGAGGGCGGTGACTTAGCAGCACTTTATGCGTTGTTTGACGGCGCCACGATGGGCAACAATGGTTATGACCGTGACATGGCAATTGCGGCTGTGGACAGCGGTGACCTGGACCTTGTTGCGATTGGCCGTCCGTTCATCTCCAACCCGGACCTTGTGGAGCGTCTTGAAAAGAACGCCCCGCTCAACCCGCTGGATCCGGATACACTCTACGGCGGCGGCGAAAAGGGCTACGTGGATTACCCAAGCCTTGCAGAGAGCGCAGTTGCTGCTGAGTAGGCAGTAAGGTCCGGCTGCCCGGCATCCACAAAATCCAGGGCGGCCCGAAAGAAGCCGGTGCAGACAGCTGCACCGGCTTCTCTTGTTCTGCGCGAGATCCAAACCGTGCGGCAGATGACCAAAGCTTAATGCAAACGCCACCCCGGAGCCGCAATTGAGCCCCCATCTCTAGGTTTCGATGAAACAAGAATTACGGGTATTGGATATGACAAACATGAAGAGTTGGGTGGCAGGGGCCGCTCTCGGAACCGCAGTAATGTTGGCTGCAGGATCTGCACTCGCAGCTGTTGCCGTGGGCGATACGCTTGGGACCAAAGTGTCCGAGATCGCCGCCCAGCTTGAGGACAAGGGTTACACTATTCGCGAGATTGATGTTTCACGCAGCAAGATCGAAGTCGAAGTGACCTTTGATGGCGCGGACTATGAGATTGATGTCGATCGAACCAGCGGCACGGTGATCAAGATCGAGGACGACTAACCCACTGCCGCAGTGACTAACGGTTGGAGGTTTACTGCGCCGGATCCAAGACTTCTTGCTTCTGGCGGCGGGCGAAGGGGGGCTCGTCGCTTGTCGCCGCTACGGGGGCTCCGGTTGCCGCGTGATGCGTCATAATGTTGCTGTGATCGTCTTGCCGCGCTTGGCGCAGGCAAATGCCGGCGATTTCAATTGCACGCTGAATATCGGTGTCGGCGGTGCCCGCAAATATCCCGGCGCTCAAGCGTGCGGAGAACTTGTTACCTGATGCCGACTGGCTCTCCGTAACGAGCATTTTTGAAATCCGGCGCGCGTAGGAGTTCGCCTCAACACCATCGGATAAGGGCATGAACACAACGATCTGGCCGGTTGGCAAGTGACCCGCAACCGCAGTTGAGGGCAATGTGGAACCGGAGATTTTCGCGAAGAGTTTTTGCAAGGCGTCGCGCATGGTTGCACCATAACGCTCTTCGATCTGCCTGAGCTCGTCAATGTCCATCAGGACCAGCGCATATGGGGCGGATGTCGGGGCCAATTGTTCGTAATGTTGCGATGTGGCGCGCATGAAACCACGCTGATTGAGCAAACCCGTTTGCGGATCTTTTTCGGCTTCTTCCCGATACTGATGCCGCTGCATCTCGAAGATTGACATTGTGATCCCGACCAACTTCAAGACGATTGCCGTGATCAGAGCAAGGAAACAGAGCTGCAGAGGCAGAGTTTCGTAGGACTCAAGCAGGGTCGGGTAGTGTTTTTGCAAATGCGCGCCGATCAGGCTGATCCTGACGGCGGCATCCATCGAAAACGCAATCGTTAAAAACCAACTGCTGACCCTGTGATGGTTCAACCGGATGCTTTCCCGGACACATAGCAAGACCCCGAGCAGGCAAAAGCCGTTGATGTAAATGACCCGCAAAAGAATGTCCTCGCGGAAGAACTCAAAAGCATAAAGGCCCAGCCATCCAAGTGTACCTGCGACCGGCAGCCACAGGTATTGCATCTTTCTGCCGTTCAAGAGTGCAATGGCACTTGGCCTCAGACCGAACCCGATGGTCAGGAGGGCGTTTGCCACAATGATGCTGAGCGCATCTGGAATGGCACCGCGTTGACTGATCATTATTGCCGCCGCCGCGGACAAAAAGAGGCAAATTCCCCAAAGCCCCCAACCGGAGCGAACGGATTTCGGAGCGGACCGCATTGCGATCGATAAAACAGTCATGACGACCGCGCCGATCAGATAGGCCAGAGTAACAACCGTAAAGAGAGTTTTGACGTCCAGGTTCATGGCGGGAAAGTCTGAATCAATGAATGTGACGAAAACGGAAGGTGTTGAATCTATACACTACGGACCACCACATGTCCTCGCTAATATTAACGAAGGACTGTTGTTTTGGGAGTTTCCGTGGCCTTAAACGGCGTGTCTGTTATTTCTGAGGGATTACAGGTTTTGCGTTATGAGGTCGCGACCAGGCCGCGCGGCTGGTTCGGCGGGTTCACAATCGTCAGCTCGTCAGAAGGAGCAGTCTTGTCGAGAGCGACATGCCGATTGCGGCCGGTTTTTTTGGCTTTGTAGAGCAGCTGATCGGCGTGATCAAAGGCCTCTTCGAAATCTTGGCTTGTCGTCGCAGTGATGAGACCGGCACTGACTGTAATTCCCGAAACGTCCGACTTTGGACAAATCGCGCATTGCGAAATGACTTCGCGCAGTCTGCCAAGAAGATGGACGGCATCTGCTTTTTCAGTTTGCGGTAAAAGCACAGCGAACTCCTCGCCGCCGATCCGCCCTGGGGGGATTGCGCGGGGAAAGATCGATTTCATGGCAGTCCCAAAGGAGGCAAGCACGCGATCACCGGCAGTATGTCCAAACTGGTCGTTGATCGACTTGAAATGATCAATATCGATCAGGATGAGAGTAAAGGCCTGAGTCTGGTTCGTTGATGAAAACCAGCGTTCAGCCGCCTTTATGAACGCACGCCTGTTTGCAAGACCTGTCAGACTGTCGGTCAAGGCCTGCTTTTCAAACCGGACCTGGATGCGTTCAATGGCCATCGCGACAAAGGAGGCCGACACAATGACAATCGCCACCATCAACAGCACCAAATAGGCCAGTGGCTGTATGGGATTTGCAAAGACTTTAAGGGATTCGTGCTGGTAGATGAGCTGGCTTCCAATCGTCATCAGGTAGGCGGATGCTTCGAGAAAACTGCCGATCGTGAACAACCTTACCGATGAAAGATGCTCCGCGTTTAACCTGAAAACACGCCATACGGAGTACATTGCGGCTGCTAGAAGCATCGATTGGACGAAAATCAGCCGGATTGAAAACGAGCCAAAAAAGTCTGGAACTAGGCAAATGACCAACCAGCCACTCAGGGCCGCAAGTAGCATCCAGCCGCGTACCGGACGTCCGTAAAAAACCGCAATGGCTTCCGGGCGCAAAGCAAAGCCGAGCAAGACCAGAGCGTTAGCAAACGTGATGCTCCAGAATGCTGAGACCTCGGACCGAAAGGCAACGAGAACAGTTCCACACGCAACCAAGAACATGGCAGGTGCATAGATGGCAAATGCCAAGCGTGTTGCCCGGTTGGCTTTCTTCAAACTCACAAGAAACGCCAGCAAAATCAGCGCACTCGCAAATTCTGCTGCTGCCAATGCGATCAGTAGTGTCGGCGTATCCAGTGTCATGCTGCTTTCCGGCTATTGGATCGCGTTCTAAATTTTAAATAGAAGTAATATAATAACGCAACTAAAACGCTTATGTCATTTTTTACATGTAAAGGGTTGGCAAATACCTAACGGTACACAGCTGTTTTCCGCCGAATTGCAGGTTTCTGTTCCGCTAAAACGAGCAGCCGATCCATTGATCAAATGAACTACGGTCTCATTGATGTTCTCGGTTGCCCTGTCTTAACGAGAGCGAGAAGGGCGGCGCGCCGAGTGCCCGTCCTTAGCAACGACACAATCATTTGCCAGACCACAGTGTGCGCCTAACGTGATCTTTTGTGCAATGCGCTACGTACTCCTTGCATCGGCAAACTATTGACCCACTTATCGTAAAACCACCAACGACCGCTCAGGCCATCCGGACCCCTCCATGGATTCAATCACCCAATTCGTACTGGGCGCAGCTGTTTCAACGGCGTGTCTTGGCAAGAAAATCGGTCCAAGGAAAGCAGCGCTTGTTGGCGGCCTATTGGGGACCGTGCCGGACCTGGATGTCCTGATCCCGTTCGCCGACCCGGTCGACAGCTTTGTCTATCACCGTGGATGGACGCACTCCGTGTTTGTTCATGCGCTTGCGGCACCGGTTTTCGGGGAGCTGCTCGTTCGCCTCTTTAGGGGCTTGAGAGACCATCGCTGGCTGACCTACCTGACGGTTTATCTGTGTTTCGCGACTCATGCGATGATTGATGCAATGACGGTCTACGGAACACGCATTTTCTGGCCGATATATCCAGATCCGGTGGGTGTTGGATCGGTGTTCATCATCGATCCGGTCTACTCGCTGCCGCTCATCTTTGTCGTAGTTTGGGCGTTTTTCAAAAGCGACTGGACACAGAGATTTGGGCGGTGGGTCGGCGGCGTTTTGGTTGCGACCAGCGCGTACATGCTGTTGTCGGTCGGAATTCAAGCCTATGTCGAGCAACGAGCGGAGCAGATCTTCGCCAGCCAGGGAGAAGTTCCCGAAAAGATCTTCGCAATTGCAGCGCCGTTTAATATTGCACTTTGGAAAGTGATCGGTCTCGATGAAGACCGCTATCAGAACCTTTACCTGTCGCTCTTTGATGGAGATCAGGAGCCGGAGATTTACACTCATTCGCGCCATCCAGAACTGGTTGCTTGTGTTCAGAACTCGGATGCTTACCGGAAGCTCGATTGGTTCAGCCGGGGTTTCAACCGGGCCGAGATGGTTGATGGTAAGGTGGTGGTTTCAGACCTCCGGATGGGGTTGACCCCGGGTTATGCGTTCCGGTTTGCCGTTGGTGAACAAACGGATCGCGGCATCGTTCCGATGGTTCCTGAACGGGACTTGTCTCTGCGCCGTGCCGACAGCGAAGACTTCGCCTGGCTTGGCGAGCGTTTGAGAGGGCGGCCTGCCATACGGGCGGCCGAAGCGTCAGAGATGCCGGCTGTTACACAGTCTTCCGAGCGCTCGTGCTAGCCTGAAGCGCATTCACGTCAGTATTTGATTCCGGCCTTGCGATACACAAAATGCAGGAGCCACGCCGGTCCGATCAGCAGGAACTGAATGTCCTTGAAAAAGGACGGTTTCTTGCCTTCGATCTTGTGTCCGATGAATTGCCCGAACCATGCGGCTACGAACACCGCCAGCGCTGTTTGCCAGAGCGGCAGCGGCAGACCGTAGCTGGCGTTGATGGCGGAGCAAATTGCCCCTATGACAGCCATGCCTAAGGCAAGTGGAACGGAGAGGGTCAGGTAGTAGAGCGTCGCTAGCGCGATCACCAACGTCGACCAGTTGAGAAACGGCACCGCAAAGAACCACGACGGAACCGGCAAGCTCCAAAGCAATGCGGTGGCGGTCCAGACGATCACGGGAACACAAATCCAGTGAATGAACTTGTTGGTCGCGTTCTGGTGGCTTTCGCTATACTCCGCCAACAAACTGTCAATCCGGCGATTGTTCGCTGCCTGTGTCGCCATGCGCTCCTCCCGTATGCTCATGCACAATTATTATATTGAACATATGTTCAATTAAAATCAACCACTGACTTGTGCTGGTTCGACACTCCTCTACGACCGCGAAGGTGATGAATTGCTTGGAACAAGAAATTCAACAGCCAAGTAATTGCATGAAAGTTGAGCAGAGTGCTGAACTTGTCGGCATTGGCAATATTGGCAAGGCATAATTAATAAATTGCGCGGGATCATGCCGCTCATTCTGGTTTCTTGGGCGGTTGCAATGCGTAAGCTTCGGGTTCAGTTCGAAACTCTTGTTTGGTGTGGAGTTTTTTTCTTTTCGGGTATGTTGCTGCCTGCGCAGGCAGCTTCGGAGAGTTTGCAGCAGCGCCTTGATATGGTCTGGGTGCTGGTTGCTGCAGGGCTGGTTCTTCTGATGCAGCTCGGATTCATGCTGCTTGAAGCGGGCATGGTCCGGTCAAAGAACTCCATCAACGTTGCGCAGAAAAATCTTCTGGATCTTGCTGTTTGCGTGATCATTTTTGCCGTGTTCGGATTTGCAGTGGCGTTTGGGGCAGGCGGCACATGGTTTGCCGGCTACGATGATCGGTTGTTTTTACTGTCGGATGTTACGCCCTGGGCTCTGACCGTGTTCGCCTTCCAGGTCATGTTCTGCGGGACGGCGGCGACAATCATTTCCGGCGCAGTTGCCGAACGCATGCGGCTTCAGGCTTATGTCTGGTGCACGGTCTTAACCGCAGCCGTCATCTACCCGGTCTTTGCCCGTTGGGCGTGGGGCGGCGTTTTGTTCCCGGACGCCGAAGCCTTCCTTGCCGATCGCGGGTTTGTAGATTTTGCAGGGTCAACAGTCGTTCACGGGACAGGCGCCTGGATTGCGTTGGCCGCATGTATCATCCTCGGTCCCCGGATCGGGCGGTTTGACGCCGAGGGCCGAGCTTATCGTATTCAGGGTCACAGCTCTGTTCTGGCGACAACTGGCGCTGTCGCTCTCTTCGTCGGCTGGCTCGGATTCAATGGCGGTTCAACATTGGCCGCCAGTTGGGATGTGCCCAAGATCTTCGCCAACACCGTCTTGGCGGCCGCAGCCGGGACTGCCGCTGGGTATCTGGCCGGCAAGTATCGGGATGGCTTGGTTTTACCGGAAAACTCTATTTCGGGGCTTCTTGGCGGTCTCGTGGCAGTGACTGCCGGGTGTCATATTCTGTCGCCCGGCGGTGCGCTCTTGGTTGGAGCTGCCGGAGGTGCCACAGCGCTGTTTGGAGCGCTTGTTCTCGAACGCTATTTCAGGCTGGATGATCCTGTCGGCGCGATCAGCGTTCACGGATTTGCCGGTGTCATTGGAACGCTTGGCCTAGCCGTTTTGGCACCTGCAGAGACATTGCCACTCGGTGCGCGTGTGCCTCAGCTCTTGGTTCAGCTTCAAGGGATATTGACCAACTTCTTCTGGTGTTTTGGTGTGAGCATCCTGTTCCTTGCGGTGTTGAACAAATATAGCCCGCTGCGTTTGTCACAGCAGGATGAAGACATCGGTCTAAATGAGGCTGAGCATGGGACACGCCTCGGGATCGGACATGTTGAGGATGCGCTCGACAGCCTGATTGCCGGAAAGGCCGATCTTTCCATGCGCCTTCAGGTGTCCAAAGGCGAAGATTCTGAGCGCCTAACCCGGTTGTTCAACGCGCTTATGGATACGGTCCAAAGTCAGGAGCAGGCCCAGTCCCGGGTCGCTGATGCAAAACGGACCCAGGAAGAAGCAGAGCGTCTGTCTGCGCTCGCAAATGCCACCTTCGATGCGATCGTGATTTCTGTCGATGGGCGCATCCTGGACGGCAACAAAACCTTCGAAGAGCTCGTCGGTTATTCGATTTCCGAACTAGAAATGCGCGGTCTCTATGAATTCGTGGAGACCGATGTTGCCGGAACCCTGGAAGATCATCTGATCAAGGCGGAGAAGGAGCCGCGTGAGGTCGTATTCGTCAACCGCGCTGGCGAACGGGTGCCGGTTGAGATTCGGACCCGCGTGATCGCCTACCGCGGTGTTCCAACCCGTGTGTCAGCCCTCGTTGATTTGCGTGAGCGGAAAAAGGCGGAAGCGCAGATCCTTCATCTCGCGCAGCATGATCCCCTGACTGATCTTCCAAATCGGGCTGTCTTCAATGCCGAACTGCAGCAGACACTGCGCCGATGTGAAAAGAACGGGCAGGGCGCAGCGCTGCTGCTTGTTGATCTGGACAAGTTTAAAGACATCAATGATCTGCATGGTCACCCTGCCGGGGATGCAGTTATTCGTGTCACCGCAGAGCGTCTTTTGAGCGCTTGCCGGGGCAGTGACACCGTGGCGCGTCTGGGTGGGGATGAATTCGCCATTATCCAGACGTCGATTTCATTCGCCAATCAGGCGGAAGATATGGCGCACCGTCTGGTTGCCATTCTATCTGAGCCGGTCAATTGCGGACACGGGCTAATTGTGAAGCCAGGGGCCAGCATTGGGGTTGCGATGATCGCTGCAGGTCAAAGCGAGGAGCAGGTCGTTTCGAACGCCGATATTGCCCTCTACAATGCCAAAAGCGCTGGACGGCAGACATATTGCCTGTTCCGAAAGGGCATGGGGGCTGAGGTGCGGCAGCGCCGCGAAATGGAAAAAGGTCTGAACGCGGCTCTCGCTGATGACCAATTCGAGCTCTATTTTCAGCCGCGCCTGAACCTCGCCACGGGGAATATCGTTTCCTATGAAGCGTTGATCCGCTGGAACCATCCAGACCATGGACTTGTCAGCCCAGTGGAGTTTATTCCGGTTGCCGAAAACTCAGGCCAGATCATCGGGATCGGTAAGTTCGTGCTTGAGCGGGCGCTTGCAGTTGCGGCACAGGAGATCCCCACCGGCAACATCAGTTTGAATGTCAGCCCGGTTCAGTTTCGAGACAAGGATTTCATTGAGGATGTTGCAAGGGCCATTCGGGTGTCCGGAATTCCCGCGAACCGGATTGAACTTGAAATCACGGAAAACACCTTGATCGAGGATGATGCACGGGCACTTTCCATTCTGACGAAACTGAAGGATATCGGCGTAAAGATCGCCCTGGATGATTTTGGGGTCGGGTATTCCTCACTCAGTTATCTCAGCCGCTTCCCCTTCGACTGTATCAAGATCGACCGGTCCTTTGTGTTGGAAGCGCAGCAGAACTACAACGCATTGGCGATTATCGAAGCTGTCGTAAGGCTGGGCAAGGCGCTTAACATGCGGATCGTTGCCGAAGGCTTAGAGGACACTGAAAACCTCTGCCTGTTGGCAGCTCAGGGGTGCCATGAAGTGCAAGGGTATCTGATTGGCAAACCTGTTCCAGTCGACAAACTGGTCCGGGTTGCACCCAAGGCTGTATTGGCGGCGTTAGATCGGATCAGGTTTGCCGCTGAACTCGGCAGTGACGATATCCCGCCTGCAGAATTGGCCAGTTGATTCAATCCAAACCGTCAAAGCACTGATTGTTCTGAAGGGGTGCCTGTCTGGATTGATGGCTTGAAACGTCAGTTCGCTTCGTTTTCTGGCAAAGGAGGCACTACGATTGTGCTCAATATGCCAGCCGGATCATGGATCTCAGGAACTTGCGTGCAGTCTTTTTCGTTAGTTTGACTGTCCGACTGCTTTTCTCTCAAGGCGACGCATATCGGGATCGCGGCTTGCCGGGTGCCGGCGGAAGCTGCCCTGATCACGTCGGCTAGTGTTCCCTCAGTGGCTGATAGGGACGCTGCCAGATGTTTGGCGAAAAGGGCGATCGTCCGGTCAGCGGAATAGTTTGCCATTTGTCCGGCTCCAGCAGAAGTCACCAGCGCCTCGGGACGGGCATCCAGATTTGTCGCATGTGTTTCCAAAAGGTCCGGATCGATCGTGTCGGAGTTGCTGGTGTCCAGGATCAAGATCACCTGGCCAGCCGGGACCGTATGGAGCATGGCTGCAAAGGCGGGGGCCGAGATCCATGTCCCCGTTTCAATCGCAAGCTCCGTGCTTTCCGGTTTTTCGTCCGCCCAAAGTTGCAGTATTTGACGGTTCGGCAAGCCAACCTCAGCGGCTGCGTTGGAGATTGACGGTATGTTGGCGTAGATGATGAGCCGGTCGTCTGGCCCTAGTGTGTTGGCGAGCGCCGTGACGGTTTTCTTGAGGCTGTCTGCGGAGGCGCCCTCATTTAACATCAAGTGAAGCCGCGCTTCGGAGAGACCAAACCGTTCTGAAAAAGCCTTCAGAACGGTTTGAACACTGTTCCGGCAAACCTCTACCGATTGTGTCCGCCATGGCGGGCAAATCCCGATACCCAGAACCATGTCGGCGGCTTGGGGTGCTTGTGCAAATGCAGGCATTGAAAGTGGTCGCTCCAATACAGCAAGACCAACTCCGCAGATCAGTGTCAGCAGCAGGCCTAATTGAGCGCCAGTCCTCTTGAATACTGTCACCGCTGTTCCCCGGCGTATCAGCCACTGTGTTCACGCGTCAGCTGTGCGCAATATGTACGCAGCGACCAGAGTCTGTGTGCACATTATCGCGAAACCCGTTTGCGCAAAACCTGCATTGGAAAAATTATGCATTTTATTTACCTGGAAAATACTGAACGTTTTACGCGAGTTATCTCGCAAGGGAAGGTTCCGTATGCTGGATTTCAAGGGAATTGGCGTTAGGGTTTTTTGAATTTAGTCTGGTCATCTGAATGATCCAGAGTATAGACAAGTTTTACACTGCTTGTTGCTGAATAGTGGCAATTGTGACCGCCTCATTTATTCAAAATTAATTTTAGTCGGGAGATACTCAGCACCAGTTTTTTTCGGACTGCTGACAAGGTCAGCACGTAGCAGCTGGGGTTTTCCGGTGCCAAAAAATGCCTTCCTAACGGGACGCGAGCGAACGTTTCACAGAGACGATGTCATCGTCAGCAAAACGGACCTCAAGGGCCGCATAACCTATGCCAATCGGGTTTTTCTGGACGTTGCCGGTTACACGGAAAAAGAAGTTCTGGGGCAGCCACATAGCCTGATCCGCCATCCTGAGATGCCTCGATGTGTATTCAAGCTGTTGTGGTCCACACTCGAAGCCGGGCAGGAGATCTTTGCCTACGTTGTAAACCGTTGCAAGAATGGCGATCACTACTGGGTTTACGCCCATGTGACCCCGAGTTTTGACGCGTCTGGTAAAATCATCAGCTATCATTCCAACCGGCGCGTTCCCGACATGGCAATCGTAAACGAGCACATCATTCCGCTCTACAAGATGCTTCTTGAAGAAGAAAAGCGTCATGCAAGCCGTAAAGATGGCATGCTGGCCAGCGAGCAGATGGTGTTGGGGCTGCTTGAGCAGCATGGGATCGCTTACGACGAATTTGTCGCGACACTGGGTAAGGCGGCTTAATCACCGGAGCAGCCTTCAGGCAGGCGACCGGATAGGAATAGGTTTGGGAATAGGCAGATGATCGGTGGATTGAGCAAGGCGTCACTGCGCAAGGCGACCAAGGTGTGCAAGGCAGTAGCCGCGGGCGATTTCGAAGCCCGTATCACTGGAATTACCGAAACTGGAGAGGCAGCAGAACTCATGCATGCCATCAATCTTCTGATCGACCGCACCGACGCCTACTTGCGTGAATCGAAAGCCTGCCTCGATTATGTCGGGCGCAATCAGCATTTCCGCATGATCTCTGAAACCGGAATGGTTGGCGGGTTCGCAAGTGCCGCCAACAGCATCAACAAGGCGACCGTTGCGATTAAGGAAAAGCACGACGCCTTCTGCGATCTTGCCGAACAGTTCGAAACCCGGCTCAAGGACGTGGTCGAGACTGTTACGCATTCCGTTCAGGAGCTGAACACTGTTTCAACGGGGGTTGCTGCGGCCAGCGCGACTGTCAACGAACAGTCCACCGTTGTCGCTTCAGCGGCAGAGCAGACTTCGGCGAACATGCAAAGCGTGTCGTCGGCAACGGAAGAACTCGCCAGCTCTGTAAGGGAAATCAATCGCCAAGTGTACTCCGCGTCGGAAACGGCAGCAGGGGCTGTTTCCAAATCCGAGACCATGAATCGTGAAATTGGCAGCCTTGCGAAGATGTCCTCGGATATTGGTGAAGTTGTTCAGTTGATTACAGATATTGCTGCGCAGACAAATCTTCTGGCGTTGAACGCGACGATTGAGGCGGCACGGGCCGGCGAGCATGGGCGCGGGTTTGCGATCGTTGCTCAAGAGGTCAAGGCGCTTTCCGGCCAAACGGCGGAGGCAACGCAGACGATCAACGTCCAGATTTCCGGTTTGCAAGGGGCAACAAAGAACGCCGTCGCGGCCAGTGAAGAGATCAGTCTTGCCATTGATCAGGTCAACAAGGTTTCAACGGCCATTGCGTCGTCGGTCGAGGAGCAGGCCGCAGCCACGGGCGAGATCGCTCAGAACATTGACGAAGTCGCCTCTGGTGTTGCTGAAGTCAGCAGCAGCATTGCAAACGTTCGGGCGGCTACGGCGGAAAGCAAGCAGATCAGCGACCGCGTGCTTGTGGAAGCCGAAACCCTAAACGCTCAGGAAGTCCAGCTGCGTTCGCTTCGCGAGGATATGCGTCACTTCCTGGCAACCGCGACAAAGGTGGGCTAACCTAGGTAAGCTCTGCGTAGAAATCGGTTGCGGACGTGACGCGCAGCTGAGGCTCCCGTCAGGTTTTAGGCTGATTTCGCAGCTTCGAGTTCTGCCATCATCGAAGCCCGAACTTTCTCCAGGGCCTTGAGAGGCCGGAGCATGACCTTGAACTCAGTGATTTGGCCAGCTTCGTTGAACGTCATCATATCGACGCCGTTGATGTGAATTCCGTCGATCTCTGTCTCAAACTCCAGCACGGCATCATGTCCATGCTCGAGAATCCGGCAGTATTTGAACTTTCCCTCCTTCAAAAGCACCGTGAACGCGCTCGCAAGATAGAGGAAGGTCAGCTGTTTTCCCTTTTGCGGAGTGTGCATGACGGGGCTGTAGAAGACACAATCCTCCGCAAGAATTTGGTTGAGGACCTTGCATTTGTCTGCCCCCTCAAGGCCGCTGAGCCAGAGGGAGAGGTGATCGGAATACTGGGTCATGGATCCTCCCGCAAAAACAAAAAGCTGCAGAATGGTATCCTGCAGCTTTTGAGTGGTAAATCCGTGACGCTAGGACAGCTGAGCAAAAAACTCAGGCGCTCTCGGCGAACTGTCTGCTCTGCACCAGCCGGGACACGACGTTTTCTATGATCTTGTGCCCGGCGTCCTGATCCAGCGACATGATGGATTCTGGATGGAACTGAACGGCGGCGATCGCTTCTTTCTGATGCTCGATTGCCATCACGACACCATCTTCTGTTTCCGCCGTTACCCGGATGTCGCTGGGCAATGTGTCCCGTTTGGCGAAAAGCGAATGATAGCGGCCGACGATCACGGGAGCGTTCAGGCCATCGAAGACGAGTGAGTTGCCCAGCAACGAGATCGGTGATGGCTTGCCGTGCATCGGCACATCTAATTGGCCGAGTTCCGCGCCGAAATACTCCGATAGTGCCTGAAGGCCGAGACAAACGCCAAAGATCGGCAGGTTTCGCGCCCGCGCGCGTCCAATCGTGGCTGCACAATCAAAATCCTTCGGATTGCCGGGACCGGGGGACAGGACCACGAGATCCGGGTTCACATCGTGAAACACATGATCTGCCACCGGGGTCCGATAGGTAACAACCTCGGCACCTGTCTGGCGGAAGTAATTTGCCAGCGTGTGCACGAAACTGTCTTCGTGGTCGACCAGGAGGATTTTCAAGCCCCTGCCGGGTTTTTTAACGTCGCCAGCGGCCGTTGTCTTGGTCGCAAGACCAGCTTCGCGGACGGCGGCCCGCATCGCTTCGGCCTTCAGTTCGGTCTCCGCTTCCTCATCTTCGGGAATGCTGTCGTAGAGCAGCGTTGCGCCGGCCCGGATCTGGGCAACGCCGTCCTTGATACGAACGGTGCGCAACGTCAGCCCCGTATTCATGTCGCCATTGAACAGAACCGCACCAATCGCCCCGCCATACCAGGCGCGTGGAGACTTCTCGTGATCTTCAATGAACTGCATGGCCCAGCGTTTGGGTGCACCGGTGACGGTCACAGCCCAGGTATGCGAGAGGAATGCGTCCAGGGCATCCATGTCCTCGCGCAACGTGCCTTCGATATGGTCCACCGTGTGGATGAGGCGCGAATACATCTCGATCTGACGGCGCCCGATCACCTTGACGGATCCGGGGACACAGACACGGCTCTTATCGTTGCGGTCGACGTCGGAGCACATCGTCAACTCCGCTTCATCCTTGGCCGAATTCAAAAGCTTGCGGATCTGTGCCTCATCCTCAATCGCGTTCTTGCCGCGCCGGATGGTGCCTGAAATCGGACACGTCTCAACCCGGCGGCCACCGGTGACCCGGACATACATCTCCGGCGATGCGCCGACGAGATACTCGTCATTGCCAAGGTTGAAAAAGAAGGAGTAGGGCGAGGGGTTGATCTGTGCGAGACGTCGGGACACCGCTGAGGGCGGGTTCGGGCAGGACTCATAAAACACCTGTCCCGGCACGGTTTCGAAGAGATCTCCCCGGCGGAAATAGTCCTTCGCCTCTTCGACAAGGCGTGCATATTCGCCCGGTTCATGGTCGCCGCGGCCTGGATCCTGGTTCGCAGGGGTGTACTGACGTTTTTCGCCGCTGCGCTCAAGGCCTTTCGTGCTGCGGCCGTTGACGACAAAATCGTATTCCAGAACATAGGCACGTTTGCCGTGGTGGTCGACAATGAGAATTTCGTCGGGCAGGAACAGAACAACATCCCGCTGGTCGTCTGGCCGGTCGCGTTTCAAATCGATCGGTTCGAACTGAAACGCGACATCATAGCCAAAAGCGCCATAGAGGCCGAGCTGATCGTCATTGCAGGCAAACAGGTCTTTCAGAGCCCGCACGATCGAGAAAGTTGACGGCTGACGGGAGCGCTCTTCTTCCTGGAAATCGCGATCTGGTTTCTTGACCGTCAGGTCGATGCGCTCGTCGGTCTCTGCAAAGTGCTCGACATCTTCATGGGTTTTCAGAGCCTTGGAGATCGCTGGCATCAAAATCTTGCCGCGGTCGTTCAATGCACGGATTTCGACGGTCCGGTCTGCTGCCTCCATGACGAGAGGCGGATTGACCAGCGCCATGTCCCAACGGGTGTACCGGCCGGGATATTCATAGGACGAGGCAAGAACGGCCCCGCGCTCTGAGTCCAGCCGGTCGATCCATTCCGATGTCCCAGTTTCGTAATCGGAGGGGCGGGAGCTGCGCAGGATGGTGATCCCGCTCTCTGTTACGAAACTCTGGTCTGCCAGTTGCGGCATGGTATGTCCCCGTCTTTTTTGGCCTTTGAGCGGAACCCGTACGGCCCAACAAAGCACCAAGGCCGCCAGCGGGTTCCCGCGGCGGCCTTGGTTGAAACTTGTCGATCTTGTCAGAGCATGAGAGATCGCTGGCCGCCTATATTGCGCCGCGCCACCACCAAGCTGCTTTCAAGGTTTTCATCATGCCAACACCGTTAGAGGATGGCGCCGGCAATGGCAATGAAAAAGTGCCATTCCAAGGATTGCTGGAGGAAACGCCAGCAGACCGCGCTCCCCGATCAGCTGTGCTGGGCTAGCGCAAGACGAGATGTTTGGCAGGAGTGGCCGCGTTCAGTTCGGCACTTTTGTGGGTTGGCCTTGCGAGGTCGGGACGATCCAGTCCCGCAGGCCGTACCGCTGCATGATCTGCGAAAGTTCGCCGGAATTGCGAAGCCGGTGCATGCCGTCCGACAGAGCTTTTGCAATCTCGTGCGAATTGGCATGAGCGGGCGAAAGGGCAATGAACAAATCGTCTTGCGTGAAGGTTTTCTCAAGCCTGAAACGGTCAGCCAGTCCCATCTCCTCCGCCTTGTATGAAAACGTGTTGATGTCCTCCAGCATATAATCGAGACGTCCAGCAGCTAGGGTTCTTATGTTTTGTTCCAGCGCGTTGTTGCCGCCGGTCCGGACAACTTCAGAATAGCGATTGACTGATGCCTCGATTTCCTCGCCGTATCCATAGTCGATGATCAACCCGGCTCGCTTGTCTTTCAAAGAACTCGGCCCGTCATAGCGCCATGGATCATCTTTAGCGACGAACATGCCAATCGTGTATCGGCCTTGCGCTTCGCTGGGGAACACAAAACCAGTGGCCTCTTCGGGAGTGCCGGCAAAGACGCCGTCAAACCGGCCTTGCCGGGCAAACAGAAGGGCTCTTGCCCAGGTTATCTGTTGATAGCGCACCTCGTAGCCAAGCGGTTCCAGAATTCGACTGGCAATTTCTACCATATAGCCTGGGCGCTCACTGCCGGGTTCACAGTTGACCGGGCACCATTCGTCTGCGGCGAATGTGAGTGTCTGTGCGAATGCAGAAGCATTCAACATCAACAACATAAAGATGAAATGGCAGGCCAATTTAGCCCGCCGCAGGCGTAGCACGTGCGTCCTCGAGTCAGTTTCTAACGCGTGGCAACAGTTTATTTGAGCTCGCGTGATAAATCCAGCAACCGGACTTGAGCGGAGTTACCGCCGAGCAACGGGTTGACCTTGGGCGAAGGATCATGTTTGTGCGGTGCGACATAAAATGTAGTGCGGTATTTGGACGGATTCGCATTCGCAAGAGGTATGTGAGGGGCACATGGATCATTTTGATCTGATCGTTATCGGGAGCGGACCCGCGGGGCGCCGGGCGGCTATTCAGGCTGCGAAATTCGGATACGAGGTTCTTGTTGTCGAAAGGGGCCGCCGGGTTGGTGGTGTCTCGGTCCACACCGGAACAATCCCGTCCAAGACCTTGCGGGAAACCGTGCTGAATCTCACCGGTTGGCGAGAGCGCGGCTTCTATGGCCGGTCTTACCGCGTTAAACAAGACATCTCGGCGGGTGATCTCAGAGCACGCCTTCATATGACGCTTGATCACGAAGTCGAAGTTCTCGAGCTGCAATTTGCCCGAAACAAAGTGTCAACGGTGTACGGCGAAGCGCGGTTAGTATCGCCCGAGAGAATTGAGGTCAAGAGCGAAGAAGGCGACGTGAAGCTCTTCTCCGCTGACAAGTTCATTCTTGCGGTCGGAACCAAGCCGTTCCGGCCTGACTATGTGCCATTTGACGGAGAATTCGTCCTCGACAGTGACGAAATACTGGAGTTGAACCAATTGCCCCGCTCGATCGCTGTGATCGGGGCCGGTGTCATCGGAGTGGAGTACGCTTCGATTTTTTCCGCGCTTGATGTGGCCGTGACGCTGGTCGAGCCTCGAGACACCATGCTTGATTTTCTCGATCACGAGCTTGTCAGCGATTTCACGCACCAGCTTCGGGATCGCGGTATCGCGATGCGCTTTGGCTCGAAAGTGAAAAGCATCGAAAAACATGGTGCGGGAGACTGCGAGATCTTTCTTGAAGGCGGCCGGAGTGTGCGGTCCAACGTGATCCTCTTTGCAGCTGGCCGGATGGGCGCGACACCATCGCTCAATCTCGAGGCGTGCGGACTTGAGGTCGATCATCGCGGCCGCTTGAAGGTGGATCCAGTCACCTTTCAGACAAGCGTGCCGCACATTTATGCGGCTGGCGATGTCATCGGGTTCCCAAGTCTTGCGTCCACCTCCATGGAGCAGGGGCGGATTGCGGCCTGTCAGGCGCTGGGTGAGAAGGCCTACGATCCTCCGGAGTATTTTCCATACGGGATTTATGCTGTTCCGGAGATATCGACCGTCGGCATGACCGAGGAAGAGATAAAGGAACGCGGCATTCCCTATGAATGCGGGATCGCCCGGTTCCGGGAAACCTCAAGGGGGCAGATCATGGGCCTCGATACCGGCATGCTGAAAATGATTTTCTCATTGAAAACCAGACGCTTGCTGGGGTGTCACATCGTGGGTGAGGGGGCAACGGAGCTGGTCCACATCGGCCAGGCTGTTTTGAACCTGAAGGGCACCCTGGAATACTTTGTCGAAAACACGTTCAACTACCCGACTTTGGCGGAAGCCTACAAGATTGCCGCCCTGGACGCCTGGAACAGAATGGGTCCCTTGAAAAACTGATATTCCAAGGTTTGGCTTGAAAGAGTTCCAGAGCACTGGCCGTGGTCTTGGGCTGATCCAACGGCTAGGGTGACGCACATTCGATTCTGCCTGAAAGACTGCTCATGCCCGAGACGCTGCTCCTCAAGAACGCCGATATGCTGGTCACTATGGATGGCGAGCGGCGGGAAATCGCCGGTGGCGGGCTCTATGCGGTGGACGGCGTCATCCAGCAAGTCGGGCCGTCCGATGACCTGCCCAAGCATGCGGACAAGGTCATTGACGCCTCTGACCAGATTGTCCTTCCCGGATTCGTCAACACTCATCACCATCTCAACCAGACGCTGACGCGCAATCTACCGGCAGCGCAGAACAACAACCTGTTTCCCTGGCTGCAGGCGCACTACCGGGTTTGGGCGCGCACCGATCCGGAGGCTTCGCGCGCCAGCACGCTGATCGGTCTGGCCGAACTGGCGCTGTCCGGCTGTACCACTGTTTTTGATCACACCTATCTCTTCCAGAGCGGTAACAAGGTCGATTACCAGATCGAAGCGGCCCGGGAGCTTGGGGTCCGGTTCCACGCAAGCCGTGGATCCATGTCGCTCGGAGAGAGCAAAGGCGGTTTACCGCCCGACGAGTGTGTCGAAGATGAAGAATTCATCCTAAACGACACGGTTCGGGTCATCGACCGCTACCATGATGCGGCGGACGGGGCGATGACGCGGGTGGTGGTCGCACCTTGCTCCCCGTTTTCTGTATCGGAGGATCTCTTGCGGGAGAGTGCCGCGCTTGCCCGCGATAAAATGGTCATGCTGCACACGCATCTCTGCGAAACGATGGATGAAGAACGCTACACTCTGGAGCGGTTTGGCAAGCGCCCGGTCGAATGGATGGAAGGTCTTGACTGGACCGGTCCGGATGTCTGGTTTGCCCATGCGATCCATGTCGATGACGATGAAATCCGTCTCTTTGCCAAGACCGGCTGCGGCGCCGCGCATTGCCCCTGTTCCAACATGCGGCTCGCGTCGGGAATTGCACCGGTGAAAAAATATATGGCTGCGGGTGTGAAAGTTGGTCTTGGTGTTGATGGGGCCGCAAGCAACGACAGTTCCAATATGCTGATGGAAGCCCGCCAGGCGATGCTGCTCGCGCGGTTGCAGCTCGGACTTCAGCCGCCGGAAGGCCCAAGCAAATACGCCCTGCTGCCACCGGCGCACCCGCTTCGGGCCGGGGAGTGGATGACGGCCCGGGAAGCCCTGGAGCTTGCCACACTGGGCGGCGCTTCCGTATTGGGCCGAAATGACATTGGATCATTGGAAACAGGCAAGTGTGCTGATTTCTTCACACTTGACTTGAATACGATTGGGTTTGCCGGAGCGCTTCACGACCCGGTCGCAGCCGTGGTCTTTTGTGCGCCTCAAACCGCAAAAACAACGGTGATCAACGGCAAGGTCATTGTTGAAGAAGGCTGGATCACGACCATGGACATGGTTCCGGTTATTGAGACTCATAACCGGTTGAGCCTGAAACTGGCCGAGGGGCTCTGAAGGCTGGCCGGTGAGACTTCAGCAGAGCCAGCAATTCTCGGGCTGCACAGCTTCTGTGACGTCTCCGCCGCCTGAGATCCAGCTCGTGATGCCATTGGTCACGTTGGCGACCTGGGTGAAACCGGCCTGACCCGCAAGATACTCGGACAAGGCTTTGCTGCGCGCGCCCGTCCGGCACAGGAAGATGACCTCATCGCCGGGGCCGGAGATCAGTGACTGCAGTTCCTTGCCGAAATTGGGGTTCGGGTTTCCGGAGGCATCGAAGAAGGTCACCAGATGGGTGCCGGGGATGACACCAGTCTGTTTCCATTCATCCGGGCGGCGAATGTCGATTACAGTCGCTCCTGCGGCCAGGCGCTCTTTGAGCTGATCATTGCTGAGCTCGGAGAATTTCTTGCCTTTGACATCCAGTAACTCGATTTCGAATTTGAGCGTGGCATTCGGCGGAATGACCCCACCAGCGCCGGATGCACCATAGGCGAGATGCGGCGGGATGATCAGCTCGCGCTTGCCACCGACCTGCATGCCTTCAACGCCTTGTTCCCAGCCCGGGATTACCCGGCGTTCGCCGAGCGTGAAGGAAAACGGGGTGCCCCGGTCTAGGCTTGAATCAAACTTTGTGCCGTCCATCAGCCAGCCGGTGTAATGCACGACGACGGTCTCGCCGACATTGGCTTCTTCTCCGGTGCCTTTCTGGATGTCCTTGATTTGCAGTTCTTCTTGCGCGACTGCCGGGAGGATAAACAGTGTTGCGGCAAGGATGGGGGCGATCCACTTGATCATGTCGGGGTCCATTTGTCCGAAAAAATTCTCGGGAGACCGTCGATCATCTGTCGCTGAAATGCAAATCAAGGTGCGTTGATTGGGACCGCGCCTATTGCCGCACCAATATGTATTCTTCTGGCAGGTCGCTGGTATCTGGCGGGTCTATCAGCCGGCCTTCTTCTCATTGGCCGTGCGGATGAGTTTTTGCAGAAGGTCGCCGAGTTGCTGTTGTTCGTCTTTGCTCAAGCCATCGACAGCGGCGGCCTGTGCTTCCACATAGTCCGGCATCATGCCTTTGACGAGACTCAGTCCCTTGTCCGTCACACAGACGGTCAAAGCCCTTCGGTCTTCCGGGTGGGGACAGCGTTCAACGAGACCTGCTTTTTCCAGCTTGTCGAGCCGGGCCGTCATGCCGCCTGAGCTCATCATGGTGGTCCGGTAGAGTTCGGTCGGGGTGAGCTTGTAAGGCGGCCCGGAGCGGACGAGCGTTGCCAGAACGTCGAACTCCCCGAGTTTCAGGCCGATCTTGGCATAGGCTGGTGTCAGATAATCGGCGGTCATCATCTGTGAGGCTTCATTGATCCGGCCGAGCACCACCATGGGTGTCAGCTTGTCTGCGATCTCCGGCACTTCCTTTTGCCATTGCTGGCGGGCGCGTTCAGCCCGGTCCATCAGAAGCTCTTCAGGATCCCCGAACATGTGGTCCGGGTTTTTTGCGCGTGAAGACGGCGATTTGGACATCTTGCTTCCTGGTTTTATCGCGCAAGCCTGTTTCACCAACACTTTTGCGCAGCGCAGTGGCTTTTCTAGATGATTGATTTCTATTCCGAAAATGCGCCAGGACTCGCTGGTTGTCAATCAATATCAAGAAGCTTGATAAAAAGTATCTTGATATAAAGATAAAAGTTCTTATGTTGACCGTTACCGGCCGTATTGCAGCGGCTGAAAGACTGTTTCTGAGAAGGATTTTCAAATGTCGGATACGTTCAAAACCTTGCCATCAGAGGCCGGGGAAGTGCCCCGGCAACAACCGAGCCTCATGACCCGGTTATACGACAACCCGCATATACTTCTTCTGACCGTTGGCAGCTTTCTGGCCGTCTCCGTTGTGTTTGCCAAAACCGGCCCCATGGTGGGATGGCATCCTCTCGGACTGTTGCAATGGGCCATTATTGGCGGTGCCGCGCTGCTCTGGAGCGGGACGTTGCTCGCCGGTGTCGAAAGCGGTGCGCGGCATCGGGCCTCACGTGCGGCGAAACTTCGTCTCCTGAAATACCTTTTCATCACCGGCATATTGTTCATTGCGCCCAACATGATTGCGGTGGTTGCGGCCCCTGAAGTCGGCGCAAGTTTTGTTTCGCTGAGTTATGCGTTTCCGCTGGTTCTGACTTATGCCTTCGCTGTGCTGATCGGTCTGGAGCGGTTCCAGATGCTGCGCAGCATCGGTGTTCTGGCGGGTCTTGCCGGAGGTGTTCTCTTGGCTGGCGGTGGGGCCGGGGTCTCTCCTGAAGGCTCCTTTTGGGCCATTGTCACCCTGGCAATCCCGGTGTTTCTCGCCGTTGGAAACATCTACCGGTCTTTGAAATGGCCGGACGGTGCAACCCCCATCGAACTGGCCCTTGGCATGATGGTCGTGGCGTTCATTGCACTGGCAATTTTTAACGCGGTCATGGGAATACCGGTCGGCCCGGCCGAGTGGACAACTGCGGCGCTAGGGCTTTTGCTGGCACAGATCCTGGCGTTCTCGGTACAATACGGGCTCTATTTCCGCCTGCAGCAGGTGGCCGGTCCGGTTTATCTCAGCCAGATCGGTTCTGTGGCGGCCATCGCGGGCCTTGGTCTCGGGTATCTCGTCTTCAGCGAAGTTCCCAACCTTGCCAAACTCGGCGCCATCGCTGCGGTCGCGCTCGGCATCGTGTTCGTCACGCTCGGAAAGGGGCGGAGTTGATCGACCTTCCGCTGAAATCTGAAAAGGTAGTCCCGGCCTCGCGCCGGGACCGGTCCGTTTCAGACAAAGAGGCTCAGGTCCCGGTTCGCGCTTTGCTTGACCGGGACGATGGACGGCGGGAAAGGACTCCGCTTCAGAAAATCAATCATTCCATAGCCAGGCAGCGCCGCGGACGCCGGAACTGTCGCCGTGCTTGGCTTTGCGGATGGGCGTGTCATAGGTGTCTGAAAAGACGTAAGGCAGCATGGCGTCCGGCAGGTCGTCATAGAGTTCCGTAATGTTCGACATGCCGCCGCCGAGCACAAAGACATCCGGATCCAGCAGGTTAGCCGACATGGCCAATGCCCTGGCCAAGCGGCTCACATAATCCTGGTAGACCTTGGTGGCGACCGCATCCCCGGATCGTTTCAAGTCGATAATCTCATGACCTTTCAGCGCTCTCCCGGTGCGTTCTTTGTAGTCCCACTGGAACCCGGTTCCAGAGCACCACAGGTCAATGACGCCCTTGTGGCCGATCCAGCTGTCGGGGCCCGGGAACTCTTCCGCCGTCATCCAGGGCAGGGCGATGCCGCCCCATTCCCCGCCAATGCCGTTGGCGCCAAGGTGGGCCTTGGCGTCAATTGCGATACCGGATCCTGATCCCGTGCCGATGATAATGGCGTGCGCAATATGAGCGCCTGCGCCAGCGCCGTCCGTCGCCTCGGAAACGGCCAGGCAATTGGCATCGTTCTGGATGCGCACAGGACGGTTCAAGGCAGCTTCCAGATCCTTGTCGAGCGGCTTGCCGTTCATCCAGGTGGAATTGGCGTTCTTTACAACACCGGTTTTTGGAGAAAGCGATCCGGGAATGCCCAACCCAAGCGAGCCGGTCTGGCCGGTTTCACTTTCAGCCACGTCGACCAGATCCTTCACCACGCGGATGCAGCCTTCGTAATCATCTTTCGGCGTTGCGCTGCGCTGGCGGAACAGTTCGGTGCCCGCATCGTCCAGCGCGATGATCTCGATCTTTGTTCCACCCCAATCAATTCCAAGACGCATGTTCAGCCCACCCGTTTCGGCAATTCAAATGCAGCTGTTTGACCGTCTTTGAGGTCGCCCGCCTGTTTGCCGTAAGTTCTGAATTTCGTGAGAATGTCGGCCATCTCCGCCGCATCCAGGATCACCGGTTGTCCAATTGCCAGTGCGGAAAGATATTGGTCCGCAAGATCTTCAACACCTTCGGCAACCGACAAGGCCTTTTTGAGCGTCGCCCCGCCGGCAATCTGTCCGTGATTGGCGAGAAGACATGCGTTTCGATCCCCAAGGGCGTCGATCATGGCTTCGGAGAGGGCGCGGGTCCCAAAACTCTCGTATCGGGAACACTCGATCCGGTCGCCCCCGGCAATAGCCACCATGTAGTGAAAGGCCGGAATGCCTTTCCGATGGCAGGCCAGGGCTGTCGCACGCGGGCTGTGGCAATGGACAACGGCGCCGCAGCTTGGCTTAGCCATGTAGAAGTCCAGATGCATGCGCCATTCCGAAGAGGGCAGAATGTCGCCGCGGTAACACCCCTGCATATTCACGGCGACGATCTTCTCGTCAGTCAAATCTTCATAAGGTGTCCCGGACGGAGTGATCAAAAAACCGTCCTCAGTGCGCGCACTGACGTTCCCAGACGTGCCTTTGGTGAGCCCCAGTTTCGGCAAGGCCTGTGCCGTCTCGATGATCTCCGCGCGGAGCGCCTCGGTGTCTTTGGGAAAGACAGGCTGAGTTTTGGCGGTCATGACAACTCCTTGAAACCAGTCCGTTCTGTATAAAGGCCAGAGCGTGGGCTTCAAGAGACTTGGCGGTGGCTTATGGTTTCCGCACCGGTTTCGGAATTGAATACCGGGTCTGAACGCGGCTTAGCCAAATGATCGGGGTGCCGTTTTCGGTCACCAATGGTGCTTTGACTAATAAGCTGTCCCGGCCTTGAGCCGGGACCGGTGCCCATAAACAGTTGGCCCCGGATCAAGTCCGGGGCAGAAAGGGATAACGGCCGTGTTACGCCTCTTTTGTTTATGCTACGGCCCGGGCCGGTCTGGCAGGGGAATGAACTCCTCTTCGTCGCCCGGCACGATGTCGAACCGGCCCTGACGCCAGTCTTCCTTGGCCTGCTCGATCCGTTCCTTGGACGAGGAAACAAAATTCCACCAGATGTAGCGTTCGCCGTCCATCGGCTCGCCGCCCATCACGACAAACCGCGCCGGCGCCGGGGACGTGTTTTCGATAACGAGATGATCGCCCGCTTTGACGACCATCAGTTGCGCCGGATCAAATGTCTGTCCGGCAATCGTGATCTGTCCGGATATCGTGTAGATGCCGCGCTCTTCCCAACCTGCGTCCAATGGAACCTTTGCGCCCGGCTCCAGATGAATGTCGGCATAGAACATGTCCGAAGCTGTTTTGACCGGCGCCGTATGGCCGTAGAGCGATCCGGCGATCAATTTGACTGACGCGCCCTGATCGGCAAATTCCGGCTGTTCATCGGTTCCGTGGTGCTGGAAGGTCGGGTCGGTTTCTTCCAGATGTTTCGGCAGTGCCACCCAGCTTTGCAGACCGAACAGTGGGCGTTTTTCATTGAGCCGTTCGGGCCGTTCGCGCTCTGAATGGACAATGCCTTTTCCGGCGCTCATCCAGTTGAGTGCGCCGGGGGCAATGGCGATTTCCGTGCCGAGACTGTCCCGGTGGTACATTTCACCTTCAAACAGATAGGTGACGGTCGCAAGGCCAATGTGCGGGTGCGGGCGCACGTCAATGCCGCCGCCAACCAGAAGCTCTGCCGGGCCCATCTGGTCGAAAAAGATGAACGGGCCGATCATCCGGCGCTTAGCGGATGGCAGCGCCCGGCGGACCGAGAAACCGCCGAGATCTGATGTGCGTGGTACGATAATCGTCTCGATCGGATCGCAGCTTGCAGCGTCTCCCGGAGTTGGATCCGGGCAATTCAACCAGCTCATGGGCCTCTCCCAATGTCACAAATGAGTTTCTTCCCATCATAGATAGGGGATGCATGCCGAAAGTGTCCATTGAACAGTCCGTTTCGGTCTTGAGCAGTGATTTGCACGCAGTATAACGGACCGGTAATCGGCCTTACGCCGCTATCTCCGTGAGCCAGAATGAAACTCGATCCTTTTTATCTCATCGTTGACAGCTCTGATTGGATTGCCCGGCTGGTGCCGCTGGGCGTGAAACTTGTGCAGCTTCGCATTAAGGACCAGCCGGACGCGGACATCGCCCGCCAGATCCGGGAAGCCAAATCCGTCTGTGCCGATCACGGCTGCCAATTGGTCGTGAACGACTATTGGCGGCTCGCCATTTCCGAAGGCTGTGATTTCGTCCACCTGGGGCAGGAAGATCTGGCGGATGCTGACGCGGACGCGATCCGCAAAGCTGGCTTGAAACTGGGCGTCTCCACCCATGACGGCGCGGAGCTCTCGACGGCATTGGCAGTGCAGCCGGAGTATGTGGCGCTCGGTCCGGTCTATCCAACACTTACCAAGGAGCTGAAATGGGCGCCGCAGGGGCTGGAAAAGATCACCCGCTGGAAAGCGAACATCGGCGATCTGCCCTTGGTCACCATCGGTGGATTGACCGCAGAACGGCTTTCAGGTGTCTTTGAGCATGGCGCGGACAGCGCTGCGGTGATCACTGACATTACCCGCAATAGCGACCCGGAAGCGCGGACACGCGAATGGATCTCTGCAACGAAAAAGTGGCGCTAGAGTCTCCCGTTACTCAAACATCGCCTTATCGCGCGCGACTTGCTCGCGCAGGAAGTCCTGCACGGCCGCGACGTGGCGCAAGGGGCGGGAACTTTCGTGGGTAACCATCCAGTAAGCGCGTTTCAATTTCATATCCGGTAGAACAGGCACAAGCGATGGATCTGCGCGGGCGATAAAGTCGTGCAGGATGCCAATGCCCGCGCCCGCCTTGACGGCTTCAGTCTGGCCGAGTGCGGAGGCAATTTCGAAGCGCGCGGTCCAGCCCTTAAAGAACTCTGTCCCATAATTGAGCGAAGCGGAATAGAGCAGGTCCTCCACGTACCCGATCAGATTGTGCGCGCTCAAATCTCCAGGACTTGCCGGGATACCCCGTTCCGACAGATAGGACCTGGAGGCGTAGAGCCCGAGGGCGTAATCGACCAGTTTTCCGGCGATTAGGCGGCCCGTTTCCGGCCGCTCGATGGTGACGGCAATGTCCGCCTCCCGGCGGGACAGGGAGAAGGAGCGGGAGACCGGAACAAGCTGAACCGTGAGGCCCGGATGCTGGCGCGTGAGCAGGCCGAGGCGCGGGGCAAGGTACGCCACCCCGAACCCGTCCGGTGCACCAATGCGCACGGTGCCGGATATCTCCGGCGTGTCATCGCCAAGATCAGCTTCGGCTTGAAGAGCTGCGGCTTCCATACTCTCGGCGCGGTCGAAAAACCGGCTGCCGGCATCGGTCAAGACGCAGCCTGAGGTCGAGCGATCAAAGAGCCGGGTGCCAAGACTGTCTTCAAGGGCGGTCAACCGCCGGGCAACGGTGGCATGGTTCAGCCCGAGCCGTTTGGCCGCCGCCAGGATCTGCCCCGTGCGGGCCACGCCCAAAAAGATGCGAATATCGTCCCAGTTCATAGAGTATGTCTTTATTGTCGTCCCGGACGCGGCGCAGCTACGATCCGGGGTCCTTTCGCTTGCGGATGGCTGGTTTAGTTTTCGGCCCGGGTAGTCCCAGCTCCGCGCTCTGCTTGGCCCGGGTTGCGTGGGGTGGCTTTTGTGCCGGGTTTGTGATGCCTGTTTGTTATCAAGTTATAGTGGAGCTTATGCGTTCTAACTATAAAAAACGCACAACGGATGCGGATTTTCGGTTCTTGTAGAATGCAAAAATAAAAGCGAAAACAGCTGCAGCATAATTTGGGTGGCAGTTATCAGCTGCCGTTGCTTCTGACGTTTTGGGAGAAACGAACATGGAAAAGATCGGTCATTTTATCGGCGGCAAACAGGTTGATGGCACCTCGGGACGCTATGCAGACGTCTACAATCCGGCGACTGGTGAAGTTCAGGCACAGGTCGCGCTCGCAACCACCGCCGAAATGGAAGCTGCCGTTGCAAACGCTGCCGCAGCCCAGCCGGCCTGGGCTGCGCAGAACCCGCAAAAGCGCGCCCGCGTGATGATGAAGTTTGTCGATCTTCTGAACCGCGACATGGACAAGCTGGCTGAAAAGTTGTCCTCTGAACACGGCAAGACCTTTGTTGACGCGAAAGGCGACGTGCAGCGCGGTCTGGAAGTGATCGAGTTCTGCATCGGCGCACCGCATCTCCTCAAGGGCGAATTCACGGATAGTGCCGGCCCGGGCATCGACATGTACTCCATGCGCCAGCCGCTGGGCGTTGTTGCCGGGATTACCCCGTTCAACTTCCCGGCCATGATCCCGCTCTGGAAGATGGGTCCGGCACTCGTTGCCGGTAACGCGATGATCATGAAGCCATCCGAGCGCGATCCGTCCGTTCCGATGATGCTGGCGGAGCTGTTGAAAGAAGCCGGTTTGCCGGATGGCGTGTTGAACGTCGTCAACGGCGACAAGGAATCGGTCGATGCGATCCTCGACAACCCGACCATTCAAGCTGTCGGCTTTGTCGGCTCCACGCCGATCGCCCATTACATTTACCACCGCGCTGCTGAGAACGGAAAACGGGCGCAGTGCTTCGGTGGTGCCAAAAACCACATGATCATTATGCCGGATGCGGACATGGATCAGGCCGCGGACGCGCTTGTTGGTGCTGGTTATGGCGCCGCCGGTGAGCGCTGCATGGCGATCTCCGTGGCTGTCCCGGTAGGTGATGAAACCGCTGACCGCCTGATCGAAAAACTCGTCCCGCGCGTCGAGGCGCTGAAAGTCGGCCCATGGACAGCCGGTGATGACATCGATTTTGGTCCGGTCGTGACCAAGGCCGCACAGGAAAACATCCTGCGCCTCATCAACTCCGGCGTGGACCAGGGCGCGAAGTTGGTCGTGGACAACCGTGACTTCTCCATGCAGGGCTATGAGGACGGTTTCTTCGTCGGGCCGCACCTGTTCGATCACGTCACCAAGGACATGGACATCTACAAGACCGAGATCTTCGGTCCGGTGCTGTCCACTGTGCGTGCCAAGACCTACGAGGAAGCCATTGGCCTTGCCATGGATCACGAGTACGGCAACGGCACCGCGATCTTCACCCGCGACGGAGACACGGCCCGCGACTTTGCCAACCGGATCAACATCGGCATGGTGGGCATCAACGTGCCGATCCCTGTGCCGCTCGCCTACCACACGTTCGGCGGCTGGAAGAAATCCGGCTTCGGCGATCTGAACCAGCACGGTCCGGATGCGTTCAAGTTCTACACGCGGACAAAAACAGTCACCTCCCGTTGGCCGTCTGGCATCCGGCAGGGTGCGGAATTCTCCATTCCGACCATGAAGTAAGTCTTGTTTAAACCGACAGTTTGAGGCGCGGGCGGACCATCTGGTCCGCCCGTTCTCTTTTGTGGCTTCAGGCGGCGGCCGTCATGTCGGCCTCGACCACCCGGTCGGCGGCGTAATGTGCCATTGAAACGAGACCATCGATTTCTGCCATGATGGCTTTGAAGCCCGGATCAGACATGACCTTCTGTCCGGCAGCTTTGGCCGTCGCGAGGTCGCGCCACATGACAACATCAGCGAAGAGGCCTTCGTCGTCGCACGCCTCATAGGCGGACCAGGACAAAAAGCCTTCATAATTGCGAACTATGTCCTGCGCTGCCCGCCGGGCAATGCGCGCCTTGGCGCGGTCCTTGACTTTGAAAACCACCAGTTCGAGGCACGGAGTTGTCATGACGGAACATCCTTTTCGGTTTTGCTGTTGAGGAAACAATGTCCGCAGACTTTGTTGCACAGGCCTCCTGCCAGCTTCCTGTCAGGAGAAACCGCTGGTGATTGGGGCAAAATCCGCGCTCAAACCTTGGGCTAGATGGAAATTTTGAAAAACCGCGTGTAAGAGTCGTTGAAACAAGACAAAGGGGCAAAAAGCCTCAGTGACATCGCGGGGGGAGCGCGGCGATAAGCAGTCCATGACAAAAGGGAATACCAAACGGGCAAGAAAACCGGGCGCGAGCGTGACGACTGCCGATGCGGCTGATGGGCCGATCGGCGTGCCGGATGACGCCTGCGCGAAGGCTCTGCGGCGTGCCGGATTGCTGTTGGCATTTGCCGATCTCATTTGGATTGCCCAGGCCGGACTGATCGCGTTTGCAGCTGCTCTCTTGCTTCAGCCCTTTTTGGATCCAGCAAGCGTAGATGTCTCCCTTGAGAGCTCTGTTCCGGTTCTTGCCGCCGGTTTCGGCGTCATAGCGCTGGCGCTTGTTCGAATGGTTTTGCAAACGAGGGGTATGAATGCGGCACGCCGTTCTGCTCGCAGTGTGCAAAGTGCGGCGCGAACCCGGTTGCTTAAAGCAGCCGTTGAAGTTTCGCCAGCAGCGGCATTCCCATCTTCAGGCGCCTTTGCTGCCCATCTGACCGAACAAGTTGATCTTCTTGGTCCTTACTACCAAAACTATGTGCCGCAAATGATGCGGGTGAAGGTCGTTCCGCTGGTCATTGTAGTAGCGGTACTGCCCGTCAGCTGGATTGCCTCTCTCATTCTGCTGATCTGCGGCCCGTTGATCCCGGTCTTCATGGCCCTGATTGGCATGCGGGCCAAAAAAGCCAGTGCACACCAGCAGAACGAACTGACACGACTAAGTGGGACATTGCTGGACCGGATCAGAGGGCTGGAAACGCTCACTCTCTTCGGTGCACTGGATCGCACGTTGCAAAGTGTCAATGACGCTGGCGAGCGGTTCCGGTCTGGCACAATGAAAGTCCTGAAGATTGCATTTCTGTCTTCGACCGTGTTGGAGCTGTTCTCGGCGCTCGGGATTGCTTTTGCTGCCGTTTATATCGGTTTTTCCCTCCTTGGAGACATCTCCATCGGAACTTGGGGATCGCCTTTGACCTACGGCGGAGGGCTGTTTGTCCTGTTACTGGCACCGGAGTTTTTTGCGCCCTTGCGCGGATTTGCGGCCGCCTACCATGACCGGGCAGCAGGTTTGGCAGCTCTGGAGAGCCTTGCCAGTCTTGAAGACAGCTTTCCGGCACCCAAGCCAAGCAGTGCCGAAAAGAGCGAAGCGGTCACGTTTCCTGTCGGAGGCGGCGTACCAACTATCCGGTTTGAAGACGTTTCGATCCGGTTCGGCGAGCGGTCCGTCTATGATGGTCTCACACTGGATATCCCGTCTGGCCAGGCGCTTCTGTTGTTTGGTCCGAGCGGCAGCGGCAAGACAACGCTGATCGACTGTATCCTGGGTTTCCACACACCAGCAGACGGTGCCGTAACGGTTGACGGGCAGGCGCTGACATCAGCAATGGCCAAGGAATTGCGGCAGAGCGCCATGTGGCTCGGTCAGTCTCCGCGCTTGTTTCATGGCTCGATCAAAGCCAACTTGATGCGGGGCGCGGGGCCTGGCGAAACCGGAAGTGACGATGATCTCTGGGCCGCGCTACGGCTTGCCGGTGCGGAGGGACTGGTCCGCGGGTTGCCGCGCGGACTTGGCACACAGCTGGGCGAGGATGGTTTTGGCCTCTCTGTTGGCGAGATCCGGCGGATTGCGCTCGCAAGGGCTGCCGTGCGCAGATCGGCCAAGCTCCTTCTGGCAGATGAACCGACGGCAGGGCTTGATGATGAAACCGCCGCCGATGTGATCTCCGGGCTGCAAAAGCTGTGCGCCGGCCGGACGGCGGTCATTGCAACCCACAATCCGGCCATTCTGGCTCTTCCTGGACAAAAGATTGATCTTGCTCGTTTGGCAGGAGCGAAGATTTTGGAGACAGCCGGATGAACGCTGTTCTGAGCTTTGTCTCCCGCCACTTTCGGCACAATCGACTATCCTTTTGTCTCGGGATTGCAGCTGCGCTGGTTCCGGCAATCTCCGGCCTGTTGCTGTTGGGTGTGGCGGGCTGGTTCATCACGGCTGCCGGTATTGCCGGGGCGACCGGTGTGTTTTTGAACATCTTTGCCCCGAGCGCCATGATCCGGGCTTTGGCGATCTTGCGAACGGTCGGCCGGTATGGCGAACGGATGCTGACCCATGACGCAACATTCCGGTATCTCGCGGATCTGCGCACAAAGCTCTTTGCAGCAATGGCGTCGAAGTCGCTGTCCGGACAGCGATCTGGCCTGTTGTTGAACCGCCTGACCATCGACATTTCCGCACTGGACGGTGTTTATCTCCGTTTGGTTGTTCCTTCTGCGGTAATTTCGACGGTCTCGCTCGCGGCACTTACGATCTGGTTGTCCATGCCGGCAATCGTATTTGCCGCTGGCGCGGTTTGTCTCAGCGGCTGGTTCGGGCTCGCAGTCTATGCAGTTCGCAGTGCCGACAAGAAACTTGCCCGCCGGGCGGACGCGGCTAATGAAGCCATGCGTTTGAGAGCTACCGACATGGTTGCCGGGCGCCGGGATCTTGCGGTGTTTGGTGGGCTGGAGCCGGTTGTTGAAACCATTCGGCAGGCGGATGACAGCCAAGGAGCAGCGGAAGATCTGGAAGATCGCCGGGCGGTACGCTTGACCGGGTTTTCGGCCGCGCTCGGACAGATGTTTGTGGCCCTGATGCTGGTGGCGGTTTCGCTTTCAGTCATGGCGAACGATATCTCTCCAGGCCTGGGCATTGCTCTTGTCCTTGCAGCCATAGCCGTTCCCGAGATCATCGGGTCTATCCTGCCGGGGCTTGCAAAACTGCCCCGTATCGCTTTGGCGGCAGACCGGACAAACACTTTGCTGGCGCCGTCTCAATCGGACGAAAGAGCTGTTGTCCACCAAAGAAACGACAACAACCAGGAAGAGCCAGTCACTGGTTCAATTCTAAAGTTCGACTCGGTGTCATTCGGCTATCCCGGTGCAGAGCGCACTGTTCTGGAAAATCTGTCCTTTGAACTTTCAGAGAAACAAACGCTGGCAATTGCGGGGCGCAGTGGATGCGGCAAGAGCACCGTTGCCGCACTTGCCTCCAGAATGCTGGTTCCAGGCAAGGGTCGGATCCTTCTGAATGGTCAGGATCTGGCTAATGTGCCCGAAGCAGAGCTTCGTTCACGCGTCACGGTTCTGAGCCAGCGGCCGCATCTCTTCAATGATACGGTCGCTGCGAACCTCAGGATTGCGAACCCGTCTGCGAGCGATACCGAACTCTGGATCGCGCTGGCGCAAGCGGCCATCGCGCAGCGGATCTCTGAAAGCCCGGATGGACTTGATACGGTCATCGGGGAGGGGGGGCTTGGTCTGTCGGGTGGGGAACAGCGGCGGATTGCTCTCGCACGCGCGTTTTTGACAAATCCGGACCTGTTTATCCTGGATGAAATGACGGAAGGATTGGACACGGCGACGACAACAGACGTCCTTGAGCGGTTCTTCTCGTTCCGGGGGCGCGCTGCTGTTCTCATGATCGCGCACAAGCGGATCGAATTGGAATCGGCCGGCAGCGTTTTGTTTCTCAATCAGAGAAAAGCCGATCTTGCAGCGGAATAAAGTGACTTCAGATTATCTCGAGTTTGTAATTTCGTATTCATTTTGATGTAGTTAGGTGACCTACAATATAGTTTGGGTGCATTGACCTTGAGATGCACCTGGGTCACCATCTCGTCAAAGGCTAAGGCCGCACGGGCTTAAAAGGGGAACCCGATGGAACTCAACGTCGTCGATCTGTCGCGGTTGCAGTTTGCCATGACTGCGATGTACCACTTCTTGTTCGTGCCACTGACCATCGGGCTTTCGATCCTGCTTGCCACCATGGAAACGGTCTATGTCATGACCGGCCGCGAAATCTGGAAACGGATGGTCAAGTTCTGGGGAACGCTGTTCGGCATCAATTTCGTGCTTGGGGTCGCCACGGGGCTGACCATGGAGTTCCAGTTCGGCATGAACTGGGCCTATTTCAGCCAGTATGTCGGGGATGTGTTCGGCGCGCCGTTGGCCATCGAAGGCTTGATGGCATTCTTTCTTGAAGCGACCTTTGTCGGCTTGTTCTTCTTCGGCTGGGACAGACTGTCGAAGCGCCAGCACCTCGCTGCGACCTGGGCCGTTGCTTTCGGAACTAATTTTTCAGCGCTTTGGATCCTGATCGCGAACGGCTGGATGCAGCATCCAGTTGGTGCCGAGTTCAATCCCGACACGATGCGAATGGAAGTCACAAGCTTCTATGAAGTCCTGTTCAACCCGGTTGCCCAGGCCAAGTTCGTTCACACCGTATCGGCCGGTTACGTCACCGCAGCAATGTTCATGATCGGGATTTCCGCGTGGTACATGCTGCAGGGTCGGCATCTGCAGATCGCGAAACGGTCCATGGCAATCGCCTCGGCATTCGGCTTCGCCTCGGCACTGTCCGTCGTCGTTCTGGGCGATGAGAGCGGCTACGAAGCCAACTTGAACCAGAAGATGAAGCTCGCAACGATCGAGGCCATGTGGCACACGGAACCGGCCCCGGCGGCGTTCAACGTTGTCGCCTGGCCCGACATGGAAACGCGGGAGAACATCTTTGCGATTGAAGTCCCGTATGTGATGGGTCTCATCGCAACACGGTCTCTCGATACCGAGATCCCGGGCATCAACGAGCTCGTGGAGCGATCGAAAGATCGCATCCGGCAAGGCGCGGTCGCTTGGGATGCGTTGCAGAAAATTCGAGAGAACCCGGCTGAGGCCAGCGAAGAGTTGCGGGAAACATTCCGCCAGAACGCACAGTCTCTCGGCTATGCCTATCTCCTGTTGCCCTACACCGACAACCCGATGGCAGCTACGACCGAGCAGGTTGATGCGGCAGCCTGGTCGACGGTGCCGAATGTTTGGCCGATGTTCTATGCCTTCCGGATCATGGTGGCGTGCGGTTTCTTCTTCATCCTGCTGACAGCCGTGTTCTTCTACTATTCCTCTGCCGGCCGGCTGGAAACGCTCATGGAAAAACGGCGCTGGATCCTTCATGTCGCGGTCTGGTCCATACCGCTGCCCTGGATTGCATGCGAGATGGGCTGGTTTGTTGCCGAGTATGGCCGTCAACCCTGGATCATCGAGAGTATGCTGCCAACGTCTGCCGCGGTTTCCAGTCTTTCCGTTCCTGCGGTTCTACTGACGCTTGCCGGTTTTGTGGCACTTTACAGCACGCTGCTGGTCATCGAGATCGCGCTGATGATCAAATACATCAAGATTGGACCGGAGGATGGCGAACAGATCGCTCCCACACCACCGCCGTCCATCTTAGCACCCTCATCAGCTTCAGCAGTTCCGGCGGAGTAAACGGTCATGGTCCTTTACGAACTCATCGATTACTCGACCCTGAAAGTGATCTGGTGGCTGCTGCTCGGCATTCTACTGATCGGTTTTGCCGTGACCGACGGTTTCGATATGGGCGTGGGAACGCTGCTGCCGTTCATCGCCGAAACCGATATCGAGCGGCGCGTTGTGATCAACACGATTGGTGCCACCTGGGAGGGCAATCAGGTCTGGTTCATCTTGGGGGGCGGTGCGATTTTTGCCGCCTGGCCGCCGCTTTACGCGATCAGCTTTTCCGGTTTTTACCTGGCCATGTTCGTGGTCCTGGCGGCCATGATCCTGAGGCCAGTGGCCTTTAAGTATCGCTCCAAACGGCCTGACCCTAATTGGCGCAGCGCTTGGGACTGGGCACTCTTCACCGGCTCTTTTGTGCCTGCGCTGGTGTTTGGTGTTGCGGTCGGCAACGTCCTTCTTGGGGTGCCATTCCGGCTCGATAATGAACTTCGCATGACTTATGACGGCTCGTTCTTCGGTCTGTTCTCGCCATTTACGCTTCTGTGCGGACTTTTGTCGGTCACCATGCTCGTGATGCATGGGGCGGTTTGGCTTGTGATGCGGGCGACCGGGGAGATTGCTGCACGGGCCAGAAAGGCCGGCACCTTTGCAGCTCTCGGCGGGATCCTTCTGTTCGGCGTTGGCGGATATCTGGTTGCAACTGGTTATGTAGAGGGTTTTCGGATCACATCAGAGGTTGATCCGAACATGCAAGCCAACCCGCTCGCCAAACAGGCGGTTGTTGAAGGCGGAGCCTGGATGCAGAACTATACGGTTTATCCGGTGCTTTGGCTCGCTCCGATTATGGGATTCCTGGGGATGCTCGGCACGCTTGTTTTGCTGCAGACGCGCTTCGAGATGCCGATTTTCGCGTTCTCGAAGATGGCTGTATTCGGGATTATTGCTACCGTCGGTGTTTCGATGTTCCCCTTCATTTTGCCGTCCTCGGTGCAGCCGGAGGCGAGCTTGACTGTTTGGGACGCCTCTTCGACACATCGTACGCTCTTCAACATGCTCGTGGCGGTCGTCATCTTCCTGCCGATCATCCTGGTTTACACGGCCTGGGTCTACAAGGTGCTGTGGGGCAAGATTGATGAAGAAACCATCGAACGCGACAACCACACGGCCTACTGAGGCACGCAGAGACGGAGACGAAATCTCATGTGGTACTTTGCCTGGATCCTGGGAATGCCGCTCGCCTGCTGTCTGGCGATATTGAATGCAATGTGGCTTGAGTTGCGCTCTGAAGACGAACGGCGCCGGGGTCTCAATCCGGACTAAAAGCAAAAAGCCGTGTCTCTGACGGCCGCTGCGCGCCGAAAACAAAACACCGGGTCAAAACGGCTGCGATCCGGCGGCCGTTTTGTCTTTGCAAGGCGCGATCGAGCGTGCCTTACTCGTCTCCTGAGTGGTCTATTTTCTGACCTTAGGTAATAATTCAAATTTCAATTGTATTTTTCAGTTGCCCGACAAGTCCGGTATTGGCAGGCTTCGGTTTGGTCGCGTTGATTGCCTTTTCATTTAGGAGAAACACAAGCAATCATCGCCGGAAGAAAGGCGAGAATGCAGAAGATTACGTTATTGAAACTGATTGCCGTTTCTATTTTTCTCGTTTTTTACGGGATTGTACCCGCGCGCGCCGAGACTGTTGGTGCTGTTATTTTTACGAATGCTAAGATGGATGGTTCCTTCAACGAACTCGCAGCAATCGGGTCTGAGCGGGCCGCGGCTGAGTTTGGACTTGAAATAAGGGAATGGATCAGCACGGATCCGGACGAGACATTGAATGTCATGCGCCGGTTCGCAAAATCTGGCGTCACTCATATTCTTACGCTTGGCTTTGAAGCCTCGGAAATGGTGCGAGCGCTTGCTGCGGAATTTCCGGACACCGAGTTTACAAGCATTGACGGGGTCATCAGTGACCTTCCCAATGTACGGTCAATTCTTTTCGCGGATGATGAGAGTGGGTTTCTTGCGGGCTATGTTGCTGGATTGAAGACACAAACAGGAACGGTTGGCACCATTGGGGGCATGGATATCCCACCGGTGCGCCGATTCATGTGCGGGTTTGAGGCTGGGGCAAAACATGCCAATTCCGATGTCAGTGTATTGTCCTCGTTCGTGGGCCAGGACATGTATGCCTTCCGTGACATTCAGGGAGGTGAGGCGACCGCAAACAAGATGTTTGCAGATGGGGCCGACGTGATCTTCGCGCCAGCCGGGATGGCGGCGGAGGGCGTTGCGCGCGCCGCTAAGGAACACTCCGGACATGTGATCATGGTGGATGCCAACCAGAATGGCTTTTTGCCAGGCACGGTTTTGACCAGTGCCCTGAAACGGGTTGATGAAGCGGCCTACGCAACTTGGAAAGCTGTGGTCGACGGCACCTGGAAGCCGGGTCTGGCAGTAATGACAACCCGTGACAAAGGCGTCGGCTGGGCAGTTGACGAGCACAACAGGGCTCTGGTTTCCGATGTCGAAGACCAGGTGAATGCTATCGTAGATGGATTGGCCGCCGGCAGCGTTGCGATTGTGCCTGGGGACACTGTTGCCGGCTGCGCCGATGTTCTTTGAAGCTTTGCCGGAAACAAAAAAGCCCCGGAGCAGTCCGCGCCGGGGCTTGATCCAAAAGGCTGCAGTTTAAGCAGCTTTTGCTTTGGATGCCTTGAGGCTCTCCAGAATGTTTTGCGGAGATGAAACACCATATGGGTCGGTTTCGCAGTTGTCAGAGAAGCCTTCTTCTTCGAACCACTGCTCAACAATGCCGTCGGTGACGACCGCGCCATAGCGCCAGGACCGCATGCCAAATCCAAGATTGTCCTTGGCAACCAGCATGCCCATCTTGCGTGTGAATTCACCAGAGCCGTCCGGAATGACTTTGACCTTGTCGATGCCCTGAGCCTTTGCCCACGCGTTCATGACAAAGGCATCGTTCACGGAGATGCAGTAGATTTCGTCGACACCTTCGGCCTTGAAGTCATCGAACAGTTTTTCAAAGTCCGGCAGCTGATAGGTGGAGCAGGTGGGGGTGAAAGCACCCGGAAGGGAGAACAGCACGACCTTCTTGCCTTTGAAGTAGTCATCGCTTGTCTTGTCGTCCCACCGAAACGGGTTCGGGCCTTCGATGGACTCGTCGCGGACACGGGTGCGGAAGGTGACAAAAGGAACTTTTTTGCCGAGCATTTATAGACTCCAGGAAATGGATTTTGAATTTGCCTTCAAACCGGTAGGAGGTGCAGCGCCCGGGAGGAGGTGGGCCGGCCCGATATCCAGTCTGAAAGCGAAAGGACGGCCCCGACCTAGCGCACTTGCTGCGCTGCGGCAAGGCGCGACGGTTCAATGAGATGCGGCAAATTCACTGATTGCTGAGACTGAGACCACGCGTTCGACGTGGTCTCAACTGGAGGTCTGATTTGCTAGTACGTGTCGGTCAGGGACACCTTGAATTTGGCACCATCGCTCACTCCTGAGATCTGGAAGAAATGGGCTGGACCTGTTTTGGGCCGCACGATCCAGACCTCCATCGGTTTTGCATTGGCAACATCAAGTTGGATATGCCGGACAGTCAGGTTTTTCCCTGCGACCGTGGTTTGCGTATCGCCGAGATCCTTGACCTTCGCCTTGAACACGGACATCTCCTCCGTGTCGATGATCGTCAGGGAGCTTGGCAGATCATAACCGTTCGACTGCCAATAGAGCGGCAGGCCGATCAGTGATGTATCAAAATGGTCAGTTGTCAGGCGTTTATGTTGCGGAGCGTCCCGCTTGTCTGACAGGAGAATGCCGGCAACAGTCATCGCATCTCCGGCATACGGAACAACCGTCGCAATGACCTCCTTTGCCAGGCCTGCAAGCTCCTCGGTTTCAAGCTGTTCCGGTGTCTTCATCTCGGCTGTAAATGCCAGATAGCTGCTGCCAGATCGCTGAATCTTTGTCCAATAGGTTTTCTTGTTCTCAACCAGCCTGTTGGAGGCTGCATCAAGATATCCGTCAGCGGAAATTGTTTCTTCCAGAACGCTGTTGATGCGTACCTTGCTGAAGAATGATTTTGTTTCGATCTGAGTGGACAGTTTCAATCCGTGACCGCCATTTGGCTGCTGAACGTATTCATGAACGATTTGGCCGACCGGTTTTCCATCGAGTTCAATTTGATAGGTAAGGGGGAAAGCCGCATGGGCGCCCGACAGGCTGCCAAGGACCAAACCGGCGAAAAAACTTGAGGTGACGATAATTGATCTTAAGAAGCGCATGTTGAATGAGGCCTGAGTTTTGGAGCAGATGCTCCGGTTAAGACAGGGCAAAGGGCGTAAGCCCTCAAAGTTTGATAAGTTTCCATATCTGTTGCAGCACGCATGAAGCTGGGATGGGCAGTTGCCCTGCGCTTATTTAAACGAACGAACGTTCGTTTACAATATCTGTATGTTTCGTTTTTCGTGCGCGCATGTAGTGCTGGCATTTGTTCGGTTTGTTTCACCGATCACCAAGAAGCGAAAGCGCTGGTACCGCCGATAACAGGGACGGGCTATTGCGGGATCACAGGCTGAGCCGCTACAACATGGTCGGAATCACATGTTGCAGTTCGGAATTTTCATGCAGACATTGTTACAAGCGGTGCGCTGGCTGTGCATGGGGCTCGCCGTCATCGTTTTTGCCGGCCAGCTGGCCATGGTGCTGATGCGGTATTTGCTTGGTGTCGGCTTTGTCGAACTCCAGGATGCTGTGAGTTATTCGTTTGCGGCGCTTGTTGCACTGTCCGTCGCTGTAACCTTTGACCGGGACCGTCACGTGCGTGTGGACGTTTTTCGCCAAACCTGGTCGGAACGCGTCAACCAAAGCATTGACCGGGCGGGAGATCTGCTGTTCGCACTTCCAGTCTTTGGGCTGATGCTGTGGGCGGCGTATCCGCTTGTCAAAAGCTCCTGGCTCATTCTGGAAGGCTCCCAGGAAACCGGCGGTCTCCCGGGCCTCTTTGTCGTTAAGACCTGCCTCGTTATCCTCCCCGCATTGATCCTTTTGATTGTACTCACAAGACTTGTTGGCGCTTTTCGCCGGAGCGTTTCATGAATCCCGATCTTCTCTGGCTTGTTGTTCTGGCTCTGGCCGTCTTTGCCGGGATCCTTTCCGGCGTTCCGGTCCTATTGGCAATCGCGGGTGCACCGACGCTCGTTGCTTTAATCGCCGCATCTGCCGGACAATTTGATCTCGGCTATTTCCAGGCCGTGCCGCAGCGTGTGTTTGGCGTGATGACCAATCCGCTCCTGCTTGCGGTTCCATTGTTCGTGTTGATGGGGCTGTTGCTGGAGAAATCCCAGCAAGCGGAAAAAATGCTGAAAAGCCTGACGGCTGCGCTTGGTGGCAATCAGTCCGCGCTCGCTCTGGCGGTTGTTTTGGTCAGTGCGCTGATCGCGGCCTCGACGGGTATCATTGGTGCGACCATTGTCATGCTCGGCACGATCACGCTGCCCGCGTTGTTGAAGGCAGGGATCAACAAACATATGAGCAGCGGCCTGATTTGCGCCAGCGGTACGCTTGGGCAGATCATCCCGCCGTCAATCGTTCTGATTTTGCTCGGAGATCAGATCTCCAACGCCTATTTCGAAGCACAACAGGAAGCTGGCAATTTTGCGCCTGACCCGGTCACCGTTGGTGATCTCTTTGCAGGTGCCCTGTTGCCGGGTCTTCTGCTTGTGGCACTGTATTCAGGCTACGTGTTCTTCAATCTGCGCGGCAAAGAGTCGGAGACCGAAGAGACTGCAGGTTCACCGAAATCCTCGCTTTCGGAGCTTTTGAAGAACATCGCGCCGACACTCGGTCTCATCATTGCTGTGCTGGGCAGCATTCTGATCGGGGTTGCAACACCGACGGAGGCGGCCGGCGTCGGCGTTGCCGGTGCACTGGTGATTGCAGCGGCCGGGCAGGGCGCGCGTGCGTTTTGGACGGCATGTGCCTGTGCAGCTCTCGCAGTTTTACTCCTGATCCTTCGGCAAAACGGACTGTTCGGTCTTGAGTTTGCCGGCGGCAAGATCGCCTGGACGCTTCCAACACTGACCGCAGTCGGGGCGGTTGTTGTGCTCGGCGCGCTGCTTGCCGCGGTCGTGATGGCTTTGCCCCGCCGCGATGTCTTGGGCTCCGCCCTCAGCGAGACAGTCATCATCACCGGCATGATTTTCGGTATCGTGATTGCCGCAAGTATCCTCTCCCTGGTGTTCCGCGGCTTTAACGGCGACGAACATGTCTCCGAATTGCTGCAATCTCTGCCGGGCGGCGCTTATGGCATGCTGCTCCTCACGATGCTCGTGATCTTCCTGCTCGGTTTCATACTGGAGTTCGTCGAGATCATTTTCATTGTTGTGCCGATTGTTGGGCCAATCATCCTGCAGACGGACATCAGTCCGGTCTGGTTCGCCGTTCTGATCGCGCTCAACTTGCAAACATCGTTCTTGACGCCGCCCTTCGGCTTTGCCTTGTTCTATTTCAGATCGGTTGCGCCCGATACGATCCGGACACGGGACATTTATGTTTCAGTCCTTCCGTTCGTCGGTTTGCAGTTGTTTGCTCTGGCCCTGGTGGCCGCTGTTCCGGCTCTGGCCACCTGGCTGCCGGACGTCTTGTTTAAATAGAAATCATCTGAGGGAGACTTTCCATGAAAAGACGTGATTTCCTAAAGGTTGGGGCCGTTGCGGCACCGGCCACAATGCTTGCAGCACCAGCGATCGCGCAGGGCAAGATCGAGTGGAAAATGCCAACGTCGTTTCCGGCGAAGGCGCCGGGTGTCGGCACCAATGCCACGACGTTCGCCGCCCGCGTCAACGCTATGTCGGATGGTCAGTTGACGCTGAAAGTCTTCTCTGGCGGCGAACTGGTACCGCCCTTTGGCGTTGAAGATGCTGTGGAGCAGGGTACGGCCGAGATCGGCCACTCCACGCCGTATTATGCGGCTTCCAAGAACTCGGCCCTTCACTTCTTTTCTGCCGTGCCGTTTGGCATGACGGCGGTTGAAACGACAGCCTGGCTTCAGTACGGCGGCGGCCAGCAGCTTTGGGACGAGATCTACGCCGAGCGTGGCCTCAAGCCTTTCTACTCCGGCAGTTCCGGTGTCCAGGCAGCTGGCTGGTTCAAGAACCCGGTCAATAGCCTTGAAGACCTTGCCGGTTTGAACATGCGGATTGCGGGTCTTGGAGGAGAAGCCATGCGCAAGATTGGCGTCAATGCGGTTCTCCTGCCGCCTCCGGAAATTTTCCCGTCCTTCCAGTCCGGTGCGATTGATGCAGCTGAATGGGTTGGCCCGCTGCTCGACCAGGCGTTCGGCCTGCAGAAAGTTGCCAAATACTGCTATGTCCCGGCGTTCCACGAGCCGTCCGCGGCCCTTGAGATTGTCGTCAACAAAGAAGCTTATGACAGTCTTCCGGCACATCTTCAGGCAGTGATTGAGAATGCCGCCGCTGCGGCTTCCGTCGAGACGACCGCGCAATTCGATTATTACAACGCGCTGTCCTTGAAGAGCCTGCAGGAAGACGGGGTTACCTTTGGTGCCTTCCCGGATGATGTGATCGCTGCGCTCAAGACTGCTGTCGCGGAAGTCATGGCCGAAAACGCTGAAGCGAACCCGCGTTTTGCGGAAGTTCAAAAGAGCTACAACACGTTCCTCGATCTCGCCAAGGACTATGCGACCCTGGTCAAGGAAGCGACCTTTACGCAGCGTGTCTAAATAGTTTGAGGCCGGGTGCAATCCCGGCCTTTTCTTTTGGTAGACGAACCACCGGCACCAAGTTCCTGCGCTCTTGGCTTGTTCGGAAACCAGTCATTGGACTTTTTTGAGCAGCCAACGGGCTCGTTCCAATTGTTCTGAAACTGTAGACAGTTTGCTCGTCAGACGCTTCTTCTTGTTTTCCTTGGAGCTTTCGGCAAGGTCGGTCTTCAGGGCCTTCTTTTTGTTTTCCAGCTTGGCAATCACCTTCTCAACATGGGCAGCTTTGATTTTCTCAGCTTTACCCTGTTCCAGCCGGTCGTAGTAATCGTTGAGCTTTTCGATGCTTTTGCCTAATCCCATTGGTCTGAATCCATTTTGCTGATCGCCCTGCAGATCTTGAAATCACCGGGATCGCGTGTCTTGAATGGTTGTGTGGCCTTCGGCAACAGGATTGGTATTTTGTCGTAGGGGAGAAGTGTGGTCCCCGGCCGAGGAACGGTCAAGTATTTCGTCCTCATCAAGAGAGAGGATACGTTCGACCTCCGCCATCGCTGTTTCGGTTTCCATGTGAAGTGTCCGAGCCGCTCCCAATAGATCCCGCATTGCGTTGTACGCGTAATTTGAGTCATTCAAGAATGACGTGGCTGCCGCTGCGCTGATTTTTCTTGTCCGGAGTAGTTCTTCCACAGTCGCGTATGTATCCCGCTCGTCGGTTTGTACAAGGATACGGTCCATATCCAACCACAAGCTGCTCCGCTCTTCCGGTTGAGCCATGTCCAATAGACGGATCTCGACCAGAATGCGGGCAATCTGAACCCTGAGATCATTATAAAGGTTTGTTATGACACCTTGATGATGCCCGGTGTAGTTTGTTGCGTTCCGCCGGAGGTGCTTTATCGCCTTTACGGTCCGGACTATTCTACCGGCTGCATCGCGCAGTTGATAAACGTCTTCCATAACGTCTGCCGGCAGGTCCTGAGCGCCCACGCGCGTCGCAAACTCAACAATTTCCGAATACAGCACCTTGATACGTTGTTCGTATCGCTCGTCGATATCGAACTCCATGGGGGTTTTGCTCTGGTCCACCAGTGCTGCAATGTCCGATGTTTGAAACAATTCATGCCGGTGAAGATTGAGACCATGCGCGATCAGTTCGACCGCGTTGTCGTAGAGGTGAGCCACTTCTTGTTGCATGGCGATTCTTATTGTCGCCGGAAATTCATCCACTGCCTTGGACAGGTATCTGGGGCGGCTGGTGTCCTCCCTGGGCGCTACGAAGACGTGTTCCAATAATCGGATGAGCGGACGTATCAGGGGCAGCATGACAACAACGCCCAACACGTTGAAAATCGTATGGAAGACGGCAAGTTTCAGGGCGTAGTCGGTATCAGCTATCCCGACATACTCGCTTACGTAATCGACGCTGTCCCGAATAGTGCCGATAAAGGTCAATGCTATTCCGGCAGTCACCAGATTGAAGATGACATGCGCAAGGGCCAGCCGTTTGCCCTGATAGTTTGAGGTCAACGAGCCAATGATTGCCGTAATCGTGGTGCCAACGTTGGCTCCAATCGCCAGAGCCAGCGCGTTCTCGTAGGTAATCTGCCCGGCGGCAAGGGCGGTAATAATCAGCACCATGGTGGCATGGCTTGATTGCATGACAACCGTGGCCGCAGCTCCGATCGCCGTATAGGTTATCAAGCCCAGGACACCGGTCAGTGCAAAACGGGTGAGGTCGAATTGTTCCTTGAAGGATTCAAATCCAACCTTCATGTGATGGATCCCCAGAAACAGAAATCCAAGACCGGCAAGAACAAATCCCGCGCCACGAATATACTTGTTGCTTTGGAAGACCAGGATAATGGCGATGGCCAGCATTGGCAGAGCGAAGGCTGATATTTTGACCTTGAGGCCGAAACCTGCAACCAGCCACGCTCCGGTCGTTGTACCAATGTTTGCGCCAAAGATGATTCCGATGCCTGCGATCAGTGTAATCAGTCCGGCGCTCAAGAAGGAGATGGTGATCACGGAAACCAGAGAGCTGGATTGCATGATTGTCGTTGTGACTATTCCAAAACCAAGCGCTTTGGGAACAGAGCCTGTGGCTCGCGCAAGGGCCTTCTCAAGGAACCCGCCGCTGAACAGCCGGAACCCGTCTTCCAGCATCAGCATGCCGAACATGAAAATCGCGACACCTGCCGCAATTTCCTGAAAGTCAGAACTCGCGTAAAACGCCAGGCTGAGAGCCAGCAATATCGCCGGAAGGGTCAGTTTCTTCATCATGGCGGAATGTGTCCTAGGGGAGCATCATCCCACGCAGCACAAAATAGAACAATGCTGCGAGAAACGCCGAGACTGGAACCGTGATGATCCAGGCGGAAACGATCTTCAAGAGGGCGCTCCGCTTCACCAGCTGGCGTTTCAGGGCCTTTTGCAAGACCTTGCGCTCTGCGGCATCGATAACAGCCTCAGACCCCATCTTCCGCAGTTGTGCAAGGATCCGTTTTTTGTCGTCGCTCGGCGCATTCTGAAATTGCATCAGGACTTGCTCGACCTGATCGAAATTCGGGTCATCCTTGTGATGTTGCATGACATCCTCAATGACCCGCCCGAGCCGCTGTTCCAGGAACTCCCTTAAAAACCCGACCCCAAACACGGCTCCGAGCGCAACGTGGGTGGAGCTGATCGGCATTCCCAGTTGACTGGCGATAATCACCGTGATTGCTGCGGCCAAAGCCACACAGAAGGCGCGGGACCTGTCCAGCTCCGTGATCTCTGTGCCAACGGTTCGGATCAGTTTGGGACCAAAGAGGGCAAGGCCTATGGAAATACCCAGGGCGCCGATGACCATAACCCAAAGCGGAATGGCAACTTTGGCACCGCCATCACCCGCGGTCAGAACATCCACAATTCCGGCGAGCGGTCCAACCGCGTTCGCAACGTCATTGGCTCCATGGGCGAAACTCAAAAGAGCAGCGGACAGGATCAAGGGTATTGTGAACAACCGGCTCACACCCTCCCGGGTGTTCTCCAGCGCCGGGACAGCTCTGGCAATCATCGGTTTCACCAGGATGTATGCAAGGAGAGCGACGACAAGCCCCGCCATGATTGCGGTCGGGAAGTCGATTTTGACGATTTTTTTGATGCCCTTCAGGGCGATATAGCTGGTAAAGGCCCAAGCCATGATCGCGATCATGGCCGGGACGACTTTTTGAGCTGCTGATAATGGGTCGCCCTTGAAGAAGACCAGGCGTTTCAGGGAATAAAGGAACAGCGCGGCAATCAACCCGCCTGTCACTGGGGAGGCCACCCAACTGAAGGCGATCTTTGCCATTGAGTCCCAGTTGACAATGTCCCAACCGGCAGCCGCGATCCCGGCTCCGGCAACACCGCCGACGATGGAATGCGTGGTGGAGACTGGGGCCCCCAACCAGGTTGCTGCATTGAGCCAAAGGGCGGCTCCCATCAGGGCTCCCATCATCACCCAGACAAAGACGTCAGGGTCCGCGACGTTTGCAGGATCAATAATGCCCTTTTTGACGGTCGCCACGACGTCGCCGCCAGCGATAATTGCCCCTGCAGCCTCGAAAATGGCAGCAATGATTATCGCTCCGGTCAGACTGATCGCGAAGGATCCGACAGCTGGCCCGACATTGTTGGCAACGTCGTTCGCTCCGATGTTGATGGCCATGTAGGCCCCAATGACGGCCGCGGCGACCAGAAGATAGAGCTGATCAACGCCGGAAAACTTGGTTCCCGTGAAGATCATGACCGCAACAATGAACAGCACCGCCGTTCCCAGCCGTCCGACTTCGGACCGGCTCAGGCTGGCAGCGCGTTCGATTTTCATAAAGTCCTTTGGTTTCATCTCGCTTCCGCCTGAATGAGTGCCATTCGGTGCTTGAGGAAAACGCTGACAAGGAACACCAAGGTGACTTGGTCAGCCGACGTCCGCCCACATCTTGCTTTCTGGCTTTGGAATTTTACTGAGCCAGCTAAGAAGTCGCATACAAGATAGCCGTACTTCAGGGTTGCCGGGTTGACCCAGGTCAATGCCAACCACGACGCGGCGAACAGTGGTTTGGGATCTTATTGCGCGTTCGGGGTATGAAGTCTTAGGCTTCGCAATCAGGATTTCGTTTTGTTTCGCGCAGCACGATGAAGATCCCGCTGGCGATGATGATCGCCGCGCCGATATAGGTCCAGGTATCCGGGATCTCCCGCCAAAACATCCAGCCAAGCAAGGTCGCCCACAATAGCGACGTGTATTCAAACGGCGCGATCGTGGACGCGGGGGCAACGCGAAAGGCCTGGGTGAGCATCGTTACACCCGCCGTTCCGAAAGCTGCAATGCCGAGAAACAGAAGCGCATCTTCTGCCCGCGGCGGCACCCATAGGAACGGCATGGTCAACGCACTGATCAGCCCGCCGGAGCCAACCAGATAGAGCATCAAGGTCCAGACGCTTTCGCGCTCATCGACCAGCCGTGCGCTCAGCATCAAGACGGCATAGAGAAAAGCCGTTGCAAGCGGCAGAAGCAGGGCTGGCTGAAAAGCGCTTGCACCTGGCCGGACGACGACCAAGACACCGATAAACCCGACGATCACGGCGGACCAACGGCGCCAGCCGACTTGCTCGTTCAAAAACAAGGCCGAGATCGCCGTGATGAAAATGGGCGCGATGAACACCAGGGTCGTCGCTTCGGCCAGTCCCAGATAGCGGAAGCTGGTGAAAAACGTCATGGCCGCCAGCACCCAGACACCGCCGCGGACCAGATGAGCGATCGGTTTGTGCGATTTTAACGCGGAAGGCCCCGCCAGCTTCCAAATCAGGGCCACAACAATAGGCAGAGCGATCAGGTTCCTCAGGAAGAGGATCTGCAAGACGGGGTAATTGGCGGACAAGGCCTTGGCGATCGCGTCGCTGATGCAAAGACAAATGACCCCGGCGCATATCAGGATGATACCGGACCGGGCATTGGACCGTGGTTTATAGGCTGCCGAACTCATGAAATACTCCAAAAAAGAGCTCCAATAGATCACCGAAGCTTGTCAACGGCAAGCCGAATGTAGCAGATGGCCTGATATGTTCTGATGGATCAGAAATTTGTAAGTTATTGAAAAAATACATATTTGTCGTAGCCTAGGATTGTGTCAGTTGAAGGGGTCGGTCATCCCACAGCCCAAGGGTGAGCCAACCGGCGGAACGAGCGCCGGGCTTGATCCAAATTCGCGCAAGACATCCGCAGAATTCGCTATTTTGCGTTCAAGGCGGCCAAGTGATATGGAGGCGCCATGACAACCCGTGATCGCCTTTACACCGCCCATCAGCCGCGCTTCGCAGTCGCACCAATGATGGAGTGGACTGACCGCCATTGCCGCGCATTCCACCGGCATTTGTCGGCGTATGCGCTGCTGTACACCGAAATGGTCACGACCGGCGCGGTGATTCATGGTGACCGGGAGCATATTTTGGGGTTTTCCGATCTGGAGCATCCGGTTGCGTGCCAGCTTGGCGGGTCTGATCCGCAAGCAATGGCAGAAGCGGCAAAGATCGTGGAAGACTTCGGCTATGACGAGGTCAACATCAATGTCGGGTGTCCGTCCGACCGGGTTCAGTCCGGGCGGTTTGGCGCGTGCTTGATGGAAGAGCCGCAGCTTGTTGCGGACTGTGTTTCAGCGATGAAAGCTGTGGTCACAATTCCGGTAACCGTCAAATGCCGGATTGGCGTTGATGATCAGGACCCGGAGCCGGCGCTTGATGCCGTTGCCGATCTGACCTTCGCCGCCGGATCTGACGCGCTTTGGGTGCATGCCCGCAAGGCCTGGCTTCAAGGCTTGAGCCCGAAGGAAAACCGGGATGTTCCGCCGCTCGATTACGACCGGGTGGTACGCTTGAAACAGCGCCTTCCGGACAAGTTCATCGGGCTCAACGGCGGCCTCGATACCCTCGACCAGGGCGAGCCTTATCTCAAAACGCTGGATGGCCTTATGTATGGCCGGTCCGCGTATCATTCACCGGAAATCTTGGGCGAAGTCGACGCCCGCCTTTATGGCGCAGAAACCGAGACCATGTCGCCATGGGATGCGGTGCGCGGTCATATGACCTATCTGGAAGATCAGTTGTCAAAAGGCGTGAAACTGGCGCACATGACCCGGCATATGCTCGGACTGTTCCATGGCAGGCCGGGTGCGCGTTCCTGGCGCCGCATTCTGACTGTGGAAGCCATCAAGCCCGGCGCTGGACTGGAAGTGGTTGAAAAGGCACTCGACGCCGTTAGCCCGGCGAATTTTGAAGTGGATGCCGCCGAGTAGCCTTTGGCTATTTTCTATGGATTCATGATCAGCCGGTCGCCCTCGATGCGCCAGCTTCGAAGACGGTCGAGCGCGGTCATGCCGAGCAGGCTTTGACCGAGTGAGCCGTCCCGCGCGACAAACGCCCGGACATTGCGCAAGGTGTGATCACCGATCGTCAGATTGTCGATCCGGATGGGGGCAACAAGTGTCCGCCCGTTGGCCGTTGCCACCGGCACGGTGAACGACAGATCGCGTTCCGGAATTCCGGCCCTGGCTGCATCTTGATAGGTGAGGACAACGGCGCTCGCGCCTGTGTCGAGCAGAAAGCTTGTTTTCCTGCCATTGGCGCGGCCGTCGACCACGAAATGCCCACCGGCGTCCCGCACGATCAGGATCGAGCCGTCGGCCTGGGTGACCGCCATACCTGGCGCCAAAGAGCCAAGGACCCGGTAACCGGCCTGCACCAGATCAGTCCGGTAGGTGTAGCCGACCACCAGCAAGGCACACAAACCGCCCCAGAAGAGCGTTCCCTGAATAATGTCGCGCACTTTCGGCTGTCCAAAAATGAAGCTGGCCAGGAAGACAAAGGCGAGAGTCGAGAGAGCGACGACCCGCGGTCCGGTGTCGTCGAAATTGAGATTTTCCGGGTCTGTCGGATCGCCAAAGAAGAAATAGAAGACTGCGGCCGCCATCACCGTGATCAGGATGACAAGTGCAAAGCCCCGGTACTGTCCGCGCCCGTTCACGTGAGCGCCGCTTCTCCGGCAGAAAAACGCATGCGCCGGGTGTCCAAGCTGTCCATGATCGCTTGCCGCCGGGCGTCGTCATAGGTGCTCCAAGACGCAATTTCATCAAGCGTGCGGAAACATCCGGTGCAAAGGCGGCTGACCTGGTCGATCTGGCAGATTTTGATGCAAGGTGACTTCATGGTGTCCATATGGCGTTTGAAGCTGGTGCTGCCAATGCTTCTTTCAAGAATTTCACAATTCTCAACTCTTAGAATCCACCTGTCGCCAGTGTAAATGGTGCAGCTATGATTTTGATAGGCAGCGTGACAGCGGCCTGTGTGGTGTTGCCGACAAAACTGCCGAGATCATCGCCCAGGGTTTTCGGGCCGGTGACGCTGTTTTGATCGGTCAAGCCGCTTTTCAGCAACGCATCCCTTAGGCCGGGGGAGTATTCGGCCAAGGCCGCAAACTTGCTGTGGCTGGATGTTTCACCTGCGTCAAGTTCGGTCACATCAAAGACAATCGCGCCGAGTTCCGCCAGTTCCTCGTCATCTGAGTAGGCACCGACCCGCTCCACCCCGCCGGCAATTGCCCGGGACAGGCGCAGGGCCTTGTCGTCTCTGGAAACGACAATGATGTAAGGTTTCGCCGGCTTTCCAAGTTTGCGTAGGCTGGATTTGAACAGATCTATATCAATGTCTGGGGCTGCCAGAACAACACTGCCGACCTTGCGGTCGAATTGGCGGCGTTCCGCTGCAGGCATTTGGCGTGCAGTTTCAAGCAGCAAGTAATTGCCCATTGAGTGCGCCAGGATCGAAATGCTGTCCGCATTGCTTTTCGCAAGCAATCGAAACGTCTGCTCCAGACTGTCACGTGCGATCGAAGCGCTGTTCAGGTCGTAGACGTATCCCTGGAGTTGTCCTCGCGAAGCCCAGGTGAACAGGACCGGGACAACCGGCGCCTGAGAATCATGGACAAATTGCGTGAACCGATAGAGGCCTTCAACAAACAAAGTGTTGTAACCGTGAATGAACAGCATCACATCCCGTTTGCCCTTGGGAAATTCAGCGAGCTGCTGGTTCAGCTGTTTCAAAAAGATCTGGTCATTTTCGATGTAACCGGCGCTTCGGGCCACGAAATCGGTTTTGGGGTTTCCTGGAAGTTCGCGCGGCCATTCGACCGCACCTGCCTTGTGAGCAGGCGGGACGGAAATCGTCGCCTCGGCATAATTGATGGTCTGGGAGCGCTCGCCGTTGAAAAAAGTATCTGGCGTCGGGTCTTTCTCGCGCGTGGTAACGATCAGTATGTCGTGGTCTTGCGCACCAACAGCAGGATCGGTGTTGATAGCCAGAGCGCCTGTCGTTGGCCGGCTGCCGCAGGCGCTGAGCAACAAGGCGAGAAGCAGTGCCGAGACGGCAAGCCTCGCTGGCGCGGGAACTGAAATACTCAACATCAACGGCCACGCCTCTTGCTCGGTCCGGATCACCGCCTGGTTACACGGCCACCATAAGCACTCCGGTCAGGAATCCAAGTCCGCTGATCTGCTGAATTGCCCCTAGGACATCTCCGGTTGTTCCATTGATCTTGGACAGTGCCACCTGTGCCACACTCAAAGCCGCAGCGCCGGCGATCCCAATGCCGATTCCGGCAGCTTGCAGCGGCAAAGCTAGAAGTGCCGGGAGCAAAAGCACCAGCATAACCAGAACACATTGGCGCAGGGCAGCATCAGATGGTTTGCCGAACCGGGCCCCAAGTCCATCGGGCCGGGCCAGGGGGAGACGGTGCCATTGCCATACCATCAGGAACCGGCTGAAGGCTTCACTGGTCACAATAAGCAAGGCCGTGTCCGCGGCTCCGAACCGGTCCAGAAAGGCTGCGATCAAAGCAACCCTCAGAACAATGGCAAAGACCAGTGCAATTGCGCCAAAGGCCCCGATCCGGCTGTCCTTCATGATTTCCAGTCTCTTGGAGATCGTGGCCCCTCCAAAAAAACCGTCGGCAACATCGCTCAAGCCGTCTTCGTGCAAGGCGCCGGTCACGATCGTGAGGACGGCTGCGGCCATCACGGCGACAACGAGTGGCGGGAGGCTGGTTGCTCCAAAAACCAGCAGCAGGCCTGCCGCCGGAAGGGCCACAAACGCACCTGCGAGCGGAGCAGCTCTTGAGATACGGCTAAAATCCGGAAGCGCTGCCGGATCATCGGCCACGTTGAGCTTCTGAAGAGGCATGCGCGAAAAGAATCGGACGCAGGCTGCCATATCAGCGAACAGGACCGCTAGAGATGATACCGTCGTGGTTGATTGGTCCCAAGAAAACTCAGGCTTTGTTTCGGATGCAGTTTCAGTGTTTTGGTCGTTTTCAGACGGCATCCTGTTCGGTCCGGAGCTTGAGTTTTATCAAGGGGCGGTTATAGAACGGCCTCTTGAAGAGACCAAGAGGCGGCCTAACTTTCCGCCCATCAATTGGAACTGTGAGCACCATGTCCCTGTCCGAAACCGCGCTGCCATTCGACGATATTCGCAACCTGGTCAAGTCCATGCCTGGCCCGGACGAAGAGGCGCTTCAGAAGGTGAAGGCGCGGGATGCAGAACTCACCAAGCCTGCCGGGTCTTTGGGCCGTCTGGAAGAGATCGCGGAATGGCTTGCGGCATGGTCCGGCAAGGCCCCGCCGAAAATCACCCGGCCGATGGTCGGGATTTTTGCAACAGCGCATGGCGTAGCGGACGAAGGCGTTTCAGCATTTCCAAGTGCGGTGAACCGGCAAATGGTCGAAAACTTCGCAGCTGGCGGGGCGGCTATCAATCAGATCTGCCGGGTCAACGACATTGGCCTGAAGGTGTTTGATCTTGCCGTTGATATGCCAACACCAAGCATCACCCAGGAGGATGCGCTGGATGAGGCCAACTGCGCGGCCACCATGGCTTACGGAATGGAAGCGCTAGCGGGTGGTATCGATCTGATCTGTCTCGGAGAAATGGGCATTGGTAACACGACCGTTGCAGCAGCTGTCTTGAATGGCCTGTTTGGCGGATCGGCTGCTGACTGGATTGGCCGTGGCACCGGCGTAGACGACGAAGGTTTGGCGCGCAAACGTGACGCCGTTGAAAAGGCCGTGAACCGGCTGAACGGCGAAAAAGACCCACTGGAAGTGCTTCGCAAGGTTGGCGGACGTGAAATCGCAGCCATGGCCGGACTGATCATCGCCGCGCGCCTTCAGCGCGTTCCCGTGGTGGTGGATGGGTTCGTTGCAACGGCGGCTGCTGCAGTGGTTTTCGCGATGGATCCGGAAGGACTGGATCATTGCCTGTTTGCGCATGTCTCTGCCGAACAAGCCCATGCCAAAGCGCTGTCCCATATGGGCAAAGATGCGCTGTTCGATTTCGGCATGCGTTTAGGTGAAGGGAGCGGAGCTGCGTTGGCGGCCGGGATCATCAAGACCGCGGCCGAGGTGCATTCTGGAATGGCAACCTTCGCTGATGCCGGGGTCTCAGAAAAGTCGGAGTGACGAAACGGGTCTCACGGCCTTATGCGCTGCGTGCGTTCTCAAGGTCGAAGTCGGTGCTTTCTGTGTCTGCCCAAACGACGTCCGGTGAATAGTTCATCACCCGGGCGCGGGGCAGGGACATGATTGCCTCGGTGCCGACACCCAGCTGGGATTTGATCACGAATTTGCCGTCATGCATTCCAACGAGCGCCTGAACGATTGACAGTCCTAGCCCTGTGCCGGGTTCCGCGCTCTTGATGGCATGAGACCCCTGGCCAAAGGCTTCCAGCACTGTCGGAATTTCATCTTCCGGAATGCCGGGGCCGGTGTCGGTGATGGAAACATATTGCCCATCGTCGCTGGTTCGGCCGACCTTGATATGCACTTCCCCGCCCACCGGGGTAAACTTCACCGCATTTGAAATGAGGTTGAGGACGACCTGACGCAATGCGCGCTCGTCGGCCCACACCTGGGGCATATCCGGTTCATGGGTGTGATGCAGCATGATGTTCTTGGCGTTGGCGCGTACGGTCATCATCGACCCGCACTCTTCCACGACCTCTTCCAGATAAAGCGATTCTTCCTGCAACTCATGCCGGCCCGCTTCAATCCGCGACAGATCGAGAATTTCATTGATGAGATTCAACAAGTGTTGGCCTGAGCCGTGAATATCGGCGGAATAGCTCTTGTAGGTGTCGTTCTTCATCGGACCGAGCACCTCATCCTTCATGATTTCTGAAAACCCGAGGATGGCATTGAGCGGTGTCCGGAGTTCGTGGCTCATCGTCGCCAGGAAGCGTGACTTGGCAACGTTTGCAGCTTCGGCGCGGCGGCGTGCTTCGTCCGACATGGCGTTGGCCGTTTCCAATTCGGCAATCAGATGGTCCTTTTCGGCGCGGTACTCCAGCATCGTATTGGCGTTCTTCAAGAGCTGATTGCCGAGAATGAAGAAGAAGCCCTGTGCGCCAATCGCCATGGCAGCCAGCGTGTAGTGGATCGGGTCGATCTGCTGCAAGAAGCTCGCCGTGACGATGAGCGTCATCGGCAAGGTGCTCGCCAACAGGCACCTCGGCAGCGTTGCCGATTGCATGGTGTTCATTGCAACGACAATCAGGAGCGTCGCAAAGTGAAAGATCACAAACCCGTCGCCCGCATTGTCGGAACGCGGCAGGAGAAAGAACACCGCCCATGAGCATCCATAGAGCAGGTCGCCGAGGGTGAAGCGGCGGCGCCAATAGATCCGGGCCTTTTGGTCTGACGGTGCGCGCTCATATGAGTGGCACGTGACGACCATCAAGAGATGCGTGCAAAGCGTAACAATGAGCCAGGCGCCGAGAAAAAACGGGTTCAGCCAGATTACAGAGATCGCGGTGACGATAAGCACCAGAAGGGGAACCGCAAAAGCCGCGTTGATCCGTGTGTCGGCGAAGAGATGCTGGCGTTCCAGCTCAAAGGTTGAGTGCTGCCGGTCAGATGTGCCGAGGCGGCTGCGGACATTTCCGGCCGAACGGGCCATCTCGCGCCGGCGGCGCGCGCGATCCCGATCAATTGCCTGACTGTCGTCGTCTTTTACTGACGCGGCGGTGTCCATTCGGCCTGCCCAAGGTGTTCAATTGGTTATTTCGATTATGCTTGTTTCCTTGTTTTGACTCACCATTCCTTAAGATCGTCCCTAGAATTGTGGTAAGCAAAGGGTTAACCGGATCGCTAAAATTAAGGCATTGATTGAATTGACGAAAATCGAAGAAATTGAAGCTCTCTCTAACGCAGTGCGCGCGTGCCGGATTTGTATCGAGAACCCGGAAAAGGCGCCCTTGCCACATGAGCCCCGGCCGGTTCTCCAAACATCTTCGACGGCGCGGATTTGCATTAGCGGCCAGGCACCTGGGACACGTGTGCACAAGAGCGGGCGCCCCTTTACAGACCCGTCCGGGGACCGGTTAAGGTCCTGGATGGGGATTGGGGAAGATGTCTTTTACGACCCGGACCTGCTGGCAATCGTGCCGATGGGGTTCTGTTTTCCGGGCCTGGATGCCAAGGGAGGGGATTTGCCACCGCGCCCGGAATGCCGAAAAGTCTGGCACGATCGTGTGTTTGCAGCCATGCCGCAAATCGAATTGATCCTGGTTATCGGGCAATATGCACAGGCCTTCCATCTGGGTAAGGCGCGCAAGGGCTCTTTGACGGAGACCGTCGCTGCATGGGAGACCTACTTTCAAGTAAGTGGACGGTCTGACCGTCCGCTTGTGCTGCCGTTGCCCCATCCGTCCTGGCGCAACAATTCATGGCTTAAAAAGAACCCGTGGTTCGAAGCGGAGCTTTTGCCGGTCCTTCAAAAAGAAATCGCCCGGCTGTTGGGCCGGGCGTAAGGTGAGGGGTGACACATTTATGGATGCCATGCCAACCCCAGGGGAAAAGCTTAGTTCGTTGCCGTTTTCGGGCTTGAGATCGGCAGGTCTTTTTGCTGGCTCCAGCCAACCATGCTGTCGTCATAAACGGCGACATTCTTGTGGCCGAGCAGCTCGCTCAAAACGAACCAGTTCGTTGCAGCCCAGTGACCAGTGTTGCAGTAGGAGACGACCGGTGTGTCAGAGTCGGAAACCGCATTCTCTGCCAGCGAGGCCAAAGCTGCCTGCGGCTTCAACTGGTTGCTTTCAGTGTCATAGAACTTTGCCTGGTCGAAGTGGGTTGCGCCCGGCAGATGACCGAAGCGGGTTGCATCCTTGTGCTTCTCGGCGCCTTCAAACTGTGCCAGCGGCCGTCCGTCGAGCAGAATGGCATCCCCACCAATGAGGGACGCTACATCGTCGGTCGAAACCAGCAGCTCAGGACGTGGCTCGGCAATGAACATGTCACCCTCTGGCACGACTTCTCCTGTTTCAAGGGGCTTGCCGGCTTTTACCCACGCATTGTGGCCACCATCCAAAATGGCGACTTTGTCGTGGCCGAGATACTTGAAGGTCCAGTAGATCCGGGTCGCAGCCCCAAAATCGAGGTGAGATGTGCCAGCCGGAACCAGAACGACGGTCCGGTCTTCATGAACGCCGAGTTCAGATAACGAAGCCTCCAGCTTTTCAATCGACGGCAGAACGCCCGTCACATCGCCGCGCGAGGTGCGCCAGAAACCCGGATATTCGCTCCAGATAGCTCCCGGAATATGACCTTTCAGGTAATCGTCTTTACCGGACTTGGCGAGCGGGGAGCGAATGTCGAGGACTAGAAGGTTTTCGTCGTCTTGATTGGTCTCAAGCCACTCGACGCTGACCAAAGGAGATGCGTCCAGCGCCTGTGCGGCACTGGTCAGGCTTGTGACCTGAAACAAGATAGCACATGCGGCGGCCACAATCGCTTTTGTGCCAAGGTGCAAACGTGTCATGCCGGTCTCCTTCCAAAATTCGAATAAATTTCTATTCTACCGTGGAAATTGCACTGAGGAGGTGCTGTTTCAAGCAAATTCAGCTCCGAAATTGGAAGATAAATCTCAATTTCTCTTGCCTTCCCCCCATGTAGAACGGTATTGCGGGATCTGGACCCGGCAGGCAAAAAGAATCCTGTCATTTTGGGGCGTCCCAAAGCTTGGTGACGCTGCGTTTTCTCAGGCAAGACCATGATCGACCGCATAGACCGCCGTATTCTCTCCATCCTTCAGGAAGACTGTACCGTGCCCGTTGCCGAAATCGGCCGACGGGTTGGGCTATCGACCACGCCGTGCTGGCGGCGCATCCAGAAGATGGAAGAAGACGGTGTGATCACGGGCCGGGTGGCGTTGCTCGATCCGACCAAGGTCAATGCAAAGGTGACGGCTTTCGTTGCCATCACCACAAGCCAGCACTCTGAAGATTGGCTGAAGAAATTTGCCGACGTCATTCAGGAGTTTCCCGAGGTGGTCGAGTTTTACCGCATGGCGGGGCAGGTGGATTATCTCCTGCGCGTCGCGGTTCCGGACATCGAAGCCTACGACTCGTTTTACAAACGCTTGATCGCCAAGATTGATATCTCTGATGTGTCTACCACCTTCGCGATGGAGCAAATCAAAAACACCACTGCGTTGCCCCTGGCCTATGTCGCCACAGAAAAGCCGAAAGCTGACAAGGACGCTTAAAGGCGCATTCAAACAATAGGATGCCGGGCGCGGAAGCGGGCGATCTCGGCGTCTGAGACCGGTTGGCCGGTGAAAATCTCCGCGTAGTGGGGCATGCGTGCCAGGCGCGGTTCCAGCGGTTCGGACGGCCCGTCCACTTTCATCGAGATATAACCGATCTGGGTTTGATAAACGGTGTTCGCGCGCACATTTGCGTATTGCGGCGCATCGCCAAACCGCAAAAACAGAGCTTCCAAGGCGTCGACGCGCACCTGATCGGCCTCATTCAGAAGTTTTGCCAGCTGCGGGTCGGTGTGCGCCCAGTTGCGGACGGCAAACTCCAGGCGGGAATCGAACAGCTCCGGCAAAAGCCACAGATCGAAAATATTCAGCATCGCTTCCGTGATGGTCTCAGCGTAGGCTTCGGTCCGTTGGACAAGATTGCCGGTGTTTTTGGTTTGCCAAAGCGTGATCAACGCGTCCAGAAGGTCCTGCCGATTGGAAAAGTGGCCGTAAAAACTGGTGCGCGACAGGCCGAGCCGGTCGCTCAAGGGCATGACTTTGACCGCATCAATACCGCCATCCAAAAGCGCCACATAAGCCGCCTGGACCCATATGTCGCGGGACCCGCGCCATCCCGATGTTTTGCTGATCAAATCTGTGTTCATTTAGATCCGTTATCAGCGCAAATCTGCAGAAACAAGCAAAATTGACACCTATGTTTTCAAATCCGACATAAATGTCGTTTTTCCGACTTTTCAAAGAAGCCTATGCGGCCTTAACTGAGAGTATTCCGCGACCATCGCGGGCATGCGCACAAGAGGGAGAGGCATGTCGAAAGATCCGTTGCTGCAGCCGTATCAGCTGAAACATCTGACATTGAAAAACCGGATCATGATCACCTCTCATGAACCCGCTTATCCTGAAGACGGGATGCCGAAGGACCGTTACCGTGCCTATCACGAGACCCGGGCCAAGGCCGGCGTCGCCCTGACTATGACGGCCGGATCTGCTGCCGTCTCGCGCAACTCCCCACCGGTCTTCAACAATATCCTGGCCTATAAGGACGAGGTGGTGCCCTGGGTTAAACGGCTGACCGATTCCTGTCATGACCATGGCTGCGCGGTGATGATCCAGCTGACCCATCTTGGCCGGCGGACCCATTGGAATAAGGGGGACTGGCTGCCGGCCGTTTCGTCAAGCCATGAGCGGGAAGCGGCCCACCGTGCCTTTCCGAAACAGGTCGAAGACTGGGACATTGCCCGGATTGTTCAAGATTATGCCGATGCCGCTGAGCGCATGAAAGACGGCGGCATGGATGGCATTGAGCTGCAGGCCTATGGACATCTGATGGATCAGTTCTGGTCTCCGGTCACCAACACACTCGACGGTCCCTATGGCGGGTCTCTGGAGAACCGGATGCGGTTTTCGATGGAAGTGATCGATGCGGTACGTGATCGGGTCGGCGATGAGTTCATTGTCGGGATCCGGTTCACGGCTGACGAAGATCTTGAGGGTGGGATCACCGAAGCCGAAGGCCTGGAAATTGCCCGGCGTTTGAAGGCGTCGGCCAAGATCGACTTCCTGAATGTGATCCGCGGGCATATCGATACCGACCCGGGCCTGACAGACGTTATTCCGGTTCAAGGAATGCGCAACGCGCCACATCTTGATTTTGCCGGGCGCATCAAAAGGGAAATCGGACTGCCGACATTTCACGCAGCGAAAATCCCGGACGTGGCCACAGCTCGGCATGCGATCGCGGAGGGTCTTCTTGATATGGTGGGCATGACCCGCGCCCATATGGCGGATCCTCATGTCGTGAAGAAGATCGCAGAGAAACGCGAGGACGATATTCGTCCTTGCGTAGGAGCGACCTATTGTCTGGATCGGATCTACCAGGCCGGTGATGCGCTGTGCATCCACAATGCGGCGACTGGACGGGAACTGACCATGCCGCATGAGATCCCGCCGGCAAGCGAGAAAAAGAAGGTCGTTGTCGTCGGAGCCGGGCCTGCGGGATTGGAAGCAGCGCGTGTTGCCAGTGAACGTGGTCATGACGTCACGGTTTTTGAAGCAGCGCCTGATGCTGGTGGTCAAATCCGGTTGACGGCGCAGTCCGAGCGCCGCCGGGAGATGATTTCAATCATCGATTGGCGTCTTCAGCAGTGTTCCAATCGTGGGGTGACATTTCACTTCAACAGATTTGCGGAAAGCTCTGATATCGAATCTGAATACCCGGATGCTGTCATTATCGCAACCGGAGGCTTGCCGCACACGGACGTGCTTGGTGAGGGCAATGATCTGGTGGTGTCGGCCTGGGACATCATCGCGGGCGACGTCAAGCCCGGCAAGCGTGTTCTGGTCTATGACGATGCCGGAGATCATCCAGCCTTGCAGGCGGCAGAAATGATTGCAGCATCAGGGGCGCATGTTGAGATCATGACCCCGGACCGGTCCTTTGCGCCCGATGTTATGGCGATGAACCTGGTGCCTTATATGCGTGCGCTTCAGGACAAGGATGTGCGCTTTACGGTGACCTACCGCCTGAAAAGCGTGCGCCGGTCCGGCAACCTATTGGCAGCTGTGATTGGGACGGACTACTCGGCGCACACCGAGGAGCGTGAGTTTGATCAGATTGTTGTCAATCACGGCACCGTTCCGATGGATGAGCTCTATTTTGAGCTGAAACCGAAATCGACCAACTTCGGTGCGGTGGATCAGGACGCTTTGATCTTCGGCCGGTCTCAGCCGCAAGGCGCGAATCCCGATGGGGCCTTTGCGCTCTACCGGATCGGCGATGCGGTTGCTGCCCGTAACACACATGCGGCAATCTATGACGCTTTGAGGATAGTGAAAGATATCTAGAAAAGCGGCACAGCTGACTGAATTTGCAGCACGTCTTACTTGGATAAAATCATGCCGTTTTTGTGCTATGTAAAATCACAAATGCGCGTCAATTATCCGCCAGATCAATGGCCACTACAAACGGCTTTTACAGGATGATGCAGAATGCACAGCGACGCTGATATTCTTTCGCTTCTCATGTCCCGGACCCCCGGTTATTCCCTGCCGCAGGCCTTCTATGCTGATGAGGATGTGTTCCAGGCGGACATGAAACACATCTGGCACAAAGAGTGGGTGTTTGCGATCCCGTCTGCGGAATTGCCGAAGACCGGGAATTACGTGACGCTCGAAATCGGCGCCTATTCAATCATCATCGTGCGCGGTGCGGACGGTCAGATCCGTAGCTTCCACAACTCCTGCCGGCACCGTGGCAGCCGCATTTGCTCTGCGTCCAAGGGAAGCTCTCCGAAGCTTGTCTGCCCCTATCACCAGTGGACCTACGAGCTTGATGGCAAGCTTCTGTGGGCGCGGGAGATGGGCGAAGACTTCAAGCCTGAAAATCACGGGTTGAAGCCGGTCCACTGTGCTGATGTGTCAGGCATGGTGTTCATCTGCCTGGCCGACGCCGCTCCCGACATCGCGGACCTGAAGGCTCAAGCATCCCGATATCTTGGTCCGCATGACCTCTCCAATCTGAAGGTGGCGCACCAGTCGACGATCACGGAGAAGGCCAACTGGAAACTGGTCCTTGAGAACAACCGCGAGTGCTATCACTGCTCCGGTTCGCATCCGTCGCTCTGCCGGACCTTTTCCGACGATCCAAATCTTGTTGGCGGAGACGATTCCAGCAGCTCTAATGTGGGCCTCGCGCATGTCGATCGCTGCGAAAAATCCGGCTTGCCGGCCAAATATGTGATTAACGACAACGAGCAGTGGCGGTTCGTCCGCATTCCGTTCCTTGGGGACGCGGTGAGCTACACTATGGATGGCAAGGCTGCTGTCTCCCGACGCGTGGGCTCTATCCCGTTCGACAATGCCGGGACGTGCCTGTTTTTCCATTATCCGAACACGTGGAACCATTTCCTCTCCGACAGTGTTCTGACATTTAGCGTGCTCCCAGTCGGGCCGATGGAAACCCGGGTTACGACGACATGGTTGGTGCACAAAGATGCCCAGGAAGGCGTCGACTATGATTTGAAGCGGCTGACCGAGGTTTGGGTGCACACCAACGATGAAGACCGGCAAATTGTCGAAGAGAACCAGATCGGTATCAACTCTCCGGCCTATGAACCCGGACCATATTCGCCTGTTCAGGAAAGCGGCGTGATCCAGTTTGTCGACTGGTATGCTCGCACCCTTGAGAAGGGCCTTGTGCGCCGGTTTCGTGTGGCAGCGGAGTAAGTCATGGCGATGATCCCGATGCCGGACAAGGACACACCTGTCTGGACCGATGCCGAGATGCTGGAATGCGTGAACGTTTTGCCGGAGGCGCCAAACGTGAAGACCTTCACGTTCCGTCCGCCGTCCGGCAACCGGTTTGTTTACAAGGCCGGCCAGTTCGTCACGCTTGACCTGCCGGTCCCTGGCGGGAACGTGCAGCGCACCTACACGATTTCTTCTTCACCAGTGACGCAGGCCTATCTATCGGTGACGGTGAAGGCCCAGGAAGGTAGCATCGGGACTCGCTGGATGCTCGATCATCTGGCCCCCGGCATGCAGATCAAGGCCTATGGACCAGCAGGCCTTTTCCATCTTCCTGCGAACCCGGACGGAAAGTTCCTATTTATCTCTGCCGGATCTGGCGTGACGCCGATGATGTCGATGGCGGGCACGTTGTTCGAGCGCGGTGAAGAGCCGGATATATGCTTCATTCAGTGCGCCAACCGGCCGGCAGAGCTGATTTTCCGCAAGCGCCTTGAATATATGGCCTGCCGGACGAACGGTCTGCAGCTGCATTTCGTTGTCAATCAAAGCGATCCCTACGAGGTTTGGACCGGCTATCGTGGTTACTTCAACCAGCTGATGCTTGGTTTGATGTGCAACGACTATCTGGAACGTGACGTCTATTGCTGCGGCCCTGAAGGGTTCATGGAAGGTGTGCGCGAGATCCTGAATGCGCTCGGCTACGATATGGACCGGTATCATCAGGAGAGCTTTCAGGCTCCGGCGGAAACCAAGGAAGAGCTCACCGAGTTCGACGACGTGGTCCCGCAGGAAGACACCAAGGCGCATATCGTCTTTACTGGTTCCAACGTGTCGGCCTGGTGCTCGGAAACAGATACTGTCCTGGCTGTTGCCAAGGATGCCGGACTGAACATTCCGTCCGGCTGTACGTTCGGTGTGTGCGGCACCTGCAAGGTCAAGAAGGTGTCCGGCGAGGTGCATATGGTCCATTCCGGCGGTATCAGCGACGAGGACATCGAGGACGGCTTCATCCTTGCCTGTTGTTCCAACCCAATCGGCACCGTAGAAGTCGAGGTCTAAGCCGCGCGGACTAAAACATTCAAAAATTGAGATGTATCAATGGCGGTCACCGTGATCGTGCCATATCCTCCCAAAAATCAAAGCTTTCTTGGGAGGACGGTATGAAAACGGGTTTAACCACAGCTGGCGCCATCGCGATCGGAGCGTTTGCGCTTGTTGGCACTGCAACCGCCAACGCGGCTGACAAGGCAGATGCTCCGGACGGCGTGACGGCCTATTCGGTCGAGGCAGACTTCGAAGATGTCCGGTTCGGTCTTGAGAACGCGATCATCAACCGCGGTCTTGTCATCGACTACACCTCCCATATTGGTGATATGCTGGCGCGCACATCCGCCGATGTCGGGGGAACAAGACAGATCTATGCCAACGCCCAGGCGATGTTGTTCTGCTCCGCGGATCTATCGCGAAAAGTGATGGAAGCCGACCCGGCCAACATCGCCTATTGCCCATACACCTTGTTCGTCTACGACACGCCGGATGCGGAAGGCACCGTTACGGTCGGGTTCCGCCGCTTGTCCGAAACCGGATCAGACGCGTCGAAAGCCGCGATTGGTGATATCAATACGCTGCTGGACGCCATTGCGCAGGAAGCTGTATCTGAGTAACGGAGCAGAGTGTGAAATGGGGCACTCAGTCTTTGCTGATTGAAAGGCGCTGGCGCACCTTGTCGGAGTTCAGTTCCCGAAACGATTCGCGTCCGACCCGTCTTACGGTTTTGTTCTGGTTTTCAGAAAGCTCTTCAGCGAGCTGGAGGGCAGGGCCGTGCAGACTGGCAGACCGCTTTCCGATCTGGCGCAAGGCCCAATGCACCGCCTTCCAGACAAAATTTCGGGGGTCGCTGGCAGCTGTTCTGATCAGTGGCAGGTAGCTGAGGAACTCGGTGTCCGGCGATTTCTTCGCGTGAACGGCGCGCCAAGCGATCAGCGCGAAGGCTGCGCGCCGGAGAAATTCTTCCTCGTTGGCGGCGAGGGGTGCGATCAAGCCGTCTGATCCTTCGCGCCGCGCCAGGACGTTGGTCAACTGATCGCAGTGGTCCCAGGACCTGATTTCGGACAACCACCGCAGGGCGCGTTCATCTGTCAAGGCTGCTTGCGGAATGGTCAAAATAGCGAGCAGACGCGCTTCATGATACCCGCTGGCCCAAAGCTCATCAGCCAGGTTTTCGTGTTTGCCTATACGCCGCGCCAAGGGACGCAGCTCTGCCATTGGAACGCCGAAGGCCTTGGACGTTTCAATGCCGAACCGCGCCATACCGGCGCGGTTTTCTTCTGAGCCCAGGGCCGTCAAGGTGTCCAGAACACGGTCGAAAGACCAGTCTTCACCTGATGATTTTGGGCTTTGGGACATGCGGACTTAGCTTTTGTCGGCGTTCCGCAAGCGGGCAACCAAGCTGGAGGTGTCCCAACGGTTTCCGCCCATGGCCTGGACTTCAGCGTAGAACTGGTCGACCAGTGCGGTCACCGGCAAGCGGGCGCCGGTGTCGCTTGCGGTTTTCAGGCAGATACCCAGGTCCTTGCGCATCCAGTCGACCGCAAAACCATAATCGAATTTGCCGTCGCGCATGGTTTCCCAGCGGTTTTCCATCTGCCAGGACTGAGCTGCACCACCGCGAATGGCGGAGATGACGGTCTCCACATCAAGGTTTGATTTTTCGGCGAAATGAATGGCTTCAGACAGTCCTTGAACCAGCCCGGCGATGCAGATCTGATTGCACATCTTTGTGAGCTGACCGGCGCCGCTCGGACCCATCAAGCCGACAAATTTGGAAAAACAATCAATAACCGGTTTGGCTTTGTCGAAGACATCTTCATCTCCGCCGCACATCACGGTCAAAACGCCATTTTCAGCACCGGCCTGGCCGCCTGAAACGGGCGCATCGATAAAACCGCAGCCCTTTGCTTTGGCCGCTTCATAGAGTTCGCGTGCGACCTCTGCGGAAGCCGTTGTGTTGTCGATGAAAATCGCGCCGTCTTTCAGGCTGTGAAACGCGCCATCCGGGCCGGTGGTGACAGACCGCAAATCATCGTCATTGCCGACGCAGCAGAAGACAAAGTCACACCCCTCAGCGGCTTCCTGCGGGGTCTTCGCGAAGGAGCCACCATACTCGGCCGCCCATTTTTCCGCCTTCGCAGTTGTGCGGTTGTAGACCGTGACGTCATGGCCGCCTTTGGTCTTCAAAAAACCGGCCATCGGGTATCCCATGACCCCAAGACCGATGAATGCCACCTTTGCCATGATTTTGCTCCCCATGCAGACGAAGGCCCGGCTTGCCGCCGGGCCTCGGTGTTCAGATGTTCGGCAAAGTTCTAGGGCATCTTGATGGACTTGTCAGTCCCCCGCTCAGATCCAATACGGGCCGCGACGCCACAAGCGTGCGTGCCGTGTTCTTGCGGCCGTTTGCTGGTCTTGATGCTGTTGGGTAGCAGGATCAGGGCGTGTGTTTTGTGTGAAGCGTGTTGCCTCAAAGAAAGAACGGGCATAAACGTTAAACATGATCTAACATCCTTCTATCCGGTTGACTGAGGATAATGTGCGTTTTCTGGCCTTCTTTAGCGAGTCAGGAAGATTTTCAATATGTAAGGAAAACTAATATATGGACTGGCGCAATATGCCCCCGCTCAACAGCCTTCGTGCATTTGCGACTGTCGCGGAAAGCAAAAGCCTGTCCGCTGCCGGACGTGAGTTGAACGTCACACATGCAGCGATCAGCCAGCAGGTGCGGGCTCTGGAGAAACACCTTGGTCTTCCGCTGGTCGCCCGGGCAGGGCGCGGAATCGAGCTTACGGACGAAGGGCGGCAGCTCTATGAGGGCCTTCGAAAAGGGTTTGAAACGATCGGCGAAACCGTTGAGGCCATTGGCGCAAGCGGAGAAGCCCGCCCGCTGAACATCACGATGACCCCCTCATTTGCAGTGAGTTGGTTGATGCCAAGGATCAACGATTTCCGGCATAAACATCCAGGTGTCGAGCTCATGCTCAATCCGAGCGCCGAGGTGACCGAACTGGCGCCTGGTGGTACGGACCTTGCCATTCGTTTCGGAAAGGGCAATTGGCCTGGATTGGAAGCCGAACTGTTCTTGGCGACCAATTTCGTTGTGGTCGGGGCGGATTGCCTGATTGGCGAACGGAAAATGGAAAACCCGGAAGATATCCTGGAGTTTCCCTGGCTCCAGGAATACGGGACCAATGAGCTAGGTGTCTGGTTGGAGCGGCAGGGGGGTGTTCCGAAAAACAAGCTGAGCGTTACGCACCTGCCTGGCTACATGGTTCTGGAAGGTCTTCGCCGGGGGGAAGGCATCTCCGCCACTGCGAAAGCTTTTATCCAGCCTGACATTGATGCGGGAAATCTAAGGGTACTGTTTGAGGAGGGCCTCTATCCGGGGACAGGGTATTATTTGGTCACACGTCCCGGCGTAAAGCGGCCCGCCCTGAAGAGCTTCATCAGCTGGCTTCGCTCGATGATGCAGGAATGAGCAGAGCAGTCTTTTTGTTGCGGCGGGTTATTTGGGCGCAAGCAACGCGAGACCGACCACAATCAACATTGAAATTGCCATGGCGATGTTCACCCGCCGTTGCACATGCGGGGCAAGATTGAGCCGGTGGATTGTCATTCCAACATATAACCAACCAAAATGTATCGGGATCCAGATCAGGTTCATGATCAGGAACTTTAATAGCGTTTCCGCGACGAGGCTCGACGGCAAAAAAGCAAATCCCGTCAGCAAAGTTGTGTTCACGGCATAGGCCTTGGGGTTGACCAACTGCAGTGTGACGCCCGCCCAAAAGCCAGGCGCGCTTGGTGCTTCCTTGAACGCAATACGCGTTCCCGCAAAGGCAATCCGATAGGCGAGGTAAAGGAGGTAAAGCACCGAGGCGATCAACAGACCTGCGCGAATGTTTTCATTTGCCAGGATTACGGTCGCCATGCCGGACACAACGGCAATTGCAACCAAGTTTGTGCCGACAAACAGCCCGGCAATGTAGCGGGCGCCGGGCCCAAAACCGAACGCAGATCCTACGCCTGCTACCGACAAGACGCCGGGCCCAGGAGTGATGATCAAGAAGAAAACAGCAAGAGCGAATGTGATCATGCGCGTCCTCCTCTCGATTTGTGCGGGATCACCGGCCTATTGCGATTGACTGTCTGGTTTTCCAAGGACCATGGATTAGATTGCTTTCAGTGCCGCATCGAAGTCGGCGATCAGATCATCGATGTGTTCGATGCCAAGCGAGAGGCGCAGGAGGTTCCCCGGGATACCGGAAGTTTCGCCTTCAATGGAGCGGCGATGCTCGATGAGGCTTTCCGTACCGCCCAGCGATGTTGCCCGCTGGAACAGCGTCAGCGCTCCGGTGACTTTGAGCGCTTCCTCTTTGCCGCCCTTGGTCTGAACGGACATCAAAGATCCATATCCGCCCGACATCTGTGCCTTTGCGACTGTGTGGTCCTTGTGGCCGGCTAGCCCTGGATAAAGGACCTTCTCGATCTTTGAGTGCGTCTCAAGGTGTTCTGCCAAAGCCTGTGCGTTGGCATTCATGCGCTCAACGCGAAGGCTCAGGGTTCTGAGACCCCGCAGCAGCAGCCAAGCTTCAAATGAGCCCATCACGGCGCCGGCCATCTTGCGTTCCGTCTTGATGAAGTCCCAGGCTTCTGACTTGGCATCGCGTGTGGTGACGACACCGCCAAGGAGATCAGAGTGTCCGTTCAAGGCTTTTGTTGCCGAATGCATGACCAAATCCGCTCCAAGTGTGAGCGGCTTCAGGATCAGCGGGGTTGCGGCTGTGGCGTCGACCGCAAGGAGAGCGTCCGCAGCTTTACAGAGTTCTGCGGCTTTCTCGATGTCTGGGACCTTGAGGTAGGGATTGCTTGGAACCTCAAGCCAGACAAGGTCGGGCTTGGTGATAGCCAGTTCATCACGAAAGGTGGCGAGATCGCTCGCATCGCATTCAACCAGGGCGATGTTGTTGCGGGCGCAGTGTTCACGCAGGAACAGAGTGGTTCCCCAATAAATCCCGGACTGGACCATCAAAGTACCGCCCGGTTTCACAACCCGTGCAACAGCTGCAACTGCGGCCATGCCTGAAGAGAACAGCCGGCTTTCCGCGCCGTTTTCCAGCGTTGCGAGCAGATTCTCCGTCTTGCGGAAGAGGTCATTGTCGTCCCGGCTATAAAGGTGACCGTCGCTCACCAAGGCGTAGTTTTCGTCCCGCACAAATGTTGTCGCCACCGGAATGGGAGGCACAACAGCTCCGGTCGCGGCATCGAACCCACCGCCGCCATGAGCGAGGAGCGTGTCAGCGTGAAGCGGTGGTTTGTGTGAGGACATGAAAGGCTCCATCACCACGCCCGGTGTCGAGAACTGACGGGCGGGTTTATCAATATTGAAGAATTGGGGAAGCGGTGAGGGGGCTCACCGCTTCAAGTGCCGGGTCAGCCGGGCTTCGATCTTGTCCCAGATCCGGCGCAACGTTTCCACGATCAACAGATAGGCAACCGCCGCCCAAATGTAAGCCTGGAAATCGTAGGACCGCGAATAGGCACGGCGGGTTTCGCCCATGAGATCGTAGATTGTTACGATTGACGCAATCGCCGATCCCTTGATCATCAGGATGATCTCGTTGCCGTAGGGCCGCAAGGCGACCATCAAGGCCTGAGGCAGGATGATCTTGAAGAAAATCACATTTCTGGAGAGCCCGAGAGCTTCTCCGCCCTCCCATTGGCCTTTCGGCACGTTCTGGATCGCGCCGCGCAGGATCTCGGCCTGATAGGCCGCCGTGTTCAACGAGAACGTGAAGATCACACAGTACCAGGCATCGCGGAAGAACCACCAGAGACCGGCAGCTTTCAGCTCTTCGCTGAAGGATCCAAAGCCGTAATAGACCATGAACGCCTGGGCGAGCAGAGGCGTGCCACGAAAGAAGTTCACATAGGCATAGGCCGGCCAGGAGAAGATTTTCAGTTTTGACGCGCGCCCGGCTGCAATCGGCACCGAAAGCAGCGCACCCAGCACCAGTGAGACGCTGACGATCTGGATCGTGACGATGAAGCCATCGACATATTCAGGCCAGTACTTCTGGAAAAACGGGCTCGCGACGTTAGAGCCAAGAAAATACAGCAGATAAAGACCGGACAGGATCCAAAGCGCCATCAGCACATGGCCGGCGATCCGGAGGTTGGTCCACTTTTTCTGCGGTGGTGGCGGGCGTGTCATGCCGGTTGAGGGATTGGCTGCGATCATCTGGCGGAGTCTCCCCGTTTGGACCAGCGTTCAATGCGGAGCAGCCCCACAGAGGAAATCATGGTCAGAAGGAGGTAGATGACCAGCACCAGCCCAAAGAACAGGAACGGCTCTTTGGTCACACGTGCAGCAATCCCGGCTTCCCGCACCAGGTCTGCCAAGCCGATGACGGACACAAGCGAGGTTTCCTTCAACAGGATCAGCCAGAGGTTTCCGAGCGCGGGCAAGGCAAGGCGGATCAACTGCGGCAGGATGATCAAACGCATCGTCTTGTAGCGCGACAGGCCAAGCGCGTAGCCGCCTTCATACTGGCCTTGCGGAATGCCATTAAATGCGGACAGGAAGGCTTCGGAGGCATAGGAGGAAAACACCAAAGACAGCGCCACCATCCCTGCGACAAATGAGTTGACCTCGAAGTAGATGTCGTAGCCGAGCAGCTTGATGAATTCCTGGATGGCGATTTGAACGCCGAAATAGACCAGGAACAGGGTCAGGAGCTCTGGAAGGCCACGGAAGATTGTTGTGTAGATGTTGGCCGCCAGCTTGAGACTGGGTTCGGACGAGTTTTTGGCCAGTGCAATCAGAAAACCAAGGATAAGCCCGATCGGTAAGGTTGCGAGCGCCAGCGATACGGTGATCAGCACACCTGAGGCAATCGTATCACCCCAGCCTTGTTCCCCAAAGGATAACAGCGTCAAAGCTTCATTCATGAGCCGGCGCTTCTTTCTGTTTTGTCGTTGTTAGTCCAGCCGCCCCTCCGGCTGGCAGCGTGAGGACCACCTCACGATAAAGCGTGGCCCGGAGGTCCGCGCCACGCTTCAAAGGTTTTCACACCGCGATCAGATTAGCCGCCGTATACGTCGAAAGAGAAGTACTTATCGTTGATTTCTTTGTACTTTCCGTTCGCAATGATGGCTTCGATCGCTGCGTTGAATTTGTCTTTCAGCTCATCTTCGCCCTTGCGGATCGCGATGCCGGCACCTTCACCGTTGATGACCGGGTCGGACTTCAACGTGCTCAGGACTTTACAGCATGCACCGTTGTCGGTTGCGAGCCAGTCGGACAGAACCACAACGTCTTCGATCACAGCGTCGATACGGCCGTTTTCGAGATCCAGCTTGTATTCGTCAGCAGTCGGATACAGCTTCAGCTCGGCATCCGGGAAGTGAGCTTCCGCATAGTTGGAGTGGGTCGTGGAGGACTGTGCGCCAAGAAGAATGCCGCTCAGGTCGTCCTTGGTAACACCGGTCAGCTTGGTGTCTTTCGGAACACCGATTGCCGGCGGGGTGTTGTAGTACTTGTTGGTGAAGTCGACCTTCTGCTTGCGCTCTTCGGTGATCGACATGGACGCGATGATGGCGTCGTATTTGCCAGCCTGCAGTGCCGGGATCATGCCGTCCCAGTCCTGAGTGACGAATTCGCACTCGACCTTCATTTCTTCGCAAAGAGCGTTGGCGATATCGATGTCGAAGCCAACAAGCTGACCGTCAGCGGTCAGGGAGTTGAACGGAGGGTAGGCGCCCTCGGTTCCGATGCGGACCTTGGACCAGTCTTTTGCAGTTGCGCCACCAACCGTGGCCAGGACTGCAACCGCAGCTGCGGCCATACGCACAAAACGCATATTGATTCCCCTAGTATTTTGTTTGGGTTTCAGGCGGGTTCGTCCCGCCTTTTTGCCCGAAGGCCCTATTCCATACACTTCGATCCAAATTTCAAGCATGCCCATGAAAAAAACACAGCGGAAATTTGCCTTTTTTTGATCCAATTAGGCATGCCGTAGGGAAATGCTGGCCGGTTGGCGAACATTGTTGTTTGGTTTTGCCCAATATCGAGACAATTATCTTTCGCGGCCGTTGTCGATGCTGTTCGCCAAGAGAGCGGTATCTTGCCGTGCTCCGGCGGGTTCGCCGGCATCCGCAGGGGTGGCGTCGGAAATGGCGAGAACCGAGGCCAGAGAAACGACGGGCTTGAAAAGGGCTGATCTGCTGGTGCTTTCGTCAGAAGATGGCGCAAACACGGGCTGTCGGCTTGCCTCAGCGATTTTTTGCTCAAACTGGGCCCGCTCTGCTTCTGGAAGATTGTCCAGATCCTGTTCGCTCAGTCCATGTTTTTCAAGTTTGAGGTGGCGCAATTTCTGATCTTCGGGCAGCGCTTTCCAGTCTTCGTATTGGCGGGCGAGCTCTGCCCTGATCTCAGACATGTTGAAAGGAGATTTGGACGAAGAAAGAGGTTTGTTTGTTTGGGCAACGGTCAAAGTCTTGGCTGCGGCGGAAACGGTCATCGGATGTATGTCCTTAAAAATCAGAAACACATATTCCGATGCAAACAGCATGCCGTTGTCCACCCATGAGACTTCCTTATGGGATTGATGAACTTATTCAATTGGAAGCGGCCGCCGGGTGCCGGTAGGACAATATCGCCCGGCACAGTTTGCCGGTCACATCTCATGACACAATCTGGAAACGGATTTGAAAGCGGGCGGAGCAGATGGCCGAATTCGAACTCTTCATCGGGAACAAGAACTATTCGACCTGGTCGTTCCGACCCTGGATCGCAATGCGGCACAAGGGCATTGCGTTCAAGGAAACGCTTGTTCCTTTCGACTTTGAAAACGGCAATCCGAAGTTTCGTGACTTCTCGCCGAGCATGAAAATTCCTGTGCTGAAGCACGGTGATCTTACGGTTTGGGACAGCCTTGCGATCCTTGAGTATGTTGCCGATTGCTATCCCGACAAGGGGCTATGGCCGACGGAACTTGAAGCGCGTGCGCGCGCAAGATCAGCCTCGGCGGAAATGCATTCAGGTTTTCCGGCTCTGAGAGCCGAATGTCCGATGAACATGCGCCGCCCGGCTGAAAAGCGGTCCGTCAGCGAGGCCGTCCAGGCGGATGTCGGCCGGATCCTTGAGATTTGGGAAGAGTGTCTCGAGGTCTCCGGCGGACCGTTTTTGTTCGGCGATTTCACGATTGCAGATGCCATGTATGCGCCCGTCGTGAGCCGGTTTGACACCTACGGCCTCAGCGATGCGTCTGTTGCCGCCAAATACAGCCAAACCTTGCGCGGGCTTGACGCCTGGCAGGAATGGGAAGCTGAGGCACTCAAGGAGACGTGGGTCGTCGCCGTGGATGAGGTTTGACGGGCTTATTCCGCTGCAGCCAAACGGGTGGTCGGGTCTGCAAAGGCCTGCTGCTCATCCAGATGAGCTTGAAGGTCCGAGACAAACTGGCGGACTTTCATCGGTATGAAGCGGTAAGACGGATAAACCGCGTGGATGGGATGAACACCATAGGACCAATCCGCAAGGATCAGTTCCAGTTCTCCCGTTCCAAAGTGCGGTGCTGACAGCCAGGTTACCGCGGTGGAGATGCCCAAGCCTGCGATTGCTGCACGGCGGAGGGCCGCAGAATTGTTGATCACCATTGTTGGCGACACAGCAACCTTGGTTGCCTTTCCTGTGGGGCCGACGAGCTCGATGGATCCAGCCTCGGCGATATGCGGATAAAGCAGGAAGTCGTGCGTTTTGAGATCGTCCGGTGTCTCGGGTCGCCCCCTCCGGTTCAGATAGTCTGGTGAGGCCACAAGGCATCGTTTCATGTCGCCGAGCTTTTTGACGATCAACCGGTCGTCACGCAAATGCCCCATTCGAATGGCGACATCAATCCGCTCCTTTTGCAGATCCACCATGGCGTCCGACAGTTGCACGTCGAACAAGATGTTCGGATAGGCCGTCTTGAACCTGGTCAGGAAGCCTGCCAGCTCCGGCTCTGTGAAGGCATACGGCAGGCTGACGGTGAGGCGGCCACTCATTTGGGCTTCATTGCTTTGTACCGACCGGTCCGCCTCGGAGAGCTTCTCCAGAATGTCACTGGCATAAGCGAAATAGCGTTCCCCCGCCTCGGTCAAAGACAAGCGCCGTGTCGTGCGGTTGATCAGCCGTGTTCCGAGCGTGTCCTCCAGGCTTCGGACCTGTTGGCTGACCGCTGGCTGTGACACGCCCAAGTGCGTTGCGGCCGCGGAAAAACTACCCAGTCTCACCGCGTTCACAAAACTGCTGAGCGCGCTCAATTTGTCCATTTCAGTCTCCTGAAGCCGCCAGAAAATATAATTCATAAGTTGAGCTTCTGGTTCTTATAAATAATCTCCGGCTTTAAAATCCAGAAGAATAAATCAATTAAAGGGCACGGCCTCTTTAGGGGGCGGATTGGCAGAACGGCATTGGAGAATAGATATGACCGTTGAAACAATTTCCATGAACCGTCGTGGCTTCTTGGGCGGCGCCATGACCGGCGGTGCTGCACTTGGCGCGGCAAGTGCTTTGAGCCTCATCCCGGCATCAGCACAGGCGGCAGCGCCGTTGGCTGGGTCGCCAATGGTGGGTGCATTGCGGCGCAAGGTTGGTGATTTCGAAGTGACAGCGCTCCTCGACGGTTACCTGCAACTGGGTCCAGAACTCTTCGTTGGCTACGAAGAAGAAACTGCGGCGAAACTTCGTGAGGCGGCCTTTATTGAAGGTCAGGCTCTCACTGGACCGGTGAACGCTTATCTCGTCAACACCGGCGACAAATTGGTGCTGATAGATGCGGGCACATCCGACAAGATGGGGCCGACACTGGGGCATCTAAGCAGTGCTTTGTCCGCAGCTGGTGTCACGCCGGAACAGATCGATGCGGTTCTGATCACCCATATGCACCCGGATCACCTTTTCGGCGTGCTGACACCGGCAGGTGAAAAAGCGTTCCCGAATGCTGAATTGCTGCTGCCTGAGCTGGATAACACCTTCTGGTACGATGATGCAGCACTGAACGCAGCGCCCGAACAGTTCAAACCGTTTTTCCTTGGAGCTCGCGCAAGCGCAGATGCCTACAAGTCCACCCAGACACTGTTCAATCCGGGAAAGGAACTCTTTCCGGGCATCATTGCGAAGGCTTTGCCGGGCCACACGCCCGGACATGTCGGCTTCGTCATCGAAAGCAATGGCGAACAGCTGATCATTGCGGCGGACGTCATTCACGCAACAACATATCAATTCGAGCATCCGGAATGGGCAATTGCCTTTGATATCGATCCGGCGCAGGCAATTGAGACCCGGAAGAAGTTTTTCGATGAGATTTCGGCCGACAGGGTGATGTTTGCCGGAATGCACATCCCGTTCCCGGGTTTTGGCTATCTCGCCAAACAAGGCGATGGCTACCGCTTCGTCGCGGCCGACTGGCCGTACACGTTCTAATAAAACCAAAGTACTTGAAAAAAGCAGTCCCGGCCTTGAGCCGGGACCATCGTTTCACAGATCCCGGCTCGAGGCCGGGAATGCACCATGGTGAAACGGTCGCGCCCATTTATTTCGACTGTGTTTCATTTCGAACGCGCACAAATCAGCTAACGGGGTGACGATATTACCCGATGAAGTGATTGGTCTTGAAGTTCGTAGAATCCGCTGATCAGAAGGGACGTTTCTAGATTAGCCGGATCACACAACGCCCATACCGGAGAAGGGCAGGAAGGTGACCAGCTCACCGCGTTTTACAGAGGTTGCGTCTTCCGGGATCTCGATCAGCCCGTCCGCTTCGCGCAGACCCGTGATCAGGCCAGAGCCGTCACGGTCGAATTTGCGGGCGATTGTCTTGCCGTTTTCGTCGATCCCAAGGATGCCTCTGTAGAACTCCCGGCGATCCGGTTTCTTTTTTGGAACCTCGAAGTCCGCCGGGGCCTGGAACCGTTGTGGTTCCACAAAACCGCCGCCACCTAAAACACTGATGACCGGGCGGCCATAGAGCAGAAAACAGACCATCGCCGCGACCGGGTTGCCGGGCAGTCCAAGAAACACGCAGTTTCCGATCTGGCCGAACATCATAGGCCGTCCCGGCTTGATGGCGAGTTGCCACATGTGCCGCTGGCCAAGCTTTTCCAGCGAGGTCTGCATGTGATCTTCTTCGCCGCGGCTTGCCCCGCCGGTCGTCAGGATGATGTCAAAGGTCTTTGAGGCTTCAGCCAGAGTGTTTTCGACAAGACCGGCATCGTCCTTCAAGATCCCCAGATCTTCGATTTCGACCGGCAGCCCGGACGCGAGGCTTTTCAGCAAGTAGTGATTGGAATCGTAGACGTCCCCGACGGTGATCAGATCGCCGGGTCGGCGCAATTCATCGCCGGTTGAAACGAGCGCGACTTTAAGCTTTCGATAGACCGTGAATTCGGCAAGTCCGGTCGACGCAATCGCTGCAAGGTCTTGAGGCTTCAGCCGGTGCCCGGAGGTCAATATCTTCGTGCCTTCGGCAACATCTTCACCGGCCTTCCGGCAATTGGCACCTTTCTTTAGGCCTTGGGGCACGATGACGAAGTCTTCGCCGTCCTGACTGTGGGTTTCACAGTCTTCCTGCATGGCGACCGAGTCAGCGCCCGGCGGCATGACGGCTCCGGTGAAGATCCGGGCGGCGCCCCAAGGCGCAAGCATTTCGTTGCTGGCATGACCGGCGGCAATACGCTGGCGCAACCGGAAAAAACCACCGGCTTCATCATGGTCTGCAAAGCGGAATGCATACCCGTCGACAGCGGAATTGTCGGCGAGCGGAATGTTGCGCGGCGCGGTGATGTCTTCTGCCAGGATCCGGCCGAACGCATCGCCCAGGGGAATGGTCTCCAACGCAGCCACCGGCGTAAGCCGGTCTTTCAGAATAGCTAGGGCCTCGGCGTGTTTCAGCCGGTCCTTGTCGTGCAGAAAGCAGTCATTCAAAAGAGGCTTTGCCGTCATGACTGGACACTCTGCAGGCTGAGGTGGCTGGTTATGAAGTCAGCAAGACCGGAGATGTCATCGAGATCATAAACAGGCAACGTTTCGTCAGGAATTGCATGATCAGCGGCAACAGCCAAAATGTGCGGGTCCTCCGGTGATAAAGGGCCTTTGCTGGCCGATTCCGTGCGTCTCGCTTCAATCTTCGGATGGTTTTCCCGCTTATACCCTTCGATCAGGATCAAGTCGCAGGGCGCCAATCGCGGGAGAATTGCTGAAAGCGGTGGTTCTTGTTCCTCACGCAGCTCGTGCATCAAGGCCCAACGGCGGCCGGATACAAGAGCGACTTCAACGGCACCGGCTTCCCGGTGCCGGTAACTGTCGGCGCCTGGCCGATCGATATCGAAGTTGTGGTGTGCGTGTTTGACTGTAGACACCTTAAGACCACGGGAGGTGAACTCCGCCACCAGCCGGGTCACCAATTGCGTCTTGCCGGAGTTCTTCCAGCCAGTAATTCCGAAGACAGGCGTTGATATCATGAGGACAAAAGGCTCGCCGCGTTGCGGGCCGTCTCAAGATCATCCGGCCGGTTGGCATTGAAAAACGGATCCAGGCCGGTCGCCTGATCCAATTCGAAACCGACTTCGATGCTGTCATGACGGTCGACAAAGGCCAGTACCTTGCCGCTTTGTCCCGTCGACAGCCAGTCGTGCAGATCGTTATAGAGCGCGACCGGCCAAAGACCAAAGACCGGGTGGAGTTTGTCAGACGAACTGGCGAGCGCGATCACCGGATTGTCGCCGGGAGCCGCTTCCAGGAAACGATCAACCAGATTGGCCGGATAAAACGGCGTATCTCCGGCGACGGAAACGACATGGCTGACGTGAGGCAGATTGCGCCGTGCGTGATCAAGTCCTGCGAGGACACCAGCAAGAGGGCCTGCAAAGCCGCCGATCGGGTCAGGCTCTACCGGAAGCCGGAACTGAGCAAACCGCTCGGGGTCGCCATTTGCATTCAGTACGATCTGGGAGACCTGCGGGTTGAGCCGATCCAGAATGAGCTCCAGCATCGATTTGCCATTGAGATCAATCAGCGTCTTGTCGCCGCCGCCCATCCGGCGCGATTGCCCGCCCGCGAGCACACAGCCGAGGACACGGTCTTTGGAGATCAGAGCATTTGCCGGGGTCATTCCGCTTTTTCACTCCCTTTCCGGCCGGAACCACGGGGTTCGTCATCCGCAAGCGCGGGATCCATATCAAAGTCAATCCGTTCTGAGCTGGACAGCACGACGAATCTCTTGCCCCGCGCCCGGCCAATCAAGGTCAAACCGGCTTGCTGGGCAAGTTCCACGCCCCAAGCGGTAAAGCCGGAGCGCGACACGAGAATTGGAATCCCCATCATGACAGTCTTGATGACCATTTCGGATGTCAGACGTCCTGTTGTGTAGAAGATCTTGTCGTCTGCCGGGATCTTGTTCAGCTCCATCCAGCCGGCGATCTTGTCGACAGCGTTGTGGCGGCCGACATCCTCCATGTAGACCAGCGGCTGGTCATGACGGCACAACACGCAGCCATGGATCGCACCAGCTTCCAGATAAAGCGACGGTGTTGTGTTGATCGCCTTGGTGAGCGCATAGAGCCAGGATGTTTTCAGCCGGGCGTCTTTTGGAAGGTCGATGGTTTCAAAGCCTTCCATGACATCACCGAAAACGGTGCCTTGGGCACAGCCGGAGGTCCGGACCTTCTTCTTCATCTTGTCTTCGAAGTTGGTCTCGCGCTCTGTGCGAACGATAACCACTTCGAGATCATCATCGTATTCGATCCCGGTAATGACATCGTCGGGTGCCAGCATGTTCTGGTTTTTGAGATAGCCGACGGCAAGCAGGTCCGGATGATCACCGATGGTCATCATCGTTACCACTTCCTGGGAATTCAGAAACAGGGTGAGAGGTTTTTCGGTGACCACTCTTGTGTCGACTTCAGCACCGGTGTGGTCGACCCCGGTTACGGTGGTCGAAAGGGCGGGATTGAAAGGGTCGGGTTGCAGTATGTAGGGCGCCGTCACAGGCACAGAACTCCAAAGTTGTTTCGTCTGGAAGACTATGGGAGCCAAAGGGGGAAGGGCAAGCACTTAAGTCTGTTTTCGAAAGCGCATAAGTGCCATGAACGCTCCCCCTGCAAGAAGTCCCCAAAAGGCGCCGGATACCCCGAAGAAGCTGACACCGGAGGCAGTTATTGCAAAGGTGATGATCGCGCTGTCCCGCGTTTCGGCCTCTTTGGTCGCTTCACCGATTGAAAACGCAAGCGCGCCAAGCAAGGCAAGACCTGCTACGGCTTCAATCAAGACACCAGGTGTTGCGGCCACGAACGCCATGACCAGACCGGCGAAGAGTCCAAACAGGATATAAATCACACCGGCAAACACGGCCGCCCAATAGCGGGCGGCTGGATCCTTGTGTGCATCTTCACCGGCGCACATGGCGGCCGTGATTGCGGCAAGGTTTACGGCGTGCCCGCCGAACGGGGCCGATACCAAGCTGAAGACACCGGAGAGCGTAAATAAAGAGCTGCTGTTCGGCTGGTAGCCAAAGGCCCTCAAGACTGCGATGCCCGGAATGTTCTGAGACGCCATCGTCACGATAAAAAGCGGCAGTGCGATGCTGACCAAAGCCTCGAAAGTGAACACCGGCAGGATAACAAGCGGTTGGCTGATGAGAGGCGTTTCTTCAAGTTCGAGCGAACCGCCGGTCAAAAATGCAATGCCGAAGGTAACGACCATGGCCAGCGGGACGGCGTAGAGCCTGGCAAAACGGACAGCGACTGCCCAGGTCAGGATTACCGCCAGAGCATATACCGGCATTTCGCTGACTGCCCGCACCGGAGCAAGACACAGCCCGAAAAGAACGCCCGCCAGCATGGCATTCGCAAGCGGACTTGGGATCGCTGCAACGGCGCGCCCAAAAGGGCGGATCAGGCCTGCCAGAATGATCAGGACTGCGCAGACAAGAAAGGCACCAACGGCAGCAGCGAAACCGCCCTCGACTGCACCGGCGGATGCAAGCAAGGCGGCACCCGGCGTGGACCAGGCAATGCTGACCGGGATCTTTGTCCAGAGCGATGCGACGACAGCGCAAAGGCCCATGGAGATGGACAGGGCCATCAAGCCACTGGTTGCCTCTGCGGGCGAAGCTCCGGTGGCATTCAACCCCTGGATGACGATGGCGAAGGAACTGGCAAAGCCGACGATTGCGGCGAGCAGCCCGGCAGAAAAGGACTGGAAGGACGGGTGTGCGGCGGACATGAAAATGTGATTCCAAGGAAAGGGAACCACACCCTAGTCCCCACGAAGTGGAGATGGCCAGATCAGTTCAGCCGCAAACCGTTCTCTTTGGGGTTCGGGTCGGGGCTCAGATCATCAACATGTCGTTGGTCATCCGGCCTTCGCGCAGCTCCTTGGCGAAGTGGCTGAGCGCCAGATAAGCCTCATCGCGGGTGACTTCACCCGGATGATCAAGGAGTGGGCGGAGTTCTGCATGCCGGGATGCAGCAATGCCGTCCGTCAGATCTCGGAAGAACATTAGTGAGTTCGGAAACAACCTGTAATCGGCCGGCTCGTGAATGATGCCCTCAATGTCGTGGAGGCGCGGATCATTCATGACACAGTACACGGTGTCGAGCACCGGTCCGGTATAGCCTTCCAGGACCTGAATGATGTGCTGATCGACAAGAAGCAAAGCCCCGGTCACACCTGCGCGGCGGTTGATGCGCCGAATGCGCAGCAAGGTCTTGTCGATTTCATCCGGCAGGGGCAAGCGCATGTTGTCCCATTTGATCTTGCTGCGGTAGCAGGCCCGGTAGAGTTCCATTGCTCGTGTCCCATCCAATCCCCGATAAGACCAGCCTGCGCTTCAATTCCTCACATTTGCTTAAAATTTGAATCAAATTGGAAGAAGAGGACCGGTTTTCGACAGGTCCTCTCTTTGGTCTGACGATTCCGGTGCTGTTGATTCAAAAGATCAGCATCAAGAAAGCTGTGCACAAATACATTGGCTGATCTTCTTGTGTGAAAGCGGCTCAGATGTCTCGCGACAGTTTGAACCTTAGGCCGTTCTTAACCGCTGGCCATTCGTGTGGAAGAATCGAATAGACCGCCGTATCCCTCAATGCACCATCTGCGGATCTTTGGTGGGACCGCAACACGCCATCAAGGCGTGCACCAAGCCGCTCGATGGCTGTCCGGCTTTGCCGGTTCAGGAAGTGGGTCCGGAACTCCACCGCTATACAGTCCAGCTCTTCAAATGCGTGCGTGAGCAGCATCAGCTTGCACTCTGTGTTGAGGCCGGTTCGTTGAACAGACTTGCGATACCAGGTGGAGCCGATCTCGACACGTTTGTGAACCGGGTCGATGTTCATGTATGTCGTCATGCCGACTGCCTTGCCATCCGGTGTGAGAACCGCAAAGGGCAACATCGAGCCGGCCTCCTGCAATCCGAGGCGCCGCTCAATTTCTGCCCGAACGTCTTCAGGCTTCGGAATGCTCGTATACCAGGCCTTCCATAAATCCCCTTCGGCCGAAGCTTCCGAGAGATCGTCCGCGTGTTCAAGGCTGAGAGGAACGAGAGCGACATGTGTACCGGTCAAGGTAATGGGTAAGGGCCAGGACATTGAATGATCCGCTATTTGGTTGGTGCGTTGTTCGTCTTTTAGAAGGGCCGTTCTTCGCCGCTCCATTTGAAGAACTTGCCGGTGTCTTTCAACGTGAGGGCTTCGCTTAGGTTCAGAATGCCCGAAGCAACATCGGCGGGGCAGTTATCGGCTTCCGGTCCGCCCATGTCGGTACGGACCCAGCCCGGATCGATCAAGGCAACCGGAACCCCTTCGTCTTCGAGCTCTGTTGCCAGACCTTGCATCACTTTGTTCACAGCCGCCTTGGATGCACGGTAGGCAATACGGTCGGACTTGCGATAGCCCATCCAGGACATCTGGCTGGAGACCGTGATGATTGTGCCGGGTTTGTCTTTCAAGATGTGAGGCAGAAAGGATTGGCTGACGGCGAGGGGACCAAGGGTGTTGATTGCCAGCGTTTCGTGAAAGCCGTCATAGTCCATATCGAGAGGGCTTTGCCGGTCGGGTCCGATTATGCCCGCATTGTTGATCAGGACGTCGATTGAGACGTCGAGTGCTTCTGCAGCTGCTTCCACGGCCTTGTGATCGGTAACGTCAAACACGAGAGGCGAGACTTTGCCGTCAAAGGCTTCAGTGACCTCGCGGGCAGCCTCCGCTGACCTGACAGACCCATAAACAGTCCAGCTCTTGGCAAGAGCGGCGGCGACAAGTTCGCGGCCAATTCCGCGATTGATGGCGGTAATCAGACAGGTGGTCATAAGTTTTCTCGAAAGGTGGTTGTTCAGGCGATTGGGCTGAAACTATCCGGATTGCCTGGGGGAGGGTCAAGGACAACATTGTCCTCTCTACGCAAGGGGGACAATGTTGAGCGCTCAACACACCTTGTAACGCGCAATCATCAACCCTAAGAAACAGAAGGAAATCACCTTAAAAGGTGAAAATCATGGAATAAGGTGATTTAGGGCCGATATGGCACATCAGCGGAGGAGCGCTGCGATCACCTGAGACCGACAGGACGCATAGATGAGTGAAACCATAAAAAACGCCGTAATGGACCGGCTGCGCCAGATCAAAGGGCCTGACCTGGAGGGCGACATCGTCTCGCTTGGACTGGTTTCAGACGTTTTCGTGTCCGATGGCCGTGTTGCGTTTTCCATTACCGTCCCGGCTGCGCGGGCTCAGGAACTGGAGCCCTTGCGTCAGGCGGCCGAAAAAGTCGTGAAGGAAGTCGACGGTGTTGAAAACGCCATGGTTGCCCTGACCGCGGAGCGCGCGCCTGGAAGTGCCCCGGCACGTCCGCCGCAACCTGCCCCTGCCCCTGCGCCGAGAGCGCCAAGACCCCCGCAAGAAGAACAGGCCTCCGCCAAACCGGGTGTTCCGGGGATTAAGCACATTGTTGCAGTTGCGTCCGGAAAGGGCGGTGTTGGCAAATCGACCACAACTGCGAACCTCGCGCTGGGCATGGCTGCAAATGGTTTGAGGGTCGGTGTTCTCGATGCCGACATTTATGGACCGTCCGTGCCGCGGCTTTTCAACGTCTCCGGACGTCCGGAAGCCCTGTCCGGTCGCATGCTCAAGCCGTTGGAAGGCTATGGCGTCAAGGTGATGTCCATGGGCTTCATGGTGGAAGAAGAAACCCCGATGATCTGGCGTGGTCCGATGGTGATCTCCGCGCTTACTCAGATGCTACGCGAAGTTGCCTGGGGTGAGCTCGATGTCCTCGTGGTCGATATGCCTCCGGGAACCGGCGATGCGCAGCTAACCATGGCCCAACAGGTGCCGCTGGCAGGGGCTGTGATTGTCTCTACCCCGCAGGATCTTGCCTTGATTGATGCCCGCAAAGGGCTTGCCATGTTTAAGAAGGTCGACGTGCCGGTTCTCGGCATCGTTGAAAACATGAGCTACTTCCTCTGCCCAGATTGCGGCAGCCGTCATGACATCTTCGGCCACGGGGGCGCACGCGCCGACGCTGAGCGGCTTGGTGTGCCATTCCTAGGAGAGGTGCCGTTGGCGATGAAGATCCGTGAGACGTCCGATGCAGGAACGCCAATCGTTGTGTCTGATCCGGAAGGCCAGTCTGCGCAAATCTACAAAGAGATCGCGGGCAAAGTGATGGCTGGCATCGAAGGCGGGACGGACAGTGCAGATCGCGCAGCACCCGCGATTGTTTTTGAATAGTCCGCGCAATAGTTTAGTTTGGATCGGGCAGGGGCGGTGTTCCTGCCCGAATTTCTTTTAAAGGCATTTTTATGGACCATCCGAGCAACAGCCGGGCGATTGCAGCGATGCTGATCGCCATGGCTGGCTTCATCTTGAACGATACGCTGGTCAAGATGGCTTCTGATGCGGTGCCGCTCGGACAGATTATTCTAGTACGTGGTTTGATCTGCATCGCCGCGCTGGGCGTTGCCGGTGCTGTGACCGGGCTGTTTCACAATACGCGTGTTCTGGCTCATCCAGCGGTACTGCTTCGGGCACTCGCAGAGACAGCGGCCACCATCCTCTATTTGACGGCTCTCTTCCAGTTGCCGATCGCCAATGCGACTGCGATTCTTCAGGTGTTGCCGCTCGTGGTGACCGCTGCAGCAGCGGTTTTTCTAAAAGACGCGGTTGGGTGGCGCCGATGGAGCGCGATCCTTGTCGGTCTGATCGGTGTTTTATTGATCATCCGGCCGGGGTTGGAGGGCTTCAATGCGTTCTCCCTTCTGGCACTGGCAGGTGTTGGCTGCATGGCGCTGCGGGATCTTGCAACCCGTCAGTTGCCCAAGGATGTCCCGACCCTCGGTGTCGCCTTGGTAAGTTTTATTGCCGTGACGCTGCTTGGTACCTTCTTAACCGTGCAATCCGGCTGGACCGATCTGTCTTTGGTGGAATACGGCTATCTCGGCGGGGCGGCTGTTTTTGTCCTGGCTGGATACGTCTTCATTATTCTGGCGATGCGGCTTGGGGACATCGCCGTGGTTGCGCCCTTCCGGTACACCATTGTCGTCTGGGCGATTTTTCTGGGCTACATTGTGTGGGGCGATGTCCCGGATGGAATCACATTGGTAGGCATTGCTATCGTGATCGCTTCCGGCACCTACAGCTTTTTCCGGGAGCGCAAAGCTGGCGCAGCGGATACAAGATGATATTCAACTATCGCGATAGTTTATGTCGTCTTCAATTAATAAGATTGATTTTTTGAGAGCGCCTTCCTAAGGTCTGCGTTCAGCGAAAAGAACACTTGAAATGGCCTCAGATCTGACTGCGCATACAACCCGGGAACCCAAACGGATCGCGTTTGTTGTCATGCTCATGGGCATTTCGACATTGTCTCCCTTTGCGATGAACATCTATCTGCCATCGGTCGACGGCATGATGAGTGCGTTCTCGGCTACTGCTGCTGAGATCCAGCTCACATTGGCGTTCTATTTCATCGCAATTGCTGGAGCGCAGATTTTTTTGGGGCCGATCTCCGATCAGTTCGGCAGGCGCCCTGTTGTTGTTGCAGGAATGGTGCTGTTCGTTATCGGCAGCGTGTTGTGTTTGATGGCACCGACAGTTGAGGCCCTGATAGCTGCCCGTATTGTTCAAGCGATCGGCGGCGGGGCCGGTCTCGTTCTGGCCCGTGCCATCGTTCGGGACGTCTACGGACGCGACAAAGCAGCCAGCATGATCGGTTATGTTGCTATGGGCATGGCCGTCGCGCCGACCATTGGGCCCGCGATTGGCGGTTTTCTCGACGCGCATTACGGTTGGCGGGGTGGTTTTGTGTTGATGCTGATTTTTGGGATCGGCGTAACCATTTGTGCCTGGCTGTTCCTTCCCGAGACCAATCAGCACAAAAAGGCGGTCAGTCTGAAGCAGATCGGGCAGGGCTACGCAGACTTGTTCAAGGTGAAGATGTTCTGGGTGTATTGCGGAGCATCGACCTTTATGGCCTGGCTGTACTTTGCCTATCTCGGCGGTGCCCCATTTGTGGCGGCCGGTGTGTTTAATATGGCTCCTGCGGAAATCGGCCTTTATCTGATGGTGGTCTCAATCGGCTATATCATCGGGAACTTCATCACCGGCCGAATTGCAGCTCGTGCAGGGATTGCCCGGATGATCGCACTTGGTGTGATCACGGGTGTCTTTGGGGTGTCGCTTCTTGTCGTTGGGACTTTGACGGATAGCCTTACCGGGGCGTTGTTTTTCCTGCCGATGTTTTTCATCGGTCTGGGCAATGGGCTTGGCATTCCAAGCGCCATCTCTGGAGCTGTAAGCATCCGCCCTGATCTTGCCGGCACGGCTTCCGGAATGCTGAGTTTTCTCCAGGTTGGCGCCGGTGCACTGGTTTCTAGTGCCGTCGCCTATATGTTCTCGGCTGACATTGCTGGTGGCGGTGAGATGCCGATGATCCTGGTCATGGTTGTCGGAGGCGTTTTCGGACTGGCGTGTGTGCTCGCCGTTTTTCTCGGCGAGCGGCAAGACACACCATATGAAGACCGGTGAGCAATCACTCAGCAGCGCGTTTGCTGTTGCTGCGCGGTAAAACTGCCGCGCAACATGTTTCTTGCTGCTTCGCGTTTCTGGCTTTCCGAAACGACTGAGGCCTGTGCTTAGCCGCCTGTAACACTCATATGCCGGGAAACCGCCGGCTGATTGCGCTCCCGGTCAATGACAAAGTCGTGCCCCTTTGGCTTGCGCCCAATGGCCTCGTCGATTGCGTCACTCAGCAGTTCGTTGCCCTCTGAGGCGCGCAGAGGCGCACGCAGATCCGCCATGTCATCCTGACCCAGGCACATGTAAAGTTGGCCCGTGCAGGTCACGCGGACCCGGTTGCAGCTTTCGCAGAAATTGTGGGTCATCGGCGTGATGAACCCGAGACGGCCGCCGGTTTCCTCAACCGTGACATAGCGCGCTGGACCACCGGTCTTATAAGGGATGTCCGTCAGGGTGAAGCGTTCGCTCAGGCGTTGGCGCACGGTGGAGAGCGGTAGATACTGATCGGTGCGATCTTCGTTGATCTCGCCAAGCGGCATGGTCTCGATCATTGTGAGATCGTACCCATACTCATGGCACCAGGTCATCATGCTCTCAATTTCATGCTCATTCACTTGTTTGAGCGCGACCATATTGATCTTGATGGCAAGCCCGGCTTCCTTGGCAACGCGAATGCCGTCCATGACTTTGGCAAGGTCACCCCAGCGGGTGACTGCCTTGAATTTTTGCGGGTCCAGCGTGTCGATGGAAACATTGATCCGGCGGACACCGCAATCATAAAGCTCGCGGGCAAAGCGGGCCAGCTGGGATCCGTTGGTGGTGAGCGTCAGCTCGTCCAGAGCGCCGCTGTCCAGATGCCGCCCGAGGCTGCGGATCAGGCTCATGATATTTTTGCGCACCAGCGGTTCACCGCCCGTCAGGCGCAGCTTGCGGACACCTTTTTCGATGAAAGCGGTGCACAGGCGGTCCAGCTCTTCAAGGCTGAGAACTTCGCGCTTCGGCAGGAACGTCATGTCCTCTGCCATGCAGTACACGCAGCGGAAATCACAGCGGTCTGTTACGGAGACCCGCAGATAGGAAACGGCGCGGCCAAAGGGATCGATCATCGGTTTGGGCCTTGCGGATGTCTCTGGTGCCGCCGGTTTCGAAACCACGATATTGCCGTCTGTCACGTTCCGCTCTCCCTCAGAATTGTCTTTGACGGCGGGTCTTCGCCCGCTCCTGCATCATATGGAACAAACCGGCATGTTTTCAAACAAAACCGGAGCCAAATGGTACAGTTCCGAATTATGGGTAAACTGGTTAGTGTAGTTCTGTCAATCGCGCGCGAGCTCCGCGAGTCGCCAGGGGCCTCAATTCTCGTCGCGATACGCGTCCATGAAACTGCGGACTTCCGCCAGAAGCGGTAGGATTTCCGCGATTTTTTCCTCCGGTATCGCCGATTTTATCGCCGACATGTCCGGGTCAATCGAGCGGATGGCCGTCTCACGGAATTGTCGTCCGGCTTCGGTGAGCCAGACTGTTTTGCTGCGGCCGTCTTTTGGGTTGGGGCGCATGTCAACCAAGCCGTGGTCCAGTAAACCGCTCAACGTGTGGGTCATTGTCGTCTTGGGAACCTGAAAAGCTTTGGCAAGCGCAAGCGGCGTTTGACCGTCTTTGACCCGTATCAGGTGATTGATCACGCTAAAGTGGGGCAGGGTCAGGCCCTTCGGCAGCCGGGCTTCCATCGCAGCCCGGCTCAATTGGGCGATAATGCTGATTTCATTAAAAAAACTGAACAGCGTATGGCGGGACGCGTTATCCATTCATCATCCGTGTTTCAAGGGGCCAGCGCGGCGTGCGGGCGGTTTGTGGCCCGAATCCCAATCGTCCAAGCATCTGAACAGTTTCTCCCGGTTTGGCAAGCAGGCGGTGCGCTTCGGCATAGTGAGGGGTCATTTCGTCAAATTCCTGCAGCGCCTGGCTCACCGGGTGAAGCGCCAATCCGAGACGTGTCGTTTCCAAGTTGAGCCTCAGCCAGCGGCGGCCAGCCTCTATCTGATCCTGCCGCGTGTTTGCCGGCGTTGTCAGGCTGATATAGGCGGGCGTTGCATGGAGCATTGCCTGGTACATTTTCACGCCTTCCTGAAACCCAGTGGACTCCGGGTCCAGCTGGCTGTCCTTGGTCAGAAGGCCTGCCACCATCAGGCTTTCCAGGAACGGACCGCCGAGATCAATGCCGTCCGGATTCGCATTGATTTCCGCTTTGCCGAAGCGCATCAAATCGACGCTTTCCTTCAAGGTCCGGTGGGTGTTCATTTCCGTCAACCATGCCTTCCAGGTCAGGTCCTTGATACTTTCAACATCCGCCGGATCGGTCCAGACAGAGCCATAGGTCTGGAGTTGCGCCGCCATGGCCTCTGGAATCTGCGTGTCCTGAAATGGCTCCTTGCAAGACCGTCGGTCCATGATATGCGCGCCCAATGGATCTGCGTCCTCTCCCTCTACCAATAAAACATCCCCGATTGGACCATCAGTTCCTTCTGGAAAGAGCGAAATCTCAGCCGAAAGGCCTTTGAGGCTAGCGGCAATGGCCATTTGTTCCAGGAAGCAACCGAGACCAATGAAGATCTGCCGGTGATAAGGGTCAGTGTGAGGGAGATCTCGCGCCGGATCTCTGTGCAGCCGGAATGTGTTCTTGTCAGTCAACTCGATCAGCCAGGGCTGCCGGTTATGCGGGTTTGGAGCAAGCAAGGCGTAAGACAGCGCAAACAGCCGTGGATCTTCGTATCCGCCGGCGCTGCTCCACGGTTTGAGCGCCTTTTCTGGAGTCCGGGTTGCGAGAAATGTGCCGGCCGATGCGGTGGCGGCAACTATCAGACCACCTCCAAGGAGGGCGAGCGTTTTGCGGCGGGAAACTGACATGGAAGGCTCCTATATGATGCGATATCGCACTATATAATACGATATCGCACTAAATCAAGATGTGGTGCCAGGCGTTCGGTTTTTGGGAGCATGTGCTTTTAAAGTCAGAGAAAAATTGATCTGAAGAGGGGCGGCCGCGTAGGAAAGAGACACACTTAAGAGGCGTTATGACTACAATCGTTTGGTTCCGGCAGGACTTACGTGTTTCGGACAATCCGGCCCTTCATGAAGCGACTCGGCGCGGCCCGGTGTTGCCGGTCTATATTCTTGAAACACCGGATCAATCTGGCGATGGCCATCCCTTGGGCGGCGCCAGCCGGTGGTGGTTGCATCACAGCTTGGCGGCGCTGAAGGAAGACCTCCCGGGTCTTGTCTTTCTGCGCGGCAGCGCGCGGCATCTGATCCCGGAACTCGTTCAGGAGACCGGTGCAGATGCTGTCTACTGGAACCGATGTTATGAGCCCCACGCCATCGAACGCGACAGTGCGCTGAAAGAGGCCCTGAAAACGGACCTGATCGATGCCAAGAGTTTTAAGGCCTCTCTGCTGTTTGAGCCCTGGGATGTCGAAACGAAGACCGGTGGCCCCTACAAAGTCTACTCGCCGTTCTGGAAGGCGGCTCAACAAATCAGCGTGCCGGATCCCTTGCCGGCCCCAGAGGAGATTGACTTCGCCGCCTACGACAAAGGCGATAGCTTGTCCGATCTGGAGTTGCTGCCGACCAAGCCGAACTGGGCCGAAGGCTGGGAAGATATCTGGCAGCCTGGGGAAGCCGGCGCCAAAGACCGTCTGATCGAGTTTTTGGATCACGGATTGTCCGGCTATGGCGACAAGCGCAACCGGCCGGACTTGCCCAACGTCTCACGTTTGTCGCCGCACCTTCACTTTGGCGACATCTCGCCGAGGCAGGTGTGGTCGGCAACCCAGCATGCAACCGCACGCAAATCCGGCCTTGCCAGCGACGGGCACAAGTTCCTTTCGGAAATCGCCTGGCGCGAGTTTTCCTATCATCTCCTCTATCATTTCCCGCAATTGCCGGAGAAAAACTGGCGGCCTGCCTTCGACGCATATCCTTGGCGGGAGAGCGAGGAGGATCTCACAAAATGGCAAAAGGGATTGACCGGGTATCCGATGGTCGATGCCGGGATGCGCGAGCTCTGGCACACGGGCTACATGCACAATCGGGTCCGTATGCTGGCTGGCAGTTTTCTGGTCAAGCATCTCCGCCTTCACTGGAAACATGGAGAGGCCTGGTTCCGCGACACGCTGGTCGATGCGGATCTTGCCAACAACTCGGCAAGCTGGCAGTGGGTGGCCGGATCTGGTGCGGATGCGGCTCCATATTTCCGGATCTTCAATCCGATTTCTCAGGGACCGAAATTCGATCCGGACGGCAAATACGTGCGCCGCTGGGTTCCGGAATTGGCAAAGCTGCCGACAAAACACCTGTTTTCGCCCTTCGAGGCCCCGGCCAGTGTCCTGCGGGAGGCAGGCGTCCGGCTTGGAGAGACATACCCGTATCCGATTGTTGATCACAGCAAGGCCCGCCAAGCTGCGCTCGACGGCTATGAGGATGTGAAATCAGCGGGACAAGATGCAGCTTGACCCGTTGTTTTTGCCCGGTATCGTCGCGCCACCAAATTCAGCCTAACCGGACACAGACAAAATGACCGACTCTTCTGCTCCCTGGCCAACCGAACTCAGGGTTTCCAAGGATCGCAAAACGCTGACTGTTGCTTTCAACGACGGGGAGCAACACGAGTTGAGCGCGGAATATCTGCGGGTGTGTTCACCGTCGGCGGAGGTAAAGGGTCATGCACCGTCGCAAAAGAAAACCGTCCCTGGCAAGAAAAACGTCGGGATCATGAAGATTGATCCGGTGGGCAACTACGCCGTCCGCATCCACTTCGACGACCTGCACAATTCCGGTATTTTCAGCTGGACCTATCTCCTGGAACTGGCAACGGACCGGTCAAAGCACTGGGGCGGGTATTTGCAGGAACTCGGTGAGAAGGGCCTCAGCCGGTAATACGTGCACGTTGCTGCAAACTGTTGTTCGGTGACATGCAAAGGGGGAATCGGGTATGAAGTCCTCTAGGCGAGGCTCGCGCCGTCCCCCTCCAATGGAGCAGCAGTAAACCTGCAGAGCCGGACCCATTCTAGATCGACTGAACATGCGTTGCATGAGGAGGGATTGCATTTGGCATGGCTTCAGGAGGTCATGACATGAATACCTTATCGACTCCGATTTTCCGTCTGAAAAAGCGTGCGCATCAGCTGGTGCGAGACGAGGGGATTCCTCTTCACAGGGCACTGGACCGGGTCGCTCAACTCGAAGGATTTCGGAACTGGAGCCTTCTTGCAAACAGATACAAAACTGATCCGCTGCATATCCAAGTACTCAATCAAATGCGCCCCGGGCATACATTGCTCGTCGGGGGTAGACCGCGACAGGGCAAAACCAAACTCGGTTTGGAGCTAGTTGCCAGGGCGGCAGTTGCAGGTGGACCGGTCGCCGTATTTTCTCTGGACTACACCGAGGATCAGATCCGGGCCGAATTTGCGCGCACATGGGAGAGTTGCAATCAGTCGCCACGGTCTCCCATCATTGATGTATCTGACCAGATTTGTGCCGATCACATTGTCTCCCGCTTGCATAAAGCGCCGGGCTGCTCGCTTGTTCTAATTGATTACCTTCAACTCCTGGACCAAAGCCGGGCAACACCGTCATTGGACGAGCAGTTGCATGTCCTAACGCAGTTCGCAAAAAGCAGCGGCTGCAAAATGGTGTTCTTGGCGCAGATTGGTCGTGGCTTTGAAAACTCCAGCAAAACGTTGCCCGATTTTGAAGATGTTCGCCAGCCAAACCCCTGTGATCTCTCCAGGTTCGACTTAGGGTGTTTCTTGCATGGTGGTGAAGTGCAGATTGTACCTGCCCCATAGCAGTTCGAACAAAGGCCAAAGGGCAGCGCGGTTTTCACCGCGCCGCCGCTGCTTGGTCACGGAGTGACTTCACGCTCCAGGAAATCCCGAATTTCCTCGGCTATGAACGCGCCGTCTTCTTCAAGAGCAAAGTGCCCGGTATCGAGAAGATGGAACTCGACGTTGGTCAGGTCCTGCCGATAGGGATGAGCGCCTTCCGCCGGGAAGATCTGATCATTCTTGCCCCAGACCACGAGGGCAGGCGGCTGATGCTCACGGAACAAAGCCTGCCATTCCGGATAGAGCGTCAGATTGGTCCGGTAATCGTAGAACAGCTCCAGTTGAACCTCGGCATTTCCAGGACGATCCAAAAGGTATTGAACGTGCCAGTAATTGTCCGGGCTGATAGCATCCGGGTTACGGGTGCCGTGGGTGAATTGCCATTTGGTGCCTTCGATCCCAAGGAATGCGCGCAGAGGCGCTGCATTTTCCTCTGACGGATCTGCCCAATAGGCGCGAATTGGATCCCAGAACTCCGGCAGTCCTTCTTCATAGGCGTTGCCGTTTTGAATGATAAATCCCGTGACCTTGTCCGGCGCATCGGCGAACAGGCGGTATCCTACCGGCGCGCCATAGTCCATCAGGTAGAGTGCATAGTTCTCGACCTTCTTGCGCTCCAAAAGGTCTTCGACCGTACCGGCGAGGTTGTCGAACGTGTAATCGTAGGTCTCAGCGGACGGCATGTCGGATGCGCCGAACCCCTGAAAGTCAGGTGCGATCACGTGATAGTCCGCGGCAAGGTCCGGAATCAGGTTGCGGAACATGTGCGACGAGGTCGGAAAGCCGTGCAGCAGCAGCACAGTCGGATTGGCCGGGTCTCCGGCTTCCCGATAAGCAATTCGCAACCCGTCAATCGTTTCGTATCCAAACGTGGTCTCAAACGCGGAGGCGTGCTCTGAGGCGTTGGATGACGCTATTGGTGTGATCAAGGCCGCTGCCAACAAGGCAGCCGAAAGGGTTCTGGTAATCAGCGACATGGGAAGTCTCCTTTTGTAGTGGGTCGCCGGAAACTGCCGGCGTCAGGCTTAGGGTGCGGGTTTCAGGAAGTCTTTCAGGTCCGCGTTTTCCGTTTCGAGCTCTGAAATGCGGTTTTGAAGAGCCAGAATGTCCGGGGCGAGTTCCTCCAGCGTGTAGCGCTTTGGAATGTGCTGCGGACAGTTCCAGTCGATAGCTTCGATCGTCAGGACGACGGCGCGTTCGGGCAGGCCGCGATATCCGTCTTCGCGCAAAGAGGCGATAAGGTTCGGATCATGCTTGGCATCAATCTGCCGGGCCCGCGCCCAAACTTTCAGACGGCGACGGTTTGGGTAATCCATCAGAATCAGGGATACACGGTCATTTTCTTTGAGGTTTCCGGAGCTGATGTACTGCCGGTTGCCGCGAAAATCCGCATAGGCCAGCGTCTTTTCATCCAGAACCTTCAAGAACCCGCGGGGCCCGCCGCGAAACTGAACGTAGGGCCATCCGGTCTCAGAGACGGTCGCCTGATAGAAGCCATCGCGTTCGCAGATGAAGGCAGCTTCTGCCGGGCCCAGCCGATCGCCGCTGTCTGCCTCGGGAAGATCGAGCGGGGCGTAAGCCTCCCGTGAACCTTCTTCCGTTTGCCGCGCCCGAACTGCCGGGGTGAAGGCAATGGTTGATAATGCGCGTGCCATGACGGGTCTCCAATCAGAAAATGTACCGATCTGTTCACTTTGATGGGATGTATATGTACAGATCTGTACATTTAATCAAGAGGATTCAGACATATTTTTTGCGTTGGCTCGTTTGAAAATTCATCTAAACTCGAATAAATATCTGTAATAATGAATAAAAATGGATTTTTAAAAAGAAGATTGAACAGGAGATCAATCATAATATATATACAGATCAGTACACATAGGAGTGAAAATGCGCCCAAGTAAACGCGATGAACTGGTCCATAAAGCCCAAGAGATTTTCGATCGGGATGGATTTCAGGCGACCGGCATGGACGCGCTTGTGGCTGAGACCGGTATCAGCAAGACTACAATGTTCAAGCACTTCCGCAACAAGGGTGAACTGATCCTGGCGACCCTGCGGCTGCGGGATGAGACGTTCCGCAACTGGATGCACCGGAAACTTGACCGGTTCTCAGGAGCGCCCGATCAGCAACTCTTGGCGGTTTTCGATCTGTTGCAGGAGTGGTTCGACCAGCCGGATTTTCATGGCTGCTTGTTCATCAAGGCAGCCTCGGAGTTTTCTGACGGTGAAGCGGCGATCCCGGCGCAGGCCCGCGAACATAAACGGCTCCTGCTGAACGACTTGATTGGCCTGGCCAAGACTGCCGGTGCAGATCTGCCGGAACAGTTGGGACGCCAGTTGATGCTTTTGATCGAGGGCGCAATCGTCGCAGCGCGTATGGGGTACTCCCAGACACCGGCCCGCGATGCACATTCAGCTGCGACGGTGCTGATCGGACAAGCTGTTGGCAAATAAAAAAGGCCGGGATGTCCCGGCCTTTCCTTGATGACATGCGGCTGACGGATCAGCGCTTCACGATGATTTTCGCGCCGACATCCACACTCTTGTAAAGATGGATGACGTCTTCATTTGCCATCCGGATGCAGCCGGAAGAGACCGCTGAGCCGATCGTCCACGGTTCCGTGGTGCCGTGGATGCGGTACAAGGTGTTGCCGATGTAAAGCGCACGTGCGCCCATCGGGTTGTTCGGGCCGCCTTTCATGTGCGCCGGAAGGATCCGGCCCTTGGCACGCTCGCGCGCCCGCATTTGCGCCGGCGGTGTCCAGCTCGGCCATTCAGCCTTGCGGGTTACGCGGTGTGTCCCGGCCCACTGGAAACCTTCCTTGCCAACACCCACGCCGTATTTCATGGCGCGGCCATTGTCCAGGATGTGGTAGAGGCGGCGCTCGGACGTGTCGATGACAATTGTGCCCGGGCTGTAAGGACCGTCATAACGCACGCGTTTGCGCTTGATCGGGGACGGCCCGCCTGGATGATATTTCATGGTGAGCCAGCGTTTGCTCACCGGATCGAAGTACGTTCCTTGCGCACTGGCCGGGGTTTCGAACATGATCGCGCTGATCGCGACTGCCAAAACCAAATAAAAAAGTTTTCTCATAACATTTCCCCGTAAGCACCCAGCCTCCTGACGGAGAGGCGAATCCATATATTCAAGATAAAAAGACGTTCTTGCCGTACCGTTAACACTATTGGCGTAATCGAGGCGCGTCTTTCATCTCACGTATCTGTGATCGACCTATATCAGCCGATATTTGTGCCTCATTGGCAACAATTCATGCCCGTCAGTACAGTCAAAACCGACGGCACACGCATAAGTTAGTCTTTGCAGTCACTCTTTTTGGTGATCCGGAACACACTTTGCCGCCGCTTTTCTAAAATTTCCAATCAATTCCCATGCGTCAGAGCCCGTGGCTGCGATCATACGGATTGATATCTGGCGATTTCCATCCATCAAGACGGTCGTCCTGCGGCTTGAAGACCTCCATGAGCATTGGATGACAGGGCGCTGTATCGCTGGAATGCTCAGATCCGCAATCTCCGCCAGGACAGGCGCTCATGACGGCGAGCAATCCGATTTCGGCGAAGAGTTCCAGATAGTCGCCCGGCCGCACAGGACTGGCCTTCATGAAGTACTGACCGGTGTCGCGGGTAAAACCGGTGCACATGAAGACATTCAGGACATCATGCACATGTTGTTCCGCGTCTTCCAGGCTCATGCCTTTGGTCTGTGCAAGCGCACGGGTCAAATTGGAATGGCAGCAATGGTGATAATCAGGACCGCCAAGCGCACGGCCAGTATACGGGTCGCAGCGGGTGCCGATGACGTCGTGCACCGAGCCGCCGAATTCATCGATGCCATACCAGTCGAGGGTATCTTTGGTGACCGTTGCCAGCGGGCGCAGGGTCGGGAAGTTCGACCAGAGACGGTCGCCGGTGGTCACATGCGTACCGTGCAGCGCGCGCGTCTTGCCGGAATAAAAGCGCTCGGTGAGATCAGCGCTGTTGAAGAGATTGAGGTCGCCAACCTGTGGGCCCTCAATCGAGGTGATCTTTAAAAAACATCCGGTCGGGACTTCGATGCTCGCCGCTTCCCGGGGCGGCACCGTTACCTCGCCGATCTTTTCAGCCCCTTCGCGCGCCTTTGCATAGAGCGGCAGGTCAGGGGACGGCAGGGTATCGTTCGGATAACAAATCACCGGGCGGATCGCGCGGCGGTCTGCAGCATCAACGGGTTGGGTCATCGGTGCGTCCAGCAAGGTTTGGCGATGGACGAGTTGTGGCTGGGGCCGGTCCGCCATGCAAGACCGGTTATCTGAGAAAATGACCTGTCTCACATCAAAACTGGAATGGACCGGAGGGTCCTATTCCGCCCGGATGTGACGACCATCACGTCATGAGACGCACGCCTTGGATAGTCTAGTTTCAGTTGAACGGAAGATCCTCGGGAGGACATCATGGCACAGTACGGCGGAAGAAGAACATCTCACATTCGTCAGATGTGCATGGCGCTGAAACCGTTAAAGCGGACGGACGCCGAAACGTCAGGTGAGACATTGAAATCCGACACTGAATATCAGGATTGATGGTTGTGCTGTGCCGGGCGGGTTAGTCGGGTCGTGCGCGTGGTTTTGGTGCGGAACCTCAAATCCCGCGGCCGAGCGCACGTAAGCGCATGACATCTATGGCACCGATGTCCACCTCTATAAGGACGTCTTCGCCAATGTCCTTTGCCAGCTGGGCACTGAAACGTTCCAAATCCTCTTGTGCTTGCGCCAGTTTTTGGCGGTCGGCTAGAAGGTCGACTCGGATGAACAAATGGTCGTTGCGATAGCCAACATTGACCGTTTGGATCCGCACCTCGGTGCCTTTGGAACCAAAGGTGGGTTCCCGTTCCAGATTTTTGTTCACCAGCCGCAAGAGACGGTTTTTGACATAGATTTCGTGCAAGGCCGTGTTGAGCGGAGGCACAAGGACGTAGCCGCCAAGCGAAGCAACGATCAGTAAGGCGAGACCCTTCTTCCACTGGCCATAGTTCTGCAAAAGAAACACCAGAGCGGCGACGATAATGATGCCGGCAAGGTTTGTTAAAAACAGCAGAGCCCCTCCAGCTGCGACATCGATGCCCGCATCCTGCAAACCGAACTCGTCGAGACGCAGACCGATCTCAGAGCTTGCCTTGCTGCCCAAGGCCAGGCCAATTCCGGCAACAGCAAGGGGAGGGACAAGGGCAACCGCGATCGCGACCCCAGCAATGGAGTCGGCGATGCTGGGCCGGGTTTGCGCATAGGCGCCAGCGCAGCCTGCAGCGAGGGCAACGGCGAGATCAATCATCGACGGGCTGGTTCTTGCCAGAATCTCCGGTCCTACGATCCGGGCGCCAATAGCCATCACCCCGAGATACCCGATCGTCACCACACACACTGTTCCTGCCAGAACGGTGACAGCCGAGCGTCTGATCAGCGCCCAGTCGTAGGTCGCTATGCCAAATGCGAGGCTCAGAATGGGCGCCATCAAGGGCGCAATGATCATTGCTCCAATCACTGTTGCGGTGCTGTTGGCAACCAGGCCTAAAGTTGCCAGGACGGCGCTTAAGGAGAGCATCAGAAAGAAAGGGAAAGTGGCGACGGAGAACCGCTCCATGCGGGCCGCGAGCTCTTTTCCGTCCGTTTTTTCAGATGGCTCCGCATCTGGGCGGGGGCGGAACCACAATGCGTAAATCGGTCGTCGCACGGCGCACCTCATCGATCGCAATCTGACGTAGGATGCGTCGATGAATGGCGGTTCTCAATCCTGTAAAATTTACGCTTAACCGGGCCGAAGTAGGCGTGTCACATTGTGCAAGCTTCGTTGGTAAATACATGGATAGTGGCCTGTACCTAACACTAAGAAGGCGCGTTTTCCCGGTCTCAGAGGCCGATCAGTCTGCCGGCTCTTTCTTGGTGACCTTGTACCAAAGGACGGCCACGGCGACCCCGGCACCGCCGAACTTGGCCATTGTCTCCAACAACTGCGCCGTCAGCGGCTCGTCCTTTCCGATGTCGGTGCGCAATCCGAACATCCCGGACCAGTCATAGCCCGCAATGTCCAAGAGGCTCTGCTCCCGTGTGATCATAAAATAGACAAGCCCACCGATCATTCCGGCAATTGGCACCAGTGGATACTTCGCCTGGATCGCGCGCTTCCTCTTCACTTTTTCACCCTGCATACCACGTTGCAGGCCCTTGAACTGGAGGTACATGAGGAAACCGGCGAGGATCATCATCGGAACCAGCATCAGCAGTGTCGTGGTGCTAAACTCGCCAACAGCGAGAAGTGTGGTCGCAATGACGGCCAGTGTAATTCCTGCAGCAGCATTGGCCGGCCAGGTCGTGTCCGTCGCAAAGCGCACAAGGACAGGGTCCTCATAGCTATCTGCCGCATCGTGGATTGGACGGCGGGGCAGGGACTGTCCCTGCTCTTGCGGAACAAAACTGTGATCGCGCTTTCCAAAGGATTTCTGCCGCCGCATTCCCGATCCTCCGCATGTCAGAATTGCTGAGAAGATAGAGAATGCAACTTAAAATAGGCTTTCAAATTGCCGTAAATGCTTAGGGAAATGGGCCGGTAACGGAGACTTGGTCTTTTGGTGCAGTATTTCTCGGAAAGCCATTCAATACGTGGCCGTCCCGGCCTTTGAGCCGGGACCTTTCGCAACAAAATTGGGTCCCGGGTCGCACCCGGGACGGCGGGGGCGGCAGGTTCATCACCCCGCCAACTGCGTCACCCCAAATTCAGTTCCTTGAAGAAGTCATTGCCCTTGTCGTCGACGACAATGAAGGCAGGGAAATCTTCGACTTCGATCTTCCAGACCGCTTCCATGCCAAGTTCCTCAAATTCGACGACCTCGACTTTCTTGATGCAGTCCTGGGCAAGCCGGGCAGCCGGGCCACCGATGGAGCCGAGATAAAACCCGCCATGGGCCTGACAGGCGCGGCGGACTTGGGCAGAGCGGTTGCCCTTCGCCAACATGACCATCGAGCCGCCGGCCGCCTGGAACTGATCGACATAGGCGTCCATGCGTCCGGCCGTTGTCGGCCCGAAGGAACCGGAGGGCATTCCGTCCGGGGTCTTGGCAGGACCTGCATAATAGACCGGGTGGTTCTTGATGTAGTCGGGCAGGGGCTCACCGGCTTCCAGCCGTTCGCGCAGTTTGGCGTGGGCCGCGTCACGGGCAACGATCAACGTTCCTGTCAGGGAGAGGCGGGTCTTGATCGGATGCTTTGTGAGTTCTCCGAGGATCTCGGACATCGGCTTCGTCAGGTCGATCTTAACGACGTCACCGCCCAAGTGTTCATCGGTGATTTCCGGCAGATATTTTTCCGGATGCATTTCCAGCTGTTCCAGGAAAATCCCGTCCTTGGTGATCTTGCCGACGGCTTGCCGGTCGGCGGAGCAGGATACGGCCAGACCGATCGGCAGGGAGGCACCATGGCGCGGCAGGCGGATCACGCGGACATCGTGGCAGAAGTATTTGCCGCCGAACTGTGCGCCAACGCCGGTAGCCTGGGTCAGCTTGTGGATCTCTTCTTCCATCGCCAGATCACGGAACGCGTGCCCGGCTTCGGAGCCTTCGGTCGGCAGATTGTCGAGATAACGGGCGGAAGCGTATTTGGCCGTCTTCAGGTTCATTTCCGCCGACGTGCCGCCGATGACGATCGCCAGGTGATAAGGCGGGCAGGCGGCTGTCCCGAGCGTCAGGATCTTTTCCTTCAGGAAGTCGATCATGCGGTCGTGGGTCAGGAGCGACGGCGTTCCCTGGAACAGGAAGGTCTTGTTCGCCGAGCCACCGCCCTTGGCCATGAACAGGAACTTGTAAGCGTCCTCGCCCTCTGAATAGAGTTCGATTTGCGCTGGCATGTTGTTCTTGGTGTTTTTCTCCTCGAACATGGAGATCGGCGCGAGCTGCGAATAGCGCAGGTTCTTCTTGAAATAGGCATCGCGCGCACCTTCACCGAGCGATGCCTCGTCGCCGCCGGAGGTCCACACGCGCCGGCCCTTCTTGCCCATGATGATCGCTGTGCCTGTGTCCTGGCACATCGGCAAGACGCCATGGGACGCGATGTTGGCGTTCTTCAGGAGATCAAAGGCGACGAACTTGTCGTTTTCGGTGGCTTCCGGATCATCCAGGATCTTTTGCAGCTGTTCGAGGTGTCCGGGGCGCAAAAAGTGGTTGATGTCCTTGAAGGCCTCTTCGGCCAGAAGGCGCAGGCCTTCCGGCTCGACGACCAAAACTTCTTCGCCGTTGAACTCAGCTGTTTTGACGTGGTCAGAGGTCAGCTTGCGATAGGGCGTTGTGTCTTCGCCTTGCGGGAAGAGGGCGCTGTGCTGATAGTCTGGCGGGGTGACGGGCGCGTTCATGCAAAAAGCCTTCCTGATCTGGCTAGGCGCTGACGGTTCAGCCCCTGGCAAAAGGTCTGTGGCGTGTTCTTAAGCAAAATGTTGCAAGAGTCCAAGCCGACATAAGACGCAATCGATCCGGTTTTCGAAATTCGGCGCATAGCCGTTGAGCTTGTTGAGCGCTTGTGAAACAGTGCGATCAGGAAATTCGTCCGATCTGATCGTTTTCATTTAGCTATTTTCTTTGGGGGACTTATGGACCTGTCGTTTTGGGCCCTGTTCGCGCTGACAGTCTTCACCGCCTCGATGGTGCCAGGCCCCAGCACATTGATCGCATTTACCCACGGTGCGCGTTATGGATGGAAACAGGTGCTTGCGACCGCACTTGGAAATATGAGTGCTTCCGTGGTGCAGGCCATCTTGGCCTGCGCCGGTCTCGGCATTGTGCTTGCCAAATCGGCTGTCTTGTTCATGTTCATCAAATATGCTGGTGCGGCATATCTTGTTTATCTTGGCTTTTCGATGTGGCGCAGCGCTTCCAACGGGCTCGATATCGGCGGAGACAAACGGTCAGAAGCGGATACGACCGGGCGCCTTTATCGGAGCGGATTTCTGGTCGCCGCTGCAAACCCCAAGGCAGTTGTGTTTTTCACTGCTTTGTTTCCCCAATTTCTCGATCCTTCGGGAACAGCTGTCACTCAGCTGACCGGGATGGTTGTTCTGATCGCGCTGGTATCGTTCTCGGTCGCCATGATTTACGGCTTCGTTGGAAGCCGTTTGAGCGTTCTTCACCTGTCGCGACGGTTTATGGGTCGGATGCACAAAGCGATTGGCGGTTTGTTCGTTGCCAGCGGCATCGGTCTGGCGGCCTCACGCGGCTGAAGACCGCGCGAGCCCCTAAGGAAATGTCAGCGGGTCGCTGTGAGATTGAGCGTGACGGTGACAGCATCGCCGACGGTGTCTGTTCCGACACCTGTTCCAAGGCCGTATTCAAGACGGTTTAAAGTCGCCATGCCACTGGCTGTGGCAGTGTCACCATTGATCGCCAGCGTAAAGTCCAGGACGAGCGGCATGGACACACCTTTGATCGTGAGCGTTCCGTTTGCCCGGTAACTGTCGCCTTCCACCCGTTCGACGCTGTCGGCGGTGAAGGTCGCGTCCGGGAACGCGGCGGTGTCAAACCAATCGCCATTCGGCAGGGTCCCGTCAAATTGGGCGTTGCCGGTGGAGGCGCTGGCCGGACGGATCGTGGCCGAAATATCGGCGTTTTCCGGCGCGTCCGGGTCAAACTCGATGGATGCGTCCCAGGAGGTAAACCGTCCTGTCAAAGCGCTGCTGCCCTGCTGGACTTCAAACCCAAGTGTGCTCTGCGCCGGATCTACAGTCCATGTCGCGGCAAGTGCGGGCTGCACGGTCAGGAAAGACAAGGTGCAGCTGAGGAGTGCAAGTGATTTCAGTGTCATGCTTTGGCTTTCTCGGAATGTGATTCAAGCGCTTTTTGGGCCGGCTTTGTTGATGTCATCCGCTTCAAGGTGTCGTCCTTGGCAATGAAGTGGTGCTTCAGTGCAGCGGCGATGTGAACAACCACCAGGGCGATCAACAGATACGCACCGTATTCATGGAGGATCATGAAAAAGGCTTCCGCCTGTTCTTTTGTTCCAAGGGCCTCCGGATAGGGCAGGTGCGGGATCGGCAGAACGTTAAACACCACTGTGGGTATGCCCCAGGGCGATGCGGACACCATGAACCAGCCTGTGATCGGCATTGCGAAGATCAGGAAGTAGAGCCCGATATGACCGAGATGAGCTGCGAGTTTTTCGAGGGCCGGCATGTCGGACGGCAGTTTCGGTGAAGGGTTTGTCAGACGCCAAATCAGCCTGAAGGCCGCAAGCGCCAATACAACAAAGCCGAAGGACTTGTGCAGCTGGTAGAGCTGAAAAAGGTTTGGATCGGTCTGCGGCAGCTGCTTGAGATAAAGTCCGAAGGCGAGCATGCCGATTATCAGCAGGGCCATGGTCCAGTGAAAGAAAATGGCTATCCGGCCATATCCGGTTGGCGTATTGCGATACATGGCAGTTTCCTTCGGCAAACGGGAAGCCTCAACAAGGCTCCCCGCATCTTCGCAGATTAGTTTGTTGCGGCAGTCGTCAGCGTTTCGGTGTGGAACGTGATCTTGACCTCGTCACCTACATAGGGCACGAACATGTCCATGCCGTAGTCAGATCGTTTGATCACGGTGTTTACGGCAAAACCAACCGATTCCTTCTTCGCCATCGGATGCTCACCCATTGCCTTGACATCAACGGTCAGGGTCGCCGGCTTCGTGATGCCTTTGATTGTGAGATCGCCGGTCACTTCAAGCTGCTTCTCGCCGGTTTGCTCGACGCTTGTGCTCTTGAAGGTAGCTTCAGGGAATTTCTCAGCGTCAAAGAAGTCGGCGCTCAGGAGGTGCTTGTCGCGATCTGCCCAGAACGTATCGAGGCTGCCGATCTGAATGGTGAACTCGATCGAGGAATTGGCCGGGGTTTCCTTGTCGATCAAAAGAGTGCCATCCCAGTCGCCAAAACGGCCATCGGTGGTGGAGTAGCCGAGGTGATCGTATGTGAAGGACAGGTTGGAGTGGGACTTGTCGAAGTCGAACGCAACCGGTTCAGCGACAGCAGCGCCAGCGAGAACGGACAGGGCAAAGGCAGATGTAGCAAGACGGATCATTTTGGAACCTCATCAATAAGACTGTTGAAGACGTTCCATGGGGAACGCTGATCCATCACATAAGCTGTATTTCAAAAGCTGCAATTTGACTGACTGTTTATTGAGGGTGAACAATTTGTCATAATTCCGCCGGATGGTTCGGAAAAACGACTCGGCGAGTTATCGAAAAGATTGGAAGTTTCTGCGAGATCTACAACTGCGCTCGGCAACAGTTGATAGTGACCAAAGCGGCCGCTTTTGACCTTGAAACAATCTATAGTTTGGTGAACGTGATATGTGTCATGAAGGTATCAAAGTCTTCAGGCATCTCTTTCGTGTCTCGATCAATCGAGATTCGTTTCCCTTCAACATCGCCGGTGCTTTGACCCCGAACCTTCTGGAGCATATCCATGAACCGTGCAGCTATTGTTTGCCATCGTGGCCTCAGCCTCAAAGCCCCGGAAAACACTCTTGCGTCTCTGGAAAAAGCGATTGAAGCAGGCGCGGAAGTGGTTGAGCTCGATGTCCGTCCTTCCCACGACGGTGTCCTCTACGTCTTTCACGATGACACGCTGGATAGAACCACGAACGGCTCGGGCCGGTTTGCCGACAAACTCTCATCTGAGATCGACCGACTTGATGCAGGTTCCTGGTTTTCTGAAGAGTTTTCCGGCGAACGTGTGCCGCGGTTTGATGCATTTCTGAAGGCGTGCCGGGAGCGGATTTCGGTCTATGCTGAGATCAAAGAAGGAGACCCGGCGAAGGTCAGAGACATGCTCCAGGCCAACGGTCTCCTGGAAACAGCCTGGACGTTCTCCTTTGATCAAGCCATTCGCGCAGAGGCACGGGCCCGTGTTCCTGATCTCCGGCTCATGGTCTTGTTTGATCATGTCGGCTCGGTTGAACGGGCGGTCGCGCAAGGCGCGGCAATTTTGGAGTTTCAAGCGCACAACCTGGACCCTGATCTTGCCGCGTCGGCAAGGGATGCAGGGCTCATCACGCAGCTCTTTTATGACGGTGATGATCGCGACGTGTTCGAACTGGCGGTCACGTGCGGCATCCAGCAAATGAACATTGACCATGTCGACGTTTTCCGCTCTGTTGAAAACGAAATTCTGACCCCGGCGACCTAGGATTTTGGATCGCAAGCCGGGCCCTGCAAAACACAAAAGGACTGCGACCGGTGACGGGTCATGATGCTGCCTTGAGCCTCAACCGGTTCGAAACGCGGCTTGCAACACGGCTGGTGTTTTTCATTGGCGGACTGACCATGGGAGCATGGTCACCGTTGATCCCCTTTGCACAACAAAGACTTGGCGTTGATGATGCCGGGCTTGGTCTTTTGCTCTTGTGCCTCGGTATTGGCTCGGTTCTGTTCATGCCGCTTGCCGGACCTCTATGCGCCGCATTTGGAAGCCGGCGAGTGATTGTCGGGTCCGGGATCGGTTTGATTGCCGGATTTCCGGCTCTTGGGTATGCAGAGACGATCCCGCTCATGGCCATCGCGGTTTTCCTGTTCGGGAGCTTCCTCGGTGTCATGGAAGTCGGCATGAATTCCCATGCGGTGGATGTTGAGAGTGGATCGGACAAACCGCTGATGTCGGGGTTCCATGCCCAGTTCAGCATTGGGGGATTTGCCGGGGCTGGGGGCGTCACGCTTTTCTTGACGCTCGGCCTGTCACCGTTCGCATCTGCTGGCTTGATTGCGCTTTCAAGCCTCCTGCTTCTGATTGTAGCGGCCCCCCGGCTGCTCCCTAATCGCACGGGCGGTTCTTCAACGGGCGGGGCTTTCCCGAAAGGCGTTGTCCTGCTTCTGGCACTCCTCATCGCCATCACGTTTTTGACCGAAGGAGCTGTTCTGGACTGGAGCGCTGCGCTGATCACAGATCAGGGGCTGGTGAACATTGCCCAGGGCGGCATTGGCTTCATGTGTTTTTCAATTACGATGACGATCGGCCGTTTGCTGGGCGACCGGGTGGTTGCCAGGTTTGGTCCGAGAAACATCCTGCTCTGGGGCGGGGTGATCACCATTGCCGGTATTCTGCTCGTTGCAACGGCGAGCAACCTGGCTGTGTCGCTGATCGGATTTGCGGCAATCGGGGCCGGGGTCTGCAATATTGTCCCGGTGCTCTTCAGCCTAACAGGGCGGCAAAAGGTCATGCCGCAAGGCGCCGCGATTGCAGCGGTCGCAACAGCCGGGTATGGCGGAATATTATTGGGGCCTGCGATGATCGGTTTCGTTGCGGACGGGATCGGCTTGCCCGTGACGTTCGCCGGGCTTTCTCTGCTTATGGTAATCGTAGCGTTAAGTGCTGGCGTGGCCGTTCAAGGTTCACAGGCTGAATAAAACTGTTGTTTGATTGTCGTTAGACAACACCGAAGCCGGAATTTGTCAGGCATTTCAGTTCCTCAGCGCAGGTGACCGTCAGTTGGAAATAGTTGCGATAGTCTTGGTCTCTATCGCTGTGGTAGTATGAGCATGGCATCGGGGTTCAACTTATGTTCCGCGACCTATTTGCTGACCTTCACCTAACGTTAAAATTGTCAATGTTATAAGGTGCTTCAATAATCATCTAAAATACGGTGTCTGGCGTGGTTTCCATTCGGTCAATAGACGTGTCTACGGTGTTTTATAAGCTCCTTGCCATAAAACCATTTGGCAGACCGATTGGGTTCAACGTATTCGCTTTTTTCCTCTGCAGTTTCGCGGTCCTGTCGAGCGTCGGTGAAGCGCGCGCTGAGTGGGTCGTCAAGCGGGTGTCTGGGGTCGTTTATTTTGTTGCGCCAGAGGTCAAGGCGTTCCGCGTTCAACGCGGTATGGTGTTTCAACCCGGCTATACCATGGCAACGCGTTCCGGTGCGCGGGCGCTGATCGCGCGCGGCGCAGAGACTATCTCGGTTGGCCCGAATGCCAAGTTTGCTCTTTCAAAATATCGAAGCAACAATCGCAAGACCACGCTGCTTCAGCGCTCTGGCCGCCTGACCGTCGATGTTCAAAAGCGCGGGCGTCCGCACTTTACAGTCGAAACCCCTTTTCTCGCCGCTGTTGTCAAAGGAACGCGGTTTGGTGTTTCCGTGAACAGCCGCGAAGCGCGGGTCTCTGTTGAACGTGGTCTTGTCGAGGTCTCCGATTTGGCAACCGGCCAAACCGCTTCGCTGGGGCCGGGCCAGAGTGCGTCAAGTGCGCCCGGCAGCCGGTCGGGCTTGTCGGTGTCCGGTGTGAATGCGCCCTCTGTGTCACCGGGCGCTGCAAGGGCTCCGGCTTTTGCCACTCCGTCAATCGGAAATGTTCCGAGCCAGTCTACGAACACCTCCAATCAAGGTGTTTCGGGAGGCTCAACAAACAGCCAGGGGCAGAATGCTGGTGGCAACTCGGGTGGCGCCGGTGATGGGAGCGCGGGCAGTTCTTCCGGGAGCGGCGAATCCGCTGGCAACAATGGAAGTGGCAACGGAAACGGGAACGGCAATTCCGGTAACAACGGGAATGATAACGGCAATTCCGGTAACAACGGAAATGGCAACGGCAATTCCGGTAACAACGGAAATGGCAACGGCAATTCCGGTAACAACGGAAATGGCAACGGCAATTCCGGTAACAACGGAAATGGCAACGGCAATTCCGGCAACAACGGAAATGGCAACGGCAATTCCGGCAACAACGGAAATGGCAACGGCAATTCCGGTAACAACGGGAATGGCAACGGCAATTCCGGTAACAACGGGAATGGCAACGGCAATTCCGGTAACAACGGGAATGGCAACGGCAATTCCGGTAACAACGGGAATGGCAACGGCAATTCCGGCAACAACGGAAACGGGAACGGCAATTCCGGTAACAACGGGAATGGCAACGGCAATTCCGGCAACAACGGAAATGGCAACGGCAATTCCGGTAACAACGGAAATGGCAACGGCAATTCCGGTAACAACGGAAATGGCAACGGCAATTCCGGTAACAACGGAAATGGCAACGGTGGAGCTGATACAGGCGGTCGTTTGTAACGCCATTGGTGTTTGCGTACTCAAGCTATCGGTTGGGGAGCCGAAACTTGATGCCAAAGCGTCCTGATAGGATGCAAGCCGGAGTGTATCGAACATTTAGAGGTGGGATTGGGCGGGCAAAGTGCGATTAGGAGCAATATCGGCTGACTTAAAGAGATTTCTTGCAGCGATCGTGTTTGCAGGCCTGATGGGGGCAGGTCTTTTGGCGCTGCAAGCTGTCCGCGTTACGGACGGGCTTGACCGGATGCTATGGGAACACCGGTTCACAGCGTCCGAGCGTCCGGTCACAGGAGATCTGCTCTTTGTCGATATTGACGCGCGGTCGCTCGAGCAACTGGGTGTATGGCCAATACCGCGCCGCACCTACGCCGATCTGATCGATAACCTTTCCGAAGCCGGTGCCAGCGATATCGTTTTTGATATTGATTTCAGTTCAGCCTCTACACCAGAAGATGATGCAATTTTTGCAGCATCTATGGAACGTGCAGGAAATGTCAGCCTGGCAGCGTTCCGCCAAGCGGCAACTGGGGCCGAAGACGAATCCGAAGAGATTCTCAACCAGCCTATTGAAGAATTTTTGAAGTTCGCTTGGCCTGTCGTTGTGATGGTTCCGGTGGAGGCTGATAGCCGGATCTGGCGAAACATCTACGGATTTGAACTGAATGGGGTCGAGGAGTTATCCGCAGCTTCCTATCTCGGTGGTCATACCGGTGCAACCTCGGGAGCCTTTTGGCTGGATTACAGCATAGCCATTGATCAAATGCCCCGGGTATCCATGATCGATGTGCTTGAAGGAGACGTCGCCAATACGACCCTCTTTGGGAAAAAGGTCATCATCGGAGCAAGCGCTCAGGAACTGCGGGATCTCTTCCCAACACCCGTCTACGGCATCCTTCCTGGCGCGATGATTCAGGCACTTGGCGCTGAAACGCTCATGCAGGACCGGGCGTTGATTATCCGTGGCGCAATGCCTGCTGTTTTATCGGTTCTTCTTCTGTTTGTGCTGCTCGCAACAACGAAAAGAACAGGCCTCAGCACAAAACTGGCCGTGCTGGTTGGCTTCATGGTGCTCCTGGAGCTTGCCGGGTATTTTGCCCTTCAAGAACGTCCCGTTCTGATATCAACGGCCTCCGCGCAAGTGTTGCTGGTAGCCTGCGCGATTGTCATCATTTTTCAGGAACTCGGCCTTAGAAAACTGATCTCTCAGCTCTACCAGATAAGTCAGCGAAACACGGTCCGCATGCTGGGACAGGTTTTTGACGATAGTTTCGATGCCATTATGGTGATTGACCGGTCTGAGACGATTACAGCATCAAGTGAAGTCGCGCGTAAGCTCTTTGGTTTTAAGGCCATTCCGAATGCATCTGGCCGCGAGGTTTTGCCAGCTGAACTGGTCGATGACGCCGTTGCGGTGCTATCCGACACAACAAAGGGCAAACCTGAACCCAAACTCCTCAAGATTACTGGGGAAGATGGATTACTGCGCGTTATTGAGTATGTGATAACGCGCTCCGAAAAAACTCTGACCAGCAAAAAAGGGAAACACGCACGGGAAAATGAGGCGCTGGCGTGTCTGACCTGCCGGGATATCACCGAGGAATACGAAGCCAATAAAAGGCTGGCTTATCTTGCGAGGTTCGATCCCGTCACGGGACTGTTCAACCGGAATGGCTTTGAAGACGAGGTGCCGGAAACCGTCGAAAGAACCGGATTTGATGGGCAAATCCTGTGTCTTGTTCAGTTCTCGATTTCCAACCTTGACCAGATCATCGCCTCACTGGGTTTTTCCTACGGGGATTTATTGCGAAAAGCGATTGCGGACCGCGTGACTCAGCATTTCGGGACGGAGGTGACTTGGGCTGCGCTCACGGCCGATGTATTTGCTGCAGCCTATATTTCCGAAGAAGGGGAGGTCTGCGCTGAACGGTTCCTGGAGACGGTGCAACAAGTCGTTGGCAAAGATTATATGATCGAGGGATCCCGGATCTCTGTCCGGCTGGATTTCGGGTATATCGTCGACCACTACGCGTCCGAAATAGACGAGCTACTGAAAAAGTCCGGCAACGCGCTGGCCTTGTCGCGAAGAAGTGCTCAGCTGGCCTGCGTGGCTTTCCGCCCGGAAATGAATGACACGTTGCAGCGGCGCCGGAGCCTGGAAACCGAGCTCTTCAAGTCGATTTCACGGAACGAACTCCGGATGGTTTACCAGCCGCTGATTGATCTGCGGAGCCGGGAAATCATTGGCGTGGAAGCCCTGCTGCGTTGGCGGCACGGAGAATTGGGTGAAATCTCACCCGTGGAATTCATTCCGATATCCGAAGAAAACGGATTTATCGTCGAATTGGGAGCCTGGACCTTGCACCGGTCAATGGAAGAGGTCGGTCAATGGGACAGCAACATCAATCTTTCGGTCAATGTGTCCGCCCTCCAGTTTTCGCGGGGCGATATTGTCGCCACCGTTGAGGATGCGCTCAAGGCCACGAAATTTCCGGCGGAACGGTTCGATCTGGAAATCACAGAATCGCTGTTTATCAACGAGACCATTGATGTCCGGTCCAGCATGCAAGAGCTCGCCGAGCTGGGGTGTTGCTTCTCTCTGGATGATTTTGGCACCGGATATTCGTCGCTGGCCTATCTCCAGAACTATCCATTTTCCAAGATCAAGCTGGACCGGATGTTTATATCGAAGGTGACAACCAACAAGAAGGACGTCGCCCTTATTGAAGCTGTCCTGCATATGGCGAAGGCCTTTGGCATGGAAACAGTCATGGAGGGCATTGAAACCGAGGAACAGACGGAAACGCTCCTCGGTCTCGGGTGCCGTGTTGGACAAGGCTATCTCTTCGGGCGCCCAATGAGCGCTGCGGACCTTGCGCAACTTCTACGCAGGTCCGCGTAACCGCTTTAGAGGCCGAGGCCGCCGAGACAGCTGTATTTGATGTTCAGATAGTCATCGAGGCCGTATTTGGAGCCTTCGTTGCCGATGCCGCTGTCCTTGACGCCGCCGAAAGGTGCAACTTCTGTCGTGATGACGCCTTCGTTTATGCCGACAAGGCCGTATTGAAGGGCTTCCATTACTCGGAAGGTCCGGCCAAGATCCTGGGTGTAGAAATAGCAGGCCAGGCCGTATTCGGTGTCGTTTGCCCGGGCAATTGCGTCTTTTTCGGTCTCGAACTTGAAGAGCGCAGCCAAGGGACCAAATGTCTCTTCGTTCGCAACTTTCATGTCCGCGGTTGCTCCGACGATCAATGTCGGCTCGTAGAAAGTACCCGGACCGTCGCTGCGCTTGCCGCCGGAGATCAGCTCACCGCCTTTAGCAAGGGCATCGGCCACATGGTCGGCCACTTTCTCAAGAGCTGCTTCGTTGATCAGCGGTCCTTGTGTGCTGCCGTCTTCCAGACCATTGCCGGGTTTGAGTTGCGCGGCAATCGCATCTTTCAGTTTGGCTGCGAAGGCATCGTAAACACCGGCTTGCACGTAGATCCGGTTGGCGCAGACACAGGTTTGGCCGGAGTTGCGGAACTTTGATGCGATTGCACCCTCGACAGCCTTGTCCAGATCCGCATCGTCGAACACGATAAACGGCGCATTGCCGCCGAGCTCCATGGAGATCTTCTTCATGTTCTTGCCGGCGTTCCCGGCGAGCAGTTTGCCGACGCGGGTCGAACCGGTGAAGGTGATCTTCTTCAGAAGCGGGTTTTCACACATTTCTTCGCCAATTGCCGGAGCGTCTCCGGTGACGATGTTGACCACACCAGCGGGAATACCGGCTTTTTCTGCAAGAATGCCGTAAATCAGAGCGGAGTAGGGTGTAAATTCGGCTGGTTTCATCACCATGGTGCAGCCTGCTGCAAGGGCAGCGCCGAGCTTGCGGGCAATCATGGAATTCGGGAAGTTCCATGGTGTGATCGCACCGACAACACCGACAGGCTCCTTGGTCACCAGGATGCGACGGTCCGGCCACGGAGACGGGATTGTGTCGCCGTAGACCCGTTTGCCTTCTTCGGCAAAGAACCGGATGTACTTCACACCAAGTGCGATTTCGCCTTTGGCCTCGGCGAGCGGTTTGCCCATTTCAGTGGTGAGCAACACGGCCAAGTCGTCGATCACGGCCATGATCTCATCGCAGAGCTTGTGCATGAGTGTGGCGCGGGCTTCTGCGGTCAAGGCCTTCCACGCAGGCATGGCCTTGTGGGCCGCATCGATGGCGCGTTTTGTCTCTTCCCGGCCGCAGACCGGAATGGTGCCGATCACATCTCCGGTCGCCGGGTTGGTCACTTCCATCGTTTGGCCGCTGTCGGCATCCACCCAGGACCCGTCGATGTAGACTTGCTGTTTCAAGAGCGCCGGATTGAGAGACATAGAGAACTCCGTGACAAAGGGGCAGGAACCGGGCGAGTGCCGGTCTGAATTGTTCAAGTGATAGGCGGATCACCAAGGGTCTGGCAAGGCAAAACACTGTTGCAACAGTTCAGCGCCCAAACGCGTCGTGGCCGTGTCTGAGCGGTGAACGAAGAAGCGTTGAACGGATAGGGGATTGCGCCGGATCAGCTGCCGCCAAGCCGGCTTTGCAGGGTCGCGATCTCATCGGCAAGGGACTGGGCCTGCTTCTGGATGCGATCAAGGGCAACGCGCATGCTGTCGAGATCTGCGGTGGTGTCTTCTGCAACAGGCGGCGACCCGCGCCCGACAAGAAGCCAGGTCGGGCTGACGTTCAAAAGGCCTGCCAGCAGGATGAGCTTGTTGGACCGCGGCTCGGAACGGTCGCTTTCCCAGCTTTGCAATGTAGAGGTTTTGATGCCGAGGCGGCGCGCGAGCTGGGCGGTGGACAGTCCGGCAATATCCCGTGCCTTACAGATCCGCTCTCCCAGGGTGTAGTCGCTGCTGCTGTTCGACATGTAGTTGGCTCCGGTGTCCGCAGGTGCGCCGATAGCCGGATAAACGGTCTGATCGTCTTCCTGCGGAACTTCAATTTTCTTTAGATTGGTCATGGGCCGGACCCTCGCACGTTGTGGCAGTGCACCGCAACAGCAAGCCGGCGATTTGTCGGAAAAAGAAATTTGTGTGGCGGAAATCCGCGCCGGGTTCGCTAAAAATGCCGGTGATCGTTTAGCCATGTCTGACAGTTTCGATTGGCAATAAAAACGACCATCAATACTCCCGCTCAAAGAATATTCCGGCTTTCGACGACCCATCCGCTCCGACTTCGCCGCGAACCTTCAGGCCGCGGTCGAGGTCAATGTCGACTTTCACACGGCTGGAGCCGCTGGACGCACCTTGCTCGACACCCAAGTAGATGTTGTCGTTGATATAGCGGCCAACCGACACCGATGGTCCATCTTCGCCGGATGTGTCGATGTCGATGGCATCAAGGCCGAGAGACTTCCGGATCTGGGCAAGCGGTCCGCTGTCACTGCCGCCGGTCAGGGTTGCAACGGCCGCTCCAAGCTGGGCGATCTGAGTGGCAGACAGGTTGCCGACAGATTTGCCGAACAAGAGAAGTGCCAGGACTTCATCCTGTGGCAGTTCCGGGGAGGATGTGAAAGCGATCTGCGGATCATCCGCTTCGCCTGTGACCGTGATCGTAATGGTGGTGTCACTGACGGTCGTGGTCGCAACAAACTCCAGAAATGGTGTGAGGCTGCCTTCAAACGTGGCGCGGCCCGTGGAGAACGTCAAACGACGGGTCAGGATGTCCAGCACGCCGCGGCGCAAGGTGAACGCGCCGATGGCTTGGGGATCGGCGGTTGTTCCGACAATCTTCAAGTTGCCCTGTAGTTCTGCATCAAGGCCGCGTCCGCGAATGAAGATACGGCCAGGTGCCGATACCAGAACATCAAGGCGTGGAGGGTTGCTGCGTTGTTCGGTTTGCCGGCCGCTGTCGCCGCCGCCGAGCTCTTCAGCCTGGCGCCGGACGGCAGCAGACGCATTGAGGTGGCGGACATCAACCGGGGGTATTGCCCCCGGCAGCGACTCTGGAATGGAGACATCTGCCTTGTTGATGGTCACTGTGCCGCCGATCAGCGGCGATGCGGTGGTCGAGGCGAGGGGGCCAGTGACAGAAATGCTGGCGTCGACCTCAGCATTGACCAGCCCTGGGTCAATGTAGCGCGCCTTATCCAGGGAAAGGTTGAGATTGGCCGGCGACCCGTCTTTCATTCCGACGGTACCAGATGCGGACAGCGACCCACCTGTTGCAAGATCACCGGCAATACCATTCAGCGAGGCTTGATCTTGGGTGACGTTCGCCGAACCGCGAATGTTTTGCACCGTAAGGCCAGTTGAAAGACTGGTTACCTTGAGGCCGGATGGCGCCGCTGTGAGATTATAGGCTGGAGATTGCGCACTGCCGCCGATGGATCCGTTCAAGTTTATTCCGCCTTCCGCGCGGATACCCGCCTCTAGCAGTGGCCGTCTCAAGGCCGCAGTCGGAATGGTGCCGTCCACGGTGATGGAGAGTGGTTGAGGCGAACTTAGCCCGACGGTGCCGTTGGCGCTGATAGACAGTCCGTTTGCGCCGGACACCTTCGTGGTTTGGGATATCTGATTGTTAATCAGAGAGCCGTTTGAGTTTAGCGCCAGGGCTGAAAGCCCATTGTCCCGCAAGGGAGATGCTGTCAGGCCGCTGCCGGACAGCGCCCAGTCAACTTCCGGGGCTGATGTGCTGCCTTTTGCATTTACCGTTCCCGTCAAAGTGCCGCCGATGCCGAGCGACGACACAAAAGCGTTCGCCAATGAAAGGGGCACTGCGTTCAGATCGGCTTGCAGGCCCAGAGCCTCGCCGGCAGATCCTGAGATTGATAACGATCCTTGCCCGAGCGCAAGTTCCAGCGGAGTGATGTCGGCTGTCCCATCGCCATAGGTGATCGTGGCAGGCTGCTTTAGCTGGCTGGCGATGCCCTGATAATTTAGCGCGAGCTGATTCAGTGCGAGCGCATAACTCGTGGCAGTGGGCTGGGACAGAACTGCTGCAAGGGTGAGGCCATCTTGCGCACCATATTCAAGCTTTACATCGGCGGTCAGAGCCGTGCCATCGCCTTGCGGCTTTGCCGTAAGGGCCACACTGCGCACCGGGGTTGCAGCCGTGATCAGATCGTTCACGACAAGATCGGCCGACACCGTTTTGGGGTCATAGGGACGCGCGATGTTGGCTTTCAGCTGAAGACTGCCGATGTTGACTGAAGGAACGTCGATTTCAGAACCGGAGAGATCCAGCAGAAGTTTTCCAGCATCAGGATCGGCGGTAAGCGTTCCTTCAATGCGGCCGCCAAGCTCCGTCAGGGCCAAGGGGGAGATCGCTGCAAGGTTCGGCGCATCGATCTTCAAGGAACCACTCAGTGTCTCGACAGGGTTTTCCAAGTCGGCCACTGCAAGATCGCCGGAAATTGTGTTTTCCGCCACTCTCACGGCCAACGGATTGAGTTCCGCCGCGCCATCAGCGCTTTTGAGATCCAAATCAACCGAGACGGTCTGTCCGTTCAGGTCAGCGGACCCATTGACGCTGGCGGACGGCGCCGACGGATCGGCGGTCGCTTCGATATCCAGTTCCAGGTTATCGAGAGGAGTGCCGGCCAGGAGGATCTGTTTGGATTTCACATCCGCCGTGATGTCCAGCCGGTCCAGTGGGCCGGATGTTTCAGCGCTCAGGTCCAGCGCACCGCCCAACTGCGGATCCGCCAAAGCGAGATCGGGGAGGGACACGGTGATGCCGGAGGCAAGGGTACCGGACACATAGTCCGCAGATCCGGCCAGTGTCAAATTGGTGTTTGTCAGCGTCAGACCTTCAACTGAGACATCGTCAGCTCCAGCAAGTTTGATGCTTCCTTTCATGTCCGTTCGGCCAGTGAGCAGCGCATCGGCTTGCGCCGTGCCTGTCTTCAGATCCTGCGCAACGGCCTGAAGATTTGCTGTTCCTTCCAGCGCTGACGGGTCCAGGTCGAAGTCCACGCTTGCCGTCACTGCGCCGCCTAGATCTTGTCCAGCGAGTTGTGAAAAGCGGCTTAGATCGGACAGGGTCAGCCGACCATTGCCGGACGCCTTTTCCGCACCCAGCTTAGTATCGGATAGATTGAGGTTCACAAAACTGGAGGTGAGGGCGAGAGCGCTCAAATTGAGTGTTTGCGATGCGCCATTGATCGATCCATTGGAGTTGAGTGCCAAAGCACCCGTGACAAACTGGATTTCAGTCATCAGGCCCTGCAAACCATCGGCAGTCAGGGAGAGATCAAAGGGGGTCGTCAGCACGTCCGGGGTGAGATTTGCACCGCTTCCCTTTGCCGCCAGTTGGATTTGACCGCTGCGAATTTCGGTTGTTTCGAACGAGGCCAATCCAATATCCGTTGACCAGGCGACTGACGACATGTCGCCATTTGCGGAGAGTTTGACCGTCAGTGGTCCGAAGGCAATCCGCCGGTCACCAAGATCGAGTGCAATCAGAGAATCTCCGCCCGCGCTGACAGCCAAGTCTGCATCGGCCGACAAACGATTGTTTTCAAGCGCTCCTTGGGCTGACAGAGAAACGGTCTGTGTTTTCAGGTTGATTGCGCCGGATTGCGGCGCGAAATCCAATGTGAAATCTGCCTTGCCGGTGGCGTTGGTTGTGCCCAGCAAAAAGGCATGCGCTTCGGGCGGCGCCAATGGGGCGAGGTCGCCGTCAAGGTCAAAGGTCAAGTGGCGGGCCGCGGCCGTTTCGGCAAGCTTGGCCGTGCCGGAGACCGTCTGGCGTCCATCAAGAGCGATGCTGAGATCCGCGGCCCATTCATTAAGTGGGCCGCTGCCGGTCAGCTCAAGGCCGAGGGCCGGAAGGTCTGGAACATCAAGCACCCGGGCTGCCAAACCACCGCGCGGTTCGGACACCTTGATGTCAAAGGCCAGGGTTTCTTCCGAGGGGGCGAACTCTGCTTTTGCGGTGAGGTGCGCGTCTACACCGTCGATCCGCCGGACGTTCAGATTGGCCGAAAAGATTGCCGGATCCATTGCCGCACTGCCTGAGCCGGTCAATGCCAGCGCGATCGGTGTCCCGAGAAGCGGCTCGCCGAGATTTATCTCCGAAATGCTGAGCGATCCGAGTGCAACATCAAGAGGGAGCGCGAAAGATGATCCCGTCTCATTGGCGCTTTCGGCAGGCTGCGTCTCTTCCGAAGCCGCGGGAAGTCGGTTCAGGTCGAACCGGGAGGCCGAGATGTCATTGACTTGCAGCGAGCCTGAAATGAGCTGAAGCGGTGACCAAGAAACGCTTAGATCGTCCGCTTCGAGCCAGGTGCCCAAGTCATCACCGAGCGCAATGCGTTTGGCCGAAAGATCGAGGTCAAACCCAAGATAAAGGTCTTCAACAGAGATGGTTTGGGAGGGGGAGGACGCAAGATCGCTCACCATGTTGGACACAAGTGTCCGTCCTGCCGGGAATTGCAGGATCGCGATCACGACAACCGGAATTGCGACCGCCAGTGCGACCAGCAGTCCAATGATCCTCAGGGCTAGATTTACAAAACGCATCGGCGTTAGAAGGCCTGGCTTAGTCCAACATAAAGGGCAAAACTCGGGTCGTCCTGTTCCGGGTCGAGCGGGACGGCCGCATCGACTCGCAGGGGACCTATGGGCGTAAAGTAACGCAGTCCGGCGCCCACGCCTATCTTCAGGCCGTCAGAAAAATCAGGAATGGTGTCTTCATAAGCATTGCCCGCATCGACAAAGCCGACGACGCCTATTGTCTCGGTGATCCTGACGCGGACTTCGCCGGACATTTCGATGAGCGAGCGCCCGCCGACAACTTCACCATTTAGCCGCGGGCCAACGTTCCGGTAGGCGTAGCCGCGGATAGACCCGCCGCCGCCTGCAATGAGACGGCGGTTCGCTGGGACGGCCGACACAGACGGTGCGATGATTGATCCGGCGGACAGCTTGCCGGCAAGAATAAAGCGTTTTGCTTCATCAAGAGCGTAGTAGCTTGAAACGGTTCCTTGGAGGAAACCCATTCCGTTGCCGTTCTTGGCATCATAGGCCGGCTCGCCAAAGAGCGCCGCAAAGACACCCTTTGACGGATTGAGCTTGTCGTCCCGGTTGTCGAAGGTCAGATCCGCCGGGAGCCCGACCAGAAGATATTGGTTGTCGCCAAATGCGTCTTCTTCGTCGGCATACTGGATTTCAAAGCCGGCCCGGCCCTTGACCTGTTCGCTGAACTCCCGGCTCAGGAATGCGTCATAAGTCAGCGTCCGGCTGATGTAGGCATCCGGGTTTTCCTGCTTGGCTTCAAGGCTTGTCGTGAAGCTGGTGAGAGGGCCGAAAACACCGGGTTTTTCAAATGCAATGCGGGCGGAGTATTCCTGGTTGGCAATGCTCTCGGACCCGATCCGGCCAATCGAGCCTTCGACCGACAGGGTTTCCCCACCGCCAAACAAATTGCGTCGGCGCCAATAGGCTTCCGCGCTGAAGCCTTCGGTACTGGACCAGGACGCGCCCGCACCGATGACATGGCGTTTGCGCTCGGTAACCTGGATGGTGATCGGCAACGTGCCATCCGGTCTTGCAATGTCGCCTTCTACAAACCGTATGGATGAAAAGATGCCGAGGTCGTTCAAGCGTTTCCGAGCGCGCGAGATGTCTTCGGGCGAATAGATGCCTCCTTCCGGGATCATCGCCTGCTGGACCACAAACTCCGGCTTTGTAACTTCGGTGCCTGAGACCGATACCTTGCCGAACCTTGCCTGCGGACCGGCATCTGCGATCAAAGCGACGTCCAATCGATCGGAGCTGTGGTCCGCCGTAATCCGGCGCTCTGCGATTTTCGCCTCAGGATAGCCGCGTCCACGCAACATCGTGACAATTCGGCGCTCAGCACTCAGAATTTTGCCGGAGCCTGCGGGTTCTCCGGGAGCAAGACCCCAGAAAGCAGAGTCGGTCGAGAGTTCGCGGCCGGGGCTTTGTACTGTGACAGTGCCGAATGTGAAAGCCGGGCCCGGGTCGACCAGGACCTTAACCTGAACAGGCCGCCCGTCCGGCAAGCCGGCGCGCTCAAGCGCGCTTTCAAGCGGCAGTCCATTAAGGGAAATGCTGACTGTGCCGCCATAGCGCCCATCGGCATAAAGGCGGGCGATCAAACGTTCCCGATCCGACAAGGACCGGGCGATCAACCCGGCTTCACCCGAGGGCGGTTTCTTCACTTGCTGAACCAGAAGCGACGTGGCGGTCATTTCCTTGGTCAGATCAGCATCACTGCGCTCAGATACAGCAACCTCTGCCTCATAGGCGATGGGATCCGGGACGGCGGCCTCTTCTTCCTTGCCGTTTTCAAAGAACTTCCAGCCGAAGATTTCAAATGAGTGTGCGGGCTGTGGCGCCAATACGAGAGGAGCAACAACGCTGAGAGCTAGCAGTGAAGAAGTGGACAGCAAAAAGGGTGCCGCGTTCTTAGTGTTTACGCGCGCATCTCTTGCGCTTGAGCGCAGGCGCCGGACATGTCCGGACGCTTGAGACGGTAGACCCTTCACTCACTGCCGCCTGTTCAGGTTTAAAGTCGGCATGACCAAGCACTTAGCGTCCTTTGTCATGCCATCAACTTATCTGCAATTGCAGTCCCTACATGGCGCAGCTTAGATGGCCATGGTTAAGAGGCTGTCAACATTGATAGACCATGGCGGCAGGCCGAATGCAAGGCGGCGGTTTGACCTGACGGAACAGCTAAAAAAGCGGTTCGTCTTCCGGTAGGCCCATGAGCCGCCGGGCGGCGGTCAGCGTGTTGACCATCAACATGGCAATCGTCATCGGTCCGACACCGCCAGGCACCGGCGTGATAGCGCCGGCGTGTTCTGCGGCTTCGTCAAAGGCAACATCGCCGACAAGGCGGCTTTTGCCTTCACCCTTTTCCGGCGCCGGGATCCGGTTGATGCCAACATCAATCACTGTGGCCCCCGGTTTGATCCAGTCGCCCTTGATCATCTCCGGCCGTCCGACGGCTGCAACGACAATGTCGGCTGCGCGGACAACGTCGGGCAGATGTTTGGTGCGGCTATGGGCAATGGTGACGGTGCAACTTTCCTGCAGTAGCAGCGAAGCCATCGGCTTTCCGACGATGTTCGACCGGCCGACGACAACAGCATTCTTGCCGGACAAAGTGTCGCCGAGGGTGCGCTTCAACAGCACAAGGCTGCCGGCAGGCGTACAAGGGACAAGCGCGCTGTCGCGTTCGCCAGCGGTCAAAAGACCAACATTGATCGGGTGAAAGCCGTCGACATCCTTTTCCGGCTTGATCAAGCGCAGAACCTTGCTTTCATCAATATGCCCGGGCAGGGGAAGCTGCACGAGGATCCCGTGAATGTCCGTATCGTTGTTTAGCTGATCGACCATGCCTAGCACTGCATCTTCGCTGGAGTCGGCAGGCATGGTGTGTTTCACGGAATGAAAGCCACACGCTTCGGCAGCGCGGTCCTTGTTGCGGACATAGACCTGGCTTGCCGGATCTTCTCCGACAAGAACTACCGCAAGGCCGGGGCGTTTGCCGGTTTCGCTCAGAAGCTTTGCTGCGCGTTCGGTAATCTCACCACGCACGGATTCTGCAATAGCTTTTCCGTCAATGATTTGAGCTTGTGGCATTCCGCCTCCCTTTGAACTTGAGATCGGTTTTCGAATCCTATCCGGTGCTCAGCTATAGAGCGCCCGTCGCTTCTGCAAAATGCGGAAAACGTCTTATCGTGCTCTGCATTCGCCATTCATGTTCAAGTCGCAGTTACAGCGACTTGGCGAATGCGTTCAATTCTGAAATGGCGCAGACGATGTGATAGAGCGAACTGGCAGGCGCGGCCTCGTCTTCAAACGAGCCGTCCACGTGCCACTTGTCCCGGTAAAGGCCGGCGGGCACGTCCTCAAAATAAGCCGTAAGCGCTGCAACCGAGAGTGAAATGTCGGCCGTATAGGCCTCACGTTCCGCGCCGACCGAAATCCCGGCCAAGGCAATGGCTGCCTTGATCCATTCGGTTTGACCCCAGAGCCGTGCGACTGGGTCGCGCACGCTGAAATCGTCGTTGATCGACATGAAGGTTGCGCCGCGGCTTTCGTCAATGCCGTAGGTCCAGCCGATGTCGTAGAGCCGCCGGGCTGCGACAAGTGCATCCGCGTCGGCCCGGCTTGTGCCCCACCGGACCAGCAGCCAGGCCCATTCAAAATGATGTCCAGGCTCCAAAATCCGTCCTTCATTGCCGGGCAACGGGCCCCAGTGAAGATCGAAAAACTCGCGTAATCCGCCGTTCACCGGGTCGATCAGTTTGGTAAGAGCCAGCTCGGCCAACTCATCCGCCATGCCTGACCACATTGGGTCGTTGGAAACGCTTTGCCAAGCCATTGCAGCTTCAAACAGGTGCATGTGGGGATTTGCGCGCAGAGGGATGCGGTCCGGATTGTCCTCCCGGAACCCGATTACTGGGTGCTTGTAGCTCTTGACCAATACCTCAACGAGTGACTTTGCATCTGCTTCGGCGCTGCTTGCGCAGGCCGGGATCTTGTCGGCCACGTGGGCCAACGCAAAAAGCACGAACGCCTGATTATAGAGATCGAAGCGCGCATCGGTGAGGGTGTTGTCCATGGCCGCGGTGGCCGCAAAGGTGCCATCCGGCAGCCGGTAGGTGTCCGAAAACCAGGCCCAGAGCCGGGTTGCTATGCTCTCCGACGGGCCCGTCCAGCCAAGCCGGGCTCCTTCAAGAAACGAGTAGATTTGCCGTGGAATAACACGCGCCCGGCGGTCTTTGGGCACGCCTTGCTGGGTTGCAAGGTCTATGGTTTCGTAACACTCGCCAGTGTCTGAATTTATGCCGCCCGCTTGCCAGGCCGGCAATGCGTCCTCAGTCAGCCAACGTGTCAGGTCATCGGCGAGTTTTTGGACGTGCGCGGTTTCAGAGGACATGGTCACCTATCACGTTACCGGGTGCATTTTGCAGGACCTGCTGGCAGGAGTGGGCGGCAGGTTAGACCAACGTGGCAAACAAGCAAACCGGTAATCTGATCAATGCGTTTTTCGCGTTTCCCTTGCCGGTAAGACGGCGCTGAAGGCGCTTACTCAGAAGCACGATCTGGTAACAGGTAGTAATCACCTTTGGTATCAGTGTGAATATGATGGCTGATCTGGAGGCCGGTCGGGCCGTCCAGTGTGCCGGCCATAATCGACACAGCGCCGTGGCCGTCCGGCTCCCAGAAGAGCTGGCTTCCGCAGGCTGCACAAAAACCACGTCGAGCGCTATCTGAGGACTGAAACCAAGTCAGATTGTCTTCGCCCTGAATGTGGAGGTCTTTCTTCGCCGCCTGTGTGGCGGCGACAAAATGACCGGATGTCTTGCGGCACTGGACGCAATGACAAGCAATAACGGGGCGCAATGGCCCCGTTACTTCATAGGTGACACGACCACAAAGACAGCTGCCTTTCATCGTGTCACTCCGGGCGACTTAGACGTTGCTGTCCGGGAAGGACGCTTTGCGCTCTGCCATGAAGTCCAGCAGCGCTTCGTCGATGGCCGGATCGAGAGCAGGACCTGTATAAGCCGCGAGCTGCTCTTTCCAGATCTTGTTTGCCCGTTTTGCCGCGTCCAGTTCACCATCCGCGAGCCACTGCTCATAGGAATTGTTGTCAGCAACGCTGGACCGGTAGAACGCGCTCTCGAAATTGCGCTGTGTGTGAGCTGCGCCAAGGAAGTGGCCTCCGGGACCGACTTCTTCCAAAGCGTCCATCGCGAGCGACTCGTCGTTTACGTCGATGCCTTTGGCCAGGACATGCATCATGCCGAGCTGATCGGCATCCATGATGAACTTTTCATAGGACGAGCAAAGGCCACCTTCGAGCCAACCAGCTGCGTGCAGGCAGAAGTTCACGCCGCCCTGGACCGTAGCCGTGATTGTTTGAGCTGATTCTTGAGCGGATTGGGCATCCGGCAGTTTGGATGCGGTGAACGAGCCGCCTGAACGGAACGGAAGACCAGCGCGGCGGGCAAGCTTTGCTGCGCCGTTTAAAAGGAGAGAGCCTTCCGGGCTTCCAAATGTTGGCGCACCGGACTGCATGGAAATGGAACTCACGAACGCACCGAAGACGACTGGAGCACCCGGGCGGATCAGCTGGGTGAGGGCGCAGCCGGCCAGTGCTTCGGCCAGAACCTGAGCAAGTGTGCCGGCAACGGTCACTGGGCTCATCGCACCGGCCAGAATGAACGGCGAGACGATACAGGCCTGATTGTTCCGGGCATAAACCTTCAAGGCGCCCAGCATGGTTGCGTCGAACACCAGAGGCGAGTTTGCGTTGATCAGCTGGATCATCACGCAGTTCTGGTCGACGAAGTCTTCGCCGAACGTGATCTGGGCCATCCGAACCGAGTCTTCGGCACGTTCCGGCGCTGTGACGGATCCCATGAACGGCTTGTCGGAATATTTGATATGGGAATAGACCATATCAAAATGACGCTTGTTGACCGGCAGGTCGACCGGCTCACACACGGTGCCGCCGGAATGGTGCATCCACGGGGACATATAGGCGAGCTTCACGAAGTTGCGGAAGTCGTCGATCGTGCCGTAGCGGCGGCCTTGGTCAAGGTCGGTGACGAAGGGGGGGCCATATACCGGCGCGAAGACAAGGTTGTTGCCGCCTATTTCAACATTGCGTGCCGGATTACGGGCATGCTGTGTGAACTGTGACGGAGCCGTTTTCAGGATCTCGCGCAGCATGCCTTTCGGAAAGCGAACCCGCTCGCCGTCAACTTCAGCGCCGGCAATCTTCCAGATGTTCAGAACGTCGGGATCTTCGCGGAACTCCAGTCCGATTTCAGCAAGGATGCGATCTGCGTTGGCCTCAATGGTGGCCGCGCTCTCGTCGCTCAGCACTTCGTAATTCGGAATGCCCCGGCTGATATAAGGAGCGCCGACGCCTCCGGACGTGGCGGTGCGTCTTTCGCGGCGGGCGGATCGGCCACGGCGGCCGGTGCTGACGGCGGCGTCTGACATTGAGGGGCTCCCTGAACAGAAAAATTTGTGTCGTTATGTCAAGTCTTAGAGGGCTTGGCCAGCGATCTTGGTGCGGATGCGTCCTATCATGCCCTAATTCCGTCATTGCGGCGGTTCCGGCCCCTGCGTTGGACGGCCGCGGTTTGCCGGGCTGAAATTCTGCTGCGTGTCGTCGCAACATGCTCCCATGACGCAATTGAGCTACTTTGCCCTCCCGAGTGTCGCAATACTGGCGGCCAAATCGGCGGGGCAATGGCCCCGGGGTGCAGAAGAATATCCTTCGTGGATGGGACAAGCGGAGGGGAGCGCGTTTAAGCACAGCGCTTCCTGCCTTTTGAAGAGGAATGAAACATGTCAGCTTTTCCTGACAAGGCACAGGTCGTCATCGTTGGTCTCGGCGGCATCGTCGGCGCTTCGGTTGCGCATCACCTGATCGAGCGCGGCTGGACGGACATTGTCGGCATCGACAAGTCCGGCATTCCAACCGACGTCGGCTCCACCGCCCACGCTTCCGACTTCTGCTACACCACCAGCCACGACTTCCTGTCCACATGGACCTCGCTCTATTCCGTCGATTTCTTCGACAAGATGGGCGCCTACGAGCGCGTCGGCGGGCTGGAAATTGCCCGGACCGGCGACGATGCCTGGATGGAGGAAATCAAGCGCAAGGTAACCTCCGGCAAGGCATTCGGCACCAATGTCCGCCTCGTCACACCCTCCGAAATCAAGGAAATGTTCCCGCTGATCGAGGAAGATCAGGTTCAGGGCGGCCTCTACGACCCGGACGCCGGTCTTGTTGTGCCGCGGTCCCAGGCACTGTCGGGCCGGTTGGTCGACATGGGCGTTGAAAGCGGAAAGCTGAAATCCTTCGCCAACACACCGGCGCAGTCCCTGATCGTCGAGAACGGCAAGATCACCGGTGTGAAAACCCACCGCGGCACGATCATGGCCGATCATGTTGTTGTCTGTGCCGGTCTTTGGGGCCGCCTGATCGCAAACATGGTGGGTGAGGATCTGCCGGTCATGCCGGTGGACCACCCGCTGACATTCTTCGGTCCGTTCAATGAATTTGAGGGAACCGGCAAGGACATTGGTTATCCGCTGCTGCGCGACCAGGGCAACTCCGCCTATATGCGCGATACGGGCGATCCGAAAACCACCGAAGGCGGCCAGATCGAGTGGGGCTACTACGAGACCACCAATCCGCGCATGTGCCACCCGCGTGATCTTCAGTCCAAGGAAGAGGCACGCCTGTCACCATCGCAGCGCGACTTGGAGCTGGAACAGGTCATCGAGCCGCTTGAAAAGGCGATGGAACTGACGCCAATCCTCAGCGAACTTGGCTACAACGAGACATGGTCCTTCAACGGCCTGTTGCAGGTGTCGGCCGCTGGCGGTCCATCCTGCGGCGAAAGTCAGAAGGTGCGCGGTCTGTGGTACTGCGTTGCCATCTGGGTCAAGGACGGTCCGGGTTACGGCAAGCTGATCGCCGACTGGATGACCGATGGCCGCACTGAGATCGATCATGCGGGCATCGATTATTCCCGGTTCTATCCGCACCAGATGACAGAAAAATTCATCGAGGACCGGTGCTACGAGGCGGCGCAGAAGATCTACTTCCCGGCAATCCACCCGCGCGAGCCTTATGCTGGATCACGCAACATCAAGCGTTCGCCGTTCTATGAACGTGAAGTTGAGCTTGGCGGTCACTTCATGGAGCTCGGCGGCTGGGAGCGGGCGCACGGCTACGCGGCCAACGAGCACCTTTTGGAGAAATACGGCAACAAGGTTCCGGTCCGCGAAAACGAGTGGGACAACCGTCACTTCTGGCGCGTTTCCAATGCCGAGCAGCTGGCGCTCTCTGAGGACTGCGGCATCATCAACCTGTCGCACTTCTACATGTTCGATGTGGAAGGCCCGGACCATGTTGCGTTGATGGAATGGTTGTGTGCAGCCAAGATCGGCGGCGACAATAACATCGGCAAAGGCATTTACACGCACTTCCTCGATGATGAAGGCAATGTCCGCGCTGACCTTACCATTTTCCGCATGGAAGACCGCTGCCGGATCGTTGATGGCGCCGATGCCGGGCCGCGCGACTACCATTATGTGAAGCGCATTGCGGAAGACAAAGGTTTTGACGTCACAGTGACCGATGTCAGTGAAGAGTACACGACCATCGGCATCTGGGGTCCGAATGCCCGTGAAAACCTGAAGAAAGTCGTAACCGATCCAGCGGCTCTTGATCCGGAAAACTTCCCGTTTGCCGCGATCCGCAATCTGGAAATCGCCGGCAAGAAAGTGTCCGCGCTTCGCTTGTCCTACGTTGGCGAGCAGGGCTGGGAACTTCACATGAAGTACGAAGACGGCCTGGCTGTCTGGGACGCGCTGCGCGCGGAAGGCATCATGGCCGTTGGTGTTGAAACATACGCGAACTCCCGGCGGCTGGAAAAATCGCTCCGCCTCCAGAACGCCGACCTTCTGACCCAGTACAACCTTTATGAGGCGGATCTGGCTCGTCCGAAGGTCAAGGAAGCCGATTTCCGCGGCAAGGAAAAGCATCTGGAATACCGTGCGCGCGACAAGCAACCTGCGATGCTCTGCACGCTGGTCATGCAGGAAAACACCGATGCCAGCGGCGTCGAGCGGTTCCCGGTCGGTGCGATGCCGGTTCAGGATCCGGACACCGGCAAGACGCTGGTCGATGAACTTGGCCGCATTTCCTACACCACCTCGGTGGCTTACGGTCCGACCATCGGCAAGAACATTGCACTTGCCTATCTGCCCCAAGAGTACTGCGAAGTCGGCCGCAAGCTTCAGGTGGAGTACTTCTCCGAAAGCTATCCGGTGGAAGTTGCCGGTGTCGGCTATGCACCGCTTTACGATCCAGAGAACGCCAAGCCGCGCAGCTAAGGCGCGGCGTCTGGTGACTGCAGTCCCGACCTTTAGAACCGGGGCCATCAGACAACTGGTTAGGTCCCGGCGCAGGGCCGGGACAGCCGAATAACCGGAAAAACAAAACCCCGCGTGGACATCCGCGCGGGGTCTGCTATTGCAGGTCTCAGATTTGCCTTCGGGCTCGAGACGACTCGGAAAGACCAAAAAGACATGTCGAAGTTTGAAGATTTCCTCGCTCAAAAAGGTGCTTTGCTGGCGGACGGGGCAACGGGCACCAACTTGTTCGATATGGGGCTGGTGTCCGGCGACGCGCCGGAACTCTGGAACACGGACGAACCGCAAAAGATCAAGGCGCTCTATAAGTCGTTCGTCGATGCAGGGTCCGACATCATTCTGACGAACACCTTCGGCTGCAACCGGCACCGGTTGAAGCTTCACAGCGCGCAGGACCGCGTGAAGGAACTCAATATCGCCGCGGTCGACCTTGCGAAGGACGTCATTGCACAGTCTGGCCGGGACGTTCTCATCGGCGGTTCGATCGGTCCAACGGGCGAACTGTTCCAGCCGCTCGGCGCATTGTCCTATGAAGAGGGCGTTGAGGCCTTTCGGGAACAGATCGAAGGGCTTGTTGAGGGCGGCGTCGATGTGCTCTGGGTCGAGACCATGTCCGCGATTGAGGAAATGAAGGCTGCCGCCGAGGCGGCTCAAGGTTTCGATGTGCCGCTGGTCATCACCGCTAGTTTCGATACGGCGGGCAAAACCATGATGGGGCTGTCGCCAAAGGGGCTTGGGGATCTGCAGGATCAGTTTGCCTGCACGCCCGTTGCCATCGGGTCGAATTGCGGCGTCGGTGCCTCTGATTTGCTGGCGGCCATCATGGAGATCACCGAGGCTTATCCGGACGCGGTTGTCGTTGCCAAGGCCAATTGCGGCATTCCCCAAATCAAAGGGGATGAGGTGGTCTATACAGGCACACCAGAACTGATGGCTGACTATGCCCGTATGGCATTGGACGCAGGGGCAAGAATAATTGGTGGATGTTGTGGCACGTCTCCCTCCCATTTGAAGGCAATGCGCCTGGCGCTGGATGACTACAAGAAGGGCGTACGCCCGACGCTGGATCAGGTGATTTCCGAGATCGGTCCGCTGGTGTCTCCGCCCAACAAGGAAGCCGATGCAGCGCGCGCTGCAGAAGGCGAGGGTGCTGGGTCCGGTCGCCGCCGCGGCCGCCGGCGGGGCTAATTGGAAGACCCGCATCTGCGGACCAAAATCACTTAGGCGTTGAAAGTGAACCGCACGCTTTCGACCAACCATGCGATCACCGGGACCCGGAGACGGATCTGCAGGTTTCGCAGATCGCGGTCGACACGGGCAAGGTGCTTTGGCGGTATGGCTTGATACCGCCCATCAGCGCGGCCAAGGCCTGGTACGCGGGTCGACAGCCTGTTCACCGCTGTCCCCTCGGCCCAGCGGTCATTTATTGCGTTCATAGGAAGAAAACCGGCTTCATCGGTCCATGCTTCAATGAAGGTGATTTGCCCGTAATCGTTGAAGGTGAACTCCTGATAAATATCGACATAGGAATCGATCCACTCATAGTGGAAAGTGACCCGGCACCGGCTGAAAGGTTGGACCTTGAAACTGCGGCAGTCCCGGTTTAGGACGCGCGTCGGATAGAGCACAAGCAACCGGTCCATCGTCATCCAGTGGTCCTTGTGACCGGTCAGGTACAGCCAGGGAGGCCACTCCCACCGGATCACATGGGTGGAATAGTTGGGCTTTGAGGCGCGGGACGCATAGCTGTCCAGTGTGTCGAAGTATTTGTTGCCTTGTTCGGCATAGTATGCGGCCGAAAACTTCGGGATGAGATTTCTGGAAAACGCGGCATCCGGCGGGCCCAGTGTGGCCAACGCAGACGATACCAGCATGAAGATGTACGTGAAGAGTGCGTCGCAGCGCACTTGGTCCGCGCGCGGGCCACTGCTGCTTTTGTGCATCTCCTGTTCCTCACGAAATTCCAATTTGAAAGGATGCATTGACACCCGAGTTTCACGGAAAGATTGTAAGGATATGTATGCTAAGCGTGTGGGGTCAAATTATGCGCGTTTGACGCGATAGATCGGTTTTAAGTGCACGAAGTCGTGTCTGCGGTGATTATCGGTATAAATGACAGCCGTATAATGAGGCGCTAGGTTATAATTACTGGTTGTATTCCGAATGGAGGACTTCAGTGGCGCATTTCCGGTATCTTGTTGAGAATGTCGATGAGGCCGTCTCCTTCTATCGGGATCATCTCGGATTTGACCTGAAACAGCAATTTGGGCCGGCGATGGCGATTCTCCAGCGCGATGATCTTGAGCTTTGGCTGGTGGGGCCAATGGCGTCTGCGTCAAAGCCGATGACAGATGGAACTGTCCCGAAACCTGGAGGGTGGAACCGCTGCGTCCTTATTGTGGCGGATCTGGAAAGGCTTGTGACCGAGCTCAGGCAGAAAGAATTCCTGTTCCTCAACGACATCGTCACCGGGCCCGGCGGAAAACAGATTCTGTGCCGGGATCCATCCGGAAACGTTATCGAGCTCTTTGAACCGGCATAAAGAGAGGGCCCCACCAAACGGGCGGGGCCGCGCAAGGTTGGAGCATTCGGTTATTGGGCGAAATAAGCGTCGATGATGCTTTGATACTCGCCGCTGTCGATCATGCCTTGCAGGACGGTGTCGAGATCATCCCGCATACCGGCCAGGTTGTTGGCTTTTGAAAAAGCAATGTAGGACGGAACAGAAGACAGTTCAGGCTCGAGCTCTTCGACTTTCTCCAAACCACCAAGGTTCTTCAAATGATGCATGGCGCCGTATTTGTTCATGATGACAGCATCGATCCGCCCACCCATGAGTTTTTTGATGTTGTTGGAGCTTTCCGGGGCGTAGTCGAGAGACGTTAAAACACCTGATTTGATAGCGTCATCAACCGTGCCGCCGTAGCTCAACCCGTCGACGAGGCCGATCGAGACATCACTTAAGCTGTCCATGCTGCCATCAAATGCAACGCTCTTGTCCTTGTTGACCCAAACGGAGACGACTTGCGGCATCAGAACGGTTTTGGAATAGTCGAGGAAGGTTTCCCGTTCGGCGGTCTTGTAGGCGGTGAATATGGCATCGGCATCGCCGGTCTCGACCATCTTCAAAGACCGTTTCCAAGGCAAGACCTCAATGCTGATGTCCGCGTTCATTTTGGCAAATGCCTCGCGCAGGATGCGCACGACGATGCCGTCGGCATCCGATCCGGCCTCATACTGATAGGGCGGGTATTCAAGGGTCACAAGTCTGACGGTTTCTGCTTTGACCGCTGTTGCGCCGAATGCCAGTCCCATTGCAATCAGAGTAATGTGTGCGAGTCGCTTCATGCGTGCCTCCATCCGTGGCTATGACGCCCAGACTGCGGGCATCGGGTGTCGCGATCCGCCATAGTGGCGGATCCTTTAGAACTCCGTTTTTGCCGATTTCTCCGCGAAGTAGTCGTCGATGATCCGCGCATAGTCGCCAGAGGCGATCATGGTCTCCAAAACCTGGTCGAATTGGTCTCTAAGAGCGGTATGATTTCTAAGTTTCGAGAAGGCCACATAGGAGGGTACCGAAGAGATTTCGGGCGTCAGTTCTTTGACCCGTTCAAAGCCGTCTTGAAGGTGCAAATGGTGCAGGGCACCGTAGCGGTTCATGATGACCACGGATGTGCGACCGGCCAGAAGTTTCTTGATGTTCTGCGCGCTGTCCGGCGCATACTCCAGGTGTTTCAAAGCGCCACTCTTGAGCGCCCGGTCGGCCTTTTCGCCGTAGCTGACACCAAGAACCAGACCAATGGAAACATCTGCTAGGCTTTTCATGGTTCCATCGTAGTCAACTTCAGTTTCTCGAAGCGCCCATAGGGAGACCTTTTGCGGGATCAGCACCTTTTTGGAATAGTCGAGATACTTTAGCCGCTCAGGGGTCTCATATACGGTGAAAATGCCGTCGACCTGGCCTTTTTTGGCCATGAGTTGAGCGCGTTTCCACGGAAGGACCGTGATTACTATGTCCCGTCCCAGCTTCTCAAAAGCGTGGTGCAGCAAGCGGACGACGATGCCGTCTACCTTGTCGCCATCCTGATATTCGTAAGGCGGATATTGAAGCGTAACGAGTTGCAAAGGCGCCGCGGCGGCGGACAGGATTAGGGCCAGCAAGAACGCTGCAGAAAGAACAAACTTCCGGAACAAATATCCTGTCACCATGCTATCGATCCGCAGTTCTCGTCATGAGTTGGACAAGCAGTTTCGATAGAATTTGAATTAAATTTGGTTTACGACGCGGTTTGCCGCGCTTTTGAATTACATCACTATTTACGAAAGCTTGAGCTGGTCGCTTAATATTCCGAATAATACATCTATTTCAAAATGATAAGCGGAAATGACTGGATGAAGGTATTCGCGTTGTCTCCCACGCCCTTTGAAGTCAAAGCTCAGCACTTTTGAGGTGCGGCCTTTTCAAAAGGGACGTCCGTTTCCTTGAGCGATGCTTCGACGATCCCCATTGGCTGAAAGGGTGGTTCTGTCTGCATTCCAAGATTTGCCATGTGGATCGTGTAACAGCCTAAGAAAATGACAGTCGAACCGTCGGTCTTGGTGGTTTTGAGTGCGACTGGGAGACCCCAATAGATCTGACCGGCACCCGGATCAGGTTCAGTCAGGCCGAACGTCACTTCAACACTTTTGGTATCCGCATAACCTTCCGACCAAGACTTGAAATCCTTGGGCGCCATGTCCTTTTGAAAATAGCTGTAAGCTTGAACATAAAGCTGGTTGCTGATCGCATAATAATAGCTTTCGACCAGTTTTTGAGGTGTCGACCGGTCATCCAGATATGTCCAGTCTTGGCCATGCGCGGAACTTGCAAGCATACCGCCGGCTAAAGCTGCGATAAGGCCGTATCGTGTCATGTGCATGCCTCCAGATGAGTTTTGACCAAGCGTTGGGTCACCAAGTGCCTGCCAGGTGTCGATAAACGTTCTATATAAATACCAGAAAATCAGTCCGATAGTCTTTTGTTGGCCCACCCCCGGTCTTGCCACCGTCATGGAGCCCTTCTAAGGCAGAGTGCATCTGCCCTCGCGTTTTGCTGAGCCAAAAGCCAAGAAGACGGAATTACCCAATGCGCCCCCTCGGCCTTGTCCTCATCGCACTTGTGGTCCTGCTACCGGTTTATTGGTTTGTACCGATCGCCTCCGAGCGGGACCCGGTTGCCGTGTTCAGCCAATATCTCGGCTCCGCCGCTCTCATCCTGATGGGCGTCAATCAATTTGTCGCCACGAGGGCCCCGGGTTTGGAGGCAGTTTTTGGTCCTCTTGACCGGATTTACGTGCTGCACAAGTGGCTGGGTGTCATAGCGCTTGTCGCCATGGGGCTACATGACATCATTGACGCGGAGATGAACGGGGTGCGCGGCGGGCCGCTCGCCGGAATTGCCGAAGATATCGGTGAGATCAGCCTTTATGGCTTGATGATCCTGATTTTGGCCTCTGTCATCACCTTCATTCCCTATCACCTTTGGAAATGGAGCCACCGCATCATCGGGGTGTTCTTCTTTCTCGGAGCATTTCATTTCTTCTTCATTGCAAAGCCCTTTTCCAACCTCGACCCGCTTGGACTCTATATTTCGGCATTCTGCATTTTAGGAATACTTTCCTATATATGGATGTCTATCGTTCGCCCGATGGCACCGCGCGGTCACAGATATGAAGTGGATCTTGTCCGTCGGGTCGGCGGGTTGACGGAGCTGGTCTTGGTGCCCAAGGGGCGCGGGATGCGGCATAAGCCGGGGCAATTTGCGTTTCTGTCGATCGATGGTGGCGGACTGGGGGAGGAGCACCCCTTTACGCTCAGCGGGGCGCCGACAGACGACAGGGTTCTGCGGTTCTCCATCAAGGATCTTGGCGATTACACCGACCGGCTGCAAAGAATGGTTCAGCCGGGCATGGACGCGATCGTGTCGGGTCCATTTGGGCATTTTTCGATCCCCCGTGGTCGGGATCCTCAGGTGTGGATTGGGGCAGGGGTTGGTATCACCCCGTTTCTGGCCTTTGCGGAAAGTCTCAAGGGCCGCGAGACCGGTCCGGTAAAGCTCTATTATTGTGTCCGGGAGCGGGACGACATTCCTTATGCGGTCGAACTGGAGCGGCTGGCTGAAGAGGTTGATACGCTGGAGCTGATCATCGTCAACTCCGCAGAGGGTATCCGGCTGACTGCGGACCGCATCGTGTCCGACCTTGGCGGCGATGTTGCGAATGCGCACGTCTTCTTTTGCGGGCCTGTGCCTATGCGAAAGGCGCTCAAATCCGGTCTGGTTCTCAAGGGGCTCAAGGCGTCCAGGTTCCACTTTGAGGAATTTGAGATGCGCACCGGAATTGGCCTCCAGGCGCTTGCCGTGTGGCTTTGGGATCGCGGCGTATATGAAGTGGAAAAACGGGTTTCCAACAAATCCGTACCTGCTGAATAAGACGATCTACCCCGCGAACACACTTGCATCAGAACTACTTTGACGTTTACGTAAGTCAAAGAGATAGAATGATTGCAAGTTGAATGGATTGGGGGAGCCGATGCAGCCGATCATGAACGCTGATGAAATCATGGGGATGCTGGATGAGGTTTTTCCTCAAATCCATGCCGATGGCCGCGTCTATGCAATCGAGAGTGTGGGGCCCGGCGAAGCCGTGCTACGCCTGTCAGCCAACGAGCGGCATTTGCGCCCCGGTGGCACCGTCTCCGGCCCGACGATGATGGCGATGGCTGACTTTGCGGCCTATGTCGTCATTCTGGCGCATATCGGACCCCAGGCGTTGGCGGTCACCACCAATCTCAACATCAACTTCCTGAGAAAGCCGGAGCCGGGCGATCTGCTGGCAACCTGCCGTCTTTTGAAGCTCGGCAAACGGTTGGCCGTGGTCGACTGTGCGATTGCCGGGGAGGGGCAGGACGACATGGTTGCCCATGCAACGGCCACCTATTCGATCCCGCCACGGTAATCGGCAAAAATACTCCAGAAAGTCTCAGGCGCTTTTTTGAGCAGCTTCATCCTTGAAAAGCCCTTCCAGATCTTCTGAGTATTCAACGACCTGATTGCGCCCGCCGCGTTTGGCGGCATAGACCGCCAAGTCCGCGCGGTGCAGGGCCAGATCTTCCGTGTCTCCATCGCGCGAGAGATAAGCACCAACGCTCAAGCTGGGTGTGTAGCTGTTGCCTTCGTGGGTGCAGGGCGTTTTTGCGCCCTCCATGACGCGCTGCCAGAGCCCCCGGAAATCCTCTTTCGTGATGTTCCGGCACAGGATCACGAACTCATCCCCGCCATAGCGGCCAACGACATCGTCTTTGAGGCGGATACTGGATTTCAGCACATCGGCGATATGCTTCAAAAGGATATCGCCACAGGCGTGGCCGTACTTGTCGTTGACCTGTTTGAAATAGTCGACGTCAACAAAGAGGATGCCGGTTCCAGCCGCCCTGTCGGGATCGATGAACAGTGCCTTCAAATGCTGCGTCGTCGAGTTGCGGTTGAAAACCCCGGTCAGCTGATCATACCGAGTCAACTCAAGCATGCGCTTGTCGTTTTGCATAAGTTGTTGGGTCCGGCGCACGAATGCGCCGATGGGGAACAGAAGAACGAGCACGGTTCCGGCGACGAGGTATATGCTGACTTCCTGAAAGGTTTCTTCCAGAGCTTCTTCAAAGGCGCTGGCATCAACATAAAGCTCGATCGTGCCAACCTTTTCGCCAGAAGAGGATATCGCGGGCACATACGCCTCGATATAGGTCTCAGGAACCCGGGGATCGCCATCCGTCCGCTCGTCATTGTCATCGTGATGAACCTCGATGACAGGTTGTCCCGTTTCGAAGGCGCGAACAGCGTTCTCGTTGGGTGCGTCGCCGTAGTTGCTGTCCCGGTCCAGGCTCCCGTTTGACAGGAAGGTCTGCCTGCCTTCTTCGTCAAAGAGCTGAAAGCGGATGATGTTCACCAGTGCAAAGGAGTCTTCCAGGCGGTTGATATCGTCCATATCGCCTTTGCCTGTCTGGATCAGTTCAATTGCAGACGGCGTGGTTTCCAGGAAATTGTGGGACCAATTGAGCGCCCGTTCCTCAGCGTTGCGCTTGATGGCTTCCTGGACCTGCCAGTCTATAAGGGTGTCCAGTGCAATCCACACGATGCCGATCAGGGCCAGCGTTCCCGTGGCTGCGGCAAGAAGCGTATAGCGGTGTTGTTCGTACAAACGCGTAACGTTCATCAGGGTTTCCCAGTCATATCCAGCGGAGATCGTAGCCATCGACCGCTTAAGGGCGCGTAAAATACCGGAAAATTGAATGCTGCTAATTCCAGCGCTTTAGTCTCACCAACGCTGTAGGATGACGATAAGCCATCAAAAGACGTAAAAAAAGATGCGGTAATATAATACCGTTTTTTCAAATATCTGATTTTATTATGTTATTTTAAGCGTTGCGCGAAGAAAGGTTCTTGACGCCCAATTTGGACAGGCGTATAAGCTCGATCCGAACGAATTGAAGGTCCGTTCGCTGTGCTTTTTGAAAGCCGCGCGGGCCTTTTCTTTAACCTGAACTCATGGATCGAACTCATGAAGACCTTCTCTGCCAAGCCGGCCGAGGTCGAGAAAAAGTGGATCTTGATCGACGCAGAAGGCATGGTAGTCGGCCGTTTGGCTGCCTACATCGCCAACCATCTGCGCGGCAAGCACCTGCCGACCTACACGCCGCACGTCGACACCGGTGACAATGTCATCGTCATCAACGCCGACAAAGTGGTTCTGACTGGCCGCAAGTACGACAACAAGAAGTACTACTGGCACACCGGCCACCCGGGCGGCATCAAAGAGCGTACAGCACGCGGCATTCTCGAAGGCCGTTTTCCGGAGCGGGTTCTGGAAAAAGCTGTTCAGCGCATGATGCCGGGCGGTCCGCTGTCCAACAAGCAGCTGTCCAACCTGAAGGTCTACGCTGGTCCGAACCATCCGCATGAAGCTCAGTCGCCGGAACTGGTCGACGTGAAGAGCCTCAACGCAAAAAATGACGGCAAGAGGGCTTAACAATGGCTGAGCTGCAATCCCTGGAAGAACTGGGCGGCGCGGTCGACACCGCAGTCCCTGAAGCTCCGGTCCATGTCCAGAAGCTGGACGCACAGGGCCGTGCATACGCAACCGGCAAGCGTAAAGACGCGATTGCCCGCGTTTGGGTCAAGCCGGGCACCGGCAAGATCATCGTCAACAAGAAGGACTTCACCGAGTATTTCGCTCGTCCGGTTCTTCAGATGATCCTGAAACAGCCGCTGATGATCACCGAGCGTGATGGTCAGTTCGACATCGTTGCCACCGTTACCGGTGGTGGTCTGTCCGGTCAGGCGGGTGCTGTGCGCCATGGCCTGTCCAAGGCTCTGACACACTACGAGCCGGAACTGCGTCCGGTCTTGAAGAAGAACGGCTTCATCACACGCGACAGCCGCGTTGTTGAACGTAAGAAATTTGGCCGCGCGAAAGCCCGCCGGTCCTTCCAGTTCTCCAAGCGTTAATCGCTGGACCTACTGGTTCGAAGACTTCAAAACCCGCCGGATCGCTCCGGCGGGTTTTTTGTAGGTATCAAGCCCAGGTCTCAGATCAATTGCCTGAGCGCAAGCCGCTGAACATTCTGGCATTTTCCAGAGCAATCACGCTTTGATCGGCAAAAGTATGTGCAAGTTCTGTAGCCTCGCGGCTGAACGGGCGCACCTGTTGCCGGTAAATTGTGAAGGCTCCGACCAACTGGTCGCCGGACAGCATCGGGATAGCGACAAAGGATCGGGCGCCGCCCAGCTTGGCTGTTGCATGCCGGAGTGGATCATCGGTGTGGTATACTTTCTCGGCCCGGACGTCGAAGATGTTTATGACTTCGTGGGTGTTTTCCATCCGCCCCAATCCAGTTTGTGCGCCGGGAGCAAATGCGCCTTGTTCGTCAAACCAATCGCGAAACGCCGACGGTATGCCACGATAGAAACTGGCGGAAAATCGATTGTTGCCGTGGTGTTCGAAGAGAACCCCGAATTCGGCTTCGCACAACTCCAGAGCAAAGCCGAGGATCGCGGCCATTACGGCGTCGATATCCCCGTGTGATCGGCTGATGATTTTTAAAACCTCAGCCATCGTGCGCTCTCGGCGCAAAGCTTCTTCCAGGCTGAGGGCCAATTCCGATATGACGGCCGCATGGTCCGTCTGGTCTTCGTTGCTGGGTTGATCCCCATTCAGCCGGGCGAGCAGTGCAAGTTTTGAGGAAACTTCAAGCTTGCGGTAGACGGTTGCAAGGTGCGTGCGGACTGTAGACGGTGCGAGACAAAGCCGGTCGGCGATCTTTTGATAAGTGTCACCGTCCGCATAGCTGCTCGCGATTTCAATCTCACGCGGGCTGAGAATATCGGACGCCGGCTTCATAGAGTTTTTCATATTTCTCGTGCCATTTCCCGATTAACACAGCCAGTGCTCCGGCATTTAACTCAGATTAATACTGCATCTCTTCGCATAAAATACTGCATTCGCATGATACTTGGAAATTGCGCCACTTGATAACCTTTCGTCATGGTGTGGCAAGGAGAAGCGTCATGACGGTCAAACAAGTGCAGCAGTTCATTGTTACGTCCGATTGGAGGTGAGCGATGCGCTGGCGGATGCTTTCACTCCTCTTCTTTGCCCGGGTCGGGCTCGGTCTCCAATTTCAGACCATGGCGTCGAGTGGCGACGCTTTCGCAATGAGTTTCGGATTGGCCTATGCCGAAATTGGCTTGCTGATCGGTCTGTTTATGGCGCCTGGCCTGTTTCTTGCCCTTCCGGCAGGTTTCTCTGGCCGTTACGCTTCGGATAGACTTCTGGCGGGTGGCGGTCTTGCCGCACTCGCGGTTGGCGGCGTCATGTGCGGGTTGGCGAATGATCCCACTCTGGTTGCCCTTGGCCGGCTTATGGCAGGGGCAGGATTCCTGTTTGCAAATTTGTACTTTACCAAGATGGTTGCCGATTGGTTCGATGGACGCGAAATCGCAACTGCGATGAGTATCCTCGTCATGAGTTGGCCATTTGGGATCGCGATGGGGCAAGCGGGTTATGCCTGGCTCATAGAGATTCATGGATGGCGGGTGCCATTTTTGTCCGCCGCCCTCTATTGCGCGCTCGCGGCTGTCGCTGTCCTGATGTTTTACCGCCCACCTGAAACACACAGCGGCCCTGCATCAAAAGGGGCATTCCAGTTGTCGCGAACGGAATGGGCTTTAATCATTTGTGCGGGCATCGCATGGGCCGTCTTTAACGCAGGCTATGTTGTCTATCTCAGCTTTGGGCCAAAGATGCTTGAGGTGCATGGCTTGTCGAGTATCGCAGCCGCGGGCGTAATCAGCGTTGGGAGCTGGTTGATGATCGTATCAGGGGCCATATGCGGTCAAATCGTGGATCGGTTCGGCCGCAGGGACGTTGTTCTAATCATCTGTATGACGGGCGCCGTCGCGGCACTTGTGCTATTGAGCGTTCCCTCTGCCGGACTTCTCGCGAGTTTGCTCTTCGGCCTGATCGGTATGGCGCCAGCCGGTATCATCATGGCACTTTCCGGCCAAGCTGTTGCCCCGGAACGCAGAGCATTCGGAATGGGGATCTTTTTCACCATCTACTACGCCATCATGACCGCGGCCCCGCCGGTTTCTGGCGCAATTTTCGATACTGTTGGGACCTCGGGTGCGGCGCTGATCTTTGGAATGTGTTTGTTTGCTGCAGTTGTGCCTGCTGCCCTCGCGTTCCGCTTGGTTCAGAGACAGGGTGCGGAACGACTGGTCAAAGGAGAAACGTAATGCACATCCGGAAAACCGTTTTAATCCGTGAGTTGACTGAAACAGATGAAACCGGCGTTGTGTCCACGCCACTGGTCCGATGTGCGGCGTTGGCCGTGATCCAAAACCCTTTTGCGGGTCTGGAGCAGGATGATCTTTCTGCGCTTTTTGAGAGCGGAGCAATGTTGGGCGAAAAGCTTGCAGCTGACGTTGTGAAAAACCTTGGCGGTCCGGCAGTGTCCTATGGCAAGGCAGCAATTGTCGGACTTGACGGCATCGCCGAACATGGAGCGGCATTGTTGCACCCAAAGTTTGGCAAACCGGTGCGGAACCAAATCGGTGGCGGTCAGGCCCTGATGCCATCAAATGTCAAAGTGGGCGCAATGGGTGTTGCAGTCGATCTGCCGCTTGGCCACAAGGACGAGGCATGGTCGTTCGATCACATCGACACAATAACCGTTGGCCTTGCCGACGCACCAAGAGCTGATGAAATCGTTGTATGCCTTGGTATGGCCGATGGACACCGTGTCAGAGCTCGGGTCGGCAGCGGGCCGACAAAATAGCCTTTGTATACGGTCTGGACGCTCCAGATTAGAGAGGTCTGCCGAGCGAGAACTTATCTCCGTCCATCACAGTCTTACCAAGGCTTGTTCAAAGACCTTGCGCCAAACGACGGATCTGTCCGCGGAACCATTTGTGGGCGGGGTCGTTTTGGCGGCGGGGGTGCCACATCAGATCGACATCAAAGACGGGGGACGGGAAGGGCGATCGACTGCAAGCCACATTGGCCTCGTGGAGTTTGGCGAGCCGGCTCGGCATCATGCAAAGCGCATCGGAACTGGACACAAGTGCTGGAGCAAGCAGAAAACTCGGCAACGAGATCGCAACGCGGCGCTTGTGACCGGTCTCTTTGAGAACACGGTCTGTGGCTCCAATGAAGCCACCGCCTTCCGGTGACACCAGGATATGCGGGAAAGCGCAAAATCCCTCAAGTGTCATTGGCTGTCCCACAAGAGGATGGGTCTTGGACATGATCACCTGAAAATCTTCTGTGAGCGCTGATTGTCTTTTTGCCTCCGGCAAAGACATGCCCGTTGCAAGCGCAAGGTCTGCCGTTTCGGCTTCCAGCGATGACCACAGTGTTTTCGGATCGAAGGCCAAAAATGCCGCCCGCGCACCCGGGGCTTCCGCCGCCAGCATCTTTTGAACGGGCGCGGCCAAAACGGCATGGACATAGTCGGTCCCGATCAGTCGAAACGTTGTTTCGCTCGATGCCGGGTCGAAAACCGTGTGATCGCGCACCAAGGCGTTCAGGCCCTGAAGATGGGCGCGCAGGTCATTTTGCAATGCGCGGGCGCGTGTGGTCGCAACCAGGCGCCGGCCAGACGGCACGAGAATTGGATCGTTGAAAAGATCGCGGAGCCGCTTGAGCTGCGCCGACATGGCAGGCTGCGTGATGCCGATCTGTTTCGCGGCCAGTGAGACATTCTCATGGTCCAGCAGGGCATGAAGGGCGAGGAGAAGCCCAAGCTCAGTCTGTTTTATATCCACTCAGATTATACCTAATATCCAAATTCACGATTTTATTTATGACAGTCTTCGCACCATGTTCAAGCCATCAAACAACAGGAGATGGTTATGAACATCGGATTTATTGGTGCCGGCGGAATGGCGAAAGCCCTAGCTGGAAAGTGGGCCGCCAAACACGAGGTGATGCTGTCCGGCCGGGATCTGAACAAGACTGAAGCCGCAGCTAGCTCCCTTGGTGTTCGTGCTGGAACCGCCCAGGAAGCGGCCCATTTTGGAGACGTGATTGTTTTGGCAACACGTTGGGAAGATGTGTTTTCGGCCATAGAAAACGCCGGTGGACCGGCCGCCTTCGAGGGCAAGACGGTCATTGATATCAATAACCCGGTCAGCATCGAGACCTTCCTGACGACCCGCGAGGATGGTCGGTCGCTGACCCAGGTGATCGCGGATGCATTGCCGGGTGCTAATGTCGCCAAGGCCTTCAACATGGCGCAGGTCGCCGTTTGGGAAGATCCGGACATGATCTATGACGGGCGCCAGCTGGTCACGCTCTATACGTCCGATGAGGAGATTGAAGAGACCGTTGCCGGGCTGATTGCCGATGTTGGCTCCGAACCGCTGCGGCTCGGCTGCAACGCGCATGCCTACCAGCTGGAAGCTGCGGCTGCCATTGTTATCAAATTCCTTTTTGCGGGCCGGGATCCGCACACGGTCTTCAATTTCATTCAGCCCGAAGTGAAAGCCATTCGGTAAACCCTCAAAAGGAAAGCTCAACATGTCCAGTTTTGAAGGAAAAAGAGTAGCGGTTGTCGGTGGCGGCTCGGGGATCGGTCGCTCTGTTGCCGAAAGCGCGCTGAAGCAGGGCGCTGACGTTATCATTTCCAGCCGGGATGCTGCGAAACTCGAAAGCGTTGCGGAGAGCCGAACGGGTATGACCGTGCTGCCGTTGGATATGACGGATGCGACATCCAGAGCGGCATGGGCGGATAGGCTCGGGCCGATTGATCATCTGGTGATTTCCGCGTCGAGTGCGGCCCACGGAGCGTTCTCCGATTTGGAAGAGGACCCACTCAGGTCCATGTTCGATGCAAAATTCTTCGGGCCCTACATGACGGCGAATGCTGCGCAGCCATATCTTCGCGACGGCGGTTCGATCACGTTCTTCAGCGGTGTTCTGTCCCGACGACCCGGAATGAACTGTTCAGGGCTGGGTGCGGTCAACGGAGCCGTGGAGAGCCTCACCTATGGACTGGCTTTAGAACTCGGTCCCCGATTGCGGGTCAATTGCGTGTCTCCGTGCATGATCCGCTCTGATGCCTATGCGGCTGTGCCGGAGGCTGCAAGAGAGGAAATGTATGCAGCGACGGGCGAGTCCCTCCCGCTGCGCCGGGTCGGGACAGTCGACGAAGCTGCGGGAGCTGCTCTGTTCTTGATGGCAAACACCTTCACGACCGGTCATGTTCTGGATGTCGACGGCGGCCACATGATCCGGCAATACGCCACGCGATAAAACCGGTCCCGACAACTAAGCACCAATGATTGCCGGGCGATTGCCGGTGACCTGCCTAAAGACTGGTGCTCTAATGTTCTGAGCCGTTTGCCAGCCATTCGAACACGTCGGCCCAAAGTGGTGCGCACTCTGGTTTGAAGGCACCTTCGTGACCAATCCGCTTGACGTTGAGGTCTTTCGGGGAGGTGAAGGTCAGGGACTTGGGCGCATTTGGGTATGCGTCCAAAAGGACTTCATGGGCCTTGGGTGTTGCAATCGGGTCGTCGGTAAACAGCCAGCTGCGGATCGGTGAGCGGACCTGATCATAGTGCTGCGGCGCCAGCGTGGTCTCAAAGTCCTTTTGAAAGTAGGTCGGCCTGTGGCTCCACCTGCGCCAGGTCTTGAAGACTTCCGGCGGCAGGGCTTCTCCGCGCCACCCGCCAATCGGCTTCAACTGACCATGGCGCAGCAAGGAATAACTGCCCAAACCCCACCAGAAATAGGCCTCCATCGGGCGGTAATGGGCCGCGTGGTGGCCGATATATCCCGTGCTGACGGCCAGAAAAGCATTGCGCGCGATCTTGTCGTGGTTCGGCATCAGGCCAAGAAAGTGCCCACCCACACTGTGCGCCAGATGCGTGATTTGCAGGCCCGGGGCTTGCGCTTCCAGAACATCAATTGCGGCCGGCATGTCAAGACGGCCCCAGTCTGGCAGATCGATCGCGGAGCGGGCGATCGCGGCTGTCCTGGACCCGCCGATCCCACGGTAATCATAGGTCAGGACGACAGCGCCCTGTTCGGCCATGTAAGCTGCCATATGCCTATAGAACCGCCGTGGAAATCCGGTTCCTGACGAGACCAGAATAGCGACCGTCGGCGAAGGGCCAACATAAAGGTCTCCGGTCAGCTGCCAGCTGTCTTCTGCCTGAAAGGTCAGGGATTGGGGTTGGACGGTGCTCATAGTTCAGCTCCTTCAGGACGGGGATTGGCCTTTGTCCGTGTCCGGCTCATCGGATTGACCGTCACCTGGTCCGTTGATGATGGCGTCTGCGTTGGTGGCAAGATGGTGGAGAAAGCGGCCGATGACGTCCTGCTCGTCTTCCGTGAACGGAGCAAGTAGGGCGGCGTTGTAGTGCCGCGTGTGGAGGCTTGCTTCTTGAGCGGCCGTCCGGCCGGTCTCTTCCAGGTAGACCCGTGTGACGCGTCCATCGATCGGGCAGGGGCTGCGCCTGACCAAGCGTTTCTCACACATCCGGTCGATCAGCCCGGTGAGACTGGACTTCCCCATGGAAAGACGGTTTGCAATTTCGGAAACCGCTTGCCCGTCCTTTTCATTGAGCAGAAAGAGGACAGCGATCTGTGTGATCGTAAGTCCCGTGTTTTGCCGGGCTCGGTGATCTGCCGCGCGGAAAACGGCCGAGTAAGCGACTTGCAGCAGATAGAAAACGCGAAGTTTCTTGGACATCTATTTGGTACGTATGTGGACTAATTTAGTTTGTATACGAACTATTATCTCGTCTGGCAAGGTTCTTTTTGACGTAAACGGAATGGTGATTTCGACGGCAATCGCACTTGGAATTTGGAGCAAGCGCTGCGGGCCGCGCGCTTCGAAAAGAGGGAATCTGTTCAGCTAAATATCGCAGTGACGAATTTGGATGTTCTGTGTTTCTGATCATGAAACTCAGCTTCGCCTATCCGCTGCAAATTATTGCGAATGAACAAAGAATTCGCTTGCTGTTGACCGCAAATAATGGACATGATGTTCGGCAGTAGGCGCCCTGGGGCAAGACTATCATTTTACTCAAACAGCAGTGAACCGCCGCATCAGACTTGCGGTGGCGAGCGGCTCTGTGTGCGTCCGGCACGGATTGATCGGCCCAGATGGGTTGTACGCCCGGCAGCGCTTTGCAACAGTAGGGTGGTCATGGATGAAATAACGGACAAACCAGAACCGGACACGCCGAAGCGCAAGGAACGCCCGCTCACAATCATTGGCTGGATGGAGCGAGTCAGCCTGCCTGATTTGGATCTTTTCGGCGTAAAAGCGAAGATTGATACGGGCGCGCGGACGTCTGCACTGCATGTCAGTGAAATCGAACAATTCGAACAAAATGGGGAACCCTGGGTCCGTTTTCTGACGTTGGACGCGGATGGACAAGGCGACCACTACGCCACCGCAAAAATTCATTCTGACCGGTGGATCAAGAACACAAGCGGTATCCCTGAAGAGCGGATCATCATCCGGACCCGGGCGCGGTTTGGAACGCGAACCTGGACCATTGATGTTTCTTTATCCGATCGCACGAACATGACGTTCCCGATGATTGTCGGGCGCTCTGCTTTGAAAAATCATGCCATCGCCGTCCATACCCGCCGCGCTTATTTGATCAGCGAGAAATGACGAATTCAGCTGAAAGGACGTATTATGAAAATTGCAATGCTGGCTCGGAACGCCAAACTCTACTCCCACCAGCGTCTGAAAGAGGCTGCGGAAACGCGCGGGCATGAATTGGATATCATCGACACACTTCGGTGCTACATGAATATCGCGTCGCGGCGGCCGGAAGTTTACTACAACGGTGAGAAACTGACCGGATTTGATGCCGTTATTCCGCGGATTGGAGCATCTGTGACCTTTTATGGCATGGCGGTCCTGCGGCAGTTTGAAATGATGGGCGTCTACCCGCTGAATGAAAGCGTCGCGATCGGACGCTCGCGTGACAAACTGCGCTCCATGCAGTTGATGGCCCGTGATGGAATCGGGCTTCCAGTGACGACCTTTGCCCATGATCCGAAACAGACAGAAGAAGTCTTGAGGCTTGCAGGTGGGGCTCCGATCGTTATCAAGCTTTTAGAAGGCACGCAGGGGATCGGTGTGGTTCTAGCGGATTCCGACCGGTCGGCGAAATCCGTTGTCGAGGCGTTTCGCGGTGCCGGCGTGAACATCATGCTGCAGGAATTCATCAAGGAAGCCGGTGGCACCGATATCCGGGCGATTGTGATTGGCGGTAAGGTTGTCGCTGCCATGAAGCGGACCGGGGCGGAAGGTGATTTCCGCTCCAACTTGCACCGTGGCGGATCTGCGCAGGTGGTTAAACTGTCAAGCGAAGAGCGGGCGACGGCCGTTCGCGCGGCCAAAAGCCTTGGGTTGAATGTATGCGGCGTTGATATGCTGCGGTCCAACCACGGGCCGGTGATCATGGAGGTCAATTCGTCCCCGGGCCTGGAAGGCGTTGAAAAGGCAACCGGGCTTGATATCGCCGGCAAGATCATCGAGTACATGGAGAAACACGCCAAATCTGGCGCGACCAAAACGAAGGGTAGCGGTTGATGGCACCGCGCGCGGCCTTCGATATCGGCCAATACAGGGTTCCGGCAGGAACCCGGCAAACAGTTGATGTGCCGGTTAGCGTGCTCTCAGATCACACACCGGTCACCATGTCCGTGCACGTGGTCCACGGCAAACGCAGCGGACCAACGATCTTTGTCAGTGGTGGTGTGCACGGCGATGAGGTCATCGGCGTTGAGATCATCCGGCGTTTGTTGAAGGCGCCAGGCCTTGCCGCGATGCGGGGCACTTTGCTGGCGATCCCGATCGTCAACGCCTTCGGTTTTATCAACCACTCCAGATACCTGCCGGACAGGCGCGACCTGAACCGCATGTTTCCAGGTTCTGCAAGCGGGCCTTTGGCGTCGCGTCTGGCGCACCAGTTCATGAACGAGATCGTGCTGAGATCGGATCTCGGCATTGACCTGCATTCTGCGGCGATCCACCGGATCAACTATCCTCAGGTGCGGGTCTCTCCGGACAATGAGCGGACCATGGAGCTCGCCAAAATTTTTGGCTCTCCGATTATCATGCGTTCGCCCATCCGCGACGGATCGCTGCGCCAAGCCGCTGCAGACGCCGGCAAGGATGTGCTTCTGTTCGAAGCGGGCGAGGGACTGCGCTTTGATGAGTTGTCCGTTCGCGCCGGTGTCGCCGGGGTGTTGCGGATCATGCGGCATTTCAAAATGCTGACCGCCAAGGGGATCTCCAAACCGAAATCGGGCCCCTGGGTGTGCAGGTCCAGCAAGTGGCTGCGGGCGCCGATGGGTGGACTGTTGCGGATCTTTAAAGCCGATGGAGAATTGGTGCGTGAGGGTACCGTTTTGGGCGCGGTGTCCGATCCATTCGGCGAGCGGGAACAAGACATCATTGCGCCGTTTGACGGGGTGATTGTTGGCCGCGCAGTCATGCCGGTCGTCAACGAGGGCGATGCCGTGTTTCATCTTGGGCGTGTGATGTCCGTTCCTCGGGCGGAGGGCACTTTGGAAAACCTCAGCAACCAGCTCGAGGACGATCCGATGTTCGATGAAGACGAGATCATCTGATCGAGACGAACAGTCGTCGCTACGATCGGCAAAAAGCGCAAAGCAAAACCGTTCAAGGATCTGACTTCTTCAAAAACTCCACCACCGTCCCGAGCGGAGAATTTTGATCCAGTTGATGCAGCGTTTTGATGGTGAGTTTCTTCGGCAGGGCGACTTTTTCTGGAAACGGAGCAACCAGGTTTCCAGTCTTTAGTTCCTGCCGCACCAGTAAGTCGTGCCCGATTAAGACGCCCGCGCCATTCTTGCACTCCTGCAGTGCCAGCGCATAAAGAGAAAACTCCGGACCTGACATTAGAAACCGTTTGCCCTCCGATATGTGCGAGAGCCAAGTCTCCCAGTCCGATTTCCAGGCGGTATCATATAGAAACGTCGTACTCGCCAGATCATCCAGGGTGCGGAGTTTTTGCGCAGTCTCAGGCGAGCACACTGGATATATCGTGTCCGATCCAATCAAGATTTCATTGCTGCAGTCACCTGATGTGCTGCTGAAAAAGATCGCAAGATCAAAGGGTTCTCGCGCAAGATTTGGCGGCTCTTCCATAGCCGTCAGGGAGAGGGAGAGGTCTGGTATTGTAGCCCTCAGACGCGGCAGGCGCGGCGAGATCCATAGTTGCGAGATGCTCGGTGTGGCCGCAATCCGGATGTCCAGCGGGTTGGCGGTTGCCCTAAGGGTTTGCACCGAAGACGCCATCGTGTCGAAGGCCGCTATGAAGCCGGGCAAGACGGTCGCGCCCAAAGGTGTCAATTGAACACCTTTGGCGTTGCGTTTGAACAGCTTTTTGCCTGTCCAGGTTTCAAGGCTTTTGATCTGCTGTGCGACCGCAGCCGGGGTAACGCATAGCTCGTCGGCGGCAGCTGAAAAACTGTTGAGGCGCGCCGCTGCTTCGAAGGCTTTCAAAGCGTTGAGCGGCGGCATCTTCGGTCGTGGCGGCGCAACTGCCATAACAGATCCAATGAGGCATAGAAATTCTAGGGCAAATATGTAGCAAATCTCGTTTGCAGGTTCCACCCGCATTTGCTTTCGTTCCAATCAACAGCGCGGGAGAGCGAAATGACTGCATTGGAAAGAAGAAACTGGGTGCCGGACGCCTGCGAGACTTACGTTCAGGAGCTGGCGGCCCGAACCGCATCAGCCAATCTGGAGGAGACGCAGGCGCGCATCGACGCGTTGATCGCACAGAATCTCCAGATCCATGACCGCGACTGCTTCAATCTCAATCCGGCGACCAACGTCATGAACCCAAAGGCGGAGGCTGCGCTCGCTTCCGGGCTCGGGTCGCGGCCGTCGCTCGGGTATCCGGGCGACAAATACGAAATGGGCTTGGAAGCGATCGAGGAAATCGAGGTTATTTGCGCCGAACTCTGCGCGGAAGTGTTTCAGGCGAAGTTCGCCGAAATCCGGGTTGGCTCCGGCGCGCTGGCCAACCTTTATGCCTTCATGGCGACCTGCCGTCCCGGCGATACGATTATTGCGCCGCCGGCATCCATCGGCGGTCACGTGACCCACCACACGGCTGGATGTGCCGGCCTCTATGGTCTTGATATTCACGAAGCGCCGGTGAGCGCGGATGGTTACACGGTCGATCTTGATGGGCTGAAGGAACTGGCAGGCCGCGTCAGACCGAAACTGATCACCATCGGCGGCAGCCTCAATCTGTTCCCGCATCCGGTCCGGGAAATACGCGAGATTGCAGACGGGTGCGGGGCAATGGTTCTCTTCGATGCGGCGCACCAGTGCGGGATCATTGCAGGCAGGGCCTGGCCAAACCCGCTCAAGGAAGGGGCTCACATGATGACCATGAGCACCTACAAGAGCCTCGGCGGACCGGCAGGTGGATTGCTGGTCACCAATGAAGCGGATCTGGCAGAACAGCTGGATGCGATTGCGTTTCCCGGCATGACGGCGAATTTTGATGCAGCCAAGTCGGCAGGGCTCGCGATAACCATGTTGGACTGGAAGGCCTATGGCGAAGCTTATGCAGCCGAGATGATCGCTCTGTCACACCGCCTGGCAAAGGAGCTGCAGGAAAATGGTGTGCCAGTCTTTGGCGCTCATAAAGGCTTTACCCAGTCGCATCAGTTCGCGGTAGAGGCAGCAAGTTTCGGCGGCGGCCAAGCAGCTTCGAAAAAACTGCGCCAAGCAGGTTTCCTTGCCTGTGGGATCGGTCTTCCGATTGCACCGGTTGAGGGAGACATGAACGGTTTGCGAATTGGAACCCCGGAACTGGTGCGCAGAGGCGTGACCGCCAAAGACGCACCAAAATTGGCGGGTCTGATCGCACGTGCCCTGAAGACCAACGATCCGGTCACTCTTGCGGGCGAGGTCTCGGCATACCGGGCTGAGTTCAACGATGTGCATTTCGTGCTTAAGTCATGATTTGCACACAGGACCTTCCCGTGGCATGACGCGCGCAGGGGCCACTGTCTGAGTCCTGGCAAACCGTCTGTACTCATGTCCCAAGCCAAATTCCTGACCGGCAACTTGTTCCGTCATGTGACCGTGATGTCGCTGACATCGTCCGTCGGTCTCATGGCGATTTTCGCCGTTGATTTCGTCGATATGATTTTCATCTCGATGCTCGGCAAGGATGAGCTGGCGGCGGCGGTTGGTTATGCGGGCGCAATCCTGTTCTTCACCACATCCTTCAACATCGGTGTTGCGATAGCAGCCGGTGCGTTGGTGGCCCGGGCGCTCGGCGAGGGAGACAAGGAACATGCGCGCAGCAGGGCATCAGCAGCACTCGGCTGGGGCGTCCTGTTTTGCATTGTGTTTGCGACCCTGGTCTGGTTCGGGCTGGATTTTCTGGTCAGCCTAATCGGCGCGACCGGCGCGACCCACGGACTTGCCGTTGATTACCTGTCGATCATTGTTCCGACCTTGCCGTTTTTGCTGTTGGGCATGGCAGGGGGCGCCATCTTGAGGGCCCACGGGGATGCCAGGCGCGCGATGTCCTGCACGATCATCGCCGGGTTGGTGAACGCGGTTCTGGATCCGATCCTGATCTTTGGCTTTGGTCTGGAGTTGACCGGTGCCGCCCTTGCAAGTGCAGCGTCCCGCATCGCTCTGGCTGTCTTCGCCATCTGGCCGATCTTTCAGTATTACGGCGGTCTGAGCCTTCCGGGCAAATCCGCTTTCATGAAAGCTTTGCCGCCGATCGCGGCCATTGCCGTCCCTGCAATTCTCACCCAATTGGCGACCCCTGTCGGTCAGGCGTTTGTCACCCGCTCAATGGCGGAGTTCGGTGAAGATGCAGTTGCCGGAATGGCTGTCGTTGCCCGGATGAGCCCGCTTGCCTTCGCCACGATTTTTGCGCTTTCCGGTGCTGTTGGGCCGATCGTCGGGCAGAATTATGGAGCAGGGGCCTACACAAGGGTTCGCACCGTCTTGCGGGATGCGCTTTTGTTCACGGCCCTGGTGGTTGCGTTCGCCGCCTTGGTGCTTTTTCTTCTTAGAGAGCCGATCGCCGCCCTGTTTCAAGTGCAGGGTGTGGCCCTGACGCTGATCTATCTTTTCTGCGGTCCTTTGGCCCTGGCATTCTTCTTCAACGGAGCTCTTTTCGTCTCCAACGCATTCTTCAACAATCTGGGGCGCCCGTTCTATTCGACCTGGATGAACTGGGGCCGTCATACGCTTGGCACCATCCCGCTCGTCATGATTTGCGGATCGATCTGGGGAGCTCCCGGGGTGCTGATAGGTCAGGCCGCAGGCGGTGTGATTTTTGGCGTTGCGGCCATCTTCCTGGTGCGCTCGGTGATCCGGTCGGTCGAGACCGGGGAGGGCAGACCCGCAGGGCCAAGCATCTTCCAGCGTCAGGCCCGCCAGGTCATTCTCTTTTTCAACCGCCGCTAAGCCACTACCTGAAGAGTTCAGAACTTGCTGGGTTTCACAGCGCTCCTTCGGGCACTGATCCGGATGAGTTTTTGAAACTTCGGGCATTCAATGTGACGCGGTGCAGGGCAGTCGGCAACGTGCCGGATCATATCCCGCAAGGAGGTCAGCCGGGTGATCTGATCGTCGAGATCGTCCGCCTTTGTCCGAAGGACGGAGCGGGAGAGGGACGGGCGGCCGTCCGGTCCGAACATGCCCTTGATCTCCTCCAGCGAAAAACCGGCGGCTTTGCCAAGCCGGATGACGGCCAGCTGATCGAGGACTTCCGGACCGAACAGCCGTTTCAACCCACGCCTGCCGGCGGAATGGATCAGCCCCTTTTCCTCATAGTGGCGTAGCGCTGACGCGGCGACCCCGGACTGACGCGCAACTTCCGAAATATCCAGTAATTTCATTTCTTGACCTTAAGTCGACTTGAACTTGTAGGCTGCAGCCAACTCAGTCGTCATGCAAGAGGATTTATAGATGACTTATCCAAATGTCCGGCCGGAAACATCGCTTTGGCGCGATGTAACTGCGTTGGCGCTGCTTCTGACAGCCTCTTTAAAAATCATGGCAAATGCCACGATCAGTCCTGCCTTGCCAGCGCTGGAAGCCAGTTTTTCAGGCGAGCCGGGAGCAGCTTATCTGGTCCGCTTTCTGGTCTCGGCGCCGTCCTTGACCGTGGTTCTTGTTGCACCGCTTGCCGGTCTTGCGATTGACCGCTTCGGGCGAAGCTGGCTGCTGATGGCCGGTGTTTTGGTGTTCGCACTGTCGGGCAGTGCCGGTGCCTATCTGAACGATCTGACTGCCATTCTCGCAAGCCGTCTTCTGCTTGGGGTCGCCCTTGCTTTTACGATGACCGCGCAGGTCGCACTTGCCGGGGATTTGTTTCAGGGCAACCGCCGCAGTGCCTTTATGGGAGGGCAGGTTGTTGCGATTAATTTCGGTGGTTTTTTGTTTATTGGCGGAGCCGGTCTGTTGGCCGGCGTGTCTCCGCGTTTGCCCTTTGTGATTTATGCCTTGCCTCTTCTGCTGCTGCCGTTGCTCTGGCCGGTTATGAAACAGGAGTATCGGTACCGGAAAACCGCGCCTGACGTGCCCACATCCTTAACCACTGCGGCAACCGAAGTATTAGCTGCGCAAGCCGGATCATGGCTGGTTTACGCTTTCGGGCTTGCCGGTCTTTCAATGGTGACCGTGATGATCTTTTTTCTGATGCCCAGCCAATTGCCGTTTTACCTTGAAGCATCAGGATTTGACGGGGCGACCGGCACGGCGCTCGGGCTTGGCGCCTTGACCCTGTCGGGCGCTTTCACTGCGTTGAAGTTTGCAGCGATCCGCGGCCGTCTCGGTCTCCCAATCACGTTTTCGGCAGGTTTTCTCATCATGGGATGTGGGTTCGCCACGCTTGCGATGTATCCAGCGTGGGAGTTCATAATTCCGGGCTGCGCACTGATTGGCGTTGGCTATGCGTTCGTCCAGCCAGCCTTGTTTCTTGCCGCGCTCGACATTGCACCGGCCGCTCGGCGTGGAACGGTCTCCGGCATGATCACAACATCCATGTTCTTAGGGCAGATCGTGTCGCCATTTGTGTTTACTCCGGCACTCCAGAGTTATGGATTTGTGGCGGTATACGGCGCCTGCGGCGCAGCATTTGTTGTCTTCGCATCTTTGGCACTGGCAGTCAGACTTTTCAGACCCGTAAGAATGGCTGTGCCCTCAGAGCCTAGTTTGGAAAAACCAGTACTTTGACCGGTAACAGCAGGGACTGGATGCGGATGACGAGCGCATTCGCAATTCCCATCCCGTCCACGATCCGGAACAGGAAGGCAGAGAATCCGGAAATCTCACCAGACTTGATGGCCTTGTCATGGTTGGAATACGCAACGCCTATGCAGCGGCTGCCGGGCGGGATGTAGTCTGCATGACCTTCGAAAACAGGTTCCAGAACAGTCAGGATCGTGCCGGGACGCGCGCGATCCTGAATATCGATTAGCTGATCTGTGGGCCGGAGTTGACCGCCTGAGATCGCATCCTGGATTTCGGTGACAGCCATCGGGATGACGGCAAGCGGTTTTGAGGCGCAAGTAATCTCAACGATCGTGCCGATGTGGAGGATCTGAGCTGAAATTTGGCCAAAGCCAGCCTGAAAGCGGCCGCGGCCCGATCCTTCGGGGACCAGAATTCCGGCCGGACGCAGGATTGGATTGACGAGGTCACCCGGTTGGAGCTTGAACTGGCGGACAGTGCCGTTTGTCCCGGCAAAGACGGTCGACTTTTCGATCTCTGTTTCCGCCTGCGCAAGTGCCGCTTCGGCACTCGACTTTTGCGCCGGAAGAAGAACCCGGAGCCGGGTCTGGATTGCATCACGCTGCGCCTTGATTGCTTCCAGCGACCCGGTTAGACCTTCGACCGACAGCCGCAGGCGCTCCAATTCCTGCTCGGTGACCGCATTCTGGTTGCGCTGAGACAGCTCAAGGCGCCGCGTGAGATCATCCTGCGCCTGACGCAGCTGACTTTCAGAAGCAATGATGTTGCCTTCGGCCGCCGCGAATTCCGCTTGTCCGACCAGAATTGCGGCTTCCACCTCGGCAATCCGGCGCCGCGCTGTCTCGGCTGCTGCTTGTTGCCGCTGCGTATCGAGCCGGAAGATGGGGTCTCCGGCGCGGACAAACTGGTTGTCGGCAACATAGACCTCTTCGACCCGGCCGGGTCGGTCGCTGAGAATAGAAACTGTCCTGAAGAGCGAGGTGACATTCGTCGTTGTGGGGTGAAAATAGAAAATCACCGTCAGCAGACTGATCGCAAGCACGGCACAGGATGTGATGCCCCAACGCAGCTCATACCACACTGTGAACAGGTTGATCTCATGACCAAGCCGCTTGCCCTGCTTGTAGCGGCGATAAAGGTAATCCGGAAGGATCGTAATCAGGGCGCTGAAAAGCAGCTCAAGCATTACCGGATCCTTCGCTTGCCGGTCCGGCTAGAGCGGAGCGATTTGACCTTAACAGGTAAAACAATCTGCGAAATTGGAATGGCGGCGAGCAACAGGGCCGCAACCCAAAAGGCGTTGTTGAAGGTGATCAGTGACAACAGGCCGAGCAGCCCGACAATCTGGATCTGGGTCTTGCCCATGCCGGACGCCATCCGGTCCGGCCAGGCCTGAACTGTGAAATACAACGCGCCGAACCCGACCAATACCAGGACCATGAAGACACTGACCGCGATGAAAAGCGTGTCTGTCTGGCCCGGTGCCGTGATAAAAAACGGCAGCGGATCATGGCTAAGATTGCTCGTGATTGTGTCCACAACATCCCCTTCAAAGCCGAGACTTTCTTCTTAGTAGACAAAGTCAGGGCTTTGCGGGCAATACGTAATTTTGCGTTAGAGGCCGGCTGCGTCGAGGTCTGCAGGTTTCTGCGGAACCCCTGCGACATAGGTTTCGACAACGGACCGGTCGTCACCCAGGGTTTGTAAAACAAACAGCTCTTCGGACAGCGTTTCAGCCGTTTCCATCCGTAAGGCCATTGGGCGGGTGGCACTGGCGTTCAGGACGACAATGTCCGCGTCGGTGCCAACGTCCAGCGAACCGATCTTTTGAGACAGTGATAACGCCTTCGCATTGCCGAGCGTTGCCCAATAGAAGGTTTCAAGCGGATGCAGGCGCTGGCGCTGCAATTGCAGGACCTTGTAGCCTTCATCCAGCGTACGCAGCATGGAATAGCTCGTGCCGCCGCCAATATCTGTGGCGATTGAGGTTTTAATGCCGGCCGCTTCTGTTCGCTTCTTGTCGAACAGACCGCTGCCGAGGAATAGATTGGAGGTCGGGCAGAACACGGCGACCGAGCCGGTTTCACGCATCACGCCCAGTTCCCGATCGTTCATATGGATGCAATGGCCCAGCAGTGTTTTTGACCCTAAAAGTCCGAATTCTTCATAAACACCCAAGTAGTCTTGTGCGTCCGGGTAGAGTTCCTTCGTGAAGGCAATCTCGTTGTGGTTTTCATTGATGTGGGTCTGCAAATGGCAGTCCGGATACTCCTTCAGGAGCGTGCCGGCTGCTTCCAGCTGCTGGGGCGTCGAGGTGATCGCAAACCGCGGCGTGATGACGTAGAGGGCGCGACCTTTGCCGTGCCATTTCTCCAAAAGTGCCTTGCTGTCAGTGTAGGCGCTTTCGGCAGTGTCGCAGAGGGCTTCCGGCGCATTCCGGTCCATCATCGTCTTGCCGCCGAGCATCAGCATGCCGCGGCGGGCGGCTTCCTCGAAATACGCCTCAACGGAATTGGGATGACTGGAACAGTAGGCGACCGCCGTCGTCGTGCCGTTTGAAAGCAAACAGTCGTAGAACCCTTGTGCGATCCGGTCACCGTGGGTTTTGTCGGCGAATTTCTGCTCGGCCGGGAAGGTGTAGTCGTTCAACCAGTCCAGCAGCTGATCGGCCCAGGAGGCGATCACCTGTACCTGCGGAAAATGCAAATGCGTGTCGATGAAACCGGGCATCAGCAAATGCGGCCGGTGATCGATTTCCGCAAATTGCTCTAAAGCTGCGGCTTTGACATCGGTATACGAACCGCGTGCCTTGATCACTCCATTGGAAATCAGGAGCGCGCCATCGTCTTCATAGGTATAGGCGGAGGTGTCCTCAGGGCCGCCGGGCGCGGAGGTGAAGGTCAGCAGTCTGCCGCGCAGAAGTTTTGCCGTTGTATCTGCCAAATCTCTATGTCCCTGAAATTATGCTGCCGGAGCCCGCATTGCGAGGCAAGGCCTTTTAGACGCGATCCGGAAGGGCGGCAACGCGAGATACAATCAGAATTTCAAGAAAGACCTCCATGAGAAGGCCGCCGAAATGGCATTCTCACTTTGACGGTAAGTTGCAAATCTCTTCGGTGGTCGGGTCTGAATGAATGCTTGAGGTTGCCGATAGACTGCGGTTAAGTGCCTGCAGTTCTTTTGATAAAGGTGCCCCATGGCTGTTGATTTGCCACGTCAGACCGACAATGCGTTCCTAGGCGATTCTCTGAAAGGAGGGTCGCACGAGCCGACTTATGGCGGCGTCTTGTCGTTCATGCGCCGGCGGTACAGCCGCGATTTGACCGGGGTCGATCTGGCCGTCTGGGGGATTCCGTTTGACGCTTCCGTTTCAAATCGGCCTGGTGCTCGTTTCGGACCACAGGGCGTGCGCCGAGCATCGGCTATTTTTGATGGGGATCCGCAATACCCTTTCGAGTTTGATCCGTTCGAAACACTGGCGTGTGTCGATTATGGAGATTGCGTTTTTGACTATGGCCACAACCGGGATATCCCAGGCCACATTGAAGCACAGGCGCGAGAAATCCTGCAGAGCGGCACGCATCTCTTTTCCATCGGAGGCGATCATTTCGTCACCTATCCCTTGTTGAAGGCGCATGTCGAAAAGCACGGACCTTTGGCCCTCGTTCAGTTCGACGCGCACCAGGACACCTGGGATGACAAAGGAGACCGGATCGATCATGGCACTTTTGTCGGCCGAGCAGTTCGAGAAGGTCTGATTGACCCTGAAAAATCGATTCAGATTGGTATCCGCACGCACGCGCCGGAGACTTGCGGCCTCGAAATTCTCTACGGCGAAGAAGTGGAGCTGCTTGGGGTCAACGGCGTGGTCGAACTGGTCAAGGACCGGGTCGGTGATGCCAAGGCCTATATGACCTTCGACATTGATTGCCTTGATCCCGCGTTCGCACCGGGGACCGGAACGCCTGTTGCGGGTGGTCTCACAAGCCGGGAGGCGTTGATGATCTTGCGCCGGCTGGGTGATTTGAACTTCGTTGGCGGGGATGTTGTTGAAGTCGCGCCAGCCTATGACCATGCCGACATCACATCAATTGCAGGCGCAAGCGTTGCGCTGATGTATATCGGATTGCTTGCGGAAAGGCAGCGTCAGCGGACAGACGGTCTTTGACGTTGACGGCCGAGATCGGACGTCATGTGTCCGTCGGATAAGCCTTTGAATGACTTGTTGTTGTCATTGGCTTTTCGTGCGTCCCAGAAGCGATAGAGCGGATGGGTTGTCTTGCTCTTGCCGTAATAAGCAGACAGTTGCTTCCACAAAACGTACTGGGTGATCATGGCGACAACCACACCTGTGGCAGTCACAAGCGGCGATAACATCAAACCACCCAAGATGGTGATAGCGAGCGCTGTCCAAGCAGTCAGATAAAGACCCAACATTGGTCCTTGCTGACCTTTGGTTTCTCTCAGTTGATTGAGCCAGATACGTTCGCCGTAGGCCGCCTCCCGGCACAAGCGCAAGCCATTGATCGGAATGTACCGAGACAGGGCCACCACAACCCAACATGTCCAGAGTGCCAGAATGCCGGCATAGAACGGGCCGATCCAAAGCGCCGTCCAGCTTGCAGCCGCCGCACATGCAGGGACAACCATGCGCGCTGCCATGACAGACGCTTTTACCGGGGCAGGTGAACCAGACCGTGCCGTGTAGCGCGCGGACCCGGTTGGCCCGGCCCAGTGTGCAGGTCTTCCATCATCAGAATGAAGCAGAGGCGGTGTGTGCATGATCTGGATTTGTTTCCCTTCGTAAGAACCTATACCGCGCGCTAAACGGGTTTTGCAAACCGGGAAAAGCAAGCGGCTTGGCAAAGTTGACAATAATCAGACAAGGCTTTGGTTCGGTTTTGCTCTCATGCGGCGTTTCTGGGGTTGGATTAACGGAAAATCAAACCAAACACACAGAGCTTGTGCGGGATTAATGCATGTAAACGCTTTGGCAGTCTGGAATGTGTTACTAGGATGGTCTGCAAGAAAAAGTGATAAGCAGATGCGGTTGAAGGCGGATCCATGACGGATCAACAGGTGTCTCAGGGAAGAAACGAAGGCCCAACAGGTTTTGCCGATTGGCAAGCCATGAAATCCCTTGCGACCAGACTGGAAGAGTTGAACACAACAGCGTGCTTTGACAGCTCTCTGGACATGTTTGGCGATCTGGACTGGCTTCAGCAGCTGGTGAACCTCGTTTCCGATTATATCTATGTAAAAGATCGGCGGTCGCGATTTGTCATGGCAAATGACAAGGTCGCTGAAGATATGGGCCGGTCAACCAGTGCTGAGTTGATTGGCAAGTCCGATTTGGAGTTGCATCCACCCGAGGTCGGGCAGGTGTTCTATGAGGACGAGCAATCCATGATGCGTGAAGGCCGGGATTTGGTCGACGTTATGGACCGTATCCTTTTGCCCGACGGCACCGAAAAGTGGTTTTCATCATCCAAATATCCAATCCGCAACGAGACCGGTGATGTTGTCGGGATCGTCGGTATCTCCAGAGATGTGACGGAGCGCCAAAACGCTGAGAAATTGCAGCGGGGTCAGAACGAGATCCTGAAGAAGCTGGTGAGCGGTTTGCCGCTGCAGGATGTTTTAGATTCTCTCGTTCTGATGATCGAAGAACAACTGGAAAGCGGCATGGGTTCCGTCATGCTGGTGGACGGCAGCGGCAATCATATCCTGTCTGCGTCCGGTCCGAATTTGCCCCAGAGCTATCTGGAGTTGGTTGATGGCATCGAGATTGGTCCAAGAGTAGGGTCTTGTGGAACGGCTGTTTTTCGAAAGGATGCAGTGTTCGTCGAGGATATTTTCGACAGCGAGCTCTGGGCAGAGTATGTCGATCTTGTGCGAGAATATGACCTGAAATCGTGCTGGTCCGTTCCGTTTTTCTCCGGGGATGGCAAGGTGTTGGGGACCTTTGCATTCTATTGGACCGATGTTCGGGCCCCTTCAGAGCGGGAAGAGAAAATTGTTCGTGAAGCTGCGCATTTGGCTTCCATTGCCGTTGAACGCGACCGGGCGGAAAAAAGGATCCGGTATCTTGCAGATCATGACCCGCTGACGGGATTGCCGAACCGCCGGAAGTTCAAACGGAAGCTGGAAGCTAAAATCGAAGCAAGCCGACAGACCGGCGAACCGGTTGCTGTCGTGTTCGTGGACATGGACAACTTCAAGTTCATCAACGACAGCTATGGGCATGCTGTGGGTGACGATGTGTTGTCCACCGTCGCGGATCGCATCCTCGGATCCCACAACACCACCTTTGAGACGATAAGGTTCGGAGGGGACGAATTTGTCCTCTTCGTAGATGGCCCTACCGCGCAGAAGTCGGAACTAAAGGACTATCTTGCGCGCATGCGCGCTGAAATTTTGAAAACAATCGAGCTGGACACCCTGACGCTTCACGTGACCTGTTCGATTGGGGCAGCGGTCTTCCCGTTAGATGGCGACACGGCCGATGAAGTTTTGAAGAACGCCGACCAGGCGATGTTTGAAGCCAAGAACCTCGGCCGGGACAATTTTTTCATTTTCGATCGTGAAACGGCGCCGGCGGGTGTCAACCGGCTGAAGCTGGTTGAAGAGCTGCGTCGGGGTATCAACAACAATGAACTGTTCCTGGAGTATCAGCCACAGATCGATCTGATGAGCGGCCGGATTGTCGGTGCTGAGGCGTTGGTGCGGTGGACACACCCGGAACGCGGGAGACTAATGCCGGGTGAGTTCATTGAGATTGCGGAACAAACCGGCGCGATTATTTCCCTAGGCCGCTGGGTCCTGAACGAAGCATGCCGTCAAAACAAAGCCTGGCAGGACGCTGGTCTTCCGCACATAACGGTCGCGGTAAATGTCTCTGCGAACCAGTTCCGTGACAAGGCTCTTTTGTCAGATGTGTTTTCCGCGCTGGACACAAGCGGTTTGGATGCGCGGTATCTGGAACTTGAGTTTACTGAAAGCCTTGTCATCCAGAATGTGGAACAGGCTGTCGCTTTGATGGAAGATTTCCGGCGGATCGGCATTCATTTGGCGATTGACGACTTCGGCACCGGTTACTCCAGCCTTGTCGCTTTGAAGAATTTTCCTTTGAACCGGCTGAAGATCGACCAAAGCTTCATCCGGGATCTTGAATACAAGGAAAGCGACCGGGCGATCGTGCGAGCGATTATCAGCTTGGGCCGCGAGCTTGGATTGAACGTTGTCGCGGAGGGTGTCGAAACGGCAAAACAGCAAGCGTTCCTGCTGAGCTGCCGGTGTGAGACCACGCAAGGTTACCATTTCGGCCGGCCTATGGCGGCCGACAAGTTCTCAAAACTTCTCGGGATGACCAGAACACCGTTGGACGTAGTGCTCTAAACCTTGTCTGCCTGTTGCAGCTTGCTAATTGTGAGAAAGCTTGCGGGGAAACACAAGAAGGCACGAAAAGATCGCTCAGATCCGTGCCTTCTTTTTGGAACTCAGACCCGGTTCATCACATAACTTCCTGGGGCGTCTTCGAGTATCTTGACCCGGTTGGCGCCTGGTTTGCGCGGCTTGGTTTCAGCCGGATCGTTTTTCCGAATCCATTCGTCCCAATAGGGCCACCAGGATCCGGGGTGTTCTTCCGCATTCTTCAGCCAATTTTCCAGAGTACCTCTGGCTTCGCCGCCGGTCCAATACTGATACTTGTTCTTGACCGGCGGATTGACGACGCCTGCAATATGGCCGGAACCCGACAGGACATATTCCACCGGACCACCAAAACAGCCAGACCCCAAGAAAACCGACTTTGGCGGCGCGATGTGATCTTCGCGGGTTGCGAGATTGAAGATCGGGATCTTGACCCTGGACAGGTCAAGTGTTTCGCCGCCGATTTCCATCTCGCCCTTTGAGAGCTTGTTGTCGAGGTAACAGTTGCGAAGATAGAAGGAGTGGTTTGCGGCCGGCATGCGGGTAGAATCTGAATTCCAGTACAAGAGGTCGAACGGGAAGGGCTCTTTCCCCTTCAAGTAGTTGTTCACCACATAAGACCATATGAGGTCATTTGACCGGAGCATGTTAAAGGCTGACGACATCTTGGACCCGTCCAGATAGCCGCTTTCCGCCATGCGCTTCTCCAGAATGGAGATTTGTTCTTCGTCCACAAACACCTTGAGATCACCGGCATAGGTGAAATCGACCTGCGTCGTGAAGAAGGTTGCCGTCTTGATCCGATCGTCGCCGGTCTGCGCCATGTAGGCCAGCGTTACGGCGAGGAGCGTGCCGCCAACGCAATAGCCGATTGCATTGACTTCTTCCTGACGTGTGGCGCGCTTGATGACATCCAGCGTGTTGAGGATGCCTTCTTTCATATAGTGCTCAAAACTCTTTTGAGCTTGCCGTTCGTCCGGATTGACCCAGGAGATCACGAACACCGTGTGTCCTTGATCCACGGCCCACTTGATGAAGGACTTCTCCGGGTTGAGGTCGAGGATGTAGAACTTGTTGATCCACGGCGGCACGATCATCAAGGGGCGCTTCAAGACTGTGTCCGTAGTCGGGTCATACTGGATGACCTGGCACACGTCGTTTTGCGCGATGACCTTGCCCTTGGTGGTTCCAAGGTTTTCGCCGAGTTTGAACTTTGACGGATCTGTCTGACGGATCTTCAATTCGCCCTTGCCGGTCTTCAGGTCCTCGGCCAGATGCTCCATTCCCTTGACGAGATTTTCGCCGTTGCTCTCCATTGTCAAACGCAGGAGTTCAGGATTGGTCAGAAGGAAATTCGAAGGCGAGAGTGCGTTGGAAATCTGAGTGACGTAGAATTCGGCCTTGTGGCGGGTGTGCTCGTCCAGTCCCTGGGCTTCGTGGACCATCTCTTCGGCCCACTGACTGGTGATCAGATAAATCTGTTTGACGAAATCGAAATACTGATTGTTTTCCCAGTCGGGATCAGCAAACCGCTTGTCCGTTACCGGGGCTTTCACGGCCGGCTCCGACTGTTCGCCCATCATCCGTTTCAGTGACGAATTCCAGAGATCGATGTAGCCGCTCCACAAGCGGCCCTGCGCTTCGAGAGCTCGCTGCGGATCCGACGCCCAGTATTCGCCAACTTGAGCGAGTGTCTTGACCACGCCGGTGAGTTCGTCCGTCGATTCGTGCGTAATCTTGCCTTGCTCGCGCGGCTCGATATATGCAGCGAGCGCCTTGCCTGCATTTTCCAATGTCTTCGCAAGATTTTGCGCGAAAGCTTCTGGATTGTTGATGATGTATTGCAACATGGGATGCTGGCGGTCATCAGCCATAAGCAGGGATTCCTCCGACTTCCGGTCTTCTTAACTGCCGTCTGGAGGCGGCAGTCTGTTGGGCGGTTCCTCAGCGTTATGTGTTTCTATTTGCGCTTGTATTCGGAACGTCAATTTCATTTATGGCACAACGTTCCGGCGCCGTCGATTGGTTTCCATAACGCGTATTGCCGCTGTGCTAGAGGACTTGTGTGACACTTCGATGGAAGTATGATCACAGTTGTAGATGAGGGAGACGGCAATCATGCGCGTGCGGCGCGATCTCTGTTTGGTGTTCTTGGGGGCATCCATTCTCCAATCCTGCGCCGTTGGCCCCGGCACGCCGCTCGTCAAAGCGGTGAACCCGGACCAAAAAACACGATCAGGCACCGTGCAGCCGCCAACGGGTTACGGTCCGCCAAACGCGTCCGCGCAGTCCAAAGGCCTGATCAATCCGTTGGAGCGGGCCGAAACGGAAGAATATCTGAAAACTCTCGCAGACGAGCAGTGAACAGATCGACACGGCCTTAGCACTGAGTGCGGCGGACTTGCCTCTAACGTTCCGGTCTATTCATCACAATGGCGCTGAGTGTCAGTTTTATCATAACCTCAGCAGATACACCTTACGTCACCTCCCGATAAAAATAGCGGGTACCGTTACGTAAAACAACTTTGGATAACTTTGAAACTTTGGTATGCCACCTGCGGGTGAGCACATACCTTGCTGGGCAGAAATGTGGTCCCGGCGTTTTGGGGGCGCTCGTGCTTGATGTGAAGACTATACTGTTTTCCTTAGTTGTCGCTGAGCTGACAGCCAGTGCTGTCTTGTGCTTTCTTTTTTTCTTCTGGAAACATCGTGACCGGGCAGGGCATTTATCCTTCGGGCTCTGGTCTATTGCGTTCCTGCTCGGGGCGATCGGCACACTGCTCATAAGCTTCCGTGGTGTGTTGCCTGACGACCTGACCATCATTGCAGCGAATTTTCTTATCCTTTTTGCAACTGGCCTGAGACGCAGTGGTGTCGCGGCCTTCTTTCACCAGCCTTTGCGCCTTTGGATTGCTGCAGGGCTTGCCGGGGTCTGGCTATTACTCTGCTCAGTTCCGGACTTTGCGACAACATTGTCCAGCCGGGTGGCTTACGTACAACCGGTTATGATCCTCTATATCGCATGGTCGGCCATAATCTGTTTGCGCTGGAATACAGAAAACCTTGTCACGCCGAAGGTGTACGCTTTCAGCGCAGCTCTGGAAACGAGCGCGCATTTCAGTTTGCTGACCGCACTTGGATTTGGCGCTGAAAACGGGCTGTTCGAAGCGATCAGCGGTCATGTCATTTTGATTGCACTGCTGCTTATCCTTGTTGCCATGGTGCTTTCCATGTTTACCGCGCTCGCAATGCCGATCGAGCGATCACTTTTGCAATTCAAATCGGCCGCCTATCGCGATTGTCTAACGGGATTGCCCAACCGCCGGGCGGTGTTTGAAAGGGCGGCAACGTTCACGTCAGTCTCCGGCGCAAACAACTGTCTCACGGTGATCCGGTTTGACATAGATGAGTTCAAGAGGGTCAACGACAAGCACGGCCATGCAACTGGTGACCTGGTCCTTCAAGTGTTCGGCCGGGTTTGCGAGGAAACAACACCGGCGGATACGGTTGCAGGCCGGCTGGGCGGTGATGAGTTTGTCATTCTGTCCACCAGAATGGAGCCAAACCAAGCTCGGATTCTTGCCGAAAGGATACGGGCTCATTTCGCAGCTGCCTGTTCTGAGGAGACAGAGGGTGCGGTTCAGGTTGGACTAAGCGCTGGCGTCAGTTCTGTACCGCTTGATCTCGGACTGGATGAGGCCTTGGAAATTGCAGATAGAGCTATGTACGAAGCCAAAGCGTGCGGCCGGGGCAAAACGGTTGTCGGCTCGGCTGAAAAGGCCAGGGTTTTTTCTGGCACTGAAGACGCACAATTCGCTTTTTATGCCCCCCATCCGGCATAGCTGCCCGTTATCGAGCCTTCTGATTGGCGCGCTTTACCCATTCTCGCGGGCGTTCTTGGCAGGCCCCGGCCAAACTTACCTGTTCCCACATTTAGGTGGCTAGGCGCTCAAAGATGGGTGCGAAACTTGAAAAGGCCTGTTAAAAGGTCGCGCAACCTGCTTACCGCGCAGGTGAGACATACCCATTTTCAAGCCGCAAGGATCCGCGCCCATGGAGGAATTCCACAAAATCAAACGGCTCCCGCCGTATGTTTTTGAACAGGTCAATCGCTTGAAAGCAAAGGCGCGAGCGGCGGGCGCGGATATTATTGATCTCGGTATGGGTAACCCGGATCTGGCAACACCGAAGCACATCGTCGACAAGCTGACCGAGGTCGTTCAGGACCCGCGCAGCCACCGGTATTCCGCTTCCAAGGGAATTCAGGGTCTGCGCAAGGCTCAGGCATCCTATTATGGCCGCCGGTTTGGCGTGAAGCTCGACCCGGACACACAAGTGATTGCAACACTTGGCTCCAAGGAAGGCTTTGCCAATATGGCGCAGGCCATTTCCGCGCCGGGCGATGTGATCCTGAGCCCCAATCCAAGTTATCCGATCCACACGTTCGGGTTCCTGATGGCGGGAGCCTCAATCCGCAACATTCCGGCTGAGCCAAACAGCGGTTTCTTTGAAGCGTTGGAACGCGCAGTCATTCACTCTGTGCCGAAACCGATCGCGATCATTCTGTGTTATCCGGCCAACCCGACAGCGTATTGCGCGGACCTCGAATTCTATAAGGACGTTGTGGCCTTTGCGCGCAAGCACAACATCTTCATTCTCTCGGATCTTGCCTATTCAGAGATCTACTTCGGAGATACCCCGCCGCCGTCCGTCTTGCAGGTGCCGGGGGCAATGGACGTCACCGTTGAATTTACATCCCTATCCAAGACCTTCTCCATGCCGGGTTGGCGGATGGGTTTCGCGGTTGGGAATGAGCGCCTGATTGGCGCCCTTGGACGGGTGAAGTCCTATCTTGACTACGGTGCCTTTACGCCGATCCAGGTTGCTGCGACAGCGGCGCTGAACGGTCCGGATGATTGTATCCGTGAAACCCGTGAGATCTACAAGAAGCGCCGGGATGTTGTCGTTGAGAGCTTCGGCCGGGCCGGGTGGGATATTCCCGCACCGGAAGCCAGCATGTTCTGCTGGGCTCCGATTCCGGAAAAATTCCGGTCTCTCGGCAGTTTGGAATTCTCCAAATTGCTGCTGGAACGCGCCGACGTTGCGGTCGCACCGGGCATCGGTTTTGGCGAATACGGTGACGGGTTTGTCCGCATTGGTCTCGTTGAAAACGAGCAGCGGTTGCGCCAGGCGGCAAGAAATGTCCGCCGGTTCCTTGAAACTGCGGAGCAAAAGCTGCACAACGTCATCCCGCTTGAGACTTCTCGCTGAATAGAATTGGATTAATTCCCGAATGGCAGACGCATTGAAAATCGGCGTGGCCGGCCTTGGAACGGTCGGTGCGTCCGTAGTGCAACTCCTGGAAAAGCACGCTGGCCAGATCGAACGCAGGACCGGTCGGTCCTTGACGGTTACAGCTGTCAGTGCCCGGAACCGGACGCGGGACCGGGGAATTGATACAAGCGGTTTCACCTGGTTCGATGATCCGGTGGCCATGGCGAATGAAGCAGAGCTGGATATTTTTGTTGAGTTGATCGGCGGGGAAGACGGTCCGGCCGAGCAAAGTGTTCGCGCAGCGCTCAGCCGCGGTGTGCATGTCGTGACAGCCAACAAGGCTTTGATTGCCAAACACGGTGTGGATCTGGCCCGGGTCGCAGAGGCGAACAACGCCTGCCTCAACTATGAGGCGGCAGTCGCGGGCGGAATTCCGATCGTGAAAACCATGCGCGAGTCTCTTGCTGGCAATGAAGTCAGCCGCGTCTACGGCATCTTGAACGGCACGTGCAATTACATCCTGACGCGGATGGAAGCCGAAGGCATTAGCTTTGAAGACTGCCTTGCTGACGCGCAGCGGCTTGGTTATGCGGAAGCCGATCCGACCTTCGACATTGAAGGTAACGATACGGCACACAAGCTGGCGATCCTTACAAGCCTTGCCTTTGGTACCGAGATTGATGCCGACAGCATTTTCATGGAAGGCATTACTTCCATTACCACGGCCGATATCCAGGCTGCTGATGAGCTCGGCTTCCGGATCAAGCTGCTTGGTGTTGCACAGCGTACCGACACGGGCATCGAACAACGCGTTCACCCGACGATGGTGCCGAAATCGTCCGCGATTGCGCGGATCGATGGCGTTCTGAACGCTGTTGCCGTAGACGGTGATTACGTCGGTGAGATCGTGCTGGTTGGACCGGGTGCTGGCGGGAACGCGACAGCGTCTTCGGTGGTTGCAGACATCACAGACATTGCCCGGGGCGACGAAACACCCGTTCTTGGCATGCCGGCAACAGACCTGGTTCCGTACGAGCGGGCCCGGATGCGCCTTCACGAGGGTGGCTATTATATTCGCTTGTCGGTCTACGACCGCCCGGGGGCGTTCGGCGAGATTGCCCGCTGCATGGGCGATGCCGGCATATCGCTTGAGTCCATCGTTCAAAAACGGGCAGCGGCAGAAGACCGAGACCGCGACAGTGCGGACGCACCACAACCTGTCATCTTGATCACCTATGAAACAACCGAGATCGCCATCAAAGAAGCGCTGGAAGTGATCATGTCGAAAGGCGTGGTCGCAGAACAGCCACAGATGATCCGGATCGAAAAACTGAAGTAAGTCAAACGTCCCGCGGACGTGCGGAACGGGGGAAAAGCGGAGATGTTGATGTCCAACACAGAACACCAGCCAGCCAGCGGGCTTGACCGTATCCTGACATTGGAACTGGCGCGTGTTGCCGAAAGAGCAGCTGTTTCAGCCGCCCGGTTGCGCGGTCATGGCGATGAAATGGCCGCCGACCAGGCAGCTGTTGATGCGATGCGCCGTGAATTGAACCGCCTTCCGATCGACGGCACGGTGGTGATCGGCGAAGGCGAGCGTGACGAAGCTCCGATGCTCTACATCGGCGAAAATGTCGGCACCAAGCAGGGCCCGAAAGTGGACATCGCTTTGGACCCGCTGGAAGGCACGACCATCTGCGCGAAGAACCTGCCGAACTCTCTCGCGGTCATCGCGCTGGCTCCGGAAGGTGATCTTTTGAATGCGCCGGACAGCTACATGGACAAGATTGCGATCGGTCCGGGCTATTCGGATGGGCTGATCGATCTGGATGCGCCAATTGCGGACAACCTGGCCGCCGTTGCCAAGGAAAAAGGCGTCAAGATCGAAGAGGTGACGGCCTGTGTCCTCGACCGTCCGCGCCATGCACGTTTGATTGAAGAAATCCGAGCGACCGGTGCTGCAATCCGCCTGATTGGTGATGGTGACGTGGCAGGTGTGATCCACACCACCGATCCGGAGGAAACCGGCATTGATCTATATGCAGGTATTGGCGGCGCACCGGAAGGCGTTCTGGCGGCTGCGGCCCTGCGCTGTATCGGCGGTCAAATGCAGTCCCGTCTGGTGATCACCCGCGACGAGCAGGTCGAGCGTGCCCACCGTATGGGCATTGACGACATCAAGAAGAAATACACGCTGGAAGAAATGGCCGGTCCGGATGTCTTGTTCGCCGCAACCGGTGTGACCGACGGCAACTTCCTGCAGGGCGTGCGCTTTGGACGCAATCATATCACCACGCACACTGTGGTCATGCGGTCCTCAACGGGGACTGTCCGCTACATCAAGGCCCAGCACACTCAGCTGGAAAAGTTCCACCTGGACTAAGTCTGAACGCATGCTGACAGGATTTGGCGAAGACGATAAAGGGCGCCTCGTACTCGGGGTTGCCCGCTCCGCCAATGACAATGCATGGCGGGAGCGCCTGAGCGCTGCTGAAGCGCGCGCCGCGATGGCGATCTCCCAACAGCACGGGCTGCCCGATGTTTTGGCCCGTGTCATGGCAGCGCGCGGTGTTGCCGCTGAAGACGCTTCGGCGTTTCTCGAACCATCCCTCAAGACCTTGATGCCGGACCCGAGCAGTCTCGTCGACATGGACGCGGCCGTCGTTCGCGTGGCCGATGCGGTCCAGACAGGCAAGAAGATTGCGATCTTCGGCGACTACGATGTCGACGGAGCCACCTCGTCTGCGGTACTGGCAAAGTATCTCCAATGGATGGGGCTTGATCCGGTCATCCATATTCCCGACAGGATTATTGAGGGGTACGGCCCTAACGGACCTGCAATCGAGAACCTTCAGGCAGGCGGTGCGGAACTGCTGATCACGCTCGACTGCGGCAGCACCTCTTTTGAAGCCTTTGAAACGGCCGGGAAGCTCAACCTCGACGTCGTGGTGATCGACCACCACCAAGTTGGTGAAACGCTTCCTAAGGTCCGGGCGCTGGTCAACCCAAACCGGCAGGATGATCTGTCGGGGCAGGGGCATTTGGCGGCAGTGGGCGTCACCTTTCTCTTTATTGTCGGACTGAACAGGGAATTGCGTCAGCGGGGCGTGTTCAACGGCCGTCAGGCGCCGGATCTGATGACGCTGCTGGACTTGGTGGCACTCGGCACTGTGTGTGATGTGGTGCCGCTCCAGGGCTTGAACCGCGCTTATGTAACGCGTGGATTGGCAGTCATGCATCAGCGGCAAAACTACGGTCTGACAGCGCTGTCCGATGCCGCGCGGGTGAGCGGGAAACCGGCCCCTTATCATCTGGGATTCTTGATCGGTCCGCGGATCAATGCCGGAGGCCGGATTGGTGATGCGGCTCTGGGCACACGGCTTTTGACCACAGCAGATCCGCATGAAGCTCGCGCAATTGCAGAGCGTCTTGATCAGTTGAACACCGAGCGTCAGGCGATGGAAGCTGTGATGCTCGAACAGGCGGGAGCCGAGGCCGCAATGGCCATTGAACAGCGGGACCCGGCCGTTTTATTGACAGGATCCAACGATTGGCACCCGGGGATCGTCGGCCTGATCGCGTCGCGGCTCAAGGAAGCGCATCGCCGGCCAGCCTTTGCAATTGCCTATGATGAAACGGGCAAGGGGACTGGATCCGGACGGTCGATCAACGGCGTCGATCTTGGCAAGGCGGTCCGTAAGGCTGTCGACGACGGACTTCTTGAAAAAGGCGGCGGACATGCCATGGCCGCAGGGCTGACGGTGCGCCAGGAAAAAGCAGCTGATCTGGAAGCCTTCTTCAACGAAATTCTGAAAGATGATGTGGAAGCTGCAACGGCACACCGTGAACTGAAGATCGACGCGGCACTGACAGCAACGGGTGCAAACCTCGATCTGATGAACATGCTTGAAAAGGCCGGTCCCTATGGCGCGGGTCATTCCGAGCCGGTGTTTGCGTTTCCCGCGCACCGGGTCTCCTTTGCTGATGTCGTGGGCAAGGGCCATGTTCGGGCGACACTTGCGGCCGGCGACGGCACTGCGCTCAAAGGGATCTGTTTCAAGGCAGAGGACAAGCCTCACGGGAAGATGCTTCTGGAAGGCCGTGGCCGCAACCTACACGTTGCGGGGACACTGTCCATTGACACCTGGCAGGGGACGCCGAAAGTGCAGCTGCGCATCCTGGACGTCGCGGACCCGCAAAAGACCAGGCTTTAACGTTCCTGCAACGCCAGTCGAACACCGAGAATGCAGAAAATCGTCCCGACGGCTTTTCCTTGCCATTTCAAGATGACGGGATTGCGCCGGACTAATCCGCCAAGTGTACCGGCACCCAGTGCAAAGACGATCGTGCTAAATAGCCCGAGGGCGACAAATACAAACCCGAGAATTGTCAGTTGAAGCAGCACGTAACCGTTTTCGGGCTGCACGAACTGCGGCAAAAAAGCCAAAAAGAAGAGGGCGGTTTTTGGGTTAAGAATCTCCGAAATGAAAGCCTGGCGAAAGGCTGTCCCAGTGCTTACGTCCGCAATGCCGTTTCCGAATGACGGAGCAACCTTCGAAGTGATGGCTTTGATGCCAAGGTAAATCAGATAGGCGGCACCGACGTATTTGATCACCGAAAACAAAAGAGCTGAGGCCGCGATGATCGCTGAGAGCCCGAAAACAGCGAGCAATGTGTGAACGATGTCGCCAGCTGGGATCCCGGCGCCTGTCGCGATGCCGACTTTAGGTCCCGACGTTGTGGCCCGTGCGATTGTCAGAAGGGTAGCCGGACCTGGAATGAAAACAAACCCAAGCACGATTAGACTGTAAGTGATGAGTGTCGGCAGATCGACCATGGCATACTCCGTCAAGAACCATATCCAATCCATCACGGGCTCAAGATCTGTACAAGCAGTTTGTTATCCGCTGCAATTAACCTCCCTCTAACACCCTTGCCGTAGCGTTCATTCCACGAAGGAATCGTGAGGGTTGAGTATGCGTACTCAGAATGAGTTGGCACCGTATTTCCGCGAGATCGACCGGCGCACAGACCGGGCTCTTGAAGGTGTTCGGGAAGTTAGAAAATCCGCAAAGTTGCGGGCACTCCCGGCCGAACCCAAGCCGTGGTTCATAAATACCGGTTTTCTGGTTCTTTTGACGTTTTTTGTCGCCTTGTTTGCGAGCTGAACCAAACCGTCCATCAACGGCCTTGAACTGATACGCAAGGTCCAGCTATGTCGGCTGCTTGGTACTCAATTGGGGCGGGCAGCATGACCGAATATCCGATTTCACTTTGGTCCTTCAATCTTGGCAGAGCGCCCAAATCTGTGGCCGCGCTCGCTGACATGATTGCGGAGGGGCTCGAGAGGGCAGCGTCGGACGGCGCGAAGCTTCTCGTCCTGCCGGAATACCTCGCCGAGACATGCCTTGCCTTTAAACCGGAAGGTTTGTGGCCGGACCAGGAAATGGGCTTTCTGGCAGATGTTGGTGAAGACCTGTTTCCGCTGCTATCCGACTTGCCGCAAAAGACAGGCGTTTCATTGTTGGCCGGGACATGGCCGGTGAAAACACCCGGCGGGATCACAAATACAGCGGTTCTGCTGACCGCTGATGGCCGCGAAATCCGCCAAGATAAATTAAGCCTCACACCCTTTGAGCAGGAAGAAGACATCTGGCATCTGGTGCCTGGAACGGAGCTGAAGGTGTTTGAGCTGGATGGTCTGAAGATGGCCATCCTGATCTGCCTGGACATTGAAATGCCGGCGCTGAGCTGTCTTCTTGCCAAAGAAAAAGTCGACCTCATTCTCGTACCGTCGATGACGGAAAAACTCTCCGGCTATCACCGTGTGTTCGGTTGTGCAAAAGCGCGGGCGGTCGAATTGATGTGCGCCGTTGCAGCCTGCGGCGTTGTCGGACGAGCCGATGGCACAACGCAGAACGAGACCAATGTTTCGGGCGCAGCGCTCTATGTGCCGTGTGAAGAAGAGCTTGGATTCGAAGGTGTTGGCGCTGAACTGAAGCCGACAGGCAGCGTCGGCGGTGAAGAATTATTTCTAACCACGCCAGTTCCAGTCGGCGTGATTCGAGCCTTGCGCGACGGCGGTGCAGAGGTTTGGCCGGGCGCTTGGACGGCCGAAAACGTAACACTTTTAAAAATGTGACACTCATTGCGTAGTTTTAATGCGCATATGCGCACAATGTGCGTTTTTTGCTAGACGGCAAACAAACTGCGCTATATAAGCCAGCGTCTCAACTTCACCATTCTGGGATTTGTATGGCTTTTGCCCCGACGATATCGGCGTTCGACGCCTCGTGGCTGCGCGGTTTTGCTGGTTTGTTTGTCAAACCGGCCCGCCTGCAGATCGCGGCGTTGTGTTGCCGGAACGGCGAACAAGAGCCTGAGATCCTTCTCGTGTCGACACGGGACACCGGCCGGCTGATTTTGCCGAAGGGATGGCCCGAGGCGGACATGCCGGCCTTCGAGACGGCTCTGCTTGAAGCTTATGAAGAGGCGGGGGTGATCGGCAAGGCAGATCATCGGCCTCTGGGCAGTTTTCGGTCCTACAAGGGGCTCGCAAGTGGCTTGAAACTGCGCACCAAAGTGCTCGTGTTCAAGGTGGAATTTGAAAGCCAAGTCGATAATTTTCCTGAGCTGGGGCAACGTAAGCGGATTTGGATGCCTGTCTCTGAGGCCATCGAAAACGCTGATGAACCGGCCTTGCGGCGTTTCTTGAAGCGGCATCGCAACCAGCTTTTCTAATCGATCTGTCAGAACGTTTGAGCGGTCTGTGACACGTCTGCGTCGCAAGGCTGTTGCAAGGCTGCTGGCATATTCAGTTTACTCCGGCGCGGTGCGGACCTGAAGGTCTTCGTGCGACAGGCTGCCGGTGAGCGGATCTGAAAGACGGGTACTGTGCGTTGGGGGACAACCTGACACCAAAGGCACTCGATAAGGATCTCGACCGGGTCGGGTTTCTTGGCGATGCTGCAGAAGCAATGGGCCGGCGCCTGATAGCGCCCGGGCTTGCCATCTGCTTTTTGGCGGTCTGCGCAATCCTCGCGTCCCTGCAATTTGCAGCGTCGGATGTATCCAATGTTCTGATCCTGGTTACAGGTGCGACGGTCGGCGGCTATCTCGCCATCACCATCGGCGCCAACGATGTTGCCAACAATGTCGGGCCGGCAGTCGGCGCGCGGGTGGTCAGCATAACAACGGCGCTGATCATCGCTGCGATTTGCGAGAGCGCAGGAGCGTTGTTGGCCGGGGGTGACGTGGTGAACACAATTTCGACCGAGATCATCGCGCCAGATGACATCCCTGAAAACTTCCGCTTCATGAAAGCGATGCTGACCGCCATGGCAGCGGCGGCGATCTGGATCAACATTGCAACGCTTATTGGGGCGCCAGTCTCCACGACCCATACGATTATCGGTGGCGTGGTGGGGGCAGGCGTTGCAGCCAGCAGCATTGCTGCGATCAACTGGTCAACGCTTGGGGTCATAGCAGCCACCTGGGTCGCATCGCCTTTCTTGGGCGGACTTGTTGCAGCGCTGCTGCTTGCCTTCATCAATGCCAAGGTCATCTTTACAGATGACAAGCTTTCCGCAGCGCGCTTCTGGCTGCCGATCCTTTTGGGCGGGTTGGCCGCGACCTTCACCGCCTATATGACGCACAAAGGTCTTCATCGGCTGATCGTCTTGCCGTTTGTCCCGGCAACGCTGGCTCCAATTTTTGTGGGGGCCATCGTCTGGGCCATCTACCGGCGGGTTGTCGCAAGCCAAGCTTTGTTCCTCGACAATCGAACACAGTCTTTGCGCTCTCTTTTTGCGATCCCATTGATTTGTTCAGCAGCGCTGCTGTCGTTTGCGCATGGCGCGAACGACGTTGCGAACGCGATCGGTCCGCTGGCGGCGATCGTCAACAGCCAGTCCGATGAAATCAATGACTTGCACTATTGGATTCTCGGCCAGCTCAACCCGGTTGCACCGCTTTGGGTGAGCGCTGTCGGAGCCTTCGGCATTTCGGCCGGCCTTTTACTGTTTGGCCGCCGTCTTGTAACAGTTGTCGGCAAACGGATCACCAAGCTGAACCCGATCCGGGCGTTCTGCGTCACGCTGGCAACGTCTGGAACGGTGCTAACAGCATCCGGGCTTGGGTTGCCGGTCTCGTCCACCCATATCGCTGTGGGCGCCATTTTCGGCGTTGGTCTGTTTCGCGAGTGGTACAGAAACCGGTTCGTCCCGCAGAAGGTGAATGGCAAGCGCCATCAGCCTATCCGCAACCGGGAGGAGCGTCGCCGCAGGCTTTTGGTACGCCGGACTAACCTGGTCACAATCATTGGTGCCTGGATTGTCACGGTCCCTGCGTGTGCGCTCCTATCGGCGGGGCTCTTTCATGTGTTCGATTACCTGTTGGTCACACAATAGCCCGCAGTCGTCCCACATGTGAGAGTCAGGCGAGGTGACCTGTTGGCTCAAGGGCGAGCTCTGCCCAAACGGGAAGATGATCTGACGCGATCCGCGCTGTCTTTGATTTGTGAACCCCAGCCTTTTGAACGGTGAATTCCGGACTGGTGATGATCCGGTCCAGACTGCCGACGGGCAGGGGACTTGGAAAGCTCCGGCCGGGCGTAGTGACTTCGTAGCGTTTTTCCAGGAGACGGATGCTTTTCGCATCATCGCGCCATTCGTTCAGATCGCCAATCAAAATGGTCGGCAGGTAATCCAGGTCTTCGTGAAGCTGGTGCATGAGCGAGGAAATCTGTTTCTTGCGGAAATGACCAATCAGGCTGAGGTGCATGGCGGCGACCCGGATCTTCTGATCCTCCACTGCCAAATCCACGGCCACGGCGCCCCGCGGTTCCAAGGTTGGCAATTCAATCCGCCGGTGATCCAGAATCTCAATGCCTTGCCGAACCAAAATAGCATTCCCATGCCAGCCGAGGCTGTGTTCGCCAACCGCAAAGGGCACCGGGCGGAAGTTGGTCTGCGCAAGAATATGATCGCGGTCGAGAGTGCTTTCACGAGGTCCGAAGCGTTTGTCGGCTTCCTGTAGGGCGATCACATCGCATTGCAGCTCACCAATGACTTTTAAGGTCCGGTCTGGCCGCCGCCGCGCATCGACACCAATCGATTTTTGTATGTTGTAGGAGCCGATCTTCAGCATTGGGCGGAGTTTGGTGACCCTTGCAATTTCGTTATATCTGAGGACATCAAGCGCCCCTTGTAGCGGAATTATGCAGCCTTGTATCCATCCATGCGCAGTGTGGCGCGTTTCAGAGCTTCAAAACATGTTGAGTCCAACGCAGATCCGACATCGCTTTCCAAAATACCGAGGGCTTTTGCGAGCGGCATGGCAGCGCGGTAAGGCCGCTCTGCCGTCAGGGCATCGAAGATATCTGCCATCGTGACAATCCGTGTCTCCATGGAAATCCGACCTGAGGTCAACCCGTCAGGATATCCACGGCCATCGAGTTTTTCATGGTGGCCGCGCCCAATTGGCGCAAGGTCCCTGAATGCGTCCATGCGCAGGAGAATTTCGTCGGTAAAGACGGGATGAAGGCGGATCGCTTCCCATTCCAGATCATCAAGTCTGCCGGGCTTGTCGAGAATGGAGTTGCTGACACCGAGCTTGCCGATATCGTGCAGCAATGCCGCACGTCTCAAGAGTTGCCGGTCCCGGGCGCTGTACCCCAGTTCTTCCGCAATCATGTCTGTGTAAAGTGTGACCCGCTCGCTGTGGCCCGCCGTGTAAGGGCTCTTTGAGTCAATTACCTGCGCGAACCCGAGGGCAATGTCGTCCAGCTGATCATCATCGGTGAAGCGGACGTTCTGGGCCGGTTCCAGTCCGTACACCGTCGCCTCCAGATCGTCCGATTGGAGCGTGTCCCAAAATCCTGTCTCTGAAGCGGCTGTTTCAGCGGCTGCGACCAAGGCCGGATCAAACCAGGATCCGCTGCGCTCTTTTATTTCTGTAAGCGCGCTGTCTTTACCCGCGTTGATCTGGAACACGTCGATGACCTGCGCCAACAACGCGATCTGTGAGAACAGCGGTATGTCAGCCTGTTTAAGCCCATGCGGACGCCCCTGACCGTTCCAGTGCTCATCGAGGCTGTAAATCCCGTCTACGACCGGCTGTGAAAAATGCATCTGGCGGGCAATGTCCGCGCCGCGCTGGCAACGGGTCTCGATCATCTCCGTCGCAATATCGCCGCCGTTCTGCAAAATGTTGACGATCGCACGGACCCGTTCGGCAAAGCCGTGTTTCAAACCGGTATGAGACAGCACAAACCGAAGTGCAGCAGGTAGGCTGGTCCCAATGGTCTTGAAATCGTGCTTGAAGGTCAGGTCATCTGTCAAATAGAGCTCGCAAATGCGTGCCGCATTGCTGGAACACCCGAGATCTTTCAAGAGCAGCGTATAATAAAGGTCGCTGAGTTCTGCTTCCGGCAGACCGATTTGTCGCCCGATGTGGATGCCGATCCAGCAGCAGCGGACACAATGCCCACGTGGTTGGCCCTCTGTGATGTCGAGGGCGTGACTGAGCGCTCCGAAGAGCTCGGCTAGACGGATCTTACTGGTGTTTTCAGATGACAAAAGAAACGACCCTTACGCTCGAGTTCGCGCAAGGGTCGCCGAAGAACCTTAAGATGCGGTTGTTGTACGCGCAGGCTGTTGTCAGGCCGCGGCCAACTCCTGGGCGCTTTCGACAAGGATGCCGACAACATAGTCCATGAAAGAGACCCATGCCTCGACCACGAATGTGTCTTCACCCGTGCGCCAGATCATGACTGGAGACTTGTGGAAGATCGTCCGTGTCACCGTGCCAACCGGGAACTTTTCCAGCGAGAAATCGATGAATATCCCGGTGTTTAGCAACCAGCTGGCCTTTGGACCTGACACGATCAAAGCTTCTGATCGGTGCGAAATGTCGGTGAGGGAGTGCGGCTGACCATCGAGCTTGGACTCAATCCCGTCAAACACCGCCTGAAGCTCATCTTCAGGCGCCAACAGCGTCCATTCGTCCGGCCCCATCCAGAGCGCTGCCCGTTTTGCCGAGGTTTCCGCACCGAGCGGGGTCACCGGCAATTTCCCGCCGAAAGCTTCACCCGCCGCCGGGATGGCAGCTTCGCGCAACCGGAGCGACAGCCGTGTCATCGGCGCGGCTTTCAGAATTGAGACATCCGGAAGGCTGAGGAGCGGGGTTTCGCCAGCATCTGGCGTGATGACGTCACTAGCAAGAAGATCAGACATTGAGCCGCGCTCCTTCCTTGTCAAAGAATATTGGGCTGGTCACTTCCACCTCGATGCCGCCATCCGGCATGGGCACATAAAGCGACTTGCCATGAAGGGCATGGCCGTTTTTCACAATCGCCAAAGCGATCGTCCGGCCCATGGCGGGACTGTAGTAAGAAGAAGTCACATGACCTTCCGCAGGCGTTCCGGTAGCCGGGTTTTGCGCAACAGTGATTTGTGCGCCTTCTTCCAGTTTCACTTTCGGATCCTTGGTCAGAAGACCGACGAATTGCTTGCGGTTTTCGGCAACAAGATCCGGCCTTTCCAGACCGCGTTTGCCGACGAAGTCGTGCTTTTTCTTGCCGATGGCCCAGCTCATGCCGGCGTCTTGCGGGGTGACAGTCCCGTCGGTGTCCTGACCGACGATGATGTACCCCTTTTCAGCGCGCAAGACGTGCATTGTCTCCGTGCCATAGGCGGTGCCGTTGTGCTTTTCGATTTCACCGGCCAGCGTTTCCCACATCATCTTTCCATGGCGGCGCGGGACATTGATCTCGAACCCGAGTTCGCCGGTGAAGGAAATGCGGAACAGGCGGCAAGGAACACCGCAGAAGGTGCCTTCCTTGACGCTCATGTGCGGGAAAGCCTCTGCGGACAGGTCAATGCCTTCGATGAACGGGGCGATCACGTCCCGTGCCTTAGGTCCCTGAACGGCTGCCACGGCATATTGCTCAGTGGTGGAGGTGATCCAGACATCGAGATCCGGCCATTCGGTCTGCAAATAATCTTCCATCGTGGCAAAGACGCTCGGCGCACCGCCAGTGGTCGTGGTCACGTGGAAGCGGTCGTCTGCCAGACGGCCGATGACGCCATCGTCGACGATGAAGCCGGCATCGTTCAGCAAGAGGCCGTAGCGGCAGCGGCCTGGCGCCAGCTTCTTCCAAGGGTTGGTATACATCCGCTCCAGGAATTCGGCCGCATCCGGCCCGACCACTTCGATCTTGCCGAGGGTTGAGGCGTCGAACAGGCCGACACTCTCGCGGACTGTGGCACATTCGCGGCCGACCGCTGCGTGCATGTCTTCACCGGATTTCGGGAAGTACCAGGTCCGTTTCCATTGACCGACGTCTTCATAAACGCCGCCATTGGCGATAACCCAGTCGTGGGACGGGGTCTTGCGGACCGGATCAAAATGATCGCCGCGGGCAACACCTGCAAACAGACCAAAGGTTGTTGGCGTATAGGGCAGGCGGAAGGTCGTGAGACCGACATCCACGATCGGCTTTTCCAGAGCGCCAGAGGCGATGGACAGCGCATTCATGTTGGACAGACGCCCCTGGTCGGTCGCCATACCGGTCGTCGTGTAGCGTTTGATATGCTCAATCGACTGCATGCCTTCGCGCGCGGCGAGTTTGATGTCCTTGGCGGTCACGTCGTTCTGGTAGTCGACAAACGCTTTCACGCGCGAGGCATTGCGGTCATGTGGCAGGGCACCGAGAACAGCGCCTTGGCCGGCTTCCCCGCCGGAGGCCGCCGCATAAGTGACTTTGGCTTCCTTGCCGATCGCAGCTTTTGCCGCTGCTTCACCAGCAGCATAGCCGTCCTCAAGCGTTGCCTGAAGGCCGTAGAGACCTTTAGCGGCTCCAGCCGAGCGCTCGTTTTGAACGGATTTTCCAGGTATGTAAGCGCCAACGGTTTCGTCCCAGACAACTTTGCCGCGGGACTGTGAGTAGAGGCTCACGGTTGGTGTCCAGCCGCCCGACATCAGGATTGCATCGCACGCGACCTGGCCGGCAGATGCGACCTGGCCGGAGGTCATCAAGCGGCCGAGCAGGGCGGCCTTGACCCGTTTGCGTCCGAGCGTTCCGGTGACGACGCAACCAGCTTCAACCCGAATGCCGCGGGCCTGTGCAATGGCCACAAGGTTTTCTGGCGGGGTTTCACGCAGATCCGCAATCGCCACGACGTCCACGCCGTGATCGGCGAGATCGAAAGCCGCCTGCCAGGCAGTGTCACAAGCGGTTGCGACAAGCACCTTGTTGCCGACCTTGACACCATAGCGGTTGAGATATGTCCGGCCCGCATCGGCGAGCAAGATGCCGGGGCGGTCGTTTTCCGGGAAGACCAGCGGGCGTTCGATGGCGCCGGAGGCGATCACCACCTCCTTGGCGCGAACCTGCCAGAGGCGTTCGCGCGGCAGCTTCGGATCCGGGTCGCTGAGGTGCTCGGTTACACGCTCGGCAAGAGCCATGTAGTTGTGCGCGAAGTAGCCGAATGCCGTCGTCCGTGACAAAAGTGTGACGTTGTCCATAGAGGCCAACTTGGCAACAGTTTCCTGCACCCACTCGATCGGAGTTTTGCCGTCGATGGTTGCGTTTTCGTCCGACAGAAGCGAACCGCCGAATTCGGCTTGTTCGTCGCAGAGGATGACCTTGGCGCCGGTTTCAGCTGCGGCAACGGCGGCAGCAAGCCCGGCTGGTCCAGACCCAGCCACCAGAACATCGCAGTGCGCGTAGATATTGCCGTAGGTGTCGTGATCCGGGTTTTTTGGCGGTTTGCCAAGACCGGCCGCAGCACGGATGACCGGTTCATAGACGCGGTCCCAGAACGCTTTCGGCCACATGAAAGTCTTGTAGTAGAAGCCTGCCGGGAACAATGGTGACAGCAGATCGTTGACCGCGCCGACATCAAAGCCGAGCGACGGGAAACGGTTCTGTGAGATCGCCTCAAGGCCTTGATAGACTTCAACCTGGGTTGCCCGCAGATTCGGTGTTTGGTCGCCCTTGCGATAGACGCCGACCAGTGCGTTCGGCTCTTCGGAGCCTGCTGTCACGATGCCGCGCGGACGGTGGTACTTGAAGGACCGCCCGACCAGGTGAACACCGTTTGCCAGCAGTGCCGAGGCAAGGGTATCGCCCTTGTGGCCCTGCATCTCTTCCCCGTCGAAGGTGAAGGTCAGCTGTTCGCCGCGGTCGATCCGGCCGCCTTTTTCAGTACGGAATGGCTGGCTCATTTGCCGGCCTCCTTAGCCAACTCGTCAAGATCCGGCATCGGTTCGCCAGCCTTGTAAGACTTTAGGAAGTCGTCGCTCACGGTGTGACGGACGGCGTTGAAGAATCGGCCACAACCATGGATGTGGCGCCAGCGTTCCGCGTAAACACCCTTGGTGTTGTCGCGCATGTAGAGATACTCAACCCAACCTTCGTCGGTGACTTCTGCAGGGTCGGACGGGCGGGCGATGTGCGCCTGGCCGCGGCAGGAAAACTCGGTTTCCGGACGCTCGACCTGGCAGTAAGGGCAGTAAACCAACAACATGTCTGTATTCTCCCCTTAGTGTGCCACGGCGGCAGCGGCCGCTTCGTCGATCAGACGGCCGGTCTTGAACCGGTCGATGGTGAAAGGTGCATTGATCGGGTGCGGTTCGTCCTTGGCAATCGTATGCGCAAAGACGTGTCCAGAGCCCGGTGTTGCCTTGAAACCACCTGTGCCCCAGCCGCAGTTTACATAAAGACCCTGAACCGGCGTTTTGGACAGGATTGGTGAGCGATCCGGGGTTACGTCAACGATGCCACCCCAGTTGCGCAACATGCGCATGCGCCGGAAGTGCGGGAACAGTTCGCAGATCGCGTCAATGGTATGGTTGGAAATGTGGATGCCGCCTGTCTGGCTGTAGGAGATGAACTGATCCGTTCCTGCACCAATCACCAGCTCGCCCTTGTCGGACTGGGAGATGTAGGCATGGATCGTGTTCGACATCACCACACATGGGAAGGCGGGCTTGACTGGTTCGGAGACGAGTGCCTGTAGCGGGAAGGACTCCAGCGGCATCCGGACACCGGCCATATCCATGACGGTTGTGGTGTTGCCGGCAGCCACAACGGCGACCTTCTTGGCCTTGATGAAACCCTTGGCGGTTTCAACACCTTCAACAGCGCCATCGACGCCGCGCTTGATGCCGGTGACGAGGCAATTCTGGATGATGTCGACGCCCATGTCGTCTGCGCCGCGCGCATAGCCCCAGGCCACCGCATCGTGACGGGCAGTGCCGCCGACGCGCTGAAGGGCAGCGCCCATCACCGGATAACGGATGTTCTTGGAGATGTTGAGCGGTGGGCAGTACTCTTTGGCTTGTTCCGGCGTCAGCCATTCGTTTTGGACGCCCGCCAACCGGTTGGCGTGGATGTGGCGCTGTGCGACCTGAACGTCGTGGACTGTGTGGGCCAGCATCATGACGCCGCGCGCGGAGTACATGACGTTGTAGTTCAGCTCTTGCGACAGGCCGTCCCATAAATCAATGGCGTGATTGTAAAGCGCCGCGCTTTCTTCCCAGAGATAGTTGGAACGCACGATGGTGGTGTTCCGGCCGGTGTTGCCGCCGCCAAGCCAACCTTTTTCAAGGACCGCGACGTTGCGTACGCCGTGTTCCTTGGCAAGGTAATAGGCGGTAGCAAGACCATGGCCACCGGCGCCGATGATGACCACGTCATATTCGGCCTTCGGCTCCGGCGCACGCCATTGGCGGCCCCAGTTCTGGTGCGCGGAAAAGGCATTTTTTGCCAGTTCCAGGAAGGAATAACGCTTCATAAAGAGCGGCTCCGCACGTTTTGGACCATCACAGCCTTTCAAGTCGGAAAGACGGTCGCGGTCCGGTCCTTGTGTTCATGTCTTATGGGCACCGGCGATTGCCAATCGGCAAGCTGTGTCCGTTGGTGCGCATATTCGCGATTGCATGCCCATCTGCATATCAGGTTTCGGTCGCTTGTTGGTCTGAAAGCGACATATTCACCGGCACAGGTTTTCCGCAGGATTAGACAGGCTGAAAACACGCGAAAAATGCGAGGCCTTGGGCTGTTTTTGGATGCAGCAAGGAACAAACCGGCGCTCTTGAATGCGTAAATCCGACATTGGATGTCGTCCCGGTTCTTGCAAATGATCTCGCTCGGAGTAACTGTGCGGGTCAATAGCATTTAGGGAGATCGTCAAATGCAAGTTCGTGCAGCCGTGGCAGTGGGCGCCGGCAAGCCCCTCGAAGTAACCACAGTCAACCTGGAAGGCCCGCGGGCTTTTGAGGTTCTGGTGGAAGTCAAGGCAACTGGCATTTGCCATACGGATGAGTTCACCTTGTCCGGCGCGGATCCGGAAGGTCTCTTTCCGGCGATTCTCGGCCACGAAGGCGCAGGCGTTGTTGTTGAAGTCGGGAAGGGCGTCACGACCCTGAAGCCGGGCGATCATGTGATCCCGCTCTACACGCCGGAATGCCGGACCTGCGAATACTGTCTCAACCCGAAAACCAACCTTTGCCAGGCGATCCGGTCCACACAAGGCCAGGGCCTTATGCCGGACGGGTCTTCCCGGTTCTCCACGCTCGATGGCGACCCGATCCTGCACTACATGGGCACATCCACCTTCGCGAACTACACGGTCGTTCCGGAGATCGCGCTGGCAAAGATCAACCCGGACGCCCCGTTCGACAAGGTTTGTTACATCGGCTGTGGCGTCACGACTGGCATCGGCGCCGTGATCAACACGGCCAAGGTCGAGATTGGATCGCGCGCGATTGTTTTTGGCCTCGGCGGCATTGGTCTGAACGTCATTCAGGGCCTGCGGCTTGCTGGTGCGGACCAGATCGTCGGTGTTGACCTGAACCCGGCCAAGAAGGAAATGGCCGAGCGCTTCGGCATGACCGACTTCGTTAATCCGTCCGAGGTGGAAGAAGACCTGGTTCCGTATCTGGTGAACCTCACAAAGGGCGGTGCGGACTACACCTTCGATGCGACCGGAAACGTCAATGTCATGCGGACCGCACTGGAATCAGCGCACAAGGGCTGGGGCGAGTCGATCATCATTGGTGTGGCGCCGGCCGGTGCTGAGATTGCCACGCGTCCGTTCCAGCTGGTTACCGGACGCGTCTGGAAGGGCACGGCCTTCGGCGGCGCACGCGGGCGGACCGATGTCCCGCAGATCGTTGACTGGTACATGGACGGCAAGATCGAAATCGATCCGATGATCACGCACACCATGCCGCTCGAGGACATCAACAAGGGCTTCGATCTAATGCACAAAGGTGAGTCGATCCGCTCAGTGGTGCTCTACTAAGCCGGTGACGGATCTCATTGTCAGATCCGCCCGCGCGGACGATGGGGATGGCATATGGGATATGCTGAACCCCGTCTTCGTAGCCGGTGAAACCTACACGGTCGATCCCGATATCGACCGTGTAGGTGCGCTTGCCTATTGGACGGGCGGCAAAAAAGTCTTTGTGGTTGAAAGGGGTGGCCAACTTCTGGGCACCTACTACATCGTTCGAAACCAGAAGGGCGGTGGCTCTCATGTTTGCAATTGCGGGTTCGTCACCGCTGCTGCCGCGCAAGGCTTAGGCGTTGCCAGACTGATGCTGGAACATTCGCTCGACACGGCGAAGGCGGACGGGTTTCGGGCGATGCAGTTCAACTTTGTCGTGTCGACAAACACGCGTGCGGTGGAGATATGGCAGCGATATGGATTTGATGTCGTCGGTCGGTTGCCAGAGGCATTTCATCATCCGCGCGACGGGTATGTCGATGCGCTTGTCATGCACCGGAAGATTTGACGGTGCGGACGCTAAAGTCTTAATGGAGTTTCCATGAAAACCCTTTCTGAAAACAAGTGTTTTGGCGGCGTTCAGGGCGTCTACAGCCACGAAAGCGCTGTGATCGGTCTGGAAATGACCTTCGCGGTGTATATCCCGCCGCAGGCCAAAGACGGTCCAGTGCCGTGCCTGTGGTATTTGTCCGGGCTGACCTGCACCCACGAAAACGCGATGACCAAGGCAGGTCTTCAGGCGCATGCCGCGGAGTTTGGGCTCGCGGTCGTCTTTCCTGACACCAGCCCGCGCGGTGAGGGTGTTGCCAACGACGAGGCCTATGATCTTGGCCAGGGCGCCGGCTTCTATGTCAACGCAACCCAAGATCCTTGGGAACCGCATTTCCAGATGGAAACATACATCGCAACTGAACTGCGCGACCTTGTGCAGGCACAGTTCCCGGTGTCGATCCACCATGGGATCACAGGGCACTCTATGGGAGGGCACGGTGCGCTGACACTGGCGATGAAATACCCGAGCCAGTACCGCTCCTTGTCGGCCTTCTCACCGATCGCAATCCCAAGCCAATCCGACTGGGGACGCAAGCAACTCGGTGCGTATCTAGGTAGCGATGAGACCCTGTGGACGGCGCATGACGCTGTGTGTCTCTTGAAGGAAAAGGGCTGGGTTGAGGACATCCTCATTGACCAGGGCGCAGATGACCAGTTTTACGACCTGCTCAAGCCCGAGGCGCTGGCCGCGGCACTTGCTGAGACAAAGACAGCCCACAGCTTCCGTCTGCAACCGGGCTACGATCATTCCTACTATTTCGTATCGACCTTTGCCCGCGACCATGTCGCCTGGCATGCCGCGCGTTTGAAATAGGTCCAGTCATCTCGGGTGTATCCGGACCGCACTGAGAGCCAGTGCGATCCAGCTTGCGATTGTCAGCATCCCGCCAGTCGGGGCCGCCATCGGAAAAAGACGGTTGCCGATTGTAGCGCGCGCGATTAAGTCGCCGCTGAACAGTGCGATGCCAACGACCATAAGCGCAAAGGCAACCGGCAAAAACGGAACACGCCGGATCTGCGCGACTAGTCCCATCCCTAGAAAGACGGGTGCGTGGAAGAGCAGCATGTGTGCTGCGGTCTTCATGAGACCGGTCGTATCCGCATGCGCCGAGAGAGCCAAAAGCGCGACGCCCGAAGCCCCGCTCAAACCGCCAATGACCAAACCGAGACGGAGAAGTTTAAAGGTGGCGTCGGACATAGTGGGCGAGGTCTGCATAATCAGAAACTCGTTGGTTGGACAATCGATTGCATGAGGTCGAAAGGTCTTGCTTGCCGTCCCGGCCTTGCGCCAGGATCTAAAAACAATGGTCCCGGCTCGGGGGCCGGGACTGCATCTCAATCAAGTCAGGCTGCGGCGAGGCCGCGGCCTTCCAGAAGGGCGTCGATTTTCGGGGCGCGGCCACGGAACGCGACATAAGCGTCCTCCGGATCTGGGCGTCCGCCAGCGGAATAGATGTTGGTCAGGAGCTTGTCCGCTGTGTCCTTGTCGAAGATGTCACCGGCTTCCTTGAAAGCTCCAAAGGCATCTGCGTCCATCACCTCTGACCACATATAGCTGTAATATCCGGATGAATAGCCGTCGCCGGAGAAGACATGCTGAAAGTGCGGGATGCGGTGGCGCATGGTGATTGCTTTGGGCATGCCGATCTTATCAAGTTCGGCCTTTTCGAACGCGACCGGATCAAAGCTTGACGGATCGTCCAGCAAATGGAGTTCCAGATCGAGAAGGGCGCAGGCGGTATACTCCACGGTCGCGAAGCCTTGATTGAAGTTCGCGGCTGCAAGCAATTTGTCGAGCAACGCCTTTGGCATCGGTTCGCCGGTTTTGTAGTGAATGGCAAACCTGGAAAGAACTTCAGGTTCGGACAGCCAGTGTTCGTAGAGCTGGGACGGAAGCTCTACAAAATCGCGTGCGACAGATGTTCCGGAGATCATCGGGTAAGTGACATCCGACAGAAGCCCGTGCAGCCCGTGCCCGAACTCATGGAAGAGGGTGCGCGCATCATCAAAGGTCAGAAGCGTGGCTTCACCCGATGCGCCCTTGGAGAAGTTCATGACATTGACGATGATCGGTGTTTCACCGCCGTTCAGCTTGTGCTGAGAGCGGAACGCACTCATCCACGCACCGGAGCGTTTGGAAGGACGGGCAAAATAGTCTCCGAGGAACAAGCCTTTATGACTCCCGTCAGGATTCAAGACCTCAAAGGCCCGAACATCCGGATGGTAGACAGGCATGTCCTTGAGTTCCCGGAACGTGACACCGAAGAGGCGAGTTGCCGTGTCAAATGCCGCCTCGATTGTCTTGTCGAGCTGCAGATAGGGCTTCAGCTCGGCTTCATCTAGATCGTGCTCCGCCTTGCGGACCTTCTCTGAATAGAACCGCCAGTCCCATGCTTCGATCTCATGGTTTTCGCCCAGGCTCTGAGCCATCTCGCTGAGTTTTTCTGCTTCCTCGTTCGCGCGGGCAACAGCCGGCGTCCAGACCTTGGTCAAGAGATCGCGGACGTTTTCCGGTGTCTTGGCCATCGTGTCGTCCAGCTTGAAGGCGGCGAAGCTGTCAAAACCCAAAAGCCTGGCTCTTTCAGCGCGCAGCTCCAGGGTATCCTTAATGATTGCGCGGTTGTCCGTGTCGCCCCCGTTCTCACCGCGGGCAGACCACGCCTTGAAGGCTTCTTCGCGCAGCCGACGGTTGGTGGAGAACTGCAGGAACGGTTCTATCGAAGAACGGGAGAGGGTGATGACATGCTTGCCGTCCAGGCCCCGGTCCTTGGCCGCTTCTGCAGCGGCTGCAATCAGGAAGTCTGGCAGTCCGGCGCGGTCTTCCTCGGTTTCAAGAACCAGCTGGTACTCGGACTCGTCTTTCAGAACGTTTTGCGAAAAGGAGGTGCCAAGAGTTGCAAGCTTCTGCGAAAGTCCTGCCATACGGGCCTTGTCGTCTGCTTCCAGCCCGGCTCCTGCGCGCTGGAACATCTTGTAGTAACGTTCCAGAACCTTGGCATCTTCCGGGTTCAGCCCAAGGGAGTCTTTTTCGTCCCAAAGACTGGCAATCCGGTTGTAGAGCTTTGCGTTAAGCAGCGTGTCTGAACTGTGCTTGGCAAGTTTTGGAGCAAGATCGCGTTCGATCTTCTGGAGGGCTTCGTTGGTGTGGGCGCCGCTCAAATTGAAAAAGGTTCGTGCAACTTTGGACAACGCCTTTCCCGATGTTTCAAGCGCAACAACCGTGTTCTCGAAGGTTGCCGGTGCTGCCTGATCCGCGATTGCATCGATCTCGGCGCGGGCCTCTGCCATGGAAACTTCGAAAGCCTCTTCGAAGTGGCCCGGCTCGATCTCAGAGAAAGGTGGGAGCTCGAAAGGCGTGGTCCAGTTGGTTAGCAACGGATTGGCGGTCATGAAAATCCTCAAAAGGGTTCGAAATCGGCTGCACTCAGATATGGCGCAAGCTGATCGTCCTTTAAAGAGGTGCTTCCGTTATTCCACTATGTCGAGGTTAAACCCTTGGCTGCTGTTGCGTCGCACAGTGGATGCCGCCGCCGGTCTCGCCGAGCGCGTCGACATTGAGGGCGACAACTTCCCGGTCCGGATAAAGCCGCTGCAAAGTCCTCTGCATTTCGCCATCGGTGTCCTTATCGCCAAATTCGGAACATACAACGGCGCCATTCAGAACGTAATAGTTGGCGTAGGACGCAAGAAAATCATCAGACGTCACTCTGATGCGGTCGGGTGAGGGCACTTCGGTAATTTTCAGGTGACGTCCTTCCGCATCCGTCGCCGATTTCAGGATAGCGAGCGTCTTTCTGGCAGAGACAGAAAAGATGTCATCGTCGTCCGGATACGGAACTTGAATGAGAACTTCGCCCGGGCGAACGAAGCGAGCGAGGGCGTCGATATGATCATCTGTGATGTCATGACCAGCAACACCCGGTGCCCAGATCATCTTGTCTGCGCCATAGGCCCTGAGCAATCGGTCTTCGATCTCGGCGCGTGAGAGAGTATTGCGGTTTGGATTGACCCAGCAGCTTTCATGGGCCAGCAGGGTACCGTGGCCGTCCCACTCCACGCCGCCCGGTTCACCGGTCAAGCCGCTCGGATAAACAGTCAGGCCCATACGCTCTGCAACACGCGAGACAATTTGACCGTCGTATTCATGGACCTGTTTCCCGCCCCAACCGTTGAATTTCATTCCCGAGACAACAAGGCCGCCCTGATCGTTGATTGCAAACAGTGGTCCTGCATCCCGGCACCAGAGATCGTCGGTCGGGATATCCCATAGCTCGACAGACTGCGAGAGAAGCTTGCGAGCGTTTGCATGATAATCAGCACCGGCCAGCATGACCACAGGTTCAAACTCGGCAATGGTGTTTGCAATCTCAGCGATGGTTTGCTGCAGGTCTTGAAGAAACCAGCGGTCTGGATGAACGCTGCGGTGCACCGGCCATTGCATGAACGTGCGCTCGTGCGGGTCGTCTTCTGCTGGGACGAAGTAGCCGTCGGGCAAGCCGGTCGTTGATGCTTGCGCTGACATCATGAAACTTGCTCCAGAGCTACTTGCCGCCAACACTGCTGTCGCCGCAGAGGCACCTTTCAGAAAACGTCTCCGAGATCGGCCTGTTCTTGTCACCACATGGACCCTCTTGCCCGTTGCAACCAGTCCGCATCATAGGTCGATCCGTCGAAACTGTCCTTTATTTCCTGCATGATTTGTCCGGGGGTTGGGATGTCGCCTTTGGCGATATAGCTCTCCGGGTTCCAGAGGTCTGCGCGCATGATGGCGCGGGCGCACTGGAAGTAAGCTTCCTCGATCGTGATCTCGATGACGGACCGGGGCTCTTTGCCCTCCATGACAAAAGACGCGAGCTGAGCCGGATCAACTGAGATCACCGCATGTCCATTGATGCGCAAAACATTGTTCCAGCCCGGGATCATGAACATCAGCGAGACGCGCGGATCACGAATGATATTACGCAGAGAATCAATGCGGTTGTTTCCGCGCCGATCCGGCATGAGCAAAGTGCGAGGGTCCTTGATTCGAACGACTGGGCCCGCGTCACCGCGCGGGGAACAATCAAGACCTTCTGGTCCCACCGTTGAGAGCGTGCAAAAACAGGATTTCTCGACGATTTGACGGTAGGCGCTGGTCAGGTGATCAGTCACTTTTATGAGCGATGCTTCGCCGACTGGCCCGTAGTGTTTTTCAAGCTCATCGATGGTTTTGAGAACGGTCATAAAAAATCTCTCGTCGTTGGTTTCATGAGAAAAATTTCGGCAGGTGCATTGTTTATGTGCAGGTTTTGGCTTGGCCCAACATGTACGGGCCTGTGCGGGCGGGCCGACCATATATGACTTTTGTCTAATGATCTGGATGGATAGGTGTTTTGCCGCATTACGTATAGGTCATTTTGCGGCGCAGCAAGAAAAATTTGGGAATGGCGATGATCCGGAGCGTGTCGTTTGTTTGCGCTGCGACATGAGTGAGGTGTCATGAGAAGTATTTAGCCAGCGTTACTTCAAAAGTATTAGGCGCCAGAAAGTAGGGCGCGCCATTAGTCGTATTGCTGACTGAAGCGCATCGTTTCTAAAGTCTTGCCAGCTTGCAGTTTTGACGTGGTGGAGCCGGGCAACCGGACGGGGAACAGGTCTGAGCTGCTTGCCGCTGTACAGCTACTGCAGGCGCGCTCAAGGTGAGCCCGCCATGCCTTTCTGGGAGGAAAGAATGAGCTTAATTCGCAAACCCCTTAATCGCCGTTCGATTCTGCGCGCCGGCGCGCTCGGCGGTACGGCTCTCGCCATGCCGACGGTGTTCACCAGCCGTGCGTGGTCGCAGGGCTACTTGAATGAGCCGACCGGCTCGACAGTTACCCTCGGCTTCAACGTCCCGCAGACCGGACCTTATGCCGAAGAGGGGGCTGACGAACTCCGCGCTTACGAACTTGCTGTTGAACACCTGAACGGTGAAGGCGACGGCGGAATGATGGGCACCTTCTCGTCGAAGGCGCTGAAGGGCAACGGTATTCTCGGCAAGAAGGTCGAGTACGTAACCGGTGACACCCAGACCAAGTCTGATGCGGCCCGTGCATCTGCAAAGTCGATGATCGAAAAAGACGGTGCAATCATGATCACCGGCGGTTCGTCCTCCGGCGTGGCCGTGGCTGTGCAGGCGCTCTGCCAGGAAGCTGGCGTTATCTTCATGGCGGGTCTGACCCACTCCAACGACACCACCGGTAAGGACAAGCGCGCCAACGGCTTCCGTCACTTCTTCAACTCCTACATGTCGGGTGCAGCTCTTGCTCCGGTGTTGAAGAATGCATACGGCGCTGATCGTAAAGCCTACCACCTGACCGCGGACTACAACTGGGGTTACACCACAGAGCAGGCTGTCAAAGAGTCCACCGAGGCTTTGGGTTGGGAAACCGTTGAGACTGTCAAGACCCCGCTCGCCGCGACGGACTTCTCGGCTTACATCACACCGGTTCTGCAGTCCGATGCTGACGTTCTCGTTCTGAACCACTACGGCGGCAACATGGTGAACTCACTCACCAACGCCGTTCAGTTCGGCCTGCGCGACAAAGTCGTGAACGGCAAGAACTTCGAGATCATCGTTCCGCTCTACTCCCGCCTGATGGCGAAGGGTGCTGGTGCGAACGTTAAAGGCATCTTCGGCTCCACCAACTGGCACTGGTCGCTGCAGGACGAAGGCTCCAAGGCTTTCGTGAAGTCCTTCGGTCAGAAATACGGCTTCCCGCCAAGCCAGGCTGCGCACACCTGCTACGTCCAGGCTCTGCTTTATGCGGATGCTTGTGAGCGTGCCGGCACGTTCAACCCATGCGGTGTTGTTGAAGCCCTCGAAGGCTTCGAGTTCGATGGTCTCGGCAACGGCAAGACCTTGTACCGCGCTGAAGATCACCAGTGCTTCAAGGACGTTCTGGTCGTGAAGGGTAAAGAAAACCCGACATCCGACTTCGACCTTCTGGAAATCGTCGAAGTGACACCTGTGGAGCAGGTGACCTATGCACCGGACCACCCGCAGTTTGCCGGTGGTGCACTGGGTACCTGTAACTCAGGCGCTTAATCCTATCTCAAAAAAAATCCGACAGGGCGGGTCTCTGCCCTGTCGGTGTTTTCCTTGTAATCTAGCGCGGTTGGGGGCTACCGCCACGCGCTGTTGATCCGAGCTGAGAGCGATGGACGCGATACTTCTTCAAATCTTGAACGGTCTGGACAAGGGGTCCGCATATGCGCTGATCGCCCTTGGGCTGACCCTCATTTTCGGCACATTGGGCGTCGTCAACTTCGCCCACGGCGCGTTGTTCATGATCGGGGCCTTTTGCGCGGTCACACTGAACCGGCTGCTGTCCGTGTCGTTCACCACCATCGACGATACCCGGACCGACTTCCTCGGGAACCCGCTGAAGGTTGAAACACCTTATGTGGAAGCCTGGTTTGGCCCCGAGATGGGAGGCGCGATCATTGATTGGTCGGTGCCCCTCGCGATCCTGTTCTCAATTCCGATCATGGCGCTGGTTGGCCTGTTCATGGAACGCGGCCTTATCAAATACTTCTACAAGCGCCCGCATGCGGACCAGATTCTGGTGACCTTCGGCCTAGCGATCGTTCTTCAGGAAATCATCAAGTATTTCTACGGCGCAAATCCGATCCCGACACCGGCTCCGGAAGTCTTCGCTGGCAGCTTTGATTTCGGTGCGATGATCGGAATGGACCCGAATGTCATCATCTATCCGTACTGGCGGATTGTTTACTTCCTGTTTGCCACGGTCATTATCGGCGGGGTCTTCGCCTTCCTCCAGTTCACAACTTTCGGCATGGTTGTTCGAGCGGGTATGGCGGACCGGCAAACTGTCGGATTGCTCGGCATTGATATCGACCGGCGCTTCACCATCATGTTCGCCCTTGCTGCGATCGTGGCAGGCCTTGCAGGCGTGATGTATGCCCCCATCAATTCGCCCAACTACCACATGGGGATGGACTTCCTTGTCCTCAGCTTCGTCGTGGTGGTTGTCGGCGGTATGGGCTCGTTGCCCGGGGCCGTCGCTGCTGGGTTCCTGCTCGGGATTCTTGAAAGCTTTGCGTCTATGGCGCAGGTCGTCGCCCTGCTGCCGGGCATCAACCAGATCATCATCTATCTCGTTGCGATTGTGATCCTTCTCACCCGTCCGCGGGGACTGTTGGGCCGCAAGGGCGTAATGGAGAGCTAAATCATGCTTGGACTTAACAAAAAAGACACGTCGCTCTTCATCCTCGTCTTGCTGCTGGTTGTATTTGCGCCGTTCCTTCTGAACCCCTTTCCGGAAAATTCAGAGCTCGCGCAATTCAACGCAGGCTATCCGGACCTGATGCAACGCTTCCTGATTTTCGGGATCTTCGCCATTGGCTTCAACATCCTCTTCGGCCTGACGGGCTACCTCAGCTTCGGTCACGCCGCATTCCTGGGTGTTGGTTCCTACGCTGGCGTCTGGATGATGAAGCTGCTGACCATGAACGTTCTGCCGGCCATTATTATCTCGGTGATCTTTGCCGGTCTGTTCTCTGTCATCGTCGGATACATTTCGCTGCGGCGTTCAGGCATCTACTTCTCGATCCTGACCCTCGCGTTCGCTCAGATGTCGTTCTCTCTGGCTTATTCGGTCCTCACCCCAATCACGGCCGGTGAAACCGGGCTGCAGCTTGCGCTTGATGATCCGCGTATCCTCGGCGTGAGCCAGGTAGATGGGACCATTCCGCTTGCCCACTTCTTTGGGATCGACATGCGCGACAGCTTTGAACTGGCCGTTGGCGGGTGGTTGTTCACGTTCAATGCAGGTTACTACCTCTGCGCTGTCGTGATGATGATCGCTTTCTATATCGCGATCCGGATTTTCCGCTCGCCCTTCGGTATGATGCTGCGCGCGGTGAAGTCCAACCAGCAACGTATGAATTTCACGGGTCTGAACTCTAAGCCTTATACACTCGCTGCCTTCGTCATCTCTGGGATGTATGCCGGTTTGGCTGGTGGTCTTATGGTGGCGATGGATCCGCTTGCAGGTGCGGAACGCATGCAGTGGACAGCGTCTGGTGAGGTCGTCCTGATGACCATTCTCGGCGGTGCAGGCACCTTGATCGGTCCGGTCCTTGGAGCTGGTTTCATCAAGTATCTGGAAAACATCTTTTCCAAAATCAACGACAACATCCTCTACGAATGGTTCTCCGGTCTCCCGGAAGGCATCGCTGACTTCCTGGTGTTCGTCATCCACCCGTTCATCGGCAAGGGTTGGCACCTGACGCTCGGCATCATGTTCATGCTGATCGTTATCTTCCTGCCTGGTGGCATCATGGAAGGTCTTGAGAGGATCGGGCGCCTATTCAAGCGCAAGTCGTCCCCCGCGAAAGGCCCTGGTGCCAAACCATCCGCCGCGCCAGCTGAATAAGGTGATTTGATATGGAAATCCTCAAAGTCGAGGGCGTAAACAAGTCGTTTGGCGGACTTCGGGCTCTCAACAACGTTAACTTCAGTGTGGAAGAAGGCACCGTCCATGCGATCATCGGTCCGAACGGAGCCGGTAAGTCGACCTTCCTCAACTGCATGATCGGGCGTCTGGCTCCAGATACCGGAACCGTGATGTTCGGGGACATTTCTCTAACCGGCATGAAACCGCACGAGATCAACCAGGTGGGTGTGTCGCGCGTTTTCCAGACGCCGGAAATTTTCGGCGATCTGACCCTGATGGAAAACATCATGATCCCGGCACTTGCCAAGCGGGACGGGGAGTTTGCACTCCATGCGTTTGCGCGGGTGGATCAGGATGCAGAGATCCGGGACAAGGCCATGCATATGCTGGAAGACGTCGGTCTCGCCGAAAAGGGCGACATCACAGCGAGCTCCTTATCGCGTGGTGACAAACGCCGGCTGGAGCTTGCGATGTGCTTGTCACAGGATCCGAAACTCTTGCTTCTGGACGAGCCGACAGCTGGCATGTCCCGGGCAGATACCAACAACACGATCGATCTTTTGAAACGCATCGGTGACCGCGGCATTACCAAGGTGGTCATCGAGCACGACATGCACGTTGTATTCTCGCTGGCCGAAAAGGTTTCCGTTCTGGCGCAAGGGGCGATCATCGCCGAAGGCAAGCCAGAAGACATCAAGGGAGATCCGAAAGTTCAGGAAGCCTATCTCGGAGGAGCGCACCTGTGACCATTCTTGAAGACCAATTCGCCGGCAAGACAGCGCCGGCGGTTCCGCCAAAGAAAGCCCTCGGTGGTGCTCCGGCCTTCTTTTCTGCCTGGGACCTTCACGGATACTACGGCGAGAGTTACATCGTGCAGGGCGTAAGCTTCGACGTACGCGAAGGCGAGATCCTTGCACTTCTTGGCCGGAACGGTGCGGGTAAGACCTCTACCTTGAGGACGATCGCCCGCATGGACGACCCCGCGCTCACGCATGGGGAAATTTGGCTGGACCACAAGCCTCTGCATGAAATGAAGAGCTTTCAGGCCGCTCAAAACGGGGTCGGTCTGGTGCCAGAGGACCGCTGTATCATTCCCGGCCTCACGGTTCAGGAGAACCTGGAGCTGTCCCAGATTGCAGAGCCCAAGGGCTGGTCGATCGAGCGGATCTATGAGCATTTTCCGCGGCTCGCAGAACGGCGCAACCAGGAAGGCACCACCATGTCCGGTGGTGAGCAGCAAATGCTTGCGGTTGCCCGTATCCTGGCACGGGACATCAAGCTCCTGTTGCTGGATGAGCCCTACGAAGGCTTGGCGCCGGTTATCGTCCAGGAAATCGAGCGTATCCTGGAAGGCGTGAAGGATCTCGGCATGACAACCATCATCGTTGAGCAGAACGCCATCGCAGCGCTCCATTTGGCGGACAGGGCGGTGATCCTCGACATGGGTGAGGTTGTTTTTGACGGCACCGCGCAAGAGGTGCTCGACAATGCGGAGCTTCGCCAGGAGTATCTCGCGATCTAAAGCTGCCAGAATACTGGATGATCAAGGGTCGGCGTTTGCGCCGGCCTTTTTTTGTTCGGTTGTCCGACCAGTAGCGCCGCTTATAGTGGGCGCAATATTTGATTGATTCTTCGGGCTAGGGCGGCGGGATGTCCATATTACGATCAGAACTTCCGAGCCTCGTCGGGTTCCTTGCCTTTGCCGCCTTCAAGCTGCTTGGCGATGGTCTGAAACCAGCGGCAGTTGGCACGTTTGGCAGCCTGATTCTGCTCGCGCTGATCTTTATCGTTGTCATGTGGTGCGCCTTCTCCGTTGTGCGCCATGCCGAAGGCTTGGCGACACTGTTCGGCGAACCATACGGGACCTTGATCCTGACACTGGCTGTGATCGGCATTGAAGTGGCTCTGATCGTTGCGATTATGCTGTCCGGCGATGCGGTTCCGACCATGGCGCGGGATACAATGTTCTCAGTCGTGATGATCGTTCTGAACGGTTTGGTTGGGCTTTGTCTGTTGCTGGGCGGCCTAAAGCACCGCAACCAGACCTATAATCTTCAAGGTGCGAACGCGTTTTTGTCGGTCCTTGTGCCGCTCGCAATATTTGCACTGGTGTTGCCGCGCATCACGCATTCCGCTCCAGGTGGTGAACTGTCGCCGCTTCAAGTCGGCTTTGAAATCGTGATGTCAGTAATTCTCTATGGTGTTTTCCTGGCCATACAGACCGTGACTCACAGCGACATCTTCCGCCAACCGGACAGTGCCGGTGACGATGAACATCATGGTGTGGTTGTCCGGACCGTTCCGTTTCATGTGATTGGGCTTTTCGGCGCGCTATTGCCGATCATACTCCTGTCAAAGAGTTTGGCACTTTACGTTGATTTCGGAATTGCCGCTGTCGGCGCGCCGATTGCTTTCAGCGGTTTCATTGTCGCTGCACTTGTTTTGATGCCGGAGGGAATGAGTGCGGTGCAGGCCGCGCGGGACAACATGCTTCAGCGTGCAGTCAACATTTGCCTTGGGTCTGCGGTGGCAACGATTGGTTTGACTGTGCCCGCTGTCTTGATTGTCGGATGGTGGACCGGCTTGCGGGTTGAACTTGGCCTGGAAACGACCGAGATCATCATGTTGGTGCTGACCCTGTTTGTGAGCCTTTTGACCTTCGGCAGCCGCACGACGAACTACCTGCAAGGCGCTGTCCATCTTGCCTTGTTCGCAGCCTATATCATGCTGATCTTCGATCTTTCGTGAAACGCGGACCAACTGGCTGCTGACTTCAGTCAAGTGGTGGTTGGACTGCCGCCGCAAATATGATTTCCTGAGCGCAGTTTCTGTTTCCAATCCCCCTGATTCCGGTTGCCTATGCTGCTCCTTTCTGAAGACCAAACCCGTCACGCACTGCCATTTCCTGCTCTGATCGACGCTCTGGAAGAGATTTTCCGTTCTGGATGTGTGATGCCGACCCGTCACCACCACGACATGGAAATGTCAGGAGAACCGGACGCGACCATGCTCTTGATGCCGGCGTGGGTGCCAGGTGAATACGCCGGGGTAAAGGTGGTCAACGTCATGCCGGGGAACTCTGCGCGGGGATTGCCGGCAGTGGCGGCGCAGTATCTTCTGTCTTCCGCCAAGACCGGCGAAATGCTGGCTCTCATTGACGGGGGCGAATTGACTGCCCGGCGGACGGCGGCTGCATCTGCGCTCGCAGCCAAATATCTTGCGCGGGAAGACGCAAGTCATTTGCTGATTGTCGGCACAGGTCGTCTTGCCCCAAATCTCGTGGCCGCGCATATGGCTGCTCGGCCGATCAAGCAGGTGACAATCTGGGGCCGTTCGAAGGAAAAGGCCGCTGAACTTGCGCGCCATGTTGGCGCGACCTATCCGGTTTCTGTGACCGTTGCCGGTCATCTGGAGGATGTTCTCGGCAAGGCGGATATCATTAGCGCTGCGACACTTTCCAACGAACCGCTGATCAAGGGCGCCCTCGTTAAACCGGGCGCTCATGTCGATTTGGTGGGCGCGTTCAAGCCGTCCATGCGGGAAAGCGACGACGACCTGGTCCAACGCGCGGACCTTTTTGTCGATACAAGAGATGGCTGCCTTGTCGAAGGCGGTGACGTAGTCCAGCCCCTACAGGCCGGTGTGATTACACCGGAGGACATCAAGGCCGACCTTTACGACTTATGCCGAGGTACCCATCCAGGACGACAGTCTGATGATGCGGTGACTTTCTTCAAATCGGTGGGAGCGGCATTGGAAGACCTTGCGGGCGCCATGCTCGCCTATGATACGGCGCGCAAATAAGATTTATCCAAGTTCAAAAGTGGTGATGCCAAACTTCTGATCGAGCGGCAGGTCGGGAGCAGGGCCTTTGTACATTCGGAACGTTTCGAATTCCGGTGACAGCTCGTATTTCTCGGCGAGCAAGAGGGCAGCCGCATTCGGTTCCGGGATGTCCAGAATGATGGTCTGGCCTTTCACTTGACCGGCGAGGGCGCGGAACAAGGTGTCTGCAATCTCTGGAGTGTCTGCGAACAGAGGCCCGATCTTGAACCCTTCCAGACATTGACGCAGCACTCCATAGCCTTGAAATTCGCCGTTTTCGACAAAGGCAAAACCTCGTCGGGTTTGGGCCGTGGGGGCGGTCCAAAGTTTCAGGAAGTCTGTTCTCTCATCCGGGAAAAACTTCCGGTCGTAGTCACGAACGGACGGAAACAGGCCCTGGCCAAGTGGTGTGAGCCGGGAATCCATGGGGGTGTCGCACATGGAAATGCCCGCGTAGCGCACGTTGCGGTAGACCGGTTTGAACCCATGCTTTGCGTAGCGCGGCGTCTGTTCTTTCACCGCATCCAGACCGATGGTTCGACCATCAAGATAGGTCATCGCGTGATCCCAGACCAATTGCCCATGTCCCTTGGAGCGGTGATCCGGGTGCGTGATGAACAGGCCGATGAAGCCGAAACCATCACCGTAACGAACACCGGAGATGACTGTGACAAGTTCCCCATCGATTTCGCCAGCGAAAAAACCGGAACGATCTGCCTCCAAAAACGCCAAGCCATCTTCATGACCCGGGTTCCAACCTTCGTTCGCGGCCCAGTCGATTGCGGTCTGGATATCCTCGGCGTTCAAGTTTCTTATGTTCAATTGGACCGCCATGGTGCCTCCGAAGCGTGCGCGATTTGTTGGACTGACAAGACCATAAAATGAGTCGATTACGGTTCAAAATTGACATTGAGCGGGTAGCTGCCGCGAAAAGACAGAAATCCCGTCGCAATTTTACCAAGTAATTTCCTGATGTTGCAGCCGGTCCGGTGTTTTTGTGACCAAGACCACATGTCTGGCGCCGTCCGGTGCTATAATCCATTCAAACAAACGGCTGCGATCCTGCGCCGTATTGTGCGTGATTTTTCAGGAGACCGTCATGAAGACCGCGTTTGGTATCTTCTCACTCTATCCGAAATCCATGGCTGCTGGTTTGGCCGCGGCCGGTATTGTGGCAAGTGCCGGCGCTGGTTTTGCCGAGCCCTTGGCCCTCGTTTTGGACAAGTCAAAGGCTGTCGCTTTTCCAGCATTCAGCGAACTCTCAGCCGGAGATGTTGTCGAACTTGGCAATTCCGGACACATTGACCTCCTCGACTACAGCGCGTGCCGTGAGGTGCGGATAACCGCTGGCCGTGTGGTCTTCACGTCCACCGGATACGAAGTCGATGGGGGAGAAGAGAAAGAACTGCGTGCCGGCAATTGCCTGCAGGCAGACAGCGGAACGGACCCGGACACTGCCGACAAGGGCTTGACCGTCACACTTCGCAGCATCAAGGCGGCCAATAAAACAGCAGCCTCGCTGATGCTCCGTTTCGACGACCAGCTGAAGACCGAATACGACAGTGTGTTCGTGTCATTTGAAGGCGGTGAACCGAAGCGGTTCGAACTTGGTGAGAATGTCTTGACCGATATGCCGATCCGCGATGAGGAGACTGACAAAATCGACGTGCAGCTCTTCTTGCAGAGCAGCACGGCCGACGGTGAAGTTGTCATGCGGGAGTTCACGATCGATCCGGCGACTGTTGGACGGAAGACGGCTGTCGTAGTTGTAAAATGACAGCGGGGCGTCCGTTTTCAGTCCATTTACTTGGCCGCAAACGGCTGACTGCTGTAATCGCGTTTCTGGCACTTGCTGCCGGAACGGTTCTTGGTCTTGGCGCCCAAAACGCCATTTGGGAAGGCTGGTTTGTCGATCGGCTTTTTCAGGCCAAGTCTGTGTTATCTCAGAAAGAGAAAAGCCAGCGCGCACCGGTGGCCGTTGTCGGGCTCGATCAAGTGTCTTTGAATTCCGACCGGCTGGCGACTGTTCCTCGTGTTTTCATGAGCCCTGTATTGGCAACGGCAGGGCAGGCAGTTCTGGACGCTGGTGCGGCAGGCGTCGGCTATGATTTCGTATTTGCCTTTAGCGCCGATTCTTTTGCTGACCCCAATACCGGCGAGGAGCGCCTGCGCGGCTTTGACCGGCCGTTCCTCAGGTTTCTTTATCAGAACCGCGGTAGGGTCTTTGTGTCGCGTACAAGCACAGGTGTGCCCCACCGTGCTATTTCCGCCGCCGCCGGCACGTCCGGCGTCCGCTTTGCCGAAGTTACCCCCGATACGGATGGCGTCGTCCGCCGGCACACGCCAGAGCTTCCGCTCATCGACTCTCCCTTGTTGATTGATGCCTTGTTGGCGAGCGCGGACGCCTCCATCTCGACAAGTTACACGATGATCCCGGAACATCGGCTTGCGTCATCAATACCTTACCTGTCCTTGATTGATTTGCTGGCGCTGACCGAAACAAAAGCGGGCCGGGAGGAAATCAAGGCGTTTTCTGAAGGGCGGGTGATCCTGTTCGGCAGCACCATGCCAAATGAGGACGAACATCTATATTCTGACCGGTTTTTGCGCCAAATGTCCGCCGAGATTGCTGAAACGGGTGAGAGTGGCCGTCCTGGGGGCCGGCATGCGACTGCCGGTGTTTTTGTTTTGGCCGACATGGTCGGAGCGGCTTTGTCAGGCCGCATTGCCCTAGATCCGCCAGTTGGCACTCTGGCACTGCTGGCCTTTGTCTTTGCGGTCGCCGGAACTGCGGCGGGCCTGCTTCTTCCCCTGTCGATTTTGCCTGTGGTCGCCGTTGGTAGCATATCGGTTGCGTTCGGCATCAGTCTTATTGGTTTGCAATCGGGCTATCTGATTGCACCGGGTGTTGCTCCTGTGGCTGTGATGGCGTCCATGATTGTGGCCGCGATTGGTAAGGTCGGTGTTTTGCAACGGCGTCAACGATCCTTGGTCAACCTGTTCGGTCACTATCTGTCCGAGGACGTGATCAGGCAAATGGCTGATTCCGAGGAACTTCCAGCCCTTGGGGGGGAAACGCGTCACGTGGTTGTGGCGTTTCTCGACATCGTTGGCTTTACAAAAATGTCGGAAAAACTGCCCGATCACGAGGTGGTCCGGGTGGTCAACACCTGTTTTGATATGATCGGGCAGGTCATTACCAAGCATGGTGGTTACATCGACAAATATATCGGCGATGCGATCATGGCTGTCTGGAATGCACCGAATACGGTCGAAAACCCCGAACAAGCGGCTGTCGACGCCTCTCGTGAGATCATTGCCTTGCTGGATGAGATCCGAAAAGAGACAGGCCAGGGCAGCCTTGATCTCCGCATTGCATTGAATGCCGGTCCTGTGCTTGTCGGAGACATTGGCGGAGAACACCGGCGCTCCTTTACCGTTATGGGCACCACCGTCAACACGGCCAGCCGGATCGAGAGCGTTGCGAAGGACAGAAACGTTCGGCTGGCGTTCAGCGACCCGGTCGCCAGCAATCTGCAAGACGTATATCCGGTCAAAAACATCTGGAGCGGCAGATTGCGCGGCCTCAGCCACGACACTCACGTTTTCACTGTCGATGATCCTGCGGTGTTCATAGAGAGCGATGTAAGCGCGAGTTTGACCGGTAATGAAAGCAAACAACCCGCCAACTTGGTCAAGTTTTCCAGCTAGAATTTCAAGAGTCGATGTTTTCCTTTGGATCGGCCATCTTTGTTTCTATCCGTCAGCCGGAAATTGAGGTTTTGCCGGTCCGGTGCTGCAAAGGCCTCTCAACAAAATCAATGCGTACCCAGCGCTTGAGACAGCGGCGAACTCAGTCTTTTCGGTGTATTGTGTTTCAGTGGTGCCAATGCATCCTCCGGATGCGGGAGCCGCCGGCCCCAGCAAAAAGGCCGGTCTGGGACCGGCCTTTCATTTCTTGTATCGCACTTGGCGGCGAGCCATAGGTCCGCCGCGAAAGGTCAGTACCTGCTGCCGATCGCTCCACCTATGATGCCGCCAACAACGCCGCCCATGAACGCTGCGCCTGCGGTGTTGCCACCGTTGTTGTTATTGTTTTGCTGGCGCGTGTTCTGATTACGGTTGGTTGCTGTGTTGGTCCGGTTTGTGCTGCTGCGGGTTTTCTTGGCGGCAGCAGCTGCTGCCCGCTTGCGGTTCACTTCGGCCACATAGGCTGCGTATTGAGCCTCGGTCTGAGACGTCAGCAGCACGTATTGCGCGGCCGTGAAGTAGCCACTCGGGACCAAACCGTTCTGGGTCTGCCAGGCAGTGATACCAGCGCGGGTTTTTGGCCCAAACGCGCCATCCGGACGGCCGACATTGTTGCCGGAGAGGTTCAGCCGTGTCTGGACTTCACGGCGTGCCGTGCGGTTCCAGCCGATAGACGCTTCGGTATCTGCAGTGCCTGCAACAGATTTTTGCGGGTCTGGGAGATTGGTCGCAGTTGTAGCCACACCAGTCTCTGTTGCGTTGTCAGTTGCTGTCGAGTTCCGGGACGCAACCTGCGTTCCAGACTGAAGGCGCTTGATGGCGTTCCGTGCGAAGTTCTTGAAGGTTCCTTCCGGATAGGCAGAAAGATAAGCTTCATAATCGGCGATTGTGTCGCTCTCTTTCACGGTGTTCCAAACCAGCTTTTCCCGCTCCCAGGCTATCGTGGATTGGGTTGCTGCGGCAGAGGCTGCCGGAGCAGTCGCCTGCGGCACTGATTTGGCGGTGTCACCAAGGCTCGCAACTTGCTGAGAACCAACATCAGCTTGTTTGTTCAGGAATACCTCTCCAATCAAGGAGGCGTTCACCCACGGGCGCTGACGCTTTTCAGTTGCATCATAAACATCGCCAGTGACCCGCGTCATTACAGTTTGGATGGACGCGTTCGGGGTGTCGATGTGGCGGATCAAAGCGGATGTAAACGGCGAGTTGCTGCCTTCACCATCGAGAGCTACATCGCCCGGGCTGGTTGAAAATGCAATTACAGAGCCTTCACCACCGGTCTCCTGGACTTTGATCTCGGCAAGACCAGTGCCGACACTGCCAGACCGGCTCGGCCCCATGCGGCGGGCCAGGGTGCGGGCCAGCGGGTTGTCACGGCAGGCGTCAAGGAAGACCATCTGTACTTTCACGTCTTTCGACATCTGGCGCATGATGAAGTCAACCGAGATTGTCTCAAAATCGATCGATGTCTCGTCTTCTATTCTGGCGTCAACCGGGATTAGAAGGTTTTGGCCGGCGATCTGCATGCCGTGGCCTGCATAAAAGAGGATCGCAATGTCTGCCCCGTAGGCCTTCTTTGCGAACTCCATAACCGTCCGGCGCATGTCCGAATAGGTCTGGTCCATGCCGGAAACAACGTCGAAACCGAGGCCGCGGAGTTTTCCGGCCATTACTTCGGCATCATTGGCCGGGTTTGGCAGTGCGACTGTATGTTCATAGGCGCCATTGCCGATTACAAGCGCAACGCGTTTCGCCAACGCAGGTGAAGTGCCTGCCAATGCAATTACAAGCACGGCGATCAAGTGTTTGAACATCTCCATGTCCTTTCATCGATCTGGTGTCGCCGGTCGGTTGGTCCGATCTTGTTCAGATATTTGTTCGTTTCTGAACTCATAATACCTGCAGAGGCGCTTTTAGATTGTAATGTGTGTCACAAGAGGCCGGAAAAGACATTTTGCTGTCAGACAATGAAATGAGTCCAGCAATTCCGCCAATTTCGTATGCCCCAAATCGGCCACGATTATAAACGGTGCCAAGCAAATTGGCCACGATTAAGTCTGCGCTTGGAAAACGCTGATCCGGTCGTATTGAAATTGTTGGGAAAGAAATGGCACGCCCAACGGGACTCGAACCCGTGTTTCCGCCGTGAAAGGGCGGCGTCCTAGACCGCTAGACGATGGGCGCGCGGTCGACGCGGTTGCGTCGTGGGGAGGCTTATAGGCGGGAAATGATTGGCCCGCAAGTGCCTTTTGGAGAAAATTTCACAGGCCCGGAAACTCGGGCCTGTGCTTGTTGAAAACCGGCGATCAGCTGGAAATCATTTGTCTGAGCTCGGCGGGGATACCTTTAGCCGGATCACCACTCGCCGGTGTTGCCCATAGACGCCCAGGGTTCCTTGATTTCAAGGGCCTGACCTTTTTGCAGAAGCTCGAAAGAGATGTTGTCCGGGGAGCGAACAAAAGCCATGCGGCCATCGCGTGGCGGGCGATTGATGGTCACACCTTTGCTCTGCAAGGCTTCACAGAACTCATAGATGTTGTCGACTTCATACGCGAGGTGACCGAAGTTGCGCCCGCCAGTGTATTCTTCTGGGTCCCAGTTATAGGTAAGTTCCAGAACCGGACGGGCGTTTTCCTTCGCGCTGTCAACGTCGTCAGAGCTTGCCAAGAACACGAGAGTGAACCGGCCCTGTTCGCTTTCATAGCGGCGGGTTTCGGTCATGCCCATTTTGTTGCAGTAAAAATCGAGCGATTCTTCCAAATTGGAAACACGAACCATGGTGTGCAAATAACGCATGTCTTACCCTCTTTAGCAGCGTTTTAAATTTGATGGAGCAACGGACCGGCTCATGAAGATCATCACCGAACTGGCCGAAGCGCAGGAATTTGTGTCGTCTCTCGCCGAAATGCCCACGGGATCGATTGTGGCTTTAACAGGCGCGGGTATCTCAACTGATTCCGGTATCCCGGATTTCCGGTCACCCGGTGGTATTTGGTCTCAACGTGCTCCTGTTCAATATCAGGATTTTCTGGGTTTTGAAGAGAGCCGTCTTGAAGACTGGGACCGTCGGTTCGAAATGCAGTCGTTTTTCTCGGACGCAAAGCCGAATGCAGCGCATCGTGCACTGAGCAGTCTTTTTTCAAAAGGACAGTTGTCCACCTTGATCACGCAGAATGTCGACGGACTGCATCAGCGATCGGGAGTTTCAGCGGGCAAACTGATCGAGTTGCACGGCAACTCCACCTTTGCCACTTGTCTGGAATGTGGCCGTGAGGCCGCCCTGGATGATCAAAAAATCGCAGTCGAGGCTGGAACCAGTCCGCGCTGCACGGCGTGTGGTGGGCTTTTGAAAGCAGCGGTCATCAGTTTCGGTCAGGCCATGCCGGAAAAGGAAATGGAACGGGCGGTGGACGCATGCCAGTCCTGTGATGTGTTTCTCGTGCTCGGGTCTTCCCTGGTGGTGCACCCGGCTGCGCAATTGCCCGTTATCGCAGCCCGCAGCGGTGCAGATCTGGTGATTCTCAACCGAGAGGAAACGCCGATCGATTCGATTGCGAAAGCTATCTTGCGGACGCCACTCGCGGCGACTTTCGCAAATTTCCCTATGAAATCGGCGTAAATCGCTGAAATCGTCTGTGGTTAGTCTGTTAATTTTTCTTTCCGGCGAAATGTGCGGTGTTATCCTTTTGTTAGGAATCAGCTGTCGGGTGCGTGGTTATCGGGCCCATAGCTGGTAGATGTGCACCAGAGACGGGACATTTGATTATGGGGGTTAAAGCCGCACGGGATCCCCGCGCACTCGAAGACCTGACGGAAGATGTTGCCGTTGATGTATTCGAGGTTGCCGGAACGATTAAATGGTTCGACGTCGGTAAGGGCTACGGCTTTATCGTGCCGGACAGTGGCGAGACAGACATTCTGCTTCACGTGACATGCCTCAGGCGGGACGGCTTCCAGACCGCTTACGAAGGCGCACGTGTCGTATGCGAGGTTTTGGACCGGCCGCGCGGTCTTCAGGCGTTTCGTATTCTTTCCATGGATGAGAGTACGGCCGTTCACCCGTCTCAATTGCCGCCTTCGCGGACCCACGTACAGGTGGTCCCGGAGACCGGTTTCGAGACCGCGACCGTCAAGTGGTTCAACCGTGTGAAGGGCTTTGGCTTCCTGACACAAGGTGAGGGGACCGAAGACATCTTCATCCATATGGAGACGCTTCGCCGGTATGGCATTACCGAACTTCGACCAGGCCAAGAGGTGCTTGTGCGCTTCGGGACCGGACCGAAGGGACGTATGGCTGCCGAGATTCGACCGGTCGGAAGCGGAACCCACATTCCAGCGTCTCATTGAACCGGGATACATCACAGTTTACGGCCGGACATGTTCCGGCCTTTTTTAATGGTGTATCTGGGTAGGACCTGTCGCAACCGGAGTTCTCATGAACGCGTACCAATTGCCCCGATCCGTTGCCCTGGCATTGTGTGTAGGCTTTGCCATCCTTTTGAGCGCCGTCAGCAACGGGTCGTTTGCCGGGAACAGTCAAACACTTCCAACCGAGCCGCTGACCGTCATTTCCGGCGCGAACGAACATCGGTTTACGGTGGAAGTGGCTTCAACGGATACGCAGCGGGCGAAGGGGCTGATGTTCCGCGAAGAGATGGCAGCCGAACATGGCATGCTGTTCATATTCGACGGCGAATTCGAGCGCCATTTCTGGATGAAAAACACACCACTGCCGCTCGATATCATTTTCATTTCCTCTCAAGGGAAAATCGTCAGCATTGCAGCGGACACCACGCCTTACTCTGAAAAAGTCATCCCGTCCGGCGCGCCGGCAAAATTCGTTCTTGAGCTCAATGCGGGAACTGCGGCTAAGCTTGGCATCAAACCGGGAGACGAAGTTGTTGCCGGCTCGATGGGACTGAACGACGCCTGACGAAGCCTGTGTCTTTGGAAGTGCATCACAGCTCTAAAATTGACTGTCCACAAGCATGAGCTCAGGGCGAGACTTTCGCTACTTGACGAACGAAGAAAACGCGGATACACCGCCCGAACCAGCCGTCGGGGTATAGCGCAGCCTGGTAGCGCATCTGGTTTGGGACCAGAGGGTCGCAAGTTCGAATCTTGCTGCCCCGACCACTTTCTCTCTCCTTAAAAACTATTGTGTCGGCTAATCAGAAATCGCTTTGTTTGTCTGGATTTTGGTTTGGTCAAAGCTGCGTTTCTGAGGAAATCGGGGAAGTTGTGTTGTTTTTCTTGTGCATCCCTCAGAGGTGCCTCAACTTTGTCTGGGGACCGGGAGAGAAGCGGCGGGACCGCTTTGCCCGAGGCAGGCAGGGCGAGATGATCAACGATCCAAAACACCACACGACCTTGGAGGTGGCCGCGGCGATCGCCGTTGTAAAGGCGCTAATTTCAGACGGCGGGCTGACTGTTAGGGAGAGCAGCGATTTTGGTCTCTTCGAAAAGACCATCCGGAAGACAGAAGACAAGTATCTGATGGAGGACTTTTCGCCCCGGTTTTTCGATCTCCATGGGTCAACGGCCTTTTGGATCGGTGCGTATGACAATCGAGGAAATGTCGTTTCCGTTCAGGCCGCGAAGGTTGAGGATCTCCAGGACCGGAGCCTTGCAGAACACTGGCAGCAACAGCAGCGGCGGATATTTGTCGATCCGAATCCGCAAGCGCGTTTCGGCAACGAACATGCCCACGATGCGTATTTTCTTCGGGGGAAGATTGTTTATCACGGCAATTTGTGGCTGCGCCGGGATGTCCGCGGCAAAGGGCTTGCTGAACCCTTGACCCAACTTGGCTTTCTTGTGGCCCTTTTGAAATGGTCGCCTGACTATCTCTATGGATTAATGGCCGCAACTGCAGCTGAAAAAGGGTTTGGCATCCGGGTCGGGTATCGGCGGTTCGTGCCCCGTGGCACTCATTGGAAGATGCCGCCCGGCCACATCCGTCCGGATGATTGGCTGGTGTATTCCACCCGCAGCGACCTTATTGGCCTCGCACGGACGATAGCGGCTACAGGCGGCGCTGCAGATCCTGAATAACGCCGAAGTAGGCGCAAATCTGATAACTTGCCGTTGGCGCAGGCCTGATCCCGACGATCAGCCGTTCGAACGCGATTTCGTATGTCTCGCCGTTAAGTGAGATCAGGGTGCGTGCGTAACCGTAATAGGGCTGAAGATTGAGCGCCGCTTTATAGGCGTCAGCTGAAGCTTTTTCCAATTCCGGATCAGGTGTGCGCAATCCAGATGCCGGACCGCACGAGGCTTGCGGGGTGGCCCACTGATCGCCGAACAGCAGCCGTTGACTGGATTCGAGTCCAACATAGAAAATCGGAGGCGGTTCCATGTCTGAAACCTTGTCGGAACACAGGCTCAAATAATTGATGTAAGGTTTGAGAGAGCTGGGTGTGGCGTGGTGCGACGCGGATTGAATTGCTTCATAGAATTCAGACAGTTTTGGGTCTGCAAGGCCTTGTTCTATAACCTTGGTCCCAAGCTCTGTGAATTGAGATGCCGGACGTGTCAGCACAGTATTACGGTACCTTTTTGTTTCACCTTACCGATTGAACGCTGTGAGCAACAAGGACATGACGTTCAAGAATTCTTCCTGTTTCTCGCGCGGGAGGTCGGCAACGTCTTCAACGGCGTAGTCGAGTGTTAAAATCATGGTCCACATCTCGCTGAGGTTTGCAGCGTCAATATCAGCGCGCAATCCAACAGGGTCCAGGCGAGTTGTTTCAGGCAGATCAAAAGAAATCTGATCATCGCTCTTAAAACCAAAAAGGTTCTGAAAGTGATGTTGCATGACTGGCCTTCCTGTTATTGGGTGAGCGGATCAACCTTTCGGGTCCCGGACACCATTTTTTGCCGGTGTTCTTAATTGCCAAACAATTCGGGTGGCAGAACTTAACGGCAGAATGCACTCGTAACTTTCTCATTCTAGGCAGGGAGATAGCATAGGTTGTGTTTTTGCGCCATAATGCAACGCAGCTGGTTCTCCAATTTCTTTCACATCGTTAACTCAGCATTGCATGCGAAGCGTCGTTTCTGTTCGGGATCTTTTTTCCCCGGCAATCCGGTCGTGGCTGTAACATGAGTTCGCTACAGGTGCGCTGTAAATTAGCGCGTGAAATCAGCACAGATAGACTGCAGATATTGACTTCCGGATCAAAGGAGGGAACAAGCTGATTAGAGATCTGCCACACGTCAAACTGAGCACAGGATAAGACCTATGGTCGCGCGCATTTACCAGCCGGCAAAAACGGCGACGCAGTCCGGTAAGGCCAAAACGCAAAAATGGGTTCTGGATTTTGAACCGGAGGTGGCCAAGTCCGTCGAACCTTTGATGGGTTACACATCGTCTTCGGATATGAAGCAGCAAGTGCGCATGGTGTTCGAAAGCCAGGAAGACGCCGTCGCTTATGCAAAGCGCCAGGGCATCCCATATCGTGTGGAGAAATCGCAGGCACGAGTGGTACGCGGTGCTGCCTACGCTGATAATTTCAAATTCGACCGCGTCGCGCCCTGGACGCACTAAGCCGGCAGTGATGTCCTTGTCCCAAACAAAAATGATTGTTGAAATGATCGTTTTGATATCGACAGGATTGGCGGCTTTGCCGCACAAAGGGCTCAGCAATCTCGAGCTCACGGCCCCGTAGCTCAGCTGGATAGAGCACTCGCCTTCTAAGCGAATGGTCGCAGGTTCGAATCCTGCCGGGGTCGCCACTGTTTCTGCTAGTGAATTTTTTCAACGAAATGAAGCTTTTGGACCGGCTATCACGGTTAACAATTTCAGTTTCAGTAGTGCCAGGAAGCGGTCGTCTTCAGTTGCGAAAAATCGCACACTTATGACCTTCGAACGCAGATCTATCCAGTCTTCAACTGCATTGAGCCCCTTTTGACTGGAATTAGCTTTGAAACGAAAAAAGACCGGGATCCCGTGTCCCGGTCAGTCTTTGGAGCGTTGCGCTGAAGCTGGACAAGCCGCGATCCAGTGAGGACCAGAAGCGCTGCAGCCAAGATAGCTATGGGGTCAGTGTTTCAGGTGCCCGTGCTGGTTTGATTGACCATCAAGGGGGTTACCTTGGACTTCAGAATAGTGTCCAGATCTTCACTGCCGTCTTCAAGGGATTGAAGCGCCATATCGAGGAAATATGAGCAAAAGGTCCGACCGTCTTTGTCAGCTTCCTTTTGCGTATAACGGATCATACGCTTGATGGCCTCTACGGGAGGTTCCTGATCAAGTTTTGGATCTGTTTTAACGTTGGACTGAGACATAATACCACCCACCAGTGTTGCTGTCTTTTGGAGGATTCCTGCACTCTGGAAGCCTTTCAAGATCGCCATGTTGTTCTTGAAGCGTGAAACGAGCGTGATAAAGTCTTCGTGTATTTCACGCAGCGTTGCATTCTGGGTTGTGTGGCCGCTGTCAAAAATGACGTGAGTGAAGGAAGTCTTACGGTGACGATCCCAGTTCCACACTTTGCGGGTCTCGGGCGGCCGATGCTGAAGGGGGCAGACGGCGATCCTGTCGCGACCAAAACCCGCAAGGCACTTGCTATCCTCGGTTATGTCATCCGTATCAGTGACTTGAGCGCATCCCGCGAGGCCGTCGCCGATCTTCTTTGGAGTAGTGCGACCGGGCACAGGGGCATGCAATCGCTTCGGCAGGCCTTAAAACAGTTGAAAACGGCAGAAGAAATTGCTGGGCTCGATGTGGTCAAAACCCAAGGCGGGCATATACAAATTTTTGCGGGAAGCTTGCCTACTGATCTGGCGTACCTCCTGGACCTGCTCAACACCTCCGATTCACCGGATTTCAACACCGCGATTGCTTTATGGCGCGGCGATTATCTAACTGGTTTTGAGGATATCGATCCTGTCTTCACGGATTGGCTGTTGATTGAACGTCAGCGCATCCGGGACGAGGTGATGGATGCCACGCTGAAACACCTTTCTGGCGCAGTTGTCGCTGCTGCCACGCCAGGGGCGGAAGCTGCCGCCCACTTCCTTTTGCATATGGATCCCGCTTTTGAGCCGGCTCACCGCGCGCTGATCCAGATCTATCTGCACCGCGGTCAAAGGGAGCGGGCAGAACAGCAATTACGGGCCTGTGAGCGCGAGCTGAAGGAGTTGGACGGTGTGCCGGAACAGGAAACCTGGGATTTGTTGTCAGCAACTGCGCGCTCAGGCCCGTCAGATGCGCAATTGGTGCTGAGCAGGCCGCAGAACCCAGAATTCTGGCAAGACCCGGATGGAAGCGATGTCACGGTCGTGGATCACGGGTCGGACAATGTTATTCATTTCCCCAAGGTTTCGATTGTTTCGTCCGAGTTGGCCCGCACTGCGCCCAACGATGGAATTTACTTGCGTGAGGAGATTGTCAGCGGTCTTTCCGCATATAGGTCTTTTGATCTCTTTCAATCAGATTACTTCGGCGATGCTGAAGGACCTCCGCCCGTGCTGGTTCAGGGCGACGATGGAGGAAATTTTCTACTTCGTTTTCAACATAATGATCGTTCCGGCAGAGTATTGATCCAGTTTGAGGACCGTGCCGAAGGGCGGATTGTGTTCAGCGAAGTCGTCGACTTGCAAGAGTGGGATGGTATTGAGAATGCGGCCAGTCACACAATAGGTCGCATCTACAGTCACGTGACAAACAAGCTTCGGAATCCGAAAAACAGTTCTGCTTTTGCGCGGTGGTGCCAGGCGGAAGCCTTGATGGTGGAGTTTGATCCGAAATCTGACCGGAAGGCATTGCAAATTCTGGAGGAGATTTCCAAGCGCCATAGCACGTTCTCAATGTCGTACTCCGGAAAAGCCTTGGTGAACATTAAACAGCTATTGCACTACCGGGTTGAGGATCGCGACAGTGTCCTGTCGTGGGATGAGATTATGGCGCTGTGCGAACATGCCGTGAAACTGGACCCGTGGCAGCCGATCAACCTGAGAACTCATGGGTGGGCGCTTATCCAGTCCGGCTTGGCCGATGAGGCCCGCCGGTCATTTATGCAAGCCATTCGTTTGAACAGCGTCGATCCAATCAATCTGATTTCAGCTGCTGAAGGCTTGGCATTTGCCGGTGAAGTTGAACTTGCTCGGAGCAAAGCGGAAAAGGCGATGAACCTGTTCACAACCGTGCCGCGGGTCTTCTACGAGTATTATTCTCTGGTTTTTTTCGCATCCGAAGATTTCGAAACGGCTGCTAAAATAATTGAGCGCGCGTCCTACAAGAGCATTGTTGGGCTGACAACGCGAGTCGCTGCACTTGTATGTGCAGGGAAAGACGCCGAAGCCCTGGATCTTTTAAGCCGGCATAGCGAAAGCTTGGCCAAGGTAATCGATCAGGCCGGGTTAGGTACGGGCGACCCCGATGAGTGGGGGCGACGTATCAACTTCTTCCAAGACCCCAAAACACGCGCCTCATATGACCGCGGTGTTCAGCTGGTCAAGAGATACTTCTTTGGCGACAGGGCTGCGATCTAGTTGATCAGGAAAACTGACGGGCAAGTGGGACAAGGTAACCGGGATCTGCCTGATCGATCTTCTTCTGATTCAGGCGATAGGGGAGCACTGTCGTCTTGGCCTGTGTGGCGTCAATAACCTCGAAATCCATCAATTGCACTGCATGCTCCGGCAAACCAATTTTCCGTAGTTCATCCTTTGGATTCTGGATAAGCTTTCGACGCATTTCCTTATCCGTTCGAGCGTGAGCGAGCAGCTGACCGAGTGCAACAACGTTGCTACGGTAATGAGGAAACCTGGCCATCGGGGAAAACCTTGTGGGTGCGGTTGAAGATTGCGACCGGAGTTGGTGGCCTCCGGTCGCAGGTGCAAGAAAGATCGGTCGTCGATCAGTCCGGCATTTCTTCATAATGACAGCTCGCCAACGCCAAGCGGCCAAGCTCTTCGAAATAAGTTTCATCACCTGCTGCAACGCGTGCTTCATCAATCTTTGCCGGGATGACCAGATGCACCTTGTCCGCGGTGTCGGCATAGATTTTTACATCTGTGGCGAGGCCGAGCTCCGACAGCGCGGCTTCCGGGTGTTCGGCAAACTTGGCGCGTTCTGTTGAGTTCTGGATGATTTCACCAAGTTTCGAACCAATGGCCAGTTCGCGATTGGTAGTTGAAAGAGTGTGCATGCTAAGCCTCCAGTTTATTCGGTTGTATGTTTTTAAATTTTGTCGGCGGCAAAAGTAATAATAGCCCCGAAACTGGAAAGTAATCACGTTGTATCGATACTGTAAGTAACAATATATTCTGACTACTTGATCCTGCACAAAAACAATGCATCAATATTTTTGTAAAACAATGGAAAAACGTAAATGCTACCGCTTCGCAATTTCTAATGAGTCTGTTGATCAAAAAATATACTTGATCATGTTCTCAGGAATGCTTTAGTCGCAGAACGTTTTTGTGTGGGGGCGCGATGCAGCGTTTTATGCCAGAGGTTCTGAGTGGGCTTGTGAGTGCCGGTCTGATCGCGAGCACGGAGCGAGATGTGAGACCGGTCAATCCGGATGCCGAGCACGCTCTCCGGCTGTTTGAGCCGGTCTTGCGAGCCGACCGGGTTCGCCTGGTGCCTGTCTTTCTTCCAAGCTGTCCAATCCATTTTTGTACCGCTGTTGTTACGTCTCAAAACTCTGATGGGCAGCGTACGGCAAAGGCGACTGGGTCCTTTGCTGCCGGTGGGCAAGCAAATACGAAAATAGGTGCATCTATTAGTTGTATTGGGGAGGTTGCTGAAAGATTAACCCTTTGTTCTCTTGGGCAAGATGATCCGCGTGTAGTTGGTGTTACGAAGGGTGAGTATCAAGCCGATCTTGCATCCATAATGGGATTTAGTGAGGCCCAGACGAGTGATTTGCTTCGCAAGCGAACGGAGTTGGGGCGGGAGTCCCGTGGTTCTGTGATCGATTGGAGTAAGTTGAGTAATCGTCTTGTTCGCGTGAGTAATTTGTTAAACGGGACTGAGGCGCGGCTACCTGCATTCGCGTCTCTTTTCGGAGAAGTTGTTCTCGAGCAGGGCCTCAAGGTAGGCATTTCGTCAACAGTTGGGTGTGCGGTCTGGTCTGACTTAGTAGGGGCGCGGGAGCGGGCTCTGTTAGAGCTTGCAGAGCGCGATGCAGTGGCTCAGGCCTGGTACAACCGCTTGGGGATAACAGTGGTACCCAAGCCGGTTTTGCGCGAAAAAATTTCTGACAACTTGATGAGATATCTGTCTGAGCGGCACCGAAAGACAACGATTTGCAGGGTCGAAACCGATCTACCGGTCCATGTGGCCGTTGCCATTTCTCACCGCGGCGATGGTCAAGCGGCAGCGTTTGGTGCTTGTGCCGAATGGGATCTCGGATCAGCGATCTTCGGAGCAATCACCGAAATGCTGCAGGGAGAAATCTCGTTGTCCGCGATGGAGACTGCGTACCCAGATCGTTCCCATGAGCAAGGACGCAGAATTCCATCTCAGCTTCGCTATGCCCGCGAGAGATCGATCCTGGATGATTGGCCAGTTGGAGAAGCCGCGGAAACGGCTGCTATTTCTGAAGCCGAAGTCTTTACATATGACGGATTGTTGGAGGCCTTGCGGCAAAAGGGAATAACAGTTTGGGAGTTTGATGCGACACGTCCGGATCTTGGTGTTCCCTGCATCAAACTGTTCTCACCCGAATTGTGCATCTGGCAGCCGCGGTTTGGCAAAGACAGGCTCTATAGAGGCGTGGTCGAGCGCGGACTGCGCACTGAACCTGAACGGGAAGAGGTCTTCGCTGAGCGCCCGTTCCCATTCTAGCCATGCTCAGGAGCACTTTGATCCTGTTGCAGTCTGTTAATTGACGGGGACCGGCCGGCCGTCGGCTTGCGGCCGCGCCAGCGTCATGACCCAGAAATTCCGCCATTTTCCATTGCTGCGATTGGTGCGGGCAATGCCAACACGCGTCACATACGGATTGAGCAAGTTCTTGTTGTGGCCTTCGGAACCTTGCCAGCCGCGGAAAGCTGCAGGCAGATCCGCATAACCGGCACCAAGGTTCTCTGCAGCTGCGTAATTTGGGTAACGCGCCTTGTCGAGCCGCTGGGAAAGGCCGAAGGCGCTGTGCTGCCAGGTGTCCATGCTGTCGCGTTTGGCAATGTGCCGCGCCATATCTTGCGAGACACCATCGAGCGCCGGATCGTGACGCAAGGCCGGAAGACCATTCTGTGCGCGATAGGCATTCACCATCGCCATGAGAGAAGAGGTGCTGACATCGACATCTGTAAAGACCGGCCGGTCCTCCAATTCGCCTTGACCGCCAGGCAGCGCACCGCAGCCTGCCAAGAAAGCAAGGAGCAAGATCAAGGGCAGGGGGCGCAGGCACTGAAGAGCTCTGTTTCTCTGGCTGCCGAAAATCATTGTCACGCGTCGTCCCCGGGCCAGGAAACACCCTCATCGGCAAAGAAGTGATGCGGTCCGGGATATGCCTCGACATAGGCCATATGGGTCACTGTGCCTGCTTGCGGCGTATGGTGATGAAGGAAATATGCGGGCGGTTCGAAGTTGAACATCGGCGGCCCATCTTCGGTCAAATCCAAGACGACCTGGTGGCCCGTACTGGGGGCGAGCGTCATTATCTTGCCTGCGAACTCCGCGATGATCGGGCGGTGCAGATGACCGCAAAGCAGCCGCTGAATGTGCTTGTGCGGACCGATCACCTCTGCGAGCGCACCGGCGTCATTCAGGCCAATCGCATCCATGTGCTGAATGCCGCTGAGGGCAGGCGGGTGGTGGAGAGCGATAAGCGTCGGCCGATTGTCCTCCGAGAGACGATCTGACAACCAATTCAGCTGCGGTGTGCCGAGTTCGCCATTCGGTTTGCCGGGAATGTTGGTATCAAGCGCGATAAGCCGGAGATCGCCAATTTCGGCGGTGTAGCAGAGCTTGCCCTCTACGTCGCTATCCATACCCGGAAACCCCGACATCTCGCGCCGCATATCGGCGCTGCCGTCATGATTGCCGGGGATCATGAACACTGGCATGGCGAGCCGCGACAGGATTTGCCGGGCAAGAGCGTATTCCCGCGGATCGCTTTTGTCCGTGAGGTCTCCGGTCAGAACGACTGCGTCCGGGCGTGGTGTCAGGCCGTTCAAGGCCGGGATCGCCCGTTCCGCCAGCATGTTGGTATCGGAGACGCGATAGCAGGCAAGTCCGCGCGGACGAAGATGCAAATCGGTAATATGTGCAATGAGTGCCATATGATTGCCAAAGGAATGTTGCGAGGAATCGTCCCCATGACGATAGCTTCACAGAGTTTGGGTGCAAGCAGTGTTTCCCTTTTCAAAAAGCTCATGTAGGAGATGCACACACATTCTTTTTGAAAGGCTGGGATCAAGCCCGTTTGATCCTCGCGGAATCGGGTCGTAATGGCAGAAACGCAATCGGCAGCGGCAAACAGCGCGCAACCGGAGCAGGATCCGGAAAAGTCCGGAAATCAAATGAAAAAGCCGATATGGCTGCGCATCTTTGGCCATGATGTAACCGCACCGCTCTTGCTGCTTGCCTTAGCGCTTGTTTTGTTCGTTCCAGGTCAGTGGACTGTGCCGCCGCTGGACCGCGATGAGCCGCGTTTCACGCAAGCGACCAAGCAAATGCTCGAAACTGGCGACTATGTCGACATTCGGTTCCAGGATCAGGCGCGTCACAAGAAGCCGGTTGGCATTTATTGGCTGCAGGCGGCTGCGGTCAAACTGACAGGCCATGATGCATCGGCGGCGCTTTGGGTCTATCGTTTGCCGTCCATCATTGGCGCGATCTTGAGCGTTCTGGCAGTCTTCTGGTTGGCAAGAGCGTTCATGGGCCCCTCGGGAGCGCTCGTGGCTGGTTCTTTTGTTGTGCTCGCCATCATCCTTGGTGTTGAAGCGCGGCTTGCGAAAACCGATGCCACCCTTTTTGCAACGATTGTTATCGCTCAGGGCGCTCTCGCGCGGCTCTGGCTGAGGAACAGCTCCGATAGGGCCTGGGGCCTTGCTTTTGTGTTCTGGACCGCGCTTGCGGCAAGTGTCTTGGTCAAGGGACCAGTTGGCCCGATGGTCGTCGGGTTCACGGTTGTTGGCCTGATCATCACCAGCCGCAATTTGAGCTGGTTCAAGGGGGCCGTCCCGCTGGCCGGGTTCATCTGGTTTTTCTTGCTTGTTCTGCCTTGGTTCGTCGCCATTTGGATCGCAACGGACGGCACTTTTTTTACAGAGGCCATCGGCAAGGATCTGCTCGGCAAGGTCTCTGAGGGGCAGGAGGGGCATGGGGCCCCGCCGCTGACCCATCTCGGTGCCATGTTTGGTGTCTTTTGGCCGCTCCCGGCGTTCTTCCTGCTTGCATTGCCGATGATGTGGCGCGAGCGGAAAAGCCCTTTGGTGATCTTTGCAGCATGCTGGTTTTTCCCAAGTTGGGTGGTTTTTGAACTCGTTGCGACGAAGCTGCCGCATTACACCATGCCCTTGATGCCCGCTCTGATTTTGCCTGTGGCGGCGGCCCTGATCGAAGGCGCCGGTTCCCAATCCGCGAAGTGGCTGCGCTGGGTGGCGGCAATCTTGTTGGCGGTGCCCGCCATAGGAATTGCCGCCGCCGCCTTTGGAGGCCCGTTTGCGCTTGGTATCTGGCCGTCTCCTCCAGGGGCGATCGTCACCGGGATAGGCGCTGTATTTGCGGTCTTTGCCGCAACCCGTCTGCTCCGTGGACCGGCGCTGTATGCTCTGCCAGCCACAACGCTGACCGCAATTTGCGTTGCCATCGGTGTATGGGGTTTTTCAGGACCGGCTCTGACCACGATCTGGGTTAGTCCGAGGCTTGTGACTGCGATGGACGAGATCCCGGGGTGCGCAAATCGGGATACCCGGCAAGTGGTCACGACCGGCTTCCACGAGCCGAGCTTTATCTTCCTGGAAGGGACCAACACCAAGATCGTTCCGGAGGCTGAAGCCGCCGACTTCCTCGCCCAAGCTAAACCTGGGGAGAGTGGTGTTTGCCGGATCGCAGCGATCGAGAGCCGCCATGAAGAGGCGTTTTTGGCCGCAGCGAAGGAGAAGGGTCTTGTCCCCGTGGTGCGAAAAAGGGTAGACGGCCTGAATATCAACGGCGGCGATGATGTCGATATTGCGCTCTATCAGTCGGCCGCAGACGCAAAAGACACACAAGGCGGCAATGAGCAGCAATAGTCGGATAAAATGGGTGCTGGAACGGATGCGCGGCAATGCCCGGCGCGCCATGATCCTTTATTCCAACCGCAAGGAGCGTGGCACCGCTCAGTTGCGGACATTGCCACCGGGCCAACGGCCACAAGATATCCTTGCTGTTCTTCTTTTGACGGTGGGTGTCGCAGTCGTTGCCTTTGATGCGCCGACGTATCCTTGGCTGAACTCACTGCCGAACGAATACCGGACGGCCTTCCGCTCGTTCACTGATCTGGGTAAGGCAGACTGGATCCTGATTTCAACCGGTGTTCCTTGTCTCTTTCTGCTCGCGCTCGATGCCGGCCGATACGCCTTCCGGATCAGGATGGCGATCGGCGCCGTTTTCACCTATGCGGCCTTCGTCTTCTATACGGTCGCAGCGTCCGGGATTGTGGTGCTGATCATCAAGTGGAGCCTTGGGCGCGCGCGTCCGAAATTGTATGAAGAGTTCGGCCCCGTTCATTTTGATTTCCTTGCTTTTCACGGCAAGTTCACGAGCTTTCCGTCCGGCCATTCCACAACAGTCGCCGCCCTTGCGACTGCGCTTTATTTCATCTTCCCGGCTTACCGGTGGCTGATCGTTGTCAGTGCGTTCTGGCTCGCATTCTCCCGGGTGATGGCGGGTGCGCATTACCCAAGTGACGTCATTGCCGGCACACTGCTCGGGATGACCTTTACCTTCTTCACCGTGCGTGCCATGGCCCGGCGCCGGATTGGTTTTCATATTGCGGAAAACGGCAATATCGTTCCGAACATGACGGCCATTTCGGCCAAGGCAAGCGCGCGTGCCGTTTGGCAGGTTTTGCGCGGACAACGCGGGGCGCAGCGTATCGTTCCGGGCCGGGCTGCGGCCAGCGAGGCGGACTGAGTGGATGTCATGACACAGAGTTACTTGGAGGCCTTGGCCGCGACAAAGGGCGGGATTGCCGTCACCGTGGTTGTTCCTGCCAAAGATGAGGCAGAGAACCTTCCCATTCTTCTGGATGAGATTGAAACGGCACTCAGCGGACGGACGTTTGAGGTCATTGTGATCGACGACGGATCATCTGACGGGACCGACATTGTCCTGCAGGACTATGCGGCAACGCATGACTGGCTGCGTCCGGTTCGGCACGAAAAGTCCTGCGGTCAGAGCTGTGCAGTACGCACCGGACTTCAGCATGCGCGTGGTGACGTCGTCGCCACCATTGATGGAGACGGGGAAAACAATCCCGCATACATCCCGCAGTTGCTCGATGCGCTCGAAGCCGCAGGGCCGTCTGCTGCGCTTGCTGCGGGTCAAAGACTGGGCCGGAAAGCAAGTCTTGCAAAACGGTATGCCTCCAAGTTCGCGAATAAACTGCGGGGCGCCATCTTAAAGGACAACACCCGCGACAGCGGCTGCGGTCTCAAAGCGCTGCGCCGTGAGGTCTTCCTTCAGCTTCCGTATTTTGACAGCTGGCACCGGTTTCTCCCGGCATTGGTGATCCGCGAAGGCTACAATGTGGTGCATATTGACGTTCAGGACCGGCAGCGGCGCCACGGGACCTCTAAATACGGTATTTTCGACCGGGCGTTGGTCGGAGTGTTGGATTTGTTTGGTGTGTGGTGGTTGCGCCGCCGCCGCAAAAAAATTCCCGTTGTCCGGCCGTTGACCTAATTTGACGCCACAATTCCCGAGCAGAAACGCGCCGCTGGCGTATCAAGGTAACTGGAATCCGACATGGCTGCCCTCATAGACTGGTTTCATGCAGTCTTCATTGCACAGTTTGATTTTTGGCTGATCTTCGGTCTGGCTGCGCAATCGATGTTTATGATGCGCTTTGTTGTTCAATGGATGGCATCCGAACGTGTCGGACGATCCATCGTGCCGATCGCTTTTTGGTTCTTTTCGATTGCCGGCGGAATCATGCTGTTCACATACGGTGTGATCAAGAAGGAGCCGATCATCATTCTAGGACAAGGGCTCGGACTGGTGATTTACTTCCGGAACCTTTGGCTGATTTTCAAGGAAAAACGGCGCGATCCGGCAATCTGACCGCGCCATAGCTCGTGTGATATTCTGAGTGACCCGGCTGTGATCAGTCTGTGAAATCTCTTTCGTTCATGACCCGTGCCGAACCGGAAACACGGATCGAACTTCCCTTTTCAGATCCGATCTCCGCAACGATCCGGCTGGGATGCCCCATGTCAAATCCCTGACTGATTTCGATGCGGCCCTGATGCGGCCAACCAATGTCCCGCAGATATCCGGCATAGGCAGCGCTGGCAGCCCCAGTTGCCGGATCTTCATAGACCCCGCCCGAGGCAAAGGCATTGCGTGTATGGAAGAGTTGTGGCGTTTCGCTGACGGCGATTAGAATCGTAACCCAACCATGCTTTTCCATCAGTTCGCGTCCCGCTTCCTGATCATAGGTCATGTCCGAGACGGCCTCGCGTGAGTTAAGTGTCAGCGCAAAATGATCTGCGCCGCCATGGACGAGCGCTGGCGGGATGCGGATATCGATCTGATCTTTCGTGTAGCCGAAGAGATCCATAACCTCGCTCACAACGTCATCCGGTGCTGGTTGGCTTTTTGTCGGGGGCGATTGGAGGGCGGCTTCTACGAGTTCGCCTGAGACAGCGCCTTCCACGGAGATTTCAGCTTCGTTGAGCTTCAGATTGTAGCGCCCTGGACCGAATTCGCGGGTAAGGGCGGATCCGAGTGCGATGGTCGCGTGACCACAAAACGGCACTTCTGATTGCGGCGAGAAATAGCGGACGCGCCAGGCTCCGTCGTCTTGACGCGCAGCAAATGCGGTTTCGGAAAAGCCGACATCCGCTGCGATGGCGCGCATGTCTTCGACCGATGGATGCGAGTCACTGATGAGCACACCGGCCGGATTGCCGCCGGTGTTGCCATCTGAAAATGCGGAAATGCGCTGAATGTCCATGGTGGAAGCCTTTGTGTGTTTTCGGTTCCCACCATTTTGTGACAAGCAAGACTGATCGCAACAGTTTCCATCCATGAAACTTGTTCATGGAATCCATCAATTATGCGAAAGCCTTGTCGAGGGCCTGGCCAAGATCTCTGATCAGATCTTCCGGGTCTTCAAGGCCGATGTGAAGGCGAACCGAGTGAAGATCCGGATCGACATTTGTTGCTGAACGCATGCCTTTCAGTCGAACCGGTATTGCGAGACTTTCAAATCCGCCCCAGGAATATCCGAGACCAAACAGGGTCAGGGCGTCGAGAAACGCATAGGCCTGCTCTTGTGTTGTCCCAGCTGCAAAGTCGAAGCCGCACAGGCCGGATGCGCCAGAAAAGTCTCGCTTCCAGATCTCATGGCCGGGATCGCTCTCAAGCGCGGGGTATCTGATTGCGCCGATGGCGGGCTGCGCCTTCAGCCAATCCAGAACGACAGCTGTGTTTTTCTGGTGCCGCTCCAGGCGGACCGACAGGGTCCGAAGCCCGCGCAAACCCAAATAGACATCGTCCGGACCGACATGGCTGCCCATTGCGCCATGGAGCGTGTCCAGTTTGTGCCACGCCTTTTCGCTGGCAGCGATCGTGCCGAGCATGACGTCTGAATGACCGACAATGTATTTCGTGCCCGCCTGGATGGAGAGATCAACGCCGAATGAAATTGGCTGGCAATAGAGCGGACTGGCCCAAGTGTTGTCCATGAGCACGGTCGCATCGATTTCGTGCGCGGCTGCCGCAATTGCTGGAACGTCCTGCATTTCGAAGGTGAGGGAGCCAGGGGCCTCAGTAAAGACTGCAGTGGTGTTCGGTTTGAAGAGCGATTTGATGTCCGCACCGACAGCCGGATCGTAATACTCAACGTCGACGTTGAGGCCTGCCAGGACGGTATCTGCAAAGTGACGGGTCGGGCCGTAAGCCGTATCGGCGATCAGCATATGATCGCCTGCCTTCACGCAGGATAGAATCGCCAGCGCAATCGCATTCAGGCCGGAATTTGCCAGTTTCACGCCGGCCGCGCCTTCGATTTCTTTCAAGGCGTCTTCAAGGGAATCAGTGGTTGGATTGCCGCGGCGTGCATAGGAGTACGTCTGCGCGCCCGTCACCATGGTCTTGGTGTCGGGATAGAGCACTGTGGAGGCATGGACGACTGGCGGATTGACAAACCCATGGAACCCGGATGGATCCCGGCCGCTGTGCGCAAGAACGGTTTCAATGCTTCTTTTAGTGTCCGTCGTATTCGTCATCTATCCTTCAGTCCGTTTTGGCTGTCTTGTTTTTCCATATCGGCACTCAGCACCGGCTCAATGCCAATGGGCTGAGCATGTGATGCGCCGATCGGCTTTCTGATCGCGAAATTGCGTCAAATCGCTGTTTTTCCCAAGACATTTTTTCAATGGCATTTGTGATTTGTTGCAATGGTCCTTTGAAAGACAGGGATTTGCGAGCCCTATGTCGCGCCTCAGGAGGACTGAAAAAATGAAAAACACTTTCAAAAGCCTGGTGGTTGCGGCCGCCTTTTCCGGCGCGGCCTTTCCCGCTTCTGCGTCAACACTCGAGCAGGCCAAGGAGAACGGTTACTTCACCTGTGGTGTGAGCCAGGGCAATCCCGGGTTTTCCAACCCGGACAGCGATGGCAACTGGAGTGGGCTGGATGTCGACTACTGCCGAGCGATTGCCGCAGCCGTTTTCGGGGATCCGACTGCAGTCAAGTTCCGGCCATTGTCATCACCTGAACGGTTCGCGGCTCTACAATCCGGCGAAATCGATGTTCTGTCTCGCACGACAACATGGACTATGTCGCGTGACACGAACCTTGGCGCCAACTTCGCCGGTGTCATGTACTATGACGGCCAGGCGATGATGGTCCGCAAGGAGCTTGGGATTACATCGGCCATGGAACATGCCGGCGCCTCGGTATGTACGGCGACTGGAACCACGACGGAACTGAACGTCGCCGACTTCTTCCGGGTCAACAACATGGAGTACGAGGTCGTTGCCTTTGAAAAGAACGATGAGGTGACACAAGCCTATGATGCCGGCCGGTGTGACGTCTACACAACCGACAAATCGGGTCTGCACGCCAACCGCTTGAAGCTGACCAATCCGTCCGAGCACATGATTTTGCCGGAGGTCATTTCAAAAGAGCCGCTGGGTCCGGTGGTCAGGCAGGGCGACGACCAGTGGTTCAATATTGCGAAATGGACCTTGAACGTTCTGATTAACGCAGAAGAACTCGGTGTGACCCAGGCAAATTTCGCAGACATGGCGTCGTCCGATAATCCAGCTTCAAAACGGCTGCTCGGGGTGGAAGGCAACTTCGGCGGTGCGCTCGGACTTGATCAGGACTGGGCCGTCCGCATCATAAGCGCGGTTGGCAATTACGGAGAAATCTTCGCGCGCAACGTTGGTGTTGATACCCCGCTCGGCATTGAGCGCGGTTTGAACGCGTCCTGGCTCGACGGCGGTATTCTTTATGCCCCGCCGGTTCGGTAAAAAGGTCTTGGTCCGATGCTTTTACACGAGTGCATCGGACCTCACTTTGCGGCGTTTCAGGTCTTTCCGTAGGGGACGCAGCCTTAGCGAACAAAAACGAATGATTACGTAATGGGCAGCCAATGAGGCGAAACTAGACATGTTCGCGTTTTGTGCAGCCATGGTAACCGTAATCCTACTTCGGCCCGAGAATTTTAACGAGATATCGTCAGCAAGTACTTGACCCGAACACGCAAATGCCATCGTATGGGGGCTGTTGGATCGGGGGGATGATTTCCGGAGGAACCAGCGCTTTGCGCTGGAATTTGCCCGCAATGTCGGGCGAAGAGGACATCAACTCATACCGGCCAGCTAAATAAAAGTTATGGGTAACAAATAAAGGCTGCATATCCATGTCTAACAAAATCCTTCCGCTCGTACTCGGCGCCGCTATGGGTGTCGCTGCGACAGCTGCTGGTGCGACGACGCTGGAAGACGTCAAGGGCAAAGGCTTCATCCAGTGTGGTGTGAGCCAGGGTCTGCCGGGCTTCTCAAACCCGGATGCACAGGGGAACTGGACCGGTCTCGACGTTGATCTCTGCCGCGCAATGGCTGCTGCAGTATTCGGCGACGCTTCTGCCGTTAAATTCACTCCGCTTTCTGCTAAAGAGCGCTTCACTGCTCTGCAGTCCGGCGAAGTTGACGTTCTGTCCCGGAACACCACCTGGACCATGTCCCGCGACACTCAGCTCGGTCTGAACTTCGCTGGCGTCAACTACTACGACGGTCAGGGCTTCATGGTCCGTAAGGATCTGGGCGTGACCTCTGCTCTGGAACTGTCTGGCGCATCTGTCTGCACCAACACCGGTACAACCACCGAGCTGAACGTTGCTGACTACTTCCGTGCGAACAACATGCCGTACGAAATCGTCGCTTTCGAAAAAGCTGACGAAGTTGTCGCTGCATACGACGCTGGCCGTTGTGACGTTTACACCACGGACGCATCCGGCCTGTACGCTCAGCGCCTGAAGCTGACCAACCCGGGCGACCACATGGTTCTGCCGGAAATCATTTCCAAAGAGCCGCTTGGTCCGGTTGTTCGTCAGGGCGACGATGAGTGGTTCAACATTGCTAAGTGGACCCTCAACGCAATGATCAACGCCGAAGAAATGGGCGTGACCTCTGCAAACGTTGACGAAATGAAGGGTTCTGACAACCCGTCCGTCAAGCGTCTGCTTGGTGCTGAAGGTGCATTCGGTGAGGCCATCGGCCTGTCCAACGACTGGGCTTACAACATCATCAAAAACGTTGGTAACTACGAAGAAAGCTTCAATGCCAACGTCGGTCCGGACACTCCGCTCGGCATCTCCCGCGGCGTGAACGCTCTGTGGTCGAACGGTGGTTTCCTGTACGCTCCGCCGGTACGCTAATCCTCTGATTTAAAGAGGTTTTTGGGGTTCCGGCGGCATGACTGCCGGAACCCTCAATAAATTCTGCGCCAAAATAACCGGAAATCATCCGGACAGTGCGCGGGGAACAAACCTGCTTTCTGCCGATAGGGGACGCTGAACAAGCGTTGAGATGGAAAGCAGACGACGCCAAGTCCACGGCTTGCGGACACTTGATCTGCCACATATGCCGGGCGTGATAACTTGGGCGAGGTTCTATGTCAGTCATGGAGCAGGACTCGGCGGGGGCGCCGGCGCGTGCTTCGCTGGTGAATGATCCGAAGGTACGCGGGCTGTTTTATCAGGCACTCCTGATCGCAGCTTTGGTCTTCTTCGGATACTTCATAGTGACGAACACGGTAGCCAACCTGGAGCGGCAGAACATTGCCTCCGGTTGGGGTTTCGTTGAAAATACGGCCGGTTTTGGCATCATCCAATCCTTGGTGCCGTATGCCGAAACGTCTACTTATGGTCAGGCGATTTTCGTCGGCTTTCTCAACACACTTATGGTCGCAGTCGTCGGGATCTTTTTTGCGACCATCATCGGATTTGTCGTTGGCATTGCGCGGCTGTCCAACAACTGGGTCATCAACCAGATCGCGTATTGGTACGTCGAGCTGGTCCGAAATGTTCCACTTCTTCTCCAGATCTTCTTCTGGTACTTCGCCGTTCTGCGCGCGGTGCCGGGCAAGCGGGAAAAGTGGTCCTTGTTTGACACTTTCCATCTGAACATTGCCGGGTTGCGGATGCCCAAGCCCATTTGGGAAGACGGCTCCGGGTTTATCGGCATTGCCTTGATCATCGGTATCGTCACGTCGGTTGTGGTCTCAAGATGGGCACGCAAACGCCAGGACGAAACAGGACAGCAATTCCCGGTCTTCTGGACAGCGCTCGGTTTGATCATCGGTTTGCCGGTCATCACTTACTTCGTGACCGGAATGCCGATGTATCTTGAGCATCCGAACTTCGTTGAAACAGGTCCGATCCTGCGCCGCGGCTTTGAGCTGGGTGTCGGTTTCAACCTGATCCCCGAGTTCCTTGCTCTGACAACTGCCCTAGCAATCTATACGGCTGCGTTCATCGCGGAAATCGTCCGGGCAGGCATTCAGGCTGTCAGCCACGGCCAGACTGAAGCATCGCACGCTCTTGGTCTGCGCAACGGTCCGACCCTTCGTCTTGTGGTCATTCCGCAGGCGATGCGGGTCATCATTCCGCCGCTGACCAGCCAATACCTGAACCTGACGAAAAACTCGTCCCTTGCTGTGGCAATTGCCTTCCCGGACCTCGTTTCCGTGGGCGGTACTGTTCTCAATCAGACCGGTCAGGCGATTGAGATCATTGCGATCTGGATGGCGGTTTATCTGTCGCTCAGTCTGATCACCTCAGCCTTCATGAACTGGTACAACCAGCGCATGGCGCTCGTGGAACGGTAAGGAGAGCGACATGTCAAAAACTGAAGTGTTTCAAGTTCGAACGGAAGAGGCGCCGCTCCTGCCGGCGCCGATCTCCACCACCGGTGTCATCGGCTGGATGCGGCAGAACCTGTTCTCGTCCATCGGCAACACCATTCTGACCGTGATCGGGATACTGCTCGCTTACTCGATGCTCGCGCCCTTTATCCAATTCGCGTTTATCGACGCAGTCTGGACCGGCGACAATCGTGAAGCGTGTCTGCCTCAAGATGGCGGCCATAGCGGTGCTTGCTGGGCGTATGTCGAAGCATACTTCCCGCAATTCATCTATGGCCGGTATCCGGTTGAAGAGCGTTACCGGGTGGACATCGTTTATGCGCTGTTTGCTCTGCTCCTAGTGCCACTGGCGATCCCGAGCGCACCGTTCAAGAAGATCAATGCGATCCTCTTCCTGGTGGTGTTTCCGATCATTGCCTACTTCCTGCTGACCGGTCTGGTCATCGGCGACAACGTCGTTCTGCCGATCGTCGAGACTGCAGTTTGGGGTGGTCTGCTGGTGACCTTGGTCATTGCGGTGACAGGTATCGTGGCGTCTCTGCCCTTGGGTGTGGCGCTTGCGCTTGGACGCCGTTCCAAGATGCCGATCATCAAGCTGGTCTCGATCATCTTCATCGAGTTCTGGCGCGGTGTGCCGCTGATTACCGTGTTGTTCATGTCCTCGGTAATGCTGCCACTCTTCCTGCCGGAAGGGGTGACCTTCGATAAGCTCTTGCGGGTTCTGATCGGGGTGACGCTGTTCTCGGCAGCCTACATGGCAGAAGTGGTCCGCGGCGGTCTTCAGGCGATCCCGAAGGGGCAGTATGAAGGCGCAATGGCGCTTGGTCTTAGGTTCTGGCCGATGATGTACCTCATCATCCTGCCGCAGGCTCTGAAGCTTGTGATCCCGGGGATCGTCAACACCTTCATCGGCCTGTTCAAGGACACCACACTGGTTCTGATCGTCGGCATGTTCGACCTTCTTGGCCAGATTCAGTCGTCCTTCACGGATCCGACGTGGTCGACACCCAGCCAGGGCCATACCGGTTACCTTTTTGCAGCGATCATCTTCTTCGTGTTCTGCTTCGGCATGTCGCGATATTCCATCTATATGGAGAAGAAGCTGCACACCGGACACAAACGATAACGCTCTTCCGGGGCGCGCGGGATGAAATCGCTGCGCCCCGGTCCAAAGACACTCTTGGAGTAAATCAATGACCGAAAACGCTGTACGCGACGATGACTTGGCTGCCGATCGGACCAAGATGAAGGTCTCCGACACGGACGTCGCCATCGAAATCAAGAACATGAACAAGTGGTACGGGGACTTCCACGTGCTGCGCGATATCAACCTGCGCGTGATGTCCGGCGAACGGATCGTCATCTGCGGCCCGTCCGGGTCCGGCAAGTCAACGATGATCCGTTGCATCAACCGTCTGGAAGAGCACCAGGCCGGCCAGATCATCGTGGAAGGTACGGAACTGACCGATGATCTGAAGAAGATCGACGAGATCCGCCGTGAAGTCGGCATGTGCTTTCAGCACTTCAACCTGTTTCCGCATCTGACCATTCTTGAAAACTGCACCTTGGCACCGATCTGGGTTCGCAAGATGCCGAAGAAGGAAGCTGAAGATATTGCGATGCACTATCTTGAGCGGGTCAAGATCCCCGAGCAAGCACTGAAATACCCGGGGCAGCTCTCTGGTGGTCAGCAGCAGCGTGTGGCAATTGCCCGCTCACTCTGCATGAACCCGAAAATCATGCTGTTTGATGAGCCGACCTCGGCGCTTGATCCGGAGATGATCAAGGAAGTGCTCGACGTGATGGTTGGTCTGGCTGAAGAAGGCATGACCATGCTTTGCGTGACCCACGAAATGGGCTTTGCCCGTAAGGTTGCCAACCGGGTGATCTTCATGGATGCCGGCCAGATCGTTGAGCAAAACGAGCCGGAGGAATTCTTCACCAATCCGCAGCACGAGCGGACGAAATTGTTCCTCAGCCAGATCCTTCATCACTGACGGATCCCGGCGAACCAAACACACTCTTGGAAATCCCGGACCTGTGGTCCGGGATTTTTTTATCTTTTGTCGTAAAATGCCAAGCCAACGTTTCTGAAGAACCCAAAAAGAGGTCCCAAAACGACCGCGAATCGTCCATCTAAACTTATTTAAGTGACTACAAAATAGGCATTATTCAGCCTGTCTTGGTAGATCTGCATATGCGAAAAGTAACGAAAACTGCTGAAACTATGGGTAGTTATTTCTAGGTAGTTTGCAATTTATAATATGTTTAGCATTTCAATATGACCTAACGGCAGTATGTTGCGAGGGCTGCCATGTCTGAAACCGATTTTGATCATCGTCTGAAATTTGCAGAAATTGATTCCAAAACCATCTCGGCACTGAAGAAAACATGGCCGGTTATTCAGCCGGCTCTGGATGAGCTGCTTGCCGGTTTTTATGCGCACATAAAGGCTGAGCCTCACATGGCCAACATGGTCGGCGATCAGCAGCCGCGCCTGGTGGGTGCGCAAAAGAGCCACTGGGAAAAACTCTTCTTGAGTGGCTTTGATAAGGACTATCAGGAAAGCATCAACCGGATTGGGCACATTCATTGCCGGATTGGTCTCGAGCCCCGCTGGTATATTGCCGGTTACAAGTTTGTTCTGACACGCCTGCACAAACATCTGGTCAAGAAATACCGGACGTCCTTTACCGACCTTGGTGATGTTCTGGAACACGTTACCGCCGCTGTCATGTTCGACATGGATTTGGCCATTTCAACTTATGAAGAACAATTGTTGTTGGAGCGGGCTGAGCAGGCAAACAAGTTGAACAGAGCGATCGAGCAGTTTCGGGAGAAAATAGAAAAGCCTCTGAAGGATGCCGATGAGGGCGCCGGGATTGTTATCAGCGAAGCTGCTCAGCTTGAAAGCGTCTCCCGGGATGCGCAGGACCAAATCTCCAGCGCGGAAACCGTGTCGAAAAATTCCAGCGACAGTGTGCAAACCGTGGCAGCGGCAACAGAAGAGTTGTCCAGCTCCATCCAGGAGATCTCGAAGCAGATTGTTGGCGCGTCCAGAATTGCCAGCGAGGCGTCGGCCGGAACCGAGAGATCAAGTGACCAGGTGGCCAGCCTTGCAGGCGCTGCGCAAAAGATCGGTGATGTGGTCGGGTTGATCCAGGCGATCGCCGAACAGACCAATCTTTTGGCGCTCAATGCGACCATTGAGGCTGCGCGGGCCGGGGATGCGGGCAAAGGCTTTGCGGTTGTCGCTGCCGAGGTCAAGGAACTTGCACAACAGACGGCCAAGGCGACGGAAGAAATCAGTCAGCAGGTCTCTGAAATTCAGGAGTCGACGGATGGGGCGGTTGGATCCATTCAATCCATTGCTGAAGTGGTTAAACAGCTTGACGAAATGACATCGTCCATTGCGGCAGCCGTTGAAGAGCAGGGCGCTGCGACCCAAGAAATTTCACACAGTGTCCAAACCGTTGCGAACGGTGCGCAGACCCTCGAGGAGAACATCGAAGGTGTTGGGCATGCGGTGGTGGCAACGGACCGAGCAGCGGTGAATTTCAAAACCGCGGCTGACCGGATGAACACAAGCGTTTATGTGATTTCCGATGAGATCAAAAACTTCTTTGAGACCTTACGAACTGGAACATGAGTTCAGGAAACAACTCTGATTGGTCAGGGCTGGCGATAGCGCGCAGAGCGACCGTTGAGTGCATCAGCCGGAATCCTCAGGCAAGAGCCGGTCGACCATGTTTCCAGCCAGGGCTTTTAGGGATTCTGTGTTTTCGCCCGCACGTGCACGAACTGAGATGCCGTGGAGCATGACCGCAAACTGCTGGCCAATCTGAGCGGCTTCTTCTGTCTCAAAGCGGTTTTTGCTCCCGGTTTCTATAAGGCGCGCGAAACCGCGGTCCATTCGGCCCATCACCTTGTTCAAGGCCTCAACAAACTCTGGATCCTGGGTCGTCTCGGCCGGGAGGGTGGAGATTGCAAGGCAGCCAAACCTCGAGGCGGACACTGGTGTCTTGCCGGTGTAGAGATCGATTGCAGCTGATAGAATCGCTTTGAACCGCGCGTTCAAGGGACCGTCGAAATCACCCGCTGCTGACAGGTGTGCCTGCATCATGTCGGCAAAGCGGTTTATCACTTTCAGATACATGTCTTTTTTGCTGCCAAAGGCAGCATAAAGGCTCGGTCGGTTGAGGTTGGTTGCCTCAGCTATCTGGTCGAGGCTCGTGGCTGAATAACCGTGCTCCCAAAAGACCTGCATGATCTTGTCGAGAATTGCGGTCTCATCGAAAGATCGGGGACGGCCGCGTTTTCGTTCCTTCGTCATTCTGTAACGCTTCGCATAAAAAACTCGACCTGTCTATTTTTATGCGATACGGTACAAATAAATAGAGGAGCTGATATGACCACCATCTGTCAAACCAAACGCAAGGCGCCAATTATGGGATCTCTGGCCTGGGGCGAGAGAAAAGGGGCGTTCAGCGAGGGACGGTTAACGCGGGCCGAGAAGGTCACAGTCATTGGAAACATGGTTCGGATGAGCCTGCTGCAGGCATTGGATCAGGCGTCAGACAAATTGGGTCTGATGCATGCCTATGGGGCCGATCTTGAAGGGTTGTTGCCGCTCCAAACCCGGCTGGTATCCGACAGTGAGGCGTTTGCTTCAGAAAAACTTGGAACAGATGTTCTGGAACACAGCTGGCGCACCTATTATTGGGCAATGTGCCTGGCCGGTTACAAGAAGCTGGACGTTGACCGGGAGATTCTGTTTTCGGCGGCCATGCTCCACGACCTTGGATTGGCCAAGGACCGCCCGGTTCATCCGGGCGCCTGCTGTTTCACCGTTCACGGCGCAAAGCGCAGCAAGGATCTCCTGGTCTCCCAAGGGCACGATCCGGCAAAAGCTCGGAAGATAGGAGAAGCGATCGGGCTGCACCTGAACGGGTATGTATCGCGCCGCCTTCACGGTGCAGAGGCGCATCTGCTGTCTAGAGGTGCTATGTGTGACGTCTTCGGAATGGGCCGGGCGCGCATCGCCGCATCGACACGCCGTGAGGTCCAGAAACGTCATCCGAAGGGCGATCTCATGAACGGTCTGGAGATCTGGCCGCGACACCATCTTCAAGGAACACGCGGCGACTTTCTGATCCGGGTTGGCGGAAAGCACCACACCGCAAAAATTCCCAAAGACAAGCTGCTCGCAGCGCCCCGGACCTAAGATCGTTCCGGTCATGCTGGGGCGCGATTTGGCCCCAGCGTATTCAGCCTATATCCTAGTTTGGACCAGTTACAACGTCCGTGTCGTCGCGTGCGCCCCATTCAGACCAGGACCCGTCATAAAGGCTTACGTCCCGGGTTCCAAGAACTGTGAGTGCGAGTGTCAGGATTGCTGCGGTGACGCCGGACCCGCAGGTCGTTGTGACCGGCCGGGACAGGTCAACGCCTGCGTTTTTGAAGGCCTGCTCCAGGCCGTCCCGTTGTTTGAACGTGCCGTCTTCGGAAATCAGGTCCGTGAATGGCAGGTTCAGCGCATTCGGCATATGCCCGCTGCGCAAGCCCTGACGTGGTTCTGGAGCGTCTCCGGCAAATCGGGCGGCAGAGCGGGCATCGAGAATTTGCCCGTTTCCGGATGCGCTCAAGGCTTTGATGGCAGACAGATTGGCGACCGCGCTGTGGTCGAGCCGTGCCGAGAAGTGGCGTTCCGGCCGCCGGACAGGATCATCGTTGACTGGCCGGTTTTCGCCCTGCCATTTCGGCATGCCGCCGTCCAGAACATAGACGTTTTCAACGCCAAACGTCCGAAATGTCCACCAGACACGGGCCGCAGAATAGAAGCCAAAGTCATCATAAACGACGATGGTCTGGCCATCCCCGATCCCGAGCTTGCGCATGGCGGAGGAAAAGACGTGCGGGGCCGGCAGCATATGCGGCAGGTCGCTGTTCTTGTCGCAGATCTCATTGACGTCAAAAAACACAGCACCCGGGATATGGCTGTCCGGATAGACCGGTTTGGCGTCCGGCGTCGTTACCGGCGGCATCCAGGCATTGACGACGACCACATCCGGTGCATCCAGATGATCGGCCAGCCAGTCTGTGGAGACAAGCGGATGATAGGTCATGAGGTGTCCTTGTTTTCGTAAAGGCCGTGGCGCTTGTGCCAGTCTTCGATGGAAAGCTTCGGATATTCCTGGAAATGGGCCTGATCGGATCCCTCGGCAACGTCGACCCAGTCTGGTTTGCTCTCCAGGAGAATATGAACCGTCTCAGGTGGTTTCGGCAGCGGCGTATCGATGGCAGCTGCCAGCGGATGAACAAGCTCGGGCCAGCGCGGATCCCAAAGCCAGAGATGGCTGCCGCACCGTCCACAGAACGAGCGCTCAGCGGGGCTCAAACCTGTCTCGAATTCCGCCTGATAGATCTTTCTCACTTTATGCGGGTCGTGGATCTGAAGGCTCTCAGCTTCGCCCATCAGATTGATCGCATAACCGCCGGCGCCGGTTGTCTTCCGGCAGACCGAGCAATAACAGCGCATGTAAGGGTAGGGCGTCTTGCTCTCCACATCGAAGTGAATGGCGCCGCAATGGCAACTGCCGGATAGTTTCATGGCACATCCTCCCAAACAGTCTCAATCGGCGAGGCGAATCCGAACCCGTCTGTTCTGTTTGCCTTTTTTCTCGCTTTTGCCGAGTTCCAGAGGGCCGATTTCAGATGTTTTCGAAACGTGGGTGCCTCCGCATGGTTGAAGATCAATATCCCCGCCGATCCGGACCAGCCGTACCCGGCCGGCACCGCGCGGCGGCTGAACGGACATCGTTTTCACAAGCCCAGGGTTCGCGTCCAGTTCCTCATCGGTGATCCACTCAAACGCGACATCATGATCGCCGCCCGCAAGTTCATTCAGTTTCTCGGCGACTTTTTCCTTGTCGAGCGCCGTGTCGCCCATATCGAAATCGAGCCGGCCTTCGCCGTCGCCGATTTGACCACCAGTCACTGGAAAGGGCAGCGCGACCGACAATAGATGAAGCGCTGTATGCATTCGCATCAACCGGTAGCGGCGCGCCCAATCAATATGGGCCGTCAGTTTTGTGCCCGGCTCCGGCGGTGTCTGTTGCTCTGCCGGCACGTGGACGATCGTTTTCTTGTCCGCGTCATAAACGGTCGTTGCAATGTCGATGCGGGCACCGTCTTCAAGCTCCAAATACCCGGTATCTCCGGGTTGTCCGCCACCGGTTGCATAGAACACAGTTCGGTCCAGGACGATGCCGCCACGCTCGTTCACCGCCACAACATCCGCTTCACAGCTGCGCAAATAGGCATCATCGCGGAAGAGGGGCGTGGTCATCTAAGCAACTCCTTGGAAGAAAACTGATTTTGCCCAAGAGTGCACAGCCGGAGAAATGGGTCAATCCGGTTTTGAGGTGAAAAGTCGGGCGAAACCGCTCAGGCGTTTGCCTTTGCGACCAGCAGCTTCAGTGCGAAGGTTCCCATGATCCCGGCGAACAGCCAGTCGAACGCGCGCATGAACGCTGGCGACGACTTGAGGAAGCGTGAGAACGCGCCAGCGCCTAAAACCATCAACACACAAATCGGCATCCCGAGCAGAACGAAATAGCCACCGAAAAACAGAAGTTTTGCAGTTGCATGCGGGTCGCTTGCCGACACGAATTGCGGAAGGAAGGTCACGAAAAACAGGACTATTTTCGGATTGAGAATGTTCACCCCAAGCCCCTGCAGCCAGACCCGGCGGAACGGCTGGGTTTTGCTCTCCGCCGCCTCAAGGGTGAGGGAAGTGCCTTTTCTGAGAGCCTGTATAGCAAGCCAAATCAGATACGCCGCGCCGACAAACTTCAGCACTGTAAATGCTGTCGCAGAGGCTGCAAGAAGCGCAGAAATGCCAATAGCTGCGAGGATCGTGTGGATGATCAACCCGGTCGTAGCCCCAAGGACCGCCGCGATCCCGGCTTTGCGTCCCTGGGTGAGCGTTTTGCGCATGAACAGGGTCATGTCCGGCCCTGGTGTTATTGTCAGGACAAGAGCCGCGGCCGAAAAAGCTGCGAGAACCGATAAAGAGGGCAGAAAGTCGGGCATTGAGCACCAAAGCGTAGGCGTTAGACGACCGCACAACACCTTATCGCTCTGTCGGTGTCAAAGCATATTTGGTGAGAGCGGTCGGCGCGGCCTAGACGCCCACGCGAATTGTCGCTCTCAGAATATTGCAAGGGTCGCCATAAAGCCTCTCCAGAAACGAGATTGGTGAGGGGCGGGCGACGGACAAAGTGGCCTCCATGATCCCGCTGTCGATCGCAAGGTTCGCATCATGCAGTTTCGCAAGGTTTCTCATGCGTGTGTTTTCAAGAAGGCACAGCATATGGATGGTCTTGATCTGTCTGGTTTGGGCAGCGCCGATCATTCGATTGAACAGGGCCTTACCGATGCCCTTTTCTTGCCAGTCCCGTTCAACGACAAGCGCAAGTTCGGCTGCGCGCGGCCAACTGTTTTGCAGTTCGCGCAGTTCCGCCATTCCACGCAACTCGTGATCAGGAAAAGCGCCATACCCTATTGCGCCGGCTGAAAGAATGGATTCGGCATATTGATCGACAAAACCGTCACTGACCTTTCCGGCAAACCTCAGCCGCCGGGTATCGCTGTCAAGTCTTTGAAAATGTTCGGTGAGCCTGTCGAGGTCAGACTGCCAAAGTCGTCTGATGCCGGGATGAGAAACAGCTAAGTTGTCGTTCATGTAAGGACCCTCTGTGTCTGCCGGTTTTCCGGCGATGAAAGTGTCCTCCCTGGAATCAGATGTTAGTGCTGCAATGCGGCATAAACAGGGTCATATGGTTTTGGTGCTGCGCGCTTGCCTTTAAAGGATCGGGGACAGCAGCCGGGCGCCTTGGGCGAAAACCTGGAAAATGTAACTGCGCGATTGGAACGCATCCGGCCAGGTGAGGCGGGAATGCGCGAAATCTTCTTCAAGCATCTTCTCCACCTTTGTAATCAGCCGTTCATGGGTGAACCAGAGCGTGAGTTCAAAGTTGATCTGGAAGGACCTGTTGTCGAAATTCACCGTGCCGATGGACACAAGATCATCGTCAAGCAGGGTCACCTTCTGATGGAGGAAGCCGTCCGTGTACCGGTAGATCTTTACGCCTCGCTGGACGAGGGTATCCTCATAGGCATGGCTGGCGAGCCAGACTGTCCAGTGGTCGCGTTTTTCCGGTAGGAGAATGCGGACATCGACCCCGCGCATTGCGGCTGCGGCAAGTGCCGTTTGCACATCCAAAGACGGCACCAGATAAGGTGTTGTGATCCAAAGTCTGTGTTTTGCCTGCGCTGCGGCTTCAACAAAAGCAATTGCGCATTCTTCCAACTTGTCAGCTGGACCTGTCGGCATCACCAGCACAGACTCATCGCCCGGCATGGGAATTTCGCTCACCTGCGGCAGATCGATGTGATTGCCGCTCGCCCAGAGCCAGTCTTCCACAAATGATAAGGCGCAGGCGACCGCTGCCGGTCCTTCGATCCTCACATGGGTGTCGCGCCATCGGCCAAACCGTTTGCTCCGCCCGACATATTGATCCGCAACGTTATGGCCGCCGACAAATGCTTCGCGGTAATCGATCACCACCAGTTTTCTGTGATTTCGATAGTTGAGCCGCATTGGCCCTAAAACCCTTAGGAATTTGTGGTTTTCGTTGAAGCCGCAAACCTTGATACCCGCGTCCGTCAGGCGTTCGATGTATTTGTTGGAGAGCGAGTGGCTCCCGACATCATCATAGAGGAAGTAAATCTCCACCCCGTCCTTGGCCCGCGCGATCAGCGCATCGGCCATTTCCCGGCCAAGGGCATCATCGTGTATTGCAAAGAACTGAAAGAAGATGACGCTTTCGGCCCGGGCGATCCCGTCCTTGATCGCTGTGAAGGTTGCGTCGCCGTCGATCAGAAGTTCGGAAGTGTTGCCTGCAAGAAACGGCACGCCGGCAACACGGGAAAGCACGGGCCAATCCCGCGTTTCGTCGTGGTCTGTGAGACCAAGTTCATCGGCCCGGCGCGCTCGTTCGCTGCGGCCAAGTGTAATTTGAATTTTCGCGTAGTCGGAAAAGGACCGCCAGCCGAACACAAAATACAGCGGGACAGTGACATATGGGATGAAAAACAGAGACAGGAGCCAGGCAACCGAACCTTGTGAGGTGCGCGAGTACATAATCTCGCGAACCGCACAAATAATCGCTGTGATGTAAACAACCGCAAGCGCACCTGCGACCAGACCCAGGTTGTTTGCCACCATATCAACGACGGTTATGTCCGTGGCAGCATCCTGGATCACGCGCCTTGTATCGGCAATGCCGGTTTGAAGTGCAGGATCATGGGTCGACATGATTGGACTGGCTCGGTCTCCTCCTCATTGGAAGTTATGCGAAGGGCGGTTTCAGGTCGACTGTCCGCTCAAGCCAACCGGGCACCGGCAAGTTCTTGGCCCGCAGGAACTCAGGATTATAGAGTTTTGACTGGCTGCGGGTGCCATGGTCACAGAGGATGGTCACGATCGTGTGGCCCGGACCCATTTCCTTCGCCAAGCGCCGTGCGCCAGCAAGGTTGATCGCAGACGAGCCGCCGAGCAGCAGTCCTTCGTTTTCGGCAAGATCAAAGACAAGCGGCAGCGCTTCTTCATCCGGGATTGAATATGGATGATCGACCTTGATATCGCCGACAATCACCGTTGAGCGGCCAAGTCCAATGCCTTCTGCAATCGATCCGCCGTCGGTGGCCTTTGCTTCGCCATCTTTAAAGAGGTGGTACATGCCCGCGCCCAGCGGGTCGGCGCATCCAATGGTAATGCCCGGCTTTTGCTCGCGCAGATACGTGGAGACGCCGGCAAGCGTTCCGCCGGAGCCGACAGCACAGATAAACCCGTCAATCTTGCCGTCGGTCTGAGCAAGGATTTCCGGGCCCGTTGTCAGATAGTGGGCTTTGCGATTATCCAGATTGTTCCATTGGTCGGCGAAGAGAACACCATTTGGTTCGGTCTTGGCCATTTCTTCAGCAAGGCGGCGCGCCACGTGCTGGTAATTGTTCGGATCTTTGAAGGGTTTTGCTGGAACTTCGAGAAGCTCTGCGCCGCACATGCGCAGCATATCCTTCTTTTCCTGGGTCTGGGTTTCCGGAATAACGATAACGGTCCGATATCCGCGTGCACTTGCAACCAGCGCAAGGCCGATGCCGGTGTTCCCTGCTGTCCCTTCAACGATGACACCGCCGGGCTTCAGATCGCCGCGAGCTTCGGCTTCCAGGATCATCTGACGAGCCGGGCGGTCCTTGACGGATTGTCCCGGGTTCATGAACTCGGCCTTGCCGAAAAACTCACAACCGGTTTCTTCGGACAGGCCCTTAAGGCGGATAAGCGGCGTATTGCCGATGGCATCGACGACAGATGCGGACACAGACATTCAATTGATCCCGACAGAGTGGACAGCGGGGCGCTGTTCCATAGATTTCATCATGCGTTCAGCGCCGACGCTAATGGCACCGATAGGTCTTATCAAGCAAGCAATGTAAGTCTTTAACTGCGGATTGCTACACATAAAAATCGATATTTTTGGCGCTGTAAGCGTTTTCATTAAAAGTACTGGCTGAGTTGTTCTTCAGATCCCCTAGATCCCAAGGAAAATTCGGCTTATTTAGTTTTGCAAATGATCCAGATGCTGAATCAAGCCGTAGGCGAAGTGTACTCTGGAAGCAAAAGGTAAGCATGAGATACGAGATGGAAAAGCACGTGACCGGAATGGATGAGTTGTTGGCTGGATACGCAGCCGGAACACTTACGTATCCGGCTCAAGCTCTGATTGGTGCTCACTTGGAATTGAGCGGCCAGAACCGGGGCTATGTCCATTCTCTTGAGACGCTTGCCAGCACGGGGTTAGCTGATAGCGATCCCGTTGAATTTGCAGATCGCGATTCTGCCTTGGCCGCGATTTTTGAGAGTGATGAGCCAATCCGGGATCTAGCATCTAAGCGCTCCTGTGAGAGTGATAGCCGTGTTCCTGAATCGCTCCGCTCGATTATCGGCCCATCCATGGAGAGCGTTGCCTGGAAAACACTTCTTCCTGGCGTGAAAGAATGCAAACTCGGCGAGATTGATGGATGCGATGCCAGCCTTATCTGGGTTCGGGCAGGACGTGCAATGCCGTCACATACCCACCACGGGACTGAACTCACCCTGGTTCTCCAGGGCGGTTTCAAGGACACCGATGGTCATTATGTGACTGGCGATGTTGCTTTCGCCGATGACGACGTGGATCATCGCCCGATTGCAGATGACGGCGATGATTGCATTTGCTTTGCAGTGACCGCTGGGCGTTTGGAGCTGACCGGGCCGGTCGGCCGCTGGTTTGCACCTTTCATGCGCGGATAAGCAAACCATTGCTCCTGTCTTTGCGTATAAATAGCAGAGACTTGAGGAGACATCATTGTCCATAGTTAGTTACGTAGCAGCCCCGTCCGACGGGGCTGTTTGGATTACTGGCGCAAGTTCTGGCATTGGCCGGGAACTGGCGTTGGAGATGGCGCGAGCCGGTTGGACGGTGGCCGTCACAGCGCGCTCTGAAGATGCCTTGGCGGAGCTTAAGGACGCCGCATCCGAATTTTCTGGTTCCATTGTGGTCTATGCCGGCGATGTCAGCGATACCGCACTAATGGCGGCGCACTGCGCGTCTATCGCGGCTGAACACGGGCTTGCTATGGTCGTTGCAAACGCTGGGATCTATCTGCCTCAAGATGGCCTCGACGGCGACCCGGAAGCCTACCGGAAAACGTTCGACGTGAACCTGATGGGCACGGTGAATGTCGTTCTGCCGGCTATCAATGTGATGAAGGCGGCAGGGCAGGGGCAGATCGCTATCGTGTCATCTGTCGCAGGTTATCGCGGTCTTCCAACCTCTGCTGCCTATGGCGCCAGCAAAGCCGCGCTGTTCAATTTCGCGGAAAGCCTTCGGTTTGATCTCGAGCGGGCCGGAATTCGTCTGCAAGTCATCAGCCCGGGATTTGTCGACACACCCGCCACCAAATCAAATCCGTTCCCGATGCCGCACCTGATTTCACCTCAAGAGGCTGTCAGGGGGATCATCGATGGACTTCAGGACCGGAAGCACTTTGAGATCTCGTTTCCAAAGGCGTTTGTTCGTCAGTTGAAAGCGATCGAGTTCTTACCGTTTAATCTCTATTACAAACTGGTCCGCAAAACGACCGGATGGGATCAGAAGGGAAAGGCGTAAGCCGCCGGACATCGATCGGTAAGCCCCTTTGCCAACACGGCTATATTGAAGGGCTACCTTTGGCAATGATGACCTGATTTCTGATTAGGGCGGCAACCAGCGAAAACGCCTATGAATGCAAACAAGCGGTGCAGCATGGAGCTGCACCGCTTGTTTGGTTTTTAAGTAGGCTCAACAGACCGAGTCAGGTCGCCTTTTCATAAACCAGCTGCCTGACGTCGATGTTGCCTGCGCGGAAACCGGCTTCGCAGTAGTGCAGATAGAACTCCCACAGCCGTTTGAAACGTTCGTCAAAACCCATCGGACGGATTTGCGGCCAGGCGGTGCGGAAACGTTGCCGCCATTCCAAAAGCGTCCGCGCGTAATCCTGCCCGAAGATTTTTTGATCTTTCAGATCAAGGCCAAGGGATTTGCCGATCTCTGCCAGTTTTCCGGGAGGCGGAAGCATGCCGCCTGGGAAAATGTAGCGTTGAATAAAGTCGGTGCCCGATCGGTAGTCCTCGAACATCTGATCCTGGATCGTGATGATCTGGAGACCCGCCTTGCCGCCCGGCTTTAGGCAGTCCGACACTTTCTCAAAGTAGGTCGGCCAGTATTTTTCCCCGACAGCCTCGAACATTTCGATCGAGGCAATCCGATCATAAACACCTTTTTCGTCGCGGTAGTCTTGGAAGACGATTTCGACTTTCTCATTAAGGCCGGCCTTGAAGATCCGTTCTCTGGCGTAATCATACTGCTCGCGAGAGATTGTCAGGCCTCGGACGTTTGCCCCGACTGTTTTGGCGACGTGCTCTGCAAAGCCGCCCCAACCGCAGCCGATTTCCAGAACGGAGTGTCCAGGTTCGATCCCGGTCTGCCGGACCAGTGACGCGTATTTCTCAGCTTGCGCTTGTTCCAGGCTGTTGGTTTCATTGCTGAAGATTGCAGAGGAGTAGGTCATCGACGGGTCGAGCCACTCCTGATAGAACGCATTTCCTAGATCGTAGTGTGCCGAGATGTTGCGCTTGGACCCACTCTTTGTGTTTGCGTTGAGCCAATGACGGAGCGACAACAACAGACGGGTCAGCGGGCGACCACGCAAGGCCTCCAAAGTGGACGCCTGATTGAGCGCGAAAATCTCTAAGAAGGTCGTGACATCCGGAGATGACCAATAGCCGGCCATGAAGGCTTCACCGACACCAACATCACCGCCTTTCACAGCCATGGTGAAAAATTTCCAGTTATGGATTTTCAGAACCCCGTCTGGCCCAGGTTCCGTCCCATTGATCCGGAACATACGCCCGTCCGGGAAAGTGATGTCGAGCGTTCCATAGCGGATCTTGACTGCCAGGTTTGCCGCCATGCGCGCAAGCCGCGGCGTTCCTTTGAGTTGCGTGCGGAGATTGTCCTCGGACAACACAATAGGCCCATTCATGCCGAACCCCTTGAAATGTTGTTTGTTGTTTCTTGCCAAAGTTCCGAAGCTGTGCTCCGGCCCGCGCCGTCGTCCCTACCATCATTCGCAGGCCGCGGATGAAATGGTACACGCTTGCGCCAGATTTTAAAGGCTTGCCAATGAATGGCGGCCATCACCTTGAAGGTCAAAAGCGGAACCCGTGCAAAAGCGCGCATCAAAGACCATGTGGTCAAGGGCTCCTGCGTGCCGGAAAAGGTTGCTGACAACAATGGACCTGTGTCGTCCGTCTCCAGGATCCGGACCCGCACCGTATTGCCCGGCGGCAGCATTCGAAAGTGATAGTGCTGCTGCATGCTGATAAACGGCGACACGTAAAACTCTTTACGCTGATCCTGGCGAACACCGGCATCACTGATCTGCCCGTCACGCACCGGCCCGACATAGGTATGAAGACCGCCGAAGGTGTTGCGGACCTCATAGACGAGTGCGGTCAGCCGATCGTCCTTGTCATATGCATAATAGACGCTGAGCGGATTGAACCCATACCCCAAAAGCCGGGGATAGGCGAGCAGCATAACCCGGTAGGCCCGATCCAAACCCTCTTTCTCCAGCAAGCTGTCGATGTGTTCTCTCAACGAGCTTCCGTCTCGCGGCCCATGATCTTTTTCATGAAACGAGAGAAGGTTGAACCGGTTGACCGACAACATCCAACTCAATCTTGAAGCTTCTTTCAACCGATCGATATCGATCAGAAGATTGAAAACGTCATAAGAGAACCGGTGCTGTTTTGGTTTCATGCGCTGGTGCATGACAGCGCCATTGTAAAGCGCTGCCGCAGCTTCCGGCGCGGGGCCATTGTCCGACATCCTGTTTGTGGCAGGTGCGGGTGTCATTCAGCGGCTTCCAGCATAACAGGCTCTTGACGCTCACGCTCCCACGGCAGGACAGCACCCAGTGCCTTGGCCACGTTGAGACCGGATGACAATCCGTCCTCGTGGAAGCCATGACCGTTCCATGCGCCGCAATACCAGGTATTGTTCACACCCTGGATCTTGCTGAGCTGCTGCTTGGCCGCCAGGGCTTTGGCGTCAAATTGCGGGTGGTCATAGATGTATTTGGCGAAAGTCTTGTCTTCGCTCGGTGCCTGAAACGGATTGAGCGTGACAAAGACCGGCTTGGAGCGGTCAAGGTTCTGCAGCCGGTTCATCCAATAGGACACTGTCACATCGCGTGTTTCACCCGCTTCACGGTCCGACATGTAGTTCCAGGATGCCCAAACCTTTTTCTTCTTGGGCATCAGGCTTTCGTCCCGGTGCAGATATACCTCGTTCGGGCGGTACCGGATTGCGCTCAGTATTTCCCGCTCTTCCGCGCTTGGATCGCCGAGCATGGCAAGGCTTTGATCCGTATGGCTGGCCAGGATGACGTGATCGAATGTATCGGTATGACCCGTCTCATCACGAACAACGACTTTTCCATCTGTTCTGAGGATTTCCGCAACGGGGCTTCCAAGACGCATCTTGTTCGCAAACGGCTCAGTCAGTTTCTTCACGTAGTTGCGGCTGCCACCGGAGACCGTCCGCCACAGCTGACGGTCGAAGGACAGGAGACGGTGATTGTCGAAGAACGCCACGAAGCTCTCGGCCGGGTAGGCGCGCATCTCGTTAATCGGGGTCGACCAGATGGCAGCCCCCATTGCAAGCAGGTAGTCGTTGATGAAACCGCTGGAATAGCGCTCCGCCTCCAGATAGCCACCAAGCGTTTGGCCCGCAAGCCGACCTGAGTTCAAGTCCGCGACGGCTTGTTTGTTAAAGCGGAAGATGTCCCGGAGCATCTTCAGGAACCGCGGCGAGACGATGTTCTTGCGTTGCGCGAAAACGGCGTTCAGCCCGTCGCCACACCACTCCAGTTTGCCGCGATCCGCTGACAGCGAAAAGCTCATGTCGCTGATCTCGGTTGCAACACCCAGATGATCCAGTAGGGCTGTGAAGTTCGGATAGTTGAGCTCGTTATAGACAATGAAGCCTGTATCGACGCTCATCGGGGTGCCGTCGTAGTCGATATCGGCCGTTGCGCTGTGGCCACCTGGACGGTCTCTTTTCTCGTAGAGAACAACATCTTGGTGGCTGTTAAGTGCCCATGCAGCACTGTTTCCGGAAATACCCGAGCCGATGACGGCAATCCGCATGTTAAATCCTTTGGCTTGGCAGGGCCGCCTAAATCCCAGCGTTGGGAAGCCCAGTCGGTTGGTCAGTTGCTATTCAAGACCGTCTACGGGGGAGTTTAAAGTGCGGATCACGCAGGGCAATGAATTTCCTATGAAAATTCAATTCGAGGCAAAGGTGTGTTGAAAATGAAGAGACAACCCGCCGCGGTTCGCGGCGCAGACTTTCAAAGAGTGTAGGTCGGGTCACTGTTGCGTGGCCAAGGGGGCGCGGCCCGCTCTCACGAGCGGACCGCATCAACCTGTTCGCGGGGACTATGGCGATCAGGCTTGAAGCGTGTCGACCAGCCAGGTCCATGCGACCTTTACCTGACTTGTGGCAGCGTTGAAGAATGCAACAACGCGTTCCCAAACTGTTTGGCCGAAGTCGGCGATTTCGAGCATCGTGCCCTTCCGAACGGGTTCGTCCGATGTTTCGATCAATTCAACCGCCGCAGCGTTGCCACCATCGTTGATGACCCGCCGGGTCACAACAAGTGCCCCTTCGGTCACGAGGCGGGATTCATCCTTCTCCGCAACCATAGTCTGCGGATCCAGCGCATTGACCACGACCGCGCGTCCATCCGGCAACAGATGGGTTTCGTTTGTGCTGACTTCGGAATCGTAAATCACTTCACCATAGGAATCGATCAGTTCAACCCAAACGACATCGCGGCCGTTCAAGTTCACTTCTCCGACCCATATGGTCAGTTCGCTCTCAAGCGGATCTTTTTGATCCAGGCTCGCAGAGGCGACTGTTACCTCAAGGCTGTCTTCTGGCAGAGTAATCGTTTCTTGCGGCAAAGGACTGGCTGCCGCGCTTCCCGCAAACGCGAGGATGAGGCCAAGCGCAAACGCTCCTGCTTTGGTATTCCGTTGCATGATCGCCTCCCAAGGCTAATACAACTCAATTTACCGCGCTTTGGGGCCTTGTGATCCTGGTCCGTTTTGGACTTCTTGACCAAATTCCTTTTGTTTTTCGTCTTTTAGCGTGAAAGCGCCCCTGTATGCGCAGCCACTATTTTGCCATTATCGCACCACAATCTGGTGAATGGGTGTAATAAACATCACAAAACTGCTTGTTTCTGGCTACTTTCCGTTAATAAGTGTGTCTTAATCGCCTCAGTGCAAGAAAAATCACGCTGACGTGATGTTATCTTCATTGTAAGTATTGCGGATAAAAACTGCGGGCTATCGAGTCTGTTGCATATTGGCAACGAAAAAAGGCCTGTTTTTGAGCAAAAAACCGGCAGGCTTCTTTCTGAGTTAGATGAATATGAGCATTGATCACTCTTGCCTCTGCGGAAGGTTAAGGTGTGTCGTCCTATCCAATTTTTTTGTCTTTCTGGAGCGATTATCAAAAATTACGAGAAGGAATTTAAAGTTGTTTCCAAATATGAATTAATAAATGCGTAATTCATTGGGTTCTCAATTACGTTGTGAGACCAAGTTCCAGATAATTTGCCAAGAAAGGTAAGGGAACATGAAATACGCAGATCTTAAGTCATTCGTAAAATTACTATCAATTCATGCTGTTTTGGTTGGAGGTGTTTCACTTTCATCTGCAGCACTGGCAGATACTGTAATTGTTGGCGTTGAAGATCTAACCTACTACCCGCATTACACCATGGAAGGCGGGGAGTATGGTGGTTTTGGACGGGCGCTGCTGGATGCATGGGCGTCGGATAACGGACACACGCTGAAATATGAGGCGTATCCGATCAAGCGCTTGATGGAAAACCTGGTCGAAGGAACAGTCGATATCAAATACCCGGACAATGCCTATTGGTCCGCGGATTTGAAGGATGGCAAGCCGGTGGTCTACTCCGACAAGGTGGTCGAATACATCGATGGGGTCTCTGTGACGCCAGGCAATGTCGGTAAAGGAATGGGGTCGGTCAAGAAATTGGGTACTGTGCGCGGCTTTACGCCGTGGTCCTGGATCGATCTGACCTCCTCCGGAGCCGCTGAGTTGTCGGAAGTGAAGTCCCTGGATGGTCTGATCAAACAAGCCATAAACAGCCGTATCGATGCTGCTTATGCCAACGTAGCGGTCATTCAGCACCAACTGGGGGAAATGGGGCAGCCGAATGCGCTCTCGTTCGATTCGGATCTCAAGCATACCCGCGACTACTATTATGCCAGCACGACAACAAAGCCGGAGTTGATTGCGGACTTTAATTCTTGGATGTCCGAAAACTCTGACAAGGTCGCGGAATTGAAAGCTGAGTACAAAGTGAACCTGGACTGATCGACGGCAGTCCATGACAGGGCGGGGCTGGCGGTTTCCGTCAGTCCTTGATTTTTGCGTTTTCGAATGCTCAAGACTCAATCGCGGACGCGCCAGATGACCGATTGTGCGTAGATCTGATCAATTGCATGTTTTTTAGGAAAAAGAGTGGCTCCCTGAGTAGGACTCGAACCTACGACCCAGCGATTAACAGTCGCTTGCTCTACCAACTGAGCTATCAGGGATCACCGTGCCGGGGCAGTGCGTGACCGCCCCCGTCGATGGAGATGCGTATAACGCAGCCCTTATCCATTTGCCAAGCCCTGAAATGCGTTTTTTTCATTCCATCGTTATTTTTTCGTCAGGTATGTGGAAAACTATAAATTTTTCAGATGCCTAGTTGTGTCTATCGGTTTTTAACAGGTGCGCTTCGCCGGTCGTATTTCCGCATTGCCGCCAAGACGGAACTCAAAACGCTGCGTTTTCCAACCGGTCGTGGCAATTTGCGGTCAAACATACGACTAAGAAGACTTGCCGCCTTAAACACTCTGGCTTGTGCGGGCTGTTGGTTCCAGCTAGGAAGGAAACAGACGGTTCTGGCGCTGGAGTGATCCAGCCCGGATGAAACGGGAATTCGGTAAGTCCTCATTGAGGATTGATCCGGAGCTGCCCCCGCAACTGTGAGCGGCGAGTGCTGGCACATGACCCACTGGAGATCTTTGAGCATCGTTCTCAATGTGACCGGGAAGGGGTGCTGGTCATAAGGAACCGCGAGCCAGGAGACCGGCCGTCGATAGAGTTTAACCGCAAGGCTGTCGGGCGGACGGCTGGGAGACACATGTGACGCAGTCTGACCATGGCCGGTCTACCCTCGTTTTCGGCGGGGCCCGGTCCGGAAAAAGCACCTTTGCAGAAAGGCTTGCAGCTCGAAGCAGCCTGGAAAGGGTGTATGTTGCAACGGGTGCCGCTCTCGATGACGAGATGGCGGACCGTATTGCCAGTCACAAGGATCAACGCGGGTGTTCCTGGATTACAATTGAAGAGCAGCTGGATCTCGCCGGGGTGCTGAGCCGCGAAAATGCCGCGCACAGGGTTATCCTCGTTGATTGCCTGACCCTTTGGCTGTCCAACCTGATGTTTTCCGACAAGGACATAGCTGCGGAAACGGCGCGTTTGATTGAAGCCACCAAGGGTCTTGCCGGGCCGTGTGTGTTTGTCTCCAACGAAGTCGGCATGGGGATCGTGCCGGAGAACCGCCTGTCGCGGTCGTTCCGGGACGCGCAAGGCCGTTTGAACCAGGATATCGCATCGGCGTGCCATCAGGTCGTGTTTGTCGCTGCTGGACAGCCGCTTCTTCTCAAACCTTCACATCAACCGGAGATCGGATTGTGACTTCTTCAACGCTTAAGCCGGGTCAAAAAATCCCGGCAACCATCGTGACCGGTTTTCTTGGCGCGGGAAAAACGACCCTGATCCGCAACCTATTGCAAAATGCCGGCGGCAAGCGGATTGCGCTTATCGTCAATGAATTCGGCGATATGGGATTTGACGGCTCGCTTGTGAATGGATGCGCGGACCCGAGCTGTTCGGCAGAAGAAGTGGTGGAGCTGACCAACGGATGCATTTGCTGCACGGTCGCCGATGACTTTCTGCCCACCATGGAAATGTTGCTCGCTCGCGAAAACCCGCCGGAGCACATCGTCATCGAAACATCCGGTCTTGCATTACCGCAGCCGCTGGTCCGGGCTTTTTCGTGGCCATCGGTGAAGCCAAAAGTCACTGTGGACGGTGTTGTCACGGTTCTGGATGCAGCCGCGCTTGCTGAAGGACGGATCGCACTGGATGAAGCCGCGCTGAAAGCCCAGCGCGCAGCGGATGAAGCGCTGGATCATGAGAGCCCTGTTGAGGAGCTTTTCCATGATCAGCTGCGCTGCGCGGATCTTGTGGTGCTGAACAAGGCCGATTTGGTCGCGGGCGATATTCTTGCGGGCGTTCAAGAAAAGATCGCAGCAGAGGTCCGCCCAGCGGTGCATATCGTTGCATCTGAGAAAGGCACTTTGCCGATCGAGGTTCTGCTTGGCCGCGGCTCAGCTGCTGAGGATGACATGGCCTCCCGACATGAACATCACCATCACCACCATGATGATGACCATCATCATGATCACGATGATCATCATCACGATCACGACCACGACCACCATCATGATCATCATCACCACGATGACTTTGAAAGCCATGTGATCGAGGCGCCGATCTTTGCTTCGCTGAAGGAAGCTGAGGCGCAGGTGCTTCAGGCCATGGCATTGAAAGGTGTTCTTCGTATCAAGGGGGCCGTTCAGGTGGATGGCAAGGCCGCGCCGGCCATGGTGCAGGCGGTGGGCCCGAGGGTTGAGACCTGGTTTGCATCAGGTGCGGAGAGTGCCGGCAAGCTGGTGGTGATCGGGCTTAAGGGCTTCGATTTGGGCGCCGTTCGAGGCGCGTTATCGGGTCTTGCGGAAGCGGCTGAGTGATTTCAGGCGACCTCAAATGCCGGAACTGCCGGGCGTTGTCCGGCAGTTCATTGAAAGCCTTTTCGCCCTGAAAAGTGTAGGCGGGTCTCATGGTCTATCCATGAGATGACATAAGAACGAGAAAACATCCAGATGCATATTCTCGCAAGCCAGACGCGCCGGATCGATGACGGGGGGGATGCTGTCGACCTCGGCCAGCAGCCTGCCGATATCCTGTTTTTGTCCGCGGCCGATACCGAGCTTGGAAGTCTGGCATCGGCGCAGTCTGGCTTGGGAACGGATACGCCAAGCCTCCGCCTTGCGAACCTGATGGCGCTGTCGCATCCCTATTCGGTTGATCTTTATGCAGAGCAGACGGTTCGCGGATCCCGGATTGTGATCTTGCGTGTCCTCGGTGGTGTCGAATACTGGCGCTATGGGTTGGAGAGGTTTGTAGAAGAGGCCCGCGCCAGCGGCATCGATCTTGTCGTCATACCCGGGGACGACAAATGGGATGACGCTCTCACAAGCCATTCGACGCGCGGCACGGAGGATGTGCGTCAGATGTGGCGCTACTTCGTTGAAGGCGGACCTGAGAACTACGCCAACGCATTGCGGTATGCCGGTCATCTGATCGGGCTTACTGAAGAGCCTGCGCATGCGGTTCCTCTGCCAAGAGCCGGTATTTATCTGCCCGGTCATACCGCGCCGGGTCTGGGAACGTTGAGATCAACCTGGGCAGACCCGAAGGCTCCCGTCGCTGCGATCACCTTTTACCGGGCTCTGGTGCAAGGATCCCAGACCGCGCCTGTTGATGCTTTGGTATCCGCACTCGCAGAGACCGGAGTCAATGCGCTGCCGGTCTTTGTCTCCAGCCTCAAGGAAGCGGAATCCATCGCTGTTCTGGACGCGTTGTTTGAAGAGGCAAAACCAGATGTGATTTTGAACGGGACTGCTTTTGCTGTTTCCAAGGCCGGGATCGACCACCAGCCGACGCCGCTCGACAAATGGGGCAAGCCTGTTCTCCAGGTGGTGTTCTCGTCTTCATCCAAAGAGGGCTGGGAGGAGAGTGACCAAGGCCTGTCGATCCGCGATCTTGCAATGCATGTGGTGTTGCCGGAAATTGACGGGCGGTTGTTGACCCGGGCCGTATCTTTCAAGGAAGAAGGGGTTTTTGACGCCGCGACGCAATCAACGCCCGTGAAATTCACCCCCGTGCCGGATCGCATGCGGTTCGTGGCCGACTTGACGGCCAATTGGGCTGGTCTTGGCCGGGTTGCAGTAAAAGACAAGAAGACCGCGTTGATCCTGGCAAATTATCCGAACAAGGATGGTCGTCTTGCCAATGGGGTCGGCCTTGACACGCCAGCCTCCTGCGTGTCCGTGCTCAAAGCCATGAAGAAGGTCGGATATGATGTCGGCGACGCCCCGGAAACGTCGGCGGACCTGATGGATGTATTGACGTCCGGCGTGACCAACGCCCTTGCGGAAAGGCAGGAGAAGGCGAGCTATGAGCGGCTGTCACTTACCGCTTATACCGCCGAATTTGCCAAACTGCCGGAGGCTGTCCGCAGAGCCGTTGAAAATCGATGGGGCAAGCCGCAAGACGATCCTCATGTGATCGACGGTGCGTTCCGGCTGGCGTTGCATCGGTTCGGCAATCAGGTCGTCGGCATCCAGCCCGCACGTGGCTACAACATTGATCCCAAAGAGACTTACCACGATCCGGATCTGGTGCCGCCGCACCACTATTTTGCGTTCTATATCTGGCTACGCCGGGAGTTTGGCGCTGATGCGGTGATCCATCTCGGCAAGCACGGAAATCTCGAATGGCTGCCTGGCAAGGCGTTGGCTCTGTCTGAAGGCTGCTTCCCGGAGGCCGTGCTTGGCCCAATGCCGAACATTTATCCGTTTATCGTCAATGATCCGGGTGAGGGGGCGCAGGCGAAGCGCCGCACATCCGCTGTAATCGTTGACCACCTGACACCGCCGCTCACGCGGGCCGAAAGCCATGGTGTTGCCGAAGAGCTGGAGACCCTGCTTGATGAATACTACCTCGCAAGCGGTGTCGATCCTCGGCGTCTTAAGGCGTTGACCCGGGACATCCTGGATGCGGCCAGCAGGCACGGTCTCGACAAGGACATTGGCATCACCGACGAGATGGATGAAGACACCCGTCTTGCCCGACTTGATGCACATTTGTGTGATCTGAAAGAACTTCAAATCCGCGACGGCTTACATATTTTGGGCGAGAGCCCGGAAGGCGATCTCCTCACCGATCTGCTGTCTGCGCTGGTGCGGGTCCCGCGTGGCGGTGAGGCAGGGCAAAACAGCTTGCAGCGAGCGCTTTCAGAGGACTTGGGCTTTGCCGCATTTGACCCGCTCAATTGTGATTTTGCAGCACCTTGGATCGGACCAAAGCCGGATGTTCTGGAAAGTCTCTCTGATGCGCCATGGCGCTCAAATGGCGATACGGTTGAGCGGCTTGAACTGCTCGCACAACAAATTATCGCGGGCGATATAGTCTCGCCGTCAGGCTGGCCTGCGGTGCAGGCGGTGCTCGCCGAAATCGAAGAACGGATCCGTCCGGCGGTGACCGGTTCCGGACGGTCGGAGCTGGACGCAGTCTTGACCGCGCTGAATGGCGGGTTCGTGAAACCGGGGCCTTCCGGTGCACCGTCTCGTGGCCGGCCGGATGTCTTGCCGACGGGCAAGAACTTTTATTCCGTCGATGTGCGTGCTGTTCCAACAGAAACAGCCTGGCGTCTTGGCCAGCAATCGGCCTCGCTGGTGGCCGAGCGGTATTTTCAGGAAGAAGGCGAGTGGCCAGCATCGCTGGTTTTGACCTGCTGGGGCACGGCCAACATGCGCACGGGCGGCGATGATATCGCGCAAGCACTGGCGCTGATTGGCGTCAAACCGGTCTGGGAGGCTGCCTCTGGCCGCGTCACAGGCTTTGAAATCTTGAAATTGTCGGAACTCGGACGCCCGCGGATCGACGTGACTCTAAGGGTTTCGGGCTTTTTCCGGGATGCTTTCCCGCATCAGATGGACCTTTTTGACAGCGCCGTGCGGGCCGTCGGTCAACTGGAAGAACCTGAGGATGCCAATCCCGTTGCCGCTCGCATGAAACAGGAATCTGCCAAGTTGACTGCTGCTGGCCTGTCGCCAGATGAGGCCCAGCGCCGGGCCGGGTTCCGGGTGTTTGGCTCTAAGCCCGGGGCCTATGGGGCCGGCCTACAAGCGCTGATCGATGAAGGCATCTGGGATGAGCGCGGTGATTTTGCCGAAGCTTTCCTGACCTGGGGCGGCTATGCCTATGGCGGCGGTGCGTCCGGTGATCAGGCCCGCGGCGAGCTGGAAGGCCGGTTGGCTTCCGTGGATGCGGTTCTGCACAATCAGGATAACCGCGAGCACGACCTTCTCGACAGCGATGACTATTATCAGTTCGAAGGCGGTCTTGCGGCAACAGTCGAGCACCTAAAAGGTGACGCCCCAAAGATCTATCACAACGACCACTCGCGCCCCGAGCGTCCGGTGGTGCGTTCCTTGTCGGAGGAAATCGGCCGTGTCGTGCGCGGCCGGGCCGCCAATCCGAAATGGATCAAGGGCGTGATGCGTCACGGCTATAAGGGTGCGTTCGAGATGGTGGCAACGCTCGACTATCTCTTTGCGTTTGCCGCAACGACCAGGGCAGTTGGCGATCATCATTTTGATCAGCTTTACGAGGCTTATCTGGACGATGAAGTCGTGCGCGACTTTCTTCAAGACGCAAATCCGGCAGGCTACCAGGAGATGCTGGCACGGTTTCAAGAAGCGCTGGATCGCGGCCTCTGGACACCGCGCCGCAATTCGACCCATGCTGCACTGAATGATTTGAACAAAACACAATAATCGGGAGACACACCATGACCGCCGATACGGATAAACCCGAGCTTACGGAAGACGAACTCAACGCGCGCCATGCGGAAAAAATGCGCAAGAAAAAAGCCGCGCGCGATAAGATCATGGCGACCAAGACCATCGAAAAAGGCCTTGTGATCGTTCACACCGGCAAGGGCAAGGGCAAGTCGACGGCCGGGTTCGGCATGGTGTTTCGCTCGCTCGGTCATGGTCACAAGGTGGGCGTTGTCCAGTTCGTGAAAGGCCGGATCGAGACCGGCGAACGTATGGCCTTGGAACGGTTCGACGATCTGGTGACCATCAAGCGCATGGGGGAAGGGTTCACCTGGGAAACCCAGGACAGGCAAAGGGACATCGACGCGGCTCAACAGGCCTGGGACGCTGCTAAGGACATGATCCGCTCCGGAGATTTCCGTTTGATCCTGTGTGATGAACTCAACATCGTGCTGCGCTACGACTATCTCGACATCAACGAGGTCGTCGATTTCCTCAAGAATGAAAAGCCGGAAGACGTTCATGTGATCATCACCGGGCGGAACGCCAAGGACGAACTGCTGGAGGTGGCCGACCTTGTGACGGACATGACGCAGGTCAAGCATCCGTTCCGGTCCGGCGTGAAGCCGCAAGAAGGCATTGAGTTCTAAGACCAAACGATGCCTTACACAGTTGCACGCGCCAGCAGCGCGGATTCTCACGAGATCGCGCTGCTGCTGCGCGCGTCCATTATTGAGCTCTGCGGGCTTGACCATGGCGACAATCCGGATCGCTACAAAGCCTGGCTGAAAAACAAAACTGCCGCGAACGTGGAAAGCTGGATCGATGGTCCGGGGGCAGCGTTTGTCGTCCAGAATCAGGACAAACGCATTCTCGGCTTTGCGATGGGGACACCCTCGGGACACATCCCCTTGATGTATGTGTTGCCGGATGCGCGTTTGACCGGAGTGAGCAAAACCTTGATGCGGGCGCTTGAAGACACGTTTCGAGACCGCGGTCTGGATGAGGCTCGTCTCTCCAGCACCCTCACGGCAGAGCGCTTTTATAAATCCCTTGGATATGCTGAAACCGGAGAGACAAAAACCCAGTTGGACATGACCTTCCGGTGTTTCAAAAAGGGCCTTTGAAATGAGCAAGCTGTTTGATCATAACATTCGCAGCGCGTCCCCGGACCATGCAGAGATCGTGCGCAAGTACGAACTTTACCGGACGATCGTGGAGTTTCTGGCAGCGCTCATGTTCGTGATCGGCAGCATTTTCTTCTTCTACGAGAGCCTGCTTTATGCCGGAACCTGGTTGTTTCTGATCGGCTCGATCCTTTTTGGTGTCCGGCCAACCATCCGGCTCCTTCTGGAACTGAAACTCGCCAATCTCCCGGTGCCAAAAGAATTCCGGCCATATGGCGCGCCGCCGGTTGATGAGCCGGTAAGCCGATGACACACAGCACTGGCCGCCGCACACCGGCTCTGATGATCCAGGGGACCGGGTCCAATGTCGGCAAGAGCTTGATAGTTGCCGGGCTGTGCCGCCTCTTTGCCAACCGCGGCATGACTGTCCGCCCGTTCAAGCCGCAAAACATGTCCAACAATGCCGCTGTCACCTTCGACGGCGGTGAGATCGGCCGGGCTCAGGCCCTGCAGGCGATGGGCTGTCGCGTGCCTCTCACGGTGCATATGAATCCGGTTCTCCTGAAGCCGGAAACGGATACCGGCGCGCAGATCATCGTTCAGGGTAAGCGCTTCGGCACCATGCGCGCCCGCGAATATGGCAAGCAGAAAGCAGAGCTTTTGCCGAAGGTTCTGGAAAGCTTCTCAAAACTTCAATCTGACGCCGATTTGGTCATCGTGGAAGGCGCGGGCAGCCCTGCCGAAATCAACCTTCGGGCAGGCGACATCGCCAACATGGGCTTTGCGGAAGCAGCTGACCTGCCTGTTGTCCTATGCGCTGACATTGACCGGGGCGGTGTGATTGCCTCGGTGGTCGGCACCCACGCAGTGCTGGAGCCGTCCGAGCAGGACCGCATCAAGGCGTTCTTCATCAATCGGTTTCGCGGCGATCCGAGCCTCTTTGACGACGGCATGCGCGAGATCGCCCAGCGCACCGGCTGGCAGGGCCTCGGCGTGGTGCCGTGGTTTGCAGATGCCAGCAAACTGCCGGCAGAAGATGCGCTCGATCTTGCAAGCGGCGCGGGCAGCGGCAAGATCAAGATCGTCGTTCCGGTGATTTCCCGGATTGCCAATTTCGATGATCTCGACCCGCTTCGGATGGAGCCGGATGTTTCGCTAGAGCTGATCAGACCTGGAACGCCCTTGCCGGGAGATGCAGATCTCGTTCTTCTGCCCGGATCGAAATCAACCATCGGCGATCTGGCCTTCTTCCGGAAACAAGGCTGGGACATTGATCTGGTGGCTCACGTGCGCCGGGGCGGCCATGTTCTCGGGATATGCGGCGGTTACCAGATGCTCGGCAAATCCATCTCCGACCCCGATGGCATCGAGGGAACGGCCGGAAGTGTTGAAGGGCTTGGGCTTCTTGATGTCGAAACGGTGCTGACGCCGGATAAATCGCTCGTCGAGGCCGAGGGCAAGCATCTTGCCAGCGGCGCCAGTGTCAAAGGATACGAGATCCATATCGGCCGCACATCCGGGCCTGATTGCGCGCGGCCATACCTCCACATCCGCGACGCGGGCGGAGCGCCGAAACTGGATGGGGCACAATCATCAGATGGCCGTATTGCCGGGACCTATTTGCATGGCCTTTTCACCGATGATGATTTTCGAAAAGCCTATCTAAGAGGCTTCGGAGCGGTGTCCGACCTTGCCTACGAGCACCAGATCGACGCGGTGCTTGATGATCTGGCGAAACATTTGGAGGGTGTTCTGGATACCGAGGCGATTTTGGCTATCGCAAACAACCGATAGATCCGAAGATCGATTTTTTGGGGTTCTTATGAAGTATCTTGGGGCTGTGTTGGTCAGGCTTTTTGCGGTTTTTTTGCTGGTCAGCAACCTGAGCACTTTGTTGAGTTTGATCTATTTCGCCGCAAACTCCAATCAGGCCTTTCAGTTTGTCTCGCTTGGTGCCGCCGGTGGCGGTCTGCTCATAGCTGGTCTGCTGTTTTTCTTTCCGCAAATTGTTCTACGCGGTTTGAAAATACCTGATCCGAAGGCAGAGCCGGATCAGGTCCCTTCTGAAAACATGCTGCAGATCGGGATTGTTGTTATTGGTCTCTACTTCACAGTTCGTGGTCTGCAATCCCTGTTCAATGCCGTCTTGATAAAGTTTTATATGGCCTCTCAACCGGCTTCGGCTGTTCTGGCAAACCCGGAGCTTGGCAACGGATTGTTCACGCTGGGGATTGGAGTGTTCCTGTTCGTTGGAGCACGTAGATTGTCTAACTTCGTCCTGAAATTAAGGCGGTTTTGAGTGTCCGCGCTGCTTGCCGAACGATATGAAGCGCTGCGAGCAAATCGGGCAGTCGGGTACTAAATATCGTCCTCAGCCCCGCTCCCAGACCACCATCTGATTGTTCGCCGGCATGGCATGATCGGCGGTGAATTTCAGACCGGCTTTTTGGGCAAGGGCGTCGAGCGCTTCGAAATCGCGGATGCCACTGACCGGGTTCCAGCTTTTCAGTTGGACATCAAAGGCGGCATTGCTGTCGGTAGTAAATTCGCCGCCGTACTTGAGCGGTCCGTAGACGCACAGAGCGCCGTTCTTTGTGCTCAGCACTTCCCCGGCGCGGGTGAAACACTGCTCCACATGCTCAAATGACATTATGTGCAATGTGTTGGCGGTGAAGATTGCGTCAAAGGCCTCCGATCCGTCCGGGGCTGGCAAGGGCCATGGCGGCGCAGCGACGTCGAGTGCGAGCGGGGCCGGTGTCCGGTCGTTGCCGTCCTGTTTCAGCCTTTCAGTGATGCCCGGGACGTTGTCCGGCAAATCACTGCATTGCCAGGTGATGTGCGGTAAGGCGTTCGTCACGTGAACTGCGTGCTGGCCGTTGCCGCTGCCGATCTCCAGAACCTTTGTCCGGTTCGCCAGAAAGGGCCGTAAGGTCTCCAGAATGACGTCCTTGTTGCGATCAGCGGCAGCAGAAAAGGGGAGCATGGTTTTGTCTCTCAAATCAGGAAAAGGACAGCCAGAAACAGAACAAGCGCGGCTTCGATACCATACGCGCCGACAAGAACCTTGATGCCGCGTGAGATGTCATCAGCCGTTGCGTCGCGGCGCCCGTCTGCATTCATGTAGGGATCATCGACCGTGTATCCAGGATAGGTCCTTGGGCCGGCCAACGCCAAACCAAGCGCCCCGGCCATTGCCGCTTCCGGCCAGCCGGCATTGGGGGAGCGGTGCTGTTTCGCATCCTGAACCATGATCGAAATACTCTTTCGGACGGATCCGCCGGCAAGTGGCGCGGCAAGCGCCAGGAACACACCCGACAAACGGGAGGCAGGAAGATTGATCAAGTCATCGAACCGGGCAGATGCCCAGCCGAAATCAGAATACATTTCGTTCTTGTGGCCGATCATGCTGTCTGCGGTGTTCACCGCTTTGTAGGCGATCAGGCCCGGCAACCCCAGAACGGCAAACCAGAAAACCGGCGCGACAATACCGTCGGAGAAATTCTCGGCGCAGGATTCGATCGCAGCGCGGGAGACGCCCGCCTCATCCAAGGTGTTCGGGTCCCGGCCGACAATCATGGCGACGGCCTGCCGGCCACCGGCAAGACCGTTGTTTTGCAAGCCGTCTCTGACCGCAGCAACGTGCTCATAAAGGCTTTTTTGAGCGATCAAAACCGCCGCGATGATCACGATCAGGAGTTCACCGAAAGGGATCGGGGCTGCCCATTTCTGAAACAAGACGCCTAGTGCAAGACCGCCGATCAACAAGATCAACAAGGTTACGATCCCGGTGAAGCGGCGGGTCGGAGCGCGCCAGTTTTCGCGGTTCAGCGTTTTATCAAGCGCTGAAATAACCTTGCCAATCCAAACCACCGGATGGGGCAGACGGCGCCAGAGCCAGTCCGGATCGCCTATTATCCCGTCGAGGATCAGGGCGGCGAGAAGCAGCCAAAGCGCATTTTCATAAAGCAGCATGAGTGTTGGTTAGAGGTCTTTTTGAGCCGCTGCAAGCGCGTCGGTCAGGCGTGTCAGGTTTTCAGTGCCACCCGGCAGGCCAAAGCGGATCCAGGTTGGTGCATAGTCGAAGATCCGGGTCCAGATCCGCTGTTTGGCGAGCGCGTCATGCAGCTTGGCAGCAGATCTTGTCCCTGCAAGCGCGTAAAGCGGGGTGCCGCCAAAAACGCTCAACATGTTCTGTTGCAGCGCCAGTGTGAGATCGGCCATTTCGTCGGCCAGTTGGCGGCTCATGGATTTCTGCCAGGCTTGGTCTTTCAGCGCAGTGGCGCCGAGCTCGAGGGCCGGGCCGCTGAGGCACCAGCTTTCCAGAAGGGCGGAGACCTTTGCGGTCATCGGCGTTGGTCCCGCCAGGAAACCGAGGCGCAGTCCGGCCAGACCAAAGAACTTGCCGAAGGAGCGCAAGATCAGAATGTTTTCATCACCAATATGCGGCAGAAGACTTGAACCGGGCATGACATCGGCAAAGGCTTCGTCCACCACGAGGTACCCACCGCGCTCCGTCAAAGTTCGGGCGATCTCCAGAAGGCTTTTGACATCAACAAGTTGACCGTCGGGATTGTTCGGATTGACGAGCAGAACGATTTTCGCATCGGCCGGTAGGGCATAAATGCTGGACAGCTCGACTGGTTTGCGGTCGTCCCGTGTCCAGACGTCCGCATGGCTGGTGTAAGTCGGGGCTGCGAGCGCAACTGGGCCTTGGGGCAGAAGCTGCGGCAACACTGACAAGAGCAACTGCGTACCGGGACCTGCGGCAAGTCCAAGATGATCCGGGACTGCATAGGCCTGGCGTGCGGCGCCAATAAGCTGATCCTGGGCTGATTGTGCCGGCAGGGACGTCCAGGCCTTCTCTGAAAATCGGTCCGGGACTGGATAGGCATGCGGATTGATTCCGGTCGACAAGTCGAGCCACTGGTCAGGTGTCCCGCCAAAGCGCTCGATTGCTTCGCTCAAATCTCCGCCGTGCTTCATGACCCGGTCAGTCCTGTTTAGTGCGCAAGCCGCATTGTTGTCCAAGGCTGCTATCTAGCGGATATCAATGATAAAAGTACAGGCAGATCGCGACCTAGGTTGCGGTAGAAACGGCACATGAGACAAAGCAGGGGTCTTATGCGTGGGAAAAAGACATTGTCGATTTGGCCAAGTCGCCAAGGTTTGCAGATCGCGATACGAATTCCTGTGTGTTTTGCCAATTGAGTTCCAGTCAAGGGAGACGCAATGTTCGGATCACGTGCTGTGCTGGTCTTGGTTCTGATGATCTGGATAACTGCAAGTGCGGGTGTTCAGGCACAGCAGATCGTGCGGCTGGGGATCGAACATTATGATGATGGCGATGACCGGTATGAAGTTTCCTTGCTAAAACTGGCCTTGGAGCATTCCGGAGAGGATGCCGTCCTTAAGGTGGTTTCGCTCGGTGATACGACGCAGGAGCGCGTGTTGATCGAGTTCGAGCAGGGTCGTTCTAACTTCGATGTATTTTACAGCGGCGGATCGCCGGAACGCGAACAGCGTTTTGAGCAGATCGACATCCCCTTGAGCCGTGGCTTGCTCGGGCACCGCATATTTGTGACCCGCAAAGATCAGCTGGATCGCCTGGCGCTGATTAAGACCCTCGACGAGTTTCGCGACTATGCTGTAATTGGCTCAGGATTCGGCTGGCCGGACACGGATATTTTCAGGGCAGCCGGGTTCAAGGTTCTGCCGGCAGAGTGGAAAAACATCTGGCGGATGCTGTCGGTGGGCCGTACGAACGTCTTTAATCTCGGTGTCCATGAAGCTCATGCGGAACGAGCGAATTTCGATGCGATCTATCCAAACCTCACCGTCGATAACAATCTGCTGGTGAAATACCGCTTCGGGTTTTTCTTCTACGTACAAAAAGACAACCGTGCTCTTGCAGATCTGATCGAACGCGGACTGGAGCGGGCTTACGAGACCGGTGCGTTCATGCAGCTTTTCGAGCGCCATCCACGCATACAGCGGGTATTGGACCATATCCGGCAAAACGATTTGACCGTTCTGGAGATCCCCAATCCTTATTTATCCGACCGGCACAGAGCGATCTCGGACCGGTATTGGCATGACGTAAAATAGCTTTGCTTTATATTGACACGCGGCGGCGCATGGCTGAAAATAGAACAAAATAAGAACATTTGGCTGTGCGCAGGATAGAATTGACCATGTCTCACCCAAGGCGAACCCGGTCTCCATTGGATTTTGACCGGGATAAGTTACTGCAATCACTGGGAAGTGCCCGTTCGGCACTGATTGAGGCGCATCGAAGCATGAAACCGAAATCAGGCCTTGCGCGTTCTGCAGATGCGGTCGTGTCTGAAATCGATGAATTTGCCTTGGTTCTGACCGGATCGCGTGACTTTTTTCATCTGAAAGCGCACGGAACACCGCCATCCAAGGACGACCCAAGCTAAGGCTTCTGGTCCCGGAAGATCAGATCAGCATCATACGGCTTTTGCTGACACAGGTATTTCGGCAAGGCCATGCTGCGTTTCATGGACCAGCTGATCCACAACGGCCTCCAGTTTCGATCGGTCGATCAGGCTGTCTTCCGACATGTCTCCTGCAAGTGCCAGCTGTCGATCCGCTGATGTACCGCGCTCTGCAATCGTCCGGATGTGGGCGATCTCCGCTTCACAGCCAAAAAACGCAGCATCTGGGGCCACCAGCTCGCTGATTTCGTCGACCAGATCCTTGAATGCGATGGATTTCTTCTGGCCGAAGTCGATCAAATTGGCAGCCGAGCCATGCCGCTGAGCCTGCCAGCGATTTTCCGCGAGCAGGAACCTGGAATAGTGCCGCCATCCCTGATTGGCGCGCCGCAGGCGGTAGAGCATCCGGCAGAGGCACCGGAAGAGCGCTGCAATGGCAACGGCATCCTCAACGCACGGGCAAACATCCGTCACCCGCATTTCAAGGGTCGGAAACCGGTCGGAGGGTCGAAGGTCCCACCAGATCTTGGTCGCATCCTCGATGACGCCAGCTTGAACCAGCATGTCGATGGTGTGGCGGTAGTCTTCATGGCTCTCAAATCGCGGCGGCAATCCGGTGCGGGGCAGCTCGTTGAACACCGAAAGCCGGTAGGATTTAAGTCCCGTGTTTCGGCCCCGCCAGAAAGGCGAAGATGTGCTGAGCGCCAGAAGATGAGGCAGGAAGTAGGTCAGTTGATTGAAAAGATCGACGCGCAGCTCTGCATCTTCAATGCCGATATGAACATGCATGCCGCAGATCAGGAGGCGCTTGGCGACAACCTGCATGACCCTGGCCAGATCGTTGTAGCGTTCCTTATCGGTGTGTGGCTGCTCGGTCCATTCCGCAAAGGGGTGGGTCGAGGCGGCAATAGGCGCCAGGCCATGCCGGGCGGCCTCATCGGCTATGGTTTTGCGGAAATAAGCCAGTTCTGCCTTCACTTCGCCAAGCGTCATGCAAACCGGAGTGCCAACTTCGATCTGGCATTGAAGAAATTCCGGACTAACCCGGCCTTCCAGTGCGGTTTCGCAGGCAGAAAACAATTCGGATGGCGGGGAGCTCGCGATTTTGCGGCTCGCGCGGTCGACCAGAAGATATTCTTCCTCAACCCCGATGCTGAAGCTGGGTTCTTTCATTTAAACAGCTTGCGGGAGCAAGCTTCAAAGGGTCAAGCACGAATTATTGCGCAGAGCAGCATTGATATTTGCGGTGAGAGCCCCCGTGTGGCTCCGGCGCACTCAAGTTAACCGGATGGCGAACACTCAAAACACAAGGACAGATGCCGCGTGGATCTGCGCTCGGTGATTAAGGCCGGCCTGAGAATTTAAAATTGTCGAAGAAAAATGGAGGCCCCGACCGGAATCGAACCGGTGTACACGGATTTGCAATCCGCTGCGTCACCACTCCGCCACAGGGCCCCTCGGTGGTGTGCCGCGCCTTATCAAACACTTGGCGCGGCAGGTCAAGTCCTGATTGATTGGCTGATGACATTTCCACTGTGACACCCATGGAAAGGTCTGTATGACTGATTGTCAGCGGTAAAAATTCTCCCGGATTTCAAAGGGTTTGGTGATAGAGCCGCATCTGGTGCTTGTCAGGGCGGGTTTGCCTCGGTATGGAACCAGCCGAAGAGGTGCCGGGACGCCGGCAATTCAAGCGAGGGCCGATATGACGGACTTTAACCAGTCCCGCCGCAAGATGGTGGACAACCAGTTGCGTACCAACGATGTGACGGATCACCAGATCCTGGATGCAATGGAGGTGGTTCCGCGCGAACGGTTCGTTCCTGCATCCAAGCGGACAGTGGCCTACATCGATGAAGACCTGCCCATCGGTGCCTCCGGGTCCGGCCGGTACTTGATGAAGCCGCATATCTTCGGAAAACTGATCCAGCTGGCGCAAATCAGTGCGGACGACATTGTGCTCGTGATTGGGGCCGGCAGTGGCTACAGCACGGCGGTCGCGGCAAAACTGGCCGCTTCTGTCGTCGCTCTGGAAGAAAACGCGGAACTGGCCCGCGATGCTGGCGATCTCCTTGTGGATCTCGGAACTGAAAACGCGGTCGTTGTTGAAGGTCCGCTGGTGGATGGCTACGCTGCGGAAGGCCCATACGACGTTATTCTGATTGATGGTGCGGTTGAGGTTCTGCCCGAGGCTTTGCTGAAACAGTTGAAGTCCGACGGCCGCCTTGTTGTCATCGAAGGCCAGGGCGGAGCAGGCGTTGCCAAGCTGTATCAGAAATCGGGCGAAGTGGTGAGCGGGCGATTTGCGTTTAATGCATCGGCAGCGCTGCTTCCCGGTTTTGCTCAAGCAGCAGAGTTTACCTTTTAAAGGTTTGTAAAAAGAGTTGTTTCCGGTCTGAATTGAAGACCGGGCATGATCGGTCAGTGGCACGTGTTGTGTTACGCAGCGTGCTCCGTCGGAGCCTGTTGCCTATAAGCCGCACTGGAAGATTTTCATTAAATCTGGGCTCGTGCCGGTTGAAGATGGACACCGGTGAGTTTACTCAGGTTTTGAGTGTACGTGGGTGAGCCGGAAGGAGTGTGGAGTGTCTGGTCGTTCAAGGGTGAAAGCAATGGCACTATCGAAAGGACTGATGAGCGGGGTTGCCGCTGTCGTCTTGTCCGGCTTCATTGCGTCCTCGGCCGGTGCCGACACGATCCGTGATGCGCTGTCTCTCGCTTATGCGAACAACCCGACCCTGAACGCGGCCCGGGCCCAGTTGCGCGGTGTCAACGAAAACGTGCCGCAAGCTCTGGCCGGTTGGCGGCCAACGGCTTCTGCGGCGCTGGCGGCCGGCGGTGTTCGCTCCTCAGTGAATGGGCGGCAGGCTTACCGCAACAACGCAGCGATCTCGCTGACCCTCAGCCAAGCGGTCTTCCGCGGCTTCCGAACGGTAAACTCCACGCGCCAGGCTGAGGCTGTTGTCCGTGCCCAGCGCGAAAGCCTGATGTCGAGCGAGCAGGACACTCTCCTCAGCGCCGCGACCGCCTATGTCGATGTGATTCGCGATACTGCGCTCGTCTCTCTGCAGCGCAGCGACCTTGCGTTCCTTCAGGAGCAGGTGCGCGCCGCGCGCGATCGGTTTGATGTGGGTGAGGGAACCCGGACCGACGTCTCCCAAGCAGAAGCGCGTGCCGCGGAAGCGCAGGCGGCACTGAACACGGCGCTTGCAAATTTGAATACCAGTCGGGCGATTTACCGTCAGGTGATCGGTGTGGACCCTAAAAGCCTCTCGGCGGATACATCCATTACACGCCAGGTGCCCAAATCCCTGGATGTGGCACTTCAGACGAGTGAAGAGAAACAACCTCTGATCCAGCAAGCGCAACACTTGGTGGATGCGGCGATCTTCAATGTGAAGACCATCGAGGGGGAGTTGCTGCCTACTGTCACCGTTGATGCAAGCGTTGGCCGGAGCTGGAACCCTTCGAACACGGTTGATCTCAACAACAATGCGCAGATTTTTGGCAACGTCAGCATTCCGATCTACCAAGGTGGCGGCGTATATTCGCGTGTGCGTCAAGCCAAGGAGGAACTGGGTCAAACCCGCCTTCAGTTGGATGTGGCTCGCGATCAGGTTCGCGCAAATGTCATCTCCGCGTGGGGCATATTTCAAGCCGCCGAAGCGTCAATCGTTGCGGCGCGTGCGGCTGTGGAGGCGCAGCAACTGGCTCTTGAAGGGGTGATTGAAGAGCAGCGCGTTGGCCAGCGGACCACCCTGGACGTCTTGGATGCGCAACGAGACCTCGTAACTCAACAATCGAATCTTGTGACGGCACAGCGGAACCGCATTGTTGGCGGTTACCAGCTGGTGGCATCCGTTGGTTTGCTAGATGCAGAGTCCCTCGGGCTGAATGTCTCTATCTACAATCCAGAACAGCACTACAAGTCCGTGCGTGGCAAGTGGATTGGCCTGCGGACACCGGATGGCCGCTAAATCCGGCCTTTAAGTCTGTCGCAAATGCACATGCATCTCTGAAACCGGCTCTTGCCGGTTTCTTTGTTTTCAGCGTTTGCGCGGAGCGATTCGGTTTGCATTTACGCAAAAGTTTACAAAAAGTGGACTTAAAAGGGGAAAAGCCTATCTCAGGCCATGCGGTTGCTTTGCGCGTTTCCAGTTGATCCGCATAATTTCCTTAACGAATCATCCGGGGGACTTCTGGTTGGAGCGTAGAGTAGCCAACAAGTACGGGGGACGTCATGTCACAGGCGAGTAAGGCTGAAGAGCCGTCGATGGAGGAGATCCTCGCATCGATACGCCGGATCATATCTGATGAAGACTCCCAGAGTGCGGACTCCGGCAATGAACAAGCAGATGAAACCCCAGTAGAAGCAAAGGCGGAGGATGATATGGGTGATGCCTCCGAGATGTCACAAGACGACCTCGACAAGCTGTTCGATATGGACGGCGATGACGATGTCGCTGAAGACGAAGGCGCGGATGACATGGCTGCGGCCATGATGGCCGACGCTGCGGAAGATGAGAGCGATGCGGGCGACGACGACGTCCTCGAACTGACGGAAGAACTTGCAGTCGAATCCACCGACGATCTGGATATGGTCGACGGGCTCGCAGAAGATCTCGACAATGTTGACGGTGACGTTTCCTTCGCACCGGATCCAGAGCCAGAGCCTGCGGAAGACCTCATGACACCGCCGGAGCCGGAGGGCGAGCCGGAAGCCTTGTTCGAGCCGGAAGAACCGGTGATCCAGTCCAAGCCTATTCCGGATGACCTGCCGGATGTGGCGCCTGAAGACTATCTGACATCCGCTGCGACAGGGCAGGCGGTTCACGCGGCGCTTGACAATTTTTCAGACATGTTGATCAGCACAAAAGCGCAGACTATCGAAGAGATGGTTCGTGACATGCTGCGTCCGATGATCAAGGCTTGGCTCGATCAGAACCTGCCGCCCATGGTTGAGCAGATGGTCAAAAAGGAAGTCCAGCGCGTGATCCGCCGCCGCGACTGATCCTGCAAACACATCGGATTTATCGGGAATTACAGGGGCGACCGGAGACGGCAGCCCCTGAAGTCCGTTTTGGCAATGCCTGTACAAAGCTCATGCCAGTCGCACCCAGCACATGCCTGCCGAATGCTTCCGCTCTGAAAAGCTGAACGTAGCTTGGAAATATCTTTGCCGCTGAAGCGGAGAGGGCCAACCGATAACGGCTTGCCGAAGAGCAGCAGCCCGATGTCGCGTGCGGCCAATCGGTCCCGCTCACGCACGCTTTCATTGTGACAATGGCAGGTGGGGTCATTAAGCATCGGCACGCAAATGTCGTCCGGACCATCGACCAGTTTGATGGCCTCACCATCGTTGAGGCGATTGATAATAGCTTTGTAGGAGTCCACGAAAGCAGGGGTGTAGCCCTTTCCGGCGAAGGTCAGCATACATAGAAGATGGTGTGCGCGGAGGCGGATGGTCATAAGAACAGGCGTTTCACCGGCTTGTTTTTTGCTTTTGCCGAGGATGGCAGGTTACTCGGGTTCACCGGAGAACTTATGCCAGTAATAATCGGGAAGTGCAGCCGTTTCTGGGGTCAGATTTGGGTTGTCGAAGCGGATTGGCCGACGACTGTCGAGATGGAGTTCCGCAAAAATCTCCCGGATCATCGGGTGCGTCCGGAAGTATTGAATGAAACTGCCGTCCTCATATGCGGTCACCAGGCCCGTTTCGATGATCTCAGCAAGGTCTTCGTTGTGCTTGCCGGTGAAAAAATAGAACGGAAACCGGTCGTAGATCAGGACGACTTCCTGCTCGATGTCATAGTCCAGCTGGCTGTATTCCGTCCGCTCGCTCAGAATTTCCACTGAAGCTCGTGGAAATGCATCGGCGTCCGCCGAAGCGATCATCGGATAAAGATGGCTTTTCCGAGCAGTCTTTACCGTCAACCCGGCGCCTTCAAGGATCGCAATGTCTCCCCAGTCGATGCCTTGAAGGAACGTCATGTTCTGGAGGTCGCCCACCGTGTTGACTGATAAAAACTTGTCCTGGCTGCCTTTTGGAATCGCGTTGATCCGGGCACCAATCAGACCGCGCACCAGTGGGACGCGGATCGGCAGGGCAATCTCTTCGTAGTGCTTTGACGTGCCCGCCGCATAGAGATTGAACTCCGAACTCGCCGGGTCAGTGAGTTTTTCCATCACTTCTACAGCGGTGAGGTCTTTGGAATTTTCAGGCAATACGATCTTGAACGGGCGGTCCTGTTTGGAGAGGGCAAGCTCCAGAAGCGGGACCGTGTATTCCGGGATAGAGGCAAGTCGCGGCAGGCGTATTTCAATCGTCTGGTCGGCTGCTGCCGGCCCTGCGAGAAACAGTGTGGCCATCAAACCGATGATACCGCATCTGGGTATCGTCATTCGAAGCTCCTTCCCGGTGCGCAGCTGGCGCAGGTGTCGTACACCGGATTAGACGACGAAATTTCTACTCAAAACCTAATTCCAGCTAAGAAACCGAACAAGCAACCTTGGGTAAAGGGCTATCAGATCCTCGTGCTGAGCATCGATTGGTTCGAGCAACACAATCGTTTATGGCCTTGGACGGGATCGAAGCGCCGGACCATACCTCTTAGGCGGTTGACTTGCGGGGCGGCTTCCGATTTACACGGGAACTCACGATTTTCTGGACAACTTCCCCATTGAGTGACCCTGATGCTGGATAAGACCTACGATGCGGCCAGCGTTGAGCCGCGGATTTACGAAACCTGGGAAAAGGCGGAGGCCTTCAAGGCCGGAGCCGGTGCCAAGGACGGCGCCGATGCCTTTACCATCGTAATTCCGCCGCCGAATGTGACAGGCTCCCTGCACATGGGCCATGCGCTGAACAACACGCTGCAAGATATCCTGGTCCGCTGGAAGCGCATGCAGGGTTATGACGTTCTGTGGCAGCCGGGCACCGACCACGCGGGCATTGCAACGCAAATGGTTGTTGAACGTGAGCTTGCTGCGGACAACAAGCCAAGCCGCCGGGACATGGGCCGGGAGGCCTTTGTTGAGCGTGTTTGGGAGCAAAAACGGAAGTCCGAAGGCACGATCCTAGGTCAGCTGAAGCGTCTTGGCGCGTCTTGTGACTGGAGCCGGACTGAGTTCACCATGTCACCGAACCTGTCGGACGCTGTCCTGAAGGTGTTCGTTGATCTCTACAAGGAAGGCTTGATCTACAAGTCCAAGCGGCTGGTTAACTGGGATCCAAAGTTCGAGACGGCGATTTCCGATCTGGAAGTCGAGAACATCGAAACCGATGGCCACATGTGGCACTTCAAGTACCCGCTGGCCGGTGGGAAAACCTATGAGTATGTCGAGAAGGATGAGGACGGCAACGTCACGCTGCGCGAGACGCGCGACTACATCTCGATCGCGACGACCCGTCCGGAGACCATGCTGGGCGACGGCGCGGTTGCCGTTCACCCGGGTGACGAGCGCTACAAGCCGATCATTGGCAAGCTCTGCGAAATCCCGGTTGGGCCGAAGGAACACCGCCGCTTGATCCCGATCATCACCGATGAGTATCCGGACCCTGATTTTGGGTCAGGTGCGGTGAAGATCACCGGTGCGCACGACTTCAACGATTATCAGGTCGCCTTGCGCGGCAAGATTCCGATGTACCGGCTGATGGACACCCAAGGGGCCATGCGGGCTGATGGCGCGCCGTATTCTGAGGAAGCGAAAAAGGCGCAGGCGATCATCGACGGCGCCGAGATGACGATCAACGAGATCGACGAAATCAACATCGTTCCCGATGAGTTGCGCGGTCTTGACCGGTTTGCCGCCCGCAAGCGCGTCATTGACCAGATTACGGCGGAAGGCCTCGCTGTTATGGTCGCGGCCGATCATCCGGACGTTGCCTGGATGAAGGGCAAAGCGCCGCTATGGGATGAAACCGGAAAGGCGAAAATCCAAAAGCTTGGCGAGGACGAGGAAGGCCCGGCGGAGCTTCCGATGGTCGAATCCAAAAAGATCATGCAGCCGTTCGGTGACCGCTCAAAGGTTGTCATCGAGCCGATGCTCACAGATCAGTGGTTCGTTGATGCCAAGACGCTGGCGGAACCAGCGCTGAAGGCTGTTCAGGACGGGGACACAAAATTCGTTCCGGGCAACTGGGACAAGACCTACTACAACTGGCTGAACGATATTCAGCCCTGGTGTATCTCGCGCCAGCTCTGGTGGGGCCACCAGATCCCGGTTTGGTACGACGAAGAGGGCAACGAATACTGCGCGATGAGCGAGGAGGAAGCCGTCGAAATGTCAGGCGGCAAGACCTTGAAGCGCGACGAAGACGTGCTCGACACGTGGTTCTCGTCCGCGTTGTGGCCGTTCTCCACGCTCGGTTGGCCGCATCAGACACCGGAACTTGAGCGCTATTACAAGACCGACGTTCTGATCACCGGCTTCGATATCATCTTCTTCTGGGTCGCCCGGATGATGATGCAGGGCATCCACTTCATGAAGGAAGTGCCGTTCCACACCGTCTACATCAACTCGATTGTGGTCGATAAGAACGGGAAGAAGATGTCCAAGTCCTTGGGCAATGTTCTAGACCCATTGGATCTCATCGCGTCTTATGGTGCGGATGCGACCCGCTATGCCTTGGCGAGCCAGGAAGTACAGGGGCGCCGGACACTGCGCATGTCTGATCAGGCGGCGGAAGGCGGTCAGCGCTTTGCGACCAAACTTTGGAACGCAGCCCGTTTTGCGGAGATGAACGGCTGTTGCCGGGTGGACGGGTTCGACCCGTCGACCGCGAGCCATACGCTCAATCGCTGGATTGCGACCGAAATGGGCAAGTGCATTGCCGAAGTCACCAAGGCGCTTGAAGATTACCGCTTCAACGATGCCTCCGGAGGCATCTACCGGTTCACCTGGAACACATTCTGCGACTGGTACCTGGAGCTCGCCAAGCCGATCTTCAATGGGGATGACGAGGCAGCCAAGGCCGAAACACGCGCAACGGCGGCCTGGGCGATCGACGAGATCCTGAAAGTTTTGCATCCGTTCATGCCGTTCCTGACCGAAGAGCTTTGGGAGCGTCTAGGCGACGAGGGCCAGAAAGCGGACAAACTGTTGATGCTGAGCGCGTGGCCGAAGCCGCTGGTCAGCGATGAGACGGCTGCCGGGGAAATCAACTGGCTGGTTGATTTGATCTCTGAAATCCGCTCGGTCCGTGCGGAAATGAACATCCCGGCGGGAGCGAAGGTTCAGCTGGTGGTCGTTGGAGCCAATGAAGTCACCAAGGGCCGGATCGCGACACACACGTCCGCGATCCAGCGCCTGGCGCGTGCCGAAGACATCGCGATGGCTGATGCCGCTCCGGCCGGGTCTGCACAGATCATCGTTGGCGAGGCAACAATCTGCCTGCCTCTGGCCGGCGTGATCGACCTTGCCGCTGAAAAAGCCCGTCTTTCAAAGGATGCCGGCAAACTGGAGGCTGACATCTCGAAGATCGAGAAGAAGCTTTCCAATCCGAAGTTTGTTGAGAAGGCCCCGGATGAAGTGGTTGCCGGTGAGCGGGAGAAGGTTGCTGAGTCCAAGGAAAAGCTGGACAAGATCAACGTTGCTCTGAGCCGGCTTGCCGAAATCGGCTAATAGTGGCCGTACAATCTGTTGGATAGACGGCCCGGATGCGCTTGTCGCCGCGTCCGGGCCGCATTTCAATGGTAGCGCCCGGTCCCCAGGCAGGGATAGGATTGAAATTGCGAATCTGGTCGGATCTGATGCCCCACGTGTTTTTTGATGGTCGAACTGTTTTGAAGCCTGCCGCAATGGCATTCGGGCTCGGGTTGCTTGCGTTTCAGCCGCAGACTGCGCTCGCGCAGGCGGAATCGGAAAAAATCGAAAACCCGGTGGCCGTCTTTTCTGGTCTCGACAAGATCACGGGCCGGATCATCAACTTCGACGTATATATCGGCGAAACGGTTCAGTTTGGCGCTCTTCAGGTGACCCCGCGGGTCTGCCACACCCGTCCGCAAACCGAGTCGCCGCTGACCACCGGTTTTGTGCAGGTCGACGAAATTACCTTGAATAATGAGGTCCGCCGGATCTTTTCAGGCTGGATGTATGCGGCAAGCCCGGGTCTTCATGCGGTTGAGCACCCGGTCTACGACATCTGGCTGACCGACTGCCGCCTGGCGTCCAAGGTGCCACCGCCGGAGGACTATGACGGTCCGCCGATCAAAGGTGTCGTCGCTGAAGGGGAAGACCCACTTGCAGGCCCTGACGATGGCGTCGATACCGGGCCCGGTATCCCGCGCGCCAAACCGTTTCAGGGGTGAATCTCGAACTTGGTTGGTATTGGACCAACAAAAAACCCGCCGGTTTGGCGGGTTTTTCATTTTCTGAGTAAATTAGAAATCAGTCGACGTCGACATAATCGGCAGGTGTCAGGCCAAGGCGGCCATCGACGTAGTCGCCGCAATTGTCGATCAGCGTGTCCATGTCGTTTTCAAAGAAATGGTTCGCGCCCGGGATCGTCTGGTGATCGATGACGATGCCTTTCTGGGTCTTCAGCTTGTCGACCAGCGTCTGAACGTCCTTTTGCGGAACAACCTTGTCCTGCTCGCCGTGAATGATCAGGCCGGAGGACGGGCAGGGGGCCAGGAACGAGAAGTCATGCAGGTTCGCCGGCGGGGCCACGGAAATGAAGCCTTCCACTTCCGGGCGGCGCATGAGGAGCTGCATGCCGATCCAGGCACCGAACGAGAAACCGGCAATCCAGCAGGCGCGGGCATCTGGATGAACGGTCTGGACCCAGTCGAGCGCGGCAGCTGCATCAGACAACTCGCCTTGTCCGTGATCGAATGTGCCTTGCGAACGGCCAACGCCGCGAAAATTGAAGCGCAGAACCGCAAAGCCGCGCCGGGCGAACATGTAATACATCTGATAAACAATCTGATTGTTCATCGTGCCGCCGAACTGGGGGTGCAGGTGCAGGACCAGAGCGATGGGAGCGTTGCGCTTTTTTGCGGGATGGAACCGGCCTTCCAGCCGGCCGGCGGGACCGTTGAAGATCACCTCAGGCATGAAGCGATTTATCCTTGTGTTTTGACGGCGGCCGAACGGCCGCCGGTGAATTCGGTTCTATACGTGGTTTCCCGTAAGTCTAAACTTGACTCTCAAGCTCCAAGTTTCTAGAACCTTGTTTAGAATTATTCGAAAGTTCGTGCCGCCGCTGAAATGGCAACACTCGGTTCGACCGGTTGTCGCTGTTATCGTCATCACGGCGGAAAATTTCAAGTTTTTCGATCAGATGCTTGAAAATTGTACGGATTTTGGAAGGCAAACGTATCCAGTTTCACCGAAGAGGTGTCATGTCCCGCCGCTCCGACCCGGTTTATCTCGATCATAACGCAGGTGCGCCCATGCGCCCTGACGTCCGTGATGCGATGATCGCCGTGCTTCAGGACGCAGGAAACGCCTCTTCCGTTCATACGCATGGCCGGAAGGCGCGGGGCAGGATCGAGGAAGCCCGCGAAGCGGTGGCCCGCCTGTGCGGTGCCAAGACCCGTGCGGTCACGTTCGTTTCCGGAGGTACGGAAGCCAACATGACGGCTCTGACGCCGGCCTGGCAGGATCAGGGTGCTCCCGTCTATCTCGACAAGTTGTTCCGCAGCGCGGTCGAACACCCGTCCGTTGTGACCGGCGGGCGGTTCCCCGTGATGGATCAGGTGGTTGTACCAGTTGATTCGGATGGGGTGGTTGATCTGGTTGCGTTGGAAGACCTGATCAAGGATGCCGCGCCGAGCCTGATTTCGGTCATGGCGGCAAACAATGAGACTGGTGTCGTTGAGCCGCTCTCAGACATTGGCGCACTGGCTGTAAAATACGGTCACTTTTTCCATGTTGACGCGGTTCAGGCCGCTGGCCGGATGCCGATTGACATTGAAGCCTGGGGCGCGGATGTCATCACCCTGTCCGCGCACAAGTTTGGTGGACCTCAAGGCATGGGCGCTGTCGTTGTCCGGTCAACAGCACGTGTGCCGGCGCCGCTGATGGTCGGAGGGGGCCAGGAAAACTGGCGCCGGGGCGGTACGGAGAACGTCTCCGCGATTGCCGGATTTGGCATTGCGGCGCAGGCGGCTCTTGAGGATGCGGCCGATACATCCCATTTTGTGGCCTTGAGGGAAAAACTCGAAGACGGCTTGCGGGCAGTGTGCCCGGAGACGGTCATCTTCGGTGAGGGCACAGACCGCTTGGTCAACACTGTTTGTTTCGCCGTTCCCGGCATAGCAGCTGAAACCGCACTGATCGCTTTTGACCTGGAACGCGTATCCGTTTCATCGGGGTCTGCTTGTTCGTCCGGAAAAGTATCCGTGTCGCATGTTCTGACCGCGATGGGTGTGGATGAAGACACGGCGCGTGGCGCTCTCAGGATCAGCATGGGCTGGGACACGGGCACACGGGAAATCGACCGGTTTTTGGAGGTTTGGCCGAAGATCGTCGACCGGCTGAACCCGGAAGCACGCCATAAGGCTGCGTGAGGCACGAAATCTGGCGGGTAACCGCCATCACACCTTGGGCCGCAATTCGCGGCACATGGACATGCAAAAGACGCGGACACGTCCGTCCGCATAATGGAGGCAAGCGATGCCAGCTGTACAGGAAACCATCGACCAGGTGAAAGCCATCGATGTTGACCAGTATAAATACGGCTTTGTAACCGATATCGAGTCGGAAAAGGGTGCCAAGGGTTTGTCCGAGGAAACCATCCGGTTCCTGTCGGCGAAAAAAGACGAACCCGAGTGGATGACCGAGTGGCGCCTTGATGCTTTGCGCCGCTTCCAGCAGATGGAAGAGCCGGATTGGGCGCGCGTCTCCTACCCGAAGATCGACTTTGACGAGCTCTACTACTGGGCAGCGCCGAAGTCCGTCGAAGGCCCGAAGAGCCTGGACGAGGTCGATCCGGAACTCCTGGAAACCTATGAAAAGCTTGGAATTCCGCTGCGCGAGCAGGAAATCCTGGCAGGTGTGGCGCCTGAAAACCGGGTCGCTGTCGACGCCGTCTTCGATTCTGTTTCCGTTGTCACGACGTTCAAGGAAGAGCTGAAGAAGGCCGGTGTCATCTTCTGTTCCATTTCCGAGGCGATGCGCGAGTATCCGGATCTTGTGAAAAAGTACATCGGGTCGGTAGTTCCGGTGACAGACAACTATTACGCGACACTGAACTCGGCCGTTTTCTCCGACGGATCCTTCGTCTACATCCCGGAGGGCGTGCGCTGCCCGATGGAGCTGTCGACCTACTTCCGGATCAACGAGCAGAACACAGGTCAGTTCGAGCGGACACTGATCATCGCCGACAAGGGCTCCTACGTTTCTTACTTGGAAGGCTGTACGGCGCCGCAGCGCGATGAGAACCAGCTGCACGCGGCGGTCGTGGAACTGGTTGCGCTGGACGACGCGGAGATCAAATACTCCACCGTTCAGAACTGGTTCCCGGGCGACAAGGACGGCAAGGGCGGCATCTACAACTTCGTCACCAAGCGGGGCGATTGCCGCGGCAAGAACTCCAAGATCTCCTGGACCCAGGTCGAAACTGGCTCTGCAATCACCTGGAAGTACCCGTCCTGCATTCTGCGCGGCGACAACTCCCGCGGTGAGTTCTATTCCATTGCGGTGTCCAACGGTCACCAGCAGATCGACAGTGGCACCAAGATGATCCACCTCGGCAAAAACACGTCGAGCCGGGTGATTTCCAAGGGCATTTCCGCTGGTAAGTCGGAAAACACCTACCGCGGTCTGATCTCAGCCCACCGCAAGGCGTCCAACGCCCGGAACTTCACCCAATGTGACAGTCTCCTTATCGGTCAGGAGTGCGGCGCGCATACGGTGCCTTACATTGAAAGCAAGAACGCAACGGCACAGTTTGAGCACGAGGCGACCACCTCGAAGATCTCGGACGACCAGATGTTCTATTGCCTGCAACGCGGGATGAACGAAGAAGAAGCGGTGGCGCTGATCGTCAACGGCTTCGTCAAGGACGTCATTCAGCAGCTGCCGATGGAATTCGCTGTTGAAGCTCAAAAGCTGATCTCGATCAGCCTTGAAGGATCTGTGGGCTAAGCCCGCCTGAAAATTTGGTTTGGGCGACGACTGCCCTTTGAATGACAAGGAACATCTCAATGCTTGAGATCAAAAACCTGCACGCTCGCATCGCGGAAGACGAAACAGAAATTCTGCGCGGCATTGACCTCACCGTCAATGCTGGCGAAGTCCACGCCATCATGGGCCCGAACGGCTCCGGCAAGTCCACTCTGTCCTACATCCTGGCGGGCAAGGACGACTATGAAGTCACCGAGGGCGAGATCCTGTTCAACGGTGAAAACATGCTCGACATGGAGCCGGACGAGCGGGCGGCAGCCGGCATGTTCCTGGCGTTTCAGTACCCGATCGAAATTCCGGGTGTTGCGACCATGGAATTCCTGAAGACAGCGATGAATGCGCAGCGCAAGGCGCGCGGTGAAGACACCCTGTCCATTCCGGACTTCATGAAGCGCGTCAAGGAAGCAGCAGCTCACCTGAACGTCTCCATGGACATGCTGAAGCGTCCGCTGAACGTTGGTTTTTCCGGCGGTGAGAAGAAACGCGCTGAAATTCTTCAGATGTCTCTTCTGGAGCCGAAACTTTGCGTGCTGGACGAGACCGATTCCGGCCTCGACATCGACGCTCTGCGCATCGTCTCCGAAGGTGTCAACAAGTTGCGCGGTCCGGACCGGGCCATGGTTGTGATCACACACTATCAGCGCCTTCTCGATCACATTGTCCCCGATGTTGTCCACGTGTTGTCCAAAGGCAAGATCGTGAAGACAGGCGACAAGGACCTGGCGCTTGAACTGGAGAAAAACGGTTACGCTGACATCATCAACGCAGCCGCTTGATAGGAGCCGCGACATGAACGCAAATGCACCCATCAGGAACACCCAGGCCGAAAGCGACCTGATCGACCGGTACGACGCGGCCAAGAGCGCACTCGCAGGCTCCGTTGCAGTCTCAGCCTTGCGCGATAGCGCGCTTGGCCAGATAAAGGACAAGGGCCTGCCGCACCGCCGCGTTGAGGAGTACAAATACTCCGATCTGCGCGCCTTCATGAAATCCGCTGCACCACTGGCAACCGCTGCCGACAGTTCCGCTGTCAAAGGCGTTCTTGAAGCCTCCGAGACATTTGGCGATCTGGATCGTTTCAAGATCGTCGTGGCCAACGGCAGTTTTGTTGCAGAACTGTCGGACATTGATGCGCTCGCCGCAGAAGGTGTCACAGTCTCCAATCTCACGGATGCACTATCCAGTGACGAAGGCGCACAGCTTCTGAAGTCGCCCAAGACCGGACCGAATGACGGTTTGGTTGCGCTGAACACGGCCTTTGTTCAAGGCGGTGTGGTTGTCGCCGTGAAGGACGGCGCGGAAGTCTCCAAGCCGCTTGAGCTCGTTCAGCTGGCAACCGCAACCGGAGCACAGGTCGTCCGCAACAAGATCACGGTTGGCAAGGGCGCCAAGCTGCGTGTTCTGGAAAGCTTTTCGGGCGACACCGGTGCCGGTGAGATCAACACCGTGTTTGACTACGACGTTGCGGACAATGCATCGGTCGCAGCAACGCGGCTGATTGCCGGCAAGACCGAAGCTGCGCGTCTTCTGACGACGATCGCTACACTTGGAGCCGAAGCCGAGTTCAAATCGCTCGGCTTCATCGCCGGGCCGCAATTCGTCCGGAACCAGCAGTTCATCAACTTCACCGGCGAAAACTCCGAAGCCAAGATCTACGGTGTTTCAATGGCTGGTGGGTCCGATCTTGCCGATCAGACACTGATCGTCGATCACGCCGTGCCGCATTGTAACAGCCGGGAATTCTTCAAGACCGTACTCGATGGTGAAGCCCGGGGTGTTTATCAGGGCCGGATCAACGTCGCTCCGCATGCCCAGAAGACCGACGGTGAAATGATGACCCAGGCGCTGCTGTTGTCCGAAACAGCGGAAATGGCGAACAAGCCGGAGCTGGAAATCTTCGCGGACGACGTTCTGTGTGCCCATGGTGCGACCAGCGGTCAGATCGATGAAGATCTTCTGTTCTATCTCCGTGCCCGCGGCATCCCGGAAGACGAGGCAAAGACACTTCTCGTTCTTGCCTTCCTTTCCGAAGCCATTGAAGAGTATGGCGAAGATGACGTGACCGAAGGCCTGGAGCAGAGGGTCCGCGACTGGTTGGCCGGTCACTGATGACGTGTTTGCGCGGATTGGGCAAATCCGCGCACACTCTTGTTTTCCGCCGGGTGATGAAGCATCTCTGCGGAAAAGGGTTTTTGGAATAAGGAGCAGCGCCGCATGACGGTCGCAACCGCACAAGAGACCACGATATCGACGGCATACGATGTTGAGGCGATCCGCAAGGATTTCCCGATCCTTGCGCGCGAGGTCTATGGAAAGCCGCTGGTTTATCTTGACAATGGCGCCTCGGCGCAAAAACCTCAGGCGGTGATCGATGCGGTGACCAAGGCGTATAGCCATGAATACGCCAACGTCCACCGGGGCCTGCATTACCTGTCCAATACGGCCACTGACAACTTCGAAGCGGCGCGGGAAAAGGTTCGCCGTTTCCTGAACGCTGGGTCCGTCGACAATATTGTTTTCACCAAGTCGACCACCGAAGCGATCAATCTCGTTGCCTATGGTCTCGGCGGAAAGTTCTTCGCAGAGGGCGATGAGATCGTTCTGTCGATCATGGAGCACCACTCCAATATCGTGCCTTGGCATTTCCACCGGGAGCGGCACGGAGCAAAGCTCAAATGGGTCTATGTCCGTGAGGATGGTTCGTTTGATCTGGACGCGTTCAAGGACGCGTTGACCGACCGGACCAAGCTCGTCGCGATCACGCATATGTCCAACGTTCTTGGAACCGTTGTTCCGGTCAAGGAGATCTGTGAAATCGCGCATGAGCGCGGCATTCAGGTCCTCGTGGACGGAAGTCAGGCTGCCGTGCATATGCCGGTCGATGTTCAGGACATTGGCTGCGACTATTACGTTTTCACAGGTCACAAGGTGTATGGTCCATCCGGCATTGGCGTGCTCTACGGCAAGCCGGAACGTTTGGAAGCATTGCGTCCGTTCCAGGGCGGCGGAGAGATGATCCTCGATGTGACCGAGGATGATGTGACCTACAACGCACCGCCACACCGGTTTGAAGCCGGCACGCCGCCGATCGTTCAGGCGATTGGTCTTGGAGCTGCGCTGGACTACATGGATTCGGTTGGCCGCGAGAACATTGCGCGCCATGAGGAAGATCTGAAAATCTACGCGCATGAAAAACTGCGCCAGATCAACTCGCTCCGGATATTCGGCGATGCACCGGGGAAGGGGGCCATCATCTCATTTGAGATCGAGGGAGCCCACGCTCATGATGTCTCGACGATTATTGACCGGTCCGGCGTAGCGGTTCGTGCGGGCACACATTGCGCTCAGCCCCTCTTGGCAAAATATGGTGTAACCTCTACATGCCGGGCAAGTTTTGGAATGTACAATACGCGCGATGAAGTCGACGCGCTGTATGAAGCGCTCGTAAAGGCGCAGAGCTTCTTCGGGTAAGGACCGTTGGACATGGATAACGCGACCACGATCGACACGAACGCAGCTGGTGAAGAACTCCAGGCTGAGGTCAGCGCTCAAAGCGCGATCTCTCCGGCCGAACTTGACCGACTGACGACAGACATCATCGGTGCTCTGAAAACCGTCTACGATCCGGAAATTCCGTGCGACATTTATGAGCTCGGCCTGATCTACAAGGTCGATATCGAAGATGACCGCTCGATCAACATCGATATGACCCTCACGGCGCCGGGGTGTCCCGTTGCCGGTGAAATGCCGGGTTGGGTGGAGAACGCTGTTGCCTCTGTTGCCGGTGTTGGCCCCGTGACCGTCGACATGGTCTTTGATCCGCCCTGGACGCCGGACCGCATGTCCGATGAGGCCAAGGTCGCGCTCAACTGGTATTGAGTTCTTCCCTTTGTATCCTTAAGCTGAGTTCCTATATCAGGTTAAACTCCTGAGACTGCTTGAGAGGACGTGATGGCTTCTGCCTCAAAATTTCAGGTCATGACATTGACCGATGCTGCCGCAGAACGGGTCTGCGAACTTGTAGATAACGCGGACAAGCCGGCATTGGGTCTGCGCGTCGGGATCAAAAAAGGCGGCTGCGCAGGTATGGAATACGCCATGGATCTCGTCGAAGAGGCGAGTCCCGGCGATGATGTGATCGAAGACAAGGGTGCAAAGATCTTTGTCGATCCGTCCGCCGTGCTTTTCCTGCTCGGAACAGAAATGGACTTTGAAGTGACCAAGTTCCGGTCCGGCTTCATTTTCAAGAACCCGAACGAAGTGTCTGCCTGTGGCTGTGGCGAATCTGTGTCTCTTCAGGCAGCGGACCTCAGCGCACATGCGCGGAACTGATTGACCATACTCCAATATTTCAGGTGATAGCGTGAAGTTGTTTGAGCGGCTGAAGGCCGGTGCGGCCCCGCAGTGGGCGTCTTATGTTGACCACGAGTTCGTTCGCCAGCTCGGCAAAGGGGATCTCCCGCTCAGCGCTTTCAAGCATTACCTGGTTCAGGACTATCTGTTTCTGATCCAGTTTGCGCGGGCCTATGCGCTCAGCATTTATAAAAGCCCGACTGTTGGGGACATGCGTCAGTCACTTGAGGGCGTTAAGGCCATTCTGGATGTCGAGCTGGACCTACATCTGGAGCTTTGCGGCTCCTGGGGCATGACACGCGAAAACATTGAAAGTGCCCCGGAAGATACACCTACAATGGCTTACACGCGCTTTGTTCTGGATGCAGGCATGTCCGGTGATCTCCTGGACCTGCAAGCAGCACTTGCTCCATGTGTGATCGGCTACGCCGAAATCGGGTCAGCGCTGATGAATGCGGGTGCGGCCACCGAGGGCAATCCTTACAGCCGCTGGATCCAGGAATATGGCAGTGATGCCTATCAGGATCTGGCCAAGGGTTTTGCCAACTGGATCGACGAGACAGGGGACGTCTATCTGACCGAAGCACGCTATCCGCGGCTTTTGGCATTGTTCGAAAAGGCAAGCCGATTGGAAGCGGATTTCTGGCAAATGGGATTGGACGCTGCGGACTAGGTCCGGGAAATAGTTTCAGGAGGTCGTCGTCGGTTGTTAGGCGACGTTTTCCTGATTTTCTTTTATTTCGAGATCGTTTTCGGTTTTCACAAGGTTACGGCCAGCGTTCTTGGCCGCATACATTGCTTCATCGGCGCGCGAGACAATGGTGTGCTCGTTATCGTCCGGCTTGTAGGCTGCAATACCGGCGGAAATCGTGATGCGTCCAAGATTTTCACCCGTCGAGCGCTTTACAAGTTCCTTGGCCATAACAGCAGCACGGATCTTTTCTGCCACTTCAACAGCTTCGTCCATTCCGGCATGGGGCAGGATGATCGCGAACTCCTCGCCGCCATATCTGCACGCAACGTCTTGGCTTGAAATGTTTTGTTTCACGGACAAGGCGACGAGGCGCAATACCTGATCGCCCGTCTGGTGACCATACGTATCGTTGAACTTCTTGAAATGATCGATGTCCGTCATCAACAACGCAAACCCACGGCCACTCTCTATGGAGTTCCGGATTACCTTCTCGAGCGAATTGTCGAAGTGCTTGCGATTGTTAAGGGTTGTCAGCTCATCAATCAGAGACTCATAGCGGATCGCTTCAAGCGAGGACTGCAAGTTCTCAATGTGCTTTTTTGATTCCAACAGCTGGCTTTCAAGTTTCCTGTTGGATGCAACCGCATTTTGGGTGGATTTGACCAGATGCGTTACATAAAGCTTCAGTTTATCCGGATCGGTGATCCCAGAGATCTTGAGGCCGGCCTGCTCGAGAGCGGCACCGTAGTCGGATGTCGCATCAGCGCTTAGCTTCAGTGTTTCGACAATCTCTTCGACTTCGCGGGAAACTTTTGAACCGACATCATCGAGGCGGTCACCCAGCCGTGTCGGGGATAAGAAACGACCATAGAGGGACAGCATCTCATCGGTGCTGATTCGGCCGTTTTCTTTTACAGCTTCGTTGATAGCGCGGTTGAGGCCCTGGTTGTATCCAGCAGAATAGGTGTACCAGAGTTCATAAGAGCGCGGATAAGCGGGTAAGGTGTTTTTCCTTATGTACCCGATCGCGGACTCACCGTATCCGATGGTCCTGATATGATCGTCCTTATCCGACATCAGTTTTCTCTCAGTCAAGTCTTCTTCGGTGGCCACCCCAAACGGCCCGAATTCTTAACATCCAAAATCTGACGTAACGTTTAAGGACGAGTTAAATATTTTGGTCGAGTTCCCGCTAGTTGGGGATTACGACGCTTTTTTGGCTCGTGGCTCGCGAAGCAGAAACGCCGGAATATGAACGCCTTCGCTGAAAGCTGGTGCGTTGTTATCTTGCTTTTGCGGCTTGCTGCCTGATCTCTGAGAAATCTTTTGAACCCTGTTGCTTGAGCGTGTTTCTTCAACCTGCGTTTCAGCGGCCGGCTCTTCACTTTTTCGGCGTGACTGGCCACGCTTTTTCGGCGCTGGTTTGCTCTGACTTGCGTCGTTGTCGTTGCTTGAATCTGCCTTGGCCGATTTAGGCGAGCGGCGCTTGGCTTTGCGTTCCGCTGCGGCAGCCTCAAAGTCGATCGATTCGCCGATCCATTCGATCGACTGGTTTGTCAGCTCTTCGATCGCGCGCAAATACTTCTGATCGCTTTCCGTTACGAGCGTATACGCTGTTCCGCTGCGGCCAGCACGTCCCGTGCGGCCGATCCGGTGAACGTAGTCTTCCGCATTGATAGGAACATCGTAGTTGAAGACGTGGCTCACTTCCGGGATGTCCAGCCCGCGAGCTGCCACATCACTGGCAACGAGAAGTTTGATCGCGCCTTTCCGGAAGTTTTCCAGCATCATCATGCGGGTGCGCTGGTCCATGTCGCCATGCAGAGCACCAACGTTGTACTCGTGGCGTTCGAGCGACCGGAACAGCGTTGAGATATCGCGCTTGCGGTTGCAGAAGACAATCGCGTTCTGAAGGTCTTCAGCACCTTCCAGAAGTTCGCGCAAGGCAGCGCGTTTGTCGTAATCCTTGCCGCCAGCAGCTTTCAGCTGCTGCGTTACATTTTCGGACGTTGAAGAGGTCGGAGCCACTTCGATCCTTGCTGGGTTCTGCAAAAATGTTTCGGTCAGGCGCTGAATTTCCGGTGGCATCGTTGCTGAGAAGAACAAGGTCTGCCGCGTGAACGGGATCAGCTTGCAGATCCGCTCAATGTCCGGAATGAAGCCCATGTCGAGCATCCGGTCAGCTTCATCGATCACCAGGATTTCGACGCCCTGCAGCAACAGCTTGCCGCGCTCGAAATGATCCAGCAGGCGGCCAGGCGTTGCGATCAGCACGTCGGTGCCGCGATCGAGTTTCTTGTCCTGCTCGGCAAAGGAAACGCCGCCGATCAAAAGGGCAACGTTCAGCTTGTGGTTCGTGCCGTATTTCTCGAAGTTTTCCTGGACCTGAGCGGCCAGTTCCCGGGTCGGCTCCAGGATCAGTGTGCGCGGCATACGGGCGCGGGCACGTCCTTTTTCAAGAAGAGTCAGCATCGGCAAGGTGAAGCTGGCGGTCTTGCCGGTCCCGGTCTGTGCAATGCCGAGGACATCGCGCCGTTCCAGGACTTGAGGTATGGCACCTGCCTGAATGGCTGTTGGATCTTTATAACCTGCCGCATCAACTGCAGCGAGGACCTTCTCGCTCAGACCGAGAGTATTAAATGACATGGAGCGCTTTGCCCGAATGTTGTGATTTAATGGCAGCAGCTCGTCCTGAACTGCCCTTCGCCGATTTGGCCACACCCTACATTTGTTCGCTGGTGAGTCAATGCATTGGTGAGGTTAAATATCAGAAATGTTCAGTATTTCTCTTGTCGTTTTGCCAACTCAGTTAATGGTTGGTCCGAAATCATGCGCAATAAAACTAGGTGTATGAGTGATCATACGCATAAAACTTCTACATCGCATGATTTCGTTGGCATTTAAGTTAAATGCGACTTGAATGCCTATCTTCCCATAACACTTTGAATCAATTGGGGTCTGCCCGCCTGAGCCTTAGATATCAAGGTCGTCGGCAAATTCAGCATTGTCCTGGATGAACCGGAAACGGGCTTCGGGTTTGTTGCCCATGAGCCGTTCAACTGTGTCATTGGTATCCGCAATGGCAAACTCGTCCACGCTGACTTTTAGAAGGGACCGCTTGGATGGATCCATAGTGGTTTCCTTCAGCTGAGCGGGCAGCATCTCGCCAAGACCCTTGAAGCGGCCGATTTCAACCTTCGATTTGCCCTTAAAGGCGCTGGCCAAAAGTTCGTCCTTGTGCATGTCGTCGCGTGCGTAGAGGGTCTTTCCGCCTTGGCTCAAGCGATAGAGTGGTGGCACCGCAAGATAGAGATGACCACCGCGGATCAGTTCCGGCATTTCACGATAGAAGAACGTGATCAACAGAGAAGCGATATGCGCGCCGTCCACGTCCGCATCGGTCATGATGACGATTTTCTCGTAGCGCAGATCCTTTTCGGCGTAGCTGGAGCGGGTCCCGCAGCCGAGCGCTTGAATGAGGTCCGCAAGCTGCTGATTGGCGACCAGCTTGTCGCGGCCAGCATTGGCGACGTTGAGGATCTTGCCGCGCAGCGGCAAAACGGCCTGGTTGGCGCGGTTTCGAGCTTGTTTTGCAGATCCGCCCGCCGAGTCGCCCTCAACGATAAAGAGTTCCGTTCCCTCCGACTGGCTGGTCGAGCAATCCGCGAGCTTTCCAGGGAGACGAAGCTTGCGCACGGCCGTCTTGCGGGCCACGTCTTTTTCCTGGCGGCGCCGAAGGCGTTCTTCGGCACGGTCGATCACCCATTCCAAGAGCTTGTTGGCTTGATTGGGCGAGGCGGTCAGCCAGTGATCAAAGGCATCGCGAACCGCCGTCTCGGCAACGCGTGTTGCTTCGTTGGTAGCCAGTTTGTCTTTGGTCTGGCCAACAAATTCGGGTTCCCGGATGAAGACCGAGAGCATCCCGCCGGCAGATGTCATGACGTCATCACCGGTAATGATCGAGGCCTTCTTGTTGTTGACCAGTTCACCGTAGGCTTTCAGGCCCCGCAGGAGCGCATAGCGGAAACCGGCCTCGTGCGTGCCGCCCTCCGGGGTTGGGACGGTGTTACAGTAGGAATTGATGAACCCGTCGCCTGCAAACCAGCTGACGGCCCATTCGACCGATCCATGTTTGCCGGTCTTGTCGGTCCGGCCCGAAAAGACTTCCTCGACCACCCGCCGTTCCTTGCCGAGCCGTTCTTCCAGAAAGTCCCGCAGGCCGCCGGGGAAGTGGAAGGCGGCCTCTGCCGGGGTTTCGTCCTTCTCTGAAATCAATTCTGGAGCGCAGTGCCAGCGGATTTCGACGCCGCCAAAGAGATAGGCTTTCGAGCGCGCCATCTTGAGCAAGCGCGCCGGCTGGAATTTCGCACCCTTTCCGAAAATCGTCTCGTCCGGCTTGAATCGGACCATCGTTCCGCGGCGGTTTTGAGTATCGCCAATATGCTCCAGCGGTCCTTGCGGGTGACCGCGACGAAAGATTTGACGATAGAGCTTACGGCTTCGGGCCACTTCGACAACCAGTTCGTCCGACAGGGCATTAACGACGGACACGCCAACGCCGTGCAAACCACCGGACGTTTCATAGACTTTGCTGTCGAATTTACCGCCGGCATGCAGGGTCGTCATGATGACTTCCAGAGCCGACTTGTCCTTGAACTTCGGATGCGGATCGACCGGGATGCCGCGGCCGTTGTCCGTAATGTTCAGGTAGCCATCCGCACCAAGGGAGACATCAATCCAGGTTGCGTGTCCCGCAACGGCTTCGTCCATGGAGTTGTCGATGACTTCGGCAAAAAGGTGGTGGAGGGCCTTTTCGTCCGTGCCGCCGATGTACATACCCGGACGCCTGCGAACAGGCTCCAGTCCTTCCAAGACTTCAATATCGGCAGCTGAATAATCGCTGTTTTCGGCAGCAGCTTGTGACTTCTTTCGTGCCTCAGAGAGATCCGCAACAGGCGTTGGCGCAGGCTTGGGTGCTGGTGCCGGTTCCGATCCAACCGGATTGGAAACAGCTGCATTGCCTGCAAAAAGATCGTCTTTTCCGCTCATTGCGTATCGCCTGATGGGTACCTGGTTTTATTAAACTGCGCTGACCGCGCATCTGATCACGCCGGTCCTACACCGAATCATAGTTCAGTTTGAAGTACAAACATAGAACAGCCAAGGAAATTGGCCAAAAGCGCCCGTTTTCCCCAGCGTTGACGCTAATTGGCATCACTCGAGGCCTTTTGAAGATATGGAAACCGATCGTCAACCTGCGTGTGTTTCGATTGGGTCTGAGGAGGGGCGGCAAATTGTGCCTATTCAGCAACACTTGGCGGCAAAGTATTGCGGTGCCTTCATGGAGCCGCTTGATGCCCATGTTCGGCCATGATTGCGGTACACGAGTGGATCAACACGTAGCGCTCGGCACAAAAACAGATGCCAGGTTGCGCGATGGTTCAATGCGTTACGGCGGTTTTGCTGGGGCAGGGCGCGCAGCCCAACTAAGGCCAGATTGATCGCTCACATTTGGGACATCACGCAATCGTTTCAAGACGCATGGTGAGGTGTCAAACATTCAAGCATCAGCTTGGTGTAACAGATGAATGGGATATGTGCCCGTGACGATGGATATCGTTCGCGGGAGAATAGTGTGAACGGGATGTACAGCAAGAAGACACATCGTCAGCACTTAAGCGTCAGCGGGGCCGTTGTCGGCGTGCTCGCCTTGATGATGGCAACAGTGCCGTCAGAGGCGTTTGACGGCCAGCCGGCTGCGCCCGGACCGATCAATCCGTCAACCATGTCGCCCAATGAAGCTCTGCGCACTGGTGCCCGCCAGTATTACTCTGGTGATAAAACAGCAGCGATCTCGTCTTTGAAATATGCCGCAGAAAACGGGCAGACCATGGCTGCCTGGAAGCTTGGTGACATGTACGCCAAGGGCGACGGTGTGCAGGAAGATGACTACAAGGCCTTTCAATATTATAGCCAGATTGTCCGGGATCACGGCAATGACAGCCCGGATTCCCCGGATGCACCTTTTGTCTCCAGCGCCTTCGTAGCACTTGGCTCTTATTATCTGAGCGGCATCGATGGCGCCGTCATCAAAGATGAAGGACAAGCCCGCAGGATCTTTACCCACGCGGCATCTTATTACGGGGATGCAGCCGCCCAGTTTCATCTTGGGGAAATGTACCGGGAGACCAACAGCCGGATGGCGGTGCGCTGGTATAATCTTGCTGCGCTCAAAGGCCATGTCGGTGCTCAGGCCAAACTCGGCGAAACACTTTACTCTCTTGGATCTTCAGACAAGAAAAAAGCTCGTGGTTTGATGTGGTTGACTGTTGCCCGTAAACAAGCAACCGGCCAGGACACAACCTGGATCAACAACCTGCATGAGCAGTATTTTGCCGTCGCGCCGGAACCGGTTCGTGCAGAAGCACGGTCCCTGGCTGATACATGGATCGAAAACAACCGTCCGGATATGCTGACGGCTCAGCAGGTTCCAACGCAGTAATTTGCGCAACGCGGCTTTGACCGCGTGAAGCCCTCCCGACACACAGCAACGACGTTGTAAGACAATAACGCACGCTTTCTGCAGGCGGTGCCCAATCGCTGTTAATCAAAGGATCGGTGTATCCGCCAAATCGTCCGGTGACGCCTGTTGAATGGGCGATACCTCCGGAATCTCCAGGGCTTGCGGGCAGGGGGCGTTGCTCATCTTCCAGGACGTATTGTTCAGAACCATCGAACATGTCGCCATTTTGGGGCTGGAGCCGCTGGACAAGCAGATGGAGTCGCCGATGCTGTAGTCCTCACCCTGATAGCGGCACGTGCAAGGCACATTCGGTTTTGCCGTCTCTTGCGCTTGAGCTTCATTTGAAACGTATTGAGAACCGCTCGACAAGAGCGCCACAGTCAACGCGGCAAAGAGGTTTGGGGAGCGCAGCTTGAAACTGCGCCAGGAGAAAAACCCGCTTTTCGCCGGTGCGGGCCAGTGGCCTTGGTCTTTTATCCCATTAATGAAAATATAGCATGCCGGCGAAGGATCGCAAACGGCATAGACCAGCCAGTTTCTTCAATGCAGTGGATATAAAGGCACCGGGGCATCGGCATTCAGGCGGCGAGTTTAACCCACACGGGAACATGGTCGGACGGCTTTTCCCAGCCGCGAACATGTTTGTCGATCCCGCAGCCGAGCATTTTGTCGTTCGCCTGCGGCGACATCAAAATGTGATCAATGCGGATGCCGTTGTTTTTCTGCCAGGCTCCGGCCTGATAGTCCCAAAAGGTGAACGTTTCCGGAGCTTCGGTGCAAGCCCGGATGGCTTCGGTCATGCCAAGATGCGTAAGGGCGTGGAATTTCTGCCGGCTTTCGGGTTGGAACAGAGCATCGTCCGTCCAGTTTTCCGGATTTTTCGCATCGATCGGATCCGGGATGACATTGTAGTCGCCCAGGAGAATGAAGGGCACTTCTTCAGCAAGCCGCTTTTCTGCATGGATCAGCAACCGGTCCATCCAGCCGAGTTTGTAGGGAAATTTTTCGGTCCCAAGCGGGTTGCCGTTGGGCAGGTAGAGGCAACCGAAGCGGACAACGCCGTCTCCGTTGGTCACTGTTGCTTCGATATAGCGTGCCTGTTCGTCGTCGTCGTTTCCTGGAAGCCGCCGTTCAACGTCTTCCAGAGGCGTTTTTGAGAGGATGGCAACGCCGTTGAAGCCTTTTTGCCCATGAGTTTCGACATTATAGCCGAGATCTTCAATCGGCTGGCGCGGAAAGTTTTCGTCGACCGACTTGATCTCCTGCAAACAAGCAACATCGGGCGAGGCTTCTTTCAGCCATTCCTGCACTGTTTCTAACCGTGCCTTGACGCCGTTGATGTTCCAGGTGGCAATTTTCATCACAAGTCTCCGCCGCTCTCTGCGCCGCATCATATGCGAAGGAGATCGTTTGTCGCCCACGTTCTGAACATATGCCCAGCCATTAACATCTGACCGGTTCGGTCTCTGAGCAAACAGCTTTGTTCAGGCAGGCTTTTAGATCGTGAAGCTCGTGCCGCAGCCGCAACCGGCAACTGCATGCGGATTGTTGATCTGGAAGGCCTGACCGATCAGATCGTCCACGAAGTCGATCTCGGATCCGCCCATGTATTGTAAGGAGATGGAATCGATCAGCACCGTCGCGCCGAATTTCTCGATTACCAGATCATCATCTTCTTGTGCGCCGACCACATCGTATTTGTATTGCAGGCCCGAGCATCCGCCGCCCTCCACGCTAACGCGCAGCATGCTGCCGGCAGCCTCTCCCGACAAAATCTTCGCAATGCGCTTGGCAGCGCGATCACTGACTGTTACTCGATTTTCAAGCGTTTCGGTCATCTTCTACTGACTCGCTGTGTCTGCGCCAATGTTAGCGCGACAAAATTGACTTAACCCGATAGTTAAGATCTCGAAGCACAAGCGTCAATAACTGGGCCAGTACCGGTGCGTTATTCAAGGGGACGGGCAGTGAACGACAATTGGAAGAAAATCCAGGCAGACATCGGGTACGGGGCGCAATCCCTTGCAGTTTATGCTCAAAACCCGTTCAAGAGCAGGGGGCGCCACTTTCCGGAGCCTGAAAGCCCGACCCGGACACCTTTCCAGCGCGATCGGGACCGGATCATCCATTCCTCGGCCTTTCGGCGACTCAAGCACAAGACACAGGTCTTTGTGTATCACGAGGGAGATCACTTCCGCACGCGTTTGACGCACACGATTGAGGTCTCCCAGATCGCCCGGTCGCTCGCCCGAGCGCTGCGGCTGGATGAGGATCTCGCAGAGTGTCTTGCACTTGCACATGACCTTGGACACACACCTTTCGGCCATGAGGGCGAGGATGTCATGCATGAATGCATGGCGCCTTTTGGTGGATTTGACCACAACGCCCAGTCCTTGCGTGTCGTAACGCATCTAGAGCACCGCTATGCGGAGTTCGATGGGTTGAACCTTGCGTGGGAAACTCTGGAAGGCCTCGTCAAACACAACGGTCCCTTGGTGGATGAAACAGGTGCGCCGCTGGGTAAGTTCAAGGATGGCGAATTGCCCTTTGCGATCCGGGAGTATCAGAAACAGCAGGATCTGATGCTTGGAACCTGGCCGAGTGCTGAGGCACAAGCTGCTGCGATTGCAGATGATATCGCTTACGACGCGCATGATCTTGACGATGGACTTCGGGCTGGCCTGTTCGCGATCGACGACATGCGGGAAGTTCCGTTTCTGGCAGATATTCTCGCGGAAGTGGACCACAAGTATCCAGGCCTTGAAGAAACGCGGCGGATCCATGAGATCGTCCGCCGCAGCATTACCCGGATGGTGGAAGACGTTATTCAGGAGGGCGTGCGCAATATCAGCGAGTTAGATCCGCAAAGCGTTGAGGATGTGCGTTCGGCTGGAAAGTGTCTGGTCGGGTTTTCGCCAGCCATGACAGCGGCCGAAAAGGAAGTGAAACGGTTCTTGTTCGCACGGGTCTACCGCCATGAGGATGTTTTGTCGGTCCGCCGTCTTGTTGCCCGAGTCGTCAGGGATCTATTTGCTCGTCTTCTTGCCGAGCCGGACCTGATGCCGGCTCCTTGGGACAAGGGCTTGGAGAGCCTTGACGAGACCAGCAGAGCCCGGCGCGTATGTGATTATATCGCTGGCATGACTGATCGTTATGCGATCGAAGAACACCGCAGACTGTTTGACGACACACCGGATTTGGGGTAGGCGCAGGGTCAAAATCGGATCCCCGCCGCGCCAGAGGGCTTCTCGCTGGCGCGTGCGGGGCCGTTGTGTTTGAAGTTTCAACCCTGACCGGTGCCTGAATGAACATCTTTGCCGTGTTCACGCAACGCGTGAAAAAATGCCTCGAAGCGCTTGAGTTAAAAGGACCGGATGGCAATGCGCCAGATCTGTCCCGCGTTGTCGTCGAGGCACCTCGGGATCCTGCTCATGGGGACTTTGCAACCAACGCGGCAATGGTTCTTGCTAAGCCGCTTGGCATGAAACCGCGTGATCTGGCGGAGCGTTTGGTTGCCGAACTCTCAAAAGACCCGGAAATTACCGAAACCACGGTTGCAGGTCCTGGATTTATCAATCTGCGGGTCGACCAGAGTGTCTGGCAGAAGATACTTGGGAGCATTCTTGCGGAAGGCCTTGGTTATGGCGGCACGAAGTCTGCTGATCCTTCCAAGGTGAATGTCGAATATGTCTCCGCGAACCCGACCGGGCCGATGCATGTCGGACATATTCGCGGTGCCGTGGTTGGCGATGCGCTTGCCAATTTGCTGGCCTTTGCCGGCAATGAAGTGGTCAAAGAATACTACATCAACGATGCCGGATCTCAGATCGACACGCTCGCCCGCAGTGCTTTTCTTCGCTACCGCGAGGCACTCGGCGAAGATATCGGCGAGATCCCGGCAGGTCTTTATCCCGGAGATTACCTCATCCCGGTTGGCGTGGCGCTGAAGGACGAATTCGGCAGTGATTTGCGCGATCAGGACGAAGCCGACTGGCTCCCGAAGGTCAAGGAACGTGCGATTGCTGCGATGCTGGATTTGATCCGCTCGGATCTAGCCGCGCTCGGTGTTGAGCACGAGGTCTTTTTCTCCGAACGATCTCTGCATGAACGTAGTGGCAGCAATGGGTCAAAGATTGATCACATGCTCGATGGACTGCGGACCAAAGGACTTGTGTATGAAGGCACGCTCCCGCCGCCCAAGGGCCAGGTCCCGGACGACTGGGAAGACCGCGAACAGACACTTTTCCGAGCAAGCGATTTTGGGGACGATACCGATCGGGCGCTGAAAAAGTCAGATGGGTCCTACACATATTTTGCGGCTGACGTTGCGTATTTCGAGGATAAGTTCCAGCGCGGTTTCAAGGAAGCGATCTACGTTCTTGGTGCGGACCACGGCGGCTACGCCAAACGTTTGCAGGCGGTCGGCAAGGCTGTTTCCGGCGGCGATACCGAAGTCATCGTCCGTTTCTGCCAGCTTGTGAAGCTGATGCGGGACGGGGCGCCGGTGAAGATGTCAAAACGGTCCGGTGATTTCATTACCCTGCGCGAAGTGGTCGATGAAGTTGGATCGGATCCTGTCCGGTTCATGATGTTGTTCCGGAAGAACGATGCGCCACTCGATTTTGACTTCAAAAAGGTTACGGAGCAGTCCAAGGATAATCCGGTCTTTTACGTTCAGTATGGCCATGCGCGCTGCTGTTCTGTCTTGCGGCAGGCCGCAGAAGAACTGTCCGGGCAAGACTTGAGTGATTCTGTACTCGCGAGTGCCGACTATTCCCTGCTTGATGACCTCGGTGAGCTCGAATTAATCGGTAAAATGGCTGAGTGGCCAAAAGTTGTCGAGGCAGCTGCCGACACTCATGAGCCGCATAGAATCGCGTTTTACCTGCATGAACTTGCAAGTTCACTGCACGGTCACTGGAATAGAGGCAAGGAATTGCCTCATTTACGTTTTATTGATTCTAGTAACACGAAATTAACCGTAGCGCGTGTTGCTTTGGTTCGTGCAGTATCCTTGGTACTTTCGTCAGGCTTGGCGATTCTCGGTGTACAAGCTCCTGAGGAAATGCGCTGATATGCCTTGTGAGAAGTGATCAGGGTATATTGATAAAACGTAGCGTAACGAAACCGGTTCTTTAGAGCGCTCATGTCAGACGAATACGACAAAAAGCGGCCAGATACGGCAGAGACCCCGGCACCGTCCGGGGGAAACCGGCCGTCTGGTGAAGATCCGCTGATCGAATTGGCGCGCATTGTCCATAATAACAAGCAATTGGGGGCGCCGGTGAGCAGCGGCCGGGTTGGAAGCACTGATTATTTCGCGGACTTGGATGATTTCGCGAGTGAGCCGAAACCCGCTGTGGATCCCAATCCACCGCGCCAGGAACCCGTATTCGGCGCCGGGCAATCACCAGAAATTCCGCGCTCCGACGCCCCACTTTCCAGCGAGCCGCCGCGCTTCAATGCTCCGCAGCAGGCCCCCGACCCCGGTTCTATTGTCACTCCGGGTGTGGTGCAGTCTCCAGAAAGTTATGCGGCTGGCTATCAAGCCCAGTCCGAGCCAAGAAATGATGTGCCTGGCTGGCCACAGGTGCCGCAGCTGGACACGATTGAAGCCACAGCTGCAAGCGCGATGAACCGACCGGCACCATCTGCGCCTACACCGTCAGTCTCAGAGCCAGCGCAACCAGCCTTCCAACCATCGTCTCCGCCTCAACCGCGCGGACCTGCTGTCGATTTTGGACGTGATTTTGGAACAGGCTTGGCAGCCTCGGTTGCGAATGATCTTGAACAGAATCTGACCGCTGAACTTGAAGATGAGCTGAAGGGCGCCCTCCGTCAGACCATCGATCCGCCTGAAGACCAGGCATTCGATCAACGCACTGCGCCCGCACCAGTTTCGCCGGAACCGCAGGCAACACCGCAAACCCAGCAACCGACTGCGGACTCGAGCTACTATTCTGGTGGGTATCAAGCGCACACGGCAAGTTACATTCAAACTCCGGCTCCGGCGCGCTCCGAAAACTATCCGGACCCAGCAACTCCGGAGGATACCGTAAGCCGTGGCGGCGGCCCGCGTTCGGCATTCGGTTCGGAAACTCCACCATCTACGCAGGTTTTTGATCGTCCGGCGCAGGAAATTCAGCCTGAAGTGTCTTCGCCGTCCGCTCTGGCATCGCAACGACCGGCAATCAACGAAGATGATCTGTTTGCTGCGCTAACCACGCCACAGGGTGAGGCTTCTGAAAGTGCGCCTCAGACCTCCGAGGACAGTCAGAAATCAATCGCCGGGATCGATACGCTTCTGGCAGATCTTGATTTTCCGGAGCGGGACGACCGGGCTCGTCAACAAAGCGCGGCAGAGAATTCATCTGAGCCTGCCGCGGCACAGGCTTCGGCAGAAACGAAGGCCACTGCGGCAGCTTATTCTGCCGAGGCTCCGGGTCGGCAAACAGCTGATGATATCGACGATATGGTCTGGCCGGCAGCGGCAGACGCTGTTCGCGACCTTGGCGATGATGACACACCGCCGCCGCCAGAAGGTTATGATCTCGATGCCGTCGCACGGGCGATGCAGGAGAGTGACCCAACCTTGAAGGGCAGTGGGGTTTTGCCGCCGCACTCGCGCGCAGAGCAAGCTGCGGTTCCACACGCAGAAGAACGTTCGCGTCGTGGCATCTTTGTTGCTGCTGGTGTCTTGGGCGTTGCTGCACTTGGCGCTGTTGGGTTCTTCTTCCTGGATACCGACACAATCGCAGTCCCGGATGGCCCGCCGCCTGTGATTAGCGGCCTGCAAGAGCCACTCAAAATTTTCCCGGAAGAGCAGGATCCGTCTGCCGGCAACAATCAGTCTGCCAAGCTGATTTACGATCGCGTTGATGGCCGCAACGAAAATGCGCCGACACAGCTCGCGCGTCCGGAAACACCTGAACCTGCCTCTTTGCCGCCAGCACCTGCCGGTGTTCAATCCGGTGCGGAACTCGTTCCAGGGGCAACCAAGCGGGTCCGGACAGTTGTAGTTCGTCCGGACGGAACCATAGTGTCGGGCGAGGATGCGGCCCCAGCAGCGACTGGCACCGCGCAACCGGCAGCCCCTGCGCCGGCTGAGCCCCGTGTTGTTGCAACTCAGCCGATTACGGCAACACCTTCGCCGGAACCGGCAGCGGCTCCGACACCGGCTGAACCGGCTGCCGGAACGCCTCAACCCGCTACACCGGCACCGACAACGCCTGCAATCGTTGCTGCAGCAGAACCTGCTGCGCCGGTTGAAGAGCCTGCCGGACCTGTTCTGACCGTCCTGCCGCGTAAGAAACCCGCTGCCCCTGTGCAAGTTGCGCAGGCACCCGCAGCTGCAACAAACACTGCGCCGGCAACGCAAAACAATGGTCCACTGAACTTGTCTCAACCGGCGTCGGCTCCGGCGTCCGCTACGGCTACAGCACCGGCCGCAGCGGCTGCTGGCACCGGTTCTATACCGGCCGGAACGTATATCGTTCAGGTGACGTCTCAGCGCTCAGCTTCGGCTGCGAGCGATGCCTATTCGTCGCTACAACGTCGCTACCCGTCGATTATCGGCAACGTGAACGCCGTGATTGTGGCGGCGGACCTCGGCGATCGGGGGGTCTTTTACCGGGCCCGGATCCCGACGGGTTCGCGTGACGAAGCCATCCGGTTGTGTGAACAACTGCAAGGCGCTGGCGGCGACTGCTTCGTCCGCAGGCAATAGACCAGGGCGCACCAATACAACAAGTAAGATGGCCGGGTTTTCCGGCCATTTTTTATTCGGCTGCTGTCATCTTGACTTGGCTCTGCAAACCGAGAAGGTGCGGGGTCATGTGCCGGTAAACATCCGAAATAGCCTCAATCGCCAGACGGACGGCAGGTTCGCGCCGGACATCGCGGTGAACGATGATATGCTCCGGATTGGTGAGTTCCGCCAGGGGTTCCATGGCCCGTACGAGGTCTGGATGCCGGTCACCCATGAAGACCGGAAGCAATCCAAGGCCGGATCCGCTTGCGATCATGTTCATCATAGTGGTCATGGTGTTGGTCCGCAGCCTGGGAGGCGCGGGCAGGCGTTCTGCGAGCCAGCGATTATGCGCCGGATACCAAAGGTCGTCCGGCGTAAATCCAAGCCAACTGCACGCTGAGTACCGCGCTTCTTCAAAAACAGATGGGTGGGCCGCCGCGTAGGATTTGCTCGCATAAACGCTGTAAGCGAGATCGCCGATTTTCCGGGCAATCAGCGTATCGGTCTCGGGTAGGCAGTTTCTGATCTGCAATTCGATGCAGCGGCTTTGATGATCGACATGGCTGTGGCTGGAGATCAGCTCAAGCTCAATGTCTTTGAGCCGTTCATCCAGAAGAGGATACATGTCTGTCAGGACACGGGCGCGCACCTCATCGACGGCAACGCGAACGACCCTGAGCGAAGCACCTGCCAGATCTGGCATGATGCGCGCCGCTGCATCCGCACGTTGACGCATATCTGCGGCAAGTGGAATGAGCCTTTGCCCCGCTTCTGTGGGTTTGAGACCAGAGGGTGTTCTGTCAAACAGCCGCGCTCCGACGCGGTCCTCGAATGCTTTCAAGCGCCTGCTGAGCTGCGGTTGACTGATATCCAATGCCTTGGCTGCGCCGGATAAAGACCGCGCGCGAGCCGCAGCGTCCACGAGTTTTAGATCATCCCAATTCATGAACGTAGTATACGTATTCGCTTGAGTAAGGGCAATGGTATGCGTATTCGCATGGGGTGCATGAGGAACTGGCATCTGTTTCGACAAACCTTTGAGTGCTAGTTCCCAATCATCACATTCAAGATCTGGAGCCTTCGCCGTGACACGATCTGCCGCCATCGGCCAGCGCGAAAACATCCCCGCGGCACTGTTTCTGGCGCTCCTGGGGATGTCAGCTTTCACGCCGATTTTTGCGGCCGGGAAACTGGCAGGCGGTGTGTTGCCAATCGTTGCACTCGTCTGGCTTCGGTTTGCCGGTGGGGCCGCAACCATCTTGTGTGTTGCCAGCGTGAAAAAAGTACCGCTCCACAAGCAGTTAAGTCCCTTATGGAAACTTCACTTGATGCGTGCGGTGTGCGGTGTGGGAGGCTTGGCCTGTGCGGTCTATGCAGCGTCCGTGATGCCGCTTGCCGATGCGACCGCGATTGGATTGACGAAAGGCATCTTTGCGATTGCCCTGGCCGGGTTGATCCTGAAGGAGCTGGTGACCGGCAAGCATTGGATCGCCGGAGCGATGAGTTTGCTCGGCGCCTATCTCGTCGTTCAATCGGCCGAGAGTGTGGCCCAGAATTCGGAGATGGCGCTCGTTGGGGCCATTGCGGCGATTGCAAGTGCGCTCTTCATGGCTGCGGAAAGCTTGATCATGCGCTACATCGCCCAGCGCGAAGATACAGTTACGATCCTTGCCTATGTGAATGTGTTTGCAGCGTTGTTTTTGGCCGTGCCAGTGATTTGGCTGATTGCCAAAGACGGAATTGCGATGAGCGATCTGCTTGCGTTCGCCTGGCTTGGTCCCCTCGCAATTGTCGGCCAGTCTTTCAACATTTCGGCCTACCGACGTGCTGGCGCTGCAACACTTGCCCCTGCTTTTTACGCCACCGTGGTTCTCTCGGCGCTGTTTGGTTATGCCGTTTGGGGCGAAGTGCCGGGACCTGAAGCCCTTGTTGGTGCGCTGCTGATCCTGGCCGGGGGCGCAGTCTTAACCCTGCGCCTGGGCCGGTAAGTCCCTACTTCAAAAGCGCATTTGCAAGGAACGGAAGGCTTTCGTCCATCCGGTAGTCAATCGATGAGTGGGTGTCGTTGAACTCCTCGTAGACGTGACCAACACCGGCGGCCTCAAGCTTCCGTTTCAAACGGCGCGCCCCATAGACCAGATTGTATTGGTCGATGTACCCGCAATCGATCCAGAGCCCCTTCATGGATTTCAAGGCATCGGTATGCGCTTCGACCATTTGCACAGGATCCCAGGACAGCCAGGCATTCCAGCGGTCTTCGATGATTTCGCAGGTCTCAAGGTCAACCGGTAAGCGAATCCCGCAAAAGGTGTCCGGCGACGGATCTGGATCGTAGGTCGCTGCCATTGCGAAGGTCATCAGATCGTGCAACGCGCCGCCGGGATACTTCGGTCCGGCTTCAAACCAGCGCACAAAGGCCTCAATTGACCCATGTTTCTGGATTGCCCGCAGCGCACTTGGCATTTCCGGCAAGTAACAGAGTTCAAACGCCATATCTCCGGAGTGACAAGCCGCTGCGGACCAGACGTCAGCGTGTTTCATGGCGTGAACAATGGCGCCATAACCGCCGGATGACTTGCCGAACAATCCGCGTTTGCCGTCTCCGCCACAGCCGAATTGGCCTTCGACAGCTTGGAGCATGTCCGTGGTGAGCCACGTTGCCCAAGGCCCCATCGCGGTGCTGTCGATATACTGGTTGCCGCCAAGGCGGGTGAAACAGTCCGGGAAAGCGACGACAACCGGCGGCAGTGCGCCATCATGGATCAGCCGGTCCAAACGCTCCGGAACGTTTTCACCAAAATTCTTCCAGTTCGCATGCGCCGGGCCGCCGGACGTATAGCCAACGATATCCACCAGAAGCGGCAGCCCAGTGCCGTCGTGTCCATTTGGGACATAAACGACCACTTCGCGCGTTGCCGGGTCGCCAAGCCGGTTTTGGGTCAAGATTTCAGATGTGACGGAAATCCGGTGCAAAGTGCCTGCCGGAATGTCATGGCGCGCGCGCATGGAAAGCAACTCCATTTGAAAAAGGATTCGTAGATTTAGATCGCAAGTTCGCATCCGGAGCGCAAGTGCGCTTGCCGGGGAACCGGACCTTTCTTGACGGGCAGGGGTGGTGCCGGTAAGCGATGATCATGATCAAAGCCTTTATTTCCGGCTGCGCCGGCACAAGTCTCACCGCTGCTGAACAAGCGTTTTTTAAAGAGCATAATCCCTGGGGACTGATCCTGTTTGCCCGGAATGTCGACAGTCCGGATCAGGTTCGCGAATTGACCCTGACATTTCGGGATGCCGTCGGCCGGGCAGATGCGCCGGTGCTTGTCGATCAGGAAGGTGGCCGGGTGCAACGGCTACGGCCGCCGCATTGGCGCAAATATCCAGCACCCAAGCTTTTCGGAGATCTCTACAAGACGGATGAGGCCGCTGGAAAACGGGCGGCGTTTCTGGGTGCGCAACTGATTGCTGCAGATCTCTCCGAGGTCGGAATTACCGTCGACTGTTTGCCGTGCCTTGATGTCCGGTTTCCGGACACCGTCGACGCGATCGGAGATCGCGCGCTTTCAGATGATCCGGAGACTGTTGCGATCCTTGGGCGCGAGATGATCAACGGCGCGATCGCCGGGGGTGTTCTACCTGTCATCAAGCATATTCCGGGGCATGGCCGCGCCAAGGTGGACAGTCATCTTGAACTGCCACGGGTCACGGATGACAAAAACGCATTGGAAGCTGTGGATTTCCTGCCATTCAAGGCGCTTGCAGATATCTCCCTGGGTATGACCGCGCACTTGCTTTATGAGAGCATAGACCCAGAAAATCCGGGAACGCAGAGCAGTTTGGTCATTAATGGGATTATCCGCGATGAAATCGGATTCGACGGCTGTCTGATGAGTGACGACATCTCCATGAAGGCGCTTGGCGGTGATGTGTCGAGCAGGTCCAAAAAAATCTGGGATGCCGGATGCGATGTCGTGCTCCACTGCAATGGCGATATGACGGAAATGCAGGCCGTTGCGGATGCCGCGCCGGTCCTAGCAGGACGTTCGCTGGAGCGCTGCAACACGGCTTTGGCTGGATACAAAGTGTTGGAACCAGGCTTTGATGCAGACAAGGCCTGGGCAGAATTTCAATCCCTGACAGGCTGGGCGGGAGTGTAACGGGACACAAAATGGCGGAGCAGGACACACAACCCGCATCCGCGCCAGACAAGTCATTTGACCTTCTGAGCGCGGTGCACACAAGCGAGGAACGGGCGACGTCCGATCCGCAGCTGGTTGTGGACGTCGACGGTTTTGAGGGGCCGCTAGATCTGCTTCTCGGTCTTGCGCGCACGCAAAAGGTGGATCTCGCAAAAATCTCGATCCTGGCCTTGGTTGAGCAGTATCTGGAGTTTGTGACCGAAGCCCGGCGGATGCGTCTTGAGCTCGCCGCGGACTATCTGGTGATGGCCGCCTGGCTGGCCTATTTGAAATCCCGTCTTTTGCTTCCCGAACAAAAAGACGAGGACGAGCCCACAGGTGAGGAATTGGCCGCAGCGCTTGCCTTTCGTTTGCGCCGACTTGAGGCCATGCGGGAGGTTTCTGAAAAACTGCTGGCCCGCAGCCGGGCAGGGCGCGATGTGTTTTTCCGGGGTGAACCTGAGACCATGTCCGTCGTCCACAAAAGCATCTGGGATGCCTCTGTCTACGACCTTTTGTCGGCCTATGCCACGCAGCGCCAGCGCCAATCAGTTACATCTGTCCGGGTTTTACGCAGAACAGTCTGGTCACTCCAGGAGGCGCGGGAGCTGCTGACCAAGCTTGTCGGCCGGGTCAGTGAATGGACTCCTTTGAATGCGTATCTTCGTGACTACCTTTATGACAACAAGGATTGGGCGACGGTCGTGGCAAGCAGCTTTTCCGCCAGCCTTGAAATGGTTAGAGAAGGACAGGTCGAAATCCGCCAGGGAGAGCCGTTTTCACCGGTCTACATTCGCGCCCTAGAACAGGAACCGGACCAAGATGTCTGAGCTGGAACAGCTTCACTTGGAGGGCGGTCCTGAATTGGGCGCGGCACCCCAAAAAGCCTCTGATGATCTTAGCGGCCTCCGGATGGTCGAAGCACTTCTTTTTGCCTCGTCCGAACCATTGTCGCTTGAAGAGCTGACACTCCGTTTGCCGGAGGGAACCGATGTGCTCGGGCTGCTGGAAGCGCTGCAGGAAATGTATGCGCCACGCGGTGTCAATGTGGTGCGGCTTGCGGGCAAGTGGTGTTTCCGGACAGCCGAAGATCTCAGCTATTTGATGCACCGGAACGTTGAAGAACAACGCAAACTGTCGCGCGCAGCGCTTGAGACCCTGGCCATCATCGCGTATCACCAACCGGTAACACGGGCCGAAATTGAAGAAATCCGGGGCGTATCGACATCAAAAGGAACGCTGGATGTCCTTTTGGAAACAACCTGGATCCGGATGCGTGGCCGCAGGCGAACCCCGGGACGTCCGGTCACTTACGGAACAACCGAGCAGTTTCTGATCCATTTCGGTCTGGAAAACGTCAAGGATCTGCCAGGTCTAGAAGAGTTGAAAGGGGCAGGGTTGCTTGATAGCGCGATCCCTGCGTCGTTCCTGGTGCCAACGCCAAGTGACGATGCTGCCTTGACCGAAGACGAAGATCCTTTAGAGGACGGCACATTGTTCGATGAAGAAACGGATGAGACTGCCGGTAGCTGATGTTCAAATCCAACGAATCCAATTGGAATGGCGGTCCGAAAACGTGGGGTGCGCGCGGGTCAGCCAGCGCCACGATAGCCGCAGGCCTGGTCTTCGAGAATATTTCTCATGACTATGGGGGCGTGCCGTCTGTCCGGAACCTGAGCCTCTCGATTGCTCCAGGGGAGATCTTGTGCCTGCTCGGCCATTCCGGCTGTGGCAAGACGACGTTGATGCGCATTGCGGCCGGGATTGAACGGCAAAGCACGGGCCGGGTCCTGATCAACGGCAAGGAAATCGCCGGACCTCAGACATTTGTCCCGCCCGAACGGCGCGGTATCGGTCTGATGTTTCAGGACTATGCCCTGTTTCCGCATATGACGATCCTGGACAATGTGGTGTTCGGCATCAAGAAGCTGGGCAAAGAAGCCGCAAGTGCGGCCGCTTTGACGGCCTTGCGCCGGGTGGGCCTTGCCGATTACGCCGAAGACTACCCGCATGCCTTGTCGGGCGGTGAGCAGCAGCGTGTTGCGCTTGCCCGGGCCCTGGTGCCGCGTCCCGGCATTCTTTTGATGGATGAACCGTTTTCAGGTCTCGACAAACGCCTGCGCGACAGCGTGCGTGATGAAACGCTTGCGGTGATCCGCGAGACACGCGCCACCTGCATCATCGTGACCCACGACCCGGAAGAGGCCATGCGCATGGGGGACCAGATCGCGTTGATGCGGCGCGGGGAACTCGTTCAGCACGGGACCGCGGCCGAGCTCTACAATAACCCTGCCGACTTGTTCGCCGCCCGGTTCTTTTCCGAACTCAATCAAATCGAAGGCAAGGTGACATCTTCCGGTGTTGAGACGCCGCTCGGTATTGTTGCCTCGACCGGGATGAACCAGGGATCTGCTGATGTCTGTATTCGACCGCAGGGTATTCTTCTCGGCAAGGCCGGTTTGTGCGGCGTGAGGGGGCGAATCCAGTCCAAACGATTCGTCGGAGAAGTCGATTTGCTGACAATTATCGTTGAAGGTCTCGATCAACCTTTGCAGGCGCGCGTGCGGGCCGGGTGCGAATGGGAGCAGGGCATGGACGTTGGCGTGACCACTGATCCCAAGGATGTCCTTGTCTTTCCGCGGTCGTGACCCCAAATCAGGTAAGAATAATTCTCCGGCTTATCCTTCTGTCTAGGAGTACAGAAACAATCCGGCATGTATTGTTGCAGGCAAGGAGCCAGTTTTGTACAAGGGCTCCAAGGGCGAGGAAGCCGGTTATCAGGAGTTTGGCGTATGGGTATTAGTATCTGGCAGATTTTGATCATCGCAGTCGTGGTGGTTTTGCTGTTCGGACGTGGCAAGATTTCCGAGTTGATGGGCGATGTCGCCAAGGGAATCAAAAGCTTCAAAAAGGGAATGGCTGAAGACGATACCGCCGATGCTCCCAAGACGATCGATCATGAGAGCGGTGAGACCGTGAAGTCCACCAAGGCGGAAGATCAGACCAAAGCGAGCTGATCTTTATCTGCGTCGCGTCTCCTTAAGGGGCGAAAGTACCTATGTTCGATATTGGTTGGACGGAGCTCTTGGTGATCGCCTGTATCGCGATCATCGTCGTAGGGCCGAAAGACTTGCCGCGTATGTTGCGTACCCTTGGCCAGACAATGGGCAAGATGCGCCGGATGTCGCGTGAATTTCAGTCGACGTTCAATGAAGCCCTGCGCGAAGCAGAGCAGCAGGCCGATATCGCCGACATGAAGAAACAGGTCGAGGAAGCCGCAAACTTCAATCCGCTTGGCGACTTGAAAAAGTCGATCGAAGAGGATGCGGCCAAGAAGACCCCTCCGGCAAAACCAGCGGCAAAAGCGGACACAGACCCGAAGCCTGAGAGCAAACCGGCTGAAACGCCGGCAGCCTCGGCGGCGAAACCCGCTGCGCCGGAGGAAGCGCCGGTGACGGAAGAAGCCAAGGCATGAGCCAGGAAGATATCGACGCCTCAAAGGCGCCCTTGATCGAGCATTTGATCGAACTGCGCCAGCGGTTGATGTGGTCCATCGCGGCCATCTTGGCGATGTTCGTGATCTGCTTCTATTTCGCCACCGACATCTACAACATCCTGACTGTGCCGTACCTGCGTGCCGCGCCGGAGCCGGAGCACGTGAAGATGATCTTCACGGCCCCGCAGGAGTGGTTCTTCACGCAGCTGAAACTTGCGCTTTTCGGCGCCTTGTTTCTGGCGTTCCCGGTGATTGCCAGCCAGGTGTACATGTTTGTGGCACCGGGCCTTTACAAACATGAGCGTGGCGCGTTTCTGCCGTTCCTGGTTGCTACACCCATCCTGTTCCTGATCGGGGCATGTCTGGTTTATTTCCTCGTCATGCCGATGGCGATGGGCTTCTTCCTGTCGATGGAGCAAACCGGCGGGTCGGGCCAAGTGGCGATCGAACACCTTGCAAAGGTGAGCGAATATCTCGGTCTGATCATGATCCTGATTTTCGCTTTCGGTCTCGTGTTCCAGTTGCCGGTGATCCTGACGCTTTTGGGCCGCGCAGGCATGGTGACGGCTGAAGGTCTCAAGCAAAAACGCAAATACGCGATCGTTGGCGCCTTTGCAGCTGCAGCTATTTTGACACCACCGGACCCGATCTCGCAGATCGGTCTTGCACTGCCAACGTTGCTTCTCTACGAAGTCTCCATTCTGTCCGTCCGGATGGTGGAGAAAAAGCGCGCGGAACGTGAGGCCGAGCGTGAAGCTGAGGATGCTGCGGCATAAACCTAAAGCTTAGTCTTCCTCCCGCGGCGGCCAGTCCTTAGACAAAGACCGCCGTTCGGGAAGCGAAGATGTTTGATATCAAATGGATCCGGGAAAACGCAGATGCCTTCGACAAGGCTTTGGCAAAGCGGGGCTACGAGCCTTCTGCTGCCAATTTGATTGCCTTGGACGATTCCCGTCGCTCCCACATCACCAAGCTGCAGGAAGCTCAGGAACGGCGCAACGCGGCCTCCAAAGAAATCGGCAAGGCCAAAGGCTCCGGAGATGATGCGCGGGCTCAAGAGCTGATCGACGAAGTCGCTCAGATCAAGGCCTTCATTCAATCTGGTGAGGAAGAAGAACGCAAGCTGATCGCAGCTTTGGAAGAGGCGATGGCCGTCATTCCGAACCTTCCGCACGATGATGTGCCGGAAGGTGCGGATGAAGCGGACAATGTGCTTTACCGGACCCATGGCGACAAACCGGCGTTCACCTTCAATGAAGCACCGAAGGAGCATTACGAACTGGGTGAAGAGCTCGGTGGGATGGACTTCTCCGCCGCTGCCAAGCTGTCTGGCTCGCGTTTTGTCATTCTGAAAGGCCAGATAGCGCGGCTGGAGCGAGCCCTCGGTCAGTTCATGATCGATATGCACACGCAGGAAAACGGCTACACGGAAGTCTCGCCACCGTTGCTGGTTCACAGCGATCCGCTCTATGGCACCGGCCAGTTGCCGAAATTTGAAGAAGATCTCTTCAAGACCACAACTGACCACTACCTGATCCCGACCGCTGAAGTCCCGCTGACCAATCTGGTGGCCGGAGAGATCATGTCCGAGGATCAACTGCCGCTGCGTGTCACCGCGTTGACCTATTGTTTCCGGTCTGAAGCTGGTTCTGCGGGCCGGGATACCCGGGGCATGTTGCGTCAGCACCAGTTCCAGAAATGCGAGCTGGTGTCGGTCACGACACCGGAGGAGTCGCTCAATGAATTGGAGCGGATGCTTGGTTGCGCCGAAATGATTCTGCAGAAACTCGGCCTTCATTACCGGGTCATGACGTTGTGCACTGGCGATATGGGCTTTGGAGCCCGCAAGACTTATGACATCGAAGTCTGGTTGCCAGGGCAGGACACGTTCCGTGAAATCTCGTCCTGTTCTGTCTGTGGTGATTTCCAAGCCCGGCGCATGAATGCGCGCTTCCGTCCTGCCGATTCCAAGCAGCCTGTGCATGTCCACACGCTGAACGGATCCGGGATCGCGGTCGGGCGTGCGCTGATCGCAGTTCTTGAAAATTATCAGAACGCGGACGGGTCCATCACTGTGCCGGACGTCCTGCGGCCCTATATGGGCGGTTTGGAAAAGATCGGTTAAGGGCATCAGGCCCTTAACCCCTACCTTTTGGCCAAGAACGGATTTTTCATGCGCATTTTGATCACCAATGACGACGGCATTCACTCTTCCGGGCTCTACGCCCTCGAACGGATCGCAAAGACGCTCTCCGACGATGTGTGGGTGATCGCGCCGGAGACGGATCAAAGTGGCGTGGCGCATTCACTGACCCTTGGAGATCCGCTTCGCCTGCGCCAGATCGACGACCGGCATTTCGCTGTGAAAGGCACTCCGACTGATTGTGTGATCATGGGCTGCCGTAAGGTGCTTCCGGGTCTGCCGGACCTGGTGCTGTCGGGTATCAACCGCGGGCAAAACCTTGCAGAAGACGTCACCTATTCAGGGACAGTTGCAGGCGCGATGGAAGCTGCAATCCTCGGCATCCGCTCGATCGCGGTTTCCCAGGCCTACAGCTGGAACCCGAAATCAGAGCCGGATTACGGTGTCGCGGAGGCGCATGCTCCGGAGCTCTTCACGAAACTGATGACCTTCGACCTGCCGCCTTACTCCCTCTTGAATGTCAACTTCCCTGTTGGTCCCGCCGATGCGGTGAAGGGCGTGAAGGTCACGGTGCAGGGGCATCATGAACAAAGCGGCCTGTCCATTGATGAGCGGACGGATGGTCGCGGCAATCCTTACTACTGGCTGAAATTCCAGGACCGCGGAAAATCAGTTCTGGATAATTCTGACCTTCACGCCGTTGCCGATGGGTATGTTTCCGTGACCCCGCTTCGGATCGATCTGACTGCGCATGATCTCGTCGGTCGGTTGGCGGACAGTCTTGGCTGATTTACCTCTTTGCTGCGACGTCTCCTTTTGAAATGAGTGCCCGAGACGTTCTTTAACCGGGAAAACAGGGCGCCACACCCGAACGGCCATTGTGTCTTTGTGCTCGGGTCGGTCAGTATGAGGACAGGGTGGCGGTGAGAATCTCTCATGGTTGACCCATCTGCAGGCTGCCAGGGATGTCTGGCGGCAAACGGGTCTCCCGGGGGCGGGTAATGGAGAACGCGTGAATGGCCGCATTCGTTCCCGGTAATGACGACCGGGCAACGCAATCGAACTTGCCGGATGAAGCGGAGGCGCGTGCGGCCCTGGTGCTTGGCTTGCGTCAGCGCGGCATAGCCTCCGTGAACATTCTGTCTGCCATTGAACGTCTGCCACGACGGCTTTTTCTTGCGGCCCGCTATCACAATCTGGCTTACGAAGACACTGCACTTCCAATGGAGTGCGGGCAAACCATGACCGCGCCAGGCGAGGTCGCGTTTGCGCTCCAGCTTCTCGACTTGCAGTCAGATCAAACGGTTTTGGAGGTCGGGACGGGGTCCGGATACCAGACCGCAATCCTCTCACAGCTTGTCCGGCATGTTTACAGCCTTGACCGATATCAGACCCTTCTCAAGTTGGCGGATCAACGCCTGGCGGCCTTGAAACAGACAAACGTATCGCTTGAACACAGGGACGGGCTCTCGGGTCTTGAGAAGAAAGCCCCCTTTGATCGGATTGTTTTGAACGGGGCAGTCTCGGAAATACCCGATACATTGATCGCGCAGCTTCGACCGGATGGCATTTTGATCGCTCCATTGGGACCGCCGGGAAAAGCGCAATCGCTCGTGCGGATCACCAAAGCCGAGAGCATCGGCGCAAGCAAGACTGTGGCGGAAGTCCGATGGGTTTCCCTAATGCCGGGTGTTGCTCAACATCTGTAGAACCCCGTTATGGCGCATGTTGTTGCTGCCGTTGCGTCATGATACGAATGAAACCGTATTTGGGGGATGGTATGGTGTGTCAGCGTTTTTCTGTTTTAGTTGTGTGTTTTCTGGGCCTTGTAAGTCCTTCTCTTGCAGAAGACTGGGTCGAAAAACAATTGCCCTCATATGCAGCAGGTGTTGAATTCGTCGCCATTGGTGGTGACGGTCTGTTGTATTCAATTCAATCCAATCCCAATGGTTATGTCCTGACGTCCCTGATCGATAAGTACCGTTTCAAGTTCACGGGCGGAGACGGCTTTACTGGAAATATTCTGGCGGCAAAGGAAATCGTTTATCTCGGATCGAGTTGCGACGCGGTCGCCGGATCAATTTCCGGACGGTGGGTCAATGACAACACCGGGCTCAATGTTGTGGTGGAAGGAAACAGCGGTCAACGATTGGATTTTCGGTTTCTTGATACGGGACTGGAGCCAGCCCATTCCTGCTGAGGCGAAATAGGAGGAGCACAAGATGCTGTTGCAGTTGAAAAGACACTTGGTCCTTGTTTCTGCCTTGGTTTGTGGAATGGGGTCGCCGTTGGCGGATGAATTGCCGCTCGAAGACTATTTCATGAGTTTTCCGAATTGCTATGGGCGAACTTACAGTCTGCAGCACCAAAAAGATCATCCTGCACAAAACACAGTCGACATAGCAATCAGCCACTTTCCGTCGAAGCAAGAGCTTTTGGGGATGGACAGCCCGTTCCAACCCTATCCGGATACGCCAAGGCTGGTCGTGAAGCTGGATGTCTGGATGAAAGGGCAGAACGAGGGGTGGCAAACGGACGCGATCTGCGATCCGGATGGCAACCGGCTACTTTGCCAAATTGAGTGTGACGGCGGGCGTTTCTTCCTGGAGGGCCGGTCCGATGGCAAACTCGTACTGACAGGCGGGACCGATCTCGATTTCAATCAGTGTGACGCCGGGGATCGCGTTCTTCAAAGAGCGCCCGACGATGGGACGTTTCATCTGACACCGATTCCGTTATCCCACTGCAGGGCGGAGTGATCTCGACGATTGGCGAATGCGAGGGAACTGAGTCGGACGATTCAGGCGGCTGCCCGGAGGATGCTGGCCTGAAGGTCCGATGTGCGTTTACCTTATGCAATTGCCCTGAGTTGAATCGAAAATCGGCAGAATTGCGGGTGTTGCAGGCCATTAGTGGCGTGCAGGTTTTTCAGATTGACTGGAATTCGAGGCCTCTTCTTTAGTCTTTATAAACCTTACTGCTTTCTAATCTTAACCACAGCAGCCATGTAAAGCAGTTTGGGTTGAGTCGATGAAAAAGCGGATGCGTTTCCTCCGCCAGGATTTACTGGGTAAAGTCGCAACGGTTACTCTTGGAGCAGCAGCTCTTGCAGGGTGTTCCTCGGCCACCGAGCGGTTCGGACCCAACGATATTTACACCGCCAGCACCGCCAATCAAAAAGAAATCCTGACCGGATCTGCGCCCGTGCAACCGTCCTATCAGGACATTATCAACGGCACCGGTGGAACGACGGCTGGCTTGCCGCAAAACACGTCTTCTCCTGTCTCGACAGGTTCCATCCCGCGTCAACCAGCGCCCGTAACGTCTCCAGCTGTCGTCAGTGCTCCCATTGCACCGTCCATCTCCTCGGCTCAAGTCCCATCGGTACCTGCGCCGGAGACACTTGCTGCTGGCAAGGACTGGAAAGGCTGGACCGGAGCTGGCGGCACCCAGATCAAAGCACGGCAGGGCGATACGCTTGCGTCGATCTCCCGCCGCTATGGCGTGCCCATTCAGGCTGTCGCATCCGTCAACGGTCTTCAGAGCCGGTCCAGTGTGCAGGCGGGGCAGTCTCTGATCATCCCGACTTATGTTTATTCAGACCGCAATGGTTCTACGAGCACCACCGACGGTGAGACGAGAGCCGTGCAACTGCCAACTGTTTCGCGGAACGAAAATGTCGTTACCGGCTCAATACCAAATGTGTCGCAAGCGGCCCCGCGCCCGGACCGAAAGCCGTATGCGCAACCGACTTTCGCGCAGGTGACCCAATCAACACCTGCCATTGTCGCAGCTCCGGTTGTCCCGGTCAGTGCATTGCCGAAGAGCAAACCTCAAGGGGTGAGCGCACCAATCGTGACCGCATCTGTCCCGCAGACTGTGGCAGGTGGTGACTCAAGTGTTCCATCTCCCAAGCGTCAACCGGACCGGATTGTCTCAACAAACCGTTCTAACGATACAATTCAGGTTGAAACGACCCCAATTGCAGCTCCAGATTCTTCGGCAGATGCACCGGCCAAGACGGAGGCTGCACCTGAAAAACCAATCGAGGTTGCGAGCATTCAGCCGCAAGCCGATGAACCTGTTGCCAAGTTCCGTTGGCCAGTTCGTGGCCGTATCATCTCAGATTTCGGCGCAAAACCGGGTGGTGGCCGCAATGAAGGCGTGAATTTGGCGGTTCCTGAGGGAACACCGGTCAAAGCGGCCGGTGATGGGACGGTTATTTATGCCGGGAATGAGCTGAAAGGGTATGGCAATCTTGTGCTCGTCCGTCACGACGAAGGGTGGGTTTCCGCCTATGCTCACAACAGCGTCTTGAATGTCAAACGCGGCGATACGGTGCGTCGGGGTGATCCAGTCGCGCTCGCCGGTGCCACAGGCTCGGTCAATCAGCCACAAGTGCATTTTGAATTGCGCCAGGGCAACAAGCCGGTCGATCCGCTGAAATACCTGCCACGGCGCTAAGCTGGGACTGCCCGCAGATTAGGGCAACTTCGCAGTCTTTCCCAAAGCTGTCTGGAAAATGAATTGGTCGCTTTGAATAAAGCGGCCATTTCCCGTTTTTGAGGGACGCGCCCTTACTTCAGGATACACAAGGACCACGCACCAAGACACGCAAACCTATTTGAGCCGTGCATCTTTCAATGCTTCGAGCATCAATTCGGCTTCCTTGTCCGGATCGCCGCCAGAGTCGGGGATTTCCACGTAAGACACTGTTACCGAATTGTCGGGCGAGGCCAGGATAACGGTGAAATAGATCCAGACACCTTTGTTCAGGAATTCCAGATCCAGCTTTATTCGTGGCAGGTTATCCCAATCGAGTTCAGCCTGTCCGCCCATGGAATACCGCAGCGTATCTTCTTTGAAGAACAGTTCGGCAGAGGTCTTCACAAGGTCGGCGATGTTGGCGTGCTGTTCGAGCCGGATGTAAGCGGCAAAATCCAGAACGTCGACGAGCTTCAAGTCTTCAATGAAACCGGTCAAGGCCTCGGCAATTGCCGCCTGGCGCTTGCGGGTTTTATCATCCGCTTCAGGTTCCATTGCGGCAGCCTCACGCAGCTTACTCATCCAAACCCTCCATTATTCATTGTTTTATACAGCGGTCTTGGATTTGCGTGAATAAACGAAACAGATAATTTCAGCAACAGCGCGATAGAATTCAGGCGGTATCATCCGCTCCACTTCTGTCGCTGCGTAAAGTGAGCGCGCCAGCTGCCGGTCCTCGATCACCGGGATGTCGTTGGTCTCGGCGATTTCCCTGATTTTCAACGCAATCAGGTCCTGTCCCTTCGCCACAACGACCGGCGCTGGGTTTTTCTCACCGTCATACCGTAATGCGACCGCAAAGTGAGTCGGGTTCGCGACTACAAGGGTTGCCTGGGGAACCGCCGACATCATGCGGTTGCGGGCGCGGTCGCGTGCCAGCGATCTCTGCCGTGCCTTGACGATGGGGTCGCCCTCCATCTGTTTGTGCTCGTCTTTGACTTCCTGCTTGGTCATCCGCAGGTTCTTGCGCCAGTGAGAACGCGACCAGAGGATATCGACGGTCACGAGAAGGATTGTGACAATGCAGACACCGGAGATCAGCCGCAGAGATATCTGCAGTATCATTTCGGGGAGGGCACTTGGATCGGTGAACATGGCGTTGATCAGATCCGCTTCATGAGTGCGGAACTGAGCATAGACGATCGCGCTGACCGTGCTGAATTTGAATACCGCCTTGAGGAATTCGACAAAGCCCTGGGCACCAAAAATCCGCGACCAGCCCTTTTTGAGTGATAGCTTGCTGAGTTCTGGTTTGATCCGGTTTGGAACGATGCTGGGTTTGTTCTGAAGGAAAGCGGATGCAAGGCCGGACGCCGACAAAATTGCGATGATCGGCGCAAGGAACAGCCCAACCTTGATGGACAGGCTGTGGGACAGCATGAGTGCGTCTGCGCTGTTACCAAGGTCCAATCCTCCCGATACGTCCAGGAGGTGCGCCATGTCTGAAACAAGCTGGCGCACCCCAGATGTTATTGCGAAACCGCCGATCAACAAGGCACCGATCAACATTGCAAGAACAGGAGCTTCCTTGGAGACCGGCGTATTGCCCTTCTCAATTGCGTCCTGGATCTTTTTCTCGGTCGGTTCCTCTGTTTTTGAGTCCTTATCCGCTTCTTCCGACATCGCCCTGCAGTCTCCTTAGAAACGCAGACCGCCGTACGGCCGGAACAAGTGGTCCTTATGCAAAGTAAGCCCCTTCATCCTGTTTCGGATTAAGCTCGATTTCGCCGCGTCCTGCCATTTCCAGTGCAAGGTTGGTGATCGAGCTGCGGGCCTCCAGAACGTCGCGCTGCGCTGCCGGCTCGCCAGCTGCCAGTTCGTGTTCGGCAATCCTACGGGCACGGGATGTCATGGACGAGAGGACCACTTCGCGGAATTCGGCTGATGTTCCCTTCAATGCCAGGACAATCCGGTCTGCTGGGATCTGATCGAAGATCGCCATCCGAGTACGTGCATTGAGGTTGCTGATGTCGTCGAAGGTGAACAGGAGACCCTTCAGGAGTTCTGCCGTTTTCGGCCTGATCTCGTTGAGGTTTTCCAGCGCATCTTCCATGTGATCCCGCTCCATCTTGTTCAAGATGTCAGCCATGCGCGCATGGGAGTCCGCCTCGAGTGTTCCGGACAGGTTGAGCATGAAGTCCTCATGCATCGTCTTTTCCACGTCGCGCATGATTTCCGGGACCACCGCCTTGATCGACAACATCCGCCGCACCAGCTGATTGCGCATGTCGGCCCGGATGTGGCCGAGAACCTTTGCGGCTGCGCTTGGCTTGATTTTCGTCAGGATCAAGGCCGCCGTTTGCGGGTGCTCTTTCAGCAGGTAATTGGCAAACACGGTTTCCGAAACAGTCGTTAGCCGGTCCCAGATTGAGCGGTTTGAATTGCCATGGACATCCGACATGATGTCCGCCAGCTGTTCGTCCGGCAGAACGCCTTCCAGCATCTTTTCCACTTCATTGGCAGAGCCGAACAAGGTGGTACCGTTGGAAAACTGATCGATGAACTCTTCGGCAAGCTTGTCCAGTTCCGCAGAAGCGACCGTTCCCAGCTGGGCCGCGCTGACTGTGATCATTCTGATCTCTTCCTGATCAAAATGGCGCAGCAGTTTTTGGGAGCTGGTCCGTCCAAGCGATAGAAGCAGGGCGGCGACACGCTGCACCCCATTCAAACGCCGGATCGGTGGAGCCGGTGGCTTGGGGATGGCGGCAGGAGCCGGGGCAGCTTTGGCTTGGCTTGTCATTCTCGCGTGTTCCTCAAAAGGAGCATGGGCAATCAAAGGGTTCGGGAAATCTGGCGTCCGGCTGGGTGGCTTAGATTTCCAGCGGGCTTGTTTGTGAGCTGATGATCTCTGTCAGGGACACACCGAAACGGGAGTTGTCGTCTTCCACAACAACCACTTCACCGCGGGCGATGACACGGCCATTCACGACAATGTCGATCGGCTCGCCAACACGATGGTTGAGAGGAATGACAGCGCCGCGGCCCAGCTTGAGAAGATTGGAGACCAGCATGGTTGCAGAGCCCAGAACGACCTGAATATTGACCGGAATGCCGAGGATCGTGTCGAGGTTGCGATCATCACCCATGGTCTCGCCGGCGTTTTTCTTGTCTGGTGCTTCAACCCTGGCGAAGTTCGCCGCATCGGCCGTTTTGATGGTTGCACCGGTTTCTACATCAACGTTTTCAACGATCGTGTCGGACATTAGAACGTATCCTTTTGGTTCATAGAGACTGAGCGGAAGGGGCTTCCGAGCGTGTTATCGATTTTGTGCACACGGGTCGGAGCCTTGGGACCGCTGGTTCCACGGTGAATAACCGGTCCATCTTGTGGGGAGCTTGCCACGGCCGAAACAGGGGTTGGCTGCGCCGCAGTTTCATCATTGAACAGATCAAGGTCTTCACGGACAGGCGTAAAGCGCTTTGCCTTCTGCATGAGAGCATGAGAGCTCGAGAGTTCCTTGAGTTCTGCTTTCAGAACCGACTGCTGACGTTTTGCCTCGCGGGTGAGGGCGTCGATCTCAGCAATCAGCTCCCGGGCATCGTCCATGCGATTGCCCAGTGCATTGAGGATCTGAGCGCCTTTGACGTTGATCTCCTGAATGGAGACCTCAATCCCGTCCAGCGCGAGCGCAGTCTGGTCGAAAATGCGCTGGTAATCTTCGTGATAGGACCCCAAGCGGCGCAGATCCTTGTGCATTTGCACCATTCGGATTGTGGTTACGACCAATGCCAGAAGCAGCACGCCGTCAACGATTGCGGAGATCATCGAAAAGATCCTTTTCTTCCTCGTGGATGAGTTCTTCAATCTGCAGGGTGTAGGATCCGTCCAGCTGTCCAAGCTGGCAGGTGAATATCGGTTGGTCATTGCAGGCCAGCGTCACGGGCGAGCGCGCAGTTGCCTGAAGCTCAATCACTTGGCCGACCTTCAGGTTTGACAACTCGCCAAGATGCATCTCGCGTTCTTCCAGGATCGCTTCCAGCTTGACTTCCGTCCGCTGGATTTCGTTGTGGAAGTGCTGCGTCCATTGTTTGTCGCGGCCGGACATTTCGCCGGACAACACTTGGGACAGGGCCTGGCGCAGCGGATTGAGTGTCGCGTGCGGCAGTACGACGAAGACTTCGCCACCGCGGCCGATGGCCTGCTGGAGCAGGCGTCCAACGACCGCAGGGTTGTTACGCCGGCCGACGACCGCAAAATCCATGCGGCTTTCGATCCGCTCGATTTTCAAAGTTGTTTCTGCAATCGGCGCGAAAGACTCGGCCAAAGACTTCGCAGCAACTTCAAATATCGTCCGGGCAATGCGCGTTTCGATATTTGAAAAGGGCCGCTCCTCATCAATTGGAGGCTCGGTTCCGTCTGCGCCGAACAGCACATCCACGAGGGTGAAGATGAAATCCCGGTCGAAGCCGACCAGCACGCGGGCATCCCATTCCGGAGAGTAAAGAACCGCAACAAGTGCATTGGATTCAAATTCATCCAAAACATCGCCAATCCGGTTGTTCTCCACATAGCTGACCGAGATGTAGGATGGCGAGGGTGATTTTTGGCGCATCACATCTGCCATCACCCGCGCCATGCGGTCGAAAACCACTGGCAGCATCGGCAGGCGGTCTACGGAGATACCCGCGGCGTCCAGGAGGCGGTCCGTGATCATCGCCCGTTCTGAGTTTGAGGCAGATTGCGTGTCTGTTGCTGCATCGAGCATGGTTTATGCGGCTCCCTGGAGATCGGCCGTGCTGGTTTCTGCGCCGCCGGCTCTCATGGTTTCATTCTCGACTTCGTCGATGGTTGGCCGGTCGTATCCGGAGATGGTCTTGCGGCCATGCTCCAGCGCGATTTGCGGGTCAGCACCGTTCATGAATGCCAGCAGGGTTTGCTTGACCACGATGTAGTTGCGCAGCCGCGTTTCCCGGACCGATTTTATCTTTGCTGCCAAGGGGCCAAACAAGGAGTAGGAGAACAGGATCCCGATGAACGTTCCCACAAGGGCGGCCCCGATCAGGCTGCCGAGTAGCTGCGGCGACTGGTCGATTGCGCCCATTGCCTTGATCACACCAAGGACCGCAGCAATGATCCCGATCGCCGGCAGAGCATCGGCCACGCTGCTCATTGCATGATACGGCTTCATCTGATCGCGATGGATGGTCTGGATTTCCTCATCGACCAGAGCTTCGATTTCATGAGCTCGGGCATTACCGACAATGATCAGGCGGAAATAGTCACAGATGAACGTCGTCATGTTGGCGTCGCGCAGGACCGACGGATACTTCTGGAAAATTGGAGATGTGCTTGGGTCTTCGATATGCGGTTCGACAGCATTGCGGCCCTTCGCGCGCAACTCCCGCATCAGGCCATAAAGAAGTGCCAGCACATCCAGGTAATCACGTTTGGAAGGGACCGCATTCCGCAATGCGTCGGAAACGGCAACGGTCGTCCCGAGTATGACTTTCATGGGATTTGCAACGATGAAAGCGCCAATTGCAACGCCGAGAATGATCACAAGTTCCCAAGGTTGCCAAAGAACGAGGACCTTTCCGCCCATGGCGGCGAAACCGCCAATCAGGGATGCCGCGCCGATTATCAGGCCGATAATAATAGTCACCAAACAGCTCCTATCGGGTGAGGTTTTACTGTGCTGGTGAAAAGCTAGGGGACGAGACTTGTCCGAAGCTGACCGAACGGCTGTTTTTACCGGTGCCATCCAGTCAGCTTGGCGTAAGCTCGGGGCGCGAAAGTGTTTTCAAGACACTTACCGCTTAAAGGGCGCGGACATGATCAATACGATTACGCAGGTACAGTTGGTTCGGAACAATATGGACCGCTCCATCCAAACCGTCGCATCAGATCCAATGGTGGAACGCCAGACCGAGTACTATCGCGAGAACATCAGCGACATAAAATCGATTGATGAGTTCCTATCGAATGACAGGATCTACCGGTACGCCATGACGGCCATGGGCCTGGAAGACATGATCTACGCAAAAGCGTTCATGCGGAAGGTTCTGGAAGAGGGCATTTCGAAAAGCGATTCATTTGCCAATCAGCTGACGGACCAGAGATATCAGAAGTTTGCTGAAACATTTAACTTCGCAAGTCATGGTGAGGCGACGACCGCTTTCAGACGAACCCAAGAGGGCATCGTCGACAAGTTTCACCGGCAAACACTTGAAATCCGGCAAGGCGAACAGAACAACGGGGTCCGTCTGGCTCTCTATTTCGAGAGGCAAGCATCCACGATCCAAAATGCCTACAACATTCTTGCCGACCGTGCGCTCGCAGAAACAGTCTACACCGCTTTGGGGCTGCCAGATTCTTTTGCAATGACGGATATCGACAAGCAGGCAGCCTATTTCGACAAGCATCTGGACTACGAGAAACTGAGCAGCGACCCAGAACATCTGGCCGAATTCCTCGATCGTTTTTCGGCACTCTATGACGTCAAGAATGGTCCTCAGGCGGTTTCATCGCCGACACTGGCGGTTTTTGGTGCCGGTCCTGGAGTTGTGCCTTTCGGGGAAGGGCTTTTGTCCAGCATCCAGAATTTTAAACTTGGAGGCAGCTGAGCCATGCAGTCAGCTCTATATGTCGCGTTGTCCGCCCAAGTCGCTCTTTCCAACCGGCTGGAAACAGTCTCCCGGAACGTTGCGAATATGAACACTGCGGGCTACCGCGCTGATGAGATCAATTTCGCTGAAATGGTATCAAAGGCAGGCCCCGACAAAGTTAGCTTTTCAAGTGGTGGCGAGAACTACATCTCGCGTCAGAACGGCAGCCTGAACAAAACGGACAATCCTCTTGATCTCGCAATTGAAGGGGAGGCCTGGTTCGCCATTCGGGATGCAAATGGCGGACTTTCCTATACACGAGATGGCCGCCTCAATATCGCTGATGACGGAACCTTGAGGACTGTGACCGGGCAGGTGATCGTTGGTGCCGGCGGGCAACCGATCCAGCTCAATCCGGATGGAGGAACGCCGCTCATCACGCAAAACGGGGATGTTATTCAAGGCGATGAAGATATCGTTGGCCAGATTGGTCTCTTTCTAATCCCGAATGATGCCAAACTGACCCGAAGGGAGAATTCTGCAGTTGTGCCGGACCGGGCAGTCATTCCGGTGCAGGTGTTCGACCAGCATGGGATCCGTCAGGGCTATGTGGAAGGGGCGAATATTAACCCCGTCCGCGAGATGACCAAGATGATCATGATCTCTCGCGCGTTCGAAAGCGCCACCAAAATGATCGACATGGGAAGTGAAAGCCAAAAAACGGCCATTCGCGAATTGGGCAAAACATCATGAGTGCGGTGGTTGGCATAAGCTCTCCTTCTGAAGATCCATCCCCACGGCATGTGCTACTGAAGACTGTCGAGGCATCACAAAAAGCAACGGACGCGAAAGCACCGACAAAGGCGGGATTCGGGTTTTCTGATTTTGTTGATGTGATCAATCCGCTGCAGCACATCCCAGGTGTTTCTAACGTTTACCGCGCTGTGACGAACGATCAGATTTCCGAGGACGCGCGTCACGCCGGCCGCACACTATATGGAGCCGCATTGGGTGGTCCGGTCGGCATCGGTCTCATGATGGCCTATGATGCGATGACAACACCTGGAACAAGCAGCACTGCACAGGACACCCTGGATCCTGAAGTTGCGTCGGTTGAGACACCGCGGACAATCACCGCACCCGAAATACCTAATGGGGATGGGTTTGATAGCGAAGGCGCACCGATGATATCCGCGTCGTCCCCAATCCTCGGAGAAACAGTTGCAAGTGCCGGTGAGCGAACACCTGGAACGCCGTTTAATCTGCTGCAGTTCGGTAAGTTGTCAGCGGATGCAGTTCCGGCGCCAAAGCCGGGCAATAACGACTCCACTGAACGCGTACCCGAGCCTGGCAGGATATCAAAAGGTGACGCAACGGGAGCCGATCAGTCCGATACCAAGACGGTTGTACCAAGTAGCGACGATTTGGGCAGGCTCGCAGAGCACGAATCCAACCACCTTTCCCTGGATGTCTTGAAAGCCTTACAGGAGCGTCATGCCAAGCTCTCAGCATCTTAACAGCCTGGATCAAATTACGGCCTCCTTGGCTGCTCTTGATACAGAAATTGGCCGCGTCAAACTGAGCGGGCAGGTTACTCAGGTCTCCGCTGAAGCGATCCGGGTGTCTGGATTGTCACGCGTGGTTTGTTTGGGTGATCTGATTCAATTTGAAGGCCGGTCCGGTGTTCGTCAGGGCGAGATTATCCGGCTTGAACAAAAGGATGTTGTTGTCAAACCTCTTGAGCGGGTATCGGACATTGGAATTGGCAGCGTTGCCTCGCTGATGGGAGGTTTGGCAATTCATCCGGACCTCAGTTGGCGCGGGCGCATCATCAATGCTCTCGGAGAGCCGATCGACGGGCAGGGGCAATTGCGGCACGGGGTTGAGGCTTTTCTTCTTGATCGGGCGCCACCTCCAGCAATGAACCGCGAAAAGATCACGGAAGGCGTGCGAACAGGTGTGCGTGTCATCGATCTCTTTACGCCGTTATGTGTCGGGCAGAGGATCGGTGTTTTCGCTGGCTCCGGAGTGGGGAAATCCACGTTGCTCGGGATGCTCGCCGGGTTTGGCGAGTTCGACACCGTCGTGGTCGGTCTTGTCGGTGAGCGCGGCCGTGAAGTCCGGGAGTTTATTGACGACATTCTTGGTGAAACGATTGCCAATTCCGTCGTTGTTGCCTCCACCGGTGATGAAAGCGCAATGCAGCGCCGCCTCGCTCCGAAGACAGCCATGAGTGTTGCTGAATATTTCAGGGCTCAAGGGCATAAAGTGCTGCTGATTTTGGATTCTGCGACACGTTTTGCTCATGCAGCCCGCGATGTCGCTCTTGCCGCCGGTGAGCCTCCTGTCGCCCGCGGGTATCCGCCAAGTGTTTTTGCAGATCTTGCCCGGCTGATTGAACGCGCTGGACCAGGCGCGACTGGTGAGGGGTCAATAACTGGCATTTTTTCAGTCCTTGTAGACGGGGACGACTACAATGATCCTGTGTCCGATGCAATTCGGGGTTTGCTTGACGGCCATATTGTTCTGGATCGAAAAACCGCAGAAGCTGGAAGATATCCGCCGGTCGAGATTCTGAAATCAACATCGCGTCTTGCGTCCCGCGCGTGGACAGAAGATCAGCAAGAGTTGATCCACCGGATCAAAGGGCTGATTTCTCATTATGAAGATACGAAAGATCTTCGGATGATGGGTGGGTTTCAAATCACTGGTGATGAGCATTTGGAGAAAGCGTGCCGCCTCGTCCCCAAGATCTACGAAGCGATGCGGCAGGGTGCCCAGCAACCGGTGCCTGGAGATCCTTTTGCCGAGTTGGCTCAAGCCTTGGCTGCGGACGCGTAAACCATTTTCGATGAAATCATGTAAAAGTTACGAGGCGTCGCTTTATTTAGCGGCGCTTTTTATATATATCTTCGATTAATTCATCTGCAATAATTTGTAGAAACGTATTTTAGTAAAATTTCGTATTATTTTTATCTCAATATCTCTGCCGTTTTATTTAGTTTTGCATCTGCCAATAAGTTATGACGTTACCAAAAACCTCCAAATACAACTCTCGCGATGGAAGAATTGTTGACGTCGCGATGTGGTAATTTTACCCATACTACATCGAAAAATTTTGGGGGCTAAATCATGTTTATCATCGTTGACGACAGAGAGATCGTCACCAGCGGCTATGCCGCTGCCTTTGAGAGAGAGGGGTACGCTTCTCTCGAATTGTTGCCAAGTGAATTGCCTGATTGGCTGGAAACAGGGTGCTCACAAGATCTGGCTTCTGTTGATGCAATCTTGATCGGCGAATGCCCTGAGAGGGCGGGTTTTGTAACGCAGATCAGAAGTCGTTGCCCGGAAGCGCAAATCGTTGCCCTTGAAGACACGGCAAGCTTGCAAGGGACCCTTGATCTTTTCTCAGCCGGATTCGACGAGGTGTTGAAAAAACCGGTTCATGTTCGCGAAATCATTGCCCGGTTCGGTGTGTTCCGCCGTCGCGCCATGGCACGTGACACGTCCTCGGAGGCTGGTGCAATTGAGGTATTTTTTGATGGTCGTGACCCGACTGTCGGTGGGCAGGTCATGGAATTGCCACGCCGTGAGCGCCGCATCCTTGAGTATCTTGTCAAAAACAAAGGCCGCAGGGTTACCAAAACGCAGATCTTCAATGCGGTTTATGGTGTCATGAACGAAGGCGTGGATGAGTGTGTGGTCGAGAGCCATATCTCCAAGCTGCGCAAAAAACTGAAACGCCAGCTTGGTTTTGATGCCATCGAATCTACCCGGTATATCGGTTACATGTTGAAAGACACCGCGTCTCCGAAACGTCTTGTCAGCGAAACATCTTTGCCGAAATCTGCTCGTCAGCCCGTTCGTGCAACGGTTAACAGGCGGGAATTGGTTCTTGCGGTCGAGAATGTTGGGTAGAGTGCGGACTTAGTCAGAATGTCCTGGCCTATCCCCCGGGCCTTCAGGACCTTTGTATGCAGCCGGAGTCATTCATGACTCCGGCATTCGCAATAATACCTGCCAAAACAACTGTATTGGATCCGCTTTTTTGGGCGGTCGCCCACCATTTTCGGGCTTTTGCCGATACGCCTTGTTTCTTTTGAATACAGCTTAATCTTTTGCGTTTCTGCAAACTTGTTTTAATGAGCAAAGTTAGGCTTTTAGCTTAGGCGGACAACGCGTCTATCGGCGCTCCTGAATAGCTGTTTTAACAGGAATGCTGATCGCCACGCAAAAAGCGCGTGAAAAAACTCGTCTTATTTGCGGATATAGGCGTTAGTTACAATTGTCTTTTAAGAAAAATTTAGAAAACTAGACCAATCTCTTCAAACGAGTTGGGCTTTGAGACTTGTTAAATCTTTTTCCAATGGTCGGTCTGACGTTGTTGGAGTTAGAATGATCTGGAGCAATTGTTTGTCGAGTGGGTGTCGATTTCCTAAAGGTGACAGTCCGCGCAGTGATCAAGGGCTGATCGGTGCCTTGGTGTTGGTTGGTAATTCGGCTTTTGAAGCTCCGGTCAAGGGGGCAGTGATTTGAGTTCGAGTGCCAGTACGTCTTTGCCGTTTGCGGCATCAGAGATGGGCCGGAACAGCCTGTCGCGAACCTTTATTGTTTATACACTTGGATTGTTTGCAGTCCTCGGCATTATTTTCATTGGTATTCTGACAAAGATTACATGGGACGCATCACACGCTCGCGCCATTCGGGTAACGGAAGCTTTCTTCCAGGCGACAAAGCGACCTTTTGAGCGCGCAATTTGGACAGTCAATGCGGATGCAACTCTGCAGTTGATCCGTGGTCTCGAGAGCCTTGAAGTCGTCGAAAAGGTTTGGGTCGAGACCCCGGACACAGGCAATTTTGGAGATCCGCCCGCAGATGATCGTCGTCAGTCGGCCCTCAGTTATACGCTGAATTCACCAAGCACGATCCTGCACAAGGATATGATCGGTCAGGTCTTTATTATGATCGACCGAAATTCCATATCCTACGAAATCATTTCGACTGTCGGGCTCATCGTGACGGCGATTATCGCCTATTTGCTCGTGTTGGCGTTTGTGATCCGGAGTATTTTTCACAGGCTGATCGGGCTGCCTCTGTCCGAGATCGTTGCATATCTCTCAACGCCGCGTTTGATCGAAGACCCGCCCACCGAGGCCTTGATGCCTGGTCGGGCGGATGAGATCGGCATTCTTGCATCCAGCCTTCAGTCGATGGTGCAGCGGCGCCACTTGGATCTGCAGAAAATCCAAGAGTACCAAACCAATCTTGAAGAGCTGGTCACACACCGCACGGAGCAGCTGAAATTGGTTCAAGAAGAGCTTATTCAGGCTGACAATCTGGCAGCGCTCGGGTCCTTGGTTGCCGGTGTGTCACATGAACTCAACACTCCGTTGGGCAATGCCTTGATGGCAGCCACAACCATCAAGGATTCGGCGACACTTCTGGATGACGAACTCGAGCGCCAAACTTTGAGCAAAGAAGCGCTGGAAAATGAGGTCGCGCGGATATCTGAAACCGCAAGCATCATCGAGAAGACCTTGGCGCGTGCCCGCGAGCTGGTCGGGAACTTCCGGCAAGTTGCCGTTGACCGGCAAAGTGAAAAGAAGCGGGCCTTCAATTTTGATCACATTATCCGTGAGACAATCGCGACCTTGCAGCCAACACTTCAGAAGACTCCTTTTAAGCTCGAGCTCGATCTTGATGGTGATCAGGTCATAGACAGCTATCCAGGGGCTGTCAGCCAACTCGTCTCTAACTTTGTCGAGAATGCGGTGAAGCACGCATATGAGGGTAGAGAGCACGGGACCATCCGGCTGTCGTCAAGCATTGAAAATCGAAGCAAGGGAGCTGGCGCTGCTGGCCGCACGATCGTGTTCAAGTGCCGCGACGATGGGGTTGGGATACCCGACAAGAATTTGAAGAAAGTCTTTGAACCGTTTTTTACGACGAAATTCGGTAAAGGGGGATCCGGGCTCGGTATGGCCATTTGTTATCAGCTTGCAACCGAAGCATTGAATGGCACAATCTCCGTGTCATCAAAGGTTGGACATGGTACTGAGTTTACTGTTGAGATCCCGGTGACGGAACCGCAGAAGAAAAAGGCACACATAACAACAACGACGAAGGTGCATTGACATGGTGATGGATTTTCTGGCGCCTTCTGAGCCTAAGACCGGCGAGGAGCTTGAAAAGCCCTGGAAGGTTCTGATAGTCGACGACGATCCGGACGTGCATGAGGTCACACGTATCGCAGTCTCGGGATGCCGGTTCGAGAACCGTCCGTTCCAGTTGTTGCACGCTTTGTCTGCGCATGAAGCCAAGCAGATCCTTCAAGAAAACGATGACATCCCGGTGGCGCTCGTCGACGTTGTGATGGAAAGCGACACCGCCGGTCTCGGTCTGGTCAGCTGGATCCGCAAGGATCTTGGGAATCGCTTCACCAGGCTGATTCTGAGGACCGGTCAGCCCGGCTATGCCCCTCAGACCGATGTCATCATGAAATTCGATATCGACGGATATGCAGAAAAAGCAGAGTTGTCGCGCACCAAGCTGATCACCGCGATCGTAACAGCATTGCGCGGTTACAAGCTGGTGATGTCAATTGAAACCAACCGCAAGAAGCTGAAGGAATTGAACGCGCACTTTGCGGAAATCGTCCAGCAGAACGCGCTCAGTGAGTTTGCATCTGCCGTGCTGGAGCAGTTTACCGCGTTGATCGGTAAACCGATCGATTGTCTCTTGTGCGGTTATGAAACCCTGCCTGAGTACGCAGGTTCGGATAAGGTTGGTGTTCGGGTACTGTCCGCCCGAGGCATCCATGAAGACAAGGTTGATTTGCCGATCGATGTGGTTAGCAGCAGCGATATTCGCCAGGCTGTTGCTCAGTGTATCGAGACACAAGAAATGTGCGCCAATGCAGACGGCGTTGCGCTGCCATTGGTCACCCGCAACGGTATGTCCGGTGCTCTTTATCTCGGAACCACCTACGAGGAACTTGAAGAACTTGTCGGTTCCGAAGTGGTACAGCTCTTTGTGTCAAATGCTGCCCTTGGTTATGAGAAAACCGGGTTGTTGGAGCACATCCGAAATCTCGCCTATGTGGACCGGATGACGGGTCTGTCGACCTTTTCCGGATTTTTGGAAGCTTTTTACAGGAATACGCTCACAGCTTCCAAATTGCTGGTCGTGCACGCAGATATCCAGCGGTTCCGGGTCATTGTTGACGGCATCGGTGACGAAAAGGCCTCTGGTGTCCTCAGAAAAACCGGACACCGTTTGTCGCGGACCTTCCCGGATGCCTTGTCGATTGCACGCAAGGAACGGGATGAGTTTTTGATCCTTTTGAAGGGCAACAGCGATGACGATGTACAGGACGTCGTTGCCCGCGTAGAAGAGGCGTTTCAGGAACCCATCCGTTTGGACGACACACAACTGACACTGCGTCCACGTCTTGGTTTCGCGATGTCGTCAGATCCGGCCAATGCAGCTGAGGATATTGCACGTCAGGCTTCTATTGCGCTCAACGACGTGCGGCAGAATGCCAACAGCAGCTACGCTGTGTTCAATCCTTTGATGCAGGAAGCGGCATTTGAACGGCTTCGTCTTGCGTCCTTGCTGACAGGTGGTCAGGAGCAGACGGAGTTTTCCGCTCACTACCAGCCGATCATGTCTGCCAAGGATGAGAGCATAGCCTCCTTTGAGGCCCTGATGCGGTTCCGCACACCAGGCGGCGCCTTCCTGAACACCGCCAGCATGATTGAAGCCGCGGAAACCAGTGGGTTGATTACGGAGATCGGTGCCTGGATGTTCCGGACGTCTTTCTCGGAGTTCAGCAACTTTCAGGGTATTTCTGATCAGGTTCGGTTGAATGTAAACCTGTCACCCCGTCAAGTGCACGCCAGCCGGATCTATAAGGATATCGAGGACGCTGCGACCAACGCCGAGCTGTCTTTGAACCGGCTGGTGTTTGAGGTCACGGAAGGCTTGTTCCTCAGCAACGACCAGGTCACCCTTGATCTTTTGACGTGGCTTCGCAAACGCGGGGCGACTGTTGTTATCGATGACTTTGGAACAGGGTACTCGTCCCTAAGCTACCTGCGTAAGCTTCCTGTCGATGGCATTAAGATCGACCGCAGTTTTATCATGCACATGGACCAAGATCCCGATGCGCTTGCTGTTGTGAAATCGCTTCTGGCTGTTGCAAAGGCGCTTGATCTTAGCGTGACCGCTGAGGGTGTTGAGACCGTTGCGCAACGGAAAATCATGCAGGATCTCAACTGCAGCTACCTGCAGGGCTATCTCTACTCCAAACCCCTCAGCGCGGCGGACCTGACGGACTTTATCAACAAAGCCGTGGAGCCCGGCGTCGCTTTTGGTTGATTCTATTAGCGGAACCGATGCTGCTTCCGCTCATTCTTACTGATCCGTCAGAGAACCAATACAGGAACAGCAGCACCTGCGGGCTCAGCCGGTGCAAACGGCGGGCGTACGATCAATCCGCCAGATTTTGCCAGGAGGGCCAGCATTGAGCTGTCTTGCTTTGGGAACGGAGCTGCAATCAGCCGGCCATCAGCGTCTTCACTGAGCATTGCACGCACATAGTCCTGCCGCCGGTCGTTTTCCCCGATCGCCTCGGCCAAGATTGCTTCTTTTGGAGTTGCCGAACCACTCGGAGCGCCTAGCATTTTTGCGATGAGCGGCTTTAGGAACAAAAGACCGCACACGAGACTGGATACCGGGTTTCCCGGAAGCCCGAGAACCTTTGTTTTCCCGAGGCGGCCCGCCATCAGAGGCTTTCCGGGGCGCATAGCGATCCGCCAGAACGACAGGTCCATCCCCTCATTGCCAAGAACATCCTGTACAAGATCGTGATCGCCAACGGACGCGCCGCCAAGGGTTACAAGAATGTCGGCCTCTTCGGTAATGGCCCGCTTAACGCAAGCCGCAAGTTCCTTTGGTTCATCGGGTGAAATGCCAAGATCGAGTGGGGCCCCGCCGCAATCTTCTACCATCGCCGCAATGCCGGCATGATTGGACGCGATGATCTGGTCAGGGCCTGGGTGACCACCTGGCTGGACAAGTTCGTCCCCTGTCGCGAGGATGGCGACCTTGGGCCGCCTGACGACGGGCAACACCGCGTGGTTCATTGCAGCTGCAAGAGCCAGATGCCGATAGTCGAGTTTCAACGGCGGCGCGAGGAGGATCTCGCCTTCAGAAAAATCCAGGCCGGCCGCACGGACAAAGGCGCCTTGTGCCGGAATCTCCAGAACTTTAACCTGATCACCGGAACGTTCTGTGTTTTCCTGGATCAAAATCGTATCGGTGCCAACTGGAACAGGAGCACCTGTAAAGATCCGAACGGCTTGCCCAGGACCGACGTGTCCGGAAAAACCATGACCCGCCGGGGCTTCTCCGATGACGTCCAGAACTGCTTCCGGAGTTTTCAGATCTGAGTGGCGGATCGCATAGCCATCCATTGCGGATGCCGCAAATGGCGGCTGTGTCCGGGTTGAGGCGAGAGGCTTTGCGAGATACCGGCCATTGGCAGCTTCCAGCGATACAGTCTCCGCTTCCAGAGGCGTTACCCCGTTCAACAGCTTTTCTAGAGCCTCTGAAACCGGCATCAGGCTCATCAGGTGCCGCCCTCGCTGCCGTCTTTTTCCAATGTCCAGTGACCGGATTTTCCACCAGCTTTTTCGACAAGCCGGATATCTCCGATGACCATGCCGCGATCAACAGCCTTGGCCATGTCATAGATGGTGAGGCAGGTCAGCGAACACGCTGTCAGCGCTTCCATTTCCACTCCGGTTTGACCGCTCACTTTCGTGGTTGCCGTGACAACTAGGCCGGGCAGGCTGTCCGCGGGCTCAATGTCAACGGTCACCTTGGATAGCATCAGTGGATGACAGAGCGGAATAAGTTCGTGGGTTTTTTTCGCAGCCAGAATACCTGCAATTCGGGCTGTCCCAATGACGTCGCCTTTTTTGGCGTTCCCCGAACGGATGAGTTCCAGGGTCTCGGCGCGCATGGTAATGTGTCCACGCGCAACAGCGATCCGGTGGGTTGTTTCCTTTTCGGAGACATCGACCATGTTGGCCGCACCGGCTGCATCCAAATGTGTGAGGGTTGGTTCAGCCACGGGTTAGCCTGCCTTTGACAGTGTTTCTTTGGCAAGAAGAGACTTGGTGGCCGCTGCGACGTCTTCTTGACGCATCAGGCTTTCCCCGATCAGGAAGGTGGAAATGCCTGCCTTATTCATGCGGGCAAGATCAGCCGGTGTGAACAGTCCGGATTCGCCCACGATGATCCGGTCGTCAGGGATCATGGGTGCCAGCTCTTCGCTGGTTTCCAGTTTGGTCTCAAACGTCTTCAGGTTTCGATTGTTGATGCCCATGAGCGGAGACGACAGCTTGAGGGCGCGTTCCAGTTCTTCCGCGTTGTGAACCTCAAGAAGAACGTCCATGCCGAGCTCAAACGCTGTGTCTTCGAGAGCCTTTGCCGTGTCGTCATCGATCGCAGCAAGAATGATCAGGATGCAGTCACCACCCCAAGCCCGGGCTTCGTAGACCTGGTAGGTATCGTAGAGAAAATCCTTGCGCAGGGCAGGCAGACTGACGGCATCACGAGCCGCGGTCAAAAACTCTGGCTTGCCCTGGAATGAAGGCGTGTCGGTCAGAACAGACAGGCATGCAGCGCCGCCGGATTCATATGCTTTTGCAAGCAGCGGCGGATCGAAATCCTGGCGAATAAGCCCCTTGGAAGGGCTCGCCTTTTTGATCTCGGCTATCAGAGCGTGGTCGCCAGCAGCATGTTTGGCTTCAATGGATTTTTGAAAACCACGCGGTGCACTCACATCCTGAATACGTGCCTTCAGATCGTCGAGAGAGACCGCTGCCTTCGCAGCTGCGATCTCATCGCGCTTATAGGCTTCGATTTTTTGAAGTATGTCGGCCATGTCTTATCCGTTCGAGACTGCGACGAGTTCGTTCAATGTGCTGGCAGCAGACCCTGAATCAATAGACTGGGCGGCCATTGCAACGCCTTCCTTAAGGTCGGTGACCTTGTCCGCAACGATCAAAGATGCAGCTGCGTTGAAGAGCACGACATCCCGATATGCGTTTTTTGCACCAGCGAGGACTTCGCGCAGGGCCTTCGCGTTTTGCGCTGGCGGACCGCCTTTCAGATCCGCAAGTTTTGCCTCTGGCAAACCGGCGTCCGCAGGCGTGACTTCGAACGAGCGGATCTCCCCGCCGGACAATTCGCTGACGAATGTCGGACCGGTGGTGGTGATCTCATCCATGCCGTCGGATCCATGAACGATCCAGGCTTTTTCTGTTCCAAGTTCCTTCAAGGCCTGGGCGACTGGCTCGACCCATTTGCGGTCGAAGACGCCGGTCATCTGGCGTTTCACGCCGGCCGGGCAGGACAGGGGTCCTAAAAGATTGAAAATCGTCCGCGTACCCAGTTCCATCCGCGTCGGGCCAACATTTTTCATGGCGGCGTGATGAAGCGGGGCAAACATGAAGCCGATTCCTGCCTTGGAAATACAGTCCGAGATAACCTTCGGCGTGACATCAATATCCACACCGAGCTCGACCAGTGCTTCTGACGCGCCCGACTTGGATGACAGCGAGCGGTTGCCATGTTTCGCGACAGGTACACCGCAACCGGCAACAACCAGCGCCGTGCAGGTCGAGATGTTGTAGCTGCCGGAATTGTCACCACCGGTGCCAACAATATCGATCGCATCTGCCGGTGCATCGACGGGCAGCATCTTCTCGCGCATCGTCGCAACGGCGCCGGTCACTTCAGCAACGGTTTCACCGCGCACCCGCAAGGCCATCAGAAAGCCTCCGAGCTGCGACGGCGTCGCTGAACCGCTCAAAATAATGTCGAACGCGCTCCGGGCCTCTTCAAAGGTTAGGGAATGCCCGTCCGCGACCTTGGCAATGTAGTCCTTGAAGCTCTGCATTTTACATTCCGCTGCCGCTGTGAGCCGTTCCATCCGGGTTCAAGCCCATGACCTGGGCTACAGCAGCGCTGTTGATGTCAACACCTGCCCGGGTTTCCTGTTCCGCAACAAATAGATCCAGCAAGGAATTTTGAACCTGTTGGGAGAGCTGTCCTTCCAGCGCTGTGACTTCGGACGTCTCAGGGTTAAACTCTGGGATCTCAGAACCGGTGACTTTCAGAACAACCCGGCCGTTGCCGTCGGCCGTTTCGGCTGTCGCAACAGAGCCAGCCGGCCCTTCGAAGATCGCGGTAAGAGCATCGCGGCCAAGATCACCGGTCGGAACACTGCGCGTGACACCTTCTGCGGTTTGAACTGTTACGCCTTCAGCAGCGGCAAGGTCGCCCAAGCTGGTGCCGCTCTCGGCTTTCGCCAAAAGATCTGTTGCCTTTTGGCTGAGGCGTTCGTTTAGCTGATCCGATTTCCACGCAGCAATAACCTGATCCCGAACTTCGTCGAGGTCACGATCCCGTTCCGGAGTGACGCTGGTCACGTCGTACCAGAGATAACCGCGATTGCCGATCTGAAGGACGTCGTTTTCAATGCCGATGTCGCTATCGAACGCGCCCGCAATGAGGCCTTCCGCATCCGGCAGAATGGCGTCGGTCTCAATTGTGGTCTTGCCCTCGCGGTCGAAAGAGCCGGTGCTTTTGACTGCCAAGGAGAAGCGCTCACCGATCTCGTCAAGTAGGGCGCCGCCCGCGCGGGCGTCTTCGATTTCATCAAGGAGATCGAGAATTTCACGTTCCGCTTGCTCCAGAGCGAGCTCCTCAACAATCTCGTCCCGCACATCTGCGAAGGGGGTCGTGTTTGCCGGAATGATTTCTTCGACATTGACGATGACGTTGGAGAAACGCCCATCAACGACATCGCTGGTTTCGCCCGCGGAAAGCCCGAAGGCTGCGTCCCCGATCGCATCGTCGAGGAAGTCCGCACGGGACATGACGCCGAGCGTGACATCATTGTTGGTGAGGTTGCGGTCTGCCATCAGGTCCGCGAATGTTTTGCCGCCTGCCAAGGCCTCAGATGCAGCTTGTGCATCTTCATCGGAGTTGAACGACAACTGGCGCACACTGCGGCGCTCTGGTTCAGCGAAGTCGGAAATCCGGCGATCATATTCCGACCGGGCATCCGCATCCGTGATGTCTTCAGGACGCGCAAGGGCCGACGGGACAAGTTCGACATACTTGATTTCGCGGTATTCGGGAGCCCGGAAATCAGCCTTCTTGCCATCATAGTAGGTAACAAGGGCGTCTTCTGCCGGGTCTTCGATGTCGCCAATTTGCTCCGCCGCTATGGCAACATACTCCACGGAGCGTGTCTCATTCTGGAAGGCGTCGAATGCTGCAAGGTAGGCTTGCGGCGTGCTCATGCCACCGATGAGGCCTTCGATCACCTGACTGCGCTCTGCTTCCTGACGGCGCAGGATTACATATTCATCTTCCCGGTAGTCATTGGCGTTCAGTACCTGCTGAAGGCGGCTGCGGTCATACCGCCCGGAAGCACCCTGGAACGCCGGATCCGACTGGATAATAGCGCCCAGGCGATCGTCGGAGATTCCAACTTTCAGCTCCTGCGCGGCATTGCTCATTGCCGCCTGGCCAATGAGACGGGCCAGCGCTTGCTGTGGAATACCGAGCGACGCACCTTCCTGCGGCGTCAATGGACGTCCGAATTGTTGCCCAAGCCGGTTCAGGTCCTGGCGGTACATACGGTCAAATTCCAAAAGGGAGACTTCCTTTTCGCCGACCTTGGCGACCGTGTTTTGGCCGTAGCCCTGGAGGAAATCTGTCACACCCCAGATCGCGAAGCTGAAGATCAGCAGGGCGATGAACAGTTTTGCAATCCAGGTACCTGCGCCCTTGCGCAATGAGTCAAGCATGACGTCTCCCGTTTCTTTCGTCTCATGCGGGCGCCTGTCGGGCGCCGTGGTCCGGCTCGTTAGCGGAGCGGGCGGATCATAATGAGGCCTTCATAAACGAGCAAGGCGGCAAGAACAAACATCTTCATGACATTTCGCTGACCCATTGCATGGCGGCTTTGCATCTGGTCTATAGGCGCAAAATGCGGATCTGCAGGAGATATGAATGAGCACGCCGATCAAGCCGATGGTGGCCGGAAACTGGAAAATGAACGGCCCGAAGGCCGGCCAGGCAGAGCTTCACAAGATGCTGGCTGGAATTTCGGAAGATTTGGCTGATCGCGTGGATGTGATGATTTGTCCTCCGGCGACCTTGATCGCATCGTTTTCCGAAAAAGTGACCGGCAACGTTATGGCGATTGGTGCACAAGACTGCCATGCGGCGGCATCCGGTGCGCATACCGGGGACCTATCTGCCGGAATGATCGCAGACGCGGGTGCAAAAGCGGTCATCGTCGGACACTCTGAGCGCCGCACTGATCATGGCGAGACGGATGCAGATGTCAATGCAAAGGCTCAAGCGGCCTGGTCAGCTGGTCTTGTTGCCATCATCTGTGTTGGCGAAACCGAGGCGGAACGGAAAGCCGGTGACGCAGTTGCAGTCGTTGAGCGCCAGTTGGCGGGCTCTGTGCCGGATGGCGCGACTGCGCAAAACACAGTCATTGCATACGAGCCTGTGTGGGCAATCGGAACCGGATTGACCCCGACAGCGGGTGATGTTGCAGAAATGCATGAAGCCATGCGGGTCGATCTTGCCAAGCGGTTTGGCGCCGAGGGAAGCGCCATGCGTCTGCTTTATGGTGGGTCGGTGAAACCGGGAAATGCCGCAGAGCTGATGGCAGTGGACAACGTCGATGGGGCGCTTGTAGGTGGTGCCAGCCTCAAGGCCGATGATTTCCTCGGTATCCTTGCTGCCTATCAATAAGTCACCGAACCTTGACGCTTTGAACAAGAAGCATCAATTCATGGGTGGTAAGCGGCCTGCTTGTGGTGTAGAAGGCCGCCAATCTTGTATTTTGAACTGAACGGAAGCCGATGGAAACCGTAGTCATCGTGATTCACCTTATGGTCGTTCTGGCCCTGGTGCTTGTTGTCCTCCTGCAGCGTTCTGAAGGCGGTGCGCTTGGCATGGGCGGCGGCGGCGGTGGAGGCGGCGGATTGATGTCCAGCCGCGGAACAGCCAACGTGTTAACACGGGCGACGGCCATTCTTGCTGTTGCGTTCTTCGCAACGTCGCTGACGCTCAGCCTGATCGCCACTAACGAAGACAGCCCGGCATCAATCCTTGATGCTGCACCAGCTGCAACCAGCGGTGCGCCTGCTGCGCCGGGTGCTGATACCGACACCGGTGCTGGTGGCGGCGGAATTCTCGATTCGCTCAGACAACAGAGCCAACCCTCCGGGCCACAGGTTCCAGCTGCTCAGTAACAGAGCGGCGCCGGAACCGGGCCTATTCGCCTGACATATGCCCTGCGGCCCAAATCGCAGGGCATTTTTATGTGTTAAGAACGTAACTCCCGAATGGTCAAATGGCCTTTCGAAAGGATATGGTATTGCTCCATGGCGCGATACATTTTCATCACCGGCGGCGTGGTCTCCTCGCTAGGAAAAGGTCTTGCTTCGGCTGCACTGGGCTCTCTGCTCCAGTCCCGGGGCTACAAGGTTCGGCTTCGTAAGCTCGATCCGTATTTGAACGTGGATCCGGGCACGATGAGCCCGTATCAGCATGGCGAATGCTATGTCACCGACGACGGGGCCGAGACGGACCTTGATCTCGGCCACTATGAGCGGTTCACCGGACGTCCTGCCAACCAGCAGGATAACATCACAACCGGACGCATCTATCAGGACATCATCGCCAAGGAACGGCGTGGTGATTATCTCGGCGGGACGGTGCAGGTGATTCCGCATGTCACCGATGCGATCAAGAATTTCGTCCTCAGTGGAAACGAAGACTACGACTTCGTGCTCGTGGAAATCGGCGGTACGGTCGGCGACATCGAAGGCTTGCCGTTCTTTGAAGCAATCCGTCAGCTCGGCAATGATCTGCCGCGGGGCGATGCGGTCTATGTTCACCTGACCCTGATGCCGTACATTCCGGCAGCTGGCGAGATGAAGACCAAGCCGACACAGCACTCTGTAAAAGAACTGCGCTCAATCGGTATTCAGCCGGACATTCTCATGGTCCGTTGTGACCGTCCGATTCCGGAAAACGAACGCCGCAAGCTGTCCCTGTTCTGTAATGTCCGTGAGACTGCGGTCATTCCGGCTTATGACGTCAAATCCATTTATGATGTGCCGATTGCCTATCACAAGGAAGGCCTCGACGACGAAGTCCTGGCAGCGTTTGGTATCAAGGGAGCTCCGGCGCCTGTACTCGACCGCTGGAAGGGTATTTCGGAGGCCGTTGCCAATCCTGAGGGCGAGGTCAAAATCGCCATCGTCGGCAAATACACCGTTCTGAAGGACGCCTATAAATCCATGATCGAGGCCCTGGTTCATGGCGGCATAGCCAACCGGGTCAAGGTCAATCTGGAATGGATCGAATCGGAAACCTTCGAGAAGGAAGATCCGAGCCCTTACCTGGAGGGCGTCCACGGCATTCTGGTTCCCGGCGGTTTTGGCGAGCGTGGCGCGGAAGGCAAAATAGCAGCTGCACATTATGCGCGGACCCGAGATATTCCGTATTTCGGGATTTGCTTCGGCATGCAGATGGCGGTCGTAGAAGCGGCCCGAAATCTTGCCGGTATCAAGGAGGCAAGTTCCACCGAGTTCGGCCCGACCAGCGAACCTGTGGTTGGTCTGATGACGGAATGGACCAAAGGCAACGCCAAGGAAATGCGCGTTGAGGATGGCGATCTCGGCGGTACGATGCGTCTTGGCGCCTATCCTGCGGCCTTGAAGCCGGGCTCGAAAATTGCCGAGGTCTATGGCTCCACGTCGATTTCCGAGCGTCACCGTCACCGCTATGAAGTGAACATCGATTACCGGGATCGGCTAGAAAACTGCGGTCTGATCTTTGCCGGGACGTCTCCGGACGGTGTTCTGCCGGAAACAGTGGAGATTGAGGACCATCCTTGGTTCATCGGCGTTCAGTACCACCCGGAACTGAAATCACGCCCGTTTGAACCACATCCGCTCTTTGCATCCTTTGTCGGTGCAGCGCTGCGACAAAGCCGTTTGGTTTAAGGTCGCATTTCAGGAAATGGAGTTGAAGTAATGGTGCGCGGCCTGGATCATGTCGTAATGCCTGTTCATGACCTTGCAGCCGCCGCTGCGGCTTTCGAGCGCCTCGGGTTTACGACATCACCGGAAAACCGCCATTCCTGGGGAACTGCCAACCGGCTGATTCAGCTGGACGGCTTTTTCCTGGAAATTCTCTCCATCGCCGACGACGGCCTGATTACGGAAACTCAGGGCTCAACGTTCTCATTCGGTGGTTTTAATCGGGACTTCCTGAAAAAGCGGGAAGGGGCCAGCATGCTGGTCCTTGACAGTGCGGACCCCAAGATCGATCGGTCTGATTTCGAACGGGCCGGATTGCAGCTTTATGACCCGTTCTCGTTTGAACGGGTTGCCAATCGGCCTGATGGCACGACGGCGCAAGTGGGTTTTGATCTGACAATCGTTGGAGATCCTGAGAGCCCTAAGATCGGTTACTTCACCTGCCACAACCGTTTTCCGGAAAACTTTTGGCAGCCAGCGTTGCAAAACCATGCCAATGGCGCTCAGACCGTCAAAGCGGTTTACATGTTGGCAAAAGATCCGTCTGATCATCACGAGTTCCTGGGTGGGTTCACTGGCCAGCGGGAGATGCGCGCAACCAGCCTTGGCCTTGAACTTGAAACAGCACGTGGTCAGGTCGCGGTTCTTAATCCGCGCGCCTACAGGTCCTTGATCGGGGTTAAGGCCGCCGATGCTGTGTCAGGCGACCTTCCGCAAATCGCAGCGCTCGAAGTCGGCTGCAAAGGTTTGAAAACGCGCCAAATTGTGCCTGCAAATGATTTGTTTGGCCTGACGCTTATCTTAAGCCCGACTGACTGATTTTCACTTCTCAGACCGCCTCTGCCATGCAGAGGTGACTCTCACCAGCACCAGTCACGTCTTCGCGACAGCCCTTGTTGAAACTCTAAGTCGCAATATATCCGACTAAGAGCGCGATTGGTTTGGTTTCGCGATTTGGAACTCGGAGCGTGTGTTTGTCATGATCAAGATGCGGTTTGAGGCTTTGGTGCCAAAGATTGCCATTGCCGCACTTTCGGCGATTGTGTTGGCTGGCTGCTCGCCGACCGCCAATACTGGCGGAAGCCCCAGTGGCTTTTCTAATGGAACGTATATTGAGCCGCCGCCACGGCAAGTCGGACGCGGTCAATCCGGTGGTGGGCGATAACACGCACTTATCTGTCCACTTTCCGTGCCGAAACTTGTAACGGTTAACTGATAGCGATCTACTCTGGGGCAACTTTGTTCAGGAGTGACTGTTGCATCTGTCAGATGAATTGAACGGATAGTATCTGATGAGACCTGAAAAACTTAAATATGCATCCCGATTTCTCGTTCCGATGCTTTTAACCGGTGCTGTTTTGGCCGGATGTTCTCCAACCACAAACAGTGGTCAAAGCTCGACAGGAGAAGTTGGGACTTTCACGAATGGAAAATACAATGCCCCACCGCCTCGGTTTGTCGGGAGCGGCATGGGCGGCGGGCGCTGATCTCCGTAGGGCGATCCGCTGTGCCCCTTGAATACACGCCCAATTGGCTTCAAATTATAGTCACCGGCTCAAGCTCAATTTGAGTGATGCGATTTGTGCATCTTGCCGGATGATTTGGATGGACGTTGTCTCATGAATGCTAATCAGTCCAAGAGGTCACTCCGTGTTCTTGCCCAAACGCTGCTGATCGGCGCGGTATTGGTAGGATGTTCCCCAACAACAGGTGGTGGATCTGGCGCAACGCCTGGCGAACCCGGCACCTACGTTGGCGGCAAATATATTGAACCGCCGCCTCGGCGAGTCGGGCGCGGTGGTGGCCGCTGAGGCGAACATCATGGGTGAGGTGGTCCGGGTAGAGGCGCTTTCGCATGCGTTGCATAAGTTGCGGAATTCCTTTGCCGGTTCATTCATTCGGGCTCTTTAGTGAAACAATTCTGCAGTTACGCAGGTCTTCGCTCGGGAGGTTCGTTGAAAATACCCCAGCGGCCTCCGGACCTTGCGCACTGTGAAAGTTGAATAATCGCTTGTTGAAACGGGAACTCCTTTTATAGTGATGGGCAAATCACTGGTCTGGCCGGATCGGCCATCACGTGGGAGCCTACCCTTATGTTTTTTGAGCGTTTTAGCCTCAAAGCCCGTTTCGCCGCTGCACCGATATTAGCTGCTGCTGTCCTCGCAGGATGTTCTGATAACAGCGCAAATCAGCAGGCTGAGGCACCACCGCCTCCGGCAGTGACAGTTGCGAAAATTAAAAAAACCGACATTCGACAGAGTGCGCGCTTTGTGGGTCAGGTCGCCGCTGTCGATCAGGTTGACCTGGTTGCCCGGGTCAGCGGGTTCCTGGAAAACAAGGCTGTGCCGGATGGGTCTGTCGTCAAAAAGGGCGATCAGCTTTTCACGATTGAAAAGGCCCAGTACGAGGCATCGTTGTTGAAGGCCAAGGCAGATGTCGCCAGCGCCAAGGCTGATGCAGCGCTGAAGGCCGCTGACGAAAAGCGCGACAAGGATCTTTTTGAAAAAGGCCATGTTTCAGAAGCTGCTTACGAAGCGACACTGGCTCAGAAAGAGCAAGCCGAAGCCTTGGTTGAGGCCGCTGAATCCGCTCAGAAACAAGCCGAGCTAAACCTCAGCTATACGGATGTCTCTGCGCCATTCCCCGGCCAGATGGGCAAGACGACCTACAGTGTGGGCGAAGTGGTTGGACCCAACACCCAGCCGCTTGCAAAACTCATTCGGCTTGCACCTGTCTACGTGAATTTCTCCGTAAGCGAGTCTGAGTATCTCAATGCTGTAAAGAACCACGGAATCAACCCATCTGACATTGATGCGAGCAAGTCTCCTGATATCAAGCTGATCCTGCCGAACGGCCAGCAATATGAGGAAGTTGGCAAGATCGTTTATATCGACAACGCAGTCGACCCAACCACCGGGACGATCGCTTTCCGGGGCCAGTTTGCCAATGAGGACATCCGACTGCTGGCTGGGACCTATGTCACCGTCATTCTTGAGGCTCCGGAAACAGAAACAGCCCTTGTTGTGCCGCAATCTGCAATCCAACGGGATCAGCAGGGTGATTTTGCGCTTCAGGTCGCCGACGACAAGACCGTGAAGCAGGTCTATCTGGATCTGGGTCAGCAGGTCGATACGAACTTCGTTGTTAAAAAGGGCCTCGATGAGGGCGCCGAAGTGATTGTCGAAGGGCTGCAGAAAGTCCGCCCGGGCGTTGAGGTCGATCCGGTTCTTGCCTCACAGCCGGCGGAGAGCAGCTAAATGTTTTCACGCTTTTTTATCTACCGGCCGAAATTCGCGCTGGTCATTTCCATTGTGATTACGCTCGCTGGTTTGTTGGGATATGTGTCCCTGCCGGTTGAGCAGTTTCCAAATATTACTCCTCCGGTGGTGAATGTTGCTGCCACCTATACCGGCGCGAACGCCGAGGTGTTGGAAGAAACGGTTGCAGCGCCGATTGAGGCGCAGGTGAACGGCGTTGACGACATGATCTACATGCAGTCAACCAGCAACGACAGCGGCAATTATTCACTTAATGTCACCTTTGCCGTTGGAACAGACCCGGATATCGCAACGGTCAACGTGCAGAACCGTGTCAGCCAGGCGACCAGCCAGTTGCCGTCGGAAGTGACACAAAACGGTGTGACCGTGCAAAAAGCCAGCACGAACATGCTGCTGGTTGTCACGCTTTATTCCCCGAATGGCACCTATGACGAGCTGTTCCTGTCTAACTACGCTTCGATTTACATGAAGGATTCACTTGCGCGTGTTCAGGGTGTCGGCCGCGCGGATGTGATGACGGATTTTGCCTATGCTATGCGCATCTGGCTGGATCCTGACCGCCTTGCCAGCCTTGGCATGACACCGACAGATTTCATCAACGCGGTACGTGATCAGAACATTCAGGTGGCGGCGGGTCAGATCGGGGCGCCACCTGTCCCGGCCGGACAGCAATTCCAATACACGATCAAGGCGGAAGGCCGTTTGGCGGAAGCCGAGCAATTCGAACAAATCGTGCTGCGGACCGGTTCCGATGGCGCGGTCGTGACCATCGGGGATGTGGCCCGCGTGGAGCGCGGCGCACAGTTCTACAATGCAAGCGGTCAGTTCAATGGTCAGCCATCTACGGTTCTGGCGATTTACCAGGCACCGGGCGCGAATGCGCTCGCCGTTGCGGACGCTGTGAAAGCGCGTCTTGAGTCGCTCTCAGAAAACTTCCCGGAAGATGTTGAATATGGCGTGCCGTTCGACACCACGGATTTCGTGCAGCAGTCTTTGAACGACGTGATTTCAACCCTGTTTCTGACCTTCCTGCTGGTTGTGTCGGTTGTCTTCATCTTCTTGGGGAATTGGCGGGCGACGATCATCCCGACCGTGGCCATCCCGGTCTCTCTCATCGGAACGTTTGGTGTTCTTCTGGCGCTTGGAATGTCGCTGAACACCATCTCCTTGTTCGCGCTCGTGCTGGCGATCGGGATCGTGGTGGATGACGCGATTGTCGTCGTCGAGAACGTTGAACGCATCATTGCGGATGAGGGGCTTGGGCCGAAGGAAGCCACGGCCAAAGCGATGTTGCAGATTACCGGCCCTGTTGTTGCAACAACTCTGGTTTTGCTTGCGGTATTCGTTCCGACCATCTTTATGCCGGGGATCACCGGCCAGCTCTATTCTCAGTTCGCGGTTACGATTTCCGTTTCGGTAGTCATTTCCTCGATCAACGCGTTGACGCTGTCTCCGGCACTCTGTGGCCTCATCCTGAAGGCACGGTCCGGTCCGCCCAAGGGTATCATGGGTATATTTGACCGTGGCATCATGTCGATCCGGGATGGGTATACGGCGATTGTGCGCCGCTTGGTGCGTGTTGCTGTCCTGTCGTTGGTGGTGGTCGCCGGTGCGGTGGCCATGATCATGACGCTCGGCAGCACATTGCCGCAGGGCTTCTTGCCGCTCGAAGATCAGGGATACCTGATGGTCGATGTTCAGCTCCCGGATGGGGCTGCGCTTGGACGGACAGAGGGTGTCACGCAACAGGTCGTGGATTTGGCGACCAAGACGCCCGGCGTTGAGAACATCGTCCTCGTGAACGGATACTCGATCCTAAACGGGGCCACTTCCTCGAATTCTGCGCTTGTTATTGCGACGATGACCGGGTGGGATGAGCGCCAGGAACCAGGGCTCGATATCAATTCGATCTTGGGCAAGTTCTGGGCGGAATTCTCAACAATTCCGGGCGCAAACATCATCGCGTTTAACCCGCCGCCGATCCCGGGCCTTGGAACCACCGGCGGTGTTCAGGCGATGCTGCAACAGACCGCGGGCGGCAGTCCGCAGGATCTGGCATCTGCCGTCGGCTCGATGGTCTATTCGGCCAACCAGAACCCGGCGATCGCACGGGCTTACTCAACCTTCCGCGCAAACGTTCCGCAGGTCTTTGTCGATCTTGATCGTGAGAAGGCCAAAACGCTTCAGGTGAACGTGTCGGACGTGTTTACAACGCTTCAGGCCTATCTTGGCTCGTTCTATATCAACGACTTCAACATTTTCGGCCGCGTCTACAAGGTCATGATCCAGGCCGAAGGACAATTCCGTGACCGTGTGGATGACATTGGCAATCTCTATGTCCGTTCAGCCGACGGAACCATGGTGCCTTTGCGCAGTCTGGTAACAACGGAAAATGTGCTCGGGCCGCAGATCCTGACCCGCTACAATATGTTCCGCTCCGCGGCCCTTATGGCCGATCCGGCGCCTGGCGCTTCGACGGGTGTCGTGATCAATGCCGTTGAGCAAGCGGCGGTGGAAGCGATGCCTCCGGGGTATGCTTATGAATGGACGGGCACAGCGCTGCAGCAGCAAGGCTCTGGCTCGATCGTAATGTTCATTCTCTTACTCTCGGTCATTTTCACCTATCTCTTCCTAGTGGCTCAGTATGAGAGTTGGACGATGCCCGTGGCGATCCTGATGTCGGTGACCTTCGCGCTTCTTGGTGCGTTGGTGGCCGTGGCCGTGACCGGTGGGGATGTGAACCTCTATACCCAGATCGGTATGATCATGTTGATCGGTCTTGGGGCGAAGAATGCGATCCTGATCGTCGAGTTCGCAATCGAACAACGCGAGAGCGGCATGTCGATCAAGGACGCGGCCATTGAGGCGGCGCATTTGCGGTTCCGCGCCGTTATGATGACGGCTTTGTCGTTCCTTCTCGGGGTCGTTCCATTGATGACCGCATCAAGTGCAGGCGCGGCCAGTCAGAAGGCCATTGGCTTTGCCGTCTTTGGCGGGATGTTCTTCGCGACGACTATCGGTGTGATGCTCATTCCAGTCCTTTATGCCAGCCTCCAGAGCATGCGCGAGACGGTCAAAGGATGGTTTGGGTCCAAGCCGCCGCAGGCGCCCTCTGAGGGCGGTGAGACAGGCGCACAGCCGGCGTAAAACACACATCACACAGTTATAAAAACAAAAGGCTCCGGAGCGTTTCGGAGCCTTTTTGTTTAGGACATTGGTGCGTGCCGCTTGCATCTGATCAACAACGGTCGGGATCAAAAACTGATTCCTGCGTGTTGTCTTTTGAGAGGCCAGAATCATCTCTTTGCTGCCACCGGCTGACAGCGATTCTGGAACGCAACACGGTCTGTATCAGGATGCTGCGGAGGGAAGTTTTGTTGCGGGACCCCGAGAAGACTGGCGTCCGTATTCGATCCGTCTAGATGTGTTAGCGCAGGAGGTTGCGATGCCTCGGATTGCACTTCTAGCGGGATCTGGTAATTATCGTTGAAGAGATTTGGTGAGCCGACAGGGGTTCGAACCCTGGACCTACTGATTAAAAGTCAGTTGCTCTACCAGCTGAGCTATCGGCTCTCACCAAAACCGACGTTTTATGGTGCCGCGTTTGCGTCGCATCTCGTCGGTGGCGCTGTGTTTATGCCGTCACCGGACACAATGCAAGAGGCAATTTTGATTTTTTCTACAGGACTGTAAAAAATGCGGGGAGGGGTGTGGGTAGAATGATCATTCCACGTCAAAACTGATTAGGGAAAGGTATCAGATAGGCTTGTAAAGTATATCGGTGTTGATGGTGAACATACGCTGTTCTGTGTTCCAATGATTACATAATCACGACTTCATTTGATTCATATTTATGAAAATATTTTCTTTTCTACTGCGAAAACTGTCATCTAGCGGCGTGTTCTTTAGTGCTGTAGCTTGATGTCAACATTGAGAGGCTACATGTACACAAATAATAATGAGACGCAGATGAGCTCGATCGAGTTTGATTTCGTTAAAGGCCATATTGCGGCGACAATGACGTTGATCCATGCATTGATTGATCAAGGGGCGCTTGATCGGGAGCGTCTGGACAGTTTTTTTGCCGCCTTTGTAAAAGATCTACCAAATGACCGGGAAACGCTCAGCTTACGTTTGATTATTGATCAGTGGCGTGAGGGGCTTCGAAATGGCGAGTCAGAAGATTCTCTGAAGGGCCAGATTTTTGCGGTGATCGACGGCGGGCGCATCAACTGAGGCGGCCCACGCCGGGGCCCTGGTTTTAGCTGGCTCAATTCCTCCCAAGCAAACAGGTATAACATCGCGTTTTACGGTTCCATTTGCAGCCGGGACGCGGCTCACACGACAAACTTGGCCGGGAAATATAACCCCGGTGTCGAACGGCTGTTGCCTTATCTGGCCGCGGCTTCATCTCTTTGGTATGGGTGCAGTCACAGCATCAGCATTTTGAAGAGGTGAAGTGTGCTACGGTATCAGACACTGGCGCGTGCGTGTGCATTAGGCAAGAAGGTCATGGCCGTGATCGCGCAATTCCCGAGCAACCGTTATCTCATCGCCGTTGCAAGCTTGTGCTGTATTGTTTTGACCGGACCGGCCGCTGCAAAGGACCAAGTGTTTCTTACATTGGCCACAGGCGGAGTGACCGGTGTCTACCATCCGGCGGGCACAGCGATCTGCCGGGCCGTCAACAAAAGCCGGTCTGAGCACGGCGTGCGGTGTGCTGCTGAAGCCGGCCGCGGATCGGTTGGGAGCCTCAAACAACTTCGGGATCGCGACGTTGATTTCGCGATCGTTCAGGCCGACTGGCAACACCATGCTTATTTGGGCACGTCCGTATTTGCTGAATTCGGGCCCATGGCGGATCTGAGGGTTGTTGCCGGACTGCATACCGAAATGGCAGCCATCGTTGTACGAGCAGATTCTGGTTTCATGGACCTCTCTGACCTGAAAGGGCAGCGCATCAACATCGGTCCGGCGGGCTCAGGGTCTGCCGCGACCTGGGGTCAGTTATCGCAACACCTTCCCTGGTCGGAGGAAGATCGCGCAGCGATCACTCAAGAAGATCTCTCCGGGCTGGGTGAAGCGCTGTGCTCAGGCGAAATCGACGCGTATTTTGTTGTGATTGGTCATCCGGCGGGCGTCATTGAAGAAACACAAGAGGTGTGCCCGGTTCAGTTTATTGAGATCGGTGCCGGCCTCTCAGAGCAGATGGTGGCTGATGCTCCCTATTATCGCGCCGCCGAGATCCCTTCAGGGGCTTATGGAGAGCACAATGCGATTGAAACCATCGGGACCCGCGCTCTGCTTGTCACTGTCGAACAAATGCCTGCTCATGCTGTTTCAACCGTCCTAAAATCTCTGTTGTCGGACATTGAGCGATTCAGAACGGTCCATCCAGCTCTCACAGATCTGGATGGAGCCCAACTTGTTGAAGCGAATACGGCAGCACCGCTACATCTTGGCGCAGTGCAATTTTATCAAGATCAAGGCTATTTGCCCTGAAATGGCTTCAACCACGGAGCAAGCCGGTGATAATAACCGCTCGCCAAATGGTGACCAGGCCGTGTTTGTGTCGGCAGCTTGAGCCGGATAAAAGACACCCATTGGAATAAGACCGCTTCGGCCCACAGGGAATATTTTCTGGAATGATCCAAGACGTCACCATCATCGGCGCCCTCCTTGCCGGGGTCCTATCTTTCGTGTCTCCATGCGTTCTGCCGCTTGTGCCGCCTTATCTCGGATATCTCGCCGGGGTCTCACTGGATCAGTTGACGGGTGAAGATGACACTGACGAGGCCGCCTCGCGGCGTGTTTTCTTCAGCGCCCTGGTTTTTGTGCTCGGCTTCTCGACGGTCTTCGTTCTCCTCGGCGCCACCGCAAGCTTCCTGGGTCAATTCATACGTATGTATCTGGATTATCTTGGATATATCGCCGGGGCAGCTATCATCGTGATGGGTTTGCACTTCCTTGGCGTGTTCAAGATCGGCTTTCTTTACAAGGAGGCTCGCGTGCATGTGGACCAAAAGCCTGCTGGCCCGATGGGCGCTTATGTCATTGGACTTGCGTTCGGATTTGGTTGGACACCCTGCGTTGGGCCCATTCTGGCCGCAATCCTGTTTGTTGCCGGCGCCAAGGATACGGTGCTGCAGGGAACGGTTCTTCTGACCGCCTATGCCATGGGCCTCGGGATTCCGTTTCTGATCGCTGCGTTGTTTGCCAAGCCCTTCCTGCGGTTTATGAAGCGCTTTCGCAAGCACATGGGTACTGTTGAGAAGGCCATGGGTGGCGTTCTCGTCCTGACAGGGATTATGTTCCTGACCGGGCAGATGGCAGTTTTTTCGTACTGGCTTTTGGAAACATTCCCGGCGTTCCAATACATCGGCTAACTGCCGAGGCGCGATTGGACGGTGGCAGCATTAGAAGGTCTGTTGCGGGAAGTCGGCCGCAGAGACCATCGGGGCTCCGTTATAGAGCGCAGGCTGACAGACGTTGGCCACGTCAAGAAGGTAATAACAAGCAGCTGCTGCATCTGCAGCGTTTCCAAACGGCCCAATCAGGAGTGAGACACCGCCTTCAGCAGCGCGTTCCTTTATGAGCGGCCGAAGATCCTGCATGCGTTCGTCATTCTGTTCCCGGAAGTTCGACCAGGCATTTGCGGCTTCGGCAAGCGAAGCATAATGGCCGACAATGGCACCGAAATCACTCCGCTTGAGCGTGCTTGATCCGCCGCCACGTAGAGTTCCGACGCCATCGGATGGAACAATGATCTTGGGCCGCAAACTTGTTCCTGCAGGAGTGCTGTCGAAGTCCTCTTGAGGCAGTAGGGTGTCTGCCTGCGGAATGGATCCCGTCGTTATCGGTGTTGTCTCTGCCGAAGGGAGTTGAACGATTTTCACCGGAGCTTGGGAGGCAATCGGCGGCTCGTAGGCCGGTGTTGCTTGCCTGGAATGGATGGTTATCCGCCGGGAGGGCGGGCGCCGTTCACTTTGCTGATCTGTAGATGACCCGGCTTCAATCGCAGCGGTTTGGATATTCTTCGTCGCATGCGGTTTTGGCAGAGGAGCCATCGGACGTTTGATCTCGGACGCATCCGCAAGATCAGGAACAGCAGGGTCCTTCATGAATGAAGCGGTTGTGGAAGAGGTCTGGTTTTCTTGCGCCGGGATCACGGCAACTGGTCGCGAAAGTTCCGATTCAAGTGCAGCAATGCGTCGGGAATAGCCATCATTCTGTTCACTCATAGTGCTCAGTCGGCGGCGTAAGCGGGCAATCTGATCCTGCAGCACAGCAATCTGGCTCTGATCCAGCGTCGATGGTTCTTGAGATGCTGATTGCGCAGGCATATGAAGCACTTCGACGGCGTTCGGGCTCGTTTGGGACCGGATGGATGCCGTGGATCCGACGTCCCCTGCCGGCGGCAGTGGCAAACCAGCGACCCGTGTTCCTGCTGGGGCAAAGCCGGAGGTGGATGATCCGAATTTGTAGGACGCCATGCCGATGGAGCCCATCACAATCGCGGCGAAAGCCCAAGACAGCACACCGACACGCGATGGCGTGAAGGTGTCGCGGATGTTTTCCCGCACCGGTTTTTTGGCCCTGGCCGCCTGCAACTGTCCTGTTCCCCGATTCTCGCTTCGAATCCTTCGAAAGGTAGTTCATTTGGCGCTGAATATGGTTAATGAAACGGTAATATGCACTGTAGGCCGTTCAGATCTTTCAATGTTCTGTGGATCGGGGCATATAGGGGCCAAAGTGACTGGGCGCGCCGCCCAAGTTAAGTGAATTGAGGCGTTTATGACATTGCGAAGCTGCCATTCCGTGGTGCTGGCTGCCGGGCTTGGGACCCGCATGAAATCGGACTTGCCAAAGGTCATGCATCCGGTGGGCGGCTTGCCGATTGTCGGCCATGTTCTGAAGGTCCTCAGCCAAACCGGCTCGAGCCGACTGTCTGTTGTGACAGGTCCCGACATGCCGGAGCTTGAAAAACTCGTTGGCAAACTGGCACCCGAAGCGCGGTGTTTTGTGCAGACGGATCGCCTTGGGACTGCCCATGCGGCACTTGCGGCTTCTGCCGCTTTGGAGGATGCCGCCGACGATGTTTTGGTGCTTCTTGGAGATGCTCCGCTCGTCACGTCGGAAACAATTAGCAACGTCCGCCAATCGCTGTCTGACGGTGCAGACTTGGTTGTGGTCGGATTTGAGGCTGAGAATCCGTTTGGGTACGGCCGGATGCTCATGAAAGACGGGCGGCTTTTGGCTATCCGGGAAGAAAAGGAAGCCAGCGAAGAAGAGCGGAAGATTACCTTCTGTAACTCCGGTATCATGGGCTTTTCTGGCCGTCATGCACTCGAATTAATGCGCGCGATTGGCAATGACAACGCGAAGGGTGAATTCTACCTGACCGATGCGGTTGAAGTCGCCAATGCCAAAGGTTTGAAGGTCGTCGCTGTTGCGGGGACGGAAGCGGAAACCCAAGGCATCAACACACGGTCTCAGCTGGCGGCTTGTGAGGCTGATTTTCAATCACGTAAACGCGCCGAAGTTCTGGAAAGCGGTATTACGCTTCTTGCGCCCGAAACAGTCTTCTTTTCCCACGACACGGTCATTGAACCGGACGTCATCGTTGAGCAAAACGTTGTTTTCGGACCCGGTGTGACAGTCCGATCCGGTGCACAGATCCGGGCGTTCAGTCATTTGGAAGGTGCCGAGGTCGGGAACAGCGCAGTTGTTGGACCTTACGCGCGTTTGCGCCCCGGCACGGTGCTTGGAAAAGATGTGCGGGTGGGCAATTTCGTTGAAGCCAAGAACGCAAAATTTGGAGACGGGGCCAAAGCCAATCATCTCAGCTATGTTGGTGATGCAAGCATAGGCGCGGCAACCAACATCGGGGCAGGGACAATCACCTGCAATTACGATGGCTTTTTGAAGCATCGGACCGAGATTGGGGGCGGCTCGTTTGTTGGTTCGAACTCTACCCTTGTTGCGCCAGTCACGCTGGGCGATGGTGCATTTGTTGCCGCGGGGAGCGTCATTACAAAGGACGTTGGCGCTGACGCAATGGCCTTCGGACGGACCCGCCAGCAATCCAAGGACGGGATGGCCAAGGTTCTCAGGGAAAAGCTGAAAAAGGCGAAAGATAAGAAATCCTGACAGGGTGCCCGGCGGACCTGGCTTGTCACTTTCTGAAATAAGCTTTGATTTCAATTTGCCACGCCGCCTCGTCTAAACCGGGGCGGACGATTTGGTTTGGGTAATGTGAGGAACATAACTGCATGTGCGGGATTGTTGGCATTTTGGGCGGGGTTGCAGCGGCGCCGAGGCTTGTGGATTCGCTCAAGAGGCTGGAATACCGCGGTTATGATTCTGCCGGCGTTGCAACGCTCGTTGGCGGTGAACTTCAGCGCCGCCGTGCGGAAGGAAAGCTGCGGAACCTTGAAGCCGCGCTTGAAAAGACACCGCTGGAAGGCTCCAGTGGCATTGGTCATACGCGTTGGGCAACGCATGGCGCACCAACCGTCAGCAACGCCCATCCGCATCAGGCAGGCAGCGTTGCGGTTGTCCATAACGGCATCATCGAAAATTATCTCGACTTGCGCGATGAGATCACCGCGGCCGGTGCGGTCCTTGACACGGAGACCGACACGGAAGTCGTTGCGCATCTTTTGAATTTTGAGATCGCAAAGGGGTTTTCGCCGAAGGACGCGGTTGCCGCAGTCCTTCCCCGTCTCAATGGAGCGTTCGCACTCGCCATTCTGTTCGCTGGTGAAGACGATCTTCTGATTGGGGCCCGCAAGGGATCACCGCTCGCTGTTGGTCATGGTGACGGTGAAATGTTCCTCGGCTCTGACGCAATTGCCCTGTCGCCGTTTACCGACCGGATCACATATCTGGATGAGGGCGACTGGGCTGTCCTGACCCGGACGTCCTGCGAGATTTTTGATGCCGCCAATCAACCCGTGTCACGGCCGGAGGCGCGCTCATCTGTCACCGCTGCTCTGATGGACAAGGGTAATTACAAGCACTTCATGGCCAAGGAAATCCATGAGCAGCCGGAAGTGCTCGGTCATACCTTGTCCCGTTATCTGGATTATGGCGCGCAGTCTGCCAAGGTGGCGGGCGCTGACAAGATGAAGTTCAAGGACCTGTCCCGTCTGGTTATTTCCGCCTGCGGCACGGCGTATCTTGCCGGTCTTGTTTCCAAATACTGGTTTGAAAAATACGCAAGGCTGCCGGTCGACATCGATATTGCGAGCGAGTTCCGCTACCGCGAAACGCCGATGAGCGACAAGGACAGTGCGCTGTTCATTTCCCAATCCGGAGAAACAGCCGATACGCTGGCCTCGCTCCGGTATTGCAAGGAGCAGGGGGCTGCCATCGGTGCTGTCGTCAATGTGCCGGAAAGCACGATCGCCCGCGAATCAGATGTGGTGTTCCAGACGATCGCGGGTCCAGAAATCGGCGTTGCCTCAACTAAGGCGTTCACTTGCCAGCTGGCTGTCTTGGCCGCACTTGCCCTGCAGGCCGGTCGGGAACGCGGTGTGTTGACTGTAGAAGACGAGAAGAAGCTTGTGGCGGAACTCACCGAAGTTCCAAGCCTTGCGCTGAAGGCGCTTGCCAGCGAACAGGCGATTGAAAAACTGTCGCAGCCGCTGTCCCAGGCGACGAACGCGCTGTATCTCGGCCGGTCGACCAGCTTCCCGCTTGCGCTCGAGGGCGCGCTGAAGCTGAAGGAACTCTCCTACATCCACGCGGAGGGTTATGCGGCTGGTGAACTGAAGCACGGTCCCATCGCGTTGATCGACGAGAACATTCCCGTTTTCGTTATCGCGCCCTATGATCGGATTTTTGAGAAGACCGTCTCGAATATGCAGGAAGTGGCCGCCCGTGGTGGCCGCATTATTCTCATTACCGATGAAAAGGGCGCCGCAGAAAGTGGAAACGCTGCGCAGGACACAGTAATTCTACCGGAAATGTCGGATATCGTTGCGCCGATCATCTACGCCCTGCCGGTTCAGATGATTGCGTATCATACGGCCGTTTTCATGGGCACTGATGTCGATCAGCCGCGCAATCTTGCCAAGTCGGTCACGGTCGAATGACCATGCCGGATGCGAATAAATCCGACATCGTCCTGTTTAAAGAACAGCACCGCCAGGATGTCATCGCGCTTTGGAAAAAATGCGGTCTGGTGCGCGCCTGGAATGATCCGGACAAGGACATTGACCGGTGTCTCAGTGTGGACGCCTGCCGTTTGTTTGTGTTGATCAAGGACCAGACAGTCATTGGCTCGGTGATGACCGGTTACGATGGCCATCGTGGCGCGGTCTATTATTTGAGTGTCGATCCAGCGCACCAAGGCGGCGGATATGGACGCAAACTCATGCAGCAGTGCGAAGACTATCTGACCGGCCTTGGCTGCCCTAAGATCAATTTGTTCGTACGTAAAGACAATGACGCCGTGCACAGGTTCTATGGGGACATGGATTATGCGCTTGAAACGTCGGCAGCCTTCGGAAAACGTCTGATCCCGGACGACTGATGCACGCCGATGGCTCGCGATGAGCGTTACATCGAGTCCGCGCCCTGGTCCTTGGGAGCTGGGCCAGACGGACGGGACACAACATAGATCGCGCATCCGATCATACCCACCGCGACTATAGCTGCGAGCCAGAGTTGCGGTGCAGTGCCCCAATAAAACAGAGCATACCCGAAGCACATTCCAGCTATGGCATAGAGCTTGGCATTCAAAGGGATGGCGCCGTGTTCGCGCCAGGAAATGACCGGCGGTCCAAACACGGGGTGATCGAGGATCTTTTTTTCCAGCCTCGGGGAAGATCTTGCAAAACAAGCGGCTGCAAGAATGAAGAAAATCGTGCTGGGCAGAATCGGCAAGAACGCCCCAACGATGCCCACCGCGACGCAAGCCAGTCCGAGTATGATGAACGTGGTGCGGTGCAATCGTGCCTCCGATTCCGGCAGAAACTGCGGTCAAAGCCGAAAATTAATTCAAGCGCAGGATACCGCGCTGCGATAAAGATACTTATCTAGCTGGTGGCTGGATGCAAAATGGAAACTCACAAACGATGTTCAGGTTCCGCTCATGAGCAAGCACAAACATAATGCAGATGATGAGCATTTGGTAGCCCACCGCCCCAATGCCGCAACGCGTGTCCGGAACTATTTTCTGACAGGTCTCGTGATCACCGGTCCGATCGGCATCACGTTGTGGTTGACCTGGACGTTCATCAAGTGGGTCGACAGCTGGGTCAAACCCTTTGTCCCGCGGGTCTACAATCCGGAGACCTATCTGCCGTTCTCGATACCTGGTTTCGGTCTGATCGTTGCAGTGGTTGTCCTGACGATCGTGGGGTTCTTGGCGGCCAACTTCCTGGGCCGCAGTTTGATCTCTTTCGGCGAGCGACTCGTCGATCGGATGCCACTTGTTCGTAATATTTACAGTGGCTTAAAACAAATCTTTCAGACAGTACTTGATCAGCGTGGGACGAGTTTCAACAAGGCTGCCTTGATTGAATATCCACGGAAGGGTCTGTGGGCGATTGTGTTCATCTCCACAGACACCAAGGGCGAAGTTTCCTCGCAGCTGAAGAACATGGCAGATACCGTGTCTGTTTTCCTGCCTACAACGCCGAACCCCACATCCGGTTTCTTGCTGTTTGTTCCCAAAGAAGACGTCATTGAATTGAACATGAGCGTTGAAGATGCGGCCAAGCTGGTCATTTCGGCCGGGCTTGTGAGCCCGGATTATCCCGAATATGTGGAAGATCTGGTGGTCGATCCGAAACAGGCAGAGCGCCTGAAAAAAGTCGAGAAAGTCTAGGAAGCCAGCTTCTACGGTGGGTTTGGAACAGACACCGGCCAATACTCCGAAAGCTTTCCAAGAGGTATGCCATTCGGCTAGGGTGAGGGCCTGCTTTATGTTCCTCCCGGACAGTTTCGAATGCCCTTTATCGATGACCTGATTGCCTTCTCAGCGCAGCCTGCTGCCGATTTGCCGACATCGGCAGTCCAGTTGGCGAAGTTCTCCCTGCAGGATTGGTTGGTTTGCGGCAGGTCCGGGGTGGAAGAACCGGTGGCGAAAACACTACGCGGGTTTGGTGCAAACGAAGGGGGCGTTCAAACTGCCTCAACATTTGGCGGTTCCAAGATGCCGCCAAGAATGGCCGCGCTTATCAATGGTGCTGTCAGCCACGCGCTGGATTATGACGACACCCATTTTTCCCATGTTGGCCACCTGTCGGTCGGCATCTATCCTGCGGCACTTGCTGGCGCCGAGGACGTTGGTGCCACCTTGTCGGATTTGCTGGCAGCGTTTGTTATTGGTGCGGAGGCCGCGATCCGCATTGGCACGGTTCTTGGAACTGCGCACTACAATCTCGGTTTTCATCAAACAGCGACTGCTGGCGCATTTGGAGCTACGGTCGCAGCTGGCCGGCTCTATGGTCTGTCGTCAGAGCAGATGCGGGCGGCGATTGGGCTTTGTGCAACACGGGCATCCGGGCTGAAGTCGCAATTCGGCACGATGGGTAAGCCCTACAATGCCGGGATCGCTGCCTCCAACGGTGTTGAATGCGCCCAGCTTGCGCGCCTTGATATGACATCTTGCGACGACGGATTGATGGGACCGCAAGGATTTGTGGAAACGCATAATCCCGAAAACCTGCCAAGCGAGGCGGTTTGGGATCAGGGATCTGGAAACCGGCTTCTGCTTGAAGACAACAAATACAAACTGCACGCCTGCTGTCATGGCTTGCATGCGATGATCGAAGCGCTTTTGTTGGCAAAGGACGCTGGCGTGACCTTTGACGATATTGCTGAATTTGTATTGAGAACCAATCCGCGATGGCTGAAGGTTTGTGACATCAAACAGCCGCGCACGGGGCTTGAGGTCAAGTTCAGCTATGCTTGGCTCGCCGGCATGACCCTGAGGGGCGACGTCACGGGCGCACCAGGCACGTACACAGATGCATTGGCGCTGGATCCGGCCCTGGCAGCATTTGCTAAGAAAGTGACGGTGATTGGCGACGATACCCTGACTGACTTGCAAGCCGAGGGCATTCTGACGTTTAAAAACGGGGAGACTCGCCAAGTGTCCTTCGATCTTGCAGCGCCGCTGCCAATGGAAACCCTGGAAGGCAAACTACGGTCCAAGGCGCAAGCTTGCCTCGGTCAAGAAGGCGCTGACATCTGGTCAATCCTGGACCAGTTGGACCAGATGAATGCGCGTGAGATAGGAAGACTTGTCTCCGGCTAACCAGCCCGCAGCAATTGGATCGCGGCATCGCGGCCGAAGAGATAGAGCAGGCAGCGCAGCGCCTCGCCGCGTTTTGATTTCAGGTCCGGATCCGTTTCAAGAATGAGCCGCGCATCGTCGCGGGCGACTTCCATCAAATCGGCATGTTCATCCGCCCGGGCAATCCGGAAACCCGGTGTCCCGGACTGACGTGTGCCGAGGATTTCCCCGCCGCCGCGCAGACGCAGGTCTTCTTCCGCGATCAGGAAGCCATCGTTGGTCTCGCGCATGATGTTGAGACGCGCACCGGCAGTTTCCCCAAGCGGGCCTTTGTAAAGCAGCACGCAAGAGGACGGCTTGTCGCCGCGACCGACCCGGCCGCGCAGCTGGTGAAGCTGGGCGAGACCAAAACGCTCGGCATGTTCGATGACAATGATCGTGGCATCAGGAACATCGACGCCGACCTCGATCACGGTGGTTGCGACCAGAACCCGGGTGCGGCCGGATTTGAAATCGTCCATCGCCGCGTCTTTTTCGTCCGCGCTCATCCGCCCATGCACCAGCGAGACCCGTTGGCCAAGCGCATGTTCCAAGACCCGGTGCCGGTCTTCCACGGCCGCCAGATCGATTTTTTCAGACTCTTCAACGAGTGGACACACCCAATAGACCTTTTGGCCCTCCCGGGTCGCAGCGCCCACGCGTCCGATGATCTCATCGAGCCGGTCCAGCGAGACTGACACGGTCTTGATGGGCTTTCGCCCGGCCGGCTTGCCGAGGAGTTTGGAGACATCCATGTCGCCGAAGCACGTCAGAACGAGTGTGCGCGGGATTGGGGTGGCTGTCATAACCAGCACATCGACGCCGCGCCCCTTAGCGGACAGCGCCAGACGCTGGTGCACGCCGAACCGGTGCTGTTCGTCCACGACCACCATGCCGAGGTCCTTGAACGTCACCGAGCCTTGGAACAAGGCGTGTGTGCCGACAACCAGGTCGATCTCGCCCGCATCCAGCTTTTCCTGAAGCAGGCGGCGTTCCTTTTGCGTGTCCTTGCCGGTCATGAGCGCCAGTCGGATCCCGGCCTTCTCGCAGATCGGGGCCATAGACGCAAAATGCTGACGAGCCAGGATTTCGGTCGGGGCCATCAGGCCGCCCTGGGCGCCGGTCTGTATGACTTGCGCGAGCGTTGCCAGCGCAACTACGGTTTTACCGGCACCAACATCACCCTGCAAAAGCCGGAGCATGCGGGTGGGCTTGGCAAGGTCCGCGTTGATGTCCTTGATCGCGTCTTTCTGGCTGTCGGTCAGCTCAAAGGGCAGGGCGTTGATGACGGCCGCCTGCAATCTGCCGTCCGGTTTGCGTTCAATCCCCCCGAGCGTGCGCATGTTGGCCCGCACCAGCGCAAGTGCAAGCTGACTTGCGAGCAGTTCGTCATAGGCAACCCGCTGCATGTATGGGGATTGAGGCTCGACATCCTGCCGTTCTTTCGGGGCATGAAGGGTTTTCAGCGCTTCGGCAAAGTCCGGCCAGCCTGTCTGGTGCAGGTACGGTTCATTCAGCCACTCCGGCAAATGAGGGATCTTTTCAACGGCTGCCTTCATGGCCTTTTGCAGCGTCTTGGAGGCAAGGCCAGCGGTTAGCGGATAGATCGGCTCGATCGGTGGCATCTGATCGGCTTCTTCCGGAGACACTGAATAGTCCGGATGCACCATCTGAGGCCGGTCATTGAACCATTCTACCTTGCCTGACACGATCCGCCGTTCGCCTTCCGGAAAGGTTTTTAGAAGCCAGTCCTGACGGGAATGGAAGAAGACGAAGGTGATCTGGCCTGTCTCGTCATAGGCGGATATGCGGTAGGGCGCCTTGGAGTGCCGCGGCGGAGCAGAATGCCGCCCGATGGTGACATCCAGCGTGACAATGTCGCCGTTTTCCGAATAGGCAATTCCCGGTTTATGACGCCGGTCGATCAGGCTGTGCGGAATGTGAAACAACAGATCGGCAACCGTCGCCTCCCGGTCCGGCTGACCACCGACCAGTCCTGCGACCAATTTGGCGATCTTCGGACCGATCCCGGGCAGCGTGGAGACGGGAGCAAACAGCGGATCGAGGACCGGGGGACGCATGGAAGGTGGTATACCTTTGTCAGACAGCGGCGAAGCGGGCGGAACCTGTTCTGCCATGAAGATTGGCTTTAGTGCAACAATTGGAACATTCTGTGAACTTGGCCGCTGACATCCCGCAAGTTGGGCGCTATATAGTCGCCAGTTTTCATTCGATCCGGTAAGGTGATAGGCCATGCGTCTGTCTTTTCTTCTGGTTCCAGATCCGAAGGTTCTCCATGTCCGATCATCCGAGTGCGACCAATGACAATGAAACCGGCAGCCGGGATGCGCGGCGCAAGAAGATCCTGTTTCGTTGCTGGCACCGGGGCATGAAGGAAATGGATCTGCTGCTCGGCGGGTTTGCGAACGCCAAAATTGATGAACTCAATGAAGACGAACTACGTGAGCTGGAGCATCTTCTGACCGCGCACGATCAGGATCTTTATGCCTGGATGACGGGCCGCAAGCCATTACCTGCAGAATGGGACGGCCCGCTCTACCGCCGGATCATTGCCTATCATGAAGCCGCTGGACCGGCCGGCTTTGTAAAATAAGAATAAAAGGACGGTTTTCGTGTTCGACAGCCTGTTGAAGGACCAGGCCAATGTGACATTGGCTGGCGTGCCCGATGGTGCGGAAAGCTATGCGCTTGCGCGCTTGCTGGCAGAAACACCCGCCCAAGGGCTGGCGCTGGTTTTTGTTGCCCGCGACGCGACACGCATGGCGATGATCAGCGAGGCTCTCGGGTACTTTGATCCAGCAGCCGAGATCATACAGCTGCCGGCCTGGGACTGTCTGCCCTATGACCGTGTCTCGCCCAATCCGGCGATCAGTGCCCGCCGTCTTCTGGCGCTTGGCCAGCTTGCGCGTGGCATCGAGGAGGGGCGCAAGGTTCTCCTGGTTACAACTCTGAATGCTGCCGTTCAGCGGATCCCGGAACGGGCATTCATGGCCGAACAGACTTTGTCCATGGCGCCAGGCAATCAAGTCGATATGGCCGCGATCTCCAAATGGCTGGAGATGAACGGATTCTCCCGCACGCCAACCGTGCGCGAAACCGGTGAATACGCGGTGCGCGGCGGTATTGTCGATCTTTTTGCGCCCGGTGAAGAAGAACCTGTCCGGCTTGATTTTTTCGGTGATACGCTGGAATCAATTCGCTCTTTCAATCCAGAAACCCAGCGGACCTCCAAACAACTGAAACGCCTCGATCTCGTCCCGATGAGCGAGGTGGTTCTGTCTGAGGAAAGCATCTCCCGGTTCCGCCGCTCTTATCTGGCAAGTTTTGGCGCGGCGAGCCGCGACGATGTGCTCTACCAGTCCATCAGCGACGGGCGCCGTTATGCGGGCATGGAACACTGGTTGCCGTTGTTTCATGACAAGCTGGAAACCCTGTTTGATTTCATCGGTGACACTCCGGTCGTGCTGGATGCCAGCAGCGCGGATGCCGTGCGTGAGCGGCTTGACCAGGTTGCTGAACACTACAAGGCCCGCGAGGAAGCCCGCGAGATGGGTTCGGGAGCCGGCACAGTGCCTTACATGCCTGTGCCACCAGAAAAGCTGTATTTCACCCAGGACGAATGGATGGTAGCGCTTGCGGACCGGGCGACGGCAACGCTTGATCCTTTCACGCCGCCGCCGGGCAGCGGCAAGACCGTCATCGAACTGGGCGGCCGCCAGGGACGCAGTTTTGCGGCAGAACGGACGGACGGTGACGTCAATATTTTTGACGCTCTGACGACCCATGTCCGAGAGCTTCAAAAAAGTGGCAAGCGCACTGTCATCGCCTGCTGGTCGGACGGGTCTCGGGACCGTCTCGGTCAGATCCTCGGTGATCATGGTCTCGGCGCGGTACAAAATGTCGAGACGCTGGACGAAACGGAAAAGCTTCCTGCCAAGACTTCTGCACTGTGTGTCCTGGGCATTGAGCACGGGTTCGAACTCTCTGATATCGCGTTTATCGGCGAGCAGGACATTCTGGGTGACCGGCTTGTGCGCAAGTCCCGCCGCAAGTCCAAGGGCGCCAATGTCATCACCGAGGCGACCGGATTGTCGGAAGGCGATCTTGTAGTTCATGTGGAGCACGGCATCGGACGCTTCATCGGTCTGAAGACCGTTGAGGCCATTGGCGCACCGCATGATTGCCTTGAACTGCAATATGCAGGCGGCGACAAGCTCTATCTGCCGGTTGAAAACATTGAGCTCTTGTCCCGCTACGGCTCTGAGGATCAGGAAGCGCAGCTCGACAAGCTCGGTGGTGGGGCTTGGCAGGCGCGCAAGGCCAAGCTCAAGAAACGCATCCTCGAGATTGCCGACGGGTTGATCAAGACTGCGGCGGAGCGGGCGCTCAAGACGGCACCGGTGGTGGAAACGCCGGAAGGGGTCTACGACGAGTTTGCCACCAAGTTCCCTTACGAGGAAACGGACGATCAGCTGAACGCCATTGATTCCGTCTTTGAGGATCTGGCCTCCGGACGACCCATGGACCGGCTGGTGTGCGGTGATGTCGGGTTCGGCAAGACGGAAGTGGCGCTGCGCGCCGCGTTCCTTGCCGCCATGTCCGGCCGTCAGGTTGCCGTCGTGGTGCCAACCACGCTGCTGGCCCGGCAGCATTTCAAGACGTTTTCGGAGCGCTTTCATGGACTGCCGATCAATGTCGCCCATGCCTCCCGGCTCGTACCGACGCGCCAGTTGACCCAGACCAAGAAGGGCATTGCCGACGGATCCGTCGACATCGTCGTTGGCACCCATGCGCTTTTGGGAAAATCCATTCAGTTCCGCGATCTTGGACTGCTGATCATCGATGAAGAGCAGCATTTCGGGGTGAAGCATAAGGAGCGGCTGAAGGAGCTGAAGTCGGACATCCACGTTCTGACGCTGTCCGCGACACCGATCCCGCGAACCCTGCAGCTGGCGCTGACCGGTGTGCGGGAACTTTCGCTGATCGCAACACCGCCGGTGGATCGTCTGGCGGTGCGGACTTTCGTCTCTCCGTTCGATCCGCTGGTGGTGCGCGAAGCCTTGCTGCGGGAACATTACCGGGGCGGCCAGAGCTTTTATGTCTGTCCGCGCCTGTCGGATATTGCCGAACGCAAGGACTTCCTGGAAGAGGCCGTCCCTGAGCTGAAAGTCGCCGTTGCGCACGGGCAGATGCCGCCGGGCGAGCTGGAAGACGTCATGAACGCCTTTTATGAGGGCAAATATAACGTTTTGCTGTCGACGACGATTGTGGAATCCGGTCTTGATATCCCAACCGCAAACACGCTGATCGTGCACCGCGCCGACATGTTCGGGTTGGCTCAGCTTTATCAGCTCCGCGGTCGGGTTGGCCGGTCGAAAACGCGCGCCTATGCACTCTTTACCGTTCCGGCGAACAAGACGCTGACGCCCACCGCCGAACGGCGCCTGAAAGTGTTGCAATCCCTTGAAACGCTTGGCGCCGGGTTCCAGCTGGCCAGCCACGATCTGGACATTCGTGGAGCGGGCAATCTTTTGGGCGATGAACAATCCGGGCACATCAAGGAGGTCGGGTTCGAGCTCTATCAGCAGATGCTGGAAGAGGCAGTTGCCAAGCTGAAGGACGGCGGCGCGGATTTCGGCGAGGAGCAATGGTCGCCGCAGATCAACATCGGCACGCCCGTCCTGATCCCGGAAGATTATGTTGGCGATTTGCAACTGCGGCTACAACTCTACCGGCGTCTCGGTGATGTGACCGAAGCGCAAGAGATCGACGCCTTCGGCGCCGAACTGATCGACCGCTTTGGCCCGATGCCGGAAGAGGTCCAGCACCTCCTCAAGATCGTCTACATCAAGGGACTGTGCCGCAAGGCGAATGTCGAGAAGGTGGATGCTGGTCCGAAAGGCGTCGTTGTGTCCTTCCGCAACAGCGAATTTGCGAACCCGGCAGGCCTTGTGTCCTACATCGCTGAGCAGGGTGTGCTTGCCAAGATCAGGCCGGACCAGAAAGTGGTTCTGACCCGCGACTGGGAAAACACCGACAAGCGTTTGAAGGGCACAGCCACGATCCTGACCAAACTGGCGCGCCTGGCAGCGGCTTGACGGGCGCGGACATTGCGGCACTATGTCCGCAGTGTTTTTCTGAAGAGCTGATAAGGTCGCGGCCTCGACAACATTTAGCGGAGTGCGTCAGATGAGTGCCGCCGCCAGCCTTCCCTTGGACAGTCACCTTAACGCCTATCACGCCTCAAAAGACTTCATGGATGTCTACAGCGGAGATTTGACCGGACGGCCGGATCTCATCGAGTGCGATATCCGCGTTTTTGCCAGGCACATGACCATGATCGACATGCCTTGGGCGCAGAGTTTGTTGAAACTTCGCGACCGCCTTGCAAGAACTGTGAACCTCAAGACTACAGACGATTTGGCAAACGAAGCACCGCCGAAACCGCTTAATGAAGTTGGGCCGGGAGACCGGATCGCGTTCTTCAAGGTCTATGAGGTGCGGGAGAACGAAATTCTTCTTGGCGAGGACGACTGGCATCAGGATTTCCGACTTTCAGTCTTCAGGCAGGTGAAACCAGACCCAAAGGTTTTCATTTCAACGTGCTGCAAGCGGCACAATCTCTTCGGCTATGCCTATCTCGCGGCAATCCTGCCGGCGCACAAGATGCTCGTGAAACAGAGCATTGACAACGCGTTGGATCGGCCACTGGCTCACTGACTGCAGGCGATTTATCGCTGATGCTCTACGAGGTTTCCTCCCAACCTTCTTCGCCGATCAGCGGCACGAAAGTGACATCGCCCAGAGTTTCGGATGAGAACTCCGTCTCGGACTGCCGCGTGATCCGCAACAGGTGTTGATGGTGGCGGGACGGACCGATTGGGATCACCAGCCGACCCCCGATCGTAAGCTGGTTCTTGAGTGTGCCGGGCAAGGCCGGGCTGCCGGCTGCGACCATGATGGCGTCGTAAGGCGCTTCTTGCGGATATCCAAGGGTGCCGTCGCCGCAATGGATTTCGACTGTCGGATAACCTGCGCGGATCAGATTGGTCTTTGCGAACTCGTCAAGCTCAGACTTGCGTTCGATACCTTTGACCGTCGCGCCCATCTCGGCCATGACGGCGGCTGCGTATCCCGAGCCTGTCCCGATATCGAGAACGCGGGATCCCGGTTCGATTCTCAAGGCCTCACACATTAGGGCGACGATATAGGGTTGAGAAATCGTCTGCCCAAATCCGATTGGAAGCGGGCGATCCTCATAGGCGCGGTTACGGCTTTCAAACGGCACGAACAGGTGGCGCGGGACTTTTGACATAGCCGCTAGGACCGCTGCATCAGATATGCCGCGCGAACGAATTTGCCGATCCACCATAGTCGCGCGTTCTTCGTGATCGTCTCTCATAGTTCTATTCTTCAGGAACCGGGGATGGTTGCAAGTTTAAGAACTGCATCAAGACTCTATTAAGTCTGAATCGCCATAGTAGCCGAACGAAGAGGCCAACAGTTTTAGCGTTCAAGGTCCAAAGAGTGCCCCGAGCAGCCACACGTCAGCGAAAAGAATCCTTCCTGCGCCGTCTGATCACCCCTGCGCTTGCTATTGCGGCGCTTGGCTATTTCGGCTTTCATGCCATGAATGGTGAATTGGGTGTGGTCGGACGTGCCATGATCGAGCGCCAGGTTGCCGAACTTGAGGGCGAATTGCAGATTCTTGTCGCCGAGCGCCAGGAACTTGCAGCCCGCGTCAGTTTGCTGCGGCCGGAAAGCCTCGACCCGGACATGCTGGATGAGCGAGCCCGGCTCTACCTTAATCTGGTGCATCCAGATGAGCTGGTCGTGCTGAAACCGCAAGCTGTCGCTCAATAAACCAAAATTCAGTTGAATTCTGCGACTTAACCAATATTTGGTTACGTAAAAAATAGTTTTAATAAATCATAGATATAGCACCTCATCGCACTGCGAGATTGCCATGTTGGATTGCCCTTTCATCCGGGATACGTTTCTGTAACCTGTCTTAGGGGAAACGTCACACCGAGTTGAGGGAAATGGCAGCAGCGAAGAAGACCAGCGCCGGCACCAGCCGGACCCGCAGTTCCGCCAAAAAGGCCGAACCTGCGATCGCCGAGTTCACCAAGGAAGAGGAACTTCACGCCTACCGCGAAATGCTTTTGATCCGCCGCTTTGAAGAAAAGGCCGGACAGCTGTACGGCATGGGCCTCATCGGTGGTTTCTGTCACCTTTACATCGGCCAAGAAGCGGTTGTCGTTGGCATGCAGATGGCCAAGATCGATGGCGATCAAATGATCACGGCCTACCGGGATCATGGTCACATGCTGGCGATGGATCTCGACCCGAAAGGCGTTATGGCCGAGCTCACAGGACGCCGCGGCGGCTTGTCAAAAGGCAAGGGCGGCTCCATGCACATGTTCTCCAAGGAAAAGCACTTCTATGGTGGCCACGGGATCGTCGGTGCGCAGGTGTCGCTCGGAACCGGTCTCGGCTTTGCCAACAAATATCGTGAAAACGGTAATGTCTGCATGACCTTTTTCGGCGATGGCGCCTCCAACCAGGGGCAGGTCTACGAGAGCTTCAACATGGCCGAGCTCTGGAAGCTGCCGGTCATTTACGTGATTGAGAACAATAAATACGGCATGGGCACCAGCGTTGAACGCTCATCCTCCATGACAGACCTGTCGCAGCGCGGCGCATCCTTCAACATTCCGGGCGAGAAAGTCGACGGCATGGATGTGCGCGCCGTGATGGCAGCCTCCAAAAAGGCGCTGGAATGGTGCCGTGACGGAAAAGGCCCGTACATTCTTGAAATGGTGACATACCGCTACCGCGGACACTCCATGTCTGATCCGGCGAAATACCGGTCCAAGGACGAAGTTCAGAAAATGCGGACCGAGCACGATCCGATCGAACAGGTTCGCAAGCGTTTGCTCGACAACAAGTGGGCAACTGAGGACGATCTCAAAGCAATCGACAAGGACATCCGTGCCCGCGTCGCGGAAGCTGCCGAATTTGCACAGACCGATCCGGAGCCGGACGCGTCTGAACTCTACACCGACATTTTGCTTTAAGGCCGGGGGACATTATGCCGATTGACATTTTGATGCCGGCGCTTTCGCCGACAATGGAAGAGGGAAAACTCGCCAAGTGGCTGAAGGCCGAGGGCGATACGGTTTCCGCAGGCGATGTGATCGCCGAAATCGAGACGGACAAGGCAACCATGGAAGTGGAAGCCGTGGATGAAGGCACACTTGGCAAGATCCTGGTTGCCGAAGGCACCGACAACGTCAAGGTGAACGAAAAGATCGCGATCCTGCTGGGCGAGGGTGAAGATGCCAGCGCCGCCGATTCTGCCGCGTCTGCACCGGCTGCGGCCGCCGCTGCACCTGCTGCGCCGTCACCGGCCGTTGCATCCGCTCCAACCCCACAGGCGCCGGCGCCAGAGACTGCCGAAGATCCGGAGATCCCGGCCGGCACGTCCATGAAGTCGTCGACCGTCCGCGAAGCGTTGCGCGATGCGATGGCCGAAGAAATGCGCCGCGACAGCGATGTTTTCGTCATGGGTGAGGAAGTTGCCGAGTACCAGGGCGCCTACAAGATCACCCAAGGCCTCCTCGACGAGTTCGGCGCAAAACGCGTCATCGATACCCCGATCACCGAACACGGCTTTGCTGGTTTGGGTGTCGGCGCGGCGATGGCGGGCCTCAAGCCGATTGTAGAGTTCATGACCTTCAACTTCGCCATGCAGGCGATTGACCAGATCATCAACTCTGCCGCCAAGACGCTCTACATGTCCGGTGGACAGATGGGGGCGCCGATGGTGTTCCGTGGGCCGAACGGGGCTGCCGCCCGCGTCGGTGCGCAGCACTCTCAAGACTACGCTTCGTGGTATGCGCATGTGCCGGGCTTGAAGGTGATCCAGCCGTATTCGGCAGCGGACGCCAAGGGCCTGCTTAAAGCGGCGATCCGTGATCCGAACCCGGTCATCTTCCTGGAAAACGAGATCCTTTACGGTCACTCGTTCGATATCCCGGATATGGATGATTTTGTCTTGCCGATCGGCAAGGCGAAGATTGAGCGCGGTGGCACGGACGTAACACTGGTGTCCTGGGGCATTGGCATGACCTACACCATGAAGGCCGCTGAAGAATTGGCGGGCATGGGTATCTCGGCCGAGGTGGTCAACCTCCGCACGATCCGCCCGCTTGATATCGACACAGTTCTTGCTTCGGTTCGCAAGACCGGACGGGTAGTCACTGTCGAGGAGGCCTTCCCGATGTGCTCTGTGTCTTCCGAGATTGCGTTCCAGGTTCAGGAAAAAGCGTTCGATTATCTCGATGCGCCGATCCTGCGGGTCACCGGTAAGGATGTTCCGATGCCGTATGCCGCAAATCTGGAAAAGCTGGCGCTTCCGAGCGTTGCCGAAGTCATCGACGCGGTCAAAGCCGTAACCTACACGGCCTAAGGCGGGGGAATCGGACATGCCAATTAACATCACCATGCCGGCTCTCTCTCCCACGATGGAAGAGGGCAACCTGGCCAAGTGGCTGGTCAAGGAAGGCGACACGGTTTCAGCCGGCGACGTCATCGCTGAAATCGAAACCGACAAGGCAACCATGGAAGTGGAAGCCGTGGACGAAGGAACGGTCGGCAAGATCGTCGTTGAAGCCGGAACGGAAGGCGTAAAGGTCAATGACTTGATCGCCGTTCTTCTGGAAGATGGCGAAGATGCAAGCGCGATCGACACTTCGGGTGGCGCAGCCCCTGCAGCGCCAGCGCCATCTCCGGCACCTGCCGCAGATGCCGGGGCGAAGGAAGTCATCCCGGTTGGCGCTGAGGCGGCAACGGATCCGATCCCGGCTCCAAACGCCGCTGACGGCGGACGCATTTTCGCCTCGCCATTGGCGCGCCGTTTAGCGCAGATCAATGGACTTGATTTAAAGGCTCTGTCGGGTTCCGGCCCGCATGGCCGGATCGTCAAGAAGGACATTGAAGCAGCTGTTGCAGCTGGAACCGGCAAGGCAGCAGCTGCACCAGCCGCTGCGGAAGCTCCGAAGGCGGCCGCTGCGCCAGCGGCAAGTCCGTCCTCGGATCAGGTTCTGAAGCTGTTCGAAGAAGGCTCCTACGAACTCGTTCCGCACGACGGCATGCGCAAGACCATTGCCAAGCGCCTGACCGAATCCAAGCAGACCATTCCGCATTTCTATGTGTCGGTGGACTGTCAGTTGGATGCGCTACTGGCGCTGCGGTCTCAGCTGAATGGGGCAGCTGCAACCGACAAGGACGGCAAGCCTGCCTACAAGCTGTCGGTCAACGACATGACCATCAAGGCTCTGGCTCTGGCGCTGCGGGACGTTCCGGACGCAAACGTGTCTTGGACCGATGACAACATGGTCAAGCACAAGCACGCTGACGTAGGGGTTGCCGTATCGATCCCGGGTGGTTTGATTACGCCGATCGTTCGCCGGGCAGAAGAAAAGCCGCTGTCGGTCATCTCCAACGAGATGAAGGATATGGGCGCCCGGGCGAAGTCCAAGAAACTGCAGCCTCAGGAGTACCAGGGCGGCACGACGGCCGTGTCCAATATGGGCATGATGGGTGTCAAGAACTTCTCGGCTGTTGTCAATCCGCCGCATGCCACCATCCTGGCTGTCGGTGCGGGCGAACAGCGCCCGATCGTCAAGGACGGCGCATTGGCCATCGCAACCGTGATGACCGTGACGCTCTCCACCGACCACCGCTGTGTGGACGGGGCGCTCGGTGCCGAGTTGCTGGCAGCCTTCAAGGGCTACATTGAAAACCCGATGAGCATGCTCGTCTAAGACAGGCTCTCAAAAGCGCGGCGTCTCTGCCGCGCTTTTTTCAAGGTTTCTACTTTTCGCCGGGGAAAACACCATGGCTGATACCAATTATGACGTGATCATCATCGGCTCCGGGCCAGGTGGTTATGTGACTGCGATCCGGGCCGCTCAGCTCGGGCTGAAAACTGCCATCGTCGAGCGTGAACACCTCGGCGGCATCTGCCTCAACTGGGGCTGTATTCCGACCAAGGCGCTCCTGCGCTCTGCGGAAATGATGGACCATGCCAACCATGCCAAGAGCTTCGGCCTGAAGCTGGAAGGCAAGATGACGGCGGACGTCAAGGACGTGGTCGCGCGTTCCCGCGGCGTGTCTGCGCGGCTGAATGGCGGCGTCGGTTTCTTGATGAAGAAGAACAAGATCGATGTCATCTGGGGGGAGGCGAAACTCACCAAGCCGGGTGAGATCGTTGTCGGCAAGCCGTCCAAGCCGGCGGTCGAGCCGCAGCATCCGGCGCCGAAAGGCACGAAGGGTGAGGGGACCTACACCGCCAAGAACATCATCGTTGCGACCGGTGCCCGTCCGCGCGCTTTGCCGGGTATTGAGCCGGATGGAAAGCTGATCTGGACGTACTTCGAGGCGATGAAGCCTGAAAAGATGCCGAAGTCCATGGTCGTTATGGGATCTGGCGCCATCGGAATCGAATTCGCGTCCTTCTACCTTTCCATGGGTGTGGATGTGACCGTTGTTGAACTGATGCCGAATGTCATGCCGGTTGAGGACGATGAGATCTCCAAGTTTGCCCGCAAGATGTTTGAAAAGCGCGGCATGAAGATCATCACCGAAGCGAAGGTGTCCAAGGTCGACAAAGCGGCCGACAGCATCACGGCGCATGTGGAAACGAAGGATGGCAAGGTTCAGCAAATCACGGCAGACCGCCTGATTTCCGCAGTCGGTGTTCAGGGCAACATTGAGAACCTCGGACTTGAAACGCTTGGTGTCAAAACCGATCGCGGATGTATCGTTATCGACGGCTACGGCAAGACCAATGTTCCCGGTCTTTACGCTATTGGCGATGTCGCCGGTCCGCCGATGCTGGCGCACAAGGCAGAACATGAGGGCGTCGTTTGCATCGAAAAGATCGCGGGCCTGCCAAATGTCCATCCGATGGACAAGGGCAAGATCCCGGGCTGCACTTACTGCAATCCGCAGGTTGCCTCCGTCGGCTTGACCGAAGCCAAAGCCAAGGAGCAGGGCCGCGACATCCGGGTTGGCCGGTACCAGTTCAATGCTAACGGCAAGGCCATCGCTCTTGGTGAAGACACCGGCATGATCAAGGTGATCTTTGACAAGAAGTCTGGCGAGCTGCTTGGCGCGCATATGGTTGGCGCGGAAGTGACCGAACTCATCCAGGGTTTCGTTGTTGCGATGAACCTGGAAACGACCGAAGAAGACCTGATGCACACCATCTTCCCGCATCCGACCTTGTCGGAGATGATGAAGGAAAGTGTGCTCGATGCCTATGGTCGCGTCCTGAACGCTTGATCGACACCGCGCATTCATATCTGGACCCAGGCAGCGAAATGTTTAACGTGGCGCTGTCTGGGTTCAGGCACATAAGGAGCCGTTTGTTATGGATGTAAAAGCAATTTTGATTTGGGTTGCGATCGGGATTATCGCCGGTTGGCTGGCCAGTGTCGTCGTTGGCGGCGGCGGATTGATCCGGTATTTGATCACCGGTTTGATTGGCGCGTTTGTTGGTGGCTTTTTGTTCAAGCTTGTTGGCATCAACATTGATCTTGGCAATGCGTATGTGAACGAGATCGTTGTCGCAGCCATCGGCGCTGTTGTAATTGTGCTGCTGGCGCGCGTGATCGCCTAACTTTTCTTATAGGAGTGCCCGCAATGGGGCTGATTATCACAATCATTATTGGCCTGATTGCGGGAGCTGTCGCCCATAGGGTGCTGAACAGTCGGGGCGGTTTTCTGGGCAGTCTTGTTGTTGGCCTGGTCGGCGCGTTGATCGGCGGTGAGCTAGCCTCCATCCTCAATCTGAATGTCACCGGTGGCGTGCTCGATCGGTTGATCATCGCCGTGATCGGCGCGATCCTTTTTCTGTTCGTCTGGAAGAAGGTGTTCAAATAGAACATGGTGCGGCTCGCGGCAGACCATCGCCTCGCCACATATGGAACGCTCGCGCCAGGGCGGGTGAACCACCATCATGTTGAAAAAAATGAGGGAACCTGGACCACAGGGGCGATCCGGGGACGTTTGATCGAGGCCGGGTGGGGTGCTGACCTTGGGTATCCAGGACTTGTTGTCGACCCGAACGGCGACACCATCGAGGTCCATGTTTTGGTCTCAATTGACCTTATCAACCATTGGGACCGGCTGGACGCTTTTGAGGGACCCGGGTATCAACGCGTTCTAATCGATGTCGAGACGCCTGAAGGACAAGTTCCGGCATCGATCTACGTGATTGCAACTGAGACAGAAGAATGAAGACCGAAGCGTTTGCCCGCATATCTGATTTTCCGATGACCGCTTCAGACAAGCTGCGCTACGCAGACACTGACCGGCAAGGGCATGTAAACAATGCGGTCTTTGCGACCTTTCTGGAAACTGGGCGGACCGAAGTCATCTACGGTGAAGCTTTAGCAGACACTGGAGCATCCTTTGTCATCGCGAGGTTGGAGTTGGATTTCCTGGCTGAAGTCAACTGGCCTGGCGAAGTGCAGATTGGAACTGTGGTGCAGGATGTCGGAAGATCTTCCTTCAAACTGCATCAGAAAATCTTTCAGGACAGTAAGGCTGTTGCACAGGCTGTCACCGTCATCGTCCAGATGAACAATGAAAGCCGCCGGTCCCATCCGCTGACAGACCGCGCGAAGGACCGTCTCAATACGTTGACCAGCCCTGCGTCAACTTGCTAGCAGGCATGACAGTTTTGTGGCTTGATCTTTAACGGAAAGAACGACACTTAAGGCCCATGGTTACGATCGTCGACACGCTCAATCGCCCCCAAGATCCATCCGAAGCGCGCCCGCGCCACCCGGAAAAGGCTCACCGACCTGACAATCCTGTCCAGCGGAAGCCGAAATGGATTCGCGTCAAAGCGCCGACATCGCCCGTCTACAAAGAGACGCACAACACAGTCCGGCAGAACAACCTCGTAACTGTGTGTGAAGAGGCCGGCTGCCCCAATATTGGCGAGTGCTGGTCGAAAAAGCACGCGTCTTTCATGATTTTGGGTGACACCTGCACCCGCGCTTGCGCGTTCTGTAATGTCCGCACAGGCATGCCGGGACCGGTCGACCCAAAAGAGCCCCAGGGTGTTGCGGACGCCGTGGCGACGATGGGCCTGGAACATGTCGTGGTCACATCCGTCGACCGGGATGATTTGGACGATGGCGGCGCACGGCATTTCGCAGATGTCATTCAGGCCATCCGCAAGACATCTCCATCGACAACCGTCGAGGTTCTTACTCCAGATTTCCTGCGCAAGGATGGCGCGATGGAAATCGTTGTTGAAGCGCGCCCGGATGTCTTCAACCACAATCTTGAGACAGTTCCGTCCAAGTACTTAAAAGTCCGCCCAGGGGCACGGTATTTCCATTCCATCCGCCTTCTTCAGAAGGTGAAGGAACTGGATCCGGAGATGTTCACCAAATCCGGCATTATGGTCGGCCTTGGCGAAGAGCGGAACGAAGTGCTTCAGTTGATGGACGACTTGCGCGCAGCGGATGTTGATTTCCTGACGATCGGTCAGTACCTGCAGCCATCGAAGAAGCACCATCCGGTGATGTCCTTCGTGACGCCGGAAGAATTCAAGGGCTATGAGCGGATCGCTTATGCCAAGGGGTTCCTGAAGGTCTCCGCAAGCCCACTGACACGTTCATCACACCACGCGGGCGAAGATTTCGCGGATCTGCGCGCGGCCCGCAAGGCAAAACTCGGCCACTAACGGCCCGCTTAAAGGATTTGGCAAGGCGATAGGACCACACTAACCCATGCCCAGTTTTTCATCTTCGCATAAGGTCAATCACAAGGCGGACGACATGTTCCGCCTCGTGGCGGATGTTGAGCAATATCCGAAGTTCGTTCCACTTTGCCAGGCCCTTCAAGTGCGAGGCCGGAAGGAGCTGCCGGACGGGCGCACCGTGCTGGTCGCCGACATGACCGTTGCCTATAAGATGTTCAAGGAAACCTTCACCAGCCGGGTGGAACTTCAGCCCGATAGCAAGACCATATTGGTCGAGTATCTGGACGGCCCGTTCAAGCATCTAGAGAACAAGTGGACGTTCAAGGATGTGGACGATGGCCGGAGCACGGTCGGGTTTTATATCAATTACGAGTTCCGCAGCCGAGCGCTCGGATCGTTGATGGGGGCCATGTTCGATAAGGCGTTCCGGAAGTTTTCAAACGCCTTCGAGACCCGCGCAGATCAGGTCTACGGCGGCTAGTCGTCAGTCCGGTTGCTATTGCTGATTTATTTGAACTGCTTGAATGCGTCGCGGATCGTATGAATGCGGCTTGCCCGCGTCTGGAAGGATCCTTCCGGCTCCCGAAGGGCTTCGATTTCCCGCTTCTCCAGGCCAAGGTCGTAAAGGCTGGCGAAGGCCGTGTTGTCGCTGCATAACACGTTGCGTTCTTCACCGAAATTTTCTTCCAGGATCAGTGTTCGACCGGCGGCAACTTCTTCCTCGGTCCAAACGACAGTGGTCGTGCTGACCCAGAACATGCGATCACAATACTGCGCCTGGTAGTAGCCTTCTTTCGGCCGTGTCAGAATTTCGTGAGAACCGGTGAATGTGCCATCCGGATATTGGGACCGAATATAGTAGTCGCTTTGCGCAAAACTGGAACCGGCCAGAGTGATTGCTGGCAAAAACGTCAGGATTGCTATGCATTGAGCGCGTGTCATCGGCAAATGTCCTGTACAGCTTTCGATTCTCGTCTTTAAGTCACAATCCTTTTTTACTGCAATTGTCTTGCGCGAGCCTTACCAGTGGATTTCGAGCCTATTCAGTGGCGTGGTAAGAGCCTTTTGCCTTGTCGCCAGAGCCGAATGATTTGCTAATTGCAGCGAAGCGGCTGATCGGGTTCACCAGCGGACCGTCTTCCTGAATGATCAGCCGTGGATCTTCATTGATTCCAAGATCAGCAAGGGTGACTTGTTCCTCGGGATTGGCACAAATCGGCCGCCAGCCTTTGCCGCGATTGTACTCGACGCGCAGTTCATACCCGCGGTCAACTTCAAGCTGGGTCCAGGCAACAGTTGCGTACCTCACCCAATAGGATCTTTGGCAATAGGTCACCTCAACCAGACCTTCGGCCATGCGGTTGTAGATTTGATGGGACCCGCGGAAGATGCGATGACCGTCCCGGGAGATGATGTAGGTATCACCCGGTTCAAGTTGGTCAGCGTAGGTCTGGGTCGGTGCGGTGCACGCGAGTGCCAGCGCGGCGGCAATTACTGTCTTCTGGATCATCATATCCGGTCCTTATTCGCGAACTCATTTCGCGAAAGCAAAGCTGCTCAATGTCTTGAATAACCGAAATCCTTCAAGAACAAATTTCTGAAGGGGTTCGAAATTGTCTAAAGTTTTAATGAAATAAACTCTGCGGCATGTGCTGCGGTCAGAATGTAAATCAGCGCGTATGGTAGCTTTTATATCGGCTGTCAGCCTTGCTCTTGTTAAAGATGCCGCTGATCGCACTCAAGCGGCTGACAGGTTTGTCGTCACTTTGTGATTGCTGCAGGAATTCTCTCGGCTGCATCTCGATGCCAAGATCAGCAAGGGCAACCTGATCCTGCGGGCGCTGACAGATCGGGCGCCATCCACGGCCGAAATTGTACTCGATCTGAACTGTCCGGCCGAGTTCGGTCTCAAACTGAGTCCACGCAACGGAGTGGCTGCGCACATAGTAGTCGCGATTGCAGTAGCTGACTTGTTTCAAACCGCTGGAATACTCGAGGTAGAGTTTGTGGCTTCCAACAAACGTGCCTTGTTGATCCCGGGATATAAAATAGAAGTCGCCAGGCTGGGGAATTCCACCTGCCTGAGCACTGACTGGAACCAACAATGTGATCGCCGCGAGAAAGGCGTTTCTGATCGTCATAGCACGGATGTTCTGTTTGCAACGATTGCAACCTACATTTGCCGGGCCTGGTCGTAAAACGCCTTTCTTGGCCAGTGTAAACCACCGGTTACCATGCGGCGGACGGTTTTATAGGTGTTTTATTTGCATTGCACAATTTGCCCTAATCACGCCAGCAGGACGCTGGGTCATGTGCTTTCGACAGCGATTGAGCAGCTGCTCTTTGCGAGCTCAAAAAAATTCGGCTGAGCAGCTAGTCCAGAGCGTCTAGCAGAGCGGTGAGGGCGGTCTGGACCGTTTCTAGCCGGATCGAGGTCCTGCCATTGTCCGCAAACCAGCAATGCAAATGCCGCGTCGGTTTATTCTTCACTGCAACAGCAATATGAACGGTGCCGACTGGCTTTTCGTCGCTGCCTCCACCCGGTCCGGCAATTCCTGTGACGGACACTGCGATGTCGGCTTTGGACTTAGCGAGCGCACCTTCGGCCATGGCTATGGCGACGTCTTTGCTAACAGCGCCGACCTTCGCAATAAGTTGTGCCGGTACACCAAGCATGTCCGTTTTGGCTTCGTTGGAATAGGTCACAAACCCGCGATCCACCACGGCTGATGAGCCCGCAATATCGGTCAAGCTCCCGGCAATAAGCCCGCCGGTGCACGACTCTGCTGTTGCCACCATCATGTTCCGGACCTTCATGGCGTCCAGTACGGAAGCTGCGAGGGTGCCAAGGTCAGCGAGGTTTGCAGGGTGTTTGCCTGACATCTGGATCTCACTCATCTTCGTTCAGTGGCAAGCGGACCGTTACGCTGGCAAGCGCTGCGATGCCTTCTTTCCGGCCAGTAAACCCGAGTTTTTCCGATGTTGTCGCCTTTACGGATACCCGAGAGCTCGGAATATCGCAGATAGTTGCGATGGATGCCCGGATTGTTTCGCGATGCGGTCCGATCTTCGGAGCCTCGCAGACGATGGTGACGTCGATATGGGCGATCCGGCCGCCAAGGTCTTTGACACGTCGGACCGCGTCGATCTGAAACTGGTCCGACGCAGCGCCTTTCCACTTTGGGTCACTGGGCGGAAAATGCTGACCGATATCACCGTCGCCAATCGCCCCAAGTGTCGCATCTGTAATTGCATGCAGAACTACGTCTGCATCCGAGTGGCCTTTCAAGGATTGGGTATGAGGTATAGCCACGCCGCCAAGAACGACCTCTGATCCTGCCTCAAATGCATGAACATCATATCCGATGCCGTTCCGGACATCTTGAAGGCTTGCCAGAGACGGTTTTTGATGGGTTGAGGCAGTCATGGTCCACGTCTTTGCTAGAGTTTGTGCCCGGCTGAGGTCGGCCGGCGTTGTTATCTTGAAGTTCGCCGGATCGCCATTGCTCAGTGCAATCACAAGGCCAGCCCATTCTGCAAGACTGGTGTCATCGGTAAAGTCATCGAGACCAGTAGATGCCGCGGCCCGATGAGCAGATAGGATCTTGGCGAAGGGGAAACCCTGCGGCGTTTGTGCCGCATGAAGATTGCTGCGGTCGACGGTTTCCAACTTGTCAGCGCCTTGTGGCTGGCGTTTTAAGGTGTCAACGACGGGAACAGCGGGAAGAACGCCGTCTTGGCCTTCTTCTAATGCTTCGATGACGCCGTCCAATACGTCGGCGCTCAGGAAGGGGCGAGCTGCATCATGTATAAGGACAAAATCCGGGTCGGCTTTTTCCAAAGCCTTTAAACCGTTCAAGACCGACTTCTGCCGTGTTTTTCCGCCAACCACCGCCGACAAGAGCTTTGAGGATACTTCTTGCGGCAGAGACTCCACAGCGTTGGCATACGCGTCGCCGTCGTCTGCGTGGATCACCGTAAGAATAGTTGAGATTGCGGGATGATTCCCGAGTGCTTTCAATGTATGGGAGAGGATCGGAGCGTCGGCGATTTGCCGGTACTGCTTCGGAGTGGTGCTGCCGTCTTGCGCCATTCGGCTGCCGCGTCCGGCGGCGACAACAAGAGCGGCGGTTTTCGGCATGGTGTTAGATCTCCAAAGGGCAATTGCCTCGTCACGAGATCGTCTTTAACCAAATCAATGGCCTGACCGCAATTTATCCCTTGTTGCCATCTGTGAAATGTCTAGTATATAGGCAGAATGAGAAATGCACAGACAATGAGCATTTGTGAAAGCGCGTCGCGACCTGGCATGAAGTCTATCAAGATCGGCCCCCACTCCCTGAAAAATCGCGCAGTCCTGGCGCCGATGTCTGGCGTGAGCGATCTGCCGTTCCGCCGTCTTGCGGCGCGGTTCGGCGCTGGCATGGTGGTCAGTGAAATGGTCGCCAGTGAATCCTTCGTCAAAGGTGATGCGGAAACCCAGATGCGTGCCGAAGCGCAGGATGGGGGGCTGCATGTCGTTCAACTGGCCGGCCGGGAAGCGCGCTGGATGGGCGAGGCGGCCAAAGTCATAGCAAGTCTGGGCGCCGATATCATCGATATCAACATGGGATGTCCCGCGAAAAAGGTGACCTCCGGATACTCCGGTTCGGCCTTGATGCGTGATCTCGATCACGCCTTGACCTTGATTGAAGCAACAGTTGAAGCCGTTGATGTCCCGGTGACGCTCAAGATGCGTCTTGGTTGGGACGACACCACGATCAATGCACCTGAGCTTGCGCGCCGGGCGGAAGCTGCTGGTGTGCAACTGATCACGGTGCATGGCCGGACACGCTGTCAGTTTTATAAAGGCACGGCAGATTGGGACGCGATTTCGGCCGTCAAATCTGAAATATCGGTACCGCTTATCGCCAATGGCGATTGCACGGGTATTGAAAGCGCTGACGCGATGTTGGCGGCATCTGGTGCCGATGCGGTCATGATCGGGCGCGGGGCATATGGCCGGCCGTGGTTGCCGGGCCTCGTTGGACACTACCTGGAAACGGGCGAAATCCTGTCAGCACCCCAAGGCAATGCGCTTGGCGATCTGGTGATCGAGCATTACGAGGCAATCCTGGGCCTTTACGGCGTCTTGCCAGGCGTGCGGATCGCACGAAAACACCTCGGCTGGTACCTCGATACGTCCATTGAACAGGGCGGACTGGATATGCCGGCTGGCCTCAAAAAAACTATGATGACATCGAACCAGCCGGATGAGATCGTCCGGATTGCTTCCGATTGGTTTTCTTCCTGCAATACACGGACGGCAGCGTGACGGATCGAGATACTCCAAAGGGACGCACCGAAGCCCTGGCCAGCGATGGTCCAACCATCCTCGATGCACTCCCACACCCGGTCCTGCTTGTTGCCCCGGATGGGGTGATTGAATCGGCCAATATGGCGGCGGAGTTTTTCATGCGGTCCAGCATCTCCGTGCTGCGCCGGCATCCAATCAATGAGTTCATCCCGTTCGGAAGTCCGCTTCTGACACTGATTGACCAGGTTCGTGAACGCGGTGCCGCTGTCAACGAGTACAAGGTCGATATCGGGTCACCGCGCATCGGCGCGCCGAAGATTGTCGACATCAATGCAGCGCCGGTCGCGAACCGGCCCGGTGCCGTGGTGCTGATGTTTCAAGAGCGCACCATGGCGGAAAAAATCGACCGTCAACTGACGTCGCGTGGCGCAGCGCGCACGGTCACAGGCTTGGCCGCCATGCTTGCGCATGAGATCAAGAACCCGTTGTCCGGGATTCGTGGCGCTGCCCAGTTGCTCGAACAATCAGCTCCCGATGAAGACCGGGCTTTGACCCGGTTGATCACGGATGAAACCGACCGGATCGTGAAACTGGTCGACCGGATGGAAGTGTTTTCCGATGAACGGCCGATCGAACGCGACCCCGTCAACATCCACGTCGTCCTGGATCATGTGAAGCGATTGTCCGACAGCGGCTTTGCCCGGGACAACAGGATCATTGAGAATTATGACCCGTCGTTGCCGCCGGTCTATGCCAACAAGGATCAGTTGATCCAAGTGTTCCTGAACTTGATCAAGAATGCCAGTGAGGCGATTGGTGACGATCCGGATGGCGAAATCCGGATTTCGACTGCATTCCGGCCCGGTGTCCGCCTGTCCGTACCTGGCACGGAAGACAAGGTCAGCCTGCCGCTCGAGTTTTGCGTCCAGGACAACGGTCCGGGCGTTCCTGAAGATTTGCTGCCGCATCTGTTTGAGCCATTTATCACAACAAAAACAAATGGTTCTGGACTGGGTCTCGCGCTCGTAGCCAAGATCATCGGCGATCATGGCGGTGTCATCGAGTGTGACAGCCAGCGCGGAAAAACCGTCTTCCGGATTTTGATGCCAGCGTATTCAACCACCGATTCCGGGCCTGGGGCCGGAGCAGTATAAGGGCTGACTGACCATGCCGACTGGCACGATTTTGGTTGCCGATGATGATGCCGCCATCCGCACCGTGCTTAACCAGGCCCTGTCGCGGGCTGGATATACGGTGCGTTTGACGTCGAATGCGTCCACCCTCTGGCGCTGGGTTTCAGCCGGCGACGGAGATCTGGTGATCACCGATGTGGTGATGCCGGATGAGAACATCTTTGATGTCTTGCCGCGCATTAAGAAGATGCGCCCGGAACTGCCCGTTTTGGTTATGAGTGCGCAAAACACGTTCATGACCGCAATCAAGGCATCGGAAAAGGGCGCCTATGAGTATCTGCCCAAACCGTTTGACCTGAAAGAGCTGACCGGGATCGTCCAGCGTGCGCTGGAAGAGCCAAAGAAACGTCCTGTGGCCGATATAGAGGAAAGCGGCGAGGGAATGCCGCTTGTCGGCCGATCGCCGGCAATGCAGGAGATTTACCGCGTTCTGGCTCGTCTGATGCAGACTGATTTGACAGTCATGATCAATGGCGAATCTGGAACGGGCAAGGAGTTGGTGGCGCGCGCGCTGCATGACTATGGCAAGCGGCGCAACGGCCCCTTTGTCGCGATCAACATGGCGGCCATCCCGCGGGATCTGATCGAGGCCGAGTTGTTCGGGCATGAGAAAGGCGCATTCACGGGCGCACAAAACAGAAGCTCCGGCCGGTTCGAGCAGGCTGATGGCGGAACGCTTTTTCTGGATGAGATCGGTGATATGCCCATGGAGGCGCAGACCCGGCTACTCCGTGTTCTGCAGCAAGGCGAATACACCACTGTCGGTGGTCGGACGCCGATCAAAACCGATGTCCGTATCGTTGCGGCCACCAACAAGGATTTACGGCATCTCATCAATCAGGGACTATTCCGCGAAGATCTGTATTTCCGGCTGAACGTTGTACCGATCCGGCTCCCACCGCTGCGCGAACGGGTTGAGGACATTCCCGACCTTGTGCGGCACTTCTTTTCCATAGCGGAAAAAGAGGGGCTTCCGGCCAAGCAGGTCGATCAGAGCGCGATGAACCTCATGCGCCGGTACCGTTGGCCGGGCAACGTGCGGGAACTGGAAAACCTCGTTCGCAGGTTAGCGGCGCTCTATCCGCAGGATGTTATCGGCGAGGCAATGCTTGATCATGAGCTGAGCCAACCGTCCACGAATCCGCTCGAAGATGAGACGTCCGAAACCGTTGATCTTGGCGGTTCGGTTGAAAAGTACTTGTCCGGATATTTCGAAACGTTCGGCGATGCACTGCCACCCCCTGGTCTCTACCATCGCATTTTACGGGAGGTGGAGTACCCTCTGATCAGCGCGGCGCTTGCGGCAACGCGAGGAAACCAGATCAAGGCGGCAGAGCTTTTGGGCGTGAACCGCAACACGTTGCGCAAGAAAATCCGGGATTTGGATATACAGGTTATGCGCTCCACACGGTGACGCTGGAATAAAATTCAGCGCCACTTTTCACTTGAATTTGTCAGTGGACGATTTTGCCTTGTCGCAATTTCGCAACATTGTGTGGTAAGTCTGCCGCATTCGCAGATCATGTTATTCTGCGCAGAATTTTTGCAGGCAAATACCAGGGGCCGAATGATACTGGAATCCGCGCAACATCCCGTAGCGCAATCCGGCAGCGCCAGTAAGTTCTGGCGGCGCGCCGGTCTTGCCGTCATGATTCTGGCCCTCATTTCCATCGGGGTCACATTTTTCATCCTGATGGGTCTGACGTCTCTCGACCCGACACGCGACGTCATCGTCACGGCCATGGCGATCAACGGCCTTTGGGCCGTAATCCTGTTGGCGCTCATCGGCTATGAAATCATCAAACTGCTGCAGGCCCGCCGCCGTGGTCGGGCGGCCGCCCGTCTTCACGTGCGGGTGGTGGCTTTGTTCAGTGTCGTTGCAGCCGTTCCAGCGATTCTGATGGCCATTCTAGCGGCTGTCACGCTTGATCGCGGGCTCGACCGTTGGTTTGAGGACCGAACACGCACCATCATCGACAACGCCTTGACGGTGGCACAGGCTTATTTGCAGGAGCACGCAAGGGTTCTGCGGGGCGATCTCATTGCAATGCGGACCGATCTGGACCGGGCAAAGCCGGTCTACGACTTCGAGCCTACCCGGTTTGATCAGTTTTTCCGCACACAGGTCTCCTTGCGCGGCATTCTGGCGGCCTACATCATCAACCGCGAAGGCGACGTGGTGACCAGGGTTGTTCTGGATCCCAACGCCGATATCCCACTGCCGCCGGCAGATAGCATCTTCAAGGCACAATCCGGTGACCCAATTCTAATCGCGCCGGGGATTTCGAACCTTGTCGGCGGCGTGATGAACCTATCCGCCTACGATGGCTTTGTTCTTTATGCGGTACGCCGTCTTGATCCGCGTGTCGTGGAGTACATGGGCCTTGCCGAAAGCGGCGCACTTCAATACCAGCAAATGGAAAACAGCCGGTTCGGCGTACAGGTCGCCTTTGCGCTGGTCTATCTTGGTGTTGCTCTGGTTCTGCTGCTTTCCGCGATATGGATCGGCTTCGGGTTCGCAAATCAGCTGGTCTCACCGATCCGAAGCCTCATCTCCGCAGCAGATGAAGTGGCGAGCGGGAACCTGTCCGTCACCGTGCCGACGGAAAAAGCCGGCGGCGACCTTGCCAATCTTGGGCAAAGTTTCAACAAAATGACCGGTCAGTTGGTTGGTCAACGGGATGCGCTTCTTGCGGCCAATGAGCAGATAGATCGGAGACGGCGCTTCAACGAAGCTGTTCTGTCCGGGGTTTCGACCGGCGTTATCGGGGTGGACGACGAGGGATCGATCATCCTGGTCAACCGGTCCGCCGAAGAGCTCCTGCAGGTTGAGGAAATTCGTATCCTGAACAAGCCGCTGCCGGACGTCTTGCCGGAGTTGACGGACTACCTTTCAGATGTTCTGGCCTTGCAAGGCGACAAGATGCCGGAAACCCAGATTGAAATCACGCGCGGGGGACGGCTGCGGACAATCAATGTGCGCACGACGAGCGAGCAATCAACCCGCCGGGAACACGGGTTCGTTGTGACGCTGGACGACATTACCGACCTTGTGTCCGCGCAACGCAACTCGGCCTGGGCGGATGTTGCCCGCCGGATTGCGCACGAGATCAAGAACCCTTTGACACCGATCCAGTTGTCTGCCGAGCGGATCCGGCGGCGTTATGGCAAACGGATCGAAGAGGACCGCGAAGTCTTTGACCAGTGCATCGATACAATCGTGCGCCAGGTCGGCGACATCGGGCAGATGGTCGATGAATTCTCCTCCTTTGCGCGTATGCGCAAACCGAAAAAAACCACGAGCGATTTGCGGGAATCTGTTCGAAATGCTGCCTTCATGCAGTCCGTGGCAAACCCGGACATATCCGTAACCGCCGACTTGCCTGAGAGCTCTGTTTTGGCGACGTATGACGAGCGGCTGGTCGGACAGGCCTTCACAAATGTTATCAAGAACGCCACAGAAGCCGTTGCGGCCCGGACGGGTGACGATTTGCCCAAGGGATCGGTCTCCGTTCACGTCAAATGTGATCCAGAAGACGATCCGCAGCGGGTAATTGTTGATGTGGTCGACAACGGCATCGGCCTGCCGGAAGAAAATCGATCGCGGCTTTTGGAGCCGTACATGACGACACGTGAGAAGGGGACAGGACTGGGACTTGCCATCGTGCGCAAGATTCTTGAAGACCATGGAGGGGGCATTGAATTGCTGGATGCGCCGAAGGCCAATCCAGGCGACACCGGAACGCTTGTCCGGTTGACGCTCTCCATGAAGCCGTCTGAAGCCCTTGAAACAGACCAAACCGAAGAAGAAGCAGTGACTGCCCATGGCGCATGACATTCTGGTTGTAGACGACGAAACCGATATCCGTGAGATGATTGCCGGCATTCTGGACGATGACGGATACGGCACCCGCACGGCGCATGACTCAGACAGCGCGATTGCCGCCGTGAAAGAGCGCAAACCGTCGCTTGTCATTCTTGATATCTGGCTTATGGGAAGCCGGTTGGACGGCTTGGCGCTTTTGGATCAGTTCAAGGAAACCGATCCGGATATGCCCGTTGTGATCATTTCCGGCCACGGAAACATCGAAACGGCCGTTTCCGCAATTAAACGTGGCGCCTATGATTACATTGAAAAACCCTTCAAGGCCGACCGGCTGGTCCATATTGTCGAAAGGGCCTTGGAAGCGTCCAGTCTTCGCCGCGAAGTGCGCGACTTGCGCCAGCGGAGCGGAGAGACCAGCGACATTGTTGGCGATTCTTCAGCTGCCAACGGCCTCCGTCAAACCATTGAAAAAATTGCAGGAACGAACAGCCGTATTCTGATTTCCGGTCCATCGGGGGCCGGCAAGGAACGTGCAGCGCGGATGATCCATGATCTTTCACCTCGTGCGAAAAGTCCGTTTGTTGTCTTGAACGCGGCCACCATCACACCGTCCCGAATGGAAGAGGAGCTTTTCGGGATCGAGGATGAGAGCGGGAACCTGCGTAAAATTGGTGCTTTGGAAGAGGCACACGGCGGTACGCTGTATCTCGACGAAGTTGCCGACATGCCGGCGGAAACACAGGGCAAGATCCTTAGGGTATTGGTGGAGCAGAGTTTTTCTCGTGTTGGCGGGACCGGTAAGGTCCAGGTCGATATCCGGATCCTGTCATCGACCTCAAAGAATCTGGAAGAACACATTGCTACGGGCCTGTTTCGGCAAGATCTCTATCACCGCCTGAGCGTGGTACCTCTCCGCGTGCCGGGGCTTGCCGAGCGCCGGGAAGACATTCCGGTGCTTGTCCGCCATTTCATGGAGCAAATTTCGGCCGCATCTGGTATTCCGCTGCGCCCAATTGGCGACGATGCCATGGCAGTCCTTCAAACACACGATTGGCCCGGAAACGTCCGCCAGCTGCGGAACAATGTCGAACGTCTTTTGATCCTGAGCCGGGGTGAACCGGACAGCACCATTACCGCGGACCTTCTGCCCGCTGAAATAGGCGAAACCCTTCCGAGCCTGCCGTCTTCCGGTACTGGGGAACACTTGATGTCAGTTCCCCTGCGCGAGGCGCGGGAAATTTTTGAACGGGAGTATCTTCAGGCGCAAATCAAGAGATTTGACGGCAACATCTCGCGCACAGCGGAATTTGTCGGTATGGAACGGTCAGCGCTGCACCGCAAGCTGAAGACCTTGGGAATGACCTGACGCGCCAGCGTGCCTGTGAGAGCCAAATAGGAAGAGCCGGGAAGGGGTTTCCATGAAAATCGTGATTTGCGGCGCCGGACAGGTCGGCTACGGGATCGCCGAACGGCTGGCTGCGGAACAGAACGATGTTTCTGTCATTGATTCCTCGCCCAAACTGATCGATGCGATTGGCGATCAGCTGGATGTTCGCGGTTTTGTCGGACACGGCGCCCATCCGGATGTTCTGGCCCAGGCCGGAGCGGAGGAAGCCGATATGATCGTTGCCGTCACCTTGTATGACGAGGTGAACATGGTCGCGTGTCAGGTGGCCCACTCCCTCTTCAATGTGCCGACGAAAGTCGCGCGTATCCGCGCACAATCCTATCTTCAGGGCCGTTGGCGGAACCTGTTTTCCCGCGAGAACATGCCGATTGACGTGATCATTTCACCTGAAATCGAAGTCGGTGAAATGGTGCTTCGGCGTTTGGCTCTTCCAGGGGCTGTAGAAACCGTCCGTTTTGCCGACGACAATGTCGTTGTGGTCGGGATCATGTGTGAAGACGACTGCCCGGTCGTCGATACGCCGCTTCATCAGCTGACAGAACTGTTCCCGGATCTCGGGGCTGTTGTTGTTGGGCTGTACCGGAATAACAAACTGTTCGTGCCGAAAAGCAGCGATTCCATCTACACAGGCGATCTTGCTTATGTTGTCGCGAAACGGGATCAGGTACGCCGCACACTTAGCATTTTCGGGCATGAAGAGCCGGAAGCCGGCAAGGTTGTGATCGCAGGCGGTGGCAATATCGGCCTTTATGTTGCGAAGGCCTTGGAACAACGTCAGGCCGGTACAAAGATCAAGCTGATCGAAGCATCCCGTGAACGTGCCATTTCAGTTGCAGACGATCTCAAGCGATCAGTCATTTTGCATGGCAGCGCGTTGGATCTGACAATTTTGAACGAAGCCGATGCCGGTGATGCGGACACGATGGTTGCTCTCACGAATGAAGATGAGGTCAATATTCTGTCGTCCGTTATGGCTAAAAAACTTGGCTGTAAGCGGTCCTTGTCGCTCTTGAACAACCCGAGTTATCCCGCATTCACCAACGCGCTTGGCATTGATGCCTTCATCAATCCACGTGCCGTAACGATTTCCAAAATCCTCCAACATGTGCGCCGCGGCCGGATCCGGGGTGTCCACACATTGCAAAATGGCGCTGCCGAAATTGTTGAGGCAGAAGCGCTCGACACCTCGCCACTGGTCGGGCGGCCGTTGCGCATGATCGACTTGCCGTCCGGCATTCGGATCGGAGCGGTGTTCCGGGATGGCGAGGTTCTGACACCGAATGGAGATCTGCAGATCCAGGCGAAAGACAGGATCGTAATCTTTGCAGTTGCCAGCAGGGTCCGGCAGGTCGAGCAGATGTTCCGCGTCAGTCTTGATTTCTTTTAAGTCAGTATGACGTTTTTCTGATCTTGCATTTGTCTGACCAAACGGTCAAAACAGTAGCAATACCAATTGGTTCAAAAAGAACCTGCCGGGATCAGGAGAATTCATGAGCCGTATTGCCTATGTGAATGGTCAATATGTCCAGCATTCGGAAGCTGCAGTCCATATTGAGGATCGCGGTTACCAGTTTGCAGATGGCGTCTATGAGGTTTGCGAGGTTTGGAACAACCAGATCGTTGACATGCCGCGCCATCTGGACCGTCTCGGCCGGTCCTTGAGCGAATTGTCCATTGAATGGCCTATGAGCCGGCCGGCAGTCGAATTTGTACTGCGCCAGGTGGTGCGCCGGAACAAGGTGCGCAACGGGCTTGTGTACATCCAGGTGACACGCGGCGTTTCAAAACGTGACCATTTCTTCCCGCCGGCAAATGTCGCGCCTTCAATCGTTGTGACGGCACGCTCTTCCAACCCGGCTGCGGTAAACGCGCAAGCCGAGGCCGGGATTGCGGTATTCAGTTACCCTGAAAACCGTTGGCCGCGGGTGGATATCAAAACCGTTGCCCTGCTGCCGAATGTTCTCGCAAAGCAGAATGCGAAGGAAAAGGGTGGCAAAGAGGCCTGGTATGTGGACGCGGACGGCAATGTGACCGAAGGCGGCTCAACCAATGCCTGGATTGTCACAAAGGATGGCAAGTTGATCACGCGGCCGGCAGAGAGCGGTATCTTGCGTGGGATCACCCGCACAGCGATTTTGGACCTCGTTGAGCGCGAAGGGTTGTCTTTCGAAGAGCGGCCTTTCAGCCTCGAAGAGGCCTATGATGCCAAGGAAGCTTTTGTTACCGCTGCGACAAATATCGCAATGCCTGTTGTACGAATTGATGACAAGGTAATCGGGAATGGGCATCCCGGATCGGTTGCAACCCGATTGCGCGAACTGTTCCATACTGCTACTGATTTGAAGGTGGTGTGAATCGTAGCCCGCTTTATGCTGGGCTGGGGATACTTGAGGGTCAGGGCAGATGACCCACTGATAGATGGGCAATAAAAAAGCGGGCAGGCTGGGTACACCATAATCTGAGAGGATTTGTGCTTGGAACAGTCAGCCAGGAGAAAACCGGGTGCCTGGCCGCATCCGGACCAAATAGGATAAAAGAACACATGGCTGAGCGCGCACAAAACCTACAAGACACATTCCTCAATCACGTTCGCAAACAAAAAACACCGCTCACAATTTTCTTGATAAACGGGGTCAAGCTGCAGGGAGTTGTGACGTGGTTCGACAATTTCTGCGTTCTGCTGCGCCGCGACGGTCATTCGCAGCTGGTTTACAAACATGCCATTTCCACAATTATGCCAAACGGACCTGTTCAATTGTTCGACCAGGCTGAGGAAAACGCGGAAAAGGCAAGCTGATTGAAACCGAAGTCTCGCGAAGACGACTTTTCGAAATCCAATGGTTCAGAAGAACCGGGTCAGAAATCTCTTAGACAAAAAGACACTGGGGTAGATCGTCTGCCCCAGCGCTTTCGTGCGATGATCCTAGAACCGGTCATCCAGCTGCGTTCTGAAAACTCCCAGGCAGACCTCAGATCCAACCGGAGCCCGGAAGCCCGGCTTGACGAAGCGATTGGCCTCAGCGCGGCCATCAACCTGGATATCGTCCATTCTGGCGTGGTGCGGATAAACAATCCCAAGCCTGCGACGCTGTTCGGCGAAGGTAAGGTTGCGGAACTTGCCGGCATTGTTGCCAGTGAGGATCTGGATCTGGTCGTTATTGACCACCCGTTGTCTCCGGTTCAGCAGAGAAACTTGGAACGCCGCCTGAAGACCAAGGTGATCGACAGGACGGGTTTGATTCTGGAGATCTTCGGTGACCGCGCACGGACCAAAGAAGGCAAGCTTCAAGTCGATCTAGCGCATCTGACCTGGCAGAAAAGCCGGTTGGTCCGGTCCTGGACGCACCTTGAACGGCAAAGGGGCGGCGCCGGGTTCATGGGCGGCCCAGGGGAAACCCAAATCGAGGCCGACCGCCGTCAGATCCAAGAACGGATCATTGCGCTGCAGAAGCAGCTTGAAAGCGTGCGCCGAACCCGGGAACTGCACCGAAAGAAACGGAAGAAGATCCCGCAACCGGTTGTCGCCCTGGTGGGTTACACGAACGCCGGAAAGTCGACGCTGTTCAATCGTCTGACTGAGTCCGAGGTGTTTGCCAAGGATCTTCTCTTTGCAACGCTGGACCCAACGCTGCGCAAAATCACGTTGCCGCACGGACGCGAGATTATCCTGTCAGATACGGTTGGGTTTATTTCGGATCTGCCAACGCATTTGGTGGCCGCTTTCCGCGCGACCCTCGAAGAGGTGCTGGAAGCGGATTTGATCCTCCATGTGCGTGATATTTCGCACCCTGACACGGACGCGCAAGCCGAAGACGTCCAAAAGACCTTGGAAGAACTTGGGGTCGATGCGCTGACTGGCGCACCGATTATTGAAGTCTGGAACAAGATCGATCTCCTCGACAAGGACTACCGGGTGAAACTCCTTTTAGAAGAACAAGGTGAGGGTCCCGTCGCCCTGTCTGCTGTGACCGGTGAGGGCATTGATAATCTGAGTGCCCGCGTTGACAGTTTCATGGCGCGGCATGACGATATCCTGTCGGTCCGTATACCAGTGGCAGAAGGCGCATTGATTGCAAAGCTTTACCAGATGGCTGAGGTCCTCGAGCGTTCCGACGGCGAGGAATACGTGACCGTGGAAGTCCGGGTCTCGGACAAGCAACGTGGACCGTTCCGGGATCTCTTCGGCAAGTTTGCGTTTGATCCATCTGAATAACGGACCGATACACGCCCTTCGGGCTTCTGATACCGGAACAGCGCCAACCTTTCGAATTGACGGGTTCATTTTTCAATTGACCGGGACGGTACACGTCCTGGTTTGATGGCCGGTGATTGCGTTCCTGCCGCCGTATTTCCTGTTTCCGGTCTCAGTGCCGCCGAAATTCCGGCCATTTCGCTAACTATCAGTCTTAGAACAATAAAACTGGTCCAAAACGGATCGTCGGCACTCTGTTTTTTCGAGTTGGGGGCATATATGAAAGCGGTTCAACGCACTCAGACATGCGGCACGGGAATTCGGGGAAACCACCTGAAGCTTAGACAAGCATAACAATGCTATTCATGGTGGGAGCAACTGATGCGACTTATCTATCCGCATGTCGGATTTCTTCTTTTTATTGCTGTCGTTTACAGCGCACTTCTCAGCGGTGTTCCAGCTGAAAACCTAATACCAGCTACCTTTGGAGTTGGTGCATTTGTGGCCATGACAGTGTGTATGGTGCTGGCCGCTCGGATAAGGATCGTTGACGGACTTCTGGGTGGTCCCGGGCGATCTTACCAAGTGCACAGGATCTTTGCCCATTGGGCATGGATCATGACCCTTGCCCATTGGATTCTGGCTGAACCGCGCGGAGAAAGCATCGTGCCCGGCTGGGAAGAGTTTGGTACCCGCGCCGGGACGTTTTCGGGGATTTATCTCATGATCCTAGTGTTGTACGGGCTCATCCCGGCGATTCCCTATCATGTCTGGCGCTGGACCCATTATGCAATGGGCCCGATTTATCTCGTCACGGTCGCTCACGTCTTCCTATCGGCCATCCCTGTCGAATATTTCTGTGTGCATTGGTGGGTACTGGCAGTCTTGTCTGTGGTTGGCATTGCTGCGATGGCGCGTGTCATCGCGCACCATTTGCACCGGCCCCGCCGAATGCAGGTAAGCGAGTTGAAGCACAACCATGACAGCATCGATATCCGCCTTGAGCCAAGAGATGGCAGGGGGCCGGTCGAATGGTGTCCGGGCCAGCATGCGAGCCTCTCCTGCGCCAAACGAGGCCTTCGGGAACCGCACCCGTTCACGATTGCATCGGCGCCAAGTCAAAACGGCATGCGTTTCGTTATCTTCGACCGTGGAGATTATACAAAGAAGCTGCAAACGCAGCTCAAGGTTGGCGACGAAGTGCTGTTGAACAGGATTGCGGGTGACTTTGCCCCACAAACCGATCCGAAACGGATCTACAGGCAGATTTGGGTTGCGGGCGGAGCAGGGATTACCCCGTTTCTGGCAGCGCTTGGCGCAATGTCACCTGACCACGGGCCGCGGATTGACTTGTTTTATATTTACAGGTCCATGAACCATGCGGTCGATCTCAATTATCTGGCGGCAATGGCCAAACGGTTGCCTCAACTGGTGGTGCATTTTCTCGGCGATGCGGAAGGTGCCCGGTTCAACATGGAGACCTTCGATGCCCATTTGCCGCCTGGTTGGCAGTCATCCGAGCTCTTTGCGTGCGGTCCGGATCCACTTCTGACAATCGCATGCCGGTCCTATCGCGCAGCCGGAGGTCAACTGCCGATCCACACGGAGGTCTTTGATTTCCGCAATCCCATACGGACATGGCGGCAGGTCTTCGGCCTCGGACCCAAACGCACCATCCAGCAGCGCCCCCCCTCAGAGGACGCTCATCCGATCGGTCCGAAAACCATCGGGGCACCAGCCGGATTGCAACCGGCCTGGCCACAGCGGAGACCTCAACTGGCGCCTGAACCAGGCGCGATACCGTCGCCCGTGGCAAGTTGATGATCAAAGGTTAGGAATTGGCGCTGGTTCGTGAAGGACTAGCGCCAATTCATTTGGGCATACACTCAATGTCTAGTTCTATTTGGCCGGGGGATGATAGGCGCAACAGGTAAGCTGGTTCCGGCTGAATTGCGGCAATACAGTATTGAGGCGCACTCTTCGCGAGACGTTATCCCTCTCACCGGAAAAGGCCAGCACCAACGGTTTGCGAAACAATATATATTTGTTGGCAACCAGCCCGGTAATACCCCTTTTTTCGCTGATGCGGAGCATGACTGATGGATCGGTCACGGCGACCTCTATCCGGCCGGCTGCAAGCATACGAACAAGATCTTGTTCAGTGTCCACGCCCGTCGCCGTGGTGGCGTGGTGTTCGACCTCTTCTTGAATTTCAATCGGGTAGACAAAGCTCCGGACATACCCAACCGGGTAGGGTAGTTTTCAAAGAGATCGTGCGTGTTGCGCCAAGACACACTGCTGTCCTGACGATGAACAACTCCAACCTGAGACATCATGATGGGCCGGGAGCCTTTGAAACCTTCGATGATTTCTTCTGGCCAGGCCGGAAAATAGCCTATGTACTGGCCGCTTTTTGCAAGCGCCTTGGCACGGGGGAACGACATGTAATCGATTTCGAGGGTCACACCGATCTCGGCCAAAGACGCGCGGAGAACGGCAACAGCGCTGCCACCACCCTTTTCCTGCGGGCTTGAATAGGGCGGCCAATCCAATGCTGAAATGCGCCACGTCTCAGCATGCGCTGAAAACGCAGCTGTGAGGGTCGCCATTGCAAACAGCGCAAAAGCTTTGAGGAGTGCCATGAGTGTCTGGTGCTTCCGAGCGTGTTTTGCAGAAGTGTGAGAGATTCTGACCTCAAGTAAACCTTGGCAAAACACGTATGGTTAGTTTTTGCGAGTCTCAAAACAGGATCAGGTTGCAGCTGGGTCCTGTTTCTTTGCAGCTTGCCACGCCGTTTCCATTTCTTCGAGGCTCATCGCTTCCAGTGTGGTTCCATTTGCCTCTGCAACGCCCTCGATTGCTGCAAACCTTCGGCGGAATTTCCGGTTGGTCCGGCGCAGGGCTTCTTCCGGGTCGATATCGAGGTGCCGGGCGAGGTTTGCCAGGGCAAAGAGCGTGTCCCCCAACTCGTCTGTGATCCGGTCCTTGTCAGGGTCAGGTTTGGCGAGTTCCTCGTCCAGCTCATGGGTCTCTTCCCGGATCTTGTCCAGAACCAGCCGGGCATCGTTCCAGTCGAAACCGACCTTGGATGCCCGGCGCTGGAGTTTGTCCGCTTCTTGAAGGGCAGGGAAGGCCGTTGGCACGTCGTCGAGAAATCCCTTATTCGGCTCGGCAAGCCCCAGAGCTTCCCGTTCAGCACGCTTTTCGGCCCGTTCTTCCGATTTGATGCGTTCCCAGATTCCCTTGACGAGTTCGGGTTTTTCACCGGTTTCGTCGCCAAAGACATGCGGATGCCGGCGGATCATCTTTTTGGTGATGCCCTCCACCACATCGGGAAACGAAAACTGATCCTCTTCCTCTGCCATCCGCGCGTGGTAGACCACCTGCAAGAGGAGATCGCCCAGCTCTTCGCGCAGCTCCAGCATGTCGTCTTTCGCGATCGCGTCGGCGACCTCATACGCTTCTTCCAGAGTGTAGGGCGCAATCGTCGCGAAGTTCTGTTCCAGATCCCAGGGGCACCCGGTCCCGGGCGTGCGCAGGGCAGCCATGATTTCGATAAGGCGGGCGATGTCTCGGCTGGGTTTCATTGGAGGCCTTGGCAGATAATTGTTGCGCACGTAGATGCCACTCTTGGCAGGTTCCAAGGTCAGTTTCAATCCGCCTGACAAGTTGCGCAGAAGTAAGCCTTGCGTGTGTCGATTTCGACCTGCGTGATATCACCCGCACAGGTGGGGCAACTTCGTTTCCCGAAGATATTGACCCGCTCGCGATACCGGCCCCGACCGGGGGCAGCCTCATCGACAGTTATGATCGCGTTGCGTTTGACGCCGATCTCGAGCAAATGCACGGCATCGGCCCATAGGCGCTCAAAGTCATCTTTTGAGAGGTCTTTTCCAGGCCGGTCAGGATGAATACCTTGGCGCCACAAAATTTCACTGCGGTAGATGTTGCCGATACCGGCCAGAACGGATTGGTTCATCAGGAGCTTGCCGATGGGGGACCGGCTCTTTGAGATCCGGGTGTAGACCCGCTCAGGATCTGCATCTGCGCGAAGGATGTCGGGGCCAATCCGCGATGTCAGCTTGGTCAGATCATCCGGATCGAGGATCTCACACGCCGTTGGTCCGTTGATATCGATGAGATGTGTGTCGCCAATCATCCGAATACGTACTGCGCCCCGCGGTTCGGGTTCAGGCAGTTTCCTTTTTCGGATACGACCGAACAGTCCGAGATGGACGTGGAGAAAGGTTTCTCCTTCAAAACGGTAGATCAGATGTTTGCCGTAGGCCTCGACATCTTCGCAAAGGCGTCCGTTGAGCCAGGCGGCTCCGTCTTCGAACCGCCCTTGCGGCGAAGAAATGGCTAAATAGCGATTTTTGAGGATTTTCCGGTGGTCACGGGCGGCACGATGGATCGTATGGCCTTCTGGCATTGGCGAACGGCTCTTGGAAATGCGGGGCGGATGAAGGGCTTCAAGTTGAAGTCCTCCAAACCATAGTGCGCGTTTCCGAGCAGACCAGTCCTGAGATCACCCTCAGAACGCGTTACCCGCGGATTGAGGGATGCCAGAAGGTCACAGCGCGCTCCAGAAGCGCAACCAGGCCATAAAACAAAGAGCCGGCCAACGCTGCGACAGCAATTTCCGCCCAGACCATATCAACGTTCATACGCCCGACTTCCGTGGAAATCCGGAAGCCCATGCCAACAATCGGGGTTCCGAAGAACTCCGCCACGATGGCGCCGATCAGGGCGAGCGTGGAGTTGATCTTGAGCGCATTGAAAATGAACGGCATGGCCATGGGCAAACGCAGCTTGAACAAAGTCTGCCAATAGTTGGAGGCATAGGTCCGCATCAGATCCCGTTGCATGGAGTCGGATGCGGCGAGACCAGAGACCGTATTCACCAGCATCGGGAAGAACGTCATGATGATCACGACGGCCGCCTTGGACGGCCAGTCGAAGCCGAACCACATGACCATAATCGGCGCGACACCGATGATCGGCAGCGCGGAGACCAGATTGCCGATTGGCAAAAGTCCGCGGCGCAGGAAGGGTACCCGGTCGACCAGGATCGCGATCAGGAAACCTGCTCCGCATCCAAGCGCGTAGCCGACGAGAACGGCTTTTAGGAAGGTCTGCTGGAAGTCGGCCCAAAGGGTGGGGACAGACGTCGTCATCCGCAGCCAGATCTCGGACGGCGCTGGCAGCAAGACCTTGGGAACACCTGCGCCGGTGACGATCAGCTCCCATAGGATCAAGAGCGTGATGCCAAAGATCGCCGGAATGGCCAGGTTCACAATTCGGGTGGTGAGCACCGACCGGCTTTTCCAGATCGCCAAACGTTCCACGAACAACCAAAAGGCCGCCCAGGTTGCAGCCGTCAACGCCCAGAACCCGAGAGCAGCGTCCCCTTCGTGGCGGCCCGCCGCGCTGATCAAAAGCAAAGCTGCAAGGGCCGCGACAATGCCCAGGGCCAAGTCGCCAATCCAGTTGCGCATAAAGCCAAGCTCATAACGAACGCCAAGGATCGCCAGAAGCACGAGGCACAAGGCAAGCTGCGGTGCCTCCAGAATGCCGATATCCGGTTTGAAGGCGGTGCTGAACAGCCCGACAACAACCATGGCAACGACAAACCAGGCGAGCAAGGCCGGCATGTCGAACCGGCGTTTTGAGACAATTTGTGCACTCATCTCGCCATTCCCATGCGCTTCAATGTGAGTTTTTCAAGGGCGCCGATCAGGGCCACTAAGCTTCCGGCCAGGAAAGCAGCCATCAAAAGCGCGGACCAGATCTGAATGGTTTGACCGTAGTATGAACCCGCGAGAAGGCGTGCACCAAGTCCGGCAACGGCTCCGGTTGGCAACTCCCCAACGATCGCGCCCACCAGAGACGCCGCCATGCCGATCTTCATGGATGTGAAGAGGTAGGGAACCGCGTAAGGCAAGCGCAGTTTCCAAAACGCTTGAAGACGCGTTGCAGAATAGGTGTGCATCAGATCCATATGAATGACTTCCGGAGAGCGCAGGCCTTTCACCATGCCGACGGTCACCGGAAAGAAGGACAGATAGGTCGAAATCATCGCCTTCGGCAGCAATCCGGAGATGCCGACGGCATTCAAAACCACAATGATCATCGGCGCGATGGCAAGGATCGGAATGGTTTGCGAGGAAATCACCCAAGGCATCAGAGACTTGTCGAGAACGCGGCTGTGCACGATCCCGACAGCAAGCAGGATGCCGAGCAATGTCCCGATCAGAAATCCGAGAAGGGTCGACGACAACGTAATGCCGGAATGGTAGATGAGGGACCGCTTTGACGTGATCTTCTTTTCGACCGTTGTGTTCCAGATCTCAGCGATGACCTGATGCGGTGCCGGCAGAACGGGGCGCTCCTGGGCCAACGTATCTGTGACCAACCGGCTCATTGGCACGTCGGTCTGATTGGCCCGCTCATACATGTCCTGCTGAAACGGCGTGTTCAAGGCAACAGCTGCGATGTACCAGATTGCAAAGATCGCGAGAACGACCACCAGGACCGGTCCGAGAGTGCCGGACATCAGACCAGCAAACGGATTTGTGCTGCGCGGGGCGGTGAGGGCTGTGTCAGACATAAGCTGCTCCCTCAGTCTTCATAGGAGTGACCGGCCTTCAGGCCTTCGCGGACACGGTGGGCGATCTTCAAAAACTCAGGCGTCTCGCGAATGTCCAGATTACGGTCGCGCGGCAAGTCGCTTTCGATCACGTCATAGATCCGGCCGGGGCGGGGGCACAGGACGACGATCTTGGTTGAAAGGAACACGGCTTCCGGAATGGAGTGGGTGACAAAAACGACGGTCTTGTTGGTTTTCGCCCAAAGTTGCAGCAGCTGCTCGTTGAGGTGATCGCGCACAATTTCATCGAGCGCGCCGAAGGGTTCATCCATCAGCAGGAGATCGGGTTCTACCGCCAAGGCACGGGCAATGGACGCCCGTTGCTGCATTCCCCCGGAAAGTTGCCACGGGTATTTCTTTTCAAATCCGGCGAGGTTCACCAGTTCCATGTTTTTCTGGATACGCTGCTGCTGTTCTTCGCGTGAAAGGCCCATGATCTCCAGGGGCAGCGCAACGTTTTTGGCAATTGTTCGCCAGGGATAAAGGGCCGCCGCCTGAAAGACATATCCATAGGCGCGATTGAGCCGTGCCTCTTCCGGCGAAACGCCGTTCACGGTGATTGATCCAGCCGTTGGCCGCTCCAGATCGGCAATCACGCGCAGCAGGGTGGTCTTGCCGCAGCCGGATGGACCGATGAAGGAGACGAAGTCACCCTCCTCGATTTTCAGATCAATGTCGGACAGCGCATGGACCGGGCCATCGTTGGTTTCAAAGGTGAGCGACAGATTGTCGATATCGATCACCCGGTTCGCCTGTGAGCTCATGGCGTCTTCCAGTCCATCTTCAATTTCAGCGGCAGTCAGCATTGTCTTCTTTTTCCTACAGGCGACGGTCGCGGGGCAATGCCCGGCAAGAGCTCAGGCCGCGAAATATGGATCGCGGTCTGAGCTTGTTTCAAATCAGACGCCGCTGGCCGGAATGCCGGTGCGTTCGACCTTGCGTGGTGCGGTCAGTTCCTTCCAGGTGGACAGCGCCTTGTTGACGGCCTGGAACGGCTCGCGCTTGACGAATTCACCATGGCCCTGTTGCGGGTTGACCGTCCCGTCTTCGACCGCAACGCGCCCGCGGGTCAACGTATAGCGTGGCAGGCCTTTCACATGCTTGCCTTCAAAGACGTTGTAGTCGATGGCAGATTGCTGGCTGGAGGCGGAGATCGTCTTTTCCTTCTCCGGGTCCCAGACCACAATATCTGCATCCGCGCCAACCAAAATCGCTCCTTTTTTCGGATAGATGTTCAGGATCTTTGCAATATTGGTTGAAGTCACGGCGACGAACTCGTTTGGTGTCAAGCGGCCCGTGCCGACACCGTAGGTCCAGAGCATCGGCATGCGGTCTTCGAGGCCGCCGGTGCCGTTCGGGATCTGAGTGAAATCGCCGATACCGGTGCGTTTCTGATCGGTCGTAAAGGCACAGTGATCGGTCGCAACGACCTGAAGGGACCCGGAGGCCAGACCCGCCCACAAGCTGTCCTGGTGCTTTTTGTCGCGGAACGGCGGCGACATCACCCGGCGGGCGGCGTGGTCCCAGTCGGGGTGCTTGTATTCGCTGTCATCAAGCGTCAGGTGCTGGATGAGCGGTTCGCCATAGGCCCGAATGCCGTTTTGGCGGGCGCGGCGGATCGCTTCATGGGCCTGCTCGGAGGACGTATGCACGATGTAGACCGGGACACCGGCCATATCCGCGATCATGATGGCACGGTTTGTGGCCTCGCCCTCGACTTCCGGTGGGCGGGAATAGGCGTGCGCTTCCGGACCGTTGTTGCCTTCTGAAAGCAGTTTTTGCTGCAGCGTTGCGACAACGTCGCCGTTTTCGGCGTGGACCAGCGGCAGGGCGCCAAGTTCCGCGCAGCGCTGGAAAGACGCGAACATTTCGTCATCGTTCACCATCAAGGCGCCTTTGTAGGCCATGAAGTGCTTGAAGGTGTTGATGCCTTTTTCGCGGACAACAGTCTCCATCTCGTTAAAGACCTGCTCGCCCCACCAGGTGATGGCCATGTGGAAGGAGTAGTCGCAGTGGGCCATCGTCGACTTGTTGTCCCACATCTGGATGGCTTCCAGGAGACCTTGACCGGGCGAGGGAAGGGCAAAGTCCACCACCATAGTTGTGCCGCCTGAAAGCGCCGCACGGGTACCGGAATCAAAGTTGTCGGAGGAGAACGTGCCCATGAAGGGCATTTCGAGGTGCGTGTGCGGATCGATACCGCCCGGCATCACATAACAGCCAGTTGCATCCACTGTTTCATCACCGGACAGATTTGGACCGATTTCGACGATTTTGCCACCTTCGATTTTCACGTCCGCTTCGTAGGAAAGGTCAGCGGTGACGACGGTGCCCCCCTTGATCACTTTGCTTGCCATTGTCGTTCCCCTTCTTGTCTCGGCGATCTCGAGTTTACGTCCCGACCGCCTGTCTCGTCTGTTTGATCAAAACTCTGCCTGGCAGAAGATCACCGGTGCGGTCAACGGCCGGTCCTTGCGGATCATGTTGATGTTCAGCCGCGCGCCTTCTGCGCAGGCTTTGGCAAAATCAATGTCGGTATCCGTGTATTCGGCATTGAAGGCCGGTTTGTTTGCCTCTGGATAAGCTGCGATTTGTTCGCATGTGCCGGTTTCAAAGCAGCTTTCGGTGATCGCGAAATCAAAATGCGGCAGCAAGGCTTCGGTGAGCTCCGGGACGTTCTTTTGCGCGATCCTGAGCCCCAAACCATGCGCCACATGGGCCAGCGTTGTGGCATAGTGGACCGTATCCGCGGCGGTTAGTGGAAAGCTGCTGTCTTGTGCATAGGCGTCGAGACCATCCGGTTCTATGGCGGTGAACCCCTGGTTTTTGCAGGCAACGATCTGCTGTGTGATCACCGGCACAACCATTTGAAGGCGGCGTATATCCAGATAACGTTCGTTCGGCCTTGTCTTGTGCGGGCTGCCTATAACAGCGGGCGCAAGGTCAGAAAACCCAGGGTCTGTCTCTGCAATTGTTCCGGCGTTGACATGGCAGACCGTATCGACCCCTTGTGCGCGGAGATCTTGAAGTTGGTCCGTCGTAACGAGCCGCGGATCAAGCGTCAGCATTTCGACATCCCGATCGAGATCGGCAGGTCCTTTGAGCTGCCAATCCCACCGGTCTCCAACATGGAACTTCGCCGTCGCAAATGCTGGTGCCACATACCCCCCGCAGATCCCAAAACCACACACCATCGTGATAGCCGCTGCTCTCAGCGCCTTTCCGATGTGCATGATTTTTGGGACTGCGTGTTTCATTGGTGTCTCTGTTGGTTCGGAACCTACTCCACGATCTCCGCTGTTTCGACGACCGCATGGAAGAGAACATCCGTGCCAGCTTTCGCCCAATCCTTGGAGATTTCTTCGGCTTCGTTGTGGGACAATCCGTCCACGCAGGGACACATGATCATCGCCGTCGGCGCTACCTTGTTGATCCAGCAAGCATCGTGACCCGCGCCGGAGATGATGTTTTGATGGGTGTAACCGAGGCGCTCAGCCGCATTGCGGACAGCGGTGACGCAGTTTTCGTCAAACGTCACCGGATCAAAGCCGCCGACTTTTTCAAATTCGACGTCTAGGCCCATCATGTCGCAAATCTTCTTAGCGCCTTTCTTCATGTCCTCTTCCATCGCCGCAATGACGTTGATGTCCGGCGAACGGAAGTCGATGGTGAAAACCACCTTGCCCGGAATCACGTTTCGGGAATTCGGATAGACGTCGATATGACCGGCGGCGCCAACGGCGTGCGGCTTGTGGGACCAGGCAATCTCGTCGACCAGATCCAGGATCCGGGCCATACCAAGTCCGGCGTTCTTGCGCATCGGCATAGGCGTGGATCCGGTATGGCTGTCTTTGCCGGTGATGGTCACCTGTGTCCAGGAGAGGCCCTGGCCGTGTGTGACAACACCGATGTCCTTTCCTTCCGCTTCCAGGATCGGGCCTTGTTCGATGTGCAGCTCGAACATGGCGTGCATCTTGTCCTTGCGGGCGCCAACTTCTTCATCGCCCACCCAGCCAATACGCTTCAGCTCATCGCCAAATTTCAGACCCTCATGATCTTCCTTGGCATAGGCTTCATCAAGGGTGTGGATCCCGGCAAACACGCCGGATGCCAGCATGGCCGGCGCGAAACGCGTGCCTTCCTCGTTGGTCCAGTTGGTCACAACGATCGGGTGTTTGGTCTTGATGCCGAGATCGTTCATCGTGCGCACGACTTCCAGGCCGCCAAGCACACCCAGAACGCCGTCATACTTGCCGCCGGTCGGCTGGGTGTCGAGGTGAGACCCTACATAGACGGGTAGGGCGTCCGGGTCTGTGCCCGGCCGGGTCATGAACATGTTGCCCATGGTGTCGACCCCCATGGTCATGCCAGCATCTTCACACCATTTCTGGAACAGTTTCCGGCCTTCCGCGTCTGCATCCGTGAGGGTTTGACGGTTGTTGCCGCCAGCAACGCCCGGACCGATCTTGGCCATTTCCATCAGGCTGTCCCACAGCCGGTCTGCGTTGATCCTGAGGTTTTCGCCCGGAGCTGCCATGGTGCCCTGTCTCCTATTTCAATTCCACTTCGACGAAGGACATCGGATTGTCTCCGCCGTTGATTACATTGTGTTCCACGCCTTCAGAGCGCCGGTAAGCCGTGCCAGCTGCAACCGTTACGGTTCTGCGCGTGCCACCCGGCTCCTCCAGCACCATCTGGCAGTTAGTGACTGCCGTAATGACGTAGTCGAAGCCATGACGATGCCAGCCGGTCTCCGCGCCAGGTTCGAAGTCAAATCGTGTCACGCGGACACGATCATCATCGATCAGGGTTTCGCTGGTGGCAGCTGGTCTCGTCATGACTGGCTTTCCGTTAGTCGATCGCGTTCAAGACAGTCCGCAATTTGCCGAACAACTCGTCGATTTGAGATTCGGAAATGATCAGCGGCGGCGACAACGCGATGATGTCCCCGGTCGTGCGGATCAAAATGCCGTCGTCATAGGCTTTCAAGAACGCGGAGAACGCTCTCTTGGTCGGCGCGCCGTCGATCGGTGTCAGCTCAATCGCCCCAATCAGGCCGAGATTGCGGATGTCGATGACGTGCGGACAATCCTTGAGGGAGTGCAGGCCGTCTTCCCAGTATTGGGCCAAGCTTGCCGCTCGGGTCAGAAGGCCTTCTTCTTCATAGGTATCCAAGGTCGCCAGAGCGGCTGCACAGGCAATCGGGTGACCGGAATAGGTGTAGCCGTGGAAGAGTTCGATCAGATGATCGGGCCCATCCATGAACGCATCATAGATCTTCTTGGCGCAGAACACTGCACCCATCGGGATCACGCCGCTGGTGATACCCTTGGCCGTCGTCACCATGTCCGGAATGACGTCGAAGTAGTCGACCGCAAACGGCGTTCCGAGGCGGCCGAAGCCGGTGATCACTTCGTCAAAGATCAGGAGGATGCCGTTCTGGTCGCAAATTTCACGCAGACGCTTCAGATATCCAACCGGCGGGATCAGAACGCCCGTCGAGCCGGCAACGGGCTCCACGATCACGGCAGCGATTGTGGAGGCATCATGCAACTGGACAAGACGGATCAGCTCTTCGGCATATTCTGCACCGTTTTTCGGCTCCCCGCGGGAAAAGGCATTCCGGCTGAGGTCGTGGGTGTGCGGCAGATGGTCGACACCGTTGAGCATGTTGCCGAATTGCTTGCGGTTCGCGACGATGCCACCAACCGAAATTCCGCCGAAACCGGTGCCGTGATAGCCGCGCTCGCGGCCGATAAACCGCGTCCGTGTGCCCTGACCGATCGAGCGCTGATACCCAAGTGCGATTTTCAGGGCTGTGTCGACGCTTTCAGACCCGGAGTTCGTGAAAAACACATGATCCAACGGGGAGGGCATCATGGCGGTGAGGCGTGCCGCCAGCTCAAATGCCTTCGGATGACCCATCTGAAAGGCCGGGGCATAGTCCATTTCTGCGACTTGGTTTTGGACTGCTTCCACGATCTTCGGGCGGCCGTGACCGGCGTTGCAGCACCAAAGACCCGCTGTCCCATCCAAAACCTGCCGGCCATCGGAGGTGGTGTAGTGCATGTCCTTTGCGCCGACGAACATCCGCGGGTTCTGCTTGAACTGGCGGTTCGCCGTGTAAGGCATCCAGAACGCTTCAAGATTGTTGGTTGCAGCCTGGCTCGATGCTGCTGATGCCGATGACGACATGCGTCCTCCTTGCGGTCCTTAACGCGTATCGCGAACCGCCTGTTGGTTGTTTTCTATGGAGGAGAGTAAGACATAGGTCAGCTGCCCGCGCAAAGCAGGAATTTCACTGACATGCCGGGTCCTCTCCCCCTGGCTGTTCCTTGTGCACCTGGCGCGGGCTTTGGCCTCTTTTGCCGGGTGCGAAATCCTCTGTCGGCCAATTGGGCCAGACCGTTTTCCGGCCATTCTTGCCTGATGTTCGAGGCTGGTCCGGTTCCGTCTGCCCCATTGCGGCGCCGATCCGGATCGTCTAGCCTTCTGACCATCTGGTCAATTTAGCCTATGGCGCTTTTGACCAAATGGTCAAGATGCAAAATCAGCCGGTGTGACTAATTTGTGATCATGTCCGTCTTTGGTGCATTTTCATGGCCGTGGACGGCGCAGATTTCGGATTTTGAAGGAATTCGGTTGTCTGTGGGGAATACGCTCTAAGGGGCAAGTGCGGGGTAGCTAAATGGCTGATGTCGGTGGGCAAGTGCCTGCGAGTTCAAGGGTCGGTGGTATGAGCCGGATCCAGGAGAAAAACAGAACACTGATTCTGGACGCCGCCTTGAAGGAATTTTCCCGGTACGGGTTTTCAGGCGCAACGGTGGAGCGGATCGCCGCCGAAGCCGGTATGTCGAAATCAAATCTCCTGTATTATTTCTCGTCGAAAGAAGCGATCTACACGGCAGCGCTTGCACATATTCTTGATGTCTGGCTGGCGCCTCTTAAAACCCTCGATCGGGAGGGCGACCCTGCTACCGAACTTGCTGCCTACATCCGCCAGAAGATCGAGATATCCGCCAACTTCCCTGAAGCCTCGCGCCTGTTTGCCAATGAGGTGATGCAAGGGGCGCCGCAAATCCTGCCGATCCTGGAAACAGATCTCCGGCGTCTGGTTGCCGAAAAGGTGGCGGTGATCGAAAGCTGGATTGCGGACGGCAAGATCAGCAAGACCGAGCCGTTGCATCTGATCTTTTCCATCTGGGCGACCACGCAGCATTACGCGGATTTTGCCGTGCAGATCCGGGCTCTGACCGGTCACGATTTGAGCGATGAGGATTTCAAGCTGGAAACCGAGCGGGCCGTGACACAACAGATCCTGGCAAGCATCGGTCTGCGTTTGCCTGAAGAAACTCCCGAGACCGCATGAGCGGGGATGAAGACCAGCCGGCGCCGTCGTCCCGAATTCCGGTAACCGGGCGTCTCTATATCACACGAGACGACTTGAATGAGGATTTCATTCGAGCCTCCGGTCCGGGCGGTCAGAATGTCAACAAGGTGTCGACGGCCGTTCAATTGAGGTTCAATTTGTGGGCCAACCAGACGCTGCCGCATGACGTCAAAACCCGGGCCGCGAAGATTGCCGGAAGCCGATTGACGCAATATGGCGAAATCATTCTCCAGGCGGACCGGCACAGGACCCGGGAGCGCAACCGAGAAGATGCGCTGGCCCGGTTGATTGATCTGTTGAGACGGGCGACCGAAAAGCCCAAGCCCCGAAAAGCGACCAAACCAACTCTTGGGTCCAAGCGCAGACGGCTCGATGCCAAGAAACAGCGCGGTCAGGTCAAGAAACTGCGGGGCCGGTCTTCCGGTTTCGAGGACTAAGCTTAAGTAACTATTCTGTTTTTCCGGCGGCCTTCAGAAGAGTTGCCTTGAGATCCGGATCTCCGGTTGCCCGTGCCAATACGAGGGCGCCAACCATTTGGGAGATGAACCTCAAGGCATCTTCTTGCTCGGAGAGGGGAGTGGTTTCGTCTTTCCCCGAAACGAGTGCGGCCGTTTCGCGTAAGGCTTGGTCAAAAGCCTCCCGGACGTCCTTGGACTGCCTCGGCGCATCTCCGGCAAGAGCTGCATAGGCGCAACCGGTCCCGCGAGCGTTTTCGTGGGTGTCGGACAAATACCAGCGCGTTACAGCATCTTTCGAAGAGCCTGACGTATCCTCGGCAATGCTTCGGCGCCAGTGGTCCAGATTTTCAGCCAAGGCATGCGCGGTGGCTTCGGCCATCAAGGCGTCCTTGCTGGCGAACTGTTTGTAAAACGCGCCATTTGTAAGGCCTGATGCCTTCATCAAGCCGGCAATACCAATACCGTCGAACCCGTGTTGGCGGAACATTTGGCTGGCTGTTTCGACAACCCGTGCCCTGTTTTCGCGCGCATCTTCGCGGCTCACTCTCATCAGAAAATCTCCATCAACTGACTTTGATTATAGTCATAATCTTTTTGTTGACAATAAAGAATACGATCATAATCTATGCGTGAAATTCAGATAGAGGTTCAGATCATGCCGCTTACTCAAGACAGCCCAATCGTCATCAGCGCAGCACGGAGAACACCCTTGGGGGGCTTCATGGGGGCATTGGCGTCTGTGCCTTCCCCGCAACTTGGGGCAACCGCGATATCGGCGGCTCTCAAGGATGCTGGGGTTTCCGGTGATCTGGTCGACGAGGCGCTTATGGGATGCGTCTTGCCCGCAGGCCTCGGGCAAGCACCCGCGCGTCAGGCGGCGCGTGCTGCCGGTCTGCCTGATTCTTGCGGCGCCACAACCATCAATAAGGTCTGCGGGTCCGGCATGAAATCGGTTATGCTTGGCCATGATCTTCTCAAGGCCGGATCAGTCGGTGTCGTTGTCGCCGGCGGCATGGAATCAATGTCGCGGGCTCCGTTTCTGCTTCCTGAGATGCGCGGTGGGCGAAAGGCCGGGTCCGCGGAAGTCATTGATCACATGATGCGGGACGGTCTTGAAGATGCTTATGAGACCGGCAGGCCGATGGGAGCCTTTGGCGAGGCAACTGCGGAGAAGTTCCAGTTCAGCCGGTTTGACCAGGATAGCTATGCCATGGAAACGCTGGAACGGGCTCAATCTGCCGTTGCCAATGGAAGCTTTGCATCGGAAATCGCGCCTGTCCCGGTCCAGACGCGAAAGGGAACCATCCTTGTTGAAAAGGATGAGCGCCCCCCGCAGATCAACTCCGCCAAAATCCCGGATTTGCGGGCAGCCTTTGGGGAGAATGGAACGATCACAGCAGCAAGCTCGTCCGCCAATGCAGATGGCGCGGCAGCTTTGGTGCTCACCAGCAGCGAAACGGCACATGAGCATGAAATGCCGGTCCTGGCCCATATTGTCGGTCATGCGACGCACGCCCAAGCACCGGAATGGTTCACGACAGCACCAATTCCGGCGGCTCAGAAACTGATCAAACAGATTGGCTGGACGGTTGAAGACGTGGATCTGTTTGAAATCAATGAAGCGTTCGCCGTCGTCGCCATGGCCGCTGCCAAGGAACTGGGGATCCCGCGCAACAAACTCAATGTGAACGGCGGTGCTTGCGCTCTCGGGCATCCCATTGGAGCGACCGGAGCCCGTATCGTGGTCACACTACTTTATGCCCTGAAGGCGCGCGGGCTGAAAAAAGGCATCGCGTCCCTGTGTATTGGGGGCGGTGAAGCAACCGCGATTGCAATTCAATTGCCGTAATCGCAGCGCTTCGTTTCTCAAATCCCTATTCCAAAACTTGCCGGCAGAAATACCCGCCGATTGCGGTCGGGTGGTACGGCGAGCTTTGGCAAGATGATAGGAATAATTTCTTATGATGAGCCTTGCTCTCTTGTTGTGCCCCTTTGCGTTCACCATGGGTGCTTTTGCGTTCTCTGGCGCCTTGGTACCAATGGCAGCAAGTCTTGGTGTCACTGTCGGCGAAGCCGCGGCGCTGCAGTCCGGCTTCGCAATCGCCTGCGCGATTTGCGGTCCGATGCTTGCCAAATTGACATCATCTCTTCCCCGCAAGCCCCTCCTGCTGACGGTCTTGATGTTGATGACGTTACTCAACGGTCTTTCGGCTGTAGTGCCGGTGTATGGCGCGCTGATGGTCTCAAGAGTCTTAGTTGGAGGGGTTGGTGCATTGGCCTTTCCGCTTGCAACCGCGATTGCTTCAGCTGGCGCTACCGACAGCGGTAGACCGGCGGCTGTTGCCAAGGTCTACGCCGGGATTCCTCTTGCCATGATCATCGGTATTCCGTTTGGATCCATACTCGGGAATACCATCGGATGGCAGGCCTGTTTCGCTGCAACGGGTATCGTCTCTGCCATCGCCTTCGCGCTGGTTTTGGTAAGTGTGCCCTCCAAAATTCCGATGCAGCAGCCTACCGCCGGGGGCCATGAGCCTGTTGGTGCGTCCATCGTGGCTCACCTCGGGATCATGCTGATTGCCTCCACGGCCTTGTTTACACTGGTGGGGCTGCTGGGACCGATTATCCGCGCGCTGACCGGGTATTCAGGACCTGGGATTGCTGTGCTTCAAGTCATTGCCGGGCTGAGCAGTCTCGCCGGGATCAGGCTCGGGGCAAGATACGCGATGGGGCAAAACCGATCGTTGCTTGCAGTCCTGTTCTTGGTCTTGGCTGTGTCACTGGCCGTTGTCGTTCCATCGCTTGGACTTCAACAGGCCGGCAGTATCGGACTAGGAACCATCTTCGTGAGTGTGGTCCTTGGACCTGTAGCCCAATTTGCCATTGGGGCGACCGTTCAAGCCCGGCTTGCCGCCTTGGCCGGGTCGTCGGCGACCTTTGTTTTCGCGCTGAATGCATCCATGGTTTACTTTGGTCAGGGCCTTGGAATTGCGCTCGGCGCTGCCGCACTGGATCTTTCAGGCATTGCATCCGCGCCAGCCATAGGAACCGCGATTGCGTTGACCGGTTGCCTGTTGGCCGTATGGCTCGGACACTTCACCAAAAACAATTTTCAAACAGCAAGAGGATAAAATGTCTCCAGTTAACAACGAAGCCAGGTTGGCCACCTTTGAGGCTCGGGTCAGCCATCATTTTGCCGAAAATAACGGCACCAAGATCCATTTTGCCAGCTCAGGCGAGGGGCCCTTGGTCGTGTTTATCCATGGGTTCCCGGACCACTGGCTCACCTGGTGGCAACAAATGGAGGCTTTGTCAAAGACCCACCGCACCGTTGCCATGGACCTTCGGGGGTTCAATCTCTCCGATCATCCGGAAGATCCATCTGCCTACACACCGGAAACCCTGGCCTCAGATGTCTGCGCGGTCATAGACGCCTGCGGTGCAAGCGACGCTGTTGTGATCGGTCATGACTGGGGCGGGTTTGTCGCCTGGCAAACGGCGATGCTGTTTCCAGACCGGGTGCAGCGCCTCGGGATCGTCAACCTGCCGCATCCCTGGGCCATTGCACGCGAACTTGCCAACAATCCGGATCAACAAAAGGCCAGCGGATATGCGCGGGTGTTCCAGCAGCCGGGCTCTGAATCCAAACTGGATTTTGACCGGCTCTCCACCTGGATCCATGATCCAGCGTTCCGCACCCGGCATATGGCAGCGATGGAAAGGTCTAATCGCACAGGTATGCTCAACTATTACCGGGTGTGTTTTCCTGCCGAACCTTACACCGAACGCTCCGATACCCCGCCCCCAATCAAAGTGCCGGTTCTGGTCGTTCATGGGACAGAAGACCCTTATGTCCTGACCGCGGGCCATAACAGTTTGTGGGAGTACGTGGACGGCAGTTTGACCATTCGGGCCTGGTCCGGTGTCGGCCATTTTGTGCAGCATGATGTCCCAGACCGGTTGACCGCGGCAATCAGGAGCTGGATCGGCGAAACGATCTAGGGGACAGAGCGGTTTGGTGATCTTAGACGAGCGTGTTTGTTGACATGGTGCGCCACGCTTTTATCCTGATCCAAGCGGTGATTGGGGATCATCATGACGACCATAAATCATCATATCATCGACCGCGGCGATGGCGCCGCGGTGGAACTGTTTCAGGCGCATCCCATCGGAAGCGGTGAGCCGGCCGGTGCGATCTTGTTTGTGCATGGCAACCAAGAAGGTCAACTCACCGGCGCCCGCGAGCTCGTGGACCGGGGAACCTTAAGCCGGTTTGCTGTTGCCATGAACGTCACCGCGGCAGCTGTGTCTCAACCCGGTTTTGGGGCGTCTGATGGTCCATGTGATTTTTGTGGTCCCAACACGCAAGACGCGATCATCGCCGCATTAAACGCGTTGAAAAATCAACCATCTATCGACCCGGGGCGCATTGTTCTTTACGGCCACAGCCGGGGCGCGGTGGCAGCCGGTATGGTTGCCGCCCGGTATGACGGATTGCGAGCGGTAGTCCTCTCAAGCGGCGTGTATGATCTCAACGCATTTCATATGGACTGTGCGGATGGGCTGCGGATAGCAATTGAGACGGAGGCCGGGCAGTCGGCTCAAGCGTTTCACGAACGTTCCGCCTTGTTTCATGCCGACAAAATCACCACTGAGACGCTGCTGTTGCATGGCCGCCATGATGACCGGGCGCCTGTTGCACAAGCCGAAGCATTCTCGGTGGCGCTTGAAAACTCGGGCGGGAAGGTGGTCTTGAAGGTTCTCGAGTGCGGGCACCGGCTGTCGGCGAAAACCCTTAAGGGCGTTGTCGAGCCGTTTCTCAAAGAGATGCTGTCTGCCGAACAGATGATACACTAGCTCAGGCGTCAAGCATGAGACGAGTGACCGTCTGAGGTGCCATTTACGCCAGACTCTATAGTAACGTCAGACATCGTCGAATTGTTTTGCGTGGCTGATGCCGATCTCTTGCGCAATTTTCGCCGCCCTTGCAATCAACTCGTTGCGCGGTTCTCCAACATAGGTGGCCGTGAACACCAGTGGGCTTGGTTGCCACCCGGGATCAAATGACGCAATCCGGCCTTCGGCTACCAAACGGCGCCCCAGCACACTGGGCAGGATGCCCACGCCGATCCCGGACGCAACCATCTCAAACCCGGTGGACAGAGAGTTTGTCGGGAAAACTTGCGTCGAAATGCCATAAAGATCGCGCAGTTTTTGAACGAGTTCGCGGTAGGGGCGGGAGCTGCGGTTGTAGGTGATGACCGGTACTTGGGAGAGGTCCGGCTCTTCAAGATCCAATGGTCTGTACCAGCCAAGATCAAAGGGCGGAAGCGGCAGGTTGTCGGTGCTGTATTCGGAAATCGGCCCCATCAGGATTGTCAGATCGAGGGCCCTGTCGAGCAGCATCTCCCGAAGGTTGAACGATGTATCGACCGTAACCTCGATGTTCAGCCGCTGAAACGTGGTGTGAAGCGCTGCAAGAAAATCCGGCAGCCAGGTCTGGGCGATGGTCTCTGCAACGCCCAAGCGGAGCAGGGAGCTGATACTGTCATCGGACATGACATCGCCTTTGATGCGCTCCGTGATTGCCATGATCTGCTCCGCATAATCCCGCAGAACCACGCCCTTTGCGGTCAACGAGACCCCAGTTGTTTCGCGGCTGAAGAGGCGCGTGCCGAGATAGTCCTCCAAGCTGGAAATACGGGCAGAAATGGCCGGCTGTGAGATGTTCATTTGTTCGGCGGCCTTGCGAACACCGCCCATGCGCGCAACCGCCAAAAAAGCTCTAAGCTGTTCAAGTGTCATGACATTGTGACCCAATTGCTAATGTGATCAGGAATTTGGATCACTTTCTGCAAAAAAACACGATTTGACTTGATAATGTATCCGCTGCAGCCTTTTGCCAACAAGGAATTGGGCAACCGATGCAGCAAGATCTCACAAAGTTTTCTGAATTGGCCGGTGCGGACATGGGGCAGGTTCGCGCCGCCATCCGCTCAGGACGGTACTCGGGGCACACAGCCGGACTGGCGCACGGAAAACTCCAGTGCAATCTTGCGATCCTCCCGGGTGAATATGCAGATGCATTTCATGAGTTCTGCCGGCTTAATCCAAAGGCCTGCCCGCTTGCCGGCGTCTCAAACCCAGGCGAACCAGTGATTTCCGAGCTCGGTGCAGAAGTTGATATTCGCACAGATGCCGCCCGCTACAACATCTACCGGCATGGCAAACTTGACCAGCAAGTGTCCGATCTGAACGCCTGCTGGCAGGACGACCTGGTGTCCTTTGCAATCGGATGTTCCTTCACCTTCGAGAACGCTCTGAGGCTTGCAGGTATACCAATGCGCCATATCGATCTTGACCGTACGGTCCCAATGTACCGGACATCGATCGAGACACATCAAAGCGGCCCGTTTGGCGGCGGGATGGTGGTTTCCATGCGCCCCATTGCGGAAGAGCGGATCGACGAAGTTTATGAAATCTGCCGCAAGTATCCATTGGCACATGGCGCGCCGGTGCATGTTGGCGATCCTGCCGAGATCGGCATTTTGACCATCGATGCCCCGGATTGGGGGAACCCGGTTCCCATTGAGGATGGGGAAGTGCCGGTGTTTTGGGCCTGTGGAGTAACGCCGCAAGTTGCCATCATGACAGCAAAACCGCCCCTTTCGATCACTCACGCTCCCGGAGCCATGCTGATTGCTGATGTCAGTGAGCAGACAGCCCCGCTTTACCCTTACAACGACAACTAAAAACCAACCGCACCAGAGGAACTAGAGATATGAAAAAACTCACTATCTTATCCGCCGTCTCCGCAATCGCGCTCTCAATGGGCACAACGGCACAAGCCGAAGAACTTGCTGTTGTCGGCAGCTGGAGCGGCCTGCCGCTTCACAAGCAGTTTGAAGCCCCTTTTTGGAACGACAAGTTGGGAGAAGTCTCTGGCGGCGAGCTGTCCGCTTCATTGACCACGCATGACCAGATGGGCATTTCCGGCGGCGATGTCTATCGCATGATGTCCCAAGGGGTGTTTGATGTCGGCATGACTGTTGCCGACTATGCGGTTTCCGACAGTGTTGCGCTCGAAGCGCTTGATGTTCCAATGATTGCAACCGACGCTGACACTGCAAAAAAGGCGGTCGATGCGGCCCGACCGATGGTCGATGATATCTACAAGGATGTCTTTAACGCCAAGGTCCTCGGTATTGCGCCGTACCCGCCTCAAGTTGTTTTCTGCAACGCCGAAATCAACTCCCTGGACGATCTTCAGGGCAAGAAAGTGCGCGCGTCTGGCCGGATGACCGCAAAGTTCCTGGAAGCTCTTGGCGCAGAGGGCGTCAACATCGGATTTGGTGAGGTGCCGGGTGCCCTGCAGCGCGGCGTGGTTGATTGCGCAATCACCGGTGCCGGATCAGGTTACAATGCGGGCTGGTGGGAAGTCTCCACGCATCTTCTGCCGATCCCGCTTGGGGGATGGGATCCGGTTGTGACCGCGATCAATCTCGACAAATGGAACACCCTGAGCGATGCACAGAAAGCAGCGCTTGAGAAAGGCGTGAAAGAGAACCTCGAAGCCCCGGCGTGGGAAGTTGCTCAAAATGCACTGAATAATGACATTGCCTGCCTTACCGGCAACGGCGAGTGTCCTTATGGCGATGCGCGTAGCCTTGTGCTGGTTGAAGCCACAGACGAAGATCAGGCCAAGGCGAAAGCGGTTCTGATTTCTGAAGTGCTGCCTGACTGGGCTGAGCGGGCCGGCGGAGACTGGGCACAGCGCTGGAGCGACAGCGTCGGCAAAGTCACCGGCGTTTCCCTGGAAGCGAAGTAAGGATCTTTCCATGACCTCCTTGGTTCACCTCTTGCGGCGATTAAACGACCGCGTTGCGATGGGCGTCGGCATTGTGCTGCTGGTCTGTGTGGCCTTCACGCTCGTCGAAATCATCACCCGGAAGCTGGGGGCGGGCCTTGGAGGCGTGGACGAGATCTCCGGATACGTTATGGCTGTCACGACTGCCTGGGGCATTAGTTACGCGTTGACGGAGCAGGCGCATGTGCGCATCGACCTGCTGCGTCAGCGCCTTGTCCCGTTCGGACGTGCGGTTTTCGACGTCATCTCCATGGCATGTCTGGCTGGCACAGCGATTGTGGTTGCCTGGCGCGGGTGGGGCGTTTTGGAAAAGACGCTTTCCACCGGGGCGCGGGCAAACACGCCGCTGGAAACGCCGCTTTGGATCCCGCAGACGCTTTGGTGGCTTGGATGGGTCTGGTTTGCGGTGTCCGCCACCATTCTCCTGGTCTCCGTCGCAGTGCGGTTCGCAACGTCAGATTATAAGTCCGTCGATCAAATCGCCGGTGCGCGGGGGGAAGCATGATCGCGTTCACATCTTTCGGGCTCCTTGGCCTGCTGGCGCTGTCCATCCCGGTCGGCATCGTCCTCTTCCTGCTAGCTTTCGGCATTGATACGTTTTTCAGCCCGTTTCCGCTGATGCGCGGCTTGGGGCAGGTGGTTTGGTCGTCTTCAAACAGCGCAACCCTGATCGCCATTCCGCTTTTTGTGCTTCTTGGTGAAATCCTGGTTCGCAGTGGCGTTGCGCGCCGGACTTATTCTGCACTGGAAAAATGGGTTGCCTGGATGCCGGGCGGTCTGATCCACGCCAACATTGCCACGTCGACCATGTTTTCAGCGACCTCCGGATCGTCCGTGGCGACTGCGGCAACCGTTGCAACCGTTGCGATGCCGCAAGCCAAGGAGCTTGGATACAATCAGAAGCTCTTTTCGGGTGCCATCGCGGCTGGCGGCACGCTTGGGATCATGATCCCACCGTCCATCAACCTGATCGTCTATGGCTTTCTGACGGAAAGCTCCATTCCGCAGCTGTTTCTGGCCGGGCTTATTCCGGGCCTCGCGCTGGCCGGCCTCTTTATGCTGATCACAGTGCTCCTGTGCATCTTCAAGCCGTCCCTGGGCGGTCCGAAACGCCCCAGTTCACTGGCTGAAAAACTGTCCGGGCTCGGGGATCTTCTGCCGATCCTCGGTCTGTTCGCCGCAATCATCGGCTCGATCTATGCCGGTTGGGCAACGCCGACGGAGGCCGCAACTGTCGGGGTGGCGCTGGCTCTGCTGATAGCCGCTCATCAAAAGGCACTCAATTGGGAGATGCTGTCCGAAGCGTTGCGCGGGGCCGTCAAGACGTCGGCGATGATCATGCTGGTCGTCATCGGCGCCTATGTCCTCAACTTCGCTCTGACGGCTGCCGGTGTCAGCCGGTCCTTGCAAAACCTTTTGGGTGGATTGGGGCTCGGGCCATTGGAGACGCTTCTGGTGATCATCCTGATGTACATCATTCTGGGCTTCTTCATTGAGACCCTGTCCCTGATGGTCGCGACCATTCCGATTGTTGTGCCGATCATCGTCCAGCTTGGCTACGACAAGATCTGGTTCGGCATCCTGATGATCATTCTGGTGGAGATGGCGCTCATCACGCCACCGGTCGGGCTCAACCTTTATGTGGTGCAGGCCGCCCGAAAAACCGGCAGGTTCTCAGACGTGATGCTCGGCTGCATTCCCTATGCGCTTGCGATGCTTGCCATGGTTGGCTTGTTGATCCTGATGCCGCAAATCGCCTTGTTCCTTCCGTCTACACTTTGAGGAAATTCATGAAGTTCACGACAAGCGAAGGCGTGCTGGATTGCACGCCCCAGCGGCTCATTGTTGCCGGATGGACAGGCCGGAACAAAGCGGCCGTTGATCACCATATTGCTGAACTTGAAGCGATTGGCGTTCCGGCGCCATCAACCGTTCCGCTCTTTTATCAATGCGCCCCGGAGCTTCTCACCCAGGCTTCCCAAATTCAGGTTGTCGGCAAGGACACCTCTGGTGAGGCAGAGCCGTTTCTCATTAAAATGAACGGCATCATCTGGTTGGGCCTCGCCTCTGATCATACGGACCGCGCCCTTGAAACCTACTCTGTGGCGCATTCAAAACAAATCGCTGCCAAACCGGTTGCCGGTGAACTTTGGCCATTCGACAGCGTGCAAGACCATCTGGACGAGATTGTTCTTCAATCCTGGATCCTGGAGGAGGGGGCGTGGACCCTCTATCAGGACGGCACACTGGCCGCGATCCGTCCGCTTAAGGACCTCATGGACGGTGCAAACTTCCAGGACGGAACCGCCATGCTCTGCGGAACATTACCGGCAATTGGCGGTGTCCGTCCGGCAGCCGATTTCAAGATGCGCATGTATGATCCCAAAACCTCCCGGGAGATCACTTGGGCCTACAGCACACTCACACTCGATGCGGTCGCTTGAGCAGGATTTCCTTGTGACTGTGACAAAATCCCCGACGCTCTGCCTGCAGTGTTGCTGTAAATCTATGCGGTAAAACGTTGCTGCAATGCATCCAAGGCTTGCGCAGGTTCGTATTCCGGAAAATACTTTGCCGTCGCGCTTTCCGGGAGACAGGCTCATTCGCACGCATACCGCAGACACCGAAAACCGGATAAGGCACTTAAGAACCTTGTTCTTGTCTGACATTCACCTCGGGACCCGCGGGTGCCAGGCGGATGTTCTGCTGGATTTTTTGGCGCTGCACCACGCCGATACGATCTACCTGGTCGGCGACATCATTGATGGCTGGCGGTTGAAGCGCAAAAGATACTGGCCGGAAAGCCACCAAGCCGTGATCGATGAACTGCTGGCGCGGGGCAGGGCAGGCATAAAAATCATCTATTTGCCCGGAAACCACGACGAATTCTTGAAGGACACTCAGCCGCTACGGTTTGGCTGCGTCGAGTTTACGGAAACCGCAGAGTTTGAGACCGCGGCTGGACGCAAGTATCTCGTACTCCATGGAGATCAGTACGATCTCATTGTGCAAAAGGCCAAGTGGCTTGCCTTCCTTGGGGACCAGTTTTATGCATTCGCCCTATGGACGAACACGTGGGTAAACAATATCCGCCGGAAATTGGGCTTGAACTACTGGTCGCTCGGGGCTTTTGCCAAGCAACATGTCAAACAGTTCGTCAACGTCATCAGCGCGTTTGAGGGTGAAGTGACCAAGGCTATCAAGGATCGTGGTTTGGACGGCGTTATCTGCGGTCATATTCACCATGCGACCGATCAGGAAATGAATGGTACGCGTTATCTGAATACCGGTGACTGGGTGGAAAGCTGCACGGCCATCGTTGAAACCCATGACGGTGTTCTGGAGATCGTTCGCTGGCGGGACAGCGGCGCGCATCCTGATGCTGGAAATTCAGACGGGAAAAGGGCCTTTAAATCGGCCGGAAAACTTGAAAGAGAGCGGACCGTCGCTGCATGAAATCACTGCTTTTTGTGTCGGATGCCTGGCATCCGCAGGTCAATGGCGTCGTCCGCACCTTGGAATATACGGCTCGAGAGCTGGAAAAACGCGGCATTCGCGTTGAGTACCTGACCCCGAACGGCTTCACGACAATCCCGTGTCCAACCTATCCGGAAATCCGGCTTGCGCTGACCACAAGGGGCAGGGTTCGTCAGCACATCAAGCACTTCGATTGCGACCACATTCATATTGCAACTGAAGGCCCGTTAGGCTTGCTTGCAGCCAAGGTCGCGCGTAAGGAAAAGCGCTCTTTTACAACAAGTTATCACACCCGGTTTCCGGAATATGTCGCAGCCCGCGTGCCTTTACCGAAAGCGCCGTTCTATGCCTGGTTCCGGCGGTTTCACAATTCCGCATCCGGGTGCATGGTCGCGACGGACGAGTTGGAAACCAGCCTTCGGGACCGTAAGTTTCAAAACCTGATGCGGTGGTCCCGCGGTGTCGATACAGACATCTTCAAACACTATGAGGGCAGTGTCCTGCCGTCCGATCTCCCGAGGCCAGTTTTCATGAATGTCGGCCGGGTTTCGGTCGAGAAAAACATTTCCGCATTTCTGGATCTGGATTTGCCCGGTTCCAAGGTCGTCGTTGGGGACGGACCGCAGCTGGAAACCCTTAAGCGGGACTATCCAGATGTCCATTTCACCGGATCCAAGACCGGAGAAGATTTGGCGCGGCACTATGCCAGCGCAGACGCGTTCGTGTTCCCATCCCGGACTGACACATTCGGCCTTGTGCTTTTGGAAGCCCTTGCATGCGGAGTTCCGGTTGCCGCGTACCCCGTAATGGGGCCGGTGGATGTCATCGGCGACAGCGGAGCGGGGATACTGTCCGATGATTTGCGGGAAGCGGCTTTGGCCGCGCTCGACATTCCAAGGGCTGTTTGCCGAGCTACGGCCCTCAGCCAAAGCTGGGCGGTCTGTACAGACCAATTTTTAGAAAATACGGCTGCAGCAGACGCCGCGCATCGTCAAAACGGATCGGCAGTTTGATACGTCCAAACTAGTCGACTACCCGGAAACGGACGCCCTCGGAACTGATATACCGATTGTCACCAAGCCGCTTGAAGCTGACACAGCTGGTGCCTTTTGCCGGGCCTCTTGGAAATGTCGAGCAGATCTGGTTTCCGCGCGCCCGCCAAGTGCCGTCGACCGATCCGAGCAGCGCCTTGGCGGATACGACTCCACCGGGCATATAACGCATCGTGACCCGCATGCCGAACCGGTGCGTGATAATCGTCTTGTTCAACATCTCGTTCTGGATTTCGCGCGCTGTGAGCGTGTTTGCAACGGCCGTTTGAGGCAGCGAACCCAACAGCAGCAGGGCAACCAAAAGCGATCTTATCATCATGACCATTCCATCCAATGTCGTGGTGTGATTGAAAGATATGGTCTGGTTACGCAAGAAGACGGTGTGCGGACCATTCAGCATAATTGGCAAGAGCGTATGTGGAGGGATCTGCATCCATCGACACATCAGTTCAGCCACATCGTAGCTAAATACGCATAATCAATATTATGGAACATTTTATATAGCCACAGAAACAGCGGAGTCACGGTCCAACTGGACACTTTGGAACGAAAATTCTCATCGTGTGATATCGACGCTGGTTTGCAGTCATCACCTCCGCATCGCACATTGAAACAATCCACGCTCTGGATCTATGCGCAGAGATCGTCCAGGTCTGCGTCAATGATCTGACGAGCGGTCTCGTAATCAAAACCAGCGCGGCACATCGCAGCGATGTCTTTTAAGCGCCGGTCATCCCGTTTAGCCTGGTCACGGAACGGTCCGAACCGCCGGCGCTTTGCATAAGCGATCGCGGCTGTCCGATCTTCCGACGTGTCTTCGGCCATAACAGCTGCGATAATATGTGCTGGAACGCCTTTGGCCCGCAGCTGTGCTTCTATCTTCTTCTTCGATTGGCCCTTGCGCCTATGGCTCGCCAGTTTCATCTCTGCAAACCCACGGTCATTGACCATGCCATTGCGGACGCATTTGGCGACGATGCCTTCGATGAGATCGCGGTATTCATCCGCTACCAAATCGAGCGCATTACACGCGCGGGAAACCTTACGCTCAAGCACTTTGCGCAAATTGGCCTCAGTGCTTGCGTATCGCTCAAGATAATGAACGGCCGACCGGGTCAATCGGTCTTCTGTCGGGAGTTTGTATCGCCGTTCAGCCGGCATCCGCCGCGATCCTGGGCATGGTTTCCGCCAATGCACCGTCGATCAGAACTTGAAGACCATCAAAAGCCGGCTCGATGCCATCCGGCAGCTCAGCTTTCAGCGTTTCATAATCCAAATCGTTGTGAAGATTGGTGAAAATCGCTTTTTTGGGCGCAAGGTCCTTTGTCCAGCTGAGCGCGTCGTCCAAATTGAAATGGCTGGGGTGCGGATTGCGGCGCAAACAATCCAAAATAAGCAGTTCCAACCCGGTCAATAGATCAAAACTTTCACGGGTAATATCCGAAACATCAGGCACATATGCTGTGTTTCCAATCCGAAATCCAAGGGCATTGATTTCGCCGTGGGTAACTTCTATCGGTAAAAACTCAATTTCACCGCCCGGACCGTGGATCACAACCGGCGTTGCCGCCGTCATGCCATGCCGTTCGAGAATGGGTGGATAACTGGACCCCTTGGGCGTTTCAAAACAATAGCCGAAGGCGGCCATTGCCTTGTCGAATGTCGGGATATCCATGTAAACCGGGATCCGCCGCCGATCACGGACCATGAACGCCCTTAGATCATCAATCCCGTGAAGATGGTCGGCATGCGCATGGGTATAAAGCACGGCATCCATGCGTTGAACATCAGCACCAAGAAGCTGATCGCGCAGGTCCGGGCCCGTGTCTATCAACACCGTTGTGCAGCCGTTATCCCCAAACTTTTCCACAAGCAGTGAACAACGCCGCCGCCGGTTCTTAGCCTCCTTAGGATCGCACTTTCCCCAATCGTTCCCGATCCGTGGAACGCCGCCGGAAGACCCGCAGCCGAGGATCGTCAGCCGGACACTCATGCTGCGCCCGCGACTTCGTTGGAAACACTTTCCGGCTTTGGTACCTTTTTGAAAAGACGAAAGAAATTCTCTGTGGTCTGACGGGCTATTTCTTCTTCGCTCACGCCGCGAACCTCCGCAAGAACAGAGGCCGTCATGGCAGTGTAAGCGGGCTCATTGCGTTTGCCGCGTCGTGGCTGGGGGGCAAGGTAAGGGGCGTCGGTTTCCACAAGCAGCCGATCGGCCGGCAGCTCCCGGGCGATGTCGCGCAACTCCTCGGACTTTTTAAACGTCAGTATGCCGGAGAACGACACGTAGAGACCGAATTCAATGCCGGTGAGGGCAAGATCGCGACCGGAGGAGAAACAGTGCAGCAAGGCGGGGAAGGCCCCCTTCCCCATTTCCTCGCGCAGGATCGTCGCCATGTCGTCGTCCGCATCGCGGGAATGAATGACCAAAGGCAAACCAGTCTGCCTCGCTGCCTCGATATGGATCCGCAGGCCTTCTGCCTGAGCGTCCCGCGGCGCCTTGTCATAAAAGTAATCGAGCCCGGCCTCACCAATGGCGACGACCTTCGGATGTTCAGCCAGTTTGACGATCTCTTCCACCGGGATACCGCGCTCGGCACCGGCATTGTGCGGATGAGTGCCAACGGAACAGAAAACCTCAGGGTAGGATTCGGCAATGGCGCGCACCTGATCGAACTTTCGGATATGGGTGCAGATCGTCACCATCAACTCAACGCCCGCTTCTTTTGCCCTGGCGATAAGCTCGTCACGTTCGCCTTCAAAGTCTGGAAAATCGAGGTGGCAGTGGCTGTCAACTATCATGGATTGCCGTTCTGAACGTTTCAGGTGGTGTTTTCAAAAAGGTACATACGGTTCTGTTGATCGAAAAACCAGATAACAAATTTACGCAAGTTAGGTCCGCACGGACCGGAGATTCAAAAAGAAATCCAGAACAACCTGTTTGCGGTCGAGATTAAGCGCATCAGATTCTGCAATTGCTTTTTGTGTGCCTTCCCAGAGTTTCACATAGGCAAAGGCGCCGCCGGTGCCGGCTGCAATCGACCGGCGCATTTGACCATGCAGCCAGGTTTCTGCAACGTGCTGAAAGCTTTCCCAGTTGTCGGTCTGACCGCGGGCGGCAACCAGATCGGACAAGGCATGGAGAGCCTTCAGATCCATCTGACTGCCGGCTTCCGCGAGTTTCCTTGTGCCTTGGGCGATCGCCAAACCATCGCCAGCCAACAGGGTCAATGCAGATCTTAAGCTGCCATCCGCGGTCTGGGCGATTTCAGCTAATCCGCTGGCATCCGGGATCGCATGTCCGGCAAGATCGCGCAGGCCGTTGGCGATGTCGGTTTCAGAAAGCGGTGCCATGTCCAACCGGCGGCATCTGGACCTGATAGTGGGGAGCAATCGGCCCGGCGCGTGGCTCAAGACCAGGAACAAACACCGTTCAGGTGGTTCTTCAAGTATTTTCAATAATGCATTGGCAGAGCTTGCATTCATATCATCAGCAGCATCAACGATACAGACCCGCCAGGCCCGCGCAGATGCGGTTGTTCCGAAGAAACTAACGGTTCGGCGAACCTCATCAACGGGAAGATCGGCTTTGAACCGTTTGCCCTTGTCATCCCAGGGCCGGCGCAAATGCAAGATGTTCGGATGCCCGCCTGCAGCGACCTGCCGGACGACAGGATGGTCTTCCGGAACACTGAGATCGTGCACCATCGCTGCTTGCGGTCCGAACCGGTCCGGATTGGCCAGAACAAACTTGGCGAAACGAAATGCCAGTGTCGCCTTGCCGATACCCTTCGGCCCGCCCAGGATCCAGGCGTGGTGCAGCCGCTCTGAGCGGTAAGCCTCCAGAAGGCTCTTCTCCGTCTCACCATGACCGATCAGAACGTTGCGCTGGTGCGGCAGTGGAATACCCGGCAGGGCATCGACCTCTGGAGTTTCAACAGGTTCGTTTCTCCGCGCCAAGGTCAGTCGGCCTCCTGCGCCAGGGTGTCTGTGCTCAACTGATCCTGAAAGGCAGCCTCCACAGCGGATTGAATGGATGCGCTGACAGTCTCCAAATCCTTCGATCCATCGATGACGGCAAAGCGGTAAGATTCTTCCGTTGCCAAATCCAGAAACCGTTTCCGGCGGCCTTCGTGGACGCGAAGTGCCTCGCCCTCGAAGCGGTCCGGCCCACCGCTTGTGTCTGTCTTTGCGCGTTCCTGCACCCGCGCCAAGCCGAGTTCTGCCGGCACATCAATCAGGATTGTAAGTTCCGGCCGGACACCGGCCACAGCTGCGGTTTCCAAAAGCCTCAAATAGTTCAGGTCTACGCCCGCTTCCCCCTGATACACCAACGTGGAGTCCGCATAGCGGTCGCACAGGACCCAATCGCCACGTTCCAGCGCTGGCTTGATCAACGTATCCACATGATCGGCGCGTGCCGCTGCAAAGAGCATGGCTTCGCCGCGTGGACCGAGATCACGAGCTTCACCGGACAGGAGCATGGCGCGAATTTTCTCGGCGCCGGGCGACCCGCCTGGCTCACGCGTAACGATGACCGTCTTACCCAGACTTTCCAGAAAAGCCTTCAACCGGGCAATTTGGGTGGACTTGCCAGCCCCCTCACCGCCTTCAAAACTGATAAAGTGTCCCTGCACTTGGTTCCGGCCCTGTTTTCTTTTTCCGCTGTTTGCCTTGCCGGGCGGAAGGGGGGGGTGTCAACCGGCGGGTTTCAGGATTTTGTTATCCGATCCAGCCGAACAGAAGTTCCTGCACGCTGTCCAGCGCCTTGCCGACAAGTCCACCTTCCGGAACGGATGCGCCGGTAACGAGCGGTGCCCTATGAACGACGCCGTCCTGGCCGATTACCTGAAGTTCTCCGGCAGCGGCGCCAGCTGCAATCGGGGCAACAAGTGGCCCTTTATACACAACGCGCAGCCGGTATTCCAGGGTTCCGCCGCGCGGCAGAAATACATCAATATCTGCTTCAGAAATTAGCGGGACAGTGCCGTCGACACCGCCAAAGACACGCCCCTCAGCCACCTTTTCTCCGGCTGGAAAGACGGTTTTAACGGCATAAAATTCCCAGGTTCCCTCGAAGATTTCTTTCAAGGCGGCCAGGCGGTGATTGTCTGATGTCAGGCCAGCAACTGCGGCTATGATCCGGCGGCCATTTCGATCAATGGATCCAAGGCCGGAAAAACCGTCTTCCGAATGTGCGCCGCCGCCAAGTCCATCAAGGTTGCGGATTTCCCCAAGGAGCGGGTTCTTGTTGCGCTGGAAGATGTTGTTCCAGGTGAATTCGGGGATTGCGAACATCGCATACCGGTCGGGATGCTCTTCCACGATGTATTCGCCAAGACGCACCTGATCACGCACTGTCGTCGTGCTGAAGGCCTCTTCGTATCCTGTTGGACTTCCAAAGCTGCTGTTCGCCATACCGATTTCGGAAGCGAGCGTGTTCATGCGGTCCGCAAAGGCGGCCTCGGAGCCGTCCAAACACTCAGCCAGAATGATCGCAGAGTCGTTGCCGTTATGAACCAAAAGACCCTTCAGCAGGTCCTCGACGGAAATCTCTGACTTGATTGCGGCGAACATAGTAGCCCCCCGGCCAGACGGGGCACCGCCTGTCCGCCATGCATGTTCGCTTACAGTGCACAGTTGGTCCGGCGTCAGTTCGCCGTCCGACAACGCCTGAAAGACCGTCGCCGCGGTCATGACCTTGACCAAAGCCCCCGGCGCGAAGGGAACGTCCGCATCCTTCGCGAACAAAACTGTGCCGGATGCCGGCTCATAAAGGAGCGCTTTCGGCGCCTTCGTGGTGAGCTGCTCTGCCTGAACGCTGACAATAGCAAATGAAGACACCAAAACCGCAACAGAACACCTCTTAAGGGCGGACAAGCAGTTTGGTATCAGGTTTGGGATATGCGGCATGCGGCTGAAGATACGTCGCATCACCAGCCCCGATCAATCAATCCAGAGCTGCCTGGCGAGCAAGCAATTTCAAGGACAAACCGGACCCGGAGGCAAAGGAGAGCATCTCATGAGCATCCGACACACGCCGGTTCGCCATGTAGGAAGAGATTGCACTGCCTGGGGTCAGACCCTGCTCAGCCGGTACGGTCAACGTGCCAAGCACGCCGCTTTCCGGCGCATAAGCTGCCGGTTGCGGCTCAAATCGGTTGTTGGCGGCCACCTGGACATTGCTGGAGCCCGCCTCGAAAGCGATTGCCGGATCAAACGCGGCAGCAATCGTGGTTCCAGGTGTTGCCACGGACGCAAGCGTTGCAGACGGCCTGTATGGCCGCGGTGGTGGCGCTTGTGTCGGCCCAACAACAAGCCGCGGAGCATTTTGGGCAATCAAAGTGCCCGGACGGCTGGTGCCGGGCTGAACAGCGCCTGGACCGTTATACGACGCCATCAAGTAGGTTTCATCCTGACCATGAAGCGGCGCGCGGCCAACATACTCGACCTTGACCTTGGCAACACCGGCACTTTTGGTGTCCAGCATGTTCGCAACCCGCTCAGACAGATCGATGATGCGGTTGCCATGGAATGGACCACGATCGTTGACCCGTACAATCATGGACCGGCCGTTGTTCATGTTGGTGACACGGGCGTAGGATGGCAGCGGCATGGTGGTGTGCGCAGCTGTCAGTGCGTTGCGGTCAAAGACCTCACCGTTCGCGGTTTTACGGCCATGGAAGGTCGGCCCGTACCAAGATGCCAGCCCAACATTTTTATAGTTCGGCTCGTGTTTCGGGTAATACCATTTGCCGGCAATCTTGTATTTCTTGCCGACGACGTAACGGCCACCACCTTTGGGAACAGGCTTTCCGGCGGCAACCACTTTCGGGCTGCCTTTAACGCCATACTTTTTCGGGCTGAATTTCGCTTTTTCTTGTGGCGCGGATCCGCAGGCGGCGACAAATCCGGCGGCGGCTGCAACCATCAAAATGGTGCGCACTTGCCGCATCACAGAACCTGTTCGGTCATTTCGTGAAGAAACAATGCCAGTGTCTTCGATAGACTTGTCATCCGAGCGCCAAGTCTGCCCGCCGATCCCATGCATCCCGCCATCCTACTCACAACGCGCTGGCAGCCCCTGAGCTCACGCGACTATTGATCCGGCCGTCCGGCAACCGGTTTCAAAGGTGTGCCCGGCAACTTGCCGGAATTTTAGACGCACTGCCCCCGCGATGCATCCCTAACCACACGCCATGTAACGGCAAACGTCTTACTTCAAAGTAAACCGCCCGTCGACCCTGCAATAACGCTGAACGCACGCCGGAGGAACCTTTCCACCGGTTCGTTTGACGGAAAAGCAAAGCCGCGAACCCTAAGTGCCTGCAAAGGCGCCCAAAATTATGTGGATCTTGAAGTGCTACAGGTTGTTGCTCAAAGGTCACGGGCTCAGACTTATCGCCAAATGGACAGGATGTGACACACATCACAACGTGCATTCGGGCTGCCTCGTAAGGTGTGTTCATTGCTGGTGACCGCCCTGTCACAAGCAATGCTGGACCCACCTCCAGCTTAAGGCCGCCGGTTCGACCCCTGCCCACGACACTGGACCGGCGGCCCCTTCGACCCTCCCGGGTGTTGGTCTTTAGATGGTTGCCTCACAGCCCCCCCATCCAGGCCGCCATTTCAATCAACGCTCGGGACGGTCCAAACTGTCTCAGCTTTGTTTTACGAACGCGTGTTTCGGCCCGGCATAAGGCGCGCGGGCAATGGCAGTCGATGGACAGTCTTGTGGGCAATCACCCTGAATTATGATTTCCCTGCTTGACTTTGAAGGCAAGACCGGAGAAACGGGTGCTCTCGCATGAGCCTTTCAGGCTTTTGCTCTGCGCCGGAGGGGTGGCAGAGTGGTCGATTGCAACGGTCTTGAAAACCGTCGAGCGTGCAAGCGTTCCGTGGGTTCGAATCCCACCCCCTCCGCCACTCTTTTTAGTAAATTATTGAAAAATATTAGGCTCTCCCGAATAGGAGGTCTTGTGGGTCCGAATTTGGTGCCGACAAAAAACCGCCCGCCTCTTTCGAAGCGAGCGGCCTAGTCTCACCCCCTAATGGTTTAGAGACGCCGGCTGCGGTCCAGAAAGGTGATTAGCGCTGCGGCGCGGCGCTTTGGCCCATCAGCGTTGTAATGCGCATAGCGACAAAGTAACTTACCGGTATTGCCAGTAGAACCCCTGCGATGGCAGAGCCCACCAGAAACAACGCGTTAAAATCATTAACACCGTAAATGGTGAGCGGAACGAGCGCGCCGAAGCCGGCCAGCGTCGGTCCGATGATGATGAACAAAATAATCGCCAGTTTCCACATTCTGGTCTCCAGTCATGCAATGAGCGGCCGTGCGCCTGAAACGCAAACCCCGCAATAACTGTAGTTTCGAATATATGAATATTAGTCTTCCTGCATTGAGCAGGATCAAAGGTGTGCGGTCGAAATGAAGCCGCAAACGTCCCGTTTCCGTTTCACCCGTCGCGCTAACTCCCAAAGCCAACCTAAATTCAGAATAACCCATTGATATAAATATAATTATGCGACAGTCCGACCGTAAAACTATTTCCATATGGGATATCCGGAATTAGAAAAGATCAGGTCTTCATCCAAGCCGTCGACAGGCCGTCCGCGTTCGAGAATCTTTCGAGGTAAGCAGCCTACCGATCATTGGCGATGTCAGAAACAGGGGTATAGATCACCGCTTTCGGATCCGGACCGATGAATAGGTTCTGCGTGGCCTCATAGGCATCATTACCCAGCCCCCTATCACTGAGCATGCTGGGTCTATATGTCCAGCCCGTCACGTTCTCAATCCGGTTCATCACGCCAGTATACAGGGGTAATTCCGTTGTGTCCGGTATCAGAGGAGCGCTTATTCCCTGATTGAACACGACATTAGCTTCAAAAAATCGCTATAGCGCCATGGCATAGTCTATATCCTTGGTTGTGAGATGGTTAGATGGCATGGACCGCCGCATGCCGCAGCCGTTTTGTGATTTGCAACCCGTAAGCATACTATTGCTTGGATGCCCCCCCCGTCAGTTGGCAGAAAATCTCAAAAGCACCCCAAAGGCTCTATTGCCGTCTTTCCAAGGCCGTATCTAAATCAGATAGCTACCCTATTCACCCAGAAGCCGAACTGTGCCCCGCGCCCCCGCTCAATGAATAGGCTAATGATAATATTGTCAGCCCCAAGCAACTGGCTGTGCGAATTTCCGCCTGCCCGCGGACGCCCAGGCCACGGAACTCGCCAATGCCTACAATCTACTGATGGCCAAGGCCGAGGATCCGGCCGACCCGCTGGAGCTGAAAAGCCTCCTGCCCTGGCTGGAGACCCATCTGACTAAAACCTTACAGCAAGCTCTAAAAGAGCCCGGCGCCGGGAAACGCGAGGCTTGAGCCTGGTCCAGATTAGGGCAAGCAAACCCGAAGATGCCTTCAAGTCTAATCTCGCAATAATTGTACTGTCAAATTTAGCAATTAGTCACCTTTACTGAACGGCTAATTCGGGCGGGAAGCGGACCTTCGTTGCGGTCCGCACCAATGTCCGCTCTGCCGATTTGGGAATTGAACCACCTCTGGTAAATGACAACCTGCATTTCTCAACGTGAGGTGGTCATGCGCATGGCTGTTGAGATCGAGACCTTTTGAAAGGCTTTCGCGCAGTTTCCGGACGACGAGATGACGGGCGCGTGTATGCCGGCGGCGACCAAGAGATTAGAGGGCGCCAGTGGCTGGCGTGGTTAGCTATTTGTGTGTGAGCGACTTCGCTGACGTCGACGCGGCCCGATTAACGCCAGTGTCTTCGAAGAAGACCTGATCGTGCAGCGGAAACTGGGCCCAATTTACAACCGCCCTGGGCGTTTAAAAACGCGGCTGTCTGGAGCCGGCACCTGCGTGCACAGATCAGGGCGCAGTCGCAGACCGGTGCGGGCACTCTTTAGCCGGGGCTTTTCTTCAGGTCGGCTCCGCTTTGGCGAGCCATGGGAAACGGGGTCAGGGTCAGCGGTTCAACCGGCGGTTCCATGATTTCTGGTAAAAGGAGCTTAACAAACGTCGCGGTTGCCAAGTAAGGTTCGCGCATACATTGCGGGCAAACGGGCTGGAGGGCGACGCTGTGCTGCGCTGGATGATCTGTGCGGGAGTATGTGCCGTTTTGGCCGCGTGCGGCAGCCCGCCGGCCAACATCATCGGTGTTGACAATCCGATGACCCCGGCCACTTCGGTTGATGGGGCGGCTTTCCAAACGGTCTATGTCGCCACGACGAGGCAGCAATCCGACGATCCTACTCTGCTCTTCACTGCCGACCGGGAGCCTGTCGGGCTGAATTTCGCAAAAGTTATTGTTTCGATCCCGCCAGGCCGTAAGGTAGGAACCGTGCAGCGGCCAAGGTCAGTTCCACCTGATGCGAGAAAAGACTTTGTGGTCCTCGATCCGGTCACGTATGACAACGGGGGGGCCTTCAAACGCGCCATAGATCGCAATCTGGCCAGCCGCCCGCGAGACCGACGCGAGACCATGCTTTTCGTGCATGGTTACAACACCGACCTGCCAGCAGCGATTTTACGGACCGCGCAGTTTGCTCATGATTCCGGGTTCAAAGGCGTTCCGATTGTTTTTGCCTGGCCCTCCAGGGGACAGACCTTACAGTATGTCTATGATCTCAACAGTGCGCTCCATGCGCGGGATGATCTGATCGTGGCGGCCGAATTGGCTGCCTCAACACAAACGAGCGGCCTGAACATCGTCGCACATTCCATGGGCAATCTCCTGACTGTGGAAGCCATGCGTCAGGACCAATTGCTGGGGGGCTTCAACAATTCCCGCAAGATCCGGTCCATCGTTCTCGCCTCGCCGGACATTGACGCGCAACTCTTCGCCAAACAGATTCAGCCGTTCCCGAAAGAAGCGCGGAGATTCTATGTCCTTATCTCAGCAAACGACAAAGCGCTGGCAGTCTCCCGCCGGATTGCCGGTGGGATAGACCGTGTTGGCGATGAGCCGGCCGACGATTTGGCAAAGCTCGGCGTGACCGTAATCGATTTGACCAAGATCGATGACACATCCAGTCTCAATCACACCAAGTTTGCAGATGCACCGGAGATCGTGCAGTTGATCGGTCAGCGTATGAATGAGGGGGACTCGTTTGTGCAGCCCCCAAGCCGCGCGGCCCTTCAAGCGATCCCGGATGCGGTTTCGGTCCTGACGGGGCGCGGTCAGTCGATTATTGCGTTCCCATAAAAACGAATAGGTTCATTAGAATTAAGCGAAACATATTTATTAAAAAGTGCTGGATAGTAGTTATCAGGTGTACTCTGGGAAATATCTGCAAAATATTTCTTGAGTTGATACATATCATATCTTCAAGTCGTAGAAAAATCTCAAGATGGCATCCTCTGATCGTATGGGAGGTGTCAATGACGATTGCAATGCCCATGATCCGTCAAAAGCCCTTTTTCCAACTCGTTACCGCGCTGGATGAAATGGGGGTGAATGTGACGCGGAGGTTCTCGCAATTCGGGATACCCGCTTGGCAATATGGCGACGACGAGGACCTCATTCCGCTCGCCGACTTCGTGAAAGTATTTGACGTGGCAGCAGGTATTGCCGGGTCAGATTTGATCGGTCGCATGGTTGCCGAACGAATTGACGTCGCAGATCTCGGGGCCTTCGGGCGCAGCGTTGCCTCTTCCCTGACCGTGTTTGATGGCATGCAAACAGCCTGTGAACTTGTGCCGAAAGAAGTCACAACCCTCCGGTTCTGGCTCGAGCCGCACGAGGACGGGTATCTGTTTTGCCGAAAGCAATTGTATTCCAAACCAGACATCGAGCACGCCCTTCATGTTCTGGAGCAATACACGCTGGCCTTGCTAACCCAGATCGTTCGTCTTGGTGCGGGCCCGCAGTGGCAACCTTCGGCCATGTGTATGTCGATCGCTCAGGGGAACATCTCAACGAAATGGGCAGACCGGTTTGATACACGGGTCCATTTTGAAACGCCATTTTCAGCAATTTTCGTTCCGGCGAGCGTCTTGTCCGAGCCCCTGCCACCTTTGCCTGCACCTGCGAAACTGAAGCAACAGCGCCGGAAATGGGATGAAACCACAGCTCAATTGGATCTTGTCCCAGCGATCCGGGAGCTGCTGAGTTCATTCATCCGCATCGGCGAACAGGACCGGATCCGGCTTGAGGCCATCGCGGAGGTTTCCGGCTTGAGCGCGCGAACCTTGCAACGGCGGCTGGCGGCCGACGGCAAGTCATTCCACAAGCTCCTCGATCAAGCCCGCTATATGGTCGCCATGGACCTGATGACGGATCCCGATGTGAGGATTGCCGATCTTGCAGAATTCGCTGGCTATGAAAATCCGCAACACTTTATCCGGGCGTTCAAGCGCTGGACCGGCATGACACCAGGGGCCTATCGAAAGATGACCCTAGCGACCCAATAAATACCCGCTCACATTGTATCAAAGTCACCGACCCGAATCTTGCCCTGAACACAGGTACGGGCCGTGGTATTTTACCCGCCGAACTTCACAACTTAACACCTAAAAAAATTCAACCTATTGGTTTGTAAGTACTTGTAATTACAAAAAAACAATCAAAAGTGGCGTAAAATGGTTACTTTTTACGATGGCAATAGAGCTAGCCTGAGCTCCACATGAGGAGAGAGGGAGCCACATATCATGAAGAGACGCGAGTTTTTGAAAACCGCTGCCGCGGTGCCCGTCGCCGGTGTGATAGCGCCTGCAGTATTGGCAAAGGATGCCGAAGCCGCCGAAACGGCCAAGGAAATCAGGGTCGCGCAGGCGAGTGGCACGAGCCCCGCGGCAAAGTCGGCTGCCGGCGGCGCGGACACGTTGCCTGACTGGGCGCAGTATTTCCGAACTTCGGACATGAACGGGACCGGTCCTGACGGAAAGCCGACTGGTCAGACCGCGACCTTCCATGGCGCCTCGAAGGCCGATTCCTCCGCTGGGGACGCGCCCGCGAAAATGGAGCTGACCGCAGACGAGCAGGCCATTTTGGATGGGCGCGATGGCCCCGAGAAAGCCAAGCTCATGCAGATCGCAGTCAAGTTCGGCGAGACCTTCGGCGCAACCAAGTTGGTGGACCTCGGCGGGGCACCGCACAGCAACATGTACACGGGGGCGCCTTACTTCGGGGCTCTCATCGACATGCTCCTGGAGTGCGCGGATGCGGGCCTTAAGTCCTACGCGCCCTATACGGTCAATCCTCGGCCCTATGACGTTTATAACGTCCAGAACAACCCGACGGACATGGAGCTCATCTATGAGGGCTATCCGCTTCAGGCCAAGCTGGATTACATGCACTCACGGCTCGGAGCCCCTGATCTAAACTTCCGGACCTGTGCCTGCTACTTGGACGAGGTCGGCAATGCCCCCGAGCCTGGCACTTATGTCGCCTGGTGTGAATCCTCGGCAGTGAACTACGGCAACTCCGTGCTTGGCATCCGCACCAACCGCAATGCCGGTGGCATGGAGATGGTCAGCGCGCTGCTTGGCAAGGCACCGCTCTTCGGGCTGATGACCGACGAGGGCCGCCAGGCGAAATGGCTGATCGACGTCAAGACGTCTCAGGAGCCCGACTGGGGCGCGCTCGGCACGGCGATCGGCCGCAAATGCGTCGAGGACATTCCCTATGTCGCCGGGGTGGAAGACTATTTCGGCGGTGAAGTCACAAACGACAACATGCACAAGCTGAAGGCCATGGGCAGCGCAACCGCCTCCTCGGGAGCTGTCGGCTGCTATCACGTGGAAGGCGTGACGCCCGAGCCCAAGGAAAAGGGCCGCGACATGCTCGTCGAAGGCTTTGAGACCTATGTCTACGACGATGCCGAGCAGCAGCGGATCATCGACACCTTCGAGAACCTTTGGGAAGACCCGGACGGTGATCCCAATGCTGTTTTCATCGGCTGCCCGCACAACACCTACCAGGAAGTGGTGCGCTGGACGACCATGGTCACGGAAGCCCTTGACACTGCGGGGCAGGAAAAGACGGCGATCCCGGTCTACATGTTCATGCCTACAGTCATTCGCACCCGCATGCTGCTGGAGCATCCTGAACTCGCGGGCAAGGCGCTCGGGGCCGGCATGCATTACACCAATATGTGTGCCGTCAGCTACTCGGGCATGAAGGGATTCTCGGAGCGGATCCGCGGGGTGACGAACTCGGCCAAGACGCGGAACTACTCGACGATCCGGTATTTCCCGGACGACAAGCTCGTGGACATCATCCTGACCGGCAAGGCCTAGGTGGTGAGGCCTCACTCGGCGCCGGACGGTCCATTCCTGGCGCTGAATTTCGTAATTTGACTGGAGATCAACCAATGGCAACGACTTTCAAAGGACGTCCAGTCCTCGCAGGCAGCCTGGAAGGTGAAGCGCTCGTTTCCAAGCAAGCCTTCAACACCAGCGGCTCCTACATGGAAAACATGTTTGGCGGGAACAGCGAGACCGCGCCCTGCACCGACGCCAACAACCCGGAGCTGTTCGAGAAGGAGCTGAAGGGCGCGATCTTGTGCACAACACAGACCGTCGGCTCCACCTTGGGGGGGCTGACGCTGATGGGGATGAACTCGCTCGGGCTCGGTCTCAAGGCGATGCTGTTTTCAGAGCACATCGACAGCGTCGCGGCCGGCGGCCTCATTATTGATGACATCTGGTACGACCGGCGGGTCATCACCGTCGACCAGCTCGGCGACGACTTCCTCGAAGCCGTCAAGACCGGCGACAAGATCGCCATTGCCGAGGACGGCACCGTTACCGTCGGCTGACGCATCAAAGACCGGGGATCGGCCGGCGGACCAGCCTGGCGATCTCCGGCTTTAAACCGGCCTGCAGGCTTTAAACCGGCCTGCAGGCTTTGAAACGGCCTGCAGACGCGGGCATCGGAGCGGGGGCGCATTCATGGCAAACACAGATGCACAACTGGCACTTGCTGGCGAGGCGGCCGAAATCCTGGCCGTAATTCGCGAAAATCGCAGCTGGGTCATCGGGTTCGGCATTTTGCTGATCGTGCTGGGAATTGTTGCAATCGGATTTCCGTTTGCAACGACCATCGCCGCGAAAATCATGATCGGCTGGCTGTTCCTGATCGGCGGCATTGCAGAAATTGTCCGGTCGTTTTCAATGAACACCTGGAAGAGCCTGCTCGGCAACCTCTTGGTGGGCGCGCTCTATGTCTTTGTTGGTGGGTGGCTCGCCTTCTTCCCGCTCACCGGGATCATCTCGCTGACGCTTCTGCTGGCCTTCCTGTTCATCCTTGAAGGCGCCGTGAAATTGGCCATGGGCTTCAAGCTCAAACCGATGGACGGCTGGGGCTGGATCGTGTTCAGCGCCCTTGTCGCCATTCTGGCCGGGGTGCTTCTGATCGCCGGTCTGCCGAGCACGGCGGCATGGGCCATCGGCCTTTTGGTCGGTGTGAACCTTCTTGGGGCCGGCCTGTCCTATCTGATGCTGGCCACAGCAGCAGGAAAAGGCTGAAGCAAATGCAGGATTGGGGGATCTTTATGCAGCAAGCCATCAAGTGGAATTTGCCCGTTCGTGTTCTGTCGCTGGCAATTGTTTCGGGCGTTGGCCTGTTATCAGCGAACAGCACGGCTCTTGCTGGTCAGGAGACCGAGGCGCAGGCGATTGCAACGCCGAACCAGCGGATCGCTGTGGGTTGGGTGGAAAGCGACCAAGACCCCGGCATTCTCCTCAACCAGATTGAGGCCAGCCGCACCCCGCGCCGTGGTGTGATTCCTGTTTCTCCGATTCAACCGTTCCGGGATGCGTATGCCTCCGCGATGGATTCGATTTATGAGGCGGTTGGCCTCAGGCTCGGCCTCTCCTTCCACACGGTCGGGCAATACACAACCAACAACATTCAAGGCACGCCGCGCCATGGCGGGGCGACCGACATGGATTTTGTCGGCACCTGGGAACTCTTCAACCGCGGGCAGCCGACTCAGGGCGCGGTGACCTTCGGAGTTGAGGGCCGCTGGGACTACGGCCCGATTGGACCGCAGAACCTGGGGTTTGCAAGTGTGGGCACAGCAGGCGGAACGGCGAACTCCTTCGCAGCCTACAAACCCCAGGCTTTCATCCTCCGGAACCTGTATTATCGGATGGGCAGTCCCGAGGCTGGCTGGGTGTTTCGCGTTGGCAAGATCACAATGGATGCCATGTTGCAGACCAACCGGCATATCACACCGAACACAACCTTTTTGTCCAATGCCGGCACCGGACAGTTCGTTGCGGGCTACGCGGATTCCGGTTTGGGCGCCGCGGCCGCTTACTATTTTGCCGATCAGCGGGCCTACATCGCAGGTCTGATTGGAGATGCCAATGGAAACCGCTTCAATTTCGGCAAGATCTACCAGGGCGACTTCTACAAGGCCGCGGAAGTGGGGTTGAAACTCTTCCCCCGAACCGACAAGGCCAGCTATTCGAAATTTTTGATCTGGCACACGGACGGAACATTCAATGGTGCCCCAAGCAACGGAAACACGGGGGAAGACGGTTGGGGTATGGCAGCCGTCCTGTCGCAGGAACTGACGGCGGATGGCAAAACAGTTGTTGTCGGCCGCTACGGCGGCAGCTTTGACGGTGCCGCAACCTATGACAACCAGGCGGCGCTGGCGCTGCTGCGTTACCAGCCCTTCGGGCAATACTCCTTCGACGATGACGTCATCGGTGCGCAATTCAACTGGATCGATTCAGCCTCTCCTGGAACGCGCGACGAATACAGCATCGAGACCTTCTACCGGTTCCCGCTTTTGCCGGATCTCGACACGACACTGGCCTATCAAGCCGTCATCAATCCGGCCAGTACGCGCGCCTTTGACAGCGCGCATGTGTTTTCGATCCGGGCGGTGACGTCGTTCTGATGCTCACTTGAGCTTAGAAAGACAGAGCTGGCAAGCGGCGCAGCTGCGCTTTGCCGCTGGCCCTGTCCGGACTCTCATGTCCAAGTGCGCAAGCGTGTCCGCTCGGCAAAGCAGACCTTCGCAAGTTAATGATCTGAGGTCTCCATAGGGCCGAGAGCGCCAATCGACACCGCACGTCTGAAGGCCGCCCTGAAGGTGACGCCCCTCTTGGTCCAGAAATTCGGCCACGATTACCTGCCGTTTTTCATGCGCCTGGAAACCGAACTCGCACAACTGGAAGCCAAGGAAGCCGGCCGCGCGCGGGTCCAAAAGGTATTGGAAGACGGGTGATCACCCAAGCCGGGCTTGAAACGCGCAAGGCAGCTTCAAAACGCCCCCGAAGCCGGTGAAGTCTTAAAGGTCAATGGTCGGACAACGCAGATCAGGCCTTCGGAGGCGTATGAACGAGGGTCCGGACGGCGGACAAGGCACGCTTTCGCCGGGTCTTCTCCGACGTCCGCCTTTTGGAACCGCGTGCAATCAGTCACACCGAAGGCGTTGCAAAGTGACCTTCGCTTCCTCGACGATATCCAGAACAATGTCGCTTGCGTCTTGCACGTCCCTGACCATCGAAACGCCCTGCCCGGCCCACATCGAGATGGCCTCGACGTTCCCGGTCAAGTCACCGGAAGGCGTTTTGCTTTGATATCTTAAGACGTCGCCCCCTGTTGACGTTGAGGCGACGACATCTCCTTCTCCCGGTCTTTGGCCAAGCGGCAGGCATCCAGAATCTTCCCACAGTTTGCTTGTGCTGTTTTTCAAGACCCTGTGCGGCGCCTCCGGCCAGCCGATCTCGAACAGACTGTCAAAATGGGCCGTATCGTTCTCCGAAGCGGCTATCAGGTGGGACAGATAGTCCGGGTGGACATTGGCCTCGGATGCGGCAAGAAATCTGGTCCCGACCCAGACGGCGGAGGCCCCCAGGGAAAGCGCGGCCGCCAATCCTCGCCCATCCGCAATTCCGCCGGCTGCCACGACCGGAACGTCACCGACCGCATCAACGACTGCTGGTATGAGGGCCATGCTGGCGACCGTCCCGCGCACATGCCCGCCGGCTTCCCAACCTTGGGCGCAAATCGCGTCTGCCCCGCGTTCGGCAACTGCTTTTGCATCCGCAGCGTCGCCAGCGCTGTAAATGACTTTCGCACCGGCCGATTTGGCGCGGTCCATAAATTCTCCAGGCTGCCGCCAGAACAGGGAAATTATCTCGACACCTTCTTCCAGGCAGGCGTCGAGATGCGCCATGCTGGGGAAAGCCATGTTGAGGTTCACGCCGAACGGTTTGTCGGTCAGGTGTTTGATCGTGCGCACGGACGTTCGAAGCGCGTCTGCGCCAACATGCCAAAGCGGGGCCAGACCGAGCCCACCCGCATTGCTCACGGCGGCGACCAATGCGTCTGAGGTCACGCCTGCCATTGGAGCCAGGACGACCGGATGTTCAATTCCAAAAGTTTCGCAGAAGTGTGTCTTCATGGCTCAGGGTCCCTGGGGCTTTTGCGCCGGCAAAAATTTGGCACATCGCCCCAGATATTCAAAGCGGACTGTTAAAGACCTTGCAGCATTGGTCACAGCGGGCTCAGAGTTGATCTTCACTGAAACGGTGCACCCGTGACCGGTCAGGACCGAACGGGATCATCGAGGGCGACGGGCCAAAGGGCCGCCATATCGTTCGAGAACTGAGCGCAAAGACCAACAGCGCAGATCAGGTCTTCGCTGCGCTTTGCCCGGAGGTTCGGACTGCGGACAAAATGTGCATTCGCTGCGATAGCGCCAATGGCTGCTTGCGGGTCACACAGGCTTGCGGACGGCAAAGCTGAATCTGCCGGTCGAGAAAAAATGCTCACCTCGCGCGTTGAGGGAGGTTTGCTCATCTGCCCAAGCCCGAAGCTCTGCGTCGGGCACGGTTCTCTGTCCGCTGACATAAGCCACGATGAATGGCACAGTCCCTTCTCCGTAACAGCCGTCATATCGGTCGACATTTATGATGGGGAAATAGCTGACATCCTCCAGGATGAGCCCGGCCCTCCGGAGATGAGCGCCAAGGGTGCGTGGCAATTTACTGTCTGCACAGTGAGGGGCGAACGCCTTAAGCACCTTCTCCATTCTGTCGGGGTGCTCGCTGTGCCAGCAGACGCCCTCCCAATCCGTGGCAAGGACCAGAGCACGCCCGCCGGGTTTGAGAACGCGAAAAACCTCACTGCAAAACTTCGAAATGTCAGGCACATACTCGGCCACTTGAGTGCTAACGACCACATCGAAACAGTTGTCTTCAAACGGAAGTGCGGTCGCATCGGCGCAGCGATAGCTGAGCCAATCCTGCTGACTTCGTGCACTAGCGCGTTGTACCATCTGGGGCGAAAGGTCGATGCCAACAACGTCCCCTTCTGGTCCTGTTCGATCCGCCATTTGAGCAGCGAGGAAGCCGGGTCCGCTTCCAATGTCCAAGACGCGCTCGCCCTTTTGCACTGAGATCCTTTGGAGCGTGTCTTCCCGCTGCGAAACAACGTCCGGCCCGAGGTAAACCGCCTCTAGTCGCTCCGCTGCGGCATCGTCATATTCCATGCCCATAGATTGATCCTCCCAGGTCCTGGCCTCAACGCTAGCATTGCGTTTGTTGGTCGGAAAGTGGGACGAGTTTCGCTGGAACTGTCCCAGGACGTCGGCTAAGACGTTCGGACATTTTGCAACATCCGGCAAAATGGGCTTAATGCTGACCGTTACCGAAGTTTGCACCCGTAACCGACTTGGGCTAAGAGCGCCAATCGACGGCGTCGCACTCACGGCCCGCTGATACCCATGCCTCCCTCAGACCTTTGAAGGACCTCGGCAGTGCCACAAGACCGTCGGCCAAGACGGCACAACCCCTCTGTCCACCGGCCACGGGCGCGCTCGGTCAAGCCGCGCGATGCCGGCAAAGGCAACTGGCCTTGATGGGAATATCGGCGCGGGCCGTGGCCTGCTGCAGGAGCAGTTCGACATGCGGCCGTTCGAGGGTCTCGCCGCGCAGCAACAGGCACTCATGCAATCCGTGAAGGGCCCAGACATTCCGCCGGTGTTGGCAGGGACGTGGCAGTTTGCCATCCAGGCCGAGATCGGCCCGGTAAACCGCTTCGGCTTCCGCATGGTTTCCCGCTTCCATCAGCAAGGCGCCAAGGGCATGGCGGGTCGGTTGCGGCCACGCCCAGGGTTCCTCGTACATGAGAGTGTCTTCCAGCGCGACGGCCCGGCGCAGATGCGCCAGTCCGTCTTGGTGATCCCCGGCCTTGAAGGAAAGCTCCCCCTGCATCATGGCTTCGGCAACGGCCAGAACATCACGGGCCGTGTTGTTGAAGAGCAGCCGCGTGTCAGGCACCCGCGCATAGGCGTCCGTGAAATTCTTTGCCGCCTCTTCGGCCTCTGCGTGCCGGTGAAGATTCGCGTAGGCCACAGCCTTTGCGTAATACAGCAAGGCATGGGTTGTCACATAAAGGTCCGTGTCCGCCGGCTGCTCAAGATCCAGGATCTCTGACCAGAGACCGAAGCGGACATAGACATGCGGCGCGGCAGCAACGAAGGTCTCGAAAATATCCGGATAGGACCTGACGACCTCGTCGGGAACCTCGTCCCGCAGGCGCAGGACCGTCTTGAGGGCCGCCGCCTTTTGACCAAGGAACATGGCACCATAAGATGCAAAATGCAGGTTATGGATGCGGTAAAGGGCATAAAAATTCGCCGCACCCGCATAGTCCTTGTAGCGGTCATCGACGGCAACGGCTGCAAGGTTGCGCGACAGGACGTTGTTGTAATCACCGCACAGGACATCGATATGGGTCGCCATGTGAACCAGGTGACCGGCATCGGGGACAAGGCCTGTGAGACAGTCCCCATGACGGAGCGCCCGTTCCGGATAGGGCGACATTTCCATCAGGTGAATGTACATGTGCAACAAACCCGGGTGGTCCCACGCGCCTGGCATGTGGTCAAATGCGCGTTCCAGAACGTCCATGGCCTCAACCGTCGACGCTTCCGGGTTTGGAAGACCCTTGTGAAAGTCCCAGAGTTGCCAAGGGGTCCGGTTCATGAGGGCTTCTGCAAAAATGCAGGCAACATCAAGGTCGTTCGGGTAGGCTGCGTAGACCTCCCGCATCGCATTGGCGAAGGCATCGGTGTACGGCTGGTAATCCTCCAGATCCGGATCCCGTGGATACCGCGTGAAAAGGGCCTCCAGGAGCGCCCGCTCCAAAGGCATCAGGGTTTCAATGCGCAATCCGGCGGCAATGGCCGCATGGGCTTTTGCCAGGGAGGGTGCTTTTTCCTCTGGTGTGAAAACGTCCCAGGCCTTGTTGTAGTTCGGACCGATTGCATAGGCGATGCCCCAGCATGCAAGCGCACAGGCAGGATCTGCGCTCAACGCCTTTTCAAAGCAGGCGATCGCTTCTTCTTGATTGTAGGCAAACGTCCAGACAAGGCCGCGGTCCAGCCAGATTTGCGCGTCTGCCACATCACTTGAAGGCCGCGTATAGCGTCCAAGGTCGAAATAGTCTGACATGTTTCAACATTCGAGCCCTGACACCCTCGGCATGGAAACTGGGACCATTTGGCTGCGTTTCCGACAAAAGCAGGCACATTCCCAAGAAGTGATCAAGGACCGAAGGCTCCCTGTTGTGTGAGCAAAACGTACGGAAAACCCGGGTTTGGAGCAGCGTCACCTGCACGCAGGCAATGAATGACGTCCAAAAGCCCATGTGACCAAAAACATAAGGACACTTCTGCCGGCAAATCAATCGAAATGGCGTTTGCAAACGCACCGCAGGAGCGCAGCCTTCAGCCGAAGTTCGAAAGCCAAACCCCGCCCCCAATTCTGATGTCATCCCCGACCGTATCGGGGAGCCATTCGTTTCCAGAGCTGCAATAAAGGCCCTCCCCTGCCCGTCCAGACATCCGGCGACGAAGACCTGCCGTTTTCTCATGCGTCTGGCGACAGAGCGCTCCCATACCGAAGCAGACCAAACCGCCTGCAACACCCCACAGCTTCTGCCAGTTACGGAACCGCCTTTGGGTCCAGCCCCCCCGGCCCGAAGGACAGTGCGAATTGTTAAGACTCCGGAGCAAAGACAATTGTTTCAGTTTTATGAAATAAAACATTGTTTCCCGGCTCAAGAACGATAGGATCTACCGTTAGGGAACTTTCAAGGTTTTTTCAAAGAAGACAGACAACCATGAGCTTGACGGAAGATGAAATCTCCAGGATCCGTGAAGTCATCGGCACGCCCGAGAAGAAAAACGTCAAACCGCAGGGCACCGGGACCCATCACCAGAACACCTACACCTATTTCTATGTTCCGGCAGACTTTGGCTCCGACGCAACAATCGCCGATGACATGGGGCTCGGCGCGGTGTTGAGGCTGGGCGGATACTCGGATCTGGAAGAGCCGGCAGATGCCGAGGCCGGACACAGCGCGGGGGTCTTGGCCACGGTCCAGTCCGACGTCTATCCGGCGCAGCACATTTCCGATGAGACCGGCGCCGAGGCACACCTCAACGCACCGGGCAAGCAGACAACTGGCGAAAACGGCGACGTGACAAAACGGCAAGGGATCTTGCTGGCCTGCGACGGGCGCATTCTGGTGCGATCCGGGGAAAAGATCTATGTGCATGCGGCCGAACAGATCCACATCCAAAGTGATCAGAACATGGCCCTCGTGACGGTCAATGGTGCGATCGACAACACATCCGGGGACAAGTTCACCGTCAAGGCCAAAAAGAAAATCAGCCTGCGCTCCGGTGTTGGAGACCCGGACACCTACACCGCCAGGGGGGTCAACAACTCAGGAGACAAGGGCATCGAAATCATCGCAAACGATGGAGACTCTGATGTCTATATTGAGGGCAATTCGCTCTACCTGCAGGTCAACGGCACCAGTACAGCCGACATCACGCAAAACAACTCGACCATCATGCGGGCCGACAATTTCGAGGACATCTGGGGCCACAACACCTCGATTTTCCGCGGCACGTTCCTGGAGTTTTATTTCGGCGCGGGCTTTTCCTACCGGGCCGCTGCCACACTCAACATTGCAACAGCGCTCGACATCAACATCGGCCTCTTTGACGTTGGCATCACCGCGTTCGAGTTCAGTTTGACCGGCAAGGAAATCAATCTGAACGAAACGGTGTTTGGCGCTGTGTCCGTGGATGCAAAACTGGCAGCTCTGAAAAACGACATCACCACGCTCGCCTGCGAGACCGACAGCATCAAGGCCTCGACAAATGTCCTGAAGTCGGAAACCCGCTCGATTAAATCCACCATGGGCAACGTGCAGGCCGACCTCCAGAACCTCATTTTTTTCGGCTGAGCCGACGCACTCGGCCGCCATTGGGTATGATTTGAGAATAAGCAGCTGTGAGCTGTCATCTGTGGTCTTGGAGTTTGACAAGCCTTTGCCGCCCTCCCCGTTCGGCTCGTCGGCGTCGCCAACTGACTGTTTATCTTGCGCCTGAAAACCGGAGTGCATCATAGAGGGGTTTGAAGCACCACGGCTGAATTGGGACGCTCCATCTGCCGACCCTGGACTTTGGAAAGGTAAGACACATGGTGTTTCGAATGTGACGGCGCCTTTCAAGGTGTTTGGAGATGGGCTGGGAAGAATTGAACAGACTGGCGTTTTTGATGCGTCTTCGTGAGACTTTCCTGCCTGGGCCTGCCGTTAGCCGGATCGGCACTCCGGTTTACGATCCGCACCAGCGGAACACGTCGCTGGAGACGACTCAACAATCGCGACGGTAGAGGTGGTCGTAAAGAATGATCATCTCGTCACCATTGGCGATATATCGATCGATGTCTTTCAGCTCCCAACCTGAAATCATGCCTTGGGCATAGCGCTGAAGGGCGCTGTTGCCTTCGATATGTGCCAACCGGAGCGCGGTTTCAGCTGCGATCCGCAAGGACCGGTCATAGCCGCTGCCTTCGATCACCATGTCCCGGTCAGTCAACTGCGTAATGACATCATCAAGTTGAATGATTGCAGTGGTGAGGTCACTGCAGCTAAGTTTTCCTTTAGCGGAAGCGGTGCTCGATAAAATCAAGACCGCAACAACGGCCGCGCCGACAAATGGACCGATTTTCATTTGTTCCCCCGGAAAGGCCTATCTACATTTGACGCCCGACAGGCGCTGGTTGCGGCAGCGCTGGAAGTGTCTCGAGTGCCCCGACCTTGAAGTCTCTTGGATGCAAAGTGTACGGTGTTCTTACCCTTGCTAGCCTAACATACGCGAAACCATAGACAATTCAGTCCTCAAAGATGGCAAACACGGACCTCCAGCAGCCGCAACGCACTGCGATGTCTGACGCCGGTTCGGCCAAACGACAATCAGGACACGCACAGACCTCGGGGTCGCGCGCCATCCCCTGTCGCTTGATGGTGTCCAGCTCCTGGTCACATGTCCGGGTCACACGCGGGCGTCCTCGTTCTTTGCGCACAGGTCATCCGAGCCGCTGAGGTCTTGCAATTCGAAGCCCGAAACGTCTGGCACCGCACAGTCTGGAAAACGCCCGTCAGGCCGCGCCTCTGCGGCGCGCACCAACCTTGCCAACCCGTGTCCCGCAGACGATGTTGGCAAATTGCTTGAGCAATTCGGGGTCTAGTTTGCCTTTCATGTCCCACATCATGCCCATGGCAACCCGGGGACTGTAGACCTCTTTGTAGGCGCGTTTTTCGGTCAGGGCCGAAAAGATGTCGGCAATCGTCATCATCCGGACCATGGGCGAAATCTCATCGGCCGACAGCCCGTCCGGATAGCCGGATCCATCCAGAAACTCGTGATGGGACCGGGTCATGTCGATGATCGACTGCGGCAGACAGCTGTGTTCGGACAAGAAGTCGGCCCCGGTGCGCGGGTGCTCTTTGACAACGCTGTATTCCTCGGCCGACAGCTTCCCGGGCTTGTCGAGGATATCGAGCGGCACAAAGAGTTTGCCAAGGTCGTGCATCAGACCCGCCTTGGTCATGTGGCAATGTTCCTTGGGCGACAGGCCCAACCCGATGGAAAAAAGCGTGAGGTTGCTCGCAACTGTCATGCAATGCTGAAAGGTCTGGCTGTGATGCATCTCCACAATGCTGAGCCAGTCGCTGGCTCGATTGTTGTTGAGCAGCGAAACAATGTGCTGGGCCGCAACATCAAGCATCTGATCTTTGAGTGCCTCTCGCGACCGCACGCTTTCCGCCATGCTCGTCAAGGCGGCGTTGGCGGCTTTCATGGCAATGTCAGGCGCGTTGTCCGCGTTGCGAATGCCGTGAATGTAGTCTTCCATGACCTTGCTGATGGTGGCCATGATATTGGCGGGTTTTTCATTCTTGTGAATGAGAGTGTTCTGCCCCGCCCCTTTCCAGAAGGCGCATTCGGATTGGGACTTCACGTCGCAAATGACGACGATCGGCACGTCTCCCAGCGCGCGCAACTGGTCCTGCACACGCCTGCGCTGATGGTCGGAGTTGATCTTGAGATCAAAGACGACAAGCGAGAGGTATTCTGCTTCGGATGTCTGGATCGTGTCTTCAATATCGATGTCGAAGAAACCGTATCTGTCTTCAACCAGGCGAAGGGCACTTGTGTAGGGAAATTTGCTGTCAAGAACCCTCAAGAACATGGTTTTTAAGTCCTGCCGTTGTTGCACCCGATGAACGAAAGCCTGGATGTCCAGATCCGAGACCCGGCCAAACAAGGCCGCCCACCGCTCCGATCAGGACTGCGCAGACTTCACATGTCTTCAAATACTATAAGCCACCTAACAAAACCTTTTTTGATCGGCAGAATTTGCGGGGTTTATTTTTATGAGCCAATGCAACCGGCGCTGGCTGTTTTTAAATGACTACACGTATTTTGACTGGGAGTACTTCATGACTTGCCGTTTGCTTTCAGACAGTTGCGGCACTTTACAAGGTCAAGGAAAACGGCCGCAATTGCCACCGGGTGACGCCGACGGGTTAAATCGCCGCGCGCGGACCTCTTTGTAAAATGGGTTGGCTTTCATAGGAGGAACAGGGCCGCAGCACTTGGCAAGGTTCATCGGTTTTCCGGGCGTGCGTGCAATTTTGTAAGTCTGCGTTCCAGATCCTGTTTCTTAAGGGCGGCATGCGCGGCATCAAAGCGCTCCATGAACTCGGAGAATTCCGCTCCGACATAATGAAAGGCACGGAATTCCTTGATCACGGTCACTGGATCAGGGCGGCGTTTGAGCACCCCCTCAGCCACCAGCAATTCAACGTTTTGATCCGTCTCGATGAACCGGTCGATCGCTCCGTTTTCGTAGGCCCTAATCTTTTCGACGGTTGAATAAAAACCGCGTGTCGCGTCTTCGCGAACGTCATAGGCATCCTGCCACTTGACCCCGATCGTGTACCCAATCGGTTTGGCATCTCCCACATGACTATAGCTGCGCTGCCAAACGATCGCCCGTGCCTCGTTGACCGGAAGAGCTGATCTTAGAAACGCGCGTCGGTAATCCGCCTCGATGATGGGCAGGCGGGCGAACTGGCCATCTATTTTCCCGGCGTTGAACATTAGGACAGAGCGGCGCCCCGGATAGGCGGTAAACTGCGTATCGCAGCCGATCTCCGCGTAAAGGCTGCGCAGGAGGTCAAGCACCGTCTCTGCGATCGGCAGCTTTTCGATAAAGGAAATTTCCCGCGGGCACGCAAGGCGCGCTTCGCTTGCAGCGGCCGGTGCCGCAACAAAAACGCTGAGAGCGCCTGCAAGCGCGGCAAAGAACCGTTGGGGTCGTGCCAGCTTCATGGGAAGCCTTCTTGTTTTGATGTTTATTTATTACGTAGCGTAACCAGTGTTGAGACACTTGTATTAAAGAAGTGTATTCCGAGCTCTGCAACAACACCGCACCGCCCGGCCTTCAGCCCACGATGACCCGGCGGGTTCAGCCTGACATTCAAAGGCGATTGAAATTCTGGTGAAGCCGGACCGAACGGCCGCGGTTTGTCCAGCACCTTGAAGCCGAACGCGTGCAGCATGAGGCCAACGAAGTTCGAAAACGAGCCCCTCAAGTCGTTAAGATGGGTAACGGCTGTAGGCGGAATGGGCGGGGAGCAGTCCTTCGCTGCGGTCCGTTCAAATGACCGGAGCGGGCCGGAAGTGTCTTCTCCCGGAATGGGGGGAAGCGGACTGAAAGGTTTTGGCTATAGGATCGGCATAGCCGCTGTTAAGTCTTAGAACCCTTGCCGAAAATGGCGGCATGCAACGGGCACCCAACGTTACAGTGTTGAATGCCCGCGCTCAGCCATTAGGCCTGAGTGTCAGCCAAGCATAGGGATGTCGCGGGATTACAGAGCCCGCTTGGAGAAGTACCAATCGACGTAGTCGTAGCCTTCGCCGGCCCGGGTCTTCGCGAGATCCGCGGTTGCCGGTGGCGGAACAATGACGTCTTGGCCCGGTTGCCAGTTTTCCGGTGTTGCGACCTTATTGGCATCTGAAATTTGAAGTGCTTCCACCAGGCGGACGAATTCGGCAACAGACCTGCCGTTGGTCATTGGATAGTAGGCCATCGCTCTCAAGATCCCGTCCGGGTCGATGATGAAGGTGGCACGAACAGCCGATGTGTCGGATGCGCCAACCTGGATCATGCCGTAAGCATTGGCGACCTGCATGGACAAATCCGCAATGATCGGGAATGGAATCTCAACATTGAATTTTTCTGCAATGTTCCGCATCCAGGCAATGTGTGCGTAGTGGCTGTCGATCGACAGTCCGAGCAATGCGCAGTTCAACCGGTCGAACTGAGGCTTAGCCTGCGCAAAACCAATGAACTCGGTGGTGCAGACGGGCGTGAAGTCGGCCGGGTGGGAGAACAGCACCAGCCATTTTCCACGATAGTCAGACAGGCTGATTTGCCCATGCGTCGTTGGGGCCGTGAACGCTGGAGCTGGCTTGTTCAGTTCCGGGAACGCGGGACGCATATCGGTTTGGTTCGTCATGGGAGACTCCATCACTTGTGATTGATGGCTTGAACTTGCAGGAATTTGAAAATAAAAAGAAACGAATTAAAATTAATACTGTGATCAATTTATTCGATTAGTTAGCTCATGTATCGACCAAACATCCGGCATTTGGAATTCCTGGCAGCTCTTGACGAAGAGGCGCATTTCGGGCGGGCGGCCGAGCGCTGCCGCGTGACCCAGTCCACTTTGAGTGTGGGGATCAAGGAGCTGGAGGCTGGGCTCGGTGTCCGCGTTGCGGACCGAACCAAGCGCAGTGTGCAACTCACTCCGGTCGGCCGCGAGTTGGCGCGCCGGGCACGTTCGATCCTGTCCGACGCCCGCGCTTTTGTTGACTATGCGCACAGCCAGAAAGGGCCTTTGACCGGCGATGTCCGGGTTGGAGCCATCCCGACCCTGGCGCCTTACCTTCTGCCGCAGGTTCTGCCGGATATTCGAAACCGGTATCCGGATTTGCGCCTGTACCTCCGCGAGGCGGTCACAGATGACCTAATTGCAGCACTTCAAAGTGGGCAGCTCGACGCCATTTTGATTGCCTTGCCGTATGATCTGGGTGATTTGGCCGTTTTTCCGATGTTTGACGATGGCTATCAACTTGCAGTGCCAGCATCACATGAGCTGGCTGCTTGCGCACGCCTTGCCAAGAACGACCTTTCTCAGCTTGAGATGATGCTTCTGGAAAAGGGGCATTGCTTACAGCGGCATGCATTGTCCGCGTTCGGTCACGACGGGCCGGTGCAGGACCACAGTTTCGAGGCTACGAGCCTGCCTACCCTTGTTGCGATGGTGGCAGAAGGGCTTGGGACGACATTGCTCCCGGATCTGGCGATCCGCGCAGGTGTCACGCAGGGATATGATGTCAGGCTTGTGCCGTTAGAAGGCGCCTTGCCCCGGACGGTTGCGCTGGCGTGCCGCAAGCACTCATCCCGAAAGCAGGATATCGCAAGCCTGGCAGCGGCAATGACGGAGATTCTCGGCGCACAAAGGTCTGCGAAAAGCTGATCGAATGCCACGTGCGCGCAGTGCTGTCAGGCTGCCGCCCCTGCGGATGGCTTAAGGACCAGCAGATCGGCAAGCGCGGTGTTGCCGCCCACAAGGTCTTCCAGTGTCAGACCGTCCAGCGCGCCATAAAACGCCCCAAGCGCGACCGACAGGGCCGATTTAAGGCGGCAGGCCGGTGTCAATGGGCAGGTGTTTTGCGCGCCTTGAAAACACTCTGCGAAGGCCGTGGTGTCTTCGAAGGCCCGGATCACCTCACCGACATTGATTTCCGAAGCGGTCCGCGCCAGCAAGATCCCACCACCGCGGCCCCGTGTCGTTTTCAGATAGCCCTTTTGCGACAAGAGGTTCACCACCTGGGCGATATGGGTTTCCTTGGCATGACAGGCCCTGGAGATCTCGCCCTTTGTCACGACTTTTTGCGGATGAACCCCGCAAAACATGAGGGTGCGCATCGCCAGATTTGTTCTTGTCGTCAAGCGCATGGTTTCCCTCTCTCCTTAATGCATAAATTGGATACATCTTTTCTGGATTTTAAGCAAATTTCAGACAATCCAGAGCCCTTGACATATTTGAAGGGCACCACGCCGACATATACCTCCTTCCAGAGGGTGGCGCCAAATTTTATATTCAACAATAAAAACAACCGCAAAGCCATAGTGCGTCAATTTGGCTTTATATTTTCGTAGATATGAATGTTTTTACGTATAGCCAAAATTTTGGGTGAGTGCTAGCAAAGCTCTTAAAGGTGTATTTGAAATACATATTCAAGCGGAGCCTCTCTATGGAACTCGATGTCGTCGAGCTGTCGCGCCTGCAATTTGCGATGACAGCCATGTATCACTTCCTCTTCGTGCCCCTGACCCTCGGTCTTTCGATCCTCGTCGCCATCATGGAGACGGTCTATGTCATGACCAACCGTCTCATCTGGCGGCAGATGACCAAGTTCTGGGGCACCTTGTTCGGGATCAACTTCGTTCTGGGCGTTGCGACCGGGATCACGATGGAATTCCAGTTCGGCATGAACTGGAGCTATTACAGCCACTATGTCGGGGACGTCTTCGGAGCGCCGCTGGCCGTTGAGGGGCTGATGGCCTTCTTCCTGGAAGCGACCTTTGTCGGCCTGTTCTTTTTTGGATGGGACAAGCTGTCCAAGGTCGGTCACCTGACGGTCACCTGGCTGGTCGCGATCGGGTCCAATTTTTCAGCCCTGTGGATCCTGATCGCCAACGGCTGGATGCAAAACCCGGTCGGCGCTCAGTTCAATCCGCTGTCCATGCGGATGGAGATGACGAGTTTTTACGATGTTGTCTTCAACGAAGTGGCACAGGCGAAATTCGTGCACACGGTGTCGGCCGGTTATGTCACGGCAGCCGTCTTCGTGCTGGGTGTTTCTGCCTGGTATTTGCTGAAAGGCCGTCACTCGGAGCTGGCCCGCCGGTCGATCGCCGTGGCTGCGAGTTTCGGTCTGGCCTCAGCGCTGTCGGTGGTCGTGCTGGGGGATGAAAGCGGCTATTCGGTAACCCATTCCCAGAAAATGAAGCTCGCCGCCATTGAAGCCATGTGGGAGACCGAGCCAGCGCCCGCGTCGTTCACGGCCTTCGGCTTTCCAGACCAAGAGGCGCGCGAAACGCATTATGCGCTGCACATCCCTTATGCGATGGGATTGATCGGCACGCGCTCGCTAACCGATGAAATCCCGGGCATTGCCGAGCTTGTCGAGGATGCGGAGACACGCATCCGCTCCGGGATCATTGCCTATGATGCGCTGAAGGAGATCCGCAAGGATCCGAACCATGCGCCGGCCAGCGCGACCGCCCTGTTCGAGCAGCACGGCAAAGATCTCGGTTTCGCCTATCTCCTGAAACGCTATGTGGATGATCCGCGGGAGGCCACCGAGGCCGACATTGCCAAGGCGGCTGAAGATACGGTGCCGACCGTCTGGCCGCTGTTCTGGGCCTTCCGGATCATGGTCGGTCTCGGCTTCGCCTTCATCGGTGTCATGGCCTATTTCTTCTATGTTGCAAGCTTCAAGAAGATGACCTTCCCCCGGCCCGCCCTCTATCTGGCCGTCATCATGATCCCGGCGCCCTGGGTCGCGGCGGAACTTGGCTGGTTCGTTGCCGAATATGGCCGCCAGCCCTGGACCGTGGACGGCGTTCTGCCGACGGCGCTCTCCGTCTCGCACCTGAGCATAACCCAGGTCGCCATGACGCTTGCCGGCTTCATTGCCCTCTACAGCGTCCTGTTCCTCATCGAGATGGGCCTGATGATCAAGTACATCCGCAAGGGACCTTATCTCGACGTGCCGGAAAAGCCAGCGGTCGCCGGTTCCGCCCCTTCAGCTTCACGGTCTGCTCCGGCAGCCGGTCTCCAGCCAGCGGAGTAAGGTCCATGATCTTGCACGAACTTATTGATTTCGAAGTCCTGCGTGTCATCTGGTGGCTGTTGCTGGGCGTGCTGTTGATCGGCTTTGCCCTGACCGATGGCTTTGACATGGGGGTCGGCGCCCTGCTTCCCTTCGTTGCGAAGACCGACCTCGAGCGCCGGGTCGCCATCAACACGGTCGGCCCGGTCTGGGAAGGCAATCAGGTCTGGTTCATCCTCGGGGGCGGCGCGATTTTCGCCGCCTGGCCACCGCTCTATGCCGTGAGCTTTTCCGGATTTTACATGGCGATGTTCCTTGTGCTCGCCGCCCTTATCCTGCGGCCGGTCGCCTTTAAGTACCGGTCCAAGCGGGACAATCCGCAATGGCGGCAGACATGGGACTGGGCCCTGTTCATTGGCGGTGCGGTACCGGCGCTTATTTTTGGCGTGGCCGTCGGCAATGTCCTGCAGGGCGTGCCCTTCCGGTTCACCGAAGATCTGATGCCGCTTTATGAGGGCTCTTTCTTTGGACTTCTCAATCCATTTGCGCTTCTGACCGGGCTCACATCCTTGGCCATGCTGATCATGCATGGTGGGGCCTGGCTGTCGCTCAAGGCCGACGGTGTCGTTGCCGGGCGGGCGCGTGTTTATGGCAGCTACGCGGCAGCCGGGTCTTTGCTCGGCTTTCTCCTCGCCGGTCTGTGGTTGGCCATCGGGTTGGACGGCTATGCGTTTACAAGCCCCAGCGTGACGGATGGCCCGTCCAACCCGCTCTTTTCCGAGGTCGCAAAGGGCGGCAGCTGGCTGACCGCCTACGCTGTCAGGCCTTGGATCACGATCGCACCTGTTCTGGGAATTGCCGGCGCGGCCCTGACCTTTCTGGGTCTGCGGGCTGGCCGGGAAGTCTCGACTTTGCTCACATCCAAGATCGCGATCCTCGGCATGATCTCAACCGTTGGGCTGACGATGTTCCCGTTCATCCTGCCCTCATCGATCGACCCGAACTCCTCGCTCACGGTGTGGGACAGCTCATCATCACACCTGACCTTGTTTGTCATGCTGGTGGCGACGGTGATCTTCATGCCGCTGATCCTGGCCTACACCGCGTGGGTCTACAAGGTGCTGTGGGGCAAGGTCACAGAGGAAGATGTGCGGTCGAACACGGACACCGTTTACTAAATAAGGAGGATAAAACGATGTGGTATTTTGCTTGGATATTGGGGTTGTTCGCTGCCGCCATGTTCGCCGTCGTAAACGCGATGTGGCTTGAGCTGCAACAAGACAATGCCGTCTTCGCCAACGCTCGGTCAAAGGGTGCGTCCTCCGCTGATGGGAGGCTGCATCATGGATAAGACTACGATCGATCGGCGTAATTTTCTAAAGCTCACCGCGCTCGGTGCCGGTGCTGCGGGCACCGGAGCTGGTTTGACGGCCAAATCCGCGTCTGCCGCCCCGGTTGAGACGAGCGCCAAGATCCTCATTCTCGGGGCTGGTGCTGCCGGGACGGCGCTGGCCAACCGGCTGTCTGACCGGCTCAATGGCGCTGAGATTACGTTGCTCGATCCGCGTCAGGATCATTACTATCAGCCTGGCTACACGCTGATTGCTGCCGGTCTCAAGCCATCCGGCTACTCCGTGACCAAGACGTCGGATTGGCTGCCCAGGTCAGTCAACTGGATTGCAGAAAGCGCCGTCGAGATCGACCCGGACGCCAAGACGGTGACGACGACCGGCGGAACGACACTCGCCTATGACTATCTGGTTGTCGCGACCGGGCTCAAGCTTGATTACGATGCCATCGACGGCATGTCACTGGATCTGATCGGCACCAACGGCATCGGCTCCGTGTATGCCGGGCCGGAGTACGCCGCCAAAACCTGGGCAGCCATGGACCGCTTCACCGATGAAGGCGGCACCGGGCTGTTTACGCGTCCGGCAACAGAAATGAAGTGCGCCGGTGCGCCCCTTAAATACACCTTCCTGACCGACGACTACGCGCGGCGCAAGGGCAATCGCGGCAAGGTCGAGATGCTCTATGCCGCCCACAGCGGAAGCTTTTTCTCTGTTCCCATCGTGAATGAGAAGGTGCGGATGCTGTATGACGAGCGCGGGGTCAAGAGTGTCTACGACCATGTCATGACCGCCATTGATCCGGGGCGGAAGGTTGCGACCTTCCAGACCCCTGACGGCCCACAAGAAATCGGCTTTGATTTCACCAACGTGATCCCACCGATGCGCGCCCATGACGTGGTCAAAGACAGCCCGCTCTCTTGGAAGACGGGCAAGTGGGTCGGAGAAGGCTGGGTAGAGGTCGACAAGGCCACTTTGCGCCATGCCCGCTTTGCAAATGTCTTTGCCGTCGGCGACGTGGCGGGTGTGCCCAAGGGGAAGACCGCGGCCAGCGTGAAATGGCAGGTTCCTGTTGTCGAGGATCACCTGGTTGCGCAGATCCAGGGCAAAGAGGGCACGCAAACCTATAACGGTTACACCTCCTGTCCTCTGATCACCAAGATCGGCCGGGCCATGCTGGTGGAGTTCGACTACCAGAACAATCTCACACCATCCTTTCCGGGTCTTATCGCGCCGCTGGAAGAGCTGTGGGTTTCCTGGCTGATGAAGGAGGTCGCGCTCAAGGCAACCTACAACGCCATGCTGCGCGGCCGCGCCTGACCGCAGCCGACTGAGTAGAGGAGGAACGATCCCATGCAAGAACTGTCCCCCGGCATGATGATTGCCGTTTTCGAGGAGATATTCGGACCGATTGTGTTCTGGGCCATGGTGGCTGCCGCGATCGCGATCACCATCGCCTATTTCTATGTCCTGATCCGCGACCGGTCGATGTCCATGCGCAAGTTTCTACTTGCACAACTGTCGATGCCGGTCGGGGCCGTGGCCGCGATCTGGTTTGTGCAGGTGATGACCCATTCGGGCATAAGCGACCTGGGCGGCCCGATCGACGTGATTGTCTATCTCGCCGTTGGGGCGGTTGGCGCAATCGGAATGGCAATCCTGGTCTACACGCTTCAGTCTCTGATCCGTGGTAAACCCCAGCCGCGCTGGTGAGGCGAACCATGACAGCCGCCACCCCGAATACCCAGCTTCCGGACGGGGCCCTGACCCGTCTGGAGCATTATCCCGTCACCTTCTTTGCCATCGGCATGGGCCTGCTGGGACTAACGCTCGCCTTGCGCGGCGCAGAGCGCGCATGGGACCTAACGCTGCCCTTGGCCGAAATCGCGCTGGTTGTCTCCAGTCTGCTGCTGGCCGTTGTTGCGGCAGGCTATCTGGCCAAGACGATCCACATGCCGTCGGCCGTGGTTGCCGAGTGGCACCATCCCGTCAAGATTGCCTTCTTCCCGGCCATCTCCATCTCGACGATCCTGCTGGGAACGGCGCTCCTGCCGCTTTTTCCGGTCGCAGCCGCGGCGATTTGGCTGATTGGTGTGAGTGTGCAAGGGGGGCTGTCGCTGGCCGTGATTGGAAGCTGGATCAGCCATCGCCCCTTCCAGACACCGCATTTGTCCCCGGCCTGGTTCATCCCAGCGGTTGGGAATGTGCTGGTGCCGGTGGCCGGGGTCGAACTCGGCTACGTCGACCTGTCGTGGCTGTTCTTCTCGGCGGGCCTTCTGTTCTGGCTGGTGCTTTTGACCCTGGTCATGAACCGCCTGGTTTTTCATGATCCATTGCCCGGGCGGCTTGTGCCAACGCTGACCATCCTGATTGCCCCGCCGGCGATCGCCTACGTGGCCTGGAGCCATCTGGTGCCGGATCCAGGGCCGTTCGGACAGATCCTTCTCAGCCTCAGTTATGTTTTTTTCCTGATCGTCGTGACGCAGGCGCAGCGCTTCCGAGACATCCCGTTTGCCCTGTCGTGGTGGGCCTTGTCCTTCCCCGTTGCCGCCTTGTCGATCGCGAGCTTCGTCCATGCCGGGGAAACGGGATCAGCCGCCTACCGCGGGCTCGGAACCCTGGTGCTCGTCCTGCTCGTTGCGATCATTGCCCTTCTTTTGGTGCGCACAGGCAAAGCGATCGCCCGCAAAGAAATCTGCCTGCCGGAATAATCTGTCTTTCAAAAAGGAGAAACCGATGAAACTGAAAACTCTTGCAGCCGCTCTTGCAGGAAGCTTCCTGCTTGCCCTCGCACCGGTCAAGGCCGAGGGGCCAGACAAACTGGTGACGATCCTGACCGCGCCCGAGCCGCAAACCCAACTGATGGCCATGGTGCTGACCATGCAGTCAATCCAGCAAGAAAAATCTGCCCAGATCCTGTTGTGTGGCCCGGCTGGCGATTTGGCCCTCAAGGACGCCCCCGCAAGCGCGACAACCGGTCTGGCACCGAAAGACATGAGCCCGCAGGGTCTGATGCAGAAGATCATGCAAGCTGGTGGCAAAGTTGAAGTCTGCGCGATCTACCTTCCCAACAAGGGGGCTGGGCCGGACGCGCTTCTGGATGGGATCACCGTCGCCAAGCCGCCCGCAATGGCCGCTGCCATCATGGCAGACAACACGCGCGTCATGTCGTTTTAGACTTGGGTTTAGGGCCTGTTCAACCGACGAAGGCAGGCTCCGGCTCTTGGTGGAAAGCGGACAATTCTTTTGTTGCATAAGACTGTCCGCTTAACTCAAGTTCCTGCCAATTTGGCGCTTATCAGACTGGTGTCTGCAGTTGGGCTCATGGTTCAACGCAGCGAACGACAAGAATGCCGGCGCGAAACGGCCATTGAATGCGTCCATGAGCAACGACCGCAGTGCCAGCAAGTGCCTTCTCCCGGAATCGGCGGGAAAGCGGGCCTGCGCGGCGTGGACGAAGGTCTGTGCCGCGGGACCAAGTTGGCATTCGCTGCGGCTGCACCAAGGTCGGCTTGTGTGCGGCGCAGAAAAGCCGATACTGTCGTTGGAATGGCCAATGCCGCGATCTCGTTGGAGTGGACTGCTGATGAAGGATATTTTGTTTACGGCAGTTGTTTTGCTTGCCATGCCTGTGTCGGCGTTCGCACAGGATCACGGGCATAATCATGGTGGCACACCGTATGCCGGGTTCGAGGCACGTGAGATCAAAAGCCTGTCCGATCAAGACATAGCTGAGCTTCGCCGTGGCGGTGGCTGGGGACTGGCTCTTCCTGCGGAGTTAAACGGCCTTCCCGGCCCGGCCCATCTGCTGGAGCTTCAGGAAGAACTCGCGCTTTCGAGCGGCCAAGTTGCTGCGATCACCGAGTTGTTTGAAGAGATGCGAGTGGAAGCCATCGCCGCAGGCGAGCGCTTTATTTCAGCTGAGGCAGCCGTGAGCGCCGCTTTCGAAGATGCCGAAGTGTCGCAAGAAGAGCTCGCAAGGCTCTTGGATACAGCTGCCAAAGCCAGAGCTGCTTTGCGGTTGGTTCATTTGTCCAGACATCTCGCAACACCTGCTCTTCTGAGCGATGAACAAGTCCGAAGATACAGCATATTGCGCGGCTACTCAGATGATCCCTGTGCCAAAGTCCCGGAAGGGCACGACCCAATTATGTGGCGGCGCCACAACGGCTGCGATGGGTAAGCCGGCCTTCGTTCGTCGCGCAGAACGAAGTACTTTGGGCTCAGGTTCGGCCATGTGCCGCAATCCGCTCCAACGTCAGCCATGGGCCGAAAGAGGCCTCCATCAGCCACGCCGGACTCGCATAACTTGGGGTATGGAACGCGGATCCTAGATTCCCACCACCGGACGGATAAGACCCCCAACCTCCTTTCAGTTTATCCTGGAAAGCCGCGACAAACTAACCCTCGAAAGCTATCCGATCAGTTTTTTCGGAGAATTTCGGAGGACAATCAGGGAAGCTCTGGTGGCTATCATAGGCTTCTGCATGGATAACGGAGGATGCGACAACCCCGCTTAAATTTTACTTCATATTTTTTTGAAAGCAGAAAGCAACAAGCCGCCAACCCACTCTCAAGATCTATACGGCAGCAAGCCCCAGCGGCTCGTTCGGCCCGCAGTAAAACAGTACGGGGCGGAGGACCCGAGTTTTTTAGCCAACTGACCAGCGCTCGCTGCCCCTCCCCCGGCGCGCGGTCTGCAGTATCTTCGCGGCCACGCCTGCCAAGGTCGGCGAGTGTCGTTTTCGGCTACTGCCGACGTTTGAGAATGTTCTTGAGCTTCATGCTTCAGCAACATCCCCTAAAACGGGTATCCGATTAATACTAAACTACTTAGAGCAAACAATAAAAACCCGGCACGATGGCCGGGTCTTCGTTTCTGATTTAGAGGATTGGTTAGGCTCTTGCAGCCTCCATGGCGAGGATCGATTCCGGCACATCATGCCCGATTCCAAGATCATCCTCCTCGCGCTCTATCTGCGCCCTAAGCAGGCGCACAAGCTCATCGTTCATAGACGCACCACGTCCGCCTGCAATGCGTTTCAGGCGGTAGTGCATAGTCGCGCCAATGCGGGCATGTAGCTTTCCGGATACAGGTGCCTCCGGAGCGACTCCATCCTCCTCGCAAAACGCAAGATAGTCTTCGACAGACTCTGCAAAAGCGGTATTCAGCTCAGCTACTGTCGCGCCCTGCGCGGTGATCACGTCACGCATCCCGATTGCGGTCGCATACAAGCAACCAGCATCGACATCGATATCAATCGCGCCGATATAGTCTTTGTGCTTCACAAATCCGGCCATTGTCATTCTGGCGATATGCCAGCCTCCAATAAAAATTTTCTAACGCTGCCCACAGCACCCTTACAGATAACACGATCGGGGTGCGGCTCGTGAAAAACGGCTCTCCTGTCTTTCAGCTTTACACGCACCCTTGAACCGCTTCCCTGAGATATTTCGCAGCCAATCGCTTCGAACAGCGTCACCACGTCTTTCCAGGCGATATCCGATCGATTAGGTTTTTCAAAAATCGCCTTGAGCGTTCTGCGCTGCTTTCCGTTCATCGCCCTCTACCCTGTATATGATATCAGAATATGATACCACAACGTTAAAATTGCAATCCCATCCACTCAGCCCATCGCTTACTAAAAATTCAGTAAGCGATCAGGAGATCAGATGATCATCTCAGCGCCGGGCATCAAATCAGCTGGCAGCCGGGCAGTTGGTCGAGGAGGATTTCGCGGGCAGCTTCTAGGCTATCAGCACGAACGATGGCGCGGCCTTTGGTCTTCTGCCGACCAGCGCCCCATTTGTAAGCGACCTCGACCTCGCCCTCTGCAGGCTCAACATCCTTTAGCGCCTTGCTCGCCGCCCCCTTGCTGGCATAGACGCCCAACGCCATCAGGTGCGACGTGTTCAGCGGAATGAACCCCCGCTCCGCCATCAACTCGACCAGAGGCTCCGCCCTATCCGGCGAGTTGGACTCTGAGTTGGACTCCGGCTCATCGCGAACGGTGGGATAGCTATTAGTATACTCTTCTATTAGCTTTTCCACTGTTCGGCTTTTTGGAGTCCAACTCGCGGAGTCCAACTCGATTTTCTCCCATGACCAGCCATTGCCCTCGATGCCAGAGCCCTGAAACGCTTCCGGCTTCCCAGCATACATGGCAGCGCAAGGCGATCGCATATCCAGCGTTTGCGCCTCACCATGCTCGAAACGCTCCGCCGACAATGGCAGCCCGAAAAAGTCGACGCCGCCTCCGGCGCCAAACTCATCATCGATCACCCTGATCTGATCTTTGAAAACATCTTTGCGGAGGGTGTCCTTTACGTGCTGTCGCAATTGGCTGTCTGTGATGTCACCCAACGCCATTGCAGCCCCATAGCCCGGCATCGCCTCTGCCGTGGCGCGGATCATTTCAGCGCGCAATGAGTTTGCACCATAGACTCCCTGCTTCGGCCACATACCTGCAGCCACGCAAGCGCCGGGCCATCCCACGATGGAGTCGATGCAATCGTAATTCATGAATTGATCGACCGGCACGTCGAGCGGAACGCTTGTCAGGATCACGATCGTGACCGGATCTCCGGAGCCGCGATTGACTGCCCTTGCCCTGCCAACCGCCTGAATAAGTTCAGCCTCGCATATAGAACGCCTCACAGCCTCGACGCGCTCATCCGGGTGAAACTCCACGTTAGGCATGGAACGCACTCCAGACCGCTTAAAAATCGCTCCTGCGCGCCTTTCAAAGGGACCATCAAGCCTCTTGACATCCTGCCCGAAAATGATCGCTGCCAGGTTCTCGCAATCTGCCACTGGCGGAGAAGGTCGCCCGGCAACAATCAGCCCGCGAACCTTTTCAAAACGGTTCTGACCGCGACAGGCTCCGAAATTCATGATGTCATCGGAATCCACGCCCAGCCGCTTGAGCATCGGAACGATACCTTTCGGCGCAACAATACCGACCCGCCCGCCGTAAACAGCGCGCATAAAGTTTTGCAAGGCTGCAACATCTTTAACCTTCTGCTCCGCCGCCCGAATGGAGTCGTGTTTATTCAGGAGCCGGAGATCTTCTTTCTCCGCCGGAGTATCTGCCGACTGGCCGCCGTTGCGGTACTTCGCGCGCCACTCCTTGATCTGCGCCTCGCTGGGATCTTCTCCCTTTTCCCATGTCTTAGGCTTGAGCTCGCGATAACTCATGGCCCGGTCAGTCAGTTGGACGCGATAGACGCCCGCACCATCCTCGACCTTGATGTCAGCGACCAGATCCAGCGTCGGAAACCATGGGCGGAGCAATTGCTCATCTGCCGTTGCGTCCAAGATCAAGATCGGCGCCGTTTTCAGGTGCGGAGAGATATCCATTCTCCGCCGCGGAACGCATACAAGATGCCTCTCGCCCTTGATTGGTTTGAAGTAACATGAAATTTGCGGAATTGGCGCGTCGGTCTTGCGGGTCTTCTCCGCATCCTCCAGCCCTTGGATCAAGGCTTTCAAGATCCGGACAATATTGCTGATCAGATTATTGACCGGCGCGGCCTTCGCCAGCATGGCAGAAAGCTCATCAGGTGCGAGGAGCGCTTTGAGCTCATCACTGTTGATGTCGACCTTATGCTTGCGCGCATATCGTATCGCAGCGCGGAGCTCTTCAGCCTTCATGAAGATCTTTTTGAAATGCCCAGCTGTGACCGGCTCGCCAGCTTCTGCGCAATCATGAATGATCGTGTGAACATGTCTTAGAATTCTCGGCATCGAGCTATGGTCTAACTTCTTCTTTGTGTCGACGCCAAGCTCGACCGTACGGCCGGTTGCGTTTTTGTGCATCAGCCCCAAGTCGGTGACAAGGCAATCAGCTTTAATCCAAGACTGACCACTGATCAGATCAGTTGGATTTGTTTCGTCCAGGATGATCAGATCAAAGTCCATATGGCGGAGCAATTTGCCCCCCATCATTTTTGCAATAGCTCTTTCCTCCTTTGTTGGCTTAGGTTTCCGGAGGGAGTTGGGCAAGTTTTCGATCGACACATCCCCGGCAGCGATAACGACACGCGACTCCTTTGCGTACTGTTGCCGGTAATAACAGCCCAAATTCAAATTGCCGGACGGATCCGGCTTGAACGGGCATCCGCCGCAAGCGTTGCAGGCATCAGAAACGCCGCCGCCCGCCTCGATGACCTCTTTCAGCCGCTCTTGGTTTTTGCAGGCCTGATCGCCCTCCTCCGCTGTCGGTCGAGGATCTGGTGCATCCGTTCCGTGCCAGACTGCAAGCTCGGCTTTTGGATTCAATCCGGCTGCGGACATCGCTTCCGAAAGATCAGCTGCGAGCTCGCGACCCATCTTGTGATCCTTCACGCGGATCAAGACTCTAAAATACTTGTTTTCCTGCAGCGCTCGAACGATCTGCTTGACGGTCTGGCGAGTCTTGCCGGTGCCGACCGTGACACGCACAAGACTTGCCCTCTCCTGCCGCTCATACTTCGACAGGACTCCACCGACCTCGATCCAGTGCATCTGGCGACGCTCGTAAGCGTTCAATGCACTTGAGAAAACGGATTCGATAACGCTGCCAAGCTCCTCGCGAGCCTGCGCGACTCCGATCAGAGCCTGCGCATCAGGCGCCTTGACGCTTGGGATCTCGGCAGCCCCGGAAAGGAGATCCGATTGCAGGGATATGGCAACCATCAGCCCCGCCCCCGCAAATCAGGGTGCAAGTCCGGCCATGGCCCATGCTTGGCCTCATACAGCCACCAGAGCGCAGATTCGTAATCGACGCCCAACGCCACAGCCACCAGACCGATCGGCGTGTAACCACGGGCATTGTCGCCAAAGTCGGAAATGCCGTTGCGGTGGACTCCAAGATTTGGCTCTCTCAGCCGCTGGGCTAGAGGCTTCTCCGATGGCCGCCATGTTGCAAGGCAATCGTAACCACCGGAGCGCTTTGCAACGGCATGGATCGGCAACCCATGAATCCATTCGCCAATGTTATCGAGCGCCCATGTGTCGAGCTTGTCTGCTAGGCGCGCGTAATGGTAATCACCCTCGATGTCGCCTTCGCGCCGGGTGCGGTGGGCGACAGGTGTGCGGGTGCTGCCATAGAAGCGCAAGACGTCGCCGCAGATGGCTAGAACGTCTTCATCGAAGACCGGCAATTCATCGGTGCGGGTGTTCCATGGCTGAGCATCTGTAAGCCACTCATACGGCCGCCCGGTGTCAGGGTGTACTCCATAGCAAACGACTTGCTTGCCGTATTGCAGAAGCTCCAGCGCTTTATGGCCGTCCAGGTGGATTGCATTGGGGACTTCAAGGCCATCTGCAAGCCGGAACGGCATCGCGAAGCCCTTGGAGCCAACGCGCATCAGGATAGCGCCGTCAAGCTCCTGCAGCTCGCCAATAAGGTCATCGCGAACGTTGGTGTCGGTGGAGTCGAGATCGACCCATACCAGATCGGGGGTGATCAGGGTGCAGAGCCCAACGCCGGGAGTCTCACTGGACTCGACCATACGCTGGAAGGCTTCGACTTTATAGACTGATTGCGAGGTGGCGTGATCCGCCCAGCGGGGCATTTTCTGCCACTCACCGCGCCGGTAGATGCCGGGGATCTTGCTGCCCGGATACAACGGCGAAACGCGCCAGCCGTTTTCGAACATAGCGCGGGAATGATACAGGAAGGAATCGGCGGATTTGTTGGGGTTGACGGGTGCGGTCCCGTCAGCGATAATTTCTCTAGTCACGTCTTAGCCGTGTGTTTGTGGCTCATTCCTTGAAGCGCGCCAACGCTGTCGAGGAACCCTATTCGAGAGAGGCTCGCACTATGTGCGGGCCTTTCGTCGTTTAGGGCCAATGGGAGACTGCGCTGCCTCCTTTTGACGGGCTTTGCCGGCCACCGCGCAATCAAGTTTTATCAGTCTGCGGGTTGCGAATAACAATGGTCAAGCGACCGGAAGGGGGCCAACCCTTTGTTATAAGTACAAGTTATAACTTTGCCATATTTAATAATCTGGAATTATACATGACTCCATCATCAAATAACCGATCTTTGCGATCGTCATGGCTCCGACGCCATAGCCGGTCATGGCTGAAACAGTGTACGCCATCAGGGCACTAAGCGTGTCGTATGAGGGGCTTGCCGCTTCCACGGCTGCGGAGATATATTGAGTGTTCATCAAAATGGTTCCTTACTTTGGATGATCTGGCCGGTCAGGAGTTGCCTCTCCTGATCGGCTTTCGCCCAAAAATGAGCTAAACTCAGAGGCACCCGCGACCGGGCAGCGTTTGAACAACGCGACCAGTTGATCCTCCTGCGCGGCCGTGGCGGCCTCTCCCAGCACGCAATAGGGCGATAGCGGCCGGTCCAATGCGATGGCCTGCAGATCTTCCCACGATGCGATCAGGATGCGGTCTCGCAACTGCGCGCCGGGTTTCCAGCGCAACCGGCTCTCAGCGGGCTTAACGCCGCTCTTCACTCGTTTAGATGGCAGCAAGATCAGGGTGTCTTTATCGACGTGGAAATAGTCGATCGCGCGCATGGTATGGATCACAAGCCCCTGCTCCTGCCCCGCAAGCCAAGCGTCAGCAACCTGATCGGCAGCCTCCTTGAACGGCTCGAAGATCGTCTCAGGAGCGTCCCTGCGCCCGCGCCTATGAGCTTCCCACAAGGGCCGGGACCGATCCCGCAACGCGCGCTTGATCGCGCCCACGGGCTGATCAAGATCGATCTCTTTCAGGAGCGCTTCCAGGTTGGCGCCGGGTGGCTCCGGCAGTGTCCAGAAGATCGCATCGGGGTTTGCGGGTGGCTCAGTGACGAGTCTAAGTCGACCCTTTTTTTGACGTGCAGTAAACCGACATGCCCGGCAGGCTCCTTTCTGGTGTTGAACTCAGAAAAGAATCGCCCGGCGCATATGAAATGATCCACCCCTCCAGACCGATCAGGATTCGGGTGGAGTCATGCCCCAAACGCCGCCTCGATATCGGTTTCCCGGTAGCGGATCTGACCGCGCACCTTGACTGGCTCCGGCAGCTGGTCATCTCGGCGCATACGCCAGAGCGTTGTCTTGCTGATTGCCAATTTCTCGGCAACTTGTGCAAGTGTTAAGAGCTTCATTGATTTGCCTTTCGGTTCCGTGCGTTTCATTCAAATTGTTAGAAACCGATTGCAAACGGAACATCAAGGCGCCCCCGACACCATGTTGTGTTGGCACAGAATACCAGCACATTATATTGTGCTTTACTTCACGCCGGACAGGCAAAACGCCTCCCAAGCTTCCATAAGCCTGCGCCTCCGGTCGAGCGCATCCTTGCGCCTGTATGCCCGCATGACCTTATTTCCGACCGCATGGTGAAGCGCATATTCAGCGAGAAACGGGTCAAAATCGGTGGCATCCCCAACCCAGTCTGCAAACGTACTCCGAAGCCCGTGGACGGTGTACTCGCCCGGCACAAGCTTTGAGATCGACGCATCTCTGATCGGCTTGTCAGACCTCGGACCTGCAAACAAGAGATCCGTCGCGCCCTCTGCGATGCGCTCCTCGACTATGGCGATCATGCGGTCAGTCAGTGGGATTGTGTGCGGAGCAGGTTTCTTCATCCTGATCGCCGGTATGCTCCAGACTCGCGCCTCCAGATCGAACTCGCATAGGCGCGCCTCCCTGATCTCCTTTGAGCGCAAACACGTCAGAATGAGCATTTCCAGAGCCTGATAACTCACACCGGCCTTTTGCTGCAGCTCAGCCACAAACCCCGGCAGCTGATCGAAAGGCATAGCCGGGTGGTGCTTCTGGCCGTCCTTTGGCTTATGGTCTGGCAGGAGGAGTTTAAGCACGTTCTTATCCGCCGGGTTATCACCATCGCGGAGCTTTCGCGCCTTGGCGTAATCCATGATCTTCGCGATGCGCGACAGGATGCGCCTAGCAGTCTCCGGCTTCTCCATCCAGACCGGTCGCAGAACATCGAGAACGTGATCGCTGGTGATCTTGTCGACCGGCAGTTTCCGGATAGCCGCGCAATAGTCCGGCGCCTTCTGACGCCCCCTCGCTGGCGTCTCCGATGGCCCTAACATGGTCAACCGCCATTGCGCTTTGTGCGCCTTGTGCTTCCAGCCGGGTTCGTTGTCTTCGATGTATTCCAGCGCCAACTCTCCGAACGTCGGGACCTTGGGAGCGCTCGCCTTGATATGCCGTGGGTCATTGCCGTCTGCGGTCTCTTGCCGGAGCTGAGCGCCGCGCTCCCTCGCCTTCACCAGTGTAAGCGCCGGATATGCGCCCAACGCCATCTTGCAACGCTTCCCGGCAGGGTCAGTCCACCGGAAAATGAAGCGCTTTGAGCCGCTTGCCAAGATCTCGAAATATAGCCCTCCGCCGTCCGCATGAATGCCGGAGCTCAGCCGCTTGCATTTGCTGTCTGTCAGTCTCATGTGCGGTTCCGAATTGGTGCCGAATGGTGGAACCACGCTGAACATATTTGAAACGCCGTGTCAAACCGGATTATTCTTTTAGATATTAAAAACAGTTACTTGGCACGCTTTGAAAGTGTCTGAAATATCCGGTTGTGATCCCACCTCCTCCGCCACTCTCTTTGATTGTGATCGCGACGAGGTCTGCTGACGCAGCCGATATCTGTCAATCGCTCGGGCCGATCATCTTTTCAGGGCGCACAAGTGCGTCAAATTCTGTTTCCGTTACATAGCCGAGATTGAGCGCTTCTTCGCGCAAGGATGTGCCGTTCTTGTGGGCTGTCTTGGCGATTTCCGAGGCCTTGTCATAGCCAATCGCGGGAGCGAGTGCGGTTACCAGCATCAAGGACCGTTCCATCAGGCGGGTGATATTATCCTCATTTGCCTTAATGCCGGACACGCATCGGTCCGCGAGGCTGATGGAGGCATCGGCCAGCAATTTGACCGACTGCAACATCGCATGTGCCATCACGGGTTTATAGACATTCAGCTCAAAGTGCCCCTGGCTACCGGCAAACGAAATCGTTGACTGGTTGCCGTGAACCTGTGCGCACACCATGGTCATGGCCTCGCACTGGGTCGGATTGACTTTGCCCGGCATGATGGAGGAGCCGGGTTCATTTTCCGGCAACGACAGCTCCCCAAGCCCTGATCGCGGTCCAGAGCCTAAGAACCGGATGTCATTGGAGATCTTGAACAGGGATACTGCGACCGTATTGAGCGCACCATGGGCGTAGACATAGGCATCATGTGCTGCGAGCGCCTCGAACTTGTTGGATGCGGTTCGAAACGGGAGACCGGTAATCGCGGCCACTTCGGCGGCGAATGCAGTGTCGAAGCCTTTTTTCGTGTTAAGGCCTGTCCCGACGGCCGTTCCTCCTTGCGCCAGCGCATATAACCCGTTGAACCCTTCGGTGATACGCTCCATTCCAAGGGCAAGTTGAGCGGCGTACCCGCCGAACTCCTGGCCAAGGGTCAATGGCGTTGCATCCTGTGTGTGGGTCCGGCCAATTTTGACGATGTGCGCCCATTCTTCAGACTTTTTCTCAAGAGCGGACTTCAAATGTGCCAGTGCGGGCAACAGCTTTTCTTTGATTTCCGTGGCTGCAGAAATATGCATGGCAGTTGGAAAGGTGTCGTTTGAAGACTGGCTCATGTTGCAGTGATCATTTGGATGCACTGGTGTTTTGGAGCCGACAACACCGCCAAGCAGCTCAATTGCGCGGTTTGCAACCACCTCATTTGCATTCATGTTGGTCTGAGTGCCCGAACCGGTCTGCCAGACGACAAGTGGGAAATGATCGTCCAGCTTTCCGGCGGCAACTTCCGACGCCGCCCGTTCAATCGCGTCCGCCAATTTCGGATCAAGCTTTCCTTGAGCCGCATTCACACGGGCGGCCGCCTGCTTGATGACACCCAGCGCATGGATGAGGGGACGTGACATCGTCTCCCCGCCGATCGGAAAATTGATCAAGGAGCGGGCTGTTTGGGCGCCGTAGTACTTGTCTGTGGGTATCTCCAGTGCCCCAAAAGAGTCTGTTTCGGTCCGGACATTGTGAGACATGTTCACCTCGTTAATCGCAACTGCCTGTTGGGTTTAGTTGGTCTCGCTGGTGAACAGTTTCCAGAGACTGCGCCAAATATGGTTTTGGGGTGTGTGTCGGACGACGTTCGACTCAGATCCAGTTTATGGCGGCAACCAGTGGCTCACACGCACAGAAAACTTCAGGTACCAGAAATCCAATGACAACCACTGATAGCCGTTCTGCATATTGAAAGGTTTCTCTTCGGGGGGTAGTGCTGAAGGCACGCCACTCCCGAGCTGCAATCGAAGGACCTGAATATGGAAAGCTTTGCTGGTGACTTGAGGGAAATGGCTCGAACGCCTCTTCACCAAAGCCATGTCCAGGCAATCCGGGATCTGGGAACGGAAGTCCGCTTTGATGCGGGCACAATGATCGCCGAAGTTGGCGACCCGATGGACCGGTTCCTCTATATCCTGGAAGGGCGTGTCGAGATAATCGACACCTACACGCGGGAGGCTTACCTGCCGTCCTCGCTTGGACCGGATCAATTCATTGGAGAAATTACGTTTTTGAATGGCGGGGCTTATACGCTGCCGCTGCGCGCCAAGGAAGACACGGTTTTAATCTCTGTCTCCCGGAAAGACATGCTTGCGGCCATGTCGCGAATACCCGAGATGTCGGACATCATCATTTCGGTTTTTGCTGCGCGCCGGCGCCGCCAGGTTGAAGAGCACGACACGTCGTTGAAGCTAGTCGGTGCAGATGTTGACCGCGATGTCAGGCGGGTTGCGGAATTTGCGGCGCGGAACAAGATCGCGTTTCAGATGATTGATCTCGGGTCTGAAGACGCGGATGAAATCGCGCAGAGCTGCAAGCTCCGTGGGCGGCAGCCGGCCGTTGTCTTCGGCAAAAACCGGGTTGTCGACCAACCCACACCTGCCAAGGTGGCAAAACTCTTGGGTCTGGCGCAACACTTTGAATGCCATGAAACCGTAGATGTTCTTATCGTCGGTGGCGGACCGGCAGGCGTTGCTGCCGCCGTATATGCAGGAGCGGAAGGACTTTCTGCGGTGCTTGTCGAGGATCTGGCCATTGGGGGGCAGGCCGGAACGTCCAGCCGGATCGAGAACTACATGGGCTTTCCGACCGGGATCTCCGGGTCTGATCTCGTTTGGCGGGGCGAAGTGCAAGCGCTCAAGTTCGGCACACGATTTCTGCGGCCCCGGCGGGCGGAGAAACTGGAACGGCGGGCCGATGGGACATTCTGTGTCACGTTGGACAATGGCAAGGAAATTTGTGCCAAGGCTGTTGTCGTTGCATCCGGTGTCCAGTATCGCCGTTTGCCGCTCAACCGGTTGGAAGAATTTGAAGGCACCGGTATTTATTATGCCGCAACGGACATGGAGGCCCGCTATTGCCGCGGCGCTGATGTCGTCGTGGTGGGAGGCGGCAACTCCGCCGGGCAAGCGGCGATGTATTTGTCCAGAGCAGCGTGCCATGTCCATATGTTAATCAGGGGCGACAGCCTGGCGGAATCCATGTCGGACTACCTTCTTTCAAGGCTCGAAGCTGACCCGTCTGTAACAATCCATTACAAGTCCCAGATCAAGGCGCTAGAAGGAAACGACGCGCTGGAAAAAGTCGTGATCGACCGGAACGGCGAGGACTGGAACCTGGACTGTCCCGCTGCCTTCATCATGGTGGGTGCGGCCCCCAACACAGACTGGCTGTCGGAAACCTGCGATCTGGATGAACGCGGCTTCGTGCTCACAGGCGATAAAGTTGGCGAACAATCGCAATACGCAACATCGTGTCCTGGTCTGTTTGCCGTTGGTGATGTTCGAGCCGGCTCGGTAAAACGTGTTGCTTCGGCCGTTGGTGAAGGATCTGTTGTGATTTCCCACGTATGGCAACATGTGCAAGGTAATTGAAGCGTAGGCCTTTATTGGAAAGCTCTTGGAATGCCAAGACGACAGTCGAAACTGTTCAAAATAACGTCCGGCCGTGTGCTCGCCGGGTTTGTACTGCTGTCCGCGATCGTTGCCGTGTTGTCCGAACCCGTCATTGAGACGTATTTTCAAAAACAGGCTGGCCTGCGGGGACAAGCAACCCTGAAACTGACTGTCGAAGGGTTGAAAGGCGCGTTGCAGCGCTATGAACCCCTGCCCTCGCTGATTGCCGAGCGCCCGAGCCTGGTTGCTCTCTTAAAGTCTCCGACAGACCCTGAACTTTTAAAGCGGGTCAACGAAGACCTCCGGCTCTCCGCGTACCGGCTGAAAGCTTCAGATGTTTATGTGATGGATGTCTCCGGCATGACGCTCGCTGCCAGCAGTTATCAAAAGGAGCTGTCATTCGTAGGGCGAAGCTTTGCTTACCGGCCCTACTTTACGCAGGCCCTCGAGGGCGGAACCGGCCGCTTCTTTGCACTTGGTACAACATCCGGGGAACGTGGATACTTCTTCGCGGCTCCCATTGAAGACAATGAGCGCGTCATAGGCGTGGTCGCAGTCAAGTTCACTGTTGATGGGTTTGAACAAGCCTGGCGCAACGCTGATCATCAGATCATCGTGTCTGACCTGCGCGGTGTCGTCTTCATGGCGAGCCGGCCGGATTGGCATTTCCGAACCCTGCGTCCGCTGACTAGGACTGAAATCGCTGAAATTCGGGCGAACCGGCAATACCCGGCGGATGGGCTTCTTCCCCTTGTCAACACGGTTAAACCACTCACGGAGGATCTCAATCTCATCAAGATTGAGGATGAACCAAGTGGCTATCGCTATATCAGCAGCTCGGAATATATTTCCGATGCCGGGTGGAATGTCCGCATCCTGGTTTCCGCCACCAGAGCGAGAACACAGGCCTTTGCGGCGGTTCTGATCCTTGTCCTCGGGATCATGCTGATTGGATTGGCCGTCGCTTTTTACATCCAGCGGCGCGCGCAGCTTCTTGAACGGCTGCTGACGCAGCAGGCTGCACAGGAACAGCTCGAAGTCCGGGTGGAAGAACGGACCGCTGATCTCAACCGGACGAATGCACAGCTTTTGGAAGAAGTTGCCGAACGAAAGGCAGCTGAAACCCGGTTGCGGAAAACCCAGACCGAGTTGGTGCAAGCGGGCAAGCTGGCAGCGCTTGGTCAGATGTCCGCAGCGCTCAGCCATGAGTTCAATCAACCGCTTGCCGCCGTAAAATCTTACGCGGAAAACGCTTTGAAGCTTCTTGAAAGGAACAGGACACCCGAAACCCGGGAAAACATCAGCCGTATTTCTGAAATGACAGATCGGATGGCGTCAATCTCGAAGCATTTGCGCAACTTTGCACGCCGTCCGATGGAAAAGGTCCGGCCGGTCCCTTTGGTACAGATCGTCAACGACGCGATTGGTCTCCTGCAACCAAGGCTCCGGGGAAGCGGCGCCAAGCTCAATTTCGCTCAGCCGGATGACGAGGTCTGGGTCATGGGCGGACATATCCGCCTGCAACAGGTTGTGGTCAATCTCCTGACGAATGCGCTTGACGCCATGAAGGATCGGCAACCGGCCCAAATCGATATTGCCCTTCAAACAGATGCCGACACTTGTGTACTGTCGGTCCGGGATTACGGAACCGGCGTTTCGGAAGAGGAGATGGGCCAGGTTTTTGACCCCTTTTTCACAACCAAACAGCCGGGCGAAGGCATGGGGTTGGGCCTTTCAATTTCATACAACATCGTCAAGGATTTCGGCGGTACGCTTCGGGTTTCCAATCATGATGAGGGCGGCGCCGTCTTTTCGATTGATCTCGTACTGGCTAGCGAGACCGCCAACGAAAACCAGGAAATCCGCGCGCAGGAAACAGCCGCCGAATGAGTGCTCAAAAAATCCTCTTCGTCGACGACGAAGAACATCTGCGTTTCACCGCCAAACAAAGCCTGGAGCTGGAAGGCCTTGAGGTTGAGTGCTTCCCCAATGCCGACCAAGTGCTGCAGCACGTAACACGCGACTTTCGCGGTATTCTCGTGACCGACATTCGTTTGCCGGGAACCGATGGGCTGACTTTGATGCGCAAGGTCTTGGAAATCGACCCGAGTTTTCCGGTTATTCTGGTGACCGGCCACGGAGATGTCGAACTCGCCGTGAGTTCGATGCGTGACGGAGCCTATGATTTCATTGAAAAGCCGTTCCCGCCGAGCCGCCTGGTCGAAACCGTGCGCCGCGCACTGGACAAACGCCGTTTGACCGTCGAAGTCCGGTCGCTTCGCCGGGAGGTCGGCGCACGGGATGCGGTCGAAGGGGTTTTGCACGGTCGCAGCCCGGTTATGCGCGCCTTGAGAGATCAGGTTAGCGCTGTCGCGGCTGCCGATGTAGACTTGTTGATAACGGGTGATACCGGTGTCGGCAAGGAAGTCGCCAGCCGGGCAATCCACGAAGCTAGTTCGCGGGCTTCCATGCCGTTTGTTCACATCAATTGCGGTGCCCTGCCTGCGAATCTTGTTGAAAGCGAACTTTTCGGACATGAGGCAGGAGCCTATCAGGGCGCTATGCGGGCCCGAACCGGGCGCTTTGAGGCCGCCCGCGGTGGAACGGTTCTTCTCGATGAGATCGACAGCCTGTCACTCCCGCTGCAGACAAAACTCCTGCATGCCATCCAAAACCGGGTGGTCACACGGCTCGGGTCAAATGAACCGGTGGAATTGGATGTCCGTTTCATCGCAGCCACAAAAAAGGATCTTGTTGCGGAAGCGGCCGCCGACCGATTCCGGTCCGATCTCCTCTACCGGCTCAATGTTGTGACGGTTACCGTGCCACCTCTCAGTTCCCGCCGCGAGGACATCCCGCTCCTGTTTTCCAAACTGGTCTCAGACGCGGCAACCCGCTTCAAGCGGGAGCTACCCGAGATACCGGATAGTGTTTTGGCCAAAGTCGTCAGTCAGGACTGGCCAGGAAATGTTCGCGAACTGCGCAACGCCGCTGACCGGTTTGTTCTGGGGCTCGCCTCTGGCATTGATCATGGCGGCGATGAACACCTAGACTTCGGTCTTGCTGATCACATGGCCCAACATGAAAAGGCTTTGATCGCGGCAACGCTTGCGGCCCATGGTGGCAGCATCAAGGAGACTTATGAGGCGCTCAAGATTTCGAGAAAGGCGCTTTATGAGAAGATGCAAAAATACGATCTCTCCCGGAAAGCCTATTCTGAAGAAATCTAAATTCTGAACTGCCCCCCAAGATGTGTCACCTAATCGGGACACAACTTGACCGCTTTGTCACCGTCTCCACCCAAATACCCCCTTCCCCAACGACAAACTTCATTTCTTGGGGCGCGGAAGCTTGCCTTTTTATCCGTTCGCACTTGATTACAGGGCGGCACGCTTTGGGAGGAGCGCAGGTCCAGTTCAATTTGGTCAGCAGGAATCCGCAAAAACTCCGTGCCCGTTCCGCTCGGAACAATAATCTTTGGAGGAACTCATGAAATTCACCATGATCACTGGCGCGGTTGTAATCGCAGCTATGACCGCGACGTCCGCTTTTGCTCAGGATGAGGATCGCACTGGCTGGCCTGAAAGCTTCACAGTTGGCACCGCGTCTCAGGGCGGCACCTACTTCGCCTACGGTTCTGGCTGGGCAAACCTGGTTGCTGAAGAACTCGGCATTTCCGGCGGCGGTGAAGTCACCGGCGGCCCGATGCAGAACATGGCCCTGGTTCACACCGGTGACGCTCAGTTCGGCATGACCACCATGGGCCCGGCAGCGGAATCGCTCGGCGGCACCAACCCGATCGCACCGGGCCTGCAGATGACCAACGCCTGCGCCATGTTCCCGATGTATCAGACCCCGTTCTCAATCACGGCTCTGTCTTCCTCCGGCATCACGTCTATTGCGGACATTCCGGATGGCGCCAAGATCGGCTTCGGCCCGGCAGGTTCCACGTCCGACACCTACTTCCCGCGCATGATGGAAGAGCTTGGCGTGAACTTTGAGCGCCGCAACGGCGGGTGGTCCGATCTTGGCGGCCAGCTCCAGGATGGTCTTCTTGACGTGATTGCATTCGCAGCAGGGGTACCGGTTCCGGCCGTTAGCCAGCTCGAAGTCCAGACCGACATCAACATCATCGAATTCACCGAAGAAGAGCGTGCGAAGATCCTGGAAGCCTTCCCTGTTTCAGAGTTCGCAATCGCTTCTGACACCTACACCACTTTGGAAAACGACGCGCGCTCTGTCTCCATGTGGAACTTCGCTGTCGCCAACTGCGACCTGCCGGCGTCCTTCGTCAAGGCAGCAGTCAACGTCGTCATGTCCGACAACGACCGTATGGTGAACATCCACAAGGCCGCACGTTCCACGCTGCCTGAAAACTGGACCAAGAACACCGTTCTGAAGTGGCACCCGGGTGCAGCTGAGTGGTTCACGGAAAATGCTGGTGCCGACATTCCGGCCGACATGATCCACGGCAACTAAGACCGTCTTCACAAAAACCAAAGGAGGGCCGCGGGACTTGCGCGGCCCTTGCTTCAACGACAAGATAAACTCTGGCTGACGCAGCTGGAGGCGCGGGGGACTATGACCGACAAGACAACACCAGCCGAAGACGACGATCATCTGATCGCGCACGGCGTCGATGAGGAACCGGTTGAGGTAAACCGGCGCCTGTTTGAGGGTAAATCCCTCATGTTCATTACGTCCTTCGCTGCGCTTTATGCCGCATTTCACATGGCGGCCTTGAACGGTCTCTCGATCTCCGAATGGACCGGCATTGTCATCCCGTTCCTTCCGACGTTCCCGATGGAAACCTGGAACTTCCGCATTGTTCACGTTGCCGGTGCGCTCGCGCTTGGGTTTCTTTTGTTCGCAGGCCGGATTGATTTTCCTGAAAAGGGGCAGGAAACACCCATTCTTGGTTATGCCGCTTATGCCTTGATGATCCCTGCCCTGTTCTCGCTCGGCATGGCCTTCTCTTTCGCCGCTGAAATTTCCAATGGCAAGATGTGGAACGGCATTGATGAAGGCATCAAGTTCAGCGAAACCTACCTCTTCGGCCTGCCGCTGATCGTGGCAACGGCCGGTGGCATCATCCTCTCCTGGTTCCATCAACGCGTCCGAACAGGGTTCGCGGCTCCGGATGTCGTTCTCGCTGTGTGTGGGGCAGCTGTTGCGGCCTACCTGATCACAATCTACGGCACCTTGATGCGGAATTCGACCGGAACACCGTTTGCGCCGATCGGGATCTCGATCGCAGCGGTTGCCGGTACCGCACTCATCATGGAGTTAACCCGGCGCGTCGCCGGTATGGCCCTTGTGGTGATCGCCGCTGTCTTCCTCGGCTACGTCTTCATCGGCGACAAACTGCCCGGCTTCCTAAATTCACCGCCAATTACCTGGCAGCGCTTCTTCAGCCAGGTCTATACCGATGCTGGCATTCTCGGCCCGACGACCGCTGTTTCGTCGACCTACATCATTCTCTTCATCATCTTCGCAGCCTTCCTGCAGGCCTCCAAAGTGGGCGACTACTTCGTCAACTTTGCCTTCGCAGCCGCAGGCCGCGCCCGCGGCGGTCCGGCGAAGGTGGCGATCTTTGCGTCCGGTCTGATGGGCATGATCAACGGAACGTCCGCCGGTAATGTGGTTTCCACCGGCTCCCTGACCATTCCGTTGATGAAGAAGGTTGGCTATCACCGCAAGACCGCAGGCGCTGTTGAAGCGGCTGCCTCAACCGGTGGCCAGATCATGCCGCCGATCATGGGCGCCGGCGCATTCATCATGGCGGAAATCACGGGCATTCCTTACACGGAAATCACCATCGCCGCCCTGATCCCGGCCGTCCTTTACTTCGTTTCGGTCTACTTCATGGTCGATTTCGAAGCTGCAAAGCTCGGCATGCGCGGCATGAAATCAGAAGAGCTGCCGAAGTTCGCGCAGATGGTTAAACAGGTATATCTGTTCCTGCCGATCATTATCCTGATTTACGCGCTTTTCATGGGGTATTCCGTCATTAGGGCTGGCGCTCTGGCAACAATATCTGCAGCCGTTGTTTCCTGGCTCACGCCCTATCGCATGGGTCCCAGGTCGATCTTCAGGGCCTTTGAAATAGCCGGAACAATGTCGGTTCAGATCATCGCCGTGTGTGCCTGTGCAGGTATCATTGTTGGGGTGATCTCGCTGACCGGTGTTGGTGCACGGTTCTCGTCGCTGCTGCTCAGCCTTGCCGACACCAGCCAGCTTCTGGCGTTGTTCTTTGCGATGTGTATCTCGATCCTGCTCGGGATGGGCATGCCGACGACCGCCGCCTATGCGGTGGCTGCCTCCGTGGTCGCACCTGGTCTTGTTCAACTCGGCATTCCACTTCTGACCGCGCACTTCTTCGTGTTCTACTTTGCGGTTCTGTCGGCGATCACACCGCCCGTGGCCCTCGCCAGTTACGCGGCAGCCGGGATATCGGGGGCAAATCCGATGGAGACGTCGGTCGCCTCGTTCAAGATCGGCATCGCAGCCTTCATCGTGCCATTCATGTTCTTCTACAATTCCGCATTGTTGATGGACGGCTCGGTGCTCGATATCGGCCGCGCGGCTCTCACTGCGGTTGTCGGCGTGTTCCTGTTGTCGTCTGCCGTTCAAGGCTGGTTCCTCGGCGCGGTGGCCGCCTGGTTCCTGAGGATCGGATTGATTGCAGCGGCTCTGTTGATGATCGAAGGCGGGCTCATCTCCGACCTGATTGGTGTCGGGATCGCAGCGGCTGTCTTCGCAGTACAGCGGATCTTTCATCCAAAACCGGATGCAGCGATCCCGGTCCGCGGCGCGGATTGACGGATGAGGCGTTAAGCCAAAATCCGAACATCAAACTCAAGACAAAAGCCCGGCCAATTTGGTCGGGCTTTTTTAGTTTGTGCCGGCCCTATCTGACGGATCAACCATCGGTTAGAGTTGCAAGACGCAGATACCAATCCAATTTTGTATAGGGTGAATCAATGCGTTCCAGAGCCACTGTTTTTTCTAGCGTTTTTGTTCTTGTCTCTGTGGCGTTGGCGGCGCCTGCGCTGGCGCATACCGGTCATGGATATGGTGGCGGGTTCATCAGCGGGTTTGCGCACCCAATCCTGGGCTGGGATCATGTCGCGGCCATGGTGGCCGTCGGGTTGTGGGGTGCCTTTCTCGGATCTCCCTCGATTTGGATCCTGCCGATCGTCTTTCCCCTCGTGATGGCGTTCGGGGCGGTGCTTGGCATTCTCGGCGTCCCGATCCCTGCCGTTGAAACCGGGATAGCCCTTTCAGCTGTCGTCTTGGGCCTCATGATCGCGCTGGCAGTTCGAGCGCCGATTTGGGTCTCTGCCGTCCTGGTCGGCCTGTTTGCGATCTTCCACGGCTATGCCCACGGAACAGAGCTGCCCGTCTCTGCCAATGTCTTTGCCTACGCGATCGGGTTCGTCCTTGCGACCGGCATGCTGCACATGATCGGGATCGCATTCGGTCTTCTCGTCAAATGGCCGGCGGGCCGGATCGCTGTCCGAGGTGCCGGCGGTATTATATCGCTGGCCGGCGTCGCCTTTCTGGTGGGTGCCGTCTGAGCATGCGGGCAGCCGGACTTGGTCTTGGAATCCTTTTTGTCTCAACCGGGGCGGCGCAAGCCCACAGCCCGGTTCCCGGGATTGAAGGCTTTTATATTGGCTTGCTGCATCCCTTCTCATCACCCGCACAGACCCTTTTGATCCTCAGTGCCGGGCTTTTGATCGGCGGGTTTCCAAGGGACAGGGTGCGTTGGTTGCTGGCAGCCTTTCTCGGCTGTTCCTTCGCCGGTCTTTTCTGGTCCGGCGGTGATGTGTCAGACACACTGGCCTACACCGTCGTCATCGCCACCAGTGCCTTGGCAGCGGCCTCTGCCAATCGGCTGTTTCCTGCCGCTGTTGGATGTGTTGCGATCGCAGGCCTTATTCTCGGGGCAATGTCTGTGCCCGATAGCGGCTTGTGGTGGGACCGTTTCGTGACGATGAGCGGTTCCTTGGCGGGGCTCAACATCTTGATGCTCTATCTATCCGGATGTGTCGTCGTACTCAAAGAGCGGGTTCAATGGGCCATGTTGCCGGTTGCGTTCCGGATTGCAGCCGCCTGGATTGCGGCTGTTTCATCCATGATGCTCGCGATACAGTTTGCACCAGCTTCCACTGTGGCAACGCTCTAAGGAAGACGCATGACCTCACAAGATTCTTCCGAAATCCCTCAAGAAGACAACCCATCTGAAGTCTCGCTTCTTCGGCGGTTTTTCCGCGAACCTTTATTGCATTTCCTGATTCTGGCAGCTGGGCTCTTTGTTGCGCAAGGCATCATTGGCGGAGATGAGCGGGAGGTGATCGTTGTTGATGCGGAAGCCCAAAGATACCTCTTTTCCCAAGAAGAAGACTTACGCCTTCGCTCGTTGAGCGATGACGACAAACAGCGAATTGTCGACGCTTTCATCGAGGAGGAAATCCTCGTGCGGGAAGCAAAAGCCCGTGGGTTCACCGACAGCTCCCGGGTTCGGGCGTTGCTGTTGCAAAACATGCGCTTTTTTATTGGAAGCGATATACCCGAACCGTCCGAAGACGACTTGCGCGCCCATTTTGAGGCCAACCAGGACGCCTTTACCAGTCCGCCGAGCCTCGATTTGAACCATGTCATGTTCTCAGATCCTGATACGATACCAGATGGCATTCTGGACGCGCTCAATCAGGCCGAAGATCCCTCCACTCTCGGGGACTTTGATACCCGGCTCGGGTACCGTTTGCGGTTTATTGATCAACGTCGGCTTGTCGGCCTCTTTGGCACCGAACCTGCCAAGGACTTGCTCTCGGTCAGCGAAGACGACCAGGACTGGCGCGGTCCTTATGTATCCCCAACGGGATCCGTTCATTTTCTTCGCGTGATCAACCGGAACCCGCCGCGCACGCCAACTTATGAATTGGCCCAAGACTGGATTTCAACGCATTGGTTGTCGGCAAAATCCAACGAGCTTCTCGATGCAGCGCTGGACGACATGCGGCAGAACTATCTAGTTGTGGTCGAGCCGGTTGAGGGCGGGCCGAATGACTAAGGCACACCCGATTGCCGCGCTTGTGTTGGTATTGGCGGCTTGGTTGTGGCCGGCAGAGGCATCAGCACACTCGCTGGGTGTCGACAAAGCCGAGCTGATCGAAACAGCTCCAGGCACTTATCAGCTCCTCTCAAAGGTTCCACAGCGCCTTTCCAGTGCGATCACGACACCCATCTTGCCGGACCGGTGCGCCTTTGAGGGATCGCCGCGCGGAGAACGTGGGTCTTATCTGGTGCTGTTCCGATTCACTTGCGAAACAGCTCTGACGTCTGCCGACCAGCTCATCCTCCCCTGGAAACGCGATGGCGCTTTGCTGACTGTGCGCTGGTTCGAGCAAGAGCCCCTCACCAGGCTCGCCTCTCGCCAGGGCGATGCCATTGTCGTTGATCTTGAGGAGTATCTTGCCGGGTCCGGATCCATCGTGAAGGCAGCCTCCCGGTACACGAAGCTCGGTTTTGAGCACACCCTCGAAGGGCTGGACCATCTTCTGTTTGTGTTCGCGCTGATGATTGTCGTGCGCAACGGTTGGCGTTTGGTCAAGACCATCACCGCCTTCACCATCGCGCACAGCATTACTCTGGCGCTGGCAACGTTCGGCTATGTCAACTTGCCGTCCGCACCGGTTGAGGCCATGATTGCGCTGTCGATCGTTTTTCTTTGTGTCGAGATCGTCCATGCGGCCCGTGGCCGGATCAGTTTAACCTACCGGTATCCTTGGATCGTTGCCTTTGCCTTCGGCCTTTTGCATGGCCTCGGGTTTGCCGGGGTGCTCTCGGAAATCGGCCTGCCGCCAAACGAGATCCCGATCGCCCTTTTGTTCTTCAACATTGGCGTGGAGCTGGGGCAACTGGCCTTTGTGTTCGTGATCTTGATCGTGCTGAACCTGCTCACGGCCCTCCGCTTCGGAGTTCCAAGATGGGCGGAACTTGTTCCAACCTATGTAATAGGAACGCTTGCGATGTACTGGACCCTGGAGCGAACAGCGGCAATTGCCGGTCTTTGATTGATCGCGTTGGGAATTACATCAGCATCCGCGCAAGATTTGGCTGTTCGGAAAAGAAAAGCGCATTCAAATCGTCGATCGCCATGGGGCCACCGAAGAGATACCCCTGCCCCAGTTCACAGCCAAGCGCAGTTAGCATATCACGCTGTTCGATGGTCTCTATTCCTTCGATGAGCGCCGTGGACTCAAGGGTCTTCACCATGGTCAACGCCATCGCTATCAGGCCATGCCCCGCGTCACCGTCCCGCAGGATCTTTGTCAGAGACGTGTCGATTTTCACTTCATCCCATTTGTATTGAAGGATGCCGGACAAGGCGGAGGCTGGCGTGCCAAAGTTGTCCAAGGATAGGGTGACACCCATTGAACGCAGATCCTCAAGGCAACCATGGACACGGTCGAACGTGTTAAGGAGCCGGCCTGCTGCGACCTCTACCTTCAGCCGTTCGGCGGGGAGGCCCGTGCTGCTCAGGCAATCTTCGATCATCGGAGCAACATCCCCATGGAGCATGTGCGGCACAGACAGGTTGACCGCCAGATCCACGTCCCCGGGCAGCAGCTGTACTTGGGCGCAGGCCGTTTCAATGATTTTGCGTTCCAATGGGATGATCAAGCCGTTCTGCTCGGCGATCGGAATCACCTCTGCAGGTGCAATCCAGCCGAGTTGCGGATGATACCAGCGGGCCAAGGCCTCAATCCCAACAATTTGACCGGTCTTCATGTTAAATTGCGGCTGAAAATGCGGCAGGCAATCTTCCTGTTCGAGTGCCTGAAGCAATGCTCGAGAAATGCCGGATTGCCGCTCCGCAACCGCTCGCAGGGGCGGTTTATATGTTCCGACATCCCGGCGGCCTGTCCTTATTTCCTCCGAAACAGCCAACACTGCGTTTTGCAGACCTGCGCCCGGGTCTCGTTCTTCCTGGTCGACAAAGGCGATCCCCGCAATACTGTTTACTGGATAGATACCGGAGCGAATTGCCACTGGCCTGTGAATATGGCCGCGCAGGCGACTAGTGATCTCTAAGGCCGTTGTTCCACTCTCCCGATCCATCTTCAAGGCAACGAAGAAACCGCTCCCACTTGCCCGCGCCAGACATGCTGGCTCGGGCCCAAGATTGATCTGGTGCTGGATCCGTTCGGCAATGGCCGCGAGTATGGAATTGCGATCAGTCTCGCTTGCAGATCCGGATCCGGTCCAGGGCATGACCAGATCAAAATACAGCACGATCAAATCCTGGTCGTCGCGACGCTTGGACTGCATTTCCTCGATCTTCTCGATCAAGACCTTTTGTGTCATCAGCCCCGTGGCCGGATCGTGCCTCAACTCGGCGGCTGCACGAGCGAGATTGAACCCGTGGCGTTTTCTTTCATTGGCGAAGTACCGCAATCTCCGGAATAGCAAGAAAACCCAGGCACTGAGACTTGCAATCAATCCAGCGCCAAGAAGCGATTGAATACGGGCTTGGCGATTAAGAGCCGCGTTGCTTTCCTGAGCAATTGACGACATACGGTTTTCAGCCAAATGCCGGACTTGGTTCAACGACGTTCCGATCTGGTGGACTTTTGCCAGCGCCTGTTCAATCGAGCTTCTGTCGTCCAGATTGGAGATCAGAGGTTCAATTGACCCTGCGATCTCTTTAGCGTCCGCAAGCCTGCGCGTTATGAGAGACGCTTGCGGGCCAAGTTCCAGCAACGGGTTCACGTGCCAGGAATTCAGGGCATTCTGAAAGCGGACGAAAGCTCTGGTGACCCGGGCTTGATACTCGAAGTCGGAGTTGTAAAGCGCACTCGTCAAAAGGCTCTCCAGCCGATGCGTGTTGAGCAGGCTGGAAGATGTAATGAGCGCGTGCAGAGCGTCGTCCTTTACCTTCGCATCCTGCCGTTTTTGGACCATCTCGACTGCGCTGATCGACAGAGCAAACGTCATCGCAATCACGACCAATGGAAGAATATATCGGCTATAACCAGGCCGGCCCGTCATGCTAACTGTCCTACAAAACTTACGTGTATTCAGGCAGAACAACGCTGGTACGCGGCCGGGAGACAGAGTCACACCGTCCCGGGTGCAGTCCTGGTGGAAGCCAGGCAGTGAATTTCCAAGCGTCGTTTGGGAGACAATGAGCGCAGACAGTTAACTGCACTTGAATCCATTAAATGGCATTTTCTTCACCAAGGATATTATCCCTGACAAAACGCGGTACTACTAATGGCATGTTAAACCGATCATAGAAAATCCGACTGCCCCTTCCGGAGACGTTGATGCCGCATTCTCAAAACCGCCTGCCCGGTTGGATGATGTCCAACATGTCCACGTTTGCTGCAATTGTTGCAATTAGCGCGTTTGGTGCCTCGCTGACCCCATCTTTGATGCCACGCGACCCCTTAGTGCAAAGCCTCTTGTCAGGAATTGTTGCAAGCCTGGGTTATGAAGCGGCACTTCTTGTCCGGGCAACCTGGTGCTACATGGAAATTCCGTGGCTAAGGGGGCGCTTGCGAACAGTTTGGGTTATTGGTGGTTTGGCCGCGTGTGCCGGTATTCTTGCCTATTCCCTTTCAAGAGCAGCAAACTGGCAAAATGCTACCCGCGAGTCCGTTGGACTGGAGCCGCTGGAAAGCGCCGCGCCATTCTTCATCCTAGGAGTATCCCTCGCCGTTTTTCTGGTTCTGTGGCTAATTTTCAGAGCGCTTGGGATCGCCCGCCGCCGGATGGAGCGGATTTTGGACCGTTTGGTGCCGCGTCGTGTCGGCATCGTGGTCTCAATTGCCGCTGTTGGCTGGCTCTTCTGGGCGTTGGTCGATGGCGCATTGATCCGCAATGCGTTCAAAGCAGCCGACGCGTCCTTTATGGCTGCAGACCTTCTCATGGAGCCGGATATTGAACAGCCATCCGATCCGCAAAAGACAGGAAGTGCAGCGTCCCTCATCCGCTGGAAGGAAATGGGGCGGCACGGCCGGGCTTTTGTTGCAACGGCCCCCTCATCAGATGAAATTGGGGAATTCTTTGAGGGTCCGGTTCAAAACCCGATCCGGATTTATGTCGGCCGGTTGTCGGCCGAGACAGCGGAAGAACGCGCCGAAATCGCGTTGGAAGAATTGAAGCGCGTGGATGCCTTCTCGCGCTCAACTCTTGTTGTGGCAGTGCCGGTTGGAAGTGGATGGATGGATCCGGGCGCTCATGACACACTCGACTTCATGCTTGGCGGAGATGTGGCGACAGTCGCCGCTCAATACTCGTATCTCACAAGTGTTTTGTCGCTGCTCGCACATCCGGACTATGGCGTTAATCAAGCACGTGTTCTTTTTGAGAAAGTTTATGACCATTGGACAACGTTGCCAAAAGACAACCGGCCAAAGTTTTATGTGCATGGTCTGAGCCAAGGCGCGTTCAACTCTCAAGCCACGATCCCTTTATTCGACATGCTGGGAGACCCCATCCAGGGAGCGATGTGGGCCGGGTCCCCGTTTTTCTCAAAATTCTGGTCAGAAGTTCGCGATCATCGAAACCCGGACAGTCCCGCCTGGCGGCCAACCTATGGCAACGGGTCTCTGATCCGCGTCTTGGACCAGTATGGTGGACTTGAAGGTAAATTTACGCCTTGGGGTCCGATCCGAATGGTGTTTCTCAACTACGGCAGCGATCCGATTGTGAACTTCACTTACGACAGTTCCATCTTTGAGCCCGGCTGGCTGTCACCTCCACGCGCTCCGGATGTTACGCCTCAACTCAGGTGGTTTCCCGTCGTCACCATGCTGCAGCTCGCGCTTGATTCAGCGTTTTCGCTGAATGTCTCGGGCTTTGGTCATTATTACATTGCCCGGGACTACATCGACGCCTGGGCCGCGGCCGTTGATCCAGAAGGATGGAATACTGACCGTGCAGACCGCCTCAAGGAAATCTTCGTCAGACGCGGTGGGTCGTTCTAGCTTGTAAAGACAGCTGCTTCAGATCTTTTGACCCAGCAGCCGGTCCAACCCACGTTTGACATCTTCCCGGATCGGATCGGCTGCGTCCAAAATGGCCTCAACTTCGAAGAAATCCATCGTTTGGAAATGACCGATTGCCGGTTCCAGGAGGAGATCCGGCTGGGCGCAGCTTAACTTCGCTGCAACGAGGGAATGAAGCGTGATTGAAAACGAGCCGATCCAGGTTTCCATACCGCTTGGCAGACCATCGATCGCTGAAAAATCTGCCCCGGTCACATCAACGGCCATCACGGGATAATCCGTATCGTCGAAGACATCAAAAGGCGTCGGGTTGACGAAGCCGCCATCGATCAAGACGCGCCCATCAATCTGGACTGGTGTCAGCAACATCGGAAGCGCTGATGAAGCCGCAATCGCAGGCAGCAAAGCGCCTTCGGTCAGGACTGCCTGGGATTGGCGATGAAAATCCGTTGCGACGACTTTCATCGGGATTTGTAAATCTTCAAAGTTCTCCGCCAGCCCGTCCGGAAACAGCGTCTCGAACAAAACCAGCGGATCAATGATCGACGGACGCATCATATTCAGAAGCGATCCCCAGGTCCGGCCATCAGTCAAAAACAGCTTTTGAAGCAATTGACCCTTTTGGGTGAAGAGATCGACCGTAAAGCTCCGGATATCCTTGCCGCTCATGCCGCTTGCATAGTAGCCGCCGAGGATGGAGCCCATGGATGTCCCGGCGATCGCTTCCGGTTTCACGCCCAGATCATCAAGCGCTTCTAAGACGGGTATATGCGCAAACGCCTTGGCCGCACCGCCGCCGAGGGCCAGGTGAAAGCCATCAGTGCGTTTTGCCGGATTTGCCGCGGTGTTTTCCGGTGAGGCCTGTGAAGACGCGGCTTGGCCGTTCGCACCTGATGCCAAGACTGTACTGCCACTGGCAATGGCTCCGGTCAAAAAACTGCGGCGTTCCATACTGGATCCATTCCTTCTGTCGTGACGACACGCGCCCTGCGAGCTGTACATAGAACAGTGCGAGGCGGCTCAAGTCTATCGGAGAGTATGGGAAAACTGTAAGACCCCTCCGGTCAAGAAAAAGGCCGGGGAACAGGTGATTGCCTGTCTCCGGCCTAATCCTTGATTCGAGAGCCGGAAACTCCGGCTCTCAGAGGGCAGAATTACTGCGGCAGTTGGTCGTCTATGCCCTGAACGTACCAGTTCATGCCGAGGATCGCGCCGTCGTCGAGACGCACACCATCTTCAGCTGCAACGGTACCATCCTGCTTGGTGATCGGACCGGTAAACGGCTCCCAACCATCGACAATCTTGGCTTCCGTTGCTTTGGCCATTTCAACAACATCTGCTGGCAGATTGGTGTATGGGGCCATGACTACGTGTTTCTCGGCAAGACCTTCCCAGGAGGAGTGGCTTTCCCACTTCCCGTCAAGTACGTCCTGAACGCGGTGGATGTAGTACGGCGCCCAGTCGTCAATGATGGCGGTGTACTGCGCGTCCGGGGCAAAGGCGACCATGTCGGATGCCTGGCCGAATCCGTGAACGCCGCGCTCTTGAGCTACCTGAAGCGGTGCGGTGGAGTCAGTATGCTGTGTGATGATGTCAGCGCCCTGGTCGATCAGCGCCTTGGCAGCATCTGCTTCCTTGCCCGGGTCAAACCAGGTGTTCACCCAAACTACCTTCAACTGGAAGTCCGGATTGACGGATTGTGCGCCCAACATGAACGCATTGATGCCGGCGATAACTTCCGGGATCGGGAACGAGGCGATGTAACCCGCTACGCCAGTCTTGGACTGTTTGGCCGCGACCTGACCGATGATGTAGCGGCCCTGGTGGAACTTGGAGTTATATGTCGCGACGTTGTCGGCGGTCTTGTAGCCTGTGGCGTGCTCGAACTTCACATCCGGGAACTTCTTGGCAACCTTGATGGTCGGGTTCATGTAGCCGAACGATGTCGTGAAGATGATGTTGCAGCCTTCACGCGCGAAACGCTCAATGGCGCGCTCTGCGTCCGGGCCTTCCGCAACGCTTTCAAGAAACGCGGTTTCGACCTTGTCGCCGAAATGCTCTTCAACGGCCAAGCGGCCCTGGTCGTGCTGGTAAGTCCAACCGAAGTCACCGACCGGTCCGACGTAAACGAAACATGCCTTAACATCGGCTGCGTTTGCTGCGGTTCCTGCTGCGAGGAACGCAGCGGCAGCCACGGTTGCTTTCAATAGAGATTTCATCAGTTTGGTCCCCTCTGTTTGATCTCTCTTTGTGTACGATCTTTTTGTTTTGATCCAGCCCTGATCGCTGCAGGCTGGACCCGACCGGTAACGGGGAGGCGCTATCGGTCCGGAACAAACGGCTTGCCCAGGCAGGCCGGTGTATTGACGAGCGTCAGTCTGCGGTTTGCGGAGATGAGCACAAGTACTCCAATGGTCGCAAGATATGGCAGGCTGGACAGGAATTGTGATGGAACCCCAAGGCCGATTGCCTGGGCATGCAAATTGAGAACGCTGACCGCGCCGAACAGGTACGCTCCAATGATGACACGGAACGGCAACCAGGATGCAAACACCACCAAAGCAAGCGCAATCCAGCCGCGGCCGGCCGTCATGTTTTCCACCCACTGCGGTGTATAAGCCAGCGACATGTAAGCGCCGGCCAAACCCGCACAGGCCCCGCCAAACAACACCGCCATGAACCGGATTTTCAGGACTGAATACCCCAACGCATGTGCGGATCCGTGATTGTCACCAACAGAGCGCAAGATCAGGCCGGCACGGGTTCGGAAGAGGAAGTAGGCCACCCCGATGACAAGTGTAAAGCCGATATAAACGATGGCATCCTGCTGGAAGAAGACCGGTCCAATGAACGGGATGTCCGACAAGATCGGGATGTAGAGTTCCGGGATCCGCAGACCCGGCACCCCGATATAGGCTTCTCCAATCATCCCGGAGAGCCCAAGACCGAGGATCGTCAGTGCAAGACCGGTTGCAACCTGATTGGCGACCAGAACCAGCACCAAAAAACCAAACAAGGCAGACATGGCCATACCGGCCGCGATTGCACCGATAACCCCGAGTGTTCCAGAGCCGGTCTGGTTAGCGACTGCAAATCCAATCACCGCCCCCATGATCATCATGCCTTCAACGCCCAGATTGAGGACGCCGGAGCGCTCCACCACCAATTCGCCAATTGCCGCAATGAGAAGCGGGGTTGCCGCCGTAATGACTGTGAGCAGAACAGCCTCAAACATGAGAAACCTCCCCGGCCGGATTGGCAGCACGGCGGGAGACCATGCGGATGCGATAAAGAATAAGCGTGTCGCAAGCGAGTACGTAGAAAAGCAGCAAGCCCTGGATCACGCTTGCGATCTTGTTGGAGACGCCAAGTCCAGACTGTACGCCCTCCCCGCCAATGTAGGACAAGGCAAGGACAAACCCGGCGATAATGATGCCGATCGGGTTCAAGCGGCCCAGGAAGGCCACGATGATCGCCGTGAAGCCATAGCCCGGAGAAATGGACGGCAGAAGCTGGTTCAGGGACCCTGAGACGACCATGGTGCCGGCAAGGCCGGCCAACCCGCCTGCCAAGGCGAACGAGAAAATGGTCAACCCTTTTGCTGAGAACCCGGCAAAGCTGCCTGCGCGCGGGCTTTCGCCCATTACGCGGATTTCAAAGCCCTTGATGGTTTTTGCCAAAACGAGCGCAAGCACCAACGCCACAATGATGGTGATGGGCGTCGCCAGGCTCATCATTCCGCCAAAGACTTCCGGCAAGGTCGCAGCATCAGAAAAGATGCGCGATTCCGGGAAGTTGAAGCCGTCCGGGTCCCGCCACGGACCGCGAACGAGATAATCAAGCAGAAGCCCGGCCACATAAACCAGCATCAGGCTTGTGAGGATTTCATTGGTGTTGAACCGGGTCTTTAACAGCGCCGGGATCATCGCCCAAAGCGCGCCCCCGATCACGCCGCAGATCAGCATCAGCGGCAAAGTCAGGCTGTTTTCAAAACTCGGGAACATCACCGGCAGGATGGAGCCGAACATTGCCCCGACCACAAATTGCCCTTCGGCACCGATGTTCCAGTTGTTCGAGAGGTAACAAACCGCCAGACCGCAGCCGATCAGAATAAGCGGTGTTGCTTTTTCGATCGTTGCTTCCAGCGACCACTGTTCTGTCAAGGGTTCAATGAAGAACTTGTAGAGGCCAAGGGCGGGATTAACGCCGGAAATGGCAAAGATGATCGCAGCGGACAGAGCTGTCAGGCCGACTGCAATCAGTGGCGACATCAGCGACATCAGTTCGCTGTGTTCCTTACGCTTGACGAGTTCGATCCGCATCAGGCGACCTCCCCTTGTGTCTCGGCTCCACCTGCCATGAGAAGTCCGACCCGTTCGCGGGTCATATCCGCGGCCGGCTCTGGTTCAGACAGATAGCCTCTGGAGATCACCGCGATCTTGTCGGCAATTTCAAAGATTTCATCGAGATCCTGGCTGATGACCAGAACCGCAGATCCGCTTCGGGCGAGATCAATGATCGCCTGGCGGATCAGCGCCGCAGCCCCCGCGTCGACGCCCCAAGTCGGTTGATTGATGATCAGGACGCCGGGTTGCCGGTCGAGCTCGCGTCCGACAACAAACTTCTGGAGATTGCCACCTGACAGCGACCGTGCCTCCGGATCGTCATGCGACATACGGACATCAAAGTCTTGCTTGATCCGCTGTTCCATCTGTCCGGCATTGGCCGTTGACACCATCCCGCCATTGACCAGCTTATCGCCCGTGCTGTGACGCGTAAGTACAATGTTCTGGGAGAGCTTCATACCTGGAACGGCGCCATGACCGAGCCGCTCTTCGGGAACGAAGGCGGCGTTTTTCTTACGGCGCCAATTGATCCCCTTGGAGCCGCAGGGAGCTCCATCCAGCAGGATCATATTGGAACCAACTCGCATTTCACCGGAGATTGCGTCGAACAATTCCCCTTGCCCATTTCCGGCAACGCCCGCAATCGCCACAACTTCACCCGCACGGAGTTCCAGCGAAATGTTGTTCAACGCCGTTGCAAAGGGTGTGGCCGCAGGCGCGGACAACTTGTTCAACCCAAGCCGGACATCTCCGATAGCCGGTTTTTGTGCTGCCGCGTTTACCGCGATCACTTCAGCGCCCACCATCATGCTGGCGAGTGTTGCTGGTGTTTCCTTCGTGGGATCACATTCATTGACAACCTGACCGTGGCGCAAGATGGTCGCGTGATGGCAGATCCGCTGAACTTCTTCCAAACGGTGGCTGATATAAAGGACGGCACAGCCTTCGGACGCTAACCGTTGCAGGGTCAGGAAAAGCTGATCCGCTTCCTGCGGTGTCAAAACAGACGTCGGCTCATCCATGATGATCAGACGGGGTTCCTGAAGGAGACACCGGACGATTTCGATCCTCTGACGGATGCCAACCGGAAGGTCTGCGACAATGTCACTGGGGTTCAGTGGAAGACCATACTCACGGGAGACTGTTTCGATCCGTTTGGCCAGATCTTTCATATTGCCGGGATTTGGCAGTGCGAGCGCTATGTTCTCGACCACATTCAACGCCTCGAACAAGGAAAAGTGCTGGAACACCATCCCAATGCCGAGTTCGCGGGCCGCTGCAGGATTGTCTATCGCAACCTTTTGGCCATCCCACCAGATCTCACCACCATCCGGCTCGAGCGACCCGTAGAACATCTTGACAAGCGTGGACTTTCCCGCGCCGTTTTCACCAAGAAGAGCGTGAATTTCACCCTTGTTGATCGTCAGATCGACGGCGTCGTTGGCAAGGATATCACCAAACCGCTTGGTCAGCCCTTGCGCGTCCAGCAACTTGTCTTTGCCGGATCTCGCGAACGGGGCAGCTGCCGTGTCCACTTCTGAATGGTTTTCTGTACCCACACTGTCCCCCGGTTGGATGCCGCCTTATTATTCATGTCTTATTTGTGTGCAAGCCTCCCGCTTGCAGCGGCTTGTTGATAACAGGCCTCGTCCCGGACAATCAGGTCGACAACTATTCCTGCTGCGATCGCAGCCGGGTGTTTTGATTTTATCGTTGTCACCCCGACCGGGCAGACCATGGTCGAAAGAACGCTGTCACTCAGACCGCGTGTTTTAAGACGTTTTAAAAACCGGACCCGCTTGGTTTTGGAACCGATAACACCGCAATAGTCAAAGCGCTGCGCGAGGAGCGTACGGGCCATGATTTCTTCATCGAGGCCGTGTGAATGGGTCATGGCAAGAACGAAGGCACCATCCGGCGCATCCTCGAGTTCTTTTGCGGGGTCCAAAGTGCAGACCTTCGTAACATTGGCCGGCACAGCGGACGGAAACTGATCCGCTCTGCTGTCGATCCACACGACCGAAAACGGCAAGGGCGCCAACGCCAGAACGAGTGCCTTTCCGACATGCCCGGCACCGAAGAGATACAGTATCCGCCGAGTTTCGCCGAATTGTTCTATGAGCCGCTTTTGACCATTCTCCTCGACGATTTGAAATGCGTCTTCAGGCACTTGATCCAAGATTTCCCGTTCACCAACGGAGCCGTTTTCGATAATCGCATGCGTTACAAACGGAAACGGTTTGCTTTCTTCCAGTGCCAACCGTTCCGCGGTTACCAATTGTTCCGCACCGAAGACTTCAATCGCGATTTTGGCCCGGCCTCCACAACACTGGCCGAGATCAGGGCCGAGAGAAACGGTTTTTAGTTCGAAACTGGCCGTCTTGCCGCATGCAGCCCTTGCTGCCTGGCGGATCACTTCAAATTCCAAGGTGCCGCCGCCGATCGTGCCGTAAAACCCGCCGTCCGGCCGTACGATCATCCGTGCGCCGGTTTCCCGTGGTGTCGACCCGCCAGTTTCGGCGACCGTGACGAGGGCACAGGCACCGCTGCTTTTCAGGCAGTTCGCGATGTGCCCCCAGACCTTCATGCCGAGACCTTTCGTGAGCGCAAATCCCGGACAGCCTTCATGATCGCTTCGGGCGTTGCCGGCGCATCAAGGTTGGGGACCTGGCCTGGCGCGATGCTCGCCACCGCGTCATTGATGGCGCAGAAGACAGCGTTTGCCAGCATCACCGGTGGCTCACCGACCGCCTTTGACCGGTAGACAGTCTCCTGAGGATTGCCGTTGCCGTTATAGAGGCTGACGTTGAACTCCTCGGGAATGTCCGACGCGGTCGGGATCTTGTAAGTCGACGGGGCGTAGGTGCGCAGCCGGCCTTTTTCATCCCAGACAAGCTCTTCAGTGGTCAGCCAGCCCATTCCCTGCACAAACCCGCCCTCGATCTGGCCGAGGTCAATCGCCGGGTTCAGCGAATGGCCGACATCGTGCAGGATATCAACGCGGTCGACCGTCATTTCACCGGTCATGGTGTCGATGGTGACCTCAGCGCAGGCGCCGCCGAAGGCAAAGTAATAAAATGGCCGGCCTGTTATGCTTTCCCGGTCCCAGGTGATGCCAGGTGTCGCGTAGAAACCGGCGTGAGACATCTGGATCCGCGCCATGTGCGCCTGTTTGGCCACTTCCGCCAAAGTGAAACTCTGATCGCCAATGAGGACCTTGTTGTCTCCGAAATGAATAGCCTCCGGACCACACTGGTGCTGCTCGCACAGGAACGAGATCAAGCGGCCCTTGATTTCCTGCGCTGCTAGTTTTGCAGCCATGGCATTCAAGTCAGTTCCAGAAGACGCCGCCGTCGGGCCGGTGTTCGGTACCTTTGAGGTGTTGGTTGCGGTGATCCGCACCTTCTCCAGTGTCACCCCAAATTCTTCGGCAACAACCTGGGCGACCTTCTGGTAGAGCCCCTGCCCCATCTCGGTGCCGCCGTGGTTCAAATGAACCGAACCGTCGGTGTAAAGGTGGACCAGCGCGCCAGCCTGGTTGAGGTGTTTCAGCGTGAAGGAAATGCCGAATTTCACTGGCGTCAGGGCCAGCCCCTTTTTCAGGACGGCATTTACAGCATTGAAATCACGGACATCATCCCGCCGGGACCAGTAATCAGAGGTCTTCTCCAGCTGGGCGATGAGATCATGCATCACCGCATATTCTTCGACCGGCATGCCGTAGGGTGTTATATTGCGCTCGCCGTCATAAAAGTTCAGCTTGCGAATATCAAGCGGATCCTGGCCGGTTTTGATGGCAATCGCATCAATCATGCGTTCTGCCGCCAACATACCTTGCGGCCCACCAAATCCGCGGAATGCAGTGTTTGAGCACGTGTCCGTTTTTAAACGGCGAGACCGGATGGCCGCATCTGGATAGAAATAGCTGGAATCGGCGTGAAACAGCGTACGGTCATTGACTCCAAGAGACAAATCGACCGAATAGCCACACCGGGCTAGAAACTCCATATCGACCGCGCGGATCTTGCCGGTACCATCGTGTCCAACGGTCCAGTCAACGCGGAAATCATGCCGCTTGCCGGTCATGATCATATCGTCATCCCGGTCAAGCCGAACCTTGCATGCCCGGCCTGTAGCGTGAGCGGCAAGCGCGGCCAAGCTCGCCCATTGGTTCGCCTGGGATTCCTTGCCGCCAAAGCCACCGCCCATGCGCCGCACTTCCGCGGTGACCAAGGCATCCGGAACCCCGAGGACCTTGGCCACGGTGTGCTGAACTTCCGTCGGATGCTGCGTCGACGTATGAACCAGCATGCCGCCCGCTTCCTGCGGCACGGCCATGGCGATCTGGCCTTCCAAGTAGAAATGCTCCTGCCCGCCAATGCGGAACGAGCCGGACAAGACCTCTTCTGCCGCTGTCATGCCTGTTTCAGGAGATCCACGCCGGAACTGGTAGTCCGGCAGCACCATTGTTTCCGCAGCTTCCGCGTCTTCCTGCGTCAGGATTGGTGGGATCGGTGCGACCTCGATTTTGGCTTTCAGGGCTGCCTTGCGCGCCTGATCCCGGGTTTCTGCCACAACGGCAAAGACTACCTGGCCGTAAAACAGGATTTCTCCATCAGCCAGAACCGGATCATCACCGAAACCGGATGAGCAATCGTTGGTTCCCGGAATATCCTCAGATGTCAGTACGGCAACGACACCGTCGCTTGAGCTGACATCGGTCAGATCGATGGAACTGATCTTGCCGCGGACCGCAGATCGCGCCCAGCCAGGGACGACATGCAGCGTGCCAACGGCCTCCGTAAGGTCATCAATGTAAGGTGCTGTGCCCGTGACATGCATTTCTGCACTGTCATGAGCCAATGGTTTGCGTACATGCTTCAGCGGGGCGGTCACTTTGCTCTGATCAAGCGGCGCGGTCATGATCTGCCTCCCGCTTTGCCAAAACCCGGACGCTTTCCGCGTCTGTCCCATCGGTTTCCATCAAGGCTTTCGCGAGCAAGGCCCGCGCCGTTTCCATGCGGTATTCCGCGCTTGCCCGCATATCCGTCAATGGCGTGAAGTCGGTGTTGAGTGCGTCAATGGCGGCAGCCCAGGTCGATGCATCCTCCAGGATTGCTCCTTTCAATGCCGCTTCTGCTCCGCTGGCCCGCTTCGGAGTTCCGGCCATACCGCCATAGGCGATCCGTGCATCGATGATCCGGCCATCAACAATGGTAAACCGGAAGGCGGCCATGACGGATGAGATATCCTGGTCGAAGCGCTTAGATATCTTGTAGCAGTGAAAGACCTGATTGGCGGAGGGGCGCGGAACAAACAGCCCGGTCACGAATTCCCCGGGAAGACGATCCTGTTTCCCGTAGTCGATGAAGAAGTCTTCCAATGCCAGGGCGCGATCAGTATCTGCTGACTGAAGCTCCAAAGTGGCGCCAAGTGCAATGAGCGCTGGAGGCGAATCTCCGATCGGCGATCCGTTAGCAATGTTACCGCCAACCGTTCCGGACGCGCGAACCTGTTTGGACCCAATCCGCTTCCAGAGTTCGCCCAGATCCGGTGAGATCCGCGTCATCGCGGCCTCAGTCGCGGCAAAGGTCGCCGTCGCCCCCATCAAAATACCGGACTCGCTTTCCTCGACCCTGTCCAGGCCCTCGATCCGGCCGAGCCAGATGGTTTTGGGAAGATCGCGGAGGTGTTTTGTAATCCAGAGGCCGACATCGGTCGCGCCAGAGACCAGGGTGGCATCCGGATGCTGACCGTAAAGCGCAGCCAGGCCATCCAAAGATGCCGGCGAGGAGAAAAACCTGTCACTGGTTCCAAGGAAAATATCCCGGCTGTCAGCGAGTTTCTTCAGTTGCTCACGGGTTTCATTCGACCGCCAGGTAAAGGCGTCATCCGCAACGTTGAAACAGGCTTCCAGCGCAGCATCGACGATGGGACGATATCCTGTGCACCGGCAAAGGTTACCGGCGAGCCATTCCGTCACCGTCTTGCGGGATTTTGCTTCACCTTCTGCGTGATACAGGGTGAAAAGCGTCATGATGAAACCCGGAGTGCAGTACCCGCATTGCGACCCGTGAAGCTCCATCATGGCCTGCTGAACCGGATGAAGCCGCTTGTCTTGCGCAAGGTCTTCCACGGTCACCAGTTCAGCGCCGTCGACCATGCCTAAGAGCTGGATGCAGCTGTTCACAGGCTGATAAGTCAGCTTGCCATCTATGACCCGGCCAAGCGCGACGGTGCAGGCGCCGCAATCGCCCTCTCCGCACCCTTCCTTCGTGCCGGTTTCCTTTCGGCGGAGCCGCAAATAGTCAAGAAGTGTCTCGGTCGGCCCGACATCGTGGAGCTCGACAATTTCACCGCCTTTGATGAACCGGATCGTGTCCCTCATTGCTCAGCTCCCCCGATAGGTTGAATAGCCGAAGGGCGAAAGCAACAACGGCACATGGTAGTGCGCGTTTGCGTCGGCGATTCCGAAGCGGATTGGAACAACATCCAGAAAGAGCGGATCCGGGAGGGTTTGATTGGTGCGTTTCAGATATTCACCTGCATGGAAGCGGAGCTCGTAGGTTCCGGTTTCAAACACATCGTCGGTGAGAATTGCACCGTCGACCCGGCCGTCGTCGTTGGTCACATGGCTTGAAATATGAGCCGGCGCATCTTTCGCAGACCAAAGCTCTATCTTGAGGCCCTTTGCAGGGACCCCCAAAGCGGTATCCAGAACGTGCGTTGTCAAACGCCCCATCAGTATCTCCCTCTTGCGGCAGTGCCGCAAAATCCATCAGATTAAAAATGTGCCTGAAATAGACGCAGATCCAAAGCGCTCATTTGCGTACTTAATGATGCCTAATTGGCATCAATGGATGCTAGCCGCTCTTTCAAGGCGAACACTGCGTGATCAAAAAACATCGCCGGGGCCAATGCCAAGGCGCGCAGAGACGATGTTACCACACAAAGACGATCTGCCTGAAGAGGTTCATCTTTCAAAGGCTTAAAGATCAAATGCCCGGCTTCAATATCTTCTTCGCAGCCGATCTGCGTTTGAAAGCCAATGACGTTCTCATCCCGCGCCAACGCTCGCATCAACCGCAAGGAATTCGCCTCAACATAGGTCATGGATGCACCAGGAATTCGGCTCCGGATGACATCAATCCGGGCCCGTATCGACAAACCTTCTGCCGGAAGGGCAACCGGATAGCGGAGACAGTCGGCAAGACTCAGTCCGTTTTCTCCCGCCAGAGGGTGGTTGGGGGCCATCACCGCACCAATTACCAGATCATGATGGAAGGCCGCGGTCAGGGTCGACATGTCGGGAGGATCAAAGGTGAACCCGACATCCGCTTCGGCCGCTTCCACCTTCCTGGCCGCTTCCTGCGAAGAGGAAACCGAAACATTGACATGGATGCCCGGATACGTCCGGCGGAACGAACTGATCACCGCCGGTAACAACCGCTCTGCAACGCTCTCCACGGACGCGATGGAGACGGTTCCCCGGCGCAATCCCTTCAACGCATCCAGTTCAGCAACCGTGCCTTCAAAGTCGGAATAGGTCCGCCGGATGTGCGCCAGCAGCACCTCGCCGGCCTGAGACAACCGCATCCGCCGACCCACGCGCTCAAAGAGCTGCAGGCCAAGGGCTTCTTCAAGCCACAAGATCTGCCGGTTGACTGCGGACGAGGCAACATTCAGCTCACGCGATGCGGCCCGGATAGACCCAGCCTCGGCAGCGGCGAGAAAATACCGCATCGCAGGGCTGTAGAGGTTCCGGGCCAGCTCCTGTGCGCGCGCTGAACGCATTCTCAACCGTCCTTACGGGATCAGAACCGTCGTGCCGGTGGTTTTCCGGCCTTCCAGATCGGTGTGCGCCTGGACCGCGTCGGCCAAACGGTACTCCTGGTTGACCGCGATCTTCACAATGCCTTTCGAGACAACATCAAACAGATCGCCGGACGTCATCTCCAGCTGTTCGCGGGTCGCGATATAGCTAAATAGCGTAGGCCGGGTTGCAAAGAGGGATCCCTTCTGAGCAAGCAAAGCAAGATTGAAGTCCTGGATTGGACCGGAGGACTGACCGAAGCTGACCCAGAGCCCACGCGGCTTCAAACACTCCAGTGATCCCGGATAGGTATCCTTGCCCACAGAATCATAGACAACGTCACAGCCCTTACCGTCGGTGATCTCCTTGATCCGTTCGACGAAATTTTCGGTTCTATAGTTGATGACATGCTGGTAGCCATTGGCCTTGGCCAGATCGACTTTGTCCTGCGACCCTGCAGTGCCAATCACCGTTGCCCCAAGATGGGCTGCCCATTGGCCTGCGATTAGGCCAACTCCCCCAGCTGCGGCATGAAACAAAAGGGTTGTCTCCGGGCCGACATTGAAGGTCTGACGGAGCAGATACTGGGCCGTCATTCCTTTCAGCATCATGCCGGCCGCAGCCTTGTCATCAATGCCGTCAGGAACGACCACAAGGCGGTCCGCCGGTATGATCCGTTCTTGAGCATAGGCGCCAAGCGGACCGACATAGGCCACACGATCACCCGGCTTGATGTGGGACACCCCCTCACCGACTGTCTGAACAATACCCGCGCCTTCATTTCCTGGAATAAACGGCACCCCATCGGGTGCCGGATAAAGGCCGGACCGGAAATAGGTGTCGATGAAATTGAGGCCAATCGCCGTGTGCCGGATGCGCGCTTCACCAGGGCCCGGCTCGCCCACCTCTACATGCTCCCAGGTTAAAACATCGGCGCTGCCTGTCTCATGCACGCGGATTGCCTGTACCATATCAACTCCCACAGATTTTCATCATGATTGCACGCAAACAACTGGTGCAGATCCTTGCAAAGACCATATCCAGCCCGTCGCAACGATGCCAGCGCGAAACGAAGAACACACTGTTTACAGTGCATTAGAAGCTAGAACCGGGAAATGTTCGATCAATCCACGCGATCGATCAGCTGCTGAACCGCGGACACTGAGAAGAGGTAAAGGCTGGCACCTGTAAACAGGACAGCTGCCCAGGTGCTCAACACCATCCCATCCCAGATCGCGAGCGCAGCCAGCGCCATCCAGACAAGCGTGACTGGGAGGGTCAGCCAGCGCCAGCGTTTGACGCGGACCGGGTGAACAAACCGGATCGGCGCAAATGTGAGAACACAGCACACGATGACAGCGGCAATTGTAAAGGCTTCGGACGGCGACAGCACCATAAGACCGAACACCACCATATTCCAGCCTGCCGGGAAGCCCTTGAAGGAGCCGTCCGGCGTTTTCATGCCGTTGTCTGCAAAATAGAGCGCACCGGTGAACACAACGAGGCCGCCGCAGATCCAGTTCCACGGGCTTGAGAGCATCAGGCTCCAGGACAGTGCAAAGGCGGGCAGGAACACATAGGTGGCATAGTCGATGACAAAATCGAGGGACGCGCCCGACCAGCGCGGCAGGCGTTCCGCAATGTTGTACTTGCGCGCAAGTGGACCATCAATGCCGTCGACGAAAAGTGCCAGTCCAAGCCAGGCAAACATCTCGTCCCATTTGCCCTGTGCACCAGCAAGCAGCGCAATCAACGCAATCGGGGCTCCGGAAGCTGTCAGAATATGGATCAAAAACAGCGCGGGTTCCGGCGCGACTTTGCCAGGCGTTACGTCCGTCACGGGCCTAGGTCCTCGTTTAAACAATAAAATCCGCGCGGAGTTGCATTTCTATGTCCGTGGCGCGGCGGCTCCCAATTCTTCGCCCTGATAAGAGTGCTAAGGAGTCAACAGCTTCTATTTGTATTGCAAATCGATGACAGTGTGAACCGCAAAAGCAGAGAAACACTTCAAACTGCAATGTTTCTAAGAAGCGCCTTGGCCGAGAACCATTCCTAGCGCAAGCGCACCGCCCCACACCAGCAAAAATATCCCGATCCCGATTGGGAAAGCCCGGCTGGGAAATGTTTTTTCCAAAGCCATTACCGCGCCAAGCAATGCAATCCAAAGGATGTTCATCAACCCGACCGCAAACATCACCGTCATCACGGCCCAGCAGCAACCAAGGCAGATCCAACCCTGTGCCAGTCCCTCACGAAAGGCAGAATGGGCGCTATAATCGCCTTTCTTCCGGGCAAAGGACCATCTGGGATACCAACAGCGTTCAAGACAGGCGCGCTTGGCAGGCGTGAATTGATACAGGCCCGCGGCAAGCAAGACAGACGTGGTGAGTGCCATACTGACCGGCGCCATCATGTCAGACAATGCACCAAGCTTGGACAAACCAACCTGCGCGGTAGTCGCAACAACCGCATAGCCGATCCAAACAGCGAGATATCCAATCACGACGAAAACGGTCACAGAAAAGGCTGATTTGGTCTGAGTGCCCTCAATAGACACATACTGGTGAAAGGCTTTCACCATGGGCGTCGCGGACGGCAGCATCATGGCCAGTGCCATCATGGCCCACATCATAAAAATCTTGGCAATGTCGACACCCGTCAATGCAACGCTGGGCATGCCGAACGTCGCGCCGGCCGGCAAACAAAGGGCTGCAAGTGCTGCCCTGGCCTCTTCCGGCAAACCGCGCATGAAATTGAACTGATTGAACAGAATCATACCTGGACCGGCTTCCGCCATGTCCATGCTTGGAACCATGGCTGCGACCATAACAATCAGATACGACCAGCCGCTCACTGTCAGTGCCGCGACGACCAAAAGAACAAGCGGCCATCCACGCTGTGGTTCGCCGATTTGCGGTTTCAGGCCATCAGGAGAATGCAAAACAGTCATATTTGTTGTCTTGGGCCGGTCTCATTGCCAATTTCGAGCAGAACCTACCGCGGAATTCAGCTCAACGAATTGATATTTCTCATAGAGCCGACCACACCCTCGGCGCATTGACGATCCAATTGCCGACCTGCGTGATTTGGTCCCGTTGATCTTTCTGAGGTATAGCCCAACATCGTAAGTCAAGTTGCAACAAGTCTTTAAGTGCGGAAACGATCATGGCCCGGGCGAAGAAAGAAATCACGTGTGATGCAGTTGTTGTCGGTGGTGGACCGTCTGGGCGGATCACGGCGCTGGCCCTGGCGAAGACCGGCATCAAAACGGCTTTGGTCGCCCCTTTTGACGCGCCTCAAGATGCTCGGACAACAGCCCTCTGGCAAAAATCGATCGATCTCCTCAAGGACCTTGGCATCTGGGACGACATTCAGCCAACGGCAGAACCCTTGAAAACGATGCGCATGATCGATGGATCCAAACGGCTGATCCGCTCGCCCGAAACCCTCTTTGCAAGCGCGGAACTTGGCGTTGAAGAGTTTGGCTACAACATCATCAACGCCGAACTGAACAAGGTGCTGGCAGCCGCCTGTTCCGCTGAGGACAACCTCACTTGCGTCGATGACCTCGCTGAAAACGCTGCTTTTTCCGGAGAAAGAGCCGTTATCACCACAAATACCGGCACAACCGTTTCTGCAGATCTCGCTGTTGCAGCCGATGGCCGGAACTCGCTTCTGCGGACTTCGGCCGGGATAGAAGTCAAGCGCTGGTCTTATCCACAGACCGCCCTTGTTCTCAATCTCGAGCACACGCTGCCACACGGCGGTATTTCAACCGAATTCCACACCCCAACCGGACCGTTCACGCTTGTTCCGCTGCCCGGCCGGCAGTCTTCTTTGGTCTGTGTCGAGACGGCAGAAACCGCGGACCGGTTGAAAACCATGGACAAGACGCTGCTCGCCCGGGAGTTGGAAGACCGGGCACACTCCATTCTCGGCAAGTTCACGGTGATTTCCGAACCGCAGACCTTCCCCCTGTCTGGCATGACGGCCCAGTCGGTGATTTCAAATCGTTTGGCTCTGGTCGGGGAAACGGCGCATGTCTTTCCACCAGTTGGCGCGCAGGGCCTGAACCTGTCCATGCGTGACATTGCCGATTTGATATCGGCTGTGGCAGCGGCTCAAGCGAAGGGACAGGACATCGGTAGCCCGGAAGCCCTGACAACTTTTGAGCACAAGCGAATGACCGATATCCGGTCTCGGACCAATGCGGTCGATATGCTGAACCGCTCCCTTTTGACAGATTTCCTTCCCGTTCAGGCCGCCCGTAGCGCAGGCATGTATCTGGCGGGCAAGATTGGCCCCTTCCGGCGTTTGCTCATGCGCGAAGGGATGGCGCCGGGAACCGGGTTTCAGCTGCGCCCGTAATTCTTGCCTCAGTATAGGTGCTTCAGCGCGACGTCTTTCTGCTGTGGTAGGTCAAGGCCATTCCAATCATCTGCCGCAACTCCGGCAGAGGCAGGGGTTTGGCGAGGGAAAGGTGCAGGCTGCGGTCACCGCCGAAGATAAGGTCTGGAAAGAGACCCCGCCATTCCGACACAAGACTGGTGTTGCAGGAAACATAAAGGGCAATATCGCCCAGATCAGAACCATCTTTCGCAATGCGGATCGTTGTTCCGGATTTGGGATTCTCCGTTAGGTAGCTCGGCTGGCCCCATTTGAGCGTTTCGACAATTTTGCCGGCACCGTCCGTTTCAACTGCCGTCTCGAGGATCAGACGGCGCAGCTCCAGCAATCCAGCGCGGATGTCAGGTGGCTCTCGCTCGATAATGGACAATACGTCATTGTCCGGCACATCACCCTCCCCGCATGACTTCCGCGAACCCGGTCGGGAGTGCGCCTGTGGTGATAGCCCAAATGAAGGTGGTCACAGTGACAATTGAAACAAGCGTGCCTATCAGGACAAAGCTCGAGGCCCGCTGCACGTAAGTCCCGTAATGCTGGGCGATGACGAACACGTTTGTCGCCGGTGGCAAACATGCCATCAGCACGGCCGTCGCTATCCAGACCGGGTCGATATTGCCAAGCCACATCAACAACATAAAGATCAGCAACGGGTGCACGATCAGTTTCACAGCCAGTACGATCGGAAGTTCGATCGGGATCCGGCCAATTGGCCGGATGGCTATGCTGACTCCCATGGCAAAGAGCGCACACGGCGCTGCGGCGTTGCTCAGGTAGGTCAGGAGTGTCGAAAACGCCTGAGGCTGCTGCAACTCAAAGGCAGCGGCCAACACCCCTGCGATGGTCGCCAGAATAAAAGGATGGCTGAAGATCCGCCAAAGAATGCTTTTGACAGTATCTGCGATGCTTTGATCTTCGGCGCCTGCAACCGCCATCATCATTGGCGCCAGAATGAACATCAGGGCATTATCGAACGACAGGATAAGAGCTGTCGGCACCGTCGCTTCTTCTCCGAGGACCGCGAGCGTCAGTCCCGGCCCCATATAGCCGACGTTGGAATACGCTCCTGCAATGCCCAGAATCGTCGATTCGGCGATGCTGCCCCGTGTGGCGACCACCCCGATGCAGAAAGCCACCGCGAACACGATGTAAGTGGTGAAGGTCGTGGCCGCGATGAACGCGAAATTCGCCAATTCCTCAAAAGGGGTTCCGGACAACAGCCGGAAAAACAATGCCGGCAGAGCCAGATAGACGACAAAGAAGTTCATCCAACTCAAACCGGCTTCGGGGATTTGTTTGATTTTGCCGGCCGCGTAGCCTAGGAAAATCAGCCCGAAAAACGGTAGAGATAGCGAGATGACGTTCTGCATAATGAGTTCAAAATACTTGCGTTTGGCAGGCCGGTTGCGGTGATACGCGGCTGAGCGCTTGCATAATCGTGCTGCCTTCGATAAGGACCCCAACATGCAAGACGGCGCGCCGGATCGCATTCCAAACAGGTCTTGAGGTGAACCGCAAGGCCATAACGTTCCGTATGCCGCTTGTCCCGTGTGCTTTTGGCGGAACGGTGAGACCAATTCAGGCCGTGTGGACCGGGACTGTCCACCATCAGTGACCAGCACAGCTTCTATGACGTTTCGAAACCACCTTGAAAGCCTTCTGCTTTCCGCAGCGATTGGCCTTTTCCGGTTGTTCCCGGTGGATTTTGCGTCCTGGTTGATGGGACGTTGCTGGCGCTGGATTGCTCCTTTGAATGCGCGCCACAAACGAGCGCTGACGCATCTGAAAAACGCTTATCCGGACATGCCACTCAAGGAGCGGGAAAAAATCGTCCTGGGGATGTGGGATAATCTCGGACGTGTTGCTGCCGAGACCTTCCATATCGACCGGCTCCTGCATCAAGATCATCGGTTCGAGGCCGATGCCGACGAGATCACGCAGGCGGTTCTCCGCGGGGAACAGGCCGCACTGTTTGTATCGTTTCACAGTGGCAATTGGGAAATGTGCGTTCAGCCCGCGGTGATGGGCGGCCTTGAGATTACCGGGGTCTATCAGGCTTTGAAAAATCCGGAGGCCGACAAGGCGCTCCGCTCGTTGCGGAAGGATCTTTACAAGGGTGGCTTGTTGTCAAAAGGTCACCAGACAGCGCGAAAGATCTTGTCGACTCTGAAAGCTGGCGGGATTGTCGCTATCATGGGCGATCTCCGCGAGACCCGGGGAATTCAGGTCCCGTTTTTCGGTCAGATGGCTTATGCAAACCCAATTCCCGCCTCTTTGGCCCGATCCTGTGGTGTGCCGATTGTCCTTGGACGGGTGATCCGCAAGAACGGCGTGAACTTCCGCATAGAAGGGCGCGCAATCTCGGTGCCCGTCACAGAAGACCGGCAAGCGGACATTGAAGCGGCGACTATCCGTATTCATGAGATTTTTGAAGAATGGATTCGTGAGCATCCTGAGCAATGGATGTGGATCCATAAGAAATGGGCTGCAGCTGGAAGCGCAGCTCCGGCGAAGGACGCTGCGTAAGCGGGCCGCGCCCTTCCGCCTTTCGGAGCAGTTGCAGTGCAACATTTGGAAGATATGCTAGGGCCACAATTGTGGAGGACAGCATTTTGACCAAAACCCCGAGCGCATTCTACAAACCCCTTGCGATTGGCGCGCCGGATCCCTTCCGTGAACTGCCCGTTACCCTGGAGCGGATGATCCATTTCGTTCCACCGCATATTGAGAAAATGCGCGCCAAGGTGCCGGATCTCATTGCCAAGGTGGACGTGGTCCTCGGCAATCTCGAGGACGCAATTCCCGCCGATGCCAAAACGGACGCACGCCGTGGCTTCATCCAGATGGCCCAAGACAACGACTTCGGCCAGACCGGGCTTTGGACACGGGTCAACTGCCTGAACAGCCCCTGGTTTTTGGATGATCTGATGGAAATCGTTCCGGCAGTTGGTGAGAAACTCGATGTCATCATGCTGCCGAAAGTCGAAGGTCCTTGGGACATTCACTATCTCGACCAGCTTCTTGCGCAGCTTGAAGCGAAGGCGGGCATTCAAAAACCGATCCTCATTCACGCGATCCTTGAAACCGCCGAAGGGGTGAAGAATGTGGAGGCGATTGCCGCTGCAAGTCCGCGGATGCACGGCATGAGCCTGGGTCCGGCTGATCTTGCAGCCTCACGTGGCATGAAAACCACCCGGGTTGGCGGCGGACATCCAGATTATGCAGTTCTTGCAGATCCAACCGAAGGCGCGGCACGAACGGCTTACCAGCAAGATCTTTGGCATTACACGGTGGCAAAGATGGTGGATGCCTGCCTATCGTATGGATTGAAGCCGTTTTATGGGCCGTTTGGCGATTTTTCCGATACCGATGCGTGCGAGAGCCAATTCCGCAATGCGTTCCTGATGGGCTGCCTTGGTGCCTGGTCTCTGCATCCGACACAAATCGATATTGCCAAACGCGTCTTCTCGCCAGATCCCGGCGAAGTGGCCTTTGCAAAGAAGATCCTGGAGGCCATGCCGGACGGAACGGGCGCAGTCATGATCGATGGAAAAATGCAGGATGACGCCACCTGGAAGCAGGCCAAGGTGATTGTTGACCTGGCTAAAGTTGTCGCATCCAAGGATGCAGAACTTGCAGAAGTGTACGGTCTTTAGATTTCGGCAAGTTTGCCGAGGTAATATTGACACTTAGACCCCTTGCATGTGCACAATAGGAAAGCTACTTCCTGCACATGCAAGCAGTTGGCGATTGAGTAATCATGCGTACGGCGAAATTCAAAATAGGTCAGGTGGTTCGGCACCGGGTGTACCCCTTTCGCGGGGTAATCTTTGATGTCGACCCGACCTTCAGCAACACCGAAGAATGGTGGGATGCCATTCCAGAAGACGTTCGTCCGAAACGCGACCAGCCGTTTTATCATCTGCTCGCCGAAAACGATGAAACCGAGTACGTCGCTTATGTCAGCGAACAAAACCTTGTTCCCGACATGACAGGTGAGCCGGTGCGCCATCCGCAGGTTGCTGAGATCTTCGAAGAACAGTCAGATGGGTCTTATCTGCCGCGGTCTGTGGAGATGCACTGAAGATCTTCATGACTAGCAGCTCCGAAGATTGAAAGCCGGGTTATTAGGTCCGGCTTTTTTGTTGGCCACACCCCTGTTTTTTCGACACAAACAAAAAGGCCGGAGCATTTTTGCTCCGGCCTGATCGGATATTATCACTAAGAAGAGATCTTACTGGTTGGCTGCGTTTTGTGCGTCGATCAGCTTCTGACGTGCCTCATCAGCCCGTTTCTGCAACTCGTTCTGCAGTTCTTCCTGACGCTTTTGCAGCTCAGCAATATCCATCGGCGCGCCGTCATAGACCTTGGTGAAGCCAATCAGCGTGACGTCAAAAGCGATTTCCTTGCCCTGCTGGTTGAACGGGATAACCCGCATGCCACCGCCCTGCTTCATCGCGTTGACGAAGTTGTTGTCGATTGCCAACTCGGCGTAACACGCATTCGGCGCACAGATGCTGTACTTGCCCTGAACCGGCTTGCTGTCATCGATCTGGATGCGAACGCCTGGCTGAATCAGAACGCCGGTCGGCACAGCCACCAGGAGCTTCTTCCGAGCTTCGCCTTCAACTTCCTGAATGGCGACGTTGCTCAGGAACTGACCGGTATTCGTCCGCAACTCAATAGAAATAAAGCAGACTTCTTTGTTATTGGTCTGCTCGTTCTTGTTACACGCCTTTGTCCAAGGGCTCTCTTCTTCCTGGGCAATTGCGGGAGCACTTGCGAAAGAAGACAGGGTCACGAGCGCGGCGGCGGCGCCAGCGATCAATCCTCTTTTCAAAACACTCTTCATCGAAACGTCCTCAATCGTGGATGTGCAAATCTTTGCGCTGTTCTGTGACATTCCGCATACAACCGCAAGACCCGGCCGCGCTTTCATGTCGGTTTTCCATGGTAAGACATCCAATTTGGGCAAGAGGGTGACCGATATGCAACGCACTTTCCGATCTGCGAAACAATTCTGAATATCCAACAGTTTCCTGCTTGTTCGGCGCGCTGCCGTTATTTCCTTGTGGTACGCTTTTGAAATGAGAATCAACCGGTTTTCCGTATTTGTTATGTTCAACTGGCCGCGACATTCAGAAAAAAGCAGCTGTGCGAAAACCGCACAGGCGTTGCTGTTTGCCGTTTCTCTCGGCATGGCCGCTGTGCTTTCGACACTTTTAGTACCCGCTGCATATTCGGCCGACGACTCGGTCGAATGGTCTCATGGCATTGCGATGCATGGCGAACCGGCCCTGCCACCTGATACGCCTTTTCCATACGCAAATCCTAATGCACCTAAAGGCGGTTCCATCACTTTGGGTGTTCAAGGGACTTTCAACAGCCTGAATTCTTTCATCGTTCAAGGCGGATGGACGTCTGCCCGGGGTATGCGGGAACGTCAGTTCGGCAACAACATCTTTGAAAGCCTGCTGGTTCGGTCTTATGCAGAGCCGTTTTCCCTTTACGGGCTGATCGCACAGCGCGTTCGAATGCCAGATAGCCGCGAATGGATCGAGTTTGAGCTCAATCCGGACGCCAAATTCTCAGATGGTTCGCCGGTAACAGTTGAAGACGTGATCTTTTCCCTTGAAATCATTGAAGAAAAGGGACGTCCGCCGTTCCGTAATTGGTATGCGCAGATAAAGGAAAAGAGTGTCACTGCGCCCAACCGGCTGAAACTGGTCTTTGAAAACGGCGACAACCGGGAACTGCCCCTGCTGGTTGCCCTTGCCCCGATCTTTTCCAAAAAACACACAGATGCCGAGACGTTCGACCGCTCGACCCTCACACCGCTTGTTGCCTCCGGCCCCTACACATTCAAAACCATCGAGCCGGGCCGGCTTGTGGTTTACGAGAAAAATCCGGACTACTGGGCGAACGACCTACCCGTCAAAAGGGGTTTCGACAATTTCGATGAGATCCGAGTTGAATACTATCGCGATGAAACCACGCTCCAGGAGTCCTTCAAAAAAGGCCTCATCGACTTTCTGAAATTCGGTGATCCCGTTCGCTGGGCTACAGGCTTTGACTTTCCTTCCGCCAAGGATGGCGATGTCATTAAGCTGGAGATCCCACGTGGTGTTCCAGCGCCCACGCAAGGGATGGCGTTCAACACCCGGCGAGACCAATTTTCCGACCGGATGACCCGAAAAGCACTCAGGATGCTGTTCGACTTCAAATGGGTGAACGACAATCTCTACTATGGGCTCTACAGGCGGACAGCCGGTTATTGGGACAATTCCGAACTGTCGTCGATCGGCCGGCCTGCGAGCGCACGAGAACGCGAGCTGCTTGCCCCCTTCCCCAATGCTGTTGACCCGAACGTTCTGGAGGGCACGTGGCGGCCGGCAGATGCGGATGGCTCCGGCAGGGACCGGAAAGTTCTCCGTGCGGCCCTGAATGAATTCAAGAAAGCCGGATACGCGCTTCAAGACCGCAAGCTTATCCATCAGGAAACAGGCGAACCGCTCAGTTTCGAAATCCTGTCCAAGAACGAAGACGAGGAAAAACTGGCTCTTGCCTACATCCGGACCCTGGAATTGCTTGGAATAGAGGCAACGGTTCGCAGTGTAGATCCGTCCCAGTTCGAAGACAGGCGGACACGGCGCGATTTCGACATGGTGTTCAACACCTGGACGTCTTCGCTGTCTCCGGGCGCGGAACAGTACGGGCGTTGGTCATCGCAAGCTGCTGAAACTGAGGGATCCTTCAACTTCGTCGGGGCCAACGAACCGGCGATTGACGCTTTGATCGACGAAATCGTCGGTGCCCGGTCCAGGGAACACTTTGTCGATGCGGTGCGCGCCTTCGACCGGGTTTTGATCTCAGGGGCCTACTCGGTACCGCTTTATCACTTGCCCGACTATTGGGCCGCACACTGGAAACGCGTTTCGCCGCCGAGCCACCATTCTCTTTATGGGGATGAACTGGACACGTGGTGGTCAACCTCACTCAACTGATCGGACCTACGGACGACTTGAAAAATGAAAGTAACGCCTGAAAGCCTGGTGCAGGAACATCATGAAAGCGGAGCCTGGTCCGATTTGCCGCTTGATGAAATTTTCCGCCAAACCGCCGAAACCCACCCCGACCGTGTCGCCATTGTCGATGCGCCGGATCGCGCAACCTGGACAGGTGGCGCACCACGCCGACTGACCTATGCTGAAGCGGATCGCGAGATCGACAAGCTTGCCGCGTTTTATGGCGCAGTCGGGCTTACGCAAGACCATGTGGTTGGTGTCCAGTCCCCCAACACCGTAGACACCGTCATTGCAATATTGGCCGCCTTGCGTGCCGATTTGATCGTTTCCCCGCTGCCCCTTCATTGGCGGCAGAAGAACGTTCTGGATGCGCTTAATTCGATCGGTGCAAAGGGCCTGATTGCGGCAGACCGGATTGAAACCCGGGATGTTGGCACAGCCGCGCGGGATGTGGCCGCGGAACTGTTTTCGCTGCGTTTTGTATTCGGTCTTGGAAAGGACATCCCAGACGGCTTGATCGAACTTGGACCAATGCTTGCCGAAATGGGAGATGAGCTGCAGTTCGAGCGGAGCGAACCGCGCCCGGATCCCGCGGATCATGCGGCGACCATCTGCTGGAGCCGGAGCGGCGAAGAAAACATGCCGGTCAGCCGGTGCCACAATCACTGGACGTCCTGCGGCACTTTGGTGATCAACGAAGCGCATATCAAGGAAGCGGGCAATATTGTCCTCCCCTATTCCCTCAGCGGGCTGACGGGTCTTGGCGGCGGGTTTGTGCCCTGGCTGATGACGGCAGGAACGCTTCATCTTCATCACCCGACGTCGCTTGCTAATCTTGCCGACCACGCCAAAGCCGTTAAAGCGGATGTTGTTCTCGCACCGGGACCACTTGCGCAGACACTGGACCGTAAGCTTGGCGATGTGAACACGACCCTCCTGGCTGCCTGGAACATCTCCTCGCCGCAGCCAACAACGTTCGTACCGCGCAGGCGAATGGTTGATCTCAATATCGCAGACGAATTTGCCCTGACGGCCCATGCGCGGGGCCCGAGTGCGAAATCAAGGCCCATACCCTTGGGAAAGCATCAGGGGCCAGAGGGGTGTGAAAGCGGGCCAGCCCTAGTTGAAATCTCCGTCTCTGAGACATTTGAAGACCAAATGCCGACCTTGCTGGTGCGTGGTCCAATGGTGCCCGATATCGGGTGGCGGACCCTAAACGGCAATCAGCGCCGCGTGCGGTGGGAAGGTAACGGATATCTGAATACAAATATCAAGGTCTCCGTCACCGATGAAGGGCTGAATGGTTTTGGCGTGCCTGGTCTTTATGCCTTGGGCACCGGAAACCTGGAGACGATTGACGTTATCTATTCGTCTTATCCCGGGATACGGGAAGCGGCCGCGTTCGCTGTCGAAGACCCGGTCCTTGGTGCGCGCATGTACGCGGCCCTTGTACCAGAACCGGGCCACGTGCCCGATGCTGGTGCGTTTTTCGCCTATCTTGATGCTGAGGGAGTTGACCTTGCCAAAATCCCTCACAGAGTGTTGATATTGCAATCGTTGCCGCGAAACGACGACGGTACCGTGTGCCGGGACCGATTGACACTCCGCACACAAAGGCTGCCTGCGGCTGTCGCGTAATATAAGAGGGACCTGATGAAGGCAGGTCGATGGTGGGAAACGGGATGGACGTAGAAACCTCGCTCTCTTGGCGCGGACCTTACTGGTATGTGGGACGGTGCCCTCTCCGTCCAGCGTCTTCCCATGCTGAGAACGATCAAGATGTCTCTCTAATGGGGCTGTTTGACCGTTCACTCTCGCCACCACAGCAGCTGCCGGCGGCGGTAATCGTGGACATCCAAGATATCCCTACCGAAAAAAGGCGCCCATTTTTTCTTTGGCTGGCAGAAGAGATCCGAACTCTGCCCTGCGATGTTCCGCTTTACATTCTAACTGGAAGCGAAGATGAGCCGGTCGACGGGCTCCGACCGATGGCGATCTTGGAACGGTCAGTTCCAGATGACATCCTGGTGATGCTGATTTGCATTCATCAACGGGCCCTTATTCGTTCGGAAGAAGCCAGAATCCGCCGGCGCATCTTCGGCAGAATCCCCGGGTTTGGCGCGGCGCCGCACTACACCGGCGGCAGCGGCTTGATGGTTGTCGGGGTGAGCGGACGTTTTCTGGAGTGGCAGGCGGCAAGCAGCCACAATGTGGAAGTTGTCGGCGCGTTTGATGGGGGCATGGCCACCGAATTCATGGCACAGCGGGCGTTTGACGCGGTTGTCATCGACAGCACGTCCGAAGACACCATCGACTACATGCAGCAAATCAGGCGGGACGCCCGTTTTGCCAGCTTACCGGTCTTGGCTGTGTGTGAAGATCCAGAAGATGTCGTTACCTTGTTCCGGAATGGAGCCTCCGACGTCCTTCTCGGAAGAAACAGCCCCGAAACACTCAACCGGAGGCTGGCGTCAGCAATTCGGCTTGGCAAACGGCGCCGTCTCGCCGACCGCATTCTCTCAGAAAGCCATATGTGGCTTCAACAACAAATTACCGTCGGAGGCCTCGATCAAGATCGGTATGAGCATTATCTGGAGACGACAGCCAACGCGATGGCCGCCCGCGGGCTTGATCTTTGGGAAATGCGCCTGTCACCGGAGAACTTCAATATACCGGCTTCGACAGCAGACGATCTTGCGGAACTGAACGGTACTTTGCTGTCCGTTGCGGATGCCACAAGCCGGGATGAAGATCTGGTTTGCCTGGTCCGCGGTCTTGGCCCTGTGGCTGTCTTGAAGAATGAAGCCGGAACTTTGCGCCTTCAAAAACGGATAAACTCCATTCTCGCTCACACGGTAATGGCGCCCTGAACCCAGTTCACAATGTGTAGATCGGACCTCGGGGCATTTCCCCGGCGAGCTCATCCTGCTAGTCTGGCAGTGAGAGTATAAAAACTGCAACAAACCCAAGGTCTCCCGAATGAGTAGCACCCCAGCAATCACCATCGATATCGTCTCAGATGTGATGTGCCCCTGGTGCTATATCGGCAAACGCCGGCTCGAAGCAGCGCTCAAACAAGTGCCTAACATTCCTGTCGAAGTCCGCTGGCACCCGTTTCAGCTCGATGCAACGCTTCCCAAAACCGGTAAGGACCGGAAGCAGTATCTGAGTGACAAGTTTGGAGGAATGGAGCGGGCGAATGCCTTCTATTCCCAAATCAAAGCGGCCGGTACGGAAGAAGGTATCCCGTTCGACTTTGACGCCATCAAACTGTCGCCGAACACTCTCGATTGCCATCGGCTCATTCTGTGGTCCCGAGCCGATGATGTTCAGAATGATGTGGTGGAGCGCCTGTTTAAGGCTTATTTTGTCGATGGCGAGGACCTGACAAAGTCCGAACTTCTGGTCCGCATTTCAGAAGAAGCGGGAATGCAATCGGATCTCGTCGAGCAACTGCTCGAGACCGAGACCGACCTCGACAAAATCATTACTCAGATAGGCAAAGCCCAGGAATCAGGCGTGACCGGTGTTCCGTGCTTTATCATCGACGGACGTTTTGTGCTGGCTGGCGCCGAAAAGGCCGAAACAATTGCAGCAGGCATCATGCACGCCGATGCGACACGCACCGACGTGGAAGCAGAAACCGCGTCATGATTGGTTTGGCTTACTTTTCGTAAGGCGCGATATCGACGAATCCGAGTTCAGTCGTTGGGTCAAGACGGAAGTCGACGATCCGCCGGACCTGCCGTTTCTTTTCCATCTTCAAGCGTTTCCAAGCCAGCGCGGCAGCCGCCTTCGGATAAACGTGGAAGCCTCGGGGTGCCGTCGACAAATTTTCAAGACCCAGTGTCCGGCGCAAGACACCATTGCCATAGCGAACAGCAAATTCGTGGCGGATGTCACGCGTCCAATGTTCCGTGGTGACGGAGATGTTCAGGCAATCATGGTTTTCGACCCGGTGCGGGCCATAGAGCGGCCAGTGCATCATCTCGCCGGCCTCAAGGTCGTGCACCTCGGCATACTCGTCAAACCACGGCTGATACGGAACTTCCTCTTCCGTTTCCTGCATCAAGATCTTTTCAAGCGACTCATCGGTCAAGAACGCTTGATTGACCGGGTATACGTAGACCCGTTTTTTTCCCTGCAGTTGCCAGAGGCTCTGCCCCTGCACATCAGCATGATAATAAACTTGGATCTTCGGCGAGGACACCAGAAGGGACATGTTGCGCATTGTGGTCTTCAAGTGCGGAACACGGGACTCGAACTCTGAGAAAATCTGGTTGAGTACGCGATCATATTGCGGATCGATGTCCATGATCCGGAAAACGTTCATCCACAAACGGCCGTTGCGAATGCAATTGATCACTTCGGTCCCGCTTGTGCTGCCGATTTCCCCATGTCGCCACTCTTTGACATTCTTGTCGTGGCCCATGGTGTTCAAGGTGTATTGATGCGGCTCAAGCTTGTCGATCAGCTTTCCAAGAGCTTCCTCGGAAAATAATCCAGTTTCCGCGAGCCGATGCTTCAGCTTGATGTTCTGACGGTCAAACAGCGCACTGTGTTGATCTTGCCAATTGGCAATGACATCTTGGGTTTGGGAAATCGCATTCATAACGCAGCCAATCATCCAGAGTTGAACGCTGACTATGTATAAGAACAACTTCAATATATTGTAAATATTGACGCTGTACTCGTGGTTAATGCATTAACCATTAGTCCAGTGATTTGCCAATTGGAACAACAAAACACCGTTATCTCAATGGTAAAAAAATACCCCGCAGAATTTTGCGGGGTATCGAATAGCGTGAATACAACGATCAGCCTTTGAGAATGGACCGGCCGGCGTAGAAAGCTTGCGGACCGAGTTCTTCCTCAATACGGATCAATTGATTGTACTTGGCAAGCCGGTCAGAGCGCGCCAAGGAACCGGTCTTGATCTGACCGCAATTGGTTGCGACCGCAAGATCTGCAATTGTTGCATCTTCGGTCTCGCCAGAACGGTGCGACATCACGGCTGTGTAAGACGCCTTGTGTGCCGTCTCAACAGCATCGAGTGTTTCAGACAATGTGCCAATCTGGTTGACTTTCACCAGGATGGAGTTGGCAACGCCTTTCTCAATACCCTGACGCAGACGCGCTGAGTTGGTCACGAAGAGATCATCACCAACCAGCTGACATTTGCTGCCGATTAGATCGGTCGCAGCCTTCCAGCCATCCCAATCATCTTCCGCAAGACCATCTTCGATGGAAATGATCGGGTAACGGTTGACCAGGTCTTCCAGATACTTCGCCATTTCCTCAGGATTCAGGGTCTTGCCCTCACCTTCCAGAACGTATTTTCCGTCCTTGAAGAATTCGGTCGACGCAGCATCGAGTGCCAGGAACATGTCTTCACCCGGCTTGTAGCCCGCGCTCTCGATCGCCTTCATGACGAACCCGATCGCGTCATCGGTTGATGCCAGGTTCGGGGCAAAGCCGCCTTCATCTCCGACATTGGTGTTGTAACCAGCGGCAGACAGAGCCTTTTTCAGTGTATGAAAAACTTCTGATCCCATGCGGACAGCTTCGCTGAGGCTTTCCGCGCCAACCGGCATGATCATGAATTCCTGGAAATCGATCGGGTTATCAGCATGTTCACCGCCGTTGATGATGTTCATCATCGGAACAGGCAGGGTGCGGGCCGAGGTTCCACCGACATAGCGGTAGAGCGGCAAACCGGTTGCCTGCGCTGCAGCGCGTGAGACAGCAAGTGAAACACCGAGGATCGCGTTTGCACCAAGGCGTGCCTTGTTCGGGGTTCCATCCAGATCGATCATTGCGCGGTCGATTTGGAGCTGGTCTTCGGCTTCCAGGCCACCGATCGTCTCAAAAATTTCGCCATTCACAGCATCAACGGCGTTTTGGACGCCCTTGCCCATGTAGCGGTCGCCGCCGTCCCGCAGTTCGACAGCTTCGTGAGCGCCGGTGGATGCACCGGACGGTACAGCCGCGCGGCCGAAAGATCCATCTTCCAGAAAGACGTCGACTTCCACGGTCGGGTTGCCACGGCTGTCAAAAATCTGACGGCCGGTGATGTCGATAATGGCGGTCATGAATTACTCCTCGTTTGCGCTAATCGGTTCCCAGCATTTTGAAGAACCGCCGCGATAAGTCCGGGGTAGCGATTTCAAACACCGCCTCCCCCAAGCAAAACGGGCCGCAAACTCGCGGCCCAATCGATCAAGCCGGCGGACCGGCGGATTTCTTTACAACAGCGTCAATGGCTTTCAGTTCAGCCAGAAGAGCCCCAAGGTTCCGCAGCGCGATCATGTTCGGGCCATCTGATGATGTCGTGTTCTCAGGATCTGGATGCGTTTCAATAAAGACCCCGCCAACACCGACCGCAACGGCTGCGCGCGCCAGCACAGCAACCATTTCACGGTCACCGCCGGAAGACCCGCCAAGACCGCCTGGCTGCTGGACTGAATGGGTTGCATCAAAGATCACCGGTGCTCCGGTCTGGGCCATGATCGGCAACGCGCGCATGTCGCTCACCAGCGTGTTGTAGCCGAAGCTCGCGCCACGCTCGGTCAAGAGCACATTAGGATTGCCGGAATCCGTTATTTTCCGGAGGACGTTCTTCATGTCCCAAGGAGCCAGAAACTGCCCCTTCTTTACGTTGATCACAGCACCCGTTTCAGCAGCTGCGACCAGAAGGTCTGTTTGGCGGCACAAAAAGGCCGGGATCTGGAGGACATCGATCACTTCAGCGACTGGAGCACACTGCTCTGCGTTATGAATGTCAGTCAGGACCGGAAGACCAAATTTCTCTTTGATTTCAGCAAAAATTGGCAAGGCTTCGTTCAAACCGATGCCGCGGGTTGCTGACAGGGACGTCCGGTTCGCCTTGTCGAACGAACTCTTGTAGACAACCGGGATTCCTAAACCGCCCGCAATTTCCTTCACCGCTGCCGCACATTCCAGCGCATGGTCGCGGCTTTCCAATTGGCATGGCCCGGCAATCAAGCTGAAGGGCGCGGAATTATTGAAGGAAACGCTCCCCACGTTCACAGTGCGGTTGGCTTCAGTCATCAAGGATCCTTTGTCTGCTGGGTAACAGCGGCCAGCTCAATTGAGCGGGTAAATGGGGGTGATGTGAATTCGCGTGTTCAATAACCTTCTTTTCCAGAACCTGCAATATCAGGCGGCTCGGAACACGGAATTCATTTTAATCGATTTAAAAAGCAGGCAGCTCCAGACGTGTGATTTACGCCACATCCGTTTCACGCAGATAAGAGATACATTCAGTGTTAATACTCTCCGGGGTATTGCCCATACAAAAGAAACGTTACGTCCGGGAGCGTGTTGCGGTAATGCGCGGTCGGATGTGAGCACACGTTGATAAGAGCCACCTGCGTGGCGGAATTTGCAAGAGTTGGAATTTCAGGCATGACGAAACCGATCCGCAAAGCCATCCTTCCCGTTGCCGGTCTTGGCACCCGCTTTTTGCCGGCAACCAAAGCTGTGCCGAAGGAAATGCTGACGATCGTCGATCGGCCGATAATCCAATATGTAGTGGATGAAGCACGGGCTGCTGGCATTGAGCACATTGTCTTTGTGACCGGCCGCAACAAACAGGTGATCGAGGATCACTTCGACGTGGCTTATGAGCTTGAAGACACCTTGAAAGCCCGCAACAAGACAGCGGCTCTGGATCTTCTTGAAAAACATCGCCCGACACCCGGATCAACCAGCTTCACCCGCCAGCAAGCACCGCTAGGGCTTGGTCATGCCATCTGGTGCGCACGCGACATCATCGGCGACGAACCATTTGCCATCCTTTTGCCGGACGTGATTATCAAATCGAAGGTCAGCTGCCTGAAACAGATGGTCGACCTTTATGAGGGAACCGGCGGCAACGTCATTGCGGTCGAGGAAGTGCCAGAGGATCAGACCCAGAACTACGGTATTGTGGAGCTTGCTGAAAAGATAAACGAAAACGCAGCGCACATTTCCAACATGGTGGAAAAGCCGGCCCCTGGAACCGCCCCGTCCAATTTGATGATCACGGGACGCTATATTCTGCAGCCCCAGATTTTCGAGCTGTTGTCGAAACAAGATACCGGCGCTGGCGGCGAGATCCAGCTGACGGACAGCATGCTGAAGCTGATGGAAACCCAGCCGTTCTCGTCGATCAAGTTCGAAGGCCGGAGTTTCGACTGTGGCTCCAAGGCGGGGTTCTTGAGCGCCAACATTGCGTTCGGTCTGGATGACCCGAAACTCGCCAGCGAAATCCTGCCGTTCATGCGTGAGATGATCGACCAACCGGCGGCAGCTGAGTAACTGTTCGAAACTGCAGTCTGATCAAAACCCGTCACGAACCGTGGCGGGTTTTATGTTTCACGGCGTCGCGACCCTTCCGAAGTGGCCGCAAAAAGCTGACTTATCCCCACCAGATGCATTCCGCAGGGGATTCTTAGCTATTTAAGAACTGAAAAGGAAATACCGGCGTATAGTTGGAGTGTTCGAGAAAGGAGACACCGACTATGGCAGCCTCTTATTTCCGGAAATACGCGGCCGGCGCCGTCCTTGGCGCTGCCCTGGCAATTGGCACGGTTTCACCAAGCCTTGCCGCAGATACCAGCGTGTTTCAGTCCATCATCAAGAACCAGATGAGCGCATTTGCTGCGGACGATGCCAAAACGGCATTCTCCTTTGCAACAAGGTCTCTGCAGCAGCGGTTCCAGACCCCTGAATTCTTCATGCAGATGGTCAAAAGCGGGTATCAGCCGGTCTACCGGCCGAAAGACGTGACATTTGGGCAGTCCAAAATGACCAAATTCGGCCCGACCCAGGAAGTCTACGTTACCGGCCCCAAAGGCCAGAATTGGCTTGCCCTCTACAGTTTTGAAGAGCAAGCAGATGGGTCGTGGCGGATCTCAGGATGCTATCTGACAAAGTCGGACGGGTTCGCAGCTTAGAAGACCAGGGCAAGTTTGAAGGACATCACAGCGCGGCAATGTCGCCGCGCGCCCAGTCTTCCTTGGTTTTGGCGTAGAAATCCTCGAACCGGCTCTCTTCAATCGCGTCCCGCATGCCCTGCATGAGCGTTTGATAGTAAGCGATGTTGTTCCAAGTCAGCAGCATTCCGGAGAGAGCTTCTCCTGCGCGAAACAGGTGGTGAAGGTAAGCGCGGCTGTACGTGCTTGTCGCCGGACATGCGCTCTCTTCGTCCAAGGGGCGTGGATCGTCCTGGTGCCGGGCGTTCTTCAAGTTGACCTTGCCAAACCGGGTGTAAGCCAATCCATGCCGTCCGGCACGGGTTGGCATGACACAATCAAACTGATCGATCCCGCGTTTCACGCTTTCCAAAAGATCGTCTGGTGTGCCGACGCCCATGAGATAACGCGGCTTGTCGACCGGCATGACTGGAGTGGTGATGTCGAGCATTTTCAGCATCACCTCTTGCGGCTCTCCGACCGCAAGGCCACCAACGGAATAGCCTTCCATCGGCAATTTGCCGAGCTCTTCGGCTGAGCGAATGCGGAGTTCGGGAACATCACCGCCCTGAACAATACCGTAAAGCCCCTGCCCCTTGCCTGGGCCGCCCATCTTTTCAAATTGGGTCCGCGAGCGTTCTGCCCACCTCAGCGACAATTCCATGGCTCGCTGAACTTCCTCGCGCGGGCTTGGCAACTTGATGCACTCATCAAGCTGCATTTGAATATCAGAGCCGAGCAGCCCCTGTATTTCGACAGACCGCTCCGGTGTCAGATTATGCTTGCTGCCGTCGATATGGCTTTGGAACCGGACCCCATCCTCATCCAGCTTGCGCAGCTGAGCCAGAGACATCACCTGAAATCCGCCACTGTCAGTCAGGATCGTATGCGGCCAGTTCATGAATTTGTGCAAGCCGCCGAGCCGATCGACCCGTTCGGCGGTCGGGCGCAGCATCAAGTGATAGGTGTTGCCAAGGACCACATCAGCGCCGGTTTCACGGACATGATCGGTGAACATGGCTTTCACCGTTGCCTGTGTCCCGACAGGCATGAAGGCCGGCGTGCGAACAACACCATGCGGTGTCGTGATTTCACCGCGGCGGGCCATACCGTCTGTAGTGATCAGTTTAAAGCCGAATTTCTTGGGGTCGGTCATGAGGATGCGTCCTGGCTTGCGTCTGGAAACAGCAGAGACGCATCGCCATAGCTGTAAAATCTGTACTCGGTGTCGATGGCATGCTGATAAGCAGCCCGCATGGTCTCAAGACCTGAAAGCGCTGAGACCAGCATGAAAAGTGTCGACCGCGGTAGATGGAAGTTCGTCATCAGCGCATCAATGGCCTTGAATTTGTAGCCAGGCGTGATGAAGATCGATGTCTCATCTGCAAACGGGACGATCGTCCCGGATGCCTGGGCTGCGCTTTCAAGAATACGCAAGGACGTGGTTCCAATGCTAACCACCTTGTTGCCCCGGGCCTTGACGGCTTGAAGAGCTGCAGCGGTTTCCTCCGACACTTCTCCCCATTCGGCATGCATCTTGTGATCATCTGTGTCGTCGGCTTTGACCGGAAGGAACGTCCCTGCCCCGACATGCAGCGTCACCCGGTGCATCTCGATCCCGCGGTCCTTGATGGCCGCGAGCAACTCGGGAGTAAAATGAAGACCCGCTGTCGGCGCTGCGACCGCGCCATCCTTTTCCGCAAAGATCGTCTGATAGTCTTGCCGATCCTGCTCGTCTTCGCCGCGTTTTTGCGCAATATAAGGTGGCAGCGGAATGTGACCGACCTGTGCAATTGCAACATCCAGATCCGGGCCGGAACAGTCGAACACCAGCAGAACCTCGCCGCCGTCGGATTTTTCCGTTACCGTCGCCGTCAACCGGGCGCCGTTGCCTTCGAATACAACAAGATCATCGACCTGGAGTTTTTTGGCCGGGCGGACAAAGGCCTTCCACCTGTCAGCCGCAGATCTCAGGTGCAGAGTGACACTGATCCCTGCTTCAATGTCGCCGCGCCGCCGTTTACCCTCCAGCTGCGCCGGAATGACCTTTGTATCGTTGAACACAAGCGCGTCGCCCGGCTCCAAAAGAGCAGGAAGATCGCGCACGCCCTTGTCGCTCAGCTCAGGTGTTTCACCAGGGCGCACAACAAGCATGCGCGCGGCATCGCGTGGCCGCGCAGGCCGCAAGGCAATTCGTTCATTGGGAAGCTCAAAGTCAAACTGATCGACACGCATGGTGAAGGCTAACTGATCCGGTTTTCGGGGTGTTCGGTTGGGGCTGATAATGCCGGTTTGGCATTAGGTCAACCGGAGGTGAAAACAAACACAGCGCGGATGTTGCCACCCGCGCTGTAATAGTCAGAGCTGAAGTCGAGACTTAAGCGTCTGCGGCAACCTTCATTGAATTGATCTTGTCCGGATTTTGGACAGGCTCACCGCGTTTGATCTTGTCGACATTTTCCATGCCTTCGATCACCTTGCCCCAGGCCGTGTATTGGCGGTCAAGGAAGGTGGCATCGTCGAAGCAGATGAAGAACTGGCTATCACCGGAATTCGGATCCTGAGCACGCGCCATGGAGCAAACGCCGCGCACATGCGGTTCGGCGTTGAATTCCGCCTTCAACTTAGTGCCGGAACCGCCAGTGCCTGTGCCATTCGGGCACCCGGTCTGGGCCATGAACCCTTCGATTACGCGGTGAAAGACGATTCCGTCATAAAAACCCTCACGGACCAATTCCTTGATGCGCGCAACGTGGTTGGGCGCAAGGTCCGGGCGCATTTCGATCACGACCTCGCCTTGGGTGGTGTCCATGATCAATGTGTTTTCGGCGTCTTTGATGTCAGCCATGGTTTTCTCCTTGGGTATTCAGGGGCCAGTTGGTGCAGCTCCGGTTAGCCGGCGTCCGCAGCAACTTGCATCTTGATGATTTTATCTGGGTTCGCGGGTGGCTCACCCTTTGTGATGTTGTCGACGAGGTCCATACCTTCGACGACCTTGCCAAATACGGTGTATTGACCGTTCAGCCAGTCACCATCATTGAACATGATGAAAAATTGGGAATTGGCGCTGTTCGGATTCTGGGACCGGGCCATGCCAAGCGTTCCACGCTGAAATGGCTCGGACGAAAATTCGGCGTTCACATCCGGCTTGTCAGATCCGCCGCGGCCGGTTCCTGTCGGATCGCCAGTTTGCGCCATGAACCCATCTATCACACGGTGAAAGACGATGCCGTCATAAAAACCTTCACGCGTCAGTTCCTTGATGCGCGCAACATGGTTCGGAGCGAGATCCGGGCGCAGCTCAATGACCACACGGCCATCTTTCAGATCCAGATAAAGCGTGTTTTCCAGATCCTGCTGTGCAGCGGCCATAGCCGGCATGAAGATCAGGGACGCCAGGACAGCCAGGGCTGTGAGAATTCGTGACATTGGTTACTCCCGCAGTTCACGTCGTTGATATGGGGTGAATTGGGTTCGGCTAGAAAAGTGTCAGTCCGGTCTTGCACGCCGGCGCAAGGGGTCTGCAACCGGCTCGGGAACAAAAGCGGAGATTTCCCCGCCCATTTGCGCGATTTGGCGCACCAAAGTGGCCGTAATGTGCCGCACTGCCGGAGATGCCGGAAGGAACACGGTTTTTATGTCCGGCTCCAATGTTCCGTTCATTCCAGCCATTTGCATCTCGTAATCAAGATCGGTCCCATCGCGCAACCCGCGCACCAGATAATCGGCTTTTTGGGTGCGTGCTGTGTTGATCACGAGATCGGAGAACGCGATTACCTCGATCCGGCTCGCTTCAGCCTCGGAGAATTCGGCCACCGCTGATGTGTGGATTAGCTCAACCCGTTCTTCGAACGAAAACAGCGGTTTCTTTCCCGGATGAATGCCAATGGCCACGACGACCTTGTCCGCCAGTGCAAGCGACTGTCTCAAGATGTCCATATGGCCGTTTGTTACCGGGTCAAAAGAGCCCGGGTAAAGCGCGATACGTGTCATGGGCTCATCCTTACTCTGGCGCTCGCCGCATCACAAGGCATCCGGGCCCGTGAAAGACAATTTCCGCCATGCGACATTGTGTGATGGCGGTCACAGGTTTCTTGCCGGACATGGGTCAAGGTGGCCTCATCAACAAACGGCGTGAGCAGGAGCCAAGACGATGAGGAGCAGCAGTTTTTACAAAACAACCGGTCATCACCAGGTTGCCCGTCCCTTTACAGCGAAAACCAAAGCCATGGACCCGATTGCAAATTTCAAACTGGCCTCGATCTTCATCCTGGCCCTGTTGACTGTCCTGATCGCAGGCATCATCAGCATGAACGCAAGCAACGCGTCACAGGCACAAGAAGTTGGTCAGACAGCACCGCAGGGCATGATGGCGACCAAGACTGACCGCGCTGTCATCCCGGCTAAGGCTGCCAACTGTGAAAGCCAGACATGGGGCGCTTGGAGCGCTGAATGTGCCGCAGAGCTGACCGGTGCCTCCAAGGTTCGCACCGTTTCCTACGTAACGATCGAAAAACAGCCGAACACCGTCAACCAGACCATTTTGGCCCGTTACCCATCGACCAACTGATCTACAACCTCCAAAACCAAATATCCCCAACGGCAAACAGCGGTTCAGGTTCCACCCTGGCCGCTGTTGTCGTTTTCGGTTTCCCAAATTGCGAAGAAACTCTCCAAATCCGGCAAATCCTGACCGAACAGGATCAGCAACAGATACATCATCGCGTCTGTTTTAATTGACTTATTTCAGATCAAGAAGCTTTGGCAAAGAGTTTGCTCCATCAGCCATATCAGCGCTTTAGCGCAGTATCACAGGGAGCAGAACGATGACGAAGACCCACGCAACACGCCGCCCTCGAGCCACTACATGGGCCCGGACTGCACAAATCAAACACTATGAGGGTCTAGGTATCGCCGCGTTGCATGCGGCGCTGGTATGCAAGAATTTTTGTTCACCGGCACAAGCCGCCAATCTAGCCTCGACTTGGCATGGCGCCCCGAACATGTCCGGCATTCTTGCAGGCGTTGCAGAGAGTTGATCTGGCAACAGAACACCCTGAATCTGACAAAGAAAAGGGCGGCAAATTCATCTCTGAAATGCCGCCCGAATTCTAAGTGTTACTCATCTGAACCTGAGGAGCTGTCCGGAGCATCACCAACGCCCCCCTCGCCTGATCCAGCGTCGCCCTCGGCTGCGCCACCTTCTGGCAGTTCACCTTCGACGAGCTCTTCATCCTCATCAACCTCGGAGATCCCTTCAACGGCGACGACCTTCTCGTCTTCGGCCGTCTTGAATATGATCACCCCTTGGGTCGCGCGGCCAGCAATACGGATTCCATCGACCGGACAGCGGATCAACTGGCCACCATCCGTCACCAGCATGATCTGATGACTGTCCTCAACCGGGAACGAGGCTATCAAGCCGCCATTCCGGTTGTTGACGGCCATTGCCGTTATGCCTTTGCCGCCGCGGCCGGTAACACGGTACTCAAAAGACGATGTCCGTTTGCCATATCCATTTTCGGAGATAGTCAGGATGATCTGTTCCGCGGCGCTCATTTCCGCATAGCGTTCCTGAGACAACTCGCCAGCAACAACACCATCCTCGTCTGCAGCCCCGCCGTTTTCATCGGCTTCGCCGCGCATGGCCCGGGAAAGCTTCAGATATGCGGCGCGCTCCTCGGCATCGACGTCGATATGATGCAGGATTTGCATTGAGATGACACGATCGCCGTCCGCAAGCCGGATGCCACGAACACCTACTGAGTTCCGTCCGGCAAATACGCGAACGTCTGTCACAGGGAACCGGATACACTGGCCGGAATTCGTGGTCAGCATGACATCCGAATGCTCAGAACATGTGTCGACCCCCACAATGCCGTCGCCATCTTCCAGCTTCATGGCAATCTTGCCGTTCCGGTTGATGTTGACGAAATCGGAGAGCTTATTACGGCGCACGGTGCCGCGCACTGTTGCAAACATCACGTCGAGGTTTGCCCATGTATCCTCGTCTTCCGGCAAAGGCAGAATTGAGGTGATCTGTTCGCCTTGCTCCAACGGCAGCATGTTGACCAGGGCCTTGCCGCGCGAGGTCGGGCCGCCGAGCGGCAGACGCCAAACCTTCATCTTGTAGCAAATGCCACGGGAGGAGAAGAACAAAACCGGCGTATGCGTGTTGGCAACAAAGAGACGGGTGACGAAATCCTCATCCTTGGTCGCCATGCCCGACCGGCCCTTGCCGCCGCGGCGTTGTGCGCGGTAAGTCGCAAGCGGGACACGCTTGATGTAGCCGCCGTGAGACACGGTTACGACCATGTCTTCACGCTGGATCAGGTCTTCTTCGTCAAAGTCCGCTCCGCCCTCGATAATCTCGGTCCGGCGCGGGGTTGCGAATTCTTCCTTGATCTCCAGCATCTCGTTACGGACGATCTCCTGGATCCGCGCCCGGGAGCGAAGAATGTCGAGATAGTCGCTGATTTCAGCGCCGATCTTGTTGAGTTCTTCCTCGATCTCGTCCCGGCCCATGGCCGTCAGGCGCTGCAGCCGGAGATCGAGGATCGCGCGAGCCTGTTCTTCGGACAGCTTGTAAGTGCCGTCCTCTTGAACCATGTGGCGCGGATCGTCGATCAGCCGGATCAGATCCTCAACATCCCTTGCCGGCCAGTTGCGTTCCATCAATTGTGCGCGCGCAGTCGCCGGATCCGGAGCGGCTCGAATGAGTTTGATCACCTCATCAATGTTGGCGACAGCTATACCCAGTCCCACCAAGATGTGGGCCCGGTCGCGGCACTTTTTCAGCAGGTACCGAGTCCGGCGCTGGATGACCTCTTCGCGGAAAGCGACGAAAGCCTTCAGCATATCGGTGAGGTTCATTTGTTCCGGCTTGCCGCCGTTAAGTGCCACCATGTTCGCCCCGAAGGACGTTTGAAGCTGGCTGAACCTGTAAAGCTGGTTCAAAACCACATCCGGCACGGCATCGCGTTTTAGCTCAATCACGACCCGCATACCGGAGCGGTCACTTTCATCGCGAATGTCGGAGATGCCTTCGACGCGCTTGTCCCGAACCATCTCGGCGATCTTTTCGATCATCGTGGATTTGTTAACCTGATAGGGTATTTCCGAGACGATCAGGGCCCAGCGATCCTTGCGGATTTCTTCTGTGTCCACCTTCGCCCGCATCGGCACAGACCCGCGGCCCGTTTCATAAGCGCTGCGGATACCAGAGCGGCCGAGGATCATGCCGCCGGTCGGGAAGTCCGGTCCGGGTACGATCTGCATGAGCTCTTCCAGCGTCATCGCCGGGTTTTCCATGATCGCGATGGAGGCGTCGATCACTTCGCCCAGATTGTGCGGCGGGATGTTGGTGGCCATACCGACCGCGATACCGCCAGCACCGTTGACCAGAAGGTTCGGGAATTTTGCAGGAAGGACGACCGGCTCGGATTCAGAGTTGTCGTAGTTTTCCTGAAAATCGACCGTTTCCTTGTCGATGTCGTCGAGAAGCCGGTGCGCAACCTTTTCCAGGCGGCACTCGGTGTACCGCATCGCCGCGGCAGGATCGCCATCGATGGAGCCGAAGTTGCCCTGGCCGTCTATCAACGGCAAGCGTAGGGAGAAATCCTGCGCCATGCGGACAAGGGCATCATAGATCGCGCTGTCACCATGCGGGTGGTACTTACCCATAACATCGCCGACCACACGGGCCGACTTGCGGTAAGGCTTGTTCCACTCATAGCCGTTTTCGTGCATCGAATAGAGAATACGCCGGTGCACCGGCTTCAAGCCGTCCCGGACGTCCGGAAGCGCTCGGGACACGATCACGCTCATGGCGTAATCGAGGTAGCTGCGCTTCATTTCATCGACGATGGAGACCGGCTTGATGTCCGACGGAAGCCCGCCTGAAGGGGTGCTGTTGTCCTGGTCAGCCAAGGAGACACTCATTTGTTTGTTATTGCTGGTGTCTTTATATCCGATTCAATTCGCGGGACCAAATTTGCATGCGTTTTTACGCTTGCTAATAATCTCGTAATTTCAATACCTTATAAATCATATACACAGGCACACAGAAACATTTCGCAAGGCTTGGTCGCGTAAGGGCCAAAAGCCCTGTAAAACGCACGTCAAACGCCCATTCAGCCTGTCGGAGACACGCGATGATCGACTTTTACATCAATGCCTTCGCCACGCTATTTGTGACTATCGATCCCGTCGGATTGGCGCCGATGTTTCTGGCGATAACGGCCGGTATGAGTTCTGCCGACCGGCGCCGGGTTGCCGTCCGAGCCACCATCACCGCGGCAGGTATTCTCGGCCTGTTTTATTTCACTGGTCAGACGGTGCTAAATGTTTTGGGGATCTCGGTTTCCGCCTTCCGGGTCGCGGGCGGCATTTTGTTGTTCCTGATCGCCATCGAGATGATTTTCGGCAAACGCCAAGAACGCAAAAGCGAAACAGCTGAAAAGGCGATGGAATCCGCTGAGGCCCATCATGCGACCATCAACGAACTCGCCATCTTTCCCCTGGCCATTCCGTTGATTTCCGGCCCGGCTGCCATTTCTGCAATCATTCTCTTGTCCAGCCAGGCCCCGGACACCCTGACCTATGCCGGTCTTGGCGGCGTGATCTTGATCATCCTGGTCAGTTGTCTCGGCGCCTTCTTGCTGGCAGAACGCATAGAGCGCGCGCTGGGGGATACGGCTCAGCTGGTCATCACCCGCCTGCTGGGCGTCCTACTTGCAGCGCTTTCGGTGCAATTTGTCGCCGACGGGATCCTGGCGTTCCTCGCGTAACCTGTTACGGAAGCTCCAAACGGAATTCCTGCGGCGAGACACCGTGCACGCTGTCCCTTGCGCGGATAATCACCGTTGTAACACCATTCGGAATCTGAACGCCCGACAACGACCGGGTAAATGGTTGCTCGTTGACATGCGGGTGCGCCAGGACCCTTTTGCCGAGAAGTTCGCCCTCCGGCGTGTAGACCTCCCAAAGATCCGCATAGTGGTCCCAGCCTGTGTCGCCGTGCTTGAGTGTGACAGAAAACGTCCACCCGCCGGCCCCCTCTTTCGCCGTTGCATCAACGATCTCCACGTCACCAGCGACGCTTGCGCCAGAGACGAGCACGCTGATGATTGCGGCGATGCAGATGGCTCTTATTTCCAGCATTCAAATGCTCCAATCATTTTTTTAATGCGGCCAGTTTGCCGGGAAATCGAGAGCACAAACAGTCAAACTTGCGTCACCGGGAGTTAACTTAATGACAGACGCGTGTTGCGGAAAGGCTGAGTTGAAGGGTTTACAAACCCCGTCTGACTGTTCAGCACGTTTTGAAGCGCAATCTTACTGCTGGAACCACGAAACCCTTGAACCGTTCGGGTTCATTTTTGGATCCCGCCGAACAGCCCAGACTTTAGTGTTTATTTAGAACTCTCGCGCTCTACTGAGCTCCAGCTGATTTATTCTTGCGAGCATGCCATGCAGTCCGTTGCCAACACGACATATTCTGGTCTTCAAGAACTCGCGTTTGTCGAAGAATCCATGCCGGAATACAATGAGCATATCGTAAAACTCATTTCCGGAGCACTTTATGATTGCGAATCTATCGTAGACTTCGGTGCCGGAATCGGAACATTGGCGGACGTTGTACACAAGCAGACAGCTGTGCGTCCGCGGTGCATCGAAATCGACGAAACCGCACAGTCAATTCTTCGCCATCGAGGGTATCAGGTCTCTAACAGTCTTCTCGATCTTTCAGAACAGGTTGGCGGCATTTACAGTTCCAACGTTCTCGAACATATCGAAGATGACCGTGGAGCTATCAAGGACTGTTTTGAAGCTTTGCGGCCTGGCGGAACCTTGGTCCTCTACCTTCCAGCGTTTCAGTTGCTGTTTTCTGGGTTGGATAGGTCTGTCGGACATTATCGCCGTTATTCGAAGCGGGACCTCATCCACAAACTCCGATCTTCCGGCTTCGCCATCAAAGACTGCCACTATGTTGAAAGCTTGGGGTTCTTTGCCAGCCTCGTGGTGAAGCTTGTCGGCTATGATGTCGAGGGCGGTCTCGGCTCAGCGTCTTCCTATGAGTTTTACAACAAGTACGTCTTTCCCCTAAGCAAGAAAATCGACGCTGTTGGAGCCCGGCACTTGCTGGGCAAAAACATTTTTGTCGCGGCGCAAAAACCGCACGTGGCCTAATTCGCTGATCCGGTAGTACATAGCCCGCTCGGTAACAGCCCCTAATTTCTCTGTGTCTTGTGATGCCGTACCCTGATCTGTCAAACTGTCCGCAAGGACAGGAGGGGCCTCCATGAACGATGAAGCGGTGCGAGAAAAGCTGGTCAGGCTGAAGGCAGAGCTCGAGAGCTTCAGCGAGATCTCCGAGGACGCGCGCGCGACCGTCATGCTTGACCAACAGGCCGTTGGACGGCTCTCGCGCATGGACGCTCTCCAGGGACAAGCCATGGCGCAAGCCTCCGAGCGTCAGCGCCGCGCCGATATTCAACGGATTGAGGCTGCGCTAAAGCGCCTTGATGACGGAGATTACGGTTACTGTGTCGACTGCGGTGAAGACATTGCTGCAAAACGTCTTGAGGTCGATCCGGCTGCGGCCTTTTGTATCCGCTGCGCGAAATAGCGCGTCAGGATACCAGTCCGCGCAGTTGTTTCATCCAGTTGCTGATATCGCTGGCAACTCTATCGATCGGAAACCGGGAGAGCGGCTCTTCGCTCCACGTGTCATTTGAACACAGTGTTGCTTCGAAGGTTTGTATTTGCGCACATTGTTCCGGCGTCAGCGGCAGTTGCCGAGCAGCTTTCAAGAGAACCAGTTGTTCATGGATCCGCCGCAAAACAGAGAGCGCCGCGCCCATTCTGGCTTTTAGCGCCGGTTCGTCCCGCCAACTTGCGCCGCCAAATACCTCTTGAGTAACCCGTTGCCCTGCTCCGAAACACGTGTAGCTCACACAGCCTGGAAATCCGCGCTCAACCCGTTCCTCAAAGATCTTGCAAGTGTTGTCGGTTTTGAGGTTCGGGCATTCCTCACCGGCCGCCTTGTCCAGACCAAATGACTCGGACTTATCGAACGCAAACACGACGCAGCATAACGCGGCGCAATTTGTGCAATCCGGTTCAAGGTCGATGGGCGCCACTGGCACAAAAGCCCTTTACTTCAGCTAGAAACAAATCGACCGCAGCTTGTTTCCAAACCGCGGTCTGCCAAGATCACTCCCACTCGATCGTGCCCGGAGGTTTTGACGTGATGTCGTAAGTCACGCGGTTGATGCCTTCGACCTCGTTGATGATCCGGGTCGCGGTTTCACCGAGAAACTCGTGGCTGAACGGATAATAGTCAGCGGTCATGCCGTCTACGGAGGTTACGGCACGGAGCGCACAGGCGTAATCGTAAGTCCGGCCATCGCCCATCACGCCGACCGTGCGCACCGGCAGGATCGCTACAAACGCTTGCCATATCTCGTCATACAGGCCGTGCTTGCGGATCTGGTCGATATAGACCGCGTCCGCCTTGCGCAGGATTTCCAGTTTGTCCCGGGTGATCTCCCCCGGGCAGCGAATGGCAAGGCCCGGTCCTGGAAACGGGTGACGACCGATGAAACTCTCCGGCAACCCAAGCTCACGGCCGAGTGCCCTCACCTCGTCCTTGAACAATTCGCGCAGAGGTTCGACCAGTTTCAAACCCATCTTTTCCGGAAGGCCACCGACATTGTGGTGCGATTTGATCGTTACCGACGGCCCGCCTGAGAAGCTGACGCTTTCAATCACATCCGGGTATAGCGTGCCCTGAGCCAAGAACTCCGCGCCTTCAATCTCATTGGCGTGTTTCTGGAACACGTCGATGAACAGCTTGCCAATGATCTTGCGTTTTGTTTCCGGATCGGACTGGCCGTCCAGTTCGCCAAGGAACAGACTGCTCTCGTCGGCGTGGATCAGCGGAATGTTATAGTTGTCCCGGAACATCGAAACCACTTCTTCCGCCTCATTCAGCCGCAACAAACCGTGGTCGACGAAGACACATGTCAACTGATCGCCGATGGCCTCGTGGATCAGGACAGCGGCAACGGAGCTGTCGACACCACCCGACAAACCGCAGATAACTTTCTTGTCGCCGACCTGCTGACGGATCTTTTCGATCGCGTCGTCTTTGTAGGCGCCCATGGTCCAGTCACCGGTGAAACCGGCGAGCTTGACGAAATTCTCGTAAAGCGTCTTGCCGTTCGGCGTGTGGTGCACTTCCGGGTGGAACTGAACGGCGTAGAAGTTCCGGTCCGTGTCCGCGGTGATCGCGTAAGGTGCGTTCGGCGAGGTGCCGAACACCTCGAAACCGGGGGCAAGCTTGGCAACATGATCACCATGGCTCATCCAGACCTGTTCCTTACCCCAGGAAAACCAGCCGTTAAGGATCGACAGATCTGATCCGGCAGGTGTCACGAAGGCTCGGCCGAATTCCGCGGTGCCGCCACCGCCGGAAATCTTGCCGCCGTGCACTTCGCCGCCCAGCTGCTGCATCATCACTTGCTGGCCATAGCAGATACCAAGGATCGGAACACCGATGCTGTATACGCTCTCCGGTGGCCGCGGTGAGCCTTCCCTAGTTACGGAATCCGGCCCGCCGGAGAGGATCACTGCCTTTGGCGCGAACTCGGCCAAAAACGCGTCGGTGACGTTCTGATACGGGTGGATTTCACAGTAGACATTCAGCTCGCGCAAACGGCGGGCGATCAGTTGGGTCACCTGCGAACCGAAGTCGATGATAAGGAGGCGGTCGTGATGATGTGTCATGGCGCGCTTCTACCTGCCTTTTCGCCGAAATTGAACCCGATTCTTGCGCCGCAAACGCTCTCGCACAACATTTTGCCTCTGACTGTACTGCGCACCGATCTGGGAGAAGCTGTGTACGGTTGGATTTGGCGTTTGCTCCGGACTCCCCGCCTGCCCTAGGTTAATGAATCAATAACCAGCCCAACCGAGCATCATGACCGCAGCTGCCCGCGAAATTTACGATCAGGCCCTTGGCTTTGAAGCAAAAGGTGATCTCCTAAGAGCCAAGACCGGCTATTTGCGCGCCAGTGAGATCCTGCCGCATGACACCGATATAGCCTATCGGGCGGCCTCGGCATTGCTGCGGACCGGCGAGCTTGAAGAAGCGCAATCCCGTTTGCGCCGGCTCATCTTTGCCGACCCCAGCCATATCAATGCCCGGTCCAGCCTTGCCAATTGCCAGTTGCTTATGAACGATTTGGAGTTGGCCGAAAGCAATTTTCGGGAGGTTCTGGATCGAGACCCGGACCATAAGAACGCGTTGTTCGGACTGTCCAATCTTCTTTTAAAACGTGAACAGGCGCGGCTTGCAGCACCGTATGCGCAGAGGTTGTCAGCACTGTTACCCAACAGCCCCGCAGCGCAGACTGTTGTGGCTGAGGTTTTGGAGAAGGGCGGACAGGCACCGCAGGCAGTGGCTGCGTATCGGAAACTCCTAAAGAGTGCGCCAAATCATATTCCCGCGCTGCTTGGCCTTGCCCGTACGTTGTTAAAATCAAAGCGCTTCGATGACGTCATATCTTTGGCGGTCAGGGCTGCCGAGCAAGACGCAGACAATTCCGATGCGTTTGACATGCTGAGCCAGGCCTTGGAAGGCCGCGGCGATTTGGAAGATGCTCTTGAGGCCGCTTCGGAAGCACTTCGCCTCGCACCAGATAATACAGATCTACAGACCCGTCTCAGCGTCATTTGCCGCAAGCTCGGTAAGTTCGGCGCAGCGCTTCGTTACGCTCTGCAGGCGTTTGACGCAAATCCGGAAAGCCGCGGCCCGGCAAATGCGCTTGGCGCGGCGCTTGCCGCGTTGAAGTTCCCGAACCAAGCCCGCGCGGTTCTGACTTCGGGCAGCGGCAAAGACCTGGATCCGGAAATACGTGCGCTGGTTGAAAAATTGATCAAGGCATCGGAGGGTGCTGCAAAATCAACCAAGAGCACGTCGGCCAGTGTCGGCAATTCCGGCCATAATGCAGCGCAGAGCCCGGAGCCCGATCAAGAAACAGCGGAAATCAACAACGCAACAGAGACGGCCGCGAACAGCGTTGTCGTCGATGATACGGAAGCAAAACAAACGGAAGCCGGAAACAAGACCGAAGCAATTCAGTCGTCCGGAGACGGTGAAAAACCGAAATTCGGCGCAGGCCCGGACGAACCCTTGCCGAATGTGCTCGGGCTCAGCCGCAGAGACGTGTCCTAAAGGTCTTTACGCAGTCCGCTCCAGGATCGCGATGAAAAAGCCATCCGTCTTGGTGGATGCAGGCGTCAAGGTCAGGTCACCACGCTCGGTGACATAGGCTGGAACTGGCTTGCCCGGAAGCATTGCAGTCCAGGCATCCAGTGCAGAGACAGACGCAAAGTCCGAATTTTCGGAGAGAAACCGGCTGATTTGGTCGGCATTTTCTTCTGGGAGCAACGAGCAAGTTGCGTAGACCAAACGTCCGCCAACCTTCACGTACTCTTTTGCATTATCAAGAACTTTCACCTGATCGTTCATGCGATCGTTGAGCGCCTTTTCCGTCAGTTTCCATTTTGAATCCGGCCGGCGGCGCCAGACACCGGTTCCCGTGCATGGCGCATCAATGAAGACAAGATCCATCTGGCTTTTCAGATCGTCCAGCGTGGAGCTCGCGGGATCACGAACCTGTATGTTGCGGACACCGGCCCGCTGCAGCCGTTCATGGATCGGAGCCAAACGCAAACGATCTGCATCATAGGCGTAGAGCTGACCCTTGTTCTGCATGGCAGCTGCCAGCGCCAGCGTCTTTCCGCCACCGCCGGCACAATAATCCAGTACCTGTTGTCCCGGCTGCGCCCCCGCCAGCAAGGCTGCCAGCTGACTGGCCTCATCCTGAAGATCGAACCAGCCTTTGCGGTAGCCTTCTTCTGCTTGAACATGCGGCATCCGGCCAAGACCGGGCTTTGCTTCAATGCGCATTCCATGCGGCGAAAGTCCGGTTCCTTGAGCGCCTGTGTGGCCAAGCTTCTTCAGAAGTTTTTCGCGATCCGATTTCAGGGTGTTCACCCGCATGTCGACCGGTGCACGCTGCGCCAGAGCCCGGCCTTCCGTAACCGCGTCTCCGCCGAAAACGGCAGTAAATTTCGGCCACAACCATTCCGGCACATCAGCCGCCTGCCACGGCTGCAAATCGTCCGGCACAGGCGCGGCAAGACGGTCTGCCTCAGCGTCGGTCAATGGCTCGGGCGCATGCCGGTCTTCACTCAATACGGTGGTCAGCGCTTCAAGACCTTTGTCCCAGGTCAACACATAGGTCGCCAGTGCCAGTGCACGCGGACTGTCGTCCTGAATTTGAGCTGACAAAGAGGCCCGGTTGCGAAGAGCGTCAAAGACGAGATTGCCGATGACTGTGCGATCTCCCGACCCGGCAAACCGGTGCGCAGATCCCCACTCTTTCAAGGCAACCTGGACCGGCCGATGACGGCGTTCCACTTCGTCCAGGACTTCAATTGCCGCCGCGAGGCGTCCGCCGTCTTTCATTGCTTACCCTTTGAAAAGAGCCGATATCAGACCGGCTCCTTCGATATGTACAGTCGATCAAACGTTTGATGGATAATTCGGGCTCTCGCGCGTGATGGTCACGTCATGCGCGTGACTTTCCCGCAAACCTGCGCCAGAAATTTGGACAAAGCGCGCTTTTTCCTGGAAGTCCTCAATGGTCTTGCCACCGACATAGCCCATGGCTGCACGCAGACCGCCCGCCAATTGGTGCAGGACGCTGCCAAGCATGCCCTTATATGGAACCTGCCCTTCAATGCCTTCAGGGACCAGCTTCAGACTGTCGCGGACTTCGGCCTGGAAGTAACGGTCGGCCGAACCGCGTGCCATAGCGCCTACGGAACCCATGCCGCGATAAGACTTGTAAGACCGGCCCTGATGCAGGTAGACCTCGCCCGGGCTTTCTTCGGTGCCGGCAAGCAGTGAGCCAACCATCACGGAAGCTGCACCGGCTGCAATTGCCTTGGCCAGGTCGCCCGAAAACTTGATGCCGCCATCGGCGACGACCGGAACGCCTTGTTTGTTGGCTTCGTTGACCGACTCAATGATCGCGGTCAGCTGCGGGACGCCGACCCCCGCCACAATCCGCGTTGTACAGATGGATCCAGGACCAATTCCGACCTTCACGGCATCCGCCCCGGCATCTATCAGCGCTTTTGTTGCTTCGGCAGTGGCCACGTTACCGGCCAGAACCTGCACCGAATTAGAGAGTTTTTTGACGCGGTTAACCTGATCAAGAACCTTCTGGGAATGGCCGTGGGCCGTATCGACCACCACCATGTCGACCCCGGCATCGATCAGCCGCTCGGCGCGGGCAAATCCCTCTTCACCAACGCTGGTCGCTGCAGCAACGCGCAAACGCCCTTGGGCATCCTTGGACGCATTCGGGTTGAGCTGGGCCTTCTCCATGTCCTTGACCGTGATCAGGCCGGTGCAGTTGCCGGCATCATCAACAACCAGCAATTTTTCAATGCGGTTTTGGTGGAGCAGGCGTTTGGCTTCGTCTTGTTTGACGTTGTCATTGACCGTTACCAGATTGGAGCTGGTCATCAGCTCACGGATTTTCTGGTCCGGATTGGATGCAAAACGCACATCGCGGTTTGTCAGAATTCCAACGAGCTTTCCGGTCACCTGGCCGCCGGTCCCGCCGTTCTCAACGACTGGAACGCCGGAAATCCCGAACCGTTTCATCAGATCAAGCGCGTCTTGAAGGCTGGCATCCGGTCCGATCACCAGCGGGTTCACTACCATGCCGGATTCGAATTTCTTGACCATGCGGACTTCTTCGGCCTGTTGATCAAGGGAGAGGTTCCGGTGAATGACCCCGATGCCACCGGCTTGAGCCATGGCAATCGCCAGACGGCCTTCGGTGACCGTATCCATGGCCGACGACAGGATCGGAATGTTCAGCTCAAGTTCGCGCGTGACTTTCGTGCGCAGATCAACTTCACCCGGCATGACTTCCGAGTGACCGGGGATCAGCAGCACATCGTCGAAGGTAAGGGCTTGCTGCCCGGTCGATGGGACAAAGAAGGATGCCATTGCCAATTCCCCTGTAAATACAAATTGAGACGCACGCTTTTAGGAGAGCCTGCATCTTGTCGAGTCGCTTCGGCTGTGCCGGAGAAGTTGGCGCGGGTGAATAACATGCAGGTGACAGAATGAAAAGGGCCTGTTCGAACAGGCCCTGCACTTTCCATCTCCGCTGTTTCCAAACACTGCCCTTGAGTTCAGTCTTCAGGCAGGTCGCTGCCGCGAAAACCCTTGGCAATCACATAAAGTTCCGGGCTTTCTTTCCGGCTTGCCGGAGGTTTGAGGTGCGCAACGGATTTGAACTCCCGCTTCAACTCCTGAAGCATGGCGTTCTCGGTCCCACCACGGAACACTTTGGCCAAGAAAGACCCACCGGGAACGAGATTTCGGCGCGCAAAGTCAATCGCGATCTCAAAGAGATGCGTGGTACGCAAATGGTCAGTTTGTTTATGACCCGTTGTCGGCGCCGCCATATCCGACAGGACAACATCCGGTTTGTGTCCGCCGAGCGCTTCCATCAAAGCTGCCGGCGCGTCGTCATCCAGAAAGTCCTTTTTGAGGAATACCGCGCCGCGCACGTGATCCATATCCAGATAGTCTATCCCGACGACCTTTGGAGAATCGACCGTCGACTTCACTCGGTCGACCGCAATCTGACACCAGCCGCCCGGCGCACAGCCCAAGTCCACCACCCTGTACCCGGGTTTCAAGAGCTTGTGCTTGTCGTCGATCTCGATCAGCTTGTAAGCGGCACGGGACCGGTAACCATCAATTTTGGCGCGCCGGACATACGGATCGTTCAGTTGCCGCGAGAGCCAGCGGGTCGACGATTCCCGCCGCCCGGCCGCCGTCTTGACCTTGACGTGCATACCGCGATCGCCAGATCCCCGTTTTTTCGATCCACTCATTGTCTGTTCCTTGGACGGCCACGTCCTTGCCGCGGCCCGTTTTTCCTGCGCGCCCACACACCGTCGGCCGCCATCAACTCGGTCAAGATGCCTTCGCGCAACCCGCGGTCCGCAACGCGCAATCTCGGGCAACTCCAGCGCCGCCGGATGGCCTCCAAAATCGCACAGCCGGCAAGCACCAGGTCGGCCCGGTCTTCGCCGATGCAAGGATTGCTGACGCGCGCCTCATACGGCATGTCGCGCAGCTGATCAATCATACCGCCGACTTGCGTGTCTTCCAGCCAGGTGCCGTCGACGCGCCGGCGGTCGTAGCGCCGGAGCCCAAGATGTACCCCGGCCAGAGTTGTTACCGTACCAGAGGTTCCAAGCATATGAACCTTGCCGCTGGAGATTGCTTCTGAGAGATCATCTGCAAGGTTGAACTCGGCCAAATGATCAGCGGCATCGTCCACCATCGCTTCAAAGATGTCCGGTGTGACATGAACGCCGCCGTGACGCTCGGCCAGATTGACAACACCAACCGGCAAGGAGATCCAGGACCGGATGAACCGCGTCAGCGCATATCCGCGCGCGCCGCATCTGTTGCGCAGATCGAGCCAGACGATTTCAGAAGAGCCACCGCCGATATCAAACAAAATGACACCGTCGGCATCATGATCAACCAGGGATGCACATCCTGCCACGGCAAGCCGTGCTTCGGTTTCCCGATTGACGATTTCCAGCGCGAGGCCGGTCTCAGCCTGAACACGCGAAATAAAGTCTGCCCCGTTTTCGGCCGCCCGGCAGGCCTCCGTTGCGATCAGACGGGACCGTTCGACGCCGCGTTCCGCCAGCTTGCGATGGCACTGGGCCAACGCATCAATGGCGCGGTCCATGGCCGCATCGCCAAGCCGCCGGTGTGCGCCGACCCCTTCCCCGAGCCGCACGATCCGGGAATAGGCATCGACGACGCGAAAACCACGTTCTTCGGGACGCGCGATCAGCAACCGGCAATTGTTCGTTCCAAGATCGAGTGCAGCATAAAGAGGCGCATTGCCGGATGTGTGCACTGGATGACGGCGATGTCCGTTCCGAAGGCCTTCCGGACCGCGCGTGCGCGGACGACGAATAGGTTGCTGCTCACGTCCGGACGGTTCTGGCGGACGCGGTCCTCCGTCCGGCTTGGGCACGCCATTCAAAGGTCTGGTAAGCTGCGGATCCGCTCCGGTCTCAGTTTCAACAGCCGGTGTTTCCTGGTCGGTGTGCGCAGCTTGGCCACGATTCTTTTTAGCCTGCCAACGTTTGCGGCCCCGCCGGTTGGCAGCTTTTTTGCCCTTCGCAGAGGGAGCCCCCTCGGACAGCGGCGCATCTTTCCCAGCGATGGCTGCATTCATATGTGCGTTTGTTTGCGCTTCCGGATTCGCAGTCCCGCTTTGCGCCGACCGCCGGCGGCCGCGCCGCTTTTTCTTCCGATGAGACGGGTTCACCGTCCCAGCATCTTTGATGCCGTTCGCCGTGTTGGCGTCAGCTTGTCTGGTCTGCCCGGCCGCTTGAGAGACACTTGTGGCGTCAGATCCACTCGAAGGAGCTTGGCCGTCGGGCCTGTTGCCCTCCCGACCCTGTGCTCCTGAACCCTGACCGGACCGGTTTTTCCGGCGCCGTCGGTTTCGTCCCTTGCGCTCGTTGAGCGCTGCGTTTTGTCCGGACACATCAGGGGCACGTCGCCCGGATTCGGGCGGTTCCTGACCTGAATGAGTCACGTTTTTGCCTTTCGATGCCTCAGGTATATGCGCGTTTCAGCGCGCCACGCACCCGGAGCAAGTCCTTTAGTTGGGAAAACTGTATCAGGTTGACCGCCGCTCGAAAAGAACCCCGCTTGGCAAATTCTCTAAGAGACGGCAGGCTGTTCTGCAGATGTGCAAGGTCCGCGAACTTTTGTGATCAAAAAGGCTAAAACTTACTCTTGCATTTGAGGGGCGGTTGGATGTATACGCCCCTCACCAATTAAGGCGCTCACCGTGCGCTTCCGCCCGCACCTACCCGCGTGGCTCGGATTGGGGAATAGGTTAACGGTAGACCCGCAGACTCTGACTCTGTTAGTCCTGGTTCGAATCCAGGTTCCCCAGCCAATCAATTACATGTCTCAAAATACACAACTTGACAAAAACGGCTGTTTTCCGCCAATAATCTTGCTCGAATCTTTTACCTCCGGTTGAAATCCCGTAATTCGGGGTAAGAACGGGGTAAAAATTGGGGTAAATTTGGGGTAAGCGCGCCGCGCATATCTGATCGGCGCAGTCATGACCGGGTACAAGCGATATGTCGTAAAACGGGGTGACTGGTATCACTCCCAACGTGCCGTACCGGCCGCTTATAAGTCCGTGGACCGCCGCCGCTGGGTGCGCCAGGCCCTCAAAACCCGAGATTATGCTGAAGCCGTGGTTCGGGCCGGTGAAGTCAACCGCCGCGTTACGGCCTATTGGGCAAGCCTTGTCAAAAGCGGCAGCGCACACAGCAACGACCGGTACCGCGCGGCCATCGATCTAGCGTCGGTGTTTGGCATTGAATACCGGCCCTTTTCCGAAGTGATCCAATTGCCACCGCGAGAATTTGTGCAACGCGCGAGTTTGCTGGCCGATCAAGACCCGGAAAACCCTGCGCATTTCAAAGCGATCTTTGGCACCGAAGACAAACCCCGGATCAAAATGAGCACCCTCTTGGCGGAATATGAGAAGATCGCCAAAGACGAAACAACAGGGAAAAACGCCGATCAATTGCGGGTTTGGCGAAACCCTAGGAAACGCGCTGTCGCCAACTGGATCAAGGTTGTCAGTGATTGCGACATTGATGACATTACGCAATATCAAACCCTGGATTTCCGCGACTGGTGGTTAGAGCGGATCGAAGTTGGAAATCTAAAACCAGGATCGGCCAACAAGGATCTTTCGCATCTCAACAAAATGCACCGGGTCGTGTGCAAGTTTCATCGCATCGATCATATCAAGCCCTTCCAGGACACCTACTTTTCCGAAGGGATTGAAGGCGAAAAATACCCCTTTTCGCGGGACTGGATCGAAACAGGATCTTACCGGGCATCGCGTCCATGAACGATGAAGCGCGGGCGCTTCTCATGATCGTTGCGAGCACCGGCGCGCGGCCATCGGAACCGGCCCGCGCACCGAATGAGAAATTCCGCCTGGACGCGGACATTCCACATTTGATCATTGAGCCCGCCGACAAGGTGAAGATCAAAACCAAATATTCAAAACGGATTGTGCCGCTGTGCGGGTCCGCCCTGGACGGCGCGCGGCTTTTGGTTGGGCTTAAAAAACGCCGCTACATGGACAAAACATCTTCCCTCTCGGCGGTGGTCAACAAGTACCTGTCCGATCACAATTTGCGCGAAACCCCGAACCATAGCTTCTACAGTTTGCGGCACACGTTCCAGGACGGCTTGACGGCCCTGGACGTTCCCGACCGGATGCAAACCGAGCTTATGGGCCACAAATTCGACCGGCCCGTTTATGGCACCGGCCCGACATTGGAACATAAGAAGAAGGTGGTCGAAAAACTGGCTTTCTTTGTTAGCGTTTAACAGCGGCTCGCTATCACCTGCGACCGGTCGACGGCCAGTCCCTACCGGGCGGAAGGGCCATTGGTGTTCAAGACCGCCAGCCGGGTTCAGGGCTACAAGGCGCGGATCCGCTTGCCGTCCTATCTGATGTCTGCGGCGAATAAAGGCCTGGAGGACCCGGACCTTTTCCGCGCTCCGCACCAAGATCGGCTTGGGGCCGGAATGGGCGGAAAGCGGACTTTCGTTGCACTGGCAACGAATGTCGGCAGTGCACAGGCCGCGAGACGACAGACTTACAGCAAGCGAACAGACAAGCGGACACTGGTAGGCAACATGCGATTTCCTCCTTTGGCATAGAGAAGATGTTGACCGGAACAGTGACAAAGATGGGTCCACAGTAGGACAACGTCAAAGGATCTGAAGAGCCAAAAAACTCTTAGAAGGCTGCAATCCGGTCGATGAACCAGACTGCGGAAATGCTGCCGATGAGGTAAGCGGCGCCGACAGAGCCGATATGTCCCGGCGTGCGGATCGCCTTGACCAAGGCCGGCGCAAACAGTTTCAAGAATGCCGCGGTCACCAGGACAACCGCGATAAACAGAATTTGCCCCGCTTCTACACCGAAGTTGAAGGACAAGAGCGCCAATGGGACATCACCTTCCGGCAGTCCGATTTCCGCAAGCGCGCCGGCAAAGCCAAAGCCGTGCAGCAATCCGAAGGTAAACGACACGAGCCAGGGAAACCGTTCGGTGAGACGGTTCTCGCTGCTGTTCCGCTGCAAAAGCTCTGATGCCAGAAACATGATCGACAGGGCGATGACCGCCTCCACCGGAGGCCCGGGCAGAGCGACAACGCCAAACGTGGATATCGCCATTGTCATGCTGTGTGCGATCGTGAAGGCGGTCACCGCCCCGAGCAGCTTCCACTTGCCCTCAATGAGGAGTAGAAGTGCAAAGACGAACAGAAGGTGGTCGATCCCCTCCAGTATGTGATCCACGCCGAGGTTGAAATAGCTGACCAGTATGTCGAGGGCACCAGGATCGGCAGGAATGGAGAAGGCTGGTGCATCGGCCGTCAGGCGATGCGCCGCGCTTTTGCCCGATGAAATCTCATAACGGACAAGCACATCTGTCTGGGTCGCTTCAAGGCCCGGTATGGCCACTTTGCCGCCGGCAAGCCCGCCAGGGCACAAAGTCACCCACTGCGCGACCCATGCCGCGCCATCGAACACTGCGTCCGGTGCCGTGTTGTGTTCGCAGGTGTCTGGAAGCGTAACGCTGATCTCCATTGGGCGTCCGCCGACATCCGGTTTCCGCCACAGCGCACGCCAGCTGTCACCGCCCTGGTGTTGGAGTTCGAGATAACCGGGTTGAAGAGCATGCCCTTGCGCCGGCCCGCTTTCCAGCGCTCCAACCAGCAACAGAAAGAGACAATACAGCACGGCCCTCATTTCGGTGCGGCTCCCGCCCTGATGTCATCTGGATAGGCAATTGAGTATTGCGCCAGCAAGCGTTGATAGTGCGCTTCGACGAAGGCATCCGCTTGCTCTTCTTTCCAGTCCTGTATCAGGCGTTCGCGGACCGCTTCGTAGGCGGGCGTTGCAGCTGGTTCGTGTTCGAAAACCTTGACCAGATGAATTCCATACGCCGATTGAACCGGCCCGCTCCAGGCACCAGGATCCTGCATTTCGATCCGGTCAAAAAAGCCGTCCCCAAACATCCGGTCCACGGCGGCCCGCTGTGTGAGTGGCAATTGCATAGGAAGCATGATGGCCTTTCCCTCAGAATGAGGAGCAGCGCCATTGTTCAGCGCGTCTCGCGCCTCTTTGATCGCGTCATGGCCCGCTGTTTCGCCAAGATAGACCTGTTGGAAACCCAAGGACGGTTCCGTCCTGTACCGCTCGGCGTTGGCGTCCAGATAGCCCATGAGTTGCTGGTCAGACGGCTCGAGACCGGCGGCCGCTGACCTGGTCAAAAAGTCGATCTTCTGCCGCAGCCTCCGGCGGATAACCGTGTCATCGCGATCGAGAGACAGTGCCAGGGCCTCGCGGACGAGAACCTCCTCCCTGATGTGCGCATCGATCAGTTGCTTCAACTCGGTCTCGGTCGGCGCGCGCTGCCAGACTGTCTTGAAGCCCAAAGACAAGCGGTCCAGATCGGTGTCGTCAACCACGATTGTTGCAGCCGGAACGTCCGGACGTTTGTCCGATACGAGCGAATAAAGCCCGAATACGCACCCTCCGATCAGGATAAAATGAACGAGGGGCTGCTTGGCAAAACTTTTCAAAATCATGACTGCGCGGATATGTGGTTGGTCTGAAGTTTATCTGGAACCGGCTTTTGACTGGGCAACGTAGATGGCGACTTGCAATCGAGCGGCAGGTGTCATGTGCAAGGCGTCGTCCATCATGGCTTCCAGGTGCGGACCGATGCTCCAATTGCGTTGGAGTGAGAACTGGCGTGCAACCGTGGCCGCGCCCGCAGGGCGGTTTCGGACAAATCCGATCAATGTCTCTTCAATAGTCCGCTGAAGGTGATCGGATCCCAAATTGCTGTGGATCGCCATCGCTTCCACAACCGCCGCCACCTTGGCCATCGGTTGGTCTTTATCCGACAATAAGAGCCTGCTGAGGTGTTTGATACCGTCTTCACCGTCAACTTCAATCAAGGCCGTTGCAGCAGCGCCCAGACTGCCCGGTGTTGAAGACTGGTGCAGTCGACCAACCTGTTGACGCAGAAAAGGGCCAGCCTCCGGAGCGTCGGTCAAACCTAGGAGCAACATGTTGATAGGCTCATATTGCGCGTCTCTCCAGGACCCAAGAGCCTCCAGCAGTGTTTCGGCGGAAACCGGAACGCGGAGTGTTCTGAGTGTCTCGTAGGGTACACGGTCGATCTCCTGCAGCGCCAGATAGTGAAGCCTTGGATCTTTGTGGTTCAAATAGAGAGACAGGGCCGCGAACCGATCCGGGTGATGTATCTGGTCGCGCCACATCGGAGCCTGACGCATTACTATTTTGACGAGATCCTGCCAATTCTGATCGACATAAGACAAATACCGCCAGTTCCCCTGCCCATCGAGTGAGAGCAAGACACCATGATCCGCGTTGGTCGCGAGCCGCCGCCGCGTGGCCGTATCAACCAGAAAAGGGATTGGCTCTGAATGCGCCGTTCCCTGGAGCACATTTGCGATTTTGAAACGGTGCGCATTGTTCTGGCTCTGGCGGGCAAGAACCAGCGTCTCGCTCTCCAGTATTTTGTCCACCAGGGTTCTGACAGGCTTATAGGTATGGAAGGAACATGCGACCACAGGGTTAGAAAGTGCCGTAGCCAGGAAAGCCAAGACCGCAAGCAACCCTGCTCTGAGCGACTTCGCACACGCCTTGTGTCTCTCACCCACCGTCACTCTAAATGTGCCTCTGGTGTTCATATTGAATGCCAAGATCAAACCGGATTGAAATCCTACTACGCCAACCGTGGATCGTCCAAGCAAACCCGGTAAAGGATTTTCTGCACTACGCGACCGGTCACCTCTTGGACCGTTGCTATGCAGAAAAGACACGCACAGCATCCGTCAACTATTACGTGTTCGGATTGGTTTGAGCACTGAAACATCGCCGTATCGCATAAAGACCCACACACACTCCATGGTGCGGCATGGAAGGCAAAAAACCATAGGCATCCGTGTTACCAAACAAGACTTGAACACGCTCCTCAAAACCAGAAGTCATTGGGGGCCCGACGTCGTACCCGGTGCCGTGGTCCAAAAACCCTGGACCAACACCCAGTCTGTGATACGGTTTTATTTCAGAAGTAAGCTTCCGGTAGGAGACCGATATGAAGGCCACACTGTTTGCGACCGTTTCCTTGGCTTTTCTTGCTGGGTCCGCTTGGGCAACAGACGGGGTACCGAGCGAAGAAGCTGCGGAAGGCACGTTCAAGGCGCCGCCTTTTTCGCCTTACGCCAACCGCACAATCCCGGAACGGCCTCTTTGGGGCGACACGCATCTCCACACTGGTCTTTCACTGGATGCAGGCGCATTTGGCAACACTTTGCTGCCCGATACGGCCTGGCGGTTTGCCAAGGGCGAACAGGTGATTTCATCGACAGGTCAGCCGGTTCGGCTGGCGCGTCCGCTCGACTGGATGGTTCTGACCGACCACACGGATCTGATGGGCTTTGCACCGGACCTACAGGCCGGCAAACCTGGAGTGCTCGCCGATCCGAAAGGTCGCGAATGGTATGAAGGCTATTCGCAGGGCGGAGCGGCGGCTGGAAAGGCCGCCTTTGACCTGATTACCAACTTCTCGCAGATGACGCTTCCGGAACTTTTGCTGGAATCCTACAGTCCGGGCGCGGATGCCTTTTCCTTCACCTGGGAACACATTGTCGATGCGGCGGAGCGGCATAACGATCCGGGCACCTTCACGGCCTTTATCGGCTTTGAATGGACATCTGTTCCCAAGGGTTTCAACCTGCACCGCAACGTGATGCTGCGCGATGGACCGGTGCGGGCCAAACAGGTCGTGCCTCCGGTCACTCAACCTCCCTATGGCGATACAAATCCTGAAAGCCTTTACGAATGGCTGGAGATGTATCAGGCAAAAACCGGCGGACGCGCCGTCGCCTTTGCCCACAATGGCAACCTTTCAAATGGCTGGATGTTCCCGACCGCAGATACCTACCACGGCGGAACAGTTGATCAGGATTATGTTGAGCGGCGCGCGAAGTGGGAACCCCACTACGAAGTCACGCAGATCAAGGGCGATGGCGAAGCGCATCCGGCGCTGAGCCCGGAGGACACTTTCGCCGATTATGAAAACTGGGATGTTGGCAATCTCGATCTGACCGAGTTGAAAACCGAAGACATGCTGGCCGGTGAATATGCCCGCGAGGCGCTGAAACGCGGTTTGATGCTGGAAGAGAAATTCGGCGTAAACCCCTACAAGTTCGGCATGGGCGGTGCCACGGACAGTCACACGGCCCTGGCAACGGCCGAAGAAGAGAATTTCTTCAGCAAATCGGTCAGCGTGGAACCGTCGCCAACCCGCATACAGCACCCCTTCGTCAAAAGTGATCTGGGGGAGATCCCGGGCCATCTCATGGTGGCATCGGGATACACAGCAGTCTGGGCGACAGAAAACACCCGGGCGGCGATTTTCGATGCATTCAAACGGCGCGAAACCTATGCCACGACGGGACCGCGCATCGGTCTGCGGTTCTTTGGCGGGTGGGAATATACCGACGATGACTTGCGCACGCGCATGCCAGCCGAGGCTGGATACGCCAAGGGTGTTCCGATGGGCGGCGATTTGCGCCTTCGAACGGGGGATGGCGCGCCGAGTTTCATGATCTATGCGTTGCGCGATCCTGTCGGTGCCAATCTGGACCGGCTTCAGGTTGTCAAAGGATGGCTGGACAGTGACGGACTACTTCAGGAAAACGTCTACGACGTGGCCTGGTCGGGCGAGCGGGATGCCGATGCAGACGGGAATGTTCCTGCCGTTGGGACGACAGTAGATCTTGAGACAGCGAGCTGGACAAACACCATCGGGGCTTCGGAACTCGCGACGGTCTGGACCGACCCGGATTTCGATCCCGCGGAGCGCGCGTTCTATTACGTTCGTGTTCTTGAAATTCCGACCCCGCGGTGGGTGGTCTATGACAAGGTCCGCTTCGGCATTGACTTGCCACAGGATGCGAGGCTGACGCACCAGGAACGGGCCTACTCGTCCCCCATCTGGTACACGCCTGAAGGATAACAGCGCGCGTTTCAGTGGGCCCGCATTGGATTAACTGGCTGCCGCTAGGGTCGTAAGCAGGGCTTTAGACAGACGCTCGAATTACGGATTGCTGACGTTTTCCAGATTTTACTGCTTTGGAGTTTAACGTCTGCTTCCAGAACACTCTGAAGTTGGGGCCAGTCGGAGTGCCCACTCCTCTCCAATCGATTAAATGTCGGCTTCGGGCCGTTTTTACCTCTAAACGATCTTGTTTGTTTTGATACACTTTGTGTTTGGGCCGGTTTTAACCGGCCCTTCTGATCAGATCTCAACGCCCTCCGAGATCGAAAGCGCATCCTCAAGGTCAACGCCAAGGTAACGTACGGTGCTATCCATCTTCGTGTGGCCAAGAAGCAATTGGACGGCCCGCAAGTTGCCGGTCTTCTTGTATATCTGAGCAACCTTGGTTCGACGCATCGAATGGGTTCCATAGGCACTGGGTTCCAATCCGATCGACTTCACCCAGTCTTTGAGCAGACGCGCATATTGCCGGGTCGAGATATGGGGGCGGTCATGAAACCGGCCGGGCCATAGATACTCATGCTCGATCATCATTGGGTGAGAGATCCACTGCAGGAGGGATTTTCGGGTCCCATCGCAGATTTCAAACCGGACAGGTGTTTTCGTTTTGCGTTGAACAATCGACACCCGTTCTTTGACTGCGCCTGCAGCGAAGACATCCACAACCCGGAGACTGACCAGGTCGCATCCTCTCAGCTTGCTGTCGATGGCGAGATTAAAGAGCGCCAAATCGCGGACGGCCCCCGCCAACTCCAAACGTACCCGAATGGCCCAAACGTGTTTTGGCAGAAGCGGGCGCTTCTGACCTAGCAGCCGACCTTTGTTCCATGTCTTCCGAGCCGGAATGATCATGGGTAGATTTGAGCAGGACATAGCTGTCTCCTTGACCGCTCCATCCCGCCTCAACGTTCAAGACATTTGAACGACCGAGCATACAAAAAGCGCCGCCAGAATTGAAAATTTCGGCCCATTGCCGCCATTAGTGCCGGGTGCAGCGAACGTCTGCTTTACACCGAATGCCTTATGGTTCGCTGCTCAGTTGAACGTGAAATAAAATTGTTACCGTCACGAAAAAACAGAAGGGATCTAAGGTCGGCTCAGCTGATGCCTTGTATATCGAAAAGGGACGCAATCCTGCGCCCCTTTCGGTATCCCATCAATATTGTCTTGAAGACTACGCTGCCCTGACTTCCGATAGGAAGGTCTCGATTGTTCCGCGCATATCTTCCGCCTGCCGCGCAAGTTGCGCCGAGGCCTGAAGCACGCTGTGCGCGGCGGTATCGGTCTCCTTGGCCGCTCCCGACACCTTGGTGATCTGTTCGCTCACAATAGTCGTGCCCCGGGACGCCTGATCCACGTTAGAGGCGATCTCGCCGGTGGCGGAGGTCTGCTGATCCACCGCCGCGGCAATCGTCGAGGCCACGGTATTCATTTCCTCGATGATTTCGCCGATCGCCTGGATGCCGCCGACCGCGTCGCGGGTTTCGGACTGGATCGCGGAAATCTTTTGCGAGATCTCCTCCGTGGCCTTGCCAGTCTGGCTAGCCAGTTCCTTGACCTCCGCGGCAACGACCGCGAAGCCCTTGCCAGCCTCTCCGGCACGCGCCGCCTCGATCGTGGCGTTCAGCGCAAGAAGGTTCGTCTGTTCGGCGATGTTCTGGATCAGGTTGATCACCTCGCCGATATCCTCGGCCACGGTCGCCAGTCCGCCGATCTGGGAATTGGTCTTCTTCGCTTCGGACGAAGCCTTGTCGGCAATACCCGACGAGTGGGCGACCTGCTGGCTGACCTCCTGGAGCGAGGCTGCCAGTTCCTCTGTCGCGCTGGCGACCGTCTGGACGTTTGTCGTCGCTTCCTCAGCGGCCGCGGCCACGTCGCTGGCCTGGCCGCTGGTGTCCTGGGCTGTCTGGGTCATCTGGGTGGCGGTCGATTGCATGGAGACCGTAGCGGTCTTGACCGTGTCCAGCATTGCGCTGATCTGGTCGCCGAAATCTGTCAGAAGCCCGGCAATGCGCGCGTTGCGTTGCTCGCGCTCCGCCTGTTCCGCTTCCTGGCGCGCGGCCAGGTCCTGGCGCTCGACCACCGCATCGCGGAAGCCCGCGACGGATTTGGCAACGGCGCCGATTTCGTCCGACCGCTGCGCTTCGGCGAACTCGACCGACGTGTCGCCCTCGGCTAGCCGACGGGCATCGCCGACGAGACGGGCCAGCGGACGGGTAATCCCGAAGGAGATGAAGATGGCCAGGCCAACCGCCAACACGAAGGCGAAAGCGGACGCTCCGGCGATCTGCCACTCCGCCATGCCCGCTTCTTGAATCGTCCTCTGCCCGAGAGCCCGGTTGTCAGCGACCGCGCTATCCTTCATCTCGGCCGCCCAGCCGTTGACGTCATAGCCGGTCTTGTCGAGAATATCCTGCCGGATCACGTTGCGCTCCGAAATGATGTCGTGAACCCGTTGCGCGGCAGAACCATATTCGGCAATCATCGGCATCGTGTCTTTTAGAAGCGCCTTGCGTTCAGAATTCCCTATGTTGGCATCCAGCTGTCCAAGTTCCCGCTCCACATGGGCCATTTCTTCCTTGGCGCGGTCGAAATCGGCGTCTTTATTGGAGGCCAGATACTTCAGGACATAGAGGCGGACTAGCAGAAAGTCCTGAGCGGTGCGCGCCGCTAGGTTGGCGGTCTCGTAATCGCCGTCACGGGTCGCTGTCTCGTTGATCGAAGACAGGTTCTTGCGCGCCTTGGGTCCGATTGCATCGAGCTTTTCGGTCACGAGAGCGTCGCGCTCTTTGTAAAGCGTAACCACCTTTTCGAGACCGACGGTAAAGTCGCCATACCGGTCTTGATCTTGCGTAAAAGTTCGACCCGTGCCGGATTGCGGATCTCATCCTCGGCTACCTTGATGCCCTCACCCATCTGGCGGATGAACTCGCCCGCTGACTGAAGCGCCTCATCGGAACGCGTCCTGATGTAGTTGTTCGTGTTTAACAGGACCTTCGCCATGTCAGCATTCAATTCGGACGCTAGCAGCGCGTCGCCGCTCATATCCTCCAAAGCTGCTATATCCTCGACGACAACGGCTAGGCTGATATATGCCCACGCGCCCAACGAGGCGACAAAGAGCGCGAGAAGACCAAAACCAAACACGATTCGTTGCTGTACAGTCATAAGCTAAGAACCCCTCATCCCTTTCCGGGGGATTAGTAAGTCCTCAAGCTTTAAAACTACTTAAAGTAATTTTTACGTAATTTTATCAAAATTCAAAATGCTGAACTGCTTACCTTTGATTGCAATTATCGATGTAAAGATAGGAAGAGTGCAATGCGAATGACTTCAAATAACACTGAGACAGAAGTAAAGTATTTAGCCGTCTAATGTATAGAATAACGGCAGATTTGCGAAATTTAGTGGGGGCGGTGTCGATCCGGTAGCGCTCCATACGAGCCAGAAAGATGGAATGACAATGCCGATGTGCTGCCGATGGTGCAAATCGCATTCAAGCCAGTTAACGGCCAAATCGCTGAGCCGTAATTTCTGGTCATTCGTTCCCTCTGCAGCGAAGGCCCGAAAACCGCCCCGCCAAGAAGTCCGAGAGGACATTTCGGATCAAACCGGTTTGAAAAGTAACGATGAAAGCCTAGGGCAAAATGCCGGCACCAAAATGGGAGATTGCAATTGAGGGCTTCAGTCACAAAGCTGTTGGTTTTGGCCAGATTTTTTTGCGAGCTCTGAAAACGTTAAGGATTTTTAACACTTGGCTGCGGGATGATTGCGACTCAGTGAAACAACCTTGTCTGCAGCTATCAGGAATATCACTTTATGCCGAAAGTCCCTTCTCTCCCGGTTCGCCACAATAACGTTGTGTATGTTTTTGACACTGCAGTTGATGGATACCAGGACCTGCTCGCCGGAATCGAGCGTCCGGCAGATGTGCTCCTGATCGATGGAATGCGCGGCGGTCTCGGGCAGCTTGCCGATGGGTTTGTCGGTCGAACTGGTGTCAGAGAAGTGCACATTGTCTCTCATGGCCGGGATGGCGTCCTGGTGTTGGGAACTGATGTGTTGTCGCGTGAGACGCTGCACAAACACTCAGACGCATTGATGGTGCTCAACCGGGCCCTACACGAATCCGCAGACATGCTTCTTTATGGCTGTGAGATAGCCAAAACGGAAAAAGGCGAAGCGTTTGTTGCGGACCTCGCGGAAGCAACAGGCGCCAACATCGCAGCGTCACAAACGCTGACCGGTGCGGCAAATCTCGGCGGGGATTGGGAATTCGGTTTCTCATGCGGCAAAACTACTACTGAAATCGGCTTTTCGGATCAAAAACGTAACGCTTTTGCAGGTGTGTTGCCCACGTTTGATTTCACCGGCGCAACAGGGAATGGGACAGCAACCGGAACTGAAACCGAATCCGGCGTCACAATGACCGTTACACTTGATCAGGGATCAAACTGGATCATTGCGGATGGCGGCGGGCTCCAAGGATCGATAGCTGATATTATTGCTGCTGGCAGCAGCAACATAAACTACACGGTTACGTTTTCATTTAACTCTGCAATCAACATAGAGGACTTTTACTATTTCGAAGGCGACAATAGCACATCGGGAACCTCTTCCTGGGTGTTTACTGTTACAGGGGGAAGCGGGACAACACTTACTTATGTAGCTGGCGATTTTAACGGAAATAACGCACTAACTGTTGATCCAACTGATTGGACAAATGTCACATCCTTTACAGCCACGGCAACTGGCACTGCAGGATTTCAACCAAGTTTCGATTCTATAAACTTTACAATTCCCGTCGCAAATTCCGCCCCCGAACTCGGAGGGACACCTGCCGATGACACAGCGACGGAAGATGTGGCTACTGCGATCGACCTGTCGGCCTACAATGTGTCCGATGCAGATGGCGATACAATCACGCTGACGCTGGCTGTCGACCGGGGCACAGTTGCCTCGATAGATGGCAACGGGACCACAGCCGGCGTCACGGTAGCCAATTCCGGCACCGGATCTATGACCCTTCAGGGCACGGCTGCCAATCTCAATACGTATCTCAACGATACATCCAAGATTACCTACACCACAGCCTCCAACGATACGACCACAGCTGTTCTGACGGTCACGCCGAATGATGGCACCGTGAACGGCACGGCGGATACGGTCAACATCACGATTTCGGCGGTGAACGACGCGCCGGTCCTGGACGCCGCGCAGTCGCCTGTTCTGACGGCCATCGACGAAGATGCGGGCGACGATGATGGGTCCGGCGCGGACGGCGATGACGATGGCGCGAACAATGCCAACAATGGCGGTACTTCCGTGGCTACGCTCGTGGTCGACGGGTCGATTACGGATGCGGACGGCGGCGCGGTGGAGGCCATTGCCATCACCACCGTCGACAACACCAACGGCGTCTGGCAATACTCGACCGACAACGGCACTTCCTGGAATGCTTTTTCCGGGACAACCGGATCGTCTGTCGACATTACATCGACGGCGCGGCTCCTTGATGGCAGCTTGAGTGGGGCCAGCACACAACTCGTCCGGTTCGTTCCGGATGCGGGCTACAATGGCACTGCCACCATCACATTCCATGCCTGGGACAAATCCTCCGGGACTGCAGGCGGGACCGCCGATGCATCCACGACCGGCAATGCAACGCCGTTTTCAACCGCCTCGGACACGGCTTCGATCACGGTCAACGCGGTCAATGACGCACCGGCCTTCACGGGCCTCGACGGCACGCCCGCGTTCACCGAGGGCGGGTCAGCCGTGGTGCTGGACGCCAATGTCACGGTTGCAGATGTCGAACTGGACGCGCTGAATGGCGGCAACGGCGACTATTCGGGTGCCAGCCTGACCATTGCCCGCAATGGCGGCGCGAATGCCGTCGATGTCTTTTCGGTTCCGACCGGTGGAAATCTGACCGTCGCCGGCGGCCCGAATGGTGGGGGAACGATCACGGCAGGCGGCAATGTGATTGCCACCATAGCCAATACCGGCAATGGCCAGATCCAGCTGTCCTTTGCCGATAATGGTACCGCGCCGACGACCGCACTGGTCAATGAGGTGATGCAAGCCATCACCTATCAAAATACCGGCAATGACCAGACGTCCAATCCTCAGCTTGACTGGACGTTCTCCGATGGCGCCGCCAATGGCACGGGCTCGGTCACCGTCACTCTGACGGATGTCAATGATGCCCCGAACCTGACGGCCACCGGTGGCAATCCAACCTTCACCGAAGGCGGTGGAGCCCAGGACCTCTACAACACCGTCAGCGCCGATACGATCGAAACGGGGCAGACCTTCACCGCGTTGACCCTAACCGTGACCAATGTGTCTGATGGCGCTTTGGAAATCCTGTCATTCGATGGCTCGGACGTGGCGTTGACCAACGGCAATTCGGTTACCACCGCGACCAATGGTTTGACCGTCAACGTGTCTGTCACCTTAACGACGGCAACCGTCTCCTTTACGGGTGCAACGCTTTCCAACGCGCAACTGCAGACGCTGGTGGACGGCCTGACCTACCGCAACACGTCGGACACCCCGACGTCAACGGGCAACCGGGTGGTGACCATAACCGGCATCACCGACAGCGGTGGAACCGCAAATGGCGGCGCGGAAAGCTCAGCTCCGAACCTGAGTTCGACAGTGACCGTTGCTGCTGTGAACGATCAGCCAACACTGAGCAATTTTGGCCCGGATGCGGGAAACGTCGCCTATACGGCGGGTGCGACGACCTTCACGGCTTTTGACTCAGGCGTTGCCGCCAACCTTCAGGATGCCGAACTGGATGCGCTCAACGGGGGCAACGGGAACTACAACGGGGCCACCATCACCCTGGTTCGCAATGGCGGCGCAGATGCCACGGACCGTTTTGGAATTTCGGGCGGGACGGTTGCGCTCGACAACGGGTCGACCGTCACGGTCGGCGTTACCAATATCGGGCAGGTGACCGCTGGAAGCGCTGTAGGCGGGACCGTCACGATTACGCTCAACAGCAGTGCAACCTCGGCTTTGGTTGACACGTTCTTCCAATCCATAGGCTATACAAACACAAACGGTGCTGCGAGCGGGACGGTGACAATTGACGTCACTTTCAATGATGGCAACAGCGGATCGCAAGGCTCAGGCGGCGCACAGTCCGTTACACAGCAGGTCGGTGTTGCAATCGGCAATACGCCGGTTCTGGATCTGGACGGCAATGACAGCGCGGGAACCGGCTCCGGCGGCTACGCAGCAGCCTTCACGGAGAGCACCCCGATCGCGATCGCCGATACAGATGTCGCGCTGACCGATTCCGATGCGGGCGCAACGATTTCAGCGATCACCATCACCCTGACCAACGACCAGAACGGGGCCGATGAAGGTTTGACCGTCAGCGCCGCGGCCCAGAACGCGCTCACGGGCATTGCGGGCGCTGCGGACATCACCCGCCAGGACACAATCTCGATCACCGGCGCCACAGCGAGCCTGGCGGAAGTTCAGACGTTTTTGCAAAACGTTTTTTACGACAACGTCTCGGATGCCCCTGATCTCACTGCCCGAACCATCACGGTGACGGTGACCGACAATGACGGCCTGACCTCATCAAGCGTTACCAGCACGGTCTCGGTGGCAAACGTCAACGATGCCCCTGTATTCGCAGGCGTGGACAACGCGGCCGCTTTCACCGAGGACGGCGCTGCCGTGGTGCTGGATGCCAATGCCACCGTTGCCGATGCCGAACTCGATGCTCTGAACAGCGGCAACGGCAACTACAATGGGGCAACGTTGACACTGGCGCGCAATGGTGGCGCCAATGCGGAAGACGTCTTTGCAAACAACGGATTGCTGGGGGCACTCACCGAAGGCGGCAATCTGACTTACGACGGCACGACTGTTGGCACGGTGACGACCAATTCGAGTGGCACTCTGGTGCTCACGTTCAACGCAAGTGCAACATCGCTGCTGGTCGACAATGTGTTGCAGAACATCACATATTCGAACAGCAACGACACCCCGCCGGCGAATGTCCAGATCAACTACACGTTCAATGACGGCAACGGCGGGACGCAAGGATCAGGCGGGGCCGGATCGGATACGGACGATTCGATCACAGTCACCATCACCGCGGCCAACGACGTGCCGGTGTTCGCCAACCTCGATGGCGATACACCTTCCGGGGCACCAAATACAGCCATTGCCTTTGATGCCGGCGGCAACGCCACGGTGACGGACGCTGATTCGGCAGATTTGAACACCGGGGTTCTGACCATCACCCGAACCGGCGCGCTGGAAGGCAACTTTGCTCTTAACGATGCCAACGCCACATCCGGCGGCGACGGCACGATCGGTGCTGGTCAAACGGTTGCTGTTGGCGGGACCAATATCGGGACTGTCACAACGGATGGGCAAGGGGCGAACAACCTTGTGATCACATTCAATTCGGCTGATGCGACACCGGCGCGGGTTCAAACGCTTCTTCAGGCCCTGACCTACACCAGCAGTGACGCCGGGTCCCATGGCTTCACCGTGACCCTCACCGATGGCGATGGCGGCACCTCCTCAGCGGCAACGGTCACTCTGAGCGTTGCCGCCCCCCCATCCGGCGGCGGCGGATCGACGGGGCCGGTGACCGTTGAAACCGAAACCGGAACTGACGACAGTGGAACTCCGACGACAACGACTACGGTCAGCACCGGAACCAGTGGTGGGTCGGCCGCAATCGTTCAAAACACCAACAACAACGGCAACGTTGTGACCGCGACCTTGCCGGCCAGTACGACGATTACCTCCAGCGGGCCGAGTACTGCGCAGTCGACAGCAGATGCGCTGATCTCTCTGGTAAATGCAGTGGATGAACGCAATTCCGAGGCCGAAAACGAACAGATCATTGCCGCGCAGACATTTCTCAATCAACTTCCGCAAACCACCACACTGGATGTGCGCACAATCATCCCGACGACCACCCAAACAAGTTTGTCGGAGCCGATCGTTATAACCGGAACTTCGGCATCCGGAGGCTCCAGCCAATCGGAAGCCTTCGTGATTGATTTGCGGGATCTGCCAAGCGGCTCGACCCTGCAAATTGACAACATCGAGTTCGCGTCGATCATGGGCCCGACGAGGGTCACCGGCGGCGCTGGCAGTAACTTTGTCGTAGGCGACGACAAAAACCAGTTTATCCTGTTGGGGGAAGGGGATGACCAGCTTTATGGCGGCGGCGGCAACGATACCATCGGCAGCACCACCGGCAATGATCAGATCTTCGGCGAAGCCGGAGATGATCTTCTGTTTGGTGGCACCGGCAACGACACGCTGAACGGCGGTGCAAACCGGGATGCTGCGCTTTACGGTGTGACACAAGATGGCGTCACAGTGTCTGGAAGCCGCGGCGCAGCAACCGCTGTCGATGCCGGTGGAACCGACACTTTGATCGGTGTCGAACTTGTGGTCTTTACCGGTGAAAACACGACCGGCAAGGATCGGGTGACCGTGCTGCTCCAAGACGAGGCACCCGTAGCCGGGCAATACGGTTTCAATGAAGCAGCCTATCTTAATGCGCATCCGGACGTCGCGGCGGCGGTCACTGCCGGTGTTTTTGCCAGCGGGGCGGAGCACTACGCTCTGTTCGGTCAGGCTGAGGGGCGTGCTGTCGATCTTGTGTTCGATGCGCAGTTCTATCTGGCCGACAATCCGGATGTTGCGGCTGCGGTGACGGCAGGTGTTTTTGCCTCGGCCTCCGAGCACTATGAGCTCCACGGCTCTGCAGAAAACAGATCGCTCAATCCGCTGTTTGATGGTGAGTATTATCTCACGCAAAACGAGGATGTTGCCAATGCGGTGACTTCAGGGGCTTTTGAAAGCGCCTACCATCACTTCGTGCTTTACGGCGACCAGGAGGGACGGGCTGCGTCCGTGTTTTTCGACACGGCCACCTACCGCTCCGAGCAAGGACTTGGCAGTGATGTAAGTGCCCTGGAGCATTTCCTGCTGATCGGCCTGCCGCAGGGCGTTACGGCACCAACTGCCGCGGATTTTACCTCTGAAGGGCTCGCATAAGACCCTCACAACCCGGCCGGTGTCACTGGCCGGGCGTACGTTGGTGGATCTTCCGATTCAACGCAGACCAAGTCGGTGACGTCCAAATTACCCATCGTCTGCGCCGCTTCGAAAACCTTGAAGGCGGACGATCTGCCGCCCCTGCGCGTCAAAGTTTTCGGGGTTCAGCCATTTTTCGAAGGCATCTCTGCACAGCGGCCATTCGTCCCGTACAATGGAAAACCAGGCAACGTCCCGTTGCCAGTTTTTGATGATCATTGCACGCCGCCAGGTGCCTTCGTGCGTAAAGCCAAGGTTGAGTGCAGCACGAAACGACCTGGCGTTTTGCGCCTGGCATCGCCACACAAGCCGCTCATACTGTAAACCATCCATACCCAGGCACATCAGAAGGAAGATGGCTTCCCGCGCCTCCCGCGATCCTTGCAGAGCGGGTGAAAACCAGATGCTACCGATCTCGAACGCACCATAATCTTGATAAACGTCGCATATCGAAAGCCAGCCTTCGGCTCGGCCTGACGGTCCAATGACAGCCCAGAACGGCTGGGTATCGCGAGAGCTCAAGTCCGCGATCAGGGATTTCAGGTCTTCGCGGTCGTCGAAGGGGCCATAGCGCAAATAGGTAAAGCTGTCCGGGGCATCCTTGGCACACATCCAGAGGTCATCCAGGTGCAGGGCTGAAAGTGGCTGCAACTCGATGTACCGCCCGGAGAGGGCCGTTTTTTCAGGGAAACTCCATTTCCCACGATCCATTGCTTTACCCAATGACACAGCAGCACAGCTTCTTGCGGATTTCTGACCCCTTCGGATGCCAAAAATGACAGGACTTCGCAATGACATCGACGTCCGCAAGTCAGTCATTCGGTGCCTGTGCGGCGAACGTCCGTTTTCCGCCCAACCGATCATTTCCCTATGTTACGAATGAACGCCAGCTTAAGACATAAAACTTTGAAAAACCTGTTGCTGCATTGAAGAATCTTAGCTGCCAATTAGCAAAGGGGTACTGAACGTAGGCGGCTATTGACTAGCTAAAAGCGCAAGAATATGCGCTTGACGGATCGATCGGACGTATTGGCCGGCCTTTCCCGCCCCTTGGCAGCAGCCTATGAAAAAACCAGTGCCGTCCTGGAGGACATGCACCTTGCCAGCATCACGGACAGCCCCATGCCAGTGGACCGCAGCAAGGAAGCAGCGCGCGACCTATTGAATGTCTTGGAGAGCGATAGGGTCCACGCCTGGCTAAAGGCGGTCAAGACACATCACAGCCCCACCTTTGGCCATTCTCTGGAAGTGGCCGGGCTCGCGGGCTGGTTTGCAAACGAGCTCGGCTGGACGCGATCCGAGTGCCTTCAAGTCACCGCTGGCGGTCTCCTTCACGACATTGGCAAATCGCGGATTCCCTTGGCCGTGCTCGACAAACCGGACGTCTTGAACGAGGCGGAAAGAGACCTGGTGCGCAAACACGCGGGATTCGGCTATCAGATCATCAAGCATCGAACGGAAGTGGACAACGTGACAAAGGAAATTGTCTTCTTTCACCACGAGCTCCTGGATGGCTCCGGATATCCCTTCGGCTTGTCCGCGGACAGGATCAGTTTGAAGGTGCGCCTTGTGACGATCTGCGATCTCTATTCGGCCCTGACCGAAGAACGTGCCTACAAGGAAACACTGTCCCCGCGGCAGGCCTTTGCCGTGATGAACAAGATGGACAGGAAGATCGATCAGGATCTCTATCGCACATTCCGGTCCCTGATTCTGCCCCGGGAAGGATTTGGCCGGGTTCAAAGAGCCTGACCTGAGCGCGGTCGCGGATGAAACCTCGGTCACATTGTGTTCGAGCGCTGCTAAAATTTCTACCTATTGAGGCGGAATTTTCCGGCCGGATTCCTCCTGAAGTTGAACGATACACCACAACACTTCGCTCTGTTGTGCTTCACCCATTTTTCATTGCGACAGACCTGTGTCAGAACTTGTAGGAGAATTTCAGTGTGCCGCTGTGGCTGGAATAGCCGCTGCCGAATGCGCTCTCATATTCCGCGATCAAGTTAAACCCGGCTTCATGTGTAAGCTGTGCGCCAGCTGCTACCCGACCAACGACGTCAGCTATTGGAATTGCGCTATCAAATGTACCAGACCCCGCAAACGCTTCACTTAAGGAAGCAGAAGTCGTCCACTCGTCCTCGCTTGAAATGCTCACGCCACCCCTAACAAAACCTCGAGCTTCCCAACTGTCTGAAAGTTCTAGGTGCGTTCCCACCTCCAACGCAGGGGTTGCGATAAAGGCAGTCTGGCTTTCACTGGCCACCTTTACATTGTAGACACCGGCATCGCTTTCTTCGTACCCGCTGGCATATGTGCTGATAACGTCCAGATCCACAAAAGGGCGCACATAGGCTGTTTGGCTGCCGATAGTATATGCAGCGCGCACACGGCTGGAGATAGTTGCAACATCCATGTCTCCCCGGGCCACCCCATTGAAACTCGGTAAATCAATCAAGCGGGTCGTCTCGAATGTGCCGTAACTGCCTGACACTGCGCCCGATAGAAGCAATGCGCCCCACTGCCGCTTCAAGGCGGCGGCAATGAAGCCCGTATCACCGTCCACACTCGATAGGCCATAGTCGCCGTCATAGGAGGAATTCTCATAGCCCGCTGCGAAACCTATGAACCAGTCGGGGTGAAATTCGAACTGGCCTCCGGCGGCCATACCATAGACCGTACCGTCATATCCGGGTGCGCCGTCCTGATCGACCGCTGCGGCCCCTAAGGTGCCCCAAGTACAGGGTTGTTCTTTCAAAATGGATGCATCGCCAGAGAATTGCGGACAACTCAACACTTTTCCGAGGCGGCCCTGAGCCAGCTGCGTTTGTGCGGCCACGGCTGCCTGCGAACCACCAGAAGACAGGACGGACAAGCCTCTGGCATAGGCTTGCCCTGTGGCATCGCCTTGCGCCAGTCGGTCAAGGTCCGCGAGCAGCGTTCCATAAGTCCCGCTGCTGGTATCGAAGAGAGTATCCATATAGGCACCGACATTGCGTTGGTTACCATTGATGGCGGCAAACGCGCTTTCAAAACGCGTATCCGTTGCCGATACCTTGATGGTGTTGTTTTCCCTGCGAACATTGTAGATCACCGCAGGATTTTCGGCGGCTACAACGTCCCCCGTGACCGTCCCGGCAATAGTCACCACGTCCAGCTCGACATTAGGCGCCAAGCTGCCCGGGTTTACAGACAGGTATCCGGCGAGAGCCGCGTCCCCTTCGACCGAAAAGATATCGCTGCGCGCGCCGACGAAGTCCACGCCGACTTGCAATGTACCGGTCTGTTCCTGGCTGAAGTTGCCGGTAAGTCGCGTCGTCCCATTCGCACCTTTATCGCCGATTTGAGCGATACCGGCATTGGTCATGTGACCGGCATATTGCGTCGCTCCCCGCAAGGTCCCGCTTGCGTGGTTTCGTATGAGGCCCAGGACCGGGCCATTTGCCTCATGCAGTGAGATGGAACCGTCAATGGTGCCGGTGTTGTCCACGAGCAGTGTGCTCGATGCCGAAGCCCCGCCCGTTTCGCGGATTTCGTGCCGGATGGCATGACCTCCGGTGCCAGCCACCACCAGGGCATCGGCCGTCACTTGGAGCGTGTTGGCGGATGTACCGCCAACCGTCTGCGTCGCGCTCGAGCTGTCGCCCGTGCCACCGGTTACGGTGCCGTTGATCTGAATGCTGATGGGTTGGCTGCTCTCGCCATAACCCGTGCTTTGGGCATAGATACCGATTGAGCCCGCGCCACTTGCGGTGATGGTTCCGGATTGGGTGACCGAAACCGCACCGCCGCTGCCGCTGCCGGTTGTGGTGCCAGACGCGCTGCTGCCGGCAAACACACCGTTACTGTCTCCGGCAAGGCCGCCCCCGCCGCCAATCGACTGAGCCAAGATGCCGAATGCGCCGTTCCCTGTCGTAGTGATATCGGCATTGACATCCATAGTCACTGCGCCGCCGATCCCGTCACCGGGGTTGATCAGGATAGCGCCATTTGTGAATGCCCGGCTGGTGTCTCCCACGATACCGCCGCCGCCGCCAATCGATTGGGCGACGATGGCATGCGCCCCGCGCCCGGCCGTTGTGATGCCCGATCCTTGTTCCAGGGTGATGGAAACGGCCCCACCGTCACCTGTTGCCCCGCTGGTGCCGTTGATGTTCAGTTTTTTGATACTGGCGCCATCGGCGCTGCCGGAAACACCGCCTCCGCCCCCGATCGACTGCGCTAGAATACCGAATGCCCGGTCACCCGACGTTGAGAGGGTGACTCCGCTGTCAATGCTGACCGTGTTGCCACCGCCGCCGCCGCCGCCATTGCCGCCCACGGACAGCTCGAAGCTGTGGCTGTCATCGTCATCAGAGGCTTTGCTGCTGCCCGCTCCAGCGGTGCCTCCTCCACCCCCGATGGACTGTGCGGCAAGTGCAAAGGCATCATTGCCCTGTGTGGAGACCGTGAGCATGTCCCCGGTCACGGTGATCTCGCCGCCATGCCCGGATGCACCTCCACCACCGCCAAGTCCGCCGCCGACAGCAATCGTCGCATTTGCAGAATCCGATCCGTCAGCGCCGTGACCTCCGCCGCCACCGATGCTTTGGATGAGAACGCCGTGCGCAGCGTGACCTTTCGTGGAAACCGCTGAACTGCCACCCGTGAAACTGGCCGTAATCGCGCCCCCGCTTCCGCCTGTTCCGCCGGTACCGCCAATGGCAAGATCCACCGTGGCGGTTGCATCGCTGCCCGCCGCGGTGGCGGTTCCGGCCGTGCCGCCGCCGCCGCCGATGGATTGCAGGACGATCCCGTCAGACCAGTCTCCCAGCGTGGTTACGGTTCCGGTGTGGGTCAGACCGATATCGCCACCGTCCCCGCCGGTACCGCCTGTGCCGCCAGCAGAGGCTGTAAACGCGTAGCTTGTTTCATCGTCACCGCCAAGAAATCCGTTGCCGTCGTCGCCTTCATCGCCCGCATCGCTTCCGGCAGATCCCCCGATCCCGCCGGATCCGCCAATCGATTGCGCAATGATGCCGTCTGAATCGCCTCCGTCTGTTGAAATCATCCCACCGGTTGCCAGATCGACATACCCGGCGGCCACGCTCCCGCCACCGGTCCTACCGACACTGACATTGACGCTTCCGGAAATCTCGGTATCGTCGCCTTCACCACCGGTTTCACCCTCGCCTTCTCCTTCGCCGCCAACACCGGCAGAAGCCGACAGTCCGATATTGCCCCCCTGGCTGGTGCCGCCACCGCCTGTAATGGCCTGGGCCACAAGACCGTGGGCGTTGGCTCCATGCGTGCGGATAGATGAGCCGGATGCAAGTTCGACAGTGACGGTGTCATTTGAACCGGAGGTTCCCCCAGACCCGCCCAGGCCTATGTCCAGGGACGCGTTAAACCCGCCTCCGATCTTGTTGCTGGAGGCGCTGCCAACCCCGCCATTGCCGCCGCCACCGCTGATCGACTGGGCCACAACCGCGTTGGCATGGTCGCCAAACGTTTCGACAAATGTATCTTCATCGAGGCCGATGACAACGACGTCGGAGTTTCCACCGGTTCCGCCGTCACCCCCAATGCTGGTGCTTATATCGAGCGAGATCGTATTGGCATCTCCGATTGTATCTGAAAGCGAGGACGCGCCGCCGCCATCACCGCCGCCGCCACCCACCGACTGGGCCAGGATCCCTACGGCGCCGTCCCCTCCAGTAAGGACGGAGCTGCCGCCTCGGAGACCAACACCGACATACGCCCCATTGCCGCCGACGCCACCCGAGCCGCCGACGGCGGTCGAAATAGAAACTGCGAAGGAGACGTCCTCCCCAGTGGGGGCGGCCAAAGTGACGGCATCGGCCGTTGCCGTTCCGCCGACACCACCGCCGCCGCCAATGGCCTGGGCGACAATACCATGGGAGTCTGTTGCCGATTTATCGGGCATCGGCTCGCCTGGTGCAAAGTTGAAACCGGTTCCAATGGTGGTCTGGCTCACTACGACACTTGCGGCCTGCCCGTCGCCACCCGGTCCTCCCGTGCCGCCAACTGCTGTATCTATGCTGACACCGATGCTGCCGTTATAGCCGGTTGCCGAGCCCCCCGTGCCTCCGCCGCCACCGACGGACTGGCTGACGACCCCCGCCGAGCTAGCACCCCGGGTCACGAGAAACGAGCCATCGAGCACTGTGGTCACCTCTCCGCCATCACCGCCGATGCCGGAACTGCCGCCCACCTGAACCGGAACAAGCGTCACGGCTCCCCCGTTCAAGGCGTTGCCCCCGTTTCCGCCACCTCCGCCTATGGATTGGCTGATAAGGCCCTGCGCATTGTTTCCTCTGGTCTCCAGCTGCAGCTGGTTGAACGCCATGCGAACCGTGCCGCCGTTACCGCCCGCGCTGCCGGACGCTCCGATCTGGATATTTGTAATGGACGCAATGTCGACCCCGGTCGCGGACCCGCCGTTGCCGCCGCCACCGCCAACGGATTGCGCCATCGCCCCGACGGAGAAATCGCCCGTCGTAAGGATGCCGGAAGAACTCGCTTGAGCGGCTTTCGATCCGCTGTCGCTGGGCGCAGTCGAGCAGCCTATGCTCGTGTCATACACATCGGTAAGGCACACCGATCCGCCATTGCCACCGACGCTGCCATCGCCCCCGACACCGCCGCGGCCGACATTGGCAACAGACAGATCGAACACGTTACCCCCGGAGCCGCCGCCGCCGCCGATGGACTGGACTGAAATCCCGTGGGAGAACTCGCCCGCCGTCGTGATCTGCCCCCCGACGTGATAGGCCTCAGCCTCGCCGCCGTTGCCACCGGCAGAGCCTGAACCGCCAACGACAAATATACCGGCGCTGCCTGCCGCCGAGCCTCCGCCGCCCCCGATGGACTGGACAGAAATCCCGGTAGAGGCATCGCCGCTGGTTGTGATATCGCCATTGTTGGTGGCATACGCGCGCGCGCCATTCGACCCGCTGCCCGCCTGACCGCCAATTGACAATGCGCCGCCGTCCATGCCGGCTAAGCCGCCGCCGCCGCTGATCGACTGGACCACAATGGCACCCGATCCGTATCCGGTCATGACCAGATTGCCAGTGTTGTTGACAATGGCATTTCCGGCCGCCCCACCTCCGCCGCCATCACCGCCAAGGCCAAGCACAAGCCCCGCGCCGATGCCGCCCGTCCCCCCGGATCCACCGATGGATTGCGCGACCAGACCAGTTGCGTAGTCACCACTTGTTGTTACCCCGGTGGCAGAAGTTATTTCCACCTTGCCAGCGTTGCCCCCATTGCCCCCGTTGCCGCCGGATCCGGCCAGCACCCCGGTAAAGTCCTCGCCGGTGCCGCCGCCACCGCCGATCGAATGCAAGGTGATCCCCGACGCAAGATCGCCGCTGGTTGTGACAGTCCCCGAGTTGCTGAAAAGGCCGACCGTCCCACCATTTGCTCCGCGGCCACCGGTACCGGCATTTCCGCCACCCAGACCGCCCACCGATTGACCAATCACGCCGTAGGCTTCCCGCCCGCCAGTCGAGACAGATCCGCCGAGGTTCACCTGAATATTGCCGCCGGTTCCCCCGGCACCACCGGTCGAATCTGAATCGCCATTGCCGTTCCCGCCGACGCCGCCGACAGACCGGGCCATGACACCGGCCACCCCGGACCCTATCGTCACGATAGAACCCGTATTGCCGGCGGTGACCGATCCGGCTGCGCCACCAACGCCACCGGCAGCCTTGTTGGACGACGCGCCGCCGTTTCCAGCAATCGACTCGGCAAAGATCCCGGCTTGATAGCCCCCAATCGCATTTGCCGTTTCCGACGTATCCACGCGGACGGACCCTGAGTTGGTGACAGTAACCGTCCCGGCTGATGCGCCGTCCCCGCCGTCATCATCGTTGTCAAACGACGCTGTGCCATCCCCCCCATCGCTGCGGGCGTAGAGTCCAGACACCCCGTCGTTTCCGGCCGCCAGTTCGCTGTAGTACACGCTGACGGAGCCATTGTTGGTGAGTGTGACCGTCCCGCCGGCTCCGCCTGGACCATTGTCCTGGCCGCCCGTGCCCCCCTGGCTTACCGCCTCAATCCCACGGCCGAGATTGCTGCCGAACACGGGCGCACTCTCACTGCCGAGCGTAACTGTGCCGCCGGCCGCATTCGTCACGGTGACCTGGTTTCCATCTCCCGCCGGGCCGCCAAGCTGATCTCCAAAGACATAACTCGGGTTTTCATCACCGCCATCTCCGCCAACGCTGTGTGCCCGGATGCCCCTCAATTGCGCGGAAACGTCTAGGGTCGCGGATTGCTCAAGCAGAATGTTCGCATTGTTGGTGACGCTCACAATGCCGCCCTCGGCACCGGTTCCACCGGTTGCATTGTTACCCGGCTCGGCACCGTTGCCACCAAAACTGAAGATTTCGATTGGCGCGACTTCGGTCACCGTATCCTGCTGAGACGAGGTGCCCGAGGTTGTAATGTCCCCGTTGTTCGTGACCGAAATCTGCGGCCCTTGAGTGCCGTTGACACCGTCATCGGTCGTGCCGTTCAACCCGAAGAAATCAAGAAACAGCTCGTTGCTGTTCTCGTTGTGGTTTGCTGTGTCCGTATTTTGCGAAAGTGTTGCGTTGTTGACCAAGGTCATTGTGTTTCCGGATTGGAAACCGAACTGGACAATGGAAACGCCGTCGGTGGTCCCAGCATTCAGTGTGCAGCTTGCATCGCCGTAGGTGACAGATCCCGAACAGTCATCGGCCAGGAGCGGGCTGGACATGAGCAGGGCGAGTGCGGATGTTGAGACGAGCAATCCCACCTTGGCTGCACCCAGGCAAAGGACCAAGCCGAACCCATTACGGTCCTGCCTATGGCCAGCCGTCAACACGCGATATGTCATCCAAGCGCCCCCCAAGCAACTTTCAGTCGTACGGGGCGAAGACTTGGCCCACCCCTGACTTGCAGGGTCGACCTTCTCAGCCGCACCGGAGACATCGCAAGTTACGTTCGATGAAACGGCAAAAACACTCGATGAACTAGCATACTGGGCCGGGACGATGCGCACATCAGGTTGCAGACACCATTGACTGTTGTGCGAAGGACTCGCAAGGTCATTGGTGAGAAACAGAACCGCGAAGGTCAGCAACCTTTGTTATGAAATTGATAGACCTAATAACGCGCACCGAGAACCCCATGGGCGCGTTTCAGCTTGATCCGCGTTCTTCCGCTGAACACGGGGCACTCAACGGAACTGGCCTGACCCCAGATGATGTTGGCTTTCCTCTGCTGAAGGCACACACGACCGTCTGGATTTTCCTGGCCACATTCGGGTTCGGCGCGCGCGTTATTTTGTTCAATGATACGGCACTTGCCGCGACAATGACGTTGGTGCTCGACCCCCTCGCATACGCCATCACAGCCGGGTTTCATCTGACTGTGTCCCGTTTGGGTGTTAAGATATTCGGCCCACGTTTCGCAGTATTGGGTTTGATGTTTTGTATCGTTGCGGCTATCGCGCTGGCCGCAATTGGTGGTGGAATCCTTGCGGGTTTTGGAAAGACTCTCCCATGGCGCGACGGAGATGTGGCAGCGATTCCCGGTGCCTACTATTTTGCGATCCTGGTAAGTTGGGTATCGCTCTATGCCTGGACGATGTCGTGGAGCAGAGCCCGAGCAGCCGAAACAAGGCGCATTCTCGCTGAAAACAATGCAACACGCGCTGAACTGAATCATCTGCGCACACAACTAGATCCACATTTTCTGTACAATGCACTGAACACCATTGCGGCGGAGATTCACGACAATCCTGAAGTTGCGCTAGACATGACCCGCAACACAGCTGCTTTTCTGCGCCATAACCTGGAACAGCATCAGCACCCAGTCTGCTCTTTGGGTGAGGAGATCGATAGTCTACACACCTATTTAAAGATCCAGGAAGGCCGCTTTGAATTGCCTTTTCGGATGGAGCTCGATGTCTCGGGCTCTGCTGCTGAACACCTTTTACCTCGCTGGACACTCCAGGTTCTGGTCGAAAATGCGTTTAAGCACGGCGCTTCCTCGGATTTAAAACTTCGGGTGTCAGCCCTGAGCGATGACGAGGTCCTGATCCTACAAGTAAAAAACAAGGGACAACTGGTCCCGGGCAAGACTGACACCGGTATTGGCCTTGCTAATCTTCGCCGTCGGCTTGATGTACACTTTCCATCGCGTCATCAACTGCGGCTCCGACCTGACAAAGACGACGTGGTCGTTGAGCTCCAACTCCAAGGTGAACCATGCTTCGCCTAATAGTCGTGGATGACGAGCCCCCAGCCCGACGGTTGCTCAGCCGTATGTGCGCCTCACACGACGACGTGGAGGTCGTCGGAGCGGCTGCGAACCTGGCAGAAGCCAGTTCGCAACTCAAAGCCCTTTCCCCCGACGCAGTCTTCCTCGACATAAACCTCGGACAGGATCGCTCAAATGGTTTTGCACTCTTGGATGGCAAGCAGAGCCAAGTCCAAATCGTTTTTGTGACTGCGCATGCCGACCACGCTGTCCAGGCCTTTGACCATGGCGCTGTCGATTACCTTTTAAAACCGGTCGAGCCAGAACGGTTAAAACGGGCAATTGATCGCCTCAGGTTGAACAAACTGCACTTGGAAGCAAAGGCAGTTGCTAGTGACGAACAACGGGTCACGATCCGTGTGGATGGTACAATTCAGTTCCTGGCGCTACGCGATATTGCGATGCTTCAGGCTGAGGGCGATTACACGCGTATTCACCTCACCCACGAGAGAGAGATACTGGTGAGCAAGAGGTTGGGACAATTTGAAGCGGATATTGAGCATCCTGATTTCGTGCGTATTTCCCGGTTCTTAATCATGAACCGCGCTGCCATCAGAACGATCAGGCACGCGGAGGCTGGAAAGCAGGCGGTCACCCTAAAGGGTCAAGACGAACCGATCATCGTCGGCCGTGCCGCCGCTCGGCGTCTTCGCGCTTGGTCTAAACAATAAACCCTATATCTAAGTGTCTTAGGATATCTGCGATCAGATGGAAGAAGCGCCGGAGCCGGGAAGGAATTCGAAGTCATCACTGCACTTACTCGTTAAGGCTTTTCGCATCCCAATCAATATTAACATGACCCTGACCATGAACCTGACACTTCGGCGAACACCGCGTGCGTCGGTGTCCTGGGATGGCGAATGACCTCGTGGGACAGATAACGACCTGAAAGGACCCGCGCGTTTTTCTGGCTACATCTCATGTGCTCGCTCTGCCCGATGCTGCCTAAATAATGTCGGTTTTGAGATTGATCCAACATTCCCGCCTCCCCGGCACTAATGAACTAGAACGAAAAATGCGCCGCCCGGTTGCCCGGTGGCGCACTTGGTGAGAGTGACTAAACTCTAACGTTTAGTGTCGCACTAAATCAACCCTCAAATCCCCCAATAGCTGTGCATTAGCCATTTGAAGCGACTTCATACTTGCGTTCTAACGGCCTGCTCCACGTTGCATGCAGTTGAAATATTGTATCTTTTTCCTCGCATTCAGGAAATCCGAACCAATCAAAAATTTGTTTCTGGTCGCGTTTAACATCCTTGTTGTGCAGAGGTTTGACAATTGATGCGATCTTTGAGAGTTACGGCATAAGCCTTTGCGATTGTTAAGATACATGCCTACTCACATTGAAGTCAGCCATATTCGCGTCAAAGCAATTTCATGCAAAACCATCCTGCAACTGATCAAGAACAGCTCTAACCGAGCCCCCATTTCGATCACGAGGAGTGTAGCCATGGCTTGAGCGATTGGGCTCGTTTTCATCAGACAATGTTGTTTTATATATACTGTTCTTATGCATGCCCACTGTGGTTGGCATGGCATGCCAATCTGTATTGGCATGGGGTGATGCTCCAACATCAGCCACGGCAAGACCGCCGGTTTGCAATTCGGTCTCCCAAACTCTCAAACAGCACGACTTGAAAAGCTCTGATTTCATCGCACTGTCGCAATCTAACAAAAATCTTTTGGGATAAGTTTGGGGTAAGTTTGGGGTAAATTGTGGGGTTAATCCGATATCTTATGAAAAACTTTTATCCATAATATCAATATTTTAGGTCTTTTGAAAAAGAGTATTCGAATCCAGGTTCCCCAGCCAATTATTCTGTAAGTCATTGATGTAGCGTTATTCTACCCTGTTCCGGATCGAATTTCGGTAATTTATTCAACTGGCACACAAAACCAGACCCCAGAAGTTTTGCGTCTTGTCATAGCATCGCTGTTGGGGCATTGGGCAATGGTCCCGTCGGCAAAACTCTCAGAATCTCATGCGTGGTGGCAAGGCTTGGTACCGGCGACCACACTTTCATGATTTACTTTCGAACTAAGATCCAAACCACACGCTTTCATTGAGCATTAAACAGTCGTGCTCTTTAATTTCAGTACGCAAAGCAGACGGTTATGTAGAGACATGTGCCCTTCAGTAGGACCCGAAGTGCACGCCAGTTACCGGTCATGTCCGCAGAAAAAACTCTGCTTCCAAGATCAGCCCGGCACCGACTTGACAATTAGCAGCACCGATCCGGAGGAAGCGATAGAAAGCATCAGAACGCGCCCCACCGCCTGCGTCATGAACCTTCGTGCCCAACGCCCTAAACCGTACCCGATTAGCAGCCCCGGAAATAGCATCAGGCCATCCAATGCCAGCCGGACATTGAACACCCCCACATAAGCAAGCGCACAAAGAGAGGTGATGTAGGAAAACGTGAAAACCAAAGCCATGGTCGGGCGCGTTTTTTCCAATGGCTCGTTTTGGTACATGATAACAAGCGGGGCACCCGGAATGCCTGATGTTGATCCCATGATGCCGACGGCCACGCCGCATATCGAGAGGTTTCGAGGTGTGAATGGCGGCGCCTTTGCAAAAATCGAAATTGCGACGGCCAGCAGTATCAAGCTTGCGAACACCACGGCCAGCCTGTCCCCAGGAATGCGGCTCAGGATAGCAGCACCGATGAGTGTGCCGACCAGAATGGCCGGACCAAGCGCCAAGATCTCGCGGCGAACGACATGAGAACGTCCATCACCAAGCATGAAGACAGACAAAAAGAGATTGATGAACAACATCGGCCCCGGCACGAAACTGATGCTCACAAGCGCCAGCAACGGCGCGGCAATCATCGCGAACCCCATGCCTGTGGAAGTCTGGACCAAAGCGGCGATCACGACGGCGCAATTTGCCAATAAGAATGCGTCCAGTGCGTGACTTACTTCCACGAAAAGGCTCCCTATCCTGTCTTCAACCTCTTGGTTCCAGACAGCTGTTCCACCGCCACCGGACCAGACCCGTTGATTTGATTGGGGTACAAACACCCAGACAAAGCGGTTTGCGCGCTTTCAAAACCCGAGCTGGGAGCTGTAAACCTTAAAATGGCGGCGCGCGCAGATTTTCTGTTAGCGCGCGCCTTTTCTGCCACTTGTTCGCGACGGGTTAGACCGCCTGCTCCATCATATCCGCAGGATCGATGCCGGCGACGCCAACCGGTTTTTTCATTGCGTCACGGCGGAAGGGTTCTCCCAATTCCTGATTGATCATCGCCTCGATTAACGTAGTCTTTCCGGCCTTTTGATCTTCAAGTGCCTGATTCAGAGCGTCGGTCAGTTCTTGCATGGTGCGGGCAACAACGCCCTTCAACCCGCAGGACTGGGCGATCCCTGCGTAAGAGACCCCTTCATCAAGTTCAGTGCCGACGAAGTTGTCGTCAAACCAGAGCGTCGAGTTTCGTTTTTCCGCGCCCCACTGGTAATTGCGAAAGACGATCTGGGTAATTGCCGGCCATTCGCCGCGTCCGATCGCGGTCAGTTCGTTGACGGCGATGCCAAAAGCACCGTCTCCGGCAAAGCCCACGACCGGCACATCCGGGCAGCCAATCTTGGCTCCGACAATTGATGGCAAGCCGTAACCGCACGGCCCGAAGAGCCCTGGCGCGAGGTATTTGCGGCCCTCTTCGAAGGACGGGTAGGCATTGCCAATTGCGCAATTGTTACCAATGTCGGACGAAATAATCGCCTCTTTCGGCAGCGCTGCCTGGATTGCGCGCCATGCCATTCGCGGACTCATCCAATCCGGCTTAGCCGCACGTGCGCGTTCATTCCATGTTGTTCCTGGATCGTCATCTTCATGATCCATCGAAGACAATTGCTGCGCCCAACGGGACTTGACGAGCGAAACACGAGCCAACCGTTCCTCGCGTCCATTATTGCCCGCAGTATCCGACAGGTTCTCCAGAATACCCTCCGCGACCTTTTTCGCGTCACCGACGATACCGACCGTAACCTTCTTGGTTAGACCGATCCGGTCTGGATTGATATCGACCTGAATGATTTTCGCATCCGTTGGCCAATACTCCATGCCGTAACCGGGGAGCGTTGAGAACGGGTTCAATCGCGTACCGAGACAGAGAACGACGTCGGCCTCCTTGATCAGTTCCATACCGGCTTTCGACCCGTTGTATCCCAGTGGCCCGGCAAAAAGCGGGTGCGAGCCTGGGAAGGCGTCGTTGTGCTGATACCCCACGCAAACGGGCGCCGAAAGACGCTCAGCCAGCGCAACAGATGCAGGAATTGCGCCCGAGAGGACCACCCCCGCACCATTCAGGATGACAGGACTCTTGGCGGAACTCAGAAGCTCGGCTGCCGCGGCAACCGAGTTTTCACCGCCCGGCGAAGCTTCGAAAACGATCGGGTCGGGGATCTCAATGTCGATGACCTGTGTCCAGAAATCCCGCGGCAGATTGATCTGGGCCGGGCCACTCAGGCGGCGGGCTTGCGAGATCACACGCGTCAGAACCTCGGCGACGCGCGTCGGGTCACGAACCTCTTCTTGATATGCCACCATATCTTCGAAAAGCTTCATCTGCTCTACTTCCTGGAAGCCGCCTTGTCCTATGGTCTTGTTCGCTGCTTGCGGAGTAACTAGCAAGAGCGGTGTGTGGTTCCAGTAGGCGGTTTTCACTGCAGTTACGAAGTTGGTAATGCCCGGGCCGTTCTGCGCGATCATCATCGACATTTTGCCGGTAGCGCGCGTGTAGCCGTCAGCCATCATCCCAGCGCTGCCTTCGTGCGCGCAGTCCCAGAAGGTAATGCCCGCAGTCGGAAAAAGGTCAGAGATCGGCATCATGGCAGATCCGATTATGCCGAAAGCATTTTTGATTCCGTGGCGTTGGAGAACTTTGACGAAGGCTTCTTCAGTCGTCATTTTCATGCCGTTACTCCCTTGGAGATGTACATTAGAACTGGAATTCGGGGCGCTACATTGCGCCAACTTTCTGGTCTTCCAGGATCATGTCGGACACTTTCTCACCGATCATGATTGCTGGAGCGTTGGTATTGCCCGAGACGATTTCGGGCATGATCGAGCAGTCAGCGATACGCAGTCCCTCAATGCCGTGAACGCGCAGTCGCTCGTCGACAACTGAGCCTTCGCCTTTGCCCATCTTGCAGGTGCCTGTTGGATGATAGATTGTCGTCGAGTTATTCCGCGCCCAGTCGAGCGTGGCTTCGTAGTCGTCGATATCAAGCGAGGCGTCCGGCCGGAATTCTTCTGAAATCTTATGCTTCAGCGGAGCATGCTGAGCGATGCGCCGGGCGATGTTGATACCGGCCACGATCGTCCGGCGATCGGTCTCGGTCGACAGGTAGTTTGGATGTATTTTCGGATAAACGCTGGCATCCGGCGACGCGAGGCGGATTTCACCACGACTTTCCGGGCGAAGTTGACATACCGACATCGTAAAGGCTGAAAATGGGTGAACGCCTTCTCCAGGACTGTCGGCTGACCAAGGCTGAACGTGAAACTGGATGTCCGGCGTATCAACGTGATCACCTGTGCGCAGGAACCCCGTCGCCAAGCTGGCGGCCATCGTCATCGGTCCGGCGCGGAACAGCGCATACTTCAACGCGATACGTGCCTGGTTAAGTAGGCTCCGCACTTCGTCGTTCAAAGTTGGTTCGTTACACTTAAAGACCAGGCGCGCCTGTAGATGATCCTGTAAGTTCTTGCCGACGCCCGGCAGGTCAGCAACAACATCAATACCGTGTTCTTTCAGGTGTTGGGCCTCTCCGATACCCGACACCTTCAAAAGCTGCGGTGAGCCGATTGCACCTGCCGACAGAATGACTTCTGCGCGTGCTTTCACAGTGTGCTCGCGCCCCTCAGTGTCGCGATAGACGACACCTGTTGCGCGGCGCCCTTCAAAAAGGATGCGTGTCGTTGCTGCCCGGGTCACAATCTGAAGGTTCGAACGCGACCGAACCGGTTTCAGGAAAGCAACGGCAGAGGAGCATCGCCGTCCATTCCGCGTCGTGAGCTGAAAATACCCAACGCCTTCCTGTTCAGCGCCATTGTAGTCGGGATTGAGAGGATAACCTGCAGCCTGGGCTGCCTCCACCCAGGCATCGCAGATGGGCCTTTGCAGGCGCATGTCCGATACCGACAACGGACCGCCCTGTCCATGGAATGCATCAGCGCCACGCTCTTGATCTTCCGAGCGCTTGAAAAGTGGGAGGACATCGTCCCAACCCCAGCCTGTGTTCCCCATTTGACGCCAGCGGTCATAATCCTGCGGTTGCCCGCGAACATAAAGAAGGCCGTTGAGAGACGAAGACCCTCCGAGCACTTTCCCTCGCGGCCAGTCAAGTTGCCGGCCATTCAATCCTGGATCTGGCTCTGTCTTGTAACACCAGTCGACACTGGGGTTATGCATGGTCTTGAAGTAACCGACCGGAATGTGGATCCACAGGTTTCGATCCGCGCCGCCCGCTTCCAGAAGGATGACCTTGGTGTTCGGACTCGCACTCAGCCGATTTGCGATCACGCATCCCGCCGAACCGGCGCCGACGACCACAAAATCTGCTTCCATCTTCAAAAAACCCTCCATCAGATGCAATTATCTCTATGCAAGTTACCAATACTAATCTAGCTTTTTTTGATAAATTCAGTATCATTAATTCACAAAATGGGAGGAATAAATGGGAATTTATGATCGCATAAAGGGTGTCTCACGCCGAGATTTCTTCAAAATTGCAGGCACTTACGGCATGAGCTCGACGCTCTTTGCCGCAGGCGCGTTCGGCGGTGTAATGACGGCGGCGAACCTCGCCAGAGCGGCAGAGTCCACTTACAACAAGCGCTTCGCAAAGGACGCCAAGCACACTCTGAAGTTCGGCGCAGCCGGATTTAACCCGCAAAACTTGTTGATCGAGCGGGCCGGCTGTCTTGAGTTCGCCCGTGACTTGGAGGAGCGTACGGACGGAGAAATCCGCATCGAATTCATCGGCAATAACCAGATTTGCGGCCAGCTCTCGTGCGTCGAGAAAGCACAGCAGGGGATCATCGATCTCTACGCCGCGTCGACCCAGAATTCAGCCGGTGGCGCGCCCTACCTCAACGTCCTTGACTATGCCTATATGTTCCGCAGCCGCGCTGATCAGTACTACTTCATGTACTCACCGGAATCGCAGCGGATACTGCGTGAACCGTTCGAGAAGCGTCACGGACTGAAGTTCCTGTTCACACACGCTGAACTTCGGGGCATTCAGCTCGGTCTGTCCTGGCAAGACAAGGAAACGGTCACATCGATTGATCAACTGGCAGGCACCAAGAACCGCGTTACGGGAACGCAGCTTGGCCGGATCGCAATGAATGCACTCAACCTGAACCCCGTGCCTGTCGCGTGGGAAGAGACACTTGACGGCCTCAAGCAAGGGTTGATCGATGGTGCTGAGACATGGGCTTCTGCCGTGGCCTACGCCAACATGTCACCGGTTGTAAGCCAATGTGTCGACCTGCGGTTCTTCTGCGGTACCGAGCACACGGCGATGACCGTATCAACCTTCGACAGCCTGAGTGGCGAGTTGCAGGATGCCGTTATGGAATCCTCATACCTCACCCAAGTTCACGTGCAGGCAGCAAACGAGGCCGCTCTCGTCAATACCGTCGGTTTCTCCAACCCGCAGTTGCCGGACACGATCTTCGCCCAGAACAATGTTCGGGTTGCGTCTCTGTCGGATGCCGAAATTCGCAAGGCCGAAGAAATGTGCTCGCCGGAGTTCCAGCCGCAGCTGTGGGAGCAATGGCGCGAACGCATCAATGGCTGGGCCGGTGGCATTGACACCTACCAGGACATCTACAACGAGGTGCGCAACAACCCGCACACTCTCGCTGAAAATGTCGAACCGCGCCGTTGGTGGAAAGGCTGATAAAATCCCAATGCCTATTGCCGGAGGGCCTCTGCAAGCAGTGTGTGAGGTCCTCCGGCAAAGAATAAATGACCGGATAATCCCGGCGACAATAGGAAACAGGGAGGACGGCCGATGGAGCTCTGGTCCGATTTGGCTGCGCTCATCAGCGCGCTGGGAAGTCAAGATTCTTGGACGATCCGGCAGGCGCTTTCACCTAATACGGTCTACATTTTCGGTGCCGTGTTCCTCGCACTTTCGGGGATTCTACTTGCCTGGATTTACCACCATGTCCCCGTCATTGAACGCTACTTCGAACGAACCGTTATGGTCACCTGCTATCTTTTGACGGCAGCCATCATCTTCTGGGGCGTTATTGACCGTTTCGTCTTCTCAAATCAGCAACCCTGGTCAACCACCATTCCCCCGTTTCTTTTCATGATCATGGCGCTCTTCGGGGGAGCCTACAATATCCGGATGCGGACGCATCTCAGCTTCTCTGAATTTCGAATGATCATGCCGCGGACGGCACAGTTCGCCTGTCTGCTTCTCGATTTCGTTCTTTGGTTTGGCTTCGCGCTTATTCTTCTCGTGACAACCCTGCGCGTGGTTGCGCTGTCCGCTTCGAACTTTCAAATCGTTCTGGGCACAGACAATACCATGCAATGGTGGTTCCTGTTGTCGGCTCCCATCGCCGCGACGCTTATGGCGGCGCGTGCGGTTGAAAACATCGAAGATGACATAAAAAACATGCGCGCTGGCAAGCCCCTCCTCCGGCAGGCGGTTATTGGAGGAGATACCTGATGACGGATGGAACCCTTGTCACGCTGATCTCCGTCGGAGTCACGATACTCTTCATGCTGGGCGTCCCGGTGTTTTTGGTGATTGCCTATTGGGTGGTTGGCTGCTCATTCGTTCTTGGGCTGACCCTCGACAACATGGGCGCCGAGATCCTTAACGTCTTCAACAAGGGCTTCGCGCTTCTCGCGATGCCGCTTTTCATTCTAACTGGGGACCTGATCAACAAGTCAGGAATTGCGCGGCGGTTGTCGGACTTCGCGTATGCTTGTCTTGGGTGGCTTCGAGGCGGGTTGGCCATGGCCTCACTCGGTGCTTGCGGTTTGTTTGCCGCGATTTCAGGTTCAAACTCCGCCACCACCGCAACGATCGGTTCGATGTTGCATCCCGAGATGGTCAAAGGCGGCTATGACGAGCGCTTTTCTGCCGCAACAGCGGCTGCAGGCGGAACTGTCGGCATCATTATCCCGCCGTCGATTATTTTCATCGTCTACGGCTTTCTCATGAATTTGCCGATTTCGGACCTGTTCGTTGCGGGTATCGTGCCCGGCGCACTCATGGTCATCGGAATGCAATTCGCCTGCTGGATTATTTGCCGCCTCAACGGATGGGGCTTTCTGATCCCACTCCAGTTGAACCGGGTGCTTAAAACCGCTTTCGGTGCATGGCTTGGCTTCTTTGCAATTGGTCTTGTCCTTTGGGGCATCTACACCGGAAAATTTTCGCCGACCGAAGCCGCAGGTGTCACTGTCGGCTTCTGTATCATCGCAGGGCTTCTTTCCTGGCTCATCAGCCGCCTTACGCGCCAGAACCGCGATCGCACTTGGCAGGAAAAGAACTATGCGGAAATGCTGGTCGTCGAGGGTTTCACTCTCTGGCAGGTTCCAGGGATCACGATGCGGTCGGCCGAGATCACCGGCATCCTTGCGCCGTTGATCGCGATTTCTGTGGTAATGCAGCAGATCCTGTCGCTTCTCGGAGCGCAGCAGGTTATCGGCGATTTCGTAACCTCCATGGGCGGTTACTATGCGGTTTTGTTTACCGCGATGATCATCGTGTTTTTCTCCGGCATGGTGTTGGAATCCCTTCCGGTCACGATCATTCTTGCGCCTATCCTTGCCCCGATCGCTGCAAGTGTGGGTGTCGATCCGATCCACTTCTCGGTAATCTTTCTCGTTGGCGCTTCTATCGGGTTTATTACACCGCCTTATGGGCTAAACCTTTATGTGGCATCTGGCGTAACGGGAGTGCCATATTTCCGGCTCTTGCGCTATACGGTGCCTTATCTGGTAGCGCTGATCGGGGTATGGATATTTGTTTCTCTCACACCAGAGGTCGCGCTATTCTTGCTTCCAGACAGATAGGGAAACTGAATGTCGGTAGACGCAGAAGCGGATGCAAAGGGACAAATTCCGACGAACCTGAGACTCTTGCTGATCTTCGAAGAGGTCGCACGCTCCGGGGTTCCGGTTACTGGCGCCACATTGGCCGAGACACTGAACCTGCCCAAACCCACTGTTTACAGGCTTTTGACAACAGCAGAAGAAGAAGGGTTTCTCCAGCGCGACGTCGACGGTAAGTCCTTTGGGCCGGGGCGCAGGCTCCGCCACCTTGCAGGCAACACGCTGTCATCGCAACGGATGAGGACCGAGCGATTGATCGTGATGAAAGCCTTGGCTGAAGAAGTGGGCGAGACGTGCAACCTCGCTGCGCCAGGCCGGTTCGGAATGGTTTATCTTGACCGGGTCGAAACGCATTGGCCGTTGCGCATTCAGCTGCGCATCGGGTCTCATGTCCCGTTCCATTGTACGGCAAGCGGCAAGATGTACTTGTCGTCATTGCGAACGGAGAAGCTGGACCGCTTGCTGTCCTGGATGGAGTTCGAGAAACACACGCCAAAGACAATCACCGATAAAAACCTTCTGCGTGAGGAGCTCGCAACGACCCGGACAAGGGGCTATTCGACCGACAATGAAGAATTGTTGGAAGGCATGGCTGCTATTGCAGTGCCACTGAAGGATAGCGAAGGACGATTGCTTACAACGCTCTCCATACACGCACCCGTTCAACGTTTGTCCTTCGAAAACCTTGTGTCGGTGTTGCCAGCTTTGCGGGAGGCAGCCGCCAAAATCGAGGAACTCGCGCTGAACTGATCCACGCCCCGCAAACGATGGTATCCGCGGGCCCAAGCGAAGTCTGCACGGTTGTGTCCCGCAAATGCGCCGGCACGTGACGTCCGCCGAAGCAGGTCACCTAAGGTTGGGCGTGGAGAAAGGCTCTCACCCGCTTCCAGAAACACTGCCTAAAAACCGCGATCACCGAACCGATAGCAATGGTTCAATGAGGCCTCCAAGTCAGCTGCGCTGCGTAGTGATCCCAAACTTCAATCAGGCCGATTTTCCGGCTTGATTTATTTAGGCATGGATATGCGCTCCTGGCGGGCAGTGCTTCGGTTCAAGGCCAAAAGTTGGATCGGTTCATTGGGCCGCGAACAGAATATCAGTTGCAGACTTTGATAGCTCTCACATACACACGAGCCACGTTGGTATTCGGTTCAATGCGTGAACGGGCGAACAGACTTCGCCTCAACGCTGGTCTGTGTTCCGCCTTTAACCGCTTGATGAGACAGCCGATCTTTTTGTTTTCGTCACAAATGCTTCAGCTCACAAGGCATGTTTGAGATTTGGTACCAGGCGCTAATAAGGTCGACTGAGGTTCTTGAAGACAACTCTGGCTAAAGAGCGTCAATCCGACATCCACTTCACAAACGAAATCGCAGAATTGTCAGGCCATGTGGAAACAGGAAAAATAAAGCCAAACCTCTGTTCACTGTTTTTACAAGCAAAATGGCACTTAGCCTCACTCTAACGTTTTACCGGCGTGGTGGAGCAGGAGGGGCAGCGTCGATGAAACGTCTGGCGGCTTGTGCTTGGCGTGGATCGGCTTTTAGGAGCGCGGCATAGCCGTCTTCAGCGAGTTCCGGATCGCCGCCCCAGACACCGGACTGGATTGAGAACCGAAGCGCTTGCGGGTCGTTGGGGGCAAGCTCCATAAGCTTGCGCGCATGTCCGGTCATTTCATCAAAGCGGCCGCCGAGCTGAAGTGATACCAGCAATGACATGCGGGAGTTGATGGAGTTCGGAACCTGCTCTACAGCCTGCCCATGCATCCTGATTGCATCATCGAATTGACCGGCCTGGGCCAAGATGCGCCCCGCTTTGAGCAACTGACCATGGTTCGCAGCTTTACTACAAATCGATGTTAGGTCGGTAGCTTCAGTCGTACCGGGCAGCGCTCCCCCTGACGTATCGAGCAATGCCGCGCAGGCTTCAAACCCGCTCCCAAGTTCTTCGGTCACTTGGTCCGCTTGCGGGTCGCTGCGCAGATCGAGAAGTTTGGCCACGTCATCAAAGGGGATGGCTTCAAATCGGCCGTCACCTCCACCAACGGCAATGCCAACCAGGCGGCCGGCTGTGTCGACAAGTCCCCCGCCGCTGACGCCTGGTTGCATTTGAGCCGTGACGTGGAGACGGCCAAACACGCTATCTCTTGCCGGAGGAGACAGCAATTCGCCCGGATCAAATACCCGGACTTGCTTACGCGCAATGTCTGCACCAATCGCGTAAAAGGCACCTTTGCTTTCAGGCGACGCTACTGGCGAAGCGTTCAGAGCCGGGATCACACTCCCGTCGGGCAATCCGTCAACCTGCAGCAAGACAAGGTCTCCCTGATAGGCCGATGGGATCACTGTCGCCGTCTTTGGCCCAGAGGGCGTGTGCACCGTCGCGGTCTTCGAATTGCCAACTACATGCCGATTGGTCACCAACAAATCGTCTGCGATGCGTGTCGCGCTTCCCACGGGATCAAAACTGGACACCGGAAAAACAATCTGACGCATTTGACAGACGTCTTCAGGATGCGGGCAGTCAGGATCTTTAGCCGTTTCCAGTTGAGAGGCGACCTGCGTTGTCTCTTCCGCAAAAGACAATGAAACGGTTTTTGTCTCGCCAGACCTTCGTAGCGTCAGGCTGACCTCGCCAGTTGTCTCCGGCAGAACTGCGATGGCAGATGCGGCATCTCGTGGGCTCAAAACGCGCCGCGCGCCAATGGATACAATTTGATCTCCAGCTTTTATCCCCGCTCTGTCTGCCGGGCTACCGCTGTCAACGGACACAACTGCGGGCGCTGCGATTTCGGCGAGTTGCGACCGGCGCGCTCTATTGAGGCGCCAGCCGGGCTCCAGATAGGTGACGCTCCCATCTGCCATCAAAGCATCGGTTACCCGCAGAAGGAGCTGCGATGAAACCGCGAAATTGACGCCTATGTTGGCATCGGCATCGGAGGCAAAAATGGCAGAGACCATGCCGACCAAGCGGCCATCTTGGTCAACCAGCGCCCCGCCTGACGACCCTGGATTTGCGGCGGCATCCGTCTGGACAAAGTCTTCAACAGTGTTGAACCCGGCATTGCTGACATTCAGGGCCGAAACCACACCGCAGGTTACGGACAAACCGAGACCAAAGGCATTTCCGATTGCGCACACAGGTTGAGCAATCGTTGCTGTTTCGGCGATTTCGATCGGCTCGACCGGCTCATCGATCCTCAAAAGCGCGATATCGGTGGACGTGTCTTGCGCCACCACCCGCGCTGGCAGAATACGGCCATCTGAGAGCCGGACATCGATGCGTGTTGCGGGTTCGATCACGTGCCAAGCAGTTGCGATTATGCCTTCGCGGATAACCACTCCGCTGCCTTCCGGAGCCCGCCCCGGCCGGGCTCCCGAACCACCTTGTTGATGGCCAGGCCAAACGGGCAGAACGGAGACCACATGTTCAAGCGCAACAGAGGGAGAGGCCTTCGCTGGCGCCCCCGCCAGAAGGGCCGCTGCGATTGCTGCAAGGAGACACGAGATGAAACGGGCCACTTCCCCCTCCGATAAATTAGCCGTCTATGTCATCAGTTCGGACTGCATACGGACGCAAGCCCGATCGGGATTGGATAACGATCCCGTAATTTTCAACCAATCGCAACAACCTGAATTAGGCAGATCTCAGCGCCACGCCTTTGAATTGTTTTTACAACGATTTTATTCACGTAATTCCGCAGCTAATTCGATTTCGCCTAGAGATCCTGCCCTATTCTCACTACTCTCGCTTTAGAAAAAGAATCATTGTCCTGGTGTGCGTGCTCATGACGTTTTTGTGCGAACAGGTTGTGTCGGAAATTGATCGTCACGACCTGAATTGCGACCCGCGTATTTTTCATGTCCTGCATCTCTTTCTGACAGAACCGGGCTCTCCGGTTGCACGGGAAGTTCAACGTCTCATTGCGAGCGAAGAGGGATTGACGGCCAAAGCGTTGCTTTTCGTCTACGAAAACTTCGTGCAGCCAAATGTCAGCTCGGAAAAACAATTCGAGTCGATGAAACGCTCACAAGGACACCTTGATGCGATCCGGTCGTCCGCCGAAACATCCGCTGAGTTGTGCAAGGATGCAAAACGCAAAAGCACAAAAGACGATGTCATTAAGGCCTTGTCCGACAACATGGCCGAAATACTCTCCCGCACCGCGAAGCTAGAGCAGGAACTTGCGGCCAGCCAGAGCGAGATCTTCACGGATTCGCTCACCGGCATTTACAATCGACGCTACTTGGAAGCTGAATTTGCCGCAAGACAAGCACGCCCCAGTCCAAAATACTTCCTGGCATTACTGGACATCGATCACTTCAAGAACGTCAACGACACCTACGGTCACATTATCGGCGATCAGGTCCTGAAACTGGTTGCGACCGCCATCAAAAGCCTCATCCGCAGTCAGGATGTGCTTTGCCGCTATGGCGGTGAAGAATTTGCGATCCTCTTCGACAGTGCGGATGAAACAGAATGCGAGGATGTCGTTGAGCGGGTCCGCTTGGGCGTCACCAAGCACAAACTGGTCAACCGGAAACAAGGTCAAACGATCGGATCCGTGACTCTGTCCGCAGGTCTGGCCCTTGTGGAGCCGGACGATGATTTCGACACGGCTCTGGAGCGTGTGGACCGGCTCCTTTACAAGGCCAAACAGGCCGGACGGGACCGCCTCGTCATTCAAATGTAGTGCGGCAATCAAACTGTTCCCGCAACTTCGCGGTTTCAAGATTGTAGATCAGAAATCCGTTTGAGGATCGGCCCGGTCCTACCCTCAAGAGCTCCGCCCTGCCCTGTCAGGCTTGCTCCAATGAAAGGATCGGCCGTTTCTGACAGTTCAAGATACCGGTTTGCGAACAATCGGCGCGCAGTGAAGCCATCCCAATTTTCCGGCAAGACTGACGGCGGAAGCCGGGGGTCTTTCAGCCGGATGGCTCTGAATTCATGAACCATGGCAAGCCTTATGGTGACGGCCTCCAAACCCGACAAACCAACGCAGTCCATCGCCTGAAATTTTTCAAAAAAAGACCCGTACCTACCTGCCAATTGCTCCAGTCCGAAAACTTTGTTGAGCATCTCGGCAACTTCTTTTGTGCTTCGTTGATCAGGACACGCCTTGAAACAGGCGCCTGATGGAACCCTGGTTGGCCGGTCTGCTCCAACAAACAGTGTTTCGGAAACGGCCCCAAAACCTTGATCGACGAGACATTGGTGATCCGTTCGGTCCGGTTGGACGATGAACAACAAACCGCAGTCGGTGTCCGGCGGACCGAAAATCTGTTCCGATGCTGACTGGAACTCTATTCCCGCGGCATCGGTGAGCCGGTAGTAACTGCGCCGCCCATTGCGCTCGCCTTCAAGCTGCCCCCTTGCGACCAGGCGGGATACGGCCGTCCGCACCAACGACTCATTGACGCCAAACTGTCCGCACAGCGTGATCAGATCACCCATCCACAAAGTGCCACCGCGCGGTTCCACGATGTCACCATAGATGGTGACGATCAAAGGCCCGGCTTTGGGCGGATAAGATGTTAGGAGTTTCGGGAGAAGAGTTGGCGCTTGTGAAGTCATTGATTGGTCGTTTGTCTGAGAGGCGCCACCATAGACCTGACAGCGCGGCATTCCAAGCAATCCGCCTGAACCAGTGAAAGTCATCGCTTGCACGCCAAATCCATGAACGTTATACCGTTACATGTTACAAAGTAACATGAGATCAATTTCCCTGTTCCTCTGGATGACCGAATAAACCGCCATGCAAAACGCCCGAAAACTTCGCCTTGCTCTTGCTGCCTCGACCGTGCTTGCCGGGTCTGCCTTGTCGGCTCCTGCGTTTGCGGATGGACCAAATGTCGTGACCACGATCAAGCCGGTTCATTCTATCGCAGCCGCTGTTATGGAAGGTGTTGGCACACCGCACATCCTGATTGACGGTGCAGCCTCTCCCCACGGGTTTGCTCTGAAACCTTCCCAGGCCTTTCTCCTTGAAGGGGCCGATGTCGTGTTCTGGGTTGGTCCTGAATTAACTTCTTCGCTGGAAAAGCCCATCTCATCGATGGCGGACAAAGCTGCCCGCGTCGAACTTCTTGATGTCGAGGGTATTGAACAGCTGAAATGGCGTGAGGGTGACCAATTCGACAGCCATGATCATGGCGACCATGACGATCATGGTCATGACGATCACGCGGATCACGGGCACGACGACCACGCACACAATGATCATGACCACGATCATGACAAGACGGCTGAAAAGCATGATCACGGCCACGATGATCATGACCATGAAGAGCATGCTGCGCACGATGATCATGGGCATGACCATGATCACGACAAAGAACATGCACATGATCATGACGAACACGTGCATGAAGAAGAGCATGCCGAACATGATGATCACGGGCATGACCATGGGCACGATCATGCCGGCGGCAACGATCCACATATCTGGCTGAACCCGGAAAACGGCATTGCGATTGCCAATGCGATGGCCACCACATTGTCAGAAGTTGATCCAGCCAACACCGATACCTACAAGGCAAACGCCAAGGCTTTTGCTGAGAAGGTTTCTGGCCTGGAAGCAGAGATTTCCGCCAAGTTGGAACCGGTGAAAGGTCAGAAATTCATCGTGTTCCATGACGCCTATCATCACTTTGAACACCACTACGGCATCGAAGCCAGCGGTGCGATCACAGTGACGCCAGAGGCTTTGGCAAGCGCTGAACAAGTCGCGGACATTCAATCCCGTGTTCGTGACCAGAACGTTGTCTGCGTTTTCCAGGAACCGCAATTCGATTCCAAGCTGGTAAACGTCGTGATCGAGGGCAGCGATGCGAAAGTCGGCGTTTTGGATCCGCTTGGCACTGAGCTTGCGAACGGCCGGGACCTTTACCCGGCTCTGCTGACAAGCCTGGCAGACTCTCTGGCGGATTGCCTCAAGTCTTGATTGACAATTCTGGGCCCGCTTTCGCCCACCAGGCGGGCTCAGCCAGCTGGATCGACAAATGAGGCCGGCAGCCGTTCGGCTATGAAGACCGGGCGCTTTTTCTTGCCCGATTAGATCCCGGGTGGCACAGCTGAAACGACGACCTCAGCCAACTGCACTCGTCCAGCAAAAAGCCCGCCGATACACTCGGCGGGCTTTTCATTTTTTACGGGAACCAGTCTCAAGAAGCGCGGGCCTTGGCACGAACCTCTTCGGTTTTCTCCAGCGCCTTCAGCAGGTAACGGTCGCGGTCATAAACGTCCGTGTAGAACCCGATCGAGCCGTCAGCTTCCGGCCATGCCGTGAAATAAGACACGTAGACCGGGATATCACCGGTCACCTTTTCCTGGGCGTTCTGACCCGCAGCAATCCGAGAGGACACATAATCCGTCGATTTTCCAAGAACTGCCGCTGCCATGCCCTTTGGATCATGCAAACGGATACAGCCGTGGCTGAATGCGCGCGTATCCTTGTTGAACAGGCTCTTTGACGGCGTGTCATGCATGTAGATGTGATGCCTGTTCGGGAACAGGATTTTCACCTCGCCAAGCGCATTGGAGCGGCCCGGATACTGGCGCACATTGATCGACTTTTGTTTGTTGGCGACCGCATACCAGTCGACTGACGCGGAGGACACTTTGCGGCCGCCCGGCGTCGTCACTTCATAGCCCGCCTGATCCAGATAGGACGGATTGGCAGCAAGCTTCGGTATCATCTCATTGACGATGATCGAATATGGCACGCCCCAGTACGGGTTGTATTCAACGATCTCGATCTTGTCGTAGAAGAAGTTGGTCTGGTTGGACTTCTTGCCGACGACAACGCGCATCGACATCGGGTCAGTGCCCGGCTCATAGTATGTTGCGGTGAACGCCGGCTGGTTGATGAACACCTTCCGCTCGCCCAGCTCTTCCGGAAGCCAGCGGCTCCGCTCCATTGCAAGCTCGACCTTGGCGATCTTGGCCGCATTGGTCTCACCGACCATGGCCTTGATCGTGTTCTTGCCGACAATCCCATCTGCCGTGAGCTTCGATTCCTTCTGAAAGCTCTTTACAAGAGCTACAAGCTCAGGCGTGTAAAGATCGGAGCCGTCATAGGCTGCAAGCGTCGCTGCATGGTCCGTTTTCAGCGTCTCAGAGCCATGTTTGGAAATTGCAGCAACGATATTCTTCATTTCCGGGCTGGATTTGCCCGCCTTGAGGAACGTACCAGGCGCGATCACGATCTGGTCTGCTTCTTCATCTTCGGCCTTGAGACGAACCAGCTCAGCGGTCAATTTCTTGAAGTGATCACTTTGCGGCTGATGGGCTTCCAGCGCGGTCGCCACATTGCCAGATGCCGTAAACTCTTCCAGCGCGGCGACAAGATCAACATCATGCCGTGGCAGATCGTGATATTGCGAAATCCGGTTCGGATCGACCCGGCCGCGGGTCGCATCAAGCACATAGGTTAGCGCGGCTGCACTCAGCTCCATTTCAAACTGCATGACCGCCGCATCAAGGTCATCCCCGTCCAGCGAGGCGGTTGCCGGCAGGGCCACGACATAATCTGCCGGGTTGAGGCCATAAGCGGCAGCGTTTCTCAAAGCACGGCGCATTTGCGCAGCCTTGGCCGTCGGTTTGCCATCTTTGACCCAAAGAAAATCCGGGTACTCCCGGTAAAACGCGATCAGCGCATCGCCGACTTCCGGCAACACCGTCAGCTTGATGTCTTTCAGTGCCGGGCGGGCTTCATCGAAGGGGGTCAAAACAACAGGTGTGGACGTGCTGATGTCAGCATCATTGATGGACGCTGCGTTGCCGTCGGCCGTGGACGGCGTGACTTCCGCGGTTTTCTTTTCCGACAAAGGCGCAAGCGAGACGGCTTTGAAGGTGTCCGGCTTGTAAGTCAGATACCGCGGGGCAGACACACGAACCTTGGTCGCTTTCTTGCGGCGCTGCTCCTGAAGTTCTCGCTGACGCTGGCGTTGCTGGGCTTCAGGATTGAAAAGGCGCTGGAAAAAGCCTTGGGCTTCGGCATCAGCAACCGGCAGCGCGGTGAAACCCGTTGCCAGAACGCTCGCCATCAAGCCTGCCTTGAGGCCGGCGCCAATTTTTTGTCCGAAAGACAGTTTGTAGCCGGAGGCCGGTTTGCCGTGTGCCATCATGCTCGTTCGCATTGTCAAAACCTGTATTTCAAATTGTCCAACACAAACCAGGAGCGCCCAAGACCCTGGTCATTGTTCCTGCCTCGTTGGTCATCCGGTCGCTGCTCTTGGGAATATGAGCAGTCCATGATCACCCGCACGGTCTTCAAGCCGACCCTTTCGGGAATCCGGCGTGGACCGCAATTTCGTGTCATTTTAGAGAAGAATACTACACCAAGCCCATACGTAAGGTTAAGTGCGTAGGTAAGGTGCGGGTTTCCAATTCACGTCAGTGTGACGTATTTGCACGTCTCCGCCTGGCGTGCCGGCATCCCGACACACGCCAGACGCGAAATTTCATGACTTAAAACGGTATTTCATCATCCATTGGGCCGGAGCCACCGCCGGACGGTCCACCGAATCCGCCGCCAGAAGATCCACCGCCGTAACCGCCGCCGCCGCCGAAGCTGCCGCCACCGCCACCGGAAGACCCGCCGCCAAATCCGCCGCCGCCCTGGTCATTGCCGTAGTCCGGCAATCCGCCGGGCTGACCGCCGCCTTCGCCGCGTCCGTCAAGCATCGTCAGATTGGAGTTGAACCCTTGCAGCACGACTTCGGTCGAATACCGGTCCTGCCCGGATTGGTCCTGCCATTTACGGGTTTGCAGCTGCCCTTCCAGGTAGACCTTGGAGCCTTTGCGAAGATAGTTTTCCGCCACCTTGCATAGGCCTTCATTGAAGATGACCACACGGTGCCATTCGGTTTTTTCGCGGCGCTCGCCGGAATTGCGGTCCCGCCAGGATTCGGATGTTGCAATCCGCAGATTGGCAATCGGCCGGCCATCCTGGGTGCGCCGGATTTCCGGATCCGCTCCAAGGTTCCCAACCAAAATGACTTTGTTGACACTTCCCGCCATACTCAGCTCCTGTTTGTCTTTTTGCTTCCGGCCCAGCTTTTTTGGCAGCAGCACGGTTTGACGCCCTGACGCGGCGCAGCTTTGTTGGGCCACACCCTAACGATCTCCTCGCTTGATCGCCGCCACTTTTTCCGCATGCCCCCCATTTTCCACAATGTTGAGCACTTACCGGTTCCCGAATGCACCGCATCTGCACACTTGCCAAAGCTTCGATAGAACCAGGGCAATCCAGCCGCGCCAGATCCCATTTCGCAAATTGGTCTGCATTCGGCATATATGTACTTGTTTTGTTCTTATCAGTTTCGTATCCTTGGCGCAATTTCCGCAGGCCCCTTTTTGGTCTCCTGGTGACCTTCAACAGCATTTTCCGCAAATGCCCATCTGGAAGCCCAACTGGAAACTGCTATATCGGGTCCGAGTGGCCCGCCCTGCCCGCTTAGCCGGACCAAATTCATTCATGAGCCCAGATTGGGCGGCCTGCACAAGACCAGAAAGACACGTAATATGACGACGCCGAAGGCCCCTGACACCGACAGCTGGAAGAACGACCCAACCAAGGTGCTCAGCGTCCGCGGTGCCCGTGAACACAATCTGAAAAACGTCGATCTCGATCTGCCACGCAACAAGTTGATCGTGATGACCGGATTGTCGGGCTCGGGCAAGTCTTCCCTTGCCTTCGATACGATCTATGCAGAAGGCCAGAGGCGTTATGTGGAAAGCCTGAGCGCTTACGCCCGTCAGTTTCTGGAAATGATGCAAAAGCCGGACGTCGACCAGATAGATGGTCTGTCCCCGGCGATCTCCATTGAACAGAAGACTACCTCCCGCAACCCGCGCTCCACCGTCGGCACGGTCACCGAGATCTACGACTACATGCGTCTCCTGTTCGCCCGTGTCGGGATCCCCTACTCACCGGCGACCGGCCTGCCGATTGAAAGCCAGACCGTCAGTCAGATGGTGGACCGGATCATGGATCTGGACGAAGGCAGCCGACTCTATCTGCTCGCGCCGATGGTTCGCGGCCGCAAAGGGGAATACCGCAAGGAACTTGCGGAGCTGATGAAAAAAGGCTTTCAACGGGTCAAGATTGACGGCACCTTCTACGAGATTTCCGAGGCTCCTGCGCTGGACAAGAAATTCAAGCACGACATCGACGTTGTCGTGGACCGGATTGTCGTGCGCGATGATATCGCGGGCCGTTTGGCCGATTCCCTTGAAACAGCGCTGAAACTTGCTGACGGGATTGCCATTGCAGAGTTTGCGGGCGAAACGGAAGAAAACGGTGATCCGAAGCGGATGATCTTCTCCGAAAAATTCGCATGCCCGGTTTCCGGCTTCACAATCCCGGAAATCGAGCCGCGCCTCTTTTCGTTCAACAACCCGTTTGGTGCCTGCCCCACCTGCGACGGCCTCGGCACAACGCTTGCCTTTGAAGAAGACCTCGTTGTCCCGGATCACACCTTGTCTTTGCGGGAAGGCGCGGTTTTGCCATGGGCGAAGACCGGATCAACTTCGCCTTATTACACGCAGACCCTGGAGGCCCTGTGCCGGCACTATGATGTGTCGATGGCAACGCCCTGGAAGGACCTTGGCCCTGAAGTTCAGGACGCCGTTTTGCATGGCACGGGGAAAACAGCGATTGAGTTCGTCTATGACGATGGTGTGCGTAGTTACCGGACGGAAAAACCGTTCGAGGGCGTCATCGGCAACATTGAACGGCGCTGGCGGGAAACGGAATCGACCTGGGTGCGCGAAGAACTGGCTCGCTTTCAATCGGATCACGCCTGCCCCTCGTGTCAGGGTTTCCGTCTGAAACCGGAGGCCCTGGCCGTCAAGATCGCAGACCGGCACATCGGCCACATCACCGAACTTTCGATCCGGGAAGCCGCACTCTGGTTCGACGCGCTGCCTGAAAAACTCAACGACAAGCAGACCGAGATTGCCGGGCGTATTTTGAAAGAGATCCGCGAACGGCTCAAATTTCTGAACGATGTCGGCCTTGAGTACCTTTCAATGGCCCGGTCCTCCGGCACCTTGTCCGGCGGTGAAAGCCAGCGCATTCGTCTCGCCTCGCAGATCGGCTCCGGCCTTACTGGCGTCCTTTACGTTCTCGATGAACCCTCCATCGGGCTCCATCAGCGCGACAACGCCCGTCTGCTGGAGACGCTCCGTCACCTCAGGGATCTCGGCAATACGGTCATTGTGGTCGAGCATGACGAGGATGCCGTTTTGACCGCTGACTATGTGGTTGATGTCGGCCCCGGCGCCGGGGTTCATGGCGGCCAGGTCGTTGCGAAGGGCACGCCACAGGAAGTCATGACCAATGGCAACTCGCTGACAGGTCAGTATCTGTCCGGCGCAAAAATGATTCCGCTGCCCGCAGAACGGCGCAAGATCAACAAGAAGCGCAAGATTTCCGTAAAAGGCGCGCGTGGCAACAACTTGAAAGACGTCGATGTCGACGTGCCGCTCAGCACATTTACATGTGTCACCGGTGTGTCCGGTGGCGGCAAATCCACGTTCCTGATTGATACGCTCTATAAGTCGGCTGCTCGCCGTTTGAATGGCGCACGGGACAATCCGGCACCGCATGACCGCATCGAGGGCCTTGAAGTTCTGGACAAGGTGATCGACATCGACCAGTCGCCGATTGGCCGGACGCCTCGCTCTAACCCTGCGACCTATACAGGGGCCTTCACCCCGATCCGGGAGTGGTTTGCCGGAATGCCGGAGGCCAAGGCCCGGGGTTATCAGCCTGGCCGGTTCTCGTTCAACGTCAAGGGCGGCCGATGCGAGGCCTGCCAGGGCGATGGTGTCATCAAGATTGAAATGCACTTCCTGCCGGACGTTTACGTTACGTGCGACGTCTGCAAGGGGAAACGCTACAATCGGGAAACCCTGGAAGTGGAATTCAAGAGCAAATCCATTGCCGATGTCCTAGATATGACTGTTGAAGAAGCCGCAAGTTTCTTCTCCGCCGTCCCTGCCGTGCGCGACAAGATGGAAACTCTGGCGCGCGTCGGGCTGGGCTACATAAAGGTGGGTCAACAGGCCACAACGCTCTCCGGCGGTGAAGCGCAGCGGGTGAAGCTTGCCAAGGAATTGTCGAAACGCTCCACCGGCAGAACACTCTATATTCTGGATGAACCGACCACCGGTTTGCACTTCCATGATGTTGCCAAACTTCTGGATGTGCTTCACGAACTGGTCGATCAGGGGAACACCGTTCTGGTGATCGAACACAATCTGGAAGTCATCAAGACAGCAGACTGGATCATTGACCTTGGACCAGAAGGCGGCGATGGCGGCGGTACGATCGTTGCGGCCGGCCGACCGGAGGATGTGGCGTCTGTCAAAGAGAGCTACACAGGCCAGTTTCTTGCAGAATTATTACACCGCAGACCGCATCGCGCCCCGGATGCTGCTGAATAAATCAGCAATCTGAGTTGCGGAGCTGCATTGCTCCGCAACATAAAATCTCAAGCAATTGTTTTCTCTTATTATTCCGATAGATTAAATCGATTATACTGATTACATTTTTTGCAATGCACAAAATGCATGTCAGGCATGCAGACGCGGCACTTCTTTAAATTCGGCTGGTGAAATATATATGATTTCAACAACGGCGCAGCGGGTTGGCGACAACACCTCTGCCAATAAGGAAAAACAAAATGTTCGATACCGTTGTACGCAAATACAACAACTGGAAATCCTACCGCCGCGCGGTTGACGAACTTTCCAGCCTGTCCAGCCGCGAGCTGCAGGATCTCGGCATCAGCCGGGGCGACATCAAGTTTGTTGCCCGCCGCAGCCTGGAAGGCTGATTGAAAATTTAGAGATCGCGTCCCGAGGCACTCCTCCTCCCAGCCAACGGACGTGTGACACGCAGGGCATCCTCCTCCCAGCCCTGTCACGTCGAAACAACGCCCGCCAGTACCTCCTCCCACTGGCGGGTGTTTGTTTGTCTGGCGGCCGGTTTTCCCAAACACATTCCGCTCTCCCAACCTCAAGCGTTGTGGCTCAGGCCCCATTTTCTGCGCGTGATTGGTCGTCCTGTGGCCTCCATGCCCTTGAGCCATGTCTTCCGCGTTTTCGATAAGACCTTACTGAGGAGAGCCGAAAGAGATCCGGCTCTTTTGTTTGGCGGCAGGAAATCCAGCCCCGATACAGCTGCCATGACCAGAGGCTGCTCAGCGAACTGCCGTGCCGCAGCGCTCAGCACCGCTATGCGCTGAACGCCACCCAATAGGTGTTAACCCTTCATAAACCTGCATTTTTTGCATATCAGCTTCGCGTTTGCCCCTCTACCTCGCAGCGCACAAAACACCTATTTCCCCGCTGTAACGAGATGAACGGGCCAGTCGCCGATCCGCGGTGTCATGGCCACTAGATATAAAAGGCCAGAGCCATGATCGATAACGTTGTACGCAAATTCAACAACTGGAAAAGCTACCGCCGGACCTACGACGAACTGTCCAACCTGTCCAACCGCGAGCTGGACGACCTGGGCATTGCGCGTGCGGACATCGCGCGCTACGCCCGCGCCGCCATCAAGTAATTCAGTTTCGCGGTCAAAGGCATCCTCCTCCCAGCCAATGACCGTGATCCTCTGCGGGTTTCCCGCAGACCTCAAAAAGCGCTTGCCGGATCCTCCTCCCACCGGCAGGCGTTTTTTTATGAGCTCTGGAACCAGCGGTCACCCTCGGCCAGCCAACGCTCGATTGGCATGATATCTGGCCGTTTGCCGTTTTTATGAACCCAGGAGTCAACGGCATAGACCGTACCGGATTTCTTTTCGGTGACTGTCGCAGTCGCATGAGGATAGCGGCCATCAAGAAAAAAACCGCGCGCAACAGGAGAGCTCACACGGTGATGCCTCAGCATCTTGTGTCTTTGGGCAACCAACAAAAGAGACGTTGTGTTCGTGCTCTCATCGATGCAGTCCATTTGACCGGAAACGCCAGCATTCTCGATATCAAAACCACCGATATCTTCTTGAGACCCGACAGTTGAGGCAACGCGGCGCTCTTGCCAGACAACCGCCTTTGCAATTGCCTGCCGTTCAGCATCTGGCGACGCCCGGCCGGATGCCAGAATCGCGCGCAGCCGAGTCAGATCCTGACGGGAATACTCCACAGGCGTTTTGTAGGCGCATCCAAATCCGTGGCAAATGTAAACCTTATTCGGTTTTGGCGGGACACCATCATGTGTGCCAAACCAGCCGGTCGCCTCGCTGGTCGACTGGCTGGCACACGCAGTGACTATCAACAGTGCGGCAACCGCAGTGATTCCGACTGGCGACAGCGGAGAGGTCATCAGCGTTCCTCGGACGAGAATGATTCACTTGCCGGATACGCTGGCGACTTGATTCATTTGGATGTTGCGGTGATTCTTCTGCAGCAATCAATGCATAAGCAGCCGAGTGACCAAACCAGCAAATGCGCGCTCGTCAAACAGTGTCTGTCCGGTAAAACCGACCTTGCGGTCATCCTCAATGATTCTTGCGGCTTTGAAGAACTCGAAGAATGTCTGATTGGCGGCGGCAAGAAGCTTGTAATAGGTCTGAATGTACCGCTCTGGAACCGGGACTGGCCGCGCAGCGTTCCTTTGGGTGAATCCATGGAACACCAGCCGACCCTCAGGGGCCATCCAGCGTTCGTCTGCGGCAAGGAACAAGAAGGTGCAGCCTGACATGCAGGTGTCTCCGGCCGACACTTGTGCGACGACGTGGGTGCCCTGGTCCTGCGCCGATCTTATGATGTCAACCAGACGAAAAGAGGCCGCAGCATCACCGCCCTTGGGAAGATTGAGATGCAGATACACTGGCAATTTGCGATCACCGGCCAATGCCAAATCCAGCAGAGCTTCCACCAAATTCCGGTTCAGGGCACCCGGGCTATAATCCGCAATCTCGCCACTCAGAACAAGATGGTTGGCAAAGCGTTCAATTTCGACAGCCTTTGCTTGTCCAGGCATGAAAAAGAAGACCAACGACGCCATCATCAGTCCAAACCCAAACATGGACCATCGTTCCATAGGAATACGGCTGGCTATGGCGTGACACGTTGTCGGTGTATTTGATTCAATTCCGGTTCGAGATGCCTTCCACATAGGGATACCTCCGCGCACAGCTGAGGCGCACTTTTTGCGCCTTTTCACAAAGCTGTCATTATAAGCCGGGAGGCTGCAAGCGTTATTGTAGCGTTATTTTTCCTTTGCCAGAAAAGTATTTAACGTCTTGTCACACCGCATAAAAGATCAGCCGGCTAGCTATCGAAAATCGCGGCTACCTATCAAGGACCTGCCGACTTCAAGATCGCATTCGGCTGTTCAACAGTGTTTGCGAACCACTTTACCCGGACCGTTGCGATGGATCTGTTTTCCCTGTAATCAGGGCGCAAGAGAGTTGCCTTGCAGATGCACGGAGACCCGAGAACACGAATCGGGCCCGAAGAACGTTCCAAGGCGCAAAATTCCGAAGGATAGTGTCATGCCCCCCATCCACGTGATTGGCGGCGGCCTTGCCGGGTCTGAAGCTGCCTGGCAAATCGCCCAAGCCGGATTTGACGTTGTGCTGCATGAAATGCGGCCGGTTCGCAAAACAGAAGCGCATCAGACGGACGGATTGGCCGAACTTGTGTGTTCCAACTCCTTCCGTTCAGATGATTCCGAACAAAACGCCGTTGGGTTGATCCACCATGAGCTGCGCCAGCTAGGTTCGCTCATCATGGCCTCTGCCGATGCCAATCAGGTTCCGGCCGGCAGCGCGCTTGCCGTTGATCGGCATGGTTTTTCTGATGCCGTTACAAAGGCGCTGGAAGAGCATCCCCGGATCACGATCTCGCGAGATGAAGTCGCCGGCTTGCCGCCGGAAGACTGGGAAAAAGTCATCATCGCAACCGGCCCTCTGACCTCACCTGCAATGTCGGAAGGCGTACTTGCGAAAAGCGGCGAAGATGCGCTGGCCTTTTTCGACGCCATTGCGCCGATCGTTCACTTTGACTCCATCGATCTCGACAAAGCCTGGTTCCAGTCGCGTTACGACAAGGTTGGCCCGGGCGGCACCGGCAAGGACTATCTCAACTGCCCAATGGACAAGGAGCAGTACGAGGCATTCATCGACGCCTTGATCGAGGGCGACACCGCCGATTTCAAGGAATGGGAAGAAAACACCCCCTACTTTGACGGGTGCCTGCCGATCGAGGTGATGGCGGCGCGCGGCCGGGAAACGCTGCGGCACGGACCGATGAAGCCGATGGGTCTCACCAACGCGCACAATCCCGACGTCAAAGCCTATGCGGTCGTCCAACTGCGCCAGGACAATGCCCTCGGCACGCTCTACAACATGGTTGGGTTTCAAACGAAGCTGAAATACGGTGCCCAGGGCGACATCTTCAAGATGATCCCGGGGCTGGAAAATGCGCAGTTTGCCCGGCTTGGCGGTCTCCATCGCAACACCTTCCTGAATTCACCGAAAGTCTTGGACGGCACCCTGCGTTTGAAGGCGGATCCGCGTCTGCGCTTTGCCGGCCAGATCACAGGATGTGAAGGTTACGTGGAATCAGCGTCTGTTGGCTGCATGGCCGGACTGTTTGCGGTTATGGAAGCCAAAGGGCAGGACATCATCACGCCGCCGGAAACAACAGCCATGGGCGCTTTGCTCGGTCACATCACTGGTGGCCATATCAGCCGGGATGACGGGGCTGGAAAACCACGTTCATTCCAGCCGATGAACGTCAATTTCGGCCTTTTCCCGCTGGTCGAAGCGCCAACAAAAGACGCTGACGGCAAGCGCATCAAGGGCAAGGAAAAGTCGAAAGCCAAAAAACTGGCGATGACGCAGCGGGCCAAGACAGACTTTGCCGCCTGGCAAGCGCAGATCGGCCCCGTCCGCGAAGCAGCTGAATAACCAGTAGTGGGGCGCGTCAGGCGCCCCTTCCCGCATACCAGTCCAGAGCCAATGGCTCGGTCCGTTGAAAGAAGCGGTCCTTGCCTGAGACATAACTGTCCCAGTCTCCGCCATCGATTTTGGAAAGTTTGCGCTTCAAATTGCCGTATTCATCAGCTGTTTCGGGATGCGCAATCAGGTAGTCCCGGAAAGCCAGGTGCCGGATCGCGTGATCCGACCCATTCAAAAAGACATGAAGGTGATGGGTCCGGCGCCTGTCCGCGTTGAATTTGCGAAAATAGCGCCGTCCTGGAATGCCGTAAGCGCCCATGGCCTCATAGCCGAGCAACTGCATCGCCGGCTGAGCCTGATCGCAGGCCTTAAGGCTTGCCACTTCTGCCATCAGATCAATGATGGGTTTTGCGACCAGCCCGGGTACAGCCGTGCTGCCGATATGATGGATGCTGGTGAGATTGTCTCCGAGGACACGCGAGATCCGAAACGCCTCGTCCTCAAACTGATTCGCCCATTCCGGCGCATGCTCCGTCAGTTCGACCATGTCCCTCACCAAGCTCGCGCGTTTCGTTGCCTAAAGGTTGGCGACCGATTTGCCGCTTGCGCGCCACAAAATCCACTGACGGCGCAGTTGCGAAAGTTCCGCAACGTCCTTCAACGGATTGTAGTCGGCAGCTTCCATCTTTTTCAAGAAAGGTTCAACCAACGACAGCGGGAGGAACGCCGCCCGGCAGGTATCGGGAACATCGCTCGCAGCTTGTTTAACCCGGGACATGTGATGGCGCACATGCGCCCGCATCTCGGACAGAGCTGCGGCAAGCTCCTGGGTTGCCTCGCCTTTGAATACGGTCTGCAGGTCAACACCGTGGCGCTCCAAAACGTCTTTCGGCACGTACATTTGTTGGCGGGAGGCGTGCCAGGGCAACGCACGCATGAGGCCGGTCATGCCATACGCTACCCCCGCGTGGCCCGCCACGGTTGCCGTACCAGGATCTTCACCGTTGTTGAGCACCCAGCAGGCAAGTTGGATTAGGCCGGACACCGTCTCACCGGTATAGCCCTCCAGATCGTTCAGGTTCGGCATCGGATCATTGTAGAGATCAAAAATCCGCGCTTCCGTCATGGCGATCAGGCCGTTTTTAGGAAGTTTGTAGCGATCAATGGTCTGAGCGAGCGCGGAGGCAACCGGATTGGCGCCGACAGCGCCATGGGATGTACCCTCCAGAAAGTCCCGCCACCATTGGAGCCGAACTTCCCCCGGCAAAGGCTCTGAAACGATTTCCCGGATCCGGGCAATCTCAGCATTGAAGGCATAAAGCGCCATCAGGCCCGGGCGATGGTCTTCCGGTGCAAGCAATGCGCTCAGATAGCGGTCCTTGTCGTATTGACGCACGACATCCGCAGCGTGTTCAAAGTCCTCGGCCATAAGGGCTCATATGGAATTGAGAGAGGGTTTAGTCCACCGCCAAAAGAGCAGCAGCAACAGCGCGTCCCTCAGACAGAAGGACGTTAAATGTCCGAACGGCTGCGCCAGTCGACATCGGATCGGCGAGAATGCCGGCTTCGCGGAACGCGGCCTTGAGATCGGCGCTGAGCGGCATCAGATCCGCTCCGGTCCCGACCAGCAGAACCTCGATGTCGGGCTGTTCTTCAAAGACCCGCTCAAAAGCCTCCAGGCTGAACTCAGACGGCGTTGTCAGGTTCCAGCCATAGATCCCGCTCGGCACGCACAAGAGAGAGCCGCGATGCGACATGTCCGCAAACCGGAACCCGCCGTCGCCATAAGCGTCCAGCGGGGCCCGGCCCGGGAAATGGGCATCGCGGATTTCGAGACCCTTCACGATCAGGCTGTCGCCTCCGTGCCTTCACCTTTCCCACCATCGTCATCCTTGGACGACAGGGCGTCCGGACGCAGATTCAGCAGGATCAGGAACGGCGCGGCCAGGAAGATCGACGAATAGGTACCGATCACAATGCCGAAGATCATCGCCAGCGTGAATGACTGGATCACTTCACCACCGAAGATGTAGAGCGCCAGGAGCGCCAACAACGTCGTGACAGAGGTCATGGTCGTCCGGGACAAGGTCTCGTTGATCGACTGGTCGAGGATCTCGGTCAGCGGGCGTTTCTTGTATTTGCGCAAGTTCTCCCGGATCCGGTCGTAGACCACCACGGTATCGTTGAGCGAGTAACCGATGATCGTCAGGACCGCTGCAATACTCGAAAGCGAGAAGTCGAGTTGCAACAGCACAAACAAGCCAATTGTAACGACAACGTCGTTGGCAGTCGTCAGGATCGCGCCGACGGCAAAATGCCATTCGAAGCGGAACCAGATGTAGAACATGATCGCCAGAAGGGACGCCGCCACAGCAATCGCCCCGGCCCGCGCCAGTTCACTGGAGACCCGCGGTCCGACCACTTCCACCCGGCGGAAGTCGACATTGTCATCTGCAAAGATCGTGCGGACCTTTGCGACAACGGCCTGCTGGGCCAGTTCGCCGCCCGGCTGTTCTTCGATCCGGATCAGGATATCATCCGGCGCACCGAATTCCTGAACCTGAATATCACCCAGCTGCAAGCTGGACAATTCGGACCGGATAAAGCCGATATCGGCAGGACCATCGGTTTTAATCTCGATGATCGTGCCGCCCTTGAAGTCGATGCCGTAGTTCATGCCGACAGTGAAGAAACCGGCAAGCGATGCAACGACAAGGACGATGGACAGCGGAAAACTGATCTTCCGCAGCCACATGAATTTGAATTTCGTGTTGTCCGGAACGAGTCTCAGCAACATTTTTGTTTACTCCCGGATCAAATCGGCAAGACGGACGGACGGCGGTAGCGGACCCAGAGGGCCACCATCAACCGGCTGAACGTGAAGGCGGAGAAGACCGTGGTGAAAATCCCGATCGCCAGGGTCACCGCGAAGCCGCGCACCGGCCCAGAGCCAAGCTGGAACAGGATGACGGCTGCGATCAGCGTCGTGATGTTGGCATCCAAAATGGTTCCAAGCGCCCGCTTGTAACCCGCGTCGATTGCCGTAATGGCCGACCGCCCTGCCCGGGCTTCTTCGCGGATGCGCTCAAAGATCAGAACGTTGGCGTCGACCGCCATACCAATCGTCAACACGATACCCGCAATTCCCGGCAGCGTAAGCGTTGCCTGCAGGAACGTGAGCGCGCCGAAAATTAGGAACATATTCCCAACAAGCGCAACATCCGCGATCACACCGAAGCGGCCATAGGCGAGGATCATAAAGATGATCACAAGCGCGCCGGCGATGATCGAGGCCATTTTACCAGCCTCAATGGAGTCCGCGCCAAGGCCCGGACCGATAGACCGTTCTTCGATCACAGTCAACTTTGCCGGAAGCGCACCAGCCCGTAGCAACACTGCAAGGTCGTTTGCGCCTTCAACAGTGAAGTTTCCGGAAATTTGACCGGAACCGCCTGTGATCGGCTCGCGGATGACCGGTGCGGAAATGACTTCCTCATCGAGCACGATGGCAAACGGACGACCGACATTTTGCTGGGTTACGGTTGCGAATTTCCGGGCACCGGAGGTGTTGAAGCGGAAATTCACGACCGGCTCATTGGACCGCTGATCAAAGCTAACCTGCGCATCCACGAGATCTTCACCAGCGAGAAGTGGCGTTTCTTCCAGAAGGTACGGAAGTGGCGGATCGTCAACAGACATCATGACAACAGTTCCAACAGGCGGGCGGCTCTGCATGGCCTGATCGCCGGTCATGGATGTATCGACCATATGGAACGTCAGCTGGGCCGTCTGACCGACGAGATCCTTGAGACGCTCCGGATCGTCTTCACCCGGTGCTTCGACAAGAATACGGTCTGTCCCCTGACGCTGGATGTTCGGCTCGGTCGTGCCGAGTTCGTCAACACGGCGGCGGATAACCTCGATGGACTGCTGAACGATGTTCGTCATCCGGTCGGCAAGACCTTGCTCTGAATACGTAAAGCGCACCAGACCGTCATCGCTGACCGACAACTCAAACTCATCAACCTGCTGGCCGCTGAAAACGTTGGACACAAGCGGATTGACCAGCGGCTCCAACCGTTCCTCGGCTTCAGCCAGGCGGGTCAGGTCGCGAATCCGAACTTGCGCGGAATCGCCCTGTACACCTAGGCCGGTGTACCCAATGCGCGGGTTTTCACGGAGCGCTGCACGGATATCGCCGACAAGCGCCTTCATGCGCTTTTCGATGTAGTCCTGCTGATCGATTTCATAGAGCAGATAAGCACCGCCCTGGAGATCGAGACCCAGAACCATCTGGTTCTTCGGCAGGAAATCCGGCCAGCTTTCGAGAGTTTTTGCAGAAAAGAAATTCGGCAGAGTCGTCACGATGCCAGCGGCAACGACGAGGACGATCAGCGCAATTTTCCAGCGTGCGAAATAGAGCATGGTCTAGCCTTAAAAGCGGACGGGCCGAAACACCTTCGGCCCATCAATACTGGTCTTGGCAGTGTTAGGCTTAAGCGCCTTCTTTAACCGGTTCGGTCTTGGAACGGACTTCCTGAACCATGGAGCGGACGACGCGGACCTTCACGCCTTCGGACAGCTCCACCTGGATTTCCCCATCATCTACGACCTTGGAGACTTTGCCGATCAAACCGCCGGTTGTCACGACCGTGTCACCGCGGCGCAGGTTGGATACCATTTCCTGATGCTGCTTCATGCGCTGGCGCTGCGGACGGATGATCAGGAAGTACATGATCGCAAAGATTGCCACGAACGGCAGCATGGACATAAGGAAATCAGGTCCGGCGGCTCCGGCACCTTGCGCGTAGGCTGGGGTGATCAACATTCAACTCTCCTAAGGGGCGCTTTTTATTTGCCGCAGGCAGTCTTCCGGCCCTCGGCAAAACGCTCAATTCTGGTGGCGCGGACTATAACGTTGGCGCGCTTCTTTTCAAGCATAACCGGCAAATAGCTGCGTACCGGAATGGGAATAAGTGCCATTTGCGCTCCCTGCCCGTCATGATACTGCTCCGCCGCATGGTTTCCGGCCCCCACGTGGGCCTTTTTTGTAAGGGTTGCAAGACATCATGAGCGCGCCGAGTGACATTGCCGCATTGAATGAAAAGCTCGATTCCCTGATCGATCTTATTTCCCGGGCTGTCCCGGCCGCGCCCACACCGGCCGATTTTGAAGCAGCCGATGCCTTTGTCTGGTCGCCCAATCCCGGCGAACTCATACCAGTCGCCAAGGTAAACCGTGTGGATGTCGCCTTGCTTTGCGCGGTTTCACATGTTCGCGATCTTCTGCTCGACAACACCCGCCGCTTTGCCAAAGGTCTGCCAGCAAACAATGCGTTGCTGTGGGGCGCACGTGGCATGGGGAAATCTTCTTTGGTGAAGGCAGCCCAAGCTGCCGTGAACACAGAACTTGGCTCCAGCACGCTCAAACTGATCGAAATTCACCGTGAAGACATCGAATCGCTGCCCAAGCTGATGGCCCAGATCCGGCCGGCGCCTTACCGCTTCATTGTTTTCTGCGATGATCTCAGCTTTGACCATGACGACACGTCCTACAAATCGCTGAAAGCGGTCCTTGAAGGTGGCATCGAAGGGCGACCAGAAAACGTGCTGTTTTATGCGACCTCGAACCGCCGGCATCTACTTCCGCGCGACATGATGGAAAACGAACGGTCGACCGCCATCAATCCGTCTGAGGCAGTTGAGGAAAAGGTATCGCTGTCCGACCGTTTCGGCCTGTGGCTTGGCTTCCACAAATGCAGCCAGGACGATTACCTGGACATGGTCCGCGGCTATGCAACCCATTATGGCCTTGATGTCGTTGAAGAGACCCTGCGCGCAGAAGCGCTGGAGTGGTCCACGACCCGCGGCAGCCGCTCCGGCCGCGTTGCGTACCAGTTTATTCAGGATCTTGCCGGCCGTCTTGGAAAGTCATTGGACTAGGGACAAAAAAACCGGCGCCTGTTCGAAAACAAGCACCGGTGAGATTGCCAGGGAGGCGGCATAAAGATGGGGCGGCAAGCCGGACGCTCAGCTGTCAGTGGCTCAGGACGTCCGCCTTGTCGAAATAGTTGAACTCCTCAACGAGAACATCCTGCACGACCTTCTGGCCAATGCGCTGATTGGTCACCGTTTTTAGATGCTCCGTGAGACCGTCGAGGTCGTAGCGTTCCAGGTTCCGGAAATCGAGGGTCTCATCAGCATAAAGTGCCCGGAACGCCTCATCGACCAGAAACGGATGCGGCGGAACTGGCAGCTTGCGCAAGGTGTCACCGTCCGCGGTGAACACCAATTTGGCCACCACATAGCCCTGCAAGGCGCCTTCAAACAGGATCGGCACATTGACCGGTTTCAACGTCTCATAGTCGAGGCCGACATACGCTGTTTCTTCCTGATTGCTGGTCTGGTTTTGAGCCGCGATGAACTTGGCTGTTCCATACCCCGAGATCAGCATCGCAATCGACATCCAAACACCAGCCACGAGCATCTTGATCATCGCGCGGGCTCCGGGAACGGTGCAGCATAGGTCCCGTCGGATTCCTGGTCGAGCATGGTGCGCGACATCATTTTCACGACCTCGGAGACGGCATTCATATGCAACGTCAAAAGGTCGACGTTTTCCTTGAGCACGTCCTTGAAGTCCACCAGACGGTCCTTGACGTCTTCAGTGTAAGCTGACGGCGGAACAAGGGACCGCGAGCGGGTAAGATCCAGAAGTGCCTGGCTCTTGCGATACTCAAACGGTTTGAGATCGGTGGTCGGATTGGCGCGCAGCGCCTGGGTCTCCGCTTCCACGACCTCTATGGCGCGGTCAATCGCAATGACCAGGGGTCCGTATACGGCCGGGTTCACCACCGGGCTATGCACGACAAGATCCTGTCCGGCATCCATCAGACTTTTGCTCCTTGTTTCAATGTATCTGAGATCAGATCGGCGACACCAATGCCGCCGCTTGCCGCCAGCTGCCCGGCGACTTGCTCAGCCAGCATCGACTTCCAGATCTCTCCGGTCGTTCCTTTGCCGAAAACCATCTCCGCATCCTTGGGCAACATGGTTTCGACGAATTGGGTAAGGATCATCGCCTCGAATTTTTCCGCCGGTGATTTTTGCGATGCACCGGCGTCGGCACTGCCAGAGCGGAACATGTCGAAGCTTGTCCCCGCTGGGGCACCGGAGCGTGCGCTATCAAAGGCAAGACTGAAGCCGGAGCCGTCGCCGGAAGCCGCGATGGACTTCAAACGGTTCGACACCTCGCGAATTTCCGTCGGATCTGCCGCCTTGGCGACGTCTAGGATCAGATCTGAAGGAGGCGAAATGGCCATCGCCGATCTCCCTGGTTTGCGGCAACACCGCCATAAATCGTGTTATCCGGTTTAATCGGCCGAGCTTGCGGCAGGCTTGCGCCCTGCCAGGTTGGCAGCCCGTCAGCCATACCGGCGGTCCAGATATTCCTGCAGTTCCCGTTCGTCGTTCGCGCGCTGTTCTTCACCGCGCATGACCGCCAAACGTTCCGACATGGTTTTGAGCATGTGACGCTGGCGCTCGAATTCGGCGTTCACCTTTTCCCGGGCGGCAGTGATGCGGGCCATTTCCTCAATGATGCGGCGCAGGCGCTCTGCGGCATTGGCGATGAACCTGTCATGTTGCGCGAGATCACCGTTTGAAAGCGCCAGCAGGATCCGGCGTTCCTTTTCGTTCAGTTTGTGGGCCTGTGTATCAAGATCCTGAAGGATCCAGGACGACAGTTTCAAGATCTGCTCTTGCATCTTGAACATGCGTTCGATTTCACGACTGTTTCGTGCCATGTGCGCTAACCCAATTGAAGCCAGGTGAAATACCCGTCGAGGAAGATCATGATTGCTTCGGCTGCGACGAGGTAAAGGAAGTAGAGACCGCCCGCGATCACGAACGGCAGTGAGATGAAGTAGACCGGGATCTGTGGTGTCAGTTTGTTGATCAGCCCGACGGCGAGGTTCACGACGATCGTGTAGACGACAAACGGGCTGACCACCCGGAGCGCCAGGACAAAGGTTCGCGCCAGCTGCTCTGCAAACTGTTCCAGGCTTGCCATCGCCGCCAAGGGCCGCCCTGGCGGGATGACTTCGTAAGACTGCACAAGGCCGCGCAGGATTTCCCAATGCTGATCGGCAATGAAAATCATGGCTGTTGCGGTCAGCGTGAAGAGATTTGCGACCGGCGGAAGCGCATCAACACCATCGATCGGCATGCCGGGCATGTTGGACAAGCCGATCGCCATGGAAACCAATGTTGTCAGTGTTTCAAGGGCTGCAATGAAGATCCGCCCGAGAAACCCGATAAACAAGCCGGTCAGAAGCTCCGCCCCAATGAAGAAGGAGACAGTACCAAGCGCTTCATCCGGCAACGCCTGCTGAATGTCCGGCACCAGCAGCGGCGACAATGCCAGGGAGATGGCAAGTGCGATGAACAGCCGGACCCGCATCGGGATCCGATTGCTGCCGAAACCGGGAATGACCATTAAGCAGGCTCCGATCCGGCAAAACAGAAGAAACGTTGCCAGTACCAGAGATGAGCCGTAGGTGCTGAACAGCAGACCTCCGGAGATCACGACACCGTCCCTAGCGCGGTCACATCAACACCGCGGGCAATCTCGAGATGCGAGAGCACGGGAAGCGTCGGGAACATGCGTTCCACGATCATGCGCACGTAAGGACGGGCATCCGGCGCGGCGACAATGGCAAACCTCTGACCGCTCTTCATGTGTTTCTTGACGGCCTCGGACATTTGCGTGCCGAAATCTTCCACCAATTGAGGTTCGATATCGAACTCCACCACTTCGCCCTTGGCATCGCGCTTGAGCGCGTTGTGGAAGGCAAGATCCCAACGATTGCCGAGCCGCAACACTTGCAGAGGGCCGCCTTCAGCAAGATCGCCGCAAATCTGCTGGGCGATGCGCATACGCACGTGCTCCACAACCTGTTCAGACCGTCTGACATGCGGCACGATTTCGGCAACCGCTTCCAGAATGAGGTTGAGGTTCCGGATGGAAATCCGTTCAGCCAGGAGCAGCTTCATCACGGCTTGCAAGCCGGAGAAGGACGTGTGGGCCGGGCAGATGTCATCCAGCAGTTTCTGGTACTCCGGATCCAGCCGGTTGAAGAGGTTCCGCATGTCCTTGTAGGACAAGAGTTGCGGCAGGTTGTTGCGGATTACCTCACTAAGGTGTGTCAGCACCACCGTGTTGTTCTCTGCCGGTTCCAGACCGTGACGCCGCACTTCATCCCCGTAGGCGTTTGGCACCCAGATGGCGGGCATGCCAAATGCGGGCTCGCGGGTCTCATCGCCCGGCACCGGCAATCGCTCGTCACCATTTGGGATGACCAGAAGCTCGCCGACCTTGATTTGCTGGGACGCCACGATCGTGCCGTGGATCTTGATTTGATAGCTTTTCGGATCGATCGTCAGGCTGTCCGATACACGGATCTCTGGGACGACGAAGCCATACTGTTCGGCAAACTTGCGGCGCATTTTGGCAACCCGGCGGGACAACTCGCCATGATTGACCACCAGCTCGGCTGAAAGCTGTTTGCCAAGCACCAGCTCGATCTCGGCGGTCTTTAGCGACTCCTTGACCGAATCCTTCGCCTCTTCCTTCGCCTGGCGCTCGGCATCGGCACGTTTTTTGTCTTCCGTTGCCTGCCGCGCAGCTTGGCGTTTCGGGATCGAGTAGCCGATAAACCCGAGGATCGCCGCAAGCATGAAGAACGGCAGCATCGGCAGGCCCGGCATAAGTGCAAAAACACCCATCAGCACAGCGGCCACGAACAAGGCCCGAGGATAGCCGCTCAGCTGGTCAAGGACCGCCTTGTCGGCAGACCCACGTGTTCCGCCCTTGGACACCAAGAGACCGGCAGCGAGCGAGACAATCAGTGCGGGAATTTGGGAGACCAGACCATCCCCGACGGACAGTTTGGTAAAGACATCAGCCGCATCAGACACCGACATGTCATAGCGGGTAACACCGATGACGATGCCGCCGAGAATGTTGACAGCAGTAATGATCAAGCCGGCGATGGCATCGCCGCGGACGAACTTCGAAGCACCATCCATTGATCCGAAGAAGGAGCTTTCCTCTTCCAGTTCCTTCCGGCGGCGCTGGGCTTCTTTATCGTCAATAAGACCTGCGGACAGATCGGCGTCGATGGCCATCTGCTTGCCCGGGATCGCATCGAGGGTGAAGCGGGCTCCCACTTCCGCGATCCTTGTTGCGCCTTTGGTGATCACCATGAAGTTCACCGTGATCAGGATCGCAAAGACAATCAGACCGATCACAAAGTCGCCGCTCATAACGAACTGCGAGAAGCCACTGATGACAAAGCCAGCTGCGTTAACACCCTCGTGGCCATTTGCGAGAATCACGCGGGTTGTCGCTATGTTCAACGACAGGCGCAGCATCGTGGCGATCAGAAGGATCGTCGGGAAAGACGAAAAATCGAGAGGTTTCTGGATCCACAGGGCCACCATGAGGATCAGAACAGACAATGCGATCGACATGGCGAGGCCAACGTCGATCAAAAAGGTCGGAATGGGAAGAAACAGAACCGCGAGGATCACCACGATCCCGAACGCGAACCCAACATCGCGGCGGCTTTCCGGAGCCCCGTTGACGCTGGAAGTGATGGATGTGTCTGTCATGCCTGCTCTCTTGCGCGTGTCAGCTGATGGCAAAATCGCTGCTCAAACTTGCGCGAGGCTTTTTTCGGTCAGCGATCACGCGGTCAGGCACCGAAAAAGCAGAAGGCGGCGACCGGTCGAATGACCTGCTCACCGCCTCATGTTTGGATGCGCTGATGACGTCTCTAGGTTTCCGCAGTTGCTAGCGATCAGAAACCGTTTTCAATCCGGCTATAAATCACCGTGGTCAAGGCATACATTTGGCCGCCAATGAACGGCCCTGCAATAACGATCATCACCAGAATGGCGACAATTTTTGGAATGAAGGTCAGAGTGATTTCCTGAACTTGTGTAAGGGCTTGCAAGAGCGCAATTACGATCCCAACGATCATTGCAGGAATGATCGCAGGTGCCGATCCGATGAGAATCGTCCAGATCGCGGTCCGGACCAAATCCAGGGCGTCAACTTCATTCATGGCAACCTACAGCCTCTAGGAGATGGAAATACCAGGTCCAAGCAGCACGCCTTTGCCGTTATCAAGGCCGAGAATGGTTCCGTCGGAATAGATTTCGACTTTCTCAACCACTCCGGTTGTTCCGTTGCTGTCCGTGACCGTCCGGCCGATCAGATCATCAACCTGGCCAAAGGACATGTTGGTCAGCATTGTCTCCAGCTTGGAATTGGTCTGGATCGCCTGCTCGACTTGCGAGAAGGTCGCCAATTGCGTCAGCTGCTCTGACGCGTCCATCGGTTTGGTTGGGTCCTGGTTCTTCATTTGCGTCATCATCAATTGAAGAAACGCATTGTAATCAACGGTCAGCTGCTCCTGAGCAGCTCTAGCGCCGCCGGCTTCGTTCGCGGCGGCCGCCGATGCGACCGGATTTACGCTTGTCATGGCAGGTGTCCTTATACCAGTTCAAGGTGGGGTTCAGAGTACGCAGGTTGCCTGGCAGAAAACCCTGAGGCTTTTTCTTCCTCCTGCCTGGCCCTATGGTCTGCAGCCATGAGACGGGCTTCCAAGGGGTACAGTGCACGCACTGTTTTCATGGCTTCAAACCAACGGTCCTTGCGGGCCAGTTGACCGACTTCATCCAGCTTCTCCAGGACCTCTGTGCTTGAGAAAGCGCCTGAGACTGAGGCCAGCACGACGTGAAACATATCCTTGGCCGCAGGCGCTGCCGCGGGATCCATGATCATCGTCTGCAGGATGAAATAGAGTTGTTTCAGCGGCGTCGTGGCCTCTTCTGGCTGAAGCACATGAGACTCCAACAAGAACACGGCATCGTTCATCAACTCGATCGATGTTTTTCGTTCAGCGCGGATCACCGCGCCATTGATAAAGAGACGTTCCCCTGATTTGAGTGCAATCTTCATGAGCTTACCCCGCCAGACTGTCCCGGATGATGGAATTGATCTCAATGATGTCGGAGAAATCTTCCTTCTCCCATTGACGCAAAGCCTCCGCCTCTTTCAGCACCCAGATACCGACCGATATCAGGTTGGCCCGCATTTCTTCCGGCAGCTGATTGGCGTCATCCGCGAGGTTTTCCATGAAGAACCCCCAGACCCTGCGCGTGTAGAACAGCGCATCGATGGCTTCCGGGGAACGGACGCCTTTTTCCTGTGCGGTGGTCAGCTTTCCGATGATGATGCACATCGCCTCATGTTCGTTCAGCCGTTCATCACTGCAAAGGTCATCCATCACCTCAGCGTAAGACAAATTGTACATGGCCCCTCTCTGGTGCTCAGTTGAAATAGGTGGCGAGCCACTTGCCGGTTCAGATGTAGTTCAGGAGGCTCAAGCCCTGCATCCGCGCGGTCACGGAGTAAGTCGTTTCAAGCTGGGTCAGCGCTGTGTTGAGGCGAACTGCCGTCTCTTCCTTGTCAACGAGTTCCAGGTCGTTGATGCGGGTGTTCAAAATGCTCGTTTGAACGGTGAGACGCTCATTAGCCTGAGCGACCTGCTGCTGAACGGTGCCGAGCTTGCCCATCTCCGTTGTCAGACCGCCAATGCCCTTGCTCAGTGCTTCGATCGCCGCATCGACCACGACCTTGAAAGTTTCATCGGACAGGGTCTCATTGCCGAGATCGGACATCATGGTGTAGGCCTTGGCCAAATCCCGAAAAGCCTGCTCATTGGCGCTGGTGGAGGAACTTACCGTTTCACTTGCCGAAATCCGGCTTGCCAGCGGCGTGTCCGATGCAGTCGACCAAGTGGTGCCCCAGGCTGGATCCTGGAACATCGTGTCAAAGTTACCGCCGAGATATGCGGACATTGCAGCCGGCGTAATCGTCGCGACATTTGGATCAGCCTGATTGAAACCGAACTCGGCCAAGAAGGCCGCATCTGCGGCAACTTTGTTCGGAGAAGCGGGATCAGAATAATCTGCAAACGGCAATTCATCCGCGTTGATCCCAGCAAAGACAAAGCTACCGTTTAGCTGGGTGTTTAGGCGTGAAACCATCAATCCCAATTTGCCTTCGGCGTCGGCCTTGATGATATCCGCGCTTTGCGGGTTCTCCTTGAGCGCAACAAGGGTCGCTTGAAAGTCTTGCGCTGTGGTGAGGATATCGTCCATCGCCGCTTGACTGACGTCCAGACGGGACTTCGCCAGCGCGTTGGTATCCATGATCCCGTGCAAGAACTGGAATTGAGAACGCAGCGTGACGCTCTCACCCGTTCGCGTACCGAGATCCAAGCCCACATCAAATTTGCGGCCCGACGACAATTCGACCCCAAGCTTGTTGACCAAATTGGACTGGCTCAGGATGTTGCGCCGCGACGAGTCTGCCAGTGTGAAGGTAGAGATAAAGGTGGTTTTCATGGCTGTTACCTCGTGGCCATCAAGAGATCGTCGAGCATGGAATCAACTGCGGTGATAAGGCGGGATGCCGCCGAATAAGCCCGTTCGATCTCGAGCAGCAGCGTCATCTCTTCATCAATGTTGACACCTGTGGTGTTGTTGAGATTTTCCGCTGTCCGCCCGACAATGACGGACTGGATTTCAACATTGCTGGTCATGGTCTTGCGGCCACTCTCCAGCCAGCTCACTGACGATGCGGCGAAAGAGGATAGGCTGGCATCCGGATCAAGCTCGACGGAGGACGCGAAAGTCCGCGGTGTGTCGAACGCCGTTACAAGTTCCTGTAGGCGGTCGGAGAACCCAGCATTGCCTGCCGGGTTGTAGTTGAAGGCCGCGCCCGCCAACCCGCCATCGCGGATGGCATCAAGGCTGCCGCCCTGATCGGGATCTGCGTTTGGATTCACTCTGATATCAGCTGCAATTCCGATGGGCACAGTGCTTGGCGGGATCGGTGTCCCAGTCCCCAGAAACAGCCCTTGCTGGAAAACACCAGGAGTTGTTTGATCTTCTTCCTGGAAAGCTTCAATTAGCCCTCGGGCGATTTCATCCAGTTGGTCTTGATAGGTTACAGCTGTGTCGTCTCGAAGTTCAGCCAAACCATGCAGGCGACCTGAAGAAATCGGCATGACCGCGCCCGGTCCTGCAACCGGGACGCCGTCAACGATGACAGCATTTCCCGATGTGTTGGCGTCATAGGTGATGGTAGGCGCGAAAGTCACCGACCGCGCAGTCGTCTCAAACAGCGTGACGCCACTGTCTGTGTAGACCACAACATCCCCGTTCGCCCGGCTGAGCGTGCTGATGCCGATCTCTTCCGACAACGACAACAGAACCTGGTCCCGGCTATCCAGGGCATCGGTAACATCTGCTCCGCTTTGGGTGCCCTTCACGATCACAGAGTTGAGGTCTTCAAGCTTTCCGAGCAGTGAGTTTATTTCACGGACGGACGTCGCCATGTCAGCGTCCGCCGTTGCCCGGACATCTTGAACCAGTTCTGTGCTCGAGCGGAGGCTGTCCGCCATATTTTTGGCGTTCAGCAGCGCATCTTGCGCCATGACAACGTTGTTCGGATCTGACGCGTAGTTCTGCAAAGACAGTTTCAACTGCCCGAGCTTTGCCGCAGGTGACGTTTCCAGCTCAGTATCACCGATTGTTTCGGCAAGCCGCGTCATTCCGTCCAGGACTGTTTGCTGAGACGTTCCAACCGACGTTGATGAAAGAAGTGACGAATACAAAGCACTGTCGGAAAGGCGAGCAATTCCGTTGACCTTCAACCCACCGGCTTGGCCGGAAGAGGTGTACATCGTGCTCAATTGCACGGATTTTTTCGAAAACCCCGGCTCCTGAGCGCCCGCAATGTTACGGGCGATCACCGAAGATTCTGTCTGACGGGCAGCCAGCGCTGACTGGGCCACCTGCAGGGCGACGGACAAACTCATGACTTAATACTTTCAAGTTTCAATGCTGAACGGCATCAGCGGACCAGGTTCACCAGTTCCTGCATCAAGTCGGAGCCGGCCTTGAAGACCTGCGAATTGGCCGTGTAGGTGCGCTGGGATTCGATCATCGATGTGAGTTCGTTGGCGAGGTCCACGTTGGAGCCTTCGAGCGCGCCAACAGCCAGCTCACCAAGACCGCCGTCACCCGGGAAACCCACCCGGACATCGCCTGAGTCAATCGACGGGCGGTAGATGTTGCCGGACACCGGATCCAACTTGTCCGGGCTCGGCACATCGGCGAGCGGGATCTTGTAGATCGGCCGGCGGTCGCCGTTTGTGTAGATCGAGTACAAGGTCCCGTCTTCACCGAATTCCACCTTCTCAACGGAGCTCGGCGCGTTCCCATCAGCGTCCACATTGGTCACCGTGAACCCTGCATCGGTGTAGGTGGAGTTGGTCAGATCAATGTCATAGGTGCCACCATTCGGCACCGTAATGTTGACTGCAGTCACCGCACCTGTCCGTTGACCGGTCGTTGTGTCAAACTGAATGGTGCTTGTCCCGATGTTGGCAGCACCATAAGGGAAACCACCCGTGGCCGGATCCCTGTCAGCCGCGTTGTAAACGGTCACTTCCCAGTCGGTTGTCGGCGGCGTGTCCGTCGTCTTGGTGTAATAGACATCCAACGTTACTTCATTGCCGAGATTGTCGTACACGACCAAGGATGTCTTGTGAGAATACTCGGCGGTCGCAGCGTTCGCTGACGGTAAGTTGGCAGCAGCAACAATTGCAGAATCTTCATCAACGTTGGCATGCAAAGTCGCCGTGCTCGTCGGAGTTGCTTCGAGCTGATTTTGTGTGATGTTGACCGGCTCCAGGCCGCCCAGACCATTTGCGACCACAGACGGTGCATTGCCGTTGGTAATCGGATAGCCCTGCAGATACATGCCAGCTGTGTTGACGAGATACCCCTGGCCATCCGGAACGAAGGACCCTGCACGCGTCAGGGCTTGAGATGCGCCTGCACCGGTGCTGTCGGACACAATGAAAAACCCATTCCCGTCAACTGCCAGATCAAGCTTCGAGGTCGTGAAGCTCATGGAGCCCTGATCGGAAATGGCGTATTTGGTATGCGCTTGAACGCCGCCGGAATTGTACGATCCACCACCGTGGGCGAGAACCTGGGACGCGAATTCGGTTTCCGCCCGCTTATATCCGGTGGTGCTTGAGTTCGCGATGTTGTCGGCGACTGCGCCGAGCTTGCTCGATTGCGCGTTCATGCCGGACACACCGGTGCGCATAATCCCAGAAAGACCCATGGAATGTCTCCAGTTTCCAATTCAACTGGTGACAGTCAAACCGTTCCAGCTTGCGCGAAGCTGTAGCCAAGGATCGGTTTTTATCAATTATTACAAAAACTTATTTATCTTAAACTTTAAATATCGGGATCACGAACTGGACCACAGGACGCACGCGGCGACGGTTTTTGACGTTCAAGCGCCGCAGAATGCTTTGGAGTTTTTGGTCCAGTTGCCGAAACCCGATGCAACCATGTTGCGGATCACCGTGCAGACATAGCGCTTCTGGGCGGGATCATTGTTTGGACCGGCATGATAACGGGCAACCGCCATGGTCCATGAGCCTTGGCGGCCACGCAGCTCCTTCAAAAACCGGGCGGCATATTGCACGTTTGCCCGCGGATCGAGCATGTGATCCACGGAACGGAACTGATCCGAATGGTAATGATGATTGATCTGCATGCAGCCGATATCGATCAGCTTCTTGCCCTTCTTGCGCGCAGCCTCAATATCCCGGCGCGCAGCTGTCCGGCTCGGCGGAAATACCGATTTGCCTTCAATATTCAAGGCATGCGGATAAAGGGAGTTGCGCCGGCCGGTCTCGGTCAGACCAACAGCGTAGAGGATCCCGAGCGGGACCTGATATTTGCGTGATGCCGCCACCATTTCGCGTTCGCAGACGTTTTGAATTTCCGCGAACGCCGGGATCGGTTGGAGGACTGCGACACTACATATAGATGCCGTCAGAAAGGCGGTTGCCAGGGCCGTCTTCATCGCTTTGCTCCCGTGCCGGTTCAAAACCGGGGAAGGCACTGCTTTCATCATGGCCACCAGTCTGTTCGCCGCGGCCGCCTGTGCCATTCCCGGGTGCGTTCTGGTTCTGCTGGTCCCCGAACGCGCCACCGTTTGTGCCTTGCTGACCTTGCGTGGAGCTGGAGTTGGAGTTGGAGACGTTGGTGGTCACGGTGGCACGGTCATCGGCGGCCTGGATCGTGATCGTGTCGGCTTTAAACCCTGTGGTCCGAAGCATCTGATCCAGCAGTTGCCTATCTTGTTTCAAGAGCTCGGCTGTCTGTGCCTTGCTGGTCGCCAAGGTTACTTCAACATTCTCGCCGACCATACGAAGCGAGACTTTGACTGTGCCGAGCTCATGCGGGGTCAGCTGGATTTCCAAAGTCTTCAGAACCGGCCCTTCGGCTTTGTGGGTCAGCCCACCTTGAGTACGGCCAGTGTCGACCGGCATGTCCTTGAGGGCCGTTGCGATCTGCTCACCCACCTGTTGTGCAGGTGAAAGCCGCATGTTCGGCGCAAAATGCGTTTCCTGGCGCAGAACCTTGACCGTTCCGGCGGCTTCTTCCGGCAAGGCATTGCGGGCTGCGGCCGTACCTGTTGCCCCCTCGCCAACACGTTCGGGTTCGATACCGAACTGAGCGAAAAGCGATGATGTCCCGGTCTTTGCAGCTTCGCCAGCAGCAACCTGTGCGCCGTTCGCTGCATTTTGAGCCAACATAGTCTGCTGACCAGCGGTATTCTGCTTTGCCGTTCCTGGAAAAGTGCCCTGCTCTGGTTGTGGCGTCCCCTGCCCGGCACGCGCGGCAAGGACGGTTCCAAGAGGCAACGCGGCAGCAGCCGGCATGGCGTGCTGAGTAGACTGGGTTTCAGCAGCGTCTTGCCCTTGAGCGCTTTCTTTTCCGGCGGGTTGGGCACCCAAGACTGTCTGGGACGCCTTTCGGATGGCATCCGTCAAGTTGGCCACGCTAAAGGAAGACGGTTCCGGCTTGCCAGCGGCATCTGATTTGACTGTGTTTCCAGTATCTTCGCTTGTCGCTGTATCTGTCTGCTCCGGACCTTGAGTGGTTGCCGCTTGCCGGTCGCCATCCTTTGCGTTGCCATCGACAACCTTCAAATCTGACATCATGGCCCGAAACTGATCCGCGACATCTTTTCCGGTGTTCTTGCCGCCCTCGCCCTGGTGCCCGTCTCCGCCGACAGGAGCCTTGGAGGGCGTGCGGATCATTGCATGCGTTGTTACAGTCATTTCTTTACGTCTCCAGCCAGCGCCAGCATTGTTTCGGTGCGGCGCAACAACAACTCCGCAAGTTCCATGTCGGCCGTGAGCCATTCACGTTCCGCGGGCGTTCCAAGTGTGCCGCCGGAATTGAAGGCCCCAATGAAGTTGTCGGGTGGATCCGGGAAATGACGGATCGAGTTGAGAACGGTGTTCACTGCATACAAAAAATCCAGATCCTCAAGAGTTAGCGCAGCTTTGTTCACCGTCCACAAGAGATCCCGGTTGGGTTTGACCGCCGCCCGGTTCAGCCGGGTCGCAACCTGATAGATTTTCAAAAGTTCGTATTCCGCGGTTCCTGCAACGGCCAGCATTTGAGCCTGATCGGTCGCCTTAGAAGCGATCTGAAGGTTTCCACCCAACAAGGCCGAGCGCGCAAGCCGCATGTACAGCCCCCGGCGGCTGTCGTCCTCGAACTCTTCAAGCACGCCGTAAAGCAGATCAAACTTGTCCTGGTCTTCCACGAAACCGAGCGTGTCGAGGGCAATGGCGAACCGGCGCCGGAAATCACCGGAATAGACCGAGGCCCGATACCGACGCAGATAGCGGATCGAAAGCGTCCGGAAGCGTTCAATGTCCCCGACCAGTCCGGCGACCAAGACCTCGCGCCTAAGCGCAGCTTCTTCAACCAGCGTTCCTGGCATCAAGAGGCTCGCGATCTGCAAAAGCTCCATCGCCCGGACCGGATCGGTCTGGATGTAGGGAACCGCTTTTACCAAAGCTATGTGCCCGCCAAGGCTCGGCGGAAGATTTAGCGGGTCCACATCGGCAAGGCGAGTCAGCATGTCCTCTTCGCGGCCTTCAACATAGGCCAAGGACGCTTCCATCAAGTTCAAGTCTATGACTGGCGCCGGGGTCAACGTCAGCAAATGACGTATAACCTCCGGATTACCGCCGCTCAGAAGATGAATGACCGATGCCCGGGCATTGCGCGGATCCTGCCAGGCTTCCGGCGGTAACTGCAGAAATGCCTCATCCATTTTTTCGAGCAAGGCCCGCTGCATGGCCGCAGCTGAATCACTGCCTGAAGCAACCTGCTCCTGTGCGCTTTGAAGCGCGCGCACCATCTCAAATGGCTCTTTGGCAATTGGGTTTGCTGTTGCCTGGCCCGCGAAGACCACCACAGCTCCAAGGAGCGCGGCGACGGTGGCAGTAGTATGCTTTACCCACCGAAACTGAGTTGAACAATTGTACTGGTTCATTCCGCCGCCTCCTCCAGCAAGTAGATTTCCACCCGCCGGTTGCTCGCCGCAAACGGATCTTCCGCGTTTTTCAAGTGCCGATCGGCGGCGCCTTCAATGCGCACGAACCGGTCCGATCCAACCCCGCCGCGCGACAGCATATACAGCGCCATATGAGCTCGAGCCGAAGAAAGCCGCCAGTTGTCATAGGTCTTGCTTTTGAACGGTCGGGCATCTGTATGGCCGGTTATGACAATCTGCGCTTCGGTTTTGGAAATCACCTTGCCAAGGCGTTCAAGCAAGCTCACCAGTTCCGGACGCGGCTCAGCCGAGCCTATGGCAAACATGCCGAAGTTCTGATCGTCGGTCAGACTGATAAGCGCCCCATCGTCTTGCCGGACGACTGTGATCTGCGCAGCGGTGTTTTCCAATAGTGTACCTTCCGCAGCCTCCAGGACTGTCAAGAGTTCGGCGACCAAACGAGCTCCGGGTACAGGCTCGGCTTCAGTTGCTCCACCTTCGGTCTCGGCCGGAACAGCGTTTTCCTGATCTCTGCGACTTACATGCGCAACGATCTGGTTCTGTGCAGTTCCGTTAAGTTCGGAAGGACCATCGCCCGATGCAGTTCCGGCTTCGCTGGTTGGTCCGGTTCCGCTTTCAGTTTGGGCCTGCTCTGTGGTGCCATCGGTTTCGAAGGGCGCACTCCAGGACTGGTCACCGTCTGTTTGATCCCCGCTTTGGCCTGCGCCGTTTCCGGTGCCCGGCCGCGTCGGCAAACCAGCTGTTTCGGCAGCTGCGCCGTCAACACCGCGGCCCGGCCGGAATTGCCAGAACTGCGGGTCGAACGGATCCCGGTAGGCTTCACCACCGAGGGCGCCTTGTTCCTTCTCCAAGCCTGAACCAATGCCCTCCGGATTGGATTCCATCGTCCGGGCGACATTAATTTTCTGGGCGAGCGTATCAAGCACCGCGTATGGATCAGTGAACAAAATGGACTCTGGATGAGATTGGGTGAATTCCCCAGAGGTCGCCTGAGCGCCCGCCGTTGCTTTTATCTCATCAGCATCCGAAGCACTCACACCTTCCGTTTCCACGTCCGCTTCTCCGGACCGTTCCAGGGTGCTTTCCTGCGCATCCGTTCCACCGAGCTTTCCGGTAAACAGTTTGGTGCCGTTTTCGTTCGTATCACCATTGACGATCGGGTCATTGAGGCCCTTCCGGTTGGGAGCTGTCGAGGCCAGTTTGACCGGATTAAAATATTGCGCGACACCGCGGCGGACGCTTTCGTCGGTCACGTTGATCAGCCACATTACCAGGAAAAACGCCATCAATGCCGTCATGAAGTCCGCATAGGCAATTTTCCAAACGCCATGGGGCTTTTCGTCATCGTCCCAGTTGTTGCGGCGTCGGACAATCACAATTTCATTCGGCATATTGTCCATCAGACCGTCTCCTCAAGCTGCAACGCGTCGAGCTGGCCCAACCAGTCTTCCAGCCTGGTTTCGATAACGGTCTCATCGAAAATCGCTTCCAACTCGACCTGGTCGGCTGGCTGAACCTGAATACGTTCTTTCAAGTCCGGTAGCTGCTGGAGCACCTGAGCGACAAGTGTTTCCGGTCCACGCATCCGGATAGATGTTCCACCAGGTACCTCTGCCAGTTGTGTCAGTTGCTCGGCAAAGGCCCTGACCAGCTGGTCGACTACGTTTTGCTTTAGGAAAGGCATCAGTAGCTTGGAAACCGAATAGGACAGACGTTTTTCCGTGATCTCGAGAAAGCCATCGATCGCGGCTGCGACATTTGCAGATTCCCTCATCTCAAAGCGGATCTGCTCTTCCTCCAGATCCCTTGCATGTTTCTCGCGCTCCTGTTCAAGGAGGGCCTCGTAGTGATGACGGGTACGCTCGTCTCCCTCACTCAATCCACGCTCATATTCCGCGCGCCGGAGCTCTTCTTCGCTCAGAACAGGTTCCGGTTCGTGATCCGGCATGATCACGTCAACCATCAGGGCGTCTTCAGGATCGAAAGACTTGAAAGTCGGGGCTGAAAAAACCGGAATATGTGCGGCTGCAGATGCGGTCATCAGGTGCGCTCCGTGTCATAGAGCCACTGGCGCAGGATCGCGGCAGACTGCTCTTCGTTGAACTCCAGAAGGGATTCCAGCTTCTTCAGGGCGGATTTGTTCCGCTTGCTGTTGAGGTCCTGCAGCAGATCGGAATGGTCCGGCGGCATCAGGAAACCGGTCTCGCCATCCATGGGATCTGCGGCATCTTCTGCGCCCTCCGGCAAAAGACCGATTTCTGCCATTTCGGCCTGCTCGCTGCTCACTTGCGGCACGAGGGCAGCAACAGCCGGACGTAACCCGAACCAGATCACCAGCATGGACACCGTCAGGATCGCCAGTGCGTTGATGATGTTGCCGGATTGACGGAGCAGATATTCGGTGACACCGATAGGTGGGATCGGCTCCAGATCCCGGCCGCCATCGACGAAGTCGACAACGGAGACTTTTACAAGATCGCCCCGCTCTTCAGCGACGCCTGCAGAAGATGCCACCAACGCTTCGATCTCACGAACCTGTTCTTCGATCTGGGATTGTGTGGGTGATCCGCCAAGAGAAGCCGCCAAGCGCGCACGGTCGACAAGGACGGCAATGGACAAGCGGTCAACGCGGTAACCATCCTGGGATGTTTCGATCCGTTTGGACGAGATTTCATAATTCACGGTCTCTTCGCGCCGTTCCGCTTCCTCTAGAGACCGTTCTCCGCCATCCGCTTCGACATTTTCATCCGGCAGGTTTTGTTCCGCAGTCACTGGCGTTGCCGCGCTGGAGTTTTCCGCATTTTCGTTTTCACGAATTGTGCGCACGGACCGTTCGATCCGCGAATCCGGGTCAAAGATGGTTTCGGCAATCATCTTCCGGTCGGTATTGAGCTTTGCTGCAACGCTAACCTGAAAGTTGTCGAGACCAAGATAGGGTGTCAGCGTCTTTCGGACGTTTTCCTGGATCCGGTTGCTGACGGCCGTTTCAAGGGTTGCCATTTGGCCCGCAGACGCTTTGGTCGGGTCCTTTCCAGCCGCGAGTATGCCGCCGGTCGTATCCAGCACGGTAACCTTTGCGGCTTCCATACCCGGAACGCCCGCCGCGACAAGGTGCCGGATCGCGTCGGCGGTGCGCACATCATCCGGGATATCAGACCGGATGACGACAGAGGCCGATGGCGGCTGCTGGTCGCGCCGGAAGGAGCCTTTTTCGGGCAAGACGATATGGACACGCGCGGCACGGATACCTTTCATCAGCTGGATTGTGCGCGCGAGTTCGCCTTCCAGCGCCCGAACCCGCGTCACTTCCTGCATGAAGGATGTCAGGCCCAGGGACCCGAGATCATCAAACAGCTCGTAGCCGGAGTTCGCACCGCGTGGCAGTCCCTTTTCAGCAAGAAGCATCCTTGCTTTGGCCGTCTGGCCATGACTGACCATAACCGCATCGCCTTCAGAGTTGACGTCGAACGGAATTCCTGCGTCGCGCAAGGCGGAACCGATCCGCGACACGTCCTCGCCGGTTAGGCCTGTGTAAAGCGGCGTCGTTTCCGGCCGGCTCAAATAAAATGCGCCAGCACCAACTGTGGCGATGGTCGCAAGGCCAATCAGAGCAAGCGCAATCAATCGGCGCATGCCCAATTCCATCAAGTTGGCCCAAAGTTTTTCGGCGTGTTCACGGCCCGGCATGCATAACCCCTTCATGCACGTTCGTCTCAAGTTCCCTGCACTATCGGATCCGGAGCTTGTGCGAGCCTGTCATGTTTTGGCGAAGGGGCTGATTCCAAAACAAAAAAAAGACCGCGCCCAAAAGGGCGCGGCCTCTCATCCGGAAATCGGTGAAGATTAACGGAACAGGGACAGAATGTTCTGTGCGCCCTGGTTAGCGATGGAAAGAGCCTGAATGCCGAGCTGCTGCTGTGTCTGCAGAGCCTGAAGGCGGGTCGACTCTTTGTTCATGTCGGCGTCCACCAACTGGCCGATACCACGATCAACAGCATCAGTCAGGTTGGATACGAACGTCTGCTGGAGATCGATGCGCTTCTTGACGGAACCAAGGTCAGTCGCCGCATCGGTTACTTCCGCTATGGCCAAGTCAACCACCGCAATGGTTTCCTGGATCGTCGTGCGGTCAGCAACGGAGTCGGTCAGAGCTGATACGTCAATGTCTTCGATCGCGACAGTGGTACCACCGGCTGTGTAATCACGGTCCATTAGACCGGTGTCAGCAGTGGTATCAAACAGCCGGATATTGGTCACGTCAATATCAATGCTGTCCAGTGTGAACAGACCAGCGGCATCGCGGCTAAACGAAGCAATGACGCTTTTTGTGGCGTTCGCAGTTGCAGAGTCTTCCTGCAACCAGGATTCACCGTTGAACACAGCAGACGATGCGATTGTGCCGAGCTGGTCCTGCAGCTGGTCGATGTCGGACTGGATCTTCGCCCGGTCAACACCAGCACCAGAAGCGGTGGTGAGTTTGGACTTGATTTCGTTCAGAACATCAACAGTGCTGTTCATGCTGGTATACATGGTGTCAACAACCGCAGCGCCCAGGCCAAGAGAGTCGTTAACGGCACTCAGAGCCATGTTGTCGGAACGCATGGTCGTTGCAATGGACCAGTAAGCTGCGTTGTCTTCCGCACCGCCAACACGGAGACCGGTAGAGATACGGTTCTGCGTTGTCGCCATGTTTTTGTTGGTCATGCTCAGCGTTTGCAGAGCGGTCATTGCGGAGCTGTTAGTAAGCAAGCTAGACATGATATGTCCCTTTCAAATCATAAGTTTTGAGGATGGGACATTCCGGAGTTACACCGGGACGGCGGGGCAGCATCATGCTTTTGAGCGTTGGTAGGATTTGCTCAACCCGTCGTGTGATTTGAAAGCTAGCGCACAAACCTTGCGCGAAGCTTACACGGATCATTTCAAGTTGATTCTTTTCAGCATTTCAAACAGAGCAACGACACAAAGCGGATTTATCCGCGAGTTTCGAAACCCAAAAATCTGTTTTGGTCTTGGAATACCCATAAACAGTCGTGTTCGTTGGCGGCCAAGAGTTATTTCTTTGCGTGGTTCAGTCCCTCGCCAAAATGACAAAGGCGGAGCCGATGGCCCCGCCCGTTTAAATTCTTGACTATTACTCCCGCTAGAAAAAAGACCGCACAAGGCTGCCAACCAGCAGGTTCCATCCGTCGATCAGGATGAAGAACAAGGCCTTGAATGGCAGGGAGATCACGGTTGGCGGCAGCATCATCATGCCCATAGACATGGTAATAGTAGCCACGATCATATCGATCACGAGAAACGGCAGCGCGATCAAAAACCCGATTTCAAATCCCCGCCGCAATTCGGAAATCATGAAGGCCGGAATGAGGACGCGCAGCTCCACCTCTTCCGCTGAGGCCGCCGATCCGTCGGTCACCCGGCCGGCCGCGAGATCATCAAAGAGCACCAGATCCTTTTCGCGCACCTGGCTCAGCATGAACTCGCGAAATGGCTCGGTGATCTTCACATAGGCCTCTTCCTCGGTGATCTCGTTGTTCATCAATGGCCGGACACCATCTTCCCATGCCCGGTCGAAGGTTGGCGCCATGACGTAAAACGTCATGAAAAGCGCAAGCGAAATCAGGATGAGATTGCCGGGTGTCGTCTGCAGGCCAATACCGGACCGGAGAAACGAAAAAGCAATCACGAACCGGATGAAACTGGTGACCATGATCAAAATGCCCGGTGCCAAAGACAGCACCGTGAGCAAGATGATCATCTGGATGATGCGGCCCGACGCGCTGCCCTCGCCTTCCGGCAGCAATGCAGACAAGTCCGGCACCTGCGCCGCTGCGGCTCCGGTCAGAGCAAACAAAGCGGCAACGGTTAAAAACAACCTCATCATTGGATAACCACAGACTCCAGGATTACTTCGCGAACCTTGCCCTTGCTGCGCACCTTGGCGCGCTCATTCAGGTCTTCGCGCAAGTGCTGCAAGCCAACCCCGCCTTCCAGATGCGCCAGGGTCAATGTGCGCAGGAAACTCAGAAAATCGTCCTCGATCCGCTTGCGCAGAACAGACACGTCCGTATCCGGCTCGTCTTCCAGCAAAAGCGTTGCCTGAACCCGGATCCATGTGCTGGGCGGTGTTGCCAGGTTGGTCACCAGGGGCTCAAGCCGCTGCAGGCGGGTGGAAGGTGAAAACGGCAAGGTCTGACTGAAGGTTTGGGCGTCCCGGATCCGGCCATGGACCGCAGTTTCGGTCATGTCGGAGACGATTTTCGCAAGTCCGGCACCGGCGCCTGCACCAATCAAACTAATCAGGATAAGCGCTGCCATGAAATTGGATTTTGCGTCACCGGTTTCCTGCCCTTCATAGGGCACAAGACTGTTAGACATATTCGATCCCTTCCAGCCTAGAACGGTGTGACGATGTCATAGATCTGCTGGCCCCAACCCGGCTGTTGGACCTCGGAGATCCGGCCGCGGCCACCGTAGGAAATGCGGGCCTCTGCGATCTTGTCGTACGGGATGGTGTTGTTGCTCTCGATGTCACGCGGTCTGACGATCCCTCCGACATTCAGGATGCGCATCTCGTAGTTGACACGGACTTCCTGTGAGCCGGAAATCACCATGTTCCCATTGGGAAGCCGGTCGATCACGATGGCAGCAACAGAGAGCTCAATCTCCTCAGACCGGTCGATAGACCCGGATCCTGCAGACGAAGACCCGGAATTGCCGTTGAGCTCTGCCTGGCCGCCCGATGTGCTGTTGTTGCTGCCGGCTGAATAGGAACCGCCAATACCGATGTCGGCAGACCGGCCGCGCTCAGACGTGTTGTCGAGTTCTGCACGGTCGTCGATCTGGATGACAACAGTCAGGACGTCGCCGATTTTCTTGGCCCTTGGATCAGCAAAGAAATTCTCACGATCATTGCGCCACAGCGAATTGTAGTCCTTTATCCCGCCCTTGTTGAACGTGCCAAGCGGGTAAACGGTTGCTGGCCGATTGGCCAACCCATAGCCGACCGGGGTCATTTCCGGGGCACGGCCGATATCTTCCAGTTGCCCGGCACAGCCGGAGAGCAATACGGCCCCTAAAGAAACAAGCATCAGGCGCATCAAAATCTCCGTTGTATTTCGGGGTCGGTGAAGCCCATCATGGTCTGCGTCAGCTGCGCTGCCCTTGCGGGCTCCATTTCATCCAGGATCGCGCTGGCAACACGTGCTTTCAGCTTCAAAAGAACGCCAACCGCAGCTTCTTCTTCGGTGGTGGAAAGCTGTTCTGCGGCGGCGGTCGGACGCATCCGGCCAATGATGCTGACGACCTGGTCCTCGACCTGCTCCAGAAGCTGTTCCCGGCGTTCAACCCAGGCCTCGAACTCGCGCTCCTTGCGTTGCAACTCGGCAATCCGCGCCTGAAGCCGCCCTTCCAGGGCAATCATCTTCCAAGTCTGCCATTGGATCCGGGCGTCGCTCGCCGCTTCGGCGATGTTCTTGCAGTAAAGCTGGCTGTCACGATACGGTATGGCAGGTTGCGCCGGGGCGGCTGCCGCCTCTTGCGGCTTTTGCGGCGGTGTTTGTGCCTGCGCCGCGCTCCCCGCGCAGATCAATTGAAGAACCAGGCATGTCAGAACGCCGGCTTTTCGGCATTCATCCACGAATTTAGACATGAACACATTGTCCTTTGCGAGTGACCCGTTTGATTGGACATTCGCCGATCGAGCTTGCGCGAGGCTGTTGATGCCCTGAAAACAAAAGGCGCCGCAAAACCGCGGCGCCTTGTTCGAGATTGCTGACCTGTTTGGCCTGCTGGTTTATTGAACAACCAGTTCTGCCTGAAGTGCCCCGGCTGTCTTGATCGCCTGCAGGATTGCAATGATCCCGGTCGGGCGTAGGCCAATCCGGTTGAGCCCCCGCACCAATGTCGGAAGATCCGTTCCACCGACAACCGCAAGCCGCCCGCCGGTTTCCTGCGCATCCACATAAGTCCGTGGGACCACAACAGTCTCCCCTTGAGAGAACGGTGCCGGCTGGGAAACTTCCGGTGCTTCGGAAATCCGGACTGTCAGATTTCCATGGGTGATGGCAACTGTGGAAATCTGAACGTCCTTGCCGATCACAACGGTTCCCGTGCGCTCATCAATCACGACCTTGGCGCTTTGGTCCGGCCGGACGCGGATGGATTCAATTTCCGCGATGAAACGGGTCAAGCTCACCTTCGGTGGTGGCGTCAAATCTACGGACCGGTAATCGCGTTCCATAGCGACCCGCACTCCATAGCGCTCCCGGGTGTACCGGTTGATTGCGTCGGTGATGCGGACAGCCGTCTTGAAATCCGGATTGGACAGTTCCAGCACAAGATCGGGAATTTGCGAGAATTTCGCCGGCAGGTTCCGCTCGATAAGCCCGCCATTCGGTATACGGCCGACGGTTGGAATTCCCTGGGTCAAGCTTTCCGCAGCACCCAGTTCTGCGAACCCGGACACTGCGACCGGTCCTTGACCTACAGCGTAAATCTGACCATCCGCACCAAGCAATGGTGTGGCAACCAGCGTACCGCCTGCCAATGATGTGGCATCGCCTAAGGAAGAAACGCTGATATCGATGGTCGATCCCTTGCCGATAAAGGACGGCATTTCAGCCGTCACAACGACAGCGGCGACATTCCTCGTCCTGAGCCGCGTTTCGCGAACATTCACCCCAAGACTATCGAGCATCGACTGAAGAGACTGCTCGGTGAAAGGAGAGTTGCGCAGTGTATCGCCAGACCCCTTCAGACCAATAACCAGGCCGTAACCGACCAATTGGTTGTCACGCACACCTTGCAACGTGGCGATATCCTTGATCCGCACCATCGCGGTCGCCGGTACAGCGGTCAAAACCGCCAACAGGCAAATGAAAATACGGAACATAAATCAATTCTCCACGCGGATCGTGCCGTCCTGCTGAACTCTTCCGGACACGACCAAACCGCTGTCGACGTTTCGAACACGTACGAAACTGCCTGCGCCCCCGTTTTGTAACGCCTCGACCTGCATGATGATGACCAGTCCTTGTTCCTGAAACACCAGCCGGGCCGGTTCGCCCCGTTTGACGAGCAACGGTTTTTCGACCGAGTTGATCGGGATCGGCTGGCCGGGCAACAGTGTGCGCCGGGTCACCTGTCCGACCAGCTGGCTCCGATGTGAGGCAACCGCGAACTGTGTAGCAGTGCGGCTGGGGAACTTGCGCTCCACCAAGTCCCGATGGCCGATTTCACTACCAGCTGGGATCGTTTGGCGGGCAACCGGCAATTCAATGCTCGCTGCGTGTGCCGAAGGGGCTGCGGTTAGCACAAACAAAAAGAAGGCGACGCGTTTAAGGACTTTGGTCATTTCGTGAACCGCCTTTTCTAGCGGATGCCATTGGTCACGGTATTGGCCATTTCATCCGCCGCTTTCATGACCTTTGAGTTCATCTCATACCCGCGCTGTGCGGCAATGAGCGCCGTGATTTCCTTCACAGGATCGACATTGGACGATTCCAGATACCCCTGGCGGACAACACCGAAGCCAGGATCACCAGGAACACCGGCAACCGGAGCACCGGAGGCCGGCGTCTCCCGGAAGAGATTTCCACCAACCGGTTCGAGACCGACATCATTTGCAAAATTTGCAAGAGACAGCTGGCCGATTTCACGTGGCTGGATCTCGCCATCGATCTTGGCATAGACCTGCCCGGTTTCGTTGATCACCACTTCGATGGTTTCTTCCGGAACGATAATTGCCGGTTCAACTGTATAACCGTCGATGGTCACCAGACGGCCATCCGCGTTCTTGTTGAAAGAGCCGGCCCGGGTGTAAAGGGTTTCATCGTCCGGGCCGGTAATTTCAAACCAGCCACGGCCGTCCAGCGCGATATCGAACTGGTTGCCCGTGTTGGTCAGCGGGCCTTGCATATGCAGTTTGCGAATACCGGCGGTTTTTACTCCAAGACCCAGCTGCGCTCCTTCAGGAACCGGATCTTCGCCGCCGCGGTTTGGCACGCCTTGAAGACGCTCTGCCTGATAAAGAAGGTCTGAGAATTCCGCCTGCGCCCGTTTGAACGACGTCGTGTTCATATTGGCAATGTTGTTGGCAACAACTTCAACATTGAGCTGTTGGGCGCTCATGCCGGTTGCAGCGATGGCAAGGGCTTTCATTTTTACGTCTCCTGAATTCGCCAAATCTGACTGACGATTAAATCGCTCTCGATAGAAGCGCGCTCGCCTAGATCGTCATCCGGCTGATTTCCTGATAGGCGTTCACGACCTTGTCGCGAATGGCAATGGCGGTCTGCAGCGTGGATTCCGCCTGCATGACAGCTTCAACAACTTGCTGAACGGAAGCTTGACCATCGACGCCGGCGATTGCGGCTGCTTCTCCGTTTTTCACTTTATCGATGGCTGATTGCGAGACCTCGGCCATAGCGTCCGAAAAGGACGGGCCGGAGACAGCTTCCGTGCCACCCAGCTCAGGCGTCGAGTTCATGTAGCGGGTGGTCGACGAGGACTTTAGAATACCGTCGCTCGAGGCCGCAGATGTCAGCGCGGAGATTTCGTTGATCATGATCAGTTCCTCAACAGGTCTATGTGGCGCATGACCATTTCGCGGGCCTGCGTCATGACTTTCAAATTGGCTTCGTAGGACCGATTGGTTTCGCGCATGTCCGCGAGTTCCATCAGCGTGTTGACGTTTGGCATTTTCACATAGCCATCAACGTCCGCCGCAGGGTGACCCGGATCGTATTCAACGGTGAATGGCGCCTTGTCAGTTCCAATCCCTTTGACTGCGACCAGATTGGCCTGGGTTGCGCGGTTGAATTCGCTTTCAAAGGTAATCGTCTTGCGCCGGTAGGGATCATCGCCGGAAACCTCACCGGTGGAGCGGGCGTTGGCGAGGTTTTCGGAAACAATCCGCATCCGGTCGGACTGAGCCTTCAAGCCGGAGGCGGCAATTTGCAGTGTGGCAGAAAGGGGGTCGGACATGAGTTCAGATCACTTTGGCTTAGGGACGAACGGCTGCGAGGTACATTTTGTGAAACGACTTGGCGATGCTGGCATTCAGCGAATGGTCGCGCGCGACCTCACCGGCTTTCATCAACTCCTGTTCCAGGCTCACGGAGTTGCCGGAGTGGGTGACGTTCCAGCTGTCAGCTTTTTCCATGTCTGAGGCTTTGGCTGCCTCCATGGTCTGGCCCAGATGGCTTCCATGGGTCGCGGTCATGGCAAGATGAGTTTTGCTAATCACCGAAACGAAAGGCTCAACATCTTTGGCACCAAAACCAGGGGTGTTGGCATTGGCGATGTTCTCAGCAATCGCGGCCTGACGGACAGACAGCCATTCGTTGTTTTGCGAGACCAGTTTGTTCAGGAACACCGGTTCCATCGAATACCTCCATTCAGCCGGGATTGGTGCCAGTTCTAAATGTCCAAGCTTGTCTGGGGCTGGCCCTTTGCCAATCCGCGCCGCAAGGCCCGCACAACCTTCATGGGTGACCGATGGTGCTTCAAGATTTGAAACCGGCACACTTACATGCACCCGGATTGGAATGACCGGAGATCCCAATGACCCAACGCTGGCGCCCGATCGGCACCTCATTGACAGCAAGCCCTTTTCGTCATCGCCTTCAAAAGCGTGTCCTGAAGCCAGCTATTGTGGGGTTGGCGACACTTGCCAGCACAGTTGTGGTATCGTCAGCAAATGCCCAACCGGTCAATTGTGATGCCTATGCGCGCTCTTACGCGAATGCCCACGTCAATCCCGATCCGGCTGATCTGAACATCTATGAGAACGGAGCACGCGGAGCCGTGGCCGGAGGAATTTGGGATGGTCCAAGCGGCGCACGCCGGGGTGCGGCCATTGGCGGAGCGCTCAGTGTTCTCGACAATCTGGGAAGTTACCCGGCGGGCTGGCAAAGCCTATATGATCTTGCCTATCAACGCTGCGCCAACGAACAGTCGGGCGTTACCCACCGGCCGACAACGCTCGGCGATCCCAACTATTATGGTCGCCCCCTCATCCGGGGTCAGGAACCGCCGGCGGCCTTGGAGCCACGGCCTGAACTTGCGCCGCCCCCGCCCATGCCGCCTGCGGCATCTCCCCGCCGCTGAGGTCTCAGATGTTCAAAGGATTATGCTTGAATCGGCAAGCAACAATGGATGCCGTTCAAAAGCGGCTGTTTCCGCGCCGGCGCACTCGCCTGCGGCCCGCAAAACTCGCCAGCTTGACCAACGAATACATCTGCGACTGCACCACGCGAGACATCTCCGCGGGCGGCCTTCGGATCCTGCTGAATGAAGACATACCCCTGCCGAAGGAGTTCTATGTTTTTGATGTGAACGAGCGGACGATCGCGGAAGTCCGCCTAAGCTGGCGCGACGGACTGGAGGCCGGGGTTGCCTATCTGGTTCCCCCAGCCTCGATCAGCTACTACGAAAACACCGGTGTCCGCCGCCTCGCACAACGGTTTTATGCCGTTGAAGACTAGATGTTATTGCGAAAGCAGCTCACTTGTCAGCGGACTTGCCGGGTCGATCAAACCCTCAATGACATCAAAATGATGCTTGCCTTCGTCTACAAACACCTTGGCATTGTCCCAGGCCTCCGCCAGCAGCTGTGACTGGCGAATAAATTCAGGCCGCTCGTCACCACCAACCCAGGCCGTCACAGGGCAGTCTTTGGCAGGTTTCTGCAAGGCAGCGCTTTCTTTCACCGCGTCAGCCTCGGTGAGCAAAAAGTCATCATTCATCGACGTCTTCATCAAAGGCCGAAGATCATGCAGGCCGCTGATGGAGACAACATTTTCGATGCGCTCCAGCACGTCCGGATTGAGCGGTGTGTCTGCACAGATCATGCGGCTGACAAGATGGCCGCCAGCAGAGTGGCCCGACAGACGGATTGGTCCTTCGACCCGCCGCGCGGCCTTGTTGAGTGCCGTGCCGATCTGCGCCGTAATCTGCGGGATACGAACGTCTGGCGCCAATTCATAGCTAGGCAAACAGACAGACCAACCGCTTCGAAGCGCGCCCCGCGCCAAATGCGACCAGTAGGATTTGTCAAAGCGGCGCCAGTAGCCACCATGTACAAAGACCACCAGACCCTTGCTTTTGTCTTCAGAGTGAAAAAGGTCCAGACGCTGACGGTCCGTATCGCCATAGATGATGTCGATGTCTTTTTTGATCCAGCCCGACCGGAATTCGAGGGCTTCATCGGCCCACCGCGCCGGATAGCTTTGAGCGTCCTCAATATAGGCGCCGTTTTCGTAAGCATTATTCCAATCAAAGTCGGGCGAAGTCGTCATAAAACCGTCCTGCAACTGCATGCGAAATTAAACCGGCGCGCATCCTTGCATAATTTGGGCGGGAATTGAAATGGCCGATAGACCATTCATATTGCTTGTCAAATCAGACCACTGCGCCCTAGGTTGTCAGCACAGATTTCCAGGGAGGACCTCATCTGATGATTGAGCGCTGTTCCAATCGCGTGGCGAACCTTGCGCACTTTTTGACACGCAACGCCAAGCGGTGGCCAGACCGTCCCGCGATTGTCTGGGAAGATCAAATCTGGTCGTGGCAGGACCTTGATCGCCGTGTTTCGGCCCTATCCAGCGCGCTTTCATCGGATTTCGGTATCGCCAAGGGCGACCGGATGCTGGTTCAGGCGCAAAACTCGCATCAGATGATCGAGATCATGCTGGCGGCTTTCCGGCTCGGGGCTGTTTGGGTGCCGTGTAACTTCCGGCAGGCGCCTGGCGAAACCGCTTATGCGGCTGAAAAATCCAAGGTGACCGTCTTCCTTTGCGATGCGGAGTATGCGGCCCAAGCCGAGGCCGTTGCAGCCGCATGTCCGGATCTTTCAGGCATCGTCACGATTGGTGAAAGCGCGTTCGGCGTGTCTTACGAGGCCTTGCTTGAAAAGCATGCCGGCGCGCCGGGACCCAATGTGGAGGTCGTTCACAATGACCCATGCTGGTTCTTCTTCACATCCGGTTCGACGGGGCGGCCAAAAGCGGTCGTCCTCACACACGGGCAAATCGGGTTTGTCGTTGTCAACTACATGGCCGATCTTTTGCCCGGCACCAGCGAAACCGACGCCTCGCTGGTGATCGCACCTCTTTCTCATGGGGCAGGCCTTCAGTTGATTGCCCAACTCTCTTGCGGGTCGGCGCACATCCTGATGCCGAAGGGCGGCTTCCGGCCACATGACGCGTTCCAGCTGATTGAACGGCACAAGGTGTCGAACATGTTCACCGTGCCAACCATCGTGAAGCGACTTGTTGAGGATCCAGCCGTCGACCAATTCGATCACTCCAGCCTCCGTCACCTCATTTATGCCGGGGCACCGATGTACCGCGAAGACCAGAAGCGGGCGCTGGAAGCACTTGGACCGGTTCTGGTCCAGTATTACGGCCTCGGAGAAGTCACAGGAAACATCACGGTGCTGCGGCCGGATGAACACAGCGTTGATGATGGACCAAACGCCAGGGTCGGAACCTGCGGGGTAGAACGAACTGGCATCGAAGTCAGCATTCAGGACGAGACAGGCAAGATCCTCGGGCCGAATGAGACTGGCGAGGTCTGCGTCGTCGGATCAGCCGTCTGCGCCGGGTATCTCGACGATGATGGCGCCAACGCCAAATCCTTCCGGGATGGCTGGTTCCGCACCGGCGACATCGGCCACATGGACGACCAGCGCTATCTCTATCTGACCGGGCGGGCGTCAGACATGTATATTTCCGGTGGGTCGAATGTTTACCCCAAGGAGGTCGAAGAGATCCTGCTGACCCATCCGGCGGTCTCCGAGGTCGCGATTTTGGGCATCCCTGATCCGCAATGGGGAGAGGTTGGACTTGCCGTCTGTGTAAGGGAGACTGGCCAACAAGCAGACGCCGCCGAACTCAGCGAGTTTTTGAAGGACAAAATCACCCGTTACAAGATGCCGGCCCGTTATCTGTTCATCGAGGAAATGCCGACGAGTGCCTATGGCAAGATCACGAAGAAACTCGTGCGCGAATTCCTGACCGAAAAAGGTCTGCTATGAGGCGCCCTGCTCCACAGACGCTGGGCGATATCCGGCATCCCGGCCCAAAGGCACAGGACCGCATGCCATATGCGCCGTGCCACGCCACCAAGATTGCGTGTCAGGTTTCAGCTGGCGAGTCGTTACTGAATTCATTGGGGCGCTGGGCAGATTCCACCGGGTTTTCCTCGGCCGTTCTCGATCTTTCCGGCGTTCAGTTGGCTGCCTTTGATTATGTCATGCCCGACCGGGCCGTCGATGACCGCCACGCGGCCTGGTACAGCGATACGCATTCCTCAAAAGGTACTGAACTTGAGGAGGCTGTTGCCATCCTCGGCTGGCGCGATGGCGCTTGGTTTGCGCACATTCACGCCTATTGGCGCGAAAATGGCGCCTGGCACCTCGGGCATCTCCTACCGGACACTCTCACGATTGCCGCAAGTGCAAACATTTCCGGTTACGGGCTCGTTGGTGCACGATTCGAAGCATCGTTTGACCCGGAAACAGAATTCACGCTGTTCCGTGTGACGCCAGACCGGGACGCGATGTCTGGGAAGACTGCCAACGCGCTCATCACCACCCTTGCGCCATTTACAGATCTTCATGAAGGGATCACCGAACTCGGCAATCAGCTTCCCGGAGCCGTCTACTCGGTTCATGGTCTCGGTAGCCTTGCAGGGGCGCACTTTGAAGACGGCCCACCGATGACCGGCCTGATCTCAGAAATCCTGCTCCAGAACGGTGCCGGAATGCCGCAGAACGGGAAGTTGTCCCTGCCCTTGCGGACTGTCGATCTCAACAAGGGCCTGTTTCAAGGGCATGCGACGCCGGGAAAATGTCCGACCCTCGTGACCAACGAGCTGCTGCTTGTCGCGCAAGACTGAGACCTCAAAAAAAGAAAAGGCCGGATCCGGGGAACGGAAAACCGGCCTTCGCGGAACCGCGATCGCTAAGGTGACGGATTAGCTGATCTTTGCCGCAATGCTCTTGGTCTTGCAGTAGCTCTTTAGACCTTCGATGCCCTTCTCCCGGCCAAAACCGGATTTCTTGTTGCCGCCGAACGGCACTTCAATGCCGCCTGCGAAATACTCGTTGATGTAAATCTGGCCCGCATCAATCTTGCGCGCGAGCTGATGCGCCTTGGCAAAGTTCGATGTGTAGATGCCGGCAACCAGGCCGTATTGGCAATCATTGGCCAGTTCCAGCGCATGGTCTGCATCGTCTGCCACCTGCACGGTCAGCACCGGGCCGAAGATCTCCTCCTGGGAAAGCTCATCCTTGGCCGGAACTGCATCGACGATGGTCGGTTCAAAGAACCAGCCGTTGCCCGTGGCCGGGTCCGTTGTGACGTTACCGCCAACAGCGATCTTTGCACCCCGGTCCTTTGCCCGGTCAATGAAGCCTGCGATCTTTTCAAGGTGTTCGGCGGAATTCACAGGTCCAAGCTCCGGCTGGCTAAGACCATGACCAATCTTCAGCGCCTCTGTGCGCTTGACCAGTTCGGAGACAAACTCCTCGTGGATCGATTTTTCGATCACAAGGCGCGACCCCGCTGAACAGATCTGACCGGCATTTTCGAAGATCGCACCCATGACCCCGTTCAAGGCCTGTTCCTTGTCGCAATCGGCAAGCACAACTACAGGCGATTTGCCGCCCAACTCCAGAACAACACGGGTGACATCATCGGCTGCAGCCTTCATCACGGCCTTGCCGGTCTGAACCGATCCGGTGAAGGTGATGTGATCGACACCTGGGTGCTGGGTCAGCGGTGCACCGGTCTCAACGCCCGTCCCGGTTACCACATTGCACACGCCCTGTGGCAAACCGGCGTCCGACAGGATTTTTGCCAACAATAACGCGGTGAACGGCGTTTGCTCGGCCGGTTTTGCAACAACCGTGCATCCTGCGGCCAGTGCTGGTGCGAAACCACGGGCTGCGGTTGAAATCGGGAAGTTCCACGGGATGATGTGAGCTGTCACACCAACCGGCTCATGGATCGAATAGCCAATGTAATCGCCCGCCAGAGGGAAACTGTCGCCCTGCAGTTTGTCGCAGGCGCCCGCGTAGTATTCGAAGGTCCGCGCAGCACCCCGAACATCCCCTTGCGCCTCCTGCAAAGGCTTGCCGCTGTCGAGGCTCTCCACCACCGCCAGCAGATCGAGGTTGGCGAGAATAAGCTCGGCCGTCTTGGTCAGAATACGCGCCCGCTCTACCGGCGCCATATCGCGCCAGACCGTTTCGAATGCTTTCCGGGAGGAAACAACAGCTGCGTCAACATCCTCAGACGTTCCAGCCGTGAACCGCGCAAAGGCTGTGCCCTTGCCCGGGTCGAAGCTTTCCATGGTGCGGTTGTGCGGGGGCTGCGAAAACGCGCCGTCGATGAAATGGCCAAGCGGCAACGCAGAAAGGGTGCCGGTCGTTTCGTATTCGGCGATCAGGTCTTGTTGAGACGCCATGATTAGCCTTCCAGAGAGCTGATTTTGTATGTGGATTTGGCGAGCCATTCCGGATTGACCTCAACGCCCCAGCCCGGTGCGTCCGTCACAATCGCGTTGCCGTCGACAATATCGAACGGCGATTTGATGAAGAGGTCATACTGCCACGGGTAGTAATCTTCCTCCTCGATGGAGAATTCCAGATACTTTCCGGCATTCGGAATGGCGCGCAGCAGGTGCATGGTGAAGAGGGTCACCAGGGACAGGTTGGCCGCATGCGGGGTGCACGGAATGCCTGCTTCCTGAGCCATTTGCGCGACTTTCATCGTGCGCACCATACCGCCGAGATAACAAATGTCCGGCTGAATAATGTCGACGACTTTCTCATCGATCATGCGTTTCCAGTCTACTAGCGAGCAGTCCTGCTCGCCGCCGGTAACGTCAATGTCGAGCGCGTCTGTTACCTGCTTTGTCTGGTCATAATGCCAGTACGGGCACGGCTCCTCGTAGTGAGAAATGCCGTTGGCTTCCAGGAACCGGCCAACCTCAATCGCTTTCGCAGGTGAATAACAGGAATTCGCATCGACCAGCAGCGCGGTGTCATCGCCGAAGCTTTTGCGCATCAGCGGCACGATTTCCTGCGTCCTGCCTGGCCACTCATCCTGATCCCGGCCGCACTCGGCGCCGATCCGGAATTTGAACGCTGTAAAGCCGCATTCGTCCTGATGGCGCTTCAGGCGGTCCGCTTCATCCTGAGCCGTGATGTCACGCTTCATGGAAGACCCGTAAGCGCGAACCTTGCCCGGAGTTCCGCCCAGCAGTTCGCACACCGGCTTGCCCTCAAGCTTGCCCTTCAGATCGTAAAGGGCCGTATCCAGCCCGCCCATCGCGCGCCGCAGGTAGGATCCCGGGAACTTGTGCTCGCGATCGGGGATGATGTCCATCAAATGATCGATATTAAGCGCGTCTTCTCCAAGCGCGTAAGGCGCCACTTGCCTGTGCACAACTTCGGCCGTGATGTCGGCGTAGTAAGGTGCGACCTGTCCCCAGCCCGTTTCACCGCTGTCAGTCGTGACACGGGTGAAACAGACAAATTCATTGGTAAATGTCTCGATTGATTGTATTTTCATGGGGCTTGCGGTCCTTGAACGAGGCTCCCTGAGCGCAGTTTTCTTGTAATTGGACTATCAAGTTATTCAGAATTGGACTTGATAGAAGGTCCGTTTTGCGCAATCTCCCAGACCAATTGGAGAATTGCGATGAAACGGCATGCCGGGGCGGTTCTGTCATCGATCAAGATTGACAAGCACGCTGATAAGAAAATTTCGATCCAACTCTACATGGCTTTGCGGGATCTTTTGCTGACCGGCGCCTTGACGCCTGGTGACCGGTTGCCGGCGACACGAACCCTTGCCCAGGAGATCGGCGTTTCGCGGACAACGGTGATTGATGCGATTGACCGATTGATTTCAGAAGGCCTTCTGGAAGCCCGTGTGGGCGCCGGCACTTTCGTGAGCGACGCGTTGCACGCCCGGCTTGAGCCGAGGCCAAAGCCGTCGTCGAATGACAACATCAAGGCCGTCCCGCGCCTGTCCCACGCCTCCAAACATGCGATCCCCGATTTCAAGGTCCGCACGCGGCTGCCGCACAAATCCCAAGCCTTTGTCACGGCCCTCCCCGCGCTAGACGCGTTTCCAATGGCGCAATGGGCGAAGCTGTCTGCGCGGCATTGGCGGAAAGACCGGGACGATATTGCGGGCTACGGCGAACCTTTCGGATTTACTCCGTTGCGGGAGGCAATTGCACGTCAGCTGAACGCCTCACGTGGAATCAAATGCGCCCCGGAACAGATCTTCATAACAAACGGCGCACAACGCGCGTTTTCCCTGATCGGCGGCATGCTGGTCAATCCGGGTGAACCGATCTGGTTCGAGAATCCCGGCGCGATCGGAGCGCGCAACGCCTTCGTTGCCATCGGCGCTCACCCCATCCCCGTTGATGTCGATGCAGAAGGCTTGTGCGTAGAGGACGGGCTGAAAAAAGCCCCGCACTTTCGCTTGGCTTTTGTGACCCCCTCGCATCAGCAGCCACTTGGAAACGTCATGAGCCTCTCGCGCCGGCTCGCTTTGCTGAAAGCTGCCAGTGAAGCAGACGCCATGATCGTTGAAGACGATTATGATGGAGAATTTTACTACGGAGATCAGCCGCCACCGACGCTGAAAAGCATCGATACCCATGACCGGGTTATTTATGTGGGAACGTTCTCTAAATCTCTGTTCCCAGCCTTAAGAGTGGGCTTTCTTCTTGCGCCCGAGGGGCTGGTGGAAAGCTTCGAGCGAATCTTTCTCACTTGGCTCAGTGGTGTTCCGACAGTCACCCAGGCCATGGTGGCCGATTTCATGGATGAGGGTATGTTCGCTACACACATCCGGACAATGCGCCAGGTTTACAAAGAGCGCCACGATACGTTGATGGCTGCTGCCGACAACCTTTCCGGTGACATAGATCTGCAGCCGACAAGTAGCGGCTTTCATGCTGTCGGCCTCACCAACCCCAATCTGGATGAACAGCAGATCGTCACTGAAACTGCTGCACGCGGAATCACAACGGCCCCGCTCTCCCGTTATGCTCTGGCGGATATTCAACAGCGTGGCCTGGTTCTCGGTTTTGGCAGTGCAAGCCCGGACGACATCCGAAAGGGTATTCAGGCACTTAAGGACGTCTTGCCGAAATGCCGCCTCGCATAGCAGACCACTTTTATCAATTGGTCTGAAAAATTATCTGCAATGGATATATTTTGCAGTCCAATTGATACTTACCGTCTCTCCCTAGGAACTTCAGCGCGTAGAGGGGACGTCAGGCGCGGCTGAAATCTGCAGTTCCGGCACTTCCGGCAAGTCTTCATTTGTCTGAATGCGGGATTTTCGCAGAGGGGACAGCCAGCAAGAACCTGCGTTTAAAGAGCGAACAGGTCATGCCAGGACAACCCATTTTCGTGCTGAATTGAACAGTGAAATATACCGCACCAGAGGCTTTTCCGATTGGACAACATTTGGGCCTTAGCTTCTAAGAAAACCCGAGGGGTCACTGGTGAATAGGTATATTTAGCAATATGAAGGGTGGCGGGTATTATCGATGCTCCGCCGCAATTGTGCCAGTAAACCCATGCGCTGGCAGCATATTCCAGGATCCCACAGAGGCCGGATGCCTCAAACGGAACCATCACCAATCCAGGGAGGATGTAATGAAATTCAAATCAACTCTAACCGGCCTGCTGGCGGCAACAATGCTTGCCAGCGCAGGCACGGCACAAGCTGAAACACTCCGGCTTCTGACCTGGGGATCCTATGCTCCGGATGAACTCATCCAGAAATTCGAAGCCGAGTATCCTGATATCAAGGTCGAGGTGACTTTCTCCAACAACGAGGAAATGATCGCCAAACTGCGCGCCACCGGCGGCGCTGGTTTTGACCTTGCTCAGCCGAGCCATGACCGCATCTACGCGGCTCAGCTGGAATACGACATCTACAAGCCGCTTGATCTTTCCAAGATCGACACGGACGTGATGGAAGCCAAGCTTCTCGATGGCGTGAAGGAAAACACGACTATTGACGGCGAAGTCTATGCTGTTCCGCACCAGTGGGGCACATCCGGTCTGATGGCCGACAAGACCAAAGCACCGGATTTCAAAGGCTGGGGCGATCTTTGTGACCCGGCTTACAAGGGCAAGACGTCCATGCGCCTGAAGCGCACGATCTTGCTCGGCACCGCGTTCTCCATGGGCGAAAACCCGTTCGACGCTTACTCCGATCTTGAGAAGTACCAGGGAATTCTCGACAAGGTTGCCGACAAGCTCATCGAATGTAAGGCCAACATCAAAGCCTACTGGAAGGGCGGCGATGACCTCAGCGCTATGATGCTGTCTGGCGAAATCGTGGCCTCGGAAACCTGGGACTCCACTGCTTACAAGCTGTTTGACCAGAACCCGAACATCACCTTCATTCCGCCGGAAACAGGTGCTTTGGCCTGGATCGACACGTTCGCATTGCCGCGCAAGAGCAAGGCCGATGATGCAGCTTATAAGTGGATCAACTTTGTGCTGCGCCCGGAAAACGTGACCCTGATGTCCGCAAGCACCGGTGCGATTGCAGCTGTAAAGGGTGGCAAGGATCTTCTGCCGGAAGACAAGAAAGCAGCTGTGAACGCGGCCTTCACCGATGCCGACATCGACAACCTGAAGTTCTTCGCCAACATTCCTCCGGGTGTGGAAGACATGGAAGGTAAAACCTTGGAGAAAATCAAGGCAGCTACAGGCGGCTAAGCAACCGGCCACTCCAAATATTGGCGGCAACAGAACAAATGCTGCCGCCAATTGGCCAATTTGCCGTAGAGCCTAGGCCTAATTCTCGGGGGATGCCGCCATACGGTGTCCCCCCACCTTTCTTCACTTCTCCAGAAGCGTCCAAAACAATGACAAATACTCCCCAATACGACCTTGAATGCGCCGGTGTGACCAAGAACTTCGGGTCCTTCCAGGCTGTCAAAGGCGTCTCCTTCGACATCCCAAGCGGTTCGTTCTTTTCCATTCTTGGTCCATCTGGCTGTGGCAAAACCACTTTGATGCGTATGATTGCCGGATTTGAGGAGCCCACATCAGGCGACATCAAGATCAAGGGCAGGTCCGTTCTCGGAACGCCACCAAACAAGCGGAACGTCAAGATGGTGTTCCAGCATCTGGCCCTGTTTCCGATGATGAACGTCTATGAAAACATCGCTTACGGTTTGCGCTGTACCGGCATGAACAACGCGGACATCAAAAAGAAAGTACACGATGTCCTGGAGCGAATTGCGCTTCCAGATGTCGCGGAACGCGAAATCCATCAATTGTCCGGTGGACAGAAGCAGCGGATCGCGATTGCCCGCTGCATGGTGCTCGACCCGGACGTTTTGCTCCTCGATGAACCGCTGGGCGCGCTCGATCTGAAGCTGCGCGAAGCCATGAAAATCGAGTTGAAGCTGCTGCAGCACCAGTTCAACACCACGTTTATCTACATCACACACGACCAGTCCGAAGCCTTGGTCATGTCCGACAACGTTGCCATCATGAACCAGGGCGAATTCGAACAGATCGGCACCCCGCAAGAGCTTTATCACAAGCCAAAGACGGCTTTCGTCGCGGGCTTTGTTGGTGACAGCAACCGCTGGTCCGGCACCGTCAAATCGAGCGACGGCAGCGGCGGAAAGGTCGAAACCTCCCAAGGCCTGCCGATGAGCTTTTCCGCAGCTGGCCAGAACACGGTCGCGGAAGGCTCCAAGGTCGACATCTTCGTGCGGCCGGAATTCATCCACACGGTCCGGGCATCGGAAACTGGATCTGGTGGCATGGAAGGCGACAATCAGATGGATGGTGTCGTTGACAGCCTTCTTTTCAACGGCGCCAACAGCCGGGTTCTGGTCCGCTCCGGCAACGGGGAGTTGATTGAATCTGATGTCACGCTGACCGGCCACAATGACATCAAACCGGGTGAAGAGGTCCGCTTGATCTGGTCGTCGAAGCAGGCCATGTGCTTTGCGCACGAGGAGCGTGCCTGATGCAAAAGGACATCAAACGCCTCTCTTTGATCCTCTTGTTTGCGCCCTTTGCGCTCTGGATCATTCTTTTGATCATTCTGCCACACATTGGCATGGTGATCCTGTCTCTCAAGGAAAAGGTTGCGCCGCGTGTCTACGAATACAGCTTCGCCAATTACCTTGAGTTCATCAACGAACCGATCTACTGGAACACGCTTCTGCGCACTGGATCGATGTCACTCCTGGTGACAGCGCTGGCGCTGCTGATCGGCTTTCCAATCGCCTACTACATTGCAAAAATCGCAGGGCCACGGGCGCGCGGCGGGCTCTTTTTGCTCTGCCTCATCCCGCTTTGGGTGAGTGACCTGATCCGCTCGTTCGGCTGGATTCTTTTACTGCGGGAAACCGGCGTGATCTCGAGTTTTCTTGTCTGGACCGGTGTTATCGGAAGCCCGGTGGAGTTCCTCTACAACGACGTCGCGGTGATTATCGGTCTCGTCTACACCGTCATCTTGTTCATGATTGTTCCGCTTGTCTCTACGCTCGACGGGATGGACAATTCCATGATCGAGGCGGGATACAATCTTGGCGGTAACGGCTTCACGGTGCTGCGCAAGATCATCGTGCCATATGCGATGCCAGGGATCGTTGCCGGCTGCATCGTAACGTTCATGCTGACGGCTGGGTCTTACCTCACGCCGATCCTGCTTGGCGGCAAGAATTCCAGCTGGTTCACGGAGCAGATCTACAACCAGTTCATCACCCGGTTTAACTGGGAAGGCGGCGCGGCCTTCGGCATGTTGCTGCTTTTGTTCACCTCCATCGTCATCTGGCTCGGCTTGAAGCTGAGTGGTCAGACGCTGGCCAACACTGTTGCCAAGAGCTGAGGAGGACGATCATGCTTGCGACAAACAAGACAACGCCGTTCCTCGTTGGATACCGGCTTTACGTACTGGCCTTCTTCATCTTTTTGGCTGCTCCGCTAATTTCAGCCGGCGCCTTTGCCTTCAACGACAGCTTGTTCCCGGCGTTGCCGTGGCAAGGCTTTACCCTGGACTGGTTTTTCTCCGACACGGAGCCAAAGCTCGGCATGTTCCATGACCGGCGGCTTCTTCAAGGTCTCTACTATTCGTTCGTGATAGCGATCTTTGTGGCCGCACTTTCGGTGTTCGTTGGCACGACCAATGCGTTCCTCTTTGTTCGCGGAGACTTTCCAGCCAAGAACTTCTTTTACATTCTCATGGTCGTTCCGCTGGTGATCCCGGGCGTTATCCTTGGCATCTCCATCCTGGTGCTTGCCAGCGACACGGCGAACTACGTTGAGAACCGGTTCGACCTGGAACTGGAGTTCCTGCGCCCAGGCATGCTTCTGGTGGTCTTGGGCCAGTTCTCCTTCATTGCGACCATCACCTCTCTTGTGATCACCGCCCGGTTGAAGAAATTCGACGAAACCATGGAAGAGGCCGCGTTCAATCTCGGCGCCAGCCGGGCCCGGGTGCTCCGCACGATCACCCTGCCCTTTCTGCGTCCGGCGATGATCGCAGCGGGCATCGTTGCCTTCCTGGTGTCGTTTGAAAACTTCAACACGACACTGTTCCTGGTCGGCTCCGAGGCTCCGCTCACCATCACCATGTATGACCGCATGGCCAAGGTCGGCTCGACGCCGGTCTTGAACGCCGTGTCGTTCTTCCTGATGGTCGGGTCCGGGCTGCTGGCTCTGCTGACCGTCCTGATCCAGCGCGACAAGAACGCGTAAGGCGGAGACATCATGGCTGAGTTTGACTTTGTCATCGTCGGCGCCGGTTCTGCCGGTGCCGCCGTAGCAGACCGCTTGTCCGAAAGCGGCAAGTATTCGGTCTGCGTCCTGGAGGCTGGGGGTTCGGATCTGAACTTCTGGATCTGGGTGCCGGTCGGTTACGGCAAGGCGTTTTACAACAAGCACATCAACTGGATGTACCATACCCAGCCGGATCCGGGCTTGAACAACCGCGAAGGGTATTGGCCGCGCGGCAAGGTGCTTGGCGGGTCCAGCTCGATCAACGCCATGGTCTATATCCGCGGCCAGCACGCAGATTTCGAAGACTGGAAAGCCATGGGCAATCCGGGCTGGGGTTGGGACGATGTTCTGCCCTACTTCAAGCGTTCCGAAACCAACGATGCCGGCGCGGATGAGTTCCGCGGCGGTGACGGCCCGCTGCATGTTTCCAGCGTGGACAAGCACGCACACCCTCTGTGTCAGAATTTTTTCCGGGCCAGCGAACAGGCCGGTTTCAAGTTCAATCCGGATTTCAATGGCGCGGACCAGGACGGTGTCGGTCACTACCAGATCACGACCAAAGGCGGTTTTCGCATGTCGACAGCCCGGGCGTACCTGTCCCGGGCGAAAAAGCGGCCGAATGTCACCATCCTGACAAAAGCCCTCACCAAGCGTGTCCTTCTGGACGGCAACCGGGCAACTGGCGTCATCTATGACAAGGATGGTATAGAGCGGACAGTCACTGCGCGCCGCGAGGTCATCTTGAGCGCGGGAGCCATCAACTCGCCGCAGATCCTGATGCTTTCGGGTATAGGAGACGGCGCAGAGCTTCAAGCCAAGGGTATAGAGCCCAAAGTCCAGAGCGCAGCCGTTGGCAAAAACATGCAGGACCACCTCGGCCTTGATTATCTCTACAAGTCCAAGGTTCCGACCCTGAACCAGCAGCTCTACCCGTGGTGGGGCAAGCTGGCCCAGGGCATCCGGTATGTTCTGACCCGCGGCGGTCCGCTCTCTATCAGCCTCAATCAGGGCGGCGGGTTTGTGAAGAGCAATCCGGAGTGCGAACGGCCGAACATGCAGCTCTACTTCTCTCCGGTCAGCTACACAAAGGCGCCAAAGGGACAACGCCCACTTATGAACCCGGATCCTTTCGCTGGTTTCCTGTTCGGAATGCAGCCGACCCGGCCGACAAGCCGCGGGTATGTTGAGCTGATGTCTTCAGATCCTTATGAGGGATTGGCCATCCACCCGAATTCCTTGAGCACAAATCATGATTGCAAGGAGATGATCGAGGGATGCCGGCTGTTGCGGAGGATCGCGGCGAGCCCGGCACTTCAGGAAGTCATCGAGACGGAAATGACCCCCGGCCCGGAGGTTCAGACAGACGAACAGATGTTGGACGATGTGCGCGACCGCTGTTCGACAGTCTTCCACCCGGTCAGCACATGCCGGATGGGACCGGACAGATCGGACAACGTCGTAGATCCGCGTTTGAGGGTTTACGGTGTTGAGGGCTTGCGTGTTGTCGATGCCTCTATTTTTCCGACAGTCACATCCGGCAACACGAATGCCCCGGCGATCATGGTCGGCGAAAAAGGTGCAGATCTTATTCTGGAAGACGCCAGGTCAGCATAAGGAACGAGCAGCATGGGAAGCGATGTGTTTGCGGCGCACTACAAGACAACGCCCTATTGGCAGGACATTGCGCCCAAGGTTTCTCTGCCCGAGCAGGAACTTCCAGATGAAATCGATGTCCTGATTATCGGGGCTGGCTACACCGGCTTGAATGCGGCACTACAGACCGCCTCCGAGGAGCTGGGCACGCTGGTGATCGATGCCGAACACCCCGGTTGGGGCTGCAGTCTCAGAAACGGCGGCCAGCTCTCAACCAGCCTGAAGCCCTCATTTAGCGCATTGTCGGGACGCTACGGAAAGGAACTGGCAACCGCGCTTTGCCAGGAAGGCCAAGCGTCTCTGGATTACATGCATCAGCTATCAGCAGACGGTCTGGATATGGGGTTGAAGGAGGTCGGCCGGTTTCACGGGGCCCACAAGCCGCGTCTTTACGACAAGCTCGCAAAGGAAGCTGCAACGGGGCATCCGGTTTGGAAGCCAGACGCCTTCATGGTTTCAAAGGAAGACATGGCCTCTGAGCTCCGCACGGAGGCCTATCACGGCGGCATCGTCTACCCGCATCATTGCAGCGTTGATGTCTCAAAATATCATCCAGCGCTACTGAAGCGGGTCCTGGAAACCAGCGCTCACGTCATTGGCGATTGCCGGGCTTTGTCCCTGGAGCGGACCGGATCTGGTTTCAAGGTGCTGACCGACCGCGGCGAGATCCGCGCCGGGAAGGTCATTCTGGCCACAAACGGCTATTCCGGTCCCCTATCGCCATGGCATCAGCGTAGGGTTATCCCGATCGGGTCTTATGTCATTGCGACCGAAGCGCTGCCAACAGAGCTCGTGGACCGTCTGTTTCCAACGGACAGGATCCTCTCTGATACACGGAAGCTGGTCTATTATTACCGGCTGTCGCCGGACCGGAAGCGCGTTCTGTTTGGCGGCCGCGTCTCCTTGAGCGAAACCGATCCCCGCAGCAGCGCGGTCAAGCTGCACCAGGACATGTGCGCCCTCTTCCCAGAACTGCGGCCGTTCAAGGTCAGCCACGGCTGGATGGGCTTTGTCGGCTATACGTTCGACACGCTCGCTCATTGCGACGAAGATAAAGGTCTGTATTACGCGAACGGCTACTGCGGGTCGGGTGTTGGCATGGCGAGTTATCTGGGCATGCGTATTGGCCAAAAGGCCGCCGGGCGGGAGACTACACCGTCGGCCTTTGAGATGATCCCCAACCCGACACGCCCGTTCTACACCGGGAATCCCTGGTTTCTGGCACCCTCGGTCATGGTCTACCGGATCCGCGACCGGCTGGGTCTCTAGGGAGGTCAATAATCCCCGCTGTTATACCCTGTCGGCAACGCTTATTGGCCCAGAATTGAAGTTTTGCATTTTCCGGAGCGGATTTCTCAAAATCGAAAACGGGCTCATGCAAAACTGTAACACCGCTTGCATCGACATCGATACTGCGGCTATCTCATTGAAATAACTAATTTCTTACATGAACATTCTGTAAGGTAAGTGGCCCATTCCCTGCAACTGCCTCCTTCGATTGCATCCTTCGTAAGAAATAAGGAGACAGGAAATGGCAAGTTTGCCCGCAACGCGTCCCATGATCGGGACGGATGAAGACGATACACTTGTCGGCACCCGGCATTCGGACGTCATGTCCGGTCGCTTTGGGGATGATGTGATGTCCGGCAACAACGGAAATGACGAAGTCTGGGGTGGCACCGGGGACGATATCCTCTACGGCAACAACGGCAACGACATCCTCTACGGCTCCGGCGGACCGGATCTAGTTGAAGTTACCGGCATCGAGATCGTGGATGATCATCCGGTGTCTGTCGTGTTCGAAGGTGAAACAGCCGGCTATCGAAACACTTTCGGCGACTACAAGATCCAGGAAGATGGACTGATCACAGACGTCGAGATCTTGTGGCCCAATGCCTCGTTGCAAGGAAGCGGCGGCAATTTGATCCAAGGTGAAAGCCGGGAATACCTGGATGTCCAGGCCGGTGACACGCTCGGTTTCTTCATTATCTCCAATGGCTACAGCCTGAACAATGGCTATCAGGGCTTGGACCTGGACGTTCGGCAGGACGGTGAAAACGCCCCGCAGTTGATGTTCAAGGATGCGGATGGCAACCAAGCCACCATCCACAGTGATGGCCCGCGGCTGTATCATATCGCGGCGGACGGCACAGAGACGATGATCCGGACCAACCCGTATCATACCGCGGCTTTCGGCGAGACCGTTGATTTGAACCCGGATGGCATACTGCACACCACCGGCGTCCTGAAAGCCGATGCCGGAACAATCACGCTCGGGTTTGAAGACCTTTACAACGGCGGCGACCGGGATTTTGACGACAGCGTCTTCACCGTGGATATCGGGGTGCAAAACGCACTGGTCCTCAATGCGCATTATCAGCAGGACGACAGCGGCACCGATCCGGACCCAAGCCATGAAGGTGTCGGCAGCCAAGTTGTCGAAATCGAACGGTCTGACAACGACATCCTTGTCGGCGGCGACGGTTCCGACGAGTTGCACGGCCGGTCCGGCAACGACGATCTGTCCGGCAACAATGGCCACGACGATCTGCATGGCGGGTCCGGGGACGATAACCTGAGGGGAAACTCCGGAGAGGATGACCTTTATGGCAACTCCGGCAACGACACTTTGAACGGAGGCAACCACAACGACAAACTGAACGGCAACAACGGTAATGATGCCCTGTACGGGGAAGCCGGCAACGATGAGATGATCGGCGGCACCGGTGACGACATGCTAGACGGTGGTAACGGCGATGACAGCCTCATTGGCGGCTCGGGCGTCGACAACCTCAGTGGCGGCTACGGCAATGACGAACTCAAAGGTGGTGCTGGCGACGACACGCTCGATGGCGGCAACGATGACGACGTTCTGGTTGGCGGCTCCGGTGCTGACACGATGATCGGCGGCTACGGCAATGATGATCTGAAAGGTGGTGCCGACAACGACACCATGGATGGTGGCCATGGAGATGACAGTCTCATTGGTGGCTCAGGCGATGACATCATGACCGGAGGTGCTGGCGCGGATGTACTGAAAGGCGGCTCCGGCAACGACGAACTGAGTGGTGGCAGCCATAACGACGAACTGTACGGCGGTCATGGGGACGATACGTTCTATGGCGATGCCGGGAACGACATGATGCATGGCGGCCGGGGCAACGACACCGTTGATTACTCCGCCTTTGACGTGGATCTCTCCATATCCCTTCACAACAAGAAGGCTCATGGTCTTGAGATCGGCACCGATACCATCAAGTTCATCGACAACATCGTCTCTGGTGGCGGAGATGATATCCTGAAGGGCTCGAGAGACGCCAACGTGATCGAAGCCGGTGCCGGTGACGACACCATCCGCTCCCTCCAGGGCGCTGACACACTCACAGGCGGCGAAGGCAGCGATACGTTTGTCTACCGGTCCTACGATTTGTCAGGTGGTACAGACACGATCACGGATTTCCTGATCGGCACTGACAAGATCGACCTGAGCCAGATGCTCCACTCCTTGATCTCCTATGTCACCGAAGCCGTGAATGGCGAGGACGGTGAAGGTAGCGGCGGTTCAAGCGAGGTAGGCACGACAACAATCGACTATTCAGCCGCGCTTGCGCGCCTGGACGTCGATGTGGCTGGTGAAGACTTGACCCTCCTGGTCGACCGCCAGGGCAACGATGCCTATCAGGAGGTCTGCACGCTGATCGGTGTCGGTAATCAGACAGTGTCGGCCCTGCACGACAACGACTGCTTCATCCTCTAAGCAAATCAAAAGACCGGGTCGCGTTTTGAGAAAAACGCGGCCCTTATTGTTTTTGGTCCTGTACGGTTTTTGCAAATTCGGAAGCGCCAAAGGACCGCGCTCAGGTTTCCAAGGTTCCCATTTTGCAAATCCCGGCTTTCCGCCCAAAGTGAACTTCTTTTTTTTAGGTATATTTTTCAATTAGTTAATTCATATCTCCAAAATAGACATCGCCTCTGATCGTCCCTCCAACAGTTTGGCATCGCCCTTGCGAACAGATGGGTGTCGTTGAGATCAAAGGTTGCAAAAGTGGACATCATTCATGAAAGGCCCAGCCAAAGGCTGCACTACAGGGTAACAGCGCCGATGCGCGTCACCCTTGGTGATCAGACTTTTGATGCTGCGGATTGGGGGCTCGGCGGTTGCCGGATCTCCGGCCTTTCGGCACCGCTTCCTGAGGTCGGATCGGACCACACTCTCTTGTGCACCCTGCCGTTCCAAGGCTTCAACATCACCTTGAAGGCGAGTGCCGAAGTCGTTCGTTCGAGTGAAGACACCAAAGAAGTCGCTTTTCGCTTCGTGGAATTAGGCGAGCGGGAAACCGCTTTGATGCAACACTTTGTCGAGGATCTCGTCCGCGGCAAGATGACAGACGTCACCGACACAATTGTTCGCATCGATACACCGGTCACGCCGGTGCCGACCAAACCGGACCCAAATCCAGCACAAGAAATCCCTGTCCGCCGCAGGCCGATCAAGCAGATCGTCATGACGCTCTTCTATTTCGTCCTTGGCATTGCAGTCTTCGGGTATGTCGGGATCTACATTTTCGCAACGCTCTTCCGTCTGGAAATCTCGACCGCAGTCGTCAGTGCAGAACGTTATGAGGTCACGGCACCAGCAACCGGACGGCTTACAGGTCTGAACCTGCGCACCGGTGATATTGCAGCTTCTGGAGTTCCGATCGCCTTCATGGAGAACGATGCTCTGATTTCCGAAATCCGGAAAGCCGAAACCGCGCTTATGCAGGCGCAAGTGGAACTCTCCGAGCACAAGCTTTATTTGCAAGTCGAAGCCGATCGCGAAAATGGCTACAGCCTCGTTGCAGCCAATGATCTGCGCCAGGCCCGCGCTGAAACGGTCACACTGGACCTTGCGGTTGAGACCGCACGTGATCGTTTAGACAGATATGAAACCCTGTTTGAACAGGGCTATCTGAAACGGGATGTACTCGCGACGGCACAGCTTGAGCTGGCTACAGCCAAGAGCGCGCTTGAAAAGCACATCATTCACGTTGCCGAGTTGGAAAAACTGGGCGCTGAAGGCGGGAACATCGGCATCCTGAACGGCGACAAGTTCAGCGGCCTCAAGGCCGAACGCATTGCCGAAGTGGCCCGCTGGCAGCAGGAAGTCGACTTCCGCACCAAGCTTTTGGAAGAGCTGCGCGCTCAACCGGAAATGATGCCGGTGACGGTTGGCTCCAATGCCGCTGTTGTGGATGTGATTGCAGCCGATGGTCAAACGCTCAAAGCCGGTGCCCCGCTAATGGTTCTGGAAGAAAGCGATCACCGGGTCATCACAGCCTTCCTGACCCAGGAAGAAATCACTCAGGTCCGCAAGGGCAGCCCAGCTCGCATTTATGTGCCAGCAGAAGACCGCTGGATTGAAGCAACAGTGGACATGATCAGCCGCACAGACGGTTTCATCGATGAGACCACACAAATGCACCGGTTCAGGGCACCAGATGCGCGCTCTGCAAAGGTCGATCTGGTCGCAAAAGAGGGCGCCCTTCCCCAGTCTGGAACACCCGTCACCGTCTACTTTGAGCGGTACCGCGCAAACAAGGTCTTGCGGCTGATCTCAGGCTACATCGGAGACGCGACATGAGCCGGTCCCTGCAACAAGATTTCAACGTCGATGAAATCACGCATCAACCGAAGGGTTTGGCCAAATGGACACCGTTTGCGCTGTTCCAGATCAGCCTTTACTTCGGCCTTTGCTTTGTCGGGTTGACCACCTTTGAAAACGTCTTCTTCAGCCCGGCGACGAAACAGATCACCTTTGTCATCGGGATCCTTGGCATCTGGCGCTATGGCTGGTGGTTCACTCACGCTGTACGGGCGTGGATCTATGGCAGGTTTGTCTACCCCTCCATGCGGGATGCCGGAAAGAAGGTGTGGGATGACGGCTGGCGTCCCCGCCACCTCCACTTCATGATGACGACCTATAAGGAACACCGGGACATCACGGAAAAGGTGATCCGGTCGATCTGCCGCGAAATCCAAGACGCCGGTGTTCCGGGCACGATCTGGCTCGGCTCCGGCGACCGGTATGACGAAGACCTCATTTCCAATCTTCTGGCCCGCGAATGGTCCGACCTCGATGTGACCCTTCATGTCGTCCGGCAGAACCAGCCAGGCAAGCGTTTGGCGATTGGTCTCGTTTTGCGTGCGATGAGCCGGGGTGATGTGGAAGACGACGACCTGATCATCTTCATGGATGGCGACTTCATCCTGGCCAAAAACGCTGTTGGTGCATGCCTGCCGCTTTTCAAACTCTACCCGGATCTGCAGGCCTGCACGACGGATGAAGAAGTGCTTTGCATCGGCCCGCGCTGGATTGCCAACTGGCTGACCATGCGCTTTGCGCAGCGCCGGCTGGCCATGCAATCCCACTCGCTCTCCGGCCGGGTTCTGACCCTGACCGGACGGATGTCCGTTTTCCGGGCGAACCACCTGACCAAACTCAAGTTTATCCGTCTTCTAGAGGCAGACCATCTGGAACACTGGCTGTGGGGCAAGTTCCGCTTCCTGTCCGGAGATGACAAGAGCACCTGGTACTACATGCTCCAATCCGGCTGCCGCATGCTCTATGTGCCCGATGCCATGGGCTACACGGTTGAAGTCATTGAAGGTTCGGGCATGGACCGGATGGTTCAGAACTTCCGCCGCTGGTCTGGCAACATGCTGCGCAATGGTTCTCGCGCTCTGGCATTGGGGCCGGGCCGGATGCCGTTCTTTATCTGGTGGTGCCTTCTGGACCAGCGCGTTTCCATGTGGACCATGCTGGTGAGCCCGGTGCTTGCTGTCTGCACCACGTTTCTCTATGACCCCTTCTACATCTTCGGATATGTGGTCTTTATCTGCATAACCCGCATGCTGCTGTCGCTGTTTCTCTACCAGTACGCCCGGAAAGTCGACCTCAGCTATCCGTTTATTCTCTATTTCAACCAGCTGATAAACGCGTCGGTGAAGGTCTACTGCATCTTCCGTCTGTCGAAACAGCGCTGGTCCAACCGCGGTGACCAACGTGCGGGTGAAGGCGACGGGCTCATCGCCACTCTTCAGAACCTCATGGCGACTTATCTCACACTTCTTTATGTGACGATGCTGTTTGTCGGTGTGTGCTTGATGGCTGGTCTGATCGAACCACCGAGTGGCCTTATGATCGCCAACGTTCTCGGACTGCCGGCCTGAGTGGCCGGCTGTTCCCGGACAATGCAACTGTTTTCGGGGGGACGGGAAATGTTCCACTCTCCGAGGCAGAAATACGGCTGGAGAAACTGTTCCCGGCACTGCGGTCACCCCGGGCGAACGAGGTGAGACCCGGGGCCCACTCATTTGCAGAGCCTAGCGCGCAATAACTAGCGGATGCCGATCGACTGATAGGGAACTCCGGCTTTGCCATGCAGCACTGCGAGTGGACCCCGGAACTTTGCTCCGCTCCGTCCGGGGTGACACTTACAGGGTATTCGACACCCAGGACTCCAACGCACTCAGAGACCTTTTCAATTTGCAAAACCGGTCTTGCACAATTGCTAAGCCCTACCTGTTTCCAAAAATGCAAAATCACCACAAGTTTCTGTTTTTGTTACATATTTAAATCAAAAATGAATTGGCCCAGCTCTTGAAAGGATCCAGCCAAATGGATCAAACGAGGGCCACAGCTATGAAGCTGAAACCGAAACTCTACACTGCTGCATTGACTCTGACCGCGTGCCTCGCTCTGGCCCCGGTTGCGTTCAACGGTGTGGTTGACGCTTACAACCACAACCAAATCGTCGATCTCGGTCTCGACAAAACGGAAATCAGCGTCAAGGCGCATTATCCGCTCTACAAGATGATCGAGTATCCGCGCATCAAGGCGCCGACGGTTGTTCTGGGTGACAGCCGCGCGCGTGCGCTTCAGGACAAGTACTGGCAGGAGCTCGGCCGCGACGACGTCTACAATTTCGCCTATGGCGGGGCGACCGTTTTCGAGATCTACGACACCTTCCAATATCTGAAGGAAAACGCGGAACTGGAAACATTGATCGTCAGCCTACCGCTCCGGTCCATGGATGCCCGGTTCAAGGGCGGCATGAACCGCGTACCGGAAGCGATCTCGCTCGCAAATGATCCGTTCGGCTATTACACGAACTGGTTTGTTGCCAAGATCGGTTGGGCGCTTTTGCAGGACCGCTACCCGCAGGTCTTCGAAGCGGTCGAGAAGCTGGCGCTGTCCCCCATTTCTGAAGCGAAGGCTGCTGAACTCAGCGGTCTTGAAACGCTCTCCGTCGACGCACTGCTAGATCCTGCTTTATGCGACGAGTGCATCTTGCAGACACCGAACGGCACATTGATCCTGCCGGCTGTTTATCACGGCCGGCGACTCGGTCTGGGCCACTGGGCACGCTACTGGCCGGACATTGCAATTGACCGGGATCTCCCGTCTCTGTTCGCCAAGCAGGTTGGCACCAATGGTGCAGCTGACTGGCGGCGGTTCAAGCAATCAGAAGACCTGTGGGCGATGGTCGAAGAGATCGCCGCCTGGTGCGACGAAAACGAAGTCGAGCTCATCTTCTTCATTCCACCGACGATCTCCGAGATGCAGCAACGCATCAATGACTTCGGACTTGCTGCCGCAAACCACAAGTTCCGTGACCGGCTCTCAAAACTTGCACCCATCGTAGACATGGATTTCGACACCGGATTTACCCGGGATCTAAAGAATTTCACCGACGCCTATCACTTTGGGTCCAACCCGGCCCGCAAAATCGTAGGCGAACTCTTGCAAGTCATCGATGGCGATAAGGCACGGGTCAAGACGGCGATGGACCGCCGGGCTGATATCGCCTGCCCGGTGCGTGCAGACGACATCACCCAAACCCACAACGAAGGCCCCCTTCAACTGATTGAGGGCACATCCTGCAGGATCTGGAGGCAAATCAATGGCTAAGTCGAACAAGACCCTGGAAGAAGCCCTGATCTGCGTAACCGGTTTCGTGATTGGCGCCATCGCCGCCTCAAGCTTCACCCCGATGCCTGTAACCACTGCAGTGGAACCGAACCGCATTGATTGGCTGTTTGATCATGCTGAGCCCATGTACCGGCAAACGTCGACCGAAGGAGAACAGCCGGTCTTTGAAATGGAGTTGCTGAAATGACCCGCAAGCCATTGAACCGAAACATTCTAAAAGCAGCCATTGTCGCCGCGATTATCGGTGGAGCGGGTGCTGTCGCACTCTCCGGCGATGCAGTTCGCCCGACAGCAAAGGCTGAGCGGATCGATCCCACGATCGAGGAGATGATCAAACAGGCCCGCGGTCTTCAGAAAGTCGGCCGCTGGGAAGCTGCCGCCGATCTCCTGACCCAGCTTGCCAGCGATGGTCATCCGGTTGCCCTTTATCACCTGGGCCGGGCCTACAAGAACGGCTGGGGCGTTGACGCGGACCTTGACCAAGCACGCCTGATCTTCATGGAAGCCGTGCGCTACTCCTTCGCCTATCGCGGCGAAACAGCTTATGAGCTCGGCCGCCTGTTCCAGCGCTCATCCGGCGAACGGTGTGCGGAAATCGCCTTGCAGTGGTTCCAAAAAGCCCTTGGTTGGGATTACCCGAAAGCGCACGTTCAACTTGCAAAGCACCATGAGCGCGGCATCGGAACAGAGCGCGATCTGACCCTCGCCTTTCATCATTACGAGAAAGCAGCGATTGCCGGATATCCGTCATCAACCATCAACTACGCCCGGATCCTTTTGAACGGCCGTTACGGCTCCACCCCCAACCCCGAACAGGCTCTGTTTTGGGCTGAGCGCGCCATTTCCGGTCTTGAAAAGAAAGCCCGAGACGGTTCTGCAAGCTCGGCCAAGACGTTGGGCAGGCTCTACCGGGACGGTGAATTCATGACGGCCGACCGGGCACTTGCCCGCGACTGGTTCCTGCGCTCTGCCGACCTCGGCGATGCTGGCGCCATGCATGATCTGGCGCTGATGCTGCTGGCAACCTCTGACGACAAGGACACTGTTCAAGAAGCGCTGAAATGGCTTCGCCTTGCTGCAAAAGCGGAACACGGCGGGGCTCTCACCGGCCTTGCCCGCCTGCATTTGAAGGAAAAACACGGCCTCGCTGCCGATGCAGCTATCGAGCTCCTAGAGCGCGGAGTAGCTGCTGGCCACCCGGGTGCCATGGAAGAGCTGGGCCGTCTTTATGCGAAAGGCAAGCTCGTGGAGCAGGACCGGACCAAGGCGTTCGAACTGGCCCGAAAAGGCGCCGACCGTGGCCACCAGGGCAGCGCCACTTTGCTCGAAGAGCTTCAGAAAACAGACGAAGCAAATCTCACCATTCTTCTGCGGACCGCTCCGCAAGACACCAGCAACAAGGAGGGCTGAGTCATGGTTTTCAGTTCCCTGGAATTCATCTACCTGTTCCTGCCGCCGGTCCTCATCGGTTACCTCGTGCTCCGTCATTGGGGCTGGGAAAACGGCATCATCTGGTGGCTGACCATTGCGTCGCTGGTGTTCTACGCCTGGTGGACCCCGGTTTATCTACCCCTTCTTTTGGGCTCCGTCGTGATCAACTACGGTTTTCACCGGGTGCTCCGGCAGGTTCGCGACAAGTTCATCCTGATCACGGGTATCGTCTTCAATCTCGCGCTGATTGCCGTCTTCAAATATGCCGACTTCTTTATCGGCAATGCGAACCTGGTGGCCGGTACGGACATCCCGATGCTGAACCTGGTCCTGCCTCTGGCGATCTCGTTCTTCACGTTCCAGCAGATCTCGTTCCTGATCGATACCTACAAGGGCGATATCATCAAGTGCGACTTCGGCCGCTACATGCTGTTCGTGGTGTTCTTCCCACAGTTGATCGCTGGTCCGATCGTCATGCAGAAGGAAACCATTCCGCAGTTCAAGCTGCCGGTGTTCCGCAACAAATTGGCACTCAACCTGGCAATTGGCGGCACACTGTTTGCGATCGGTCTCTTCAAAAAGATCGTACTGGCGGACGGCATCGCACCGTATGCCAACCAGGTCTTCTCCCTTGCCGAGGCCACCAACGGCGTTCCGCTTGAAGCTGCCTGGATCGGCGCGCTTGCCTATACCTTCCAGCTCTACTTCGATTTCTCCGGCTACTGCGACATGGCGCTTGGACTCGCCCGCCTGTTCGGCATCCGCCTGCCCGTCAACTTCAACTCGCCTTACAAGGCAACCAGCATTTCCGACTTCTGGCGCCGCTGGCACATCACGCTGTCGCACTTCCTGCGGGATTATCTCTACATCCCGCTGGGCGGCAACCGCAGTGGCCCGATCCGCCGCTATTCCAACCTCATGATCACCATGCTTCTTGGCGGTCTGTGGCACGGAGCAAGCTGGACCTTCGTCTTCTGGGGCGGTCTGCACGGCGCATATCTTGCGATCAATCACGGCTGGGATGCCCTGTCAAAGAAAGGCTATGTGCCGAACATCCTGCCCCGTCCGGTCGGCAACTTTCTGAGCCGCGGCGTCACACTCCTTGCCGTTGTTGTTGCCTGGGTGTTCTTCCGTGCCGAAAGCTTCACCGGCGCAAGCAACATCATCCACGGCATGACCGGCTTTTCCACGGTCTATGAGCCGAAGCTTTGGGAAGGCGCCTTGAGCGGAACCATGCAGGTCTGGGCCATGATGGTTGCTCTTGCCGCTATCGTCTTCCTTCTGCCGAACGCCATCGAGTTCACCGAGAAGTACAACCCGGTGCTTGGCTTGAAGAAGCTGGTGGCACAGCGCCGTTCTGAAGGGTTCCTGCCGGTGCGCTGGCAGCCAACCACAGGCTGGGCCCTTGGTGTCTCGGTCCTGTTCGGAATGGCGCTGATCCAGACCTACCGGCTCGCAGAAATGACCGAGTTCATCTACTTCAACTTCTGAGCGGAGACAGCTGATGCGCTCGCTTTTTCTGACACTCGCCTTCTCAACGGCCCTTTGTGCCGGATCACCAATAACTTGGGCCGCACCGGAGGCTGCGGCTCAAAACTCCCTTCTTGTTCTCCCTGCTCAAGGCCTCGAAGTGGATCTGAAAAGCGGAGATGTGACCCGCAAGGGCGTGACCGGCCAGTGCCTTGAAACCGTATCGAAGGCCGGGTCCAACCTTCTGGTGGTCGCGAAGACCCCTGGCGATGACAAACCGACCGTCTCGGTGGATGGCATGATCCGGGAGCTCGGTGGCCCTGATCAGGATGGCGCGCGCCTTGGCACCATTCGCCTCGCCCGCGATGGATCATTGGTCCACATGCGAACCTGGAAAACCGGCGACAAGCAGACCGAACTGCTTCAGGACGGCGTGGTTAGGCTCACATTCAAGCGCGGCACACTCGCGAAACTGTTGCGCTTTACCGAGGACCAGGCGCTTTTGCTGGTCACCCGGCAAGGCGAACCGGCGCAGCTCATCCGTCATAAACGTGACACCGATGGCCACATATCAGCGGAGCCGGAGGTTCTGCTGGATTTCGCTGGCTGCGCGCCCGAACGCGTCGTGGTTCGAGGCGATGTGCTCTGGGCCCGCATGGAATGCGAAGACACGGATACCGCCGGGATCTATCGGATAGACATTACCACAGGGTCCATTGAAGCGCCCGTCATGACAAGCGAAACCGCGGCCTTCATGACGCTTCCACGCACAGACCGTCCTGACGGGGAAGCCGTTCTGACAGTCTCTGGTTCGCCTGCCGGTATGAACTTCTACTACGCATCCACCGGGCTGCTTGCCGCTCAGACCGGTGAGGTGCGGGCCTGCTCATCGGATGCAGAAGGATTGCAAAGCTGGAACCAGAGTTACCGGCTTCGGGCCCTCGCCGCCCTTTACGAAAAAACCGGAGATCCTGTCTTTGCGGCGCTTGCCCGCAAGTCGATCCGCCTCACCCTTGCCGCTCAGGACGGCGTCAACGGACGTACCACAGATCAAAACCCTTCTTGTGGCTGGAGTTCAACGATCTACGCGACGAACACCGACGATCGGATGACCCTGATGATCAATCAGGCGATGATTGCCAACAGTCTTGCAAATGCATGCAAAATCCTTGGCGAAGGATGCACGGAGGATCTGGCAGGCAAGATTGCCGAAACACAGGCCTGCCTTGCTAATACATACGAACCGGATTTCGACGTGGGCGCCGGGCTCTACCGGATCAACGGAGACATCGACTTCAGGTTCAAGGGCAGCATTGCTCCCTGGAACTGGCAGGTGACAATGGCCGGATTGCTGAAGGACCTTCCAGATCCTGCCCTCACAGCCCGAAGCACATCCATTATGGAAGGTTTTTATGACGAATGGAGTGCGGACGAAAATGGCGCCCTTTTCCGCTACTGGCCAAAGGCGGCTTTTGAAGACCGTGACGGCTCACCGTCAAAACGTGCCGGCGAGCGTTACGAAGATACAGGTCATGCCGGGATATCGCTGCTGAGTGCAGCCGAATTCCCGGATCTGATGACCAGCGACCATGTGGCCGCGCTCAAAAGCCGGGAAGACTTCCTGCTCACATTCGGTGCTGAAACCCCGCGTGATCTGGATGGCGCCGGACCGATCGGGCCCCGCTGGTTCCCGGCAGGCGGCTGGTCTTCCATACCGTCTGAAGCGTTCAAGAAACGATTTGCGGGGCCAGTCCCCGGCGTTCAGTCGGCCGATACGGTCTTCGCCTATGCAAACCTCTTTGATCCTGACGCGGACTTCCAGCTCACGCTCAAAGTTCACAGTTGCACAGACAGCTGCGAGCCGCACCGCACTTACACTTATAAAAGCTGGCAGGCCTTCATGGGAGATAATCCGTTCTTCAAATTGCAGCCGGATTAAAGCCCGGCTGCAACCAAGACCTGAATCCTACGTTTTTCTATAAAGTGAAATTTTACATCCTATGGCCAAACTACCCACAGGGAACAGCCGAAGTGTTTTGAATTCGCAAAACGCACCAGCCAGGGACAAATCCATGCGGAAGTGGATATCTGATGTCGCGCAGGACGCCACTTTCTGGCTGGTCCTCGTATTCATATGTGCATCTGCAATTTCGGCATACGTCATCGCGGTCGACTTTGGCCAAAAGGCGCGTACCGCCGATCTTTCCGCAGCCGCCCAAGCGCAGAATGAACTGCTGACCGCGACCCGCTCTTTTTATTCACGCGAAGTGGTCGACAAACTCTACTCTTCCCAAGATGTCACCGTTAGTCATGACTATCATGGGAACGAACTGACAATTCCTGCTCCCGTCTCCATGACGTTGGCGCTGGAAAATGAACTGGCGCTTCTTGGTGCGAAGAGCCGGATCCGGATGTTATCCAATCATCCCTGGCCCTGGCGCCATGACCGGGAAATCGATGATTTCGAGCGTGAAGCTCTGACAGCCCTGGTAGCGAACCCGGAACAGCCGTTTCAACGGCTTGAACAGCGCGAAGATGGTAACGTTTTCCGCAGCGCCACCGCCGTTCGTATGGAAGGAAGCTGTGTCGCTTGCCACAACACACATCCAGACTCACCCAAGACCGATTGGGAAGTTGGTGACATTCGTGGCATTCAGGAAGTCGTGCTCCCGGCGAGCGCGCTTTACGGCGGCAGCCTGACATCGATCAACAGCCTGATCGTGATGTTGGGCATCGCCTTTCTGGCGGCAGCTGCATTGACTTTTGTGCTTTCGTCACAGCGCCAGAAAGCTCTGACGCGTGTGCATGATCTTGCCGATGCGGAGCGGGAAAAAAATGCCGCCCTTGAAGCGGCCATCATCCGCGCCGAAACCGGCGAAGCGCAAGTCAATGCCGTCTTGGAAACGATGCTGGATGGTGTTGTGACGTTGTCTCCATCCGGCGATCTCTTGAGTGCCAATCCGGCGGCGCTGCAAATGTTCGGTGTTAAATCTTTAGAAGATCTGTCCGGCAAACGGATCTGCGACATTCTTCCAGAAGAAGATGCACATGTCCTGCCCTTCGCGTGTTGCTCGGGAAAGTCTGCGCCTCTTGCAACAGACAAGAACCGCTTTGAAGTCACAGGCCGCCGTTTTGACGGAAGTCTCTATCCTGTCGAACTGTCTCTTTCCAAAACCATCGTCGAGGGCCAGGACACCTACACCGCAATCTTGCGCGACCTCACCGAGCAAAAAGCCGCGGCTGCGAAATTGCAGCAAGCAGAAACCCGCCTCGTGGATGCCATTGAGTCACTACCCGACGGCTTTGTTCTCTATGACGCCGAAGACCGGCTGGTTCTGTGCAATAGCAAGTACAAGGAGTTCTACAGCAGCAGCGCCGATCTGATCCGGCCTGGCCGAACGTTCGAAGAAATCATCCGGGAAGGCGCGCAACGCGGCCAATATCAAGTCTCGGGACAAGTCCTGGAGGACTGGATTGAATTGCGGATGCAGAACCACCGAAACCCGGGTGCTCCCATGGAACAGCATTTGGACGACGGTCGGTGGTTGCGCGTGATTGAATCGCGGACAAGCGAAGGCGGCATGGTCGGTTTCCGTGTCGACATCACGGAACTTAAAAAACGCGAACAGGAACTGGTCAGCAGCCAGGGCCTGTTGCGCAATGTGGTCTCCGCCTCCTTCGACGGCATCATCGTCATGGATGGCAGCGGAACCGTTCTCGACTTCAGTCCAGCCGCCGAAGAGGTGTTTGGCTGGACTGCCACTGAACTCGTTGGGCAAAAAATGTCCGACTACATCATTCCCGACAAATACCGCGCAATGCACGATGCCGGTCTGGAGAAGTTCCTGAAAACCGGAGAAGGGCCGGTTCTCGGAAAGCGGATCGAGATCGAGGGCCTTCACAAGGAAGGACATGAGATCATCGTGGAACTCGCAATCCGCCACACGCGCGGTGAGAAGGGACCACTGTTCCTCGGCTATGTCCGAGACATCACGGAACGCAAAGCCGCTGAAGAGGCCCTTCGGATTGCCAAGGAAAAGGCAGAAGCCGCGAACGAGGCCAAGGCACAATTCCTCGCCATGATGAGCCACGAAATCCGCACCCCAATGAACGGGGTGTTGGGTATCTTGAGCTTGCTACGGGATACCGATCTTGACCCCGGCCAAAAAGCATATGTGAAAACGGCCCGTGAATCGGGTCGCTCCTTGCTGGAACTCATCAACGATATTTTGGACTTCTCCAAACTTGAAGCAGGACGGACCGAGCTCGAAAAAGCGCCCTTCCGGCTCAAGACCGTCGTTAAGAGCATTGCCGACTTGTTCATGCCGATTGCCCAGGAAAAGGGGCTGACAATTGACCTGAACTATCCGGCCAACGTTCCACAGGTGGTAAGCGGTGATTCAGGCCGGTTGCGGCAAGTGTTGCTGAACCTGGTGTCCAATGCGGTCAAGTTTACCGAAATCGGGTCAATCGATATCAGCGTTTCCCTCGACAAGGACGATCCGGTTCAGCCTGTGTTCCGTTTTACCGTCAAGGATACGGGCATTGGTATCGCAAAGGACAAGCACCAGACACTGTTCGGAGATTTCGTCACAGTCGACACGAGCTATACCAAAAAGCAGGGTGGCACGGGGCTTGGGCTGGCCATCAGCAAACGCCTCTCCAACTTGATGGACGGGGAGATCCACGTGGAGAGCCTGCCCGGCGCGGGCAGCACCTTCCATTTCTGCGTTCCTCTTGAGCGTGCCGACGATGCTATCGAGTTGCCCGAACCTGAAGTCGCCATGCTGGAGGAACACATTCCAGACGGTTTGACCGTCTTGGTTGCCGAAGACAACGCGACCAATCAGATCGTGGTCTCGCACGCGCTTGAACGAGCTGGCTGTGACATTGATATTGCCAACAACGGCAAGGAGGCGGTCATCGCTGCCCAGAACCGCGATTATGACTGCATCTTGATGGATATCTCGATGCCTGAAATGGATGGCCTCGAAGCTGCTCAACACATTCAAAACGGGCGGCGGAACGCAAAAACGCCCATCATTGCCCTAACCGCTTATGCCTTGCGCGGCGATAGAGAACGGTTCCTCGCAGCCGGCATGTCCGATTTCCTGTCAAAGCCTGTAGAGAAGCAGGATCTTTTGGCGTGCATTGCCCGCAATGTCCGACACCATGCTCCCAAGCTGGACCATGCCGCGCCGCAGGATGCGTCTCTGGAACTCGGCGAAGCCCGCACCCTCCTCGCGGACATGCCACCGGAATTACAGGAAAAGCTCCTAAATCAATTCGAAGCCGACACTCGTGAGAAAAGCGAAGCGGCACGCCTTGCGGCTCAAACGCATGATTTCACCCAGTTGGAACGCGCCACACACGCCCTGAAAAGTGTTGCGGGCACCTTTGGAGCAACGCGATTGACCACGATTGCGGCGGAAATCAACACTCTGGTCCGCGAAGAAAAAACAGCTGCGGCCCTTACACGGGTGGACGAACTCCAATCAATAAGTGACGATACGTTAGCAGATGTGAAAGCTTTGGCGGGCGAGATGGGGATCAACTTGACCTCTGATCCATGATAGCTCCGCAAGACTTTGAGGGAATTGATTTGAAAGTTCTGATTGTCGAAGACACGCTGTCTCTTGCAACCGTTTATGAGCACCATCTGTCCCGTGCCGGGATAGAAACGACCCATGTGGAAACCGGTCAAGCGGCCCTTTCCAAGATCCGCAAGGGCGGCATCAGCGTCGTACTTCTCGATCTGCAACTGCCCGACATGAATGGCCTTGAAGTCCTGGCGACCGTTCGGGAGGAACAGTTGCCGGTGACGGTCGTGGTTGTAACCAGCTCCGGATCCATCAAGACGGCGGTCGACGCCATGCAGGCCGGCGCCTACGACTTCATCGTCAAACCGGTTGCCGAAGAGCGCCTGATCACAACGACCCGTAACGCGCTGGAGCGTGAAACCCTCACCGAAGTCGTTGCAGAGGTCAGAAAACCGTCCGGCGGGAAAGCCAATCACGGCTTTGTCGGCTCGTCCCTGCCCATGACCGCTGTCTACAAAATGATCGAAAGCGTCGCCCGATCCAATGCGTCTGTCTTCATCACAGGAGAAAGCGGCACCGGCAAGGAGGTCTGCGCAGAAGCCATCCACAAATCCAGCCCCCGCGCAAAAAAACCATTTGTGCCGCTCAATTGCGCGGCCATTCCGAAAGATCTGATCGAATCTGAGATTTTCGGCCACGTGAAAGGCGCTTTTACCGGGGCGACGGGGGATCGGGATGGAGCGGCTGCCCGCGCGGACGGCGGCACCCTTTTCCTCGACGAAATTTGTGAATTGGAACTGAGCCTGCAGGCCAAATTGCTGCGTTTTCTGCAAAGCGGCACAGTCCAGAAAGTTGGCAGCGACAAGCTGACCAAAGTCGATGTGCGCATCGTCTGCGCGACGAACCGGGATCCGCAGGAAGAAGTCGAAGCTGGCCGCTTCCGCGAAGACCTCTATTACCGTCTTCATGTCCTGCCTATCGGACTGCCACCCTTACGCGCTCGCGGCGCCGACATTTTGGAACTAGCCCGGCATTTTCTAACCAAGTTCGGCAACGAAGAAGGCAAGACGTTTGAAGGCTTTTCAGTGGAAGCCGAAGAGCTTTTGATGCGCCATCCCTGGCCCGGCAACGTCAGGGAAATGCAAAACACGATCCGCAATCTGGTTGTTTTGAATGAAGGCCCGATTGTCGAGGTGGACATGCTGGCAACGCTTCAGGGACGTCAACCCTCAGCGCCCAAACCCGCACAAGCCGTTCCCCTCAGTGTGCCTCAGGCGGCAAGCCCGGCTGCAACGGTTGTCAGCGACACGGGCGATGTTTGGCCGCAGATTACATTGTCTCTCGGTCAACCCTTCGAAACGCTTGAACGCAGCATCATCGAAGCAACGATTGACGCTTGCGGAGGAAGCCTGCCGAAAACCGCACGTATTCTCCAAGTCAGTCCCTCAACCCTTTACCGCAAGAAGGAAATCTGGGCCGCCCAAGACGGGGACGACACCGGCGTTGCCGGCTCCGCACCGGACGAGGACGATATGGCTGTCAATTCCTGACAGCCTCTGCCGACAGCCCACTTGCTATTTCTGTTAGGCACCACTCGCCCTGATCATGGTCTCGGCAATCCCGACCGCGGCTGCGTGGGATGTAATTGGCAGAGCGCCGTTCAAAAGGTCTTGTTGAACCCGTTTTCGGGACCGCAGCCTGAGTTGCATTTCCTCCAGATCGCCAGGACATGGATCACTGAGCTGGATGACATGGCGGGCGACAAAGATATGTCCGAGCGCGACCCGTTGGTTTCCGTGAAGCACCAGGGCCGGTCCTGCGGTCCAGCGGCCACCGCCATAGCCCGTTTCTTCCAGAAGCTCCCGGCGGGCAGCAAACTCAGGGTTCTCACCAGGATCAATTTGCCCGCCCGGGAGTGTCAGACACACATGTCCAACACCATGCTTGTATTGCTCCAGAAGCAGAACTTCGTCTTTCTCCGTAACAGCATAGACTGTCGCATAGGTCGGCAGGTCTATCTGATAATAATCCTCCACACGGGTATGATCAGGCAACTCGACTGTCTGTCGAAGGACTTTCAGCCGATCTCCGGCTTCAAACACCTTTTCACTGCCCAAAAGCGTCCAGGACGTCTGTTCCAGAGGTATGATTGGCAATCCCATCTCACGCCTCGACCAGTTCGCCGGCCCGCTCATTCACGGCGGCTTCTTGTTGCGTGAGACGGCGGAACTCATAGCTCAGCAGCTGACTGACATCGCCCGGCCCTTTGATTGTCGAGAGAACGTCTGCAGTGCCAAAAGCATCGCAGAGCGGACTGGCGTAGGATCCGGCGGCTTGCGGTGTCACATAGCCGATCAGGCGTGCATTCTTGTGCCGCTTGAGCAGATGGCTGACCACGAGAGCTGATGAAAACGTCCGAGGGACGATCATCAGGCTTGTATCGGTGTCGCGGTAAACATCGTGATCCGGAAACCGGGCTTTGAATTCATGGGTAATGGTCGCGAGCTCAGAATGCTCTTCCTCCCATGCGGCATAGTCTTTTATCTGGCGAAGCGTTGATTGATAACCCGCGATGCAGAGACGCAGAGACGCGGAACCACTTTCCAGCATCGGCGCTTGTTTTTCCGGGTACGTGCTTTTCTGAACGACCTTGACCATGAACTCATAAAGATCGTCGGAAAACTCATGCTCATGCTGCACGACGAGATCTTCACCGACCCAGAGTTCCGTGCCTCCGGCTGCGAACAGACCGGCACATGCAGCGCGGACCGGTGCCGGGATACGGGTCATCATGTCCGTGATGCTGGTGTTGGACAGAATGTAGCATGCGCGTTTGCGCGCAAATGCGCTCAAGTACCGCGCGAATTCCAGATCCATCTGACCTTTCGGGCTTGGCACGAGCGCATCAAGATCGAACAGATAGACGTCATTTACCGGGACCGGGTCCGTCCAGCCAATGGGGCCGGTGACTTGTCCGACTGGGGCGAATACCGCTTGTGGAAACATGACAGCCTCTCCTTTGCGAGAATTTTAGTTGCAGACAGCTTTGCAACAGGCTTGCCAAATGGAACGGCCGTGTCCGGTTGGGTGATTTACTGAATAAATACAGGCACCTATCTGAATTTTCAAACTACCGGATAACGAATATGCCATTTATCATTTCTGATTTCCGGAAGCGTTCTTTTTGAATTCGCGAAATCCGAACTGTTGTTTGTTACGAAATTTGGTGTGTCCAAAAATCCGGCTATCAGGCTTTATTATATAGGCAGTGTTTCATCGGCTCTTGGTTTGAGAAATTCGGGGGATTGACCACACACTTGCGTATTTCCGAAAACCCGAATTTTGTTTGTCCGAATTTGAATTTTTGTTTTCAAAATCGAAAGATCAACAGACCCGGAGTTTTTGTGAGATTTTTTGTAAATTACTGTTTTTACTTATCTTTTCCATGCCAATTCGATTTGGCACGGCGCTTGTAACTGTCGTCCCAGGACCATCACACTGGGAGCAGTGAAATGAAAATGCATGTAGGAAAATTCGAAGCCGTTCAAACTCTCGACGCTTTTGACTGGCGCCTCATTGAAACCAAAGACACCATCAGCGTCATCGGCCTGGGATATGTTGGAGCCGTTTCCCTCGCCTGCCTGAGCTCGCTTGGCCACAAGGTCATCGGCGCCGACATTGATGCCAAGAAAGTCGATTCCATCTCCTGGGGCCAGAGCCCGATCGTTGAAGACCAGCTCGGCGACTTGCTGACCGCGGGTGTCAATGACGAGCTGCTGACCGCGACCACCGATGTTGCGCAAGCGGTTATGGACTCAGACGTAACGTTCGTCTCCGTTGGCACTCCGACAAGCGAAGACGGCGGCTGCGACACGCGCGCCATTAAAGCGGTTGCCCGGTCTATCGGCACTGCAATCGCGGCCAAGGACGAATTCCATGTCGTCGTTTTGCGCTGCTCCGTTCCTCCGGGAACGACACTCGAGATCATGACCCCGATCATCGAGGAAGTGTCCGGCAAGCGGGCCGGACAGGACTTCGGCGTATGTTTCAATCCGGAGTTCTTGCGGGAAGGTACGGCTGTTGCCGATTTCCATGCACCGCCAAAAACAGTCATCGGTGTTACGGATGAGCGCACCGCGAACATCTTGAAAAAGATCTATGCACCCGTTGACGACAACCCGATTGTCACCTCTGTCGATGTCGCCGAGCTGGTAAAATATGTCGACAATGTCTGGCATGCCACGAAGGTAAGCTTTGCCAATGAAGTTGGCCGCCTTTGCAAGCCGATGGGGATCGACAGTCACAAGGTCATGGACATCTTCGTCCAGGACACGAAGCTGAACTTGTCGCCTTACTACCTGAAACCTGGTTTTGCCTTTGGCGGCTCTTGCCTGCCGAAGGAAGTCCGCGCCGTTTCGCATCTTGCAGAACAGCTGAACGTCAACGTTCCGCTCATCGACTCGCTGATCCCGACCAACGACCAGCAAGTCGAAGAGGCAATCGAGATGGTTCGCAAGACCGGTGCCAAGAAAGCCGCCATTCTGGGCGTCGCGTTCAAGCCGGGCACGGACGACTTGCGCGAAAGCCCGGTTCTGGAAGTGATTGCGGCCCTGCGCGCTGAAGGCGTGGAGGTCACCGCTTACGACCCGGCCATCGTGCCTGGTCCGCATATCGCACAACAGTTTGAATATATGCAGCACGCTTCGCCGCATCTCAAAGCTGTTGTCGATGCCTTGCCCGACTTCCTGAAACAGACCCCGGAAGAGGCCATCGCGGACGCTGATGCAATCATCGTTTCGCAAAACGGTCCGGCCATTCGGAGTGTGATGAGATCCAAAAAGGAAGACGCGGCAGTGGTGGATTTGGTCCGCCTGCACGCTGAACCGCCGGCATGCTCCCGCTATGCGGGGATCGGCTGGTAGGACCATCCACTCCCGTCCGCTCCCTCCCGTGGCCCCATCTTAAGAGATGGGAGGGGGCGGACACCTCAATTAATTCAGGAACCAGTCACAGGCGCTGGCTCAAAGAAGAAATGGTCGTATTAGATAAACTATTCTGCTTTCACATAGTATTGGCAGCGATCTCAATTAAAACCTTGCGTCGCACTATCGGAGCTAGGTGGGTTATCCGGCATTTCTTCTAGTTCACCCGGCACAGGGCGTTTCCTTGCATTTAGGCCGAAGAAAGCATCAGTGATTTCCTTGATTTTCCCGGCATCCTGCATGTCTCGCAAAACGCGCATTACGCTTGGTACCAAATGGCCGTTTTTTGAATGCAGGTAATGGAAAAAATCGACCTGCCCCAAGGAGCCGCCGACGGCTTCGATGCATCCGCGATCCTCGCGTTTGGAATAGATGTCCAAGGCAATCTGAGGACCGATCACGGCGTCCAGTCGATCCAATTTGAGCATTCCGAAAAGCTCATGAAAGGTGTCTCCCAACCACACATCGTCATACCCCTCAGTGTATTTCGATAGTAGCCGCGCGCCGTTTATCCGGCCCCAACGTTTTTGCTGGACGGAATTGCCATCTAACAAGTCGGGATTGCAGGAAAATATCCTGATGTCGATCTGCAAGATCGGCACGTCGATCCGCGTCAGAAACGGAAACTCCTGATCAAACAGTTTTGGCCCGGCGATGATGCCATCTACCTCATTGGAAGATGCGGTAAGGATATTTCGGGACCGAGCCATGGGCAGTTTGGTTATTGAAATGCCCAACTGATCATATGCGCTTTCAACGATGCGAACGGCCAGTGCAACCGGTGCAGCGTTCTGGGCCATAGAGAACGTCAATGTGTCCTGCGCTTGCGATGACGGTACATGCCAGTGCGATAGCCCCAGAACAAAGACCAACGTTTTTAGCCCTGCCCGCATCCGCCTCTCCAAGTAACGCAGTATCCTAAACAGCAAAAAACATCATTCCAGTTACGTCTTTCGCCTCCCGATCCGGGCCGCAATGAAACCGATGATCCGATCCGCAAACGTCAGCACAACGAAGACAGCTAGAAGCCCTACGAAGAACCGCATGTCGGTGAGAAGGGTTCCCCTGGCATAGGTGCGCGCGCCGATATTGGCATAGATCCAGGCGTAATAGGCGGCAGCTGTCACAGCGCCGGTCAGAACCAGAGCAATCGCGATCGTTTGCACCGAAGGGCGTTTGGGATTGTCGCTCATTTCAGGATCCTCGCCGTTGATAGATCAGCTTTGAACACCAGAAGATCGTCCAGGCGCTCCACCTCGCCCTCCACTTCGATGAAAAGCGCAAGCAGATCCCGGATCTCGTCCCCCAAGAGATTGCCATCCTTGTCCGCCATCAGGAAAAAATTGCGACCCTCAACGGGACCAGAGGAGATAAAAACCGGCGGGATGCCTCCGGTGATGCAGAGATCGGCACAGGCCTTGTGGGCAAGCCCCTGCCCCGGCCGCATGGCACCGGCATAGCATTTGCCGTCGCAGATCTCTCCAGCGAGTTTCCAGCGCCCAAGCGGCACACCGTCGCTTGGCGTAAAGTTGCCCGCGCCGCCCTCCGTTGCCTCGACCTTGCCAACCTGGATCATGGTGAGATCGCCTCGATTGACAGGAACGCCGCGCAAGGTGACCGGTGTCCCTGCATTCGCCTCTGCCGGACCGAAGACGCCGCGTTTTCCCTGACCGGACAGCATATAGGTCCGCGGCCCGCTCTCCTCGTCGCCGGGCACCCGGAACACCGGATACGGCCTCATTTCAAGCAATCCGGCCTGTTCAAAGCGGTTCCCCCATTGAAATCCGCCATTGCCCGGATCGTTCTGGGTTGAGGACAACGCCAGGGCGGCCAGCGCCATGCCACCCGCAAAACATAGTGAAAAGACCAGAGCGAACACGGCGAGCGGTTTTGGAACCGCGTTCAGATAGCCAACGAAAAACGGCGCGTCCTTGGTTTGTTTCCAGCTCATGCGCCCTCTCCCAGTTTGACCGGTTCAACATGCGTTCCGGGCGGCAAGGCTTTCGGATCCAGGAGCACCGTCGATCCAATCAATTTTAGCCGGTAGGTCGAGATCTTCTCGGTAAACGGTTCCGGAGCCCGCCCGTCGGCGAGGTTGTACTGATATCCATGCCACGGGCAGGTAATGCAGCCCCACAGGACCTTTCCCTCCCCGAGTGGCCCGTTCTGGTGGGCGCAGGCATTTGTGATCGCAGACAGCTTGCCGTCATACTTGAAGATCGCGACACGCTCGCCGCCGTCCAGCGTCACCACCTTGGCGCAATCCTCATCGATCTCGTCTACCTCGCCGGCAATGACCCAGCCCGCCTGCTCAAGCGAAGCCTTTGCCGTGGCTTCGCCGCGCTCGCGCGCTGCTTCCATCCGCCCGGTCGCAAAGTGGAGGCCGCAAACCATCACAACACTCGCCGTGACCAGACTTGTCAGTATCGGATCCCCGGGGCCTTGAAGCGCGCCCAGCGCCACATGCAGCACGACAAAGGCGTATGCGATGTAAATCGACATGTGCAGTGCTTTCCAGAGGGGGGCTCCGAGAAAACTCAGCCAGAAATCATGGCTGGTGGCGGCCAGCACGAACAAGATCAGCAGCGCCCCAATGCCCAGCGCCTCGAAGGGAAAGCCAAGGATCTGACCGTAACTGGTGTTGGACGACAGCAACGCGACGTATTTGTCCGTCGGCGAGAAATTGAAATACCAACCGAGCACATAATTGGCATGGACAGCGGCAATCCCGGCCGTCATGACCCCGAAGTGCCGCCGATTGTATAAAAGCGGCAGGAAGCGCCGGTCGAGCCGGGCGAGCGGTCCGATGCACAGGATAACGGTAAGCATCAAGAACGCGCAGCTGCCGAAGGCGCGCATGCGCAACGTTGCCCCGTCAATCGGTTTGGTCACATCCTCAAAGGCCGGGGCATAGCGGATAAAGACATAGAGATAGAGCGCGACCGCGATCAGCAGCACGCCGTCATAGACCAGCTTGTTCCTGTTCCAAAGAACCGGAGTGTACTGAACACTCATTGGTTCCCCTCCCCGGTTGCTGCCTGATTTACAGGCGCTTCAATCAGGATTGCCGGCCGGTCCGCGGGCGGGGTTTGCCGCAAGGCAAGGATGGTGAAGAAAGCCAGAGGCAGTGCGATCCCAAGCAACGTCCAAATCCGGGCGTGCGCGGTCCGGTGGGCCCGTTTCATGGTTTGTCCCCCTTTGTCCTTTCCAGAACAGCCCACCGATAGAGAACCAACGGCCAGATGAGACAAATGCCGGGGATTAAAAGCGGACGAAATGCATAAGAGCCGTTGGCCGACGGCTCTATCCGGTCAATGCCAATCACCAGGAACAAAGCCGCAACAATCCCACCCGCATAAAGGTAGTAACGGCCCAGTTCGATCAGAAATGAAGCTGTCTCCAATGTTCTCCCCCTACACAAGTATCTAACGCTTCTTGGCGCCAGCTAATCAGCGCTTTCCCGGCCTTGAGCCGGGACCCCAAGCCGCCCCAGGCACTGAACCCGAGACCCCGGATCTAGTCCGGGGCGGCACAGCATGTGCCGGCAAGTCCATTACCATTAAGCATTCTATCCTTCCCAAGAACGCCGTACCTAATTCATCTCGCCTTACACAAGATCGGCGTCGGTCACGATTTCAACCAAAGACGGCCCGTCATGAGCGATCGCCTCGGCGATAGCGGCATGGAGCTCTGCGGCTTCCGTGACCCGATTCCCATGTCCGCCGCAAAGCCTTGCGAAGGCCGCAAAAGACGGGTTGGTGAGGCTCGTCTCCCAGACCGGCCACTCGCCCGACCGCTGTTCCTTGGAGATCTTACCGAGTTCAGAGTTGTTGAGAAGGATGTGCGTGATGTTCATGCCGTATTTCACGGCCGTGGTGAACTCCATCGCATACTGGCCGAACCCGCCGTCGCCAGAGATCGAGATGACCTTGCGGCCCCTGTATTCCTCAAAGTCCTGTGTAGCACACCAGGCGCCCAGCGCTGCCGGCAGACTGAAACCTATCGAACCTAGATATCCTGACATCAGGATGCGTTGGCCACGTGGCTCAAAATACCGGCCGAAGGAATAGGTGTTGTTGCCCACATCCACCGGAATGATCGCATCTTCCGGGCACAACTCCGTCAGCGCCTTGAAGACGGCGGCCGAGTGGATCCCCCCTGTCCGCTCTTCCGAAAGGCGTCTTTCCTTTTCTTCGCGCCAAATAGCCCAGCGTTCCGCAACTTCCGCTTTTTGATCCGGTGCATCCGCGGGCCGTTGAACCTGTCCCAGCACAGCGTCGCAGAAGGTTCCAATCTCTCCCCAGACGGGCAACGTGACGGGATGGAACTTGCCGAGCTGCATCCGCTCGAAGTCCACCTGGATGATCGGCTTGTAGGGTGCGATTCCTGTGTGATTTGAAAACGAGGACCCAAGAGAGACAATCAGATCCGCTTCGTTCATGAACCAGCTGGCAATAGGTGTGCCTGATCGGCCAAGGACACCGGCGGACAAGGGATTGGTATCCGGAATGAGGCCTTTACCCTTGAATGTTGTCAGCACCGGCGCATCCATCTTTTCGGCAAGCGCAATGACCTTGTCCCGTACATCCTTCGCCCCGTAACCAAGCACGATGGCCGGACGCTTGGCGCCATTGATCAGTTTGAGAGCTTCCTCTAGGTCTTCGGACGACGGCGTGACTTCAATCCGGCTCAACCGGCCTTGCGGATGTCCGGCCTCCTTGGCGCTGGGCAGGGTCTGCACATCATCCGGGAAAATCAGGTTGGCAACATCGCGCTCAACCAGTGCCGTTTTCAGCGCCAGGGACATCAGCTCGGCATGCTTGGAGGTGCTAAGAACCGGTTGCGAAAATCTTGATACGGACTCAAATGCGGACTTCAGATCAATATCCTGAAAGGCACCCGGTCCGAAAACCTGCGTTTGCACCTGTCCTGTCAAAGCGAGCACAGGCGCCCGGTCCACCTTGGCGTCCCACAAACCGGTCAGAAGATTGGTGGCTCCGGGTCCCGCAATCGTCAGACAGGCGGCGGGTTTGCCCGTCAACTTGCCATAGGCGGAGGCGGCAAAGGCGGCAGCGCCTTCGTGCCGGATCCCGACATAGCCGAGCTTGCCCTTGTTGACCTGACGCCGGATGGCATCGGCAAGCCCAAGGTTCGAGTGACCGACCATCCCGAAGATACGTTTCACACCCCAATTGACCATGGTCTCTGCCATGACATCGGTCACGGTGCGTTCATGCTCCGGCTCTGGTTCCAGCCCAACGAAAATCTCCCCGTTTTCGACCCTGAGGGGATAAAGCTCCTGTCCGCTGTCTTCGTGGCCTCCGGGCGGTTTTCCGGTCAGCGGGTCGAAGTCCCATCCGTGCCAGGGACATCGGATCCAGCACTTGCCATCCACTCCCTTCTCTATTGAGCCTTCTCCGAGGGGCCCACGCTGATGCGGACAGTGATTGTCCATCGCGGCCCACTGACCATCGAAGTGCGACAGGCAAATGGATGTGGTGCGCGCCGTAACCGTCTTGACGCGCCCCTCCGGCAAATCATTCACATGGCCGACCTTGATCCAGTCGAGATTTTGAGCGTCCATGAATTCCTCCCTCAAAACTGATCGGCCCGGATCAGGCCACACCACCATAGGCAACACCGGACAGGTCCGCCATTTCCCGCTTCCACGTTGTGAGATCGTGCTGGTTGAACTGGTTCAAATGCGAATAGCCACAAGCGCGCGCCATCACCTGCATCAGCTCAACCGACGCTTCGAAGAAGTTGGCGAGCTGGCGGGCGGATTTCTCGATCACCAGACGATTCACGAGATGCGGTTTCTGGGTCGCGATCCCGACGGGGCAATTGTTGGTGTGGCAAGCGCGCATGGCGATGCAGCCGATCGCCTGCATAGCGGCGTTGGATACGGCAATCGCATCGGCGCCCAGGGCCATCGCCTTAACGAAGTCAGCAGGCTTACGGAGGCCTCCGGTGATCACCAGCGAAACGTCGCTCCGCCCAGACGTGTCCAGATGCCGGCAGGCCCGGGCGAGCGCGGGGATTGTCGGTACGGAGATATTGTCCCGGAAAATGATCGGCGCAGCTCCAGTGCCCCCGCCGCGGCCATCCAGGATGATGTAATCAACCCCAATCTCCAAGGCCGCATCGATGTCTTTTTCGATGTGCTGAGCAGAGAGCTTGTAGCCAATCGGAATGCCACCTGTGCGGCTACGCACCTCATCGGCGAAATCCCGGACTTGTTCGCAAACGGTCCAGTCGGGGAAGCGCGGCGGGGAAATCGCCGACTCGCCTTCGTTCAGGCCTCGCACTTCGGCAATCTTGCCTTGCACTTTGGATCCCGGCAAATGGCCGCCAGTTCCGGTCTTGGCACCCTGACCACCCTTGAAATGAAACGCCTGAACCTTGTTCAGCTTCTCCCAGTCGAACCCGAAGCGTCCTGAGGCCAGCTCATAGAAATAACGTGAGCAAGCTTCCTGCTCTTCCGGCAACATCCCGCCTTCTCCGGAACAGATACCGGTTCCAGCAAGCTCCGCCCCCCGCGCAAGCGCAACCTTCGCCGGTTCGGACAAGGCGCCGAAACTCATGTCTGAGACAAACAGCGGGATCTTCAGGTGAAGCGGCTTTTGCGCATTCGGCCCGATGACAACGTCGGTCCCCACCGGATCATCATCAAGCAACGGAAAACGCTGGAGCTGCGCAGTCAGGATCTGGATGTCGTCCCAATCTGGCAAGTCAACACGCGGCACCCCCATGGCATCCACCACGCCATGGTGACCGGTCTTGGAAAGACCGTGTTTGGCATACCCCTGAATAAGTTTGGTATAAGGCTCTTCCTCAGTGCCGTGGGACGTGTCTGCATATAGACCGAGATAGCCATCGCGCTGGAACGGTTGCGGGTTGTCTTTGGCCCAGGCCGCGATCTCCTCCGCATCCACCCGCACTTCGTCGTCTTCGACCCAGCTGCTGAATTTCTTCAGGACTTCCGAGTTGTTGTACTCAGAAACGCCTGTATCAATGCGGTAGTCCCAGTAGTGAACGCCGCAAATAAGGTTATCTCCATCCACATAGCCGTCGGACATCAGCGCCCCGCGGTGAAGACATCGCCCGTACATCACCGACACCGTTTCATCAAAGCGAACAACCACCAGATCGACATCTTCCACGAGAGCATATTGCGGATCCCGATCTGGCAACTCGCTCCACTTGGCGACGGCGTGTGCTTTCATTTTGTCTTCCCCAGCTAGTGGCACAGCGTTTGTTCTACTGGGCCTTGGCATTTTCTGATTGCTCCAAAACAGTCGGCAATTGATTGCGGACTGTCGTTCTTAAATCTCCTGTCTCCATGATCAGCATGTGCTGAAGGCGCGCCTTGAAAAATGGGCGTGCAATAGATGGTTTGCTTGCAGGATTAGGTCTGGAAAGCCCTGCAGTCTCAAATCATAAGCAGATGACAGTGCTGTGTGGCAATCGTGAAATACCGCAAGGGAAGATAATTGAGCTGCAAACGACACCGCCGCTCAACCTGCCAAAAATACGCAATTCGCCCGATTGATCTGCGTCATTTTTCTGAGACGATGCATGTGTCAACTTTAATTGACACATATGAGAGGTGATCCCATGCGCATCCTGTTCGTTCATCCAAACTACCACTCTGGTGGCGCGGAAATCGCCGGGAGCTGGCCTCCGGCCTGGGTCGCCTACCTCTCGGGAAGCCTCAAGAAGGCGGGCTTTGACGACATCCATTTCGTCGATGCCATGACCAATGACCTATCTGACGCGGAAATTGCTTCAGAAATCCGCCGGATCTCACCGGATGTCATTGGCGTTACTTCCATCACACCGTCGATTTACGCAGCCGAGCGCATTCTTGAGATAGCAAGAGACGAACATCCGCATGCGGTTCGGGTTCTCGGCGGCGTCCACGCCACCTTCATGTACAAGCAGGTCTTGAGCGAGGCGCCCTGGGTGGACGTCATTGTGCGCGGCGAAGGCGAAGAAATCGTCATTGAGCTGATGCGGGCAATCGACGAGGAACGGTGGCCGGAAGGCCGCAGAACGATCAAGGGCATAGCTTTCAAGGAAGACAACCAGATCGTTGCGACCCATGCGGCTGCGACCGTGAAGGATCTCGACGCGATCGAGCCGGACTGGAACATTCTGGAATGGAACAAATACACCTATGTTCCTCTCGGTACCCGCGTCGCCATCCCGAACTTTGCCCGGGGATGTCCGTTCACTTGCTCCTTTTGTTCGCAGTGGAAATTCTGGCGCGATTACCGGGTGCGCGATCCCAAGAAGGTTGTCGATGAAATCGAAAAGCTGGTCACCGAGCACAACGTCGGCTTTTTCATTCTTGCCGATGAAGAGCCCACCATCAACCGCAAGAAGTTCGTTGAATTCTGCAACGAGCTGATCGCACGCGGGCTACCCGACAAAATCAAGTGGGGCATCAACACCCGTGTGACCGACATCATGCGCGACAAGGACCTCTTGCCGCTCTACCGCGAGGCCGGTCTGGTCCACGTGAGCCTTGGAACGGAAGCGGCGGCGCAGCTCAAACTCGACCAGTTCAACAAGGAAACCAAGGTCAACGATAACAAGGAAGCCATCCGGCTTCTTCGGGAGGCCGATATCTTCGTGGAAGCCCAGTTCATCGTCGGGCTCGACAATGAAACCGAGGAAACCCTGGAAGAAACCTACAAGATGGCGTGGGACTGGCAGCCCGACCTTGCCAACTGGGCCATGTATACGCCCTGGCCGTTCACACCGCTCTTCCAGGAAATCCGCGATCAGGTCGAGGTGTTCGATTTTTCAAAATACAACTTCGTCACACCGATCATGAAGCCCGAGGCGATGACACGCGGCGAACTTTTGAACGGCGTCATGAAGAACTACCGGCGCTTCTACATGCAAAAGGCTTTGTTCCATTACCCGTGGCGCGGTACAGGCTTTCGTCGGCGCTATCTGCTGGGCTGCCTGAAAGCCTTCTTGAAGGCCGGCTTTGCGCGCACGTTCTACGATCTTGGCAAGGCCGGCTACTGGGGCCCGCAGTCCAAGGACAAGGTGCATTTCGACTTCGATGAGAACCGCACCTTGGCAGAAGCCCAAGTGGCGGACTGGGAATCGGCGGCCGATCGTGCCGCGCGGGCAGCCGAGCGCCGCGAAGCCCTGCGGCTACAAGGCAAGGAGCGGGCGGCAGACCGCAAAAAAGCTTCAGCCGCGGCAGCGCTTGCCTGCGGCGGCAGCACGGAACAATTGGCGGAGAACGCCTGACATGGACCGGCAGAGCCTTCAGGCCGATGGCATGATCGGCCCGAATGCCTTGACCCAATTCCGCTCCCCCTTGGAAGAACAGGGCGGTCAGGACCTTTTCGAAACGCTCTTGCAGGACGCCCGCATTGCGAGCCTTCCAGATATGAGCGGCCTGATCCCGGAAGGCCCCGTTGCACGGTTTCACAAGACCGTGCGGGCCACCCTGCCCGATCTTTCAGCGCAGATATCCAGGGCCGCCGGTGTTGGCACGGCCGACTATGTCTTGAAACACCGGATACCAAGTCTGGCGCAAACGCTTTTGAAAGTGCTTCCCGCACGCGTCTCTAAACATCTCTTGGCGAACGCCATTTCAAAAAACGCCTGGACCTTTGCAGGATCCGGACAGTTCGAAATCGCGGGACGCACCCCCCTCGTCTTTATCCTGAAGGACAATCCGTTAATCGCAGGAGAACACGCCGATCACCCGATTTGCCATTGGCATGTGGCTGTTTTCGAGCGGTTGTTCCAGGAGCTGATAGGCCCGCAAGTCCGTGTCACCGAGACAGAATGCGGGGCCTGCGGGGCGGATGCCTGCCGGTTTGAGTTCAATATCTAAGGATTGGTACTCCCGGACGGGATCTGCCCTGATCAGTTCGCCGCCCCGTTGCCTTCAATCGCTGCAAACCTCACACGGGCATCCGGCGCAGACCGCTTGTCCGCGATTTCCAGAATAAGTTTCTTGCGAACGGCCGCCGCAAAGGTATCCGCGCTGTCGGCTGTCACAACAAAGGATCCCGGACCACCTATGATCTCGGAAAAAAACCGGTCCTCCAGATTGTAAGACACGGGACGGCCCGAACAGTGTCGGCACAAGACCGCGAGGCCGTTAATGACGATGCCGGAATTCACAACAGCGTCTCTTGCCTCGGTGATGCTTGGCCCATTCCAATTGTTGGCGCTGTCCGCCGACAAATCAATCACCCGCCGCAGCCCCTTGTATTCGTTGGTGTCGATCAGCTCTTTGCCCTTTAGAAGAGCTGCGCCAATCGCGTTGCGGCCATAGGCCTGACGGGGCGGTGCCATCAAACGCTCTGCAAAGAGCTGCGCCGACTGCGGTCCGTCGATCACCATCCAGTCAACCACGACGTCCTGGGAAAACATGTCCGCCCATTCGACATAGGTCACGGCGATCTTGCCATAAGCGTTGTCCGCGATGGCGTTCAGGACCTGCGGATCGGTGATCGCTTCAGCATAACCCTGGCGCTGGAACCTGATTTCCGCGTCATCAATGGACCCGGTAGCATCTGCCAAAAGCACAAGTTCCAGATCAAGTTCCTCTGATGATGCCGCAGAAACAAGCAAGCTCTGCAACAAAACAGCAACGATCACAATCATTCGCATGGTCTGCTTCCTCCGCAACAACTCAGAAGATAGCTAGAGCCTGTTAGCGGATCAGAAAGCCCGGCTCACAACATTCGCGCAGGTCCCGGTCTTGTTCCCTTCGGCAAATATCGGTTGTTCAACCGCACTACGAATAAAACAAGCTTTTTCTCAGCGCCTTAAAGCATCTGCGGGTTTCAAACTCAGAACTGTACTTGTCAGAATTAATTGGCACTGGCCGTAATAAATCGGCACCAGAAAGTCTTAGCCGGGAAAATGCGGGATTTCGCGGTTTAGAGTTTTCAAGAGCAGCGGAACCAAACTCCGCGTATAGGTGATGCCAGACTCTCTCCCGCTTCCAAAACTCCTGAAACATCAGGTTTTGCGCATCTAAGGTTCTGGCTTCATAAAACTGCTTGAAAGCAATTAATGGTGCTTCGAAATGATCTCTTCCTAAAAACCACGGCCCTACTGGTCCAGAAATGTAGCGACGACTACCTGCCGTCTTTCATGCGCCTCGAAACCGAGCTTGCACAGCTCGAGGCCGAAGAAGCCGCCCGCACGCGGGTGCAAAAAATGCTGGAAGACGGGTATCCCGGCTGGGCTTGAAACGCGGACGCGGCTCATAAACGCACCCGCTTAGAGCGTTGATGCGTGGCAGAGCAACAGGCGGAATGGGCGGAAAGCAGACTTTTGTTACGGAGGGAACGAATGGCTGCTGTGTCACTAGGTACAGCAACAGCGCCTCGATCAGCAGGGCAACCAGGGTTCCAAGCCGACCGATTATGATCCGCGGGGACAATTGAATCGTGTGCCCCATGCGGATGACAATCCCGTCGCCGCACGTTGCCATATGCCTTGCCCGACGGCCACGTCCCCAGTGTCCGGTTTGCGCAACATCATTGGCTGAGAGGTCAAATCGGTATTTAGTAGTGAGATGCAAGGGAGCGACGACACTTGATAACGCCACTTTACCTCAGCCGCGCCGGACATGTCGGCCAGCCACTTGGGAAGTCTTCATGAACCCCACTGCCATACTGGTGACCGCGCTTGTCGTGCTCTTTTGGACATTTCAGTCTGTGGCAGCGCAAACGAACGCACATCCGGATTATGTCGGCAGCAAAACCTGCACCACCTGCCATGAAGCAGAGGCTGAATCCTGGGCAACGTCTCATCATGCAAAAGCATGGATGGAGCCTTCTGAAACAACCGTCGACGGCGATTTTGAAGACGCTGAGTTCACGCACCGGGGCAGAACCACCCGGTTCTTCCAAAAGGACGGGGACTATTTCATCGAAACAACCGACATTCGCGGCGGACCAAAGGTTCTGAAAGTTGTCGGTGTGGGGGGCGTTTATCCACTTCAACAATACCTGATCGAAACCGAACCTGGACGCCTGCAATCGCTTGATGTCGCCTGGGATCAGGACCTGAAGACCTGGTACCACATTTACGAGGATCAGGAGCTGAAACCGGACGACGGCTTTCACTGGAGCGGACCTTACAAGAACTGGAACGCCCGCTGCGCTGAATGCCATGCAACGGGCTTTCAAAAAAACTACAGTGCCCGGGACCGCACCTATGCAAGCACACAGGCAGAAGTCGGCGTTGGCTGTGAGGCCTGCCATGGCCCCGGCGCGGCCCACGTTGCCTGGGCGGAACACCAGGATGGCGCGGTCAAGAGCCTCTTTCCCAGCCTTGGGCCGACCGGCTTGCTGGTGACGTATGGCGAAGACAATGCAGAAACGGAAATCCAGCAATGTGCCGGATGCCATGCACGCCGGGAAGCCTTTGAAGACGGCAATCCACTCCCCGGAACACCTTTCCACGATGCCTATCGGCTCGCGCTTTTGAGGGACGGCCTGTATCACGCTGACGGGCAAATCCTGGATGAGGTCTATGTTTATGGCTCGTTTCTCCAGTCAAAAATGTATGACAAGGGTGTGCGCTGCTCCGACTGCCACGAGCCGCACAGCGGAGCACTGCGCGCGCAAGGCAATGCCATTTGTACCCAATGTCATTCAGAGGCTGGCAACGCACGCTTTCCGAGTTTGAGGCTCAAGGATTACGATAATCCCTCTCATCACTTCCATGAAACAGACACCGCGGGCGCACAATGTGTGTCCTGCCACATGATCGAGCGCACCTACATGGGCATCGATGAACGCCGGGATCATTCCTACCGGGTCCCCCGCCCGGATCTCTCCGTCACGATCGGCACGCCCAACGCCTGCACCGATTGCCATACCGACAAGACACCGCAATGGGCAGCAGCAGAGCTCCAAACGCGCTTTCCGGACAGCCCGCACCGCGGCCCTCATTTTGGGGAGACCTTCCACGCCGCCAGAACAGGCGCCTCCGGGGTTGAGCCCGATCTTCTCCAGATTGCCCAACATGCCGCTTTTCCAGCAATCGTGCGGGCATCGGCGCTTGACTTGCTGAGTACCAGTCCTGGCTCGGATCTGACCGGCAAAACGGATACGCTTCTTGAAGATGACAGTCCGATCGTTCGGGCCGCTGCGCTGAAACTGCTTCAGAGGTTGCCACCTCAAGCCCGATTGGATCCGGTGCTGAAGGCCTTGGACGATCCATCAAAGGCCGTTCGGATCGAGGCGGCACGCCAACTGCTTGGTCTGCAAACCGCCCGTCTGCCTGAAACAGCAATTGCAAGCGCCCGTTCTGCGTCCAGGGAATGGCAAGCATCGCTCGCAAACAAGACAGATTTCCCGGAAACGCATATGGTCATCGGAGGGACCAGCCTCGCGATGCGCAACTGGCCGGCAGCGATTGCCGCCTTTACAGAGGTCACGCGCCTGGATCCGCAATTGGTCCAAGCCTGGGTGTTTCTTGTCCGCCTCAATCTCGCGCTTCAAAACCCAGCCGCGGCCCAGCTTGCACTTCAAAAAGCGCTCCTGAACAATCCTGACTCTCAGGAGCTTCAAGAGCTGCGTGTTTCTGCTTTTCGCAATTAGAGCATAGGATCTGTTGTCAGTGCACTCAGAATGTCACGGTTCAATGCCCGACTGTATTTTGGTTTCTCTTAGGCAATCCTACGTAGCCCTACGGGACGCCTTGTCAGCAAATAAAAATTCAGCGCGAATATCGGTATGGAAATGACAGAACGCCGTGAACAATCAAATGATGCTTGCGGTGTTCAAGCCCAGCAAGTTTTCTGAGTTGCACTGGAAACGGGAGATTTTCCTTACCGGCACGCATAAGTACCAAGATCTGGCATCCGGTCTTCTCTTTATCTAGCAAACGATTGAATACGTTACAGCTTCTCCATGCCGACGCTTGACTGCTGCTGAAAATCGAGAAATCTGGAAATGTAAAATGATGGTAAATGGCTGAAGCAAACTTAGTCGTAATCTGATCAATATGAATTTTAAGGGGCACTGTTTGGCTTCAAGAATAATAAAAGTATTATCCGGCCTCTTTTTGGCGATCTTTGTAGCGGCCTGCGCTGTCGGATCAGCTGGAGATTTCCAGGGGCCTGGATACATCGAACGTGCTGAAGTCGAGAGTAAGGATAACGTTACAGTATCGGCCGCAGTGTTGAGTAACGCTGAAACCGTAAGACTGTTTTCAGGAACAATTCCTCTTAAGGAGGTCCGCCCCGTTTGGGTGTCGATCGATAATCAGTCGACAGAAAAGCTGCTCTTCTCCCCTGTAGCTTTTGATCCTGACTATTTTGCGCCGGATGAGATCGCCTGGCGGGCACGAAACAGGGCAGACAGTTTCAAAGCGGCCAGAGCCGCATTTGATGAAGATCATCTGCCTATGTTTATTCCTGCAAGGACACGTGCCCAAGGCTTTGTGTATGCAAAGGCTACAGAGGGGGCAAAAGTCTTTCGAGTGACCCTTTTCGGCGACAGCCAGACACGTGAATTTGAATTTGCGCAAGAAATCCCTGGCTTCAAGGCTGATTACCTGACTGTCGATTTCGATCAGCAATACGATGGAAAAAAAATTCCTTCCCTCTCTCTGGATCAACTCAGACGTCAAATAAATGAACTTCCATGCTGCGCTCTTGGGCCAGACCTGCAAACCAACGGTGATCCTATCAATCTGGTACTCGTCGGTTCGATGAGCCACATCCTTGCGGGGCTGGTGGGAAGCGGCTGGGATCTCACCGAAACGAAGACCGGAAGTGCCATTCTAAGAACAGTTGTCTCGTCTGTGTTTAGATCGACGTATCGGACTTCACCGGTCTCAAAACTCTTTTTCTTCGGCCGCCCGCAGGACTTGGCTCTACAGAAAGCACGTCGCACAGTCGATGAACGAAACCATTTGCGACTTTGGCGCGCACCGTTTCTTTACGGTCAACAGGAGGTGTGGGTCGGCCAGATTAGCCGAGACATAGGGGTGAAGTTCAATTCAAAAACTTTCGTAACGCACAAGATCAGCCCGGCTGTCGATGAGGCGCGAGACTTCTTGTTGTTTGAAGCAGTTGAAACCGGCGTTTTCCAAACGTTCGCTTATGCTTATGGACAAGACGCATTAACTCCAGATAGACCAGCGACAAACTATACCGATGACCCATATTTTTCCGACGGACTACGGCTAGTTCTGTTTGAGCGACAAGGCCAGAGACGGTTCAACGAAATCAAAATGTTAGACTGGGAAGTTCCGTTCTAGATACAGGTAAAGGACTGCTGAGGCTGGCCCGTAGATGAATTCTGCACCCGCTTTGAGCCAAGAAGTTGACGCTTTGGTTTACCAGCGTGCTCGAGATCCCACATCTTTCTCTCTCCCCGCATCCGGTGCAGGTTTAAACATCCTGCCACTCTCTACGAATTCGGCAGCGGTCAAAGGTGTTACGCACCCTAAATCGATACGTTTGCTTGTTCGGAAGAAGCACAATGCGCATCCGTCTATACTGGTGAGTTCCAGCCAAAGAGGTTGGATGACATCCAATAGTTAATCTGTGCCATCCCTGACTTGGAAACGCACAGGCTTTTCACTTGGCGCAGATACTGGAACAACCCGGGAACCGGAATGGGATCTGGCGAACGCGGACCTATTCCGGCGATGGCTGAGAAAAGTCTATTCCGGGCCGCTGGCCTTTGGGATAACGCACGGTTTTTCCAAGCCTGCGTTGTCATTCGCAGCCCCCCCGGCCCCAAAAACAGCGCCGAGGATATTCAACGGTGTTGAAACGATTTCAGCGACCGCACGTCCGGCACCCCCGCCGGATAAAACGACGATCTCGGGACCTGCCAAAGGTCCTCGTACAGCAAATGTTGTTACGATTTCGACCAATTCAGGACGCTTTGCCCTCGGAACAAACTCCAGGGCGATGGTTCCATTTTTCAAATCGACGGATCCTCCACCAACGATCTGAACATTGTCTGTTTCGATCACCATCGACCTGGAGGATCCAACACCGCTCTCGAACGACATTGGCACCTTGGCACACACAAGTTTGGCCGTCCCATCCTCGTTCCCGGAGCCAAACATCCATCGGATCAGGCTCATCCCACTCAGGTCAATGATCCGGGAACCAACAGTACCACCCCAGACCGAAAGAGCCGTCTTGCCGCTCATCGACTGGATGATTTGATCGAAAGAACCGCCAGCACCTTTAATTTCATAGCTTGCATACACACTGCCGGTGACGATGGGATCCAGTCCCAAGTATCCGAGCAATGACCCAAGCTTTAACTTTTCGATCCGGCCATCAAGGGAGAAGTTGGGAGCCTCCGATTTCAGGTCAACATCCAGACTGCTTTCCGCGGAGCCGCCAATAAATTGAAACCGAACCGGATCGAGCCGCACCAACCGTTCGCGGTAGGAGAGCTGGGCCTCCAACCCGCTTGCGGCGTCTCCGGCTTCCGCAATGCGATCGACTTGAATGGTCAATTCTGCACTCAAGGCATCCATTAAATCAGTATCGATCTCAACCGAGATCTCGTTGCCTTGGTTGTCTTGCCCTCCAGACAGGAACAACGCTGTACGAACAGTCCTCTGGATGTCCTTCAGGTGGACAAGCTCAGATAAAATACCGCCATTAAGGGCAATATAGCCATCGACCTGCCGGGCACTCAAATCACCTGATAAACGTGTTTCGTCCACAGCCAGCTCGCCTGAAAAACCGACCTCCTCACTGCCGTAATACGCATGACCGGTAAAATCCGCTTGTCCTTGTGTGACTGCCTCAAGACCCAATCGGTTTCCAAGGCTTGCAAGGTCGGGCACATTAATAGCTGCACGAATTGCCGGATAAATGGCGCCACCTTTCTCAAAATCCTCACGATCCAAAGCCAACGAAAAGAAGCTGGTCTCTTGCGCTGCAAGTTTCAGGCGCGTCATCGACAAGGTCCCGCTCTCGTCACTCAGCGAAAGCGTTCCCTGCAACCGGCCTAAATCACCGTTTTCATCCGGATCGGGCCAGCCTAGCAGCTGCGCAGTATCCAGATTGAACCGCCCCTCAACATCTATGCCTTGCAACTGAAGTGCGTCACGCATGTTGCCGTCAAAGGCATAAACCGGAGGGTCCGATTGTCCAGCAACCACAGATACACCCAATAGCGCCAATTTGCCGTCTGGGTCCCGCACAATGCGCTCGACCTGAACCGGTCCAATCTTCTGAAGTTCACCGGACGCCAGGTTGGTCTGAACTGTCAGGTCAGCAATAAAGAAGCGCTCCCGGTCTCCTTTGATCGCGCCCGAAAACCGTTCAACATCCACCTGGAAAACGGATTGAGGCGCAATGTCTTGAGAACGGCCCGTCTCAACATCGACCGAAAATTCGAGATCCGCGCCTTCACCGCTGACTATATTTTGGACTGCCCCCGATATTAAGACCGATGCAATGTTTTCAAGCTGCAAGTCAAGCTGGAGTTCGGTCATGGCGAGCGCATCGATTGACCCGGTGTAACTTGCGCTCATGGACGCCGTTCCCTCCATCACACGTCTCAAATCCAAAAGGTCAAGCAGGTTACCCAATGACGAAACAGATACTTCAAGCTTTGCTGCGACCGCGGCTATGGGCTGACGAATGTCCAGATAGCCGGATGTGCGCAATTCGCCCCCCGGCAATCCGATTTGCAACTCAAAGGGTCCGGTTTTGCTGTCTTCTGCACTGTTGTGCGGATTGGTAAAAACGGCCGATAGAGTTGCCGGGGTGTCGTCGACCCTTAGTTCGGCCTCAAGGACCAAGTCTGAGCGAGACGCGCTTGCCTGTGATGACAGTTTGTCGACGACGATCTCGTATCCCCATCCGTTCCCTTTGTCCGGATCTATCAGGACAATGTCTTCCAAAACGAGGTCCTCCGACATCGGATCTGTCAGCAGGCGGGTCGGCAGACCGGCAAAGTTTCCAAGGTTCGAAACTGCACCGCCTTCGGCATTCTCCGGCAGCTCACCAGCCAAATACACCGTCGCCCCACGCAACAGGATCGCCGATGGTTTGGGGTCTCCGGACAAGAGCGCATGAAACGGGATTTTGACATCGACATGGTCGACAGCGTGCCATGGCGTTTCGTTCGCGGCTGGATCACGGCGCACGAGCCGGATGTCGCTTGCAGAAAAACCAATCAACGGCCCGAGACCGACCGTCACATCACCGCCGATTTCGACTTGTCGTTCGAGAGCTTCGGTCAGGGCATAGGCTGCGACGGTGGTTCGAAGTCCACTTGCAAATGGCGTATACAGAACCGCTGCGACCAACACGATGCTGATAAAGAATACGAGCAGCCCTGCACCAAGGGTTCGTTTGAGGCTCGGCATCAGCATGGTCGGCGTCCCTGGTTCTCAGGCATGGTTGCCAAGCCGCGTTTACTGTTCGTCGGCCAGTTTTGCACGCGCTTCATCAAACGCTGCAAACTCCTTGAACGCCACATAGTAGGTGTAGATGTTCTTGACGTATTTTACCGGTTCTACACCCGCTGCCTTGGCAACTTCCCATTCGACGCTGTCGAACCAGGTGTTGGGGTCACTTGCTTTCTTGCGGACCCTGGCAACACGGTTTGGTCCAGCATTGTAGGACGCAAGAACGAACAGGATTTTTTGGAATTCCGGGATATCTGCGTCGGGAAAGTAGGTGTCTGCAACGAACCGATTGTATTTTGCACCTGCCTCTATGTTGCCTTCAAGATCCCGAAAATTCTTGATGTTGACGCTTTTGTCTTTTGCAGTGGATGGCAAGAGCTGCATGATACCCACGGCGCCTGCATGGCTTTTGGCATTGTTGTTAAATCGGGATTCCTGGAACGCCTGCGCCGCCAACAGATAAGGGTCAATGTTGTATTTCTTGCCCATTTCATCAAAGAGGACCATGAGCTGTTCCAGTTTCTCCTGGTACGCTTCGATCTTCGGGTTCACGATCCTGTTTGTGTCTGAAAAATAGCGTTTCGTCAGAATGTTGCCGAGTTCCGTGCCGACTTTCGCAGTTTTCATGAAGCCGTCGACCTCGGCCTTCATCAAGGGACTGTCCTTGCGGATGGCCCAGGCAATCTCTGCATCTTCTCGCAAAGGGGCGGTCTCGTGCACGACAAGGTTCTTGAAAACCGGTGCCCATAGGGCCGCGGTGTAGTCGTCGACGACAGTAGCCTTGATCAAACCTGTATCGACCATTTCCAGAAGGTCTTCGTCTTCAAAAAACTCCGAGACTTCGATAATTTCCACTTGCTCAAGATTCTTTGCCGCTAACGCCTCATTCAATTGCACCAAGCTCTCAAAATAACTGGAAGAGGCCCGGACATGAATATCCATTCCTGCCATGTCTTCGACAGACATTGGTTTCTCACCTGCTGCGGCTGTTACGAGGACTTCGCTCACACCGGTATGGAGTGGATCTGCAAAGTCGACAGTTTCCAGACGTTCCGGTGTCACCGTTAGGTTGGCAACAACCACGTCGCCCTTTCCCTCGACCAGATCGGGCAACAAACGATCCCGTCTCGTCGGAATGAGCACGACAGCGATCTTGTCCGTTTCCTTCTTGATGCCCTTGTTGATGTGAGTGTCAAAGGCGCGCAAAAACTCCACGGCGAGACCATGTTCCTCGCCATCTGATATGAAGTAATCCGTTAGGGAATACGAAATGAGTGCACGGACAATCTTGTCCTGTTTCATCTCGTCAAAATCGCCAAGGAAAGGCTCTTGAACGGCGCGGATCATTTGTTCACCGCGCTCCAATGCCTGCGCTGGAGCGATGCTTGCTACGGCGAGCATACCTGCAAAGAGACCGCGAAGTATCATATCGTTCCTCCCACAAAGCTTATCCTGCGGACTTCCGTTCAATCGCCGAAGGGTGTTTACCGGCCACCTCGCTGGCGCACACATTCGTAACCGACGACGCAACTCTTGTTGTCTTTGGTTGGCGCTGTAACCGGGATGAGAGCGACTTGTGGATCAACGCATTGTTCAACACTGGCAACGACCTGCTCAAAGGCCTGGTTTCCAGTCCTGAAATTGGTCCGTCCCTGCGATTTCGTGTAATTCTGCGCAGCCTCACATGTCATGGAGATTGTGTCCGGCGCCCGTTGGGCATGGCCGATTGATGGAGGGTGTGCCAGGAAAGCAAGCGCTCCAATGACCAGATAAACCCTCAGATCTTTGATTTTCCAACGGTACAAGAGCGGTGTCCTCCAAGTGATAGGTGCCGGGGGCAACGAGCCTTCATGACCTCGCCTGCTTGTGAACAGGACCGAAGCACACCGGTCATCCGCCCCGCATATGATCCAAAAGCGCCTGTGAGGGCTGACCGGTGACCAACAAACCGTTGGCCTGCTGATAGGCGCTGATGGCCTGAGCCGTCCCGGGACCCATGCGTCCATCAACAGCGCCCGGATCATATCCCTTTGCAGCGAGTGCCCCTTGAATCCCGGAAACGAGCGGACTGGACGCGGACACAGGCGCGGCAGGGCGGCGCAGAGCACGTTGTTGACGCTTTTGGTCGTTGGCGCCCACAATTGCACCACCTACGCCGCCCACCAAAGCGCCAACGGCCGCACCGCGGCCACCTCCAATGATGCCGCCAATGGCAAGCCCGCCAATGCCGCCAATCACACCACTTTTGAACGGATCCGCCAGCGCAGGCATAGGCGTGAGCAGCGATACACAAAGTGCACAGACTGCAATACGGAGCCGAAATGCGGAGTGAGTTCTTTCAACGCCGGTTATCATTGCATCTTCTCCCCGTTTGCCCAGGTTTCAACCGTCTGAGTGCCGTCGGGCGCTGTGACCAGAACCATGCCGTCCGGTTTTTGATCGACAAACTGTCCCTGGATAGCGGTGCCATCGGGTGTCAGGTAATTGCCGATGCCATTTGGCTTACCGCCGCTGAATTGGCCGGCATAGATGCCTCCGGACAGGTCCTCATAACGGCCAATGCCATCCGCCAGACCCGCCGTGAACCCACCTGAGTAAAACTCGCCATTGGCATGGAGAAGCAGACCTTCCCCCTCAAAGGCACCCGCGGCCAACTCGCCCAGATAGGTTTCTCCGTCAACGCCCTTCAGATAGCCAAATCCATCTGGCTGCCCAGCTTTGAAAGTGCCCTCATAAACGTTGCCGGCAGCATCTGTCAGACTTCCAAACCCGTCCATCGCACCTCCGGTAAATGTGCCCTGGAACCGATCTCCATTTGCAGAAAGCGTCGAACCGGGGCCTGTTGGTTCACCGTCGATGAACACAGCTTCCAAACGGTCAAACCCTTGCCCGTCTTCGGCTTTGAATTGCATGATCCCCGGACCGTTTGGTTTTCCACCGAGCATCCCGCCACGGTAGGTGCCGACAAGAAGCCCGTTCTCCACCCAGACAAGAGAGCCGATCCCGGACGCCTTGCCATCGGCGCACGCACCGGACCAGGTGGCGATCACGGCCTCTGTCGGCGTGTCGGACCAAATCTCACAGCCGGTCATTGGGTCGGTAGCCCAATAGTTTTCTGCGGCGTGCGCAAATACTGTTAGAGCCAACATCGCGACAGCTGTTGTGCCGATTAACATCCTGGGCATCGCTCTCTCCAAACCTCTTCGCCAAAAGAAATACTTCGACCACCTGCGCGCATGCAGCCATTTCACCGATTTATTGAAACGCCCTGATCGTCAAACCACCTGGTCAAGTTTTTCGAAGGTGGGAGGCTCCCGTAACAAAGCTGCAAGTTTTTCCAAGTCGCCTCGTTCGGCGCGCCATTTGAGGTAAGCCTGTTGGTTTTCCGGCTTGTCCCAAACTTCGTAGACAATGACGGACTTATCCTCGGGATTGGCAGCAGCGCAGATCATTTCTGCACCGTCTCTGGCCGCAGTGTCAGGTAGAATTGTCTTCATCGTCGTGACCAGATTGTCATACTGGTCTTCTTTTGCTTTTGCTGTCAGCAGAACGACTATCGACATCTCGCACCTCCAAGTCGGGACTGTTCCATTCGGCTGCTGCTGGAAAACCGGTATCCTGGAACACTTGCTTTGAAATCTGCCGAGCACTCCCCGGCAAAGGGGAGGCTCCGGCGATAAGACAGCTTGGGGTCTGAGCCGATCATTTTTCCTTGTTCCGCTGCGCGTTTTTGGCGATCTGCTCGAACGGATTGTACCCCTCAGGGATCGGCACAACCCCGTTGTCCTGTTCGTAACGCGCGTACGCTTCCACCAACTCGGCGGTAATGTCCGGCTCAACTTTAGCAAGATCGTTCAATTCTGAGGGGTCTATTTCGATATTGTAGAGTTCCCACTCTCCGGTTCCCTTTGGAGGCGGGTTCTTCACGAGCTTGTATTTCCCTCTGAACAACGCACTGCTGCCGGCCAGCTCATAGCCGATGGTGTCGTTTTCTGAATGGATCTGACTGGCTTTTCCGGTCAGGACGCTCCACATGCTCTTGCCGCTGATGGGATGGATGTTCTCAGCATTTTTTTCTTCGACACCGGCGACCTCGAGCAACGTCGGAACAATGTCCTTCACGAAGCCAAAAGCCCGGGAAATCTCACCTGCACCGATGTTGTTCGGGTAGTATGCGATAAATGGAACCCGCAGTGCCCCTTCGGTAGAAAACAGCTTGTAGTAACTGTTTGGCGTGTTGGACGCGGCTGCCCATCCCGGACCATAGTCGGCATAGGACCCCTTGGTCCCCATCTTTGAGTAATCCCCCTGATAGTCCTCAAGGTAGGTCAGCTCATAGTTTTCTTCGTACCACGTGCGATGGGCCGGTGAAGCATTCGGAAACTGGTTCGGATCCGCGCCGTTGTCCGACAAGAACAACACCAGTGTGTTGTCGGCCTCTCCTATTTCCTCAACATAGTCGAGGACCCGGCCGATGTTCACATCCATGTTGTCCGCCATGCCGGCATAGGTTTGCATCCGGCGTGCGTTGAATTTTTTTTCTTCTTCACTCAAGGCATCCCAGTCGGGATACACCCACGGACCATAAGTCGTTTTATCGAGCTTCGTATCGATCTCGAGATCGGCAGAGACAATGCCAAGATCCTTCAAACCGGCCAGACGGCGTTCTCGCAATTTTTCAAAGCCGTCATCATATACGCCATTGTACTTGTCGCTATACTCTTGCGGCACTTGATAGGGATAGTGAACGGCCTGGTAAGCAACATAAGCAAAGAACGGTTTTCCTGCCGACCTGTCGGCATCGATAAATTCAAGGACGCGATCCGTATAATAGTCGGTTGAAAAATACCCGTCGGTCGGAAGGTTGATGGGTTTGCCGTTCTCATAATAGTGCACGGCTTCGTACATCGGCCCATAAGGTTGTTCGACCCAGTTGTCCGCCCCACTTTCCATGAGTGTGAACGTCTTTTCAAAGCCTTGCGCGCTCGGAAGCTTGTCCTTCTTTTTTCCAAGGTGCCACTTCCCGACCATGTAGGTGTTGTACCCGGACTCCTTAAGTCGGGACGCAACAGTGACCACACGGTCGTTCAGATAGCCTTCGTAACCCGGTTTTCCAAACTGATTGTCTGCCTGGATCTCCAGCATGTTCCCGAGGCCGGCAAGATGGTTGTCAACTCCGGTCATCAGCATCGTGCGTGTGGGCGAACAGGCGCCGCCGACATGGAAGTTCGTAAACCGCATGCCTTCCGCCGCCAACCGATCAAGGTTCGGTGTTTGTATCTCGCTGCCGTAGGACCCAATGTCACTGAAGCCCATATCATCGGCCAGAAAAACGATGATGTTGGGTGCATCGTTCTGTGCAAGTCCGGGAGCCGTGCCCGCCAGGGTCAGGCTACACGCCGTAAACAGGTATTTGCTTGCCTTCATGTCGGGCAACCTCCATTTAATAACGACCGCTGCGCCCGGTGGACCGGGCGAGGCATATCACTTCGGGCGCGAGATCTTGACCGGCCCAAAAACGCCGGTGACGTAGATCTCGTCTTCATTGAGGGGGATGAAAAATCCACCGGCCGTGTTGAATATTGGGCTGTTGCCAAGAACCACTTTTCCGAGTTCCTCGCCGCTGCCCCCGGACCAGCCGGTTCACCATCTGCGAAAACAGTCTCGACCTGATCAAAACCGGATCCGTCTTCGGCCTTCACCTGCAAGACACCCGGACCGTTGAGTTTGCCGCCCGCCATGCCGCCCCGGTAAGTACCGACAAGAAGCCCGTTCTCCACCCAGACCAGAGAGCCGATCCCGGACGCCTTGCCGTCAACACACGCGCCGGACCAGGTGGCGATGGCCGTGTCCGCCGGACTGTCGCTCCAGATCTGGCAGCCGGTGACCGGATCCGCAGCCCAATAGTCTTCGGCTGCGGCCGGAGCGCTGAAAGCACTGCATCCAGCCAGCGCGAGCGCCACCGCGAGACCTCCTTTGCTACATGTCTCGGTATTCATGGCCTCCGGACCTCTTCAATATCATCAAAACGTCAGCAGAAATGGCGCCGCGCCGAAGCGCGGCGCCGGTGTTGTCACCAGTCGATCTTTTCGATTTGCGGCAGCGCATAGGCGTCTTCGTCAAACCAGTCCTCACCGGGGCCGTACATGCGCACGTAAGGGAACCAGCCGCGGCCGGGGACCGACTGCACCCAGTTGCTTTCCTTGCCCGGTGGTGGAGTCGGTCCGACATAAATATCGACAGAGCCGTCCTCATTGGTCTGCAGATCGGGCGTCGCCCGCGAGCCGACCGTCGCGTTCTGCGTTTCATTGACGATCAATGTGCGGCTTTCGACATCGTAGATTACCGTGGACCAGAAGAGCTCGGCCGGTGGCGGCGGATCGAAACGCATCACGTATTTTTGGTCACCGACCAGACGGTTGTCGTCGCTGTCTTCGAACATCCCGGCATAGGCTTGCCCCTTGCCCGGGACCGGATGCCCCATGCGCGGCGATGAGGTGATCGCCTCATAGGTAAAACGCGATCTTGGATCGAGCATGTCAAAATCGCGGACGCGCTGGGTGTGCTCGAACGCATCCGGCAATTCGCCGCTGAGGATCACGCGCCAGCCGTCCTTGCGCAGCACGCCCTCAAGGCGTTCGTTGAAGACCAGCGTCTTAGCCGCAGCCTCGCCCGAGACAAGTCCCGCCATCAGGGCTGCCTGCTGCGCCTCGGTCGGTTCGAACGGCTTGCCCCGCTCAATGCCCAGTGTATGCGCGATGTACATCATGAAGCGGTCACGCTCGGCCGTGTCCTCTTCCTGAAGAACTTCGTGCAACAACTCCCAATAACCCATATCGCGCGGCGGATAGCCCTGCAGCGGCTTGTCACCGCCCGGCACAAGGTCGAGCCCGGGCTCTTCGCTGGCTGCATAGATTTTGACCGCTGCCTGCAGCTCTTCGACCGGCGTCTGGTCCTCAATGCTGATGAAGCGCATCAGGATAAAGGCATTGCTAGTCTCGGACGACAGGACAGTCGCCCCCTTGATGTCGGGAATCTTGTCCTTCGGCGTGTTGGGGCCGTGCAGCACATAGGTGCCGCCGCCGCCCGCGTTGACACTGAAGACCCCCAGATCGGTCAGCCCGCGCTGCCAGAAATCGGTGACGAGGCCCACCACAATCCCCGGCGGGATCTCGATGATGGTCGCGTCGTCATCGGTGTTGACGAAGGTGAAGAAATACTCCGACGACTGGTTGATGGTCAGCACGCCCACCCGATCGTCATAGGTTTTGACGTGCAGGGTCGAGCGGTTCTGGAAGTTCTCGTGTTTCTCACGCGCCTGATCGCGCCAGATGGCGAAACTGACAATGGGTTGGGACCAGAGGAACAATTCGGTGGCGCGGTAGGCGTCGAGTTTGTCATACAGCATCTCGGCGCTCTCGCGCAGCGGCATGCCGTGGTCGAATTGCATCGGCCCGAAGACAGTCGCCTTCTCGCCCTGCCAGACTTCCGGCAGCGCCAGATCCTTGAAGGTGTCCTGAGCCAGCGCAGGAAGCGCGACAATCGCAGCCGCCGCAGCAGTAAGAATGGTCTTGAGCATGAGTCTTTCGATCTCCCTGATTTATTGACATCCCGGCCCACAGATGCGGCGCCCGAACCGGCCGGGCGCCGCCGTATTTCAAGTCAGTTGGCCGCGCCCTGGGACATGGCTGCGATCACGTCATCCACGTTGAACTTCGCGGGCGACTGACGGGGCGGGAAATCCTGGAGCGTCGACAGGAACTCGCGCACAATGACCTGGCTGGGCACCAGCGTGTAAAGCTGGCGGATGCGCCAGTTGTCATAGCCATTGGCGTTCAGGTCCGCGCGCTCCCACGGGTCCATGCGCAGGTTAAAGACCTTTGGCAGGCGCAACGGTACAAAAGGCTCGCCCCAGAGCGCGAACTTCTTGGCGCGCTGCTCCATGAAGACCATTTTCCAGTCGTTGCGGCGCAGGCCGACCAACTGCCCGCCGTCATTCCAATAGAAGAACTCCTGACGTCCCGAGGTGTCGCTTTCCCCCTTCAGCAGTGGCAATAGGTTCATACCGTCCAAATGAACCTTGTATTCGGTCCCATTGATCTCGTGCCCGGCCATCAGCTTTTCCTTGATATCCGGTTCGCCAACGGCAGCCATGACGGTTGGCACCCAATCGAGATGCGCGGTCATTTCAATAGTCTTCTGGCCTTCCGGGATCACGCCCGGCCAACGAACGCCCGCAGGCACCCTGTAGCCGCCTTCCCAATTGGTGTTCTTTTCGCCGCGGAAAGGCGTGTTGCCGCCGTCTGGCCATGCGTTGAAATGCGGGCCGTTGTCCGTCGTGTAAACAACCATTGTGTTTTCCGCGATGCCAAGCTCGTCAAGGACATCGAGAAGCTGACCGACATGGGCGTCGTGCTCTATCATGCCATCGGCATAAAGGCCCTTGCCGGTCACGCGTTGGCTTTCTTCCTTCAGATGCGTCCACAGGTGCATACGCGAGGTGTTCACCCAAGCCATCCAGGGCGTTCCGTCGGCGGTATGCTTGCGGATGAAGGCCTCGGCCCGATCGGTAAACTCGTCGTCCGCCGTTTCCATGCGCTTGCGAGTAAGGGGGCCGGTGTCTTCGCAGACCTGCATGCCCATCGGTCCGAAACGCGGGTCGTCGATATCGCTTTCCGTGTCGGAGGCGGTGCAGTCCAGTACGCCGCGCGGTCCGAATTCGGCCCGGAAGGCCGGGTCGGTCGGGTAAAGGTACTCTTCCGGCTCTTCTTCCGCGTTCAAATGATAGAGATTGCCGAAGAATTCGTCGAAGCCGTGAACCGTCGGCAGAAACTCATTCCGGTCACCCAGGTGGTTTTTACCGAACTGGCCGGATACGTAACCATGAGACTTCAACATGGTGGCGAGTGTTGGGTCTTCCTTACGAAGGCCCAGATCTGCCCCCGGAAGACCGACTTTCAGGAGACCCGTTCTGATCGGTGACTGCCCTGTTATGAAGGCAGAGCGGCCCGCTGTGCAACTTTGCTCAGCATAGTAATCGATGAATTTCATCCCGCCGTTCAATATGCGGTCAATGTTCGGCGTTTCGTATCCGACTATCCCCTCACCATACGCGCTGACATTGGTAAGACCCACATCGTCGGACATGATCAGCAGAATGTTCGGCTTCGCATCTTGCGCGGATGCTGGCCCTGTCCACGGCAAAGCCATTGCGCAGGCCATGGTCAAAGATCGCAGTGTTTTCATCCCGAAAACCTCCCTTAAGCTGAAACAAACAAAAAACCCGAACCGCCCCGCGGCCCGGATCTATTTCGGAAAAAGAAATTGAACGGTCAGCTTGGCGTACCAGTCGGGGGCCGCATCCGGCTTGACCACATTGGCAAAGGCACCGGCACGCACGTTCATCGGCTGGTTGCCGATCTTGAAGATCTTGCCCAGCCCCGCGCCTGCCGGAACCGTCCACATCTGATCGGAATCCGCGTTCCAGTTGGCTGTAATCGCCGGATCGGAATAGGCGTACCATCCTTCCCCGAAGTTGTAGTTCACGAAGGGCTGAACCATGAACTGATTGACATCCTGGCGTCCGTCCGGTCCTGCAACGGACCAAAGCTGGCGGGCAAGCACGCCGAGCGACCAGGGTTTCGGCTGGGTGAGGACAACTGCGGTTGGCCCCATCGACAGCTTTTGCGATCCAAGGCGTTTATCTGTTGCCGTCGGAAAAGTCACAGAAGGCCCGACCCCCCAGATAAACGGGCCCGCATCCGCGGGTGACAAGAACAACGAATAGTTTATGTCGCCAAGTCCAAAGACCCGGCCGGACCCGATCGGATTCGGATTGCCGGTGGACTGCAAACCGCCGGGCGCGTCGGCAATCGGCGCTATGACACGGCTGACGAGGTTCCAGTCGCCAACGGTCACCGGGATCACCGGCTGAACATTCATGATCCAGGCATCGCCATTGCCTGCTCCGAAGTCGAAGGTATTCTCAAAAGGAAGGCTGATCATCGACGCGATCGGGTTTTGTGTCTTCGCCGCGAGATCGTCAGATCCATCTTGCGCCTGCGCCGAGGGTAAAAGCATCAGTACAGCCGCAGCCGCCCCTGCCAGTGTGTACCTCATGTCCTTATCGCTCTTTGCTGATTTCATCGCAAAAAGAGTGACTTGGGTTTTAAGAGCTGACTAGCTGTCCTCAGGTGCTACGTATTAATTCGTAGAGATCAAAAAACACCAACATTCCAGTGGTTAGTCACCACTCTTTCGGTAAGGGGCAAGATCAAGAAGCGTCTTCGCCTGGAGCTTGCGCATCACGCGGGATCTATGCATTTTCACCGTGCGCTCCGCAATGCCGAGTGCCGCCGCAATTTCCTTGTTGAGCCCCCCGGATAAAATGCCGTCCAGGACTTCTTTCTCCCGGCCCGTCAAGAGGGACAATCGGGCTTGGCGGTCTCTTGCCGTTTCTTCCAGTTCCTGGTCTTGCTCTTGACGCGCTTGGGCTTCGCTGATGGCCCGGTCAATGGCAGCGAACAGATCCTGTTCATCAACAGGTTTTAGAAGAAAATCGGCGGCGCCCGCCCGCATTGCCTGAACGGACATCGGCACGTCGCCGCGCCCGGTCAAAAACACGATCGGGAGCGTACTACCCTGATCCGTCAGGTGCTGTTGAAGATTAAGCCCGCTCATTTCAGGCATGTGCATATCCAGCAAAAGGCAATCCGGTTGGGGATCGGGCATGTCTTCCAGATAGTCAACGGCTGACGCTCGCGACGAGGTCTGATATCCGGCGGCATTCAACAAACGCCTGAGGGCGCGACAGGTCGAGGGATCATCATCAACAATGCAAACGTTGAACATTGGCTTACGCCGCCTTCGAGTCTTCTTTTGATATTGGAACAGTAAACCGGAAGACCGTGCCTCGGCCACTCCAGCTCTTGAAGCTCAAGTGCCCGGTATGATTTTCGACAATCCGCTTGGAAATGGTGAGCCCCATCCCGAGTCCTTCTTTCCGTGTCGTGATACCCGGATCCATGATGGCATCGTGAAGGTCTTCATCGATGCCGGGGCCGTTGTCGATCACGTAGACGGCGACAGCATCACCGCGAACCCGCCACCGGACTTCTATCACCGGATCGGGTGTATTGTATTCGGACAGGGCGTGCGCAGCATTCAACACAAGGTTGAGAAAAATCTGCTCCACTTGAACCTTGTTGACGTGTACCTCCGGAGCCAGTCGCATGTCGTGAATTGCCAGAGTCATGCCACGCGACGTCAACTCGCTTTGGAGAAGGCGGCGGACATCGTCAGCAATTGCCACCATGGAAACGCGCTTTCGAGATCCAACTTGGGGCGAAAGCAACTGCCGTAAACCAACGATGATTTCTTTTGCCCGCTTATCATCGCTGATTATGTCGTCAAGGATCTCGGCAATGTCGGAAGTCGGTGATGGATCATTCGCAATCAAGCGACGCGCAGCCTGAGCGTTGCTCAAAATGCCGGCGAGAGGCTGGTTAAGTTCGTGGGCAATACCAGCGGTAATTTCCGCCAATGCTGCGGACCGGTCCAGCTTTTCAATTGCCCGGCGCGTTTCGTTCAGGTCATTCTGCGTTTTTCGGACTTCCGTGATGTCATCGCAAATTGCCATGAAACTGGCCACGTTGCGTTGGTGGTCATGAACGGCCACGATTGACCAGACAACATCACACTGATGACCATCAGAACTGAGCAATGGATATTCTGTTTTTGCGCGGGGTCCGACTTGTCCCGCAGTTGCGATACGGGACGCCAGTTCGCTTCTAAGAGCCGGTGGCACAAATTCCGTCAATTGTTGGCCAATGACTTCCCCATCCGAACGGCCAAGCAATGAGAGGATTGCACGGTTTGCGTATGTAACTGTGCCTGAGGCCGAAACACCGATGACGCCCAAAGCCACATTGTCGAAAAGCGCTTGCCAGCGGCTCTCGCTCTCTTGCAACTCGTTGTGCAACCGCGCGGCAGATGCTGCGTCGCCGACCGTTTCAGAACCGAGCGCGATTGCGATACCCATAAAGGCCCAAGATATCATGTAAGGCGTTCCGACCAGGGCAAGGTCGACAAGAACCGTGTGGATGCCTGCGACAACAATGAATAAAAGTACAGGTCCGCCGGTTCGTATAGCGTCATATCGGCGCCCCTGGCGGAACGCGGAAAAACTTGCCCACGCTGCAAATACAATGATGAGCAAGGTTGCGATTTCACTGACGATCCGAAACGGATTGGCCGTGCCGACAGGGGTATTGTAGGTCTCCCCCCAGAATGTTGTCCGCGTTTCCAAGCGGTTGATGGAGCTGAAAGTCAAATCTCCAGGAAGAAACAGGTTGACTGCAAGGCCGAACACCCAAAGCGCGGTAATAGCCCCTGCAATCAGGACCGGTCCCGTGCCAAGGCGCAATCGGACAAACCACACCATGGGTACAACAAGAAAAAAGACCATCACGTTGGTTAAAAGCAAACCGACCTGAAAGACCTGGAGGGAAGACGTCTTTGCCATGACCAGTTCGCACATGGCACTGCAGGAAGCGGCCAAGGCCATGATAGCCGCAAGCAACGGGGTCAGGCTGGTTTTCTGTGACCGCCATAGGGCCAGCTGAACGAAGAAGACCGTCACACCCATCGCGGAGACGAAAGACCATGCAATCGTGATAAAGCTCATCTGTCGCGTTGCCCTGCCTCTGTGCTTTTCAGAATGTGGTTATATGCCGATTGCCCCCATAAGAATGCAATTGTTGATTTGTTGCACAGATGGTCATTGTTCGGGATGTATCCCCCTGAAACATGTAACATGAATTCCCATATCCTATTGTATGAGCAAAACACCCAAATTACCCACTATCCGCCAGTTTCTAGACCGGTTCCCTGATGATGACACTTGCTTGGATCATTTGATGCGGACACGCTACGGCGAACGTTTCACTTGTTCGAAGTGCGAGAAGGATGCGCGTTATTACCGCGTAAAGTCACGGCGCGCTTTTGAGTGCGAGCATTGCGGCAATCAAGTCTACCCAACAGCAGGAACACCGTTTGAGAACACACGCACTCCATTGCGTGATTGGTTCCACGTCATGTTCATGTTCTGCGCCTCTCGCAACGGGGTATCGGCTAAAGAGGTTCAGCGCACTATTGGTGTTACCTACAAAACGGCTTGGCGGATGTGTAATTTAATTCGTCATTACATGGGCTATGTTGACGGCAATTCGCCACTAGGCGGCTCTGGCGGTGGCATGGTTGAAGCCGATAAGTCTTTCTTTGGCGGTTACGACAAGCGTGGAGAAGATGACAAGGTAGTTGTGCTGGGAATGACTGAACGTGGCGGCGAAACAATTACACGCGTAATTCCCGACCGTAAGGCAAAGTCCGTTATTCCGATGATTACTCGTTGGGTAAAACCCGGCTCAAGAATCGCGACCGATGAAGCTTGGGCTTTTAAGAGCCTTGATGATTTCGGTTATGATCACAGCAGCGTAAATCACAGTGACAAACAGTGGACCTACGGTGATGCGCACACGAATAACATTGAAGCATTTTGGGGTCACGTAAAGCGCTCAATCAAGGGCACCTATGTCAACGTTTCTCCGAAATGGCTTCAGACTTACCTTTGGGAGTTTGAGTTTCGCCAGAACCTTCGGAAGCATCCTCATCTAATGCTTGACCTTCTTCTGCAGGCTTTCCCCCGTCCGTCAAAGGCGGACGGGTGAGCATAGCTCCGAGAAGCTGATCAAACTTTACTTCGGTTTCACTTGCTTTTGTCATCGGACCCACCATCCTTTGGGAACTCTGGTTCAATTCTGAAAACTAATTCAGTTAAACTGATGAGGATCAGAATATGCCAAAGAAGTATTACCAAAGACGCTGAATTAAATAGTGCATCAGATATCTGAGAATTGCACACAATTGGTTTCACGATGACAACTATACCACCAGATATAAAAAGACCTATTAGCCAATAGGTTGCCTTCTTTAGATTCTGACGTGATCGAGATAAGGAATTTTTCTTGTTGTAACGCTCTTCAATTCTATTGAAAGCTAGATGTATATTTGCAACTGAAGCTAGAGTTATTGCCAATATAACTCCAAGAATGTTCAAGAACTCATGATTTACAAATTCTTTTAGGAAATCATTGCTGTCCGAAAGATACTCAGGTTTAGCAACCGACAGCACAACTAAGGCAACTGTAGTTACGAATAATACTGTATACGCAAAAGATCTGGTCATTAGAAGATCCGATCAAGTGATTGCTTTATACGCTCCCAGAAGGAAGGTGTTTCGGCTTCTGCTCCTTCAGTGTCAATTTCTTCTGAGGCCGCGTGATCATCTGAGTTGTACTTCTGACCGTCTTTAGTTTGAGCCACGATTTTCCCCCCGCCTCTTTCAACGTGCGATGCTATTTCATCAAGTTGGGAAGCTTCTGTATTTATAGCGTCGTCACTTTCCAGTTTTGTTCGCACGCGAGCAACATTTGCAGTGTCCCGCAGTTCAGTGAGCTCTGAGCTACTCCCCATCCGTTGGACAGGATCTGGCGTAATTTAAGCTACTCTCTGCACCTGCTGATCCATTGCCCGACAGGTGATGTTCACATCACCGAGAGGGAGTTGGTTTTGTTCAATGCGCTGCCAGTAGATCACGGCAGGCGGTTTGCCGCCAAGGGCGGTGTGCGGACGCTTCTGGTTGTAAAAATTCATCCATTTTCGGACACTGTCCCGGGCCTGTGAGCCGGTTTCCCAAGCGTGCAGATAAACACACTCGTATTTGAGCGTGCGCCACAGCCGCTCGACGAAGATATTGTCGAGGAACCGTCCTTTGCCGTCCATCGAGATGCGCACGCCGATCCTCCGCAGCCGGTCTGTCCATGCAAACGAGGTGAACTGCGATCCCTGGTCCGTATTCATGATTTCCGGTGCACCGAATTTGTGGACCGCCTCGTTCAACGCCTCGACGCAGAAATCGGCCTCCAGCGTATTGGAGATCCGCCAGGCCAGCACCTTGCGGGTGAACCAGTCCATGATTGCCACGAGATACAAGAACCCACGGCGCATCGGCAAATACGTGATGTCAGACGCCCAAACCTGGTTCGGCCGCTCCACCCGCAATCCCTTCAACAGATATGGCCAGATCTTGTGTCCCTTGGCCGGCCTGCTTGTATTGGGCTTCTGGTAGATCGGCATCAGACCCATAAGCCGCATCAGCCGCCGGATCCGCTTTTCGTTCACCGGATGGCCTTCGTTCTTCAAGTGCCAGGTCATCTGACGGACGCCGAAAAACGGCGTCTCAAGGAACTGCTCGTCGATCTCGCGCATCAGCGCGAGGTTCATCTCGCTCTCGCCCTTCGGCGTGTAATAGAAAGACGAGCGCGAGATCGACAGCAGAGAACACTGCTTGCCGACCGACAGTTCGGGATGTCCCAGCTCGATCATGCCGCGCCTCACTTCACGCCCCAAGGCTTGAGCTTTCTGGACAAAAAATCGTTGGCGACGGCCAGCTCCCCGATCTTGGCGTGCAGCTCCTTCACCTGGTCCTCGTCAATCTCCGGCTTTCGTTTGCCGCCACGTTCAAACACGTCCGAGGCGCCTTCCAGCAGGGCACGCTTCCATTGATGGATCATGGTCGGATGAACCCCGAAGCGGCTCGCCAGTTCCGATACCGTCTCTTCGCCCTTCAACGCTGCCAGGGCGACTTTCGCCTTGAACTCCGGCGAGTGCTGCTTGCGTTTCGACATCTCTGATCTCCTTGTTCTCGAAGACCAGCAGACAACAAATCGTAGCTTACGTCAGTGTCCTAATTTCGGGAGGTAGCTCACTCCTTCGAAAAATCGTCGGGGCTTCCAAACATATTTGGAACGGCCACATCATATGAAATGTATTTGATTTGCCCCTGATGATCAGCGGCGAAGCGTGAAAACGACCGCGCCTGAATAATAGGAAATGCATCAACAGTGAATGGTTCTTCAGGCCCTTTATCTGAGAGATATCGAGCAAGTGATGCCAGAATAGGTACAGGCTGGCCAACATCTGCTGGACGGTTTTCGAACGCAACTTTCTGCCCGTCATCATGATGACGGGGGTCGATGAGTATAAGTGATGCTTGCCAAGAATCGTGTTTAGTTGGCGCCAACCCTTCCCACGGAGCGGTCCGCTCCTTTACTTCTTTGTCGCGGGCGATCCAACCGGTTATCAAAAAGTCCGGCAATCCTGTTTTGCCACTGTCTTCTGGCACGAAAAAGAAATCATTGCTTCGATGATCAAAAGTGAATTGCTTGGAAAAAACGTCCCGAAGCCACTATTCCCTACTAAATTCTGTACCATCTACCTTTCTGCGTTCAAATGCATCCTTTTGCCGCCCCGCCTTTAGCGATAGACGGAATAAAACAACTTCATAAAGACCTCCAACACGCCTCGAGCGCATTGGAGCAGAACAACACTAAAAAGTGTAGCAGATATTTGCGGTTGAGCTGGTAATGCCGTCATAACCAATTGTAGCACCTTACACCAAATTTGAGAATCATGTTTTGTTCACACATGTCTCAAGGGATTACATTCCCTAACAGCTACAGCAGAACAGTAAGAGAACGTTTACCCTTGCAGAACACAATGAGAACAGGTAGAATGTTCTCGATTTGTACTGAGCGATTCTCAGGCGAAACCAAACTCAGGGCGAGGAACCGCAGTATGCTGACGCGCAAGCAGTACGAACTGCTCATGTTCATTCACGAGAGACTGAAGGAAACGGGGGTTCCGCCGTCTTTCGATGAAATGAAAGATGCCCTGGATCTCCGCTCAAAATCCGGCATTCACCGACTGATAACCGCCCTGGAAGAACGCGGCTTCATACGCCGGCTTCCCAACAGAGCCCGCGCCATGGAAGTGGTCCGCTTGCCGGATTCAATCGCGCCGGGCCTGGGTGCGCCGCGTCCAAGGGGGAGCTTCTCGCCAGAGGTGATTGAAGGATCGCTCGGCAAACCGGCGCCAGCCCCTGCCCCCGCGCCAGAACCTGATGCAGCATCGACGGAAATACCGGTCATGGGCCGGATTGCGGCCGGTGTTCCGATCGAGGCAATCCAGACCCACAGCCACTCCATCAGCGTCCCGCCAGAACTCCTTGGCAAGGGTGAGCATTACGCTCTGGAAGTGCGCGGGGACTCAATGATTGAGGCCGGCATTTTGGACGGCGACACCGTCTTGATCCGCCGAACAGAAAGCGCGGACAGCGGCGACATCGTCGTGGCCCTTGTGGACGATGAGGAAGCGACACTCAAACGGCTGCGTAAAAAAGGCGCGTCGATCGCGCTTGAGGCCGCCAACCCCGCCTACGAGACGCGTATTTTCGGACCGGGCCGTGTCCGTGTGCAAGGGAAACTTGTTTCCCTGTTCCGCCGATACTGAAGCTTCGAGACTGGCAGGCATTTTCAAGAGTTGCCTGCTACTGCGGGTTTGTAGGTACTACCATCAGCTCTAGTCAGCAGATGCGCGCAAGCTTGAGCGTGTGACTGTGCCTTGCTTGTGCCACGGCCGCGGAGGCGTTGGCTTGGCGTATTTGACTGATTTTATTTGCGTTTGGCAAACAGCTGCGCTGGGAGCTCTGGTCCGTGCGGGTGTGGTTTGCGGCTGCGTTATCGGCGGCAACACCTCACTCTTTCTTTGAACTGCAGATTCTATTCTCACCCCGTTTTCGATCATCTGGTCTTTTGTTGAGGTGCCTGTTCGACACGCCTGGTCCAGCCAGATGGAAATGGCACCGCGCGCCTTTCTGATATCCTGGTCGAAAACGGCTACGTTGCAGGTTTCTGGCGCGATCATATCGGTCACGATCATATCTGCCTTTTGACAATCATAAAAAAGGGCATTCCGGGTCTTCGGTAGGGCGATGGTGATTGGAATCCGCTCCTCACCAACTTCTGCCCTTGCTGCGAACGCCTGGACAACACAGCCTAAAGGGTCACAAGCGCGCTGATCGTCTTTCATCTTGTGCGATTTAATCGTCTCGACCGAAACTCCCTCCCCTTCGAACCAAGTCTCAGTGGCAAAAGAACTTCTGGCGTTGGATAACGCTAAGGTCCCGTCGATATCCCGGGCAGCCAATTGAGACCCTGCTGCCGGAATATAGACATCCGGCGGGCGCGATATTACCGCGAGCGCAATTCCGGCAGGTGCGAGACCCAAACCGATCATCCGGAAACGGCCCGGGGCGAGCAGCAGGCCAAAGAAACCGGCCAATAAAACAGCGGCAGACAGTCCGGTCAGACTTCCCATTCGGCCGAAGTCAGGCGCGATCTGTTCTGTGAACTCCGCTATCTGGATCAGCACCGCCAGACCAGCGCTCATGACCTTGAGCGGGATTGCCGCCAAACCGAACGGCATCAGGACCAGTGCCACCACGCCCATTGGCATCACGATGATCGAAAAGACCGGCATGCCCAGCATGTTGCCGACCAGTCCGAAGGGCGCGATCCGGGAAAAGTGGTATGCACCGACAATGCCGGTTGCGATCCCGGCGACGAGGGCCGTCACGAACAAACCGGTGGCCCATTTTAGTGCGCCGGACAATAACCAAGAGAGCCCGTTTGCTGATGAGACAAGCAACCTTCTTCTCTTTTGATGCGACCGCCAAAGATCATAAACGGCGACCAGTGCGATCACGGCCGCAAACGACATCTGAAAACCTGGATAAAACAGGCGCTCCGGCGCGAGTAGAAGCAAGAACAGGCCGGCGATTGCGACCGATCGCAGCGTCAAACCCCGGCGTCCGGTCATGATCCCCAAAAAAACCAACGCAATCATAATGAAGGATCTTTGCGTGGCGACTGAAGCCCCGGACAGGAGAAGATAAAAAACTGCCGCGACAAGGGCGAGAACGGCTGAAACCTTGTGGATCGGCCAGCGCAACGCAAGGCCTGGGATAAGTGCTAGGGCGCCAAGACACACAGCATAAGCACCGCCTGCAAAGAGCGCCATATGCAGGCCAGAAATTGCCAGAATATGTGCCAGGCCGGCAGCCCGAAGGCTCTCTTCGGTCTTCTCATCAATACTGCTGCGATCGCCCACCAAGAGTGCAACCGCAAGAGCCGTTTCCGGGCCTTCCGGCAAAAGCGTAGATATCCGCGCTGCCAAGTGCTGGCGCAAAGCACTTACTTTGCGAACCAGCTGCAGAACGTGAGATTTCGGAGGTCCCGCGACGATCTCTGGCGCGCCGTAACTGAAGCCGCTTGCGCCTATACCGTCAAAATAGGCGCGGAAGGAAAAGTCATATCCGCCGGGCACCACAGGACCCATAGGCGGAAACAACCGGGCCCGGACTTTGATCCAGTCGCCGGGCGCAATGCCCGTATCTGCCGGTATGCGCAGCCGGACCCGGTTTGCAAACCGCCCCTCAGTATTTTCTCTGGCATCAACTTCTCTGACGCGGACCACAAGCCGCTTGCCGGACCGGGTTTCCTGCACCTTCAGGACGTCACCGCGCAACAGAACAGTCATCGGCTCCGCCAGCCGGGGTGCGTCCACTGCAGCTGTTCGGAGTGTTGCAATGCTGAGCCCTGCAAAAAGGGCGAGCAAAAGGGTCAAAATTCGCGGCAGCCCCGTTCGGATAGCGTGGGAGCCAGCAAAACCAGCTGATAAAACGAATAGCACACCAAGAACGAGCCAACTCGGCTCCTCAGGCAACAAGCTGTAGAGGAAAATCCCGGCGCTGAAGGAAAAGCCCGTCCACAAAAGACCCTGCTTTTGCCAAAACTGCTCCCAATCGTCCGCCGTTCCCGTCCAACCGGTGCGCTGATCAATTGACCGGTCTTTGTATTCTCTCCGGGCTCTCAGAAACGCGATCCAGGGCGACGCCTCGGCGGGCAGGTGCCTGCTATCCGTGTTTGACGATATAAATGAAGGGTCACTGACCGGAGCGCCGGGGACAGCCCAGTTGTCATCATCAGCGTCTGGTTTCGCCTCCCGTGCCACCCGCGCTCCTTCTGCCGGGTTTAACGATCGCAGCAAAGCCTATTTTGCCATAGGCTTGCCTATGCTAAGACCGCGCCACTATCCGTCAGGCGCAGACCCGCGCCTCATTCTGACAGAGACTTTCAAAAAGCACCATGGCACAAGATATCGTCACGCGTTTCGCCCCATCCCCGACCGGGTTTCTCCATATTGGCGGCGCCCGCACCGCTCTCTTCAACTGGCTCTTCGCCAAGCATCACGGCGGCAAGATGCTGCTGCGCATCGAAGACACAGACCGGGCCCGCTCCACACAGGAAGCGGTCGATGCGCTGATGGATGGCCTTTCGTGGCTTGGTCTTGACTGGGACGGCGAACCGATCTCCCAGTTCTCCCGGGTCGACCGCCACAAGGAAGTTGTTGACCAGATGCTGGAAAACGGCACGGCTTATCGGTGTTACTCAACCCCGGAAGAGGTCGAGGCCATGCGCGAAAAGGCCCGCGCCGAAGGACGCCCGCCGCGCTATGACGGCACCTGGCGCGATAAGGATGCGTCCGAAGCCCCCGAAGGCATTGATCCGGTGATCCGGCTGAAGGCTCCGCAAGACGGCGAAACGGTCGTGGACGACATGGTTCAAGGCCGTGTGGTGATCCCGAACAAGGATCTTGATGACTTTGTTCTCCTGCGATCTGACGGCACGCCGACTTACATGCTGGCCGTGGTTGTCGACGATCACGACATGGGCATCACGCATATCATCCGCGGTGTCGACCATCTGACCAACGCCGCCCGTCAGACGCTGATTTTCAATGCCAACGGCTGGGACGTGCCGAAAATGGCGCATATCCCGCTGATCCACGGGCCGGACGGTGCCAAACTTTCCAAACGCCACGGCGCGACCGGAGCCGAGGCCTACCGGGCCCTCGGTTATCTGCCGCAAGCCATGCGCAATTACCTCGCGCGCCTCGGCTGGAGCCATGGTGATGAAGAGATCATGTCACTTGAGGACATGATCAAATGGTTCGGCATGGATGCCGTTGGTCAGTCGGCAGCGCGCTTCGATTTCAAGAAGCTGGAAAATCTCAATGGCCATTACATGCGTGCAACCGACGATGCTGAACTGCTGGAGCATTGGAAGGTCTACCTTGCCCATGCGGACGATGGGGCAGCTGTCTTGGAATGGGTGTCGGACGCGGCCAATGCCCAAACGGCTCTGACCGCCCTTCCCGGCCTGAAGGAACGCGCAAAGACACTTGTCGAATTGACTGACAGCGCCTCCTACCTGTGGCGCCAGCGTCCGCTCGAGAATGACGAGAAGGCGATCAAGATCCTCACAAACGACGCCCGGGCGATTCTGGGCGATCTGAACGGCGTGCTTTCTGGCGTTGCTGACTGGCAAGCGGAACCGCTGGAGACGGCTGTCAAAGCCTATGCGGAAGACAAGGATCTGAAACTCGGCAAAGTCGCCCAGCCACTGCGCGCTGCTCTCACCGGCCGGGGCACCTCCCCTGGTATTTATGACGTGCTGGTTGCGCTCGGCCGCGACGAATCCCTCGCCCGGATTGCCGATCAGGCTGCCTGACGCAAGGGCGAGCAAAGGACAGGCGCGTTTTGCTGCAGCGCGCCGGTTTATTGTCAAACATCAACATGTCGGCCTTTGACCAAAGCGTTATACGCTGCTGCTTGCGGCAGTGCGGCAAATGGGCTAGGCAAGACGCGACCATTCCTCCAGCACAGTCTGGCCGCCTCATTTGGGTCTTGCATCCAAGGCCCGTGGCTCGGCAGTGCAAGGGTAACAAATAGGGGGTTTTCTGAATGGCCGACAACAACGCCAAGCTCAACGTCGGTGGCAACGACCACGATTTCGACGTCCTTGACGGATCCATCGGACCGTCGGTTGTGAACATCTCGTCCCTTTACAAGGACACGGGCATGTTCACCTACGACCCGGGCTTTACCTCAACCGCATCGTGCGAATCCAAAATCACCTACATCGATGGTGACGAAGGCACGCTGCTGTATCGCGGGTATCCGATCGAACAGCTCGCCGACCATGGTGACTTCCTGGAATCCTGCTATCTGCTGCTTTACGGCGAACTGCCGACCAAGGCGCAGAAAGACGATTTCGTCACCCGTGTGACCTATCATACGATGATCCACGAACAGATGAACCGGTTCTATTCCGGTTTCCGCCGCGACGCCCACCCGATGGCGATCCTCTGCGGCACCGTTGGCGCCCTGTCAGCGTTCTATCATGACAGCACCGACATCTCCGATCCGCATCAGCGGATGGTCGCGTCGCTGCGCATGATCGCAAAACTGCCGACGATGGCTGCAATGGCCTACAAGTACCACGTCGGTCAGCCGTTCGTTTATCCGCGCAACGACCTCGGCTATGCAGCGAATTTCCTGCACATGTGCTTTGCCGTTCCGTGTGAAGAGTACAAGGTGAACCCGGTTCTGGCGCGCGCCATGGACCGTATCTTCATCCTGCACGCTGACCACGAGCAGAACGCGTCCACATCGACCGTGCGTCTTGCCGGATCCTCCGGTGCGAACCCGTTCGCATGTATTGCAGCCGGTATTGCCTGTCTCTGGGGCCCGGCACACGGCGGTGCCAACGAAGCAGCGCTGAACATGCTGTCCGAAATCGGTTCTGTTGACCGCATTCCGGAATTTGTTGCCCGCGCGAAAGACAAGAACGATCCGTTCCGTCTCATGGGCTTCGGTCACCGGGTCTACAAGAACTACGATCCACGCGCCAAGATCATGCAGAAAACCTGCCACGAGGTGCTCGGCGAACTCGGCATCAAGGACGATCCGCTCCTCGACATTGCGATGGAACTGGAAAAGATCGCCCTCAACGATCCGTATTTCGTCGAGAAGAAGCTCTATCCGAACATCGACTTCTACTCCGGCATCACGCTCCGTGCGCTCGGTTTCCCGACAACCATGTTCACCGTGCTGTTCGCGCTTGCGCGGACCGTCGGCTGGATCGCCCAGTGGAAGGAAATGGTGGAAGATCCGTCTCAGCGCATCGGCCGCCCGCGTCAGCTCTACACAGGTGCTACCAAGCGCGACTACGTGCCGATTGATCAGCGCCGCTGATTAGTTCAGGTACCAACCAGACCAAAGCCCCGGATCGCTGATCCGGGGTTTTTTTGTTTCTGAAGGGAAAATGGCGCCTCCCAGAAAACATCAGGCTCTCGCATCACCGGTCTCATCTACCTAAAAGCACTTACGCAGTCGCCACAGCTTGTGCGTGCAAGACCCGCATGTTGTAATTTTCTGGGATGGAGGAGCATCAATGCATGACCAACGTCACAAGTCGAAAAGACTGCAATCGCCGCACGAAGACGTGCTGGTCAATGATCTGATCCCGCGCGTCGCCCAAGAGCTGCACAAACGCTTTGCGGCCAGGCTTTCCGAAAAACCGGAGCCCTTGAGTAACTCCAAATCGCGATTTGAAGATGTACCGCGTATCCGGAGTGATCGGGCACGCCGCCGCCTTCCGGTCCATACCCAGTTTACAAGCCCTTGCGACACCTGCGAACGGTATCAGCGTGCTCCGCTGCCGTTCAACTTGCATCACGGGGCCGCCGCGCCGCCGACAGGCATTCGCTAGGCCTCCAACCGGCCAGCTCGAGACCCGGCGGCAACACTCTTTCGATGTCAGGGTGCCAGCAATGGGCTGACAAACCCTTCAGGTTTGACGGCAAGCACCGGACATTGAAGGCTATTGACGATGTTCTCAGCCGTGTTGCCAATGAAAACGCCGCTGAGCCCGGTCCGCGCGACAGTTCCCATAACCACGAGATCCGCGTTTTGAATGTTGCTCTGAATTTCTATTACGCGTTCCACTGCGCCGCGGGCAAGAAGTGGCTGTAATACCACGTTCGAACTCGCCAATCGCTCACGCATTGTTTCGAGCAACCGGTGCATTGCTTCTTCGCGGATTTTCAACGTCTCCCGCACATAGTCGTTGGCTGCCTTGCGCGCATCCCCGGTGTCCGAAAAAGCCCAGACCATGCCCTCGCCTACCGCGTCCCAGGCATGAAGTATGATGATTTCTGACCCTGGCGCATACGCAACAAGCGCCGCAGCTTCGACAACGCGCTGGTTCAGCATGTCCAAAGTGTCCGGTTCCGCCGCATCCCAGTTGTCCAAATCCACCGCCGCAATGATACGGCGCGGCGACGGCTCAGCGGTTCCGGACTGCAGCCAGACCGGACAGGGACATTTTCGCAAAAGATGCTGGTCGTTGCTTGCATGCAGGAAACCACTGACGCCGGTCAACGGCTCAGCTGCTTTCACCACAAAATCGCAGCCCGTTTCAGCAACATGCCTGATGATGTTCAGATAAGCTTTCCCGACAACAACTTGAGGTTCGATCGCTTGATCCGGCAGAACCCTTCTCAGGTTCTCTGTCGCAGACCTTTGGGCGCGGATCACCATCTCTTCAATGATCGCGTCTTTATCGCGTCCGGCCAACCGGGCGATAATTGCGATGTCCTGCGGTGGATCCACGCAAGCGATCACCTCTAAACTGGCCTCATACGCCTTTGCCAACCCGGCTGCACTCTTGAGTGCTATTTGCGTATCGGTGTCATCGATTACGGCGAGTACTTTTTTTGGACGCCCGAGCTCCCCAATCATGCCGGCAGCTCCTTTTGACCTTCCGGATCTTGCAGACCGGGCAAAGAGGGAGCCGCACGCCCGGCTATCATGTTTGCGGCCGCATAAGCTGCGTCACGGTACGGCATCATGACGATATCAGCGTTTATCCTTGAGAGAGCCTCCGCAGTGACCTCGCGGTGTGCGGCAACCGCAACACGTCCCTCAAACCCAAGATCACGGGCAGCTTTCAGCAAAGCAAAGCGCGGGTCATCATGTGTCACACCGGTGTCGTGTTCCGGAACAGCCATAACGAGCCATTCCGCATTACCAAGTGGAAGATGAGCAAGAAACTCCGGATCCGTGGCATCCCCAAACAACACGTCATAGCCAAGCGCCCGGGCATTCCTGACAGCACCTGGACTGAAATCCACCCCCAGAATCCGTTTGCCATCCTCTTTCAAAGCGCTGGCAATCCCGAGGCCATACCGGCCGAGGCCGAACAGGATCACGTCATAGGACTTTGCAGATACGCTGCTGCCTTCGGGTTCGGCGGCCGTGTTGCGCCGTTCGAAGACCCCAAGAAAAGGTTCGAGCGCGGCATAGAGCTGATGCGAGAAGGTGATCATGTAGGTCGATGCTGCGATCGTGACCAACCCGACAAGTGTCACCAGACCAAGCGCGCGTTCATCCACGTGGCCTATCGTCAACCCCATCGCCATGAAGATCAGGGAAAACTCGCTGATTTGGGCCACGGTCAAGCCGGCAAGAAAACCTGTCCGTTTGCGGTACCCCATGGCCCCCATGATCGCCAGAACGATTAGGGGATTGCCAATCAGAACGAACAAGGAGAGCACGATGGCAGGCCCCACACTCGCGCCCAGGACCGACAGGTCCAGCGATGCACCGAGCGCGATGAAAAAGAACAGCAACAAGAAGTCACGAAGGCTGGCAAGACGCGCTGAAATTGCCTCGCGAAAGGGGGTCGATGCCAGTGACACACCGGCCAGCAAACCGCCCAGCTCCTTGCCAAATCCGAGGTAATGGCCAACGGCTGCGAGCAATGCTGCCCAGCCAATGGCAAACGACACCAGCAGTTCCGGCGCCGTGGACAATTTTTCAACGAGCGGATTGGCGACAAAGCGGATGAAGAACGCAACGAACGCCAGCGTCGCCAATCCATAGCCGAAGACCCGCAAAACATCGGCAAAGGCGCTGTCGCTGCCGCTCGCACTGCCGACACCAATCGCGGAAAGCGTGATCATGGCAACAACGACAACGACATCCTGAACGATCAGGAAACCAAGGGCGATCCGGCCGTGCAGCGCGTCGATCTCACGCTTGTCCGACAAAAGCTTCACAATGATGATCGTGGACGAAAAGGTCAGCGCGATGGCGACATAGATCGCGGTGGTTGGTGTCATGCCAAGCGCAAGCGCGATCAGGAAGCCGAAGACGGTCGTGAACAGCACCTGCCCCAGTCCGGTCACCAATGCGACAGGACCGAGAGTTCGGACAAGATTGTAGTCCAGTTTCAGTCCGACGAGAAACAAGAGGACCGCAATTCCAAGCTCCGCCAGCAGATCGATCTGGGCGTCTGACTGCGCTATTCCCAGAACCGAAGGACCGGCGAGGATGCCAACAGCGATAAAGCTGACAATCAGGGGCTGCCGCAACAACAGCCCCACAAAACCGACACTTGCCGCAAGAACGAGCAGAGCTGCGATTTCGTAAAAGATATAGCCCTCAATCGCAGCTGCCATGATTGAAATCCTCTCTGGTTGCCGCCGGTTACAACGTCATCACAATGCGGCCGTCGATTTTGCCCTGCTCCATCCGGCCAAAGATGTCGTTGATGTTGTCGAGCGACTCTATGGCGTAATGCGAAGCAACTTTTCCCTCCGCTGCAAATGCCAAGCTCTCAGCGAGATCCGCCCGTGTTCCAACGATCGAGCCCCGGATGGTTTTCCGGTTGAGAACAACGTCAAAGATGTTAAGCGGGAAATCACCGGGCGGCAGACCGACAAGGCTCATGGTCCCGCCGGGAGCCAGCATGCCAACCGCTTGAGAAAAAGCTGAATTCGAGACGGCCGTTACCAAAACGCCGTCTGCGCCGCCCAATCGGGTCAGCTCAGCCACTGGGTCTTGCGTCTTGGCATTGATCGTGACTTCGGCGCCCAAATCGGACGCAAGCCTCAGCTTGTCATCAGCAACGTCCACGGCAATGACATGCAGCCCCATTGCCTTGGCATACTGCACCGCGAGGTGCCCCAATCCACCGACACCGGATATGACGACACTTTTTCCCGGGCGGAGGTCACATTCCTTCAGGCCTTTATAGACCGTGACGCCCGCACACAGGATCGGCGCGGCCGGCGCGAAGTCGACCCCGTCCGGAATATGCCCGACATAGACCGGATCAGCCTCGACATATTCGGCGAACCCGCCATTGACTGTGTATCCGGTGTATTGCGGATCGGTCCGGCAAAGGGTTTCCCATCCGGTTATGCATGAGTTGCAGTGGCCGCAAGCATGATGAAGCCAGGGCACCCCAACACGGTCACCCTCCTTCACAGACGTCACACCGCGTCCGACCTCGGCAACGTAGCCCACACCCTCATGGCCCGGAATGAAGGGCGGTTCAGGCTTGACGGGCCAATCGCCTTTGGCGGCATGGAGATCGGTATGGCACACACCGCTGGCTTCGATCTTGACCACGATGTGGCCTTCTCGAGCGCCTGGTTTTTCGACCTCTCTGATTTCCAGTGCCTTGCCAAATCCCGTGACCACTGCAGCTTTCATTTTGGGCATTGCTTGTCCTCGTGATTTTGAGTGGAAGTTTTTGCGTGCCTTCGGTGCACAAGCTCTCAAATGCGTGTGCCTTCGGTTCGCGCGTTTTGTTCGTTCGTATGACTGTTTGCGCCAATTAATCAGCGGGCAATTTTCGGCGTTCGCCGATTAAACAGACTGTGCAGCAGTAACTAAAAGCATGGGCCGACTGGCTTATTTCCAACTGGGAGCTCTGGTCGCGTGTTCGTTGACAAAGGCCTCCAGGTCTTTGACCGCCACGCGAAACTCCCGGCCGAGCTTTACGGCCCGCAGCTCCTCTTGATGGATCCAGGTCCTTACCGTTGGTTCCCGCACCTTCAGGAGTTCAGCGATTTCATGCGTTGTCAGAAAAGGTTTGCTCAGCATCTTCGGCTCCGATGTGTGCTCACCGTATCTGCAGGCAGTTCAACAGCCATTGATCCTCGTCAAACACTCTCAACTATTTTCAAAACCGCTCAAACGACATCGGTAAGGCTCACATGCCAAGAGAAAAGATCAATTGGCAGGCCAGTAGATGGCATGCTGCCCGGCTCAAACATTAAATTCTTTTAATTGGTAACGTGATTGCCGACCTCCCATCTCCAGGTTGTCTTTGGATGAACCTGCCATTTCCTGGAGGAGAGAAGTATGTTGAGACCTGCCGCTTTTGCCATTGCTGCCGCGCTCGCAGCGACCGCCGTGTCCGCCACCGCGGCGACAAAGCCTTCTGCTGAACTGACGGAGAAGGAGGTCACTGCCCTGAAAACCGCCTGGGGCGAAGGCATCGTCAACATCGGCAAGGTGAATTCGGACGGTGGAGACTATAAAGCGGCGGCAACAAACCATATCGAGCAGTTTTATGCTTACGGCGACCGCCCTGTCCTTTTCAAGCCGACGCTCGCCAGTGAAGATCAGTTCCGGGGAGACTTTGACGCGGCCCTCTCCTATTTTGTGGGCGGCGATATCTCCGAGGACAATGGCTTTGCGATCGCGCCTTATACCAATGTCCGCTGGGAACCGGAGGGCACGGTGATCAACGGCGAAACCGCCATGACCATGGGCAACTACTACTTCATGACCACTGATGGCACTGAAGTGAAGGTTGAATACACCTTCGGTGTTGAGCGGATGGAAGATGGCGATCTGAAGATCGTGCTGCACCACTCATCTGTTCCTTTTTCGCCGAGCTGAGAGCTGCAAAAGACCCTGTAACACTCTGGGAGGCGTTGGCAGTGCGCCAAAGCCTCCCAACGTGTTTTCCAACCCATGCCTCACAGTGTCCGGCTTGATCAAGATTCGCTCAAACGGGGCCGCGATACCGGAACAAACCCGTACAAATTTCATATCTTTTGGAATGAATGACGGCGGGAAGCGTCATCCATTTGAAATCTAAATTTGCATAGATCCGATGGGTACGGGCGTTTCAATCAAAGCGATGAAACGGTCGTTCGGATCATCGCTTTGACAGCTAATTAGTTGCAGCTATAGTCAATGCGACCCTGGCGGGTGCCAACCAAAAATTCTTAGCCAAGACCGAGAACGGTCGCTAGCCTGGAGGAGCCTTCAATGGCCAACATCGACACCAAAGATTTGTCGTTCGATGAATTTGACGAGGTCGTAAATCCCCGTCCCGAAGAAAATGATTTTGACCGGATCGTTGAATCGGCTCTTAGCCGACGCGGCTTTCTGGGCGGCGTTTTGGCATTTGGCAGCTTTACCGCCCTTGGCACGAGCCTTGTACCGACTGGTGCAAAAGCTGCGGACGGCCGCTTTGCCTTCACCCAGATCCCGACCTCGACCGCGGATGCAGTGATTGTCCCGGAAGGCTACAAGTCGGAAATCTTGGTGCAGTGGGGCGATCCATTGTGGTCCGATGTTCCCGAGTTTGATGATGCGACCCGCGGCACGGCGGATAGCCAGGCCCGCGCGTTCGGCGACAATACGGACGGCATGGACGTGTTCTCTCATGACGGCAAAACGCTCCTCGTCGTCAACAACGAGTACACCAACCGCGACATCATCGCTCTAAGCGCTGAAGACAAGCGCATCATGGCGGAAGACGACATTGCCAAGGGCATGATGGCCCACGGCATCTCCGTTGTTGAAATCGCCAATGACGGTGGTACCTGGAAAATCGTCAAGGACAGCCCGTACAACCGCCGCATCACGCCGCAAAGCGAGATGGAGCTGACCGGACCGGCCGCAGGCCATGACTTGATGAAGACCGAAGCCGATCCGACCGGCACCAAGTCTCTCGGCACCTGGAACAACTGCGGCAACGGCGTCACCCCATGGGGCACGTACCTGACCTGCGAAGAAAACTTCAACGGCTATTTTTCCGCTCCGGAAAATCCGGACCACGAAGTGACTCCGGAACTTGCTCGGTATGGCGTGTCTGCAACGGACTGGGGTTACAACTGGGCTGTAATCGAAGATCGTTACGATGTCTCCAAGCATCCGAACGAGCCGAACCGCGCCGGTTATGTTGTCGAGATCGATCCGACCGACCCGACCTCTACACCTAAAAAACGCACTGCACTTGGCCGTTTCAAACACGAAAACGCCGAAGCCGTGGTCAACAATGATGGCCGCATTGTCGTTTACATGGGCGATGATGAACGCGGCGAGTTTGTCTACCGCTACGTTTCCAACGGTGTTTACGCACCGGGTGCTTCGACTGACGAACTCCTGAACGACGGCATTCTTTATGTTGCGAAGTTCAGCGACAATGGCACCGGCGCATGGGTCGCCTTGACCCCGGAAACAACCGGCATGGATCAGGCTGAAATCCATATCCATACCCGCCAGGCAGGCTCCAAAGTCGGCGCGACCACCATGGATCGTCCGGAATGGATCTCCGCCAATCCGAAGGCTCCGGAAATCTACTGCTGCCTGACCAACAACAAGAACCGTGGTGTCAAGCCGAATGCCGGTGGCGATGACACATCCGTCAACGGTCCGAACCCGCGCGAGAAGAACAACTACGGGCAGATCGTGCGCTGGCGCCCGGATGGCGGCGACCATACAGCTCCGGGTTTCACCTGGGATCTTTATGTTCTTGCGGGCAACCCATCCGTCCATTCAGATGCCTATGCCGGCTCCGCGAACATCAACGAAGAAAACATGTTCAACTCGCCGGACGGATTGGCCTTCGACTCCAACGGACTGGTCTGGATCCAGACGGATGGCAACTACAAGAACGAAGGCGACTTCGCCGGTCAGGGCAACAACCAGATGCTTGCCGGCGACCCGGTTACCGGTGAAATCCGCCGCTTCATGGTTGGTCCGAACGAGTGTGAAATCACCGGTCTGACCTGGAGCCCGGATCGCCGGACAATGTTTGTCGGCATCCAGCACCCGGGCGAGCGCGGCAACAGCCACTGGCCGGCTGGTGGCACGTCTGTTCCACGGTCCGCAATCATCGCAGTGACCCGTGAAGATGGCGGCCTCGTCGGCTAACGCTGTTTCCCTGGAGCAAAACAAAAGGGCGCCAAGCGGCGCCCTTTTTCATTTCGGTCTTGTGCGTGCTTATCCGAGCTGGGCGAGCACTTTTTCAGCAACAGCCTCAGAACTTGCCGGGTTCTGGCCGGTGATCAAATTGCCGTCTTCGACCGCAAATGAAGACCAGCTGGCCACGCTTTCATATGCGCCGCCCTTTGCCTTCAACTCATCTTCCAGAAGGAATGGAACCACATTGGTCAGGCCGACAGCGTCTTCTTCGGCATTTGTGAAACCGGCAACCTTTCGGCCCTTCACAAGCGGTGCTCCGTCTGGTGTCATGGCATTGAGAAGCACTGCGGGTGCGTGACAGACCGCGCCAACGGGTTTGCCGGCGTTAAAGAAGGACTCGATCAGGCCAATGGACGTCGTGTCGTTGGTGAGATCCCACAAAGGGCCATGGCCGCCCGGGTAAAAGATCGCGTCATAGTCCGAAGCGTTTACGTCATCCAATTTCAGGGTGCTTGCCAAAGCCCTCTGGGTTTCCGGGTCAGCATCAAACCGGCGGGTTGCGTCGGTTGCCGCAGACGGATCGGAACTCTTTGGATCGATCGGCGGCTGGCCACCTTTCGGCGAAGCAAGCGTGATATCCGCACCAGCATCTTTAAAGGCATAGTAAGGGGCGGCAAATTCTTCGACCCAGAAGCCGGTTTTCTGACCGGTGTCGCCAAGATCTTCATGGCTGGTCAGAACAATCAGAACTTTTTTGTCAGATACCTGCGGCATTAAAATTCTCCGTTGTCAAAAATGGACGGACAATCTGTCCGGCGTGACCTTGATTTAATTCGCTCATGAAGTAATACCAATGGCAAATAAATTGGCCTTAGTGTCATAAATATTGATACAAAATTGGGAGAATGGTGCGCATGGAGGCGTCAATCGAACACCTCAAGAGCCTTATGGTTTTTGCGCAGGTGGCAGACAGCGGGTCGTTCAGCGCTGCCGGTCGGCATCTCGGCCTCACCCGGGCAGTCGTTAGCTATCACGTGAACAAACTGGAAGACGCCTACGGGCTCAGTCTTTTTCACCGGGCACCGCGCAGTCTGAAGATCACCGAAGCCGGAGCGAAACTGCTCGGCCATTGCCGGGTCATCATGAATGAGACCGCGGCCGCTCAGCGGGCAATAGAGCGCTACAAGCAGGAGCCGGAGGGCGTTTTACGCATTTCATGCCCTGTGAGCGTGGGCCTTAATCACATGGTTCCGGTTCTCGGCGCCTTTCACAAGCTCTACCCAAAGATCAAGCTCAATGTCAGTTTCTCAGACACGGTCGTCAACATTCTGGAAGAGGGCTTTGATCTTGCAATCCGTGGCGCCCCGCTGCCCGATTCAGACCTGAAAGCCACACGCCTTGCAACGATTACGACCTGCCTGTGTGCGGCCCCCAGCTATTTTCTAGCCCGGTCCCGGCCCAAGACCATTGCTGATCTGAGTGACCATCAATGGGTGCTGCATATGAACAAGCAAAAGGTCGAGATTCTCATCCCCGGAGGCGCCTCGAAAGTCTTCGAACCGGAGGGAAGCATCACCACCAACAATGCCGTTGCCCGGACAGCCTTTGTGGAGGCAGGCCACGGCATCGGACGCATCCCGCGCTATGATGCGGATCCGAAAATCCGCGCTGGCCTCTTGGAGGAGGTTCTTCCGGGAACACGGCTGCCGGAAATCGCCATCTATGGCGTCTTTCCGCCGGGAGCTGCCATGTCCAGCAACCTCCGCCTTCTGCTCGATTTCACAAAGCAGGCTTTTCAGACCAACTGATCCTCAGCCCATCAAGGAACAATGAGCTTTTTCGGCATAGAACGCCTGATTTAGGTGACTGTGAATTGCCCCATCATTCCGCGATCCTCATGTTCGAGGATGTGGCAGTGATACATGTAGGGATATTTTTCTGTCGCCACGTGATCAAACCGCACCACGATCTCCGACCAATCGTCGTCATCCAGCACCACTGTATCTTTCCAGCCTAGCTGGTCTGCCGGAACGACCTCTCCTTCCATCTGCTCGATCAGGAAAGAACATCCATGAATGTGAAAGGGGTGAGCGCCCTGATCTGATCGGATGCGCCAGCGCTCCCAAACCCCAAGTCCAACGCGCTCGTTAATCACCGACATATCCATTACGGCACCGTTGATGGTCATATCCATCTTGCCATGACCGTCATGGCCCGCGTGATCACCACCGTGATCCATTTCGAGAACAAACTCTCGAACGTTCTTGATCTCATGTTCCTCGGGATGACTGATAGCGATGAGTTTTTCAGGCAAAGGCGCGTTGTTGGCAACCAAAAGAGCATCCGGACGCAAGGTCAAAGATGCTCTTGGTGGCGCGGCATCCGATCCGCCCACCAAAGTGCTCAGGCTACCGACGATGCCCTCACCCTCGTCATCGACATCATCTTCAAAGAAGGTCAAAAGTTCTACAGGGTTGGCGTCCTCCAGATCGACAATGATCTCGCACCGTTCACCGGGGGACATTTCCATTGTTGTCATGGGAATAGGAGTAGGCAACAGGCCGCCGTCGGTCGCAATCTTGTGAAAGACGCGATTATCCGAAAAAGCGATCACGTAGAACCGTGCATTTGCGCCGTTGAGCAGCCGCAAACGAACCTTGCCTGCGGGGACATCTGCCATAAGAGGCGCGACGGCGCCGTTTATGACCACAGTGTCCCCAAACCAACCGCCTTCATCCGCATCATTGAGGGAATAGACGAAACGGCCCTCACCATCGAAGGTTCGATCTTGAATGATGATCGGCAAATCATCCACACCGTAGCGGTTTGGCAGGTCCATTGCGTCGCTCTCATCATCGTCGATGATAATCATGCCAGCCAGGCCGCGGTAGACTTGATCCCCTGTCTTGCCATGGGTGTGTGAGTGATACCAGCAGGTGGCTGCCGGTTGGACAATGGACAAGGACGGCTTCCAGCCTTCGCCCGGTGCCATCTCCAGTTGGGGCCCGCCATCGACATCACCTGGCACGTGGAGCCCGTGACCATGAATGGAAACGCCCTCCTCTAGCGTGTTCAGGTAGTTCAAGTTGAGTTCGGTGTTCCGGCGTGTCCGGATCGTAGGACCGAGAAAATCCTGGTTGATGCCGAGCGTCGGTGTTTTCACACCAGCCAGAAAGGTGTGTTCGCCAGCCCGAATTCTGAGATCAACCGGCTCTTCATTGGAGCCGTCTGCCAGGGGCGGTATCGGAAGTTTTGCTGGAATTGTTGTCGACCAGGCAGGGCTGATCAGGGAAGCCCCGAACAAGGACGCGGAACCGGCAAGAAGCTGTCGGCGAGATAAGCGAAGTGACATTCAGGTCCTCAAACCAAAGATACGACCAGGATTGTTTGCGGCCATCCAGGAGACAAGCAGGATCGCCGCCGTGATGCCTGAAATGTGTGATGATGCCGACGCTTGGAATCCATCGGACAAATGCCGGATCAAAGGGTTCAGATATCCGGCAAAGGGTCAATTTTGGGAACAAACCCGGTTTTGCTATGTTGGACGCCCCATCGATCAAGGAAATTCAAATGATAGATGCCTCGGGGCAATTCCGTTACCGGCAAACCATCTTTGTTGTGTTCGTGCTTATCGTTTTTGGCACCAGCGTCGTTGAGATTGTCACGGAGTTCATGAATGGAGAGACGTTGATCACCATGGTCGACGACATGTCAGGTGTGGCAGTCAGCGCCCTTGTGCTCATGGGCTTTGCCTTTGAGCGGCATGCCCAACACAAAGCGCTAAAAGACCTTCGAGGCAAACTGGAAAGCGCCCGCGGGCAACTCGCGAAGCTCGATGCCCGCTCTCCTCAGCTTGCCGGACAGTATCGCGCGGTCATGCAGAAGCAGTTCGATGCCTGGAGTTTGACGGCAAGCGAGCAGGACGTTGTAATCGGTATGTTGAAAGGCTTGTCTTTCAGAGAGATCGCAGAACTGAGACAGACCCGCGAAAAAACCGTTCGCCAACAAGCAACATCAGTTTATCGAAAGGCTGGCGTGAACAGCCGCAACGAGCTGACGGCCTGGTTTTTCGAGGACATGTTGGACGCGCCACCAATTCGCGGGTCATAGGGGGTATGCCAGGCCGCGTTAGAAGCGTTCTCAACGCAGTCTTAAAGACTGGGCCCCATGTTTCTTAGTTGTTTTTGCTCAAACACCCGATAACGACGTCTGCTGCGGCCGCGCTTTGGCTGTATCCATCCGGCAAACGCATGACGTCATCAAGGCGGCTCAGTTCAGCGACCTGTGCCGACCGTTCAGGACTGTCCGTGAGATAGCTCGTAAGAAGAGGTGCAAGCACATCCGGCTGAACTTCATCATCAAGAAATTCGGGGATCGCCTTCGTGCCCAGGATGATGTTCGGGAGCACAAAGGAATCGACGCTGGCGAATTTGAAGATCTTGTTGAGGTCATTGAGCCTGCGGAAGAACCAATCCACCTTGTAGGCCACAACCATCGGCACACCGGCAAGCGCCAGTTCCAGTGACACAGTGCCGGATGCTGCCAGAGCGGCATGCGCACTTCGAAAGGCCGCGCGTTTTGCGTCAAGACCGGTCACGATGTCCGGTTGGACCTGCCAGTTGGCAACGCCCTGCCGGATCCGGTTTTCCAGATGGGCCACCGCAGGCAGGACCACCCTCACCTCCGGCATATCCGCCTTCACCCGCGCAACCGTCTCGCCAAAGACGTCGAGAAGCCGTGTGATTTCGCTCCCCCGGCTGCCCGGCAAGACCAACAGGACTTTCTCGTCAGCCTCCAACGGCGCACGTTCCCCTTCAGACGGGCGCAAGAGTTCAGCGTTCTCACTTAACGGGTGACCGACATAATGCGTGCGCGGTCCGCCGAGCTTCTTATGCACTGCCGGTTCGAACGGTAAAAGCGCTAGCAACTCGTCGACATAGACGCTCATTTTTTTTGCCCGACCCGGTCGCCAGGCCCAAACCGACGGAGACACATAACCGACAACAGGAATGTGCGGCGCCCGTTTGCGCACGCGTTTTGCAACGTTGTGGGTGAAATCCGGGCTGTCGATGATGACCAGAACATCGGGCTTGGCAGCGATGGCAGCGTCGACGGTCTGATAGACGCGCTTAACGATCAACGGCAAGCGCGCGAGCACCGCAGACAGTCCCATGACCGACACATCGGACATGTTAAAAAAACTGGTGAGCCCGAGAGACGTCATGCGCTCGCCGCCGACACCACAATACCGCACGCCGGGACCGAGTTTTTCGTTCAGCGCCTTGATCAGTTCCGACCCGAGGTGGTCGCCGGATTCCTCACCCGCAACGATGCAAACGGTGGGCATGGCGTTGGCCTCAGGCGTTGTCATTCGGCGGGACCTTGAGACAAGGCAGACTGGTCAATGCCGATGACGAACAGACCTGCACGATCTGCCTGCGCCAGTGTTTCCTCCCGATCAGAAATCAAGGCACCGCCCGCTTCAATCGCTATGCCTGCCAGCCCTGCGGCTTCGGCCCGCTCAATCGTTCGTGGCCCGATGGTGGGCAGATCCACCCGCAGATCCTGATTGGGTTTGGCGGTCTTTACCAGAACACCGGTCTTGTTCTTTGCCCGGATCCGGCCGCTGCCACGCAAATCTGCGCAGCGTTCGAGCATCGCGTCGGTGCCTTCCGCGCCTTCCAACGCGACAACCCGGCCGCCAATGGCCACAGCCGCCTGTCCAATATCGAGTTCACCCAGTTTCTGGGTCGCGGTCAAGGCAAGCTGGATATCCTGCCAATCGGTGTCGCGCGGCTGCGTCTTTCCCAAAACTCCGCTGGCTGCGAGAAGCCCGGGTGCAACATCCTTGATCCCCACCACGCGAAATCCCTCTACCTCGAAAAGACCAATAACCTTGGTCAACAGGCTGTCATCGCCGCCGGCAAGCGCGCGAATAATGGTCGGCAACCGGCGGAGCGTGCCCAGATCACCCAGAATGGACGCAAAATCCGGGCGTTTCGAGACACCGCCGATCAACAGCACTTCTCGGCAACCGCTCTTGTTCAAAAATGCATAGAGTCGGCCAATTTCACCCCAGCCAAGCTCAGCAGAGGCGAGCGACCGTGTTGCCGTATCGGCCTCCCCGCGGATCGCAACCACCTTGCACTCCCGTCCGGCGGCTGCCAACGCATTGGCAACCTGCAGCGGGATTCGGCCATTGCCAGCAATTAATGCGACCGGAGCATGGGAGGCGGTTTCGGCCAATGTCATGTCCAATGCCCGCTTAAGCAGGTGTACAGAAGCGCCGGTCTTCCTCTACAAGGATGAAGTCGGTCACTCTCTTTACAAGCGGCTGATCTTGGGAGGTTTCTGCAATCGCCTCGGCGCGCGTGCGCAAAGTGCCCTCGTTGCTCTCGAACAGCGCCTTATAGGCCGCCCGCAAGGCGTGAATTTGCTCACGCGGGAAATTCGCGCGTTTCAATCCGATCAGGTTAAGTCCGCCAAGGTTCGCCCGGTTACCGGTCACCATGCCAAACGGAATGAGGTCGTTCTCAAGGCCGGCCATGCCGCCGACAAAGGCATTGTCGCCAATCCGTGTGAACTGAATAACAGCGGACCCACCACCGAAAATCACGTTGCTGCCGACGGTTACGTGACCTGCGATCATCACGTTGTTGGACAAGATAACCCGGTCACCGAGGTGACTGTCATGCCCGACATGGGAATTAGCAAGAAACGCACAATTGTTACCGATGGTCGTGCTCAGTCCGCCGCCCTCGGTGCCCGGATTAATGGTCACGCCTTCCCGGATGATACAGCCTTCACCGATCGTCAGGGTGGCGGCCTCGCCACGGAACTTCAGGTCCTGTGCCTGATGACCAACCGATGCGAAAGGGAAGATGGCAGTGCCAGCTCCAATGGTCGTGTCACCGGCAAGCGCAACATGAGACTTCAGCTCAACGTTGTCGCCAAGTGTCACCTGAGACCCAATGACACAATAAGGGCCAATGCGCACGCCGGCGCCGATTGTTGCGCCGTCTTCAATGATCGCTGTTGGATGGATATCAGCCATAATTCCTCACGCGTCTACCAGCATCGCGCTGACCTCGGCTTCGGCGACTTTTGCGCCGTCAACCATGGCAACCGCATCGAACTTCCAGATGTTCGCACGTTGCTTGATTTTCTTGACGTGAAAATGGACCTGATCGCCCGGCTCCACAGGTTTGCGGAACTTCGCCCTATCGATGGTCATGAAATAGACCAGCTGCGGCGGGGCATCGGCACCGCGCGCATGAACGCACAAGGCACCTGCCGTTTGCGCCATGGCTTCGATCAACAGAACGCCCGGGAAAATCGGCCGTTCCGGGAAGTGGCCCTGAAACTGCGGCTCGTTGATGGTGACATTCTTGATGCCGATGCAGCTGTTGTCGCCGTCCATCTCGATGATCCGGTCAATCAGCAAAAACGGATACCGGTGCGGCAACAGCTTCATGACTTTCATGATGTCCGCTGTTGCGAGCGTTGTTTTTTCTGTTTCGTCCATTCTTCGCCCCTTGGCGGAGGTCCGCCAAAACTCTTCAAGTAATTGGATGTGTGAACTGCTGTCCGTTTACGATTTGCCGCCGCGTTCTGCAAGTTTTCTGACCGCTGCAACTTCGCGGAACCATTGTTTCACAGGTTTTGCGGGCGTTCCGCCGTAGCGCCCCCCGGCGTCCAGGCTTTCGCTGACAACGCTGACCGCCGCAACCTGGGCGCCCATGCCGATGGTCACGTGCCCGCCCACACCGCTTTGTCCGCCAATCGCCACATAATCTTCCAGCGTCGCACTGCCGGAGATGCCGACCTGGGAGACGATGACGCAATGACGGCCAATGACGACATTGTGGCCAATCTGGACCTGGTTATCGATCTTCGTGCCTTCACCAATCACGGTGTCGCGGTTGGCCCCGCGGTCAATGGTGGTATTGGCCCCAATCTCAACGTAATCCTGTATGACGACTCGCCCGACTTGCGGCACTTTCAAGTGTCCTCCCGGTCCCATGGCATAGCCAAAGCCGTCTTGCCCGCAGCACACACCAGGGTGAAGATAAACACGATTGCCCAAGATTGAATGCTGGACGGAGCAATTGGCACCAATGACACAGTCACGGCCGATACGCACGCCAGCCCCGATCACCGCATTGCTGCGAATGACAGTCCCTGCACCAATTTCTGCGCCTGCACCGATAACCGCCCCAGGTTCAACGCACACACCGTCTTCAAGACTTGCAGTCTCATCGACCGATGCGCGCTCGCATACGCCTTCGATACCATGATCACGCGGAACCATTGCCTCAGGAAAGAGCTGAGCCAGCACTTTGGCCCAAGACCGGTAGGCGTCCTTACAAACAAGCGCAGCAACGCCTGCGGGAACCTTGTCCTTGTGGCGTGTGCTGACCAGGCAGCCGGCTGCCGCAGTGGTGGTCAGCGCGTCGAGGTAGGCCGTATTGTCGAAAAACACCAGCATGCCCGGACCGGCGTCTTCAAGCGGGGCAACTCCGGTGATTTCGGTTTCCGGTGCACCGTTCACCAGTTCGGCCTCTGCCCAACCGGCGATATCGCCGAGGCGTATACCTTCTGGAAAGTGAAAGAATTTCGGCTCGGACATCGGCATATCCTCTTTTGAACACCTGCGGTCCGGTTTGACCGTAACAAAAACGGCCGCCGTTTGATGCGGCGGCCGTCGGTTTTTGGGTAGAAACCGCTTCTTAGAAGGTGGTGCCACCACTCAGGCGGAACACCTGGGTGCGGTCAGAGTCTTCTTTCAGGAGCGGGTAAGCAAAGTCTGCCTTGAGCGGACCGAATGGCGACTGCCACCGGATACCGAAGCCGACTGAAGCACGCAGGTCAAATCCATTGGAAAGGATCCGGCCGCCGCCAGCTTCAACGATATCGACCAATTCGTTGTCAGCATCCCACAGAGAGCCGGCATCGGCAAACAGTGCACCACCGAGACCCAGTTCTTTCGGAATGCCCGGGATCGGGAACTGTGCTTCAGTTGTCGCCGCAAAGTACCAACGGCCGCCGATCGCGTCATCAGACGTCGCATCGCGAGGGCCGATACCCCGGTTTTCAAAGCCGCGGATCAGGTTGCCACCAAGCATGAACTGCTCGGACACACGAAGACGCTCATTGAGGCCGATGATGTTACCACCACGGAACTGAACGCTGCCGACCAGGCCATAGTCAGCGAGGATTTCCTTGTAGGCACGTGCCTGGATTTCACTCTTGATGTACTGGCTGTCGCCACCAACACCGGCAAACTCCTGTCTGAAGGAGGCGTAGATGCCGTCCGTCGGGTTCAGGTTGCGGTCAAGAGTGTTGTAGCGCAGCTCATAACCAACCAGCGAGGTGAGGTATGTTCCAAGGGAGTCACAGACAGCCAGCGAGAGGTTGGCAGTGCTACAGTTATTGATCCCGGTCGAGCCATATTTGCCGTCGGTGTTCTTTTCTTCATAGATTGCATAGAACAGACGGAGCGTTGTCTCATCTTCGCGCAGCGGCAGGGTAAAGCCGAAGCCACCGCCGGTCCGCTCTTCGTCAAAAGACCGGTAGCTGTTGGCATCATTCACCTGACGGTAGACATCGAGGTCCAGCGCGACCCGGCGGCCCATGAAGAACGGCTCGATGAACCGGAACTCGTAAGTCTGGGTATCGGAACCACCACCAACACCGATTTTAACGTACTGGCCACGGCCCAGGAAGTTGCGCTCGGTCAGGGAGATGTCACCGACCACACCATCGGTCGTGGAGTAACCGATACCGAAAGAGATTTCACCGGTCGGCTTTTCTTCGACCTGCACGTTCACGATTACGCGATCCGGTGCACTGCCCTGCTGGGTCGTGATGGAAACACGCTCGAAGAAGTTCAAGTTCCGCAAGCGGCGCTCAGCCTTGTCGATCAAGGCGCGGTTGAACGCGTCGCCTTCAGCAACATCAAACTCGCGGCGGATAACATATTCACGGGTACGGTCGTTGCCGATGATGTTGATGCGCTCAACATACGCCCGCGGGCCTTCTTCGATGTAGTAGATCAGGTCGATCGTGTTGTTTTCGTAGTTCCGTGAACCACGCGGACGAACACGGGCAAACGCATAACCTTCTTCAGAAACACGGAGCGTGATGTCTTCAACGGACTGCTCGACGCGCAGGGCGTTGAATGTCCGGCCGCTGCGGGTCCGCACCAGCCGGCGCAGATCTTCCGGGTCAACTTCGGCGATCGTGGAAACCACCTCAACGTTGCCGACGTCGTAGCGATCACCCTCATCCACCGTGAAGGTCACGTAGAAAATGTTGTTCTCGCGGTCGAGATCAGCACTTACAGAGACAATACGGAAGTCCGCATAGCCTTTGTTGTTATAGTACTGGCGCAGCAGCTCTTCGTCCGCAGCCAGACGATCAGGGTCGTATGTGTCAGTGCTGCGCAACCAGCTCAGCAACCCACTCTCGCGGGTCCGGATTACATCCCGAAGACGGCCATCGCTGAACGAGTTATTGCCGATGAAGCTTATGCGCTCCACACCGGTCTTCGCACCTTCATTGATTTCAAAGACCAGATCGACCCGGTTCTGACCGCGCTCAATGATCTTCGGCTCAACGGCTGCGCCATAACGGCCGCTGCGACGGTAAGCTTCCAAAATGCTCTGGACGTCGGACTGGACTTTAGCGCGAGAGAGCATGGACCGCGACTGGGAACGAACAGCCGTAGCAAGCGCATCGTCCTTGATCTTCCGGTTCCCCTCAAAGGAGACGCGGGTGATCATCGGGTTCTCGGTCACTGTCACGATGACGGTGCTGCCACGCGGGGTGATTTCTACCGTGGCAAACAAACCGGTTGCATACAGCGCCTTCAAAGACTCATCGACATCAGCCGCCCCATAGGAGCGGCCGGGAACGATGGTCATGTAGCTGATGACCGTATCTTCCTCGATCCGGCTCGTGCCGCGAACTTCGATGTTGCGCGCGACAGCGGCTTCCGCCTGCGTTGCCCCCGCGAACGGACCAAAGTTGCCCGGAACAAACGATCCGGCTGAGAGAACCGCGGTCGCCAAAATTGCGGCTCTCAAGTGTTTCTGCAATCGCTGCATCAGTGCGCTATGCCTTTGTTTTTTAAAACCCCGTCTCGGAATTCATCCGATCACCCCCGGAGAATCCCAAAAATCGATCCATGTTTTATAGGTTTTTACCGATAACGCAACAGCAGTTGGCCGCCGAAATCGATTTAGTCAGAGGACGTTGCGTCAATGTCACGGCTCCCCGCTTAAAGGCTCATTAATCGCCAGATATCGTTCCAAGTCGCGAACACCATCAGCATTAGTACGAGGCCTAAACCGATGCGAAATCCGACTTCCTGCACCTTCTCGTTGAGCGGTTTTCCACGGATAGCTTCAGCCGCGTAGAACACCAGATGGCCACCGTCGAGAATCGGGATTGGAAGCAGGTTGATGAAACCGATCGACACAGACAGAAAACCAGCGAGACTGATGAGCTCAATCAAGCCGAACTGAGCGACCGTTCCGGACACCTGCGCAATTTGTATCGGCCCACCCAATTGTTTTGCCGATTGCTCGCCGGCAAAGATCTCGCCGATGAAATTCACGGTATCGTAGATGATCTTGTAGGTACGCAGCACACCTTCCCAAAGCGCGCCGCCAACACCGAGCTGCTTCAAGATGCGGGTATTTTCGTCACTTGCGATTGCCACGCCAATGCGCGGCTCCCGGTACTCAACACCGAACTGATTGACGTCGGTGACGTAAACGGGCACCACTGTCGCTGTGAGCTCGGCCCCGTCCCGCTCAATCCCGAGGACCAGCGGCTGGTCCGGATTATGGCGCACTGTCCATTTCAAATCTTCAAAATAAGACAATGGCTTGTCATTGATCGACAGGATTCGGTCACCTGTCTGAATGCCGGCTGTTTCGGCAGCTGAACCCTCGATTACCGTTGAGACGACCGGCAAGAGCTGCGGCTTTCCGTAAGCCATGAAGATCCCGGCAAAAATGATGACCGCCAGGATAAAATTGGCGATCGGACCGGCAGCCACGATCGCTGCACGCTGCCACACGGGTTTTGCGATGAAAGCCGTTCTGCGCTCTTCCTCGCTCATGCTGGCAATGTACTCCCGGTCCGGAACACTCGCGGCATTCTCGTCACCGGCAAATTTCACATAGCCGCCAAGGGGAATAAGCGACACTTTCCAGCGCGTGCCGTGTTTGTCGTACCAGCCAAACAATTCCCGCCCAAAACCAACGGAAAAAGCATCCACCTTCACATTGCACCACCGCGCAACAGCAAAGTGGCCGAGCTCATGAAAGAAGACGACGATCGTCAGAACAAACAGGAACGGCACCATATAGCCGATCAGAAGGTCGTAGGCAGAGCCAAATATTTCCATGAGATTTCCGATTGTTCCCGCACAGTCCTTAAGCGCTACCTTAATAGCAATGGAATTACGGCACGTTAATGATCCAGCATTCGTTTCGCACCGGATAAATTAGGCAGCGCGGCTTGAAATCCAATGCCCTGTCCAAACACGAGCTTCCTGATCCAGCGCCAAAACGTCTTCTACCGTCGCAGCTGGTGCAAGCTTTCCTTTGGCAGAAAACGCCGATAGCGCCTCTTCGACGGCTGCCGGGATGTCCATAAAACCGATCGCGCCCTTCAAAAAGGCCGCAACAGCTGTTTCGTCGGCGGCATTTAGAACCGCTGGCGCTGTACCGCCCGACCGCAGCGCCTCCAGCGCGATCCGCAGTGCCGGGAACCGCTTCATGTCCGGTGCCTCAAATGTGAGCGACGCTAGTTTCGCCAAATCCAGGCGCTCGACCGGTGCTTTCATCCGGCGCGGATAGGCCATGCAATGCGCAATCGGTGTGCGCATATCGGGACTGCCGAGCTGCGCAAGAAGCGATCCGTCGCGGTATTGGACAAGCCCGTGAACGGCAGATTGCGGATGGACAAGAACATCCAACTGATCAGCACTCACTGGAAAAAGGTGATGAGCCTCAATAACTTCAAGACCCTTGTTCATCATCGTAGCGCTGTCGATGGAGATCCGCGCGCCCATATCCCAATTCGGGTGTTTGAGCGCTTGCTGTGGTGTCACCCGCACCATATCTTCAAACGCCATCGTTCGGAACGGGCCGCCAGACGCAGTCAGAATGACCTTTTCTATGCTGTCCGGGTGAGAGGCCTCGAAGACCTGGAATATTGCGTTGTGCTCACTGTCGACCGGCAGGATTTCGGCGCCCTCTGCCGCAATCTTGCCCATGAACAGGTCCCCTGCGCACACCAGGCACTCCTTGTTGGCCAGCGCAATTCGCCGCCCGGGCTTAATAGCTGCCATGGTCGGCACAAGTCCGGCGGCGCCCACAATTGCGCCGATGACAAGATCTGTATCCCGGTCGACCGCCTCAAGCACAGCTTGATCACCGGACGCGCTCTCGATCCCGCTTCCAGAAAGCCGGTTTTTCAGGTCCTCACAATTGCTCGGATCGGACAAAATAGCGGATTTGGCTTTCAAACGGAGCGCCATTTCCGCCAAGGCGTCAGCGCTTGAATTGGCAACCAAAGCAACAATTTCAAAGCGGTCTGGATTGCGAGCAATCAAATCTGCGACGCTCTGGCCGATTGATCCGGTCGCACCAAGAACCGTAACGCGAACCGTTTTTGCCGGATAGTCTTGCTCTTGTTCCGCCGTCAACGGCACTCTCCCACTCAGAATAGAGCCAAGCTGTTTAAAGGATCGGCAAACGTGCCACCGGCGATCAGACCGATCAGCACCGCAAAGATAGCAGCGGCGACCAAGCCATCAATCCGATCCATGATCCCGCCATGTCCGGGTATCAGCTGGCTGGAGTCTTTAACATCAAATCGGCGTTTGATCGCAGATTCCAACAAATCACCGGCTTGTGAAACGATTGACAGGATAGCCGCAAGCACGGCCCAGGTCACAAGTTGACTGGCTCCGCTTATTGCCGCGACGCCGACACCGAAAACGATTGCGATGGTAAGGCCGCCGATTGCACCCGACCAGGTTTTCTTAGGCGACACCCTTGCCCAGAGTTTGGGGCCGCCAATTGCCCGGCCGGTGAAGTATGCAAAGATATCTGTCGCCCAAACCACAAAGAACAAAAAGAAAGTGAAGACCAGACCGCCAGTGCCTGCCCGCAAGGACAAGAGCGCGGTGAGGGCCAGGCCGCTGTACACGATGCCTTCCGCCCCCCAGCGCCCTTCCCTGGAAAAACCGGACAAAACCAGTGTCGCGATCGCGCCAGCAGCGACGACCAACAGTCCCTCAACATGAAAACCGAAAAGCTTCAGACCACATGCCCCTACGAGGGCTATTTGCCCGGCGATCGCGGGAACTGATGTCTGCTTGGTCCCGGTGATCGTAAACCACTCTGACAGGAAAAGGATGGCAGCCGCCAACACAAGGACCGCATAGGCCCATCCACCCAGATAAATCAGCCCAAGAACCAGAGGCCCCAAAACCACTGCAGACAGAACCCGCAGCTGCAGATTGCTTTTCGTTTTGGCTGGAAGGTCTTGATCAGGCATTACCTTTTAACGGCCTCAAAGTGCCTGCGCGGTGACACCACCGTAGCGCCGATCCCGGTTGCCAAAGCACTCAAGCGCTTGATCCAGAGCAGCTTCATCGAAATCGGGCCACATGAGATCCGAGAAATAGAACTCTGTGTAAGCCGCCTGCCATAAGAGGAAATTTGAGAGGCGGAGTTCGCCACTTGTGCGCACGATCAGATCAGGATCAGGTAGACCCGCTGTGTCGAGCTCGGCGGAAACATGAGCTTCCGTAACGGCACTTGGTTCGATTTCGCCGCGCGCAACCTTCTCACACAACTTCTTCACTGCAGAGGTCAGCTCCTGCCGTGCGCCGTAGTTGAAGGCAACAACCAGTTCCATGCCCGTGTTGTTGCGGGTCAGCTCCTCGGCATCGAGCAAAAGCTTGAGGATCCCAGCGTCGAGATTATCACGCTCACCGATAATGCGGATGCGGATGTTTTCCCGGTGCAACTCACTCAAGTCACGCTGCACGAACCGGCGCAGCAGCCCCATCAGAAATCTGACTTCAGGCTCCGGCCGGCTCCAGTTCTCTGTCGAGAAGCTGTAGATCGTTACTATCCCGACGCCCCGCAGAGCGGCATGACGGATGATTTTACGGAGCGCCTCCAGCCCCTGACGGTGGCCTTCGGTACGCGGCAGGCCGCGGGAAGACGCCCACCGGCCATTTCCGTCCATGATGAACGCAACATGGTTTGGCACATGCGAAGGCGCAGCCAAAACCGGCTCTGCATTTGCCTGTCGTTCCAGGTTGCTGCTCATCCTAGTCCTCGACTGCTGGCCCAAAGCCGCCCTTTAAACCTGCGAAATCTCCGCCTCTTTCTTCGCAAGCATCGCATCCACTTCGCCGATCATCCCATCGGTGAGTTTTTGCACTTCGTCAGATGCAACACGGCTGTCGTCCTGAGAGATCTCGCCGTCTTTTTCTGCCTTCTTGGCGTCATCCATTCCATCGCGGCGTACGTGACGGATCGCAACCTTGGCCTGTTCGGCATATTTGTGCGCAACCTTGATCAGCTCCTGACGGCGCTCCTGGTTGAGCTCGGGGATCGGCAGACGCAGCAACTGACCGTCCACAACCGGGTTCAAGCCGAGGTTTGATTCGCGAATGGCTTTTTCGACAGCGGCAACCATGGACTTGTCCCAGACCTGAATCGCAACCATGCGCGGCTCTGGTACGGAAACCGTTCCAACTTGGCTCAGCGGCATGGACTGGCCATAAGCGTCGACAGAAATCGGATCGAGCATGCTTGCGGATGCGCGGCCTGTCCGCAGACCTGAGAAATCAGTTTTCAGAGAAGAAAGCGCGCCTTGCATGCGCCGCTTCAAGTCATCCAGGTCGACACCTTCTACAGACATTTTGTCCTCACTGTTCTTGTTGCTTAAGCCAAATCAGATCCGGCGCGCCAACATGGCACAACCGCACCGAAACACAAGTGCTGCAGCCTGTTAGGCGCCGAAAAACTACTCGTCACCCACGACTGTGTAGGTTCCTGTTTCCTGCAACACACTGACCAGCGCGCCCGGTGAATGGATCGAGAAGACAATGACCGGGATGGAATTGTCCCGGGCCAAGGCAATCGCGGTGGTATCCATGACCTTCAGGTTCCGGCTGATGACCTCGTCATAGCCGAGAGTTTCATACCGCTCTGCATCCGGGTTGACCTTGGGGTCCTCTGAATAAACGCCGTCCACTTGCGTGCCCTTCAAAAAGGCATCACATTTCATTTCGGCAGCACGCAGGGCCGCCCCGCTGTCGGTGGTGAAAAACGGGTTTCCAGTGCCGCCAGCGAAAATGATCACATCACCGTCCTCCATGTAACGATCCGCCACACGCTGAGAGAAGGTCTCGCAGATGGATGGGACCGCGACGGCGGACAAGACACGCGCGTTGACCTTGAGACGGCGCAAGGCATCGGCAAGGGTCAGGCTGTTCATGATGGTTGCAAGCATGCCCATGTGGTCACCGGTCACCCGGTTGCCGCCCTTGGCAGCCACTGCCACGCCGCGGAAGATATTGCCGCCGCCGACAACCACGCCGACCTGCGCGCCAAGCGCCACGGCGTCCGCAATTTCCTTTGCAATCCTTTGCACAATCGCCGGGTCAATTCCGAAAGCCTGCGATCCCATGAGGGCCTCGCCGGAGAGCTTGAGGAGGATCCGTTTCCAACGCAAAGGAGATGTCATCTGTGTACCTTGGGTAAAATTAAGCCTTCAAAAAAAAAGCGCCGGACTAACCGGCGCTTTTCTTGGGACCTTACTGCCCGGAGGCTGCCGCCACTTCCGCGGCGAAATCCTGCTCTTCCTTCTCGATCCCTTCGCCGAGTGCGAAGCGGACGAAACCGGAAAGCTTGACCTCGGTGCCGAGGTCTTTGGCAAGCGCCTCAACGGCCTGCTCTACCGTCTGATCAGGATTGATCACGAATGCCTGTTTCACGAGGGTAACTTCCTCGTAGAACTTGCGCAGACGGCCTTCCACCATTTTCTCAATGATGTTTTCCGGCTTGCCGGATTCACGAGCCTGTTCGGAGAACACGGATTTTTCGCGCTCGACCACTTCCGGATCCAGCTCTTCAGTGTTCAAAGCCAGCGGGCTGGTTGCAGCAACGTGCATCGCGATCTGGCGGCCAAGCGCGTTCAGCTTGTCTTTGTCACCGGAGGATTCCAGTGCAACCAGAACGCCGATCTTGCCGAGGCCATCGGCGACAGCGCCGTGGACATAGGTGGACACAACACCATCGCCAACGGACAGGATCGCGGTCCGGCGGAGGGTCATGTTCTCGCCGATTGTGGCGATCGCGTCGGTGATGGAATCAGCAACAGACTTGCCGTCCAGATTAGCTGCAGTCACTGCGTCGACAGAACCGTCGGTGCCAACGGCAACGGTTGCGACCTTGCCGACCAGCTCCTGGAACCCTTCGTTGCGGGCAACGAAGTCGGTTTCGGAGTTCAGCTCGATCACAGCAGCCTTGGTGCCTTCAGCAGCAACACCAACCAGGCCTTCGGCGGCCACGCGGCCAGCCTTCTTGGCAGCTTTTGCCAGGCCTTTGGTGCGCAGCCAGTCAACAGCTGCTTCCATGTCACCGCCGTTTTCAGTCAGGGCGGTCTTGCAGTCCATCATGCCAGCGCCGGATTTCTCACGGAGCTCTTTTACCATCGCGGCAGTAATGCTCATCGATTGCCTCGTAGATGGGGGGTTTCAGATGAGACACGGTTTAGCCGATGGCTTTCCGCGCCTTTATGACGGGCCCGCAACAATTTGCAACCCGCCTTGCGAATTCAACATGTTTCTACCGCGCGGCTCGCCGCGCGGTAGAAATCAGATCAATTCAAGCTTGGGCAGCCGCTGCTTCAGCTTCAGCCGGAGCTTCTTCTGCAGCCGCTTCAACAAGCGCTTCTTCGACCGGAGCTTCTTCAGAAGCGCCGACGTCCATGCCGGACGCGCCTTGCGCACGGGAGATGCCATCGATGGCAGCGCGTGCGATGAGGTCGCAGTACAGGGAAAGCGCGCGGCCAGCGTCATCGTTGCCCGGGACCGGGTAAGTGATGCCTTCCGGGCTGGAATTGGAATCCAGGATCGCAGCAACCGGGATACCCAGACGGCGGGCTTCCTGGATGGCAATTGCTTCGCGGTTGGTGTCAATGACGAAGATCAGGTCCGGGATACCACCCATGTCCTTGATACCGCCAAGGTTCCGCTCAAGCTTTTCGCGCTCGCGGTCCATGAACAGACGCTCTTTCTTGGTCAGAGCGTTTGCAGCGTCAGAGTTCAGGGTCTCTTCAAGCTTGCGCAGGCGCTGAATGGACTGGGAAATGGTTTTCCAGTTGGTCAGCATGCCGCCGAGCCAGCGGGCGTTGACGAAGTACTGCGCGGAATTGCGGGCAGACGTTGCAACAGCTTCCTGAGCCTGGCGCTTGGTGCCAACGAGCAGAACGCGGCCACCACCGGCGACGGTGTCAGAGACAGCCTTCAGTGCCTGGTGGAGAAGCGGAACGGTCTGGGACAGGTCCATGATGTGAACATCGTTGCGTACACCAAAGATGTACTGACCCATGCGCGGGTTCCAACGGTGTTTCTGGTGACCAAAGTGGACGCCAGCTTCCAGCAGCTGACGCATCGTGAAATCAGGCAATGCCATGCCTATAACTCCTGAGTTTTCCGGTTTTACCTCCGCAAGAGGGTGTGGGCCGGAAGAAGATTTCCTTTCGGCCACCGGATGGACCCCGATAAGCTCGGTTTCCGCCCCTTGCGTGTGGGATGGGCGCCTTATAGTGGGAGAGAAATTTTATTTCAAGAGCCGGGAGACGGTTTTATACGCAGAAAGTGCTTCTATCAGCCGTTATCCTGCGGCCCTATCGTCGTCCGTCACGGGGCCGCCAGCCCGCACCGACCTCATCAATACTTATAAGGCGCCCCTTGCGCCGGACTACATCTCATTTCAAGGAGAGCTTTTTGGCCACAATCGGCATCAATCACCTCGGCCTCACCGTCCGCGACCTGGACCAGACCACAGCCTTTTTCACAGATTGCCTCGGCTGGGAACTCTTGGCCCGTGACGACAGTTACCCGCGCACCACCGTTTCTGATGGCGCTTGCCGTTTGACACTGTGGCAAGCGGACAAAACCCAAGCGATCACAGACTTTAACCGCAAAACCAACATCGGCCTGCATCACCTCGCCCTCGAAGTTCAAAGCCGGGATGCACTCGACGAATTGGCGGCAAAGGTCCGCAATTGGCCCGGCGTTCAGATGGAATTTAACCCGGAACTCATGGGCGCCGGTCCGCGGATGCACACAATGTTTTCAGAACCGGGCGGCATTCGCCTGGAAATCATCTGGCCTGCCAGCTGATCCGGCCAGCTGATCCGGTCAGACGAAACGTTAAGCCATCTGAACGTCAGTGACCCCGGGAACTGCCTTGAGCGCCCCGGCGATTTCCGGAGACAGGCGGAACCGGCCGGGCAATTTCACCTCGACTTCACGCGCTCCGTTCTCCAGAAGCACGATCACCGTAACGTCCCCCTCGCCGCGCACTGTCAGCTGCTTTGCGAGACTTGCAATCGGCCGCTCGTCGCGCACAAACACCCGCATGCTCTTTTGAAGGCGCGCGGCAACTTTGTCGATCGGGTCGACCTGCTCAATTATCAGCGACGGTTCATCGTCACGCATGTCGGCCCCAACGAGCACGACCACCGAACGCCCGGTTTGAAGCACATCGCGGAATTGCTCCAGCTTTTCGCGGAAGAGCAGCGCTTCATACTGGCCAGTGGAATCCGACAAGCGCGCTATGCCCATCCGGGTTCCGGACTTGGTCTTGCGTTCCTGCATAGAAATCACGGTCCCTGCAAGACGGCCAGCCGATGCCCCTTTTTTCACCGCTTCGGCAAACTGCGCCCACGGCTGGGCGCGCATCTTTTCTAGAACAGAGGCATATTCATCGATTGGGTGCGCGGAGAGATAAAAGCCGATCGCCGAATGCTCGCGCTGAAGCTTCTCCTCAGACGTCCAGCCATGAACCTCATCAAGCTGCAGGGGTTCTTCGCTGTCAGATCCGCCAAACAGTTCGTCTTGACCGAGGGTCTTGTTTTCTTCCGTGCGCTGCGCGAGCCCCATGATGCGGTCAAGACCTTCGAAAACACGAGCCCGGTTCGGCTCCAGCTCATCGAACGCGCCGGCAGCGACCAGATTTTCAAGCGTGCGCTTGTTCAAGGCCTTCGGCGAGATCCGCCGGGCAAAATCGCCGAGGCTCTTGAACGGTGCTTGGCCTCGAACTTCTACAATATGTTCCACCGCCTGTTCCCCAACACCTTTTACGGCTCCCATGGCGTAGAGGATCTTGCCGTCCGATACGTCGAAATAGACCTGCGAGTGGTTGATAGACGGCGGCACCACCTCAATACCCATCCGCCGGGCTTCCTGACGGAAATCTCCGAGCTTTTCGGTGTTCCCCATATCAAGTGTCATGGACGCTGCCATGAATTCGACCGGGTGGTTCGCCTTGAGCCAGGCCGTATGATAGGAAACCAGCGCATAGGCGGCTGCGTGCGATTTGTTAAAGCCGTAGTTCGCGAATTTCGCCACAAGATCGAAAATCGTTCCGGCCTGGGTCTTGTTGATGCCCCGCTCAACGGCGCCGTCAACAAAGCGGGCGCGCTGGACTTCCATCTCCGCGGCAATCTTCTTACCCATGGCGCGGCGCAGAAGATCCGCTTCCCCAAGCGAATAACCTGAAAGCACCTGTGCGATCTGCATCACCTGCTCCTGGTAGACGATGATGCCATTCGTCTCCATCAGGATCGGTTCGAGCAGCGGATGCAGACAATCCGGCTCCTGCTCGCCGTGCTTCACCGCATTGTAGACCGGGATGTTTTCCATCGGGCCCGGACGGTACAGCGCAACGAGCGCAATAATGTCTTCAAACCGGTCCGGCTTCATGCCGGCAACGGCACGGCGCATGCCCTGACTTTCCAGCTGGAACACACCGAACGTCTCACCGCGGGTCAAAAGATCATAGGACTTCTTGTCGTCAATCGGCAGGCTGGCAACATCCACGTTGATGCCCCGCCGCTCGATCAACTTCACCGCCGTGTCGATGACGGTCAGTGTTTTCAGGCCGAGAAAGTCGAATTTTACAAGGCCGGCATCCTCAACCATCTTCATGTTGAACTGGGCAACCGGCATGTCGGAACGCGGGTCGCGGTAGAGCGGGACGAGCTGCTCAAGCGGCCGGTCGCCGATCACCACACCGGCTGCGTGGGTAGACGCATGCCGGTAAAGCCCTTCAAGCTTTTGAGCCATGCCAAGAAGCCGCTCGACGATTTCTTCTTCGCGGGCTGCTTCACGCAGGCGCGGCTCGTCCTCAATCGCCTGGCCAAGGGTGACAGGATTGGCCGGGTTAGCTGGCACGAGCTTACACAGCCTGTCGACCTGGCCATACGGCATCTGCAACACACGGCCAACGTCGCGCAGCACCGCACGCGCCTGCAAGGACCCGAAGGTGATGATCTGAGCCACCTGCTGACGGCCATACTTTTCCTGGACGTAGCGAATGACTTCTTCACGCCGGGACTGACAGAAGTCGATGTCGAAATCCGGCATCGAGACACGTTCCGGGTTCAAGAACCGCTCAAAGAGAAGCGAGAACCGCATCGGGTCAAGATCGGTGATGGTCAAGGACCAGGCCACCAGGGAGCCCGCGCCAGAGCCGCGGCCCGGTCCAACCGGGATGTCGTGGTTCTTGGCCCATTTGATGAAGTCGGCAACGATCAGGAAGTAACCCGGAAACTTCATCCGTTCGATGATGCCAGTCTCATAATCGAGGCGTTCCCAGTAGTCTTTTTCCTCAAGGCCCGGCGCCAGGCCATGGGCATCGAGGCGGGCCTGAAGCCCTTCGCGGGCCTGGCGTTTCAGTTCTTCCGATTCGGCGCGCTCGGCTTCTTCCGGGTCCGCATCGGCGCCGGCAAACCGAGGCAGGATCGGTGCCCGCTTCATCGGCCGGAACGAACAGCGCTGCGCGATCTCAATCGTAGAAGCCAGTGCTTCGGGCAAATCAGCAAAAAGAGCGCACATTTCTGCGCGCGTCTTGAAATAGTGCTCCGGCGTTAACCGCCGCCGGTCGCTTTCGATCAGAACCCGGCCTTCCGAGATACAGATCAGCGCATCGTGCGCCTCGTAATCATCGCGCGCTGGAAAGAAAGCCTCATTGGTCGCAACGAGCGGCAAACCCATCTCATAGGCAAGATCAAGGAATGCCTCTTCGGTTTTGCGCTCACTCTCCATGCCGTGGCGCTGAAGCTCGACATAACACCGTCCGGCAAATCCATCGGCGAGTGTTTTCAGCCGGCTCTTCGCCAAATCTTTCCGGCCCGCCAACAGCGGCACGCCAATGGCGCCCAGACTTCCACCGGTCAGGACAATCACATCTTGCGCTTTTTGAAGAAGATAGCTGATCGAGACATGCGGCCTCAGGCCCGTTTCCGTGTCGAGAAACGCCCTTGACGTCAGTTCCATCAAGTTGCCGTAACCGGTTTCGGTCATCGCTATCAGGACGAGATCTGCAAGTGCCGGCTCGCCGCGCCGACCGCTGTCCAGACCATCATCAAAAAACACTGACAATTGGCACGCCGTAATCGGCTGGATGCCGGCGCCCCAGGCTTTGCTCGAGAACTCCTGCGCGCCAAAAAGATTGTTGGTATCGGCGATCGCAAGCGCCGGCTGCTCATCTGCCTTGGCGAGATCCAAAAGCTTCTTGATAGGCAACGCCCCTTCCAGGAGCGAGAGCGCGGAATGGACGCGCAAGTGCACGAAACCCGGACCGCTCCCCATTGGAACGGGGGCTCCAGACACGGAGCTCATATCGCTGTCTACATTCGTCATGGCGGCATACTCAATGGCTTGCGCGAATCTTCACTTCAAAGTGAAACGCCTCGGGGGCGTTTCGTCCAGCCGCCAGTGCGGTTGTCACCGCTGTTCTTTAAAGGGCTAAAAGCATCTCTGCCAGACCATGTTGCGCCATGTGTCTTGCCAATTGCCTTCGCTAGTCCGACCACACCTCAAATCCGGTATCGACTTGAGGGCATGCTGCCCGACTGCCACGTGCCGGACTGCAGGTTGGAGACTTCGCGGTTCAGCCAGCAGAGAGAATGACATCGCCCCAAACAGCGAGCGTCGCACAGAAGGAAACAAGGGATGCAAAAGCTGCACAGTCACGAGCGAAATAAAACATACCACCCTCCAACATCTTGTTCGATATCTAGAGCATGTTCCATTTTTGTTCTCTTTGCAAGCCTTTTTTGTTCTCCTTGATTTGATTTGTATAAAACCCGCAGAAACCTTTGTGTTTTTGCTTTGTTCCAGTCTCACCAAAAGCGTTTTCGTCAAAAACCGGAACGCCTAGGTTAGCCAGATCAGCGGGGTTTTACGAGACCGTCTGCCAGCGTGATGGCGCGATCCATCCGTCCGGCAAGTTCAAGATTGTGGGTCGCAAAGAGCGTGGCAACACCGGAGGCCCGGACGAGCGCTGACAGCGCATCGAAGACATAGTTCGCAGTGTTGGGATCAAGATTGCCGGTCGGTTCATCCAGAAGAAGAATCCGCGGCGCATTGGCAACTGCGCGGGCAACGGCAACCCGCTGCTGTTCACCGCCGGAAAGTTCAGAGGGACGGTGGCTGCCCCGATCGGCAAGGCGCATATAGGCGAGCAGCTCAGCGGCGCGGTCGGCCGCCACCTTTTTCGGCAACCCCCGGATCATCTGCGGCATCATGATGTTCTCCTGCGCGGTGAACTCCGGCAGCAGATGATGAAACTGGTAGACAAAGCCGATGTCGTTGCGCCGGATCGCGGTCCGCTCATCATCCGACAAATCCGTGCAATTGACGCCGCCGAGATAGACATCGCCGCCATCGGGTTGCTCCAAGAGCCCCGCAATATGCAAAAGCGTCGATTTACCGGTTCCGGACGGAGCAACGAGCGCCACCATTTCACCGGCTTCGATGCGCAGGTTCGCACCATTTAGCACATGAAGCTTGTGGTCGCCTTCATCATACGCACGTGAAATCCCGGACAGTTCGATGGCAGCCGGTTGAAGGCCGGGAGCCCGGCGCGGATCTACAGCCTGGTTCATCTGCCCTCTCCTATTCGTACCGCAGGGCTTCGACCGGATCGAGCCGGGCCGCCCGCCACGCCGGATACAGCGTCGCCAGAAGGGACAGGGCAAGCGCCATCAACAGAACCGTTACAGTCTCGCCGCTGTCGATTTCCGCCGGCAGTTTCGACAGGAAATAAAGCGTTGGATCAAACAGCTGCGTCGACGTCAGCCAGGAAACAAATTGCCGGATGCTCTCAATGTTGAGGCACACGATGAGCCCAAGGAAAAAACCCGCCAGCGTGCCGACACAGCCAATGCTGGCGCCGGTGATCAAAAAGATCCGCATGATGGATCCGCGCGTTGCGCCCATGGTCCGCAGGATCGCAATGTCATGCCCCTTGTCCTTCACCAGCATGATCAGGCCTGAAATGATGTTGAGCGCAGCAACCAGGACAATGAGCGTCAGGATGATGAACATCACGTTCCGTTCAACCTCAAGCGCGGAAAAGAAAGTCACATTCCTCTGCCGCCAGTCGGTCACGAACGCCGGACGGCCAGCGGCCTCTTCAACGGCAGCCAGCATGGTTCCGACATTGTCCGGATCGACCACGTAAAGCTCAATCCCGGTCGTGATGCCGTCCATGTTGAAATAGGCTTGGGATTCGGGCAGCGGCATGAACAGGAAAGTCGCGTCATATTCGCTCATGCCGATCTCGAAGATCGCGGTCACCGGATAGGCCTTGACCCGCGGGGTCACGCCCATCGGGGTGACGCTGCCACGCGGAGAAATGATGGTGATGTTGTCACCAAGCGTGATGCCGAGCTGTTGCGCCATGCGCGAACCGATGGCAACGCCTTGACCGGCATCAAAACCATCCAGCGTCCCGGCGCGCAAGTTGTTGGCAACCAACGGGATCCGGCGCAAGTCACTTTCCTTAAGACCGCGCACCAATGCTCCGAGGTTTCCGGCAGGACCGGAGACGAGCGCCTGACCTTCAACGAACGGAATGGCGCTGATGACCTCCGGCACGCCCTCAAGGCGCTTGGACACCGGATCATAATCGGTGAGCGGCTGGTCAATCGGCTGGATCAGCATGTGACCGTTGATCCCGAGGATCTTGCCCAAGAGCTCAGAGCGGAACCCGTTCATCACCGCCATGACGATGATAAGCGTTGCAACGCCCAGCATGATGCCTGCGAAAGAAAATCCGGCGATCACTGAAATGAAGGTTTCCCGGCGGCGCGAGCGTAAGTAGCGGCCGGCGATCATCCATTCAAAGGGCGCAAAGGGGCGTGTCGGCTCTGCCGTCTCCCGGTCCGCGCCCTCGCGGGCAGTGTCTACTGCTGTCATTTTCCATCCAATTCAGCAATGCCCCGGTGGCCGCTGTTTCCCGCAGCCGATTCCCCGCCCCAGAGGATCACCGGACTGGATCAGTCCGTCAATGCCGCGGTGAGCTTGTTCAAGGTCGCCTCAGGGGTCAGCATTTCCTTTTCCCCAGTTGCCCGGTCCTTGACCTCCAGCACACCATCTTTCAGCCCGCGCGGACCGGCCACTACCTGGAACGGCAGACCGATCAGATCCATGGTGGCAAATTTCGCCCCTGCCCGGCTGTCCGTGTCGTCGTAAAGAACCTCAATACCGGCAGCTTCCAGCTTGGCGTAAAGATCCTCACACACCGGGTCTGTCAAATCATCGCCCGGACGCATGTTGATGATGCCGACATGGAACGGTGCCACCGATTTCGGCCAGATGATTCCATCCCCATCATGATTGGCTTCAATCAAGGCACCAAGAAGACGGGATACGCCGACACCATAGGAGCCCATGTGAACCGGCACTTCCGTTCCTTCAGCGGTGGCGACCTTGGCGCCCATCGCGTCGGAGTATTTTGTGCCGAAATAGAAGATGTGTCCGACCTCGATACCGCGCGCAGACACGCGTGTGTCCTCTGACAATGCGCCGAAAGCTGCTTCATCATGCATCTCGTCGGTCGCTGCGTAAGGGGTCGTCCAGCTTTCAACGATCGGTGACAGGTCCGACCAGAAATCTGTGTCCTTGGCCGGGATCGGCATTTCAAGAAGTGACTTGTCCAGGAACACTTCGCTCTCGCCGGTTTCCGCAAGGATGATGAACTCGTGGCTAAGATCGCCGCCAATCGGGCCCGTGTCGGCCTTCATCGGGATCGCCTTCAGGCCCATCCGGTCAAAAGTGCGCAGGTAAGCAACGAACATGCGGTTGTACGCATGACGCGCGGATTCCTGATCGAGATCGAAGGAATAGGCGTCCTTCATCAGGAATTCACGCCCACGCATGATGCCGAACCGCGGCCGGACTTCATCCCGGAACTTCCACTGAATGTGGTAAAGGTTTAGCGGCAGGTCTTTATAGGAGCGTACATAGCTGCGGAAAATGTCGGTGATCATCTCCTCGTTGGTCGGACCAAAAAGCATCTCCCGCTCATGGCGGTCGGTGATGCGCAGCATTTCCTTGCCATAGGCATCGTAGCGCCCACTTTCGCGCCACAGGTCAGCAGGCTGGATGGTCGGCATCAGCAGCTGCACTGCCCCTGCCCGTGCCTGCTCTTCTTCCACAATCCGCTCAATCTTGCGAAGCACCTTCAATCCCAATGGCAGCCAGGAATAGATGCCGGCCGACTGCTGGCGGATCATGCCGGCACGCAGCATGAGCCGGTGGGAGACGATTTCCGCTTCCTTCGGAGTTTCTTTCAGGATGGGCAGGAAGTAACGGGACAGACGCATTTATGCACTCTCAAAACTGTGGCATTGCCGGATTTGTGCGCAGTCAAAGCGCAAGCTGACCCTAAACACAAGAGCAATCGCATTTTATGGCCGAGTTTTGCAGGATTTGGAGGTAGACAGCGGGTCGCCAGCTGGATTGCAGGACTTAGCCAGCTCAGTTTGCAGCGCCGTTTTCCGGGTTCCACGTGTGTTTTTTTGACGCATCGGAAATAGGCAAGCAAAAAATGTAGGCTCTCCAAGACAAATAGGTGACAAGGCGAAAACAATCAGTTAGGTTCCGTTCCCATAATAAGAAGGCCCTAGGCAGAAATGTCAGGAGCTTACGGACATCGCGGTCTGAGTCTTGGGAGGAAGGACACCAGGCGCGCCTTACGGCAGCAGCCGCCCCGTCAAACCGGAAAACCGGCACGCGAGGGAACGGAGTCAATTTAGACGCGGAACTTTATCAAGGCAGAGCTTCAGGCTCTGCCTTTTTTCTTTGTCTGCGATAATTCGAACACTCGGAATTTCGAGTGGCTTTGACGTTGGACGCGGCCTTTTCCCTCGCACACAGCGGCGGTCCACTGCGATTTTTGCTGCCTGCATTTCTGCCATGCCGGATGAGCATAACTGGCCGCGCCTATCTCCTAGCGAATTATGACGAATCGAACACCGCTATTTCGGCCAAGAAGCACCGCAGATTAGACATAGCCCCAATGCCCATTTTATTTCGGACACCAGAAATCCGGCTTTAAGATTAGGACCTTGCCAGGAAACATGAAGAAATAAACTTTCGGCATATTCCTCTCCTTAACCCTTCTTGCAACATAGTCATTTCTAACGTTACGTTTTTGTGACACAGAACACAGTGTAGCAGTCACGTGCCGGGCTACGCACGAAGTGTGACGGCGCTCAAAGCTACCCGCGTGCCGGGACATTAATAACGAAGAACAAAACTGGAGAACAAAATGGCTTTGCACGATTGGGCGCTTCCGGGGAACCCTATGGCACCGACACAACGGCTCTCCCGCCCTCAGCAAGTGCCGCCTTTGCCGTCAGAGCCTTGCCTGCCAGTTCATCTCAACCGGAACGTATTTTACCTCGTTCCGTCAGATTCTACCGACGATACGAAAGACGATATCGGTGCTTTCTTCCGGTTGGGCGAATACTCCGAGGTTGAGCGGACCGCGTTTGAGAATGACCATCATGATGAGCTCTTCCCGGCTCAACATGTTTCCGATGAAGGCGACGATACGTCTGTCTACTCAAATGCTGCAGGCGGTTCACAAGGCATTCTTCTCGCCTGCGATGGCCGCATCCTGATCAAAGCCGCTGAAAAGATGTATCTCGAGACTGCTGACTATCACCAGCAGGCGAACGGCGACTACACATTGGACGTCGATGGCGACTACACGGCCGCAGTCGAAGACAGTATTGATATGTCGACCGAAAATGGCGGCATAACCGTAACAAGCGGCCGGAACCAGCAGATCAAAATCAACGCGGGCGACGGCACCGGGCGCCTTGAAATCAAGTCGCAGGCTGAATCGAAAAACATCCAGGGCAAGTCTGACCACACTTACCACAAATGGCACACGGTAAAGTACAAGGACTCCTACGAGAGCCATAAGTTCGGTTGGGACTTCAACAGCATCTATGGATTTTCAATGACCACTTTTTACGGTGGGATCATGGAATCCGTTTATGGCATCCGCATGCAGTTCGACAAATTCAATTTCATGTCCGACTGGGTGTCTTTCAACTGGAAGGGCACCCAGATCGATCTGAAGGGCATTGTGATGAAAAAGCTCACGGCCAAGTTCGGCGCAACGGACTGCACAGCTGAGCTCAAAGAAATTGTGGTCGGCCTGGAAGGGCTGAAATTAGAGGCCACACGTCTGGAAGCAAAGCGCAAGGAATTGGCCGTGCAAAGCGGCAGCGTGGATCTGAAAAACCACGGCACCGGCGCTCGCCTGGTCGGGATCGAATGCGTGCTTTAGCGACCGAAAAATGAGCGGAAAAACAAAGGGGAGCCGCAACAGCGGCTCCCCTTTTTCATTCCATTCACACCGGGCTTTACCCGCTAGGCGTGGAGTAACTCTCGCTCGGAGGCATAAAGAAAGGAATATCATCCAAGCCGAAGCCACTGGAGCGCAGCCACATGTACCCGGCAAAGAGCACGCAGGTGACAACTGTTGTCATCAGCAGCACGCGCAACATTCGGGGGCGTTCAGGGGCACTGGCCTCAGAGCCCGGTATCACCTCGCCTGCTTCCTCTTGTGTCCGGCGCATGCCGAACGGAAGCATCGCAAACAGGATGATCCACCACATCATGAAAAAGATTGCCAGGCTGAACGCCAAAGACATGTGATTAAGCCTCTTCCAATTCCGTCAAGGTGCCGAGAAAATCCTTCGGGTGCAGGAACAGCACCGGTTTGCCGTGGGCACCGATTTTCGGTTCGCCGCTGCCAAGAACACGTGCGCCATCCGCCACCAGTTTGTCTCGCGCCGCGATGATGTCATCGACTTCATAGCAGACGTGGTGGATGCCGCCGGACGGGTTCTTTTCCAGGAACTTGGCGATCGGCGAATCTTCGCCAAGCGGTTCGAGCAACTCGATCTTGGTGTTCGGCAGGTTGATGAACACGGTCGAAACACCGTGGTCCGGCTGCGCTTCCTTGGCAGAGACATCCGCACCAAGCGTATCCCGATAAACGGCGGTTGCCGCCTCGATATCCGACACTGCAATGGCCACGTGATTAAGCCGACCGATCATTCCAATTCCTCCACAAACAGGCAGACCGTGCTTTGAGCACGATTTGCGGTATAACTTATAGCCGGGTCACCACCACCTTGCAGAGCGTCTTTTTGCCCCAGACATCAAGGATTTCGGAACGGGCCGCACGGCGTGCCGCTTCCGCGATCAGATCCTTGTCCTTGCGCCGGGCTTTCGGAATACTCGTCACAGCGCCAATGACAGCCTTTTGAACGATGTCTTCCATCGGCTCGCCATCATCGTCCGTGTCCGGCAGTCCAAGCAGCACGGCATGTGGATCGTCGAGCAGCTCACCGGACCGGTTGACCACCAGTGTGATGATCGCAGCGCCCGCAAAGGACAGCTTCCGCCGTTCCTTGACCCCGGTGACTTCCGGATCATCGAGGATCCGGCCATCCTTCACCAGAATGCCAAACGGCGCCTCATCGACGATTGCAGCCCGGCCGGCCACAAGGCGGATGATGTCCCCATTCTTGCCGCGAATGACTTCCGGAACGCCTTGCTCCTTCGCAAACGCAGCATGAGCTGCAAGATGCAATGGTTCCCCGTGGACGGGAAGCACGACTTTCGGCTGTACCAGTTTGTAGAGCTGCTCCAGCTCGCCGCGGCGCGGGTGTCCCGAAACATGGACCAAGGCATCCTTGTCGGTGACGATTTCAACGTCCTTGTCCGCCAGGTTGTTGAGGACAGCCCCGACTTCTTTTTCATTTCCCGGAATGGTCCGGGATGAAAAGATCACCATGTCGCCTTGTGCAAGCGCAATATTCCGGTGGTCTCCGGCAGCAATCCGTGCAAGCGCTGCGCGGTTTTCGCCCTGTGATCCGGTGCACAACAACACCACCTTGTCACGCGGCAGATAGCCATAGGCTTCTTCGTCATGGAAGGCCGGGAGATCATCCATGTATTCCAGCTCGTTGGCCACCTCGATGGCCCGATGCATCGACCGGCCAACCACCACGACATCCCGCTCATTCGCAGCCGCAGCACGCGCGATGGCCCGGATGCGGGCAACGTTGGAAGCAAAGGTTGTCACGGCAACGCGGTGCTTGGCACGGCCAATAACCTTGGTCAGTTCAGCAGCGACATCGGCCTCACTTGGGCTGACGCCATCACGAACCGCATTGGTGCTGTCGCATACCAGCGCCATAACCCCTTCGCGGCCCAGCTCTGCCAGCCGGTCGAGGTCGATCGGTTGGCCAATGCCAGGCGACAAATCAATTTTCCAATCGCCGGTATGCAGCACCAAACCTGCAGGGGTTCGGATGGCCAAGGCACACGGCTCCGGGATCGAGTGGGCCATGGCAACGAATTCCACGTCGAACGGACCAATCGTGTGGCGCTCGCCCTGGCGGACCACTGTCACGGGAACCTCTTCTGCGCCCGGCTCACTTTCGGTCTTGGCCGCCAGCAGACCGGCGGTAAAGGCCGTTGCGTAGACCGGCACCTTCAGGAAGGGCCACAGGTGCAGGATCGCGCCATAGTGGTCTTCGTGAGCATGGGTGATGACCATGCCGACAATGTTGCTGACCTCGTCTTCCAGAAACTTGATGTCCGGCATCACCAGATCGATGCCAGGAAGTTCCGGACCTGCAAAGCTAACCCCGCAATCGACGATCAACCATTTCCGATTTCCTTCCGGCCCGAAGCCGTAAAGGCCGAGGTTCATGCCGATTTCGCCAACACCGCCAAGCGGCAGGAACACAATGTCGTTTTCTTTATCCTTGGCCGAAGCCATCAAATTCTCCTACCCCTCACATTTTTCGAGGGAACTGTCCGGCCGTCATTCGCCGGATAAAAATACGTCACCGGCGTAGACAGTGCGTTTTTGGCCGTTATCCAGTCTTAAGACCAAATGGCCGGACGCATCCAGATCGTCAAAAATGCCGGTTATTTCTTCTTGAGCGGCCCGGACAGTGATCTTTTGTCCCAAATGCGCCGCCCGCTTCAACCATTGGCGCCGGATGCGATCAAAACCGTCCGGTTGGTGCCAGATTGCCAAATACTTTGCCAGTGTTTCCGCCAGCGCTGCGAACAAGCTGTCGGCCGATACTTGATAGCCTAGGCTGCGCAGATCGGTTGCCCGATACAACGCCGGATCAGGATGGGACACACAATTGACCCCAAACCCCATGACCGCAGCCAGCCTTCCGTCCTTTAGTGTCTCGGCTTCCAGCAAGATGCCCGAGAGTTTGGCTCCGTCGACCAGCAGGTCGTTCGGCCACTTCAACGACACCAATTGGAGCGTACCGGCCGCCTTGTCAACGGCTTCGGCGAGCGCAACAGCCGACAAAAGCGGCAATTCGCCAATCCGGGCCAAGGGAGACGGGTCGATCAGAAGGACACTTGCAAAGAGATTTCCCTGCGGAGAAGTCCAGGCCCGCCCCCGCCGGCCCCGGCCAGCAGTCTGAACGCCAGCCCGGATCCAGAGGTTTCCAGGATGCCCCGAAACGGCCCGCTCCAGACCCAGAGCGTTGGTCGAGCCGACCGTCTCATAGGCCTCATAGAGAAAATCCGGCGCTCCGGGCGCCGGACCTTTCGTCTCAAGATGTGGTGCGGGACTGTTCAATCGCCAAACCGCGTATCAAAACAACGACTGCGCAGCAGCGGTTGCAGCCGTTACGACCGGACCAGGCATGACCCAGAAAAAGACCACGAACACCCCGGACAGGCCAAGGACGACTTTGAGTTCGGTCGGCATCGGCTGGAAAGCCTCCGCCGGTTCGTCAAAGAACATCACCTTGACGATGCGCAAGTAGTAGTAACAGCCCACCACGGACGCGAGCACGCCGATAACGGCTAGCGGATAGAGGCCTGCCTCGACAGCGGCTGCAAACACGAACCACTTTCCGAAGAAACCGATCAGCGGCGGAATGCCTGCAAGCGAGAACATCAGCAAACCAAGGATCACCGCCATCGGCAGATTGGTTTGAGAAAGGCCGGAAAGATCGGAGATCTCTTCAACCATGCCGTCCTTACGCCGCATGGACAAGATGCAGGCAAACACACCAAGCGTCATGCCGAGATAGGCGACCATATAGAAGATCACACCTTCAACACCGGTCTGCGTACCGGCCGCAAGACCGACCAGCGCGTAACCCATGTGGCCGATGGACGAATACGCCATCAGGCGCTTCAGGTTGGTCTGGCCAATTGCGGCGAACGCACCGAGCGCCATTGAGGCAATCGATACGAAGACGATGATCTGCTGCCAATCGCTGGTGACCGGATGAAACGCATCAATGACAATCCGCACCAGCATCCCCATGGCAGCAACCTTCGGAGCTGCTGCGAAGAATGCGGTGACAGGCGTTGGCGCACCTTCATAAACGTCCGGTGTCCACATGTGGAACGGAACTGCGGAGATCTTGAAGGCAAGGCCTGCAAGAATGAAGGTCAAACCAATGATCAGACCGATGGACGCGCCTTCTTGCGAAATCAACTCGGCAATTGCGGCGAAGGAAATCTGACCGGAGAAGCCGTAAACCAGCGACATGCCGTAAAGCAGCATGCCGGAGGACAGCGCGCCGAGAACGAAGTACTTCAAACCAGCTTCTGTTGACCGAACACTGTCGCGGTTGATCGCAGCCACAACGTAGAGCGACAAACTCTGGAGTTCGAGACCCATATAGAGCGCAATCATATCGTTTGCCGACAGCATCAGCATCATGCCGAGCGTCGCAAGGACGATCAGGATCGGATACTCGAAATGGTCAAACGACTGGCTCTTTGCATACGCCCACGACATGGCGATCGCAAAGAACGATCCGACAAGAACCACCAGCTTCAAGAAGTAGGCGTAGTCATCAAGGATGAAGGAACCGCCGAATGTTTCACCGAAGCTTGGGACCAGCAGCAGCACGAGGAACGTACCGCCAAGAAGCCCCATCGCTCCACCAAAGACCGCGTAGCTGATGTTCCGGCCGCCGAAGGCACCGACCATCAACAGCACCATCGCTCCGATCGCCAGAATGATTTCCGGCAAGGCCGGCATGAGATCTGGCAGTTGGGTCACGTCTGACATAGCTCTGTCTCGCCCTCGAAACTCTTAGTGCGCCGTGGCCGCATGCTGGGTGACCCCAGCAGCTTCAAGGGCCGCGGTATATTGATTGATCAGGTTATCGACGGATCCCTGGGTCACATCCAGGATCGCCATCGGATAGAAACCGAAGAAGATCGTCAAGATGATCATCGGGACCAGGATGACCTTCTCGCGAAGATCCAGATCGAGGATCGACTTGAGGCTTTCCTTGTCCAGCGAGCCGAACACGACCCGGCGGTAGAGATATAGCGCATAACACGCCGACAGGATCACGCCCGTTGTCGCGAACACGGCAACCCATGTGTTGACCTGGAACGCTCCCATCAGAACGAGAATCTCACCGACGAAGCCAGAGGTGCCAGGCAAACCGACATTGGCCATCGTGAAGATGAGGAACGCAACAGCATATTTCGGCATCCGGTTGACCAGGCCACCGTAGGCCGAGATCTCCCGTGTGTGCATCCGGTCATAAATGACCCCAACGCATAGGAAGAGCGCGCCCGACACGATGCCGTGCGAGAGCATCTGGAAGATGCCACCCTGAACGCCCTGCGGCGTCATGGTGAAGATCCCCATGGTCACGTAGCCCATATGGGCAACCGAGGAATAGGCAATGAGCTTCTTGATGTCTTCCTGAGCCAGCGCAACCAAGGAGGTGTAAATGATCGCAACGACCGACAATGTGAACACCAGTGGTGCAAACATATCGGAGGCAAGCGGGAACATCGGCAGGGAGAACCTGAGGAACCCGTACCCGCCGAGTTTCAGAAGAACACCCGCCAGGATCACGGATCCGGCTGTCGGCGCCTCAACGTGGGCATCCGGCAACCAGGTATGCACCGGCCACATTGGCATTTTCACTGCAAAGCTTGCAAAGAACGCGATCCAAAGCCAGGTCTGCATTTCAGCCGGGAACGGATAGGCCAGAAGTTCCTGGATGTCCGTCGTGCCGGCCGTCCAGTACATCGCCATGATCGCGACCAGCATCAAAACCGATCCGAGCAGCGTATATAGGAAGAACTTGTAAGACGCGTAGACGCGCCGGGCCCCACCCCAGACGCCGATGATCAGGAACATCGGGATAAGGCCAGCTTCAAAGAAGACGTAGAAGACAACGATGTCGAGTGCGCAGAACACGCCGATCATCAGCGTTTCCAGGATCAGGAACGCGACCATGTATTCGCGCACGCGCTTTTGAACACTCTCCCAGGACGCCAGGATACAGAACGGCATCAGGAACGTCGTCAGGATGACGAAGAGAACCGAAATGCCGTCGACACCCATCTTGTAAGTGATGTTCGAGCCAAGCCAGTCCCGCTCTTCGACAAACTGGAACCCGGGGTTCGAGTAATCGAAATAGGCCCAGATCATAAGGGAGAGGACAAACGTCATCGATGTGGTGACAAGCGCCACCATGCGCATCTGACGCTTTGCGTGGTCGTCATTGCCTGGCACCAGCAGGACGAACACGACACCCAGCAAAGGCAGGAATGTCGTGAGTGACAGAATTGGCCAGTCAATCATTAGTGTGCACCCCCGCCGGTGCCCGCACCGGTGAACATCGACCAGGTGATCAAGGCCGCCACACCGATCAGCATCGCAAATGCATAGTGGTAGAGATATCCGGTTTGCAGTTTAACGACCCAGGTCGTGACACCCTGCACCCGCGCGGCGATTCCGTTCGGCCCATAGCCGTCAATCACGGTGCCATCGCCCTTCTTCCAAAGAACACGGCCAAGCCACATTGCGGGACGGACAAAGATGAAATTGTAGAGCTCGTCGAAATACCACTTGTTCAAAAGGAACTGGTACAGCGCAGAATGGCGTTCGGCCAACTGCTTCGGCATTTCCGGCGAGCGGATGTAGAATTGGTAGGCCACCAGTAGACCAGCTGCCATCATGACGAATGGCGACAGACGCACCCAAGTCGGAACGTAGTGCATGTCATGCAGGACATGGCTGTCGTCAAACGCCGGCAACGAGCCCGCCCAGAAGGCTTCATAGGCCGCCTCGTCGTAGAAGAACGGGCCGTAGAAGACCACGCCGGCCAGAACCGCGCCGACGGACAGGACGAACAGCGGCACCGTCATCACCAGCGGCGATTCATGAACGTGTTTCATCACATCAACAGAAGCGCGTGGTTTTCCGTGGAAGGTCATGAAGGTTAGACGCCACGAGTAGAAGGACGTCAGGCCAGCCGCGATCACCGTCAGCCAGAAGCCATACAGCGCCATCGGGTTCGGATGATCTCCGCCGCCAGCTGCAAACGCAGCCTCGATGATGCCGTCCTTTGAGACGAAACCGGCAAATCCGATATGAGTTAGCGGAACACCGACACCGGTCAGCGCCAGCGTGCCAAGCATCATGGTCCAATAGGTGATCGGAATGTGTTTGCGAAGACCGCCCATTTTACGCATGTCCTGTTCGTCGGACACGGCATGGATCACCGAACCTGCACACAGGAACAACAGCGCCTTGAAGAACGCGTGCGTGAACAGGTGGAACACCGCGATGGAGTAAGCTCCAATGCCGAGTGCCACGAACATGTATCCGAGCTGTGAACAGGTGGAGTATGCGATCACACGCTTGATGTCGTTTTGAACAAGACCCACCGTTGCGGCAAAGAACGCAGTGGTCGCACCGAAGAACACTATCACAGCAAGGGCGAAATCGGACAACTCAAACAGCGGCGACAGGCGCGCCACCATGAAGACACCCGCGGTGACCATGGTCGCGGCGTGGATGAGCGCAGACACCGGGGTCGGGCCTTCCATCGCATCCGGCAGCCAGGTGTGCAGAAGGAACTGCGCCGACTTGCCCATAGCCCCCATGAACAAGAGCAGACAGATAACGGTCATCGCTGCCTGGGCATCAAGATGATAGCCCATGAAGTTCATGACTTCGCCCTGCTCTTCAATGAAGGACGGGGCGTCGTTGAAGATCGTTGTGAAGTCGATGCTGCCGAACAGGTAGAAGACGCCAAAGATGCCGAGCGCAAACCCGAAGTCACCGACACGGTTGACGACAAACGCCTTCATCGCCGCCGCATTGGCGGACGGTTTCTTGTACCAGAAGCCGATCAGCAGATAGGACGCAAGACCCACACCTTCCCAGCCGAAGAACATTTGCAGCAGGTTGTCAGCGGTCACCAGCGTCAGCATGGCGAAAGTAAAGAGCGACAGGTAAGCAAAGAAGCGCGGGCGGTGCGGATCGTGATGCATGTAGCCAATGGAATAGACATGCACCAGTGCAGACACCGTGTTGACAACGACCAGCATGACCGCTGTCAGCGTATCGACGCGGATTGACCAGGCGACATTGAGATCGCCGGCGCTCATCCAGCGGAACAGGTGAACAACCTGGGCTTCGGAACCACCGAGCCAGAACCCGATAAATGCAATCCAAGACAGGAGTGCCGCCAGGATCAGCAGACCACTTGTCACATACTCGGAAGCTTTGGCCCCAATTGAGCGGCCGAATAGACCGGCAATCAGAAATCCAATCAGCGGTAGGAACAGGATTGTAGCGTACATCAGCCCCTACCCTTTCATCACGTTGACGTCTTCCACGGCGATGGAGCCGCGGTTCCGGTGGAAGACCACCAGGATTGCAAGTCCGATCGCAGCTTCTGCAGCCGCGACGGTCAAAATGAGCATGGTGAACACCTGCCCGATCAGATCGCCGAGGAACGACGAAAAGGCGACGAAGTTGATGTTCACGGCGAGCAGCAACAGCTCAACCGACATCAAGATGACAATCACATTTTTCCTGTTCAGAAAGATCCCGAAGATCCCGATCACGAACAGGATCGCCGCGACCGACAGATAGTGCGACAGACCGATTTCCATGGGCGCCTCGCCGTGCTCCCCTCATTTACCCCAACCCTGAACCGCACGGAGGAGCGTGCCGGTTGCAGGACTTATCGAACGACGCGAACCTTTCGCGTCAGATACCCTTGCCCGTTTCGACCTTCCGGACCTCGACAGCAGCTTCGCGCGTGCGGCCAACCTGGGTCGGAATGTCCTGACGTTTGACATTCGGCTTGTGGCGCAGTGTCAGAACGATCGCGCCTATCATGGCCACCAGCAGGATCAAACCGGCGACCTGGAAGAAATAGATGTATTTGGTGTAGAGCACCGAACCGAGCGCCTCGATGTTGGTCATCTCGGTCAGCGGCGGTGTTGGCTCCACGGTGTTCGCCGTCAGCTCCGGCAGAATGACCCAGGCTCCGAGACCCATCAGCAGCTCGACCAGAAGAATCAGCCCAACGAGGCCACCTACCGGCAGATACTGCAAGAAGCCCTGGCGCAGTTCCACAAAGTCCACATCCAGCATCATGACGACGAACAGGAACAGAACGGCGACCGCGCCGACATAGACAACCACCAGCAACAGCGCCAGATACTCAGCACCAAGCAGGATGAACAGTCCCGCGGAATTCACGAAGGCCAGGATCAGAAACAAGACCGAGGTCACCGGGTTCCGTGCCGCGATCACCATGAATGCAGACGCGACTGTGACGCCTGCAAACAGGTAGAAAAAGAGGGCTTTCAGGATCATTTCAAAGACCTGCCTGTCGTGTGGCCGTTCGGCCAGAAAATGCTGGGCCCGGCCGGATTGCCAGGCTGAACTTGGAGTGTGCGGTTAGCTCCTAACGGTAAGGAGCATCCATTTCAATGTTTCGAGCGATTTCACGCTCCCAACGATCCCCATTCGCGAGCAGCTTTTCCTTGTCGTAGTAAAGCTCTTCACGGGTTTCGGTGGCGAATTCGAAGTTTGGACCCTCAACGATTGCATCCACAGGGCACGCTTCCTGGCAGAAACCGCAATAGATGCATTTCACCATGTCGATGTCGTAACGGGTCGTGCGTCGGGTGCCATCGTTGCGGCGCGGGCCTGCTTCAATGGTGATCGCCTGAGCCGGACAGATCGCTTCGCACAGCTTGCAGGCAATGCAGCGCTCTTCCCCGTTCGGATAGCGGCGCAACGCGTGCTCACCGCGGAACCGCGGGCTTACCGGGCCCTTCTCGAACGGATAATTGACCGTTGGCTTCGGTTTGAAGAAGTAGCGCATCGCCAAGAAAAATGCCGATACGAACTCTTGCAGAAACAGCGATTTGACGGTTTGTCCAACCATCGCGTTAGCCTCTCTTTACCTCAGCCAGCCAGCAGGCTGGCGGCCCAATAGCCGACAATCGGAAAGCCGATCACCGGAATACCAAAAATCAGTGCACCGATTGGTGCCCGGTATCTGGCAACGACACCACCGTCGCCGCCAGCTTGTCTGTTTTTCGTCTCCGCCGCCTGAAGGATGCCCTTCAGGATCTTCCAATCGAGCCAGCCGACATAAAGTCCAACTGCTGCTCCGATCACTCCGGGGAGCGACACTTCCATAAACCGTCCCCTTACGCCGCGCCCGGCGCCCAGCCTGTGATCATCAGAACAGTTGCGACCACAAATACCATGGCGAGCGACAGCGGCAGGAATACTTTCCAGCCAAGGCGCATCAACTGGTCATAGCGGTAGCGCGGGACCATCGCCTTGACCATGGCGAACATGAAGAAGCAGAGCAGACACTTCAGGATGAACCAAATGACGCCCGGCACCCAGGTGAACGGTGCGAAGTCGAACGGCGGCAGCCATCCCCCCATGAAGAAGATGGTCATCAGAGCGCACATCAGGCAGATCGCGACATACTCGCCGAGCATGAACATCATGTACGGTGTGGAGCCATATTCAACCATGAAGCCGGCGACCAGTTCGGATTCCGCTTCGGCCAAATCGAATGGCGGACGGTTGGTCTCAGCCAATGCCGACACGAAGAACACCACGAACATCGGGAACAGCGGCAGCCAGTACCAGTTCAGGATATTTAGCCACGGCACGCCCAGCATATCCGCAAGGCCGGTTTCCTGCGCCAATACGATGCCGGTCAGGTTCAAGGTGCCTGCGCACAAGAGAACCGTGACGATCACGAAGCCGATGGAGACTTCGTAAGACACCATCTGCGCTGCGGACCGGAGGGCTGACAGGAACGGGTACTTGGAGTTGGACGCCCAACCGCCGATGATCACGCCATAGACTTCCAAGGAGGATACAGCGAAGACAAACAGGACACCGACGTTGATGTTCGCGATCACCCAGCCATAGTCCACCGGGATGACTGACCAGGCCACCAGGGCAAGCAGCACGGACACCAGCGGCGCCAGCAGGAAGAGAACCTTGTTAGACCCCGACGGGATCACCGGCTCTTTCAAAACAAACTTCAGAAGATCGGCAAAACTCTGGAGAAGCCCCCAGGGCCCGACAACGTTCGGACCACGGCGGATCTGAACAGCCGCCCAGATTTTGCGGTCCGCATAAAGCACGTAGGCGACGATCACCAAAAGCACGACAAGCAACAGTACGCTCTGGAATACCATCCAGAGGAACGGCCAGCCGTAGGTGGTCATGAACTCAGCCATTTCGGTCCCCTACCCCTTATTCCGCAGCTTCTGCGGCACGCGTTTTCGCGAGCGCCGAACACTCGGCCATCACCTTGGAGGCGCGTGCGATCGGGTTGGTCAAGTAAAAGTCCCGGATCACGTTTGCAAACCCGGCGCTGTCCATTTTGGCTTTGCCATTGGCCAGCTTCTGAATATCTGCCGCATCGCCGGCTTCAATGGAATCGATCGCTGCCATATGCGGAACGGCTTCAAAGAGCTTAGAGCGCAGCTGCGGCAGGGAATCAAATTCCAAGGCCTGACCGAGAACGGCGGACAATGCCCGAAGGATTGCCCAGTCCTCGCGCGCATCTCCTGGAGGGAAACCGGCGCGGTCCGCCATTTGAACCCGGCCTTCCGTGTTCACGTAGATGGCGGATTTTTCGGTGTAAGCTGCGCCCGGCAAGATCACGTCGGCGCGGTGTGCGCCGCGATCACCATGAGTGCCCTGGTAAACCACAAACGCACCTTCCGGAACTTCAATCTCATCAACGCCAAGCAGGAAGAGAACATCCAGCGCGCCGGTTTCCAGCATGCCGCCCGTGTCCTTGCCGCCGTCGCCCGGGACAAACCCGATATCGAGCGCCCCGACCTGAGAAGCTTCGGTGTGGAGGATATTGAAGCCGTTCCAACCGTCCCTGATCACACCAAGGGATTTTGCGGCTGCTGCAAGGTTCGCAAGAACAGCTGCGCCATCGGCCCGGTTCAAAGCGCCCTGCCCGATGATGAACATCGGCTTGTTGGCCTTGGCCGGTGCGTGTTTGACGAATTCCTTGATACTGTCCGGACCGGCCCCAAGATAAGTCACCGGGTAGGTCAGATCAGCATTTTCGCCGATCACACCAACGGTCACATCGCCCTGTGCCCAACGCTTGCGGATCCGGGCGTTCAGAACCGGTGCCTCAACGCGCGGATTGGTGCCGATCAGCAAGATGGCATCTGCTTCTTCAATTCCCTGAATTGTGGAGTTGAAGAGATAGCTCGCGCGGCCATTCGACGGATGGAACGGTGAGCCCGGAAACCTGCTGTCGATGTTGGCAGAGCCGATCTTTTCCATCAGGCTCTTAAGCGCAAACATGTCTTCCACACCGGCCAACTGACCGGCGAGCGCACCAACCTTGTCGGCTGATGTCGCTTTGATCTTGTCCGCAATGATCTGGAACGCTTGAGACCAAGAAACCGGCTGCAATTTGCCGTCAATCTTCGCATAAGGGCGATCAAGACGCTGTGTCTTCAACCCATCCCATATGTAACGGGACTTGTCGGAGATCCACTCTTCGTTGATCTCTTCATTGAGCCGCGGCATCACGCGCATGACTTCCTTGCCGCGCGTATCAACGCGAATAGCCGAACCAAGCGCATCCATGACGTCGATGCTTTCGGTCTTGGTCAGCTCCCAAGGACGGGCGTGGAACTCGTAAGGCTTGTGGGTCAGCGCACCAACCGGGCAGAGATCAGCCACGTTGCCCTGCATTTCTGAGGACAGCGCCGCTTCCAGATAGGTTGTAATTTCGGCATCTTCCCCGCGGCCGATCAGGCCCATGTCCGATACGCCGGCAACTTCCGTGGTGAAACGAACACAGCGCGTGCAGTGAATGCAGCGGGTCATGATCGTCTTGATGAGCGGCCCGATTTCCTTGTTCTCAACCGCGCGTTTGTTCTCATCGAAGCGCGTGGTGTCGACACCATAGGCCATTGCCTGGTCTTGAAGGTCGCACTCCCCGCCCTGATCGCAGATCGGGCAATCCAGCGGGTGGTTGATGAGCAGGAACTCCATCACCCCTTCGCGGGCCTTCTTAACCATTTCGGATTTGGTTTCAACGACCGGCGGCTCGCCGTTCGGTCCCGGACGCAGGTCCTTCACGCCCATCGCGCAAGACGCGGTCGGTTTGGGCGGTCCGCCCTTTACTTCAACCAGACACATGCGGCAGTTGCCGGCAATCGACAGGCGGTCGTGGTAACAAAACCGCGGAACCTCGGCGCCTGCCTCTTCACAAGCCTGAAGCAGGGTGTAGTCCGCCGGGACGTCTACCTCATTGCCGTCGATGATGAGCTTCGTCATCCGCTGCTCTCCAAATTCCGTTCCGCTTACTCAGCCGCCACCATGGTCGAAGACGTTCTCGACTTGGCGACATAGTCATCGATGCGTTGTTCGATAACCGGCCGGAAATTCTTGATTAAGCCTTGGATCGGCCAAGCAGCCGCATCTCCAAGAGCACAAATTGTATGGCCTTCGACCTGCTTGGTGACCTTGAAGAGCATGTCGATCTCTTCATAGGAGCTTTCGCCCTTCACCATGCGTTCCATCACACGCCACATCCAGCCGGTACCTTCCCGGCACGGCGTGCACTGGCCGCAGCTCTCGTGCTTGTAGAAGTAGCTGAGGCGTGCAATTGCCTTGATGATATCAGTCGACTTGTCCATGACGATCACCGCCGCAGTGCCAAGGCCGGAGCCCATGCCGCGCAGTGTGTCGAAATCCATCGGCGCGTCTTTGATCTCCTCAGCCGTACAGCACGGGACAGAAGATCCGCCGGGAATAACCGCCAGGAGATTGTCCCAACCACCGCGAATGCCACCGCAATGCTTGTCGATCATCTCGGAGAACGGAACGCCGAGCTCTTCTTCAAAGGTTGCCGGCTGGTTGACGTGACCTGAGACGCAGAAGAGCTTCGTGCCGGTATTGTTCGGACGGCCGAGGCTCGCAAACCAGCCGCCACCGCGGCGCAGAATGGTCGGCGCAACAGCAATCGATTCCACGTTGTTCACAGTTGTCGGGCAACCGTACAGACCAACGTTTGCCGGGAACGGCGGCTTCAGGCGCGGCTGGCCCTTCTTGCCTTCCAGGCTCTCCAGCAGCGCTGTTTCTTCACCGCAGATGTAAGCACCTGCGCCATGGTGAACGTAGATGTCGAAATCGTAGCCGTTCTTGTTGTTCTTTCCGATCAGACCGGCGTCATATGCCTGATCGATCGCTGCCTGCAGGCGCTCGCGCTCACGTATGAACTCGCCGCGCACGTAAATGTAGGCCGCGATCGCCCCCATGGCGAAACCGGCAACCAGGCAGCCCTCGACCAGCGTGTGCGGATCGTGGCGCAGGATTTCACGGTCTTTACAGGTGCCCGGTTCGGATTCGTCGGCATTGACGACGAGATACGCCGGACGGCCATCTGATTCTTTGGGCATGAAGGACCATTTCAGGCCAGTCGGGAAGCCCGCCCCGCCACGGCCTCTGAGACCGCTGTCCTTCATTTCCTGGATGATCCAGTCGCGGCCCTTGTCGAGCAACCCCTTGGTGTTGTCCCACTGGCCGCGTTTCTTCGCGCCTTCCAGACCCCAGTCGTGAAGGCCGTAGATGTTGGTGAAGATACGATCCTTATCCTGAAGCATCTCTTCCCCTTAGTCTTCGCTCTTGGAGGAAGCGACTTCGCCTGCTTCCACACGCTTGGAAAATTCGGTCTCTCCGCCGGACGCAAGCAATTTGGCCTGCTCAATCCAGCCGTCACGCTCGATGCGCCCCTTGAACTTCAGCCGGCTGTCGACCCAGGCAACCTCTTCCGGCCCCCAGCTCGCGACTTGATCAAAGTGGAAGAAGCCGAGTTCATGCAACGTCGCTTCCAGCTTCGGCCCAACACCCTTGAGCTTTTTCAGGTCATCGGGTTTGCCGTCGCGGGCTTGCTTCAAGGTTTCCGGTGCCTTTTCAGAAACCGTTTCAGCAGCTTCGACCTTCGCTGCCGGCTTGGCCTTGGATACAGGAGCCGGCTCGCTGGCCTTTTCAGCCGCTTTTTCAACCTTGTCAGCTGTTTTGGCAGCCGTCTTTTTCGGTGCAGCCTTTTTCGGCGCCTCAGCTTTCTTCTCAGCAGGAGCGTCGGCTGGCGCTTCGGCTTTTGCCGCGAAAGCTGCCTTTACCTTGGCAACAGCATCTTCGGCCGGTGTCGGCACGCCGTCGTAGTCATTTCCGCCGGTGTTGATGGCAGCGCCTGCAAAATGATGAGACGCCTTTTCTGACCCATCGACCACATGCGGGACAGGCAGGGTGCCCGTGGTGTTGTCTTCAATCTCGGTCAGGCTGGTTTGCCCGCCCTCAGCCATGGAGAAACGGCGGCCATTTTGTGGACCTGGCGTGACTTCGTTCCCGGCTTCGATATCATCCAGAAGCTTGTTGAAGCTCTCTTCGGTCAGATCTTCATATGTGTCCTTGAAAATCTGCACCATTGGCGCGTTCACGCAAGCACCCAGGCACTCAACCTCTTCCCAGGAGAACATGCCGTCCTCGGAGATCTCGTGCATGTGCTTGGCGATGCGGGACTTACAGATCTTGATCAGATCTTCCGAACCGCGCAGCTGGCAAGGTGTCGTGCCGCACACTTGGATGTGGGCTTTCTTTCCAACCGGCTGAAGCTGGAACATGGTGTAGAAGGTCGCAACTTCCAAAACGCGGATGTTCGGCATTTCCAGGAGATCAGCAATATAGCGGATCGCCGGTTCGCTGACCCAGCCATCGTTCTGTTCCTGCGCACGCCACAGAAGCGGGATGACCGCTGACGCCTGACGGCCGGCGGGATAGCGGTCGATCAACTTCTTCGCCCAGCCGAGGTTTTCCTCGGTGAACTCAAAGCTATCAGGTTGTTCCGCCGCAAGCCTGCGAACTGCCATGAGGTAATTCCCGTTGTTATCAGCTGCCCGGCGCCGCTACAGCGGCTGCCTGGGTCGAAATTGTGTGGAGGATGCCCCGCATTAGCGGTCAACCTCGCCGAAAACGATGTCCATGGATCCAAGCACCGCTGAAACGTCGGCAAGCTGGTGGCCACGGCAGACGAAATCCATCGCCGAAAGGTGGGCGTAGCCCGGTGCCTTGATCTTGCAGCGGTACGGCTTATTGGTGCCGTCAGCCACGAGATACACACCGAATTCGCCTTTCGGCGCTTCGACGGCCGCATAAACTTCGCCCGGCGGTACGTGATAGCCTTCCGTGTAGAGCTTGAAGTGGTGGATCAACGACTCCATCGAGCGTTTCATTTCACCACGCTTGGGTGGAACGATCTTACCGTCAGCAGACGATACTGGACCGGTTTCCACCGTCAGCTTCTCCAGGCACTGCTTCATGATCCGGATCGACTGGCGCATTTCATCCATACGGATCAAATACCGGTCGTAACAGTCGCCGTTCTTACCGATCGGAATGTCGAAGTCGAGTTCGGAATAGCACTCATAAGGCTGCGATTTACGCAGGTCCCAAGGCGCCCCGGATCCCCGGACCATGACACCAGAAAAGCCCCACGCCCAGGCGTCGTCCAGATCGACAACACCGATGTCAACATTCCGCTGCTTGAAGATGCGGTTGTCTGTCAAAAGACCTTCGATATCATCCAGCGTCTGCAGGAACGGATCACAGAAGTCCCAGATGTCATCCAGAAGATCGCGCGGCAAGTCCTGATGAACACCGCCCGGGCGCACATAGGCAGCGTGCATCCGTGCGCCGCAGGCACGCTCATAGAAAACCATCAGCTCTTCACGCGGCTCAAAGCCCCACAGCGGCGGCGTCAACGCGCCAACGTCCATCGCTTGCGTAGTGACATTCAAAAGGTGCGACAGGATCCGGCCGATTTCCGAATAAAGAACACGTACCAACTGCCCGCGCTTCGGCACTTCGATGCCGAGCATACGCTCAACGGCCAGAGCAAACGCGTGCTCCTGGTTCATCGGCGCAACGTAATCAAGCCGATCGAAATACGGAACAGCCTGGAGATAGGTCTTCTGCTCAATCAGCTTTTCCGTGCCGCGATGCAAAAGGCCGATATGCGGGTCGACACGCGTGACCACCTCGCCGTCCAGCTCCAGCACGAGACGCAACACGCCGTGCGCCGCCGGGTGCTGCGGACCGAAGTTGATGTTGAAGTTACGAACCTGAGCCTCAGCCATCGGGATCCGCCTTAATTCGTCGTTGCTTTTTCATCGCCCGGCAGCACGTAATCCGTGCCTTCCCATGGCGAGAGGAAATCAAAGGTGCGCATTTCCTGGTTCAGGCGAACCGTCTCATAAACGACACGTTTCTTTTCGTCGTCATAGCGGACTTCGACAAACCCGGTAACAGGGAAATCCTTGCGCAGCGGATGACCGTCGAAACCGTAATCCGTCAGGATCCGGCGCAGGTCCGGATGGCCGGAAAACAAGATGCCGTACATGTCGTAGGCTTCCCGTTCGAACCATTCGGCTCCCGGAAACAGAGACGTCAGAGACGCGACCGGCGTCACATCATCTGTTTCGAGCTTCACGCGAATGCGCTGGTTCTGGAACGGGGAAAGGAAGTGGTACACAACGTCGAAACGTTTCTCGCGCGCCGGATAGTCAACGCCGCAAATGTCCGTCAGGTTGACGAACTTGCAGGAGGCGTTGTCGCGAAGATACCGCACCACATCAAGAATGTCGGACGCATTCACGACCAGTGTGAGCTCGCCGTATTCGACCTTCCAGGACACGAGGGACTCTGACAAACCGAGCTCGATATGCTCGGCGAGTTCCTTCAACGTTTCGTCCATGTTCGACCTCACTCCTTCGGAGCTCTCATTTGGGCCGCTTTGGCCCTCTTCCCTCAAATCCGCCGCCATTCAAAGCGGCGAATGCAATCAACGTTCAATCGTGCCTGTGCGGCGGATCTTTTTCTGCAGCATCAAGACACCATAAAGCAGCGCCTCGGCTGTCGGAGGACATCCCGGAACGTAAATATCGACCGGGACGACGCGGTCACATCCGCGTACTACTGAATAAGAATAGTGGTAGTAGCCACCACCATTGGCGCAGGATCCCATGGAGATGACATACCGCGGTTCCGGCATCTGGTCGTAGACCTTGCGCAGCGCAGGCGCCATCTTGTTGGTCAGCGTCCCAGCAACAATCATCACATCCGACTGGCGCGGGGATGCGCGCGGGGCAAAGCCAAAGCGCTCGGCGTCGTAACGCGGCATGGACATTTGCATCATCTCAACGGCGCAGCAGGCCAGACCAAACGTCATCCACATCAAGGAGCCTGTGCGGGCCCACTGAATCAGGTTGTCGGTGGAAGTGACGAGAAAGCCCTTGTCGGCAAGCTCGTCATTGACTTCCAGGAAAAACGGGTCATCCGCGCCAACCGGCTTTCCGGTATTCGGGTCGATAATGCCTTTCGGCTGCTCCGCGATGAGCGGCTTGGCAGTGGTCAATCCCATTCCAGCGCTCCTTTTTTCCATTCGTAGATAAATCCGACCGTCAGGACGCCCAGGAACACCATCATCGAGCCGTAGCCATACCAGCCAAGCTCTCCGAAGGAGACCGCCCACGGAAACAGAAAGGCCACTTCCAGGTCAAAGATGATGAAAAGGATCGCAACCAGATAAAAGCGGATGTCGAATTTCATCCGGGCGTCGTCAAAAGCGTTGAAGCCGCACTCATAGGCGGACAGCTTTTCCGGATCCGGGTTCTTGTAAGCAAGCAGGAAGGGCGAGATCAGCAGCGCAAGGCCAATGACCAGCGCAATGCCGATAAACACGACGATCGGGACATATTCCCGCAGAAGTTCTTCCATGTTTTCGCGTCCTTGCATTTGGAGGCGGACCGGGAGGCGATCCGTACCGCAGCCCTGCCCTGTCCTGCACCGGATAGTACCATCAGGTCATGCGTGGCCCGTCGGTTTTTTCACTAATCCAACATGCGAGCGCACACCTAGCCCACGTATTGCTGCAACGCAAGACCCTAACCCGGTCAAGCTATTGCCACATTTAAACCAAATCCATAACAGAACGCTACAAAGCGCATAATTCGGCGGGTTTGAAAGGCAGGATTTTCTCTGCACAACCGGCGCGGCAAATTGGCCGCACGCCATGACCAATCCAACCAATCATTAGAATCGCCTGCATTTGGCATCGCTCTAGCGGAAACCCGGCTCATCAGGCACGACATTCAAACGCACCTGGACGCCGCAACGCGCACCGACGTCGGCCGGTTGAACTTGAATTGCCAAATTCTCGGAAAAATCGGGAACCGTGAGTGGCGCGAGTGACGGGGCTCGAACCCGCGACCTCCGGCGTGACAGGCCGGCACTCTAACCAACTGAGCTACACCCGCACATTCACGGTTTATATTCGCCACAAACCCAATTTGGGAAAGTGGCGCGAGTGACGGGGCTCGAACCCGCGACCTCCGGCGTGACAGGCCGGCACTCTAACCAACTGAGCTACACCCGCTTCGCGCGGCGACGTGATGTCGTCGCGAAGTGGCGCTGATGTACGGCGGCTGAGACATGAAGTCAAGCGCTCTGGCCGGACAATTATGTCGTTTTTTTAAAAGCCTTCTGTTTGAGCCATTTTGCCAACGCACCAAAAGCGTTCAGGTTGTGGACAACTCAATTTGCCAGATCGGAACTCGCCACCTGAAATCTCGAAGACGATGTGATTTTTTCATCAGTGATTCAATACCTTAAGGTGCGGTGAGTAAGTTCAAGCCCTACAGCACTCACAGCGAAAAACAATCAATCGAAACATTGATGCATATTGATTGCACACCGCCCCGGCTCAAGAAAGGACATTGGAATGCTGTCGACCGTTCTCACACTGGTGCGTTTGCTGAAAGCCATTCTGCGATCATGGAACCGGCCGCATTTCCGCTCCGGGTTTCTCCTCGCGGGGCTGATCCTTTTCTCCGGCACCGTTTTTTACAAGACAGTGGAAGGCTGGAGCTGGGTGGATGCGCTCTATTTCAGCGCCATGACGCTGGCGACCGTCGGCGTGAGCGATCTTGCCCCGCAGAGCGTTGCCGGCAGGCTGTTCACGGTGCTTTATCTGTTTGTCGGCGTCGGGGTGTTTGTGGCGTTGTTTGCCCAATTCGCCCGTGCACTTTTGCAGATCGAACAGGAAGTCGATTTGGCTGAGAATTCGAAATCCGACGACCCTGCAAATAAGGCTTGAGGGTCTTCCAATTTGGTCGGGTGCACAATCAATTAGCGCGCCCCCGGACTGATCGAGATCTATTCTGCCGGAACAAGGCGGGTGTTCCGCAGCTGCCCTTTTTCCGCAAGGATCGGCACAGCCACCGCTGCAAAGAGCGCGTTGATGTCCTTCAGGCTCCGAATAACCTCTAGATGCGCATTGCTGGACCCGAGACTGTCAGGCGTCCCGGATGTCAAACGCTCCAGGTGCCGGGCGTGGCTGGTTTTTTCAAGGTCCCGCATCCGGTCTTTTTCTGCAATCAGCTCCCGCGCGGATTCCGCATCGCCGGACACAAGCACGTTCATAGAAAGTTGCATGTTTGCCATGACGCGGCCGTGCATATCCGACAGCTCCCGGAGCCCTTCTGCAGAAAACCGCAAATCCCGTTCGCGCATTTCCAAGGCAAGCGCATAGAGGTTCTTTGACACCAAATCCCCTGCCCGTTCCAGGTTCACTGAAAAACTGACGAGCTCCATACTCCGCTCGGCATCTTCCTGTTTCAGCTCGTTCCGGCTCATCTCTGCGATATAGAGTTTGATGTCGCCATGGATCTTGTTCACCACAGCGTCTCGTTTTTGGAGGCGCTCAATCGCCTCCGGATCACCGCGTTCCAGCATCAGCATGACCGGGGCCGTCATGGCTTCCACCACTTCCCCCATGCGCAACAGCTCACGTGTCGCGCTTGCCAGCGCCAGACGCGGCGATGACAAGACGTTTTTATCCAGGGCGCTGCTCTGCTCGGCAAAGCCTTCCGTCTCGCGCTCCGCTGCACTGGCTGCAAACGTATCGAGCACCCATGCGACCGGCTTCAGAAACGGCAAACAGATGATAACCAGTGTCATGTTGAAGAGCACATGCAAGGCAACCAATTGCGCCCCTTGGCTGCTGCCAAACAGAGGAACCTTCGGCAGCTCATCAAGCGCGATGAAGACGACCAGCGCTGCCAGCGCACCGGTTGTCCGGAACAAGAAATTGCCAATCGGAAGCAGGCGCGCCTTTTGATCTAGGGCACGGGTCAGCCATATGGCCACCACGCCAGCCCCGATATTGGCGCCGAGGACCAGCGGAACAGCGGCCATCATGGGCAATCCGGCCTGATCCGCAACCGTCGCAATCATCAAGATGGCAGCCACACTGGAGTGAACCAAAAAGGCCAACAGCGCCCCGACAAGCAAAGCAGTCACTGGGTCTGCGGCAAGGTGCGCTGCAACCGCCGGCATAAAGGATGCTTGTTTGAGTGGATCGGTCGCCTCTGCAATCATTTGCAGCGAAATCAAAACCAGGGCGATCCCAATCAGGATCCGGCCAATTTGCTTCGCGGTTCGCGATTGAAGCTTCAGGAAGGTCCAAGCACCGACTGCGAGCAACAAGGGGATCAACCAACCTAAATCAAACGACAGAAACTGGACCACCAGCGCGGAGCCGAGATCCGCACCCAGAAGGATTGCTAGACCCGCCGATGTCGACATGAAGCCTGAACTGGCAAAGCCGGTCGTCAGCATCGCAACGGCCGTCGCGCTTTGAAGCAGGATTGCAACCACCCCACCGGAGGCAATACCAATCAACGGATTGGCAGACGCGCGCCCAATCGTGCGCCGGATACTTGGGCCCGACACTCTCTCAAACCCGGTCCGCACCATGCGGACGGCATAAAGGAGCAGCATAACCGCTCCAAGGAGCTTGAGGATTCCGATTGCAAGCATGGCGTAATTTTCTGACTTATCGTGACTTTATATTTTGCCGTCTAAGTTTCTGATACACACATCCCCCTGCCAAACGCCAGCAATTTATGCACACAGTGCACTTTTCTTAAAAAGTCGAATGAAAAACATAAAAAGGCCGCCCCCCCCAATAAGGCAGCGGCAACAACGATTTAGAAACGCTCACGATAGAACACCGAATGTATAGCATTCGGTTCAAAAACAGCTGCGCAAGTCATCGATATTAAGTGGGGGAATGGTGGGCGATGAGAGACTCGAACTCCCGACATCTTCGGTGTAAACGAAGCGCTCTACCAACTGAGCTAATCGCCCTCAACGAGGTGAATTGCCTTTTATGGGCTCCCTCTCTCCTTGGCAAGACCTATTTTCTAAAAAAATGCCATCGGCGTTTCTGCCTGTGGATGACCGTTTCATACGGCACCCGTTCTCTCGCCTTTTCCAGCCAAAGTCAGTTGCTACGAGTAACTTAGCCTTCTCTATGGCCGCCAAGTGCGCATACAAAAAACCCCGTCCTCGATTATTCGAGAACGGGGTTTTTTCAGTCCATGGACCGATGCAAACTCGCAATTAGGAGTTCACAGCGTCCTTCAGGCCTTTACCAGCCTTGAATTTCGGCGTCTTAGAAGCCGGGATCTGGATCGTTTCGCCAGTCCGCGGGTTCCGGCCTTCGGTCGCAGCCCGTTCGGAAACGGTGAAGTTACCAAAACCGATGATACGGACTTCGCCGCCGCCTTTCAGCGTCTCAGTGACAGCTTCAAAGCTTGCGTCAACTGCTTCGCCTGCCTGTGCCTTTGTCAGGCCGGTCTTTTCTGCGACAGCTGCGATCAGATCGTTCTTATTCATAGCAGATACCTTTCTAAGAAACGGACGTATGCCGACGATTCCTGTCAGCGCCGTTGCGCGAAACTCGCGAGATTTGAGCTGAAACGCAAGTGGTTTTTTCGCAGAAAACAGCCGTTTTGACCAATTATTCAAAAGAAAAGCCCCGGTTTTCCCGGGGCTTGACTGTTTCGCAAATGTCAAGGGCGGATTAGTGGGCGACGACACCTGTTGTGTCATCATCAGAAGCACTCGCCTTGGTTGCATTTTCCGCAGCACTTTCATCCCATTCGATGGCCTCCGGCTGGCGTGTCAGAGCATGCTTGAGCACCTCATCCATGCCGGAAACCGGAATGATCTCGAGCGAGTTTTTCACGCTGTCCGGAATGTCCGCCAGGTCCTTGGCGTTGTCTTCCGGGATCATCACAAGCTTGATGCCGCCGCGCAGAGCCGCAAGAAGTTTCTCCTTCAGGCCACCGATCGGCAAGACGCGGCCACGCAGGGTGATTTCGCCCGTCATGGCGACATCCCGGCGCACCGGAATACCGGTCATGGTCGAGATCACGGCCGTGGCCATGGCAATACCCGCAGATGGCCCGTCCTTCGGGGTTGCGCCTTCTGGAACGTGGACGTGAATGTCCTTCTTCTCAAATAGCGGCGGTTCGATGCCGAAGTCGATCGAGCGGGAGCGAACGTAGGACGCCGCAGCCGAAATGGACTCCTTCATCACATCCTTCAGGTTGCCGGTTACGGTCATTTTGCCCTTACCAGGCATCATGAGGCCTTCAATGGTCAGGAGTTCGCCGCCGACTTCCGTCCAGGCAAGACCGGTGACCACACCGACCTGATCCTCCAGCTCAGCTTCCCCATAACGGTACCGCGGAACACCAAGGTATTCCTCGACGATCTCCTGGGTCACCGTGATGCTTTCCTTGTCGCTCATCAGGATGTCCTTGACCGCTTTCCGGGCCAGAGTCGCCATTTCACGCTCAAGGTTCCGCACACCGGCTTCACGGGTGTAGCGGCGCACTACAAACTGCAGTGCATCGTCTTCGATGGAGAACTCACCGTCTTTCAGACCGTGATCCTTCTCGGCTTTCGGAATGAGGTGACGGCGGCAGATTTCCACCTTCTCCTCTTCCGTGTAACCAGCGATCCGGATGATCTCCATACGGTCCATCAGCGGACCTGGAATGTTCAGCGTGTTCGCCGTTGTCACGAACATCACGTCTGACAGGTCATACTCGACCTCCAGATAGTGGTCCATGAAGGAGGAGTTCTGTTCCGGATCCAGCACCTCAAGCAGCGCAGATGACGGGTCACCCCGGAAATCCATGCCCATTTTGTCGATCTCGTCGAGCAGGAAGAGCGGGTTGGATTTCTTCGCCTTTTTCATTGACTGAATGACCTTGCCCGGCATGGAGCCGATATAGGTCCGCCGGTGGCCGCGGATTTCCGCTTCATCGCGCACACCGCCCAGCGACATGCGGACAAATTCACGTCCCGTTGCCTTCGCGATCGACTTTCCGAGCGAGGTCTTACCAACACCTGGAGGTCCAACTAGGCAGAGGATCGGGCCACGCAACTTGTTCGCCCGGCTCTGGACAGCAAGATACTCCACGATCCGCTCCTTGACCTTTTCAAGGCCATAGTGATCGGTATCGAGAACCTTCTCGGCAAAGCTCAGGTCGTGCTTGACCTTGGACTTCTTCGACCACGGAATGCCGATCAGCCAGTCCAGATAATTGCGCACGACGGTCGCTTCCGCGGACATCGGGCTCATCTGTTTCAGCTTCTTGATCTCGGCAGCAGCGCGTTCGCGCGCCTCCTTGGTTAGCTTGGTCTTTTTGATCTTCTCTTCGAGTTCGGCAACTTCGTCCTTGCCGTCCTCGCTGTCCCCGAGTTCCTTCTGAATGGCCTTCATTTGCTCATTCAGGTAGTACTCGCGCTGGGTCTTCTCCATCTGACGCTTGACGCGGGAGCGGATGCGTTTTTCCACCTGCAGGACGGAAATCTCACTTTCCATCATGCCCAGGACACGCTCAAGACGCTCAGCGACAGAGACGACGCCAAGAATTTCCTGCTTTTCAGGGATTTTGATCGCCAGGTGAGAAGCAATCGTGTCAGCCAGTTTGGAGTAATCGTCGATCTGATTGACCGCACCGAGCACTTCCGGCGACACTTTCTTGTTGAGCTTCACATAGTTTTCAAACTCGGCGACCACTGAGCGGGCCAGTGCCTCAACCTCTATGTTCTCACCGTCTTTTTCCGGCAAAACGGTTGCGGTTGCTTCGAAATAGTCGGTCCGGTCGGAATAGTTGCCGATTTGCGCGCGTGCACCGCCCTCGACAAGCACCTTCACGGTGTTGTCCGGCAGTTTCAGCAGCTGCAACACGGTTGCCAGCGTACCGACGTTGTAGATCTGGTCCGGGTTCGGATCGTCGTCGGCGGCATTCATCTGGGTCGCCAGGAGAATGTGCTTGTCGGTGGTCATCACCTCTTCAAGCGCCTTGATCGACTTTTCACGACCCACGAACAGCGGAACGATCATGTGCGGGAAGACGACAATATCGCGCAGGGGCAATACAGGATACACAGACGTACTGTCCGGATCAGTGGCGCGGATTTCTGCGTCGCTCATTCTTTTTCCTTTCTCGGCGTGTTCCGGCCCCACTCACAAATAAAGGCAGCCAGAGACACTGGAAAACGGCTTTCGGCGATCGTCTGCCGAGGGCCGGATCGCAACACCCCGGATGGGCGCGTTGACGATCCGCACAAGCCGTCCTTACGTCCTATTAGGTGGCTACCTGTCAGGCCGGTGTCAAGGCGATCAAACATTAACAAAGGGACTTGTCTGTTGACGACTCACCAGCACGGTGGATAACGCACCTCGAATAAAATCAGGTGTGCAAAAAGCAAAATGCCGCTCACTCCAGAGCGGCATTTGTCTGACGATAACTCTATGCGCTTGCCGCTAGCTTACGCACTTGTCGCTGACGTCTCTTCGCGGTCCTCGTAGATGTAGAGGGGACGCGCTTCGCCCTTGACCACTTCCGGAGAAATGACGACTTCCTTGACGCCCTTCAGGCCCGGCAGTTCGTACATCGTGTCGAGAAGGATCGACTCAAGGATGGACCGAAGGCCACGTGCACCGGTTTTCCGCTCAATCGCCTTGTTGGCAATCGCCCGCAGTGCATCTTCATGGAACGACAGTTCAACCTGCTCCATCTCGAAGAGACGCTGATACTGCTTGACGAGTGCGTTTTTCGGCTCGGTCAGGATGGTGATCAGGGCATCTTCGTCGAGATCTTCCAGAGTCGCGATGACTGGCAGACGGCCAACGAATTCCGGAATGAGGCCGAACTTCAACAGATCTTCCGGCTCCAGCTCGGAGAACAGCTCGCCAATCCGGCGGTCTTCCGGCGCATGAACCTGTGCCTGGAAACCGATGGAAGTCTGGGTACCGCGATCGGAAATAATCTTGTCCAACCCGGCAAATGCGCCACCACAGATGAAGAGCATGTTGGTGGTGTCCACCTGCAGGAACTCCTGCTGCGGATGCTTGCGGCCGCCCTGCGGCGGCACGGAAGCCACAGTGCCTTCCATAATCTTCAACAGAGCCTGCTGCACGCCCTCACCCGAGACATCGCGGGTAATCGACGGGTTGTCGGCCTTCCGGCTGATCTTGTCGATCTCATCGATATAAACGATGCCGCGCTGCGCGCGTTCCACGTTGTAGTCCGCGGACTGCAGCAGCTTGAGGATGATGTTCTCGACGTCTTCACCGACGTAACCGGCTTCGGTCAGGGTCGTTGCGTCTGCCATTGTGAACGGCACATCCAGAATCCGGGCAAGCGTCTGCGCCAGCAGTGTCTTGCCGCAACCGGTCGGTCCGACCAGCAGGATGTTGGACTTTGCAAGCTCAACATCGTTGTTCTTGGACGCGTGGTTCAGACGCTTGTAGTGGTTGTGAACGGCGACCGACAGGACCTTCTTCGCACTGCCCTGCCCGATGACATAATCATCGAGAACATCGCGAATTTCCTGAGGAGTCGGGATCCCGTCCCGGGACTTAACCAGCGAGGATTTATTCTCCTCGCGGATGATATCCATGCACAGCTCGACACATTCATCGCAAATGAAAACAGTCGGGCCGGCGATCAGCTTGCGGACTTCGTGCTGGCTTTTGCCGCAGAAGGAGCAGTAGAGCGTATTCTTTGAATCGCTGCCGCTGGCCTTGGTCATGTAGTCAACCTCGCGTTTTTGGGGTGCTTAACCCCTTATCTCTCCGGGTGAGGCCAAATTGAGGCTCCCGGTTTGAAAGTTTTAGGCGCCTAAGGTGCCGCACTTTCCTATAGGATGTCACCATGCTTCGCCGGTAAAAATCAATATAGGTTTAAGGCGAAGGTGGAAACCTTGGAATACCTTGGGATTTTCACGGTAAAGCCACGGATTTTCAACCCGTGGCTCTCCGCAGAAAACCTTAGCCTTTCGACTCGGCTTCACCACCAAGGCTGGACCGATCCGTGATGACATTGTCGACGATCCCGAATTCCTTGGCCTTTTCAGCGGTCATGAAGTTATCGCGCTCCAGCGCTTCTTCCACCTGATCAAGGCTCCGTCCGGTGTGCTTCACGTAAATTTCATTCAGCCGGCGTTTCATCGCCAAGATTTCCTGGGCGTGCAGCATGATGTCGGCTGCCTGACCACGGAAACCACCGGATGGCTGGTGAACCATAACCCGCGCGTTCGGCAAAATGAAGCGCATGTCTTTCTCGCCAGCAGCCAGAAGCAGTGAGCCCATGGAAGCTGCCTGACCAATGCAGAGGGTCGACACGGCCGGGCGAATGAACTGCATCGTGTCGTAAATCGCCAGGCCGGATGTGACCAACCCGCCGGGCGAATTGATGTAAATCGCGATTTCCTTGGAAGGATTGTCAGCTTCCAGATAAAGCAGCTGCGCACTGACCAAGGTTGCCATGTGATCTTCGACCGGACCGGTCAGGAAGATGATGCGCTCCTTCAGCAAGCGCGAGTAGATATCGAAGGCCCGCTCGCCCCGGTTTGTCTGCTCGACAACCATCGGCACGAGAGTGTTCATGTAGATATCGACAGGATCCTTCATACCTCATCCATATGCTTGAGATGTTACCCAGGATTTGGGCTGGAAACAGGCCTTGCAAGCGCATCGTTCCAAGGCCTGACTCGAAAAAAGCGACACCCCCATATATAGGGATGCCGCCCTCAACGCAAAGTCATCGCAGATGCGGCATGAAAGCAAAGTTAAAGTTGCCGCCGCATCTGTTGATTATCCGGGAAAAACTCACCGTCAAGCGGCGTCTTCGTCCTCGGCGACAAGCTTCTCCAGCTCTTCCTTGGTCACCGTCTTGTCGGTCACCTTGGCAAGCTCGAGCATGAAGTCGACGACTTTTTCCTCGTAGATCGGAGCGCGCAGAGACGCCAGTGCCTGCTGGTTGTTCTTGTAGAACTCAAACACTTGCTGCTCTTGGCCAGGGAACTGGCGGACACGGTCGTAGAGCGCCCGCTGCATTTCCTCGTCGGTGACCTGAATGTTGTTCTTTTCACCGATTTCGGAAAGCACCAGACCCAAACGAACACGGCGCTCGGCGATCTTGCGGTATTCCGCTTTCGCCTCTTCTTCCGTTGTCTCTTCGTCTTCGAAGGTCTTTTCGTTGCGCTTCATGTCTTCTTCGACTTGCTGCCAAACGATCTGGAACTCAGATTCCAGCAGTTTTTCCGGCAGTTCGAAGGAGTAATGCTCGTCCAGCTTGTCGAGAAGCTGACGCTTGACGCGCTGACGGGTCATCTGACCGAACTGGCCTTCGATCTGGCCTCGAACGATTTCTTTCAGCTTGTCGAGCGACTCAAGGCCAAGGCCTTTCGCAAACTCATCATCGATCGCGGCTTCACCCGGTGCGCCGACCTCTTTGACAACGACGTCGAAAGTCGCGGCTTTACCGGCCAGATGTGCTGCCGGGTACTCTTCCGGGAAAGTCACTTCAACGACTTTTTCGTCGCCAGCCTTCGTGCCGATCAGCTGCTCTTCAAAACCCGGGATGAACTGACCGGAGCCCAGAACCAGCTGGCCGTTCTCGTCCGCACCACCTTCAAAAGGCTCGCCGTCGATTTTGCCGAGGTAAGACATGGTGACGCGGTCGCCGTCTTCAGCAGCGCCATCCTTGGCTTCGAACGGGGTATTGTTCTTGGCGATGTCAGAGACCTGAGTGTCGACTTCTTCTTCCGCGATCTCGACAACCGGACGCTCGATTTCAAAACCGCCGAAATCGACGATTTCGAAGTCCGGCAGCACGTCGTAGGTCATCTTAAAGGACAGATCGGCGTCGCCGGCCAGGATCTTTTCAGCGTCTTCTTCCGGAAGATCGATTTCCGGTGTCAGAGCGGGGCGCTCGGAACGCTCTTCAACAGCCTTTTGTGTGGTTTCCTGGATGGTGTTCGACAGGATCTCGGCCATGGCTTGACGGCCATACATCTTCTTCAGGTGCGCGACCGGCACCTTGCCCGGACGGAAGCCCTTGATGTTGGCCTTGGACTTCATGTCGTTCAGATAGTCATCGAGCTTCACAGCCAGATCGCCGGCCGGAATGTCAATCTTCAGCTCGCGCTTGAGGCCCTCAGCGAGGGTTTCGGTTACCTGCATGGGTTTTGCTTCGTCCTCGGTCCTGAGCGGCAATCCGCCCCGGAGGTGTTGATTATCAAAATTTCCGTGTGCCGCGCCGCCCACTCCCCTTTTTGCAGGAGCATTGCAAATAGCAGCGCTCGCCTTGGGCGGAACCCAAGACGCACGATGGGAGCGCGATAAAGGTTGGGGGTGAAAGTGTCAAGGGTGGAGCCGGGAAATTGGGTCTAAAGCGCAAGGTTCGCACCAAAAAGCGAACCGGGTCCGGATCTAGATATTCTTGCGGGAAACTGTTTCCCGGATCCACACCAGACTGTTTGACGCGAGCTCCTGCCATCCGTCTTCAAGCTGCATGTAGTGGCATTTGCCAGGATACTCTTGAACAGTGGCCAAATCGCCATACCGCGCCGCCATCTGACGGGCCGTTGATGGCGGGACGACCTTGTCTTCTCCCCCTGTCAGGAAGAGCATTGGCGCATTTCGCCCATCAAACACCACCTGCGTTGCCTGTTTCTGATCATACATCCAGAAAAACAGCTCAAACAAAACCTCTCCAGATTCAGTGCTCAAACGGTCACAGATTTCGTGCTGCTGAATTTCCGGCATGGTGTTCAAACCATAGGCCGCAAGCAATTCAAAGTCCTGACCTGGAGCCTCCTGCCAAAAGGCACCGGCCGACATAAACATCTTGCCGAGGGCACGTTCCATGTCCGTGGTCGGTGTTGTGCCTGCCATAATGCTGCTGTTGATCAGAACACCTGCCTCGATCAGACCGCGTCCGGACAGAATTTGTGCGATCAGCCCGCCAAGGGAGTGCCCGATGACGATGGGCCGCCTGTCGAGAGTTCGGATGAATTCAACGGTATCCGAGACGTAGTCTTGAATACTGGTTCCAATCAGTGCTTTCCGGCGTTCTTCGCCGTCCGCAAGGTCATGGAACCGGTATGTCGGCGCATGACACGCAAAGCCAGCTTCTTCAAAGAACTTTTTGAAGGGCGCCATCGTCCAGGGACCAGCATTCGTGCCATGCAAAAGTACCACTGGGATGTCAGACATGGTGCCCCACTAAGAGTTCTTGTTAACTACCGGTGATTGCATTGCTTGCCTAAAGCTCTGTTCCTGCAACCGAACGGCTTGAACCAGATCTTACTCAGTGCTGGCCAGTCGTCAGTGATTTTGACCAAAAAATACTTGCGGTTTCGGTGAGGAGTATTTTGACATTTTCCCGCACATCACTGGAAGGAAACGCTTTTTTATACCTTTACGCGATATCTCTGACTTTGCGGAAGGGCGAGAAAACGTCCAACAACGCAACCGGGGGCGCGCCAGACTACGAATGCGAGACAGTTTAAGTACCGATGACCAGACCGGAGATTTCCTGAGGGGACCAGCCTCTGAGGGCGCTCCAAGCGAGACCAAACGGGCTGCGCCAGCGATCGCTATCGGACTGTTGATGATGTCCATGGTCGTCTCATTTCTGGGCTACAATTATCTCTATCTGGCTGGCGAATATCGCGCGCGCAACTTCCAGCATTTTCTGCACATCAAACAAGCCCACGACCTTGTTGTCCAATCGCCGATTCTTAGGGATTCGGACATCGGCCAACTTATTGATTCACTCTCAAGTGCGCGAGCAGAAGCGCTTTGGTGTACGCAGAATCTGACTGTCCCTGAATATGAGGTGGTCAAACGGCTTGGTGCAGGCGCCGCGTTCGCCATGTGCCGGGCTGAGGTGGCCAGGACCGACGATCTCATCGCGCAGCTGGAACTCATGCGCGCGGCTCCTCTTGCACGCCACTCAGAACAAAGCAGCCGCTTTGCCCAAGGTCTTGAAATCAAGGCGGCGCTTGATAAAATGATGGCAGACAGCGCCAGTTTTCATGCTCAGGTTCAGACGATTGAGGATCGGATCGTCAACCTGGTCATCGGGGGCACATTGCTCGTCAGCTTCGCCTTGCTCATGATCATGATGTTCTTGACCCGGACGATGCGCGAGGTGTGGTCCACGCTCACGGCCTCCGCACGGCACGTGAATGAGGTCAATGAACGCTTTGCCACAGCCGTGGAAGCAATCCCGGACGGCTTTGCGGTCTTTGATTCAAAGCGCCGCCTCATCACCTGCAACGAAGTGTATCGCCAGCTCGCTCATCCAGTCCCTGAACGGGTTAAACTCGGTATGACCGGCGCGGAAATTCTCCAAGATGCCATGGAACATGGACACTATCCCGACATCTCAGAGGAAGACCGGAACAAGTTCATTCTCGATTTCCGGAACAAGTTGGAACAGGACGGCTCGCAGGTCAGCCTTGTTGTTCAAGGCGAGCGGTACATTCAGGTGAAACTGACGGAAAGCGCGCATGGCGACAAGGTCGTCATCCGGTCCGATGTCAGTGACTTCGTACAGTCCAACCGCAAACTGCAAAACCTGACCGAAAACCTTGAGACGGCGAAGGCCCATTACCGGCGCCGGTCCCTTGAAGACGCGCTGACGGGTCTTTCCAACCGGCGCAAGCTCGACCATGCATTGAAAGCTGCCGGTGGACGCGGCGAACGGGCTGTGATCCGGATCGATCTCGACCGCTTCAAGCAAGTCAATGATGTCTTGGGGCATGATGCCGGCGACCACGTTCTGAAGACGGTTGCCCGCAAGCTTTTGACCGCAACCCGGGAAGACGATCTGGTGGCCCGTGTCGGCGGGGACGAATTTGTTGTCCTGTGTGCTCCAGGCACAGAATTGGAACGCGCAGAAGACATTGGCCAACGTCTGTTGGAACGCACCCTGGAGCCCATTCTCTATCGCAACAAACAATGCGTATTCAGCGCAAGCCTCGGGCTCGCGGTTGCTGAAATTTCACGTGATGATCCATCTGAAATCCTTCGCAATGCCGATGCCGCACTGTATGAAGCTAAGGCCGCTGGCCGGGCAAGCTTGAGAGTGTTCACCGGACCGCTTGAACAACGCATTTCACGCGACCGGCGGCTGGCTGATGACCTGGTCGAGGCCTTTGCAGGCCGGGAACTTGTGCCGTTTTATCAAACCCAGCACGATGCCCGCACCCACGCAGTCACCGGAATTGAAGTGCTGGCCCGTTGGCAGCACCCAGAGTTCGGCCTTCTCCCACCAGCCTTGTTTTTCCCGATTGCCCATCAACTGGGCCTCGACGGTGACCTTGACCTTGCAATCATGACACGTGCGGCCGAAGACCTCGGCCCTCTGTTTGCCAAGACGGGTGCCCTGCCCCGTCTTGCCTTCAATGTAACATCCTCAACCTTGATCGATCCGGACTTTCCGGAGTTCGCACAACACCTGTTCAAGCGGTGGCAGGCGCCGGTTGCCTTCGAGATCCTGGAGTCCGTCTCTTTGGAAGATGGTGACGACACCATTCCATTCGCCCTGGACACGCTCCGTGAACTTGGGTTCGAGCTGGACATTGACGACTTCGGGTCTGGGCATGCGTCGATCAAGAGCGTCATGCAGGTTCGCCCGCACGCATTGAAAATCGACCGGAGCATCATTCTCCCGCTCGGCGAAGATCCGGCTGCAGAAGGCTTGGTCGCGGCAACGATTACAATGGGCCAAAGCCTTGGTCTGCAGGTGATTGCTGAAGGCGTGGAAACGGCACAGCACGCTCACCGCCTCGCGGCTCTCGGCTGCGACACGGTTCAGGGTTATCATTTTTCGAAACCGATGCCCTTGAAGGACCTGAAAACCTATCTCGATGGCGACGCGATCACCCCCGGAAACAGATCCGCCGCAGCGTCTTAAGCTGGATCAGACAGCTGAACTTGCTGACGGAACACAAAACTTAAACTTTAATACGTGTGGGTCAGTGACTTGAAATCAGCCTAAGAAGCAAAAACAAATTGAGCGCTGAGCACCAGGACTGCGCTCAGGCACGCAAGACCAATCACAAATAATATAACAGCCTGCCTGACGCGCTCTGATTTCTGCATGAGTATCCTTTAGAGTAGCCGACACTCCCCCGTTTTACGTAACGGTATATTCTTGGATCAGGCTTGCTGGAACCATTCGACTTTCGCACATATGCGGTTCCAAAGGCCGTCAAAGGAACACACAGTTTGGATCTTTGTGCTCTGAATTAGTATCCGATTGAATTGCCGAGAGTTCGTCTGTCAGAACGCTTACCACCTGGAAATCTCTCTGAACAATCAGTTACCGCAATCGTTGAATTTTCCACCCTAACTGTGCGTATTTCTTGGCACTTTCCAGTGTAAACTTGCCGCGTAGATCAGGGAGATCGATGGTGTCACGTGACGTTTTTGTAGATCAACCGCCGGCGTTCGACGGACCGATTGTAGAAGCAGCCAGTTTCTTAGGCCGCGTTCAACGTTATCTGGACATGGCCCAGTTCCGCGACGTCGCCGTTGATTTGTCCGGCAGCCGCCTGTTCATTCTGTCAGAAAGCCGGTTTGAAGACTTGATCGTTCATGGGCAGCATCCGCTTGCCTGGCTCATCGATATCAGCAGCTATCCGACCCACTCCACGCGATTTGGCACATCAATCGAAGATCTTGAGAACCTCATCAGCCATTGGTGCGGCTCGATCATTGATCAGGCCGGACGGCCACATATTGTTCTTGATGCGTGGATGTACGATCAGTTCCGGCAAAAACAAACTAATATGCTTTCCTCTGCCCAAACGCCTGCGCCGAAGGCTTTGTCAGGTGTGGACCGGTCACCACAGGTTCCAACACCCGATGGGACCTCTGCACTCATTTGCCTTGAAACCTTTCGGCAGACAGGTCTCCGCAAACCGCCCCACCGAGCCAAAGGATGACCCCGGTTTGAATTGCCATAGGCGTCTGTAGACAGTCAGAACTTTCGGCCGTTTTCAGCCCGACCTCGCCTATGATTGCGCCACACTGCACAATTCATAGTCAGATTGACCTTGCCGAGCCTCGAATACACACCTGAGACGTCTCTAATTCTGGCATCCATCTTGCGTAATCATCTGCAACGCAACCCAATGAGCACAGGAGATGATCTCATGGCCGCAAAAGACAGCACCGCCGAAGCATTAAACCCAACACTTTGCTTGGCAATGACTGCGAATGAACTGGAAACGGAGCAAAAGCCGTCACCACGTCAATTTCCGAAAACCGTCTGCAATCCGACGATGGCACTTGCGATCTATGCGAGCCTTTACAACGAAGCGGACGCATCCGGCGGGCGTGCTGGACGCTGAACCGCCCAAGCAGAGGGTTATTCAGCAAGGTAGAAGCAGATAGATGGTTTTCGCGAAATAGCGGTAGCCATAAAGCGTTCGGCTAAAAACGGGTTACGCGGTCATCAGTTCTCGCTTTGGACTTTGTTCAGCGCATGAGTTCTGTCGTTTCGTCCATATTGATCTCAGGCTGATTTCTGAGGCTCGGCAACCGTCCCGTCTATACAGACACCTAAAAAGCTTTGAATAAGCCGCAGGTCTTTTTTGTCTCGGGGGATAACGACACAATCCCGGTATTCTTCCGGCATTTCATGCACTGGAATGGCGACCAGATTGTCTGATGGATAGAGGCTGTTTTCCAGAAGGAGACCGACGCCAAGACCATGCAGCAAAGCTTCCTTGACCATGGGAAAGGTCGTGGTTTTTAAAATGCGCTGAAAAGTTAGATCATGCTTTTTGATCTTTCGATTGGCAATTCGCTGTGTCAGCGACCCGTCCTCGGGCAAGACAAGTGTTTCCGTTTGAAGGTCAACAAGCGAAAGGACCGGCTTTTTCGCCAGCCGGTGATCAGCCCGCATATGTACCATATATTTGGACCGCCGGAGCTCATGTGTCACGAGCGCCGGGTTTTCCTGAGGCTCTGTCACGATCGCCATATCCACCTGACGTTCGTTCAAGAGCGTCATGGCCGTGGTCCAGTCATAGAGCGTGAAATCGATCTGAACCTTGGGATAGAGCTCTCCATACCGCGCAATGATGGGCATCGCAGGCCGGGGTGCGTTGGCAATCAGTCGAATACTGCCGTCCGTTAGAGCGCTGTAGTCGTTCACTTTTTCCGTGACCAGTTGGTCCAGCGTCGCCAATCGGTCGGTGATTGAAAACAGCTCTATGCCCGCACGCGTCAGCTCCAGACCGTCGCGGCGCCGAATAAATAACTGGGTCCCCATCAGGTTTTCCAGTTTGGCCACATGCTGGGTTACAGACGACTGCGTCACATTGAGTGTCTGCGCAGCGCGGGAGAAACTGCGTTCCCGCGCTACATAAGTAAAAGCCTTGATTTGGTAGGGACTGGGCGAAGCGTTCATGACAGTTCCATGTTGTCTGCATGAAAAACACTAGCGGCCATTAGCGACGCTAATATTACGTCACAGATGGTTCAATCACGCTCTCTACGGTGATCGCAACAAAAGGGGCGATCATATGGCGGCCATTTCCTTAAAAGCGATCGAAAAGAGTTTCGGCGACACGTCGGTTCTTGAAGGGATCAATCTCGATATCGCACCGGGAGAGTTCCTGACGCTTGTCGGACCTTCTGGATGCGGAAAGTCGACCTTGCTGCGGATTTTGGCCGGACTGGAAGCACCAAGCTCTGGTGACGTTCTGATCGACGGCCGGAAAGTCAACCAGGTCCGCCCGGCTGATAGGAACCTAGCGATGGTCTTCCAGTCTTATGCGCTCTATCCGCATTTGACCGTCGGCCAGAACATGATGACGCCCTTGCGGCTCCGGGACTTGTCGTTTGCCGAACGGCTTCCTTTCGCCGGCCCGCTGCTCGCAAAGTCCAAGTACAAGGCGCTTTGGGCGCAGGTGGCCGAGACGGCGAAAATTTTGCAGATCGATCATCTTCTCGATCGCAAACCAGGCCAACTCTCAGGCGGTCAAAGACAACGTGCAGCTCTGGGCCGGGCGATGGTTCGCAAACCGGCCGGCTTTCTTATGGACGAACCTCTATCCAATCTGGACGCGGCGCTGCGCATTCACATGCGCTCAGAACTGGCCGAACTTCATCGGTCTCTTGCAACGACCTTCGTTTACGTCACGCATGACCAGGCCGAAGCGCTGACGATGTCTGATCGGATGGCCGTGATGATGGACGGCAACATCCTGCAGCTCGGCACGCCGGACGAGATATACAACAATCCGCAGGACATCCGGGTGGCTGAGTTTGTTGGAGCGCCGAAGATCAACCTCTTGCCCGGCCACCTGGACAGCAATGGCCACGCCCGCTGCGGCGATGTTGTCTTGACGCGGGTCGCAGCCACCTCTGCAGACAAAATTGTGATCGGACTGCGCCCGGAACATTTGACGCTTTGTGAGGACACGGATCCGGAGGCTTTGAAAGGCCGGGTGGTTCACAAGGAAAACCTCGGCGCCGATATCTACCTGCATATAAGCATGAAAGATGGCGCGCATCGTCTCGTGGTCCGCGCGGCGCCCGTAGATGGTGTTGCCGTGTCCATTGGTCAGGACGTGGCATTCAAGCGGCAACACGGTGCCGCCATGGTCTTTGAAGCGGGCGGCAAACGGATCGGCCTTGATAACAACGCCGGCACCACCGTTGCGGAGGTGGCGTAATGCCCCGCTCCAAGGCGCACTATTGGTTTGTCGGGCCTGCCCTGTTCCTGATGTTTGTCATTTTGCTTCTGCCGATTGGCATCGCATCCATCATGAGCTTTACGAATTACAGCTTGGGCAATTCCGGCGCTGAATTCGTCGGCCTCGAGAACTATGAGAAGATCTTCACCCGTTCCACCTATGAAAAGATGTTTGGCGCGACCTTCCGCTATGTCTTTGTGGTTGTTCCGCTTTCCGTTGGACTGGGCCTCGGCGCCGCGCTCCTCATAAATTCGACCAAGCGGTTCGGTGATCTTTACAAGACCATCTACTTCCTGCCCGTGATGGCTGCGCTGATTGCGATGGCCATCGTTTGGGAGTTCGCCTTTCACCCGACCATCGGGATCGTCAATTCCACATTGGAGCGCGGTTGCGGCACTGTTCTGGAAGTCTGGGGTTGGTACGCACACGGTTGTGAGCGGGGCTTCCCGCTCTGGCTGACAGACCGCGACTATGCCATCTGGACAGTCGCCTTCATCGGGGTCTGGCAAGGCTTTGGCTTCAATATGGTGCTCTACCTCGCGGGTCTGACCTCTGTGCCGCGAGAGCTTTACCAAGCGGCCGAAATGGATGGCGCAAAGTCGGCCTGGGACCGGTTCCGACTTGTCACATGGCCAATGCTGGGCCCGACCACGGTCTTCGTCGTCACCATTTCGTTCATCCGCTCATTCCAGGTCTTTGACACGGTCGAAGCGTTTTACCCGCAAGGCGGCGGACCGTCGAAATCGGTCTACGTCATGATGTTTGCCATCTACGAAAAAGCGATCCAGCAAAACCTCATGGGAATTGGCGCGGCCATAACCGTCGTCTTCCTGGCTTTCGTCATGTTTCTCACGCTCGTCCAGCGCTGGCTGGTGGAAAGAAGGGTTCACTACACATGAGCGACACAACTCTTTCCTCTTCCACCGCGGTTGGCCTGCCGGCCTTCCGGTTTTCAGCGGCAGAAACCCTGAAGCATGTGGTCTTGATCTTCGGCAGCCTGATCGTGCTGCTGCCGTTCTATGTGATGGTCAGTTACAGCTTCAAAAGCCCGGCTGAAATCATGCAGAACATCGGTGGGTTCTTCGGCGCGCAGGAAGCATTCCGGGACGACTACTGCATCAAGCTCGGCAAGGATGTGGCCGACTGTATGGTGACACCGGTCATCTATAACTACACCACGGCTTTTGAGAAAGCGCCGCTCATCCGGTACCTCCTCAACGGCGTGATCGTTACGGCGTCCATCTTCTTCATTCAGGTTCTTGTCGCACTGCCTTGCGCCTATGCGCTGGCAAAACTCAGGTTCTGGGGGCGCGAAGCTGTCTTCGGACTGGTTCTGTTCTGCCTGCTCATCCCGGTCCACGCCATCGCGCTGCCGCTCTACATCATGCTGGCCAAGGTGGGGCTTACCAACACCTATGCCGCGCTGGTCATTCCCTGGACCATTTCCGTGTTCGGCATTTTCCTGGTGCGCCAGTTCTTCATGACCGTCCCCGATGATCTCATCGACGCCGCCAGGATGGACGGAATGAACGAGTTCTCGATCATCTGGAACGTCATGTTGCCGACCGCGATCCCTGCCCTCTTGGCCTTTGCGATTTTCTCGGTCGTTGCGCATTGGAACGATTACTTCTGGCCACGGATCGTCATCACCGGCGACAGATCTCTGTTCACCCCACCGCTTGGCTTGCGCGAATTCAAGGGCGACGCGGACGGCGACAACTTCGGCCCTATGATGGCGACCGCCACGATCATCGTGGCGCCACTGATCGTGGCCTTCCTGATCGCTCAGCGCCGTTTCATCGAAGGCATCACGCTCAGCGGGATGAAATAGACCTAAGAGCTCAGAAACATGCGGGGCCGCCCAAGGGCAGCCCCATCACCGAAATCCCGCGAGGGGATCAACCGGGAGCGGACGAGTTTGGCGACCAGCCACTCCCACGGCAACAGACGGAGAGTTCCATGAAAAAGACCCTCACCGCAATAGCACTACTGCTGTCAGCCTCCGCTGCGCATGCAGACGACAAAGTAACGATCGAATTCGCTTACCCGTACTCCCATCTTTTTGATGTGACCTACGAGAAAATCCTGCCGAAGTTCAACGAACAGTTTCCGAACATCGAAGTGAAGATCCGGGCAACATACGAATCTTACGAAGACGGCACCAACACCATCTTGCGTGAAGCGGTTGCCGGGACGCTCCCGGACGTCACCATGCAGGGTCTGAACCGTCAGGCAATTCTGGTCGAAAAGGGTATTGCCAAGTCGCTCGAGCCTTTCATCCTGAAGGAAGAGACGTTCGAAAAAGACGGCTACCATGATGCCATGCTGAAGCTCGGCACGTTCAACAATGACATCTACGGCCTGCCGTTTTCTGTCTCCCTGCCCGTCGGTTACTACAACATGGACGTTATGGCAAAAGCCGGGATCACGTCTGCAGCCGACCTGCCGAAGTCCTGGGATGAAGTTGTTGAGGTTTGCGGCAAACTCCATGAGGCAGGCGTCAAAAATCCGATGTTCTGGGGCTGGAACATCACCGGCAACTGGTTCCTGCAGGCTCTGATGTGGTCGCAGGACAAAGCCACAATGGAAGGCAATGCGTTCCAGATTTCTTCCGACGAAGGTCTGAAGTCACTGGAAACCATGAAAGGCATCTTCCGCGGCTGCGACATGCAGAACATTGAGTGGAAAGCGGCTCTTGCGTCCTTTTCCGCTGGTGAAATCGGCATGATGTTCTGGTCGACATCTGCGCTCGGTGCCGTTGAGCGTGCCAAAGGCGATTTTGAGCTGAAGACCAACGAATATCCGGGCATCGAAGCATCTGGCCCGAAAGGCCTGCCAGCCGGCGGCAACGCGGCCATGCTGGTGTCTTCTTCTGAAGATCCGAAGGTCCTGAACGCTGCCTGGGAATGGCTCAAGTTCATCACCTCCGGTGAAGGTGCTGCCGACGTTGCCCGTACAACAGGCTACATGCCGCCGAACAAGGCTGCCAACGAAGTCATCCTGGCGGATTTCTACCAACAGAACCCGAACAAAGAGACCGCTGTCCGCCAGCTGCCATTGCTGCGCGACTGGCAGGCTTACCCGGGTGACAATGGCTTGGCGATCACTCAGGTCATCTACGACGGGATCGAAGGCATTGTGACCGGCGAATTCGACGACATGTCCGAGCTGCAAGAACAGCTGGACGAAGAAGTTACAGATCTTCTGCCGTCCAACTGATCAACTTTCCTTATTGCGCCGCCCGGTCTACCGGGCGGCGTTTTTCATCACAAAAATAATCCAAGGAGGAAGACATGAAACTTCTCCAACTGACGGACATTCATTTGACCAAACCGGGGGACACGATTGCCGGACGGGATCCGAATGAGAATTTCCGTAAAGCCCTTCGTCACGCCATAACCCATCATCCCGACGCCGAAGCTATTTTCATCACCGGTGATCTCTCTGATTGGGGCGACAAAGACGATTATCTGCGCCTGAAAGCGGAAATCGCCGAGTGCCCGCTTCCTATTCATCTATGCATTGGCAATCACGACGAGCGGGACGTTTTTTTGTCTGTTTTTCCGGAAGGCGCGGACGAAAGCGGCTTTGTTCAAAAGGTTGTTCCGTTGAGCGAAGGCACGGCAATTCTGTTGGACACCTGGGGACCGGATACTCATGCCGGTTTTTTTTGCTCCAAACGGCATGACTGGCTCGATCGGGAGATTTTCAACGCCACGGCCCCAGTTTTCTTGTTCATGCACCACAACCCTGTCCCGATCGGCATCGCTCCCATGGACAAGATCATGCTCCAGGACGCAGACGGGTTTGGCAAAGTCGTTTCCCGGCATGCGGCCAAGATCCGGCATATTTTCCATGGACATTGCCATCTGCCTCTGGCCGGTTCTCTGCACGGAGTTCCCTTTAGTGCACCGCGCGGTACCAACCATGCCGGATGGCCGGATTTTACTAATAAGGGCAACCTCGCAGGATCGGACTTGCCGGAAAGTTATGCGGTCGTCCTCGCAGAGGAAACTTCGACCATGATCCACATGATCGAATATGGATATGAGGGCACCGTTCGCCGAGAGGGGTCTCCCGATTACGCAGACTGGGATCGCCTAACCATGGTCCGTTAGCGCCTTACCAAGAGAAATAGTACTAGCGGCCGTTTGTCTTGATGAAGTTAAACGGCCACTCTTTTCGGTCCTGGACCGTCAGCCGCAAATTGATGGTGTCACCAACGTGCCCAAAACGCTCGACAGGAAAGCATTTGCGGTCCCAGCAGTCTCCATAGCAAGATGCCCTTCAGTTCTTCGACAGCCAGAGCTGTTTAAAACATAAAGGGGAAATGCATGTTGCGGGCTCTGTCTGTCTTACTTCTCGTGCTGTTCACCTCCACGGCATTAGCTTGGGAGTTCCGCGCCAGCCGTGTTTGCGAATTGCGTCACAAGGATGAGACTGCGTCCGTTCGGGTAGTCTTCGACCCAGCAGTACCTGAGTACTTCATCGCCATCACACCAAACCGCCCCTGGACACCCGGCCCGGTTTTTTCCATGCGCTTCGACGGACCACTTTCAAACACCATCGCCACCGACCGGCACATCATCACGCCCGGTGGAGGAACGCTGACCGTCACCGATCGGGGCTTTGACAATGTGTTGGATGGATTGGAATTCAACTTCACCGCCACGGCATTGCTGGGCGATCAGGCCGTTCAGATACCGCTAGATGGCGCAGCCCCCGAAGTCCGTGAGTTTCGCGCCTGCGCATCGGGCCTGGGCGTCTGACAGCTGCTTTGAAGTAGGTCACGGTCTACTTGCGTATTCAAAAGCGGCGACAGCTGCTCAGTATACATCGTTGTCTTTTGGCCAGGCCGAGCGTCACGGACACTAAACCTCTGCGATCTGTTTTGGACGGATACTCCAGGAGATCCCGAGCACGCTAGCGAGTAGAATAATTGGGAGAAGGGCCAGCGGGCTCCCTGCCGCGATGAGGGCTGTGCCGGCTGCGCAGGAAATAGACGCTCCCGCCTCCGCGAACGTTGAGGCCTTTGAAGCAACCTGCCGGCGCCGGAAGGTCGTGCGTTTGGCTTGAGCGCGAAACCAAAGTTGAACCAGGATTGCGCTGGCTGCTGCAATAAATGCTCCAGCAGCGGTAACGGCTGCCCCCCAGAGCGACATGAACGCCACGGCCAAGCTGACCGGCAGTATAATTGCCGTGACCAGTAAGAGGACGGACGCAACTTTCGCCCAAAGCCGCATAAATGCCGAAATGGGTGCTGTTGCAATCAGTTCGGGGGCATCCTCACCGGAGATCGTCAGCCAAGCAAGACCACCGGCAAGCTGACCCACGGCCATGACGACAACGGGAGCGATAATGACGGACGCTTCGGCCGCTTGGCCAAAACTGACCCAGAGCATCACAGCGGGCGGAATGAGATAGAGAACCTGCATCAACGTTTGGGACATAAGCCAGGGATCGCGGACAATGAGCTTTAGTTCTTTTTGAATGAGTGCCCCGAGGGGCGAATGGCCCCGAAATGCCCGCTTTGATGTGCCTCCACGCGCCGTCTTTTCTGTGACACCAAGTGCCAACACGACAATGCGGCGGAACTGCCTGGCACCTAGTAAAGCCGCCGCCGAAAAGAACACAACTGAGGCAACGAGGAAAAACACCACAGCATTGGTTTGCCCGGCTACAGCATGGGCAGGAAACCACAACATGGACCCCGTGACTGGCGCATGGTTTGCGAGAAAGACCGGATTAAATAAGGCGAACCGGGAGATTGACCCGAAGGAGAGGATCGCAACCACCTGCATTCCAATTAAGAAGGCAGCTCCCACGATCGCCGCAAGAATTTGAGCATAGAGCCGCGTCCGCTGCGGTCCAACCATGCGGAAGAGTGCAAGCGTGATGAGGATCCCGCCTGCGGTTGCCGTCAGAGATACCGCCAGAAGAACTACATATCCTGAAAGCCAGCGAAGCCCATCGAGGGCCATTGCCACGTTGATAAATGGCGAAACGACCAGCGCCGACATCGCCCAGCTTGTCAGAGCCATGATTGTGATGCGCACAAGAAACAAATCATGGGAGGGCGCGGGTGAAGACAGGATCAAATCGAGATCGTCACGGGCATAGAACGCTCGTGTCACCGACTCCATCGCCTGGGACAGCATCATGGTGAAGCTTAGCAAGACCGTGACCGAAAGCACCGCAAGCGTGGTTTGATCGAGCACAGATGCAGCGGTCAAATGGGCGCCCAGAACTGCATACGCGATCAGATGCATAATAACCGCGTAAAAGATGCTGATGCCGATTAGGGCGCGCCACAAGCTTTTGCTGCGCCTGCCAGAAAACATCCATGCCCAGTCGCGCCAGGCCAGCCTTAATTCATGATGCGAAAACCGCATCAATGCGGAGTTTGCCATGAATTGTCTCATGCAACCTTCTCGTGGAAGCCTGTTGCCTCCTGCGCAGGCGGTTCACTGCCGGCTTCACTACCAAGAATTTCGAGGAAAATGTCCTCCAAAGTGTTGCCATTTGCGCTCGCGCGTTCCCGCAACTCTTCCAGCGTTCCTTCGGCAACGAGACGTCCGCGTGCGATTATTCCGATCCGGTCCGCCATGCGTTCCGCGACTTCTAGAATGTGTGTCGTCATGACAATCGACACACCTTGCGCAACAAGTCCGGACAGCACCCTTTTGACTTGCCGTGCAGAACCTGCATCCAGTCCCGTGAGAGGCTCATCAAGGATGATCAAACGCGGCTCATGGATCAAAGCTCCGGCAAGCGCCACCTTTTGACGCATTCCTTTGGAGAACCCGCCACAGCGTTCATTTGCATGGGCCCCGAGCCCAAAAGAGTCGAGCAGGTTGTCCGCCTTGAACCGCGCAAAATCCGGCGGCATGTTCCAGAGTCCTGCAACAAACTCCAGGTATTCAAGCGGTGTCAGCTTGTCATAAACCATCGGATCATCTGGAACCCAGGCCAGCACTTTTTTGGCGGCAATCGGATCCGCAAATGCGTCGATCCCGCAGATCTTGACCGCACCGGCATCAGCCTGGAGCAACCCTGCAACCATCCGCAACGTCGTTGTCTTGCCAGCACCATTCGGGCCCAGCAGGGCATAAAATTCACCACGCCGCACCGTTAGCGAGAGATCATCAACGGCAGGTTCTTTGAAGCACTTGTAAAGATTGAGAATCTCAAGGGCGGCAGCACTGGTAGATGGCATCTGTCTCTCGTCGATCGGCGGGTTTTTCCAAGACTACTGGCTGGACCTTTCTCGAGAGTAAAATCCGTCCCTTTGCCATACTCGACAGCCCCAATTGACGTGGACGTTTCACAGAAGTAACCGAAAACATGTACGTAAAGCCGTGGAGCGCGCGCTCAACAAGTGTCTCCAACAACACCGTGATTTATGGGCCTCTTTTTCAATACCGCCATTCTTAAGCTGTAGGGGAGTTCCGAGCCGGACCGGCATGGCCTATATTGGCAACACGGAGCAAAGGTCGGCAACAAGGACTGGAGAAGAACGTGTCACCAAGCAAGGGCCGGATTGAGCGCCTGATTGATGCAATCGCGACGGAGTTCCAGTCCCATCTGCTAGACCTTCGAAACACGTCTACATCCCTTGAAATCAAGGATGGCGCGGTCGAGAAAATGATCTCGCGCCAAGCTCCATTTGGTGTCATCGGTCTGAAGATACTCGTGTCTGACCCCGGTGATTCTGGCCGGTACATCGAGCACGCCTGGAATTTCAGCATCGGGATTACGGGATGCGTGTTTGCGCTTCTGGATGTCGATTACCAGAACGACGTTTGGATCGGAGATGAAACATCGGCTGATTTTGCGGGGCATGAACACGTTGCCTACAAAACCGCCGAGCAAATGATGGCCTTTCACGGCGATGAATTCGGTATTGGTCAACTCTTCGTTGAAAGGGTTGGCGCATTGTGTCCGAGCTTGCTTGAAAAACCACCGCTGTTTTTCCGCCTACCGCGACGGGCGCCGCCCGCCTACCGATACACACTAGCACCAGCCCATGTTCGCGCGGCCTTGGGTCTTTCTAGTGCCGACCCCACCATTTTGCTTGAAGTCATGATCAAGGAGCACGGGATTGATCCCTACACAATCTTGCTGTCGTTCCAATCGGATACAAATTTCTGGCTGGTTGACCTGCCCGAAACGCTTGCCGATCGATACCAGCACGGGCTGATGGGGCAAGACCTTGGCGACCATCACACCAACCTGGAGGTCGGAGCGACCATTACCGCAGACACATCGAGGAAGACATACAGGTTAAGCACCAGCAAACCCGTTGACGAGAAGCGGGATGGGAGCTCCTATTCGATGTCGGGAACTGTGTCGGCGCGCGGATACATGGTACGGCCCATCTGACGACAGCGGCTCGTTGTAAAACCCCATCAAGCGCCACAACAACGTCTCAGGCCGGTCATTGAAAGGTGTTTTCTTCGATACCAGCAGAGCCACGTCAGGCGAACGTATCCGGCAGTCTCGGCGGGCCACGGCAGATGGCTGGATCCTTTGAACAGAGCGCCCTAACTACACTCGTGGTTGGAAACGTTCTGGCAGTATCAGGCTTCTGTGAGACCTTCGCCAGAATCAAAACAGTATTGAGCCAAACAAAAAAGGATACAAATCTTGAAGACAGGACCGTGGATCATCGCCTTGGGGTTTATGGCGGCGGGTTTTATCATCTTGGAAAGCTCACGCGCCGACGCGCAAACACAACGGCCTGATGTCCGGTCGATGACCTGCAGCCAAGCAAAAGCCCTTGTGCAGAAACAAGGCACCGTTAATTTTGCTACAGGGCCGAACAGCTGGACCCAGGTCAAGGCCGGGGTCAATTACTGCGCCGACAGAGCGGTTTCCCTGACACCTGTTGTTGCTCCGACCAAAGATAATCCTCAGTGTCAGGTCGGGTTCACCTGCACCCAAATGCGGTACTCGACACGATAAATACAAGGAGATTTCCCCAGCCTGCCGTTAGCGAGCCGCATACGCTTCATCGGCCGCCCTTGAAAGGAGCCAGACACATATGTTGAGCCTTTTCGACCGCGGGCCGTTTATCGCCTTTGAGCCGTCTCGCGGCGTCATCTGCCGGTGTCTGAATGTTGAGGCTGCAGCGGAGGCACTCAAAGTCTTTGACGGGATTGGCGAGATCCATGTCGACCAAAATTTCGCTGGCGGCACTTATGTCATCAATCCAGATCTCGACGCGCTAAAGGTCGCTTTTGTGCCGAGACTGGGGCGCCGGATCGAACCGGCGTCGGAAAAGGACCATCGTGCGCTCATTGACGGTGCCGAAATGGCGGCATCCGTCACCCTCCACCATCTAGGGCTATCGCCAGAGGACTGTGAACGGCTTTTCAAGGCAGATGTTGAAAACGCCCTGATCTCAACGGCATTTCCCTTGCGGTTCCGGTATGAGCTATCGAGCGCGAGGGACATCGCCGAGACACTCGGCCCGGGTCAACTGTTCGGCCATTTAAGAGTGGTCCCGCAACGTTCTTCAGACCCCGCGGCATATTTCTACGATTTTGATGCGGCCTACTCCCACGCGCGCGGGACCCTTGGAACCCTCGAAGTGATTGACTTTCGCACACGATCGGCCCGGCCGCAGCTCGCAGCACAATCAACTGCCGGGCCTGAAGTCATGGAAGAGCTGCGAACTGTCTGCACGGAAGTCTTGGATGCCATCACTGACTACTGCGGGCTTTCGTCGGCTGAGGATGCTGACAAGCTAGATCTGTTCAAGCAAACAGGAGCCATACCAAACGGTCAAACTCAGCATTAAGAGTGCAAATGCCAGGATCGTAGATCCTCCTAGACCAAATCTTTGCAGCCATCTTGAGACTTGGCAACAACCAATTCCACCGCTTGGAGGTGTTTTATGATCAGGTCGTTGCTACCACACGTATTCGCCTCACACGCATCAGGGGTAAAACTGGGGCAAATTGCGGGGTAAAATCCGCGATTTCACAAATAAAACAGCCGGCCAGAGGCCAGCATCGTAAATAACTCAATTACTTGCTGTTTGAGTATTGGTGCGGATGGAGGGACTTGAACCCCCACGCCTTGCGGCACCAGAACCTAAATCTGGCGTGTCTGCCAATTTCACCACATCCGCGTCGCAGGAGCTTGGACACTCCGCGTGTGAAGCGGGGCCTCTATAACACCCCGACTTTTTCGGTCAAAGGAAAAATAACGCTTGAGCCAATTATCACGCAAGACTTGTCCACAAGTGGCGGAGTGGCTCCCTCAACGCTGCCGGCAAATCTTCCGCAATAAGGCCAGGGCCAACGGTCCGGCCAACCTCTCCATGCAACCAGACCGCCTGACAGGCTGCCTCAAATGCCGGAACACCTTGCGCCAGCAGGCCAGCCGCGATGCCTGCCAGCACATCACCGGACCCGGCAGTTGCCAGAAACGGCGGCGCATTGCAGTTGATCGCGGCCCGGCCGTCCGGTGCTGCAATGACTGTGTCGGGGCCTTTTAATATGACTACTGCACCAGAGCGGCGTGCGGCCTCCCGCGCCCGAGCAAGCTTGTCGAGGCCGGTTAGATCCGGAAAAAGACGCTGAAACTCGCCGTCATGCGGCGTCAGGATAGCTGACGATGCGTTTTCTTTGATCAAATCAAACAGCTTCTGCGGGTTTTTTGAGAAACTGGTCAAGGCATCAGCGTCCAGTACCAAGGACCGCCCTGTCGCGATAATGGCCTCGACAGCTGCCTGTGTGTCCTCTCCGATCCCGTATCCTGGTCCGATCAAAACGGCATTCAGACGCGGATCCGACAGAAACTCAGGTATCGCTTCAGGACCGGAGATCTTTTTCAGCATGACTGCCGTCAAGTGCGATGCGTTGACCATCATGGCGTCCGGCGGCGATGCCAGAGTGACGAGCCCCGCCCCGGTCCGAAGCGCAGCCATGGCTGAAAGCCGCGCTGCACCGGTACTGGCCATTGGCCCGCTGAAAACGACGGCGTGGCCTTTTGAATATTTGTGACAATCCACTGCCGGGCGCGGCCAGCTTGCAAGCCAGAGGTCCGATATATTTTCAAACGTCGCTGGCCCGATTGTATCGAGCACGTCTGTTTCAATCCCGATCTGAGCAACCGTGACCGAACCGCATAATCCGCGGCCGGGGAACAGCAGATGCCCGGGCTTTTTCAGAAAGAATGTAACGGTCGCATGCGCCTTGATCGCACTCCCCATCATCTCTCCGGTCGCACCGTTGACGCCGGATGGCAGGTCCACCGCTATGATTGCAGCGCTTGATCCATTTACAGCTTCAACCAGCTCGGCCGCTGGACCGGACAGTGGACGATCCAATCCCGCTCCGAACAAGGCATCTATGATGACATCGGCCCCAGTGAACCGGTCTGCCATATTCCCGATCAGCTGATCTCCGGATGTGAGGATCTCGAATGGCAGGGTCATAGCCGCAAAGGCCGCAGCAGCGTCCCCCTTCAAGCCGGACGGGGATTTGAGGAGATCGACCCGGACATCATACCCCTTTTCTGCCAAGAGCCGTGCGGCGACAAAACCGTCGCCCCCATTGTTGCCTGGCCCGCAAAGGATATGAATGCGCCCTCCCGCCGGTGCGTGGTTTGCGGCCATACCGACTACCGCTGATCCGGCGCGCTCCATCAGATCCAAGCCCGGAAGGCCACTCTCGATCGTCAAACGGTCTGCCTGACCCATTTCGTCCGGAGTGAGTAGCGCTGCCGTCATGACCATCCTTCGTGTGCCCAACAAAAGGGAGATTGTTCGGCGTTATCATACGCATCTCTAACGGCAATTCACCCCGGAACTAGATCAGTCAGACGCCCGGCATTGAGCGACCTCCGGCAAGAACAGACATCGGGATCCACCCATTTGCATAATTAATAATCATTATGTCTATTTTTTATGCATACCAGTCGGACAACATCACTCTGTCACGACGACTTTCGCGATAACTTGCTAAAAATAGCGGCGGAATCCCGCCGGGATGGAAATTCTGACAAACAGACCGACAATTGGCACGCTTCGTGCTTTTGCATGGCAACAGCTCTCAGCTGACCCGAACCAGTGCGTTTTAGTCTGGTGACGGTCCGAAAGAAGAGCGTTCGGGCAGACCCTGCCATTACATGTGGAGAGAGACATACGGTGATGAAAAAGATCGAAGCGATCATCAAACCTTTCAAACTCGATGAGGTCAAAGAAGCTCTTCAAGAAGTCGGCCTGCAGGGCATCACAGTGACCGAGGCCAAGGGATTCGGCCGTCAGAAAGGTCACACCGAACTTTACCGTGGCGCTGAATACGTTGTCGACTTCCTGCCGAAGGTCAAAGTCGAAATCGTGCTTGGATCGGACATGGTGGATAAGGCAGTCGAGGCAATCCGCAATGCTGCCCAGACCGGTCGTATCGGCGACGGCAAGATTTTTGTCTCAAACATCGAAGAGGCAGTCCGCATCCGGACCGGCGAGTCCGGCACCGACGCCATTTAACCCTCACCTGTTCCGGCATTTCGCCGCACACCCAATTCCGGACTATCCGCGCCGAGACAAACATCTTAAACACTCTGCCGGACCGGGACCAAAACCCAAACGTTCACACGAAAAATCAAAGGGATGGACATAATGACCACCGCTGCTGATATCCTGAAGCAAATTCAGGAAAAAGACATCAAGTTCGTCGATTTGCGCTTCACTGACCCGCGCGGCAAGATGCAGCACGTCACCATGGACGTTGCACTGGTTGATGAAGACATGTTCGCTGAAGGCGTTGCCTTCGACGGCTCTTCCATCGCCGGCTGGAAGGCCATCAATGAATCCGACATGATGCTCATCCTGGATCCGGAATCGGCTCACATTGACCCGTTCTTTGCCCAGTCCACCATGGCGATCTTCTGCGACATCATCGACCCGATCACCGGCGAAGCTTACAACCGTGATCCGCGCATGACCGCGAAGAAGGCAGAAGCCTACGTCAAGTCCGGCGGCTTCGGCGACACCATCTACGTTGGCCCGGAAGCCGAATTCTTCATGTTCGACGACGTCCGCTTCAACGCCGACCCGTACAACACCGGCTTCATCCTGGACAGCTCCGAGCTGCCGTCCAACATGGGCTCCGAGTATGAGACCGGCAATATGGGCCACCGCCCGCGCACAAAAGGCGGCTACTTCCCGGTCCCGCCAGTCGACAGCGCACAGGACATCCGCTCCGAAATGCTGTCCGTCATGGGCGAAATGGGCGTTCCGACTGAAAAGCACCACCACGAAGTGGCGGCTGCCCAGCACGAACTCGGCATGAAGTTCGACAACCTGACTTCCTGCGCCGACAACATGCAGGTCTACAAGTATGTTGTTCACCAGGTTGCACACGCATATGGCAAATCCGCAACCTTCATGCCGAAGCCGGTTTTCGGCGACAACGGCACCGGCATGCACTGCCATCTGTCCATCTGGAACAACGGTGAGCCGACTTTCGCCGGCAACCAGTACGCAGACCTCTCCGAGACCTGCCTGTACTTCATCGGCGGTATCCTAAAGCACGCGAAAGCCCTGAACGCTTTCACCAACCCGTCCACCAACTCCTACAAGCGTCTGGTCCCGGGTTACGAAGCACCGGTTCTTCTCGCCTACTCCTCGCGTAACCGGTCTGCGTCTTGCCGCATCCCGTTCACGTCTTCTCCCAAGGCGAAACGCGTTGAGGTCCGCTTCCCGGATCCGACTGCAAACCCGTACCTCTGCTTCTCTGCCCTGCTGATGGCTGGCCTTGACGGCATCAAGAACAAGCTGCACCCGGGCGATGCAATGGACAAAAACCTCTACGATCTGCCGGCTGAAGAACTGGCCGAGATCCCGACGGTTTGTGGTTCCCTTCGTGAAGCTCTGGAAGCTGTTGATGCAGACCGCGAGTTCCTTAAAGCCGGCGGCGTCTTCGACGACGACCAGATCGACGCTTACATCGAACTGAAGATGGAAGAAGTCGAGCGCTACGAAATGACCCCGCATCCGGTCGAGTTCGACCTGTACTACTCTGTCTAAGACAGATTCGGCGTCAAACACGGAAAACCCCGGTCTCTCGACCGGGGTTTTTCTTTGTTAAGCGGTTGAAACCTTTAAAAAGGCAGGTCCGGACCCTCGCCAACAGTTTACTGCGCTGGCCGCGTGTTATAGCAAATCGCGTTTTACACGGATTCAGGTTTCACCGCCTCTCGGTGGTGCCTCGAACGCGAAACCTGAAACATTCAGAAGTCAATTAAACGCGATTTGTTCTAGTTCTCATCCTTAAGAGCGCTGAGCGGAGCAGCTCCGGTGTATTTCTTCAAAATGTCGGCTTGAAAACCGTCTGTGATGATGTTGTCCAGGCCGTTCTGCATACGCTGGAGCAATGCTTCATCGGTTTCAGGGTTACACGCGAGCGCATTTCCGATGATGTCACCAAATCCATGAACCAGTTCGATCTCAACACCTTGCTGCACAAGCGTGTGAAACGTCATGCTGGAGATCGCGGCAAGGTGCAGCCTCTCTTGAACAAGCTGGCGGATTACCGTTTCAACATCATCAAAATAGTCGATGGAGCCGAAGCCCTGGGTTTTCAAGACATATTCGGCGTAGTCGCTCCGCTGAGTGCCGACGGAAAATTCGCCAACAATATCGGCCAAGTCTGACGGGATCTGCGATCCGGCCTTCTTGATCAGGAACAGTTCAGCGCCGCCGAGCGGCGATATCCAGGCAAAGGTCTCGGCTCTTGCCGGTGTATAGGCGGTGGTGAAGACACAATGGTTTTTCCTGTTTTCAGCCAACCAAAAGGCCCGGGACCATGGGAGCATCTCCATTGTGAATTCAATGCTTTCCCGGATCATGATTTCACGCACCTGATCCGCGCCAAGCCCCACGATCTCTCCGTCCTGCATGAAATTGAAGGGCGGATAGTTTTCCGTCACAAGACGAATTTCGGTCGCTTGCGCCTGCTCTACCACGGCTAATAAACCGCAGATCAAGCCGAACGAGCTGATCGCATTCCGCAAAGGTTTCAATCCACTGGTCAACATCAGAATGATCAAGTCCTGTTCTTTCCGATGCTATTTATCCAGCGAAGTCTTACAATTTGCTTGAGTGAGATATCAAACGATCTAGATAATCATCTCAATTTTGGTTCAGCCAGTCCTTCAAGGATGGCCGGAAACTCGCCCCCTTCCCGTACATGGCGGGAGACGCAATCATTGCATTGAGCACCGCCTCCTGGGTGGTTTCCGCGGCGGCCTGAAACAGAAGATCGATCTTACCCTCATGCATATAATCGCGGGCGATCAGATCGCCTTCTGGATTGTGCGGTATCTTGTGAGCTGTTGAGAACGCAAAACCGATGTCGCCACTGCCATTGCCATAGAATGAGCCGAGTCGGGCAAGACCGGCGCCTGCACGCCGTGCAATCCGTTTCAGTTGCCGGCTTTCCAGTGGCACATCCGTTGCCAGAACAACGATGACAGATCCGCGCTCTTCCTGAGGTGTTGTTCCCTCAGGAGATGGCCTGCGCCCATCCGGAAGGACCAAATCCCCGGCCCTGCCAAAATTTGCCTGCACCAAGGCGCCCAGTGTGAAGGTCCTGTCCTCCAGTTTAAACTGGCGGGATGCCGACCCAATCCCGCCTTTGAATCCGAAACAGCTGGTACCGGTCCCTGCCCCGACACTGCCTTGCTCAAAATCTGTAGCCGCAACCGAAAGTGCGGCGTTTGCGTCCTTTTCGGTCAGCGCAATCGCATTGATATCGCTTAAGTAACCGTCATTGCACTCCATGACGACCGGATTGACGGTCCCTTTCGCGCGATCAATCTGAGGGTTTTGTTTCAGCTCCCTCCGGATCAAGGCGTGAATGCCTTCTGCCACCCCGAAAGTGTTGGTGAGCAGGATCGGGGTCTCCAGGGTTCCGAGTTCCTCCACCTGGATCAGGCCCGCGCTTTTGCCAAAGCCGTTTATGACGTCGCTGGATGCGGCCAACTTTTCCAAAAACAGATTGCCCGGATGCGGGACGATGGCCGTGAACCCCGTCCGAAGGTCCCCATCGATGATAGTCTTGTGCCCAACCGTGATGCCCGCGATATCCGTGATCCGGTTTCGGGGCCCGGGTTGCATGGTCCCGCAGATCAGACCGCGGGCACGTGCTGGCGATGCATTTGTCGGCCTCATAAGGTCTTTGCTCCCTTCAGCGGGTAGAAAACATGTCGGCCAATATCCGGAGACTTAGCGTTCCAATACGTCAAAGCCTTCATCCGGAGTTGGCGGGACGAAGTGTTTGGTAACTGCTTCAAATTGCTCATCACTCACAGAAAACGGATGGCTACCACTGGCATTGCGCGCCCGCAGCCGTTCCTTGCAGATCTCGTCGGAAACATTGAGGTAATGGAGCGTGTGGTCGCTGCCGCTATTTTCCGCCACACGCCGCATCCAGAGGCGCGTCTCCGGCGTGTTGGCCGGAAAGTCGAGAACCACGGACACGCCGGTTTTCAGAAGCCCAATGACATGGGGCTCCATGACGGCTCGTAGCCTTGCCGAGACACGCACATAGTCTTTGATTGTCGACATTTCAGGCCCGAACAATTCGGCCAGCCAAATGTCTTCGCTTATCAAAACCGTTGCCGGTTGGCTGGAGAGTTCACCGGCAAGCGTTGACTTTCCAGATGCGATCTTGCCGCACAGAATGTGGAGATGTCCGGGTGTCATGGAGAAGCCTGTTGGAACCCGCCGGTCGGATATTTGTCATTTGAGGCCACGAAAGTGGCACCAGACCAGCAGATTCGCAACGACGGCTTATGCTTGGAGCACTTTATCAGCGCGCCAGCAACGTCTCCAGGCCAATCACGAGAAGGGTCAAGAACAGGAAGTAGGCAGCAAACCGGCCGTGGTCGGTGCCATCGATCACGACCTTGCGCAACAGCGACCCAAAGATATCAAGCAAGGAAACCGTTACGAGGATGATCAATAGAATCGCAGCGCCAGCCGAGTAGTCAAAGCCGCGCAGGGCTTCTGAGAGCGACATGCCAATACCGCCCGCGCCGACAATGCCCAGCACGGTCGCAGAGCGAACATTGGCTTCAAACCGGTAAAGGGAATAGGAAATCCAGAGCGGCAGGACCTGCGGCACGACACCGTAGACGATCTCTTGAATAGCCGGAGCGCCTGTTGCCTTGATGCCCTCAACCGGACGCGGATCGATCGCCTCCACGGCTTCTGAAAAGAGTTTTGCGAGCGTGCCCGTCGTGTGGATCGTCAGCGCCAAAACACCTGCCAGTGGTCCAAGACCAACAGCCGCCACAAAAATCAGGGCAAATACCAGTTCATTGATCGCCCGAAAGGCATCCATGAGCCTGCGCACAGGGAACACGATCCAGTAAGGCGCAATATTGGACGAAGACAGCAAACCAAAGGGAACCGCCAAGATCACCGACAGAAAGGATCCCCAGACAGCCATTTGAACGGTTTCAAGCATCAAGTCGAAATAGCTGTGCCAATACCGGAAGTTCGGCTTGAGAAAGTCTTCCAGCAGCATGGCCATGTTGCCACCGCCGGTGAATACCTGGCCCATGCGGTGCATGTCCGCCGGATGGAAACTCCAGACCAGCATGACGATCAAACCGCCCCAGATCAGAACGTCAAAGACCTTCTCCTGAGTGGTTCGACCCGGGACTTCAAGAACGGGCTCGCCCGTGTTGAGCACGTTTACATTACTGGTCATGGAAAGTGTCCTGTGCGGAGATCAAACAAGAGCATGAGGGAATGCCCTCATGCCTCCCCTCATGCCTGTGTGCTGCGCTGATTACTTGCGCGGGCGGGCAGCAGCAGCTGCGCGGATTTCTTCGATCTTGGTGTTGATTTCCAAGATTTTCGCGGTTCGCTCGTCGTCGGAATAGGTGTCGTCACCCTCGATGGACATCCGCTGACGGATCTGATCCATCTCGTAGAACGGCCACAGTTGGGCGTTGGATGACGGAATGAACGGTCCCATGTCGATCATGGCCAGGTTCTCGCGCGCCTTGGCCACTTCCTCGTCGGTGCCCTGACGGCCATAGGTCATGAAGAAGTACATGATCTTCGACTTGATGCTTTCATCGAGCTCCGGACGCCAGGCCATCGGATCAGACGCGATCAGCGGAGAGCGCCAGATTTCCTTCAGTTCGGCAAAGAGTTCCGGCTTGGCGTTCTTCAGGCGGGAATACATGCCGGTGGAGGACGCAACAGCTGCATCAACCTGTTTGGTTGCAACCGAAATCAGGTTGGTCTCGTGGTTGGCGTTGCGAAGGGTCTTGAAGCAGTCCTTCGGGTTCACACCTTCCTTGGCGAAAACGAAGGTGGAGGGGACGAGGAAACCGGACGTGGAATTCGGATCGCCGATGCCAAAATTCAGATCCTTGTTGCACGCCATTACATCTTCATAAGTGAGACCGGAGTCCTTGTGGGTCACCATCACCGACCAATAACCACGATCTCCGGTCGCTTCGGTCGTTTGAGCGAAAATCTCGGCCCCAGCGCGGTCGACGGCAACCATTGCAGACTTGTTGCCGTACCAGACAACGTCGACCTTGTCGAAGCGCATTCCTTCGATCACACCGGCATAGTCAGCAGCAAAGAACGGCTTCACCGGCATGCCAAGAGAGGCTTCCATGGCTTCCAGGAACGGGCCCCACTTTTCACGCTGCGCAGAGCTGGATTCAGTGGACAGAATGCCGAAGTAGAGTTCTTCCGGGTTTTCACGCTCGGCAAGCGCCGGGCCGCTCAAACCAACCATAATCGCTGCAGACGCAGCAATGCGAGTAATCAATTTCATCACGATGTCTCCCCTGGAGAGATTCAGGCCGTCGCCGGGATTGGCGCGGTCCCGAAGTCTTCGGCATCCGGCAGCACAAGTTCTTCGCTGGCCTCACCGTAGATTTCGCGCAAAAACTGGGTCGTCAGTGCATGACTCGGACCGTCGTAGACGATCTGTCCGGCCCGCATGGCAATCGTCCGCTTGCAGTACCTGCGGGCGTATTCGACCTGGTGCAGGGAAACGACCACGGTCGTACCGTCTTCCTCGTTGATCCTGGACAGGATCCCCATGACGCGCTTCGCAGAGGCCGGGTCCAATGACGCAATCGGCTCGTCGGCCAGGATGATTTTAGCCCCCTGAACAATCGTGCGGGCAATGGCCGCGCGCTGCTGTTGGCCGCCCGACAGTGTTGACGCCCGCTGGCGCGCCTTTGTCTCAATGCCGACGCGCTGCAGGGCGCGCATTGCAAGCTGCTTTTCTTCTGATGAGAAAAAACCAAAGAGGCCGCGCCAAACCGGCACTTTTCCAAGCAGTCCTGCAAGGACATTGGTCAAGACACTCAGTCGCGGCACCAGATTAAACTGCTGAAACACGACACCAATGCCGGTTCGCGTCGCCGAGATGTTTTTGGAGATGGCGCCGCTGTCTTGAACTGGGTGCCCATTGATCGAGATCTGACAACAGCCGCTATTCTTGTCTCCAGCCACCAGACCGGAAATATGGCGGATCAAGGTGGATTTTCCCGAGCCGGACGCGCCGATCAGCGCAACGAACTCGCCATCGGCGACCGTCAGATCGACGCCATCTAAGGCGCGGATGCCACCCCGGAACGTTTTGGACAATCGTTTTACCGTAATCGCAGACATCAACGCCTCCTTGACTGGGAGGGTCGTAACAAAAGCGCCGACTGCGTGAGTGAAGGATTGGTGTCATTCTGATGAAATCTGCCGCGCTCAAGACCTGCGCACTAGGCCGTGTGGACGAAATGCATCTCCAATTCGTCCACACGGCCTAGGGAGCAGTGTTGGGAAACAAAAGCTTATCCAAAAAACGAAAGACCCCCGATTGGAGGCCTTCGTTTTAAGTTCTTGTATCTGCTTGATCAGTAACAGACCCGGCGGTAACCGACGACAACATAGCGGTGTTCATAAGGGCTCCACCGGCGGACGGCCTGGTTGTGGCAGCGGACGGGCGCGACATATCTGGGCTGTACCTGGCTGGCGATAATGGCGCCCGCAGCAAGCCCTATGATGGCCCCGGCAGCAACAGCGCCAGCCCGGTTTCCGGCATGGGCTTCAGTCGGCGAAAATGAGACTGCGGCCGTGGCGAGGGCAGCAGTTGCAACTGCTGCGATTGCGAATTTCCTAAACATTCCAACTCCTCCTCAGGATGAACATGCGCTCCTCAGCGCCAACACCCACACCCTAGGATGAGACCGCCCTTCCAGCTGTGATTGGGGTCACGCTTGCTGTTTTTTGCTCAGGATTGCTCACCGCGCCGTCTCCAGCCCCGATCTGCGACCCTTCGTCATGGAAATTGCGCAGGAAACGAAGCTCGCCAAACCTTTGAAGACCGAACTTTTAGACCCTGTGCAATTTACATCACTGCTTTGCCGGTATAGAGCCATGCCCAACAGGCGAATGGCCACACGACAGTTGCATCTAACGGGCAGACACATGAGCGAGTTCAAGTCAGAGTTTTTGAAAGTTCTTTCCGAGCGCGGGTTTGTTCACCAGATCTCGGATCCTCAAGGTCTCGACGAGCTCTGTGCCAAGGAAACCGTGACCGCCTATATCGGCTTCGACTGCACGGCGCCGAGCCTGCATGCCGGGTCCCTTGTGACCATCATGATGCTCTATTGGTTCCAGCAGACCGGCCACCGGCCGATCGCGCTCATGGGCTCCGGGACAACACGGGTCGGCGATCCGACCGGCAAGGATGAAAGCCGCAAGGTTCTGTCCGATGAAACCATCGAAGAGAACAAGGCAGGCATCCGGAAGGTCTTTGAAAAGCTCCTTACCTTCGGCGACGGCCCGACGGATGCCCTGATGATGGACAACGCCGATTGGCTGCTCAAGTTGAACTACATGGAGTTCCTGCGCGACATCGGCCGGCATTTCTCGGTCAACCAGATGATCCAGCGCGATTCCGTCAAGCTGCGCTTGGAGCGGGAGCAGCACCTGTCCTTCCTGGAATTCAACTATATGCTCCTGCAGGGCTATGACTTCCTGGAGATCTACCAGCAGACCGGCTGCCGCCTGCAAATGGGCGGATCTGACCAGTGGTCCAACATTCTGTCCGGTGTGGATCTCATCCGCCGGAAAGAATCCAAGGAAGCCTTCGCGCTCACCGCCCCGCTTCTCACCACCTCTTCCGGCGCCAAGATGGGCAAGACGGCGGCCGGCGCAGTCTGGCTCAACGAAGAACAGCTGTCGGCCTATGACTACTGGCAGTACTGGCGCAACACCGAAGATGCGGATGTCGAGAAATTCTTGAAGCTCTTCACAATCCTGCCGCTTGACGAGATCAGCCGTTTGGCAGCCCTTGATGGGGCTGGCATCAACGAGGCCAAGAAGGTGCTGGCCACCGAAGCCACCGCGATGATCCACGGGCGGGAAAAAGCGGAAGCGGCCGCCGAAACTGCCCGCAAGGCATTCGAGGAAGGTCAGTCCGCGGAAGGCTTACCGACTGTCGAAGTGGCAAGTGCCGATCTTGAGGCCGGGCTGGGTGTTTTGAACGCTTTTGTCACGGCCGGGCTGTGCGCATCCAACGGCGATGTCCGCCGCAACATCAAGGGCGGTGCCGTCAAGATCAACGACAAGGGTGAGCAGGATGCCAACCGTCAGCTCACCCCGGCGGATGTGACCGAGGACGGCATCATCAAGCTGTCGCTTGGCAAGAAGAAACACGTTCTCCTGAAGCCGGTCTGATCGGTCAATTGACCGACATGAAAAGCCGGGCGCTCCCTGCCCGGCTTTTTTATTGTCAGGTTGCTATTCCGGCTGGAACTCAAACATCCGGCGGAAGATACCGGGCGCGATCGCGGAAATCGGATTGACTGACAGCACCGGGTCGGACAAGGACCCGGACAAGCGATAGGTCACACCGATCAACCCTTCCCCCGTGCTGCCGCCAAGCGCAAACCCCAAGAGCGGGATCTTGGAAAAGAAATTGTTCAGCGCATAGATCGGCACGAATGTTCCGGTGAGATTGAGCGTCTGCTGTTTGAGATCCACCGTGCCGGCCACCGTGCCGCCAAGCGCGTTGCCCTGCAACGCGCCGCGGCTGATCGTCATCTGGTCCCCTTCCCGGGTGAAATTGATGTCGAGCGTTTCAAATGAAGCGGTGCCGCGCGCGCCTTCCGCAGTGTTGACCTGGGGCTGGCGCACGATCACGCGGCTTGCCTCATCGCGCGTGTTCAAGTTGGTCGTGCTGATGCGCTCAATGGCCGGATCTTCCGTAATGACCAGCGAACGCACTTTAAAATCGCCCACCCAACTGTCGGCGTCGGCCATGGCAACACTCAAGGTACCGCGTCCACCGCGCATGCGTTTATAAAGATCCAGAAACGCCAGCATGGCGCCCGTATCGTCAAAGCGTCCGTCTGCTTGTTGCGCACCGCCATTGCTCGTCAACGTAAAGCGGAAGTCTGAGCTGCCGCCAACGAGCCCGCTGATATCGGCGGCCATCAAGCCGCGGGCTCCGGTATCCACCCGGCCCCGGACGTTCCCCATCCAGCGTTTGTTGAACCCGGTCATACGGTCAAGATCCACGGCAATTCGGGCCCCGTCGGCGAAATCGCCGGCACCTTGGCTTCCTCCGGGGCTTCTAAGGCTCCGGATCAGGCCCCGACCGTCGAAATTCTTGCCGGAAAAGATAATGTCATACCGGCCGCTGTCCGCCCGGGTGATGTCGATCTGGGCATCATCGCCCGGCCGCAGCTGGAACCGCGGAAAGGATGCCTCGGTAAGCTCGCCAGTCGCTGACAGGTGAATTTGCCCAAAGATATCCGCGCCTTCCGAAACCAGCTCGAAGTCCTGGACAACTTTTTTGTCGTCGGTTTCGATCAGCTTGAAGGAGGCGGACGCCGGTACGCCCTTTGCCTTTCGCCAACCAAGCGCCTGAAGCCGGACTTCCGTCTCTTGAAGGTCGATGCTGATGTTCTGACCGCCCTCGGCCTTGCCCGCGCTGACCGTCATCGGGCCGTCCAGGAAAGCTGTCAGATCAATTCCACGGGCCTTCAGCTGATCTGCTGTCACGGACGCCACGACATCCTGACGCCGTGGGTCGCCTGCTCCAGATAGCGGGACCACCAGGTTGATATCCGCGTTCAGACCGTCAAACTCACCGTTGCCGGAGATCACGATTTGGCTGCGATCTGCCTCAATCGACAGATCAGCATTTTGGATCTGGTGGCCCATGATCGGGTTCTCATCAGAGAAGTCTTCCGATCGGCCAACCGCTTTCCAGGTGACATCATCCATGTCGATCACGCGTTCCATCGGGAAACTCGCGGTGATATCGACAACGCCGCTCCCTGTCACACCACCGGTTTTCAAGTTCGCACGATCGAGAACCTCAAACGGTTTTGCATTCAACAATGCACCGATTTCCGCGTTCCCGCCTTCCAGGCGCGTCTCGACCTTTGCGATCTTTCCAACACGCAGAGGCAGGTTGTGGATCTCAAAAACCGTTTCCGGAACGACGACATCATCTTCCCCGCGCAGATCGGCTGTGCCGCCGCTGGCCTTGACGGTCAGGATCTCGTTTTCGATGGTCATGGTTCCGGACAGGCCATCCACCACGGCAACATCGCCGACAGGCGCAACAGCACCGTCAACGAAGCTCATGGTCATTGCCATATCGTCGCCAGACCAGCCTGCGTCCGGATCGAGGTGATTGAACGCAGGTGGACGTATGGCGGCTGTGAAGGACACTGTTTCGATCAGACCTGCCTTGATCCTCTCGATGATCCATTTGCGTGCCGGCGGCACCAATGTGATCGGCCAAACCTTTTTCGCAAGGGAGATCGGGATCTGTTCGCCATCAACGGCAATCGCCAAGTACGGCCCATCCGAACCGATTTGGATGTTCACAACACCCGTTGCGCTTGCCTTGCCCGAGCGCACCGAAAAGCGGTTGATATCAATTTGCTTCTCAGCCAAGTTGAACCTGCCCTGGACAGTGGCACCATCCAGCATTTGCGGCGGTTCACGCACATCCAACGGCCCGACCTGTGGGTGCTCAGTTTCAAGACGGAAGTCCCACACCGGCGCATCGCTGGTAGGTTGATCAATCTGTCCAGAAAAGAAGATCCGCGTATTGCCCCGGATAAAATGGGACGTCTGGATATCAATCGGCTTGTCTGGCCCGCGATATACTGCAGACAACGCGACATCATCGAAAGCCACCAGCGTCCGTCCCATCTGGAACCAGCCATTTTGGACCCTCGCAACGGCGTTCGCAGAGATCAGTTCCCCATTTTCATCCAAAACGCTGTCGAGTTTCGCCGACGCCGGCAGTCTCAAGCCTTTGCCATAGGCTGTTGACGCGCCGGGCCCCAGAAGTTCGGCAAGTGTAATCCCGTTGACGACGGCCGCCATGCGTGTGCCGGGCCCGGTCTTGGACGGCGCTCTCAGGAAATCCAATCGCCAAGAGGTCACTCGCCCGCCAACGCGGGCGCTCGCAGAGATTTCACCGTCAGGAGACCGGAACACATCCGCATTGATGTTCGTGAAGGATCGCGGCGTTGGTCCCGTAATGTCGAAAGCCCCATCGGAGACCGTGACCGACGTGAGACCCCGGCGGACAAACTGATCATCGATCACGTTTCCGATGCGATTGACGGCTTCCGACAACTGGCTGATCTCGGGAACCACAGCCGGTCCGCCCTTCAAGGCGATCGTAATTTGCGGTGCATCCAGATGAAGCGACGCAAATCGGATTTCCCCCGACCAAAGGGCGGATCGGGTCAACGGCGCTTCTAGCCGTGGAAGCTCCAGTGTGACCGGTGCGCCACCGCTGATATCAACACGCACATCTTCAATGACGATCCGGATCCCGTCATCGGCTGTAAAGTCTACACTGGCGCTTTCAACCGAAAGGGTGACGGGCCCGCGCGTTCCCTGCGATGCCAGAAGATTTCCAAGCAAAGGAACAGTGACCGGGCCTGAGGCAAAGATCGCGCCCATGAACACGATAAGGCCGACAAAGACCAGACCACTGGCCAAACGCAGAAGTCTGCGGCGTTTCCATGGGGCCGGTTTGGGCAGTTCGTCTTTCATTCCGTCCGGTTGCGACAATTACATTCCGTCCGTTGTCCCTCGGGCAACCCGCGGGATATCTCTTCAACTGCGTACTATTCCAAGAAGCCCGCACATCCGTTGCATTGAACGAGTCGTATCAATGCATATGATAATGTGAAACAAGCACCAAAAGCGATAGCCGCTTCCCACCCAGCTGCCGAATTCGGCATTAACGCACAAAACTTGACAGAAGGATGGCGACATGAGCGATCTGGCCATAGGCGATGCTGCACCTGATTTTGACCTTGAGGCAGACGGCGACAGCCGTATCACCTTGAGCGACCTCAAGGGCAAACCGGTCGTTGTGTATTTCTACCCGAAGGACAACACACCGGGCTGCACCAAAGAAGCGATTGCCTTTACCGACAACATCGACGCCTTCAAGGAACTGGGCGCAACGATTGTCGGGATTTCACCGGACAGTGCCCGCAAACACGACAATTTCATTGCCAAACACAATCTTGCGGTACGCCTCGGTGCCGACACCGACAACGCAACTGCCGAGGCGTATGGCGTGTGGGTCGAAAAAGCCATGTACGGCAAAAAGTACATGGGCGTTGAAAGAGCTACATTTCTGGTGGACGCAGACGGAAAAATCGCTCAGATCTGGCGCAAAGTGAAAGTGCCCGGACATGCAGAAGCCGTTCTTGAGGCTGTAAAGGCCCTCTAGATTCGCATCCCCCGGCGCGCTGATAATGAAGTCGGACGCTCAGATGACAAACACACAAACTCTGCCGGTGCCGGCGAACCTTGTTGCCGGCGCCCGCGCCATTGTCGAAGCGGCCGATACAGCCGAAAAGGTCCGGCTCGCCTATGCTGTTTCCAAGGCCTGGTTCAAACGCGACATGGCACTCGGCTCACCGTCGAAAGACGGCCATATGCCGGACCGGCCCGGACGTCCGGACAAGCCGGAACTGCTCGCCCCCCGCGACATGCCGAAACGCAAGCTGTCGGGAACCGCCGGCCGGCTGGCCCTGATCCACTCCCTCGCCCACATAGAACTCAATGCGGTTGACCTGACCTGGGATCTGATCGGCCGGTTCGCGCATGTGCGGCTGCCACGTTCATATTATGATGACTGGGTCCGGGTGGGGCTTGAGGAAGCCAAACACTTTTCGATGTTGCAGGACCGCCTCGGTCAACTGGGCGCATTCTACGGAGACATGCCCGCCCATGATGGTCTTTGGCAGGCAGCCCAAGACACCGGTCACGATTTGGCAGCGCGGCTTGCAATCATTCCCCTCGTCCTCGAAGCCCGCGGGCTCGATATCACGCCGCCAATGATCGAGAAGGCCCGGAGCTTGGGAGATGAAGACACAGCCAAATGCCTGGATGTGATTTACCGCGACGAAAAGAACCACGTTGCGTTCGGCGCCAAGTGGTTCCGATTCTTGTGTGACCGGCAGGGGATTCGCCCAGAACCAGCGTTTCACAGCTATGTACGCAAGCATTTTCGTGGCGCTTTGAAACCGCCCTTCAACGATCGCGCGCGATCCGAGGCAGGCTTAACCCCCGGTTTTTACAAGCCTCTTGCTAGGTTAACCGGCTGAAAACCCGCATTTGAAGACGAATTGTTAACCTTAAGGAATTCTAATCATCACAGGTGAAATGCAGAATGCAGCAGTGATCGAGTGATGACCCAAAAGCGCCCAGAAATGACGCGGACCTACCAAGTGCCCCACACAGAGGCACCGCACCGGGAGTCTTTGAAAGGCGATTTGAGAACGACCACTTACATCCTCCGCCCGGTTCATCTGATTGCCGGCGCCTTGACTTGCATCGCGGCGACCCTGATCGTAACCGGTGCCATCAGCTATCAGGTCATGCGATCCGGCATGGTCGCGGAAGTCAATGCAGAGCGCACCGAGGTCGCACTCCAGTATCAGGACCGTATTGCGCGCCTCCGCGCCGAGATTGAGCGGCTGAACAGTCGGCAGCTTGTTGACCGGGAAAGCGTTGAAATCCAGGTGATGGATGTTCTGCGCCGCCAGCAAGATCTCAATCAACGCCACACGATTGTCGCCGACCTGATGGCCCGCGCTGAGAGCGTCGGGATCTACCTCAACACCGGCAAGCCGGTTCCTGCCCAAAAGCCAGCGATAGATGAAGGCCGGATTGCAGCCGCCCCCAAAGGCGATCGCACGGCCATGGGCGGCGAAAACGAAGTGATCTCCGAACCGGTCAAGGCGCTAGGCCTCAGGGATGCCTCGCGAAAGCCCTTTGATCCGCTATCCATTCTTCAGGACACTGACGCATCTACCGGCGAGCCCTTAAAAAAAAAGACTGAAAAACGCGCAGCCCTAGACGCCCTGAAAGCCGACATTTCGGAGATGGGCACGGAAAGCACAGCTGCCGTCGACGCCATCACGGTCGCGACAGAAAGCCGGATCGAAGACATTCTCGGCATTACCAAACCAATCGTCCCCAACCTCAACAAGGCTGTTCGTAGGTCCTCCAGTCTTGGTGGGCCCTTCGTACCGCTCAGTGAAACGAGTTTTGCCGATCGGCTGCACCGGGCAAATACCGCGCTCGATACCCTGAAGCGCGTAAAGTTTGCAGCGCTCCGTCTGCCCGTCAAACGCCCGGTACGGAATGGGACGCTCTCAAGCGGCTACGGTCCGCGTATGGATCCTTTTTTGAACCGGCTCGCAATGCATTCCGGTCTTGATTTCAAAGCCCCCTATGGCGCGCGCGTTTATTCTGCGGCACCGGGCACCGTCATTTTCGCTGGCTGGAAAGGCGGCTACGGCAAAATGGTTGAAATCCGCCACGCCAACGGTTTCGTCACCCGCTACGCACACCTGAGCAAGATCCGGACGTCTGATGGCAGTCACGTTGTGGCCGGAGATGTGATCGGCAACATCGGCTCAACGGGGCGCTCAACCGGCCCGCACCTTCATTATGAGGTGCGCCAGAACGACCGGCCGACCAATCCGGCTACCTTCCTGCGCGCTGGCGAGAGACTGGCGAAACTGTCGCTCTAACAAAAAAAACGGCACCGAAGCGCCGCTTTCAATGTGGTCTCCGGAAGAGATCAGCTTATTCAATATCCTCAACAACGACTTCGTCGCCGCCGAAGACCCGCTGTGCAAGCGCTGCTTCCATAAAGGAATCAAGGTCACCGTCCAGCACGTCATCCGGCGATGTGCTTTGCACTCCGGTCCGCAGATCCTTGACCAGCTGATAGGGCTGTAGAACGTAGGAACGGATCTGGTGGCCCCAGCCGATGTCGGTCTTGGACGCTGCTTCTGCGTTTGCCGCTTCTTCGCGTTTTTTCAGCTCAGCTTCGTACAAACGCGCCTTCAGCATGCCCCAGGCAGTCGCCCGGTTCTTGTGCTGGGAGCGCTCCGATTGACACTGCACGACAATACCGGTCGGCTGGTGGGTGATGCGCACAGCGGAATCGGTCGTATTGACGTGCTGGCCGCCAGCGCCAGATGCACGGTAGGTATCGATCCGGCAATCGCTCTCGTTGACATCGATCTCTATGCTGTCATCGATCACCGGGTAAACCCAGGCACTGGAGAAGCTGGTGTGCCGGCGCGCGTTGCTGTCATAAGGCGAAATCCGGACCAGACGGTGAACGCCAGATTCAGTTTTCAGCCAGCCATAGGCATTCTCGCCCTTAATAAGCAGCGTTGCCGATTTGATGCCGGCCTCTTCACCATCATGGTATTCCAGTAGCTCAACCTTGTAGCCGCGCTTTTCCGCCCAACGGCGGTACATGCGCAGCAGCATGGAGGCCCAGTCCTGGCTCTCCGTGCCCCCTGCCCCGGAGTTGATTTCCAGGTAGGTGTCGTTGCCGTCGGCCTCACCGGACAGAAGCGAATTCAGCTGAAGCTGATTGACCTTGTCCTTAAGCCCGCGCAGTGCCTCTTCGGCGTCCTCGACAACAGACTTGTCGTCTTCCATTTCACCAAGCTCGATCAGCTCGATGTTGTCCGCCAGATCCTGTTCCAGCCCCTTCACGCCGTTGATGCCGTCATCAAGCTGCTGACGCTCGCGCATCAGTTTCTGGGCTTTGGCCGGGTCACTCCAGAGTTCGGGATCTTCAGAAAGAGCGTTCAGCTCCTCCAGTCTTACCAGGGCTTGATCCCAGTCAAAGATGCCTCCTCAGCAGGCTTATGGCCTGCTTGATTTCATCAACGATGGCTTCCATCTCGGCGCGCATCGGATACCTCTCTTAATTGGTGAAAAGCCCGGAGCCTTGATTCAGGATCCGGGCTGAATTTGGAGCGGGAGATTAGCTTTCCGCAACTTTCCTGTAAACCACCACGAACGGCGTTTGTGGCAACCGTCAGTAAAGTCCGCCGGTGCCTTGCAGAACAGCCTGTCCAGCTTCAGGAGAGACATAGGTTGGAACACCCATGGTATCCTGGAACCCGATAACGGAATAGCTGTCCGGCGGTGCCATGCCCGGTTTGAAAGCCTCAAGGATCGCGCCCGGCGTTCCGCCTGCTGTCCGCAATCCGGTATTCTTGTTGATCGGGATCAGCTGCAGCCCGCGCGGGACCCGGAACTCCACCGGCGGCTTTTCGGCGAGTGCTTGCTTAACGAATTCGGTAAAGATCGGTGCAGCCACCTGTCCACCGGTCGCGCCGCGGCCCATCGGCTTGGGATTGTCGAAACCGACGAAAACACCGACTGCGAGATCCGGGGTGTAACCAACGAACCAGGCATCCTTTTCGTCATTCGTTGTGCCGGTCTTGCCGGCGACAGGACGATTGACAGCACGAACGGATGTCGCGGTTCCGCGCTGGACCACACCTTCCATCATGGAGGTGATCTGATAAGCGGTCATCGGGTCAAGCACTTGCTCACGATTGTCGATCAAAGTCGGTTCGCTCTGACCATCCCAGGCATTTTGGGTACACCCGTCACAGATACGGCTGTCGTGCTTATAAATTGTACGGCCGTAGCGGTCCTGGATCCGGTCGATCAAGGTCGGACGCAGCTTCCGACCGCCATTGGCAATGGTCGCATAAGCTGCGGTCATTCGAAGGACCGTGGTTTCCCCGGCACCGAGCGACATGGACAGAACCGGCAGCATGTTGTCGTAGATGCCGAACCGCTTGGCGTATTCGGCCACCAGCGGCATGCCCATGTCCTGCGCAAGGCGCACGGTCATCACATTCCTGGACCGTTCAATCCCGGTGCGCAAGGTTGATGGACCGTAGAACTTGCCGCCGTAGTTTTGCGGCCGCCAGGTCCCAAGGCCTGGGCCTTGTGAAATCTCAAGCGGCGCATCCATCACCACAGATGACGGCGTGTACCCATTGTCGAGGGCTGCAGCATACAAGAACGGCTTGAAGGACGAGCCCGGCTGACGCCAAGCCTGTGTCGCCCGGTTAAACTCACTCTGGGCAAAGCTGAAGCCGCCAACCAGCGCCAGAACACGGCCGGTGTAGGGGTCCATCGCGACAAGGGCGCCGGATACTTTCGGGATCTGGCGAAGCTCATAAGTGCCAGGTGCGACGGCGCTTTCCTGAACATAGACCACATCGCCCGGCGCCAGCACGTCCGAGACGGCTGACGGTGCCCGGCCGCTGACGCGTGCCCACTTCATGGTTTCCAGAAACAGCGGGCCCGCCTTGCGGTCTTCCTCGAGCTGCCCGCTTTGAAGCCGCTTCGGCTGAATACCAACGCGCGCTTCGCTGGTTCCGCTTTCCAGAACAACAGCCAGTGACCATTCCGGCAGATCGCTCAGCGCCTCGATCTTAGCAAGTTCCACGCCCCAATCGGTGCCTGTGGAGATGCGGTCAATCGGCCCGTTCCAGCTGCCGCGCTGGTGATCGAACTTGATCAGGCCGTCCATCAAGGTCTTGCGCGCGATCTGTTGCATTTCCGGGTCGAGCGTGGACCGCACGGAAAGGCCGCCCTCATAAAGGCGCTTGGTGCCAAAGATGTCAGCCACTTCCCGGCGGACTTCTTCGGTGAAGTATTCTGCAGCAAAAAGCTTGGAACCGTGACCACGGAGCTTCACCGTGATGGGCTTAGCCTTGGCTTCTTCGCCGTCCTCAAAGCTCACATGACCGTCTTCAACCATGCGGTCGATCACATAGTTGCGGCGCGCAATAGCAGCGTCGGTTTTCCGGTAGGGGTGATAGTTGCTCGGCCCTTTGGGGAGCGCTGCCAGATAGGCGGCCTCTTCCAAAGCCAGCTCATGAACGGACTTGTCAAAGTAGATGAGCGAGGCCGCAGCAACACCATATGCGCCAAACCCGAAGTAGATCTCATTGAGATAAAGCTCAAGGATCTCGTCCTTCGTGTAGGCCTGCTCAATGCGCAGCGCGAGAATGGCTTCCTTGATTTTCCGTTCAACGCGCAACTCGTTGGTCAGAAGGAAGTTCTTTGCGACCTGCTGCGTGATCGTCGACGCGCCTTCCGGACGGCGGCCTGATCCGTAATTCTGGATGAAGCGCACAGCCGCACGGGCAATGCCCTCCGGGTCAACACCCAGGTGAGTGTAAAAGTTCTTGTCCTCGGCAGATATAAAAGACTGTTTCAAGCGGTCGGGCATTGCCTGGATCGGCAGAAACATCCGGCGCTGGGTCGCATATTCCGCCATGAGGCTGCCGTCTGCGGCATGAACACGGGTCATGACCGGCGGCTCATAGTTCTTCAGAGCACTGTAGTCCGGTAATCCATCATTGAGGTGTTGCAGATACATCCACACCCCAGCGGCCATCAGCAAGGCAAAGGCCGCGCCGATCCCAAATAGATAACCAAAGAACTTCACTAAGAATTTCATATGCGGGCTCGTCTTTCCCCGTCCAGCATGCCCTAACGTCTCTTACCACGCTTTTAAGGGCAGGCACATATCCGTGCCAATTGCGACAATAGCAGTGTTTGCCTAAGTCGTGCACATTTATGGCGATGCTGAGGCAAATACCAGCTAAAGGTTTCCGAATGTTTTTTCGCCGGTTGCACCGGTTATTGCGATACCGCCCCGTCCCGTCCGGCCAGACGCGGCCTGAAGAAACTGTGGATGGCCTCTGTCATGGCGTCCGCCATCCGCTCCCGCCACTCTTCAGATATCAAGAGTTTCTCATCATGCGCATTCGACAGATAGCCGAGTTCGACCAAAACCGAGGGCACATCATGCGCTTTCAAAACCCGGAAACCGGCTGATCTGTGCGGGTTTCGGATCAATCGAACAGCGCTCTGCAATTCGCCAATCAGGGTCTTGGCAAAATAGACGGAAAACGACCGGGTCTCGCGGCGGGCCAAATCAAGCAGAATGTCGGTCACTTCAGTCGGCTCTTCTTCGAGTTCAACACCCGCGATGATGTCCGACATGTTTTCGCTGGCGGCCAACTCCTCGGCAAGGTCATCCGATGCCCGGTCTGACAAGGTGTAAACAGTCGCTCCGCGCGCAAGTTTTTTACCGCGCACCACCGAATCAGCATGGATCGAAATAAAGAGATCAGCCGCCAAATCATGACCGATCTGGACACGCTCTCCCAGTGGGATGAATGTGTCATCATCCCGGGTCAAATGGATCTGATAGAGACCGCCTTCTGAAAGCTTGTCCCGAAGCAATTTGGAAAACTCCAGAACGATCGCCTTTTCCAAAGTTCCGCCGACACCAATCGCTCCGTAGTCAATGCCGCCATGCCCCGGATCCAGCACGATCACTGGTTTGCTGTTCGCGCGTTGCGCGGTCAGGAGATCGGTTTTGGGTGCAGCGGCCTCCCGGCTGGCTGTGCGCTTTGACCGGGTTTCAGAGACAAATTCCGCAAATTCTTCATCGCTGGCCCGGACAAGATCGATCACCAGGCGCGATGGCTGATCGTCGATCGAGGGCAAAAACAGTGTCTTGTCCACCCGGATCGGTGCAGCCAAGTCCACAACCACGCGAGACTTTCCGACGGCGAATAGGCCAAACCGCCAGTCACGAACGAGCCCCTGCTCCGCATTTTGCGCTCTCTTATCAAACGCAAAGGTCACTTCCGGCAGATCCAGAATGAGCCGGTAGGGCGTTCCAAGTGCGGAAATCACAGGGGTGACCTGCGTGTTGAGTTCAAAAACGATTCGTGTCCGGTCTTCGTCACCGGCGACGCGCGCGGCTGAGATGACAGGTTTGTCAGCCGCCAGTGTCGGCGCCCCATATGCTGATACAAGGAGCGCAAGTGAAATGACCGCGAGCGCAATAACCCATTGGATCGCCGGAACAATCGCCAACACATCGACAAAGCCGCTTAACGCCGGTGATTTCAGCACTTTTATGTTATCAGCCATTCTCATCAAATCAGATCGCCTTGAACCTTCGAGGTTTTATGCCATTCGCCCCCTATTCGATAGGGAAAATGCCTTAGGCTGTTCAGTTTGCTTGCAAACCTTGTTCGCGGATCGTAAAAGTACCTTACGGATTCAGGTTTGAAACCGATACTGTCCGATGTGGCAAAAGGATGGACATATCCACAATGCCATCGGTTTGCGGGCCCATAAAACGATAGAACAGAGGCCGTTCTGCCGTATCACGGGCGATCCGAAACCTCAAATGGACAGCATATCGGCGGTTGCTGACGATCCATCGCCCCTTGGCGCTGCAAACGTTTGAACGTGCAGTCTTTCGGGGTCGAAGGGGATAACCAGACCAGCCTGACCCGACCGGGACCAGACCCATGGCCACGAGGCCAGCTGAGCCGGAACACAGATTGATAGACTTAACTCAAGGGCTTGCGTTGCCCCGAAGGACCCGCGTGATGCAAATGCTGATCAACATCGAACAAGCCCCCGCCTTAGGTGCGGCCGCTTGTTTTGATCAGCCAAACGCGCCGGGCGCAGACGCCCTTGCTCACAACAGCAAAACAAGTACGGCGGCCATCCTCCTTTCGGGCGATGCGCGCTCCAGATGCGCGCACATGAGCGCCGCCGTGGAGAAATTCAATAATGGCAAACAAGATGCTGATCGACGCGGGCCACCCGGAAGAGACCCGGGTCGTCGTCGTCCGCGGCAATCGGGTTGAAGAATTCGATTTTGAAGCAGCGAATCGCAAACAGCTGCGTGGAAACATTTATCTGGCGAAGGTCACACGGGTCGAACCCTCCCTTCAGGCAGCTTTTGTAGAATACGGCGGAAACCGGCACGGTTTTCTGGCATTCAGCGAAATTCACCCGGACTATTATCAAATCCCGGTTGCCGACCGGGAGGCTTTGCTCGCGGCCGAAGCTGCTGAGCGCCAACCCGACGAAACCGAACAGGAAGAAAAGCCGAAACGCCGGCGCCGGTCACGGGCAGCGCGCAACGAGTCAGATGGCGATACTGTTGCCAGTGAAAAGGTCGAGGCCGCAGACGAAGACGGGTCTGATCCAGAAGCGCATGCCGACAGTGATTCAGAAGCTACGGAATCGCTAGTTGCCGACAGCAACGACGAAGCCGATGCTGATGCCGTCTCCGATGGCGAAACAGCTGATGAGAACACCGTCGATGCTCAGTCTGCTGACGCGGACGCAGAGACCGCGTCTGATGAAAACGAAGATGACGCCAAACCGGCCCGTGCGCGCCGCCGGCGGCGCCGCAAGTCTGATGTCGAAGCAGCAGCAAGCGACGACGCAGGCGACAATGGCGACGACGAAGTTGAATCGGTTGGCGCAGAAGACGCTCTGGAAGAAGTGCCGGAGCGCCGCGCTCCGATGCGCAAGCAATACAAGATCCAGGAAGTCATCAAGCGCCGCCAGATCATCCTGGTGCAAGTCGTAAAAGAAGAGCGCGGCAACAAGGGCGCGGCTCTAACCACCTATTTGTCCTTGGCAGGCCGGTATTCTGTTTTGATGCCGAACACCGCCCGTGGTGGTGGTATCTCCCGCAAGATCACACAGCCAACAGACCGCAAGCGGCTCAAGAAAATAGCGACCGAGCTGGATGTGCCGGAAGGCATGGGCGTTATCCTGCGCACTGCAGGTGCAAGCCGCACCAAGGCAGAGATCAAGCGCGACTTTGAATATCTCATGCGGCTCTGGGAGAATGTGCGCGAGCTGACCTTAAAATCGAGCGCGCCGAGCCTCGTTTATGAGGAAGGCAGCCTGATCAAGAGATCGATCCGCGATCTCTATAACAAGGACATTGACGAGGTTTCGGTCGCAGGCGACGAAGGCTACCGGGAAGCAAAAGACTTCATGCGCATGCTCATGCCGAGCCATGCCAAGAATGTCCAGCCCTATCGCGACCCCTCCCCGCTGTTCATCCGCTATGGCGTGGAACCGCAGCTTGATGCCATGTTCTCGCCGCACGTGACCCTGAAGTCAGGCGGATACATTGTGATCAACCAGACCGAGGCTCTGGTTTCCATCGACGTGAACTCGGGCAAGTCGACCCGCGAACACAACATTGAGGACACCGCCCTTCAGACCAATCTGGAAGCCGCCGAGGAAGTGACAAGGCAGTTGCGCCTGCGCGACCTTGCCGGACTTGTTGTGATCGACTTCATCGATATGGAGGAATCGAAAAACAACCGGGCAGTCGAGCGGAAACTGAAGGACTGCCTAAAGAACGACCGCGCGCGGATCCAGGTCGGACGGATTTCCCATTTCGGTCTTCTGGAAATGTCGCGCCAGCGGCTGCGCACCGGTGTTCTGGAGAGCTCCACAACACCCTGTCCGCATTGTCAGGGCACGGGCATGATCCGGTCGGTGGAATCTGTAGCACTCCACGTACTGCGGTCCATCGAAGACAATCTTCTGAAGGGCGCAACGCACGATCTGATCATCCGAACGTCGGCAGAAGTCGCTCTTTATATCCTCAATCAGAAACGCTCGAACCTGTTCGATCTTGAGGTGCGGTTCCTGGTCGGGATCGAGGTCCAGGCAGACCACATGGTCAATGGGCAGCTGTATGTTCTAGAACGCGGTGCCTTGATTGATCGCGATCGTCAACCAATGCCGACAGCGACTGTCCAGCCGGACATGATCGATATCATCGACGAAGATACCGAGCAGCCGGTTGTTGAAGAACAAGCTCAGCAGGACGATGACAATGGCGACCGCCGCCGCCGCCGTCGCCGCAAGCGCCGCCGGGGTGGTTCCGACGCTCAAAGCGACGAGACCTCAGAGGCAAATGCCGACAGCGAAAACGCTGATGCTGAACAGGCCGAAGCGCGCGGCTCGGACGACGACAACGACGATGAGCCGCGCCGCAAACGGCGCCGGGGCCGACGGGGTGGTCGCCGTGGGCGCCGTGACGACGAGATGGAAAATCGGGCGGACGATGCTGACGGTGACTCTTCTGATGCACCTGTCTCTGACGACAGCTCGGACGCTCAACCGACTGAAGTAACCGCGGTATCCGATGCACCGGGATCGGAAACTGTCGCGGCTGCCGACCCCGGCACCCCGAATCAGCCGGTTAATGGCGTCGATGCAAGCGCATCGGAGCCGTCTGAACCTGTAGAACCTTTACAGGCAGCGGAGAGTGAAACTGCGGAAAGCACTGAGGAACGGGTCGCTCAAGCGGATGAACCGCAAGACATCGTCATCGATACTCCAGTCTCCGAGCAGCCGGTCGAAGCTGAAGCGGTTGCAGAAGAGCCGGAAGAGCCGATTAAGCCTTCTGCTCCAGCCGAACCTGTTGTGACGAGTGAAACGTCTGGCGAAGAAAAAGCTGACAAGCCGAAACGCGGCGGTTGGTGGCAACGCGGACGATCGTTCTTCTAAAGATCGCTCAGCATCACGCCAAAAAAATTAAAGGCGGCCGTCGTGGCCGCCTTTTTTGTTTGAAAACCGGGCTTCGCTGGCGCTTATCAGATCCAGTCCTTCAAACGCTGCAAAGCGGTTTTCATGTCGTCATGAGCGCCGGCGAAGGAGAAACGCATGAACTCCTTGCCATGGACCGGATCAAAATCAACACCCGGCGTCGCTGCGACCCCGGCCTCATGAAGCATCCGTTTTGCAAAATCGAGGCTGTCATCGCTGAAACGGCTGATGTCCGCGTAGATGTAAAATGCGCCGTCCACCGGCAGCAGTTTGTCAAGTCCGATCTCCGGCAATCCCTTCACCAGCAATTCCCGGTTTGCCGCATAGCCAGCTTTGACAGCCTCCAGTTCCTGAACAGCATCCAGCGCCGACGCGGCTGCGATCTGGGACAGCTCCGGTGGTGATATGTAAAGGCTCTGCGCAATGCGTTCAGTTGGCCTGACAAGTTGTTCGGGCAGCACCATCCAGCCAATCCGCCAGCCGGTCATACAATAATATTTCGAGAAGCTATTGATGATAATGGCGTTTTGCGATGTTTCGAGAGCTGTTTTCTGCTCCCCGGCATAATCCAGACCATGATAGATCTCGTCGGAGATAAACCAGATCCCGGCTTGATCACAATATGCGATCAAATCGGACAAGGCTTCCGCGGTCATCATGGTGCCCGTCGGGTTTGCCGGACTTGCAAAAAGAACACCCCGCACCGGACCGTCCTTTTGCGCATCATCCAAATGGTCTGGCGTCAGGCTCCAACGGGTCTCCGCTCCCACTTCGACTTCGACGGGTATTAGGCCCAAGGCTTTGATGATATTCCGATAGGCCGGGTACCCCGGAGCAGTCAGGACGATGCGGTCGCCGGGATCAAACGCTGCCAGGAAGGCCAGATTGAACCCGGCGGAAGATCCGGTCGTTGCCATAATCCGGCCAGACGGCACATCCACCCCATAAGCCTTCCGGTAATGAGCGGACAAAGCCTCCCGCAACGGCTTGATCCCGAGAGCTTCCGTGTACCCCAACTTGCCGTGTTTCAGTGCTGCATCCGCAGCCGCAAGGGCCGTTTTTGGTGCCGGAGCAGATGGTTGCCCTACCTCCATGTGGATGATGGACCGGCCGGCGGCTTCCAGACTGGCCGCTTCCGACAACACATCCATGGCAATGAACGGTGCAACATCACTGCGTTTTGACGGCTGAAAACGGTCCGATGCCATGTCTGATCCTTTTGAATTGCAAGCGCCTTTAAGGCCAATTAGCCTCTGCCCCTAAACGCGGATGAACCTTTGCGCAAGTGCCTCACAAAGGCCACGCCACCGCAGAAACAATTGACGCTGAATTTTTCTTTATTGCATCCGGCATTTCTTGACCCCAAGGGTTCCGGCCCATACCTTCGCCACAAACATGTTTCAACGCTCTGGAATGCCCTTGTCATCCGATCGCCCAAAAGGCCTCACAGAAGTCCTTGCCGCGCCTGTTCGCGGTCTCGCTTGCCTGATCAAAACGCCTGCTGCAACCGCGCGAAAAGCGGTGACCTTGACCTGCGCTGCCGCTTTGGTCTTGCCCGTGTTGCTTTCTCCTGCCCACGCACAAAGAAAACTGCCGCTGGTTCGCGATGCGGAAGTGGAAGGTCTCTTGCGCGATTATGCGAAACCGATCTTCCGCGTGGCCGGTATCGGCAGTTCCGAACCCACGATCATTCTCGTCAATGACAAGACATTCAACGCCTTCGTTCCTGATTCCCGCCGGATGTTCATCAACATCGGCGTGATCCTGGAATCGGAAACACCTGGCGAAGTCATTGGCGTTCTGGCGCATGAGACCGGCCACATTGCAGGCCGCCACCTCGTTCGCATGCGGGCCGCGGCTTCAAATGCCCAGATCATGTCGGTTATCGCCATGATCTTGGGGGCTGGCGCCGCAGCAGCTGGTGCTGCCAGCGGCTCCGGTTCGGCCACAAGCGGCGGTGCGGCGGCCATTGTCGGCGCCGGGTCTCTTGGCCAACGATCGTTCCTTGCCTACCGGCGCAGCGAAGAAGCGGCAGCCGACCGCGCGGCACTGCGCTATCTGGATCAGACCGGTCAAAGCGCCCGCGGACTGTTGCGCAACTTCCAACGCATGGCAGAGCAGCAGATGTTCTCCAAACAGTTTGCAGACCCTTATGCGATCAGCCACCCGATGGCCCAAGACCGCTTCAATGGGCTTTTGCGGGAAGCTCAGGAGTCAAAGCACTTTGACAAGCCTGAGGATTACGTCCTGCAGCACCGGCACGATATGGCGAAGGCAAAACTGTTTGCCTTCACCAGCCATCCGTCAGCAACCTTGCGCACCTATCCGCGCAAGGACAAGAGCCTGCCTGCGCAGTATGCACGGGCCATTGCAGCCATGCAGAGCCGTGGCAAGGGCGCTGTGGGCGAGATCGACAAGCTGATCCGGCAACATCCGACAAACCCTTATTTTCATGAGCTGAAGGGTCAGGCCCTTCTTGAAGGCGGTGATCCGAAAAGCGCGATCGCCCCATTCCGCAGAGCGCTCTCGATTCGGCCAAACGAGCCGCAATTCATGGTCTGGCTTGGCTATGCCCTGGTTGCATCCAACAATCCGGCCAATCTTGCTGAAGCGGAAAGCGTGTTGAAGCGCGCCATACAGCGCGATTCCAACTCAGGAACCGCCTACGCACAGCTTGCGATCGCGCACGGGCGCCAAGGAGAACGGGCAGAAGCCGATCTTGCAACAGCCAAGGGCTTGATGGTGCGAGGGGAATTCGAGGCTGCCAAACGGTACGCCGCCCGCGCTCAAAAAAGTTTGAACCGCGGGTCAGCTGCATGGCTGCAAGCAGATGATATTGTCGCCTACAAACCACCCAGCGTGCCAGGACAACGGCGCTGATTATTTTGACCTTACGGCTGGTGCGCCCATGCCATCAGTCTCAGGAGCATGACATGACCCCTTTCTCAAATTTGCTGCGCTTGCCGATGGCCCGATTTGCAGCTGCACTCGGATTGATCGTCTCGGTTTTCAGTACGCCTGCGATCGCGCAAGACATTGACCGGGGCGAAATTGAAAGGATTGTCCGCGAATACATTCTGAAAAACCCGGAAATCATTACCGAGGCTCTGACAGAGCTGGAACGCCGGGAACAGGAAGCTGAAGAAGCTGCGCGCCGTGAAGTTCTCACCAGCAGCGCGGATATTCTTTATAACTCGACCCGCCAGGTCGTGCTCGGGAACCCGCAGGGCTCAGTCACTTTGGTCGAATTTTTTGATTACAATTGCGGCTACTGCAAACGCGCCTACGGCGACATGGTCCGCTTGATGGACGAGAACCCTGATCTGCGAGTGGTTCTGAAAGAGTTCCCGGTGCTCGGCCAGCCGTCTGTCGAAGCAGCCCAGGTCGCGATCGCGGTCAACTCCGTTGCACCGGAAAAGTATCATGCATTCCATGAGGCGCTCATGACCCGGCGCGGTCAGGCCAATCTTGCCAGTGCCATGGAAGCGGCAACTGGCGCTGGCATATCGACTGAAGATCTCCAAGCAGCGATGGCAACCGACGAGGCCGGTCAGACGATCGAAGAGGTTTACTCGCTGGCCAACCGTCTTGGACTGACGGGAACACCGTCTTATGTGATCGGCGATGAAGTGGTGATGGGAGCTGTCGGCTACGATCAGCTGAACTCCAAGCTTTCCGACCTGAAGAATTGCGGCGAAACAACCTGTTAATGATCGGCTTCCGAAAGCGGATTTCTTTATGAGAGATCCGTTTTCAGGGGTTTTCCTGCCTGATTTGAATGCCTATAAGGAGCTGTGTCGGTTTCGTAAGGAAATCAGACAAAGTATCTAGATCCGCTATACAATCCGGCGGAGCAAAGAGCGTCTTGTTGATCAGGTAATAGTAAGCCGGTCCAGTCTAAATCCGAGATTGGTGTGGCAACAACTTTATTGACCGGTTCCGCCGGGAGATTTCCGTCAGCGTTGCGCTAGTTGCGGCCCGAGTACGAGAGCCAGAAGACATGAACAAAGATAACAAGAGTTTCGATACGGCCCTGATCCGCGATCTTGCGGTGCTGCTTGATGAAACCAATCTGTCCGAGATCGAACTGGAAAAAGGCGACACGCGGATCCGCGTCGCGCGCCAAATTTCCATCAGCGCACCGGTCAGCGTTGCAGCGCCTGCTGCCCCTGCCCCGGCTGCAGCACCGGCCGCGGCGGCGGCTCCGGCAGCAGCGCCTGCTGACGCCGCACCAGCACAGGGCACCGTGGCTTCCCCGATGGTCGGCACGGCCTACATGGCAGCAGAACCGGGCGCAGCGCCGTTCGTTCAAGTTGGCGACAAGGTGGCTGAAGGTCAGACGATCCTGATAATCGAAGCCATGAAAACCATGAACCACATTCCGTCCACCAAGGCGGGCACCGTCAAGCAGATCCTTGTGGAAGACGCCCAGCCGGTGGAATTCGGCGAACCGCTCATTATCGTCGAATAAGGAGCCGGTCCGGCCATGTTCTCCAAAATCCTCATTGCTAACCGCGGTGAAATTGCCTTGCGTATCCTGCGCGCTTGTAAAGAGCTCGGCATTTCCACAGTCGCGGTCCATTCTACGGCAGATGCCGATGCCATGCATGTCCGCCTCGCGGACGAAAGCGTGTGCATTGGACCACCGGCGGCGCGGGACAGTTACCTCAACATTCCGCAGCTTTTGGCCGCCTGTGAAATCACAGGCGCGGACGCAGTTCACCCGGGTTACGGCTTCCTGTCCGAAAACGCCCGGTTCGCTGAAATCCTGGAAGCGCATAACATCGTTTTCATTGGCCCGACCTCTGATCACATCAAGATCATGGGCGACAAGATCCAGGCCAAGCAAACGGCTAAGGATCTCGGTATTCCAGTGGTCCCCGGATCAGATGGTGCAGTCACGCCGCAAGACGATGCGCATGCGATCGCCCGGGAAATCGGATATCCGGTTCTCGTGAAAGCCGCAGCCGGTGGCGGCGGACGCGGCATGAAGGTGGCGCAGACCGAAGCCGAACTCGATACCGCTCTGTCAACAGCCCGCTCAGAGGCAAAGGCTGCCTTCGGCGACGACGCCCTTTATATGGAAAAGTACCTCGGCAAGCCGCGGCATATCGAAATCCAGGTCTTGGGTGATGGACAGGGCAATGCTGTTCATCTGGGTGAGCGCGACTGCTCCTTGCAGCGCCGCCATCAGAAGGTCCTGGAAGAGGCTCCGTCCCCGTCCCTCAACCCCGAACAGCGCGCGGAAATTGGCGAGACTGTTGCCAATGCGATGCGCAAGCTGAAGTATCGCGGCGTTGGTACGGTCGAGTTCCTGTATGAAAACGGTGAGTTCTATTTCATCGAAATGAACACCCGTCTTCAGGTGGAACACCCGGTGACCGAGATGATCACCGGCATCGATCTGGTGAACGAACAGATCCGGATTGCCGCCGGGGGCTCGCTGGATATGACCCAGGACGACATCACGTTCGACGGTCATGCAATCGAGTGCCGGATCAATGCTGAAGATCCGCAAACTTTCGCTCCGTCTCCGGGCACGATCACCTACTACCACCCACCGGGCGGTTTGGGTGTGCGTGTCGATTCAGGTGTTTATCAGGGGTACAAGATCCCGCCCTATTATGACAGCCTGATCGGCAAGCTGATCGTGCATGGTCGTAACCGTGTGGAATGCATGATGCGCCTGCGCCGGTGCTTGGATGAGTTCGTCGTGGATGAGATCAAGTCGACCATTCCTCTGTTCCGGAACCTGGTTGAAAACCAGGATATCGCAAACGGCCAGTATGACATTCACTGGCTTGAGCAGTACCTGGCCAAAAAGAAGTAAAGTCATAAGGGGCGGCAACGCCCCTTATTCTTTGCAGGGGTCAGCGCCAGTCCCGCCGTTCGGTGCTCACCACTATCCACTTTCCGACATGCAGAACACCGTGTGCGTGGACCCAAAAACAGAATTGCCGGTTGAAGATTCGATTTTCGGTGTTTCCAAAACCCTTGAACTCGAAAACACTACATTTGAAAGTTGGGGGACCATGCCCCAATTTGTTATAGAGGCGGTTTTCCCATAACGCTGTCTGTACCGGGATTCTTTAAGCCAGTCCCAGTGCGAGGAACCAAGAGGATCCATGGCAGGATACCAGAACGACGTCATCTTCGAGATCACGCCCCAGGTGCTGCTGAAAGCCTATGCTTGCGGGCTGTTTCCGATGGCCGAATCTGCCGACGATCCGGGCTTGTTCTGGCTGGAGCCCGAACAGCGCGGCATCCTGCCGCTCGATACTGTCCATGTTCCGCGCCGGTTAAAACGCACAATCCGCAACGACCTCTTTGAAATCCGCATCAGCACTGATTTTCAGGGCGTCATTGACGGCTGTTCCGCGCCCATGCCGGGCCGGCAAAAGACCTGGATCAACCGGGAGATCCGCCGGCTCTACGGCGAGCTGTTTGAGATGGGCCATTGCCACACAGTCGAGGCCTGGCAGGACGGGGATCTTGTGGGCGGGCTCTACGGTGTGAGCCTCAACGGTGCTTTCTTCGGAGAAAGCATGTTCTCCTTCAAGACGGATGCATCAAAGGTCTGCCTGATACACTTGGTGGCCCGGCTCAAAAAGGGCGGATACACGCTTCTCGATACACAATTCGTCACCGGCCACCTTGCCAAGTTCGGCACACTCGAAGTTCCGAAGGATGAATACAACGTCCTTTTGAGCTCCGCCCTCCAACGGGAAACCGACTTCTACGCGCTTTCCACAAAAGCAACCGGTGCTGACATCCTCAGCATCCTGGACGGCCAAACAGACGCGTCCTTCTAGACAAACCCGATAATCGTTTCAGTGAGGGCCTTGTTTATTTCAGCCTGCGCGCCATCCATGCTGGACAGAAAAGCTGGCGTGCTGATGGGAATGCTGATGGTGTAGTTGGATGCGGTCGCAAAGCCGTTACCACTGACATAAACACATGCGCAGTTCATCTCGTTTGTTGCTTCTTGACTGGAAGTGAGCTGCTCATTTTCCTCACTATAGGAAAATTTGTATGAGCAATTGCTGCCACCTGCAACCTGCTTCAAGACGAACAAATCACCGTCCTGTTTTGCTACCCTGAATGGCAACTGCACATCGTGAAACTGCCCCAGATCCGCACCACCGGGGTAGACATCATTGTCTCCCCTGTTCCCCAGGCCAGCAACAGTGATCACAGGATTTCCCGGATTGGCGACCAGCTCCACTTCGATGTAGCCGCTTTTTCGCAGAACTTTCAGTGTACTGACATTGTCGTTGTTTGTTTTCGTGGAGGTCAGTTGCATGCCGTACTCTCCGGTAAAGTAAGAGAACTGGACAATCGTCACGGCATCGACCAGCGGCGTCGCCGGAAAGCTGTTTGCCACATAACACTCCGCCGGAACGGTCAGCTGCACACTGTCGGTTTGTTCGGTCGTGACGGCCAATTCGGTCTGGTGGCTCTCCATTGTTTGCTTCGTGTAGGAAAACGGCGAGCCGATCGTGAACAAGTCTCCAATTCCCACCTGCGGGATGCTGTATTGCTTGGACTTGGTTTTCTGAAAAATATCGATGGTGCCGTTTTTCCGGGATTCTCCATGACCGAAGGTACAGGTCATTGACAGGCCGGACGGGTTTTTCTTGAACGGGATTTGAAAACTGAGGCCTTCCAGGTTTTCGAACATCCCGGAAATCATGTTTTTGATATCGACCACAGAAATCAGGCTGAAGTTGTCCAGGTAACTCCGGGTTTTGCCAACAAAACTGGAATACCGGATATTGATGACGTGATTGCCTTTGCCGTCCGCTGCCGACAATTGCAAACCGGTGTCGTTGATCGACCAGTACATGTAGTAGTCGTTTTTTCTGGGGGCGTTGAACGTTGAGACGGCCCTCTCAACGGCGGTAATCATTTGCGTAGGATCTTGCCCGACCGCTGGAACCGCGAGGGCCGTTGATGAAAATGTGCCGGATGCCGCCGCGAGATAAACGTACTTGGCTTCGTTTTGCTGGTCCCGGCCGATGACCAAAAACGCGACGAGCCGGGTCCCATAGCGGTCCTGCGTCTTGCCTTCCGATTTCCGTGTTGTGCAATAGTAGGTCCGCAGTTCCGTGATCTCCAGAAACTCCAAGAGATTGAGAGCGGGCGCGCCGAGTACAACATCTCCACTCTCCGTTTCCAGACCAATCTGGAACTTGCTGTTCTGCGCCCCGGTCGCCTCCATCGCCCGAAGCGGATAGACGTCCGCTGGATCCTTGTTTTTCTTGAAACCGAAACTGATTGTTTGCAGCTGCGCTGCCAGTTCAGGGGCAACCATTGTCCGTGGGCAAGGCCGGCCGCGTAGCGCTGTCAGATTTTGGGCATGGGCTTGGTTGTCCGACAAAGCCGCCGTGTCCTGAAGACCTGCCTGTAGTTTTTCTCGTATGCCGACAAAGTCTGCATTGACCTGTTCGACCTGCGGGTTTGCTTGCGGATCTGTCAAACGGGAGTAGGTGATGATCATGCGGATTGCCCTCGAAATCAGAAGAGATGTCCGAAAGACGCATGACACGGCAATTTGTGAGCCAGTTCGTTAAACCGGGTCCAACACCAACCTGCTTCAACCGAATGGCGGCACGCTTCCAAACGGCCAAACGAAAAAGGACCCGCGTCAGCGAGCCCTTAAAAAACAAATAGGTACCTGGCTTACTGGCCCGGCGTCCACGCCTGATAATCGCCGGTAACTTCGGGGCGTTTTTCCGGCGTCAGGATCGAGCCGTGAGGGCGATAGGCTTCCGGTGTGCCGGTATGATTGGCCTCGTGCGGCTTTTGCCAGCTCTTGGCGTGATAGTTTTCATCGACCGGCGCCGTGTCTACACGGTGATGCATCCAACCGTGCCAGCCTGGCGGAATGCTCGACGCTTCCGCGAGGCCATTGTAGATAACCCAGCGCTTCTTGCCGTCGCGTTCCTTGTAGTACTTGTTGCCGAACTCGTCTTCGCCGACAAACTCACCCTTCCGCCATGTGAAGAACCGCGTACCCATTGTATGGCCGTTCCACCAGGTGAAGATTTCAAGCAGAAGTTTTTTCATGGCCCTTGAAAGGTCCCTTGATCTCAAGTCGCATCAACAAAGGCTTATAAGCGCCTTCGGAATTTTGCCGGACTATGGCGTCAAGTGCCGCTGCTGTCCAGTGCTGCATTGCCGCAAGCCCCGGAAATTCGACGAATCGCAACAGGGGTCATCAACCCTACCCGTCTTTGCAACTCTTCCGGCTGGAAAGGTTTGGCGGTCTGCAACGGCAAACTCTACGCCGATCTGCCGTTCCTGATATGGCGCGAAGCGGCTGACTGTTTCTTTGCACGCTGCGCAAACCCGCGTCCAATGATTTTTGGTTCCTCGGGCTGCTGCTTCTTCTTGTCGAAGGCTTCCTGAACCACGTCGTCGACTTCGGCGCGTTTTTGGACAGCTGTCCTGTGGTTGACCCGGGCGGCAGCAAGCGACTTCATCTTCTCCGCCTGCTGGTCCATTAGCTTCTGGATGCCATAGATGTTGTAGAAACCGGAGTTCTCAAGAACCATCGGCCGATCGTCATGAAGCACCCACTCGATTCGCTTGTGGAGCGTCGACGGCGACAATGGTTTGACCAGTACATGATGCGCCCCTGCCCTCAGAGCCTTGTCGACAAGCGGTCGTGTGCCGTGGGCGGTGATAAAGAGAATCGGCACGAAACACAGCGGTTCCATGTGCTTGTGCCGGATGAGGCGTAACAGCTGATATCCGGTGGTCGGGGCCATGCGCCAATCTGTAATGATCAGATTGGGCGGTTCGGCAAGGCTTGCTTCCAGAGCATCATCGACCGAATCAAATGTGCGCACCCGCGCAACCTTGAAGCTCAAAAGGGTCGAGCGCAGGATGGTTTGCATCGGTTTGCTGTCTTCAACAACAACAACGTCAATGTCATCCATCGCCAAGCCAAAGGCAGCATGATGTTTCATAAAGGCGGTCCTCGATCCCTTGTGCAGGATCACTAAACCAGACCGGGCTTAAACCGCGTTGAAGTGCACTGATGCCATTTTCTTAAAAGTTTCATAAAATTTGAGCTATCTTCATCCACAGACTTTGCACGGCCGATAATCAAGGCTCTTTGCCCCTTTCGGCAGTTTCCCGGGGCCACCGGAGTGCCGGAGTGCCAAGGTCCCCGCTATCCACATAGACACACAAGATTTTGCGCTTGCCCACAACATGAGCACTACCTGTTGTCGTCAGCGGGTTGACCTTAAGGATTCATTTACTTTAGTTTCCTAATCATTGCGATGTGCGTAATCGGAGGCTCTCCCGGGCGCTCCGGTCATCCAGAAACACCAGTCTTAAGCGTACCCGTACAGGATTCGAAAGCTCGATCCTGAGCGCGGTTTCGTGCGTCCTGCTTCTGGCTACATGTCGTGACAAACCTGTTGATGAATACTATATGTAGTGGATCATTAGCGAAAAGGCGCTAGATACAGACATCCAGTCTGTGACATACAGGCTCAAGACCCGGCGGCAGAGGCCAGTTACGACACCACGCCGGGCGCATGTGGAAATGATCAATCGGTTCGGGGCGAACCGTCGGGGATTTTAAAGGGGACTTGAGAAAATGCGGATCGAGCGGCGCTACACCAAGGAAGGCCAATCGCCTTACGCCAGCATAGACTTCCGGACAGCAACCAGTGAAATCCGGAACCCGGATGGATCGATTGTTTTCCAGCTGAAGGACATTCAGGTTCCGGCACAATTCTCTCAGGTCGCATCTGACATCCTCGCTCAAAAATATTTCCGCAAGGCAGGCGTTCCGGCCAAGCTGAAGCCGGTGGAAGAGAATACGGTTCCTTCGTGGCTGTGGCGGCAGGAAGCAGACGAGAAAGCTCTAGCGAAACTTCCCGAGGACGAGCGCTACGGTTCTGAAATGGATGGCCGCCAGGTTTTTGACCGGCTGGCCGGCACCTGGACCTACTGGGGCTGGAAGGGTGGCTACTTCGACACCGAAGCCGATGCCCAGGCCTTCTTCGACGAGCTGCGCTACATGCTCGCGACTCAAAAAGTCGCTCCGAACTCCCCGCAATGGTTCAACACCGGCCTTCACTGGGCATACGGCATCGATGGCCCCAGCCAGGGCCACTACTATGTCGATTTCCAGACCGGCAAGCTGACCAAGTCCAAGACCGCTTACGAGCACCCGCAGCCGCATGCGTGCTTTATCCAGTCCGTTGGCGACGACCTCGTCAATGATGGCGGCATCATGGACCTGTGGGTGCGTGAAGCGCGCCTCTTCAAGTACGGCTCCGGCACCGGCTCCAACTTCTCCCATGTCCGCGCTGAGGGTGAAAAACTCTCCGGCGGCGGCAAGTCTTCCGGTCTGATGAGCTTCCTGAAGATCGGTGACCGGGCCGCGGGTGCCATCAAGTCCGGTGGTACCACCCGCCGTGCGGCGAAGATGGTCGTGGTCGACGCTGACCATCCGGACATCGAGGAATACATCAACTGGAAGGTCAAGGAAGAACAGAAGGTGGCGGCCCTCGTGACCGGCTCCAAGATCTGCCAGAAACACCTGACCGCCATCATGCGCGCTTGCGTCAACTGCGAAGCGGACAACGGTGACTGCTTTGATCCGGCGAAAAACCCGGCTCTGAAACGCGAAATCCGTGCCGCCAAAAAGATGATGGTGCCGGAGAACTACATCCAGCGCGTCATCCAGTTCGCCAAGCAGGGCTTCACCAAGATCGAATTCCCGACCTACAACACGGACTGGGATTCCGAAGCTTACCTCACCGTTGCCGGCCAGAACTCCAACAACTCCGTCCGCGTCACCGACGGCTTCCTCAACGCTGTTGTCGAAGACAAAGAGTGGGACTTGACCGCACGCAAGACCGACACGGTCCTGAAAACGGTCAAGGCAAAGGAACTTTGGGAGCAGATCGGGTACGCAGCCTGGGCATCTGCTGATCCGGGCCTTCAGTACCACACCACCATCAACGACTGGCACACCTGCCTTGCCGATGGCGAAATCCGCGCGTCGAACCCGTGCTCGGAATACATGTTCCTGGACGACACGGCCTGTAACCTGGCGTCCTTGAACCTGATGCAGTTCCGCAATGAAGACGGTTCGTTTGCCATCGACAACTACGAGCATGGCGTCCGTCTGTGGACCATTGTTCTGGAGATCTCGGTGCTGATGGCGCAGTTCCCGTCCAAGGAAATTGCCGAGCTGTCCTACAAGTTCCGGACACTTGGTCTTGGCTATGCCAACATCGGCGGCCTTCTGATGACCTCCGGCATTCCATACGACTCCGACGAAGGCCGCGCCATTTGTGGTGCCCTCACCGCGGTCATGACCGGTGTGTCCTACGCCACTTCTGCCGAAATGGCCGGAGAGCTCGGCTCCTTCCCGGGCTACAAGAAAAACGCCAAGCACATGCTGCGCGTCATTCGCAACCACCGCCTTGCTGCCCATGGCGAAGCTGGTGGTTATGAGGGTCTGAACACCAATCCGGTGCCGCTCGACCATGCGTCTTGCCCGGAACCGATCCTGATCGACCGCGCCACGAAAGCCTGGGACCGTGCTCTGGAGCTCGGCGAGAAGAACGGCTTCCGCAACGCCCAGTCCACCGTGATCGCCCCGACCGGCACCATCGGTCTGGTCATGGACTGTGACACGACGGGTATTGAGCCGGACTTCGCTCTGGTTAAGTTCAAGAAGCTCGCAGGTGGCGGATACTTCAAGATCATCAACCGTGCGGTTCCAGAAGCCCTGCGCAAGCTCGGCTACTCGGAAAGTGAAATCGGCGAGATCGAAGCCTACGCCGTTGGCCATGGCTCCATTGACCAGGCACCTGGCATCAACCCGGCCGCGCTGAAGACCAAGGGCTTTACCGACGAAAGCCTTGCAAAGCTGAAAGACGGCATGAAGTCCGCTTTCGACATCAAGTTCGTCTTCAACCGCTGGACGCTTGGCGACGATCAGATGAAGGCACTCGGCGTAACCGACGAGCAGCTGGAAGATCCGGAGTTCGAACTTCTGTCGTTCCTTGGCTTCTCCAAGGCCGACATCGAAGCTGCCAACACACATGTATGCGGTGCGATGACCCTGGAAGGCGCACCGTTCCTCCGGTCAGAACACTACCCGGTGTTCGACTGCGCCAACCCGTGCGGGCGCATCGGCAAGCGTTTCTTGAGCGTTGAAAGCCACATCCGCATGATGGCTGCAGCCCAGCCATTCATCTCCGGCGCGATCTCCAAGACGATCAACATGCCGAACGATGCGACCGTTGAGGACTGTAAGGAAGCTTACATGCTCTCCTGGAAGCTGGCGCTGAAAGCCAACGCGCTTTACCGCGATGGCTCCAAGCTGAGCCAGCCGCTCAACTCCCAGTTGCTCAGCGACGACGACGACGAAGCCGAGGATGCGGCGGAAGAAATCGCAGCCCTGCCGGCAGCTGCGAAGGCAGAGGTCGTTGCCGAACGCATTGTCGAGCGGATCGTGGAACGTGTGGTGCGCGAGCAGGAAAAACTGCCGACCCGCCGCAAGGGCTACACCCAGAAGGCAAAGATCGGCGGGCACACCGTGTTCCTGCGGACCGGCGAATATGAAGATGGCCGCCTCGGTGAGATCTTCATCGACATGAACAAGGAAGGCTCGGCGCTGCGCGCGTTCATCAACAACTTCGCCATCTCCGTCTCGCTCGGCCTGCAGTACGGCGTGCCGCTCGAAGAGTATGTGGACGCCTTCACCTTCACCAAGTTCGAGCCGGCCGGCATGGTCCAGGGCAACGATGCGATCAAGAACGCAACGTCGATCCTCGACTATATCTTCCGCGAACTGGCCGTGTCCTATCTCGGCCGCCACGAACTGGCCCACGTCCCGCCGGAAGTCTTCAGCGGTGACAAGGTTTCGGCTGGTACCATGAAGGACAAGAAGGACACCGGCATGGTCTCCCATGGCCTCGTCCGCGGTCAGACCGAGCGGTTCCGCCTGGTTTCCGATGAGCCGGCAGGTGAAGTCACCCAGGCGATCACCGCAGAGCTCGCCGGCACCCCGGCAGCACAGACATCTGCCGTCGCAACGGCCTTTGCCCGTGGCGCGGAAGCGGCGGTTGCCGTGGAAGTCTCCCCTGCCCCGCAGGTCAAGACAGCTGCCCAGCAGATCGCCCAGGCCCGGATGAAAGGCTATGAAGGCGAAAGCTGCGCGGAATGCGGCAACTTCACCATGGTGCGCAACGGCACCTGCCTGAAATGCGACACCTGCGGCAGTACTTCCGGATGTAGTTAACACAGGAGGAATTTTTGATCCTCGCGAAGTCCCAGGAAGATAAGCCCACAATTTCTGATTTCGGGCTTCTTGAAGAAAAAATCCGCGGCTGCGAGAGCGCCGCGGATGAAAAATTGCCTGAAAACAAACGGCGGTCTCACGCATTTTCGCGTCTAGTTCTTGAGACCTTTTTTCATCTTTCTGCTGATGAAACAGATGAGTTCATAGTAGATGGCGGAAACGATAGAGGCATTGATCTAATTTACATAGATCACAGCAATAAACGAATAAATATTGGCTCTTGCAAAACTGTATCAAATTACAAAAACTCTCAAAAAAATTTCCCCGCTGACGTAGTTAACTGCATTACTTCTTTCATCGATGACCTGATGCATCATCGGGATGAAATGCTTGATACAGTCAATGGTGCACTGGCTTTAAAAATCCGTCAGATTTGGGAAATTTTTTCGATCGATCGATACGAGATCTCTGTTTATCTTTTTTCAAATCAATTGAATCTTAGCTCCGAACCGAAAAAACGTTTAGTCGACGCGCTTGCCCGGTATGAAGTCAAGCTCTACGAAAGCGGACTATTCGATCTCTGCCACGGTTTAGTACGTCAAGCTAAGCCGCGCTTTACCAAATCACTAACCCCAATTTCCGAGGGCATCAGAGCACCTCATAAAACCCTGACACTCAGCGGGGTTGAGTGCACAATTTCATTGATGGAACTAGTAAAATTCTGCTCCACAAAAAACGGCAACTTCGATGATCGATTAATATGGGAAAATGTTAGGTACTTCCTAGGCATCGAGAACGAGGTAAATCGTGAGATCAAGGAGAGCCTTCTCGCAGGTGACGTCGGGGAGTTTTGGTTTCTAAATTCCGGTGTAACCATTGTATGCGATCAGATCTTATCGATGACAAACGGGTGTCACCCGATCAGAATGGTTAACCCTCAGGTTGTGAACGGGTGCCAAACGGTCTCAGTGATCCATTCGGTTGCAGAAGGCACGATTGCAGACCTATCCACTGGAAGTATTAGAGCCAGAATAATTCAAACCACCGATCCCGAATCGATAAAAAAGATTGCGCGCGCAAGTAATCTTCAGAGTAGGATAGGTCTAAGAGATTTGCGCGCCAACGACGACTTCCAGATTCAACTGGCTGAAGAATTACGGTCTTACGGAATTTATTACATAAGAAAGAGAGGTACTAACAAAACGCCCAGCGGCCTCGTACCAGTGGATGCACTGAGAGTCGGCCAAATGCTACTTGCATATACTTGCAGCGAACCAACTAAGGCAAAGACAAATTCTCAAGATATATTCGGAGAATTCTATACCCAAGTCTTTGATCCGTTTCGAGTAGATGCGAAACTAGTCATGGCTATGTTGAAAATCTATAGAGAAATTTCCAATAGGCGCGAAAAAGCCCTTGCATTGCAGAAGTCACTAGCCAAAAACTCTTTCGAAGAAACTTGGCTGGTAGAAGGTCATTTTCACGTGTTGTTTGTCGTTTCCGAATTAATGAAACGTCAGAAAGTTAGCCTGTCTGATTATGAAGCCGGATTAAACTTTCTCGATTCTGCAGTGGAAATAGTAGATGAGTTTTCAAAAACAGCGAACAAAGCTGCGTACAGAACATTCCGATTAGTAAATTCAAAACCAGAAATTCTGAAAATTCTGGATAGGCATTCTGGGCCCACTGGAAATATTTCTGGTCAGCTTGATTGGCTTACGGACATATAAATAGCTTAAAATAGTTTCTTTTCATTTTGTACACCGCTCTTTTGAACTACTGGTAAGTATATTCGGAATTCATTTGATTTAAAGTCTACCTTGCTCCGCAGGTCAAGACAGCGGCCCAGCAGATCGCCCAGACCGGCCACCGCCGCTCCCGGCGCCCAGAACAAAAAACCCGCCCATCGGAGACGATCGGGCGGGTTTTGTTTTTTGAGATTCAAATGCTGGACGCGCGATGGGGATCGATCTCCCATGTGAATAAAAAGAGCAGTTACACCGGCGCTCTTGAAATCAGGCAACAGGATTGTCATTTGACATATATACGATAAAATACCGTCAAATGATGGAGTTTGAGTTGAGCTTGCAACCGATAACATCGACGCCAGCGCACGCACAGAACCCGGTCATCACGGACGATGAAGCCGGCGCGTTGGCGCGCGCGACCGTCAACCTCTTCAAGGCCTGGGGCTTGAGCGATGCGCAATCCCGCACGCTGCTGGGCGACATGTCACAAAGCACATGGGACCGGTGGAAACGCGGCGACATCGGCCGCGTGGACCGGGACCGCAAGATGCGCATGGCGCTCCTGATGGGCATACACAAAGGCATCCGCCACCTCTTCAACGAGCCAAAGCGCGGATACGCCTGGGTGAAGAAGGAAAATGACGCTTTTGAGGGCAATTCTGCCCTTGATGTCATGCTGCGCGGTGAAATGTCCGACCTTGAAAGCCTGCGCCGCTGGCTGAACGCCGAGCGCGGGGTTTGGTAGGCCATGCCGTACATCCGGCGCGTAACGTGGGCGCGGACCTTTCGCATTATCCGCTCCCTCTACCCTCCCATTGATTTGTTTGAAGACATCGCCGCCCCAAAAGACTGGGAAGCTCTGGCTTCGGTCGAGGCAAAAACCAACCCGCGCGTGCGCGGCGAAATCGGCGACCTTGGCAAAGTCCCGGTTCATCGACGCGTTTCCGGTCCCGGCGCCAGCTATGTCATGGCACCGTTTGTCCATTGCTCTCCGCTGAGGCCCGGCCGGTTTTCCGATGGCAGCTACGGGATCTACTACGCGGGCAATTCAGAGAACGTGGCTCTCGCGGAGACAATTTATCACCATGCAAGGTTCATGGCCTCAACACGCGAGGACGCCGGATGGACGTCTCAGTTCCGGCTTTTGGTCGGGTCTGTCGACGCGGACCTGACAGACGTCAATGATGTGCCGGGTGCCCTTCATGCCTCAGATTATGGCCTCTCCCAGAAGGCAGGCGCCGAAATCCGAGCCTCAGGCAACGATGGCCTTATCTGGAACAGCGTCCGTTGTGCAGGCGGTGAATGTTTGGGGGCGTTCTGGCCGGACGTGGTTTCGATCCCTGTCCAATCCTCGCACTTCAGCTATCACTGGAATGGAGACCGGGTTGATTTCGTCAAACGCCTGGACACTGGGGAAGTCTTAGAAGTGACAGACCCGTGAAGTTTCCCGGACGAAACCTGCCATCATTTGCTTGCGATATTGGCAAATCATTTTGCCTAAAATTGGTGCTTTTTACACCCAGAGTAATGTATTTTTAAAATACACGCAGCTTTTCAAATATCTGCCCCGATGATTTCTTCAAATTAAACGACTTTGTGACGCCGATATTATTTACTTTTTAAATCTCAGACTTTTAACTTCTACAGGTGTTACCGGGTAATGCTTCCATAGCATGGTTGGATAAAGCAGTAGATGTCAGATCCAAAAGCAGTGAAGCGGATTGCGAGGGGCTTGTCCCGTCGATGGCGAGCGGTTGTTACCGCAGGTTTGCTTCTCACAGCGGCAGCGTCTTATAGGGAGCCTGTTCAAGCCGAGACCACATTTCCAGAGCTCAAGCTTCTTTCCGAAGACTGGAAGCCCTACCACTATGTCGAAGATGGCGTGGTCAAAGGTCAAACAGCCGATCTCTTGGACAAGATCCTTCAAAAAGTCGGGTCGACCCAAACTCGAGAGGACATTGTATTCCTTCCCTGGGCACGAGCTTTTCACCAAGCTCAGATTGATGCAAATACGGTTCTGTTCTCCACCGGCCGCACGCCCGAACGGGAACGCCTTTTTAAATGGGCGGGCCCGATCCTCAAATTCGACTCCTATTTCATCGGCAAAAAGGAGCGGAATTTCGAAATCGAAAAGTCAGAAGACCTCCATCAATACAAGGTCGGCGTCGTAATTGATGGGGCCAGTGCGGTTTTTGCAAAGCGGCACGGTATTCCGGAAGAAAATACGACGTTCAACAGCCAAGGCATTTTTAATGTCAAAATGCTGGCCGCCGACCGGATCGACTTCATCCCGATCCAGTGGAAAAACTTTGCAAGGCTCGCGGCCAAGGCCGGAATAGATCCCGCCGAGTTCGAACCGGTGTTTCTGGCAGATACTGTAAGTCTGAACTTCGCCTTCAATCTGGAGACGGCCGATGGCGTCGTTGACCGTTTTCAAACAGCACTCGAAGAGGTTCTCGGGCTTCAAGAACAGGCCAAAGGTGAGACACCCACACGCGAAGTGAACTGACGGGTTTGCTATCCCTTACAGTGTGACGCGTCTTTGTACCCTTTGTCTTCTCGTCACTGAAGGCAAATCCAGGGGCCTGATGTCTTTCAATTTGAAAGACCAAGTTATCGGTTCGAAGTCACGCCCCCGGACCCAGTGATTGAATCGACCCAAGACGATTGATGTGCGCAGGGAATCGCCCAAGAATTGACGACTACCGTTAGGGCACGAACCAACAGGTGAGACCGGCATGCACTTTGAAGTCTTTGCGATCGGAACAGCGTTCGTGTTCGGGCTTGCTGTCCGGCAGGTCGGCCTCCCGCCGCTTGTTGGCTTTCTGGCCGCTGGCTTTTTCATCAACCTGATCGGACCGCGCTTTGGAATGCCGGGCGAAACGGGCCCAATCCTTGATTACGTCGCCGAACTCGGCGTTTTGATGCTGTTGTTCACCATCGGTTTGAAGCTGAAACTCAGGCAGATAACCGAACCGCAAGTGGTTGGCGGCGCGCTGATCCATTTTATCGTGTCCATTGGCGTGTTCACACCGATCATCTGGCTGCTCTTCACATCCGAATGGATGGGTGCGCTGCTTGTTGGCATCGCCCTCGCCTTTTCCTCCACCGTGCTCTCGGCAAAGATCCTTGAGGCCAAGCGCGAGCTCGGCACATTTCATGGGCGGACCGCCATCGGCATCCTGATCGTGCAAGACATTATCGCGCTGGTGGTTTTGGCAATCTTTGCCGGAAAACTGCCTGGTCCCTGGGCTCTTTTGATTTTCGCAACGCCTCTGCTGAGGCCGGTCCTGTTCAAGTTGCTGGATCTTGCCGGGCACGACGAAGTCTTGTTGTTGACCGGCATGATGCTCAGCCTGGTCATCGGCGGTGTCGGTTTCGAGATCATCGGATTGAAAGGCGAGATCGGTGCGCTCGTTATGGGGCTTCTGCTCTCCGGTCACCCCCGGGCAGGTGAATTGTCCAGCTCACTTTGGGCGCTCAAAGAAGTCTTCCTGATCGGCTTTTTTCTATCGATCGGAATGTCCGGGCTCCCGGACTCGAATGCGATCGTCTTTGCGTTGGTTCTGGCAGCACTGTTGCCCTTGAAGGGCATCCTGTTTTTTGCCGTCCTGATCGCTTTCAAACTCCGGGCAAGAACCTCCTTCGTCACGGCCTTGTCGCTGACAGCTTATAGTGAATTCGGCTTGATCGTCGCGGCCGGGATCCCGGCCGCTCAGGACTATCTCGTCCCTCTTGCGATTGCTGTGTCGGTGTCTTTCCTGATAGCCGCGCCCCTCAATCGCTTTGCGCACCAGATTTTCGAACGGTTCGAACCTCAATTGCAACGGTTTGAACTGTCGACGCGTCACCCGGACGAACAACCCAAAGACCTTGGAGACGCGGATATCCTGGTATTCGGGATGGGGCGCACCGGGACCGCCGCCTACAATGCTCTGATTGAAAAAGAGCACCGCCCCATTGGTTTGGATGCAGACATTTATAAGGTCCAGGGCCATGCGGAAGCTGGTCGCAATGTCATCTTTGCGGACGCAGAAGACAGCAATTTCTGGAACAGCGTCGACCTCAGCAAAATCACCGCAGCAGTTCTGGCAATGGATGATCTTGAGGCCAAACTGATCGCAGCACGCATGCTGCGGGCCAGTGGCTTTTCCGGCACGATCGTCAGCCATGCCCTGCATGCCGATCACGTGGCTCAAATCACCGAAGCCGGGGCCGACCAAACCTACCTGACCATGCAGGAAGCCGGGCAAAGCCTTGCCATCCATGCCCTTGAAACAACCGGTTCCGAAAACTCGGCAGAGGGAGAGAAGGCAGCACCGGCCTAGTCCCCCGCTAACCAAGGTCTAGTCGTAGCGCAGCTCGGTCGCCTTACCGCGGAAGACGGTGTAGGCGAGGATAGTGTAGCCGATGATCACCGGCAGTACGAACAAGGCCCCAAGCAGGATGATAAACAGGCTTTCCGGCGCACTGGCGCTTTCATAAAGGGTGAGCTGCTCCGGTACCACGTAGGGGTAGAAGGAATAAGCCAATCCTGCGAATGCCAGAAGGAACAGGCTGGCCGTTGCGGTGAACGGCACCCACGCCCACTTGTCGTCTCTGGCCGGCAGGTGCTGCAGCGCTGTGTACAGGATGAAGACCAAAAGAGCCGACATCAATGGCAGGGGCGCCAGCAGGATCATCGAGGGAAAGGAAAACCATTTTTCGAAGATGCGGTCGCTGACCAACGGGCTTGCCAGCGAGATCGCACCGAAACCCAAGACCACACCCCAAAGCCGCGTCCGGGCCCAACGGATCGCCTTCATCTGCAGGCTGCCTTCGGATTTGATGATCAGCCAGGTCGCACCGATAAAGCCGTAACCGGCCGTCAGACAAAGCGCTGTCAAAACACCAAAGGCAACTGTGGCAGGTGTGTGTTCCAGGCCCATGATGTAGAGACCGAGCATATACCCCTGTGCGAGCGAGGCTGATACAGAGCCAAAAAAGAACGCCTGATTCCAGCGATGCTTCTGCTTGCCGGTGGTCTTTGCGCGGAATTCGAACGCAACGCCGCGCAAGATGAGCCCGATCAGCATGACAGCAACGGGGAGATAAAGCGCGGTCAGGATGACGCCATGAGCCACGGGAAATGCCACGAGCAACAACCCCACCGCGAGCACCAGCCATGTCTCGTTGGCATCCCAAAAGGGGCCGATCGCCGCGATCATGCGGTCTTTTTCTTCCTCATCCCCGAGGGGCAGAAGGATGCCCACCCCAAGGTCAAATCCGTCGAGCACAACGTAGACGAGGATAGAGATGCCCATGAGAGCGGCGAAGGCCAGCGGAAGCCAGACTGTTGGATCACCAAAATAGGTCATGTTGTCTTACTCCGCCGGGACCAGGGCCACTTGGGCAGCACCGGAATGCGGCCTGGTGTCTTCGGGGTTGCTCGCCTTGCGGGCCAGCCGGAAGATGACCGTGATATAGGCCACCAGCAGAACCGCATAAACGATCAAGTAAGCTGCAAGCGTTGTCGCAACCATGGGCGCCGGGACATCCGCAACAGCCGCCTCGGTTGTCAGGACGCCTTGGACCAGCCAAGGCTGACGGCCGATTTCCGTTGTGTACCAGCCTGCAAGTGTCGCCAGCCAACCGGAGAAAGTCATGGCCACAAGGCCGCGCAGCAGCCACGGGTTCAAGCCGTCCACACCGGGGTTCCGGCGCATCATGATGACAGTCGCCCAGCTCATGGCGAGCATCAGCACGCCTGTCCCGACCATCACGCGGAAAGACCAGAAGACCGGCGCGACCGGCGGATGAAGCGCGGTCCCATCTTCGGCATAAAAATCGTTCAGGCCTGGGACCACACCAGCCGGATCGTGTTTCAGGATGAGCGACGCGCCGCTCGGAATGCCGATCTCAAAATCGTTCTGTCGCTTCTCCTCATCCGGCAAGGCGAAGAGCAACAGCGGCACATGGGACGAGGTTTCCCAATTGCCTTCCATGGCCGCAACCTTTTGCGGCTGATGCTCCAAGGTGTTGAGGCCGTGCAGATCGCCAGCATAGATCTGTACCGGGATGAGGATGGCAGCCATCCACGCGCCAGTTTTGAAGGTGACGCGAACGCCTTTGGACTGATCGCCGATCAGACGGCGGAAGGCCGAGATGCCGAGAATAAGGAATGCAACGGTCAAGCCGCTGGCGAGGAGCATATGCACCAAACGGTAGGGCATGGACGGGTTGAAGATGATGGCCCACCAGTCAGTGGCATGAACAATCCCGTCGCGCAGCTCAAAACCGGTCGGTGTGTGCATCCAGGAATTCAAGACAAGGATCCAGAACGCGCTGACAGTGGTTCCGAATGCAACAAGGAAGGTCGCAAGCGTGTGCAGCCAGTTCGGAACACGCGACGCACCGAACAACATGATTCCAAGGAAGGCTGCCTCAAGGAAGAAGGCTGTCAAAACTTCATATGCGAGCAACGGACCAGCGACATTGCCGACTGTTTCCATAAAGCCCGGCCAATTGGTGCCGAACTGGAAGCTCATCGTAATGCCGCTTACGACGCCGAGGCCAAAGGACAGGGCGAAAATCTTCACCCAGAACATGTATGCCGCCATCCAGCGGTCATCGCCTGTCGCATTGAACCTCAGTTTGAAGAACAGCAGCACCCACCCCAGCGCGATGGTGATTGTTGGGAATAGGATGTGAAACGAAATGTTGGCCGCAAACTGGATTCGGCTGAGAAGAAGTTCTTCCATGGCTCTTTCCCGGCCCGAAGGCCTGGTTGTGGTTGATTACTGAGCCAACATATGGATGAGGGATTCCACTTACTCAATGTGAAACCGGCGAAGTGCGGCGACACGCCATGCGGCAGCCCGTCACATGCGATTTTTCAACGCTGCCGTCGCCCCTTCAGATGATGCGCCACCAAAACCTGCGCAAAGCCAAAAACAAATAACGCAGCGTTATTTTTAACTTTCCCGTGAACAGATATTGCGCATAGACTGTTCACGTATGCTGAAATTTTCTTCCGCAATACAACCGCACGTACCCATCACCTCACAGATTGCGAGGCTTCATGCGTTATTCATTTATCTCCAGTCGATTAAAAGTGATTGCACTTTCAATCGCCTCCCTCGCGGTGGCAGGGATTGCCCCGGTATCGGCTCAGGAAACCAAACCCAACATCCTTGTCATTTGGGGTGATGATGTGGGTCAGTCCAACATCTCTGCCTACACAATGGGCTTGATGGGCTACCGCACCCCGAATATCGACCGCGTCGCCAATGAAGGCATGATATTCACCGACTATTACGGCGAGCAATCGTGCACGGCAGGCCGCTCGTCCTACATCATGGGTCAAAGCGTGTTCCGCACCGGTCTGTCGAAGGTCGGCCTGCCCGGCGCTGATCTCGGCATGCAGGAAGAAGATCCGACGATCGCCGGTCTTTTGAAAGCCGAAGGCTACGTGACCGGGCAGTTCGGCAAAAACCACCTGGGTGACAAGGACGAACATCTGCCAACCAATCACGGCTTCGATGAGTTCTTCGGCAACCTTTATCACCTGAACGCCGAGGAAGAGCCTGAAAACGCCGATTATCCGGGCGATGTCATCATGCCGGACGGGCGCACCTTCCGGGAAACCTTCGGTCCCCGCGGTGTCATCAAGTCATCGGCAGACGGGACAATCGAAGACACCGGCCCACTCACCAAGAAGCGTATGGAAACGGTGGATGAGGAAACACTTGCCGCAGCTGTGGACTTCATCAAACGGGCGCATGAGCAAGGTCAACCGTTTTACGTCTGGTGGAACGGGACACGGATGCACTTCCGCACCCATGTAAAGCCAGAAATGATGGATCAGGCGAGCGACATTGCCGGCCGGACAGTCGATGAATACACCGCTGGCATGATCGAGCATGACATGCATGTCGGCCAGCTTCTGGACCTGATCGATGAACTTGGCATCGCCGACAACACCATCGTTCACTATTCCACCGACAACGGCCCGCATTACAACACCTGGCCGGATGCCGCAGCGACGCCGTTCTTCGGCGAGAAGAACACCAACTGGGAAGGTGGTTGGCGTGTTCCGTCCATGGTCCGCTGGCCGGGCAAGATCGAAGCGGGTTCCGTGTCCAACGAGATCATGCACCACATGGACTGGTTGCCGACTTATCTGGCCGCAGCCGGTGTTCCTGACATCAAGGAACAACTCAAGGATGGCGGTGTGCAAGCGATCGGTCGCGAGTACAAGGTCCATCTGGACGGTTACAACTTCTTGCCCCACCTGCTTGGCGAAGAAGCCAAGGGACCGCGTCAGGAGATCTTCTATTTCTCTGACGATGGGGACCTGACCGCTCTGCGGTATGCCGACTGGAAGATGATCTTCATGGAGCAGAAGGCCTACACGACACTGCGGGCCTGGATCGAGCCGTTCACCCCATTGCGTGTCCCGCTGATCTTCAACCTGCGCCGCGACCCGTATGAACGGTCTTACAGAACGTCCAACACGTACTACGACTGGTTGATCGACCGGGTGTATCTGCTTGTGCCTGCACAGCAATACGTTGCGAATTTCCTGGCCACCTTCCAGGAATTCCCGCCGCGCCAGAAAGCGGCCAGCTTCTCGCTGGATCAGGTGATGGATAAACTCTCGACGCCAAGTGGCGCTCAATAAGAACTAGATAGACAAAATGGGGCATCATAGGATGCCCCATTCTCAGTCTCCGGAGCCAAGAAATGCCAGATATCAAAGACATCGTGGACGAACTCAAGCAAACCCGCGACGAGGTGAAACTGAAAATCCACTTGGGCAGCAAAGAGCTGCAGGAGGAATGGGACGAGCTGGAAAAGAAGTGGGACAGTTTCGAAGCTGAGGCAAAACTCGGCGAATCCGCGCAGAACATCAGCGAAGCCACCTCCTTGCTTGGCGATGAGTTGTCCAAAGCCTTTAAGAAAATCAGGTCTGCGCTTTGACCATGCAAATGCGTTGGTTGTTTGTTGGGATCTTGGCGCTGAGTGCTGCCACATCGGCTCAAGCCGAAGCCCGGGAGCAGCCCAAGCTGGTCTTGCAGATTACCGTTGATCAGCTGCGTGGTGACTTGATCGACCGGAACATTGCGCACTTTGGAGACACTGGGTTCAAACGCCTTCTTCAAAACGGCATCTATTATACAAACGCCCATCACAGGCACGCCAACACAGAGACAATTGTCGGCCATACCACATTGGCAACAGGCACCGATCCCGCCGTTCACGGAATGGTTGCCAACCTCTGGTTCGACCGGGGTACCGGGAAGCCGTTTTACAACGTTCAGGATCCTAATTATCCGCTGCTGGCGAAGTCCGGTGTCGATCAGGCTACCGAAATCGATCCGACACAGCGGGCTGCGACATCTGATGGACGCTCCCCTGCGTCGATCTTGTCATCTACCTTATCTGATGAAATCGCGATCGCGAATGCTGGGGTTTCGAAGATATTCGGGGTGTCCGTCAAGGATCGCGGTGCCATCTCTATGGCCGGCCACGTCGGAACAGCCTACTGGTTCTCAAAGAGCGACGGCCGGTTTGTCACGTCGAGCTACTACATGGACACCTATCCAGACTGGGTTAACGCCTGGAACGACGCCGGGCATGTCCTGGCCTACGCCTATACAGATTGGGAGCTGACTGATCCTGAACAAACCTATCGGTTTGCTGCCTTCGATGATGCGGAGTGGGAAACCGACTTTCCGGGATTTGGCCGCACTTTTCCGCATCCATTCGGCGCTTGGGACAGCAAGTACTATACGACGTTTTTGACGCTCAGCCCGGCGGGCGATGAGTTGACGGCATCTTTTGCCAAAACACTGATCGATAAAGAGGATATCGGTGCAGACGATGTGACCGATTATCTCTCGGTCAGCTTTTCATCGACTGATTATGTTGGCCACATTTTCGGCCCATCAAGCTTGGAAGCTGAGGACAATCTGCGCCGTCTTGATAAAACCATTGGCCAGCTGCTGGACCATGTGGATCAAAAGATCGGTTTGGAACATACCCTGGTCGTTTTGTCCGCAGACCACGGCGGCGCGGAAGTCCCGGGTTACCTGGAATATCTCGGTATTCCGGCCGGCTATTTCACTTTCGATGACATAGACAAGGAACCTGCCGCGAAAGCTCTCATTTCTGAGTTTGGGGTCGCTCAGGAGCTCATTTCTTCTTTTTCCCAGCCTTACGTCTATCTCAACGAACAACTGATTGCTGACAAAGGACTAGAAAAAGCGGACGTTGCCCGGGCTCTCGCCAGAGAACTGCAAAAGATGCCGGCCATTGCCTACGCGATATCCAGCGAGGATCTCGCAAGTGCTGCGATTGCCAAGACGAGTGTCAGCGATGCAGTGCTGGCGAATTTTCATGCCTCACGGTCCGGCGACGTTTACGTCGTATTTGAACCGCATTGGTTTGTGGGTGATTTTGACGGGCTTCATGTTGCCTCGCACCATGGATCCCCCTGGACCTATGATACGCATGTCCCGATCATCTTTTCCCGGCCGGGGATGAAAGCGAGCCGCATCCCGGCGCGGGTTGAAACAGTCGACCTCGCGCCGACGGTTGCCGCCTACTTGAGGATCAAGGCACCCAGTGGCACTCGTGGTAAGATCTTGGATGAGGTCGTCCACTCTCAGTAACTTTTGATCAAACGCGGACTGCTCGATGACAACTTCACTGCCAATTATCCGAGACGTAAGGATCTACAAGCGGCGATCGATCATCGGCCAAAATGGATGAGGATCGGGGATCAGTGTTTCCATGGGAGCCAGGCAACTGAAAAAAGGCAATAATTTGAGGCTGGTAGTTTCCAGTTTCCTCGGACTGACCGCTCTTACTCTGGCAATCAGCTCGGCTTCTCAGGCAAACGGTGATTTTATTTCTCTGGACGGCGGGACCTTCACGATGGGCTCGAATGAGCACTACCGTGAGGAGGCAATTGAGCGGCAAGTCACGGTCAGTCCCTTCCAAATCAAGAAAACCGAAGTCACGAATGCCGAATTCCGGGCCTTTGTCGAGGCGACCGGCTATGTCACCACCGCCGAGCGGGACTTGGACCCCGCAGAAAACCCCAGCCTTCCAAAAGACCTGCTGCGCGCTGGATCGATGGTTTTTGCCCAGCCGCCCGGCAAGGTGGACCTGACAGACTTCCGCGTTTGGTGGCGCTATGTCCCAGGCGCAGACTGGCAAAACCCGGAAGGCCCCAACAGCTCAATCGAGAACATGGACGACCACCCGGTGGTTCAGATCTCACCGGAAGACGCCCGAGCCTACGCCAAGTGGGCCGACGGCCGATTGCCGACCGAAGCGGAATGGGAATTTGCCGCTCGCGGCGGTATCGAGGGCGCGGAATACACCTGGGGTGACGGTTATGATCCGGGGCAAGGTTGGAAGGCCAACACATGGCAAGGCCTCTTTCCAAGTGTCGACACCAAGGAAGACGGCCATCACGGAACAGCTCCCGTCGGCTCCTTTCCGCCAAATGCCTACGGCCTTTACGACATGGCCGGAAACGTTTGGGAGCATGTCTCCGACTGGTGGGTGCCTGGACACCCGGAAATTGCCGCAACCGACCCGGACGGGCCACCAGAGATCCTGGCAGCCAGTTTCTCTCATTCAAGCGTTGGAGCAATGAATGTCGTCAAAGGCGGATCCTGGCTTTGCGCTCCGTCCTATTGCCTGAGATACCGACCCGCCGCCCGCCAGAATGCAGAACGCAGCCTTGGCACAAACCACATCGGGTTTCGCATCGTGAAAGATGTAGAAGCCTCAAAAGAGGGTCAGCTCAAATGAGTGGGTCAATAACGATACACCGAGTGATCCAAACGACCTTGTTTTCCAGCGCTTTGCTGGCCTGTTCATTGGTAGCTGCCATTGTACTTGCCAATCCTAGCGCCGCTGCCGATCTCCCCTCGCCGCCCCCTGCCACATCCACACCGGATCTTCGCGTTGAACGCAGCTGGGAGTTCGTGATTGCGCCTTATCTGCTTGCGCCGACCATTCAGGGCGACACGACGATTGGCCGCTTGCCGAATACATCTCTTGACGTGTCGCCTGGAACCATCTTTGAGAACTTGCAGTTCGGCGCGATGGGACATTTCGAAGCGCTGTATGACGGCCGGTTCGGTGCAACCCTCGACATTGCGTATATGGATCTCGGGTCTGGCCGAACATTCCCGCGCGTCGGAGGCACTGTCAGTGCCGGGGTCAAGCAGCTGGTGAGCGAAGCCTTTTTTGGCTACCGCTTCTGGAGACAGGATTCAAGCTGGCTGGAAGCCTATGCGGGCGGACGCTGGTGGTACAATCAGATCGATGTCACCGCGAACGTGCCGCGCAATTCCTTTTCCAGGACGATCACCGAACAATGGATCGATCCGGTCATCGGGCTGCGCGGGCAGCATTTCCTGAACGACAAATGGTCTCTATTCGGAAGTGCCAACGTTGGCGGGTTCGGGTTGGTCTCTGACTTCACATGGGGCGCGCAGGCCGGCGTCGGCTATCACTTCAACGAGCGTTGGGCGATGCATCTGCATTACAAGGCGACCGGCGTGGACTATGACAACGGAAAATCCGGCACAGAGGCATTTTCCTATGACACCGTCACGCACGGGCCGATGGCCGGCGTCGCCTTCCGTTTCTAGACAACCGCTGCAGAGTTTTGTCGGCCGACTGCACGCAGTCGATCGATCCCGGCCGTCTTACAGACGAATGACGTATTCCTTGGTGGTGGTTTCCAAAACTTCCCAGGTGCCGGAAAACCCTGGCCGCAGGATAATACTGTCTCCAGCTTTCACGTGATGCTTCTGCCCGTCCGAGTCTGTCAGGACAGAGTGGCCATCGAGGATGCAGCAGTATTCCCATTCGTCATACTGAATCCGCCATTTTTCCGGCGTGGAGCGCCAAATGCCGCAATAAAGGCCATCTCGCTCTTCGACGTTCCAGGTGGTGAATTCAGGTGATCCTGATATCAACCGGTCCGGCGCTGGAGCATCGGTTTCTGGAGCGGCGGCATCTTGAGACAAGCGGCAGAAAGTGTCGGTCACGGGAGCTTTCCTTCAAACAAACGCCCGTATTTCATACACCGGCCGGTAACAGTGCGCCCGGATTTCTTCATCCGAGCCGTCACTCAACGGCGCATACGCATCGGGGTTCTGCTCCGCAGAGTTCAAGCCGCCGAGAACGGTACAAGCCGTTTGGCGTCTTCATCCCATAGCGCCAGATGCGCGCTTTTCAGGCTTTCCCAAATGGTGAGCTTATTGATGGAGGCCAGCTCCGGCTTCCCCGCCATGCATTCCTGCAAACGGTAATTTGGAATGTGACTGCAAAGATGGTGGATGTGATGCAACCCGATGTTGCCTGTGAACCAATTGAGGATCGCTGGCAACTCATAATAAGACGAGCCGAGGATTGCCGCGGTTTTCCGGTCCCAAACGCCATCGCGCGACCAATGTGTTTCTTCGAACTGGTGCTGGATGTAGAAGAGCCAGACCCCGGCTGCGGCTGACAGCACCACGATCGGTGCAAAAACGAGCACGAAGTGCACCCACCCCATGAAGAACGCGAGTGTGCCGTAGACGGCGACAATGGCAAGATCCAATAGGAGCACGCTGGCTGTCATCCTCCAGGACGGACGCTGAACAGTGAACGGGAGCCGCTGGATAATCAGAAAGTGCAGAACACCGCCGACGAATGTCATGAAAAGCGGATTCCGATAGATCCGGTACCAGATGCGTTTGTACAGCGGCAGAGACCGGAATTCCTCAACCGTCAGCGTGTCAATGTCACCAAAGCCGCGCCGGTCAAGGTTGGATGATGTCGCATGGTGAAGCGCATGCGCCCGCTGCCAATACGCATAGGGTGTCAGCGTCAGGATGCTCATCAGCCGCCCGGTCGTATCGTTGGCCGTTTTGGACGAGAAGAACGATCCGTGGCCGCAGTCATGCTGAATGATGAACAAGCGGACAATCAACCCGGCGGTCGGGACAGATAGGGCCAGCGTGATCCAATAGCTGATATCAACCGCGGCATACATGGCGGCAACCAGAGCAACGAACAATGGCAAGGTCGTTAGAACCTGGAAAAGAGCAGTTGCATTGTTCGGAGTGCGATACTGCTCGCAGTGTTCGACAAGGTCCTGAATCTGGCTCGGATGCACTGGGATATCCCGTTTTCTTCTTTTCGGGAGTATTCCCTTACGTGCGTGGTGACAGACTGAGCGTGCTGGGTCAATGCAGACGGCAACTAATGCGTCTTTTTGCTCAGTAAATGGTTTTCAATTTCCTGTTTCTTCGCCGATAGGTTCGCTTCGGAATGAGGAACAACCCTTTCCACATGTCCGTCTGAAGCAGACAGCGAATCTCCTTCAAAAAATGGAACCTCGGTAATTGGCGCTGAAGGGTCGAAAGCAAGCGGGATAAAAACTATATAGCGACAGTAGACATTCACCGACCGGATTTCGCCCTAATGACCACACAGCCACCTGCTTTTCAGTTCGACAACACATACGCCCGGGAACTTCCCGGGTTCTACGTCGAGTGGCAGGGCGCGGCCGTGCCGGACCCGAAGCTGGTCATTCTAAACTCCTCGCTCGCCGGTGAACTCGGTCTTGATAGCGCGGCGCTTGCTGCTCCCCAAATGGAGGCTGTCTTTGCTGGCTCGGCAAGTCCTGAAGGGGCTTCTCCCCTCGCACAGGTCTATGCCGGTCATCAGTTCGGCGGTTTTTCGCCTCAGCTCGGCGATGGCCGGGCCCTATTGATTGGCGAGGTGATCGATCAGGAAGGTCATCGCCGCGACATTCAACTCAAGGGCTCCGGCCGGACACCGTTCTCACGCGGTGGCGACGGCAAAGCGGTGATTGGCCCGGTCCTGAGGGAATACATCCTCGGCGAGGCCATGCACGCGCTCGGTGTGCCAACAACACGTGCGCTTGCGGCCGTGACAACCGGCGAAATGATCCAACGTGAAGGCCTGAAACCTGGCGCCGTCCTTACCCGTGTAGCATCCAGCCATTTGCGGGTCGGCACCTTCCAATTCTTTGCGGCCCGAAGCGATACAGACAAGGTGCGGCAACTGGCGGACTACGCCATCGCGCGGCATGACCCGGACCTCCCAGACGCTGACGATCGATATCTTCAGTTCCTTGCGCGTGTTGTGGACCGCCAGGCCCGGCTGGTTTCCGAATGGATGCTGATCGGCTTCGTCCATGGTGTGATGAACACAGACAACACCACGATCTCCGGTGAAACGATCGACTATGGTCCCTGCGCGTTTTTGGACGGTTATGATCCGGCCGCTGTTTTCAGCTCGATTGACCACGGTGGGCGCTATGCCTTCGGCCGCCAGCCCGCCATCATGCAGTGGAACCTGGCACGCTTGGCAGAAGCCCTGCTCCCCTTGTTCGATCCAGCGGACCTCGACAGGGCCGTAGAGCTTGCAACTCAGGAACTGAACAAATTTCCGGATCTCTATCGAACCGCATGGCTCAACGGCATGTCCAAAAAGCTTGGCCTGACTGATCTGCAAGATGATGACGTCACTCTGTTTGAGGACCTTCTCAGCGCGATGGCGGCATCCAAAGCCGACTACACATTGGTTTTCCGGCACCTGGCCGATGCTGTCTCCGGAAACACCGCTCCCCTTTTTGATCTCTTCGAAGACAAGGCCGATATATCTGCCTGGGTAAATCGCTGGGATCAACGGCGCTCCGCAAAAGGGCGTCCAGCCGAAGAAATCAGCCGCGAGATGAACCGTGTGAACCCGGTCTACATTCCACGCAATCACAAGGTCGAAGAGGCGTTGGCCGCCGCAGAGACCGGAGATTATAGTCTGGTTGAAGACCTGCTGGATGTCTTGAAAGATCCTTATAAGGAACGTGAAGGATTGGAGGCTTACGCAAAGCCGGCACCACAGGATTTTGGACCTTACCAAACATTCTGTGGGACCTGAGCCTCATCGGCAGCGTCGTTAATTTTGAAGCTGGACTAGTAGCCGTTCTGCTCAACGCTGAGCGGTTTACAGGTTCGGATAACTTATCCGATGACCTAATTTACTTACCGCCTTCATTTAAAAACCAACAACTATAAACCGAAGAACAATACACTTCGCGCTCTGATTTGCAGCTAACTGAAATATTTTACATGGATAATTTTTATAGAACTGCTTCTCTCAAATACTTTGATAACCTTATTCTTACTTTCACTCAAAAATCACCTCACTCATAACCAAGAGTAAGTCCCTCCCCTTTCTAATGACGGCTGCAAAACAACGATAAGCAGTCCTATCGCTCCAGAAAGGAACCGACATGAAATTTGCTGCTGGCCTCATCGCCCTTGCCGCTGCTGCGGTGCTCACCCCTGCTCACGCGGCAGACATCAACCTCACCACCGAGGAATACAAACCGTTCAACTATATGGAAGGCGACAAAATCGTCGGCTTTGGTGCAGAACAGGTTTTTGAAATCATGAACCGCGCAGGCCTGACCTATGAGGTCGAAATGGCGCAATGGTCCCGTGCTATCGGCCTGGCTGAAAAAGAAGCGGACTACTGTGTGTTTACAGCGTCGCACACAGAGGCGCGTGATCCATTGTTCGTCTGGGTCGAGCCGCTGAATGTTGACCGGACGCTGCTGATCAAGAAAGCCGGATCTGATATCAACGCCACAACAATCGACGAAGCCATGGCTTACTCTGTCGGCACGCAGTCCCAAGACTACACGGAAGCTCTGTTGAAAGACAAAGGTTTCCCGAAAATCGATGCCGCCAAGGATATGGAAACAACCCTCAAGAAGCTGGCAGCGGGCCGGATCGACATGGTCGCCGTATCCGAAGCATTCTTCAACAGCCTCAAGAAAGACGGTGTTGCAGTCGAAGAAGCGGTTGTCTTGTCCGAGACCGTCTTGTCGATGGCGTGTAATCCGGGCACGAATGCCGACAATGTGAAAAAGATGCAGGACGCGCTGAAATCCATGATCGATGACGGCACCCAAGCCAAGATCCTGGCGAAATATCAGTAAGCAAACGCGTCATCTGAACCGAATAAGAAAAGCGGCCCTTGCACAGTGATGCAGGGGCCGTTGTCTTTTTGCTGTGACCTGCGCCGAAGACAGAAAACTCTTTCAATTCAGCGATCTGGGTCGGATGTACGGGCCGATAATGCGGTCAAATTCGCCGTTGGCTCGGATGATCTCCATACCGCGGTTGAAGGCGTCGACAAAATACGGGCCATGCTCCGTTTGCCGCGAAATCAACAAGTGGTAGGACCATGGATAGGTCAGCCTTTCCAAGTGACCGATCCGTTTTTGCTGGTCTTCCGTCAGATGCTCCAGGGCGGCCTCGTACCCGCTGGTTTCCAGCTCAGGGACAAAATCAACCCGCCCCATGGCGAGCATCTGAAACAGCTGCTGATTGTTCGGCACTCTCGCGACGATGATCGATCCATCATCGATCAAGGGAGCGAACTGTTGGCCAAACGCGCTGGAATCCAGCGCCCCCATGACCTTACCGTTCAAGTCCTCCAATTCCTTGGCTTCAACAGGATTGTCCTTGGAGTAGAAGATCACCTCCCGCAAGACAAACAGCGGGTCGCTGGCAAGGTAAAGGCGCTCCCGCTCCGGCGTTAGCACCCACATGAAGGTTCCGTCCCAAGCGCCCTGCTCCACGAGCAGCATCGCCCTATTCCAGGGAAAGAAACCATACTCGACTTCTATGCCGACCGCTTCGAACGCCTTCGTCACAAGTTGAGACGAAACACCGTATCCCGGCAGGTCTTTGGACTGATAAGGAGCCCATTCGCCATTGGTAAGTCGTATCTTTGTGGGCTTTTCATCCGCAACCGCGGTTGCCGCAAACAGAATAATGAACAGCTGAACGAAAAACATCCTCATGGTGCATGACCTTACGGCAAAACCACCGGTGGATGCAATCCTGAACGCCTGTCGGATCTTGTCGCGACACTGGAACTGTCCGGACCACTTGTTATCAAAGTCACGGCGGCTTGCTCTTTAGCCCCCAGCAGCATGAGTGTCAGGCGAAACTCTCCGCCACATCGTACATCACCGGCTCGAAGCTCTTGCACAGGGCATGGATCCGGCGGTTGCGCTCGCGCATCTCATCGGACCGCAACATGGCCAGGAAGTCTTCCCGCCGCCGCCACTGGGAGTAATTGGCGATCCGTGTCTGCGCATCGTTGACGTGCAGACCGGCACCGATAAATCCGGGCTGGTGCTGAATGAACTCGCGATATGCGTCTTTCAGCTCCTCCAAAAGATCCAGGCACGTTCCCGGTGTCATCTCAAAGGTTGTTATGACGGTTTGGTAGTCGCTTGCTTCAGATATCTTTGGCATGGCTTGCTCCAACACGTTTTTGAAAGCTGGCAAGAAGCACCCGCTTGGGCAACGGCATTGGACAGTGTAGCAGCATTCATCCCGAAGTTGGTTCCACTCCGGGAACATTCATGCTCTCAACAGCTTCGAGAGAAAGATCATACAGTGTTTGAAAATGATTGTGCCGGGCACTGTCGCGGCGCCAGGCAATACAAATCGTTCGTCGAGTTTTCATTTCCGCGACCTGTTTCAAGACGATATCCGGTTCTTTTCCGAACTCGGACGCTATGTAGGCCGCGGGAAACAGACACAGGCCCATACCGATTGACACCATTTGGCGCAGGGCATCTAGGCTCGTCCCTTCATAGTCCTGACGGAAATCAGCTCCGCTCGCCCGCGCCAGGGACTGAACATCGTCGTGAAGCCGAAACCCTTGGCTCAGCGTGAGAAGCCTCTCGCCCTTAAGCAGTTCAACCGGTATGACATCAAGGCCTGAGAGCGGATGGGACCGCGGCACGGCAAGCGACAAGTCTTCCAGGCACAGCTTCAAAACCTGAAGCCGTTCTGAACCCGCCAAGTCGGGGGATATGATGCAATCAAGCGTGCCATCAAGGATTTGCTGCTCCAAAACCATCGGCCGGTCTTCCCGGATATAAAGCTCAAGTTCCGGGTATTTCGACTTCAGAATCGGCAGGAGATACGGCATGAAATATGGCCCGAATGTGGACGGCACCCCCAACCGGATCAAGCCGCCGAGATTTTCGCGCCCAGCTTCAGCTGCCGTCACAAAATCGTCCAACACTTCCAACGCATGGCGCGCCAGCGGCAATAGCCGTTCTCCAGCTGCGGTCAACCGCACGCCGGTCGTCCCGCGCTCCACAAGTGTTGTATGAACACTGTCTTCCAACAGCTTGAACTGATTAGATAATGTCGGTTGGGAAACATGGCACTTCTTGGCGGCTTTGCCGAAATGCCCTTCCTCCGCCAGAGCAATAAAATACTCCAGTTGCCGCGCCGACGGTCGATACCCCATGGCCGCTTTTCCTCTTAGATTCTCCCATAGACATATTCTATCGATTTTATCGAAACAATGTATTTCCGCTATTTCAATCCACTCCCCATATCGGAAGTGCAACGATGTTAAAAATTGAGAGGAGCCTAGGAGATGTACGCACGTCTGAAATCACTTCGCAGCCAGCACGGCACTCTGGACAATTTGATCCAGCGGGAAGAACTGCACCCTTACCCAGACGTGGAACACATCCGATCTCTCAAGAAATTCAAGCTGCGTTTGCGTGACGAAATTCAGCGCGTTGAACGCAAGCTCAACCCTGCCCAAACCGCCTGATCCGCCAACTGACCTGCCGAAACAGAGGAGCCCCCGATATGACCCTTTTCGGGCCTTACTACGGAATTGGCGCTTTGCCGTCCGGTTCAAACTCCCACCGCGCCCGCCGCGCCCGCCTGCGGGATCTTGAAGCCCGCATGGAGTCTTTCCTGGTTGAGAAAGAAAACAAACAGGAAGTCTGCACCCGTGTGCTCGGCAACGTGAAAGAGTGCAAGACCCGCCTGCGCGGCGAACTGGCACATCTAAGCTAGACCCCGGCACATCTTGGCCCTCTCCCTCCCCAGGGCCGGGATGTTGCCCGCCGGAGCGCGATCAGCTCTGGTCACGCCGCCTGCCGCCGCCCGGCAGGTGGCGTTTTTTATTCGCCCGGCACGGGTGCCGCAGCGGTTGGGATGTTTTCTTCTTTGGGGGTCGGTATATTCGTTGTTTTCGTTGGCCGGACACGGAAGAACAGCGCATAAAGGACCGGCGCTGCAATCAATGTCAGGATTGTCGCGAAGGCCAGACCGCCCATGATGGTGACCGCCATGCCGCGGAAGAAAGCATCCGACAACAACGGTGCCATGCCAAGGATGGTCGTGATCGCCGCCAGCATCACGGGCCGCATACGCGAGACACTCGCCTCAACGATGGCTTGGTACTTTTCTTTGCCCTCCCGGATCATCAGATCGATTTCTTCGAGCAGAACGATCGCATTCTTGATCAGCATGCCTGAGAGCGACAAGAAGCCGAGGAGCGACATGAACCCAAACGCCGTATCTGTCGCAAGAAGGGCAATCGCGACCCCGTTGATCGACATTGGCACCATCAACCAGATGATCAGCGGTTGCCGGATCGAGCCAAACAGCAGGATCGAGATGATCAGCATGACCAGGAAACCGAGTGGAAGCTGCGCACCGAGAGAAGCTTGCGCATCGTTGGTGCTCTCGTATTCGCCGCCCCACTCCAGCGCGTAGCCTTGCGGCAGTGCAATGGCTTCAATCTGAGGCCGGACACGCGCAAGCGCTGCAGCTGCCGTTTCGCCGCCCGTGGTTTCCGCAGCCACTGTGATGGTCCGCACACGGTCGCGGCGCTGGATCAACGTGTCCTGCGGCTCCATGACGAATTCTTGCACGACCTGGTCAACCGGCACGTAACGGCGCTGGCTTGTGCTCCAGACAACGGAGTCCGACACGCTTTCGTTCACAGAAATTCCGTCGGTTCCGGCCTTTCGCGCGACGATCGGAATGCTCTCGTCAATGTCACGATACGCGCCCACCTGAACACCCTCAGTGGCAAACTGCAAAGAAAGTGATAGTTCTTCGCGTGTAATGCCGGAGATGCGGGCGCGGTCTTCGTCAAAGATCGGCCGAACCACCAGTTCGCGCTGGCGCCAATCGGTATTAACGTCAGCCAGGCGATTGTCCGGCAGCTGGAAGACGGCCCGGGCTTCCTCCCCGAGACGCTTCAGGATGTCCTCATCCGGTCCGGAGAACCGTGCCTCGATCTTCGCTCCACCGCCAGGGCCAAAGACCAAGCGTTTCGTGATGATCTGGGCTGACGGGAACCGTTCACCGAATTGTTCCCGCAGATCCAACGCCAGAGCATCAATATCATCCCGGCTATGGGTCCGGATGATCATGTGACCGTAGGCCGGATTGGCATCTTCCGGTGCGTAGGTAAGCATGAAACGGGTAGCCCCGCCGCCGGCAAAACTGGTGACCGTTTTGACCCGTTCATCTGCAAGGACGACGGTCTCCATGTCCTTCAGATCTGCCTCGGTCGACCGGATATCAGTACCTTGAGGTTTCCAGTAATGGACATAAAAGAGCGGTGTGTTGCTATCCGGAAAGAACGCCTGTTTCACGTTGCCGAAAGCCATCACACAGGCAACTGTCACACCAATCAGCACCGCGATTGTCAGCAGACGGGCATGCAGCGTTCCAATCAGGAACTTCCGGTAGATCGTATATAGGATGCCTTTGTAGGGGTCATGATCATCGCCAACACCTTCAGCTGTTCGGAAAAAGTATTTTCCGAACAAAGGCGTCACTGTGATCGCAAATATCCAGGAAAGCAGCAGCGATATCCCGATAACCGCAAAGAGCGAGAACAGGAACTCACCCGTTGCATCTGGGGACAGGCCGATGCCCGAGAACGCCATGATGCCGATCACGGTCGCGCCGAGCAGTGGCCACATGGTTTGTTTTACAACCTTGCTGGCGGCGTCAATGGCCCGCATGCCGCGTTGCATGTTGATCATCATGCCTTCTGCGACAACGATGGCGTTGTCCACCAGCATGCCCATCGCGATGATCAGAGCGCCAAGCGAAATCCGCTCCATCTCGATGGCAAACAGCCGCATGAACAGAACCGTTGCCATCACCGTGAGCAAAAGCACGGTTCCAACCACGAGTGCCGCGCGCCAACCCATGAACAGCGCCAGGACCGTGATCACGATGACCACCGAGGCCGCGAGGTTGATGATGAAGCCGTTCACAGATTCGTCGACAACGATGTTCTGCTCGTAGATCGGGTGAATCTGCATCCCGACCGGCAGTTGGGCTTCGACCTCCGCGAGTTTTTCTATGACACGGCCACCAACCTCAACGATGTTCGTACCGTCGATCTGCGAGACACCTATGGTGACCGCTTCTTGTCCGTTGTGCCTGATCAGCCGGGATGGCCTTTCGGGTTCACCAAGTTCCAGTGTCGCAATGTCCGACAGGCGGATCATCGCCGTGGTGCCCGGCCGGCCGATCACCAGATCCTGAATGCCCGTAAAGTCGTCAAAAGCGGACGCCGTCATCAACCGGATGCGCTTGTCTCCTGATATGCCGGAGCCGTTGGTCTGGATCCGGTTTTCCGCATCGAGCACGCTGGTGATATCGGTCATGGAAATACCAAGGCCGACCATCTTGTCGTGGTCGACATTCAGGTAAATGACATCCTCCGGCTCGCCGGAGACATCAACCTTGCCAACGCCCGGAACCGTGAGCAGCTCCCGCCGGATACGCTTGACGGTCGTGCGGATATCGCGGTTGGTATACCCATCTGCAGTGAAGGCATAGAAAAGACCGAACACATCGCCGAAATCGTCATAGACCAACGGTGTTCCAGCGCCGGCAGGCAGTGCGCGCTGTTCATCACCGACCTTTCGGCGAAGCTCGTCCCACACCTGCGGCAATTCGGTGCCGTCATAGGTATCTTTGATTTCGACACGGATACGCGACAGGCCCGGTTCGGAAACAGACGTGATTTCCTTCAGCTGCGGCAGTTGCTGGATCGCGGTTTCGAGGATCTCGGTGACCTCGTTCTCCACTTCGGCAGCCGTTGCGCCCGGGTAGCTGGTGATGACCTGGGCTTCCTTGATGGTGAAGGCCGGATCTTCGAGGCGGCCAACGGTGCTGAGTGCCCACAAACCGCCGAGCAAAGACAGGATGACGATCATCCAGGTGTTGACCGGTTTCTGGATCGAATAACGTGCAATATCCAAGGGATCAGATCCTTGTTCGGTATTATCTGTCAGATCAGCGCAGCGGTCGCACGACCTGGCCATCACTCAAGAAAGCGGCTCCGGCAGCAACAATGTCTTCGCCGGCACCAAGGCCCGAACTCACCGGGATGTAGTCGCCCATGACCGTGCCGACTTCGACTTTGCGTTTGGAGACGGCATCGCTTCCATCATCATAGATCCAGACATATGACTGACCATCGCCGTCAACCGCGATCGATCCGGTCGGAATGAGGAACATCTCCCCAAGGGACAACCCTTCCGGGAGAAACTTGACCCGGACCGACGCAGTCATTCCCGGGTACAGCTGGTCTGCTCCCTTACGAGGCATTGCAAGCGTGACCCGGTATGTCTGGGTGACATCGTCAACCTGGGAAGAATGCTCGCGATAGATCAATGGGAAATACTTGTCGCCATAGGCTGGAAATTTGGCTTCGATCGAGACGACTTCCGTGTCCCTCACCCGCCCGAAGAGGGCCTCGGCCACATTGATATCGACTTGGATTTCCGACACATCGTGCATCCGCACCACAGGTGTTCCAACGCTCACCGTTGTAAAGTTGTCGATGAGGCGCAGGGAAACAATGCCGTCAAACGGCGCACGAAGTTCGGAGTACTGAAGATCCAGCTTGGCTTCCTTTAACGCTTCAACAGCCAAGTCATGCTTGTCCTGTTGAGCGTCGAAGGCCGAAACCGCGATCACATTCCGGTCGCGCAGGGTCGCAAGGCGGTCCAACTCGCGTTTGGCTTGCTCGACGTTGATTGTCGCCTCACGCAGTGCGCGATCATAGTCGGCGGTATCGAGCCGAGCGATCAGATCGCCTTTCTTCACCTGCTGACTTTCCAGGACCGGCAGCTCAACGATCCGGCCGGCAACCTGGAAGGAAAGATCGACGGTTTGCACTGCAGCCACCCGTCCGGCAAACCGACGCTCCAAGAGACCGAGTTGATCGGAAACGGTAAAGATTTTGGCTGGCCTTGGGGCAGCGTGAAGTTTTGCCTCCGCCTCGGCGATCGGATCTATTGCATCGTCCTGGCATGCGGCCAATAAACCCGCCGACAAAACGATCGCTGCCACCCTTGCGGCGGGCGTCTTCAACAATGCCAACATAGAGTTCCGTCCTATTGGTTGAGGTCCTTGAGCCGGCCACGCAGTTCTTCGAAAACTGCTGCCCGGTCGTCGTCCGTCAGTGTCGAAACGCAGTGCGCTTCGGAAAAATGCAATCCTTCGAGGCTGGTCCAAATGACCCACGCTACTCCAAGTTGCGAGGTTTCTTCCAGTATCGCGGCCCGCAGCCGGAGCTTGACGTCGATAAATGGCTGCCGAAGGTCCGGTTTGTCGGCGGTCGCCGGCAAAATCGCCCGCGCAACATCGCGCTGCTCACTTAACCAGCCTTCTGTGACATCCACCATGGCGGCCAACGTCGGAGAATCTGCATCGGTCGCATTTTCACGCGCGGCGGCAATTTCGGCTTCAAATTTCCCGGCCAGAAATTCCACCATACCCCGAATGAGGGCATCCTTGCTGGGGAAGTTGTAAAGCAGTCCGCCCTTGGACAGCCCTGCTTCTTCTGCGACAGCATCAAGCGTCAACGCTGGCGTGCCTGCGCGGCGGACGACCTCAAGCGCTGCGGTCAAGATCTGGCATTTTGTGTTTTTGGTGGTCTTCGACATATCGGATTCTGAACCGTCTGGTCAGTACAGTTCCAAGCCATATAAACCGTCCAGCCGGTACAAACAAGGAGTTCATAGCAGCCCTGAGGCGATTAAATTTTAAGGCGTTTATTCAGAAGGCTGAGGAACAGCGACAAAAAAGAACCGAAAACCAAAGGATTGGCAGTTTTCTCAAAGACCCGCAAAACCCAGGAATGCAAGGCGAAATCACCGCTCGAAGTACACTATGAGTGGTCCAAGCCCCGGATCAGGCCGCTTCGTCTTCCATGGACGCTTCGGCTGCGGCCTGTTCCGCAGCGGCCGCTTCCGCGGCGATCCGTGCGCGTTCACGGGCTTCATCTTCAACACGCTCGGCAAACTCGATAAACTCTTTGGCCGGCATGGGCGTTGCGAAATAATAGCCTTGTGCAGCTGTCACGCCGAGTTCCATCAGGCGGTCAATCTGCTCTTCTTCCTCAACGCCTTCGGCGATGATGCCCATCCCGAGATTGTCGGCAAGCTCGACCATGGAATCCACAATGGTCGTGGAGTTGTCGTCGGAACTGATGCTGTCGATGAACATCTTGTCGATCTTGATGATATCCACGCCGAGCTTCTGCAGATAGGCCATGCCGCCATGGCCTGTGCCCACGTCGTCAAGCGCAATGCGGACTCCAAGAGCCTGCAATTCGGCCATGATCTTGCGCGCCAGTTCCATATCCTCAAGCGGATAGCGTTCGGTGACCTCAACAACAATTTGCTGATAGGAGATCTCGGAGTTCTCAAACGTGTTCTTGATATCGGACACGATCTCACGGTCGAGGAAATGCCCGGCAAAGAGGTTGATCGACAGCTTGAAGTCCGGATGCTCGCCGTAGAGCGCACCGACCTCGTCGCTTGCCACCCGCATCATGTGGCGGGTCATGTCAAAGATATGCCCATTGGCTTCGGCATAGGCCATGAATTGGCCAGGTGAGACAATCATGCCGTTCGGGCGGCGCCAGCGCATGAGAACCTCGCAGCCACGAACACGCTTGGTCTCGATATCCATGACCGGCTGGTAATACGGAATGAACTCGCCGTTTCGGATCGCGGCCACAAACTCGTCGTTCGCCTCGCTCTCCGGCCGCCAAGAGTACCAGATACCGATAGCGACAAACAGAACAGCAATGGCTGCGCAGGCCGCCGCGGCAATGACCTTCAACTGCTGAACGACCTGCAAAGCCGCCGAAACAGGCGCATTGACAATGGCAATCAGCGGATAAAGCTCAGATGCAACTTCAACCGACAGCATTTCACTTGGATCGTTGCCTTCCGAATTGTAGCCACCGACCTGATACCAGAGAAGATTGTCGCCGAGGCGCAATTCTGTCCGCCTGTAGGATCTCAGATACTCAGGGCCAGGATCCATTGCGATCACAGCCGGGGTGATCTCGGCAAACAACCGTGTCTCGTTTTTCAGATCCCAACTGACCACGGCGGCTCTGGCGCCAAGGTAACTGCGCTCCAGCATACCAATACCCACCAGCGGGCCGTCTGGACGCAGGGGCGGAAGGACCACTTCTGCAGACAGCTCACGGTCCGGAATGATGCACATGCGCTGCCCGGCAGCATCCACCAACCCAATGGCGTCGATCATGCCGTGGTCGATGATCTGCTGCTCGTAGATGATCCGATCAGCTGCATCGCAGGTTTCAACGTCATCGCGATCCAGTCTTTGCAAGAAAGAAACAGTGGTGGTGATGGCCTCTTCCGCACGGCGGATGGACACCTGCCCCATCGCTTCCATCTCGCTGACGGCGCGGCTCTCGGCGTATTGATTGAGGATAATATTGATCGCAAACAGCGGCGTTGTCGCAAGCACCAGTGCGATCAGAACCGTCTTAGCAAAACCGAAATAACGAAAGGACAATGCGCAAGCCCGTTGAGTACCATCTCCCGCAAACCATGCCGCGAAATGGGTAAACAAGCCCTGAATGCAGAAGCATTTCTTAACCCTGACAGGACGATTTCACTAAGCCAGCAGGCTATTTGACAGCTTATGATGAACCCAAACTGCGACTGCATAAGCTGAGGCTGCACCTACCGCTGTTTTCATTTTCCACAACCTTTCGGCGCACATTTACCGGTCCAAGTGCGGAAATCCGCAAAGAGCGTGATCACCGTCACATTGTCGCTGCACCAATCGGGTGACAAAACCTTCGAGGCAGGTCAAGAAACCGGTCTCTTTTTCAATTCGCACCAGCTGCAATAAATGGGTCCCTATCTGTCGCCGTTGGTATTAAGCTATGACGCAGGCTCGCGTCAGCCCTGACACTTCACGTTTGGAGTACACATCATGATTTCCAAGAAGTCCCGGATCGGCCTCGGCCTTTCAACCGCAGTTGGTCTGTTTTTGGCTCAGGCTGCACCGGCCCTAGCATTCGACCCGAGCGGCGTACCGGTTGCCGATGCGTTCTTGAAACTCCTCGATTCAGACAGCGGCGACGTGGAAAGCTATGGCAGCGTCAACGAAACGGGCGGTGACGTCACCATCGCCGACCTCGTTCTCAAAAGCGAAGATGACGATGGCACTGTCACCATCGGCACCACGACCCTCTCCGGCGGTTCTATTCTGGACAATGGCCGTTTGAAACTGAGTGGCCTTCAGCTTCAAAACCTGGAACTTGCTGCCGACGACGGCGGCCTCACCATGGCAAACATGACCGCAACGGATCTTGTCTTGCCAGCGGCTGAAGAAGTTCAAAACGGCGCCCCGACCGTTGATCCGAGCTACAAGACCTTCGAAGCCTCGACCATCCAGATCAATGACGAAGACGGCACGATCGCCACAATCGACACAATCACCTCGTCCATCGACGAAATGGACGGCGATCAGCCAACAAGCGGCAGCTTTGCAATCTCAAATATTGTCGTGGATGTGAAAGAGATCCAGGCCGAAGAAGCCAAATCCCTGCAGGACCTTGGCTACGAAACCCTCAACATGAACATTTCCGGCTCCGGCAAGTGGGATCCGGATGCGGCTACGATCAATATCCCGGACCTTAAGATAGATGGCCAGGACGCTGCCGCGCTGACACTGTCGCTCTCACTTGGCGGTGTAACCCGCGAAGTTGTGGAGGAGCTGAACAAGGCTTCCGATAATCCGGAAGAGTCCATGGCCCTTCTTCAGAACATCTCCGTGTCCAATGTGCGCATCCGTTTGGATGATGCGTCTCTGACCGGCCGGGTGCTGGATCAGGAAGCTCAAAAGGCCGGCGTCGACACCCAGCAGTATGTCGCTGGCCTGACCGGCAGCTTGCCGCTGATGTTGGGCATGCTTCAAAACAAGGACCTCGAAGGCCAGGTCGCAGAAGCTGTGACACAATACCTGACCAACCCGGGGTCCCTGGAAATCAACGCGTCTCCGGAAAACCCGGTCCCGTTTGCCCAGATCATGGGTGCGGCGATGATGGCCCCGCAAATGGTTCCGCAGTTGCTGGGTGTGTCGATTACTGCCAATCAGTAATCCATACTCCGAAAACAAAAACGCGGCGGAACCTACCGCCGCGTTTTCTGTTTTCATCAGGCTTGATCAGGTATTGGTGATTTCGAAGCCGATGGCGTCGAAGAAGGTAACATCAAACAGTTCACCACCCTTGATCTTAAGATCACTCAAGATTTCCGGGTTTTGAACTGTGTAGGTGCGTTCCTCGCCATCAGGGCCTGTGAAACGGACCTTTCCGGTTTCCGTGTCCGCGGTCAGGATCTTGACCGTGACGGTCATCTGACGGGCTGTCAGGCCCGCGGGCAACCGGTCCTCATCGGCAAGAACGACCGTTTTTGAGGCATCGATCTCAGGCTTGGTGTTTTTGCTTTTTTCGATGTCGATGACGACACCGGCAAGATACGTCACGTTCAGGAACTGGTTTTCCCGCACCGATGCGATGTCAAATCCGGCCTGAACCGGCACAGCGAATTCATTTCGGTCCTTCGCCTTGACGATGATCTCGTTGCGGGCCGGGTTGGTCGTGACGACCTGCGCTTTGTAGGACACTGTTTCGGCGGCTGCGAAGGCTTCCTCAAAGGTTGGCTCGGACATCGCCGAGGCGGCACCAAAAAAAGCAAACACCGACAGCGCTGCGGCTGCAATGGTCGAAATGAGGGGACGTGCTGACATTTGAAAAGTCCTTTGCAAAATCGGTCAAGGTTTTCGATGACGCCAAGGCCGCGCGCTGATTAATCAGCGATGTCCCTGGTTTCGCTCGGCAAACATCTGAACCAATTGCGGCTCTTTCATGAGCGCAAAGATTGCAAATTTTTTAGAATTCGCCCTATCGAGGAAACTGATCAGTGGGTCGCAAAAAGGCTTTGTCGACCCGCAATCCCGGCGCAGAAGGAGAACTACTCCGCAGCTTCCGTTTTGTCCTGAAACTGCAGATCACAGAGCCGCCGGTAAATGCCGTCGTGATCGTAGAGCTTGTCGTGCGTTCCGCTCTCCACGACCTTGCCCTGATCCATGACATGGATCTGGTGAGCGTGGCGAACCGTTGAAAGCCGGTGTGCAATAACGAGTGTCGTCCGGCCGGTCATCAAGGTTTCCAGCGCGGACTGGATCTTGGCTTCAGATTCTGCATCCAATGCCGATGTTGCTTCGTCCAGCAAAAGGATCGGTGCGTCCCGGAGCATCGCACGGGCAATGGCGATCCGTTGGCGCTGACCACCGGAGAGATTGTTGCCGCCCTCCCCGGCACTGGTGTTGTATCCGTCCGGTAGAGCGGTGATGAAGTCATGCGCATTCGCCGCTTTCGCCGCTTCGATGATGTCCGCTTCGGTTGCACCAGGCACACCAACGCCGATGTTGTCGCGAAGGCTCATGTTGAAGAGATATGCATCCTGCCCGACGTAGGCGATGGACCGGCGCAAGGTCGCGACCTGAACCTCCTGAACCGGCTGACCGTCAATCCGGATTTCGCCGGATTGGGGATCATAGAACCTCTCGATCAGCGAGAACACGGTCGACTTGCCGGCACCCGAGGCACCGACTAACGCGGTCATTTCCCCCGGTTCGGCCTTAAAGGACGCACCGCTGAGTGCTGCACCGTCTCCATAGGAAAACCGGACATCGTCGAACACGATTTCGCCGCTTGAAACAGCAAGGGATTTGGCTCCGTCGCGGTCCTTGAGATCGGCTTTCTCATCGATCAACTCGTACATCAAGCGCAGGCCGACCATTTCACGGCCAAGATTGACGTTGAGCCGCGCCAAACGTCGTGCCGGGTCGTAGGCAAGCAAAAGAGCCGTGATGAAGGAGAACAATGCGCCCGGATCCTGACCAAGCTCCACAACGGAATACCCGCCATAGAAGATCACCATCGCAATGGCGAACCCGCCGAGCGTGTCCATCATGGGCGATGTCCGGGCGCTCAAGGTTGCGATTTTGTTGGCCTGCCGTTGGACATCTTCTACCGAGTCGCCCATGCGGTCCCGCATGGCGTCTTCCATTCCGAAGGCCTTGACCACCCGCACACCAAGCACGGTTTCTTGCAGGGCTGCCGTAATCTTGGCGGTTGAGACCACCTGGCGGTTCATATGCTTCTTGACCCGCCGGATCAGGATCGCAACGCCGATGACCGCTGGCGGCATGATGACGAAGGCAAAGAAACTCAGCAGCGGGTTCTGCACGACCATCACGATGACAAGACCGATCAAGGTCAGGAGATCCCGGCCGAGAGAGACAACGACCATGTCCATCGTCATGCGGGCGGAGTTCACACCCTGGGTGACAATCACATTGATCTCGGCGAGCGATTTCCGGTCATAATAGGCTTGGTCGAGCTGCAGAATATGGTCAAACAGGCGCTTTTGAAGGCTGGCAATGATCGCGTTGCCGACCCGGGCAAGCACCACCAGCTGGCCATAGGTGGACACGCCCTTGACCGCGAATATCAGCATCACCACGCCGGCAATGACATAGACCATCTGCTGGTCACGGTTGACGAACACCTCATTGACCACATCGCGCATGATCCAGGCACTGGCCGCTGTGGTCGCCGCCACAAATCCCATGAACACGAATGCGAGCGCGTACTGCGGCAGATAGGTCTTCAGGTTTTCCCCGAAGAGACGCCGGATCAAGGGAATGGTTTCATTCGGATCCGTCTCAGCGTTCACTTTCCGAAAATTGAGCACCCACTCATGCCTTTCTTCGGCGCAACCGGACCCTGTGTCCTTCCCTGCGCCAACCTGCCCGCACTATCTATCGCGTTTTGCGGCATTCTTGAAACCAGAAGCATCGCCTGTTGCATTTAAATCTGTGATTTCATGCAGCGATGGGTGATACAGGCATTTCGCGAACTGCGTTGTTGCGAGTCGATCAGCGGCTAATCACCGACCGGAGGTTTCTAGCCGTCTGATACGACAAAGGCCAGCAGAGCCGGCCTTTGTGCTCCAGCGGACTGGAGCCTTCTATCAGGCGTTTGCACCCTTTCCCGGAAAGATCACTCTTCCGGGAGGTTTAGCCGCAGATGAAGTTCGCGCAGCTGGGCGGTATCCGGCTCATTCGGCGCGCCCATCATCAGGTCTTCAGCTTTCTGGTTCATCGGGAACAGCATGACTTCACGGATGTTGGCCTCGTCCGCCAGCAGCATCACGATCCGGTCGATACCGGCTGCGCAGCCACCGTGCGGAGGTGCTCCGTACTGGAACGCATTGACCATGCCGCCGAAACGCTTGTTGACTTCGTCATTCGGATACCCGGCGATCTCGAAAGCCTTGTACATGATTTCCGGCTTGTGGTTCCGGATCGCACCGGACACCAGCTCATGACCGTTACAGGACAGATCGTACTGGTAACCGAGGACCTCGAGCGGATCACCTTCCAGCGCTTCCATACCGCCCTGCGGCATGGAGAACGGGTTGTGTTCAAAATCGATCTCGCCGGTTTCTTCGTCCTTCTCGTAGATCGGGAAGTCGACGATCCAGGCAAATTCGAACCGGTCCTTGTCGGTGTGGCCAAGCTCTTCACCGATGGTGACACGGGCTTTTGCGGCAACGGCCTGGAACTGCTTCGGCTTGCCACCGAGGAAGAAGGCCGCATCGCCGACCTCAAGACCGAGCTGCTGGCGGATGGCCTCGGTGCGCTCCGGACCGATGTTCTTCGCCAGCGGACCGGCCGCTTCCATGGACCCGTCTTCGGCCTTGCGCCAGAAGATGTAACCCATGCCCGGCAGGCCTTCGCCCTGCGCGAACTTGTTCATACGGTCACAGAACTTGCGGCTGCCGCCTTTCGGGGCCGGAATGGCGCGGATTTCCGTGCCAGGCTGCTCCAGAAGGTTTGCAAAGATCGCAAAGCCAGATCCGGCAAAATGCTCGGAGACGATCTGCATCTTGATCGGGTTGCGCAGGTCCGGCTTGTCAGTGCCATACCACAGAGCGCTGTCCTTGTAGGAGATCTGCGGCCAGTTGCGGTTGACCGGACGATCGTTGCCGAATTTCTCGAAAACGCCTGCAATCACCGGCTCGATCGTGTCGAAAACTTCCTGCTGGGTCACGAAGGACATTTCCATGTCCAGCTGGTAGAAGTCGGTCGGCGAACGGTCAGCACGCGGATCTTCATCGCGGAAACACGGCGCGATCTGGAAGTACTTGTCAAACCCTGAGACCATCAGCAGCTGCTTGAACTGCTGCGGTGCCTGCGGCAACGCATAGAACTTGCCCGGATGCAGACGGGAGGGCACTAGGAAGTCGCGCGCGCCTTCCGGGGATGAGGCCGTAATGATCGGCGTCTGGAACTCGTTGAAACCAATCGCCCACATACGGTCGCGGATATCGCGCACGACATTGGAGCGCAGGATCATGTTGTTGTGCAGCTTTTCGCGGCGCAGATCCAGGAAGCGATATTTCAGGCGCACCTCTTCCGGGTACTCCTGCTCACCGAAAACAGGTAGCGGCAATTCCTTGGCGGAGCCAAGAACTTCCATGTCCCGGATAAAGACTTCGATCTCACCGGTTGGAAGGTCAGGATTGATGGTCTCTTCGGTCCGCTTCTTCACGGTCGCGTCGATGCGGATACACCATTCGGAGCGCACGGTTTCAGCCAGACCGAAGGCCGCAGAATCAGGATCGACCACGCATTGTGTCATGCCGTAGTGATCGCGCAGATCGATAAACAGCACCCCGCCATGATCTCGGACCCGGTGGACCCAGCCGGAAAGACGGATGGTCTGGCCTTCGTCGGACAGACGCAGATCACCGCAAGTATGGCTACGGTAGGGATGCATTCTCGTTCCTCAATTCTTGTTCAGATGTGCAGAGCGCCTCAAACAGCCAATCGCAATGTCGAGACACAGAAAACCATTACGGCCCGCAGAACGCAGGCCGTGCGCGCTGCACAAGCCATGCCCAGCGCGGAATGTCAAGGGAACGGGAAGCGATGACCAATACGAAAGGCGGGAAAAAAAGCGACAGACCCCAACCGGTCTATCGGATCATGTCTTCCGGTTTCTCCTCATGGTCCACCGCCTCGGCCGCCAGCTCGGCGTGAGGCCCGAGGATGTTGCGGATTTGACCGCTCTTTTGAAGGTCGGTGATCCGGGTGTTGATGGCAGCGACAAACGCCCGCCCCGGCCCATTGTCGTGGCAGACAAAGGATATGGGCAGGCGAATGTTGTGGAGCGTGATCGGACTGACACGCAGGGCATCCGGCTTGCCCAATTCCTCCAACGCCAATGCCGTATCCGGATGGTGCCCCAGGAATGCATCCAGACGCCCGAGACTGAGCATTTCAATAAGCTGCTCTTCCGACGGGATCGGATAGAACTTCTCCGCGTTTGCAACGCCGTGAATGCTGCCGGACCCTTCGATATAGCCCACCCGATACGGGTCGAAATCAGATAGAGATGTGAAAGACGCCCCGTTGGTCGTGGTGTAGACGCGGAGCGACACAATATCGACAGGCTGAGAGGCGATCAGAGTTGCCGTTTGATCACCGGCATCAAGCCCCATGATGTTCGTCGGAAAGAGACAGCTTCCGGTATCACCGAGGAACAGGGCCCTTGCACGGTTGAGCGGGGCAGCCCCTCTTGGCACGTGCGCAAGTTGGCCAGACAGCGCCACGTCCAGCAAAAGGTCATATTGCTTGCCGCTGGTTTCGGTCAGCCTGTGCGGAAGATAATTCAGATAGAGCTTAACGGTATCTGGCTGCTGCGCGCCTGCAGAGCCCGGCGACAGAATGACCGACGCAAGGAACATAAATCCGACATGGCCAAGTTTAAGTTTCTTGCAGGTCATGATGTATTCTGTCTTTGCAACGCACCGGGATCAAGCCTAACCCTCATCAAACACCCCGTGATGACCGTTCTCCGTCAGAACGGACCGACAAAACGTCATCCTCATTGAGAGACTTGGGCGCCAATGGCATCTTCAGCATCAGTCGGGAGATTGGCATGTGGACCAAGCACCCGGCGAATGTCTCCATCTTGGTGGAACTGCCGGATCCGCGCGTTCACCTCTTCGATGAAGTGCCTCCCGTCCGCCGTGTCGTGGCAGACAAAAGAGATTGGAAAACGCACATTGCTAACCGTGATGGGACTAACCCGCAACAAACCCGGTCGGTTCAGGTCTTCTAGAGCCAAAGCTGTGTCCGGGTGATGACCCAGGAACGCATCAAGACGCCCGAGTTCCAGCATCCGGATAAGCTGTTCTTCCGATGGAATAGGAACGAAGAGTTTATGCTTGGGGCCGAGACCTTGCACAGTCCCTGACCCCGCGATGTAGCCGACCCGTCTTGGGTCAAAGTCATCTACAGATGTGAAGGCTTTCTCCGTATCTCCGGTCGGTGTGTAAAGCCGCAGGGAAACGATGTCGATCAGTTCTGAAGACACAATTGCGTCCGGCTCGGCGACTGCGTGAAGTGCTTTGACGCTGATCGGAAAGAGGCAGCTGTCACGGTCGGACAAGAACAGTGTCAACGCGCGTTTCATAGGGGACGCTTCGCGGGCAACAGTTAGCTCGGTGCCGGCGAAAATCTCGTCCAACAGGCGGTCATACTGCTTGTTGCTGGTTTCCGTCAGCCGGTGCGGCAGGTAGATCAAATGAAGATCCGTTTCGGCATAAGCTGCCGCCACAGGGCCCGCCAGTTTCAAGCCCATCGCCAAAAAGACAATAGCAATTAGACGCTTGGAATTTCCGTATAGCGAATGCATTACCGCTCTCTACCCAGTGGCCTGCAGTATCTGCAGAGCTATTTCTGACCTCCCGTTGCGGAAGCCTCCTATTGCATTCCGGGCGTCAGGTCACCCATAAATCTAGCCATCTTCTCACAATTTGGGATAACCGCCGCTGACTGCGGCTTGCAGTGATGGGCTAACTCTTTAAATCAATTAGATATTCTATCCGCTCAAGTTGTTCCAAGCACAATCACGTCAAATGACTCTGCGGTGTGGATATACAGCGGGGTCAACCGCAAAGGCTCATCTCCTTGTTGCGAACAGACCTTGTTGCTCCACCGGTTCAGCATGTTTGTCCAAGATCAAACGCATTCAGCAGTCTTACAAGCATCCCCAGTCTGTTGGTTCTCTCCGACTTGAAACTCAGCCCCCGAGGTAGTGTCGTGGCAGATGAGGGTCATCGGACACGCCGATGTATCCAACCCTGGCCCGGTCCTGCCGATAACCGACTTTTATGGCCCTGGCTTTCCCAGGGAGAAAACCGCAGAGAGACAGCGGCAACGGTCACAATGCCATTTGGCTTCTGATCGACATCTTCCGGTCGCAACCCAGTATCTTTTTTAAGTTCAGACAAAACTTGCGACCGATCCGGATTATTCCGGTTTGAAAGATCTCGTTTTCCCAGACAATTGGGGTGAGGCAAATTTTAGCGAACACCTTTAAACGACTTAAACAGGTCGTATTGTTTTTGTAACGGACGATTGCGCGCACGATACTCACCACACCGATCACTTGAGCCGCGATACGGAATGACGAGAAGGCCCTCAATGCTTCGCTTTGCCGCCATCACGACCCTCTTAGTTGGCCTCCTGTCAGGAGCAATTGGCGGTATCGGTGCAGGTGTTGCAAAGGAACATCAGACACTCACGACGCCGTCCCTTGTCGTGGATCTCGACACCGGCGCTGTCTTGCATGCCGAAGCGGCTGGAGATCCCTGGTATCCGGCGTCGACAGCGAAGCTGATGACCGCGCTCATTGCGTTCCAGGCCCTTGAGCGCGGGGACGTTGATCTCTCAACGCCGGTCATCCTATCCCACAACGCGATGGACCAGTCCGCTGCATATGCCGGATTGAAGGTCGGTAGTGCGATGACGCTGGAAGATGCGCTCTATGCGGTATTGGTCGGATCAGCGAATGAAGTGGCCGTCGCGCTTGCGGAAACCGTTGCAGGAACGGAGGATGCGTTTGTCGACCTCATGAACTTGGAAGCGAACCGTCTGGGGATGACCGCAACCCATTTCACCAACCCGAATGGCCTTTTCGATCGCAAACAAACCGTATCCGCGCGCGATCTTGCGGTTCTCGGCGGCCACCTTTTTCAAAAGCATCCGCAATACCAGGAGATGTTTCGAACCTCTGCTGTCACCATCGATGACAAGGAACTGATCTCTTACAACGAACTGATCACTCGCTACCCCGGAACGCTGGGCCTCAAGACCGGCTTTGTCTGTTCTGCAGGCCGCAACATCGTGGCGATTGCAGAGCGGGATGGCAAACGCTTGCTGGCGGTTGTTCTTGGCGCGACAACAGGCCGGGAACGATCCGAACGTACCGCCAAATTGTTCGACGACGCCTTCGCCGGATACCTCACCGCAAATGCTCAAGCCCTCGCCGAACTTTCCAACGCTGTAGAGACACGGCCCGAGGATATGCGCATGCGGCTTTGCAGCAATGAAACCGCGGCCTATGAGGCCGGACAAAACCGGCGCTATCCGATGGGCCTCCCCGGAGCGCCGAGCTATCTCAAGGATCCTGTTTCCGCCCCGACCTACAGCTTCCAGACATGGTTCGTGCCCCAGCCCGAGTTTGTTCCCGTGCCCAGCGCAAAGCCCGTGCAAGCGGTTGAGCTCATCGCCACACCACCGGCAAGCGGATCTACCGTCGAGATCGTACCACCGAGCAAACCACCCTTGCCAAGAGGCTGATCCATCACGGCATCCTGGGACTACGACTGCCTATGTGTCGGTCAGGCTGATGGAGATGTGGAGCTTATTGCCGTCTGGATCCCGGACATAAGCGCCATAATAATCCGGATGATAATCGCGTGGGCCAGGCGCCCCTTCATCCGTCCCACCATTGTTAAGTGCCGCGGAATGAAACGCGTGCACTCCGTCCTTGTCAGCAGCATGAAAGATAAACTGGGTGCCGTTTCCAAACGTCGCAGGCTTGTTGTTGTAAGGTGTTACAATGAACACGGTTACCCGTCCGTCTGTTTCCGCATAGCCTCTTTCATGTTCGCCCTGAAATTCAGGCGTCATACCGATCGTTGCAAACACAGCGTCGTAAAACTCTGCCGCTTTCGCCATGTCGTTTGTCCCGATGCAAACACCGCTCAGCATGTTGAAATCCTTGCAGTTACTGGGTATTTGGCAGGCTTTTACGAAGTGCGGAATAACTGTCTCTGCCATGGCTTATTGCGGAATGTCGCCGCTATAGCGATCTGTCACGACGCAAGTTCTGTTTGAAGGACAGTTTTCAGCTTGTCCAGACTAATCGGTTTTGTGAGAAAACCATTCATGCCGCTTTGGAGGCAAAGGTCCATATCCTGCTGCATGGCATTTGCGGTCATCGCGAAAATGGGCACACGGCCGGCCGGACCTGGCAGTTGACGAATTCGGCGCGTTGCCTCGAGGCCGTCCATAACCGGCATCTGCATATCCATGAAGATCATGCCGTAGTCGGCCGACTGCACACGATCGATCGCTTCCTGCCCGTTGTCCGCGATATCTGCCTCATATCCGAGTTTCTGAAGAAACCCAGTGATAACCAGCTGGTTTGTCACGATGTCTTCAACAACAAGCAGGCGCGGAAGAGACCCGTGGCGAGCTTCGGAGGCTTGATCCGCAAATTCGGGTTTCGTGTCTTGCACCCGGTGAAATATCGGCAACGAGTTTCCAAGAAGCGTGTTCTGGATTGCGCCGCGGGTCAAAGGCTTTGGAAGAACAATCGTGTTTTGCGCAACCGCTGGTTCCAAATCCGCCGCGTCGAACACAAGGTTTGACGCCAGAATGACCTGCACATTGCTGTAACCTGACACCATACGTGCCTGTTTTAAGAAATCATACGCTTGATCCTCTGAGACTGCGCTGATCAGAATAGTGTCTGTCCGATGTGCAGAGAGTTTCTGCAATGCATCGGCAGAGGTTGATGCGCTGACAACCGTGTGACCCAGATCATCAACCAGCGCTACGAGCGTCGTTCTTGCAAGAGGCTCTCCAACCAGACACAGCACTGTTTTCGATGCCATTGCATAGGATGTCGTTTCGGCATTCTGTCCGAGCTGTTGGTCGTCTTTGAGCAGTGGCAGTTCGAACCAGAAGAGACTGCCCTCCCGCTCTTCGCTTTGCACGCCAATCCGTCCACCCATCAGACTGATCAATTGGCGGGTAATCGCGAGGCCAAGGCCTGTGCCGCCATGTTGGCGGGAGGAACTTGGATCGACCTGAACAAACTTATCGAAAAGTGTTGAAAGCTGGTCCTGCGGAATGCCAATCCCTGTATCTTCAATCTCAAACCGAATCTTGCCAGAAGACTTCGCCTTTGAGACCCGAACGGCAACGGTGCCTTTTTCTGTAAACTTCAGAGCGTTCCCAGCGAGATTGAGCAGGATTTGGCGCAGGCGGCCAGCATCGCCAACCACACAGGTTTGAAGCTCCATGGGCAAAAAACTGACAAGATCCAACGATCTGGAAATTGCCGCCGGAGCCAGGATCTCCAGGACGCCATCAATCACGTCCGCCAACTGAAACGCCTCGTCAGAGAGTTCCAGCCGTCCGGCTTCGAGTTTCGAGAGATCCAGAATGTCGTTGATGATCGTCAGCAGTGCATCGCTGGATTCCCGGATCGTGGTCGCGTAATGCCGTTGATTGTCTGACAAAGAAGTGTCGAGCAGCAAGATTGCCATGCCAATGACGCCGTTCATCGGTGTCCGGATCTCGTGGCTGATGTTTGCGAGGAACTGGGACTTGGCTTCATTTGCCTTCACAGCATCCGACATTGCTGTTTTGAGCGCTGCAGTGCGTTCTTCAACCTGCGCTTCCAAATCGCCGAGCGTGGAGATCAGTTTCTGATTGATCTCATAAAGCTCACTGCTCTTGTCTTCCAGGAGCCGCTCAGCTTCCTTGCGCGCCATGCGTTCGCGTTCAAAGCGCCGTTTCCATTTTATCGCGTCGGGATGATCGCTCACACCGGCCTCTCCCGGCTGATCATGAACTGTACTTCGTGCGGGCCGTTTTGATCTGTGCGTTCGATCTCCAGATCGTCCTTAAAATGCGCGCCACATCCACGTATGAGCCCATGAGCGAGATCTCCGAAAGGCCGCTTCGATTTGTAATTCATTTCCAACTTGTCAGGTGCATGCCGGATGCAGCGGAAGGTTGGAAGCTCAGCATTCGGGTAAAGCTTTTTCACCTCTACATGAATGTAGCCTTCAATGTTCTCCAGAAAGTCGAGACTGCATGTTGACCCGCTGAAAAACTGAGAATGGGTCACCGTGAATCGCTGAAAAAGATGCTGGCCGAACGCAGTGATCAGTGAGTCGATCTCCATTCCCGTAACCTTGTGCAAGGCTGCGACCAGTTTGACCATGTCGGTGTGGGAGTATTCCTGGACCGCTGTGAACCCGGTTTCGACACCGACCCCGGAAATTTCCATGATCTCGTCGGCAACATCAAAGGAGAACTCGTCTTCGACCATCTCCATGAATTCGGTGAACACCACGCCAAGCATCTCTGTCACCCCTCACCCGAATGCCTCGGGTCTCTTTGACCAACCGCAGAACTTTCTCCCGCAGCGTAATTTGACCGGCACTCCGGTCAACACGTTTTTGCAGATCCCGTAAACGCAATCCGGTATTCAAGTTGGCCAAGCTTAAGCCGATTTGGTTGCGAATACGGAAACCGGCCTCAGACTTACCCTGAAAGGTGTACCTGATGACGTTGACGCTTGCGGTAGCAACAGCGGACTGCCAAAAAGATGCAACGTCAGATTTGGAGATACTCAGATGAAAGACATTGTCATCACAAGTGCTGCGCGGACGGCTGTTGGCAGCTTCGGCGGTTCCCTGAAGGATATGGCACCGATTGACCTCGGCACTGTGGCTGCAAAGGCTGCGATTGAGCGCGCCGGCATCCAGGCCGATCAGGTCGAACAGGCCTTCTTTGGCAATGTCATCCATACTGAGCCGCGTGATATGTACATCTCGCGTGTTGCCTCCCGTCAGGCCGGTGTGCCGGACCATGCGCCCGCGCTGACCATGAACCGTCTGTGCGGATCCGGGCTTCAGGCAATTGTCTCCTCGGTCCAGGCCATCTCCATGGGCGACGGCGATGTTACCCTCGCAGGCGGCGCGGAAAGCATGAGCCGATCCGGATATCTGATGCCTGCCGCCCGTTGGGGCCAGAAGATGGGCGACACCACCGCACATGACATGATGACCGGCGCCCTGCACGATCCATTTGGCATTGGACATATGGGCGTGACGGCAGAAAACGTTGCGGAGCAGAATAACATTTCCCGCGAACGTCAGGACGCGTTCGCGCTGGAAAGCCATCGCCGTGCCAGCGAAGCGATCAGGAATGGTCATTTCAAAGATCAGGTCATCCCTCTGACCGTTGGCCGCCGCGGCAAGGAGACCGTTTTTGATACGGACGAACATGTCCGCCACGATGCCAAGATTGAGGACATTGCCAAACTGCGTCCGGTCTTCAAGAAGGATGGTCTGGTCACCGCCGGCAATGCCTCCGGGCTCAATGACGGGGCAGCCGCGATTACCCTCATGACATCTGAAAAAGCCGCTGAACTGGGTGCCACGCCGCTGGTGAAAATCCGCGCTTATGGCGTTGCCGGTGTTGATCCGGCCGTCATGGGCATTGGTCCGGTCCCGGCCATGCAGATCGCGATGAAACGCGCTGGCATCACAGCGGCCGATCTGGATGTGGTGGAATCCAACGAGGCTTTCGCCGCCCAGGCCTGCGCTGTCAACGATCTGCTCGGATTGCCGGGCGAAAAAGTCAACCCGAATGGCGGTGCGATTGCGCTCGGCCACCCGATTGGCGCAACGGGCGCTATCATCATGACCAAGCTCATTTACGAGCTGAAGCGGACTGGTGGTTCTCTCGGGGCTGCCACCATGTGTATCGGCGGCGGTCAAGGCATAGCGATCATCGTCGAAAACGCCGGATAACGCCTGACAAAGCATCCTTAGGGCGGCCCATGTGGCCGTCCTATTCTTTTTGCACAAGACCATGCTGAATTGGCGCGCCGTAGCCCTTGGGAGCGGGATAAAACAGCTCTGGAGAATGCTGCCCCTCTTTTACCGATGAAACGCGATTGCTAAAGCAAATCGCGCTTATGTGGATATAGGTTTCGCTGCCAGTCGGCTTTGCCTCGTATGCGAAACCTGAAGCATCCTGTATTCAATTAAGTGCGACACCCTATAGAACGGGTCTAGATTCTGGCCCCGGAGCTTCCGCAATTGCTTTCCGTTCTTTCAAACCGAACATACCGCCTCCTGTACTTTGCTCAGGTGGTAGCGCTGTTCGGCACGGGTCTGATGACCGTCGCGCTGGCTCTGCTTGCCTACGACCTTGCGGGCGCGGATGCTGGCGTTGTGCTCGGCACTGCACTCGCCATCAAGATGATCGTCTATGTGACCTTGAGCCCGGTCGCAGCCGGATTTGCAGCCCGGTTTCCAAGACGCGGGTTTCTGATCTTCCTGGATCTGGTCAGAGCATCGGTCGCTCTGGCTCTGCCGTTTGTTGACGCGGTCTGGCAGATCTATGTTTTGATCGCCCTGCTCCAGTCGGCATCCGCCGCCTTCACACCGACGTTTCAGGCGACCATTCCGGATATCCTGACCGACGATGACGACTACACAAACGCCCTGTCACTCTCCCGCCTCGCCTATGATCTTGAAAACCTTCTGAGCCCGATGGCCGCTGCGCTTCTTGTTAGTGCGATCGGTTTTCATTGGCTCTTCACCTGGACCTCTGCAGGCTTCCTGATATCGGCTGCCCTTGTGTTCAGCACCGTGCTGCCAGCGATGAAGGCGGCACAAAGCGTTTCCCCGTTAGAACGCATCAAAAATGGGGTGGAAATTTATCTCAAGACCCCGCGCTTGCGCGCGCTCATGGCGCTCAATCTCACGGTCGCGGCCTCCGGCGCCATGGTGATTGTCAACGGCGTTGTTCTAGTCAAATCCGAACTCGGCCTCAGTGATACCGATCTCGCTCTTTCCATGGCGGCCTATGGCGGCGGTTCCATGGCTGCCGCGTTTCTGGTCCCCAAGCTCTTGAAACGGTTTCCGGAGCGTTCCGTGATGCTCTCCGGTGGCGCGATGCTGCCAATACTGCTTCTTGTATTTGCAGCGCTTTATTCAAACCTGCCTGAACAGGCGACCTGGCCCGCGCTGCTTGTCTCCTGGGCGATCACGGGTGCCGGTATGTCGGCCGTGCTGGTCCCTTCTGGCCGCCTGTTGCGGAATTCCGCGCACGCTGAAGACCGGCCGCTTGTCTTTGCCGCACAATTCGCGCTGTCCCATGCGGGCTGGCTGATCACCTATCCGCTGGCGGGCTGGCTCGGCAGTACCGCCTCGATACCGCAAACCTTGACCGCCCTTGCGCTGGTGGCAGCACCCGCTGCCCTTGCTGCAGCCTGGCTCTGGCCGAAAGACGATCCGAGATACCTCATCCACGATCACCCGGACCTGCCGCCCGATCACCCGCATCTGGTCAATGCCCATGGCACCCGGCACGGGCATGATTTCGTTATCGACGGCCTCCATCCGAATTGGCCGGACCGATGAGTTAAGCTGCGCTCATCGGCGATCGTTTGCGCAGTTCTTCTGTCTGCCCTCAGGTATCAACTGCCTGCAACAAAGGATGCCATTGGCCGCGCACCTCATGGGACTGCGCATCCGAAAAATCAAAAATCCCGGTTCCGGCTGCCGCATGCTTTGCATAGGCAACCCGGTCGGAAATGCGGCAGAGAACTGGATATCCCTTCTGGGCCAAAGTCTGTTCCAGTTTAGCGACTTGGGCAGATCTGCGATTGATCCGGTTGGCCACCACGTGAATATCCGCTTTGCCCTTCCGCACGCGTTTGATTTCCGAAATACCGTCGAGAAATTTCAAGGTCGCATTCCAGTCAAACGCGGAGGCCAGAACGGGAACCAGAATGTCGGAAGCTTCGGCGATCAATGTCTTTGCGAGTTCGGAACGCAGACCACCCGGGCCGTCAATAACAATCGCGTCCAACCCCTTGGTCTTGTCACCGATGCTGCTTTCCTTTGTCCAGTTCAGCCCGTCAATTGTGGCAAACTTGCTCGGCCGGCGCTTGATCCAGGAAAGGCTCGATTTTTGCCGGTCCGCATCGGCCAACGCAACGTCCTCACCGCGCACCGCCAAAGCGACCGCCAGATTGGTTGCGATTGTTGTTTTGCCGCATCCGCCTTTGGAATTGACCACCAAGATCTTGCGCATTCCCGCTCCCCATTCAAACGTCTTATCTGCTTGCGCCCACACTAGGCGCACATATTGCGCCTTTTCAAGATCTACATCGCCAATCGGCACCATTTCGTGGCGACAAGCTGGCAGAACTCGGGTATAGCTTTCGATCACCATGGAAGTGATTACAAAAACTGAAGACCTCGCCGCTGCCTGTCAGCGTCTTGCCACCAACGACTATGTCACCGTCGACACGGAATTTCTCCGCGAAACGACATTTTGGCCGAAGCTCTGCGTTATCCAGATGGCCGGAACCGACATGGCCTTTATCGTTGACGCTCTGGCTGAAGGCCTTGATCTAGATCCCTTTTTCGACCTGATGCGCGACGACAGTGTGACAAAGGTGTTTCACGCTGCCCGGCAGGATATCGAAATCATCTACCATTTGGGCGGCCTGATCCCGGCCCCGCTGTTCGATACGCAAGTCGCGGCCATGGTCTGCGGATTTGGGGATTCCATCTCCTACGACCAACTTGTCTACAAGGTCACGGGTGCACGGATCGACAAGTCGTCCCGGTTTACCGATTGGGCCCGCCGGCCGCTGACCGCCAAGCAGCTTGATTACGCCCTCGCCGACGTCACCCATCTGCGCGATGCCTATCAGTTCCTGAAAGCAAATCTAGCCGAACAGAACCGGACCCATTGGGTGCAGGACGAAATGACAGTCCTGACGTCGGTAGCGACCTACCGCACGGATCCAGACCAAGCCTGGAAACGCTTGAAGCTTCGCGTGCGCAAGCCGGTTGAGCTGGCTGTCATGATGGAAGTCGCCGCCTGGCGCGAAACCGAGGCACAAAACCGGGATGTCCCCCGCAGCCGCGTGATCAAGGACGACGCAATCTATGAGCTGGCCGCGCAACAGCCGGTGACGGCGGAAGCGCTTGGCCGCCTACGAACAATCCCGCGTGGCTTTGAGCGATCCCGAAATGCAGACGAAATCCTGAAAGCGGTCCGCCGGGCACTGGAGATCCCAAAGTCCGAGCTCCCGAAATTGCCGAAAGGCCGGCAAGCGCCGGATGGATCTGCCGCGGCCGTCGATTTGCTGAAGGTTCTTTTGAAGCTCGTCAGCGAAGCCCATGGCGTTGCGGCCAAGGTGATTGCCACTGTCGACGATCTGGAGAAGATCGCGGCTGATGACAACGCGGATGTCGCGGCGATGAAAGGCTGGCGGCGGGAGCTGTTTGGAGAAACGGCGCTCAAGCTCAAGCGCGGCGAAGTGGCCTTGGCATTCCAGAACCGGCAGATCACTGTTCTGGAGCAAACACCTCAGCAGGCCACACAAGCGGCAGAGTAACTGCAGGCTCAATATAGAGATCTGATAAAAGGTGCCGTTTCAGGCACCTTTTTTTATTTGAGACCCGCAGACCAATCGAAAGCCGAAGTGAACAACTATGCGCTCACGCGCACACTCACCGGCGCGTCAATGACCTTGGACAGCTGACCAACACGCTTGCGCAGGCGTTCTCCATCGAGATCAGCCAACTCAGTGCCAAGATCTAGCACAAGCTCCTCGCCTTCCTTGCTGATACCGACTTTCGGCAGCATGCCGCCCATGGAGGCACTCAAGAGTGAAGCAACACGCAAAGTCGCCCCAAGAACCTTGGCGCGGATCCGAAGCCGGTCGGTGAACAGCTCCCGTATAACGGTCGACAGAGCGCCTTCCCTGAGCCCCTCATGGCGGTAGAAGACAGCGGCGGACAGATAGGCCCGGCTTGCGTGATCAAGACCTACGAACGAAGCGTTGGAAATGATGTTGAGGCTCTGCTCCCCGCGATAGTCGGGATGAGCCCGCCAGCCAATATCAGATAAGAGACATGCCGCATGCCGCAGCCGGGTTTCGTTGGCGGTCTCTTCGATCGAAAGCATTTGGAACAAGGCGTCGGACCACGCAATCAATTCCTCGGCGAATTGTGGTGATCGCGCCCGCAACACACAGAGCTCTCGGGCGGCCTCAATAACCGGATCCTGCGCCTGCATTTCCGGTGACAGTTTGGAATGCAGAAGTCCTTCACGAACGCCGGTTGCAGAAAACACCAGCCGTTCCGCCTTCATGGCCGTAAGGACACGTTCCAGAACAACGGCACCGATTGGAACGAGCGGACGGCGCTGCTTGGAAACAACTTCGGCAAGTTCCACGTCTTCCAAATCCGGAACCGCGATCTTTCGACAGAACTCAATCGCTTCATCTGCGTTGATTTGATAGTTGTGCATCACGTGCAGCGGATAGTTTTTCTGCATCAGATGAAGACGGCCCAAAGACCGCCACGTTCCACCGACCGCATAGAACGTCCGCTCGCCCGGCGGCAAATCCGGCCAATGGAAATCCTTCAGTGTTTCCTCTGCAATCTCAGAGGCCTTTTCGATGCTGCCCTCGGCCATTTCCGCAAGGCGCAGACCACCGAGTGGGAATGTCATGCCAAGGCCCGGGCCTTTGTCATCGACTTCGACGAGTTCTAGACTCCCCCCGCCCATATCTCCGACAAGTCCCCGCGGCTGCCAGAACCCTGCCGTAACGCCAAGGGCCGAAAAATAAGCCTCTTCGTTGCCGTCCAATATGCGCACCGGTGAACCGAGGATCGCCTCGACCTCGCGGACAAAATCCGGCCCGTTCTCCGCATCGCGGGTTGCAGCTGTTGCTACAATATAGATGTCCTGACAGCCTGTATGACGAATGAGCGCACGAAAGCGCACCAACTCGCCAAGTGCGGCCTTTACAGATCCGTCCGCCAGTTGCCCCGTCGCCGCAACGCCGCGCCCAAGACCTGCCAGCATCTTTTCATTGAAAAGCATCGTCGGCGTGCGCGCCTTGCGCTCATAGATCACAAGACGAACAGAGTTGGATCCGATGTCGACCACAGCAATAGGGCCGGTGCCGTTAAGCCGGCCACGCGCCGGATGATGTTGGGAAGACATCAAAGGTCAATCCTTGCCCTTGCGGCCTGTCGGCGGGCAGTTTTCCTGACCACCGATCTTGAATGTGCCTGCACTTAACGTCATCGGATCACAGGGTCAATTCCAGAATTACAGTTTCCGCCGCGCATCTGATCGCTCAGCGAAACGGCCAGTTCATCTTCTCTTTTTTCGCTTAACGAAAGGCTTCGGGCGGTCGCTTTTCAGTGACTTTCCGCGGCCGGACAAAGACGGGTTGGTCATGAAATAGCGATGGGCATTGAACGGCTCGTCAGTGGCGCCAGGTTCAATCCGCTCGTGACTGCCGTTTGAAAGGATCCGCCAGCTTTGCTGATTGTCCTTCAAATTGGCCACCATAATCTGATCAAGGACCTGCTCATGCACTGTCGGTGTCGTCAGCGGCACCAACACTTCCACTCGGCGGTCGATGTTGCGCGGCATGAGGTCGGCGGAGCCGATATAGACATGCGCTTCCGGGGACGGCAGGCCATGACCGTTGCCAAAACAGAAAATCCTTGAGTGCTCCAGGAAGCGGCCAACAATGGATTTCACCCGTATGTTGTCGGACAATCCGGCAATCCCCGGCCGGAGGCAGCAAATGCCACGGATGACCAGATCGACCTGAACACCCGCCTGGCTCGCCTTGTAGAGCGTGTCGATGATTTCCGGATCGACCAGGCTGTTCATCTTCATCCAGATCTGTGCCGGACGGCCCGCACGGGCATGTTCGATTTCCGCTTCGGTCAACTCGATCATACGGCTGCGCAGATTGACCGGAGACACAGCCAGGTGATTGAGCTCTGCCGGCTCTGCATAACCGGTGATGTAGTTGAAGACCCGCGCGGCATCCTCGGCAACGCCCGGATCATCGGTAAAGAAAGACAGATCCTCGTATATCCGCGCCGTGATCGGATGATAGTTGCCGGTCCCGATGTGGCAGTACGTCTTCAGCTGCCCATGCTCCCGCCGGATTACCATGGAGAGCTTCGAATGGGTTTTCAGCTCGATAAATCCGAAGACAACCTGGACACCGGCACGTTCCAAATCCCGCGCCCATTTGATGTTGGCCTCTTCGTCAAACCGTGCCTTCAGCTCGACCAGAGCGGTGACCGACTTTCCGGCCTCGGCCGCCTCCGCCAGCGCCTTCACGATCGGCGAATTGTTGGATGTCCGGTAGAGCGTCTGCTTGATCGCTACCACATCCGGATCTCTGGCAGCTTGGCGCAGATACTGGACGACGACGTCAAAAGACTCATACGGATGATGGACGATGATGTCCTTCTGATGAATTGCTGCGAGGCAATCACCGCCGTGCTCCCGAATGCGTTCCGGAAAACGGGCCGTGTAGGGCTCAAATTTCAGATCCGGCCGCTCCAGATCCACAATTTGGGACAAGTTGTTCAGCGCCAACAGCCCCTTGGCGAGGAAGATCTCCTCCCCGTCCACATCCAGGGCATCTGCCACGAACTCCTGCAAGGCGGGCGGTGTCGTTTCCTGAATTTCCAGACGGATTACCGACCCGCGCCGGCGGCGTTTCAGGGCGCTTTCAAACAAGCGCACCAGATCTTCCGCTTCCTCCTCGATTTCCAGATCACTGTCGCGGATGACCCGGAAGGCGCCTTTGCCGCGGATTTCGTACCCCGGGAACAAACGGTCGATGAACAGCGAGACGACCTTCTCGATCGCAATAAACCGCTCAGCCCCGTCACTGGTCTTGGGCATTTGAACAAAGCGGGCGACCTGACTTGGAATGCGCAGCAGCGCGATCATGCTGCGCCCGCCACCGGTCGGCGCCAGCTCAAAGACGATTGAAAACCCGAGGTTCGGAATAAAGGGGAACGGGTGAGCAGGATCAATGGCAAGTGGTGTCAATACCGGGAAAATGTAGGACAGAAAATGGTCTTCCAGCCATTGTTTTTCGTTGGCATCCAAGAGGTCGCCATGAAGAATCTCGATGCCTCTTTCAGCGATCTCACCGCGCAACTCACCCCAGATCTGCTGTTGGGTTGCCTGCAACTGATGAACCGCTTCGCTGATCTTCTCCAGCTGCTCTGTCGGCGTCAGCCCGTCGTCGGAAAGATGAGTCACTTCGGCCCGTTGCTGGCCCCGCAGACCGGCGACGCGCACCATGAAAAACTCATCCAGGTTGTTGGCTGAAATCGACAGGAACCGGACCCGCTCCAAAAGCGGATGGTTGCGGTTCATGGCTTCTTCCAAGACCCGGAGGTTAAACTGCAACCAGGACAATTCGCGGTTCATGAACCGGGCTGTCGATGTCGGTAGATGCTCAGCCGTATCCCGCGCCGCCTTGATGTCCGGGTGGTTGGGCACCTTTTGCACTGAGGATGCAGTGTCAGGTGCGTCAACAGTCTCGGTCATAAGGGTTCCTCCGGTGCGAAGCATTAGCTCAACTCAGCATGTTGCCGGGTCGCTTCTGGTCATAACATCTGAAAGCTCAATGGCCTAGGCTGTGTGGCCTTTAATCGGAGCCTGTGACAGTTTCAAGAACGCGGCCCGCGAGCGGCTTGGTGATCTTCACCCGGCCGGCAAGGGCTTCCCGGTCGATAGCGTCCACGGCCCTCAGAGCAACCTCCAGCGACCGTTCCATGCGCACGACCAAGTAATCCACAACACCGATATCAACGGCGATCTGCCGGTCCGCAAACAGCTTGACCAGAACCCGCCGCAGCAGATCGTCATCCGGCTCAAGCACTTCGACCGGTGTTGCCGCGCGCAACCGTGACATCAGATCCGGCAAGGATATCTTCCAGGACGCCGGCCATGTACGGCTGGTGATCAAAACCGTCTTGCCCGCCTGACGCGCCGCGTTCAGCAAATGAAACAGGGCCGTGTTGTTGACGCCGCGATGCGCATCTTCAACGACACAGGCAGGTGCTGAGACAAGCGCGGAGACGCTAACCTCGGTCAAATCCCGCGCCTGGATAACTTCCGCACCGGTTTCATCACGGAAGGCCTCGACCAGGTGTGTTTTTCCCGAACCGACCGGACCTGCGAGGATAATGACGGGCGACGGCCAATCCGGCCAGCGCTCCAGGAGCTCAAACGCAGCCTGGTTGGATTTGCCCACAAGGTAGTCTTCACGGCCAAGGGCAGCATCATGCGGCAAATCCAGGGGCAATTGGCGCGGTGTTTCCGCCATCTTTACTCGTCTACTCGTTGGCTCCCTCATGGGAGGCGGTGTCCTCAGGCCCGATTTTACTCAATCGGCGGCTCCCGGTGTAAACCGGGCTCGCTAGGTACTGCTTCAGCGCAAATCGTGCAAGCACGCCAATCATGGCCGCTGCCGGAACAGCAATCAACATCCCCACGAATCCAAAGAGATATCCAAAGGCAAACAGCGCGAACATGAGCGTCACCGGATGAAGACCAGTGCTGTTTCCAACGAGTTTCGGCTGGAGGATATTCCCTTCAAGAAACTGACCGACGGCAAAAATTGCACCGATGACCAGGATCATGGGCCATTCCGGCCAGAATTGCACGACCCCGACCCCCATGGAGACAATGAAACCCAGTCCCGCACCGACAAACGGGATAAAGCTGACGAGGCCTGCGCCCATTCCGATCAAAAGACCGAAATTCAGCCCGGCAACGGCGAGCGCGATGGCATAAAACGCGCCAAGCAAAAGACAGACAGACAGTTGACCTCGAACGAACCCGGCAACAGCGCCATCCATCTCGCGGGCAAGACCGCGAATTTCCTCAAGATGATCGCGTGGCAGCCAGCCGTCGATCTTTGCGATCATGTGATCCCAGTCGAGCAGCAGGTAGAACGCTACGACGGGCGTGATAACGAACAGAGATAAGATCGAAAGAAGCGCTTGCCCGCCGCTCCAGACAGACTGCGCCAGTTTGCCGACAAATGCCGCGCCCTGCCCCACCATTTCGGCCATACTTGCTTGAAGATCTGCAAGATTGATCCCGGCAGCTTCGGCAAGACGCTGACCCATTTGCTCGTTCACCAGCCCCTGAAGCTGGCGCACCAGCTCCGGAAAGCGCTCAAGAAACGATGCCAGCTGGTTTCCAAGAACCGGCAGCAGCAAGATAAAAAACAGAATGAGCAAGAAGACGAACGCCAGCAGAATGGTGAAGGTTGCCCAAAGACGCCCCATGCCGAGCTTTTCCAGCCGGTCACACACGGGATCGAGCAGGTAAGCAACGGCAGCGCCGGCCACAAACGGCAGCAAGACCCCTGAAAACACATAGAGAAACGCGCAGAAAACGAACAGGGAAATCAGCCAGAACTGGATCTGACGGCGCAATGTCATGTGTCGGTTTCCTTGTTCCGAATACGGCCCGCCGATCGCACGGTAAGCAATCCTGTGCCCGGCACTCTCTCGTTGTGTGCAGTTAGGATGCCAGGGGTAGAGAGGTCAAGAGCCCGCCATTTGCCGGTGACTTCACCCGCCCGGCTCTTGTTTTCTGAAGCCCCAGGCTGTAAGCGCAGCAGGCAAAGCCAACCGCAGCCAGCTTTGGAGCGCCTCATGAGCCAATCGTCTTCTTCCGGTTCCAACGGTTTGACCTATGCCGATGCCGGGGTCGACATCGACGCTGGCAATGCCCTGGTCGATCGGATCAAGCCGCTGGTCAAGGCAACATCCCGTCCCGGTGCAGACAGTGATATTGGCGGTTTTGGCGGTCTCTTCGATCTTAAGGGCGCCGGGTTTGCCGATCCGGTTCTGGTGGCCGCCAATGACGGCGTTGGAACCAAGCTGAAGATCGCGATTGAAACGGGCCAGCACCGCACCGTCGGGATCGATCTTGTTGCCATGTGCGTCAATGATCTGATCGTTCAGGGCGCTGAGCCTCTGTTTTTCCTCGACTATTTTGCAACTGGCGCGCTGGATGTCGACACGGCCACTGATGTGGTCGCTGGTATTGCCGATGGCTGCAAATTGTCGGGCGCTGCCCTGATTGGCGGTGAAACGGCGGAAATGCCGGGCATGTACGCTGCAGGCGACTATGACCTTGCGGGCTTTTCCGTCGGCGCCGTGGAGCGCGGCGAAATCCTGCCGCGCAAGGATGTTGGTGACGGCGATGTGCTGCTTGGTCTCACATCCTCCGGCGTCCATTCCAACGGTTATTCGATGGTGCGCAAGATCGTAGAGCTCACCGGGCTTGAATGGTCAGCCGCGGCGCCCTTCGCAGAGGGCCAGACCCTTGGCGAAGCGCTGATGGTTCCGACAAAGATCTACGTCAAACCGCTGCTTGCCGCCTTGAAGGAAACCAGCGGCATCAAGGCGCTCGCGCACATCACCGGCGGGGGCCTGCCGGAGAACCTGCCGCGTGTTCTGCCAAAAGGGTCTTCTGCGCGCATTGACCTCTCCAAGATATCCGTTCCGCCGGTTTTCTCCTGGCTCGCCGAAAAGGGCGGAGTTGCGGAAGCTGAAATGCTGCGCACCTTCAACTGCGGCATCGGTATGGTTGTCGTGGTTGCAAGCGATGAAGCCGCAGCGGTCTCGGACGCGCTGCAAGCAGCCGGTGAAACCGTTGTCGAAATCGGCCGGATTGAAACGGCTGGCAGCAGCCCCGTCTTGTTTGACGGCGCACTCAAGCTCTAACTCGCCAACACTGATCCGAAAGCCATAATCCGAAACCGGGGGCCTGCCATCATGAGCCGCAAAAAGACCGCCATTTTGATATCCGGCCGCGGCTCAAACATGGGCGCCTTGATTTCCGCGGCCATGGATCCGGCTTTTCCGGCAGAGATCTCGCTGGTCATTTCTAACCGGCCAGACGCCAAGGGGCTTGAGCGGGCCCAAGAGTTCGGGATTGCCACAGCAGTTGTCGACCACACGGAATTCGGCGGTGACAGGCAAGCCTTTGAGCGCTCCGTCGATGACGTCCTCAAAGCCGCCAGGATCGATCTTGTCGCTCTGGCCGGCTTCATGCGGATCCTCTCACCTTACCTTGTCAACGCCTGGGCGGGCCGGATGATCAACATTCACCCGGCCTTGCTGCCGTCTTTCAAGGGCCTCGCCACCCACGAGCGGGCGCTTGAAGAAGGCGTCAAACTGCACGGCGCCACCGTGCATTTTGTCTCTGCTGAAATGGATGACGGACCGATCATCACACAAGGCGCTGTGCCGGTTCTCGATCAGGATACGCCTGACAGCCTCGCGGCTCGGGTATTGGACGTGGAACACAAGATCTACCCGAAAGCCCTGCAGCTCGTCGCGTCCGGAAAAGCCAAGATCAAAGGCGGCACCAAAGTCGCCACCGGCGATGCGGACGATGGCACCAAACCGCTGATTTGGCCGTAAATTTCTATATATTTTTCGGCGTAAAGGCCGCCTGTTTTGTTCAGCGAGAATGGATCGAACGCTATGCCTTCCAATTCAAAACAACTTCTAGCTGAACTTGCTGTCGAGATTGCACAATCATTGAAAAACGTCTTGGCGCATGGCGATCTGTCGCAATACGCCTTGCCTGACTACTTTGAACACAGTTACAGCGGAGATTTTACCGTTGGTTGCGATGCCCTGCGGAGTTGCGGGCTACGGTATCAAAAGCCCGTACAATGAATTGAGTTACGAAGCATTCCGCGACCTCCAAATGTCCGCTCCAAACAAGTACATCAGGCCACCGTATTTTAGGGTGGATGCTCCGGATGTTATTCGGAAAAAAATCCTTGAAGACCTCGAAGGTGATCCGTCGCGGTTCATGACGAATACGTTGTCAGCATATGTGGCTATAGACGGTTTTGGCGGCAATGATCAGCTCTCCGTCAGTCGCGACCCATTCGTTCCGCCTGCTCGGTGTAGGCCGATGTTAAGACTGCTTGCTGAACATGGATACGTTGAAAACATAGGTGAGCATTACATCTGGACCAACAAAATTGCTCCGGCGATGCAGCTTGCTTATTTTTGGTCAGACGATGGACAATCATTGGGGGATGTTGAAGATGCTCGGCTGGAAAACGAAGCGCGCGCTGCCTGGGAGGCAATGCCCGTCACCATACAAGAGAGCCATTTCCGGAATAACGGTTACGATCTCCTCGAAATAACAAAAGTCCTGATGAAGTTCTGGAAAGACGGAACTTGGCGTGACAAACCTGAGGAAGAGAGCGACATACTCAGTGCGCATCTCAACCTCGCCCGCCGCTTGATCAAGATCGCAAAAGCCGAAAAACAACAGTAAGACTTTCTGAGTATTCCGTCCCGGGCAGCCGCATCACGCTAACGCCACTGATCTGGATCCGTTTTCGTCTTTCTATTGTCCGGTTTATTGGCTGGAAGCAACGGCATGGATTGCCGGATCAAGTCCAGCAATGACGAAATAATACGGCTTCTCTACACAAAACGCCTAAAACCCATCCCGGCCACTTTTGATAAGACCACCCCTTCCATCACCTCAGGCGTCATCCTCGGGCTTGACCCGAGGACCCATGCCGTTCCGGGTCCGCTCGATCAGTCGCAATACCTGACAGACGCGCTTTAGGCGCAGCACGACTGCCCCCTCACCGCGTCCCGATTTGCTTCATGGAAATCTCGCGTCCGAAAGCCCGTTCGGCGTTTTTGTAGGCGAGTTTTTCGGCGATCTCGCGCGGGAACTGGGAGAGCCACAGGCGGTTCATGTCCATGATCGCCGAATAGTTCTCCCACTGGCTGTTCACCCAGGTGTCACTGCCGATCATCAGCCGGTCCTGGAAATCGAGAATGATCTCCACCCACTCGGGGCTGAGCTTGTCGCCCGGTCCGGCAATTTCCCATTCCCTCAAAGAGGTGTCGGCGAGAAGATCCGGAAATTCCTCCATCAGCGCGTAGACCTCTGATGCCGGCGTGGAGAGGCCGGCATGCGCCCAGATGATCTTCACATCCGGGTCCAGTGCATAGAGCCAGCGGATCGGCTCCGCGCCGGAGTGGACGTGCAAGTAGATATCCCGGTCCTTCGCCATCTTGATGATCTTGCGGAAGAGCGGTTCATCAGATGTGTCCAGACGGTGGATGTGAAATTCACCTATGCCCTCATGCGGATAGGTTTCAAGACGCGCCTCCAGGTAGGCGTCCATCCCCTCCGTCTTGGTCCAATTGGAAGACCCGGCCGCGCCGTGGTAGGGCCGAAGCTCCGGGACGATGCGATTGGGGGCATATTCCCAGAGCATGATCGTGCCGTCATCCGGAGTGGACGACACTAAAGCCATGGCGACCCCGTTTTCGTCCATCAGTTCGATGATGGTGTCGACCGGAAACCTTTGCCATGCCGGTTCCTTGTAATGGACATGCGCATCGAACAGCGGAACATCCTTGATCGCTTCACCGATTGGCAGCCCATCGGGTCCGCCCGCATGTGCCGTTGAGAACGCGCTGAGCGCCAGGATGGCAGTGGCAATCGATTTGAACTCCAAACGTCTTCTCCCGGCGTTATCAATCTGGCCTTTCAGTATAGAGGCCTGATGAAATGCCGAAAGGCGCACCGCGTTCGAAAAACATCACTCTCGGATTCACCGAACTGCCGCGGGATGACAAGTTTGATTGACTGCACTATACAGTCAATATGCAGTCAATTTGGAAAGTGATCGACAATGACCGACTGGTGCCCTGACCTCAGCCGCAGCGCAGCGCCCCGCTACCTCGCGCTTGCAGACAGCATTGAGGAGGACATTGCATCGGGCGTCTTGAAAACCGGAGACCGGCTGCCTGCACAGCGGCGGCTGGCCGTTCAGCTTGGGCTGGACTTCACTACCGTCGCCCGGGGCTATAATGAAGCGCGCCGCAGAGGCGTCATCTCCTCGCTCGTCGGCAGCGGCACATTTGTCTCCGGAGACAAGAACACGCTCCCGATCGGCGTGCTTTCGCAAAACCCCATGCGAATGGCTGCTCCTGATTTTTCCATGAACCTGCCGCCTGAGCCTAATGCCCCCGAGCTTCAGGCGAAGATGCAGAAGAGCCTTTGCGTGCTCTCTGCCGATCTTCCTAGCCTGATGCGCTATCAGACCTTTGAGAGCTCAGAGCAAGACGTAGAAGCGGCCAGCCTCTGGCTGCGCCAGGCTGGCCTGGCGCCAGACACTGACTGCATTCTGGTTGCGCCCGGAGCCCAGGCAGCACTTGCCGCGATCCTGACGACACTGACAAATCCGAGCGATCATATCGCGTGCGAGATTATCACCTATCCAGGCATAAGATCTCTCGCGGCCCAAATGGGTCTGCATCTGACCGGTCTGGACATGGATGACGACGGAATTGTGCCGGATGCATTGGAAAAGACATGCAAAACAGGTGACCTGAGAGCGCTATACCTCAATCCAACGATCCAAAACCCGACCACATACACGATGCCGGAGGAACGGCGCCGCGCTATCGCGAATATCGCGGCCCGGTATGGTGTGCCTATCCTGGAAGATGATCCTTACAGCCCCTTGCTGCCCTCCGCTGCACCGCCGCTGGCGGCACTCGCCCCCCGGAACACATGGTACATCGGCTCCTTGTCGAAAACCCTCGGCGCGGGGCTTCGTCTTGCCTACGTGCAAGCGCCGACAAAGAAGGCCGGTTGGCAAGTCTCCCGTGCATTGCGCACAAGCCAGGTGATGCCTGCCCCGCTCACCGTTGCGCTAGCAACGCAGTGGATCCTGGACGGAACAGCGGAAGAAATCTGCGCGGCCGTCACCAGAGAATGCGCGGAGCGGCAAAAGCTTGCCGCGCACTGTTTTCAGGACCTGACGCACCGCACAGACCCGAACGGTTTTCATCTGTGGCTCTCACTTACCAACGGCTGGACCCGCTCAAGCTTTGCAAGCCAGCTGCGCGGCCTCGAGATCGGCGTGACAGAAAGTGATGCGTTTACAGTCGCCGGCTCATCGGCAGAGGCTGTACGCCTGTGTCTGGGCGGCCCTATCGCGCGCGCCAATCTGAACACGACACTGGAGACGATCGCGGGCCTCCTGGACAGCTCCCCGGAACAGGCGTCCGCCTATTTCTGATTGGCCGAGTTCCCGGCAGAACCAAAATGCCGCACCGGCCCTGCTTGCGAAACAGGTTCATTTTTGAGATATTGACTGCAGACAAAATGACGTCAATTTTAAAATTGACTGCATATAGCGGACAGGAGAAGACCTGACCGGAAAGGCTTCAAACATGAGCACACAGCAACACTGGCCCAAACTGCCCCCGCTTCAAACCGGCATTCGTGGCCGCTGCCCCCGCTGCGGTGAAGGCAAAATTTTTGACGGCTTTCTCACCATGGCCAAGGGTTGCAAGGTGTGCGGTCTCGATTACAGCTTTGCCGACCCGGCCGATGGCCCGGCCTTTTTCGTCATTTGCTTTGGCTGCATCCCCGCGGTGGCTTTCGGCATCTGGTTGGAAATCGCGTTTACCGCGCCCTACTGGGTGCACCTCATCACAACCTTGCCGCTGATCCTGTTGACCTGCATTCCAATGCTGCGCCCACTGAAAGGCTGGCTGATCGCAAGCCAGTATTTCTACAAGGCCCAGGAAGGCCGCCTGGTGACGGCCGACGACGTCGAACCAGACACCAGCTCGACCAGCAAAGCCGCGAGCTAAACAGATATAAAGCGGCGCTTAGCCTCCCGCATTCAAAGGTGGCCATGCGGCCGATGTAACTGCGTTTCCTTCGAATACATCACGATCGGGAATGCCGTTTCGATACCTTCCCACAGGCATTGAACCGGCTGCACCGCCCATCCGGCCCCGCCCCACCCCTCAATCCCGAGGGAGGGGGCCGGACGGGATTTAAGGGTGCCCAATCTCTAGTGTCCGCCGCCGGCCAGTCCGACACCGGTGACCAAAGCGATCCAAACTTTGATCCGCAGCCCCCAAGCCTTGATGATCCCGAGCCCGCTCAACACGTGGCCGGCCAGACCATGACCAAAATTGCGATCATAGGTCTGCACGATACATCCACTGCCGTTGACCAGAAGCTGCTCGTGTTCCGGGTGAACCATTTCAAGGAGCACGGTAACTTCACCTCTGACCGAAAACTGGGAAGGTTCCAGCAAACGGCCGGTCGCGGTTATCTGACCCGCAGCGATCTCCGGCTGGATCCCTGCAATTCGCGCGGGAAGAACGGAATCAACCATCGCAACATTGAAGTTCGTGTCACATGCAACCTCTGCCGGCATGCCGACATAAAGGACCGATCGAGCAACCTGAGAGAAGCCCGCAAGGACACGCCTTGGATGCTCCGGATCCCGGTCCGGAATGATGATCATGGCCGGGTTTGTCGCGATCTGGGACGCTCTGGCTCCTACATGCAGGGTCAATTGATCGATCATTCCGTCCACCTGAGAGCGGACAACGGTTTTCTCGAGTTCCACTTGCGCCTGCTTTAACTCCGCCTCGGCACTGGCCCGCTGAGCCGGGATAACCTCTTCAAGCTGAAGGTTCGCCTCATCAAGCATCGCCTGTGCCTGGGAAACCTTTGCCTGAGCCGCATCCCTATCAGCAACAGCCGCTTCATAACGGGTCGCGGTGTAAGCAGCAGACTGGCGGACCCGCAGCTCCTCTTGGTCTTCAAAAACCTCGACTGCCTGCTGCAACACAGCCTCTTCCCGATCCAGAGAAGCCTGCGCGGACCGGACCTGCGCTTGGGCAAGAGCAAAAGCCTTGTCGATTTCGGCCAGCTTCAGCTCGGCGGTCCGAACCGCAGCCTGTTCCGTTTCGTCGCTCACGGTAAAGAGAACCTGTCCCGGCTCCACCCTGGTTCCGTTGTCGACGGAAATCTGGGTCACGGTACCGCCATTCTCGCTGACAACGGGTACTGTGCGGAACGGTACAAACCCCGTGTAGGACTTTGGATAATAATAAAAGACGGTGAAGAACACTGCGAACGCCAATGCCAGCCAGGCAAAGAGCGCAATGTGAACATTGTAGAGTGTGATCGGAATGCCGCGCCAGCGCAGATAAAGGATCCGCAGGACGAACGGGATTGAGGTAACGGTCAACTCAATCATTGCCAGTTCCTCCTTTGGATTCACCTGAAGGTGTTACTGGTGTTGGGGGCGGTGTATCTGGCCGTTCAGGTTCAAGATTATCGGGCTCTGCTGTCACCATTTGGCCGGAGGCTTGTTTGGGTGCGGTTCGGACCCGTTTGCCGTCCCGGTCGTGTTCACCAAGATGCTCATGCCGCAGCTCTTCGAGCATGATTCCCTCAAGCTCCCCCTTCAGCGTGTGTTCTTTCATCGGCTCAAACCAGAGCATCAGATCCCGTGCGAGAGCCGTCGCAATCAAGGAAAGCGGTAGGAGAATACTGAAATGGCTCAAAGGCGGGAAAATCTCATACGCAAACGCAATCATCAGGAGGGTCGGAATTGTGGTCTGAAGGGGTGTTCCTTCATTGTGCTTCTCCGCGAACCGATCGAACCGCGCGTACATATGGAAGACAGCAAACAACAAAAGAAACAGGAGCACGAGCGCAGAAAACGCTGTTGTGTCCGTCTCACCAGGGCTTGACCACCATGGAACTGTCTGCCCCGCGACATCAGACGATGATGCCCTGGCTGGAATTGAAAGAAGTGCAATAAAAAGCAGAAAAAATGTCCTGCAAATGAGTTGGCTTGGTTTCATATATTGCCACTCCAATCAGATAAAAAACGTTCAGTATGAAATCGGTGAGCCGCGCGCCCCTGGGCCTTTCTAGACAAAAACTCTAACAGTTTGAAAATCAAGGTCATCCTTGATCACTTTTGAAGTTCAACGACCCGCTCATCGGCCCACATGTGCGCGCAGAAACCCATCCGGTCTCCATTGACCTCAAAAAAGGTGTTATCAGGTGATCGAGGTGGGCCGGAGTAACACTGATTGCGTGACGAAAGCCTTTGGAGACTTTCCCTAAACCGCCCGCACCCAAACGGCTGTGTCGTGATAGGCTGCACCGCCGTAAGGGGCGACCGGGTCGGCACCGGTAAGCGTGTTGATGCCGCGGCCATCCTCAAAAGCCTCGTTCGGCCAGATGCCTTCCGAAATCACCGTGCCCGGTGCGACCGTCTCAACAAACCGCGCGTGCAGCGTGACTGCGCCGCGCGCATTGCCCATCTTCACCATGGCGCCATCGGCTATTCCGAACGTTTCGGCATCCTGAGGCCGCAGCCAGACTTCCGGCCGACCCTCCTTTTTGCGCGAGCCGTCGGTCTCGTTGAAGCTGGAATTCAGGAACGAGCGTGCCGGCGCCGTCACCAGCCGTAGCGGGCATTCTTCGTTTGCGGCTTCAATTGCATCCCACTGATCTGGAAATTCGGGCATTTGCTGCCACGGACCGAAGGGATCGCCAGCTGGCTTGTTGGGGGCAGCGGAGCGGCCCCAGTCCGGTTTAAAATGAAATTTCTGATCCGCATGACCGAAGCCGTTCAGGTAATGCGCCTCGGCAAAATCGGGTTGCAGATCGATCCACTTGTTTGCTTCCAAATTCTGCAAGGTGCCATAGCCGGAATTTTCCAGCATCCAGGCGATATGGTCGCGCGCACTCTTCTCAAATCCTTCATGAGATTTTGAATCAACGCGAACTGCGATCTCATTCAAAACAAACAGGTTTTCCTTTGGCCCTTCAGGCGGCTCGACCACCTTTGGACCAAGCAAAAGATACTGATGGCCGCCGCCTTTATAGATATCGTCGTGCTCGAGGAATTGCGTTGCGGGCAAGACGATATCCGCCATTTCGGCCGTTTCCGTCATAAACTGCTCGTGGACGACGGTGAAGAGATCCTCACGCTCGAACCCCTTGCGCACTAGCTCCTGTTCCGGGGCGACCGACATCGGGTTGGTGTTTTGGATCAGCATAGCCTTGACCGGAGGCCCGCCCAACAACGCGTCCTGATCACCCGTCAGAATACGCCCAATCAGGCTTTGATCCAGCATCCGGACAGATGGATCGATCAGGCTGTTCGCCTCGATCATCTCCTTGTTCAGTTGGTAGATCGCCCCATTGTTGTGAAAGGCACCGCCGCCCGCAACTTGCCAGGCGCCGGTGACCGCTGCGATGGAGGCGGCCGCGTGCATGGCCACCGCGCCGTTGCGTGCGCGGGTGAACCCGTAGCCGAGACGGAAGAAGGTCTTCTTGACCTCACCGATCATCCGGGCAACCTCTTCGATCTGAGCCACCTCAAGACCGGTGATCGCGGCTGCCCATTCTGGTGTCCGCGTTTGAAGATGTGATTCCAGTTCCTTCGGGAAGTCCGTGTATTTGCTCAGATAATCCCAATCGGCAAAGCCATCCCGGAAGAGCACATGCATGATTGCACAGGCAAGTGCGGCATCGGTCCCCGGTTTCAAGATCAGGCCAACATCCGCCTGTTTCATGGTCTCGGTCTTGTAGACGTCGATGACAATGATCTTCGCCCCGCGCGCCTTTCGAGCGGCGATCGCGTGGGTCATGACGTTGACCTGCGTTGCAACCGCGTTGGTGCCCCAGATCACGATTTGGTCTGAGACGGCCATTTCGCGCGGGTCAGGCCCGGCCAGTTTGCCGGTGCCTGCGACATATCCAGTCCAGGCCATGTTGGTGCAGAAGCTGTCGAACTGGCGGGAGTAGCCCTTGGCGTGGCGCAGGCGGTGAATGCTGTCGCGCTGCACCAGCCCCATGGTCCCGGCGTAGTGATACGGCCAGACGCTCTCGGCGCCGAATTCAGCTTCTGCTTCCAGGAATTTTTGGGCAATCAGCTCGAGTGCGGTGTCCCAGGAGATTTCCTCAAACCGCCCTTCCCCTTTCTTGCCGACCCGCTGCAAGGGCTTCAGCAAGCGCTCCGGGTGATAAAGCCGCTCGGCGTAGCGGGCGACCTTTGCGCAGATAACACCGGCGGTATAGGCATTGTCCTTCGCGCCGTTCAGCCGCTTCACATCGCCATTGGGATAGAAATGAACATCCAGCGCGCAGGTGGAGGGGCAATCATGTGGACAGGCGGAAAAGGCAGATTTTGGCGGCTGCTGCGTCATGGATCATTCCGGTCTTTGAACACGAGCGATCCTTATCCCTTTTCACGCGCACAACCGTCAAGCACAGCTTTGTTCGGGTGACATTTGCGAGAGAGCAGACCCGCATGTGTTAGCGCAACTTGATGCGTGCATCGCGGTCGTGCCATTTGGTCTGAAATTCCTCGGCACTGACCACACCATCCTTGTTCTCGTCCATCAGGTCGACCCAGGTGCCAGAATTCGACATGAATTCACCGGCTGACACTTTGCCGTCGCCGTCGACGTCGTTCAGGTCGAGCCCCATCAACATGGACGTGTCTTCGGCCCCGGAAGCTACCCCGGTTTCCGCGCTGACGGTAAACTCGTCGCTGTCCAGAAAGCCATCCTTGTTGGCATCAAGCTTTGCAAACAGAGCTTGCCTGCGCTTTTCGGCTTCTTCGAGGGAGACAGCGCCGTCGTTGTTTACATCCCATCGTTCTAGAAAACTGGCCCCGGCATTGTCAGCCGCCTGAACATGCGCTGTGCCCAACACGCCCGCAAAGAGTGCCGGTAAAAAAATTGATTTCATAAAAGCCCCCAGTTTCAATCCGTGGGCAGAGCACACTGTCCAAAGATGACAAGGGTGCGCATGCCCACGCACCCTTGTCTCCTTATTCAGCTGCCACTGCAAGGGCCGCGGCCACCTTGCCGGCGCTGACCATGACGCGGCCCAACCCCCGGGGGTGGCGGGCGATGACCGCCCTGAAGGAACCGGGGTCGGTGGCCACCCTGTGCTTGGATTAGTGTCAGAGCCGCTCCGCTGTTGTCCGCCATTGCCGTGAAATCGATTGTCGGCACACTGTTTTCGGGATCAGCTGCAAGCTCTGCAAACTGGCTTTCGGCATCATCAACTCCCCCATCCGCGCGGCGTTTCAAGCGCTTGAAACTGCTGTCCGCAGATCCCATCCAGCAGCGGGGAATGTAAGGAAAACTGTCGGTCAAGACGTAGTGATAGGTACCGTTCGGATATTCCGGGGTAACGGCGAAACGGCCGTTGCACTGGTCCAGATCCCCCGCCCCTGGCACATAGGTCCAGTCCTGGGTGAATTTGCCATTGTAACGCCCGCCCGGCCCGTTTGGACGGGTTCCGCTCTTAACCCGATAACTGCTTTTCAGCTTCTTCACCGCCGATTTCTGCTCAGAGTTCGAATAGCCATACGGCCCGTAGATCGAAAATCCATCCGCTGCCCATCCGATCAACGCGGGAACGGAATTACCGCCTTCAGCGGCCAGAACCCCGGTCGGAATGCCGTGATAGTGATAAGTCCCATCCGGCTGCACATGGGCATTGTACTTGTCGAGCCCCAACTTGCAGGCCCCGCCCAGCGCTTCATAATTCCAGCCCGAACGACGATCATTCTGCCAGTATTCCGCCGTACCGGGATCCATAACCACGCCGTTGATCGCAATGCCGAACACAGCCCCTTGGGCGTTTGATGCTCGGCCAGTCTTGCGGGGAGTGAGCGGGACTTTCAGATTGTAGTTTTTTTTGGAAATTGAATGCGGATTGTTGCGGTTCGGGAAGGTGCCCGGTTTCTTGACCGGATAACCATTGGCGCGGATCCGCCGTGTGTTGCCATCCACCGTGATGTTCGCTGAGGCTTCGGCTTCCGGAATCAGAAGCTCCAAAACATCTTCTCCGAGGTGGTGATGTTCAAGCGCTTCTTCACCTGTCAAAGGCGCCGAACTGTCATGCGCTGCGGCTGGTGAGGCAGCCAGTGCACACATGAGAAATGCAGACTTGCGCATTTCATTGTCTCCCGTGTCTTAAGCCCAAGACACACTCAATATGGCTGCATCGTCAAGCAGATGCTGTCCCAAACCGGTATGGAAGTGTAACGGAATGTATCGGTGCGTTTTTCACGCCTCCGCCGTCCCGGCCTTGCGCCGGGACCTGTGACCAGCGTTCAAGCATGGCGTCGGATCAAGCCCAGGGCGTCGCAGTGGGAGTGGCAGGAGGCTTCCCAAACACAAAAAGGGCCGGCCACTTGCTGCGGCCAGCCCTTTCAAATTCAATCAGCTAAAGAGAAATTAGCCGACCAGCTCGGTGCCGGAGAACCAGAAAGCGATTTCTTCTGCAGCGGTTTCCGGAGCGTCGGAGCCGTGAACAGAGTTTTCGCCGATGGACAGAGCGAATTCCTTGCGGATGGTGCCTTCGTCAGCATCTGCCGGGTTGGTTGCGCCCATGACTTCACGGTTCTTCGCGATAGCGTTTTCACCTTCCAGAACCTGAACAACGGTCGGGCCGGAAGACATGAATTCAGTCAGTTCGCCGAAGAACGGACGCTCTTTGTGAACAGCGTAGAACGCTTCTGCTTCACGGATGGACATCCAAACGCGCTTGGAGGCAACAACGCGTAGGCCTGCGTCTTCGAACTTCTTGATGATGGCACCGGTCAGGTTGCGCTTGGTTGCGTCCGGCTTGATCATGGAAAACGTGCGTTCAATCGCCATAGTCTCGTCTTTCTCGATTTTGAGGAAAGGACCGGCAACACCGCCGTATCCTGCATCTTTTTAAAATTTCGCGGCCTTAATAACGGGGCCTTGCCCCGCCCGCAAGGGGGACATGGCATGACATTTTCATGTCGATGACCGATTGCCTGCGCCTTTTGCCCGCTGGCCATCAGTTGGATTGCCGCCTAATCTGGTGAAATCTCAATCGTGTCTGCCCAAACAAGGTTCGCTGAATGCGCCAGTTTCTGACCCGTTTCCATCCTTTGCTTTGGGCGCGCCGCGCAACAGCGGGATTGGTTTTGCTTAGCGGGATTGTAGCTGTCGCGCCAACCACTGGGGTCCACGCCAACAGCTTCGCCACCCAGGACGCCCGGCTGGCAGAACTGCCTTCAGAAGATCTGGAAGACCTCTTGGTGTTTGTCGGTGGCAATGCGCTCTTTGCAGCCTATCACGAAGCCGGGCATATGCTGGTTTCCGAACTCAACATCCCGGTCCTTGGCCAGGAAGAAGACGCCGTCGACAATCTCGCGACCTTGTCCATGCTGGCTGCTGACGATGACGAGACGGATCTTCTGCTGATCAATGCGATGATCGGCTGGTTCCTGGTTGCCTCACTCGGCAGCGACGATCTTGTCTTTTACGGCGAACATGATCTCGATGAACAACGCGGCTACCGGATCTTGTGCCTGATGGTCGGCGCGGATGAAGACGCATTCCTGGATCTTGCCCGTGATCTTGATCTGCCGGAGGAGCGCATCGAGACCTGCGCCTTCGATTATGAACAAACGGCTGCATCCTGGGAGGCCGTTACCGATCCCTATCTCCGCGATGGCGATACACCGGCCGGCCGGATCGCAATAGTGCACGACCCGGCCCCCAAGGGTCTGGAAAGCGTGGCCCTGTTCTTAAGGGAAGCGGAAATTCTGGAACAGGTCGCCGATGAACTCGACACATTTTATGATCTGCCGGAACGCGTCACCTTCCGTGCGGCGAGTTGCGGGGTCGAAAATGCCTTCTGGGATCCGAACACGCGGGAAGTAATCTTGTGCCATGAGTTTTTAGGCGGGCTGGCCGAACTCTATCTCACCGATCTGAAGTACGACAATTAGGCAGTAATCCGTCCTCGCCTATTGTGTGCTCTTGCAGCTTTGCCACAGGTTGCAGCCTGCAGACCCGCCTTATCCGCTTTCCGCTTGCATCCGCTGCGCTGCTCGGCCATTGATCCGGCCCATGTTGCAAATATCGGATCTTACCTACCGGATCGGGGACCGTCTCCTGATCGACAAAGCCAGCGTAACCCTGCCCGCCAAGGCCAAGACTGGCCTTGTCGGCCGGAACGGGGCTGGCAAATCGACGCTCTTCAAGATCATCACCGGGGACCTTTCGTCGGAAACCGGTTCTGTCCAGATCCCGAAACGCGCCCGCATCGGCCAGGTGGCCCAGGAAGCCCCGGGCACGGAACACACCTTGATGGAAGTGGTGCTCGCCGCCGACACGGAACGCACCAAACTGTTAGCCGAGGCAGAGACTGAGACCGATCCGGAGAAAATCGCAGAAATCCATACCCGGCTTGCCGACATTGGTGCGCATACGGCAGAAGCGCGGGCGGGAGCCATTTTGTCCGGTCTCGGCTTTGACGCCGCCGCCCAGCAACGGCCCTGCTCGGCCTTTTCCGGCGGCTGGCGCATGCGGGTGGCGCTCGCTGCGGTTCTGTTCTCCGAGCCGGATCTGTTGCTGCTTGACGAGCCGACCAACTATCTGGATCTGGAGGGAACGCTTTGGCTGGAAAACTATGTCGCGCGCTATCCGCACCAGGTACTGCTGATCTCCCACGACCGGGATCTCCTGAACAAGGCCGTGGACAGCATCGTTCATCTCGATCGCGGCAAGATGACCTATTACTCCGGCGGCTATGACAGCTTTGACCGGCAGCGCCGCGAAGCGATGATCCTCGCAGAAAAGGCCAAGGAGAAACAGGACGCCCAGCGCAAGCACATGCAGGCGTTTGTTGACCGCTTCCGCTACAAGGCCTCCAAAGCCCGCCAGGCACAGGCCCGGCTGAAAATGCTGGAAAGGATGGAGCCGATCGCAGCGCTGACGGAAGAAAGCTCCAAGCAGATCCATTTCCCGGATCCGGAAGGCCGTCTCGCCCCGCCGATCATCAAGCTGGAAGGTGTCTCAACCGGCTATGGCGACACCAAGATCCTCTCCCGTCTGACGCTGAACATCGACACTGATGACCGGATCGCTCTGCTTGGTGCCAACGGCAACGGCAAGTCGACCTTTGCCAAGCTGATTTCCAACCGGCTCGGCGCGATGGACGGGGAAATCACCAAGGCAACCAAGCTGAAGATCGCCTTCTTCGCGCAGCACCAACTCGATGAATTGCGCCCGGAAGAAAGCGCGGTGGCCCATGTGCGCGCCCTGATGCCGGACGCTCCGGAAGCCAAGGTCCGCGCGCGCGTTGCCCGTTTTGGCTTGCCGACCGACCGCCAGGAAACACCGGCAAAGGACCTCTCGGGGGGTGAAAAGGCCCGGTTGCTGCTTGGCCTTGCGACCTTCGACGGCCCGCATCTCCTCATTCTCGATGAGCCGACCAACCACCTGGACATCGACAGCCGCGAAGCGCTGGTTATGGCCTTGAACGAGTATCAGGGCGCGGTCGTTCTCATCAGCCACGACCGACATCTGGTCGAAGCCTGCGCCGACCGGTTGTGGCTGGTGGCGGGTGGCAAGGTCGAGCCCTATGACGGTGACATGGAGGATTACAAGCGGCTGATCCTGCAAGGCCCGGAAGCGGCACAAAAGGCGCGCGACAAGGCGGTGGCGGCCGAGGCCGACGCGGCCAGCGCCCAGGAAAAACGCCGGGAAGCGGCCCAAAAGCGCAGCCAGCTGAAACCGCTGAAACAAAAGATCGATGCGGCGGAAAAGGAAATGGCACGCCTGCAAGAAAAGATCGCCAAGATCGACGACATGCTTGCCGATCCGGAGTTCTTCCAGACAGATCCCGAGCGCGCCGCCAAATTCGCCAAGGAACGCGCCTTTTGCGAGAAAAAACTGGTCAAAACGGAAGAAGACTGGCTGGAACTGTCAGCGGAGTTTGAAGAGGCGGGGTGAGTTCTCCGCTGCTTTGGTTCGAGGGGTGAATAATGTTCCGGTGCCTCTTTCCTCGTCATCTCTGAACTTGCTTCGGGCATCCAAACAGTGAATTCTGCCCCCTCAGCATGGCTTACCGGGCGGATGAGAAACGACAAGGATCCCCGGATCGGTGTCCGGGCATAAGGAGTGTTGTCAGAAGCCGAAGAAAAGCGCTGCACCCACCCGGCCCATCCGTCCGTCAAATCACCGCCTTCAATTCGGTGATCTCGGCGTCCATGCTGTTGATTTTCGAAACAACTCCCTCTGCACTCGTTGTCAGCATCGCCGTTTCGTTGCGCAGTTCCGAAGTGTCGGTGTGAAGGGCGTTCACTTCTGACTTCAAGCTTCTAATCGACGCTTTTAGTGCTTGGCTTTCTGTTTGCACGCCCCGTACTGCAAGATAGACATTCTTGAGATCTGTTTTAGACGCCGCAAACGAAATATCGATCCCCGTAATCGTTAAGTTAAGTAAAGGCTTCACAAGGGCAGATGCGCCGACCGTCAGAGTAAAGTCGGCGTCACCATTGATCGTGCTTTTTGCACCGAAATAAAAATTGTTGGATGTACCTTTTGTGAACGTATTCTCTGTTTCACTGACCTTGTACTCCTCCCCCAGAATGCTCTTGTAATGACCTTTTGAGTATTCATAAATCATTCCTGTTGCATCGCCATTTGTGCTCGTGCCTGCGCGTAAGATGATGTCTTTGTCGGTACCGCTTTCAAACACAATCTCGCCAGCAGATGCCTTTACGTTGATATCACCAGTCGTTGACGTGATTGATACGTCTCCGGACACGGTAACCGTGTATGTATCGTCAATGATCAGTTTGTACGTCCCACGGGTTCTTTGATGAAAATCCGCTGTGTCCGAGTACATTCTTTCTCGGGTTTTCAATAGAATGCGCCCATCACAGGCTAAAAGGATGCCCTTGGCATAGTCTTTTTCTCCTGCGGCTACTTCGGTCGATGTCTTGCCATCAGCCGCTGAATCTTGAATGTGCTGATCCGGATAGTACTCATCAATAAAACCGTCCAATCGGGCAGTTTCTTCAACGTCGCTATATTCCCCAAGGCGGAGCATTGCTCCAAGTTCATCTTGTTCCGCGTCAACGTCGGCATTGTATGGTACGAGGAAATAGACGTGCGGCTTGTCGTAAAGACTGTCAGTGCCGGGCTCATCTTCAATCGACATGGGCAGGCCTTTTCTAGGAAAGAGACAGGAAGCGAATCTGCAGAAACAGCGACACAAATACCCGAGGTATATTGGATAGCCCCATTAGAGTATGACGTGCATGATTAAGACTTTGTGGACCAACCGGCGAGAGGCACAGGTCACTTGCCGTGACACACCCTAAGGACGCCGCGTTTGGAAACGAAACGTCATGAACCCTCGGACCATGTCCGATGTGACATGGTGCAGGCTTATCCAATATCGCTGTTCGGTCCCGAACTCCCTAACAAATCCTTGCCACAAAGCCTTTAATCCTCCTCACCCGGCACACATGATTTTGACGGCGCTGCCTTATGGTTCTCGCGCAAAGGGAACGGCTGCTGCCAAGCGGCCTTGGGATGAGACGAGACAACCGTGCGCGAAAAAATCACCACGCTGGGGTTTGATGCCGATGACACGCTTTGGCACAACGAACACCTCTTCCGGCTGACGGAGGACCGGTTCGCCGAGTTGCTGGCCGAGTACACCGATCCGCAAGGCCTGAAGGACCGGCTGCTGGCGGCGGAAAAACGCAACATCCTGCACTATGGCTACGGCATCAAGAGCTTTACCCTGTCGATGATCGAGACCGCGATAGAGGTCACCGACCGCAGGGTCCCGGCGAACGTGGTGGCGCAGATCCTGGACGCCGGACGGGAAATCTTGAGCGAACCGGCAACGCCCCTGCCCTATGTTCTGGAGACGCTGAAGGCGGTCAAAGGCCGCTACAGGTTGATCATGATCACCAAGGGTGATCTGTTCGATCAGGAGCGCAAGGCCACCGGGTCGGGGCTCGACCGCTATTTCGACGCTCTGGAGATCGTTTCCGAAAAGACACCGGAAACTTACGAGACACTGTTCCAGCGCCACGGCACGGGGGCGCAAGAGGCCATGATGATCGGCAACTCGCTGAAGTCCGATGTGCTGCCGGCGCTCGCCGCGGGCTCTTTTGGAACACATGTGCCCTTCGGCCAGACCCGGGCGCTGGAAGAGGCCGATGTTCCGGAGGCCTCCGAGCGTTTTTACCAGATCGACCACATCGGCAAGGTGCCGGAACTGCTGGCGAAAATCGCCGCTTGACGGGCAAAGGCCTTTGAAAGAGCCTTCCCCTATTCTCTGCGGTCATCCCCGCCTTGTGCGGGGATCCATTGGCACCCGTGTCCGCGGGAACGCGTACAAACCGAGTGGCAATTCTTTATCCGAACAATAAATCGGAATGCGCGGAGCAGTGGATTGGATCCCCGAATGAATCGGGGATGACCGGTGTGCTGTGTTATCGCACTGTGCCTAATCAAACGCTGCAGAAGCACGATGCTGGAGTCGAAGGTGACAAGTTCGCTTCAGCTCAATCGTCCTTTTCGACCGGACCGCCCTGTTTGACCCAGTCGGCGAAACCGTCGGTGATGTGGGCAGCTTCAAAGCCCATGGATTTCAGGGTCGCAACTGTCAGCGCCGAGCGCCAGCCGGCGGCGCAGTGGAAAACGAACTTCTTGTCCTCTCCGAAAATCTCTTTGAAATAAGGACTTTCCGGATCGACCCAGAACTCGGCCATGCCGCGCGGACAGTGAAAACTGCCCGGAATGTAGCCGGAGTGCTTGCGCTCACGGATGTCCCGGAGATCGACGAACTGAACGCGCGGATCCTCGACAAACTCTATGGCGTCCTTCGCTTCGATTTCCTCGATTTGCGCCCGCGCCTGGGCGACAAGCTCGGCTGAGGAGATTTTCAGTTTTTGGGTCACGGGCAAATCTCCTCAACCTGTTTTTTGTCTCGACTTAAAGTGCCGGAATGCGCAAGACCTGACCCGGATAGATTTTGTCCGGATGAGAGAGCATCGGCTTGTTGGCTTCGAAAATAGCCTCGTATTTGGCACCATTGCCATAGGCTTCTTCAGAAACTGCCCAGAGCGTGTCACCTTTTTCCACCGTGTGGAACTTGGCTTCCGGCTCGGCGGTGGCCACTTCGATCTCTTCTTCGACCTTAGCAACACCCAGTACGTTGCCGACCGCTAGGATCAATTTTTCACGCGCTTCCTGGGTTGGTGCAGCTCCAGCAACTTTCACGGTGTCGCCTTCGACTTCGACTTTTACGTCGCCATCAAGACCAAGTTCGGCGACTTCCTTTTCAATCGCCTTGGCGCTGTCTTCCGGTGCCTCATCATCGCCCCATAGGCTCTTGCCCGCATCTTTCACAAAATCAAAGAATCCCATTTCCCATCCCCTAAAAGAGCTTAACCCAGCTGCCAACCGTCAATGAACCCGGCAGCGCTTCACTTAGCGGCAGCAACGCGGTCAATGCAAAGAATTTCCCTGCCTCTGAGGCAGTTTCCACATGATGGCGCAGTATACTTGCAGCCTTTGCCGACAAACCGGCGACAACTATTTCCTTAGACTGCACACTTCAATTGATCGAAACACCGGAAGCATTCTATCATCCGGCATCGACCGGAATTCATCCGGTCAACTGCGAACTGAGAGACACCCCTTTGGTCTGAAGCATTGTTACCAGAACTGGACTAAGGAACTCGTTTAACTAGTACGAAAAAATACTGCCCGGACGTGCGGAATGGTCCGGCCCGGACGCTCAATTTCATAAAACTCTTCCCGGACCATTTTCAGACCGAACGTTTCAAAACGCCGCCATTCAGATGGTTTCATCGGCCATGGCGGACCTTGCGCCTTTCCGTCTTCATCCTGGCAGCGGTTGATCAGAAGCAGCCGTCCCCCCGGGGCGACCAGACCAGCCATGACCTCAACCGCCTTGGTGCGCAAATCGCCATCGAGCGCCTGAATGGTGTAGCACTCCTGAACCAGATCAAACGCGCCTTGCCACCCGTCCGGCAACCGAAAGAGGTCTGCGGTACGGTAGGAAACAGAACTGTCCGGAAACCGCTTTTGCGCCCACAAAATAGCGTCTTCCGACAGATCGAACGCTTCCGTTTTGTAGCCCGCCGCTGCAAGCGCCTCGGCATTGTCGCCAAGGCCGCAGCCGATATCTATGGCGCGACTGCCCTCGCCTGGATTATCTGCAAGCCATTCAACGATCGCCTCTTTGGGCGCCAAATCCGCCCACGGAACAGCGGCCGGATCGCCGCCAGCTTCGCGGTAAACCGAATGGAACCAGCCCAGCCGGTCATCGGCCACGCCGCCCTTGGCACCGGTCAGTTCATCAATCCGGTGCCGTGCCGCATCCCGGCGCGCCATGAATGTACTGTCGGAGTGAACCGTCTTGTCGCTCATGCCTTGCGCTCCCAGCCGCCCGCTTCCGTTTGCTGCCAATAAGCGATCTGGAAACCGGAGGATTTGGCTTCCTTCCAGCGCATCCGCGCCTCTTCGACCGCCCCCTGATCATTGCCGTCAAACATGTAGATCGCGCGTTTATAAAGGTCGAGCGCTGGTGGTGCGGCCCGGTTCACGAGAAAGCGGACGTCCGCCTCGTTCGGATTATCCTGCTCGAAGGTCAGGTAGATCGGCTGATGTTCCGCATATCCATCGGCCTTGGTGCCGTGCGGCAGAAAGCTGTCGTCCTGATAGGTCCACAAATGTGCATCGAGCGCATTGCACCGCTCCTGGGATCCGGTTTGCACAACCACTTTCCAGTCACGGTCCAGACACTTTTGAAGAAGTTCCGGCAGGGCCAACTCCAGCGGCTTGTGCAGGAGATGATAAAAGACAACTTCAACGCTCATAAGGTTTCAACAACACCTTTTTGAAGACCCACAATCAGTCACCATGCACAGCACTATCATGCGCTGGCGGTCATAAGTGATGCAGCTCGGCCACAGGCGGGGCGGCAAATTGCATCCACACAAAACCGACCGTGGACACCTTAGCCGAGTCGTTGCATTAACCTTCCGAAAATAACCGTTCGTTAGGCTTACCGCCGGGGACGATCTTTCAAGATCTGGCGTTATGGCTGGGGTACGGTTTCCCGACCCGGCCAAGATGGGGATAGTGTATGCTTGCACGAGTAGTTGTGTTTTGCGGATTGGTGGCCTGTGTAGCTGGAGCCACTGTCGGCATGGGTTTCCTGGTCGAACCTGCGACCGCATGTCAGGCCTATAAGACCTGCTGATTTTCCGGACTTCCCAGTCCATGAAAAACCCGCCAATTTGGCGGGTTTTTCTTTGTTTTCAGCTCTTTTCAATCAGCTCTCGTAGTGATCGGCCACCAGCTGGTTGAGCAGGCGAACGCCGTAGCCGGACGCCCAGCTCTGGCATGTGTCATCCTTTGGCGCTCCAAATGCTGTGCCGGCAATGTCCAGATGCGCCCAAGGCACATCGTTGGAAAAGCGCTGCAGGAACTGCGCGGCGGTGATGGATCCGGCCCATCGCCCTCCGGTGTTCTTCACGTCAGCATTCGGCGTGTCGATGAGCTTGTCGTAATCCTTCGACAACGGCAGACGCCAGAGCGGCTCACCACTGGCCTTGGCCGCATCCAACAGGTTGTCGGCAAGCTCATCATTGTTTGAGAAAAGACCAGCGTTCAAATTGCCGAGTGCAACCAGGACCGCACCGGTCAGTGTCGCAAGGTCGATCATGATTGCCGGCTTGTATTTTTCCTGCGTGTACCACATGGCATCGGCCAGAACGAGACGGCCTTCGGCGTCTGTATTCAGGATCTCGATGGTCGTTCCGGACATGGCGGTCACGATGTCGCCGGGCCGTTGTGCGTTGCCGTCCGGCATGTTTTCGACAAGACCGATGACACCCACCACATTTGCCTTGGCCTTGCGGGCCGCAATTGCGTGCAAGGCCCCAATTACGGCCGCGGCACCACCCATGTCGCCCTTCATATCTTCCATACCGCCAGCCGGTTTGATGGAGATCCCGCCGGTATCGAAAACCACGCCCTTGCCCACCAAGGCGACGGGAGCAGCGCCTTTCTTGCCGCCGTTCCAGCGCATGATGGCAAGGCGCGGCGGACGGACCGAGCCTTGAGCAACCCCTAAGAGCGCTGCCATCTTGAGCTTCTTCATCTCCTTTTCGCCGAGGATTTCGACCTCAACACCAAGCGCTTCCAATTCTGAAGCCATGGCGGCGAATTCGACCGGCCCAAGAACGTTTGCCGGCTCGTTGACCAGATCACGGGCCAGGATCACCCCATCGGCAATGCCCTCCGCCGTGGTCCAGGCTTTTCGCGCGGCTTTGGGATCTGCAACTTGAAGGGTTAATTTGAGCGTTTTCTTCGCCTTGTCGTCGTCCTTTTTGGACTTGTACTTGTCGAATTCGTAAGCGCGCAGTTTGGCACCCATTGCAAATTCAGCTGCAAGCTCCGCATCCAGCTCCTTGCCTTCCGGGGCTTCAAGAACGACTGTCGCCGCCTCTGCCTTGGCAGACTTAAGGGCGGCAAACACCGCGCCGCCGAATGCGCGCCAGTCATCGCGGGTGAGCCCGTCCATCGCACCTGTTCCAAAGACGATCAGCCGGTCGAGTGAAAGACCACCGGGTGCGACAAGGTCGAGGCTGGTCTTTTTCTTTCCGGAAAACCCTCCGATTTCCGCGACATTCGCCAGACCACCCGTCAAATCACCGACGAGTCCTGAGGTGGCAGCTCCAGTTGCCAATGCTTCGCCTGCCAAAGCGACCACAATCCCCTTTGACGGAGCGTCGATTTTCGAAAAGGAGATTTTGTTCAGCTTGGTCATCGTTTGTCCTTGCAGGTCGGTCAAAGTCATCAGGATGTGAAACAGGACAGCGTTGTGTCCTGGCCGGGAGATATCCCTAGATTGCTAAATGATGGCGTTTTAAAGCGTTTTCGGCAAGATCAGTTGCAAATTAATGTATATTAACCATCTTCTTTCATGGGCCATTCACCACATCCCGTGTTATTGAGCATAAAGTCAAATTTTATGAGATTTGTACGGAGTATCCGGCAGCTGCCATGAACACGCTGGAACGCTATATCATTCGGCGCACCGCCTATGCGTTCACGCTCACGCTCGCCGCCATGACGGGGGTCGTTTGGGCAACGCAGGCGCTCCGGCAGCTGGACCTGGTGACGTCCAAGGGGCAGACAATCGTCCAGTTCATCGGCATCACAATGTTGGCGTTGCCGTTTCTGATTGTCACGGTCGCGCCCTTTGCGCTCATGATCGCGCTCATACTGGTTCTAAACGCGCTCTCCGGCGACAGCGAGCTGATCGTGATTGATGCAAGCGGTGGATCCAGGTTTCTGGTGCTCAAGCCCGTGCTTGTGTTTGCCACAATCATCATGCTGCTGGTGTCTGCCTTTTCGCTCTATGTCGCGCCCGCCGGCCTTGCCCAGCTTCGAACGGAAATCACGCGTGTGCGCGCAGATCTCGTTGCCAACATCGTCAAACCAGGGCGCTTCATCAACGTGGAGGAAGGCTTGACCTTCCACATCCGAAACCGGTCTGGCAAAGGAACGCTCGATGGTCTTTTGATGCATGACACGCGGGACCCAGACACAGCCTTTACCTATCAGGCTGATACCGGAAATATCATCGAGGCAGCCGGCCGGACATTGCTGGTCATGCAGAACGGCACGATCCAGCGGCGGCCGAAACAGGTCGGTGATATGTCGATCGTCCGATTTCAGTCCTATGCCTTCGATTTGTCCAACCTGATCCCCGAAGCAAGTGAACCGGTCTTCAAGCCGAGCGAGAGAAGCACTGCAAACCTCCTTGGCCCGCCCGGAAATGATTACTTCGCGGTCACACACCCAGAGAGGCTTCGGGCAGAAATTCATGAGCGGTTCAGTTTGCCGCTCTATTGCTTGTCCTTTGCTCTGATAGTTTTTGCATTCCTAGGCGTTGCACGGACGACCCGGCAGGGGCGCGGCATGGCGATTGTGGGCGCCATCACCTGCTGCGTTCTTCTGCGCACAACCGGCTTTGGCATTACGGCTATCTCCAATGATACCGCTGTGCTTTATGCGATGCGGTATGTGGTTCCGGTTCTGGGCGGTGGCATCGCCCTTGTTTCGATCCTCCGCGGGCACCAGGGCAAACAGTCTCAAGCCCTCCAACGGTTCCAGCTCATGATCGGAGACTGGGTTGAAGCAATCACCGCAAAATTGACCAAGAACCGTGCCGGGAGCGCTTCATGATCCTGGGGCGGACCCTTTCTGTTTACTTCTCCGGCCGCTTTATCAAAGCGATCCTTGGCCTTTTCCTGTTCGCCGCGGTGCTGCTCTTCCTGTTCGATGTGCTGGAACTTGTCCGGCGCGGCAGCGACAGAGAGGGCTTCACCGTGATGCGGGTCGCCTACATATCGCTCCTGCGGGTCCCTCTCCTTCTGGAGCAGGTCATCCCATTTACGGTTCTGTTTGGTGCAATCGCAGCCTTCGTCACACTCAGCCGCGCCTTGGAACTGGTCGTAACCCGGGCGGCTGGCATTTCGGTTTGGCAGTTTTCAACTCCCGCCGTTTTGGTTGGTCTTTTCCTCGGGGTGTTCTCAATCACGGTCTACAATCCCGCTGCGGTCTACCTTCAGCAAAAATCAGAGGAAGCTGCTGCCGGATTGTTCGGGGCCGATCAGACCTTCTTGTTGCAGAGCTCCGGAGAGGTCTGGGTCCGTCAAGACGGCCTCGATGGAGAGTCTGTGCTGCGCGCTTCTCAGCTTCTGGACAACGGGACACGTCTCTTAAGGGTGACGGTCTTTACCTTCGATGAAGACGGCACATTCCGTGAGCGGATCGAAGCAGAACAGGCGCGGCTTGGAAACGAGACCTGGTATCTCGACAATGCCATCGTCTACACCACCGAAAACGATCCACAGTCTTACAGCGTCTATCAAATCAGTACGTTCCTGACAGCGACAGAGGTTCGAGAGAGCATCGGGTCGCCCGAATCGATTTCATTCTGGAACCTGCCCCGGTTTATCGAACTGGCGAGAAACGCGGGTTTGCCAGCCTATCGTTACAATCTACAATATCAATCGCTGCTCGCGCGGCCATTGTTGTTGATTGCAATGATCCTGATCGCAGCGGCGGTTTCCCTTAAAGTTTCGCGATTTGGTGGATTGGGACGGATGATTCTGGGTGGAATCCTGTCCGGGTTCGTGCTTTACGTTCTTACGGAACTGGCCAAGGACTTCGGAGGGGCGGGAATCGTGCCTCCGTTGGTTGCTGCGTGGGCGCCAGGAATATTTGGGGTACTTATGGGTTTGACAATTCTCTTGCATCAGGAAGACGGGTAAGGCGCATGACGTTTCCGTTTTTTCTGAACACAGAGACTTGGGCCGGACGTGCATGCCTTTTGGCAGCCGTCAGCGCTCTTGCCGTGTCAGCTGGAATATTGACGGCCCCGCATTCTGCATCTGCACAGAACCTTGATTTTTTCAACAGCGAAGCCCCGTCCGCTGACGAAGATCTTCTCCTTGAGGCCAACAACCTCACTTACGATTTCGACCGTGACATCATCACCGCGCGCGGCGATGTTCAGGTCTACTACGACGGCAACACGGTTCAGGCAGCTCAGATCGTTTTTAACCGTGGCACGCATCAGCTAACGGCTACAGGCAACGTCATCTTCCTCGATACCGAAGGCAACATTCTTCGGACCGAAGAATTGCAGATGTCGGAAGATTTTGCGCAGGCCTTTGCCCGCTCGCTTCAGATCGACATGCCGAACAGAACGCGGCTGATTGCCGAACAGGCAACTCGTGAAGACGGCAACGTCACAGTCGTGGAAAATGGTGTGTACACCGTCTACACGAATCCGACGCGTCCAGCTGGCAAAGCACCGCTCTGGCGCATCCGTTCCAAAACGATTGTCCATGACAAACAGGAAAAGGTGATCCGGTTCGAGCAGCCGTCGCTCGAGTTCTACGGACAGCCAGTCCTTTATGCGCCGTTCCTGTCGATGCCTGACCCGACCGTCAAGCGTCATTCCGGCTTTCTAATCCCCAACTGGGTGATTGCGGACAAGCTCGGGTTTGGGGCGAATATTCCATACTACTGGGCCTTGAGCCCGCACCGCGATCTGACAACAACTTTTACTCCGCTGACCAGGCAAGGGCTTTTTGTCGACGTTGATTTCCGGCAGAAGTTCCGGCGGGGCGACTTTTCGCTGTCAGCAGGCGGCATCTATCAGCTTGATCCTGACCAGTTCAAAACCCAGCGCGCCGACAGCGACATGCGCGGTGCTTTCCGCACGACGGGCACATTCAATGTAACCGGTGCCTGGAACCTCGGCTGGGATGTCACCTACAAGAGTGACCGGGCCTTCTTCGAAGACTATTCCTTCACAAGCTGGGGCGGGAACGAAACCTCTAGGATCTACTTCGAGGGCCTGACTGAGCGCAACGCTCTTAGTTTCAACACCTACGGCTTCCAGATCGCTCAGGCAGATTATACGTCGAGCAACTTCAACGCGGATGGTTTCTCGCCGGTTGGAAGCAACTTGCAGAGCAAACAACCCCTTGTGCTGCCGGTCGTCGACTACGATTTCGTATTTGCAGACCCTGTGTTGGATGGCGAGCTTTCACTCGCTGCGAACTTCACATCCTTGACCCGCGAAGAAACCGACGCGTTCTCCATTGATGGTGGGACCAATGCCCGCTTCCGCGGAGTGGACGGCACATTCTCACGTCTGTCGGTCGACGGCACCTGGCGCCGCACCTTTGTCGACCCACTTGGTCAATCATTTACGCCGTTCGCGTATATGAAGGGCGATCTGTTCTTCCTGGCCTCTCCGGATGCGGATGTTACAGCTCTCGCAGGTGAGAGTTTTGTGGGCCGTGCCATGCCGGCGGTCGGTCTGGAATACAGCTATCCGATCATCGCAAGCTTCAACGGCGGCAACCAGATTTTCGAGCCGATCGCGCAGATCATCGCCCGCCCGAACGAACAGCGCATCGGCGAACTGCCGAACGAGGACGCACAGAGCATCGTCTTCGACACAACCACCTTGTTTGATACGGACAAGTTTTCCGGTTTCGACCGCGCTGAAGGCGGCACCCGCCTCAATGTGGGCTTGAACTACAAGCTTCAACTGAACAGCGGCCACTATCTAACCGGCCTTTTCGGCCGCTCCTATCATCTCGCTGGCGAGAACTCCTACAAGGTCCCGGATATTCTTGGCGCGACACAAGATTCCGGACTTGAGTCCGATCTGTCCGACTATGTCGGCAGCTTGTACCTGGATACCAAATACGGTGTGAAACTCGGCACGCAGGCACGGTTCGATAAGGACGACTTCTCGATCAACCGTTTGCAAGCTCAAGCCAGTGCTATCTACGGGCCGGTGGTCTCATCGGTCGCCTATGCCTTCCTCGATGCCCAGCCGAATGTTGGCATTGACGATACGCGCGAAGAGTTGCTCGGCTCAGCCAGCTTGCGGCTGCAGGAGAATTGGCGTGTGTTCGGCTCCATGCGCTACGATCTTCAGAACAGCAACATTGTTCAGGACGGCGTCGGTGTCGGCTATGACGACGAGGGCTTCTCGCTTTCATTGTCTTATTCGGAAGACCGCAGCCGCAACGATGGCGACACAACCGATCGCCTCTTGTTTTTCCGGGTTGGCTTGAGAACACTCGGAAATACTCAGATTCAAAGCAACGCGATCAACAACTAGTGATTTTGCTTTAAGAACGGCTATTATTTCACTGGCATGCCACCAGAATGCCCCAAATAAACCAGATGCTGTGAAACATCGGGTTTCTCTTTTATTCTGACGTGCACTTTGTTATCCAGTGTCGTCAAACATGGCCAAAACTCACGGAAGTTCCATGCGCAATCGCTTCGTCATCTTGTCCGCACTCGTGGCTCTACTCTTGGCAGCGCCAATCGCACCGTCTGCCAATGCGGCAATCAAGGTGATCGTCAACGATGTGCCGATAACCGACTATGACATCACCCAGCGCGCCCGGCTCATTACGCTCACTCAGCGGAAAAGTGCCTCTGTTGCCCGGCGTGAAGCCGTGCAGGAACTGATCGACGACCAAGTCAAGGTCGGTGAGGCGACCCGCATGGGCATGAGCGTCAGCGACAGTGAAGTCGACAACGCCTATGCAAACATCGCCCGGAACGTGAAACTTACCCCTGCCAGACTGACGCAGGCGCTCGGACAGGGCGGTGTCAGAGCGGAGACCCTGAAGAAACGCCTGCGAGCGCAGCTTATCTGGGGCAAGCTGGTCCGGGCCCGGTTCAGCGGCGGTGTCGATGTGGACGAGTCCGATATCATCGCGGCCCTTCGCAAAACCGATGAAGAAGACCGGGCCACGTCCATTGAATATGACCTTCAGCGCGTGATCGTCGTTGTTCCGAAGAACTCCTCCAACGGTTTCAAATCCCAGCGCCGCCGGGAAATCGCTCAGATGCGCAAAGCTGTCTCCAGCTGCGAGGACATGGGCTCCGTCCTTGGTCAATATAAGGAAGTTGTTGTCCAGCCTATCGGAAGGCGGCTTGAAACCGAAATTCCGCCGAACATCATTGATCAGGTGAAAAAGTTGGGGCCCGGCAAGCTAACCAACCCAAACCCGACCCCGGTCGGCTTTGAAATGATTGCCATTTGCGGGAAACGTGAGATCCAGTCCGACATTGCCATGCGCACCAAGCTGGAAAACGAACTGCGGGCCAAGGAAGGCGAGAGCCAAGCCCGTCGTTTGTTGATGGATGCCAAGCGCCGGTCAACGATCATATATCGTTGATCAATATGCCGCTCTCCAAGATGCGAAGTTCAGGAAAACCTGTCGCCATCACGCTCGGCGAACCAGCGGGAATTGGCCCGGACTTGACACTGCAGGCTTGGTTCAATCGGAAAAAACTGGGCCTTCCAGCCTTCTACGTGCGTGGCGACGTCGAACTCTTAAGTCAGCGCGCGGAAAAACTCGAACTTCCGGTCCACTTCGAAAGCTGCTCACCAGACCAGGCTTCGGATCGGTTTTCTCATGCCCTGCCCGTGGTTCAAACGGGGGCCAGCCTAACCGATATGCCAGGTGAAGAGGATCCGGCGGCTGCCGCTTCCGTCATCAACTCGATTGAAGCGTGTGTGCAAGATGTTTTTGACGGTGCTGCGATTGGTGTCGTTACCAATCCGATCAACAAGGCTGCGCTTTATAAGGCTGGTTTCAAACATCCCGGCCATACCGAGTTTCTGGGTGCATTGGCCGAAGAGTTTTGGCCCGGCCAGCCTACCAAACCTGTCATGATGATTGCCGGGCCGGATCTGATGGTTGTACCGGTCACCATTCATATTCCGCTTTCCGATGTCCCTCAGCGTTTGACGGAAGACTTAATCGTCGAGACAGCAAAAATCGTTTCAAACGATATGACGAGCCGGTTCGGCTTTAAATATCCGCGCCTCGCTTTGTGCGGCCTCAATCCGCATGCGGGCGAGAATGGTGCCTTGGGCACGGAAGATCAGAATGTCATCGTACCGGCTGTTGAACGATTGAAGGCAATGGGAATTTCGGCCTCAGGCCCGCACCCGGCAGACACGATGTTTCACCCGGAAGCCCGTCTGAAATATGACTGCGCCCTCGGCATGTATCACGACCAGGTTCTCGTACCTGCCAAAACCATCGGCTTCGATGACAGTGTCAATGTCACGTTGGGCCTTCCTTTCATCCGCACGTCTCCTGACCACGGCACAGCCTATACGCTGGCTGGCACCGGGATGGCGCGGATCGAGAGCTTTTGTGCAGCTATTCGCATGGCGCATGCGCTGGCGCATCCTGAAACGCTTTAGGACACCAACCGCGGCATGGCCCAAATCGACGATCTTCCACCGCTTCGCGACGTCATCGCGACCCATGGACTGAATGCAAAAAAGTCACTCGGACAGAACTTCTTATTAGATCTAAACCTGACATCCCGGATCGCCCGATCGGCTGGGAGTCTGGAAGATCATACGGTCCTGGAAATTGGCCCAGGCCCGGGCGGCTTGACCCGGGCGCTGCTGGCTGCGGGTGCCAAAAAAGTTGTCGCGATCGAAAAAGACAGCCGATGCCTTCCGGCACTGGCCGAGATCGCGGATCATTACCCAGGACGCCTTGAAATCATCGAGGGTGATGCTCTTGAAATAGATCCGGTTGCTGTGACTGGTGGAGACAAGGTGCGGATTGCGGCCAACCTTCCCTATAATGTGGGCACTCAGCTGCTGATCAACTGGATCACCACGCCCGACTGGCCGCCCTTCTGGTCATCACTGACCTTGATGTTTCAAAAGGAAGTCGGGGAACGGATCGCCGCAGCACCTGGCTCAAAAGCCTATGGCCGGCTCGGGGTCCTTGCCGGTTGGCGCTGCAAGGGCGGTATCTTGTTCGACATCAGTCCGAAGGCGTTTACCCCGCCGCCGAAAGTCACATCCGCGGTCGTGCATCTCACCCCCAATCCGGCCCCCCTGCCCTGCGATCTTTCCAGCCTGGAGAAATTGACTGCGGCTGCATTTGGGCAGCGCCGCAAGATGCTGCGCGCAAGTCTGAAATCTCTGTCTGCAGATGCTGAACGTTTGATAGAAGAGGCTGGGCTAAAACCAACCGCCCGCGCAGAAGAAATTGACATTGCCGGTTTTGTCAAACTGGCGAATACGTTTCATGTGGTAGGCGCACTCTAAGGTACCTTGCGCTTCTGAGCGCGCTGGAGCTGCGGTCGGGTTAGCCTTTGGAGTCCAATTCGACTTCTAGGTCGTCAACCATGCCTTGAATCAAGGAACCGATTTTTGGAGACCGTGCCTGCTTGAGGCGTTCTGCTTTCAGTATCGCCCGGACATTTTCGTAGGCCCTCTCCAGATCGTCGTTCACGACCACGTAGTCGTACTTCGACCAATGCCGCATTTCGCCAACGGCGGTTTTCATGCGCTTGGCGATGACATCATCCGCGTCTTCCGCGCGGCGATAGAGACGGGATTTCATTTCGGCGATGGAGGGCGGCAGAATGAAGATCGAGACGACGTCGTCACGCATCTTTTCATAAAGCTGAAACGTGCCCTGGATATCGATATCGAACAGAATGTCCCGGCCGTTTTCAATGGCGTTTTCAACGGGCCCGCGCGGCGTCGCATAATAATTGCCGTGGACTTCCGCCCATTCCAGCAACTCGTCATGGGCCCGCATTTGTTCAAAACGGTTTGGATCGAGGAAGTGGTAATGCACCCCGTCCACTTCGCTCGACCGGCGTGGCCGGGTAGTCACAGAAATGGAAAGTTCGAGGTTGTTTTCCTTTTCCAGCAACAGCCGGGCAATGGTCGACTTCCCGGCGCCAGAGGGCGAGGACAATACAAGCATCAGCCCGCGGCGCTGCTGCTCGGCTTCATCCGCACTCACACGCGTTCCAACTGCCGTGTCCGTCATGACCATTTCACTCCAGGTTTTGTATCTGCTCGCGCATTTGATCTATGACGGCCTTCAAGTCCAGCCCGATTGCCGTTAGGTCCACATCATTGGACTTTGAACAGAGTGTATTGGCTTCCCGGTTAAATTCTTGTGCAAGAAAATCAAGACGGCGGCCAATAGCGCCGCCGGTGTCGAGCAGCTCCCTCACCGCGTTCACGTGGGCATGCAAGCGGTCGAGCTCTTCCCGGATATCGGCTTTTGTCGCCAGGAAGACCGCTTCTTGATGCAAACGCTGCGGATCGAGCTTTGTCTCCGATGCATCAAGGAGCTCCTCGACCATTTTTTTCAGCCGAGCCTTAATCGCCTCCGGCTGGCGTGCCGGCAGGTCTTCTGCAGCCTGTGTCAGACTCGCAATCGTATCGATCTGCTGGTGAACGACCTTGCCGATCGCTGCACCTTCAGAATGGCGCATGTCGACAAGATCAATCAGTGCCGCATCAAGTGAGGTCAAAAGAGCGCTGTGCAAGGCTTGCTGCGCCGCCTCATCGTCTTCCTGCTCCTTGAGCTCGAAAACACCCTTTTGCGCCAAAATACCATCGAGGGTGGGAGGAGCCACATTTGGAATTCTGGTTTCGAGCAGTTTAATCGCGGAGAAGACAGATTCCAGGGCGGCTTCGTTCACCTGAAGCTGATTTTCGGCCTGATCCCGCTGCATCGACAAGCCGATGGAGATGTTGCCCCGGCGCAGTACCTTGCTGCACCGCTCCCGGATCTTTGGCTCAAGGGCTTCCAAACCTGTCGGGATGCGAATTCGTAGGTCGAGAGATTTTCCGTTTACGGACCTCAGTTCCCATGTCCATCGAACGACGCCGGATTCACCGGGCGCGCGCGCGAACCCTGTCATGCTGGCAAGTGCCATATGCCCCTCCGGATCTCTGCCGGTTTTGACCGCTAAATCTGCGGTACCCCAAAAGGTGTCAGCGTGCGGTCAGTTTTGTTCCGCCTGACGGCGTTGCCGCTCTATCTCACGCCATTTGCGTACGTTGGCGCGGTGCTGATCATATGTTTCTGCAAAAATGTGTCCGCCCGTCCCGTCAGCGACAAAGAACAAATCCTTTGTCCGGGACGGATTGGCAACGGCCTCCATGGCAGCCCGGCCCGGATTGCCGATCGGCCCCGGCGGCAAGCCGTCAATTTGGTATGTATTGTAATTGTTTTCAGCGTCGATTTCTGACTGCTTGATCGCAGACCGATCCTTGAGCCACGCTTCCCCGCCATAAAGGCCGTACAGGATGGTCGGATCTGACTGCAGGCGCATGTTCTGGTTCAAGCGATTGACAAAGACCCCGGCGACCCGCGGCCGCTCGTCGGCGAGCGCCGTTTCCTTTTCAACGATGGACGCCAGGATCACCAGTTCTTCCGGTGTATCCACCGGCAGATCTTCTACCCGTCGCTCCCAGATTTCTGCCAGGAGTTTGTCCTGTGCAGCCTGCATCTGGTTCAGAACTGACTGTCGGGTTGCTCCCCGTGCAAAGGTATATGTTTCAGGCAAAAGGGCGCCTTCGGCAGGCAAGTCCGTGATCTCTCCAACGAGAATCGGATGTTCGCGAACCCGCTCGATGATTTGAGCGGTGGTCCAGCCTTCCGGGATCGTGACCGAGTGCGTCACGGCTTTGCCGTCGACCAGATCCGTCATCACGTCTTTCATGGAGACGCCAGGCGCGAATGCGTATTCACCGGCTTTCAGCTTGGTTGCACTCTTGTAGAACCGCGTGCCAAGCTGGAAGACCCACTCATCAAGCATGGTGTCGTCGATCACGCCTTTTGCTGCGAGGCGGTCGGTGATCCCGGTCAGACCGGAACCTGACGGAATAATGATCGTCGCATTTTCTGTGAGCGGGCCAGCCTGCTCGAACATGTGCTTGCCGAAATAAAGCGCGCCGCCAACAGCTGCCAGCCCGAAGACTGCCAGAGAAATCACCATATTGATCAGGATAACGACCGGATTGCGCACATGACGGGAGCGTTGCGGAGGCGCAGGTGCCGGCTCGGGTTGCAACGCTTCGCGCGGACTTTTCGGCTTAATGCCCATGGCCTATCGCACCTCCTGACAAGATCTCACGGGCCTGTCAAACTGCAGTCACGTGTAAAACAAACGGGCCGAACGAACGAATCGGCTTTCGGCCCGATGAACTGTGAATGCGTTATGCGGCAACTTTACGGAAAACAAGCGACGCATTGGTTCCACCGAAGCCGAAAGAGTTCGACAAGGCAACATCAATGTTCATTTGTTTCGCTTTGTGCGCCACAAGGTCGATTTCGGTTTCAACCGATGGATTGTCAAGGTTGATCGTCGGCGGAGCCATTCCGTCACGAATTGCCAAGACAGAGAAAATCGCCTCTACCGCGCCAGCAGCCCCCAACAGGTGACCGATGGAGGACTTGGTGGAGGACATCGTTAGGTTAGACGCGTGTTCACCGGCAAGGCGGGTTACGGCCCCCAGTTCGATCTCGTCCCCAAGCGGCGTGGAGGTGCCATGTGCGTTGACGTAATCCACATCAGCTGCCGTGATGCCTGCGCGATTAAGCGCGGCTTCCATGCAGCGGTAGGCGCCATCGCCATCTTCGGACGGCGCCGTGATGTGATAGGCATCCCCTGACATGCCATAGCCGATGACTTCGGCGTAGATTTTCGCACCGCGTTTCACCGCGTGCTCGTATTCTTCGAGAATAACGATGCCTGCGCCTTCGCCCATGACGAACCCGTCGCGGTCCTTGTCATAGGGCCGGGAGCCTTTTTCAGGCGCATCGTTGAACCCGGTGGAAAGTGCGCGGCAGGCGGCAAAGCCAGCCAGCGCCAAACGTCCGACCGGAGACTCCGTGCCGCCAGCGACCATAACGTCGGCATCACCAAATGCGATGAGACGAGAGGCATCGCCGATTGCATGCGCGCCGGTTGAGCAAGCTGTCACAACAGCATGGTTCGGGCCTTTGAGCCCATGGCGAATGGAAACGTAGCCACCGGCCAGGTTGATCAGGCGGCCCGGAATAAAGAACGGGCTGATCCTGCGCGGCCCCTTCTCAACGAGCATGTGGGCGCCCTTTTCGATGCCCTGCAAACCGCCGATACCGGACCCGATCAGAACACCGGAGCGGACCTGTTGTTCGTAAGTTTCGGCTTTGAAACCGGAATCGGCAATCGCCTGATCGGCAGCTGCCATCGCGTAGACGATGAAGTCATCGACCTTGCGCTGTTCCTTCACGTCCATCCAGTCGTCCGGATTAAACGCACCTTCTACAGCCGGATCGCGCGGGATTTGGCAAGCAATCTGGCAAGCCAGATCGTCCACTTTGAAGTTCGTGACCTGATTGGCCCCGCTTTTTCCTGCCAGGATATTCTTCCAAGTGACATCGGCCGTGCCGCCCAGCGGCGTTACCATGCCCAACCCTGTTACGACTACTCGCCTCATACACCCGCACTTACGTTAGAAGGGCCTGGCGGGATACATTACCCCGCCGGCCCGATCTTCAAATAAGGTTCAAGCTAAGGGGAAACCCCTTACTTGTTGGCTTCCAGGAATTTCACAGCGTCGCCAACGGTCAGGATGGTTTCAGCTGCAGTGTCCGGAATTTCAACGCCGAATTCTTCTTCAAAAGCCATGACCAGCTCAACGGTGTCGAGGCTGTCTGCGCCCAGATCGTCGATGAAGCTTGCGCCTTCAACAACCTTCTCTGCGTCTACGCCGAGGTGCTCGACAACGATTTTCTTAACTCGATCCGCGATATCGCTCATCTTTTACTTCCTTGGTTTTCGTCTGTTCATAACTCGCGGCACGGCGCCGGACCGGTTGACTGGAAACGCGGCGGACCGAACTCACTGAACTCAAGTGTGTCTTTGCACACCCCGGCCTGAGACCGGGCCAAGATGTGCAATTTGTAACAATCGGCGGGTAGGTAACACACTTTGTTGACCATTACCAGCCGGTCAGAGCCGCTTCTTTGCGGCCAGGATTATTTTTGCCTGCTCGGCAAATCATCCTTTTAAATCATTGCCATACCGCCATTGACGTGCAGCGTTTGCCCTGTGACATACGCAGCCTCGTCGCTGGCAAGGTAGGTTGCGGCCGAGGCAATCTCAGCAGTGGTGCCCAAACGGCCTGCCGGGACACTGGTCAAAATCGAATCTTTCTGCTTGTCATTCAGCGCATCGGTCATCGCGGTTTCAATGAAACCCGGTGCAATACAGTTCACGGTGATGTTGCGGCTAGCCACTTCACGCGCCAAAGACTTGTACATTCCGATCATGCCGGATTTGGCCGCGGCATAGTTGACCTGACCCGGGTTTCCGGTCACGCCCACAACAGAGGTGATGCCGATAATCCGGCCAGTACGGCGCTTCATCATGCCCTTGATCGCGGCGCGGCACAGAAGGAAGCCGGACGTCAGGTTAACTTCCAGCACCTGGTCCCACTCTTCGTCTTTCATGCGCATGAAGATGTTGTCGCGGGTGATCCCGGCATTGTTTACCAGGATGTCCACCGAGCCCATCTTCTCTTCAGCTGCCGGCAGCAAGGCCATAACGGCTTCACGATCCGACAGATTCGCCGGTGTCACGAAAGCGCGCTCACCGAGATCGGCCGCCAAAGCTTCAAGCTTTTCGGCGCGGGTACCGGACAGGGAGACGGTTGCTCCTTGCGCATGAAGCGCCCGGGCAATCGATTCCCCGATCCCACCTGTCGCACCGGTGATCAGCGCATTCTTGCCTTCCAAGCTGAACATATGACGTCCTTCCTTGCGTTTCGCGCCGTATGGCACAGGCCCTGGCCGGGCCGGGTTCTTAGTTGTTGTTTTTGGATCTTAGCTGGACAGCTTTTCGATGACCGCGTCAATGTCGTCCGGCGAATTGACAGCCATGCCGCCGGCTTCCTTGGCAATCCGCTTGACCATGCCGGTCAGGACCTTGCCGGTTCCAACCTCAACAAATGTGTCGACGCCCTCTCCTGCGAGCCAGGAAATGCTCTCCCGCCAGCGCACAGTACCGGTGACCTGCTCGACCAAACGATCGCGGATATCAACCGGGTCGGTGATCGGCGCTGCGAGAACATTGGCAACGAGCGGCACGACTGGAGCCTTGATATCGGCGTTGTTCAGCGCTTCGGCCATGGCCTCTGCGGCCGGGCCCATCAGCGAACAATGGAACGGTGCACTTACCGGTAAAAGAACTGCACGGCGGGCACCGCGTGCCTTGGCGATCTCAACGGCGCGCTCAACGGCGGCCACATGACCGGACACAACCACCTGGCCGGGCGCATTGTCGTTGGCTGCCTGACAAACTTCGCCCTGCGCTGCATCCTTGGCAACTTCGGCAGCAGCCTCGAAATCCAAACCAAGAAGCGCTGCCATCGCGCCCTGCCCGACCGGAACTGCATTTTGCATGGCGTTGCCGCGCACGCGCAGGAGTTTCGCAGCTGTTGCCACATCCAGGCTGCCAGCTGCCGCAAGAGCGGAGTATTCACCCAGCGAATGACCCGCGACGAAAGAAACGGACGCTTTCAAATCCAGGCCCTTGGCTTCCAGAACCCGCATGGTGGCGAGACTGACAGCCATCAGAGCCGGCTGAGCGTTGGCGGTCAGCGTCAGATCGCTTTCCGGACCGTTCCACATAATGTCGGAAAGTTTTTGGTCCAACGCATTGTCCACCTCGTCGAAGACAGCCTTGGCTTCTGGAAACGTGTCGGCGAGAAGCTTGCCCATGCCAACAGCCTGGCTGCCCTGGCCCGGGAATGTGAATGCGGTGGTCATCTGGATAAGTCTCCGAATTGGCCTCAGCCAGCGGTGTTTTTTGTTTTTGCCGCGAGCTGTTGCTACAAGGAAGAGCGTTTTTGAGCGGGCATTTTTAGAAAGAGCCCACGTGCCTTGGCGGCAGGCTATGAAACGGACGGGGGTAAAGTGTCAAGAGCGATGAAGGAAGTTTTGAGGGAATTGGACGTTCTTCAAAGCCAAAAGCGCACGTGGCGGCTGCAGGCATGAATATCCAGTCCATCTGGCGCTATCCCGTCAAATCCCTTTTGGGCGAACCCTTGAATAAAGCGCTCATAGAAGACCGCGGCTTGTCAGGCGACAGGGCGTATGCCGTGGCGGACGCGAGCGGCAAACTTGGCAGCGGCAAATCCACCAGTCACTTCCAACGCATCGACAACTTGCTGTTTCTCCGGGCAGAAACACAGAACAATGAAATTCACATAGGACTGCCCGGGGAGACCTTGGAACCGATCAGCTCCAGAGATTTGCCAAACCGCCTCTCAGACTATCTCGAACAGCCGGTGACACTCGTTGAAGACCAAGACGTGGCGCATTTTGACGACGGCGCTGTCCACATAATCTTGTCCTCTGATCTAAACCGGCTCCATGCGCGGTTTCCGCATCTGGATTTCGATCCCCGCAGGTTCCGCGCAAACCTTTTGCTGAACACGCCAGACCACATGAGCGCAGAGGATATGCTGGGTCGCGTCCTCACCTTTGGTGATGTCCGGCTCAAAATCACCCACCCGACCGAACGCTGTGTGATGGTCACAGCCAAACAGGACGGGCTGTCTTCAGAACCGCGGATCCTGAAAGCAATTTCCCAAGGCTACAACGTCAATTTTGGCCTCTATGCTTCGGTTTTGAAACCGGGGCAAATTGAGGTTGGGCAAGACGTTGAGATATCTGCCGAGGTCGGTGGGCGCGATAGGTCTGGGCGGCAAGAATTTGGTTTCTGACGCCGCAACGCCTTGAAGCGGCGGATTTCCGGGTCAGGCCCTTGCATTTCTCCCAAATCGGAGTATACACCGCGCTTCATCCGGGTTTGGCCGGGGGCTGAACGGAAGGGCGTTTGCCAGGATATCGTAAAGAATATCCGACTTCCCGTGTTCCCACTCCCGTAAGATTTCTCGTAGCCTTTCCGGGCTTACGAGGAGGCTTTGCGCCAAACCTGAGTTGTCAACCGAAGGAAAGGCAAGTTTCCATGCCTCATTACGAGCACGTGTTCCTGGCCCGCCAGGACGTTTCGGCCCAGCAGGTCGAAGCCCTCGTCGAACAGTACAAAGGCCTCATCGAAGGCGCTGGTGGCACTGTCGGCAAGGTGGAAAACTGGGGTCTGCGCACCATCGCATACCGCATCAAGAAAAACCGCAAGGCACACTACACCCTGATGAACATCACAGCACCGCATGCAGCGGTTGCCGAGATGGAGCGTCAGATGGGCCTCAGCGAAGACGTTCTGCGCTTCATGACCTTCAAGGTCGACGAGCTGGACGAAGAGCCGTCTGCAATGATGCAGAAGCGTGACCGCGACGATCGCGGCGGCCGTGGTGGCCGTTTTGGCGACCGTGGTGGTGATCGTGGCGGCCGTGGTGGTGACCGCGGCGGTGATCGTGGTGGCGACCGCGCTCCGCGCCGGGCTGAAGGGGAGTAAGAGATTATGGTAGACATTTCACAGACCCCAAGCCGTCGTCCGTTCTTCCGCCGCCGGAAGACCTGCCCGTTCTCCGGTGCCAACGCGCCGAAGATCGACTACAAGGACATCCGTCTGCTGCAGCGCTACATTTCCGAGCGCGGCAAGATCGTTCCGAGCCGCATCACCGCGGTCTCCGCGAAGAAGCAGCGTGAACTGGCCCGTGCTATCAAGCGCGCCCGCCTGCTCGGCCTGCTGCCGTTCGTCATCAGCTAAGCACCTCCTCAACTTCAGGAGATGCCTTCTGCCGGGTCCGCCCGGCAGAACCCGAATTGGGACCGCGGGCAAACGGTTTCTAACCGTCATCACACATGAAAGACGATGACGGGACAGTAGGAGAAAATCCATGCAAGTTATCCTTCTTGAGCGTATCGCCAAGCTCGGCCAGATGGGCGACACCGTTAAGGTGCGCGACGGCTACGCACGCAACTTCCTTCTGCCGCAAGGCAAGGCTCTGCGCGCCAACAAGGCCAACCTGGAGCGTTTCGAAAATGAGCGCGCCCAGCTGGAAGCCCGGAACCTTGAGCGCAAGTCTGAAGCTGAAGCTGTTGCCGCCAAAATGGACGGTGAAGCTCTCGTCATGATCCGCTCCGCCGGTGAAACTGGCCAGCTCTACGGTTCTGTATCCACACGTGACATTGCTGAAGGTCTGACGACTGCAGGCTTCTCAGTCACCCGTGGCCAGGTCGAACTGCGCAGCCCGATCAAAACCATCGGCATGCACGCTGTTCTCGTTCAGCTGCACCCGGAAGTCGAAGTTGGCATTTCCGTCAACGTCGCACGCTCTGAAGACGAAGCCGTTCGTCAGGCAGCCGGTGAAGATCTGACCGCGCCGGAACAGGACGTCTTCGAATTTGAAGAAGACGAAGAAGAGGGCGAAGGCGAAGAAGCTGAAGCAACTGAAGAAGCAGTTGCTGAAGAAGAAGCTTAATTGCTTCGATCCAGCCTTTGAAAAACTTCTCGGAAACGGCGCTCATTCGGGCGCCGTTTTCTTTTGCCAGCTTGCTTTTTGAAAGCCGCCTCGCGTGCCAGCTTCACATATCCAGCCAACGCATTGAAAGTGCTGGATTTTCCATTAGCTAATCGTTAACTATTTAAAAACATATTGAATATCAACGACTAATAGCCAACTCCTGAGTCCTCAAAGGCTGTTTGAGTCAAGTATGTTTTCAACCTTTCCCCGTTGATCTGTGGACGCCGGTGGGAATCTGCGTCAAGCTTTTTTGCAGCTTGAGCCCACACCGGTCTGAGGCTATTTCCGATGACAACACGGTCATCGGGGGCAGGCATGAAGGGTACTTTGCAGAAGGTCGAGACAGAAGAAGACGTCCAGCGTCTGGCACCGCATAACGCGGAAGCCGAGCGGCAGCTTCTTGGCGCGATCCTCGTCAACAACGAGACGTTCTACCGCGTGTCCGACTTTCTGGAATCGCACCACTTCTTCGTGCCGCCGCATCAGGATGTCTATGAAAAGATCGGCCACCTGATCCGCGCAGGCAAGACCGCCTCCCCGATCACCCTCAAGACGTTTTATCCGGCCGACGCAAAGATCGCCGACCTGTCCGCGACCCAGTTCCTGCTGCGTCTTGCCGGCGATGCCGCGTCCATTATTAACGCGGAAGACTACGGCCGCACCATTTATGACCTAGCTATCCGCCGGAACCTGATCCGGATCGGCGAAGACATGGTCAACATCGCATTTGACGCGCCGATCGATGTCCCGCCGGAGCAACAGATTGACGACGCCGAGCGCCGCCTTTTTGAACTGGCCGAAACGGGGCGCAGCGAAGGCGGATTTGTCTCCTTTGGCGATGCGCTGACGGAAACCATTGAAATGGCCCACGCGGCCTACAATCGTGAAGGCGCCCTGTCCGGGATTTCCACCGGCCTGCGCGAACTCGACAAGCTGATGGGCGGTTTGCAGCATTCCGACTTGATCGTTCTCGCCGGGCGTCCGGCGATGGGCAAAACCTCGCTTGCGACCAACATTGCCTACAACATCGCGCAAAGCTATCAGGCCGAAGAACAGCAGGACGGAACCATCAAGACCGTCAATGGTGGTGTGGTTGGCTTTTTCTCGCTCGAAATGTCGGCCGAACAGCTTGCGACCCGTATTATCTCTGAACAGGCTGAGATCTCGTCTTCGAAAATCCGCCGTGGTGACATTTCAGAGGCCGAGTTTGAAAAGCTGGCCGCTTGCGCGCAAACCATGCAGTCCGTTCCGCTTCATGTCGATCAGACCGGTGGTATTTCCATCGCTTCGCTGGTGGCCAAGGCCCGCCGTTTGAAGCGTCAGCGCGGTCTTGATCTGCTCATCGTTGACTATATCCAGCTCCTTTCCGGCTCGGCCAAGAACCAGGGCAACCGCGTTCAGGAAATCACAGAGATCACGACCGGGCTGAAAGCGCTCGCAAAGGAGCTCAATGTTCCGATCATCGCGCTTTCCCAGCTTTCGCGTCAGGTGGAATCGCGCGATGACAAGCGCCCGATGATGTCCGACTTGCGTGAATCCGGGTCCATCGAGCAGGACGCCGACGTGATCATGTTCGTGTTCCGTGAGGAGTATTACCTTTCCAAAACGGAACCGGATGAAGGCTCGCCGGAATATGAGATCTGGCGGGACAATATGGAGCGGCTGAAAGGCAAGGCGGAAGTCATTGTCGCCAAGCAACGTCACGGACCAACCGGAACCGCGAACCTTCACTTCGAAGGTCAGTACACCCGCTTCTCCGACTTGGCTGAGGACGACCACCTGCCCGAGCGCTACGAGTAGGATTGCACTTCCAGGCCGGGTTGGATCTTTGACCAAGCAAGGCCGGCTTGACCGTTTTGGCGATCGGACGGGCACACTCTGCCCAAACCAAACGCTTTGCAGGCAGCGGCGAACCTTCTAATGTCGGCGGGTTGATGCACTGCGAAATCCGATTCTGTCCGGAGACCTGTCAGCCTCGTGTCCGAAACGCCCATGAATGCCTACTCCTCCGCCCTTTATGGCGGCCGTTTGACCGTTGATCTGGACGCCATTGCCGCGAACTGGTCTCTTTTGAGATCCAGATTAGCGCCGGGCAGCGAATGCGCGGCAACCATCAAGGCAAATGCCTATGGAACAGGACAAGCAGAGACGGCAACTAGGCTCTTTGAGGAAGGTTGCCGGACGTTCTTTGTGGCGGTACCAACAGAAGCCATTGCGCTGCGCCAGACGCTTCCAAGTGCCACCATCTATGCGCTCGACGGCTTATTTCCCGACACGGCTGATCTGCTTCTTCAACACGATGTTCGGCCGGTCCTCGGGTCCCTGGACGAACTGAAAGAGTGGGCCGCACTGTGCAGGACTGCCGGAAAGAGTTTTCCAGCGGCTGTCCATGTCGACACCGGGATTCATCGGCTTGGCTTGTCTGCCGACGAGTTTGGAACAGCGCTCGCCGATCCAGAACTTATGGGCCCCTTCAAACCGAGCCTCTTCATGTCGCATCTGGCTTGCGGCTCGGATCCGGACCATCCGATGAACCAGGAGCAGCTTGCCCGGTTTACCGAGCTCACCTCCCCGTTCAAGGGTGTTCCGCGTTCCCTTGCCAATTCCGCTGGCGCCTTGATGGGACCAGACTATCACTTCGATCTCGTCCGTCCCGGCATTTCTCTTTATGGCGGCCGGGCTTTTGATCATGGCGACAACCCGATGCAGCCGGTCGCCAAAGTGGAAGCCCGCATCATGATTGTGCGAAATGTTCCGAAAGGTGATGCGATCGGCTACGGCGCAACCCAAACAGCGAAACGGGCGCTGCGCAATGCGGTCGTCGCGGCAGGTTATGCGGACGGGTTGTTGCGGCGTGCCAGCTCCTCAGATGACCGTCCTGGCGGTTTTGGAATGATTGGCGGCCATAAGGCCCCAATTCTTGGACGGATCTCCATGGACATGATCACGCTCGACGTCACCGACATTCCAGAACACCTTGTTCAGCGCGGCGGGCTTGTGGAAATGCTGGGGCCGAATGTTGCGGCGGCTGACATGGCGGCCTATGCGGAGACCATCGACTACGAATATCTGACAAGCCTCGGACGACGTTTTGAACGCATCTACGGCCCGTTGGGTTGATTGGAGTTTTATTAGATGGCCCGCCGGTCCACATCTTTCGTTTGCCAATCCTGCGGCGCTGTCACCGCGAAATGGGTCGGCCGCTGCGAATCCTGCGGTGAATGGAACACCATCGTCGAAGAGCAGACCGGCGGCGGTATTGGCGGAGGCCCGAGCCGGGCCTCAAAGTCCAAGGGCCGTGTTGTTCCACTTGTCGGCCTGACCGGGGACACCAAGGAAGCGCCGCGCATTCAAACCAAGGTTGCCGAGCTTGACCGGGTCACTGGCGGCGGCTTTGTCCGCGGCTCCGCCCTGCTTGTCGGCGGCGATCCCGGGATCGGAAAGTCGACGCTCCTGATCCAGGCGGCAGCTCAACTCGCCAGCCTCGGTCACAAGACTGTTTACATCTCCGGCGAGGAAGCGATCGGCCAGGTGCGCCTACGCGCTGAGCGACTGGGACTGGCAGAAGCACCGGTCGCCCTCGCCGCGGAAACCAGCGTGGAAGACATCCTGGCGACCCTGGAAGCTGACACGGCCCCGGCGATGTTGATCCTGGATTCCGTTCAGACGCTTTGGACAGATCAGGCGGACTCACCGCCTGGCACTGTTACGCAGGTGCGGGCGTCTGCTCAGGCCATGGTGCGCTATGCCAAAAAGAATGGCACCACGCTGGTGCTCGTCGGCCACGTCACCAAGGATGGCCAGATCGCCGGTCCACGTGTCGTCGAGCACATGGTGGACGCGGTTCTCTATTTTGAGGGCGATGGTGCCCATCAATACCGGATCCTGCGCTCGGTCAAAAACCGTTTTGGTGCCACCGACGAGATCGGTGTTTTTGAAATGACCGGTAAGGGTCTTCAGGAAGTGCCCAACCCGTCAGCGCTTTTCCTGGGAGACCGCAACACCACGGCGCCCGGCGCTGCGGTCTTTGCCGGTCTTGAGGGCTCGCGGCCGCTCCTCATCGAAATCCAGGCGCTGGTGGCACAATCCTCCCTTGGAACGCCCCGCCGCGCTGTGATCGGCTGGGACACCGCGCGCCTCTCCATGATCCTTGCGGTTCTAGAAGCGCGCTGCGGCGTCCGGTTTTCGCAGCATGATGTCTATCTGAATGTCGCCGGCGGGCTCAAAATCAACGAGCCCGGTGCCGATCTTGCCGTTGCTGCAGCCCTTGTCTCTTCGCTCAGCGGGCTTGCCCTTCCGGCCAATTGCGTCTATTTCGGCGAGGTCAGTTTGTCGGGGGCCATACGGCCCGTGGCGCAGGCTCAATCAAGACTGAAAGAGGCCGAAAAACTTGGCTTTGATCAGGCTTATTGTCCAGAGGGTAACCTTAAGGACGGCGCCGCGTCTCCCTTCAAGGCAACGGGATTGCCGGAACTTGGGGACTTCATCGCTAAACTGACAGCGGAGACTGGTGCACAAGGGGCAACCTGACGCATCATCAGACCCGCTAGAGAGTGTAAATTTCGCGCTTCGGCGCCAGACAGAGGACTTATCGGAAACATGCCGATTACGCTGCTGGACGGACTGCTTCTGGTCATCATGCTCATCTCGGCGGTTCTGGCGATGATCCGCGGGTTTGTCCGCGAAGTCCTGTCGATCGTTTCTTGGGTCGCTGCGGCCGTTGCCGCGTTCATGCTCTATGAGCGCGTCATGCCCTACACCCAGCAGTACATCTCGCAAGATCTGGTCGCGATGGGTGTTTCCGCGGCTGCCGTCTTCCTGGTGACGCTGATCGTTGTCAGCTACATCACCATGCGGATTTCCGATTTCATTCTGGACAGCCGCATCGGTGCGCTTGATCGCACGCTCGGATTTGTTTTCGGCGCCGTCCGTGGCCTATTGCTGGTCGTTGTCGCAATGATGTTCTTCAACTGGTTCGTCCAGCCGGAGCAACAGCCACGCTGGGTGCAAAACGCCAAATCACTGCCGATCCTGTTGTCGGTGGGCGAACGATTGGTCGCGGTCTTGCCAGAAGACCCGGAAAAAGCGATTCTGGACAAGATCCGGGAAAATGAGCTAACAGGCGGACAACGCTCTAGCGCGCCTGCCGAAGAGCCCACATACAGCGACTCTGAGCGTCAGGGCCTGGAACAGCTGACCACGGACAGCAACTGACGCCGAAAACCGGCGCCCGTTTAGACAAACGACACAATATCCGGACCGGCCTGCAGACCGGCCAGAATGTAAGGAGTGGTCGCCATGACTGGCGGAACCGATTTCCATGAGCCGTTCGACATCAATGACGACACATTGCGCGAAGAGTGCGGTGTATTCGGCATTCTGGGCCATGAGGACGCCAGCGCGCTGACCGCGCTCGGCCTGCATGCCCTGCAGCATCGCGGACAGGAAGCGGCCGGTATCGTGACCTTCGACAATGAGCAGTTCCGGGCGGAACGCCATCTAGGCCTTGTCGGGGACCATTTCTCCGACGCAGAGACGATCGGCCGCCTCACCGGCCGTGCCGCCATCGGCCATGTGCGTTACTCCACGACCGGTGAAACAATCCTGCGTAACGTGCAGCCGCTGTTTGCCGAGCTAGAAGGCGGCGGCATCGCGATCTGCCACAATGGCAATTTCACAAATGCGCTGACCTTGCGCCAACAACTTATCCGCGACGGCGCTATCTGCCAGTCCACGTCGGACTCAGAGGTTGTCCTGCAGTTGGTCGCCCGGTCCCGCGAACAGAAAATCGTCGATCGGTTTGTTGAAGCGATCACCCAGATGGAAGGTGCTTATGCCCTTGTTGCTCTAACGTCGAAGAAACTCATTGGCGCGCGGGATCCGCTCGGCATCCGTCCGCTGGTTCTGGGCGACCTGAATGGTGCTCCGATCCTCGCGTCTGAAACCTGCGCGCTCGACATCATCGGTGCGAAATTCATCCGGGACGTGGAAAACGGCGAAGTCATCGTCTGCACATCCACCGGCATCCAGTCCTTCTTCCCGTTTGGCAAGCGCCCTGCCCGACCGGACATCTTCGAGTATGTCTACTTCTCCCGTCCTGACTCCATCGTTGGCGGCCGCAGCGTCTATGATGTGCGCCGGGACATGGGCCGGGAACTCGCGCGTGAATCCCACGTGGACGCCGATGTGATCGTACCGGTGCCGGACAGTGGTGTTCCAGCCGCAATCGGCTACAGTCAGGAAAGCGGCGTTCCGTTTGAACTCGGCATCATCCGCAACCACTATGTGGGCCGGACCTTCATTGAACCGACCCAGCAAATCCGGGCGCTTGGCGTGAAGATGAAGCATTCCGCCAACCGATCACAGATCGAAGGCAAGCGCGTTGTGCTTGTGGATGACAGCCTGGTGCGCGGCACCACGTCCGTGAAGATCGTTCAGATGATCCGGGATGCCGGTGCCAAGGAAGTGCATTTCCGCTTGGCAAGCCCACCGATCAAGCATTCCGACTACTACGGCATCGACACGCCCGTTCGTGAAAAGCTGCTGGCAGCGAAGTATGGGCTTGAAGAAATGTGCAACTACATCGGCGCCGACAGCCTTGCCTTCCTCTCCGTGGACGGAATTTACCGGGCCGCAGGTTATGACGGCCGGGACAACGAAAACCCGCAATTTACAGACCATTGTTTTACTGGCGACTACCCGACACCGCTGACCGATCTGTCCGAAGATCAAGATTTTGTCAGTGCGCCGCGTCTGGTGGAAGTCGGCTAAGGAATTAGCGAGTAACATGACACAGGATTTTGAAGGCCGGGTCGCCCTGGTGACCGGTGCGTCGCGCGGTATTGGATATCAACTCGCCAAACAACTGGCAGCGCGCGGCGCGCATGTGATTGCGATCGCCCGCACCGTTGGTGGTCTCGAGGACCTCGATGACGAAATCCAGTCTGCAGGCGGCCAGGCAACACTTGTTCCTGTCGACCTCACGGACCATGATGCCCTGGATCGTCTTGGCGCCGCGATCTATGAGCGCTGGAAGAAACTCGATGTCTTTATCGGCAATGCCGGGATGCTGGGTATCCTGTCCCCGCTCGGCCATATCAGCCCGAAAGACTTCGAAAAGGTCATGTCGGTCAACGTAACCGCCAATTGGCGGTTGATCCGGTCTCTGGATCCTCTGCTACGCCAGTCGGACGCCGGCCGCGCTCTGTTCCTGACTTCCGTGCAGGCCAGCACCTGCCCGGCTTTCTGGGGGCTGCAATCTATCTCAAAGGCCGGTGTTGAGGCCATGGCCCGTACCTGGGCGAATGAAAGCCTCAAAACCAACATGAAGATCAACCTCGCCGACCCCGGCCCCGTCCGGACCGGACTTCGGGCCAAGGCGATGCCGGGCGAGCCGCCGGAAAACCTGCCGCACCCACGCGACATCGCGCCCGAGCTGGTCGAGCTCGTAAAGACCGATGTCCATGAGACCGGCAAACTCTACGACCGCGTCAGCCGCGAGTGGGTCAACTTTTAAAGCAAAGCGCGTTTAAACAGATTCAGGTTTCGATGCCACTCGGCTTTGGCTCGTATGCGAAACCTAAAGTAGCCTGAATTCAAATAAACACGACACGCTGTAAGTAGAAAGACGCCCTAAAGTTCGCTTAACTGATCCCTTGTTTTAAAACGGAGGACCACACCCATGCAGCTCGGAGCGTTTTCTATCAGCCTAACTGTCAAAGACCTTGCCAAGTCGAAGGCATTTTACGAAGGGCTTGGATTTTCCGACCTAGGCGGGTCCGGGTCCGACGGCTGGGTCATTTTGAAGAATGGCGAGACGGTCATTGGCTTGTTTCAGGACATGTTTGAGAAGAACATCCTGACGTTCAATCCCGGCTGGGACCAAGACGCGAAAAAACTCGACGCGTTTACAGATATCCGCTCGCTGCAGAAAACGCTGAAGGACAAGGGCTACAGTTTCGTCCAAGAAGTGGACGAGACAACAACCGGCCCCGGTAGTTTGATGCTGGTCGATCCGGACGGCAATCCCATCCTGATCGACCAGCATGTTTAACGGTCTCGCTAAGTAAACCCTCCTACTCCGCCGCTTGCAGCGGGGCGAAGGAGCTTTCGGCAATGTCGGTCAGCTCCGCAAAAACACCCGGTGCACCGGTCACCACACGGGTGCCATGATAGAGGGCATGGGCGACGTCCTGCTCCAGAACCTTTCCGCCGGCTTCTTGGATAAGCAGCATGCCGGCGAGGCAATCCCAGGCGTTCATGTGTGACTCGATATAGCCGATCAGGCGTCCAGCTCCAGTATACGCGAGCATCAGGCCGCCAGAGGCATTGCGGAAGAAAACCCCGCCCTTGGACACCAGCGCCCCGACTGCATTGACAGCATCGGTCACGGATGTGCGGCCATTGAAGCCGACGCCGACGGAGCCGACGGACACGCTTTCGCTATTCGATACCTTGATCGGCTTGCCGTTCAAAAAGGCACCGCCGCCAGCCAACGCTGAGAATGTCTCCCCGGCGACCGGATCGTGGATCACTCCGAGAAGGGTCTGGCCCTGCTGAACACATGCGATGATGACGCACCATTGCGGAATGCCGGTGACGAAGTTCGCCGTGCCGTCGATCGGATCAATCACCCAGGTGAACCCGCTCTCGCCTTCTTCCATGCCATGTTCTTCGCCCAGGATCCCGTCGTCCGGATAGGCTTCAGACAGCGCGTCGCGAATAAGTGTCTCAACGTTCTGGTCTGCTTCGCTCACAAGGTCCTGATGACCCTTTTGCGTGATCGTCAGGGTGTCGAGCTTTCTGAAATAATCCAGCGCGACAAGTCCGGCCTTTTGTGCAAGTGCTTCGGTAAAGGCAAGCCGATCGGATGACATGGAAGATCTCCTTGAAAATCAATTTATCTGAACAAAAGGGTCCCGGTAGACCACCGGGACCTGAGACAAGGCTGCGCAGCAGCTGCTATTGGATTTTGCGCTTTTTCTTCGGCGCATAGGGATTGTCGCCCTTGCGGTAAGACAACCGGATCGGCGTGCCCTGGATATCGAATTTCTCACGCAGGGAATTGATCAGATACCGGGTGTAGCTTTCCGGCAGCTGCTCCGGACGGGAACTGAACGCCACGAAGTGCGGCGGCCGGGTTTTGGGCTGCGTCATGTAGCGGATGCGAACGCGCCGGCCTGCAACGGCGGGCGGTGGATGCGACGTGGTTGCCCGCTCCAGCCACCGGTTCAGACCAGCTGTCGACACGCGTGCATTCCAGGCCTCATAGGCGGCAAAAACACCTTCAACCAACCGGTCTATGCCCTGCCCCTGAATACCGGACAAGGTGACAATCCGGACGCCGCGGATTTGATTGAAATACCGTTCATTGGCGTCCCGGATCTTCTTCCAGGCTTCTTCCCGGTCTTCGATCAAATCCCATTTGTTGACGGCAATCACCAAGGCCCGGCCTTCGCGGGCCACCAGATCAATGATCTGCAGATCCTGCTTTTCAAACGACATCGTCGCATCAAGGGTGACAACCACAACCTCGGCAAACTTGATGGCCCGCAGAGCATCGGCGACAGAAAGCTTTTCCAGCTTCTCCTGAACACGCGCTTTCTTGCGGATCCCGGCCGTATCGAACAGCTTGATGTGCCGGTCATGCCAAGTCCAGTCGACGGAGATGGAATCGCGCGTGATACCGGCCTCCGGACCGGTCAACATGCGATCTTCTCCCAGCATCCGGTTGATCAACGTGGACTTGCCGGCATTCGGGCGGCCAACGATGGCAACGCGCAGAGGCCGCTCTTTCGTGCCAACCGGATCTTCATCGTCGACAATCTCACCGTCCTCGTCGACATCGACGTTGGTGACGGCTTCCTCGCGCTTTGCGTCCTCTTCTTCGCTCACCCGGTCAACATGGGGCTTCAGAGCATCATAGAGATCAGCCAGGCCTTCGCCATGCTCGGCAGAGATCGCGATCGGCTCACCAAGCCCAAGCGAGAAGGATTCGTAGAGCCCACTCTCCCCAGCCCGGCCCTCGGCCTTGTTGGCCAGAAGAATTACGGGACGGGTGGTCTTGCGCGCAACATCTGCAAAGTGCGCATCGAGCGGTGTAACCCCGGCGCGCGCATCAATGACAAACAGCACGGCATCAGCGGTTTCAATCGCTTCTTCGGTCTGACGGCGCATACGGCCTTCCAGGGACGCCTTGTCGGCGTCTTCAAGACCCGCAGTATCTATGATCGTAAAGCGCAGGTCGCCAAGGCGGGCTTCGCCCGGACGGCGGTCACGGGTCACACCCGGCGTGTCATCGACCAACGCCAGGCGCTTACCGACAAGACGGTTGAACAATGTGGACTTGCCGACATTCGGCCGTCCAACGATGGCGACGGTAGCGCCCACGGCATTCACTCCTAAGAGGCGGATCAACCAAAGGATCCCGCCCTTGAACAAACTCAAAGCACCTCATCCTTGCCCGGCAGGCAACGATAAGGTGCTCAGATACTATAGCTTGACCAGTTTTGAAACGTTGAGGCTCAACTAGAGCCTCAGCGCCCAATGATCAGTTAAACGCGGCAACGCCATCCCGGCCGGTCAGGACAACCACCCGGCCACCGGCGGCAATCGGCGTCACGAAGACATCGGTGTTGGTGCGCTGTGTTGTCATGATATTGCCTGAGGCGGCATCGACCATGGCGATCTGGCCATCACTGGAAAAGGCGACAAGGGCGCCATTGGCCAGGATCGGGCCCGCCCAATTGCGGCGGCGCTTTTTCTTTTCCGGCTTCGGCAACTGTGTCGCCCACATGGTTTCACCGCTCGAGCGGTCAAGCGCGACCATGCGGTCGTCAAGATCCACCATGAACACCGCGTTTCCGGAGACGACCGGCGTATGAACGCTGCCAAGGTTTTGATCCCACTGACGCTGTCCGGTGCGCACATCAACAGCCACCGTGCGCCCGGCAACGCCGGTCGCGACAACAGTGTTGCCGGAAACAACCGGGCTTGCGGAAACATCTGCCAGACCGGACAGGGCCAGTGTCCGGAAGCCGCGGGAGACACCATCAATCCAATCCGGCTCACCGGACTTGATATTGATGGCCATGATTTCACCAGACGAGAACGGCACAATCACCCGGTTGCCAGAGATGGCAGGGTTTGCGGCAGACAGAACACCGGCTGTCTCTTCGATCCCGGCAAATGTCCAGGCTACAGAGCCGTCTTCCTTGGAAAACGCATAGACTTCGTTGGACTGGCTCACGACAAAAACGTGACCGCCACCGGCTGCCGGGGCACCACGCGCCGGAGTGTCCATCTCCGCGGTCCAGATGACCCGGCCGGAACCCGCTTCAAGGGCCGCCACTTGGCGGTAACCGGTCGCAGCATAAACAACGCCGCCGTCAACTACCACACCGCCGCCCGGACCAACGTCGCGTTCGCCTTCAGGGCGCAGGTTTTGCGTCCACTGGCGGCCACCGGCGGTGGACAGCGCGACGACTTCACCATTCGGCTTATAGACATAGATGCGGCTGCCGTCGCTTACCGGACGGGAGGATACCCGCAAGGCTGACGACGTCAGGCCGCGGCCGGAACTGCCCACATTGGCCTGCCAGGCACGGCTGCCGGAAACGGAGACGGCCACGTTGCCCGGATCGTTGGCCGGACCGCCGCCAGCACTCGTCCAGGTCTGACCGCCAGTCGCAGCGCCAATGCTCGCCGCCTTGCCAAGAGCTTGGGCAGCCGGGTCTACACCATCGAAAACAGCCTGCCGTTCGCCCGGCAAGATCTCTTCCTTGCTGAACGGATTGAGCGAGCTGCCGAACTCACTGACAGAGCCGCAACCGGCCAGAAAGACCGACAGTGCCAGCGTGCCAACCAATGGCCGGACAGATACGTTTTTGAAAAAACAGATCACTGTGCCGTGCCCTCTTCAGCCGGTGTCCCGGTCTGTCCCCGGATCAGTCCGCCCAGGAGTGTCACGCGCTGACGAATGTCTTGAGGCGTTTCGGCGTCATCTTCCAATGCCGTGATCCAGGTAAGCGCCGTCTCGGCATCGCCATTTTTCCAGGCGCTCAGAGCAAGCAGTTCACGAGCAGCTGCCCGGAAGGCATCTGTGTCGCCGGTCAGGCTCTCGATCCGGTCTGCAATCGCATCATATGGTTCGCCGTCAACTGCAATGTAGGCAGCGCGGAGAGCTGCCACATTCTGCAGAGCCGGTGCGAGGCTCGAATCCCTTGACAGAGCATCGAACTCTGCGAGGGCGGCGGCTGCGTCACCGGAATTTGCCTTGTCGGTTGCCTGGCGCATCTGTGCGAGCGCCGGATAGCCGCCAATGGAAGATCCAAGTTCGGTATAAAGCTGCGCCGCTTCCGAGTACTGACCAGCCTCCGACAAGCTGATGGCCTCAAGGAATGTGTCACCCGCTGACTGAGACTGTGTGTCTTGCCAGTAGAGCCAGCCCCGGTAACCACCGGTGCCAACCACGATCAAGACAGCGACCGCGATCACCCAAGACCCGAAACGGTCCCAGAGACGGCGGTACTTCTCATGGCGGATGTCCTCATCGACCTCACGAAAAATATCAGACATACGTGGCTAGTTCCTGAATTTACTCTGCTGCGCCGGTCCGGAAATCCGGATTGGCTCCCCATCAAGGGGCGCACATTATCCATTTGATCCGGCTCGGGCAATTCCCCGACCGGGCTTTAAACCGCCCTTCGTGGCGCAAGTGGGGCAACTGCCCGTTTTTCGTTGTTTTTGTCCCGACCCGGGTGCGATTTACACGCTTCCGCGTGCCTTATGCAACCGGCACCCCGATCAAAAGCACATGCAGCTTGAAGGCAAACAGGACATAGAGACCAAGACCGATAAGAATCACGAAGATGTCGGAGAACTTGCCGGGCTCTTTTGCCATCACCGCACCGCCGCCAAGGCCGCGCCGCTTCAGTGAGATACGGTCTGCCACCGCCCAGACCAGGAAGCTGCCGAACAACAGAACAGATGCCAGATCGCCATTGGTGAGAAGGTGAGAAAACGCCCACAATTTCACAGCAACCAGCATCGGGTGTTTCAGGGCCTTTTTGATCCGGCACGGAACATAGGCAGCCACAAGGAAGATAAAGACCGGAACCATGAACAACATGGTGACGTGACGCAACCAGAATGGCGGGTCATAAATGATCGCGGGGCCTGCGGCGCGGGCAGCACCATACCCATAAATGATCATGACAAATCCGATCGCAGAGACCAAAGCAAACAGGGCTTTGTAGCCAAGAACACCGAACTTTTCTTCCAATGCCGACCGCTTGTCAGCGAACATAGGCAGGCTGTGTATTCCCAAAAACAGAATCAATCCGGCAATCAGCAAAAGCATGCCCGCTCTCCCTCAAGGCATTGGCCACCACTTGGCGCATCAGCGCCTCTTCAAAGCCGGACAATAAGAGCGGCATCATAGGCCTGCAACCGGAATTGCCATTGTTTCATTGCGAATTTTGTCAGCGCAGCAGCGCTTTGGCTTGGTCCGGGCTGAGCGGCTCTGGCCGTGTGGGCATTTCGCTGATCTCTCCGTGCTGGCCGGTTGATGCTGCGGTCTGGATTGCTTCGATAACGTCAACAGTGTGGAGTGCACGCTCCATAGAACAACGAAAGTCCTGTCCGAGGCGCACCGCATAGGCCATGTCCGCCAAACCAGCAGACCGGTAGTTGGCCCGCTCGCGGCCCTGGATCTTGAAGTTAGCTAGGCCAAACGGATGGTTGTCCTGGTTCAGGACCTCCCGTGTTCCGTCCTTTAATACCCGAATAACGTCACCGCCAAAAAACACCGGATCCGGCAAAAAGAGCGTTCCCTCGGATCCATAAATTTCCATGGCGGAATGCGCATGGGCCTGGACGTCCCAACTTGCGGAAAACGCAACCAAAGGACCGCCCTTCAGAGACAATGCAGCGTGGATTGTTGTCGGTGTTTCCACGTCGAAGACTTCGCCCTTGCGTGGACCCTGGCCAATTGTTCGGGTTTTGCTGGGCGTGCTGGACATCGCCGACACTTGCTCGACCGGCCCGAGCAAATTGAGGACGCTGGAAACGAAATAAGGGCCGAAATCAGCCATTGGGCCAATGCCGGATTTGTAGAAGAGTTCCGGATTTGGATGCCAGGCTTCCATGCCGTGGTTCATCGCATGAAGCGTTGCGCCGGTGATCTCTCCAATCAGCCCCTCCGAAATGGCCTTTCGGGCCGTTTGCGGCGCCCCGCCCAAAAACGTGTCAGGCGCGCATCCAACAAAAAGCCCTAGCTTTTCTGCGTGTTGGCGAACAGCCGCCCCTTCTGCGGAGGTGCGCGCAAACGGCTTCTCCGAATAGACATGCTTGCCGTTGTTCAATATTTCCCGGCTCATCATGGCATGTGCATCGGGCGCCGACAGATTGACGATCACGGAAATGTCTTCTGCCTGGAAGAGGTCATGAACTGTTTCAGCGCGAATATCGAACTCATCTGCCCGGACCAGCGCAACTTCACGATTTAGATCCGCGCACGCACGCAATTGCAGGCCTTTGAATTTCGGGATGAGGTTAAAATAGATCCGCGAGGTCTTGCCGCATCCCAGGATTCCGATACCCAGCTCGTCTGACATGGCGGGGGTCTCCGGTGCTCTCTTTATCGTTTTCGCAATTCAATTAGACACCGAAGACGCGCTCCCCAACAAGGCGGGCAAAAACAACGAGGGTTCCGTCGTCTGTATCCGAAACACAGTCCAGAAGATCGTGGCTTTGATCGTTATTGCTCAGCCAAAGCAACCAATGCTCAATCGGCTTGAAACCGAGCCCCCCCTGATCTGGGAATCCTTTCACCACGTAAGCCAGAGGTACGCTTTTCCGGAGAAGACTTCATGGCAAACAGCGCCGAAGCAACGACCCGCGCAATCGTTTCACATGATGATGTGCCGCTGACTGTTTTTTTGCTCACAGCCGCAGGGTTTCTTCCCTTCGGAGCCCTGTCGTTCGGAGCCGTGTTTCTTCCGGCAGAGGCACAGGCCTGGATCTTGCCGGCCCAGCACGCCTACGCCGCCGTGATCCTGTCTTTTCTCGGCGGGATTTATTGGGGGTGGGAATTTGCCATGACGTTTGTGCAGTCGCGCCCGGTGTCGCCAGTGCGGCTGGTGATTGGCGTCTTGCCATCCATCTTTGGCTGGCTCGCATTGTTCTTGAGCGGGATGTGGACCGCGCTGGCGCTTACCGCCTGTTTCCTGGCATGGCTCGGATATGATCTCTGGCGAACGCAGTCGCATTCTGCACCGCGCTGGTATCCGAAACTGCGCATTCCGGTCACTGTTGCCGTGGTTGTCTCGCTGATTGCGCCGGTTCTAGCAGGTTAAACTTGTTGAGACGCTGAACAGACCTTGCAGAGCCCGCGCAGTTCGATGGTCGTGCGCGACAGTTTAAACTCCTGCTCCTTCGTCCACTTGAGCAAGTCTTCAATCGCGCGATCCGGAGAAAACTCCTGAACGTTGCCGCACGTCTCGCAGATCGCAAACGCTGCGGTCTTGTGATCTGCACAGCCTTTGTGGCGGCAGGCAACAAAGGCGTTCAGGCTTTCAAGGCGATGCACCAGACCGTAGTCGACCAGCTTGTCCAACGCCCGGTAGACCTGAAGCGGCGCGCGAAACCCCTTCTCACGCAAATCGTCGAGAAGGGCATAGGCCGTCAACGGACCGCTGGCGTCGGAAAGTTTACCGAACACCAGCGCCTGGTTTTTTGTCAGATCCGGATGGGCATGCGCCATGTCCTAAATCCCTTCCCGGTTTTCAGCGGTCAGTTTCTGAATCAACCTTCGAACCGGAAAAAGGCTGAACACAAAAACTAGCATGGCAGCGACCACAATCGACGGTCCTGACGGGGTATCGTAATAAAGCGAACCATTGAGCCCTGCAACCACAGCGACCACGCCGGCGAATGCTGCAATGACGGCCATTTGTTCCGGTGACCTTGCCCACCTGCGGGCCGCGGCTGCGGGCACAATCAGCAGCGCCGTAATCAAGAGCGCGCCAATGATCTTCAATGAAATCGCAATGACAATTGCCGTCAATAGCATGAAGACCAATTCCGCCCGGTCCGGGCGCAATCCTTCAGCCCCGGCAAGATCAGAACTGACGGTTGCCGCAAAAAGATGACGCCAGATCAGCAGCAGTCCGCCCAGAACAATTGCACCGCCGCCATAGATCATCGCGATGTCCGTCCGCGTGACCGAGAGTATGTCGCCAAACAGAAGCCCCAACAGATCCACTCGAACCCAGGTCATGAAAGCCAGGCAGACAAGGCCGATCGCGAGCGCAGAATGGGATAACAAGCCCAACAACGCGTCAGACGGCAGGGTGTCTCCGTGACGAAGTGCCAAAAGGAGCAGTGCGAGCACAATGGATACCGCCCCGACAGATAGCGTGATGTTGACATCCAGCAACAAGGCCAGCGCCACGCCAAGCAGTGCTGCATGGGAAAGGGTGTCGCCAAAATAAGCCATGCGGCGCCAAACCACAAAACACCCCAAGGGGCCAGCGACCAAGGCCACGCCAATGCCTGCGATCAACGCCCGTGTGAAAAAATCATCAAGCATCGGTCACACTGCCTGCAACCCGTTTATGAAGGGCTGTTTCGTCCGAAGGCTGGCCCCCAGATATCCCATCAGCCTCATGCGTGTGGTCATGCTCTCCAGGGCAATGGTCGCAGACTGTGCCGTCTGAATGGCGGACGCGGCCATCGGGGAGATGAACATGATCATGATGGTGCTCATAGACCGCCAACGCACCACCGGCCCGGGTGCCGAACAACTGCTGGTAATTCTCGTCGCTACTGACATCGGACGGAGTGCCCCGGCAGCACACATGACCATTCAGGCACACCACTTGATCCGCCGCCGCCATGACCACGTGCAGGTCGTGTGAAATCATCAAGATGCCGCATCCGACCGTATTCCGAATTTCAGAAATCAGGCTGTAAATCGCAATCTCACCGGCATAGTCGACGCCTTGTACCGGTTCATCCAGAACAAGGAGATCCGGCGACCGCGCGATAGCGCGCGCCAACATCACTCTTTGAAGCTCGCCGCCAGACAGCGTGCGCATTTCCTCGCCGACCAATCGTGCCGCACCGGTGCGCTCAAGCGCGGCCATGCATTCAGCATCGGACAATGGGTTGGTGAGCCGCATGAACCTTTTAACATTCAGTGGCAGCGTCCAGTCTATCGACAGTTTCTGCGGAACATACCCAACAGAGAGACCGTTGCGCCGAACAGCAGAGCCTTCTGTTGGCTTATGGATCCCCAACGCCATTTTCGCCGTCGTCGACTTTCCGGAACCGTTCGGACCTATGAGGGTGACGATTTCACCGGGTGAAACGGTCAAATCGACACCGCGCACAAGCCAGCTTCCGCTCTTTTGGATCCCGGCCCGGGTCAACTGCACCAGATTGTCGGCTGCTTCGCTCATTCAACTCGCCTTTTGGGGATTCTTTGCCCCAGAGTGTTATATTATTACGTAAGTACTGTTTCATGTCTCCGGTTGCAAGCTTGTGCTGCGCTGTTAACACTTCCCTGCAAACTATCCGCTTACAAACAAGCATTTGAATTTCACATCAGGAATCGGCTCGATGATTTATCCCTGCATTTTGTCTGGTGGTATTGGATCCCGCCTTTGGCCCCTGTCCCGCAAAGACCGCCCAAAGCAGTTTTTGCCGATATTCGGCGGCGAGAGCCTGTTCCAAAAAACCTGCAAGCGAGTCTCCGGCGAAGGATTTTCCAACCCGATCGTAATCGGCGGCGACAGCCATCGCTTCTTGATGGGCGAACAGCTTGCCGAGATCGACACTGCAGCCACAACGATCCTGCTGGAGCCGGTGGGCCGGAACACCGCCCCACCTGCCCTCATGGCCGCGTTGCTGGCGTATGAAGAGGATCCGAATGCCTTGATCCTGCTTCTTCCGTCAGACCACCTGATCGGCAAGGAAGATGTGTTTATGACGGCAGTTCACCACGCGCGGGACGCTGCTCTGTCGGGCAAAATCGTCACATTCGGCATCACGCCGACAGAGCCCAACACAGGCTACGGGTACATCAAACTTGAGCCCGGCAGCGACCCGGTTCGCGGCGTGGCAGCTTTTGTTGAAAAGCCGGACCTGGAGCGGGCAAAAGCCTTCTTGGCCGATGGTGCCCATGTCTGGAATGCCGGGATTTTTCTCTATTCAGCGAAGACAATGATTGAGGCCTTCAAGACTTACCAGCCGGGCCTGTCAGAAGCGATTACCGCGCTGATGGCCACCCGCCATGGCGATCTGGATTTCACCCGCCTCGATGAGGACGGCTTTGCAGCGCTTGAAAACATTTCAATCGACTATGCGATCATGGAGAAGGCAGACAACGTTGTTTGTGCGCCGATGGCTCCGGACTGGGATGATCTCGGTTCCTGGTCCGCGATCTGGGGTGTGCTTGATAAGGACGGCAGCGGAAACTCGGCGATCGGTGATGCCCGATTCCTCGACTGCAAGGAATGCCTTGCCTATGCCGACCAAAGGCTGGTTTCCGTCATCGGCCTGGAAGATGTCATGGTGATTGCGACCACAGACAGTGTGCTGGTTGCCCACAAGGACAAGGCGCAGGATGTAAAGAAGGTGGTCGAACAGCTGGAAGCGGAGGGCCGCAGCGAAACCGAGCGGCATCCGCGGACCTACCGGCCATGGGGCTACACAGAGCGGATCAACGCAGGCGACCGGTTTGCCGTTCAGTCCATGATGATCAAACCTGGAAAGCGCCTCAGCCTCCAGAGCCACTTGCACCGCGCCGAGCATTGGGTCGTCGTCTCCGGGACGCTGGAGATCACCATCAATGGTCAGGTGAGCCTCCTGACGGAAAACCAGTCCGCATATGTCCCGCTCGGAGCGCAGCATACTCTGCATAATCCCGGCCGCATTCCTGTCCGAATGATCGAGGTGCAATCCGGAACCTATCTTCAGGAAGACGATATCGTTCGTCATTCCTGAAGGAGCGGCGATCCTCCAACCAATGGGTGTTAGAGGTCTTTCAGCTTGGCACTGACTTCGCGAAGCGTAAGCTTGTCTGCGGACGGCGGCGCGACTGAATGGCTGCCGAGCCCTGTGATACGTTCCGCCGCATTCTTCAGGTTGTGGTCCACGCGCTCCAGAACCATGCTCGGCATGCGCAGAGCTGCTGTGTAGACAACGATCGCCTCATTCACAGACGCCTCAAAGTTGATACTGGCAACCGCCACATGGACCGTTTCAGCCATCTGAGCGAGCTCTTCAGCATCCTCAACCATTGGCTTTATCATGGTCACAGTCTGATCAGGATTAAGACCGACCCAAACCGCACCAGCAATAAAAATGAACGTAAAAACAAGGATATGAAAATTTCTCAGGAAATATCCCACCACAACCCCCACGGTAGGTTAACAACTCATTAACACGTGATTGTTGGTAATTGTGGGAGCAATAAAACGCAAGATGGCCACCTGTTTGCGCGCCGGTATTTTCCCTGTGATGGTTAACGGCCGGGCGATCCCGAACACAAACAAAGACGCAATCTAGAGGCGAGCTCTCACCTCAATTTACCGATCGATAAAGTTTTACAGGAAGAATTACCGTAGTTTTACGGAGTGTTCCCTTACAACGCGGCAGAAGTTCAAGGAGATACACATGTTTGACAGGAGCGGCGAAATGAGACTTTCGTCACTGGGTTTGCTGCTCATTTTGGCAGCATGTGTCATGACGCTGTTTATTCAGCCAAGCCCGCAATATCAGGTCGACCCGCAGACTGTCGGCGCTTTTTTTGGCAGATCGGAATAGCAGTCAATGTGACCGATCCATAGGTGGGTCAATCGGAGATGGAGCTCTAGTTTTTCAAGCCTATCGAACATCAAAGCGGTGCGCTCGCGCCGTATCTGCCTTTACCGGGATTGGCTCAAGTCTCGGCTCAAACATCGCCGGCAATTTCGAACCCGGTCCGCCTTTTGTTTGATCAGCCCCAAGGAGCATGATCGCGGAGCCGACAACAACCGACACCAGTGTAATGACCAGTCCAGCGACGAGCATAAGTATCGGCACCAGAGGGCTGTCATCACCTCTAATCAGAACTGTCAGGTTGCCGATGTTCGAATAAAAAATGCCGCCAACGACCAGGCCGGAAATCCCGACACCTGCCAAACTGTTTACGACCAAGAGCCGGAAAAACGGATCTTTTGGCAAAAACCGTTTTGCGATTGCATCTACTTTCACGGTCATTTCAGAAGCCCTTTGTCTCTCGGCGCCTTCGTAAAAGTTTAGGGCCCGACCCGATGAACGCAACCTGTCAAATCCGCGCAGTAATTCTGTGTCGTACAAGTTCCATTAAGGATCCGCTTTCTTTTTCGAGGCGTACACCTTGCGGAATGCTGGTTTGATATATATTAGTTCGATATATCGATCCGGTATATGACAGTTTTGCGAATGCCGCGAGCAAAGCAACTCGCGGATTTGCTATTGGCGGCATCGACAGATGCTGAAGGAGCCAATCATGAGCGTGCGCGGTTTGTGCCTAGCCATCCTGTCCGGTGGGGACGCCACCGGATACGAAATACGCAAAGAATCGACAGAAGGCCGGTTCAGCTATTTCGACGACGCCAGTTTTGGCTCCATCTACCCTGCCCTTGCGCGCCTGGAAGCGGAAGGCATGGTGACTGTCCGTGAAGAGCCGCAAGCTGGAAAACCATCCCGCAAGGTCTATTCCATAACGCAGGCAGGGCGGGACGAGTTCATTCGATCCTTGTGCGAACCGCAAGCGCCGGACACCTTCAAGTCCCCCTTTCTCTTGATTGCCTTGAATGCTGCCAAACTTCCGCCGGATGTGCTGCGCCGCGCCCTTGAACGCCGTAAGGCGCAGGTTCACGAAGAGCTCCGCTTGTTAAGCGGAATTGATGATGAGAACGGATGCACACATGCAGGCTCCGATTGGACCCGCGATTACGGGATTGCCTGCATGAATTTCACACTGCGCTACCTCGAAGACCACGGGGAAGCCCTTATTAAGATCGCCGAAGACGCAGCTGCCCCCTCCCAGGCCGCTGCCGAGTAAGCCCGATTTGGAGACCTCCGAAATGCGTATCAAGTTTTCCTACATCCTTGCAGCCGGCCTTGCGGCCGGTATTGGCGCGTGGATGTATAGCGGCACCGTGGTGATCGGTGGCGTGGGCGACGGTGAAAATGCTGCGCCCTCTCCTGCTCAGCGTGTTGCGCAAGCAACCGACAAGCTGTTCAAGGTCCAGGTTGTGGCTCTTACGGCGCAAGAACGCCAAGCCCTTCTGGAAGTGCGTGGCCGGACGGAAGCCGAGGCAAAGGTTGCCGTTCGCTCACACATTACAGATGACGTGGTCGACCGTCCCGCCCGGGAGGGTGCGCGTGTCGCTGCTGGAGACATCCTGTGTGTTCTTGACCGCGGCGCGCGGGAATCGCGGGTTCTTGAAGCCAAGGCTGCAGTTGCAGAGGCAGAGATGCTGAAAGAGGCAGCTACGCAGCTGAGTAGCAAGGGTTTCACTGCCGAGACACGGGTTATGACGGTTCAGGCACAACATGATGCGGCCAAGGCTCGGTTGGAAGAAGCCGAACGAGCCTTGCGCCAGACCGTAATCCGTTCTCCGATTGATGGTGTGATCGAAAGCCCGATGGCTGAAATCGGTGCCCAACTCGACAAGGGCAGCATTTGCGCAACCGTCGTGAATTCCGATCCGATGATTGCTATCGGTGATGTGAGCGAACTGAACATCGCCCAGATCTCCCTGAACATGCCGGCTGAAGTCGTCCTTGTTACGGGCGAGACTTTGGAGGGTCATGTCCGTTACATTTCGCCTTCTGCCAATCCCGACACGCGGACCTTCCGGATCGAAGTTGAAATCCCGAATGAAGACGGTGTTGCCCGTGATGGTGTGACGGCCGTTAGCCGCCTGCCATTGCCAGTCGAGAAGGCGCACAAGATCTCGCCGGCAATCCTGACGCTGAACGATACCGGCCAGGTCGGCATTCGCGGCGTTGGCGAAGACAATGTCACCGTGTTCTATCCAGTCACCGTTCTCGGCGGAGAGCAGGACGGGATGTGGGTCGGTGGCCTTCCGGAGACCGTCAATGCAATCGTGGTCGGACAGGAATATGTCTCTGATGGCGTTCTTGTGGATCCGGTGTTTGAAACCGCGGAGATCAGCCAATGATCAACATGCTTGAAGGCGTGCTTCGCCGTCCAAAGACGGTCTTCGTGCTGATGCTCGCGCTGCTGGCCGCAGGGGTCATGACCTACGTGTCGATCCCCAAGGAAGACAGCCCCGACATCGATCTCCCGATCTTCTATATATCGATCACCCAGCAGGGCATTTCTCCGGAAGATGCCGAGCGTCTGCTCGTGCGGCCGATGGAAACCGAACTGCGCGGGTTGGATGGCCTGAAGGAAATCACGGCGATTGCCTCTGAAAGCCATGCCGGTATCGTCTTGGAGTTCGACATTTCGTTCGACAAGGACGAGGCCCTCGCCGACGTGCGCGACAAAGTCGATCAGGCAAAGGGTGAGCTGCCCGCGGACGCAGAAGAACCAACGATTACGGAAATGAACTTTGCCCTCGCCCCGACCATGTTCGTGGCGCTCTCCGGCAATGTGCCTGAACGTACGCTCTATCAGCATGCCCGGCGTCTGAAGGACCAGATTGAAGCGGTCGACACTGTCCGCTCTGCCGATCTTTCCGGCCACCGGGAAGAACTTCTGGAAGTCCTGATCGACACCCAGAAGCTGGAATCTTATGCAATCACCCAGCAAGAGCTTCTGAACACACTGACCGCCAACAACCAGCTGGTTCCAGCCGGATTTATTGACGGCGGCAAAGGGCGCTTCAACGTCAAGGTTCCTGGCCTCATTGAAAACGCGGCCGACGTTTACAGTCTGCCGCTGAAACAAAGCGGTGAAGGCGTCGTCACCCTGGCTGACGTTGCAGAGATCCGCAGAACCTTCAAGGATGCAGATTCCTACACCCGCGTGAACGGCAAACCGGCTATCGCGCTGGAAGTCACCAAGCGGATTGGCACGAACATCATCGAGAACAACGCGGCAGTGCGTGCTGTTGTTGAGGAAGCCTCGAAAGACTGGCCGGAGACGATCCAGGTCGACATCCTGCTCGATCAATCCGACAACATCTATGAGGTTCTTGGCTCTCTGCAGTCCTCGATCCTGACCGCGATCTTCCTGGTCATGATCCTGGTTCTTGCAGCGCTCGGCATGCGGTCCGCCCTGCTCGTGGGTCTCGCGATCCCGACATCCTTCATGGTGGGCTTCCTGATCCTCGGCGGCATTGGCTACACGGTCAACACGATGGTCATGTTCGGCCTCGTTCTGACCGTCGGCCTGCTCGTCGATGGTGCCATCGTGATGACGGAGTATGCCGACCGGAAGGTGCATGAGGGCATGGAGGACCGTGAGGCCTATATCCGTGCTGCAAAGCTCATGTTCTGGCCGATTGTCTCGTCCACCGCGACAACCTTGGTGGCTTTCCTGCCCATGCTTTTGTGGCCGGGTGTTGCCGGTGAATTCATGAGCTACCTACCGATCATGGTGATCATCGTTCTGGCGGCCTCATTGGTCACGGCGATGGTGTTCCTGCCGGTGACCGGTGGCGTGCTGGCAGATGTCTCGCATTGGCTCGGCCGTCACGCAGCTGCCTTGCTGGCCGTGACAATCGCGGCGGGCGGCGCATTTGCGATCGGAAGCGGTCCACTGGTGCCGGGTCTTCTGGCAGGAGCCCTTCCTGAGGGCATTGTTCCGCTGGTCAGCATTTTGGCCGGGTTGGTCACGTTCGTTGGACTTGGGTATGTTTCCTATCGGATCTTGCGCCCATTCGTGCGCTGGTCTCAGGAGCGGGCTGCTGTTCGTGCCGCAAAAGACCGGGCCGAAGCGGAGCTCCTTTCCGGCAAGGCCCACTTCGATGTGAAGAAGGTAAAAGGCTTCACCGGCTTTTATGTCCGCTTCCTGAAGCTGCTGGCCGGGAACCCGATCGGCAACATCGTCACGATCGTCGCGATGATTGCCGTGTGCGGCTACATCATGATGTCCTTCGTCTCCAATCCGACCGGCGTGGAATTCTTCGTTGATGAAGAGCCGGATCAGGCTGTGGTTCTGATCTCCGGCCGAGGCAACATGTCTGCTGCGGAAGCGCTTGAGCAGGTAGCCAAGGTGGAAGCGGAAGTGATGGAGGTCGCAGGTGTGGCCCACATCGTCACCACCGCCTTTACACCGGGCGGCTCTTCGGGTGGCCCGTCTGTTGGCGGTGTCCAGGACAAGCCTGCCGATGTCATGGGCGAGCTACAGCTCGAACTTGCAAACTTCTGCTGCCGGCGTGAAGCCAAGGAGATCTTTGCAGAGATCCGCGAACGCACGTCCTCCATTCCGGGCATCAAGGTGGAAACCCGCAAGATCGAGGGTGGCCCGCCGACCGGTAAGGACATCCAGCTTGAGCTGAAGTCGACGGATTACGATACGCTTGTTGAGAACGTTGCCCGTGTCCGCAATCATCTGAATGGCGTCGAAGCGCTGATTGACCAGGAAGACGACCGTCCGCTGCCGGGCATCGAATGGCAAATCGCCATCGATCGGGAACAGGCTGGCCGTTACCAGGCTCATATCGCTTCGGTCGGCAACATGGTTCAGCTGGTGACCAACGGCGTGTTGATCGGCAAGTACCGTCCGAATGACAGCGAAGACGAGGTCGATATTCGTGTCCGCTTGCCGGAAGACGAACGCACGATCGACCGGTTTGACCAACTGCGTCTTCAAACGTCGCTCGGCCTTGTGCCGCTGGCAAACTTCGTCGACCGCTCTCCGGCCCAGAAGGTTTCGGAAATCGTCCGCCGTGACGGCCTCTACTCCATGATGGTCAAGGCAACCGTCAACCCCGCTTCCGGGTCCACACCGGATGAACAGGTTGGCGAGCTGGAGAAGTGGCTGGACGCGCAAACCTGGCCGGACAACGTGTATTTGCAGTTCCGCGGCGCTGATGAGGATCAGAAGGAATCGGGTGAATTCCTGATGAAGGCGATGGTCGGATCGCTCTTCCTGATGTTCCTAATCCTGCTGACGCAATACAACTCGTTCTATCAGACCTTCCTGACCCTCTCGACGGTGGTCCTGTCGGTCTTCGGTGTGCTGCTAGGGATGATGGTGACAGGCCAGAAGTTCTCGATCATCATGACTGGGACAGGGGTCGTGGCGCTTGCCGGGATTGTCGTGAACAACGCGATTGTTCTGATCGATACCTATAACCGGTTTATCGATGATGGGCTTGATCCGCTGGAAGCGATCCTGAAAACCTCGGCGCAGCGGATCCGGCCGATCCTGTTGACAACCATCACCACGATTGCCGGTCTGATCCCGATGGCGACACAGATCAACTTCGACTTCGCCAACCAGGTTACGGCCTATGGCGGCATCACCGCCGTTTGGTGGGTCCAGTTGTCGACAGCGGTGATTTCTGGTCTCGCCTTCTCCACAATCCTGACACTGATCATGATCCCGGTCATGATTGCGTTGCCAAGTGTCTGGGTCGGTTCAGCGCGGTCCATCGTACAGCGGTTCCAGCGCAAGCCTGTTCCGGCTGCTGCACCCACCACTGACGCTGATCAGGATGTGGAGTGGACAGATCCGGAACAGGAGAAGGAACGCCCGGCTGCCAAAGTGGTGTCGATGCCAAAACCTGCGCCGCCGAAGGTTCCGAACCAGGAAGAACTCCCGCACGCGGCTGAGTAGACCTCCAGTAGTCGCCGCTCGTGGAAAGGCCGCCGGTTTCCGGCGGCCTTTTCTTTTTTCAGCTTGCCGTCTGACCGCTCACCACCTATATAGTTGCTTAATACAACTATTCTGGATGTTAGAGCCATGACCCCTCAAGCCCCTCACCTCATCGAAGATATTCGCGCAGCATCCAGAAAGTTGGTGCGCGAGTTTGGCTTTCTGGAAAAGACAATCGCCGGAACAGATCTTTCCGGCTCGGGCGTTCACGCAATCATAGAGATTGGCCTCACCCCCGGCCTGACGGCAAAGGAGTTGGGGGCGCGGCTCAAGCTGGAAAAGTCCACGATCAGCCGTCTTTTGAAATCCTTGGAAACGCGTGGTGAAATCGTTCAAACCCAATCCAAGACCGATGGACGCGCCTTCCAGCTCCACCTCACACCAAAGGGCAAAGACACTTGGATTTCGATCAACCGCTTCGGAGACAACCAGGCCCGCACCGCGCTTGCCAACATCACGGGCGTCGACACGGCAACAATCGCCAACGCCCTCACCTCTTACGCCCAGGCCCTTGGCAGCGACGCCTCCAATGCTGCGCCTGACGGAACACAATATCCGGTGATCGAAGCCTATCAGACCGGCATGATCGGCGACATTTCGGCCCTGCATGCCAGGACACATGGCCCGATTGTCGGCATGGGACCGGCTTTTGAAAGTGTTGTTTCTCAAGCCATGGCGGAATTCATGCCGCGGGTCGAGCGTCCAATGAACAACAGCTGGAGCGTTCTGGAAAATGGAGCCGTGATCGGCTCCATCACAATTGATGGCGAAGATCTGGGCAATAACATTGCCCACCTGCGCTGGTTCATCCTGTCTGAACGCTTGCGCGGCAAGGGGCTCGGCAAAGTGCTCCTCAACAAAGCGTTGGCGCATTGCGACCGGCTCGGCTTCGACGAAATTCATCTCTGGACCCTGAAGGGGTTGGACGCCGCACGGGCCCTTTATGAAAAGAACGGCTTTGACCTGGCCGAGGAATATCTTGGCGATCAGTGGGGCCAGGAAGTCATGGAACAGAAATTCATCCGGAAGCGGCCCGCTTAGTGCGGGCCAGTGCCAGGATCATGTTTTGGAAATGGAATTGCCGCCGTCACACAACATGGCAGACCCAGTGACAAACGAGCCCGCATCCGACAAGAGGAACATAGCCGCTCTGGCGATTTCCTCCGGCTCGGCCATACGTTTCAGCGCATGCATTCCTTTGACGATCTCATGGTACTCGGGATCATCCCCAGCCATATTCGTTTTCGTCCCTCCAGGAAGCAGCGCATTGACCCGAATATTGGCGGGGCCGCATTCCGCTGCGAGGCACTGGGTCAAGCCAATCAGTCCCGCCTTTGACGCGGCATACGCTGCCATCCCCGGCATACCAACCGTGTGTCCGACAAAAGTGGATGTGAATACAATTGCTCCTCCGCCGTTTTCCCGAAGAGCGGGCACCTGGTATTTGGCCGCAAGAAAACAGCTTGTCAGGTTCGTATTCAAAACAGTGTTCCACGCTTCCTGACGCATGTCCTCAACGGGACCAAGATCGCCCAGGATCCCTGCGTTGTTGAATGCACCGTCAAGTCCGCCGAAATGATCCTTTGCAGCCTCAACAAGGCCTTTCGCGCAGTGCGGATCGTTTACGTCGCCGGGCACAATCAACACCTGATCCGCGTCAGCGCCCACACTTTTCCTGACCTCTTCGAGACGATCGGCTCGCCTTGCCGTGATCACCAGTTTGGCTCCCACTTCGGCAAACAGCTTCACAGCCGATGCGCCGATTCCACTGCTGGCACCCGTGATAAGAATTGTTTTGTCTTGCAACATTTTTAAGTCCCTCATTGACGTGAGGGAGCCTAATTGACGCACAATTCTCCACCGAGAAACCCGATTTCCGAGCCCCTTTCTATTGGATTACAGTTTTAGCGGACGGAGAGTTCTAGCCCCAGAGGGACGGATCCTGCCAAACGTCAGGTACGATCAGTGGGCCTTCCATCTGATCCGCTCCTGTCCCCAGCGACACGGACTGCCAGGCATCCGCCCACTCTTCAGGCATCGGATAAGGCGCGCGGATCGTGCGCTCTGGCGCGAAGCCGAAACGGCCATAATATGCCGGATCCCCAAGCACCAGAACCTTGTCGATCGCGCGCTCCTGAAGACCTTTGAACCCCTCGCGAACCAGCGCGCTGCCGATCCCTTGTTTGTGCTGAGCCGGATCCACGCAAAGCGGAGCCAAGAGGCCGACAGACACATCGCCAACACTGCAAATCGTAAACGCGACATGGCCAACGACTTTGCCATTGTCTTCCGCAACGAGTGAAAGAACATCGACGGATCCAGTCAACAAAGACCGGACCACCGGCAAGAGATCCTCATCCGGAAATGCAGCCGGATAGATCCGCTCCAGGCTTTTCAGATCTCCTTTGGTGTTTTCCCGAAAGATCATATCGCCCGTGCCTTATCGCGATTAGCTGCCGTGGTCCTTGTCACGGTCTGCAATGTTATCGAGGTCGGTGTCGCTTTCATCGCCATCTTCATCGATGCTCTGGCCCGTGTCGGCCAAAACGAGTTTGCGATGTTGCTGCCAGGAAAACGGAATGCTCAAGAGATAGAGCACTGACCCGCCCGCCAGCATCCGGAATGGATAGCTGGCCGTCAGCGCAACAATCAGAACGGCAAAGACGAACAGTGGCAGAACATAGTCCCGGCGCACCCGCGTACCGAAATTTTTGCCTGAAAATGTCGGCAGCCGGCTGATCAGAAGGAAAGCAATTGCAATGGTGTATGCCGCGACCACGGCACTGTCTGCAAACCAGTGCGGAAACAGGCCAAGAAAGTCGAAATAAAGCGGCAAAAGCACGGTCAATGCACCGGCGGGAGCTGGCACGCCGGTAAAGAACCTAGAAGCCCAGGTTGGTTTATCCGGGTCGTCCAAGGCCACATTGAACCTTGCCAGACGCAGAGCGGCGCAAATGGCAAAAATCAGAGCGGAAATCCAGCCGAGAGATCCAGCCTCATTCAGGATCCAAATGTAGAGCATCAACGCCGGCACGACGCCAAAATTGACAAAATCCGCCAGTGAATCCAGTTCAGCGCCGAATTTCGACGTGCCCTTCATCAAGCGCGCAACCCGGCCATCCAACCCATCCAAAACAGCGGCAATCAAAACTGCGCCAACGGCAAACTCCCAACGGCCCTCAAACGCCATACGGACTGCCGTCAACCCGGAACACAATGCCAGGAGCGTCACCATGTTCGGCACGATCAGGCGCAGCGGCACCCTGCGAAAACGCGGCTGCCGCTTGGTCTTGATGGATGTGGGGCCAGTATCCTCGATCACGATTGCGCCTTAACTCACCCGGGTTAGTGTGGGTGCCGGAGCCTGCGGCTGGTTGAGGTCTGCCAGGACTGTTTCACCCGCAATCATGGTTTGACCAAGCGCGACCTTCGGCACTGTCCCCGCAGGAAAATAGACATCGAGCCGGGAGCCGAAGCGGATCAAACCGAAGCGTTCGCCAGCGGAAAGGGTTTCGCCTTCCTTCACAAAACAGACGATCCGGCGCGCGACCAGGCCTGCAATCTGCACAACACCAATGTTCGTGCCGTTGTGATCGATCACAAGACCGTTGCGCTCGTTGTCGTCACTGGCCTTGTCGAGCTCCGCATTGAGGAACTTGCCCGCCCGGTATGCGACTCGAACAATCTTGCCGCCTACCGGTGCCCGGTTCACATGGCAGTTGAAAACATTCATGAAGATCGAGACCCGGACCAAAGGTTCGGCGCCCAGCTCAAGCTCTTCTGGCGGGCGCACTGGACCTACATGGCTTACGACACCATCTGCCGGGGAAATCACCAAGCTGTCGCCAACCGGGGTCACCCTTTGCGGGTCTCGGAAGAAATAGCAGACCCACCCTGTGAAAAAGAGACCGATCCAAAACAAGGGATCCACGAACCAGCCGACAACCAGGGTCGCAACCAGCGCAATGGCCACAAAGGGCCAGCCTTCACGATGAACCGGGACCAGGGATTTCGTTACGGAATCGACAATCGACATAGTTCTGCTTTCAGCATCCACAAACGGGCAGGATCATTTTCGAGCGGCGAAGATCTCACCGCAAATTGCTCATTGGTCACCGAGCGCACCTCATGCGCAGGACCACTGCCCCGCTTCTAAAAGCTTTTTTTCTCAATGAGAACCGTTTTCGGGGCAGTTCAAGCGCTTTTTGCGGGAGCAGTGCCGATACCGGATGCCCCCGCATCCCGGTAATCACTCTCCCAATAGGCTGGTTTGCCGTATTTGGAGATCAGAAAATCGACGAAGACACTGACCTTGGGCGGGACAAAGCGTGTTGGCGGATAAACCGCCCAAATTGCCCCGACACGGGCGACCGGATAATCTTCCATCACAGCCACGAGACGCCCGTCCCGCAGATCCTCCCACACATGAGCCAACGATTTCAGGCTCAGTCCAAGGCCATGGATGGCAGCATCATATGTCAGGTCACCGCTGTCACCCTTGATCACCGGGTTCTTCAATTCAAAACCAACCTCCCCGTCCGGACCATCGAAATACCAAACCGGGACGGACGCCATGCTGATGCAATCGTGGTTGTTCAGGTCTTCAGGGGTTTTGGGCCGGCCTTTCCGGACAAGGTAATCGGGCGATGCGCACAACGCTCTCGGATTTCCGCCCAGCCTGCGGGCAAGAAGTGAGCTGTCGGCAAGCGGTGCGCCCCGAATTGCCATGTCATAGCCTTCCTGAACCACATCGACCATCCGGTCAGAGATATCCATTTCAATCTGGACATCCGGGTAAAGGCTCCGGAATTCGACAAGATGCGGAAGAATGTGTTTCCGGCCGAAGAAGGTGTTGCACGAAATGCGCAACGCGCCTTGAGGCGAATCCTGCGTCGCCTCGAGCGCTTGCCGTGCCTGCTGCAACTCATGAACAGCAGACCGCGCGTGATCAAGAAGGACGCGGCCGGCTTCAGTCAGTGTTGTCTTCCGGGTTGTTCTTGCAAAAAGTTGTGCTCCAAACGTCTTTTCAAGATTGGTCAGACGCGCGCTTGCTGCCGATGGCGACAATCCAATCTCCCGGCCAGCACCTGACAGGCTGCCAAGCTCGGCGACCCTGATAAAGAACTCCAAATCGTCCAGACGCATTATACCAAACTTTCGAAATATCCTTCCGATATAAGCCACATTCTTCAAATGAACGCAATATGGGACAACGTCTCCACCGAAACGAAGGAGACCACCATGTTCCACACCGGAGACGAATTTGAAAACCGCGCCCGCATTGAACGTCACTACGAGCTGCGCCGCTTGAGACATGCCCTGTCCGGCTTTTTGTTCGGCCGGACTGTCGAGACAGCCGCCAAGATGCCGAACCGGCTCACAAGCGCCAATGACAAGGACTTTCCAACCTCCCGCGCGGCTTAAGCGCGGGAGTTCTTTTCACTTGAAGAGTGCAAACGCGGCACAATCACAAGGCTATTTTGTAGGCACATAATCTGCCGGTTGCCCTCGGGTAATAATCCCGAGATCGTCGTTTTCGCGCGCTGCCCGCAAACGCTCTTCCGCCTCATCGGCTTCGCGCTGGCGCGCCCACATCGATGCATACAGTCCGTCATTGGCCAGAAGCTCCGAATGTGTTCCCCGTTCTGCAATTTCACCAGCTTCGAGCACAATGATCTGGTCCGCATTCACGACCGTGGACAAACGGTGAGCAATCACCAGCGTCGTGCGGTTCTTTGACACCTGATCCAAAGCCGACTGGATCTCGCGTTCCGTATGGGTGTCCAGAGCCGAGGTTGCTTCATCCAGGATCAGGATCGGTGGTGCCTTAAGGATCGTTCGGGCGATCGCGACCCTCTGCTTTTCGCCACCGGAGAGCTTGAGCCCACGCTCACCAACTTCAGACTGGTAGCCTTGCGGCAGGTTTTCGATAAAGTCGTGGATCTGCGCCATACGCGCCGCATCCCTCACCTCATCATCGGACGCATCCGGCCGACCGTAGCGGATGTTGTACGCGATGGTGTCGTTGAAGAGGACAGTGTCCTGCGGGACCATACCAATCGCATGGCGCACACTTTCCTGGGTGACATCGCGAACATCCTGTCCATCGATCTCAACGGCGCCGCCGGTTACATCATAGAACCGGAACAACAGCCTTGAGATCGTCGATTTGCCCGCCCCGGACGGGCCGACAATGGCGATCGTCTTGCCGGCCGGAACATCAAAATCCACGCCCTTTAGAATCGGCCGATCGGCATCGTAGTGGAATTCTACATCTTTAAAGCGGATCGTACCTGCGACGGCCTTCAGCGGAGCCGCCCCGTCTTTGTCCTTGATCTCGGCTGGCACAAGCAGGAGATCGAACATCGATTCAATATCGGCAAGCCCCTGACGGATTTCACGGTAGAGAAAGCCGATGAAATTGAGCGGCATGGAGATTTGCATCAGCAGTGCGTTAATCAGAACAAAATCGCCAATGTTCTGTTCGCCGGCCATGACCGCGCGGGCGGAAAGCCCCATACAGGCCGCCATTCCGAGCCCCAGAATCACTGCCTGACCGAAGTTGAGCCAGGCAAGCGACGTCCAGGTTTTTGTCGCCGCCTTTTCATACTTGGCCATCGAGACATCGAAGCGTTCGGCTTCCATCTTCTCGTTGCCGAAGTATTTGACGGTTTCGAAATTCAGCAGGCTGTCGATGGCCTTCGAATTGGCATCCGTGTCGCTGTCGTTCATTTCCCGGCGGATAGCAATCCGCCAGTTGGAGGCCTTAATCGTGAACCACACGTAAGCCACAATCATCACGGCAACGATCACGACATAGGCAAAGCCGAACTGGAACCAGATCACACCAGCCATAAGCGCGAATTCCAGAACGGTCGGAATCCCGTTGAGGATTGTGAATCGGACGATCGACTCAATCCCCTTGACCCCACGTTCAATAACCCGGCTCAGGCCACCGGTTCGCCGGGCCAGATGAAAGCGCAAGGAAAGTTGATGCAAATGGCGAAAGGTCAGTTTGGCAAGCTGGCGGACGGCGTGCTGGCCGACGCGGGCAAACAAGGCATCGCGCAACTGGTTGAACGCAACGGCCATCACACGAGCCGCGTTGTAGGCCAAAACCAGCATGACCGGAGCCAAAAGGAAAGCTGGCAGGCCAACATCTTCGCCAGCGAGGACATCTGTGGCCCAGGCGAAGAAATAGGGCGATAGAACGGTAATGAACTTCGCCACCACAAGCGCAGCAACTGCCAGCAAAACCCGCTTTTTCAGATCAGGCCGTGAAGCCGGCCAGATATACGGCCAAAGGTTTTTGAGCGTTGAAAGCGTGTCACCTTCATCCGCACTAACAGCCTTTTGTGCGGGCGCGTTTTTTTGTGCATGAGCAGGGTTTGACGGGGCCGAACCGGCCGACGTCCCATGTGATTGCGTCAAGTATTCTCTCCCGATGCCCTTTGCGGGCCGTTCCGGTGACTTATTCGTTTGCCGCCAATTCGTTCACCGCGCCAAGAACGCCGTGGTCGTGCTCGGAGTTCAAAAGCTTCCAGAATGCGTCCGACGCTTCCTGCGTTTTTGAAATCTGATCCCAGTTCAAAACATAATGGCAATTGCGCCCACGGGTGTCGCAGGTCAGAAACCCTGCATCTTTCAGGACCTGAAGGTGCTGAGACACGGTCGATTGAGCGAGCGGTAAGGCACTTACGATTTCGCCGCAGCAAGCTTCTTTCTCACCGGCCAAACGCCGCAGGATCGCAAGTCGCGCCGGGTGCCCAAGCGCCCGGAACTGTGCAGCCAGGCTTTCACATCCCGACAAACCGGACGCGTTTTCGCCGCTTGCGGTATGCGGGCAAAGCTGATCGCTCATGCGGGGAACTCCTTTCGGGCGGCGCCAATAATCGTAAATATGCGATCAATACCCAAAAAGACAAGGTCCAACACGAATTCAGGCGGACACCAAAACGGCGCCCGCCCCAATAAACGCTAATAAAACCTACAGTTATCAGCCGTTCCGGCCGGTATCCGAGGTAGGTGCGGGCCAGTTCAGGTCTCCTTCCGGCGTGAGGAACACCTGTCCCGGATAGATCAGATCCGGATCGCGGATCTGGCCTTTGTTGGCTTGGTAGATTGTGGTGTAGCGGATACCGTCCCCGTAAAGACGCCTGGAGATCCGCCAGAGATTGTCCCCCTTGCGAATGATCACAACAGGCAGCGCCTTCTTGACGTCCGCGCCATCACCGTCTGCCGAGCCGGAGGTTCCGCTAGCAACGACCTTCGTCAGGACGATCTGTTCATCCTGTTGTTTTTCAAAAGTCACGGCTGCGCGCGCATCCACTGATTTTCCGTCTTCGGCAATCATGTCAGCCCGGACTTCCACATTGCCTTCCGCAACCGACTTGTCGCCTTCAAGAAGCCACCGGCCGCTGGAATTTGCTGTGGCCTCGCCCTGGTAATCATCACCGACATAGACACGGACAGACGATCCAGGTTCCGCGGTGCCGGCGACGTAGACCTTGTTCTCTTCAGACTCCACTGCTTCAACCGTAACAGGCGGATTACCGCCCTCAGTGCCGGTTTCGGCAGATGCACTCGTCTCGCCCTGAGAGGCCGCGGCAACTTGCTGGTTTGTGTCGGTTGGAGCCGCATCACCGGAACTTGCCGGTGTGTCCGTGGCAGCGGCTGTTGTCGTCTCTGCGGGCGCCGTGGTTGCTTCCGTTTCCGAAGCTGTGCTGGTTGCGGCCACCTCTGCCGTCTGCTCAGACGCTTGGGAACCGCTTTCGGCAGTTTGTTGTTGTGTGTCTGCGGCCGCAGTTTCGTTCGAAGCTGTGTCAGCGTCAGTGCTCGATGCAGCTGCCGACACAGCCGTTTCAGCGGCTGCCGGAGCAGCTCCCTCAGAACCGCCAGCCTCAGCTGACACGTTCTCAGATGGCGAAGAGCTCGGTGTGTCACCTGCTGCTTCAGAGGTCGGTGCCGCGGCCACAACAGTTTCCTCAGCCTTTGGCGCTTCAGCGACTGCGACCGGCGCTTCCGGCTTTTGCAAGATATTGGACGGTCCATCAGGCGAATTCAGGACCACGAGCGGCTGTTGTTTTCCACCGTCCGGAATGGAGATGGCAACCCGTTCATCAGACGTGGACAGCTGCTCTCCGCCCTGATCATGAACTTCCAGAGCAACGTCATAGTCGCCAGGCTTCAACGGCTCATCTAGAATAATGGTCCATTCGCCGGCCGGGTTGGCAATGGTTTTGCCAACCACCTCACCGTTTGCTGTCAGCGCTACAATGGCTCCAGCTTCCGACCGCCCTGCAACAACCGTCTCGCCGGTTGGTTCCACACCCACCACGTCGAAGCTCGGCTTGTCTGACACTGCCGCAGTTTCAGACGCCTCGGCTTCGTCAGGTGTGGCGGCCGGGCTTTCTGCTTCCTGAACTTCTGTTTTGGATGTGACCTCTTGCTGGTCCGGCGCAGCACTTGCCTGTTGATCGCCTTTGGAGGACTCGTTTGTAGTCCCAGGAACCTGGCTATCTGCGCGCTCCTGCTCCACCGGCATCCCGCCACTGTCACGATAGAAGTAACCGGTGATCAATGCCGCCACGCCAACAGGCACGGCGATTATCAAAGTCCGGATCAGGGTCTGCTTGTTCATTGCTCTTCCCATCGAAAGCAATGCGGTTTACCAGCCGTTGCTTTCGTCTCTTCCCCTTGGCAGACGGCAGAACTTGTCTGCTTGCCCCATTGGATATTCTTCATCCATGCATAACGGCCTTTTTGTGCCGCGGCAAGAAAACCGCGGATCACCAACCGGCCTTTCGAACAGAATGCTTGACCTTATGCAGGGCGCAATGCCACATCATGTCGTTATGACGACAAATTCTCCTAAGCATCTCAAAAGCGTTTGTGTTTATTGCGGCTCGAGCTTCGGGTCGGACCCTGCACATGAGGCGGCAGCCGCACGGCTTGGCCAATTGATTGCCGAATCCGGACTGCGGCTTGTGTATGGCGGCGGCTCAGTTGGCCTGATGGGGACCGTCGCGCGCGCAGCCATGGAATGCGGCGGCCGAGTCACCGGAATTATTCCGCAGTTTCTTGAAAAACGCGAGGTAATGCTGGACACAGTTGAAGACCTCGTCATCACCCAGAACATGCACGAACGCAAACATCTGATGTTCGAAAAATCAGATGCCTTCATCGCTCTGCCCGGTGGGATTGGCACGCTTGAAGAAGCCGTTGAAATGATGACCTGGGCTCAGTTGGGGCAGCACCGCAAACCTGTTGTTCTTGCCAATATCAATGGCTTTTGGTCTCCCCTTCTTGAGTTGCTCGATCACATGCGCGCGCAAGGATACATCCGGCCAGACACTGAAGTTCCTTACCTGATTGCCAAACAAGTGGATCAGATCATCCCCATGCTGGAAAAAAGTATCGGCGATGGTTCTGATGCGCCGCTTGAAGGTGGCGCGGCGGCGGCAGATCTTTAGCCAGCAAATAATAACGAAACTCTCCAAACGTTAGGTGTTCGGCGACTGGACGACGATTTTCGCATGTCTTGTGGGTATGTTTTGAACATCGGGTTAAGGTCTTGGAAGCTTCTTCCCTTGTAGATTTACCGAGCAAATCACACTGGCGGATCAGCTTTCATGCGCACTATGCTTCTGGTGGAAGACGCATCGTTTTTCGAAAAGGCGATCGTTGACCGGCTTCAAGATATCGGACGGCACCAGATCATGGTCGCCCGGAATTATCGAGAAGCGGAAAGCTGTCTCGACATGCCGATCTGTGAACCGGACCTTGCATTGGTGGATCTGACGCTACCGGATGCGCCAAATGGCGAAATCGTTGACCTTTGCCGCAACAGAAACATCCCGACAATCATTTTCACGAGCAAGTTCGACAACGAAGTCCGCGAAAAGGCCCTTGCTAAAGGGGTAATCGACTACGTCCTCAAGGACACCCCGGCGAGCCTCGATTATGTGGCCGAACTTCTGAAGCGGCTCTCCTACAACCCCAAGATTGGCATCTTGATTCTTGATGATGCTTCTGTCGATCGGGAGAGGGTCGCCCAAATTACATCGCACCACCTTTATCAGACCTACCAGGCCAGCACTCCGGCTGAAGCCCTGCAGATGTTGCGCGATCACCCGCACATCCGGCTTGTTCTTGCCGATTATTACATGCCGGACGAAGATGGATTTGCATTTTTGAAAACTGTGCGGCGGAAATACAGCCGCGAGCGCCTGAGCGTCATTGGCATGTCATCGCTGTCGAACTCAGACAACCGTATCCGCTTCTTGAAATACGGTGCTGCCGATTTCATCGACAAGTCCTACGCGCCGGAAGAAATCCTTCTTCGGATTTCGTTGAACCTGGACATGATGGACCGCATCGCGGAGCTCAACACCCTTGCCATGCAGGATGCGCTGACAGGGGTGCACAATAGGCACTTCCTATTCACAAAGGCCGTGAAGCAAATCGAGTCCTGGGCACATTCGGGCAATAAGGCGTCTTGGATTGCAGTGTTTGATCTCGATTCATTCAAACAGATCAACGACGAATACGGACATGATGTCGGCGACAGTGTCCTTCTGGGTTTTGCGCGCCAGCTTCGAGCGCTCGCCGGACCGGAGGACATGATCATCCGGCTGGGCGGCGACGAGTTCTGCATGATCTTCCGATCGGAAACACGCGACAGCCTAACCCTTAAACTAGCCGGGTTCATGAAGAGCCTCAGCACACACCCGATCCGCCATTCGGGAACCGACCTTCTGTGCCAAACAAGTGTCGGCATTGCAAAGCTCGAGGGCGGAGAGATCTCCGACGCGCTCAGCATCGCCGACAAACATCTTTACGCCTCCAAGCGGAATGGGTTTGAAATGCTCGCCGTCGCTTCCGACGGATGACAGACCAGCAGATTAGACCGTCGCCTGCTGCGCTTTTCTGGCGTTTCGTGCATTCCGCCAGCTGTCGAATGTAAAGACCACGAGCGCAATCCAGATCATGACAAAACCGAGCAGTTTGACCTGATCCAGCGGCTCTCCCCAGACATAGACCGCCATCAGAAAGTGTATCGATGGCGCAATGTACTGCATCAAACCAAGCATGAAGAGTGGCAGACGGCGTGCGGCCGAGCTGAAACAGATCAGCGGCAACGCCGTAACAATGCCTGTGCCTGCAAGCGCAATGAGGACTGGAATATCATCCAGGATCAGCGCATCCACACCCCATGAAAGGCTGAGAAGCAGGTATCCGATCGCAATCGGAAACAGCAGCACCGTCTCAACAAACAGGCCGGGCGTTGCCTTTACCGGTGTCACCTTCCGCACATAGCCGTAGCCTGCGAACGAGAACGCGAGCACCAGAGACACCCAGGGCAGCCCACCCGCCAGTACCGCCTGCAAGACAACGGCAAATCCGGCCATGGCAACGGCAATGTACTGCCATTTCGTCATGCGTTCGCGCAAAACGATCAGCCCAACCAGAATGCTGACGAGCGGATTGATGAAATAGCCGAGCGATACGTCCAGCACCTGCTCGTTCGCAATCGCCCAGACAAAGACCAGCCAATTGACCGAAATGAACGATGCGGACATCGCGAGTTTTTTCAAGACTGCCGGGTCAGCGAAGACATCAAGAACTTCCTGCCAGCGGCCCCGGAGATACAAAAAGCCGCCGACAAACAGCACGGACCAGGCAATCCGGTGCGCAACGACGAGGTCCGCCGAAACCGTATCGGTCAGCTTGTAGTAGGCCGGGAAGAACCCCCACATGCCGTAAGCCGCAAGGCCAAAGAGGAGGCCACGGCGGAGTTCGTTTTCCGCCTCGGTGCGTGTCACGGGCTCAGACATAGCGCGTGCCTTTCTGGCGCCGAACCTTAGCTCTCCTGAGCTTTGACAAGCGCGAATGTGATGGAATCGACCAGCGCTTGAAAGGACGCATCGACGATATTGGAGGAGACACCGATGGTGAACCAGCGCCGCTGGGTCCTGGCATCATGGCTTTCGATCAGAACCCGGGTCACCGCATCGGTACCACCGTTCAAGATGCGCACCTTATAGTCGATCAGCTCTAGCCCTTCAATCGCGGCCTGATACTTTCCAAGGTCCTTGCGCAGGGCCATGTCGAGCGCGTTGACCGGGCCATTACCTTCTGCGACGGACATACGGGTTTCCCCATCGACATTGACCTTAACCACCGCCTCGGAGACCGTGATCAGATCACCGATGGCATTAAACCGGCGCTCGACCATGACTTTAAAGGAATCTACCTGGAAAAAATCCGGCACCTCTCCGAGCTCGCGGAGCGCAAGCAGTTCAAAGGATGCATCCGCTGCCTCATAGGCATAGCCCAGCGCCTCCCGCTCCTTCACCTTGGCCAGCAACCGGTCCAGACGGGGGTCGGTCTTGTCAACCGTGATGCCGACACGTGCCAACTCGCCCAGCAGATTGCTCTTTCCGGCTTGATCGGATACGAGCACCCGGCGCTGGTTGCCCACCGTCTCCGGGGCGACATGCTCATAGGTTTGCGGATCCTTCAAGATAGCCGAGGCGTGAATGCCAGCCTTGGTCGCAAATGCCGTTTCCCCCACATAGGGTGCATGCCGGTTGGGCGAGCGGTTGAGGATCTCGTCGAAGGCATGAGAAATCGCGGTGATGTCCTGAAGCTGGTCTTCACTGACACCGATTTCCAGCCGGTCGGCAAACTGTGATTTCAGTCTCAGGGTCGGGATCAGTGTGATCAGGTTGGCATTACCGCAGCGCTCGCCCAAACCGTTCAAGGTCCCCTGGACCTGCCGCACCCCGGCATCGACGGCTGCCAGGGAATTGGCCACCGCATGACCCGTGTCATCGTGCGTATGAATGCCAAGTTGACTGCCGGGTACGACCTCCTGAACCTTCGTCACGATGGAATGGATCTCGTCGGGCAATGTGCCCCCGTTGGTATCGCACAGAACAACCCAGCGGGCTCCGGCCTGATAGGCAGTCCGAGCACAGGCGAGTGCATAGTCCGGATTGGCTTTGTAGCCGTCGAAGAAGTGCTCGCAGTCGATCATGGCTTCCTTGCCGGCCGCAACGGCAGCCGTGACAGTACCTTCGATCGCTTCGAGGTTTTCCTCATTTGTGCAACCAAGCGCCACATCCACATGATAGTCCCAGGCCTTGGCAACAAAACAGCAGGCGTCCGACTGGCTGGCCAAGATCTGTTGGAGGCCAGGATCGTTCGACGCCGACCGCCCTGCCCGCTTCGTCATTCCGAAGGCAGTGAACGTCGCATTTTTTGTCCGCTTTTGAGAGAAGAACTCGGTATCGGCCGGATTTGCTCCAGGATAACCGCCTTCCACATAGTCGACCCCAAGCCGCTCCAGCAGTTCTGCAATGACGATCTTCTCGTTTACGGAAAAATCAATGCCGCTGGTTTGCGCACCATCGCGCAGGGTCGTGTCGAAAAGGTAGAGGCGGTCTTTGGTCATCTGTCTGTTCCGTCGGACATCTGCGGCGCTAAGGGCCACTCTTTCGTATCGTGGTCTGGATGTTGGTGGTTGCTGGCGTCAATTTCGGCGATCACATCTGCAAATTCCGGGTCATCTTCGGGCCCGCCCGGCAACGCATGCAATGTGTCAACGCCCGAGATCTTGTCCCGCTTCCAGTGTTGTTTCGTAACGGGGACACGGGCAGGCTCATCAAATGCTCCGATCGCCAGCCCAATCAATGGATAATCGCGATAGGCAAAAACAAGCGGTGTTCCGCACCGGTTACAGAACCCGCGGTCGACCACATCAGAGGAGGCGTAATAAGTTGGCTGCCCGCGGGTCCAGGTCAGATCTTCGTGGCGCGCATCGACAAGTGGCGCGAAAAAATTGCCGAATGCCTTCTGGCACATCCGGCAATGACAAATGCTCGCTTCGCCAAGTGCTCCCTCAATGCGAAAACGGACCGCGCCGCATTGGCAGCCCCCGGTGTAGGTTTCAGTCATCGGGTGGTCTCCGGCCAGGCATCCGTATCCCGATCCGGATGCTGGTGGTTGCGGATGTTGGAAAACACGTCCTGTGCCGCAGCCTCCGCTTCTTCCGTTCGGGTGGGTAGATCCGCAAGTCCCTCGCACCAGGACAAGCGGTTTTCCAGTCCCAACTGGATTTCCGGAGCCACAAGATCCGGCTGGTCGAGGCTCGCGATCGTGATGTCGATATGAGAGCCTTCAAACTCATAGGTCAGCGGTGTGCCGCAGTCCCGGCAGAACCCGCGCCGAACGAGGTTTGAGCTCTGAAAGTAAGCTGGCTCTCCACGCGTCCAACTGAGATTTTCAACGACGACGAGCGCTGCAAACGGTCCGCCGACCGCCTTTTGGCACATACGACAATGGCAGATCGACGGCCGTTTGAACCCTTCAGCACAGTACCGAACCGCCCCGCACTGACAGCCGCCGGACTTGATGTCTGTTTCTTCCGCCATCCTTTTGCCTCTCCCTTTTGCTCTAACGGCTTTTCGTGAACTGCGAAGAACCGTTAGGCCTGTCTTTCCCTAACCCAGTTCACCGCTTAAGGTCCCAGGTCGTCACGCGGGCGCCGGTTTCAGAGTCTTTTGAATCCTTTAGCGCGATACCTTGAGATGCCAGTTCATCGCGGATCCGGTCGGCTTCGGCCCAGTTCTTTCCGTTGAGCGCCTCCAGCCGGGCAGTGATGGCAGCCTTGATTGCGGCTTCGTCGATGCCGGACATATCCGCTGCAACAGGCTTGAGACCCAACAGAGCTGCAGAAGCTGAAAACTCGGCCAGTTTAACCGGGTCCTTGTTCGCCTCGCCTGCAAGGCCATGCAAGGCCTGAATGGCGGCGGCCGTATTCAGATCATCGTTCATGGCATCAAGCACGTCTGCTGCTGGAGCCGCATCCGTCTCGACAAGATCCGGCCATTTGCCCAACAGGTTCTCTGCCTCTTCCAGCTTGCGGACGGAAAAGTCGATTGGCTCCTTATAGTGGGTCATCAGCATGGCAAGGCGCAGCACTTCGCCAGGCCATTTGCGGCCGCCGAAATTCTCCGTCTCCAGAAGCTCGTGGATGGTGAAGAAGTTGCCCTCCGACTTGGACATCTTCCGGCCTTCAACCTGCACAAAGCCATTGTGAACCCAATAATTCGACATGGTCTTTGTGTCGTTGGCGCAGCACGATTGGGCGATCTCGTTTTCATGATGCGGGAAGATGAGGTCCAGCCCTCCGCCATGAATATCAAAGACCTTGCCAAGATGGTGCTCGCTCATGACAGAGCATTCTATGTGCCAGCCCGGACGCCCGCGCCCCCAGGGGCTGTCCCAGCCGGGCTCTTCGGGTGAGGACAGTTTCCAGAGCACAAAGTCTCCCGGGTTCTTCTTGTGGCTATCTACCGCAATGCGGGCACCCGCGATCTGCTCATCCAGCTTGCGCTTGGACAGACCGCCGTAATCCGGCATTGAAACCGTGTCGAACAGCACTTCGCCGCCGTCCGCGGTCTCAGCCACATAGGCATGCCCTTTTTCGATGAGCAGTTCGATCATCTTGACCATGCCATCGATGTGCTCGGTTGCCCGCGGCTGGACCGTCGGCTCCAGGCAGCCAAGAGATGCCACATCCTTTTGGTATTGATCCGCCGTCTTTTTGGTAACCTTTGAGATCGCCTCATTGAGCGGCATATCCGGATAATCGCGCAGCGCACGTGCGTTGATCTTGTCGTCAACGTCCGTGATGTTGCGGGCGTAGGTAACGTGCTCAGCGCCGTAGAGATGGCGCAACAACCGGTACAAAACGTCAAACACAATCGCCGGACGCGCATTGCCGATATGGGCAAAGTCGTAAACGGTCGGTCCGCAGACATAGAGACGCACATTGCTATCATCGATCGCGCAGAAGTCTTCCTTCTGGCGAGTCAATGTGTTGGTGAGCTTCAAGCCCTTGAAGGTGCCGGATTTCGCTGGGTCAGCGGCGCTCATGTCAAACGGTCTCCTGGCCGGCTGGCCGGGCGGTCCGTCTACAAGGAAATTTGCCAAGAGGGAACGGCCACAGCCAGCGGTGTCGCTAGCTGCAAATAATGGTGGTGATAATGATGTTCCGTGTGGCCGTCATCATGGCAAGGGTTATGGACCGGTTTCATCAGAGCGGTCAAGATCACTTTTTCATGCAAACAGCCCTTCCTTCAGGTTCTGGCGTTGGCGCACCGGCCGGGAACCTTTAATCTGACGCTGCGGGAATCAAGGAGGGGCTTTCCGATGCACAGGACAGATCATGCGAGCCGGTACATTCGACACGCAGCACTGATCACGCTAGTAACAGCGGTGATCGCGATACAGCCCTTGGCAGGGCTTGCCCAATCGGCGCCATCCCCAACCTCAAAGCCGCAGCGTGCCGCAGAAAACGTGGAAGTCCCGGCGCCCGTCTTCCTGGAACCGGAAACGCCAATCGCCAAGGCGCTGCAAGCGGCGATGTCACCGGATGTCTCGGAAAAGGCAGTCCTGTTTTACGGGCAGCGCGCTTTTGCCCCGATCTGGTTTTCCGCCGAGGGCATGAGCGAAAACGCCCATTTGGCCGTTGCAGCCATGGCGGCGGCAAATGAGCACGCGCTCAATCCGGAAAACTATGATCCGCTCGGCCTTGTGGATATGGCTTCCTCTGCCCAGACCGCAGACGACTGGGCTCAGTTTGAGCTGGAACTCACCAAGCAGTATCTGCGCTATGCCACGCACCTTTCTTCCGGCCGCGTTCAACCCAACAAGGTCAACAAGGCTCTGAACCTCTTTCCGGACCGTCCGGACCCGACGATGCTGCTTGAACAGGCCGTAGAGGCGATTGACTTCAGCGTGTTCCTGGAAGGTCTTGCGCCCCGCTCTGACAATTACGCGCGCTTGAAACGGCGTCTTGCTCAATATCGCGAGAAAGCAGCCAGCGGCCCCTTCACCACTGTTCCGGACGGTGATGTGCTTAAGCCCGGCATGAGCGATCCGCGTGTTGCTGCGCTCCGGCAGCGGCTGATTGAAGAAGACATCCCAGGAGCAGCCGAACACAGCGGCGATGTTTACGACGATATTCTCATCGAAGCCGTCACAACCTTTCAGGATCACCACGGCCTAGCCAACGATGGCGTCATCGGCAAGGAAACCCTCGCCCGCTTGAACATTCCCTTGGAAGAAAAACTGGTCCAGATGGAGCTCAACATGGAGCGCCGGCGCTGGATGCGGGACGATCTCGGCAGCTTTTATGTGTTCGTCAACCTGGCCGACCAGGAGCTCAAAGTGGTCAAGGAAGGCAAGACCATCCACACCGCGCCGGTGGTGGTTGGCAAGCCTTACCACGCCACACCGGTGTTTTCCGATACGCTCGACTACGTGGAGATCAATCCCTTCTGGAACGTCCCCTATTCCATCGCCACGTCGGAGTATTTGCCGAAGCTGAAGCAAAATCCCTCGGCCCTTACGAGCAAAAACATCCGGGTGTTCCGGGACGGGACTGAAATCGCCCCAACGCAGGTAGCCTGGAACAGCTATGCCCGCGGCAATTTCCCCTTCCGGCTGCGTCAGGATCCGGGAAACAGCAATGCGCTCGGCCGGATCAAGTTCATGTTCCCGAACGAATTCAATATTTACATCCACGACACCCCATCAAAATCCCTGTTTTCTCGGGCCGAACGGGCCTTCAGCCATGGCTGCATCCGAGTATCAGATCCCTTTGCACTCGCTGATGTCCTGCTGGCCCACAAGAATGCGGATGAAGGGCATTGGGAGAAAATCCGGGATTCAGAAAAGCGGACCGTCGTCAAACCCAGCGTGCCGATCGAAGTACATCTCACCTATCTGACCGCATGGATGAACAAGGACGGTTCGACTCACTTCAGAAAAGACATTTATGGCCGGGACGAGAAGCTTTTGGACGCGCTACGGACCGCAATGACAGAGAATCTGTAGAGATTTCTTCAGATCTATCAATAGCTTGAGTGAAGTTCATAAACCTGAACGGTAGCTGAATACGCCACTCAGCATGGGTTCAAGGCGCAAAACATATTCTCCGGATCAACAACACAGCGTTGCCTTCTGGAGAAAGAAAATGTTGAACCGCCTTTTTGTGATCATCTTCCTGGCTATTGTCCTCGGCGGTCCGTTCATCGCGCTCTTGGCGATTACGGACGGAACAAAGGCATTCGGCAACGAAGTTCAACAGAAAAGCGTTTGCCTGATGACCGGAACCGGTTGTGGAAACGGAAACCTGGTTGTCACCGTTGCCAGCCGCATATAAAAGCGCCAAAGAACACGGACGTTCTTTGATTGCGTCCCACAACGAAGTTTGGCAAGATCTATTGATGGACTACAAAGCGCTGGAAGAAAAAGCGGAGACCGCCGCAGAATTCATGAAGCTGATGGCTTCCGCGCCCCGGTTGCTTCTGATGTGCCATGTGATGGACGAAGAGCGCAGCGTTGGCGAACTTGCCGAGAAGACCGGTATGCGTATGCCGACCGTCTCTCAGCAGCTTGCTCTGTTACGCGCGCAAGGGCTTGTTTCAACACGGCGCGAAGGCACCACCATCTATTACCGACTGGCCAGCGAGCCGGTCAAAGATGTGATGGCCATGCTTTACAAGCATTTTTGTGCGGACGCCGAACTGCCAGTCGCCCACCATCTCGAAACGCTCGAAGGCGACAAGCCGGGCTCACGCCAATAAGGCGCAAGCTGCGGCCTCCCGGCTTAGCTCTCCAAGTAGTCTCCACAGCGCGGTGGTTCCTGGGTTCCCCAAGGCATCAACGGTACGGTCGATGTTGAATTCTTCGGGCTACCTTCGATCAGCTTGTCGGAATAAACCATATAAACGAGCGTATTCCGCTTCACATCGCAGCCGCGCACGATCCGCATCTTCTTGAACATGAACGAACGGCCTTGGCGGAACATTTCTTCGCCTTGCTCGAAGTTTTCCTTGATCTGCACCGGGCCGACCTGACGGCATGCGAGCGATACATCCGAGACTTCTTCTGCAACGCCCAGCCAACCGGAAACTCCGCCCTTTTCCGGAACAGTGAAGTGGCAGGACACTCCGTCAATCAGCGGGTCATCGATTGCATAGGTCGCCAGCTTGTGGTCCGGGGTCAAAAACTTCCAGACGGTCGATTTTTTGAAGATCAGATCCGGTTCATCGTTGGCAAGTGCCGGGGCAGCGGACTGCATGCAAAGGCTGAGAAAGAGGATGGCTGCAGTGCGGAACCGCATGATAAAACTCCAAGTGTCGAAAAAGTTGACTTCAATGTGGGAACCGACTGCAAGGTATCAAGCAGCGCAGGCCTTAGAAAGCAAAACCGCCCGGGCCATGATAGGACCCGAGCGGTGTTTATCGAGTATTGCCTGCAGTTTAGGCGCCGGATTTTTCCAGAACCTTCTCGTCCTGGTCAATCTCTTCTTCCAAAAGGAGTTCGCCGTCCGGAGCCGCCTCTTCACCGCCAGCGAGCAGAGACGCTGCAAAGTCACTGTCAGTTACGAGTTCATTTGAAGCTTCTGAAGGTGCTTCTGCGGTCTCGCCCGTGTCTTGTTCAACATCTGCACCAGAGTCTTCTGCAACTATCTCGTCGACGGCCACTGGCTCATCTTCTGCTACCGCGACTTCCGTTTTTTGAGAAACCGGCGATGTGCGGGTCAGCGCATCTTCCAGATCGTCGCAACGTTCCCGTGTCCAGATCTGCGGCTGGTCCAGCCCCTGCGCTTCATCATACGCCCTGGCGACGTTGAACGGCAGATGCGCATCAAAGAGGAGCGCGCTGCCAAATCTCGGCTGAAGTGCATCGTTGAGGGATTGGAAGGTGTCGTGCAGGCCCAACTTGCTCTCGGCACAAGCTGCGGCTGCATCCCGCAATGTCACGACATAGTCGCGGGTTGTCTCGATCGCGGTTGCGACAGCGGCTGATCCGATGGCCGGACGGCCATGGCCTGGGACCAGCGCGGACGGACGGAACGCCATGATGCGGTCCAAAGCCCGCGGCCAATCTGCCAAATGTGCATCACCGCAATAAGGTGCCGTGTTCGATTGCACCAAGCCACCGGCGTAAAGTACGGCGCTATCGGACACCCAGACGACGAGATCTCCCATTGTGTGGCCGCGGCCAAGATGCATCAAACGCACTTCGCGGCCACCAAGATCAATCGACATCGACGATGCGATCGTCATGGTCGGCATCGCCAGCGCCGGGAGCGCATGACCTGCCGGGTAAAAATCCGGATACCGGACTTTCAGAACTTCGCAATCATCAAGACCGCGGGTTTCCATCATGCGTTTGGTCAGATCAGACGCGATCACCTCGCCAGCCTCAAAGGCTGCGGCACCAGCCGTGCTGTCGCCATGGAAATGCGTCAGCAGCAGGACCTTGATCGGTTTGTCAGAGATCTCGCGGATCTTCTTGAGGAAAATCTGGCCGAGTTCTTCCGTCGGCTGGGCGTCGATAACCAGAAGACCGCGCTCACCAACGATCACACCGGTATTCGGACACCCTCCGGCAGAAATGGCATAGCACCCGGATCCAAGGTCATGGATCTTCGCGTCTTGTCCGAGTTCACGTTCAGATGATGTGTCTGCCGTAGTCATGACAGCCTCGCTTTCCTGCCAGCCAACCCGATGAGCAATTCACCGGTCTCAGGGTGTGAATATGTTCTTGCCACACCAGCGTCACTTGTTACGGCATCGATTCGCAAATTTTGGTGCATTATTTCGTTAAACGTTTCTTTCTTATCAACAGATAGGTCCAGTAATTGCGCCTCATACAGGCATTTCTATGGCATTGAACCGAACAACGAGAAGCAAACGCTCCGTAGATTTGCAAAATGACCGCCGAGTGCTTTCCCCTCTGTTTTGACCAGCTATACTTCTGCTTGGTTACCATTGAGGCCCTGATCACCGAAAACCAATCGGCTTGACGGGGTGCTGCGCCTCTCCAGCATGCGATCCGTATCTTGCGTGAAGCATGTCCCAACAAGACCTGAGTTCTCATGCCTAAAACCAGCAATGCGCCCCAAGAAACAGCAGTGCTGAAACTCAATGAGTTTCTTCCCTACCGGCTGAACCATCTGGCAGAGACCGTCAGCCGGTCGCTGTCCAAGATCTACGCGGATGATTTCGGGATCGGGATCCCGGAATGGCGCGTGGTGGCAACACTCGGCGAACATGTAGCAATGACAGCGCGCGACATCGGAAAGGCAACGTCCATGCACAAAACGAAGGTGAGCCGCGCCGTCGCCGCTTTGGAGAAAAAAGGACATCTCAGCCGCGGCGCGAACCCGGATGACCAGCGCGAACAACTCTTGCAACTCACCGATAATGGCCGTGCCATGTATGAGGACCTCGTACCAAAAGCGTTGGGCTATTCCCTTCACTTGGAAGCGGCCTTGAGCAAAGAGCAGCGCATCGCTCTGGACGAGATCTTTCAACGTCTTCATGCCGCTGCGGAAAAATAAGCCTGCCGCCCTGCCCGCCATTAACCGAACATGAGAGCTTTCCTTGATATGGGTTGGCTTCGAGTGGATACTGGTCCGGCTGTTTGAGCAGCAAGGCGCGGGGATGTTATGCGCCGGTGGGGAAAAGTGATGAAGCTTCGCAGTCATGCCGCGTTTTTGGCAATGTCATGCGCGCTGGCGTTCGCGCCGGTGCAGCTGCTTGTTGCTGTCCCGGCAGAGGCTGCTAGCTGTGCCAGCTTGACATCGGAACTGCGGCAACTTCAGTCTCGCGGTAACCGACCGTCCGCGGGTGCTCAAAAATGGCAAACCGCTAAAAGCCAGCAGCAAAAGGCGCTCAGCGCGGCAGAGCGGGACTTCAGCTATCTTGGTTGCAACAGCAGCGCCAGTCCGCAGTGCCAGGCACTGTCTGGTAAAGTTCAGCGCATGCGTTCCAATTTAAGAGCCATCGATCGTCAATTGGCAAAGGCTGGTGGTGGAAACGCCAGCAATCAAAAACGCATCCGGCAGGTACAGGCGGCCCTCAAGCGCCAAAACTGCGGCGCTCCCGCAAGTACGCGCAATGCGGCCGCCAATCCGAACTCTGGAGATGCGCCGCGTTCGCTGCTGGCCCGTCTTTTCAACCCGCAGCAAACGCCGGCTCAAACCAAGCAACAAAAGTCTGCTCAAAGCACCAAGAAACGCACCAATTCCAGCGGCAAGCGCAGGATCCCATCTGGAGGAACGTTTCGGACCCTGTGTGTACGCACGTGCGATGGTTACTTTTTCCCGGTCAGTTTTGCGACCGGAAAACGGCAATTTGCCAATGATGCTGCCCGCTGCAACGAGATTTGCCCGGCCTCTGAAACCGAGCTCTACGTCTACAAGAACCCGGGCGGCGACCGATCCAACATGATGTCGCTTGCAGGTGATCTTTATTCCGAACAACCGTTTGCTGATCGTTACAAAAGCGAGTTTGTCGAGGGATGCAGCTGCCGGCTGACGGGGAAGGCGAAGAGCCGCTCTGGCTGGACAGAAGTCAGCAACCCCGGCGCATCCGGACGGCGAATTGCGTTTTCAGACATCAGCAGTGGGCTGCCGCCAAGCTACACAGCTGAAAACATCCGCACTTCGAGGCCGGTAAATCTTGATTCCAACTCAACGCTGTCCCGGACACCGCTGACCAAAGAGCAACTGCCAGCCTATGAAGACCCTGACACCCGCGCCAATCTCGAAAAGGGATTTGATGTGACAGCGTTGATCGCGAAAGCCGCTGAACAGCCTAAACCGGCTGCCACTGAAGACAACGGTTCGAATGGCAAACCTGGTGAACTGCCGTTGCTGGGGAAGCGTAGATCTCTGGGGGATGAGAACCTTGAAACAGCCTCGATCCCGCCGGTCTTTAAGTCGGACGACCCGGGGTTCCGTCCGGCCCCGGATCGTGATGTCCCTGTTAGGGTAGTCGGTCCAGAATACTTTTACGCCCAATAAGCGGCAGCATGTCCTTCATGTCAGGACCGTGATCGAGACCCGTGAGCACACGGCGAAGCGGCATGAACAGCCCCCGCCCCTTGCGGCCGGTTTCCGCCTTCAGCGCAGATGTCCATGCCCCCCAGGTCTCCAGGGTCATCTCGCCGTCCGGAAGAAGCTCTTTCGCCTTGGCGATGAACTCCCGGTCTTCATCTTCAATTCGGCTTTCAACCGGACCGCCGACAATCTGCCAATAGCCTTTGGCGTCATTGACGGTTTCACAGTTGCCGCGAATGGCGGTCCAGAAGGCCTCACCGCCGCCGACACCCATGTCATCAAGCCGATCCTTGGCGTCTGCATACGGCATTTCATGCACAATGCGCGCATTCAGGCCTTTGAGATCTTCCGGATCGAATTTGGCGGAGGACCGTGACACGCTGGTCAGATCGAATTTCTCCACCAGGGCGTCCATGCTTGGAACAGCTTCAACGGCCTGGCTGGTGCCGGTCAGGACAGCAAGCGAACAGACCGCCATCGCCTCTACACCGGATTCCCGCAGCGAGCCGATCGACAAGGCCCCCTTGCGCTTTGAAAGCCCTTCGCCATCCCGCGTGGTCAGCAGATTGTGGTGACCGAAGACAGGCGCAGTCGCACCGAGCGCTTCGAAGATCGCGATCTGGACACCGGTGTTCGAAACGTGATCCTCACCTCGGATGATATGGGACACACCCATATCGATGTCGTCGACAATCGATGGCAACGTGTAGAGAAACGAGCCGTCTGCGCGGATCAGGACCGGATCGGACATTGAGGCCAAGTCTACCGTTTGGTCACCACGGCAAAGATCGTTCCAGGTCACTTCGGTGCGTTTGGTCTGGAACGGATCGCCATCATGGTTCGGCAGAACAAACCGCCAATGCGGCTTGCGGCCTTCCGCTTCAAACGCAGCTCGCTCTTCCTCTGTCTGCTTCAGTCCGGCGCGGTCATAGACCGGGGGGCGGCCAAGCGCGCGCTGACGGGAGCGACGACGCTCCAGCTCGTCTGGTGTTTCGTAGCACGGATACAAAAGGCCAGCAGTTTTCAACTTTTCCGCGGCTGCCTCATAGGCGGCCACCCGGTCGGATTGCCGCTCGATTACATCGGGCGAAATGCCGAGCCAGCGGAGATCGGTTTCGATCGATTCCGCATACTCCTTTTTGGAGCGCTCAAGATCGGTGTCGTCGAAACGCAGGATGAAGCGCCCGCCCATCTTCTTGGCATAAAGCCAGTTATAGAGGGCCGGACGGCTATTGCCGATGTGAATGTGGCCGGTCGGAGACGGCGCGAAGCGTACAGTAACAGTCATGCGCCTCAGGTACCCGCCTCCCTTGAGCTCTGCAAGTGCAAATGGTGATTTTACCCCGTTTGGCCGGGCCAGATTTCAGCTTTTCAAGCCAACGGACCGTTTTGTCGGTCACGAAGCTTGCGCGACGCTATTGCAAGTCCACCTGTCATGAGCGCGCAGTACCCGCTCATCACCAGAAGCTGACGATCAAAGTCGACACCGGCATCGATAAGAACGCCGACCAAGCCCGGGCCAGCGGCCGACGAGAACACCATCAAAGCAAATGCGACAGAGCGGATCGCGCCGATATGACGGCTGCCATAAAGCTCGGGCCAGAGCGCACCGGACATTGCGGCGGTAAATCCGCTGCTGATGCCGAGAAGCCCCATGAACAAAAAGGCTGTTGGTGCGGCCGGGAGCAATGCAAGCACAAGACACCCGGAGAAGAGCGGCAGCAGCACGGCCGGAAGCAGTGCCCGCGCGGAATACCTGTCGATCAGCGGCCCAAGCACCAGCGCCGTGGCAATTGCAGTGCCGGCCATGACCGGAAAGGCGGAGGCGAAGAGCTCAAGCGGCCAGCCTCGCAACTCAGTCAGATACACCTGATTGAATAAGATGGCGGTTCCGATGAACGGCGGCGCCAGCACACCGGCTGTCAAAAGCCAGAAAATCGGGTCTCGCAGCGCCTCGCCGCGCGTCCATTGACGCCCTTCGATTGCCCCCGAGCCCTGTTCGTCTGATTGCGGGATGCGATCTTTGGCAAACAACAGGGCGAGCATAGGCAGCGCCCCAAGCACCATGATGCCGGCGGAAAGCGCCCAGCTGGTCCTCCATCCCACGACCGCCGAAATCAACACAAAACTGGCCGGAAACAAGCTCTCGGCAACGGGAAATCCCATCTGCGCGACAGACACCGCTCGGCCGCGCTGCGCTGAATACCAGCGGCCCATGGCGGTCATGGAGACGTGGGTCATCATGCCCTGCCCGGACAGCCGTAGTCCGAACAGCACCACAAACAACATGAAGACCGAATTCACCAGAGCCATCGACAGACAGAAAAGGCCAAGTGTGACGCATGTTGCGAGCCCGACAATGCGAAGGGGAAACACGTCGACGCTGCGTCCGATCCAGGGCAACGATAACGCGCTGGTTAGCGTCGCAGCCATGTAGAGAAGACCAAAATCACCGTGACTAAGATTGAACTCTTCGCGCAGGTGTCCCGATGAGAGTGCAATGTAAAAGGTCTGTCCGAACCCGGAAAATGCTGCCAGCAGAAACCCGCCGGCGAGCCAGCGGGCATTGGTTTGCAGAAACGTCAGATAGGTCATGCGTCTCCGCCGGATTGAAAAGCTCTAAGACCGGTCGCGGAAGCGGTTGGTGATCGGGTAGCGGCGGTCGCGGCCGAAATTGCGCTCCGTGATCTTGACACCGGGAGGAGCTTGTCTGCGTTTGTATTCAGCGATGTAGAGCAAATGCTCAATGCGATGAATCAGGTCACGGGAATGTCCACGTTTTTCGATTTCACCGACCGACATCTCTTTTTCGACCAGGCATTCCAGAATGTCGTCGAGCACGTCATACGGCGGCAAGGAATCCTGGTCCGTCTGGTTTTCACGTAGTTCCGCCGTCGGGACCTTGGTGATGATGTTGGACGGAATCACCTCACCGTCCGGTCCGAGTAGACCAGCCGGTTTGTTGGCGTTACGCCAGGCTGCCAGATGATAGACTTGGGTCTTGTAGAGATCCTTGATCGGATTGTAGCCGCCGTTCATGTCGCCATAGAGCGTTGCGTAGCCAACCGACATTTCCGACTTGTTGCCCGTGGTCATGACCATGTGGCCAAACTTATTGGAGACGGCCATCAGGATGACGCCGCGTGTTCGGGACTGAAGGTTCTCCTCCGTCACACCCGCTTCCGTGCCTGCGAACAGCCCGTCCAGTGCCTTGGTAAATCCTTCGACCGGCTCTGCAATCGGGACCGTGTCGTACCTTAGGCCCAGCGCTTTGGCGCAGTCCGCGGCATCCTTGATGCTTTCTTCCGAGGTGTAACGAAAGGGAAGCATGATGCTGTGCACCTTATCTGCCTCCAGCGCATCAACAGCCATTGCCGCGCAAATGGCAGAGTCGATGCCGCCCGAAAGGCCGAGCACCACACCCGGGAAGCCGTTCTTGGTGACGTAATCGCCAAGCCCGAGCACACAGGCCCGCCAGTTGGCTTCATCAAGATCGGGAAGCTTTGCCACCGGACCGCTGGTACAAACCCAAGTTTCGCCGTCCCTTTTCCAGTCGCTGATGCCGAGCGCTGTCTCAAACTGCGGCATCTGGAACGCAAGGCTCCGATCCGCCTGAAGCGCAAAGGATCCACCGTCAAAGACCAGCTCGTCCTGGCCGCCCAACTGATTGCAATAGACGAGCGGCAGATCTGTCTGAACCACACGGGCCACGACCACTTGCAGGCGCTCTTCGGCCCGGTTCTCCCAATAAGGGGATCCGTTCGGAACCAGCAGAATTTCCGCGCCGGTTTCCTCAAGGCACTCGCAGACCTCGTCGTTCCAAATGTCTTCGCAGATCGGCAACCCGATGCGCACACCGCGGAAGTCAACGGGCCCAGGAAGCGGCCCTGCCTTGAACACGCGCTTTTCGTCAAAAACTCCGTAGTTTGGCAGATCACTCTTATAGCGAACCGCCTTCACTTCGCCCTGATCGATGAGAAGGACAGCGTTGTGGAGGTCGCCGGCATCGGAATACCACGGCGTTCCCAGAATCACCGCGGGTCCACCATCGGCGGTCTCTTCGGCAAGTGCGCGCGCGGTTTCCATGCATTCACGGACAAAGGCCGGTTTCAGAACAAGATCTTCCGGCGGATAGCCGGCCAGCATCAGCTCTGAGGTCAAGACCAGATCCGCCTGCTGCGCTTTTGCGTCGGCACGCGCCTGACGAACAAGCTCCGCGTTCCCGGCGACATCACCTACGGTCGGATTAAGCTGAGCAACGGCAAGGCGGAAGGAGTTGATGGTCATGAATCTCGTGCCGGACAAAGAGGAGATCCGAGATGTACCGTCAAGAACAATGGGTTGCAATCATGCAAATGCTGAAACTAGCCCCTGATTGGCCGCAACCAACAGCGAGGTGTGTCAGCTCAAAGAAGTGCGAGAGACTGGTCTTCGGCTTCAGCAGGCTGATCCGGCGCCATGGAGGACAAGTCCAGCACACTGCCGCCTGTTTGGCCGGGCATCCCCGGCATGGAAATTCCCGTGCTGCGTCCCTGCAGTTCCTGACGCTGCAGGATCTCACCAATGTGCCGGTAAAGAACTGCGGGGGCCACAGGTTTGGCGACAAGGCCATGAATACCGATATTAAGCGCTTCCAGGATGATCGGACGACGCGCGTGGGCTGTGATCACAAGGACTGGCGTTGTCTTGATGATCGGGTCCGTATCCTTGCGCAGTATTCTGAGGAAGTCGGCGCCACCGAACGGGCTCATGTTCCAATCGCACAAGACAATATCGGGTTTACGGTCGACGACCAATTCAAGGGCTTCAGCCCCTTCGGTGGCCTCACAGATCGTGCGAACACCAAACCCTCCGACAACGGAGCGCAAGATCGTGCGCATGTGTGGATTGTCCTCCACCACCAGGCACGAAATCTTAGAAAGATCCCACGGTTCGCGCACGCTTCAAAATCCCCTACCCAGAGCGTCCGGTTGACGAGCACCGCCCCCTCTGCGGTACAAATATCCCACGTCGCACATATGCATCTGGAGCCTTAACCGCCTGTTACCGCGGCGGCAGAATTGATAAAAATCGATACAAAAAAATGAGGGGCAGCCGAAGCTGCCCCTCAAAATTATCAAACACCGGAAAAGTGCGGTCTTAAGCGCTCGCAGCCAGGGGTTCTTTCTGCTTGCCGTCTTTCTCTTTCTTGAGGTTTTCAGCAATCAGGAAAGCCAGCTCAAGAGCCTGGTCCGCATTGAGACGCGGATCGCAATGGGTGTGGTAACGATCACCGAGCTGCTCTTCGGTCAAGGCCCGGGCACCGCCGGTGCATTCGGTGACGTTCCGGCCAGTCATTTCAACGTGCACGCCACCCGCATGGGTGCCTTCAGCGCGGTGGACGGCGAAGAAGGCTTCGACCTCTTTCAAGATGCGGTCGAACGGACGTGTCTTGTAACCACCGGCAGAAATCGTGTTGCCGTGCATCGGATCGCAGGACCAAACGACCGACTTGCCTTCCCGCTCTACAGCGCGCACAAGCTGCGGCAGGTGATCAAATACCTTGTCGGAGCCAAAACGGGCAATCAGGGTCAGGCGGCCGGGTTCATTGTCCGGGTTCAAAGCATCGATCAGCTCCAAAAGGCCATCCGGCGTCAGGGACGGACCACACTTCAGGCCAATCGGGTTTTTGATGCCGCGGAAGAACTCGACATGGGCATGATCCGGCTGGCGGGTCCGGTCACCAATCCACAGCATATGACCCGAAGTCGCGTACCAATCACCGGACGTGGAATCGACACGGGTCAGGGCCTCTTCATAACCCAGCAGCAACGCTTCATGGCTGGTGAAGAAATCGGTGCCACGCAGTTGCGGGACGCTGTCGCTGTTGATGCCGCAAGCCCGCATGAAGGCAAGCGACTCGCTGATGCGGTCCGCCAACTCCTTGTAACGGTGGCCTTGCGGGCTGTCGGTAATGAAACCGAGCATCCACTGATGCACCTGGTCCAGATTGGCGAAACCACCTTGCGAGAAGGCCCGCAAAAGGTTCAGCGTTGCCGCGGACTGGCGGTAAGCCATCGACATACGGGTCGGATCCGGAATACGGCTGTCCGAGGTGAAGTTGATGTCGTTGATGATGTCGCCGCGGTAGCTCGGCAGCTCAACATCACCCTTCTTCTCGATATTGGAAGAGCGCGGCTTGGCGAACTGACCGGCGATCCGGCCAACCTTCACCACCGGCTGGCTCGCTGCATAGGTGAGCACAACCGCCATCTGCAGAAACACACGGAAGAAGTCACGAATGTGGTCCGGATGGTGTTCGGCAAAGCTTTCGGCGCAGTCACCGCCTTGCAGCAGAAACCCCTTGCCGTTGGCAACGTCCGCAAGCTGGCTCTTCAGAGCCCGCGCTTCACCGGCAAACACCAGCGGCGGATAGGTCGACAGGCGCTGCTCAACATCTGTCAAAGCTGCCTGATCAGGATATTCCGGGACCTGCAGGATCGGTTTTGATCTCCAGCTGTCCGGGCTCCACTTGTCCGCCATAGTACCAACTCCTCATCGGGACGGTCTGTTCAATTCGAACTCCAGACACACGTCCCGCGATATTTTTGTTCGTTTCCGCCCACTCAAACAGAGCAAACGTGCGGCCTTATACACGGCGTTCAGCCTGATTGCCACCCACGCTTCATCGCAAAAATGCCCCTTGCGGAACGCTGGCCAAATAGTGTTGCCCAAAGCCCACGGGCGATTGCGGCGGATCAAGGTTTTGACGATCAGATCACCCTAAACTTGGCCGACGCTAGCCAGGGAAACCAGCCATGCCGAACCGACCACTCGAACACAGCCACCAGCCTCACGATATCGCCAACAGATTGGCGCGGGGGCCAGAAACGAGCTATTTGCGCGACTGGGTCTATGGCGGCATCGACGGCGCTGTGACCACCTTTGCCATTGTTGCCGGTTCTGTCGGAGCCAACTTATCAACTCGGATCATCTTGATCCTTGGTGTTGCCAATCTCTTGGCCGACGGCTTTTCAATGGCCGCCGCCAATTATAGCGGGTCCAAGTCCGAGAATGAAGACTTTCAAAGGCTTCGTGCGATCGAGGAAAAACACATCCGGGTTGAACCAGATGGAGAGCGCGAGGAAATCAGACAGATTTTCAAGGCCAAGGGGTACGAGGGCGATGATCTGGAAGACATCGTGCGCCTGGTAACGTCCAACCGGACCACCTGGATCGAGACCATGATGCTGGCCGAGTATGGCGTTTCGGATGGAGGTCGCGCGCCTCTAAAGGCAGCGCTCTATACCTTCGCCGCCTTCGTCCTATTCGGTGCACTGCCGCTCCTGCCCTTTCTCGCTGACATTGAAGCAAGCGCCGCGCTAGCGTCCGGCCTCACCGCATGCGCTTTCTTCGCGATCGGGTCTTTGAGAGCCCGCTGGTCGCAGCGGCACTGGGTTGGCTGCGGGCTGGAAACAACGGCTATCGGCATGGTGGCCGCGGCCATCGCTTTTCTTGCCGGCCATGGCCTGCAGCAAGTGTTCGGCGGGTGAGGCAGGCAGGAACGCCCACCCCAATCAATTGATCAAACCGATCTTGAGTACTGCTCAACTCAGGCGAAGAGGAAATCACCGGCCGTCAGTTCCGGTAAGGAAGGACGCCAGCCTGTATCAAGGCGCAATGTCTCGCTACCAAAAGCAACTCTGACATCGGTCCACCAACCATTGGCCGTTATGGAAAGATCGGAGAATTGCGTTACCCCGGCACCGCTCACATCGATCTTGTCGATCCCAACCTCGAAATCCTTGATTTCGTCTGCGCCATCACCGGATGAAAAGACAAAGATATCTGCACCGGCCCCGCCATAAAGGGTGTCTGCACCGGCACCGCCGACGATGACATCGTCCCCGGTGCCGCCTTCCAGCGTGTCGTTTCCGGCCCCGCCGAGCAACCGGTCTGCGCCGCCCTCGCCTTTCAGGTGATCGTCCCCCGCAAATCCTTCAAGCGCATCCTTGCCGGACTTGCCCGCAAGCAGATCGTCTTTGTTGGAGCCGAGGATGAAGGCATCATCGCCCTGATGGCCCGTTGGATCGAACAAGGGGTTTATGTCTTCAACCCAGACAATGCCGCGCGTGAGATCGGACAGGTCCGAGACAATGACGACGCTGTCACGCGACATCTCGGTGTAGAACTCTGATCCGGCGATTGCCTCAACAACCTGTTCGTAGTTGGACGGCAAATGAGCAGTCCAGGCGATCAGGTTGGTTATGTTGCCGCCATCCCAATAGGCGGGTGTTGCGTAGAAATCGTTGAAAAGCACCAGATTGCTCGTCTCATACGCGTAGTCTGTATCGTTGCCAAAGAGGTTGATCTGGCCTTCGGCAATAACCGAGGGAACCGGATCATTTTCAATATCCACGCTGAGCACTTCCGCGCCGCTGTCCAATACGGAGGCGCCGTCTTCCGGCGTATAATGAGCTGCGAAACCGATATAGTCGGCGGCTTTGTAAAACCCGTCGAAAAAATCATCGCTGCGCTCGGCCATGTTGGTGACAGCACCACCGCCAAGCGAATGACCCGTTACGATCAAGTCTGCTGCAGTGAGACCGTTGGACTCCAGAAGCGTCTTTATGGCCCCCATCAACTCAGCAAACGCCCCGTAAGCATAATTCGGATCTGCGCTCAGGAATTCCAGATAATCGATAACATCACCGACCGTGTCGCTGATGATGTTGTCGATCGTGCCGGTCGTTCCTCGAAACGCCAAACCGATCTGGGTCATGGCACCGGTCTCGTCAAATCTGGCCAGCACATCGGCCTGGGCATCCTTGAACTGGGTCGTTTCGCCCTGAAATGTGCCGTTCCGGTCAATGTCTGCCGCCGGTATACCGAGATCATCAGGGGTGAGCACCGTCCACCCTTTGGCTTCAATTTCCTGCCGGGCAGCCTCCTCACTGTTGCCCGGCTGCAGGATGTCCTCAATGCCGTGATAACTGTAGATCATCAGATCCCGCGCTTCCGACACAAGATCCAGAGCCTCTTGCCCCTTGTACTCAAAGAAACCCATACACTCCTCTCCAGATTGCATTTTTCTCGTATGCAATCAAATATCAGGACCTTTAGTTTACGTAAAGGGAAATTTGAGTTTACGCGCGCGCAGACCTCCGCCAGATATGGCGGCACCTGGGATCGGGACATCCCCCCAAGATATTTCTCGTTAAAACAAAAGGTTAAACAGATATCAGGGTCAGCTTCTGGCGTTCAATCTGGTCGTCGAACAGTTGCAAAAGCTTCGTGTCGATCCTGACTGCTCTGGGGTAAAGCGGCGCTGCCCGGTCCTGAAGGACAGGAACATGCCAGCCGTCGGTTGTGTCGAAGAAGTGGCTAACGCCCTCCTCGCCCCAGATTTGATGAAACCCGGCTAAAACGCAGTCGAGATAACTTTGCAGGATCGGGTGCCGGTCACATCCCCAGCGTTCGTTTTCCGGCGTTGCCTTGAAGAGAAACAGCTCTTCCGGCCCCGGTTTGCTTTCCGCCTCACACCGGAAAGACGTGCCGATCTGTCCGATCTTCTCATACCGGCTTTCACGCTGCTCCAGGGCCTGCAGCCGGCTTTGCTGCTCCCGGGTCATCACGCCCCGGATTTCCGACCCCGGCTCCTGACGCACACTCAAGGCACAGCGGCCCTGACCGTTTTCCCAGACGCCGCACACACGCCACTCCCGGACCCAGCCTTTCAATCGCCCGGGAACGATCTCGGCCCCATCAGGAACCGTTGCGGCGTTGACGAGGGACCCATATCCAAAATATGTGATTGTGATCATTTTTGTTTTACATCCAATCGATTGCGTCCCGTGACCGGAAAGGCTCCCCATGATCGTCCCTTCCCTCAGCCAGAATGAAATAGACCTGATGCGGGAGGAGACCTCCGGTGTAAACAGATGCATTCACTTTAACAATGCCGGAACAGGTCTTGCTGCAACACCGGTATTGGACGCTGTCAAACACCATCTTGATCTGGAAGCCACGCTCGGTGGATATGAGGCAGCCGCGGCGGCGCAGTCGGAAACGAACGCATTTTATACATCGATTGCGGCGCTGATCGGATCCACTCCGAACGAGATCGCCTTCATCGAAAATGCAACCCGTGCATGGGATATGGCGTTTTACGGGATCGACTTCCGTGAAGGTGACCGTGTCATCACCGGCCGCGCGGAATACGTTTCCAATTACGTGGCACTTCTGCAGATGAAGAAGCGGAAGGGTATTGAAATCGATCTCATCGAAGATGACGAGACCGGACAGATTGATCTGAAGGCTTTGGAGGCAGCCGTCACGCCGAAAACCCGCCTCATTGCCCTGACCCATATCCCGACCTTTTCCGGGCTGATCAATCCGGCAGAAGATGTCGGCGAGATTGCCGCCCGGCACAAACTTCTTTACCTCCTTGATGCCTGCCAATCTGCCGGACAGATCCCGCTCAACATCAAGGAAATCGGGTGCCAGATGCTCTCAGGCACCGGCCGCAAATATCTGCGGGGACCGCGCGGGACAGGTTTTCTTTATGTCAGTGACGATGTTCTCGATCAGGTGGAACCGCCCTTTGTAGATCTCCAGGCGACCGAATGGCTGGACGAGTCCAGTTATCGTTTGGCTCCGCACGCACAGCGCTTTGAGAACTGGGAACGTTATGTCGCCGGGCAGGTCGGCTTGGGCGTTGCCACCAGCTATGCGATCGGTTTCGGGATGGACCGGATCGGCGCCCGAATTTGTGCCTTGGGCGCACAGCTCCGCTCCGAACTTTCCGCTGTTCCTGGCATCTCGCTGCATGACAAAGGCGCGCGGAAAGGCGGCATCGTAACCTTCGCTGTTGATGGAGAGACACCAGCGGCAACGAAGGCGCGGCTTGCCGATCACCAGATCAATGTCTCGGTCAGTCAGGCAAGCTCAGCCCGGATTGACCTGCCGATGCGCGGTCTGGACGCCGTGGTTCGCGCCTCGCTGCACGCTTTCAACACGGAGAGTGAGCTGGAACTTATGGTAAAGCTCCTGGCAGATTAGAAGCGGCCCAATTCTTAAACAAACAGTGTCGTAAAGTGTTGAAAACATCGGGTTCCAAGCACTCTTCCGTAAGGAATCTCCCATAGGATATACGCTGATTGTTCAATCCGCTTGGATAGTGAGAAAGACCAGCGTTCTTTGCGGACAGGAGGAGAGTGCCGGACGCATGACGACACGACAGGCGCAACCTGACCGCGGGCCTATCCCCGGTTCCGGCAGCGGCACCGTATCCGGCCGTCAAATCACCATGTGGGTCTATGGGCTCGCAGCCTTACTGATAGTCTTGTCCAGCGGCGCACTCACCCTGATCGCACAGTTTGCGTGGCGGGCCGCCGACCGGCATGCACTTGAAACAGCGCAAATGCGTTTCCTTGACACTGTGGAAGATCAGTATTGGGAAATTGCCCGCCACCAGATGACCGCCATCCAGCATCAGGATGTCCAAGAGATGCTGACAGGCCCAATGGACCGGTCTGCCGTCACCACCTCCATATTGAACCGCTTCAAAGCTGTCAGTGATCTGGAGCGCACCTATCTCATGGAAGAGAACGGTGACCTCATGGCTCTTTCAGAAACGGTTGGTCACAATCAGAGCGGATCATCTGCCCCATGGGAAGACACCGAAAAACTGTCTGAGCTCTTCACCGCAGCCTTCCGGTCCCCAAGTTTCCCGCGGCGCGACCGTCCTCAGGGCCCCTTCCCTCCGCCACGTGCCATGTTTGACGCCTCGATCGCGGCGCTGGCCGTGATCGATGGCACCCCCGCATTGCTGAGCGCGGTTCCGGTTGAGATGGAAACACCGCTGACCGCACTCTCAGACGCCAATCCCCGGTTGCTTGTCAGCGTCTACTCCCTTGGGGAGGCCTGGTTTCAGTCGATGTCGGATCACTATGGGTTTCGCGATCTGACCTTCACCGAAGGCGCCCCTGCCCGCGAACACCCGACGCAACTGCGGGCCTATGGTCCGGACGGCAGCCTTGTCGGCTATTTTCAATGGGACCATTCCAAACCCGGTTTGAGGGTCTGGATGCGCGCCCTTCCACTGATCGTGATCCTGGCGGTTTTGATTGCGGCAATTTCTGTGATTGTCGCCCGCAGGATTGGCCGCTTGTCTTCAACGCTGGAACAAAGCGAACGCCGCAATCATTACTTTGCGCATCACGACAGCTTGACTGGTCTGCCGAACCGGCACCACTTTTCTGACCGCCTTGCCTACGCAATCGATGGCCTTCCCGAAAACGGGTTTGCTGTCATTGCGTGTGACCTCGACAAATTCAAACCTGTTAACGACACACATGGTCATGAGGCCGGAGATATCGTGTTGCGCGTGACGGCCTCGCGATTGCAGGACATTATCAGCGACAAGGGTGTGGTCGGGCGCATTGGCGGCGACGAATTTGTTATCTTGCTAATGAAGTATCAGGATCAGGCTGAGCTTGAGACAATTGCCAATGAGATTCTGGCTTCCGTCGCAGAGCCGATTGAAATCAGTCCAGAACAAAGTGTGAGTATCGGCATCAGTCTTGGCATCGCGCTGGCGCCAGACTCAGGGATGTCTGAAAAACATCTAATCCGGGCAGCTGATACAGCGCTCTACCGTGCCAAAGATGCAGGCAGAAACGCTTTTGCCTTTGCACATGCGGAACCTGACACTGTATTCGATCGCCGAGGCGAAACGGATCGCCGCGCGAAGAGTGCGGGTTGAGTTTATTTTCAGAATTTACTTAAAGTTGCTCTGCCGTATCAGAAGTCACTCTGGAACAATCGATTTTTTAATATTTGCGCCCGACTCTCTCGGGTCATCACCACTACTAATTAACACTTTCCAAGCTAGGATTAGTGCCTGAACGCCTCAGAGACAGCCGGGGTCCCGCAAGCTAAACGCTAGGGAACTTTGGAGGGGCACTGTCTTGACGGAAGGCGAACGAAACAAAGGTGCTCCGCCGGTTGTTTAGTGGCCATTTAAAAGGCCGGCGAAGGTGGGAAGAACAAACGTTGGCGGAATTTCGACGGAGATACTCAGACAAATCGGACAGTGAGTCCCGTATCCATATCTCAAGACTTGCCTTTCTTCTGGCAGCTCTTTTGATCGCGGTTACATCGGCCTCACTGGTGTTCGTTGGTTTTGTCGCCTCTCATGCATCCACGCAGCAAGCTATTGCCAACGAAGAGCGCCTCTTCCGCAATGCCCTGGAGGAGCGACTCCGTGACATTGTCCGTGAACAACGCACCGTGACCGTATCCGATGAAACCGTTCGCAAACTGGTCCGGACGTTCGATCCGGTCTATGCCCGCCAGCACTTTCACGCGCTCTGGTCCAGGTACCGGCACAACAAGGTCATCCTGATCTCCGGAAACAATCAGGTTCTGGCCGAGTCTTTCCAGGACTACACCCACATAACCAAACGCCCGTCGAGTGAAACGCCTGCTTTGGCCCCGGTCATCCGCAAGACGCAGGCACTGTTCGCGGCCAATCGCGTCCGCGTGCCCGGCGGCTTTGGCCACCGGTCACTTCAAGGCCTGGACACCGATCAATATGCATTGATGGGCGTTATTCGGCTTGATGGCAAACCGGCACTTTTCTCCGCGATGCCCATCATGCCCGATGAGTACACCGCGACCCTACCTGACGGTGGGCCGACCTTGATGATCTCGGTGAAATACATTGACGACGCACTTCTGGAACGCCTGAACTCGCAGTTGAACTTCGCCCGGCTCCGTTTTGAGCCCAGGGCATTTGAGCCTGAAGACGGCCCTTCGCATCTGGTCACAAGCGAGGAAGGCGTTGATGTCGGCTCTTTCCGATGGGAAAGCCAGACTGTTATCGACTCGATCTGGCCGACGGTCATTCCGGTCATTGCTATGCTCAGCCTGACTTTGGGAGCGCTTGCGTTCGGGATTGCCTGGCGGATCGGCCAATTGACCCGGTCACTTCAAAAGAGCGAGGAGCAGAACCGCTACCTGGCTCTGCACGACAATCTGTCTGGCCTTGCCAACCGGCTACAGTTTAACCGGGTGCTCGAAACCTCAGCTGCCGAACTGCCGCACAAACGGTTCGCTGTCTTGCATTGCGACCTCGATAAATTCAAAGCAGTCAACGACACCTACGGGCATGCTGCTGGTGACACCGTGATCAAGATCATGGCCAAACGTCTCAACGAAACTGTCGGCAAGCCAGGTTTGGTCTGCCGGATCGGCGGTGACGAATTCATGGTGATTTACCGCGGAGGCACAAGCCGCAAAGAGTTGGACACACTTTGCCGCGCGTTGATCAACAAGGCGCTCTTGCCTATTCAAATCGAAGGCGGCAATACGGCGCATGTCGGGCTCAGTATCGGCGTAGCCGTTGCCCCAGCGGATGGTACGGAACCGGAAGACTTGGTTGCCCGTTCTGATGCGGCACTCTACCGGGCAAAAGATCGCGGACGCGGTGTACACGCGTTCTACGAGGATCTGTTGAAGGACACCTTCATCCAGGAAGATGTCGCTTCAGCGAAAACCGGATTGTCCTCACTCAGAGCCTGATGTTTGCATAAACAAGAAAAAACCGCCGCGAATTCTTGCGGCGGTTTTTCCGTATTGGCATCAGCGGTTTCCTCATCAGCCGCGCAAGCGTTCTGTTGGCTCACGCATTGTGACGAGCTCTTCCGCTGCGGTCGGGTGCACCGCGATCGTCCGGTCAAAGTCAGCTTTGGTTGCGCCCATTTCAAGCGTTATTCCAAGGATTTGCGCAAGCTCACCAGCGTCTGGGCCAACAATGTGAACCCCAAGTACTTTTTGGCTGTCCGCATCGACGATCATCTTCATGAGCATCTTCTCATCACGGCCAGACAGCGTATGCTTCATTGGCCGGAAGCTGGACTTGTAGATGTCCAGGTTTGGTGTGCGCTCCAGAGCTTCTTCCTGTGTCAGACCGACTGTGCCCATTTCCGGCTGAGAAAACACGGCTGTCGCTATGAGGCTGTGATCCACCGTCCAGGGTTTGTTGCCGAATACAGTGTCCGCGAACGCGTGGCCTTCCCGGATTGCGACCGGGGTCAAGTTTGCCCTGTTGGTCACATCTCCAACGGCATAGATCGACTCAACATTTGTGCGGGACTCTTCATTGACCTTGATCGCACCGATCGCATCGGTCTCAACGCCTGCTTTTTCCAATCCGAGCTCCCGCGTATGCGGGCTCCGGCCAATCGCAAACATGATTTGGTCCGCAGCCAGGTTTTCGCCGCCATTGGTGCAGCCGATCAAGGAGCCGTCCGACTGCTTATCGATGGACGAGAAGGTATCATTCAAGACAACCTTGATCCCCTTCTTTTCCATTTCCTCGCGCACAGTCCGGCGCAGGTCCATATCAAATCCGCGCAGGATTTCAGGACCCCGATAAATCAGGGTCGTGTCGACACCGAGGCCATTGAAAATGCCGGCAAACTCCACGGCGATGTAGCCGCCGCCGGCAACCACCACACGGTTCGGTAATTCGCTCAAGTGAAATGCTTCATTTGACGTGATGACGTGCTCACCGCCCGGCAAGCTGTTATCGACATTTGGCGAGGCTCCGACCGCTACAAGGATATACTTCGCGGTGATCGTCTGACCCGTGGACAACAAACGAACCGTGTGGGCGTCTTCGATAACGGCGCGGCTGTCGTGAATTTCGACGCCGGTGTTGTCAAGGTTCCGGCGGTAGATCCCTTCCAGGCGCGTGATCTCCTGATCCTTTGCCGCGATCAGTTTGTCCCAGGCAAAACTACGTTCGCCGACACTCCAGCCAAAGCCCTCAGCATCTTCAAACTCTTCGGAAAACTTGGATGCGTAGACGAACAGTTTTTTGGGAACACAGCCGCGGATCACACAGGTTCCGCCGTAACGGTATTCTTCTGCAATACCGACCCGAGCGCCATGTGTGGCCGCAATCCGGGCCGCACGAACGCCGCCGGAACCGCCACCGATCACAAACAGATCATAGTCAAAATCGCTCATTCAATGCCTCTCGGGATTTGGTATTCGAACGGCCAGCGGACGCGGCCATGAAGCCCAGATAAGCTCTCAGTCCCCATTCACAAGGCTTGGCCTTGGTCAGCTCGGTGTCCTGAAACGCATACCTTATTGCACAAAGGGCCGCTTACGCGGCCCGGTTTGCAGACAGTGCGGACGATTGCCCCGTCTCAAGATCTGAAAAAGCATGCGCAAACTCATTGCTCACGCCTTGATCACTTATTGGTTTGTGGCCGCAGCGCTGCGCTTGTCCAATTCTTCCTGCACCATCGCAACGATATCGACGCTCAACCGATCCTGCCATTCGCGGCTGGCTTCCACAGATGCAGCTGTAATGTCGGCGACACTGTCGCGCAATTTCATACCGAGCGGGGTACGATAGAATTCAGCCAGTTGGACCAGCTCTTCTTCGGTGAATGCGGTCGCCCAAATGCGGAAGATCTGCTCGTTCAATACGGCGCGGCGCGGGGCTAGCTCCAACGCGACCTGTTCCACGACCTCTGCGATTTCTTCCGCACGCGTCGGTTCATTCTGCGTGAATGCGGACAGGGTCTGTTCCGCCATTACGAACAAGATGGCGTCAAACGGTTCCAAGACTTTGGTTTCCAAGGCAACAGCTTTTGCAGCTTCCAAATGACTTTCTGAAAAGCTGTCCTGAGCAACCGCACCGCCGGAGATCGCGCCCCACGCCAACATGGCGAGACCAACACCGGCAAACTTCACTGACTTCATTTCCTTGACTCCTTGGCGGTTTTCCGGAGGCGATCCGGCAACCAAAATTCGCTAAATCGACGCAGGCGTAATCGTCTTTACCCCATCTTCACCGGCCACGTAAGCCTTGGAGGCAAGATTGAGGAAAAGACCATGCTCAACAACGCCCGGGATCTTTACCAGAGCTTGTGCAAGCGTTTCAGGTTCTTCGATCTTCAGAAGATGGGCGTCAAAGATGTGATGCCCGCCATCTGTGACAAAAGGATGCCCCCCGGCCATTCTCAGCTGTAGGTCTTGAGGCAAGCCCATTTCCTTAAACAGCGACAGAATGGCCTGCCGCGTGGCCTCTTGACCAAACGGCACAACTTCAATCGGCAACGGAAATTGCCCAAGCGTATCAACGTTCTTTGTGCCATCTGCGATGACGATCATTTTGCCGGAAGCAGCTGCGACAATCTTTTCCCGCAGCAAGGCTCCGCCGCCGCCCTTAATCAGGGCCAGGTTGGCATCCAGCTCATCTGCACCGTCAACGGTCAGATCCAGCTCGGGCAACTCTTCCAAGGTGGTGAGTTTTATTCCCAAACTGGCAGCAAGCTCTGCTGTGCGCTCAGATGTTGGAACACCGATCACGTCCAGTCCGTCTGCGACCCGTTTTGCAAGGGCATGAACGAAGAACTCAGCAGTCGACCCTGTGCCGATACCAAGACGCATGCCGGAGGTGACATCCTCTGCCGCGCGTTCAGCTGCCTGCTGTTTCAGGTTGTCGCTCATCCCTCGCCCTTTCCGGCCTCAGCGTCGCTGTTTAGCACCGCATTTCCAGCGCTTGCCCTCCGATCAGTTCAGATGGCCGCGCGGTCCTTAGCATGTCAGGCAAGCACGGGTCCAGATCGTTTCCAGTTTTCAACCAAGAACGGCGCCTGCCAACATATTGGGCATGGTTAACGTAAGGTTCAGACCCTTCTGGAAATATTGCCTGATTGAATCGCAGAACACTTTATAAGGGCGCGACAAATGTTCAGTGTTAAGATGCGGCGGAAGACTTCTGTTGGCGAAGTCGACTTGGTGCCTGACGACACTCAAGCACACGAGAATCCAGTCTCAGATGGCGACGCCAAAACTGAGAACGCATCCAGCGGTCTGAGCCGTGCCCTCGACAGTCTGGAAGATGACCTTCAAGTTGCGGCGAAAAGTATTGATGCTGCGGCCACCAAAGTGCAGGACCGCTTGGTGGAGCAGGCCAGCACCTTGGGATCCATCATATCTGAAAGCCAGGTCCTGACCGATCAAGCAGCCAAAGCCAACGATAATGTTGGCGAGCTGACGCATTCCATTCAAGAACTCTCCGCCGCCAGCGCACAAATCGGCTCCCAGGTCAGCGTTTCAAATGATTTGGCGGTTGAGGCCCGCGATATTGCCGACCAAGCCAATCAAGGCGTTCTAGAGCTTAAAAACGCAATCGAAGATATCGCAAATGTTGTCGGTCTCATCTCTGACATCGCAAAGCAGACCAACCTTCTGGCGCTAAATGCGACCATTGAGGCGGCACGTGCCGGGGACGCCGGCAAGGGATTTGCCGTGGTTGCCGGCGAGGTGAAGTCGCTCTCCGTGGAAACCCAATCTGCCACAGAACAGATCGTTGCCAATATCAACAAGCTGAACCAATCCGCTGAAATGAGTATTGGATCCGTTGGTCGGATCATTGACGTGATCGGCCAAATTCGTCCAAGTTTCGCGGCAGTCGAACAAGCGGTGCAGGCGCAGGTCGAAACCACCGAAACAGTGAGCCGGCAAGCCGAAGATACCAAAAGCTTCGTTCAAGACGTCGTGCGCCACGTCGACCGGATTAACGCCTCTGCCGCCGAGGCTGAGCAAAGTGGTACGCTGGTTCGCGATGCCGGTGACAATATGAGCGCCAGCACCAAGGCGCTCCAGGCCCGCTTTGCCATGATGATCCGGCAGACGGATGTTGGTGACCGTAGGGTTGATGATCGATTGCCGCTGAAATTGTCAGGAACGGCGACCAGTGGAAATGTCACGATGCGGATCGAAACGCGAGACATTTCCATGGGCGGCGTTTTGTTCATTACCGACGCTGACACTCTCCCGTACACAGGCGCTGTGCTGCGTCTTGACTTGAGTGGGATCGGCGCGACGGAAGCAAAGGTCGTAAACGTTTCAGATGGTGGATGTCATTGCGCCTTCACGTCTTCGGCGGGGGCTTTCAGGAGCGCGCTAGAACAACGGATAGCGTCTTTGAAGCAAGGCTTCGCCAAGCAGATTGAAACAGCGCAATCTGGTGCGGCGCGGGTCGCCTTGGCAATGGAACACATGATTGAAAGTGGCGCGTTGTCCCTGGACGCTCTCTTTGACACGGACTATCGGCCGATAGACGGCACCGACCCTCTCCAGGTTTCGACAAGAGCGCTCAGTTCCTTGGAACGCGCGCTGCCGGATATTCAGGAGGAGATCCTGAAAAACAGCTCTGGTATGGCTTTTTGCGCAGCAGTCGACCGCAACGGGTACCTACCGGTTCACAACCTCATCTTCTCAAAACCGCAAAAGCCGGATGATCCCGCCTGGAACACTGCCAACTGCCGGAACAAACGGATCTTTGATGACCGGGCCGGCTTGAGCGCTGCCCGCAACATGCGGCCCTATCTTGTCCAGTCCTATCCAAGGGACATGGGGGGCGGAAACATCATCTGGATGCAGGAAATTGATGCGCCGATCCTGGTGCAAGGCCGCCATTGGGGCGGGTTCCGCACGGCCTATAAGCTGTGACAACCGATGGCCTTGTAACGTTTTGATTTTCGCTTCAAAGCCAGGCGTCCAATCCCTTGCGGGATCTTGCGGGAAGCCACAAAGACAGCTAGGCAGAACCCTGTTTTCTTATAGCTGAGGGTTTCATGTCTGTACTTGTGTTCGATCTGGACGGCACACTCGTGTCTTCCATGGAAGATCTTGTTGCGACCTTGAATGCGGTTCTGGACAAGGCGGGACATGGGACTGTTCCTCAGGACAAGGTCGCCAACATGGTTGGTATGGGAGCCAAGGTGCTTTTGCAGCGCGGTTTGGACTATCTTGAAATTGCCTGGTCGGACGAGACAATCACACCGCTTTATGAAGACTTCCTGGAGTACTACGCTGCCAACATCGCTGTTCACACACGGCCGTTCGATGGTGTTGTTCCAACACTAGACCGTTTCCGTGCCGATGGCTGGAAGCTGGCGGTTTGCACCAACAAGACCGAGCGCCTCACCCTGCCCTTGCTTGCCGCGCTCAATATGACAGATCACTTCGATGCGGTGGTCGGAGGCGATACCTTCGCCGTTTCCAAGCCCCATGCAGAACCGGTCCTGGGTGCCATAAAGCGCGCTGGCGGCACCCCGGAGGGCTCAATCATGATCGGCGACAGTGTAACCGACATCAAAGCTGCCCGCGCCGCGGGCATTCCCGTTGTGGCCGTTGATTTTGGATATACGCCTGTACCGGTTAGTGAACTTGGTCCGGATCGCATCATTTCCCATTTTGACGAACTTGCGGATGCAGTCGCCGACCTTCGAACCAAGCATCAGGGATAATGCCCGGAAAGGACGATACAGCTTCTGCCTTCCCGTAAGTCGCCAGATTAGGCTCGTGTGCATTCATTACTGAGGGCGACTAGCTCGGCGTGAGAGCACTTCTTTCGCATGGAAGGGGCACTGGTTGAATCCTAGCATCTCCAACCACACTGAGGCTCTATTCGCCTGACTTCGCTTTCTACTCTTGCCAACTTCATCAACTAGCTGCCCGCTCCCGCCTCTGAACCGCGGCAATCCCCAAGGGAATTGACCAGTTTCATCAGCGCAACTGTCACAATTTGCACAGCCTGCTAATCTTGCACGACTGATTCCCGATAAGGCTGAAAACGATGGCAACGCAAACAGCGCCGAATACCATTCGAGACAGATTGCTGAAGGGCATCGCTCTCCAACAGGCCAGCGAGTTCGAAAAAGCGCAGCGCATCTACAAACAAGCGGTCAAAAAAGCTCCGAACAACGCAGATGCTGTCCACCTTCTCGGGGTGACATACCGCCAACTCGGCTATCCGAAACGCGCGCTTGAGTACATCAAAAAAGCAATCACCATCGATCCGAACCAGTCGCCCTTTTATGCGAACCTGGCGCGAACCATGCTCGATTTGGGGACCGATCCCGACAGTCTACTAGCAGTCTGCAACAAGGCCCTGTCACTAAACCCGCGTGAACGTGAGGCACTGAACATCAAGGGCATTGCTCTTACTCAAAAGAAGGAATTCGAAGAGGCTGAGATGATCTTTCAGAGCCTCATCGTTGAAGACCCGGACAACAAGGACGCCTATCGTAATTTCGGAACGCTATTGATGGATGCCAATCGCGCCAATCACGCGGTTAACTTCTTTATCAAGGCGGTAATGCTGGAGCCCGACAATCCGGAAAACTATTTGCTCAGAGCACGCGCTCGTCTCAAACTCAAGCAATACGAGCCAAGCCAGTACGAACTAACCGAGGCCCTTGAGCGGTTCCCCGAAAACGCCGACGTAAAACATGAAGCGGCGCGCCTTTTGTTCTCCATGAACGAGTCAAATCTTGCGGTCTTCTACTCAAAACAGGCGCACGAAGCTGACCCTTCAGATTACCACAAATGTGTAACGCATGGCGTGAATTTGCTTATGCACGGTGATCACAAAGAAGCACTTCAGGTCATGAAAAAGGCCAAAAAGCATGCGCCGCCAAATAATCGAACTGTGGATTGGAACCTGGCACTAGCCTATCTCGCGAACGGTGACCTTAAGAACGGCTGGGAACTTCATACTGCGCGATTTGAAGATCCTTCAGCCCAAATCCTGCGGCGAACATTCGAGGTCCCAGAATGGAAAGGCGAAGACATTTCAGACAAGACGATACTCGTCTGGGCTGATCAGGGACTCGGAGACGCTCTGAAAGCAGGCACTATGTTGCCTGAGTTAATCGAATTGGCTGGAAAGGTAATTATCGAACTCTCGGAGAAAGGCGCCAAATATACGCAGTATTGTTTTCCAGAAGCCGTGTCCCGATTGGCACGAATGGATGAAAACAATTTTCAAACCTCCTTTGATTACGATCTGCACGTTAATATTGGAGAGCTCGTAAAGCATTTCAGACCGACGCTTGAGTCGTTCAAGACCGCCCCTTGCCCCGTCTATTCGTTCGAGAGGGATAGGGCAGTCGAATATTTGAAGCGTTTGAAGGGCTATCAAGACAAACCCGTCATCGGCTTTTCTTGGCGTTCCAAAAACCTCGCCGTGAACAGAGCGCGGTATTATCTTTCTGCGCCCGGAGTCACGCCCATATTGAAATCCAGAGATGCGATTTTCGTGAACCTCCAATACGCGGCGTTGGATAAAGAACTCAATTATCTGAAAGACCAAGCCGGAGACCATTTCCATAACTTCGATGACGTCGATTTGTTTGATGATCTGCTGGGGGCTGCAGCACTAACAGCTGCCTGTGATTTCGTTGTATCGGCGAATACCAGTGTCGCGGATATGGCCGGCATTCTTGACGTGCCAGCAATCCGTTTTGGCCAACAGGAGCCTCCGCTTCTGCTGGGTCAAAAAAATCCGCCTTGGTATCCTTCGATGACCTACATGCATCCATACACGGACAAGGCGTGTGTGGAGTTTGTGCCGGAAATCATCAAGGAAATGGACCGCCAGCTGGAAAACTGGACGCCGGAGCGACGCAACAAGCGCCTCGGACTTTAGATCCGCGCTTAAGCGGGTTTCCGCACAATCGCGACCAAGGTATCGGTGGCGTCGATCCGGTTAAGAGCCGCTTCATAGGAATTTCTAAGGTCTGATGTATCCATTGCCGCGAGTGTGGATTTGTGCCCACCGGGGCGCCCTCTGGACAGCCAGCCCAAATGATTGGACAGCGGATACCTCTGAACACCTTCAATAACGATCTCGGCGAACCCCGAAGCCGCCAACAGCCGTCTCAAGCTGTCACGGGTATGAAGCACCAGATGCTGGCTCCACAAAGTGAATTCTTTAAACTCATCGCAATTCAGTTGGTTTAGCAGAACATCCCCGGCGTGCGGAACCTCAGCGACCATCACGCCGCCTGGTTTCAAGACACGGTACAGCTCGTGCAGAATGGGAGCGGGCTCGGGAAGATGTTCCAGGACATGAAAACTCAGGACACTGTCCATTGAACCGTCCGGCAAAGCTGACAAGGACTTGTGGCACAATATCCCGGCAGCATTTAGAGCCGTGACATAATCCTCTTGCAATTCCACACCGCAGCAGCTCTGAGCTTCATTGCACACAGAATGGAGAAAGGCGCCGTCACCACAGCCAAATTCGACGATGTGCTTGCCAGTCACGAAGGGGCGGTAGGCCTCAACACGCCGCGATGCATCTACCGTGACTTCATAGTCCCGTTTGCCTATCAAAGCCTCATTTGCTTGCCGGTAGTCACCCTCTTGATAGACTTCATCGCCCCCGTAATACCCGTCAATATAGATCACCCCTGAAAGCTGGTCGCGATAAACGGTGACATCCTCACGATCGCGGGTACGCGTCGCAAAGACCTCCTGCGTCTCCTTACTGGCGACGCCCAGTTCTGCCAGCGTGTCATAAATGCTTGCCATCAGCTGTTCCTCAGCATTCCGTTCAGGACTGGTGTCCTGTAGCCCTTGCATATGCTTCCAGTGCCAACCAATCCCGTGGGGTATCCAGATCAATCTCGACCGCATCTGGCAGAACGACAGGGACGCTGCGCCCGAAGAACCTCACACCTGCGGACACAAAGGCATCCTTGCGAAGTGCGTATATTGCACCTGTTTCCCTAAACTCTTTTGGACGGTCCTGACGGCGCTGACGCGGTTTGCTGGCATCATGATTGATCCCCCTCCCCGTACCGTCGGCCTCGATCAGCCACAGAAAAGCGTGCACTTCGACAACAGAAAATGCCGTATCCGCGTCCAATTCCGCACGAGCCGTCACGACCTGATCGATCTCCTCAGATGTCGTTAGTGGCGAAGTACACTGCAGAAAAACAACCGTGTCCGCCGCTTGGCATGCATCGTTTTCTGAGATTGCATGCAGGACAGCGCTTTCAGAAGAGGCTTCATCCCCCGAGATATCTGCCGGTCGCTTCAAGGTTGCAGCTCCATACTCACGCGCAACGCTTAGGATTGTTTCATCGTCGCTTGAGACGAGGACATCAGAGATCGTTTTTGCACACAGCGCAGCTTTGATTGCGTGAGCGACCAACGGGATCCCAAGGAAAGGCCTGATGTTCTTTCCCGGTATACCCTTGGACCCACCCCGCGCAGGGATGACCGCTGCGACCCTTTCCATGCTTAGACCTCCAGATTTACTTCAAAGGCCTGGCGTGTTGAGTGCCGCTTTCTTCAGATCGTAAATGGCCATCCGGCGCGCGATCTCGGGGGCCAAGATCTCCGGTTTCCATCCAAGCATTTCCTGCGCCTTGGCATTGTCACCGCGCAGATACACCACGTCGGATGCCCGGAAGTATCGGGGATCGACATAGGCAATCAACTTGCCCGTCTTCCGGTCGTAGCACTTTTCTTCCAGGCCCTCGCCTTCCGAATGAAGATCAAAGCCAACCTCCTGCGCAGCCATAAAGAGGAAGTCACGCACCGTGTATTCCGTGTTGGTCGAGATCACGAAATCGTCTGGCTGGTCATGCTCCAGCATCTTGATCATCATGTCCGTGTACTCGGGCGCATATCCCCAATCGCGCACACTGCTCAAGTTTCCGAGCGGCAATGCGTCTTTGCCCTGGAGTTTGATTTCCGCCAGCCAGCTTGTGATCTTCCGGGTGACAAACTCCAGCCCCCGCAGTTCGGATTCATGGTTGAACAAGATCCCCGAGGTTGCAAACATATCATACGCTTGCCTATAGTTGACTACCAGAGAATGCGCCCCCAGTTTGGAAACAGCGTAGGGACTGAGCGGATTGAATGGCGTTTTTTCCGTCTGCGGTTTCTCCAGAACGTCGCCGTACATCTCAGACGTGGAGGCCTGATAGAGTTTTGTATCCAGCTTCAAGATACGCATGGCTTCAAGGATGTTCAGCACACCCATATAGTTCACGTCAGAGGTGTAGTGCGGAAACTGGAAACTGTCGGCTACGAAACTTTGCGCGGCAAGATTATAGATCTGATCCGGCCTGATCTCGTTCAAAACATTCTGAACATTGGCAAATTCGGTCACTTCCAAAGTGCAGTACTTGATCTTGTCCCGGATGCCGAGTTCGTTCAGACGGCCGGTCTTGGATGTGCTGCCCCGGCGCATTGCTCCATAGACTTCATGCCCTTTTTCAAGAAGGCCACGCGCCAGAAATGCTCCATCCTGACCGGAAATCCCGGTAATCAGCACCTTAGCCATTTTTTTTCTCCTAACTGCCGGATGGCCTTGTCAAAACCATCTCCCTCTGACAGATGTCCCTGCCAGACTTCCAGGACTTTGCGGCCTGGTCCGTTAATATATTGCGTTGGGTCTCCGAGGTCCCCTTCGCCAAATTCAATGCCCTCGCCATCAATTCCCACCGCATCGGCAATGTGGATGTGCCTGGAGAGTGGCAGAAGCCTTGAGCACCAATTGCCCCAATCCGCCTTCGAGTAATTCGCGGACAGGATCAGGTGAGACAGATCCAGACAAACCTCCATGCCGATAGACGTGATGATATCGATGTCATCCTCACCGCAGAACATGTCGAGGACCTCAGCACCGCCGAAATACCAAGCAATCCGAGGGAGCCACTGCGGAAAAATCGGAGCTCCACGATCACGGCCAGCCTTGAGAAGAGATGCATGCAACTGATCATATGTCGCGGCCTTGCCCTCCGGAAGGACCCGGGAAAAGCTGCCAACGATCGGAACACTGGCGCCTGTGCGTTGCTCAAGCTCCAAGGCCAAATCAACACAGATTTCGATTACTTTCAGGCTGCGGCTTTGGGTGTCGGCATCCGCAGCCAGTGGGTCGATCAGAGTTTTGCTGTCAATGTAATCCGGAATGTGGATTGAGTAATGGCGGTTCAGATCCAAACCAGCCAACCCGTCATCCATAGATGCGCCAAACCTTGCAACTTCTTCGTAGGACAAATGAAGTTCATTGTTTTTGATTGGAAACCGCGATTGGAGCACGGCAGCATCGTGCAAGCGAATTGGTATGGACAGTTGCTTCTCGTCGCAGAATCCAACCAATTCGGGCTCAAGCGGCGGTTTCGGTTCGGTGAAATGCAGCTCTGAAATGGCTACACCCTCAGCCACTGGCCGCCGGATGTTTGTAAGCTGGCGTTTTTTTATTTCAGCCCAGGTCAGTCCTTTCCGGGGTGCTTTAACAACGACATTGGCCACGCTCAGTGTCTCGCCTGCTTCAATTGCGCGGTTGGCATACAATGATGATCCAAGGTTCTGCATGTTTATGCGTTCACCTTGATTGATCTCGCGCTTTCCAGACCCTTGGACCGTGGAATAAGCATTCAAAAGCTGGCACATGCGGATGAACTCCGACGGGTCAGAAGATGAACTGTCATCAATGCCCTTGCCGTTCTTGTCCATCGTCAAATGGCGTTCAAACACCGTCGCGCCGTTCCCCGCGGCAACAAGGCAGACTTCCCAGTCTTGATCGTGGCTTGAATATCCGATTTCCGCATCGGTCTTTTGCTTCAGCGTTTCAATGAACTTCATCTGCTGGTTTCCGAGCAGAACCGGATAGTTCGAAATGCAGTGGAGATAGCAAACACCAGGCACATGACGGGTCGTGTCTATGGCGCGGAAGATATCCTCTTCGGTGTGCCCACCGGTGCTCAAGATCAAGGGCTTGCCGAGCGACGCCATTGAACTCACAAGATCGCTGTTCATGAGTTCCGCTGACGGCACCTTAAAAAAGTCAAACGTATTCAGCTGATCCCCGAAATCATCGGCATCTTCAAATTTGAAGAAACTGATGCCCGCAGCCATCCCTTTGTTCTTGATGTATTGGGCAAGCGCCAGGATGTCTTCAGGCGGTATGTAACTTTCATCGATTTCTTTGCTCAGGATCTCATCGCCAATCTCGCTCACGGCCTGGTAGAATCCGGCCTGACCGCGATACTGGAATTTCACACCCCAAGCGCCTGCGGAAGCGGCAACATCAATAAGCTGTTCTGCGACCTGTGATGACCCGCGATGGTTGATGCCGAGTTCGGCAATAATCTTCATCCGTCCCTATCCCGACTCGGAATTGATTGTTTGTGCGCCTACTGAAAACCCGTGAAGCTTGCGCCAAGGTTATTGCATGCATCACGCTGTGGATATTAACCGGCTTTGCGTTGGCACTGCCGTCCACAGCTTAACTCTGTATTTGAAATGGTATTGAGGATAATTGACGGTGTTATAGCATGCAGGCGAACTGAATGCCCCGCGCAGAAAAAAGGCCGGGTCGCCCCGGCCTTTGTGATTCTCAGTCAATGGAGACGTCCGTTAGCCGACGAATGCGCGTTCGACGACGAATTCTGCCGGCTTGTTGTTGGCGCCTTCGGTGAGGCCAGCTTCTTCCAGCAACGCCTTGGTGTCGCGCAACATGTCCATGGAGCCGCAGATCATGCCGCGGTCAATCGCCGGATCAAGCGGCGTAACGCCGAGGTGTTCAAACAACTTGCCTGACTGGATCAGGTCGGTGATCCGGCCCTTGCGCGGGAAGTCTTCCCGGGTAACCGAGGTGTAGTGAATCAGCTTGTCTTTCGCGAACTCACCGATCAGCGGATCATTGAGTGTTTCCTGAACAAGGTCCTCACCATACTTCAGCTCAGCCACTTCCCGGCATGTGTGGGTCAGGATCACCTGATCGAACTTCTCATAGGTGTCCGGATCCCGGATCAGGCTGGCGAACGGCGCGATCCCTGTACCCGTTGAGAACATATAGACCCGTTTGCCCGGAACGAGTGCATCGTTGACCAATGTGCCCGTTGGTTTCTTTTTCATCAGAACCGCATCACCCGGCTGGATCTTTTGAAGATGAGATGTCAGGGGCCCGTCCGGCACCTTAATGGAAAAGAACTCAAGCTCTTCATCCCAGGCCGGGCTTGCGATCGAGTAGGCGCGGTAAAGCGGTTTGCCATCGATCATCAGACCGATCATGACAAACTCGCCGGAACGGAACCGGAAGCTGGACGGCCGGGTCATCCGGAAGCGGAACAGCCGGTCGGTGTAGTGCTGGACAGTCTTGACCTCTTCCACGAAAACACCGGCTGGGGCGGCGTCTGCGAGATCTGCGGGTTTGGCAAGTACGTTCATATTTGATCGATCCGTGGGTCTTGGCACATGCAATTAAAGCCCGTGTACCACCAAGTGCACCTTGACTTGAAGCAACATGGGACCACGAAATGCGCTTTCGGCAAAAAAAACATCCAAAAAAGCGGTGTAATGCGGTTTATCCGCTGGCGTCGGCAATGCCCGGCGGGCTTGGGAACAGCGACCTTCCCAGTCTGACCGTCAAAGCAATACCGCAGCGCAACATGTCCACTACTGACACACGACAAGACCAATCTTGTATTGCCGCTCAGCTTCTGGGCAGGTGACGGCCAGAAATTGATCAATGCGATCAAACCTCAAGCATTACCCGTGGATGGTTTACGACAAAATCACGAACATTCGACTTCACGTCGGATTTTATTTGACAGCCAAGTCAAAAACCAACAACTTACTGCAATCAAAAGATAAGCTTCAATAATACCTTCCAATGAGGCAAAGTAAATGTCCGGACGCGCGCACGACGACAGCTGTCAAAAAATAGCATTCGTGATCATGGAGCGTTTCTCCATGAATGCATTCGCGAGTGTCATCGAGCCACTTCGCATAGCAAATCGGATGCTTGGCAGGGACTATTACGTTTGGGAAACTTATTCCCTTGACGGTAATCCCGTGGTGGCGAGCAACGGGTGCGAAATTTCCGTAAAAAAATCTATTCGCGACCTTGGCGATGCGGACATTACACTTTTGTGTACTGGCGTCGATGTCGAGCGCTTGCCTCTTGATCCGGAACTCGGCAATAAACTGCGCCGTCTCAATGCCCTTGGCCGGACATTCGGTGCCATCTGTACCGGCGCCTATTTGCTGGCCCGTTACAATCTTCTCGATGGCCGCCGCTGCACCATCCACTGGGAAAACCTCCGCTCCTTGCGCGAAGAATTCCCGGACGTTGAAGTGACATCAGATATCTTCTCGATTGACCGCAACTGCATCACCTGCGCTGGCGGAATGGCCTCTTTGGACATGATGTTGCGGCTTATCGCTATTCAGCATGGCGCCTACCTCGCGCACGAAGTGGCCGAAGTTGCGCTCTATCAGAACATGCGGTCTGGCGAATCCGCCCAGCGCCACGACATTGAAGCCCGGACCGGGATTTCCAACGCCAAGATCCTCGATGCGATCCGGATTATGGATCTGCATATTGAAGACCCGCTCAGCTGCCAGCAGCTTGCCATGACGGTGAACCTGTCTCCGCGTCAGCTGGAACGGTTGTTCCGCCGGCACTTCAACTGCACGCCAGGTCAGTATTATCTGCGTTTGCGTCTTGAGACCGCGCGCGATCTGTTGCGGCGCACGAGCCGTCCGGTTCTGGACGTCGCACTTGCCTGTGGCTTTGCATCCACATCGCATTTCACAAAGTGCTACCGGGAGCGCTTCTTGTGCACCCCGACAGAAGAGCGTCAGTCCTATCAATGGGCCAATACCAAACCAACATCGAATGTTGGCACGGCGACCCCCATGCGTCTTGTCGCGAAGTAAGTACGGCCATTCCAACTTGCAAACGCCGCTCCGACTGGGGCGGCGTTTCTATTTATAACCAGTGGGATGGTCTTTATTGTCCAGGCCTTCGGTAGTCTGCCAGGACAGTCTCGATCCATCCTTCGGCCCGAATCTTTTGAAGCTGTTCTTCGAAGCGGTCGAAAAGGTGCGCACAGGGCGATGTCCGAGAGAACAGAATATGCACGCCATTGGAGACAACCGGCCACTCCAGATCGATTAGCTGATCCGCCCCCTCACCCTCCTCAATGATTTTCAACCCGTGAAATCGGCCGAGGACGGCATAATCCGCGTTTTCGTTCAGCAGCATCGCAAGCATATCACGTCTAAAATCCGTTGGAACGGGAGCAATTTCCTGCATCGCGAGATGTTCATGCGCATATTGGTCGAATTCTTCGCCATAAGATCCGCCAAACGGCCTGATGCCCAACCGGCCCACCAGATCGGACCACTTCGATAAGGGAAACTCCTTGCCCTTCAAAACAAAAATAGCAACTTCGTCATCTAACACACTGGAAGAGTACCGGAATTTTTCTGCGCGCTCTTTTGTCCAGTATGCACCGAGAACAGCATCGAGACTGCCGTTTTCCAGTTGAACAATTTGCCGCTTGAAAGGCGTTATAGGTTGGAAGACGACATCGATCCCGACGCGACGCCCGAGTTCGATCATTGTTGCCGGCAGCACTCCAGACGCCAAGCCCGTGTCGCTAGGTCGCATGATGACCGGATACCAATCCACTGTCCCATTCACACGGATTCTGTCGCAGCGTTCCGCAGCTTGGGCCATACCTGCTCCGCCAGCAGACATCAGCAACGCCGCCAGCAGCACTCCCAGCAGGCGAGTAAACCCACGCCGGGATATAAGAGAAGTATTACATTTAGGACACATGTACCCGGGGTATCGAACCATAGATACCGTTCCTCGATCCTATCGGCCTTCTAAAAACCAGAGCGCCAAGCATCTCTGGTGACACTCAGACAGTCTGCGCATGCATTCCTAAAAAACACAAAACACAACTTCTGAAAACAAGCGGGTTGCATTAACGTAGAGACAGGGAGATCAACCCGTTATGCGCCAGAGGCCCAGAGGCACCAAATAGAGCCCGAGGCATAGAATTGCGCCAAGGAACGCGCGCCGGAACCCAGCATCGGACAAACGCCCCCGCAAGCGCTGACCTATAAATACACCGGTAAGGGCTGGAACAGTCAGGAGCAGAGACTGCACCGCTCCCTCAAATTCGAGAAGGCCGAAGCCGCCCAGCGCGAGCGCCAGCATGACCGTTGCAGACAAGAACAACAGCCCCATGGCCTGTACCAATTCGTCGCGATCAAGGCCCAAAGCCTGAAGATACATCACTCCCGGGACTGTATAAGCCCCCGTCAACCCGGAAAAAATCCCGTTCAACGCCCCAAGAAACACACCAACGGACCGTTCCCATTCCAACGGGATGTGCAAGCGAAGACCTGCGAGCATTGGCACTGCATAAGCAATCATCAAGGCACCCAGGATCAAATCCGGCACACCCTGTGGAGCCTTTGTCAGAATGAAAGTTCCAAGCATCAGCGTTGCAGAGGCCGCAGCGAGAAACGGCCATAGCCGGCTGATCAGTGCCTTCAGGTGCCCCCCGTAGACCGCTTGCCAGAGGTTGGTCAGGAAAGTGGGCCACAGGATCAGGACAATGGCCGCCTCAACCCCGACGAACACAGTCATCAAACCGAGGCTGATTGCCGGCAGCCCCATTCCAACGGTTCCCTTAACAATCCCCGCCAGAACAAAAACGGCCGCTGCGATCAGATAAAGTTCAGGGCTGTTCATCTATTGGCGACCGGCCCTCTTTCGGATGATCATTCTGCTACGGTTTCCGCCGGAGGCGCAGCGCTTTTGTACCCGCCTGCAGTTTCAAACCCGGCTTGATACGCGTCCAAGATACCGGCCTGCAGCTGCTCTTCAATGACCGCATTGAACTTCGGGAGCAGATCAACACAGGGTGATTTGCGTGAAAACATAAAATGCACTGAACGGCGCGCCGCTGTCCACGGAACATCCTGGATCTGCCCGTCGAACCCAAACGTGGACACCGCTTTCTTCCCATAGCTGCGGGACATCATGATATAATCGAACCTGCCATCTTTCAGCATCTCCAGATCGGCGGCGATGTCGTCAAGCGACTGGCTGTCAATAATAAGGTTATCAGCAGCGAATTTGTTGTTGTCTTCGCCAAGATGTACCCCGTAAGGCGCGCGTCCGCGCAATCCTATGAGGCTATTCAGATCGCGAGGTTTCTTCTTCATGCCCGTCCGGATAAAGACAGTCACCTCATCTTCGTGAACAGGGTTGCTAAGTTCAAATTTTTTAAGACGCTCCTCTGACAGATAGGCTCCCGCGAGAACATCAATACTTCCGTGCTCCAAAAGCGCAAACAGCCGGTTCCATGGCAGGTCCGGCCCATATTCGCTCCTGACAGGTGCCTGCTCGGAAACGGAATGCGTTATTGCCGGGAATATGCCTTTCATTTCGCCAAGGTTGGGTGTCCTCCAGGAAAAGGGCCGCCATTCATTGGCGCCATTCACCTTCAGAACGTCGCAACTTGCATATGCAGGGCCGCCAGCGAAGAGAACAACACTATACGCAACAAGAAATGCGAAAAGCCCCCCGCGCTTGCGTGGCTTAATACTTTGCCCCATTTTAATTGCACACTCCCCAGCCACACCTATAACACGAACAGTGCCCACATAGCTTACGGTAGGTCAAGTAAAATTGCCAAGGGCTGGTAAGCCCCTCTGAGCCCCCTGAGCTGAAATCGGGTTTTATTACCGATGTTTGGAATGTTAGATAATGTCATGATGAGTGCAGCCACCCCGATTATTGACAATACAACCGCACGCCAGCTTTTTCTGGATCGCCATAGTCTTGCGGTTCTTTCGGGCCGCACGACCACCGATCGTGTAAGCGAAACAATTTCCGCTCTTGGCTTTGTCCAAGTCGACAGCATAAACACGGTTTCCCGCGCTCATCACATGATCCTTTCCTCCCGCCTTCCCGGCTACAAGGAAACGCATCTCAAGCGGTTGCTTGAGAAAGACCGTCAGCTTTTCGAACACTGGACCCATGATGCTTCGGTGATACCTACAGCCTCTTTTCCCCATTGGCGATTGCGCTTTGACCGTGACCGGGCAAAGCTGATCGGGCGCTGGCGCAACTGGCGACAAAACGGTTTTGAAGAGAAATTCAACGAGGTCCTGAAACAGGTTTCCGACCATGGACCTGTTTCTTCTTCGACGGTGGGAGAAGATGAGGCCCGCAGCAAAGGTGGTTGGTGGAACTGGCATCCGTCGAAAACAGCGCTTGAGTTTCTGTGGCGGACGGGTGAGCTGTCTGTCTGTCACCGGCGCGGATTTCAGAAAATCTACGACCTGACCGAACGTGTCATTCCCCAAGCGCATTTGACACAGCATTTCGACGTGGACGAGACAATCGATTGGGCCGCTCGGTCGGCCCTGGACCGGCTGGGCTTTGCAACATCCGGAGAGATCGCGGCATTTTGGGACCTGATCACGCCTGCAGAAGCAAAAACGTGGTGCGAGGCCAAGCTGGCAACCGGTGACATTATTGAAACTTTGATCGAAGGCGCCGACGGCTCCCTTCGAAGAAGCTTCCTACTGCCGGAAACGCTGGCAACACTGGACAAACTGCCACCTCTGCCCTCAAGGGTGCGTATTCTCTCGCCTTTTGATCCGGCCTTGCGGGACCGTAAGCGCGCAGAACGCTTGTTTGGCTTTTACTACCGGATCGAAGTCTTCGTTCCCGAGCCGAAGCGGCAATACGGCTATTACGTCTTCCCCGTTCTGGAGGGAAACCGTTTAATTGGCCGGATTGATATGAAGGCCTACCGCGCCGATGACCGACTGCATGTCAGAGCGTTTTGGCCGGAGGTAAAGACCCGGATGGGTAAGGGCCGGGTTGGAAAACTGGAAAGCGAAATCGATCGGATCGCCAGGTTCGCGAACTGCGGATCTGTCAGCTTTGAGCCAGACTGGCTGCGAGTTTCTTAAAGCGCTCAGTTGAGCTTCCTACGACCAAAGCCGCATGACGCTTTGCCGCACAATTTTGGCTGGTGCCAGGATGTTTTTAATCTCATTATTTCGAATGTTCGAATTATCCAATTAATGGAGAAGATCATGACAGTCGAACGGGGAATTCTTCTGGTGGTTGGTGCGCTCGTCCTGGCGACTGTGCTGCTGGCTGTTTACGTGAACATCAATTGGCTTTGGGTGACCGGCATTCTCGGTGTGCATTTGATGCAGGCCTCTTTCACCGGCTTTTGTCCGGTGGTCATGACCTTGAAGAAACTCGGTCTGCCGCAACGCCCCGGTTTTTCCTGACACCCACGTGCAATTTTGATTGCCAAGCTGCCCGTAGCCCACCGGGCAGACCTGGCCTCACCGGATTGCCCGAGCCCACACTTGGGCAATCCGGTCTTTGTTCTTCAAAAACCCGTATCCATGTCTACCGGCCGCGGCATGCCGATTTCCAATCATGGGCCTCGGTCTGTGTACATCAGCAGGCCAACGCCGTTTAGCTTCCAATCATTGCCAGCTTAAAACCACTTTGCCCGCCTCGCCAGATTTCATCGCCGCAAAGCCTTTTTCAAAGTCATCGACATCAAACCGGTGGGTGATGACGTTGCGCACATCGAGGCCGTTCTGCAGCATCGCAATCATCTTGTACCAGGTTTCGAAAATCTCTCGGCCGTAGACGCCCTTGATCGTTATCGCCTTGAACACAATCCGCGACCAGTCGACCGGTGATTTGCCAGGTGGAATGCCAAGCAGCGCGATCCGCCCGCCCATAACAAGGTTCTCAACCATTTGATCGAGCGCGATTTGATTGCCGGACATCTCCAGCCCAACGTCGAAACCTTCCTTCATACCGAGCTTCTTCTCGATGCCCTTGAGATCTTCGCGCACGACATTGACGGGTACGACATCTACAACGCGCGTTGCAAGATCAAGGCGGGCCTGGTTGACGTCCGTAATCACCACATTGCGGGCGCCGACATGGCGCGCGACGGCAGCTGCCATGATGCCAATCGGTCCTGCGCCGGTGATCAGCACGTCTTCGCCAACCAGATCAAAACTCAAGGCCGTGTGGACTGCATTGCCGAGCGGGTCGAGAATGGCCCCGATCTCGTCGTCAATCTCATCGGGCAGCGGCACTACGTTGAACGCAGGCAGCCGCAAGTATTCAGCAAATGCGCCTTGCTCGTTGACACCGATGCCCCGTGTCTCTGGGTCCAGATGAAACTTGCCTGACCGGGATTGTCGGGAATGTTTGCCGATCAAATGCCCCTCCCCGGAACAGCGCTGCCCGACTTCAAGATCGTCGACGTTGCGGCCGACTTCGACGATCTCACCTGCAAATTCGTGTCCGGTGATCATTGGTACGGGCACCATTTTGGACGCCCAATCGTCCCAGTTCCAAATGTGGATGTCGGTGCCGCAGATCCCGGTCTTGTTGATCTTGATAAGAACGTCGTCGGGACCGATTTCCGGAACGGGCGTGCGGGTCATCCAGAGCCCTTCCCGCGGCTCGGATTTTTCCAATGCCTTCATCTGATTGCTCATGACAACACTCCTGTTGTCTTGCCGGCTTTCGCAAAAGCGTCCAGCGCCCGGTCGAGATCTGAACGTGTCAGCGCCGCATTCATCTGAGTGCGGATGCGCGCCTGGCCGCGCGGGACAACCGGGAAGAAGAAGCCTGAGACATAGACCCCTTCCTCAAAAAGGTCTGCCGCCATGGCCTGAGCCAATTTGGCCTCTCCCAGCATCACTGGAATGATCGGGTGTTCGCCGGGCAACAGCGTAAAGCCCAGAGCTTCCAGCCCGGCCCGCCAATAGCGCGCGTTGTCAAAAAGGTTTCTCCGAAGCTCATCCCCCTCTTCCACCAGACGGATCGCCTCAAGACCGCTCATGACAATGGACGGCGGCAAACTGTTAGAGAAAAGATAAGGCCTTGCCCGCTGACGCAACAGGTCAATGACCGGCTGCGGTCCAGCGATATAACCGCCGATGCCGCCGCCCAGCGCCTTGCCGAGCGTCCCAGTCAAAATGTCGACATCCACGCCAAAATGTGCCGGCGTGCCTTCGCCTTTCGGTCCCATGAACCCGGTGGCGTGGCAGTCATCAACCATCACGACCGCCTCGTATTGTTTGGCGAGCGCGGTGATCTCAGGCAGGTTGGCGAGATATCCATCCATGGAAAAGACGCCATCGGTCGCGATCATAATGTGACGGGCACCAGCCTCGCGGGCTTCCCGGAGCTTTGCCTCCAGATCCGTCATATCGGAATTCTGATAGCGATAGCGCTTGGCCTTGCAAAGCCGTATGCCGTCAATGATCGAAGCGTGATTGAGCGCATCCGATATAATCGCGTCTTCCGGGCCAAGAAGCGGCTCGAACAGTCCACCGTTTGCATCAAAACAAGCGGCAAACAGGATGGCATCGTCTTTAGCCAAAAACCTTGCCAGGCGCTGCTCCAGCTCGCGGTGAATGTCCTGTGTGCCGCAAATGAACCGCACCGAGGCCATGCCGAACCCCTTTGGATCCATTGCATTTTTGGCGGCTTCGATCAGGGCCGGATGATCGGCCAGCCCCAGATAGTTGTTGGCACACAGATTGATGACATCGCGCCCACCAACGGCGATATGGCCGCCTTGCGGTGATGTGATCAACCGCTCGCGCTTGTAGAGCCCTTCTGCCTCGATTTCCTTCAAGGTAGTGGAAATGTTTTCCAAGAACGCCTGCGACACGACAACCTCCGATAATCTGGAATTTCATCCATAATAGCGGATTTTCATGTCCTGCGAAAGTTGAATTTCCATTATCACGGAGAGGACGGCAGTTTCACGGATACAATATGTCACCCAACAATAACACAACCCTGCGGGTTATATCAGACTTACGAATCTACTTTTGGTTGATATTCTAAAGCTGCACACTCGGCGCCCTGAGCCGCATACCCTTTGAATACAACCGGGAGGCAAACATGACAGCTTCATTTGCATCAGCTCTTGTCGGCAGCGATGGAAACCTAACTTCGTCACAACATGTGGCCAGTTGCGACCACACCGGCACCGGCTCTTACATGGTGAATTATGCTAGCAATTTTTCGGCTGTCACCGGGGCACAGGCCACAGTGTGGGGCGATGGCCTCACTGTTGGCCTGAATATCTTTGCGGAAAACACCTGCCAGGTGAACATTCAAGACGCAAACGGCAACCCGAAGGATGCCGGCTTTTCGTTTTTTGTCCCGGGAACAACCTGACGCCTCCCGGGACCTCGTGGCGCCCTGATCCATCCCCTGATCAGGGGCCACACATTCTCAAATCTGGACAGCGACACAAAACCGACTGAGCAGCTGAAGCCTCGCACTCTTGATTACGACGACTAGAAACGGACCACCATCAAAATAGCCCGTGCTGGTCCTTCGACCGCTTCGATTGTGTGCGCCACATCGGCGGCGTAACGCGCGGTATCGCCCTTTTCAATCATCCCCGTTGCAACGCCGGACATGACCTTCAACGTTCCCTCTTCGGCGATCAATTGCTCCCGGGTTCCACGCTCATGAGGTTTGCTCTCCAGCTTGCCGCCATCAGCAAAGATGAGCTCATAGACTTCAAACCGGCCCGTGTCCTGAGGCGCGGACAAGATCCGGATCCTGCATCCGTCTCCCGCGCGATCGAGCGCCGGGGTTTGGCTCACCTTCACAATTTCCACCCGATCCTCGACAGCCTCTTCTCCAAGCAGGCCGGCAAAGTCGACGTTGAGCGCCCGGGTAAGATTGAGAAGCGTCGCAACCGTGGGATTGGATTCGCCCCGCTCAATCTGGCTAACCATCGAGCGCGACACACCGGAGAGCTTTTCAACCGCCTCAAGCGATAAGCCTTGCGCCCGGCGGGCCTTTTTCAACCGCTCCGGCAAACGGGAGAGAATATCTGAATCTGTCATGGCGGAATTAAAATCCGCTTGGCTAGAAAATGCAATTCTGAACCAGTGCCATTCCGCAATTATCGAAGCGGAAACGCCATCGTCGCATCCCAAACTTAGTAGGTCGCATTCAGAACATCTGTTGCACCGCCCTCTCTTCTAGCGTGCGGCAAAGACAACGCCCGGCTTTTTCCGGGAAACAAAACATGTCGAGGAAACATCATGGCCAGTGATATCGAGATTGCACGCGCAGCGAAAATGAAGCCGATCCTGGAGATCGGCGACCGGTTGAACATTCCGGAAGAATCGCTGCTGCCTTATGGCCGCACCAAGGCGAAGATCTCCGCAGACTTCATCGAAGGGCTGAACGGCAAGGAAAACGGCAAGCTGATCCTGGTCACCGCAATCAACCCGACACCGGCCGGCGAAGGCAAAACCACAACGACTGTCGGCCTGGGGGATGGTCTCAACCGGATCGGAAAGAACGCCATGATCTGTCTGCGCGAGCCGTCGCTCGGCCCGTGTTTCGGCATGAAGGGTGGTGCAGCAGGCGGCGGCTATGCGCAGGTGGTGCCGATGGAGGACATCAACCTCCATTTCACCGGCGATTTCCATGCGATTACGTCAGCGCACAACCTTCTTGCCGCGCTTATCGAAAACCACATCTACTGGGGCAATGAGCTCGGCATCGACCAGCGCCGGGTGGTTTGGCGCCGGGTGCTGGACATGAACGACCGGGCGTTGCGCGAAATCGTCTGTTCACTCGGCGGTGTTGCCAACGGTTTCCCGCGGGAAGGCGGCTTCGACATCACTGTTGCCTCCGAAATCATGGCGATCCTCTGCCTGGCGACAGATCTTGAAGATCTGCAAAAGCGCCTGGGCGACATCATCGTTGCCTACCGCCGCGACCGCACCGCGATCACCGCGCGCGAATTGGAAGCCGACGGCGCCATGACCGTTCTCCTGAAAGAGGCCATCCAGCCAAACCTCGTGCAGACCCTGGAAAACAATCCAGCCTTCATTCACGGAGGCCCGTTTGCCAACATTGCCCACGGCTGTAACTCCGTCATGGCGACCCAAACGGCTCTGAAACTTGCCGACTATGTCGTGACCGAAGCGGGTTTCGGCGCGGACCTTGGCGCCGAGAAATTCTTTGACATCAAATGCCGAAAGGCTGGTCTTTCGCCGGATGCGGTTGTGATTGTCGCGACCGTGCGTGCGCTGAAGATGAACGGCGGCGTTGCTAAGGAAGACCTTGGTGCGGAAAACATCGAAGCCGTCCAGAAGGGCTGCGCCAACCTCGGCCGCCACATTGAAAACATCAAGCAGTTCGGTGTCCCGGCTGTCGTGGCGATCAACCACTTCACCGCAGACACGGACGCTGAGGTCCAGGAGATCAAAAACTTCTGTGCTGATCTTGGTGTCGATGCCGTTCTGGCTTCTCACTGGGCCAAGGGCTCAGAAGGTACAGCGGAACTTGCCGAAAAAGTCGCAGCGCTTGCAGAAAGCGGTGCAGCTCAGTTCGCTCCGCTCTACGAAGACGACATGCCGCTCTTTGAAAAGATCGAGACGATTGCAAAGCGCATCTACCGCGCCGACGAGGTCCTGGCCGACAAGTCCATCCGGGATCAACTTCGCCGCTGGGAAGCAGACGGCTTCGGCAACCTGCCGGTCTGCATGGCCAAGACCCAGTATTCCTTCTCCACCGACCCGAATCTGCGTGGTGCGCCGACCGGCCATGGAGTGCCGATCCGCGAAGTCCGCCTATCTGCCGGCGCCGGCTTCATCGTCGCAATCTGCGGGGAAATCATGACCATGCCGGGTCTGCCGCGCGTGCCGTCAGCAAACCATATCAAGCTGAACGATGAAGGCTTGATCGAGGGTCTGTTCTGATCTGTCCGGACCAGAACAGAAAACTTGAGGCGGATCCGAGTGATCCGCCTTTTTCTTTTCAAGTCATGGCAGTGCACCAATTCGAACCATCAGAGGCCCTCTGTCGCGAAAGCGACTAGCCGTGTCGCATTGATGATATCGGGCAATTCCCCTTAAGGCATAAGGTTTTTCAACGTTTACCGGTCACGATAGCCTTTTTGGAGCTGCCCAATGTCTGACGAAGACGACATCGACCTGTCGGCCCTGTCTGACGATGAACTCGTCGAGCAGATGCATGATGATCTTTATGATGGTCTGCAGGAAGAAATCCAGGATGCGGTGAACATCCTCCTGGAACGCGGCTGGGCACCTTACGACATCCTGACCAAGGCCCTTGTTGAAGGCATGCGGATCGTCGGCGTCGACTTCCGCGATGGCATCTTGTTCGTGCCGGAAGTGCTCTTGTCCGCGAACGCAATGAAATCGGGCATGAGCATCCTGCGTCCGCTGCTCGCGGAAACGGGAGCTCCAAAAGTCGGCAAGATGGTTATCGGCACCGTCAAGGGCGACATTCACGACATCGGCAAGAACCTTGTCTCCATGATGATGGAAGGCGCTGGTTTTGAAGTGATCGACATCGGCATCAACAACCCGGTCGAAAACTATCTGGCGGCTCTTGAAGAGCATCAGCCGGACATCCTCGGCATGTCTGCCCTTTTGACCACCACTATGCCTTACATGAAGGTCGTCATCGACGAGATGAAGGAAAAGGGCCTGCGGGACGACTACATCGTGCTTGTAGGCGGTGCACCGCTCAACGAAGAGTTCGGACAGGCCGTTGGCGCAGACGGCTACTGCCGCGATGCAGCTGTAGCTGTTGAAATGGCAAAAGACCTGATTGCCCGGCGGCACAACCAGCTGGCCAACCGGGGCTGACGGAACATGTTTGAGGAGGCTCCCGACATGCAGGCGGGTGAGCCTCTTTTCCCGATCGGAACACAAGAGGACGCGAACGACAGGATCGGCCGCGTCCTTGTTGTTGCTTGCGGAGCATTGGCGCGTGAGATCATCGCAATCCGCGATCTAAATCAGCTTGATCACATTGATGTGACTTGTCTCCCGGCACAGCTGCACAACACACCGGAAAAGATCCCCGACGAAGTCCGGCGGGTCATTCTCCAGAACCGCGATATTTATTCCGACATCCTGGTTGCTTATGGCGATTGCGGCACTGGCGGTCTTCTCGACAAGGTTCTGGAAGAAACCGGAACCCGCCGGATCGAAGGCGCGCATTGTTATGCGTTCTTTGCCGGACTGGAGACATTCGACCAATTCGAGGAAAACCAGCTTGGCAGCTTTTATCTGACCGACTTCCTCGCCCGGCACTTTCAGACAATGGTGATCGAACCGCTCGGCCTCGATTGGCACCCTCATCTGCGCGACATGTACTTTGCCCACTACACGCGGGTTCTCTACCTGGCGCAGACAGATGATCCGGCCCTTGAAGAGGCCGCAAGACGGGCAGCGGAACGTCTTCAGCTTCCACTTGAAATTGAACGCACCGGCTATGGCTTGCTGGCGCCGTTCCTGACGAAAGAACCTGCGATGCCTTCGCGCTGACATGCGGCACTGCACGGGTCGGTTTTTTACCGTGCAATGCCGCTATCAAGCGACTTGGATTAAGAGCTTTCCGGCAATCATGCTCGAAAGAGGACGACGTGAAATGGCGCAAAAGACAATCGTTTACTGGCGGGACATCCCGGCACAGATCCTGGTGAAAAAGGGCCGCAAGTCCGCCCGCCGGGAGCTGCCGGCTGTCTTCATGGAAACGATCGATGCCTGCGCGATGCGTGTCGGCGCCAAAGACAGTGATGCCTATATGGCCGAATGGCGCCGGGCAGATCCTGTCGATGTTTCCGACGACCTTGAACAGGAAGCTGACACCGCGCTTGAAGCGCTTGTTGCCGATTACCCGAAACACCGCCTGATGGACCTGATGGCGAATGGAGGCCTGGAAAATGACTGATAGCAGCCTTTTGGCAAATGGCCGCCTGCCCGCCTCGACCGAAATGTCACCCAAACAGGTAGTCGAAAAGACAGAGCTTCTGGCAGCGATTCCGGCTGGCAGCCAGGTCTATGTCACCGATCTTGGCAATGCTCCGGAAGACACGATCGTCGCCGCAGCCAAGACCCTGACCGACAAGGGCCTGACCGCCGTACCGCATATGGCCGCGCGTCGCTATGCGAGCGCTGCCGATTTCGAGCGCCGCATCACCCGCCTGACCCAGGAAGCCGGCGTCAAGGAAGTGCTCGCAATTGCCGGTGAAGCCGACAAGGCTGGCCCGCTTACCTCATCCGTCGCCCTTCTCGAAACAGGCCTTTTCGACAAGCTGGGCATTCAAAAGATTGCCGTAGCCGGTCACCCGGAAGGGGCACCGGACATCAAGCCGGACGTCATCAAATCGTTCTTGATGCGCAAGCATGAGCTTGCCGCAGCCAGCGATGCGGAGTTCCGGATTGTCACACAGTTCGGCTTCGATCCGCATCAGGTCAGTGTCTGGCTCGACGAGATCCGCAGCTGGGGCAACCAGTTCCCGGTTCATATCGGCGTTGCAGGTCCAGCCAAGATGACCACGCTCTTGAAGTTCGCGGCCTTCGCAGGTGTCGAAAACTCGCTGAACTTTCTTAAAAAACGCGGCGGCGCGGTTGTCTCCATGCTTGCAGGCTACGACCCGAACACCATGGTCGAGCCGCTGGAAGCCCGCGTCACCAGCCAGCCTGACAGCCAGCTCGCTCAAATCCACGTTTACCCATTCGGCGGTGTCGCCAAAACAGCTGAGTGGCTCACCAGCCGCGGGAGCTGGTCCTTTCAAACTTCGTCAACATCTCTGACCGCCAACGAGAGCGCATAAATGACCAGAACAATTGTCGCCTCCGCCACCAAGGAAGTCGTGATCGGCTTTGACCAGCCGTTTTGCGTGATTGGAGAGCGCATCAACCCGACCGGCCGCAAGAAGCTGGCTGCTGAAATGGTTGAAGGTAATTTCGAGACCGTGAAAGCTGACGTTTTGGCCCAGGCCGCAGCTGGCGCCACCATGCTCGACGTCAATGCCGGCGTTACCGCGGTGAACCCGAACGAGACCGAACCGCCGCTTCTGGTCAAAACCCTCGAAATCGTTCAGGAGTTGAGCGATCTCCCGATCTCGATCGATTCCTCTGTCACCGAGGCAATCAAGGCAGGCCTGGAAGTCACCAAAGGCCGCCCGCTGGTCAATTCCGTAACCGGTGAAGAGGAAAAGCTGGAAGCGATCCTGCCGCTCATCAAGAAATATGACGTGCCGGTTGTTGCGATCTCCAACGATGAAACCGGTATTTCCGAAGACCCGGACGTGCGCTTCGAGGTCGCCAAGAAAATCGTTGAGCGTGCGGCGGACTTCGGCATTCCCGCGCACGACATCGTTGTCGACCCGCTCGTCATGCCGATCGGTGCCATGGGCACAGCCGGGCAGCAAGTGTTTGCGCTGCTGCGCCGGCTCCGTGAAGAGTTGAAGGTGAACACCACTTGCGGCCTGTCGAACATCTCCTTCGGCCTGCCGCACCGCCACGGCATCAACGCAGGTTTCATCCCGATGGTCATCGGCGCTGGCATGACGTCCGCGATCATGAACCCGTGCCGCCCACAGGAAATGGAAGCGGTCCGCGCTGCCAACGTCCTGAACGGCACCGATCCGAACTGTCAGGAATGGATCATGACCTACCGCGACCACAAGCCGGCGGCGGCCGGTGCGGCGACGGCTGCACCAACAGAGGCGGCAGCTTCCGGCGGACGCCGCCGTGGGGGCCGCGCTGCCCGGCGGGCCGGCTGATTGCCAGACTGGCTCGGCCGCACAATTCAAGACCCGGGCGGCTTGCCGATCCCGGGTCTTGCCATGACCGCGCCAGATCATTGAAAAACTGAACCGAAAACCGCTTGGACACAAATAGGACATGTCAGAGAGCACCGCGAAACTCGCCAAGGTTGTTTTCCAGCCCAGTGGCCGGCGTGGCACATTTGAAGTCGGAACACCGCTTCTTGATGCCGCGCGTTCTCTTGGTGTCTACGTGGAATCGGTCTGCGGCGGGCGCGGTATTTGCGGGCGCTGCCAGATCTCCGTCTCCGAAGGCACCTTCGCCAAGGAAAACCTGACGAGCGCCGCAGACCACCTTGAGGGTGCAACAGAAGCGGAAACACGCTACGCCACCTTACGCAATCTGCCGGACGACCGGCGCCTCTCCTGTCAGGCGAAAATCCTCGGCGACCTGGTCGTCGACATTCCAACCGACGCCCAGACGAACCGGCAGGTCGTGCGCAAGCGGGCCGAGGCGAAGACGATTGAACCGGACAGTGCGATTTCGCTGGTGACTGTTTCCATCGACGAACCGGATATGGAAACCCCGCGCGGTGACATTGACCGCCTGCGCGAGGCGCTCGCCAAAGAGGCCGGCGTTGAGACGCTGGCGACCGATCCGGTCCTGCTGCCAAAGGTTCAGACAATCCTGCGCAAGGGACACTGGACGGTCACTGCCGCCATCCACACGGACATTTCGAGCGGCCCAACACTGGTGGCGCTGTGGCCGGGTGAAAAACAGGCCGTCTATGGCTTGGCCGTTGATATCGGGTCAACCACGATTGCCGCGCATCTGTGCAATCTTCAAAACGGGCGTACAGTCTCTTCCGCCGGCACCTCGAACCCGCAGATTCGCTTTGGCGAAGACCTGATGTCGCGGGTTTCCTATGTCCAAATGAATCCGACGAAACTGCCGGATCTCGTCAAGGCGGTACGCGAGGCGATCAATGCCCTTGTCGGCAAGCTGGTTGGTGATGTCGGCGCAGAGCGCGCCGATGTGCTGGACGCCACCTTTGTTGGCAACCCGGTCATGCACCACCTCTTCCTCGGGATTGATCCTGTGGAGCTCGGCGGCGCGCCGTTCGCGTTGGCCGCTTCCGATGCCATGGTACTGACCGCCCGTGATCTTGACCTTGATCTAAATCCGGGGGCCCGGGTCTACATGTTGCCGTGTATCGCCGGACATGTCGGGGCGGATGCCGCCGCGGCCACGCTCTCCGAAAGCCCCTATTCGCTCGAAGAAACGACACTGCTTGTGGATGTCGGCACCAACGCGGAAATCGTGCTTGGCAACAAGCATCGACTGCTGGCCGCCTCCTCCCCGACCGGTCCGGCTTTTGAGGGTGCGGAAATTTCCTCCGGCCAGCGCGCAGCGCCCGGGGCCATTGAGCGCATCCGGATCGACAAGGACACGCTGGAGCCCCGGTTCAAGGTGATCGGCGTCGACGAATGGTCGGATGAAGAGGGCTTTTCAGAAAGGATCGACAGCGTTGGCGTCACCGGCATATGCGGATCCGGCATCATCGAGGCCGTCGCGGAAATGTATCTCGCTGGTCTCATCACCGAAGACGGCGTGATTGACGGCTCCATGGCACAAAAAACGCACCGGATCCGCTCTGAGGGCCGGACATTCTCATATGTCATTGCCGAAGACGGCATTGAGATCTCGATCTTACAGACCGACATCCGCGCCATTCAGCTTGCCAAAGGCGCGCTCTATGCCGGCATCAAGTTGCTTCAGGACAAGCTCGGCAGCGATCACATCGACCGCATCCGGTTTGCAGGCGCTTTTGGCAGCTACATTGAGCCGAAATACGCAATGATCCTGGGGCTTATTCCGGACTGCGCGCTGGATGGCGTGTCCGGCGTCGGCAATGCCGCCGGCACCGGCGCCCGCATGGCGCTGCTCAATCGGGGCTACCGGCGCGAGATCGAAGAAACAGTTCACAACATCGAAAAGATCGAAACAGCGCTGGAACCCAAGTTCCAGGAACATTTCGTCAACGCCATGGCCCTGCCGAATAAGATCGATCCGTTCGTGAACCTTCGCTCCGCGGTCGAGCTCCCCGAACGCAAGGACCCGGTCGAAGCGGAGGGCACAGGCGACGGCCGGCGACGGCGGAGACGGCGCGGCTAGTCTGTTTTGTCTCAGTGAAATGGCCCGTGCCCCTACCCGCGCATCCTTGTATGACCGGGATCGTAGGGGGACGGAGCGATGATCTCAACGCTGACCCTGGCTCCAAGAAGGTCAAGATCAAGCACCGTTCCTTCTCCCGAAAGCGCAGTGTCGACAAACGCATAGGCGAGATTCAGGCCGCTGCGATGGCCCCAGTCGCCGGAAGTGACCGTCCCCACAACGGTGTCTCCCTGCATCAGCGAGGCCCCGCCATATGCGGGTGCGTGGGTCGCGTCAATTTTAAGGGTCACAAGTTTCTTCCTCGGCCCGTCCTTTAGGCGCTGTATCAAGGCGTCCTTGCCGACAAAATCGGGTTTATCCAGCTTCACAAAGCGATCCAACCCGGTTTCAAAAGGATCGAATTCGGTTATCAGATCCGCCTTCCAGTGCAAGAAGCCCTTTTCCATGCGCATGGACTCCACCGCTCTTGCGCCAAACAGTCTCAGATCATGCGCCTTTCCAGCTTCCCTAAGCGCCAGATAGGCAGCATAGAGTGAAGCATTCGGGACATGGATCTCATAAGCAAGCTCGCCGGAAAAGCTGACCCCCATAACGGTTGCCGGTGCATACCCGATGAAGGTTTCGCGCACCGACAGCCAGGGGAATCTTTCCTTTGACCAGTCGCCCCGGCTGGCCGATTGCAGTACCACCCGCGCCTTTGGTCCTGCCAGAACCAGAATGGTTTGGTCGTTGGTCAGGCTCCTGATCTCAACATCTTCATCCGGACGCAGATGGGACTTTAGCCAATCCATATCATGATATTCGGAGGTTGCTGCCGACCCATACCAGACACGCGCCGGCCCACGATCCGAAGCCGGAATGTTGGCGATTGTTGCCTCGGCCTTGACCATGCCATGCCGATTGAGCAGATACCCGAGACCGACCCGACCTTCCCTTTTCGTGACGGTGCCACAGAACAGACGATCGAGAAATGCGTGCCGGTCGGAACCGGTAATCTCAATCCGGTTAAAGCCATTGACCTCGCAGAGGCCCACATTTGCCTGGATGTGTTGCACCTCGCTGGCGACCACATCGAATGCCTCATCAAAATGAAATCCGAGGGTTGGATGAAACCCCGGTGACGGCTTGATGTAATCCACGCGTTCCCAGCCGTTCACCACCGTAAATTCTGCCCCTTCGGCCGCCATCACGGGTGTCAGCGGCGTTGTCTTGGCGGACCGCCCGGCTGGGCGATGTTCGTGAGGGAAGTGAAATCGGAACTCGTTCTGGTAGTCTTCTATGGCTTTCAGAGCGGTGAGCTCGACATTGGCGTGGCCGGTAAAGCGCCGCGGATCGAGGCACCATGTGTCGTAGCACGCCTCGCCGTGCACGATTTGCTGCGCCAGCAGCCAACCGTGTCCGCCCCCCTCGCCCAAGCCGGCCCTAAGCCCGATGATACAAAAAGCATTGCGTTTGCCCGGGATCGGTCCGACCAACGGTGCGCCATCGATTGTATAGGTGATCGGACCGTTGATGACAGTGTGAATTCCAGTGTCCATCAATGCAGGCATGCGGGCAAAAGCACCCTCAAGGACGTCGGTTACCCGATCCAGATCATCCGGACAGAGCGCGTTGACAAAATGCGGATCGATCCCGTCCATACCCCACGTCTTGCAATCCTGCTCGTAAAAGCCGACCAACAAACCGTTCTTTTCCTGACGGCAGTAGTAATCGCTGATCGGGCAACGGAGCAACGGCATCCGGTGCTCTGCCTCCTTGATCGCCTGTATTTCCTCGGTCAGAAAGTATTGGTGTTCCATCGAGGCGACGGGATGATGAACCCCCATCATTGCCCCGATTTCGTTCACCCGGTATCCACCAGCGTTCACGACAATGTCGCAGTCGATGTCTCCATGCTCGGTTTGAATTGTCCAGGTGTCATCCTTGTGCTGTGTCAGGCCCGTGACTGGCGTGTTGCGATAGATGGCCGCCCCGGCCTTGCGGGCACGGCGGGCCAGCGCCTGACAAAGCTGTGCCGGATCGATGTCGCCATCGAGCGGATCCCAAAGACCGCCAAGCAGATTGTCCGTTGAAATCAAGGGATGGCGGCGTGCGCACTCCTGCGCATCAATGACTTCGAAGTCGACATCCATGCCGCGTGCCATTGACGCAAAGTGCCGGTAGCCTTGCATCTGGGCTTCGGTGTTCGCAAGTCGAATGCCACCGTCTGCATGGTGATAGTTGATCGGGTAATCTGGATCTTCTGCCAGCTCCTTGTAGAGCCGGATAGAATGGCTCTTCAAACCGACCATGGTTTGATTCATGCCGAAGTTGGTTACTTGGGCTGCAGAATGCCACGTCGTCCCGGACGTGAGTTCATTGCGTTCGACCAATACGACATCTGTCCACCCCTCCTGAGTAAGATGATAGATCGTCGAACACCCGGCGATACCTCCACCGATCACAACCACTTGCGTACGCGTTTTCATGGAACACCTCCGACATCCCCTCTTTCCGGGGTGCCGCAGTTTGAACAAAGTGGCAATGTGGCGGACTGCACTTTTCAAAATATCAAAATTGGACTTCGAAAAACTCGTAGATACGAAATACTGACCGAGGCATTCCGGTCAATCAGCACCCGTGACCAGACAAAATCGGTCCTCAAGCCAAGAGTTGCTTTGATGCATGGGGGTCAGCGCATGGCGTGTCAGCAGCTTGCGGAGATTCTGATCGATGAGACCACGCACAGATCCAGCGCAATCCGTCGTGGTGATGAGAGACAGCGTCCGCGCAAAGCTTTTTCCCGGAAACTGGAGCATGCGAAGCTTTGAATGAAACCGGCGTGCCCTGGAGAACAGCAAAGGTGTTGTTATCGTCCATCCAGCACCTGCCGCCACCATTGCCATGAGGGTCTGGTTGTTGCCGCATTCGAAACGGTCGGGCATCGCCACTCCCAACCGGCGCAATTGTGCTTCGATCTGCCGAGCTATGAGCAGGTCACTGGTAAACTGCAGAAAAGGCAGATCCGATTTGCCGGCCAGAACATCTGCTGTCTCCTCAGTCCGCCCTTCTGGCAGCACCACCACAAATGGGTCACGGAGCAAAGGGGTGTCCTGCAGGTTATTCACCCCCTCTGGCGGCGTGGTCGCTATGCCGATGTCCAACTGGCGGTCACGCAGCATGTCAAGAAGTTCGCGGCTGGATCCGGACCGGAAAACGAAATTGCACTGGGGCATTTTTCTGGAAAGGTAAACCGCAAGGTCAGGCGTAATATCGCTATCCATGTCGGCAATACTGCCGAACCTGAGATAACTGGTTTCCGTGACATTCCCGGCACTAGCTTCCGCCTTCGCCTTGCGGATGGACCCGAGGGCGACGTCGATTTCCTTCAAGAACATCTGCCCCTTGGGCGTCAGCATCATAGGGCGACGAGCATGATCGAACAGCTCTACGCCAAGATGTTCTTCAAGGCTGCGCAGGTGGTGCGAAACAGTGCTGATCGACAAGCCTGTTTCATCAGCAGTCGCCTGAACCGACGACTTGCGGGCGCAGATCTGAAAGAGTTCCAGAGCTTTCAAGGTAAGGTCTTTGCGGGCAGATGAACGTGGCATGCGGTTAATCAACTCAATAGACGTGAGAAACAGGCTGAACTTCGATCAACTCGAAACAAAAGTCCAATAAGTTCGAACCTATAAAAAACTCACCTAAATCATAGCGCCATAGAAACGCGGCTCTTCATCGCGTCTAGTTTGGGGGAAGAGCGTTCGCGCCCTTCCCAAATCACCAACCAACCGTCATGGTGCAGCATGAGTAAGATGTTTGAAGAACTGGATTATGCCCCGACACCGATCGGGGCCGTGTCTCTCCGCCGCCGGCATCTTCTGGCGCTGAAAACCGACGTCTTCGAAATTCTTCTTGGAGAAGAGCACCTGATGTCGAGCCTGTTCACCGCCTCCGAGGTGGCGCTGGCGGATCTCGGTGTGGAAGCTCTGTCAGGCGATGGGTTGGAGGTGTTGGTCGGCGGGCTCGGCCTTGGATACACCGCACAGGCGGTTTTGGCCCATGACACGGTCGCCAGCCTCACCGTCGTCGATCTTCTGGAACCGGTCATCCGCTGGCATCAGGAGGGGCTAGTCCCGATGCAAACCGAACTGGTGGATGATCCGCGCTGCCAATTGGTTCAAGGAGACTTCTTTGGCCTCGCAGTGTCAGAGAACGGTTTCGATGCCAGTCGTCCGAAACGCCAATACGATGCCATTTTGATCGACATTGACCACACGCCCGAGCGGTTGCTGCATTCAGGGTCCAAGGGCTTCTACACCCTTGAAGGTTTCACTGGCGTGCAACGATTCCTGAAACCCGGTGGCGTCATTGGCCTCTGGTCGGACGAAGCTCCGGATACTGCCATCACCGCCAAACTTGCAGAAGCGTTTGATGAGGCATGGGCGGAACCGGTGGTGTTCGAAAACCCACTTCAGGACGGGCGCGAAGTGACGCAATCCGTATACCTCGGCCGGAAGGCACATAGCTTATAACGATCGGTGAGAAAGACCGCCCTCATCCGGGAGGTCTCAGGCGCGCCGCTACCCTTTTGTCTTCAGAATCAGTACTGTGGCGGGCATGATCAGACAAATCATTCCCATTACGGCGCTCTTGTTCGGCTCCGCGCTTTTGCTCTTTGCCGGCGGCATTCACGGCCTCATCCTGCCGGTTCGCGGAGCTGCGGAGGGATTTTCCGCAAGTTCGCTAGGCCTTTTGGGAACCGGTTGGGCGATCGGCTATGTGCTCGGGTGCATCTTCGTTCCCCGGCTAGTGGGGGCCGTCGGTCATATCCGAACATTTGGTGTGATGTGCGCCTTTGCCGCCGTCTCGATGCTGTTGCAGGCGCTCCTGGTCGAGGCCTGGGCGTGGATCCCGATCCGGGCCGTCTCCGGGTTCTGCTTTGCTGGCGCTGCGATGATCGTGGAATCCTGGCTCAACGACAAGTCCGAGGCCAACACACGCGGCACCATTTTCGGTGTCTACACGATGGTCAATCTTGGGGCTTTAACAGCCGGGCAGATGGTCATCTCGCTCGGCGACACGATGAGCTTCCTGTTCTTTGCGATTGGCGCCATTGTCTATTGCCTGGCTCTTGTGCCAACGGCGTTATCGACGTCCGCCTCGCCGGCTCCGCTGACATCGGTGCAGCTCAATATGCGCGTCCTTTGGAACAATTCTCCGGTGGCCGTTGCGGCCGTGTTTCTCGTCGGGATCTCCAACGCTGCCTTCGGGACGCTGGCTGCCGTCTATGCCGGGCGGGTGGGTCTTGAACTGACGTCGATTGCGCTTTTTGCAAGCATCCCGGTCCTTGCAGGCGCCGTCGCCCAGATCCCGATCGGATATCTGAGCGACCGCATGGACCGCCGCATCGTTTTGGCCGTTGTGGCCGCTGTTGCACTTGCTGCCGATATCGCCTTCGTGGTGCTGCTCCCCGACAGCCAGCTCACGAACCTTTTGCTGGTTGCCGTCTTCGGTGCAGCGATTTTTGCGATGTACCCTGTGATCGTTGCCCATGCCAACGACCATGCCCCTCCAGGAACGTCCATTCAGGTGTCAGGCGGGCTTTTGATGATGTTCGGCATCGGCTCCATTATCGGACCGCTGATTGCCGGTGTCATGATGACAAGCATCGGCCCGCAAGGCCTGTTCATCACGACCATCGGCGCTCACGTCGTCATGATTGCCTTCACGCTGTGGCGCATGACCCGGCGGGCGGCGGTTGCCGAAGAAGACAAGGGCGCTTTTCAGGTCAGCGCCCCTGCCCGTATGGTCACACCAGAAACCGCGACACTTGCGGCCGGCGAGGACGAAGCTCTGCCGCTGGAAGACGCCGATGTGGGAATGCCCCCTTCAGACGACAAACAGGTCTAGCGGCACACCCTTTGTTCAGGACGGCCAAAGGGCATAAAGGTAGACAAGATATCCGCCAAGCAGCACTGCGCCCTCGCGCCGGCCGATCCGTAGGCCGGTTGCTGCGAAAATCACGAAGATCACCGAAACGCCAATCATGACCGGATTGTCGAAGCTGATGATCTGGGACGGAACTTCGCTCGGCGCGATCAGAGCCGTTGCACCACCGATCCCCAAAATATTGTAGATGTTCGACCCGATGATGTTGCCGAACGCAACGTCTGTCTGACGTTTCAAGCCGGCAACGACTGATGTCACCAGTTCCGGCATGGAGGTGCCGATCGCGACGATCGTCAGGCCAATAACTGTTTCCGAAATTCGAAAACTGCGCGCCAGGCTGACAGCGCCCTCCACCAGGAACTTGCCGCCGAACACCACCAGCGCCAAACCACCCAGCGCGAGCAGCAGCGCGGCCACCAGACCACCTTTCGGCTGTGCTGGAATGTCCAAAACCGGATCCGTCTCGATCAACGCCGTACTTTTTCCATGCACGGCGCCACGGTTTTCCTGAACGGCTGCCCGCTCCTGCCGGATGGCCATGTAAATGTAGGTGCATAGAGCTGCAAGGAAGACCCCGCCGACCAACCGACTGGCATCCATGACGGTGACAACGCCCGCAAAGACCAAGGTCATGGCCAGCATCACCCCAGCATCGCGTTTAAGCGCCGTGGTCGACACGGCGATCGGAAACAACAGCGCCGCGACACCGCCGATCAGCAATATGTTGGCGATGTTCGATCCGACAAGATTGCCGTAAGCAATGCCAGGCGCACCCACAAGTGCGGCATGCACAGAGGTAACAAGTTCTGGCGTCGAGGTGCCGAACCCGACCAGGGTCAAGCCGATCACGAGCGGCGACACCCCCAGATGCGTCGCGGCATTTACAGCCCCGCGCACCAAGAACTCTCCACCTATGATCAAAAGAAATAAACCGCCGATCAGCGGCACCGCTATTTCAAACACCTGGAGCTCCATGACCCCGAGAATACCAAGATCTGCATCTGGTTGTTGTCATGACCGCCCACAAGAGGCGAACCGCGCAGGGTGCAGAAAACAACACGCTGTCGGCTCGCCCCCCCCGGCAGCAGAAAGAAATTGGAACAATTACGAATTATCTACCCCAACTCTTCACCAAGACTATCGTTATAAGTATCAGCTAATTTTCATGTTCCATGAAATTGACAAAAAGCAAAGCATTTGGAAGCAAAAAGCTTCTATTCTCCGCTCACTGTTTTCGATTTTGACAATTGCAGTGAGCGCAAGCTTCGATGGACAATAAGGTCAGCAAAGTCTACCCGGTTCAAACACTACGGCGACCGGGAGAGCTGTTTGAAGAAGTCGAAGCACTTGCCGGCATCGGCTATTGGGAATGGGACGAAATCACAGACAACTGCACCTATTGTTCCGAGCAGCTTGCTCGCATGCATGGTGTCACCGTTGAAGAATTCATGCGCCGCGCGACCTCAATGGATGCCGATCTGGAATGGGTGCATCCAGATGACCGGGAGCACTACAGGACCCAGACCCGCCGCTTAAGCGAAACCAAAAACATCGTTGAGCTTGAGTACCGCATTATCAAAACGGGCGGAGGAGAGATCTTCGTCCGGGAACGCGGCGTTGCAGTTGTCGATGTCGACGGCACACATCTGCGCTCCTACGGGTTCATCCAGGATATCACGTCGCTGAAATCAGCCGAAGTTGCACTCCGCGACTTGCACCAGCGCCAGGAAGAGATACTGGAACAACGCACCAAGGCCTTGAGGCTCAGTGAAGAGCGATACGCTTTTGCCATTTCGGGGGCCAGCCAGGGCGTCTGGGAATGGGACCTCAACGACGAACACAATTACATGTCAGAACAGTGGAAACTGCGGCTGGGCTACACCGAAGAAACCCTTCCGAATGCACCTGGCCTGTTTATCAAAATCATTCATCCTGAAGACCGGGCGAATGTCGAACAAGTGTTCAAAGAACATCTCAAGGATCGCGTTCCATTCGATCTATCCTTGCGGCTGTTGCACAAAAATGGCGAACAGATTTGGGTCCGCGCGCGCGGACATGCCGTTTGGAACAATGAAAATCGCGCGACCAAGATGGGCGGAACGATCAGTGACATTACCGAATATCGGAAGCTCCTGGACACTGCCCAGTACTATGCGGAACGCGATCAGCTAACCGGTCTTTACAATCGCCACTACTTCATGCGGATTGCGGACGATCTCCTGCACAAAAGTTCATCCAATTGCCGGTCCTGCGGGGTCGCGATTATTGACCTTGATGACTTCAAAGAGATCAACGATTGCCACGGCCATCCTGCCGGTGACAGTGCCCTCATCGTCTTGGCCGAGAGGCTCGTCGAATACATAGGCGATACAGGGATCGTTATCAGGCTTGGTGGAGACGAATTTGCGGTCATTTTTTCTGCTCAGTTGAGCTGGGGGGAGGCTGTTCAGTACTTCAAACGCTTGCTTGAAGAGATTTCAAAGCCAATTGCCTGGAAAGGTTTTTTGTTCGAGTGCTCAGCATCACTAGGACTAGCAGAGAAAACACACACCAACGGTTCGGATGTAAACGACCTCCTTCAGCAAGCCGACCTTGCCGTCTATGACGCAAAGGCGTCGGGCGGAAATGCCGTGCGTTGTTATTCGGAGGCGCTTCTCACAGCAGCTCTGAACCGAACGAATACCCTAAACTCTGCACGGCGTGCCTTAACCGACGAACGCTTTGTGTTGTGTTTTCAGCCGAAAGCTGACTTGCAGTCGCAAAAGCTGGCGGGATTCGAGGCATTGCTGCGACTAAGCAACGAGGACGGTACGCTGGTTCCGCCAAGCAGCTACTCTGAGGTGTTCGAGGACAGCGTGCTCGCGCGCCGTATCGGAGAGATGGTTCGTTTGCGCGCCCTCGATCAAGCCTCATCATGGCTCAACGCGGGACATGATTTTGGCCATATCGCGTTCAACATTTCTCCACCCGAATTTCAGGCCTATCAGCGTGATGCTCAATTTGTCGATCGATTGATGGAGGCCATTACCAAAGCGGGGTTAAAGCCAAGCCACATCCAAGTAGAAGTCACCGAAGATGTTCTTCTCACCAGGAAGCGCGAAAACGTCTCCAGTATACTTCGGCACCTGCGAGAAAACGGCATTACCGTCGCGCTGGATGATTTTGGAACCGGACATGCCTCTTTATTGCACTTGAAAGAAACCGAATTTGATCTGGTGAAGCTCGATGTGTCTTTCGTTCGCTCAATGCTGACATCCGATGTCGATATGGCAATCGTCGAAACGATTGCAAAGCTCACAGCCAAGCTTGGCAAGCAAATTGTTGCCGAAGGCATCGAGACACAGGAACAGCTTGCAGCGCTTCAAGACCTTGGCGTGGCGTTCGGTCAAGGTTTCCTGATTGGCCATCCGGTTCCCGGAGATGCCGTAGGCTTTTCGTCAAACGCCCTGTTTTGAAATCTCTATGTAGAATTGCCCCTTATTTTTTGCTTTCAGATGCTTCAATTATCTTGTTTTCCCTCGCCTTTTCGCCCTTCGGAGTCAAACCGTAAATCCCACGTTCCACCCGTTCGAACCAACCGTAGTGATCATCCGCCATCATCCGTGTGGCCCGGTCAACGCCGGTCGCTTTGGCAACCTCCGCGCCCCGGCTTGGACCATTTTCACTTAAATACTGAGCACATCTCATGGCATCTTGCCGGTAGGCCGTGACGAGCGTGACGCGCGTCGAGCCACCGGTATTCGGATCTCCGACACGGCGGGCAAATTCACGCAGTAGCCGGTCTTTCCGCGGTTTCATCTTGCGCGGTGTGAAGGGCGCTGGATCAGCGTGAACTTCGACCAGCTGATCGGCGAGCCGGACCGTAATAAGTCCAAGCCCCAGCCTGCGCGCGAGCTTGAGATTACTTTTTAGCGCCGCTTGAAACCGGCGCCCGCTGCCCCGCGCAACGGCGATATAAACCGAGTCGGTCACCCCTTGCCGGTCAACGGCCTGGTGAAACAGGCTAAGGGTAAAGCCGGTCTTCAGTTCCACGATCACCGGATCGTCGTAACCCCGGCAAGCCACAATGTCGGCCGACCCTACTTCGGCCTTCACCTCATACCCCTGTTTTTCCAAGAATGCCTTGACCGGCTCATAAAGCTCGGTTTCCAGAATGCGTGCCATGGATGCGATCCTATGGCTGCGCCAATACCGGGTCCAGCAGCGATCTGAGCCGGATGCAGGTTGACCACGACTTCCTTGCATTGGATGCAAACACCGGAAGATGCCAGAACCGGAAATTTTGAGCGGCCTCTTGCCGTTGCCGCAATTGATTCCCATGTTGTTCTCACTCCCGGACGACCCGGCCCGGATAGCATTCCTAAAATGGGATCCAGACAAAATGGAAATCATACAACCTGCTGCGGTCATGGCCCTTTCTGCCGCGGTCTTCGGGTTTATCATTTGGGCATATTTTCGCGTTTCCGGACACTTCCAGAGCGAGACCCGCGATCAGAAAGGATGGGGAAGCGACCGCATTTCTATCTTGCTTGCGATAGGTCTCGTGATTGGCTTCACAGTCAGCTACATCGAAATTTTCATATACGCGTTCAGGCTGCCCTTTTCCGGCGCCGTTGATGTGACCATCGGACTAGCTGCGGCTTTGATCGCGATGTCCGGAGCTTATGCTGTACAGGCATACAGCGAAAAGCGTGCGTTCAGGGCAAGTCGGCCACGGATCTGAAGGCCACACATTCAAGGGTCGAGAAAAAATCTTTCGCGCAAGTTGCGCCACATCTTCTCGCCGACCATACAATCATAAGGCTGGCCGAACGTGATCTGCGCCCGGTAGACGCGTGCTGATTCTTCTGGAACCCGCCCACCGATTTCCAGGACCAGTTTCCGGCGAACCGCTTCTGGAAACTGGGCCCAATCGTTTACCGGAATAACAAAACTGCCCGGCCCGCCAATCACGCACCGGCGGTAGTATTCATCGAGATCCGGAATGTTGAACTGGCCACCAAATCCGCCGGTCGTCATCAATGGCAATCCGTTGATCACAAAACCGGCCTCCACTGCCAGGTCCCGGGCACGGGTCACAGCGATGCCCTGATTGTTGGGCCCATCGCCGGATATGTCGATAACCAGCCGATCCGCCTGAAAAGGGACATCCAGCAGCAACTTCGACGCATACCGGATCGCACCGGAAATCGAGGTTCTGCGCTGACCAATGGTCTGATCTTCGCTGATGATGGTTGATACACCCTCTGCGTCTTGCGGCGTTTCAATGAGGGTCCAGGGTACGATCTCGCGAATATGCGCATCGTTGGCCCATTCAAACATGGTCAGTGCAATCCGGCCATGAAGCCCCTGTTCGACAGCTCGAATGACTGATGGATGCGAAATCGCAGCGGCATATCCGTCCCGCTGAATGGCCAATTCTTCCGCCGACATGGACCGTGAGACATCAACGGCCAGAACAAGAGCGACGTCGACGGGTTGAGCCGCTTTGACGGAAGCTGAACCAAATTGCCCCACTAACAAGGCGATCGCGGTGATCAGGGTTGAGACGAGGCTCTTCATAGAACTGAGAATAATGCAGTCAGGCCCGCCGACCAGAGGAAATCCTCCGCTTTGTGTCAAATGATCGTCAGGAACGAATATTGACTGCAACGTTTCGGGTACTCGCCGACGAACAGGAGTTCAGCTATAAGGCTTTGAAATAGAGACTTCAGGGAGTTTTCCATGACCGACGCTGCTGCAAACGACATGGCCGAAAAACCAATGCTGGCAACGCTTCTGCATGAAGGTGTGTACCGGATCGTCATGCAGCGCCCGGAACGGATGAACGCGCTCTCGAGCGAAATGATGAGCGCTTTGTCCGCCGAACTGACTAAAGCGGCGGAGAACCCGGATGTACGGGTGGTTCTCCTCGGCGCAGAGGGCAAGGTCTTTTGCGCAGGCCACGATCTGAAGGAACTGACGAGTGCGCGGGCCGAAGCTGACGGTGGCAAGGCGACCTACGAGCGGATCATGCGCCAATGTTCGGACCTCATGCAGCAGATTGTACGGCTGCCAAAGCCGGTCATTGCTGTCGTGACAGGTGTTGCAACCGCTGCCGGGTGTCAGCTGGTCGCGTCCTGCGATCTGGCAATTGCAACAGATACCGCCACGTTCTGTACGCCTGGCGTCAATATCGGCCTCTTTTGTTCAACGCCGATGGTCGCGCTGAGCCGGAACGTTGCTCCAAAACAGGCGATGGAAATGCTTTTGACCGGCGAAAGCATCGACGCATCGACCGCCAAGGACTTTGGCCTGATCAACCGGATCGTCCCGCGCGACTACCTGGAGCAGGTCGTTCAGAAATACGCGGAGAGCATTGCCTCCAAGTCTGCCCATACCGTGAAGATCGGCAAGGAAGCCTTCTATCGTCAACTCGAAATGCCATTGTCTGAAGCCTACGATTTCGCGGCAGAGACGATGGTTGGGAACATGATGGCCCGCGATGCCGAAGAAGGCATCAATGCTTTCCTGCAAAAGCGCAAACCGGAATGGACGGACAGCTGATACAGATGGACCACGACAGCTATTCCGACACCTACATCAAGGGCATCTTGGATGAGGTGAAGACCATCGCGATGATCGGGGCGAGCGCGAACACTGTGCGCCCGTCCTACTTCGTGCTGAAATACATGCTTTCCAAAGGCTATGATGTCTGGCCGATCAATCCCGGACAAGCGGGCAAGGAAATCCTTGGACAGAAGGCCTACGCGTCTTTGGAAGACCTCCCGGACACGCCGGACATGATCGATATCTTCCGGAATTCCGAGGCGGCGGGCCAAATTGTCGATGACGTGATCGCAAGCGGCAAATTGCCGAAGGTTATCTGGATGCAGTTGACCGTGCGCCACGAAGAGGCTGCGCAGCGAGCGGAAGCTGCGGGTATCAAGGTGGTCATGGACCGCTGCCCCAAGATCGAATATGGGCGGCTGTCTGGGGAGATTGGCTGGGCCGGTGTCAATTCCCGGACACTCTCCTCAAAGCGCCCCGCCCTGAAAGCCGGTTTCCAGCACCGGGGCTTGTCGCCTACGAAAAAGACCTAAGTTCTCAGCACCTATTGGGCACAATTTATAACCAAAGAAAGCCCAAATTTCATTTTTTGGCCTCAGAAACAACTATCTGGAACGGCAGTAAAAAAGTCGCGGGCCATTTTTGTTTTTGCAGCAACAGTGACGGTGCAAATGTCTATTTGCTTCAAAAACAAACGATTTTCTGACAAACCGTATAGAAACAGGTAACCAAGAAAACACCCCCTGATTGCATTTCATTCGGGATCCAATCAAAGGTATCGTTAAGAGATCAGCAATGATTAACAGTTGACTAAACTGTTAGCGAAATTCTTTGCCCAATCTTTATTTTCCGAACAGACACTTTAACGACTTGTTGACCTTTTCCCGCAGGAGGCATTCATGGTCGATCCGTTCACGCAGTTCACTATCTATCACCTGGTTGTGGTTGTCGCCATCGTCATGGTGCTCATCTTCAGAGCTATTTCAGATTGATATCGGTGACGAAACTGCAAGCTCCCTAAGCGCACTAGCCAGAGCGGGCAAAACACGCGATGTCGCAAGACAGGTCGTGTAATGAGTATTGGCTGAGTTGGGCTGGCCACCTTGCTCGTCATTCTTCGACTTCAAATAGTCAATGCATCTGAATCTCTGAATACATGTCATTATTTAGAATTTTCATCAATTTTCCGGAAATTTTATTTTTTATTTCGGAACGGGTGTTACCAATTCATGCACATGACGGGTCTATCCTTATTGCATCACAGTAGTTCCATGTTGGGATCGGACGAGTCCATGCTTTACGAAGTTATAGATACGGGCCTCCTCGCTTTGGTGATGCCTCTTGCGGCCAGTGTTCTCATGTTTGGCATCTATCTTGTCATAAAAACCGACATGAATTTGGAGCGCGATGAACGCTCGCCGCGGCGGTTTGTCAAAACGCCCTAAGCGTTGCAGCAGTATCCGACCCAATTATCTTTCAGAAAAAGAACGTTTTTTCCGTTTTTTCGCGGTTTCAGAAATCAATCCTTTGACCTCCCGCACGGCTTTGACCAAACTGCGCGCCACATATCCAAGGGAGGTTCTTTATGAGCGAAAATATTCCAGGCTTTTCCACGCTGGCCATCCATGCAGGCGCGACACCAGATCCGTCAACCGGCGCTCGGGTCACACCGATCTATCAGACGTCTTCATTTGTCTTTGACGATGTCGACCATGCTGCGTCGCTGTTCGGCCTTCAGGCCTTTGGAAATATTTACACCCGCATCACAAACCCGACCACTGCCGTTCTTGAAGAACGCGTTGCAGCACTTGAAGGTGGTACGGCCGCGCTCGCAACCGCTTCCGGTCACTCGGCACAGCTTCTTTGTTTCCATACGCTCATGCAGCCGGGCGACAATATTGTGGCGGCCAACAAGCTCTATGGCGGCTCCATCAACCAGCTGAACCACTCTTTCAAAAGCTTCGGCTGGGGCGTGAAATGGGCTGATCCATCAGACATGGCGTCCTTCGAAGCGGCGATTGATGACAAGACCCGTGCAATTTTCATCGAAAGCCTTGCCAATCCAGGCGGGATCATCGTTGACATTGAAGCTATTGCCGCCATAGCCAAGGCAAAAGGCGTTCCGCTGGTTGTCGACAACACCATGGCTTCTCCGTACCTGTGTCGGCCGATCGAACATGGCGCCGACATTGTCCTGCATTCCCTGACCAAGTTCATGGGCGGCCACGGCAACTCCATGGGCGGCATTATCGTTGATGGTGGATCCTTCGACTGGTCCGCATCTGGCAACTATCCGCTTCTGTCATCCCCGCGTCCGGAATATCAGAACATGGTTCTGCATGAGACCTTCGGCAATTTCGCTTTCGCGATCGCCTGCCGTGTTCTTGGTCTGCGCGATCTGGGCCCGGCGATTTCGCCGTTCAACGCTTTCATGATCCTGACGGGTATCGAAACTCTGCCGCTCCGCATGCAGCGCCATTCAGACAACGCGAAGAAAGTCGCGTTGCATTTGTCCGGGCATGACAAGGTCAAGTGGGTGTCCTATGCGGCCCTTCCGGAGGATCCGCACCATGCGCTTCAGCAAAAGTACATGCCGAAAGGTGCCGGAGCTGTCTTCACGTTTGGTGTTGAAGGCGGGTACGACGCCGGGGTGAACCTCGTGTCCAAGGTCGAGTTGTTCTCACACCTTGCCAATATCGGCGATACGCGGAGCCTCATCATTCATCCGGCGTCCACTACTCACCGCCAGCTGTCGGATGACCAAAAGACATCTGCAGGCGCCGGCCCGGATGTTGTCCGGATCTCGGTTGGTCTCGAAGATGTCGATGACATCATTGCCGATCTGGAGCAGGCTCTCGCTGGCTAACAACTAGCTAACGGACAAAAAACAGCCCGCCGGTTTGGCGGGCTGTTTTCATTTCAAACCCTGGGCATCCGTCAGTTCCGGATCGGGTACTCGCCCTTCAAGGCCGCCATGTAATCAATCGTTGCCGCGATCACAAAGACAGCAAAGCCTTGGTGGACAAGCGCCACACCGAGTTGATGCATGGACAATTCCCCGGTGTAGTTTCCAAAACCCAGCAGCGTGACGATCCCGAAAACCATCTGCAGGAAGACAAAGGCCGCCAGGTGAAACGCCGGCAAACGGATCCGTTTGGCATCCGTTACAACGCATGTCCGCCATACCAGAAAAATCGCAGCAGCACCCAGAAGATAGGCAACCATCCGGTGTTGAAACTGAACGGTCAGGACGTTTTCAAAGAAATTCAGCCAGACAGGTGACTGCATCAACAGACCCGACGGGATCATCTGACCGTCCATCAGCGGCCATGTATTGTAGGTGAAACCGGCGTTCAGACCCGCGACAAGGCCGCCAAAGAACAGCTGCAAGAACAGCAGGCCTGTAAACACCCAGCCAACCGGTAGCAACGCGGAGCGTGTATCAGCGGGCGGCGCACCATGTGGCGCCAGTCGTCGGGCAATCCAGAAGAGATACGCAAAGATAATGAAGGCCAGGGTCAGGTGTGCTGCCAAGCGGTACTGGCTGACATCTGTTCTCTCTACCAAGCCGGAAGCGACCATCCACCAGCCGACAAACCCTTGCAGACCGCCAAGGCCCAGACCAACGACCAACCGTGGCTTCAGCCAGGGTTCAATACGCCCAGACGCCCAGAACACGACCATAGGTACAAAAAAGGCAACGCCAATCACCCGTCCGAGCAGACGGTGTCCCCATTCCCACCAGAAGATGAATTTGAACTCATCAAGGCTCATGCCCTTGTTGATCAGCTGGTATTCCGGAATCTGGCGGTATTTTTCCAGCTCTACCTGCCACTCCGCCTCTGTCAGTGGAGGGATCACGCCGTGGATTGGTTTCCATTCCGTGATCGAAAGCCCGGACTCGGTCAAACGGGTCGCCCCACCCACGACCACCATCACCAGTATGAGAAAGCAGACGCCGTAGAGCCACCAGCGGATCATCGCCCGGCTTGAGCGAATGAATTCCTGGTCTTTGATGTCTTTTGTTTGGCCGGCCGTTCCCAGGCTGTCCGTGGACATTGTCATTGCCCTGTTGTCTCCAAAATCCGTCTACCGGTTTGACCTTTGGTATCGGGAGATATAGGTGCTGGGGAAAAGCGGCAAGCCTTTGTGGCCGGGTCGCGGCAAATCATCGCTCTTTGGGTTACAGAACGGGTCAAGAATGGTTCCCTCGCTCCGCAAGTTTATCGGTATGGTCGCGCTCGTCTTGTTCGTGATTGTCTACGCTCTGACCGCAATGGTGGTCGGCGACTCGCCCCGATTGCAGGAATCGTCGACGCTTATCCAGTTCACTTACTTTGCCATTGCCGGTCTTGCTTGGGTCATCCCTGCAGGCGCCATCATCTGGTGGATGGAACGCGGCAAAAAAAGCTGACTGCGATTACGATCTAAGTGCGGGCCCGCGTTTTAAGTTCGGGCGCGCAGACCAAAACCGGACGTCAACCATTTGGCTGCCCGGTAAAGCGCAAACGGCGCGCCGGTTAGATACTGATCGATAAAGGCCGGGTCCTGATAAACCCCGTTGAGCGACACACGCGGCAAGAGCATCAGGTCCCGCGCACTTGCCGATTGCAGAACACCTGGAAATGTTGTGACAGCGGAGGCAAAGCCGAACTTGCCGACAACCTCGGCAGCGCCTGCGTCAACCGCGTTGTGTTTCCCATAAGGGTACGCGAAGTGTTTGGGCCGCTGCCCCAATTCCGCTTCGAGACGTTCAAGACCCTTTTCTATATCCTGCCGTGCAGCATCTTCGGGGAGACGCGCCAGGGCAAAATGATCGTGCGTGTGAGCGCCAATCGTGACGAGCGGATCTGACGCCAGTTCCCGCACCTCATCCCAGGTCATCATCTCCTGGTCCGCGAGCTCTGCGAGGTCAATTCCATACTGGCTCGACAAGGCCCGGATGATTGCACGTTGATCCCCTTCGCTCACATCGTTTTTCAAATGAGCGATCAGGCGATTGAAACAAGAACACTTTTCATCGGCAGTTGCACAGACTGTTGGCTCGTCTGCGTCAGACGAGAAAACGATCTGATCATTCGCGGCAATGATAAGCTCCAGCGCCAACCACCATAGCTCACTCGACCTGTCCACCAGACCGCTTGCGACAAACACGGTGAACGGTGCACCAAGTTCTTTCAGGACCGGAAGCGCATATTCCAGATTGTCCCGATAGCCGTCATCAAAAGTCAGAACCGCATACCGTTCCCGGCCATATCCGGATTTCAATAGGTCAACCGCTTCATCCAAAGCGATGATCTTGTAGCCGTTGGCCCTGATCCGCTCCACCGTTGCACGCAGGAACTCGGGGGAAATCTCAAGGTGCCGGTTGGGCTGAAAACCACCAGCGCGCGCCGGCCGAACACGGTGCAACATGAACACAGCGCCGCAGCCTTGTGTGAAAGGTGCGAAGAGTTGGCTCAGTCCCGTCGTCTGCAGAACCCGGAATGCGTTGGTAATTGCTGTTTGGCGAATGCTCATCAGCCGCTCGGCCCGTGTGTTTGGAACCGGTCCATTAGCGCACCTTTTCTTTAAGAATTATTGATATTTCTCGCTAGAGTTTGGTCGAATGAGCGCACCACCAAACATAGCTAACCACCGTTTAACCAATCCCGTTTCATTGAGTGATCTCCCATGTCAGCCGCCGCAATAGATATCTCTGGCACCCACCCCGGATCGGGATCCGGGAAGGACGATCTACAACTGACAGAAGACCTTGAAGAACTGGCGTCGGAGTGGACCCAGCTCGAGAGCGCAGGGATCGGAAATCCCTATCACGGTTTTCTCTGGTGCAAGGCTTTCCAAAACACATTGGGAACGGCAGACCGCAGTCGGCCATTGATTGCACTGCTGCGAGCGGCGGGACGTCCGGTTTTGCTGCTACCGTTTTCTCTTTTCACACACAACGGTATCAAGGTTCTCGCCTTTTTGGGCGCACGCTTCGGCAATCAGAACACGGGGCTTTGGGACAAGGCTTTCTATGAAGCAGTTGGGCCGGAGACTATCCGCAGTGTTCTTGATCGGGTTTGCCAGGAGAGCAGTGCCGATTGCATCGACTTGCAAAACGTTCCTTGCCACTGGAATGGCCGGCCGCACCCTCTGGTCCTGGACAATGCGCAGCTAAGCCCCAACCCGTTGTACCGCGGATCTGTCACCGATACATTCGAGGACGTTTTCAAAGCCCTGCATAGCAAGTCTGCGCGCAAGAACCTCACCCGGAAACAGCGACACCTCCAGGAAGCCGGCAATTATGAGATCCGGGTCTGCCAGCAACCGGCGGAAATAGAAGCCGGGCTTGAGGCATTTCTTGAGCAGCGCGAGGCGCGCGCTCAGATCACCGGCATCCCGAATGCTTTTTCCGACCCTGAGGCGAAGGCGTTTTTGCGTCAGGCAACTCAAAGCACCGCCCTACCCGTGACGCCGGACACCACGAGCGCGCCCCTCAAAATATGGACCCTGTCGGTCTCAGGGCAGATCAGGGCAACATATTTGTGCGGGCGAGATAAGGGCACACTCCACGCCTATTCGAACAGTGTTGCGCATGATGAGTTTTTGAAAAACAGCCCGGGACTGGTTCTAATACGAGAGATCATAGAGAAGATTTGCGCCGACCCGGATGCGAAAACACTCGACCTTGGCATCGGCGAAGAGCACTACAAGACGAGCTGGACCCGCCCAGAACCGATGTGCGACAGCCGGTACGCCAGAACAGCCAAGGGCAAGATCTATTCCGCAGTCCAAACGGCAAAAACACGCCTGAAATCGCGCATCCGCAACTCCGATCGGCTGTGGACGATGGTCAAAAAACTCCGGCAGATGCGCGCATCTGGAAACTAAGCTTCCTTAGCCCCTTCCCAACAAATTGGCGCGCATTCACGCAGCGTGTCCATCTCCATTGCGCCGTGGTCCGGAACCGGGTCCACCTGCAATTACGATCTCCACATCCGCGCCGGTGTTATGTGCCAGAAGGTTAGCCGCACTTTCGAGTTCGTGATTGTGATCCGGTCCACTCGCGGCGATCAGTACACGATCCGCAAAACTTAGCATGCGGGCGCTGGCAAGCGTTCCATCGATCGCCCCAAGATCCACAACGATGGTGTGGTAGGTCTTCTTGATTGCGTCGAGCGCGAGCTTGAAGCGATCGGACTCAACCATTTCATCGGTGATCTCGACACGGCCGGCTTCAATAATGTGCGCCTTCGACCCGGCATCCCGGTAGACGACCTTCGCAAACGGCGCCGCACCAGAAACAATGTCTGAAAAGCCCTCCGCCCCTCGCGAATTGAACTGTTCCGGAAAGACTTCCAGAAACAGGGCTGTATCGCCCTTGTCTGCTGCCCGGCGGGCGAGGTCAAAAGCGAGCCTGTGTGAAAGATCCGGCTCATCAACGCTCAGAACAACGATCCGGCCGGTCGGGTCGACTTCAGAAGCCGCCTGCGGCTCGTTAGATGGAAGAGGCGCCGCGGTGGGTCTGGCGACATCGTCGTCCTCAGGCTCCTCAACAGGATCATTCGGGGTCGAACGCATTGCGCCGAGCCAGTCTGGCGCGACGTCCTGGTCATAATTGCCTTTGCGCTTCGACCGTCGGTTTGGCGGACTGCCGACCTTCGTCTGCGCAGCTATATGAGCAACAGTGCTGTCATCGTCGAGATCCGGTTCCACCCGTGGTTTCTTCGGCTCTGCCCCCGCTCCGATTTCACTGCCGAAATTGTAGCCTTGGTATCCGCCTGCATAAGACGGGCCCCATGTGAAAGCCCCACCGGCATCGCGCGCCGGTGGTACGGGAGCTGATCCGGTTCCCGGGTTGGCAGTTCCGTGGGGCTGCGCAGGTGAGTAAAGAGCCCGTCCCGTGAGCAATTCGCGCATGATTACAAAGGCCGTTCCCAAGATGAACGTGACCAGGGCTGCAATGATGGTGCTGGAAACCACTTTCGGAGAGAAGGGCTCAACCGGGACATTGGCCCGGGAAACAATTCGGGCATCAGCTGGCAGCAGCTGCGCGCGTAAACGCGTATCGGCTTCCTGAAAACTAAGCAACAACTGGTCAAGTTGCGCAGCCTTTGCATCGGCTTCCCGTTCGAGTTCGCTGAGGCGGGCCTGATCCGCATTGGATTTCGCGGCAGCGACCTTCAATTCGTCCAGACGCCTCTCCAAGGCCAAGGCCTGCTGGCTCGCGACCCGCGCATCGTTTTCCAGCCCCTCAAGCACTTTTCGCGCTTCAGAACGAATCTGACGGCCGTAGTCACTGAGCTGAGATTGCAGGGCCTTGATCTGCGGGTGGTTGGGCAAAAGCGTGATCGACAGTTCGGCGATGTTGGACTGGATTTCAACTTGGCGTTCGCGCAAACGCTGAATGAGCTGAGAATTCAGGACATCCGTTGCAGTCTCCAAGGATCCACCGGAATTCAAAAGTTCGCGGATCAGTTCGGCCTTGGCCTGAGCTTCAGCTTTCGCAGCTTGCGCTGCGGAATAGTCGCTGCTCGTATCCGCCAGTTGCTGTTGATTGAGCGGTATGTTGTCCGCACCGATCAACAGGTCGGCCCGCGCCCTGAAGTCTGCGACGGCCTGGCGGGCCGATTGCACCTTTTTCCGCAATTCAACGATTTGCGGCTCCAACGCAGCGGATGTGATTTCTGTCGTCTGCCGCTTGGCGCTGGACTGCAGCTCCAGAAACTCGTCGACAATCGCGTTTGCGACTTCGGAGGCCAAAAGCGGATCTTCAGACGCATAGTCGACGGCGATAACACGCGATTCGTCGAGGCGGTAGACCTCCAGGTTTTCGTAGTAGTGCTTGAGCACGCGTTCTTCGGCAGAGTCGCCTGAAGGCTCACGATCAAATCCAAAAATTGTCAGGACCTTATCAAGAAAAGACATTCCTCCGCGGGCACCGAACTCCGGTACGGCGGCGAGATCCATCTTCCGGACGACCTTGCGGGCAAGGTCTGTTGCCATCAAGAGCTGGATCTGACTGGCAACACCCTCGGTATCGAGCAAAGCACGCTCGCCTTCAACACCGCGTGTCCCACCTGGAATGTTGATTTCCGTGCTTTCGATCAGAACCCGAGCCTCGCCCATATATTTGGGTGCAACGAATTGCAGGGCGATGAAAACAACCAACGTCATCAAAAGGGTCAAAGGGACCAGCCACAGCAATGACCGCGCCAAAGCCTTCAAAAGCCCGCCGAGATCCAACGCCATATCGTTGTCTGTGTAGGTCTGCCGCCCAGATTCCATATTGCTTCTCTCCAGATACGCGGCGAATAATGTCTGATTATGGTAAGCGTTCGGTTAAGCTTCAACACAGCTGGCTGGAACAGCCGTTAATTTGTGTATACGCATTATTGACAGGCTATCTGTTCGCCTTGATCCGTCTTCACCCTCAATTAACCATACCTTGCGATCCTCTTGCCGAATTGTAGGAGAGTCGTTGATGCGAATGAGAGCGCTTCTGGTACCGGCATTGTGCCTGGGACTTGCTGCGTGCAGTGGGTACAGGCAACCGCCGACAGCGTTTCATGAAACTTTGACCCAGCCGTATCGCCTGGATTCCAGCGACCGGTTGCGCATCATTGTGTTCGGTCAGGACGACCTTTCTAACACCTATGTCATTGATCAGGCTGGCTATATTTCCTTCCCGCTTGTTGGAAGCGTCGCCGCGCGCGGCAAAACCCAACAAGGACTTGCCGCTGAAATTTCTGCCAAACTGCGCCAGGGCTATATCCGTGATCCTGACGTCTCCGTTGAGGTGGACACCTACCGTCCGATCTTTGTCATGGGCGAGGTGCAAAACGCGGGCCAATATAACTACGTCGCCGGCATGACAGTCCAGAACGCGATCGCTACTGCCGGTGGATTCAGCTCTCGGGCCCGCCAGGAAGACGTCGATATCACCCGCCAGATTAACGGTGAAATTCTAAACGGACGCGTTCCGATTTCGGATCCTGTCCGACCCGGGGACACGATTTACGTTCGGGAACGGTATTTTTGACAAGCCGCGAGTTAACCGCGGACTCATTTCCCTTTGCTAGGGTGCATCCTGACTGCTGAACGGGCTCAACAAGAAGCCTGAAAGCAAAAACAGGGATATTGCACCATGACAACGCCTCCAATGCGGATCGTGCATTGCGTCCGCGCGCCGGTCGGCGGAATTTTCCGTCATGTCCGCGATCTGGCTCGCTGCCAGGAAGCTTTAGGACACAAGGTTGGCCTTATATGCGACAGCACAACGGGCGGCGCCTTTGAAGATGCCCAAATCGAAGAGCTGCGCTCGACGTTGTCCTTGGGGCTCGCCCGGTTTCCCATGCGCCGCCAACTCACGGTTCAGGATTTCTCGGCAACCCTCGCCCTATACAGACATATCAGGGACCTGAAACCCACGGTCCTGCACGGGCATGGCGCAAAAGGCGGTGCCTATGCCCGCCTGATCGGCACGTATCTCGGGCTGCGGGGCCAGAAACCAGCACGCATCTACTCCCCACATGGGGGCAGCCTGCACTATCATCCGCACAGGCTTGAGGGCCGTGTCTATCACACGCTCGAACGCCTTCTGGGACGGATAACCGACGGCCTGATTTTTGTCTCGGATTATGAAAGCGCTGCTTATGAGACAAAGATAGGCTCCGCAAGCGCTACAAACCGCATCGTCTACAACGGACTGTCCAAACAGGACTTTGAGCCGGTCAACGCCAATGAAGACGCAGCCGACTTTGTCTTCATCGGCATGTTGCGTGATCTCAAGGGGCCAGACCTCTTCATCGAAGCACTCTACAATCTGCGCCTGAAGCTCGGGCGGGCTCCGTCTGCTATCCTGGTTGGAGATGGTCCGGACGAAGCGCGATACCGCGAAATGGTAGAGAAGCTCGGCTTGACCGGGGCCGTAACCTTCACAGGTCCGATGAAGGCGCGCGAGGCCTTCAAACTTGCAAAAACGGTCGTCATCCCATCGCGGGCCGAGGCCATGCCTTACATCATTCTGGAGACGGTCGCGGCCCAACGTCCCTTGATCGCAACGCGCGCAGGCGGAATCCCGGAAATATTCGGCAAGTTCGCCAACCGCCTTATCGAGCCGGGTCACATCACACAGTTGACCCTTGCCATGGAAGACGCCTTGGCAACCCCTGAGAAGAAACAGGCAGAAGCCATTGAAATGCGGCCCTGTCTTGCGGAGACCTTTTCCACGGATTTGATGACCGATCGCATCAATTCGGTCTACATGGAGGCACTTGGGATTGCACCAAGCGACGTCCCGGTTCAACAACCCGAGCTCGCGGCCAATCAAGCCACTTCCCTATCATCTGTCTATGCGAGATCGAGCCAGCGATAATGAGCGAACCCGCATACGATAGAGCCGAACAGGGAACGGCGGCCAGCGCACCAACGCCTGCCGCCCAACCGGGCGTCAGGGGGCACCTTGAGAACCGGCTGCGCCAATCTCCTCTGGCCTCAAGAGAAGCGACCAAGATCTCGTTCGAAGATTTTGCGAACACCAATCTGTCGCTTGATGCGCTGGATATTGCCAAAAATCTCGGAACACGCGGAATTTCGGTTCCGGTGCTCGGTGGCTCGGTTCGTCTTTTTGATATTCTGATCATTCTTGCCTCAGCTGGTATCGTACTTCTGACCGGGCCCGGCGCTGGCAGCCCAACCGGCATCCATGCGCTCGCCGCTGGCTTGGCAGTTCTTTTCACGCTCGCCTTCTTTCAAGCGTCCGATGTCTACCAGGTTCCGGTCATGCGTCAGCGCCTGGCCCAAATCGGCCGGGTATCGGCGGGTTGGACACTGGTCTTTGCAATGTTCGCCGTTTTGCGAAGTGCGACTGGTATTGGGTCCAGTGTCTCTGACGCCTGGATTGGTGCCTGGTACAGTACGGGCCTCGTCAGCCTTTGCATCTCACGGCTCGTGCTCTCGCGATTGGTGCGGGGCTGGACGAAATCTGGAAGCTTGGAACGGCGCGCAATCATTGTTGGTGGCGGTACGGCCGCCCAGGAACTGATCCACGATCTGGAAGCCCAATCGGATAACGATATTCGGATTTGCGGCATCTTTGACGACCGGTCCAACGATCGGTCACCGCCAGTCGTGGCCGGCTACCCGAAACTCGGCAACATCAGCGCTCTTGTAGAGTTTGCGCGCCTTGCCCGCATCGACATGCTGATTGTTTGCATTCCTCTGCGCGCGGAAAAACGTGTGCTGGAGCTTTTGAAGACCCTCTGGGTTCTGCCGGTCGACATCCGTCTATCGGCACATACCGACAAGGTGCGGTTCCGTGATCGGGGCACATCCTTCATCGGAACGGTCCCCTTCGTCGATGTCGCTGAAAAGCCGATCGCCGATTGGGATATGGTTGCCAAGCGGATCTTCGATGTTGTGTTCTCGCTGATCGCGATAGTTTGTCTTGCACCGGTGATGATTGGAACCATTATTGCCATCAAGCTGGACAGCAAGGGCCCGGTTATCTTCCGGCAGAAGCGGTATGGCTTCAACAACGAGATCATTGAGGTACTGAAGTTCCGATCCATGTACACGGATATGGCAGACCCAGACGCAAAGAAGGTGGTGACCAAGGGCGACCCCCGGGTGACAAAGGTTGGGCGGATCATCCGCAAGACGTCGATCGATGAGCTGCCTCAGCTGTTCAACGTGCTTGCCGGAAGCCTGTCGCTCGTTGGCCCCCGCCCCCATGCGGTCAATGCCCACACCAACAATGAGACCTGGGACGACGTGGTTGACGGTTATTTCGCGCGCCACAAGGTCAAGCCGGGTGTAACTGGCTGGGCACAGATCAATGGCTGGCGCGGAGAGGTCGATACACCTGAAAAGATCCAGAAGCGCGTGGAGTGCGATGTCTACTACATCGAGAACTGGTCGATCCTGTTTGATCTGAAGATCCTGTTCCTGACGCCCTTGAAGCTGTTGAACACGGAGAACGCCTATTGACCGTTTGGGCCGCCCATGACGGGCGGGCGCTGACGGCCCCGCCCCCGTTCGGCCTGTCGGTCAGATCGCTGGGCAATGGCGCATTGTGGCTTGCGGCCTTCCTGTCAGCTTTCGTGATCGAAGAACCGGCTCCTTACGAGCTCTACATGGTGGCTCTGACCGTCGTCTGGCTCGCGTGCGGGCTCAAGTTGCGCCGTGAGTTTGCGCCGCTGATTGTCCTAATGATGGTGTTTACAGCCGGCGGCCTTGCGTCCGTGCCGTTCGCAGAGGATTTTGGCGATGCGCTCATGTATGCCGCCGTTTCCGGATTTCTTGCGATCACGGCGATCTTTTACGCCGCGATTCTGAGCGACAAACCCGAACGCAGCCGGATCATTGAGCGCGGCTACATTATCGGTGCGGTAATTGCCGCCCTTTTTGGGATAGCCGGCTATTTCAACCTGTTTCCAGGAGCCGAGTATTTTACCCGCTTCGACCGCGCGCGCGGAACGTTTCAGGACCCGAACGTGTTTGGTCCGTTTCTGGTACTGCCAACCCTCCTGCTCATTCAGAGATTTTTGCGCGGCCCTACCTTGCGCAATCTCTATGTGCTGCTGCCACTGAGCATCCTGCTCTTAGGCATTTTCTTGAGTTTCTCTCGCGGCGCCTGGGGGGTGCTCTTGGCGTCACTGCTGCTGCTTTACACGATCCAATTGGTGACCGAACAGAACCTTGCCCGCCGTGGTCGGCTTATCCTGATCGGCATGGCCGGCATCTTCTTCTGTGCGCTTCTCATGACAGTCGCCTTGTCGTTTGAGGCGGTCTCCGACATGTTCTCCCAGCGGGCCCGTCTGGTGCAGGACTATGACGGCGGACGCCTTGGCCGTTTTGCCCGCTACGCCATCGGCTTCCAACTTGTGATGGAGCATCCTCTGGGTCTTGGCGCCCTGGAGTTCGGCAAAACCTTCGGTGAGGATGAGCATAATGTTTACCTGAAGGCCTTCACCACCTACGGCTGGATGGGGGGTATTGCCTACATCGTCATGGCAATTTGGACCGTATGTGCGTTCCTTCCGCTGATTTTCAAATCCCGCCCGTGGACCCCGTTTGTGCAAGCTGTATTTGCGGTGTTTGTCGCCCATTTGTTGCTGTCCGTCGTCATCGACACTGATCACTGGCGGCATTTGTTCATGCTTTATGGCCTCGCTTGGGGACTAATCGCAGCAGACAAGCTGGAACGGCGCAGTTGGCGGTGCAGCGCTCTGCAGACGCCCATTCCTGACTGACATCAAGAGCAATTGAACGCTCACCCCTCCAATCCTGACGCTTCTGCTAGTGCGTGTGACAAGCTGGGCAAAACCATGGGACGCCCGCCAACAAGCATCTTGCGCAGGGATTGCGAACACGATAGTTAGGTCGGGTTCGGGCAGTAGCGCAGCCTGGTAGCGCACTTCACTGGGGGTGAAGGGGTCGTCGGTTCAAATCCGGCCTGCCCGACCAACATAGACAATTGTTTTTATTGTCTAAATTAGTCTCTTCAAGTCATAAAATTCCGTTTGGACAAGCTGCTGGTCACACTATGGTCACAGCGGGTTTCATCATGTCCACAATTCGGAAACACAGAGACAAGTACCAAGTTCAGATACGAAGGAAGGGTCACAGACCCATTTCAAAGACTTTCCATCAGCTAAAGGATGCGCAGGAATGGTCAAGGTGGATGGAGGTCCAAGCTGACAGGGGAGAGTTGCCAAAACGGGAGCTCCCTGCCCCAGAAATCAAACTGGCGGATCTGATCAAGAAATACATCAGCGAGATTGTTCCGACCAAAAAGTCCGCCGATAACGAAGTCATATTTCTGGGTGCATTCCTCAGGCACAAGATCTGTTCAAAACGTGTCGATCGATTACGAGTTGCGGATTTTGCTTCCTATCGAGATGAACGCCTTAAAACGATCACGGCAAACAGCCTGAAGCGCCAACTGGCACCCATTTCTCATGCCTTTGAGATTGCCAGAACCGAATGGGGCATCCCAATCAAGGAGAACCCGGTTGAAGGCTTGAGACTGAAGGCACGGGACAACAGACGAGAGCGACGCCTTCGAGATGGAGAACAGGAAAAGCTCCTCGAAGCAGCCAGAACACGGCAAAGCCGGTACATTGAATGGATCGTCATATTCGCCGTAGAAACGGCCATGAGGCGGGGTGAGATCCTTGGGCTACACTGGGATCAAGTGGACCTCAAACGACGCTCAGTGATCATCCTAGAGTCAAAGAACGGCTATTCACGGACCATTCCCCTGACACCCGCAGCTGTTGCACTGTTGCACGATATTTGGAGAGAGGTGAGCTCATCGGTCACCAACAAACAGACAACGAAGGTGTTTCCTATCACAGCAAATGCTCTCCGGATGGCATGGGAACGGATGCTAAAGCCAACGGACATCGAAGACCTGCACTTCCACGATCTTAGGCACGAAGCAATCAGTCGGTTTTTCGAGATGGGTTTGACGGTGCCGGAGGTAGCTTCAATCTCTGGACATAGGGACATGAAAATGCTGATGCGGTATGCCCATGCTGACACAACGAGGCTGGCAAAGAAGTTAGCGGCAGCAGAATGAACGGACACCTAGGACGGCTTGGACGGCATTAGGAACAAGGCATCAACCACTATGTTCGGCACGATGTGCTAGCGGCTGATCAAGCGTCGGACCTCAGCAAAGGTCTCCTGGATATTCTTCCTCTTGCTCTTCTGATTGTAGGCCATTCCACCTGTGTGGTAGGTGGCAAAAACTCGGCAAGGAAAATACAAAAACTTCAGTGCCTGAACCGCCTTACCTCCACACAAGACCACGACCTGCAAGTTCGGGAAAAGCCCAACAAACTCTTGTGTCAGTGGCGCAGACTTCTCGATATCTTTGGTGGAGGCGTTTTTATTCTTGGTTGCGCTGGAAACACAGTACGGGACGACATTCCAAAGCATAACTTCGGATCGTTTCAGACCGGCCTCTTCCAGAGATCTCCTCATGTTTTGTGCTGATGCGTCAGGGTTATCACATGATACAAATCCAGTTCCTACAGCCTTCGGGCCCGGGGATTCCAGTAGGAAAAGGGCTTTGGCATTGATGCCCGCGTCATTTGGATCTGGATTGGGGACGTCGTATCCAGCGTTACGCCATAAAGCAATGAGAGCCATCAAAGGGGTCATATGAGGCTCGGAAAGCAGTTCCAGTCTAGGGTCTGACATGATGAAATAATCCAATGACCTAAGGGGAGTTTGCCAATCGGAAAGGATAAAGAGCAATGATCTCCGCTCAGGTAAGCCTGAACCAGAGGATATGACCATCAAGATGACCTGCCCGTAAATATCAAAAACCATCACCACGGCCTATGAGTGTGCTGCCGACATAGCTCGGTCCTCATGCGACAACTTACCAACTATCCTTAGTTGAAAATCGTGATCAAAAACTAGGCAAAAAATCATTTCCTTTTTGTATTTATTGAATTTTCTACATAAATATCGATTTTTTCCTTGACAAATACAACTTTATGTGGTAGTATTAGGTGTAACGCGGGCATTAAAACTTGAGCCTGCTCTTACTTCACGCCGGTATACCGGCAATTCCATACACCATTATCCGTAGAGCCGTCCGAGGTGTCCTAGCCGTCCAATTTTGGCGACTGAGACCAACGGGTTGCTTTGCACATTTTTGAAAAGGAATAATACACTGATAATTGTAACAAATAACAATAAGCGCATGGAGCGACCATTTTTTCTTCACGATGGCAAAGGTTATTCTTGCACTTGGGTTGACGTCGAAGATGAAACAGGAACAAGAACAAAAGCCACTGTGGTTTTCGACAGCACTTTTGAAAATTGTTGGTCCGATCACGACCTCGACGGACATGGACTTATCGAAGATTTGCCTTTCACACTCGACTTGGCAGGTACACCTGTCCCCGGAAGTTTTTTGTCGGCGGACAGCTATGTGAAGTACGTGATCGAAAAGGAACCGCTGCCTTCCTACGCAGCCGTATTCAATGACGTAGTCACCAATCTGGATGCTTTCATTGCATTTGACGATACAACCGGAAGCCAGATCGAACAGTCCGAAATGCTGGCAGCCTTTGTAGCTGGCACCTACCTGATCAATGAGTTCCACGCGACACCATATCTGTGGTTTGGGGGTGAACGGGGGTCAGGCAAAACTCAAGCGTCTTTGGCAGTAGCGAAACTGTCGAGCTTGGGCTTTTTCACACAGGGCACATCAACGTTTGCCTCACTTCGCGAGACAGCGGCCCTAGGCGGGTTGATCGGTTGTGATGACTTCGAAAATTGGCGCAGCTTTGATCCGGACAAAAAGAACATGTTTCTCTCCGGAACCACCCGTGGCGCAACAATTTCACTGAGCCGTCAGGGAGATCGAGAAGGCGATTGGCAGCCGGCACATATTCCAGTTTACGGTCCGAAACTGTTCTCCGCCATTTCCAGCCCGGATGATGTGCTTCGATCTCGTTCAATCTTCGTGGAACTCAAACGGTCAAATGACACAGAGAGAACCAGACGGTCGCCTACAAATGATGCGGACTGGCTGGTGAGCCCTGAATTGCTTCGGGACCAACTCTGGTTGGTTTCTGTCCGTTATCTGACGGAAATCGAGGCAATCCGTACCGAGTTAGAAGAAAAAATCGATCTGAATGGACGTGATAGGGACAATCTGTTGCCACTGTTGGTCGCCGCAAAACTTGCAGAAATTGGCGGCGGGAACGATGGTTTAGCCGATCGTTTGCTCGATTTGTTCATACGAAACAAGGACCAGCAGCAGGCACTGGCTCCCCCCAGTGAAATCGAAATCGTGATCCGTGTACTGAACGATCTTTTGAGAAGCCTAACTTCAAAAACGATGCCAACGGACGATATTCGATCCGCTTTCGTTGCCTATTGTGAGCGCCAAGATATCGGCGAAAGAAGCTACTTGGACATTTCCAACCAGCGTATTGGCCAGATGTTGTCTCGGCTACGTTTCCAAGCATCCGCATCTCACGGGAGTCGACGCAGCTGGGAAATATTGCGGACCACAGTCCTGGCAGCTGCGAGAAGCGAATGCATTCAGTTGTCGGTGACCAGCACAACTGAAGATGATCCCGCAAGTGATCGGCCAGCTTGCATCAGCACTATGTTTGAAAACTCTGATAGTGACGACGAAAGACCATCTGCCCCTTGGGAGTGATCAACAACAACGGTTTCCCCGGGTCGAAAGGCTCGGGGGAGCTTCCCCCATCTACACGGCAGCGCCACAAGAGGAACAATCATTGTTTACAATCAGTTCTGGCTTTGTCTGGCCACATAGCGGTCAGATTGTATTGGACGACGCTGAGGGACTGATTTTCCCGAAGGTCGAAACAAAAGCACCAGGCGTTTACCGCCTGGACGTTGGCGGAGAAATCTATGTCGGTGAGACAGCTGAGGCTAACGGCCTGAGTGGCCGCTGGAAAAACTACCGGCGATATCGAGACGACAAGCCCCCGAGTTATACCAACAACAGGATAAACCTTCTGTTGTTAGAGGCTACGCACCACCAGAGGGCCAGCGTGAGCTGGATAACCGCAGATGACTTCGAAATTGACATAATGGGCGTGACTTACGACCTGAATGACAAGAGCCAGCGGAAAGCGATTGAGGGTTTTTTCCGGGTGGTTGAAGGAGCTCGATTGAACCGCTGAAACTCGTTTGGTCCTCAGGGCAAAATCATCGCACCGCTGTGAGCTACTCCCCATCCGTTGGACAGGATCTGGCGTAATTTAAGCTACTCTCTGCACCTGCTGATCCATTGCCCGACAGGTGATGTTCACATCACCGAGAGGGAGTTGGTTTTGTTCAATGCGCTGCCAGTAGATCACGGCAGGCGGTTTGCCGCCAAGGGCGGTGTGCGGACGCTTCTGGTTGTAAAAATTCATCCATTTTCGGACACTGTCCCGGGCCTGTGAGCCGGTTTCCCAAGCGTGCAGATAAACACACTCGTATTTGAGCGTGCGCCACAGCCGCTCGACGAAGATATTGTCGAGGAACCGTCCTTTGCCGTCCATCGAGATGCGCACGCCGATCCTCCGCAGCCGGTCTGTCCATGCAAACGAGGTGAACTGCGATCCCTGGTCCGTATTCATGATTTCCGGTGCACCGAATTTGTGGACCGCCTCGTTCAACGCCTCGACGCAGAAATCGGCCTCCAGCGTATTGGAGATCCGCCAGGCCAGCACCTTGCGGGTGAACCAGTCCATGATTGCCACGAGATACAAGAACCCACGGCGCATCGGCAAATACGTGATGTCAGACGCCCAAACCTGGTTCGGCCGCTCCACCCGCAATCCCTTCAACAGATATGGCCAGATCTTGTGTCCCTTGGCCGGCCTGCTTGTATTGGGCTTCTGGTAGATCGGCATCAGACCCATAAGCCGCATCAGCCGCCGGATCCGCTTTTCGTTCACCGGATGGCCTTCGTTCTTCAAGTGCCAGGTCATCTGACGGACGCCGAAAAACGGCGTCTCAAGGAACTGCTCGTCGATCTCGCGCATCAGCGCGAGGTTCATCTCGCTCTCGCCCTTCGGCGTGTAATAGAAAGACGAGCGCGAGATCGACAGCAGAGAACACTGCTTGCCGACCGACAGTTCGGGATGTCCCAGCTCGATCATGCCGCGCCTCACTTCACGCCCCAAGGCTTGAGCTTTCTGGACAAAAAATCGTTGGCGACGGCCAGCTCCCCGATCTTGGCGTGCAGCTCCTTCACCTGGTCCTCGTCAATCTCCGGCTTTCGTTTGCCGCCACGTTCAAACACGTCCGAGGCGCCTTCCAGCAGGGCACGCTTCCATTGATGGATCATGGTCGGATGAACCCCGAAGCGGCTCGCCAGTTCCGATACCGTCTCTTCGCCCTTCAACGCTGCCAGGGCGACTTTCGCCTTGAACTCCGGCGAGTGCTGCTTGCGTTTCGACATCTCTGATCTCCTTGTTCTCGAAGACCAGCAGACAACAAATCGTAGCTTACGTCAGTGTCCTAATTTCGGGAGGTAGCTCACTCTTTATTTGACAGCAACACTATCGAACAAAAAACTTTGCCCTCGGGTAGCGAACATAGTTGATTTTTCAACGTCCACAGTCTTCGCATACTAGATTTACTCACCTTTTTATTGCGCAATAGTTACAGTGATAAAATTATAGACTTCCTGTCAAATATGATAATTTTGGCAATAACATTTTTTTGAGGACTAAAATGAAGAAACTTGCTCTATTTGCAGCCGCGGGCACAGTGGCTATGATCCTTACCACACAAGCCATGGCGCAGTTCACAAGTTCTTGCAATTTCAGATATGCTGGTCGCGCAGACAAGCCCAATGGCGTCCAAGTAGCGCTCATGAATGGCTCATATAAGCCTGGAATGCCCTGCACTGAAAGCCGTAATGCTGGTGCAAGTGTTACAAGTGGCCATGTTCGGATATTGGGAGTCAAACTCGTCCAGCGCCCAAAAAAAGGTAGCGTTACCGTGGGACGGAACTCCCTAAAATACACCCCTACTGGAACTGGAAACGATGAGTTCGTTGTTCGGTATCATCTTTCAAATTCACACGGCTCTGGATACCGTTTTTTCCACTATCGGCTAAAAGCGCGCTAAATTTCCACTCAAAATAGATATGCTTTCCATAATTCCCAGAAGCAAAGTATTGTTAAATACATCTGAAATTGGCATTGTGATGATATGCTTCAAGAAATAAACGACGATCTTTACCCCAATTCTGCCATCGCTTTGATTGTTTCAACATGGGGCAGCTATACTCTGGCAGGATCTGGCGCACTAGTTGGTCCAAATGATGTTCTGACTGCAGCACATCTTATTTACGATGCTTCATTGGGCGGCCTAGCGGATGAAGTGAAGATTTATTTTTCTTATGATCCAGATGATACTAATTTCAGCACAGGTTATTACGAAGCTGCCTATGCGGAATATTACATTAATTTCGACAACAACAGTGACGGACTAATTTATAGTGGCGATGGATATTACTCTACTCGATCAGGATCAGAAAACGACATAGCAATAATTGCACTAAAGAAATATGCTGGATATACCTTCGGCTGGTTTGGATTGGATGGTAATTTTACATCAGGAAATGTAAATGTGACCGGGCATCCGTCCAAGTCTTACTGGAATATGATGCATGATTCTGGTTTTGTTTATCGGGATTACGTAGACAATTTCATATACACAAGTTCTCTTGATCTGAGCTCAGGCCAAAGCGGCTCTCCGATTTGGAATGGTAGCAGTAGCAACCCATTTGTAGTAGGTGTTGTATCAACGCCTGGAGCAGCAGCGAATGTCTCCGGCCATACTGATTGGCTGTTCGAACAGATAGATACAAATGATTCGTTCGTCACCACACCTTATGTGCCTGTCACTTCAAGCCCGGCAAACTCAATTTTTCGATTTTACAATGATTTAACAGGCGCTCACTTTTACACAAATAGCCCAGACGAACGAGACATGCTGATTTGGACGCAACCTGTATTTAATTATGAAGGTTTCAATTTTGCGGCGGCTAGCCAGTCGAACCAGTTTACCGTTGACGTTCATAGATTTTTCAATCGCGACACCGGAGCACATTTTTACACGGCAAACATTGATGAAGCGAGAAATCTTCTAAGTTCATCAAACTTGAAGTATGACGGAGTTACCTACCAAGCATACGATAAACAAATAAATTTGGCATATCAGGGTAGTCATTCTGGAAATGACATAGTTCCGTTGCACCGATATTTAAACAATGACACGGGCACTCATTTTTATACTGCGTCTTCAGACGAGCTACGGTACGTAAACACGTTAGGTCATATGACCTATGAAGGCGTCGCCTATTACGTCGAGCTGCTTTAATGCTGAAAATTCCGGCTTACGGATCAGAAAGCCTCTAGTGATTGTGGATTGGACAAACTCCATCAGCATAAAACATGTCGGTGCCAACTACGCGTATCCCCACCCCCGGGGGTGCAGCATCCCCCCGGAGGGTCTAAGACCCGAGAACTCAGAAGCTTGCTTCTAGCGGCCATTCTTTTTGTCCGATTGGTAAAAACTCAAATCTTCAAGCATGGCTGCTGGCTGTCCATTCCAGCGGGGATCCCTGTTCTGGTCACACTCTGGTCACAACGGTCACACTTCTTCGGTCAAATATTCGGGTAGTTGCGCACGCCCAGAAAAGATCGTAGACTGCGTTAAGCAGCTGAATCCGTTCAGTCTTTTATGACGATGCCGAAGGCAGAGAGCTGGTAGCGCACTTCACTGGGGGTGAAGGGGTCGTCGGTTCAAATCCTGCCTGCCCGACCAACATTTTCAAGACTATTTTCTGAATACCTAGCTTGAATTCGGTTTTGTTTAGCTAAACAAGACGGATGCGATTGATTGCGCTGACTTATGTCAAATTTGAAAGCGTTCCAGCGACAAGCCGATTGAGCAGTTTGGACAGGCTGTCCAATTCAGTCCTGGACCATCGGTCCCCGAACGCTGCACGCGCGTGCTTTGCAAAGGTCACTTTCGCTTCACCCAATCTGATGATCCCAGCTTTGGACAGAACGACATAGGCTAGTCGCGCATCCCGGATATCGGCCTCACGGGTCACGAGCCCAAGCTTTTCCATCGGTGCGGCCATCCGCGTGACCGTGGAGGCACTGACATACATGCGCTTGGCAAGCTCAACACGGGACAACCGATTGAGCGTTGCTCTTTGAAGATGCATGAGCAAAAAATACTCATTCACGGAAAGACCGTGAACAGCGGAGAACTCACCTGAGAGCTTTGCCCGAAACTCATCTGCAGATTGCATAAGCCTCAGTGCGTTGATTGTGTAGATGTCTTCCATTGGGCTTTTTTATTGCAATATGCTTGCATATGCAAGCATATTGCAATAATTACTGCCTCATAAGATGGTGACCAGGGAGTTTTCTAATGGACTATGAAACCATGTTTTCCGGTGTGAGCTCATTGGCGATGCTCGGCTGGGTATTGTTGTTGATTTCGCCGCTCATACCGAAATGGTCAGACCGTATTTCAGGCTACGCAATCCCAGCACTTCTTGCCGTTAGTTACGTCGCAATCGTGGGCTTTTTCCCTGTTTCTGAAGATGGCTACGGGAGTTTTTCCGCAGTTGCTCAACTGTTTTCAAATCCAAACGCAGTTATTGCGGGCTGGATCCACTTTCTGGCATTTGACCTTTTTGTTGGTGCATGGATGTGTCGGAGTGCCCGTGCCAAAAACATGAGCTTTTGGTTGGTTCTGCCCTGCTTGCCGGTGACCTTTATGTTCGGACCCGCCGGGTTCTTGGTGTTCGTCGCTCTGGGAACTTTGCGATCGGCAGTCGGTGCTGATGCTAGGGCAAATGACGCTGCTGTATAAAGGCAGCTGTTCGCCAACCAAACAGTTCCAGAGATCTGTGCGATTACTTCATCCTGAAGTTGCCGAAAGGCTCATTGCAGTTCGTTAATTTCCGGAATTGCCGTGCCTGTCCAAGCATGCTTTCATGCAATTGACCTGAAGGCAGCTACGACGCTTCAACAAAATTAAATATCCGGTCTGAAGCGTAATATTCAAACCGCAGTCCCGAATATGGATGGAAAACATTACAATAAGTGTCCCATCCAGATGTTCAGGGCCCTTAGTTTGAAGCAATCGCGAGGGGAGATACCATGTGCATTATCTGCGGCAGCCCGGTGGCTGACTTCTCACTAAGCTACGGATCTAACGAGCAGAAAACCGGCAGCTTGAGTTGGACCGCCGAACGCGTCGAAGGCGATTACAACATTGTCAGCGATTTTGTGCTGTATAACCCGCTCCCTAAATGGGGAACGAGCGGAACACCTGGTACTGCCGGCGGTGAAGTAACCTGGAGTTTCGCAACCACGACACTTATTGGAACAACAGGTGGTACCGCCTACGCATCCGACGCGGCGATTACAGATCCGAATTTTCAACAAGCCGTCCGGCAGGCATTCGATGTCTGGGCGCAGGTCGCAAATATTAGTTTCCGGGAAGTCACGGATTCGAGTTCCGCGCAAATTAGATTTGCTATGGACGCGATCGACGGCGTGAGTAATACGCTGGGGTTCGCTGACTCCCGCTTTTCCAGCCTGGACGGCGGAAATACGTTCACCACCGATTCCGTCCAAGTGATTTTTGATACGGCAGAAAACTGGACCACCACCGCTTTCTTGAGTACGGCAATCCATGAAATCGGGCACGCCTTGGGCATTGGGCACAGCGAGGATCCGAACGCGATCATGGCTGCTGTGGTCGTCAACGAGAATTATGGCACGTCACTGACGCAAGATGACATCAATGCCGTGCAGGCGATCTACGGCGCTGCGACGACGACCCCAACAACTCCGACGGTTACGATCCCCGAAGTTGATTTGGGGGTATACCGCTTCTTCAACAGCTCCACCGGCACACATTTTTACTCAGCAAATCACACTGAAGCCGTTTCAATCAGCACCAACCTGGCGCAATACAGCTATGAAAGCGTTGCCTATAAAAGCGTGAACAGCACCGATGCGAATGCGGTCGAGTTCTACCGTTTTTACAATACGGAAACCGGGACGCACTTTTTCACGGCAAGCGCTGCAGAGCGGGATTCCGTAATCTCCACGCTCTCTCAGTTCAATTATGAGGGCGTCGCCTATCACCTTCACAGCACTGCGGATTCAGACGACATTGCGCTGTATCGTTTCTTCAATACGGACACCGGCACTCATTTCTATACGGCGAATGAAGCCGAAAAAGACAATGTGATCGCCACGCTGTCCCAGTACAATTATGAGGGGATTGTTGGCTATGTTGATGTCGCATAGGCGGCATATCGACTCCTTGAATATCTGAACGGGAAACTGGTTTCATGGTTGGATCCGAGGCGCAACTGCTTGGCATTCAGGCATAGATGACACGCGCGCTATGGCCGTCCTTCGGTATTGCCCCATATTCAGTCCATGACGCATACACCTCTATCGTTTCTCCGCAAGAAACCAAAATGGCTGGGGATCACAGGCCCGGCAATTGTCGCGCTTTTGGCCATTTTATCTTCTGCCGCCGCAGCAATTGAACAGCCGAGTTACAAGGTCCTCTCGTCCGATGGCCCAATCGAGATCCGGCAGTATAAGGATATGGCTGCCGCGGAGGTGACCGTTGCGGGCGATCGAAGCGCCGCGACCCGCAAGGCTTTCAGGATCCTGTTCCGCTACATCTCTGGCGATAATCAAGGCAGCAACAAAATCGAGATGACAGCCCCCATCCGCCAGCAAGCGGAGCCGGCAGAAATTGCAATGACCGCCCCGGTCACGCAGCAGCAGGCTGGGAATGGAGAGTGGCGTGTCGCTTTTTACCTGCCATCAGAATACACGGTACGCACTGCGCCACGGCCGGATGATGACCGGATCAGGATTGTAAATGTAAAAGGAAAGAAGGTCGCCGCCATCCGGTTTTCCGGCATGTGGACCGATCGAAACTTCAACCGGCATTTGCAGACGCTAGAGGAATATCTCTCTAAAAACGGCTTCGAGGCAGCTGACGCGCCCGTTTTCGCCTATTTCAATGCGCCCTTTACACTGCCTCCCTTCCGGAGGAACGGAGTTCAAATTCCCTTATCCCGATAACATCTGTCAGTGTTGCGTCGGTTTTTTAACAGGCCCGCTATCAGCCAGACACCCGTCACTCTCAAGCCACCTCACGGCCTTTTTCCAGGCGCCCGAGAAAATCTGACAGCCACGCTATTTCCTTTAGATAAACTTCCATGCTGAGCGATGCGAGCTCCATCAAGAGGCTTTGCGGATCCGGGTCATCAAAGCCGGTTTCCAGCAAAAAGCCCTGATATTCTTCATGAAACCGTTCCGGCAATTGCATCTCAGCCCCCTGTTCTTCCGCCGCCAAATTTTTGAGACAGCGCCCTTAGCAGGTGTGAGCCGATCTTAGGAGGGGGATCGCACCTCGCCTCATTGTCAAAACTGTCCTTTCCTCACAATCCCCAGCCGATGTCCTCACACAGAACCTCGACCTGCGGAAAACCCGTTCTGCGGGTGGCCTGAAACCCTTTTCGCTTGTATTTCTCAAAAAATACCGTGCGGCCCTTGCGAATCGTAAAAAGCGCCGACCCCGCCCCCCAAGTACCCAGAGCCCAGAATGAGCCACACATCCGATCTTGAATTTAATCCCCTTTCTGATGCGTTCGCGCAGGACCCTCATCCGTTTTACGCGGCGCTGCGCGCGAAGGAAGGTTTGACTTATTTTGAGGATTTTGATGTCTGGCTGGCCGCGCGTTTTGACGATGTCTCGGAAATCGTGATGAGTGAACACATGGTCCGGTCCATGGAGCACATCGCGAGTGCAGAAGAGATTGCAAAACAGAAGCGTGATGGAAACTGGCATGACATGCCGCATCATTCCCGCTTCGTGCAATTTTCACTGCTCGACAGCGACGGCGACGTCCATGACCGGCTGCGCAAGCAGGTGTTCAAGCTGTTCACTCCGGTGATGGTCAACAAGCTGCGCGACGAGATCCAGGCCTATGTCGACAGCCTCGTTGACCGTCTGGCGGACAGCCAAGAGATAGACTTCATCGAGGAACTCGCCGCCCATGTTCCAGGTCACATCATAGGTCGCATTCTAGGAGTTCCCGACGCGGACTGCCCGCAACTGCGCATTTGGTCGGAGAACATCGTTCAGTACTTCGACATTGACCGCTCTGATAAGCGCAAGGAACTCGCCGAACGCAACACAACCGAATTCTATCATTACCTGTCGGACCTGAAGCGCCAGCGCGAAGTTGCGCCAAAAGACGACCTGATTTCGGTGATGATCGAGGCGCAAAAGGCCGGCCACATGAACGAGGACGAGTTCATTTCAACCGCCATGCTTATCCTGATGGCCGGGCACGGATCGACCATTGACGTTCTGGGCAGTGGCATGCACGCGCTTTTGAAGTTCCCGGACCAGATGCAGCGGCTGCGGGACGATCAAAACCTGATGAAGACGGCGGTCCAAGAAATGTTCCGCTATGAGTCGCCCCTGCCCTTTTTCCATCGCTATGTGACACAGGAGATGGACGTTTGCGGCCAGAGGTTTGAACGCGGCACAAAGTTCGGCGTTCTCTATGGCTCCGCAAACCGGGATCCAAAGCAGTTTCCAAACGCAGATACCTTTGATGTGGGCCGGTCCCCGAATTGGCATATTGCCTTTGGGCGCGGCGCTCACTTTTGCCTCGGCAATCACCTCGCCCGGCTCGACATGGATATCATCTTCTCAACCCTGCTGCGCCGGTTTTCCAGGATCGAACTATCAGCAGAAGATGTTCCCTACAAACGTGGCTTGTCGGTCCGAGGACCGGAAGCGCTGAAAATTCGCTGGTCGCCGTCCTGACAAAAACTGTAATCTGATTGCCATTCAAGCAGGTTACCCAGGCCGCCTATTGCAACGGAGAATTCCATCCTCATGCGCTTTACCAAAGCAGCTTCGATTGCCGCACTCGCTGTGTTGTCTACTCCCGTCATTGCCGACACGATCGAGCTTGGACCGCGTCCCTATTATCTGATCGACCAGATGGCCGAAGGTCCGCTGAAGGAAAAACTTGAGGCCTGCATCGGTCAGCCGCTGAGAAAGACCGACTTCTCGATTGGCCATCGGGGCGCACCTTTGCAGTTCCCAGAACATACAGCAGAGAGCTACAAGGCTGCTGCTTTGATGGGCGCAGGGATCCTGGAGTGCGATGTCACCTTTACCAAGGACAAGGAACTTGTCTGCCGGCACGCACAGAACGATCTCCACACAACCACCGACATCTTGGCGACAGATCTGGCTGGTAAATGCACGAAGGAGTTCAGCCCTGCAGATGGCAACTCAAAGGCCTCTGCGGAATGCCGGGCGTCAGACCTGACGCTTGCCGAATTCCTGACATTGAACGGCAAAATGGACGCAGCCGACAGAAGCGCCAAGACCGTCGAAGCCTACATGGATGGAACGGCGGGATGGCGCACTGACCTTTATGCCACAACTGGCACTTTGATGACCCACGCGGAATCGATTGCCTTGTTCAAGGATCTGGGCGTCAAATTCACGCCCGAACTCAAGTCGCCATCGGTGGATATGCCCTTTGACGGGTTTAGCCAGGAAGACTACGCGCAAAAACTGATCGACGAATACAAGGCAGCCGGTATTCCGGCCTCAGATGTCTTCCCGCAGTCCTTCAATCTCGACGATGTTCTGTACTGGATCGAGAACGAGCCGGAATTCGGCAAGCAGGCTGTTTATCTGGATGGCCGCCGGGACCTGAACCCGTCCGACCCGAGCACCTTTTCGCCGTCCATGACCGAACTGAAGGCAATGGGTGTTAACTACATCGCTCCCCCGCTTTGGGTTTTGTTGACGCTGGACGAAGGGGAAATTGTTGCCTCTGCCTATGCGCGCGCCGCCAACGAAGCAGGGCTTAACCTGATCACCTGGACGCTGGAGCGCTCCGGTCCGCTCAATACGGGCGGCGGCTGGTACTTTCAGACGGTCTCGGATGCGATCGACGGTGATGGCAAGGTTTATGAAGTGGTCGATGTCCTTGCTCAGGACGCCGGTGTTGTCGGTCTTTTCTCCGACTGGCCCGCTACAACCACCTTTTATGCCTCCTGCGTGGGGCTGAAATAACCTTGTAAATAGTGAGTGTCTAGCCACCAAGATGCGATGCGCGCGTAGATTGATAAGTCCTTCTTTACGTGTGCATTGCTAAAGTCCTTTGGCGATTTCAGTCCAAAGGTGTTTTCAGATGAAGATCTTTCCAACCCCGAGCATTGATGCTCAGGTGCTGATGGAGCGTTACGAACCGCTGTCCGGTAACGCCATCTTGGAAATGATCGTGCGCGCTGCCGTCGCCGCCGGGCTGCCTGCCGAAGAGTGCAAACTTCTCAAAACATCAACAGAGAAGGATATCCGGGTTCTCTGCGGCAACTACCACATTCTGGTAACGCAAACAGTGCTGTTTGAAGCGAGCGCTCAGCTTGAAACAGCGCTCAACAGCTTCTCCGTGAAGTCAAGTTTTCCGGAAGCTGCTGACATCATTGAGGCGACGACAGCCTACACACAAATCTCCGTCTACAAGGGGCTTATCCCAGTCGGTGCTTTTCCCGAAGGGGCTTTGCAAGAGATCGGTGAAAGCGTTGCGACCTTCACTGACAGCAGCGAGAGCCAAATGGCGATGGCGATTGTGAAGTCTGTCACGGCCAGCATCGCAAATGCGTCTTCTCCAACTGCCATCTTCTGGATGCCCAGTTTGTTCCTGATGACACCAGACACTTTCAAACTGGTGGCGGATGAAGACACACCACTTCTTCTTTATGTTCACCCCCACCTTTACGGCGAAACGTCTCCGCTCACCGGTGAACAGCTCATTGGTGTGATTGGCTCGGGAGCCCCGTCTATCATCGGTTATTCGGTGGAATTCACGCCTTCCAAACTGCCAACCGGTTACCTCATTGAACGGCTTTATTCGTTCATTGGCTTCACACTCAAACGCGGGAAGGTGTTTCCAAGTGGAGATGTTTTCGGTTCAGACGAAAACGAAAAAATTCAGGTGTTTCACCACCCTCCACAAGACGGCGGCGCGCCGCGCATTGAACTGAAAGTGGTCCATAATCCGGCCCTTGGTGTCGAGCGAGACCCTGTCCCCACGGTCTACAAGGAATACGATACCGAAGGTGCCCTGACTGGCGAACGCATTGACGGGGCAGAAGAGGTTGTTCTTGATCCCGACGATCCGATCGACGCGGCCATTCTACAGCAACTTAACCGCCAAAAAACTGGCGAGACTTCGGCTGCCACGTCGGCACAACGCGTAAAGCCAATTCACCGGCCGCCAGCCGCACCTTCGCCGGAATCTTCCCAGCCAGGTACACAGCCCCGAGGTCCACGCGTGGTCGGCGATGAGACGTCTGGTGGGGCATCAGAAGCTGGGCCGAGAAAACGCTCGTCGATGGATGAGCTCCGTCAGATCGCGATTGCGGCGCAACAGGCAAGCTCCAGCGATCAACCCTCAAAGGGCGGCGGATTTCTTGGACGGTTTCTAAAGCGGAAATAGCGGAGCTGTTAGCGCGCCCGGTCCAGAGTGCGTTTGCACTCCAGCAACTCGAACAAGGTGGACTGCAGGCGGCGGATCTCGTCTTTCGAAATCGCTTTCGCAGGACCAGCTGCCGTGCTCTCCGGCTTTTCACCCCGCAGGCGGCTCAAAATACCAAATCCGCTGCCACCCTGCCCGTCAACAGGTTTGTCGGCTTCATCGTCGATGACATCATGCGGCACCGATCCTGAGGGCATTGCCCCACTGGCCGTTTCGCCGGGTGTTGTTGCTTCTGTTAAAGGAGCTGGTGCTGAAGACGTGCTCTGCTGGTTGACGATGAGTGGATCGGCATCCTCGCGCCAGATTTGCATGACGAACTTCGGACCCTGCTCTTTCAAAATCCGCTGTACACCCTTGATGGTGTAACCCTCACCATACAGTAGATGGCGGATTCCCTTGAGGAGCTCAACGTCATCCGGCCGGTAATAGCGTCGGCCGCCGCCCCGTTTCAGCGGTTTGATTTGCGAAAAGCGGGTTTCCCAGAAACGCAGCACATGCTGAGGTAAATCCAGATCCTCAGCGACTTCGCTGATGGTGCGAAAAGCGTCTGGGCTTTTGTCCTGTGAGCTCATGCGACCCGTTAGCTGCCGGTCAGGGCGTCGTTAATCCGTTGTTTCAAGACATTCGAAGGCTTGAAGACCATCACACGGCGCGGGGAAATCGGAACTTCCTCACCGGTCTTCGGGTTGCGGCCGATGCGCTCCCCTTTGGAACGGACGACGAACGACCCGAAGCTAGACAATTTTACCGATTCTCCCGTCACGAGACAGTCGGAAATTTCGGAAAGAACGCGCTCCACCAATTCCGAAGATTCGGTCCGCGAAAGACCCACCTTCTGATAAACGGCTTCACACAGATCAGCTCGGGTAATAGTCCGGTTGCCCATAACCCCTCCTCAGGACGCCATTGATCTGGCTGATTTTACACAGAAACTCTGCAGCAGGCTCTCACGGTATTGCCTCAAGGGGACCCGGTCAACAGGAACTCTTGATAGGGCTGCGATTTGTTGCCTACACTGTCAGAAATACTTACCAGCGCAAAAGCACAGAGCCCCATGTAAATCCACCGCCCATCGCCTCAAGCATGATGAGATCGTCTTTTTTGACACGTCCGTCCCGAACGGCCAAATCCAGCGCCAGCGGAATGGAGGCTGCGGACGTATTTCCGTGCATCTGAACGGTGGTCACGACCTTCTCCGGCGCGATTTTCAGCTTCTTCGCACTGGCGTCGATTATGCGTTTGTTGGCCTGGTGTGGAATAAACCAGGTCAGATCCTCGGACGTCAGGCCAGTGGCGGAGTATGCATCTTCAATCACATCCGTGATCATGCCAACAGCATGTTTAAAGACTTCCTTGCCTTCCATGCGCAGATAGCCAACCGTCTGGGTCGAAGACGGCCCGCCATCAACAAAGAGCTTGTCCTTATGACGGCCATCTGAGCGCAAATGCGAAGTGAGAACACCCCTGTCCGCCGTATTGCCTTCGCCTTCTGACGCTTCGACAACCACAGCCCCAGCGCCGTCACCGAACAAGACGCACGTGGTCCGGTCATTCCAATCCAGAATTCGGGAAAAGGTCTCAGCGCCAATCACGAGGCAGCGTTTGGACATTCCCGCGCGGATATAAGCGTCCGCCGTCGTGAGCGCATAGACGAAGCCTGAGCAAACCGCATGGACGTCGAATGCAAAGCCATGGTTGATGCCGAGACGGGCTTGCACGGAAACAGAGGTCGCCGGAAATGTATTGTCCGGCGTAGCTGTCGCGAGGATGATCGTATCGATGTCGTCGGCTTTCCGGCCAGCGCTTTCCAGGGCGCGCAAAGCGGCTTCGACTGCGAGATCCGAAGTCACCTGCCCTTCAGCAGCAACATGGCGCTGCTGAATGCCGGTGCGCTGAACGATCCAATCGTCCGAAGTGTCGACCATCTTGGCCAGATCGCTGTTGGTCAGGATTTTTTCCGGCAAATAACTTCCGGTACCAGTAACGATTGAACGGATAACGCTCACAAATCACCTTCCGATGTCGGCGCCGCTTCAGCGAAGCGCCCGCGATGGTAATGCACAAGATCTTGCGCGATCTTGTGCGTCAGTTCGTTTTTCACCATGTCGTAAGCCAGATCGATGGCCGATGCGAACCCTTCCGCATCCGTTCCGCCGTGGCTTTTGATGACAATGCCGTTGAGGCCAAGGAACACCCCGCCGTTGACCTTGCGCGGGTCCATTTTCTCGCGCAGCAGGTCAAAAGCGCCCTTGGCAAATAGGTAGCCGAGTTTCGACATGAAAGTGCGGTTCATGGAAGAGCGCAAATAACTGCCGATTTGTTTGGCTGTTCCTTCTGCCGTCTTCAGCGCGATGTTGCCGGCAAAACCTTCGGTGACAACCACGTCGACCGTGCCGGCGCCCAGGTCATTGCCTTCGACGAAGCCGGAGTACTGCAAGGAGCGTAGCGGCGTTTCGCGCAGCAGGCGTCCCGCCGTGCGCACCTCTTCCAGTCCCTTGACCTCTTCAACGCCGATGTTCAGCAGGCCGACAGTGGGTTTTTGAATGCCGAACAGCGCTCGCGCCATGGCTCCACCCAAGATGGCAAAATCAATCAACTGCTGAGCATCTGCACCGATGGTCGCGCCAACGTCGAGCACAACGGATTCGCCGCGCAAGGTTGGCCAAATGGCTGCGATTGCCGGACGCTCGATGTTGGCCATTGTCCGCAAGCAGAACTTGGACATAGCCATCAACGCGCCGGTGTTGCCAGCGGAAACGGATACGGCGGCATCGCCGGTTTTCACAGCCTCGATGGACTTCCACATGCTGGACTTCCACCGCCCCTGGCGCAGCGCCTGACTGGGCTTGGTGTCCATCGCGATGGAGACTTCGCAATGATGAAAAACGGAGGCATCGCGCACGCGCGGATATTTGTCGAGAAGCGGACGGACGACGTTTTCATTGCCATACAGCAGGAACCGGATATCTGGATGCCGGACAAGCGCAATTTCAGCGCCCGGGATCACGACCTCGGCTCCGTGGTCGCCTCCCATGACATCAAGTGAAATCGGAATCGTTTTCGCCATTTAGAAAGTCTTTAAACGTTTACCGGCAAGGCGGAGATTGCCTCGCTGTCACAGATGTTGAACCGGTCCCTAAGGGGTCTCGAACCGGGCGCGAACATAAAGGTTTTGGCTGAGGTGACAACCGTTTTCCTGCCAATGCATGGCAGCTTGCACGAAAAAGCGCCCGCTTACACGACGGTAATCGCAGGCACATCCCGTTCGGCTTTATTTCTGGGGCGGTTCTTTCAATGCGCTGAGTGCGGCAAATGGAGAGGGTTTGCCGGTTTCCTCAACTGGTTCTGACGGATCTGCGTCTTCCTCGCCGCCGCCGTCAAACTCGACACCGGGTCTGCGCGGAAACGGATCAAGCGCAAGCGCAAGCTCTTCACATATGACGTTGCCAAGATCGAGCACGCCGTCGGTTATGACATCGGGCGGATCCAGCGATTCAAGATCGATCTCGATTTCACCGTCCTCATTGAGATCGCGGATTTTCCGAGGCCGGCTGGAATGCGGCTCAAACGTCCGGTCGATGTCGAGTTTCAGTTCCTGGACGAACGGCTCCAAAGAAACAACGCAGGTCTGTTCCAGTTCAGCCGTGATGTGTCCAGCAACCCGCAGCCCGGCTTTCCGGTACGGCTGTAGAACAAGATCTGCGACTAGGCTTTTCACGCCATCGAGGTCATAGGCTTTCGCAATCGCAGCCCGTTCCCCCTCGTTTGCAGTCACCGTTACTTTCTCATCCTTGTCCACGACCCGCGCCGCGTTCACCTTATGGCTGTAAGGAAATGTTTCATTGGCCATATCTTTTGAGGCTCGTCTTTATTGTTCATTTTTCAGACAGGAACGGTGCAGGGTCCGGCCAGCTGATGTTACCGTTCAGAAGGTCCTGCGTATCTTGCCCCGTCAGCTCTGCAGCGGCAGCGATGACATAGCGGGCAAGACGTTCCTGAGCAATCGGCTCTTCGTTGTCCGTGTAGATATTGCGGCCAAGCGCCTGCGCGAGATCCTCGGCGTTTCCCGCTTCAACGGCTGCCATATAAGCGTCCGCGCGGCCAAAAAACGCCTCGCCCATCTTCCGGACTTTCTTGGGAACGCGTGTATCGCTTACGCCCATTTCGCGCAAGGACGCATCCATGTCCTGAAAGAAGAGATCAAAGACATCCTGCGTGAACTCGGCGACCTTCTTGCCTTCACCCTGCATGCGCTTAAAATAAAGGACAGCGTGCAATACGATGAGGTCGAAACGCCCATCTATTGTGTCGGGAACAAGAAAATCCGTGTAAAAAACGGGCTGCCGTGCTTGAGCCACGATTTCACAGTAGGTTTTGTGTTCGGCGTCACGAGATCTGCGGCGGAACAAGCCGAGGATCATGGCGGTCTCCTTAGAATTCAGGTGTTGCCTTGTGCCCTATCCCACGATAGTGACTTTGCCAAGCAACGAAATTGACATACAGCCGGACTGATCTGGCATTACGGGACTTCATAGATGAACTTCAAGGCTTGCGCCCTGTTACTTCCCCTGATGGCAACTCTGCCCCTTGGTGGCTGTTTCACATCTACCTACACGCACGGCCATGTCATCACGTCCAACATGATGAGCCAGGTTCAAGTCGGCTCAAGCCGCGAACAGGTAGAACTTGTTTTGGGTTCGCCGTCGACCAGGTCAAGTCTTGACGGCGATGCGTACTACTACATCTCGCAAAAAACCGCGACGACAGCCTTCCTGGCACCCGACATCGTCGAACAGCGGGTTGTTGCCGTTTACTTCGATGAAGATGGCTTTGTGAAGGACATGGGTAACTACACCCTTGAAGACGGCAAGATCGTCGACATTGTGACCCGGACAACCCGCACCGGCGGCGCGGACTACGGCTTCCTCAGCCAAATCCTCAAGGGCGCGGCGAACCCGGGCCTGGGTCTATAAGCCGCACGCTTTTTGGATAAAGAAAAAAGCCCCGGTCACTCGACCGGGGCTTTTCTGTTTTCTTGGCTTCGATGCCGATCAGTGCGCAAGAACCGCGAGCAGCAAGAGCGCCACGATGTTGGTGATCTTGATCATCGGGTTCACCGCGGGACCGGCAGTATCCTTGTAGGGATCCCCCACGGTATCACCGGTGACAGACGCCTTGTGCGCTTCGCCGCCCTTCTGGTGCGTCACACCGTCTTTATCGGTGAAACCGTCCTCAAAGGACTTCTTTGCGTTGTCCCATGCCCCGCCGCCGGCGGTCATGGAAATCGCCACGAAGAGACCGGTGACGATCACACCAAGCAGCATCGCACCGAGTGCCGCAAAAGCATCCGCAGGTGTTGCCACCGCACGCACCACAAAGAACACGACAATTGGCGAGAGAACCGGCAAAAGCGACGGGATGATCATTTCCTTGATCGCCGCCTTGGTCAGCATGTCAACCGCCCGGCCATAGTCCGGCCGCTCCGTGCCTTCCATGATGCCCGGCTTTTCCTTGAACTGGCGGCGGACTTCCTCCACCACGGCCCCTGCGGCCCGGCCCACTGCCGTCATCGAAATGCCGCCGAACAGGTACGGCAGCAATCCGCCAAACAACAGACCGGCAACGACATACGGGTTGGACAAGGAGAACAAGGTGTCCACCGAGATGCCATAGAAGATTGACCCCTCCTCGGCATTGGCGCTGAAGAACTTCAGATCCTCCGTGTAGGCGGCAAACAGGACCAAGGCACCGAGACCGGCGGAACCAATCGCGTAGCCCTTGGTCACGGCCTTCGTTGTGTTACCAACCGCATCAAGCGCGTCCGTAGTGGTCCGGACTTCCGCCGGCAGATCTGCCATTTCGGCAATACCACCAGCATTGTCGGTCACCGGGCCGAAGGCGTCGAGCGCAACGACCATACCCGCCAGCGCAAGCATCGTCGTCACCGCAATCGCAATCCCGAACAGACCGGCAAAGGCGTGCGTCGACAAGATACCAACGATGATGATGATCGCAGGCAGAGCGGTTGCCTCCAGAGAGACCGCAAGACCCTGGATCACGTTTGTTCCGTGACCGGTTACAGACGCCTGGGCAATAGACCTTACTGGGCGATACTCGGTGCCGGTATAGTACTCCGTCACCCAGATGATGAGGCCGGTCACAATCAGGCCGATAACACCGCAAACAAAAAGATCAAATCCGGTGAACGTTGTGCCGCCTGATGTGGTGTATTCTGTGCCTGCACCCAACCAGCCAAAGACAATGATGGCCAAGGCAACCGCAGACAGCACCGAAGTTGCGATGAACCCCTTGTAGAGAGCCCCCATGATCGAATTGTTTTCGCCAAGTTTGACGAAGAACGTTCCGATGATGGATGTGACCACACAGCTTGCACCAATCAGGAGCGGCAGCAGCATCAGTTCGGTTGCCTCAGCCCCCGTGAAGAAGATGGATGCCAGAACCATTGTTGCGACCACGGTCACAGCATAGGTTTCGAAAAGGTCAGCCGCCATGCCTGCACAATCGCCCACGTTGTCGCCAACGTTGTCGGCGATGGTTGCCGGGTTGCGCGGATCATCTTCCGGAATACCGGCCTCAACCTTACCGACGAGATCGCCGCCGACATCTGCGCCCTTGGTGAAGATGCCACCGCCGAGACGGGCGAAAATCGAGATCAGCGAGGCGCCGAAGCCAAGCGCGACCAAGGCGTCGATAACAACGCGGTCACCTGACCCATAGCCCATCGGACCGGTAAGGATCATGTAGTAGACAGCAACGCCCAGAAGCGCGAGGCCGGCAACCAAAAGGCCGGTGACAGCACCGGCCTTGAAAGCAACTTCCAGTCCCGCACCCAGGCTTTGGCTTGCTGCCTGGGCGGTGCGCACATTGGCCCGGACAGACACCATCATACCGATGTATCCGGCGGCCCCGGATAACACGGCCCCGATGAGGAAACCGATCGCAGCAGGTCCGGAAAGCAGGATCCATGCAAGAACAAAAACAACAGCACCGACAATGGCAATTGTTGTGTATTGACGGTTAAGATATGCGCTGGCCCCCTCCTGGATCGCTCCAGCAATCTCCTGCATGCGGGCGTTCCCCGCGTCCGCTGCCATAACGGACTGAATTGCCCATGCGCCGTACGCAATGGACAAGAGGCCACAAATAATGATGACGACAAGCTCGATCATGCTTCCTCCCAAGGCTGTGGCGGGCGGTGTTGTTGTAGTTTTACCCGCCAAATCGCCTCACACCTGAATTCCCCAGCGTGAAGCAATTGCACGATAGCAGCAAAGCAGCGCGGGGCGTCAAGCACTTCGATTGTATTATTTCTATATGCCGTTGCGTCATTAACTTGCGCAGCGCAGCAATTATGCTGCAACGGCGAAGTGAATTTGCGCAGAGACTTTAAGCGGTTGTAACGGCTTTTCTTTCTGCCAATGCGAGCCAGATCAACAGACCGATGCACAGCACAACAAACGGGAATACAAGGATGTTAACCGTCGCCCAGCCGAACGCGTTGAGGAGCGCGCCGGACGAGAAGGACGCGGCCGCAACGAATCCAAAGACGAGGAAATCATTAACGGCCTGAACGAGATTGCGCTCTTCCGGACGATACGTATCGGTCAGCATGGCCGTTGCACCGATAAAGCCGAAATTCCAGCCAAGGCCGAGGAGGACTAGCGCCGTCCAGAAATGGGCGAGCTCCAGCCCCATGAGGGCGACGACGGCACAGCCGGCCAAAAGCGCCAGACCAATCGAGACGATGCGTTCCTTGCCAAATCTCGCAATAAGGCTGCCGGTGAAGAAGCTTGGACCGAACATGGCCAGAACATGCCATTGGATTCCAAGCGCAGCGTCCGTTTCGCTCAGTCCGCAGCCGATCATGGCAAGCGGTGTTGCGGTCATCACAAGGCTCATCAAAGCGTAGGAGCAAATGCCACATGCAGCCGCCACGATGAAGCGTGGCTGTTTCATGATTTGCGCAAGAGGCCGTCCACCGGCCTGCTTGTGACTTTGACGCGGCGGCTTAGGGATCTTGATAAAGGCCAGCAAAAACATTGCGATCAAGGCGAGGCCAGCCTGTGCAACATAGGTTCCGGCAAAGAGGATCGGCGCAAACATGTCCTTGGTGGCAATGACGGTTTGTGGTCCGACAACACCGGCAAGCACCCCACCGGCTAGGACCCACGAGATCGCTTTGGGCTTGAATGCATCGCTCGCCGTATCGGCGGCGGCAAATCTGTATTGCTGGACGAAGGCTCCTGCGAAACCACCCAAACCGCAAGCAAAGGAAAAGAGCAGAAAGTGGTTCAGCAGCACCGCGTAGGCGGCAAGCAGACCAGAGGCAACACCCACCATAGCGGAACCCATAAACCCGGCCCGGCGGCCGAAGCGCCGCATGATGATCCCGGCGGGAATCGTGCCAAATGCGGTTCCGAGAACCATGGCGGATACAGGTACAGTCGCCAGCGCCTTGTCTTCGTCGAGCATCATGTACCCGACCAACGATCCTGTCGTGATTACAATGGAGGCGGATGCCCCTCCAAGCGCCTGGGCCAGAGCAAGAAGAACAGCATTTCTTTTGGCCAAACGGTCGTCGACAAAGGCGTCTTGCGCAACAGCAGTCATCAATCAGGATCTCAAACGGGACAAGGCCACAGGGCGTGATCGCCTTTGGCGTGGGAAAGACACCTTGCCTATCACGCTCGCGAGAGCTCGTAAAGCACCGAGGTGCCTTTTTCGATCAAGTTGAAGCAGGACCTCTTAGAAGTGCCTGAAACCGTTCTGAAGATCAGCAGATACCGGAACACCGTTGTCGAGCAGATCAACTTTCCCCTCGCCCTCCACGACCCTGCCGACGGGGGTCACTGGGCACCCGAGCTGTGAAGCTTCCGCCGAAAAGTTCTGGGAGACGGCTTCAGGTACCGAAACCAGAATCTCGTAATCGTCGCCGCCATTGAGACACGCGAAAAAGACGTCCTGAGCCACGCTCTTCAGATGCGCAAGCGCTGGTGACAACGGCACTGTTTCCAGATTGATCTGGATGGTCGATGAGCTTGCCGAGGCCATATGGCCAGCGTCCGATAAGAGACCGTCAGAAATGTCCATGGACGCGTTGGCGTATTTGACAATCGACGGCGCCAAGCGGGTGCGCGGCCGCGGCAGCAGATAGCGATCGAGGATGTGCGCCTCGTCACTTGCTGCGAGAGTGGTTGTGGCTGCAAAACCTCTGTCGAGCCGTGCCTTCAATCCCGCAGCGGCATCTCCGATCGTGCCCGTTGCAAACAAGATGTCACCGGCTTTGGCACCGCAGCGGCGGACGGCCTGTCCGCTCGGAACTTCACCTATTGCGGTAATAGACACCTGCAAGCCGTTGGAGGATCGTATGGTATCACCGCCAAGGAGCTGAATGTCGTAAGCGGCCTGATCGGCAGCCAGCCCCTTGCAGAAGCGCTCGAGCCAATCCGCTGTCCAGCCTTTGGGCAGCGCGATGCCGAGAAGATAACCGCGCGGCGTGGCTCCCTTTGCTGCCAGATCGGAGAGATTGACTCGCAATGACTTGGCTGCGATGGCCTCCGGGGCATCTTCGGCAAAGAAGTGAACATCAGCCGCCAGAACGTCTTTCGTCAGAACGAGATCGAAACCCGGCCGGGGCTTGAGAACCGCAGCATCGTCCGTCAAGCCAAGACTGCCGGGGTCTTTTGCCAAAGGCGCAAAAAACCGCTTGATCAGTTCAAACTCTCCGGGCCGGTCGGCGGCCATGTTCAGGCCTGTCCGTCCGCGTCCTTGACGTCGAACTCCGGGCTTCGCAGCTCGTGGGCCAACCGGTCCAATACGCCGTTGACCAGTCCCGGTTCATCATCCTCGAAGAACGCTTTAGCAACATCGATATATTCGGAGATGATCACCTTGGCCGGCACATCCCGGCGCCGCAGAAGCTCATAGCCGCCAGCGCGCAAGATGGCCCGAAGCAGGCTGTCGATCCGCTTGAGCGGCCAGTCTTCCTTCAAGGCAGTATGGATGTAGGGATCCAGCAACTTCTGGTCCGCAACAACGCCGGCCAGGATGTGCTTGAACCATTGCTCGTCGGCGTCGCGATACTGTTCGCCGTCGATTTCCTTGCCCAAACGAAACGCCGTGTATTCACTGACAACATTGGTCAGCGGTGCGCCGCCGATATCCATTTGATAGAGAGCCTGAACGGCAGCCAGACGGGCAACGCCACGCTTGTTGGCGGGGCGGGTTGCATTATCGTTTTTTTGTCGTGCCGGTTTGTCCGGGTCGGCCTTTCCGGTCATTTTTCTTATACTCCGAAGCGCTCGCGCAGGGCGATCATGTCAAGAGCTGCCCGAGCCGCTGCTCCGCCCTTGTTCTTGTCGCCAACCTTTGCGCGGGCCCACGCCTGTTCGTTGTTTTCGACTGTCAGAATACCATTTCCGACAGCAAGGTCTGCATCGACGATCAAGTCCATGATCACGCGGTTCGATTCATTTGCCACGATGTCGTAGTGCGTGGTCTCTCCGCGGATCACGACCCCCAGAAGAACAAAACCATCATAGAGCGCGCCCTCGTTCTCCATGGCAGTCATGGCCATCGACAACGCTGCCGGGATCTCCAGCACACCGGGGACGGCCACACGCTCATAAGTCGCACCCGCCGCTTCTAGCGTTGCGATAGCGCCTTCGGCGAGGGAATCGGCGAGGTCGTCATAGAAGCGGGCTTCAATGATCAAGAGTTTCGGTGCAGCGCTCATAGCTTGATCCTTTGTAAGGCCGCGACAGGAACCACGTCTGCCCCGGTTTGTCCAGTGTCATTCCTGCAAGACCGTTAAGACCGGACGGCATAGCTGCCATCTGGTTCCGCCGATCCGATGTGCTCGGGTCCAGGCTTCAGATCTGCTTGAAAGTGTTGGGACCGTCCCCTACCCGGTCTTGGTGAATTCCGCAAGACGTGCCGCATAGCGCGCCATCATATCCACTTCCAGATTGACGAGGTCCCCGGCCTTGCTCTCTGACCAGTTGGTCACTTCCAGCGTGTGCGGGATCAGAAAGACGGAAAACAAAAGCGCGTCGACCTCATTGACGGTCAGCGATGTACCGTTGAGTGCCACGGATCCTTTTTTGGCGATGAACTTGGCGACATCCTGCGGTGCACGAAACTGGAAATAGACGCTGTCGGGATGATCTTCGCGCTTGGTGATTTCGGCAACACCGTCAACGTGGCCGAGAACCAGGTGACCGCCGAGCTCCGCCCCCATGGTCAGCGAGCGCTCCAGGTTGAGCTTTTGCCCCTCTTTCCAATCGGAGACATTCGTCAGCGCCAGGGTTTCGGCGGCAGACTCAACTTCAAACCAGTTTCCGCCTGAACTGTTCTCCTTGGCAGTCACCGTGTGACAGACGCCGTCACAGGAAATCGACGCCCCGATATCGAAGCTGTCCGTGTCGTACACGGTCTTGATGCGGGTCCGCTTGCCAGCCGGAATGTCCAACGCGGACTGAATCTCGCCGAGGTCGGTCACAATACCGGTGAACATGTCAGGCTCCACTCTTTCTGAGGTAAGTATATCGGTCGGCCCCAAGATACCCGGCTCCGATTGAGGCAAATTGGGGGTCCGTCAGGACATTTGCAAGATCAAGGTCATGCAAGGCAGGTATGCCTCCCTCGCCAATCTCGATGTCTCCGGTGACAACACAAAGATCGTCCACCAGCCCGGCGTCCAGGAAAGAGGAGGCAAGCCGTGCGCCGCCCTCAACCATCACCCGGGTCACGCCGCGCGTTGCAAGAGCGCTCAAGATCACATCCGGGTCGATGCCGGAAGGTGTGGCCGGTACGCGGATGATATTGACACCGGCAGCGGCCAGCGCGTTGACCTGATCGGCATCCGCACCGTTTCCGCATATCAGCCAAACGGGAACGTCCACACAGGTCCGGACAAGCTTGGAATTGAGCGGAAGCCGGGCTTGCCGATCGACCACAACCCGAACCGGTGAGCGGGCATACAGCCCAGGCAACCGGCAGGTCAGTTGCGGATCATCGGCCAGCGCCGTGCCAATGCCAACCAGGATCGCGTCTGATGCTGCCCGAAACCCATGGACCATGCGCATGGAGATCGGCCCGGATATCTTGATCTGACCTTCCCCTTCCCGCCCAATGAAGCCGTCTTTTGACACTGCGAGCTTTAGGAAAACGGATGGCCGATGCCGACGCTGCCGGTAGGTGAAACCTCGGTACAGATCTTTGAGGGCTCGCTCCCGCACGCCTGTGACAACCTCAATGCCAGCATCCTGTAGCATGCCGACACCCCGCCCGGAGACACGCGGGTTCGGGTCCAGCATTCCGACAACGACCCGCGATACACCCGCCTCGATGAGCGCCAGCGAACATGGCGGCGTGCGTCCGTAATGCGAACAGGGCTCCAGGGTAACGTAACACGTTGCGCCTTTGGCCAATTCACCGGCCTGGTTGAGGGCGTTGACTTCCGCGTGTGCCATTCCGGGCCGGGACGTGACCCCGCGTCCCACAAGCACAGGGACGCCGTCGGAGTTTTCCTGGACGATCATCGCGGCGACAGACGGATTTGGCCAAACGCGGCCAAGCCCTCGCCGGGCCAGCCGTTCAGCGGCCGCCATGAACCGGTTGTCGGTTTCTGTAATTGAAGACATAAGCGCGCCGGAAATCAGTCTTTGTCGGAGACCGGTGTCACTGGATCGCTCAGCTCATCGAGGAGAGCTTCGAAATCCTTGGCCTCACGGAAATTCTTATAAACGGATGCGAACCGGACATAGGCCACGTCATCAACTCCCTTGAGCCCTTCCATGACGTGGTTGCCGATCGTCTCGGCAGTGATCTCGCTTTCGCCGGAGCTTTCCAGCTGGCGTACGATGCCGCTCACCATGCGCTCGATCCGTTCTGGATCGACCGGGCGCTTGCGCACAGCGATCTGAACGGACCGCATCAGCTTTTCGCGATCGAACGGCACCCGGCGGCCGGACCGCTTCAGCACCATCAACTCACGCAGCTGTACACGCTCAAATGTCGTGTATCGGCCGCCGCAGGTGTTGCAGATCCTGCGGCGGCGAATGGCTGTGTTGTCCTCGGTGGGGCGGGAATCCTTTACCTGGGTCTCCTCGCCGCCGCAAAACGGACATTTCATATGTCAAAGCTCCTGAACGAGCCGGTCCTTACCCGTAAATCGGGAACCGTGCTGTCAGTGCTTCTACCTTGGCTTTGACTGCTGCTTCAACTGCCGCGTTGCCATCTTCACTGTTTGCAGCCTTCAAACCGTCCAACACTTCCGTGATCAACAGGCCAACTTCGCGGAATTCTGCGACACCGAAGCCGCGTGTTGTCGCCGCAGGCGTGCCGAGGCGGACACCAGAGGTGATCATCGGCTTTTGCGGGTCGTTCGGAACACCATTCTTGTTACAGGTGATGTTTGCCAGACCGAGAGACTTCTCTGCATCGCGGCCCGTCAGCATTTTAGGACGCAGGTCCACCAGCATCAGGTGCGTGTCGGTGCCATCGGAGACAATGTCCATGCCGCCTTCGCGCAGAGTTTCGGCCAGAACCTGAGCGTTTTCACGAACTGCACGGATGTAGCTTTTGAAATCGTCCGTCAGGGCTTCACCAAACGCCACCGCCTTCGCGGCGATTACGTGCATCAGCGGACCACCTTGTAGACCCGGGAATACCGCGGAATTGATCTTCTTGGAAATCTCTTCCTTGTCGGTCAGCACCATGCCGCCACGTGGACCGCGCAGGGTCTTGTGGGTCGTGGTGGTGGCAACGTCGGCATATGGGAACGGGCTGGGATGCTCGCCAGCGGCGACCAGACCAGAAAAGTGCGCCATGTCGACCATCAGATACGCGCCGACCTCATCCGCAACTTCGCGGAACTTGGCAAAATCGATCTGACGCGAGTACGCAGACCCACCGGCGATGATCAAGGCCGGCTTGGTTTCGCGAGCCAAGGCTGCCATTGCGTCATAGTCGATCAGACCTGTTTCAACGTTCAGGCCGTACTGTACAGCGTTGAACCACTTGCCGGAAAGGTTCGGCTTGGCGCCGTGGGTCAGGTGGCCACCTGCATCCAGGCTCATGCCGAGGATGGTGTCGCCCGGCTTGATCAGCGCAAGGAAGACCGCTTGGTTCGCCTGGCTGCCGGAGTTCGGCTGAACGTTGGCAAAGCCACAGCCAAAGAGCTTCTTTGCGCGATCGATGGCAAGGTTTTCCGCCATGTCGACGAATTCACAACCGCCATAATAGCGCCGGCCCGGGTAACCTTCGGCGTATTTGTTGGTCAGCACAGAGCCCTGCGCTTCAAGAACGGCACGTGACACGATGTTCTCAGACGCGATCAGCTCGATCTCATGTTGCTGGCGGCCGAGTTCCTTTTCGATGGTGCCGAAGAGTTCCGGATCTGCTTCAGCAAGACCGCGGGTGAAAAAGTCCGACTGAACGGATTGATCGGAGGATTCCATCAAAGACATAGCACCATCCTTATTGTGTTGTATCTGTGTCGTAGCGCAGTTTCGCAGGCCGGATTCTTTGCAGATCCTTGGTCCTCTCACCGCTGTGTGGCGTGGGAGTAACACAGCCTTGGGGTGGAACCAAGAGCAACAGCGACGCAGGGCTTCTTGAAACCGGCATGGTTCGGTTTCCAACGCAGCCTGTACTTCTCCTAGGGGAAACTCTCAGTTTATCGACTCCCTTGATGTATTTAACTAGTAGAATAAATTTCCTCCAACTTTATCCAGGCCCGGTCCACGTCCTTTAATTGTTTCCAAACGAATATGAAAACTAATACGAGCTAGGGGATCGACTTAGTAACTTGTATTGGGCCCGGGGACATGAAGATACTTGACTGGCTGAAAGACAAGCAGAACCTGCCCACCATGGCCTATAGCCTCGGGTTGGGTCTCATTGCTTTCGCCGTGACTGCTATCTGGGTTGCGGATACAAGGTTTCTTGCTGACCAGCATCGCATCGGTGCCGAAGTAAACTTGGCAGGCCGGCAGCGCATGCTCAGCCAGCGCATCGCTATGGTCGCTCAGGACATGAGCCGGTTCGAGCGTGTCAACGGAGCCAGCCCAAGTTTCACGTTGATCGGTTGCGCTGACCAGATGATGCGCGCGCACACCGCACTTCTTTCAACGGATATTGACCGGATCAAGAAGGCACTTGGCGAGGGCATCAGCTGCCATGTCGGCGCTGCTGAAGATGTTCCGACAGGCGATCTCTCGCCGGCTCTCCAGGGTGCGTTTTTTGGCGGAAATTATCCGCTTGACCCCTTGCTGCGGGACTTCATCAACCGGGCCGTCTCTGTTGCACAATCAGAACCGCCCCGGCAAGAAGACATCGACGCTATCGTGCGGATGGCCAATCTGGAACTGCCGGTGAAACTGAACACACTTGTGCGTGTGTTTCAGGATGAGGGCGAGGAGTCCCTTCATGCGTTGGATCGCTTCATCACCGCAATGTGGGCTCTGACACTGCTTCTGATCCTTTTGGAAATTGTCTTCATCTTCCAACCGATGGCACGGAAGATTCGCGAAACGATGGCGCAACTTCATAAGACGTTGGGCATCTCGGAAAAGCGCGGGATCGAGCTGAAAGAGGCCAATGAGCAGCTCCTGGAAAGCATCCACTACGCGCGCAAGATCCAACAAGGTGTGCTTGCCGATGTCACGGACATGCGCACATCGGTCAAGGATGCTGCGATGCTGTGGGAGCCTCTGCAGGTCGTCAGCGGCGACTTCGTTTGGTCTTCGGAAGTCGATGGCAAAACAGTGTTTTTCGTTGCCGATTGTACCGGGCACGGGGTTCCCGGCGCACTTTTGACCATGGTTGTCTCTTCTGAGCTGAAAAAACTTCTGGACCTTGGAGAACTCGCGGATCCTGAGCGATTGATGCTGGATCTCGATCGGGGTGTCCGTCAACGCCTCGGTCAAGATCGGCCTTCGGATGCGGGGAACGATAACCAAACGTCCGATGATGGCTTTGAAGCCGCCTTGGCAATCTATGACCCCGCCGAAAACACCCTCACCTTCATCGGGGCTGGTATTCCGCTCTATGTTCAATCTTCGGACGGCATCAAACGGATCCCGGCCGACCGGCACCGTCTCGGTTATCGCAGCCTCCGCCGCCCGGAAAGCTTCAAGGTGCATCATTTGGACGTCGAAGAAGACGAAACCTTCTATCTGGCGACGGACGGAGCAACCGATCACATTGGCGGCGAACGCAAACGCGCCTTTGGCCGGAAACGTTTGTTCGAGGTCCTGGAGGCCAATGCCTACGCAGACCTCGAAACCCAACTTTCAAAGCTGAAATCTGTCCTGGAGGACTATCGCGGCTCAGAGCCCGCACGGGACGACTACACGGTTCTGGCGGTAACGCCACGTTCAAACAATCCAGCGCACAAGCAGGCAGCTGAGTAGGAGGCCGAAGTGCTCGCAAACGACATGTATTCATTCAAACAGGAACTCAACGACCGGAAAATGCTGTTTGCATACTCCGGTTACCTTTCGGAGCACCTTCTTGAGTCGCTCGGCAATTCCGTCAAGCAGCAAATGGAGTTGAAGAACGCCGAAAGCAAAGTGGCCAAAAGGGTCTTTTCTGTCTTTGTGGAGCAGGTCCAAAACATCATTCGGTATTCTGATGAGCAGGAATTCCTCTCAGAAACCAAGGCCGACCGTCTTTCCGGCGGCGTCGTTGCCTTCGGCCATGAACATGAGCGGTTTTTCGTGATTTGCGGCAACCCGGTGCCCGGCTCCGAGGCCGACCAATTGCGAACCCGTCTTGAAGAAATTGCCAGCATGGACGAAGTGACTTTGCGCAAGCATTATCGAACGAAGTTGCGCGAAGAACCGGAAGAGCAAAGCGAAGGTGGGTCGATCGGCCTTCTGGAGATCGCACGGCGGGCCACCCAGCCGCTGGAGTTCGATTTCCATGAAATCGAAGGCAATCGCAAATTCTTCGTGCTCAAAGCATTCATCTAAAGAGAGAACGAGAACAAAATGACAGATACGTCTCTTAAGATCGAAGCAACCTCCCGCTCCCCGGAAGTCCATTTGGATGCTGCAAACGGCACGTTGTCCATGTCCGGTGAAAGCTACCCGGAAGATGCAAGCGCTTTCTTCGGTCCGGTGTTTCAGGCCGTTGCCGAACACGTGGCTGCCTCTGAAGGACAAGCGCTGACGGTCGACATGCGGTTCATCTATTTCAATTCTTCAAGCGCCAAAGCCATCATGAACCTCTTTCAGATGCTGGAAGAGGCTGCTGAAGACGGCAAAACCATCACCATCAACTGGTACTTTGATCCTGAAGACGACATGATGGAGGAGATGGGCGAGGACTTTGCGGAAGACTTCGAACATGCCACATTCAACTTGAAGCCGGAAACAGAGGACGCATGACCGAGACCTCCAGAAAAGCCGAAACAGATTTCACGCTCTTCGACAGCGAAGACCGCGTGCTGGAACATGCCAGCACGATCCTTGACGGCCTGGAGGAAACGACTGACCTCATAAAAACGCTCACGACGGCTTACAAACGGGCAGTCAAAGACCAGAAGCGGATGGTGCGCCTCTGCGATCGGATGCAGGAGGAGCTGATCGCGGTCAAGGAACGCCTGGAAGGCGAAGTCAAAGCCCGCGCGGAACTCGCCGAGCAATTCCGCATGCAGGCGATTACGGACGGCCTCACGCAGGTTTTCAATCGCGGCCACTTTCTGGAACTCTGCAATCACGAGCTTAAAGCGCGCAGCCGGACCGAAGCACCGCTGAGTGTTGCGCTTTTGGACATTGATCATTTCAAGTCCATCAACGATACCTACGGGCATGCCGCCGGTGACGAAGCGCTGCGGGTTGTCGCGCGTACTCTTGAAAACAGTCTCCGGCAAAGCGATGTCGTGTGCCGGTGGGGCGGCGAAGAATTCAGTCTTCTGATGCCGCGGACAAATTCTGAAAATGCCTCTGGTTTGGCGGACCGTCTGCGCAAAACCCTCGCTGAGATAGTTATCAAAGAAGGTGGCACGAGCTTCTCTTTGACCGCGAGTTTTGGGGTAGCCACCATGGTAGGGCCCAATCCAGCATGCAAGGCGACCGGCGCTGACGCCATTGATCTGTTGTTCAAAGATGCAGATGACGCGCTCTATGAAGCCAAAGGCGCAGGCCGGAACAAGGTTATTACGGCTAAGGCCCGTTTTCTGGAAACCGCTGAAGCCGTCGACTAACGGCATGCACTATCGCGGCCAATGCCCGTCCAGATATCTCGTTTTCAAATCACAAAAAGTATCGCCACTGCACGTTTCAATACAGTGTCGGGTCCCGGTCCTTGTTAGCAAGTTCAGCTGCACGCACCTGCTCGACCCGGCGTTTTAGCTTGCGGACGGCAAGCTTTTGTAAGTCACTTTGCAAAGCAGAAGATGGGCCGAACATCGACACTTCGACGCCAGTCGCAGCATCTATCGCCGTGACCTGCACCTGCTTTCCCATCGGCCTGAACTCGATATAGATTTCGCCTGCCCTCGGACCGCGATTCATCCGGCCTGAATCCTTTGCTGGTTCAAAAGGTCCTTCTTCTGCCTCAATAGACACGAAACGCCGGCCTCATCAAGACCGGCGTTCCAGAACCATTCGTGACTTGCGTACGTTCCTAGAGGCGGGCTTGCTCGCCAGTGCCGCTGAGGTCATCACGATTGTAAATGTCTTCGCGGAAATGAACCACGCCGTCTGAGTTCGCCCAGGCGGTAACATAAGTCATGTAAAGCGGGATAGAGCGCTTCAGCTTCACATCTTCCCGTTCACCGGTCCGAATGACTGAATCGACCTTGGTGCGGTCCCAATCCGGTGTCGTGGATTGCAGCAGCCAAGTCACCAGTTCCCGGACGTTTTGAACGCGCACGCAACCGGATGAGTGGAACCGGTAGTCTTCACCAAACAAGGTCTTGGACGGCGTATCGTGAAGATAGACCTGGTGTTTGTTGTGGAAGTTGATCCGCACGGACCCAAGCGAGTTTTCTTGTCCCGGATCCTGGGTGAAGCGGTACTGAGTCGCTTCGTCCGTATTCCAGTCAATCTGCTGCCACGCCACTTCCTGGTTGTCGCGCCAGTTGAAGATCCGGATCTTGTTGCGAGACAGATATTCCGGGTCTTCCTTCATCTTCGGGATCAGGTCCTTGCGGATGATGGAAACTGGCACGGTCCAATAAGGGTTGAAGTTCAGCTCATAGATCTTACTGTTCAGGATCGGCGTTTGACGGTCGATCTTGCCGACGACGGCGGTATGGCGCGAACGGACACGGCCATCTTCTACCGCTTCGATCTCAGCCGCCGGAATGTTCACCATCACATACCGGTCACCGAGATTGCCGGACATAGACCGGACCCGGACCAGGTTGGTTTCGAGTTGGCGCAAGCGCACGTAGGCCGGGATGTTGAGCGCCTCAACGGTGCTCTCGCCCATCACCCCATCCGGAATCAAACCGTGACGAAGCTGAAAGCGCCGCAGCGCCGCATCAACATAAGAATCGAATGTGTCGGAAAGCCCGGATTGCTGCTCCAAATCGCCAGAAATAATCAGGCGTTGGCGCAACTGCACAACGCGCGGGTCTTTCATACCGATGCGCAGCGCTTTGCCGCCCGTGGCCACCGTGCCCCATCCACCCATTTGCACGATCGACTGATAGCGTGTGATCGCAGCGCCGATGTAGTCGACCGTCGTTGGAGACAAGGTCGGGGCGTATGACTTCACCTCGGTGATGTTGTCCGTTGCGATATCGAAGCTGTCGGCCCATTCAAGGTCCTGCCCCGCAGTCCGGAAAGACTGCTGCGCAGACGCAGATCCCGTGACCACTACTGGCGCGGCCAAACCAAGGAGCATCAGCCCGTTTTTCCAAAATTTGGCGTTCAACTTGAAAGAAGACTTTGTCCCAGCCGAAGCGGAAAAAAGTGTCATTGCCGACCCCACAGTGCTGTGTACAAGGCGCCATCCGGCGCATTCATCGTCAATCCGGTTCAACGGTCGTTGACCTCGCCGGTAGATTACCGGCTCACGACCATTATGGGTACTGCAGCAAAGTTAACAAATTCAAAGACAGCTCACCCGCCACGATTTAACAGCCCAATGGCCATTCCATTGTGTCCACATGATGTCGGATTCGGCCGACCGCAAGCCGATCACGAATTTGTCAGCCGATTAAGTGCCTAAAAACAAAAGCACCGCCACTTGGGCGGTGCTTTGTCATCTGGATACGCCGTGAATTGATCAGAGGCGATATAGAATTTGGTCGGTCCAGAACCGCTCGAGACGGCGCAGCGACTTGTTCAGTGTAACAAAGTCTTGCGGGCCGATTTCACCAACCTGCTCAACGGACAGAATATGGCGCTCATAAAGATCATTGACGATCTTTGCCACTTCCTGGCCCTTGTCGGTCAGGCTGACCCGGACGGACCGGCGGTCCATGCGCGAGCGCTGGTGGTGAATGTAACCGGTCTCGACCAGTTTCTTCAGATTATAGGACACGTTGGAACCGAGATAGTATCCACGGGTCCGCAGTTCACCAGCGGTCAGCTCGGCATCGCCAATGTTGAACAGCAACAACGCCTGAACGCTGTTGACATCCGACCGGCCCATGCGGTCGAACTCGTCCTTGATGACGTCCAGCAAACGCCGGTGCAAACGTTCTACAAGTGTAAGAGCCTCGAGGTAGAGCGGCTTGATGGCCACTTCTTCCTCTTCACCCTGTGACACAGCATCGACTGCCCTACTTGCGGTGATCATGTGATTGCGCCTCTTTTTGTACCTGTCATTCGACGGATATTTTCCCGCCTTGATGCACAATCTACAGAAGCGATTCTAAAATCCGCTTAAGAGACACACTGAATCAAATATTAACTTCCACAAGGTGTTTTAGAGGCCGATTTAATATTTGATTTACTATGAGCCCCTGAGAAATTTGACAATAGCAGAGAAATCCAAGGATTCCCCGCCCTGGTTGCAGAAGAGCGAATAGAGCGACGCGGCTTCTGCACCCATCGGTGTCGCTGCGCCCGAGGAATGCGCGGCCTCCTGAGCCAATTTTAAATCTTTCAACATCATGCCCGCGGCAAAGCCTGGCTGGTAGTCACGGTTGGCAGGAGATGTGGGCAACGGTCCGGGCACCGGACAATAGGATGTCAGCGACCAGCACTGACCGGATGCGGTTGAGGAAATGTCGAACAGCTTCTGCGCATCAAGGCCAAGGCGCTCTGCAAGCACAAAAGCCTCCGAGACGCCGATCATGGAAATGCCCAGGATCATGTTGTTGCAAATCTTGGCCGCCTGCCCAGTTCCTGCACCGCCTGCATGGACGATCGTCTTACCCATGACATCGAGATAGGGCTTGGCTGCTTCAAAAGCGCTGCCTTCTCCGCCCACCATAAACGTCAGTGTTCCGCCAGCGGCCCCGGCAACACCACCTGAAACCGGCGCATCGACCATCGGCATGGACTTTTCCGCCGCCGCAGCGCTTACCGCCCGCGCGCTGTCGACGTCAATCGTGGAAGAATCAATCAGAAGGGTTCCGGCCTTCGCGTTGTCCAGGATGCCGCCTTCGCCCATGTAGACCTGACGGACATGCTTGCCCGCCGGGAGCATGGACACAATGACATCGGCCTCAGAGGCCAGTTGAGCGACATCGGATGCCGCCTCGCCGCCTTCGGCTACAAGAGCGTCGATGGCTGCCTTCGACATGTCAAAGCCCAGGACCCGGTGCCCTGCCTTTGCAAGATTGATGGCCATCGGGCCGCCCATGTTCCCAAGACCGATAAAGCCAACCGTGGTTGCCATTGTTTTCTCCCATGACGATTCTTTTCGTATTTTCAGATTTATAGGCCGGCTTGTTGATGCTCCGGACCAAGCCCTTCAAAAGTTGAGTCAGCTGGCGCCAGCACAACTCCCTGCATCAAGCCGTTGCCGTTCGGTTCTCGCGGCGCATCAGATAGGTGAGCCCCGCAAAGATCAATATGGTCAAAAGGTAGAAGGCGATCTCATAAGGACGGCGGCCATAAAGATCAGAAAAAGCCGTGTGCATGACGATCTGGCAAAAGCACCGGAAGATCCACATGACCGTTCCCCAGGATACGGTCAGCCAAAGGCCGATCGCCGCCACAAGGTCCAGCACCGCGAAGAAAACAACGGCACCTTGAATTGCAATCGGCATTTCCCAGAACCACATGCCGCGCCATTCAACGATGCCAATGATCCGGGCCCAATAGATGACGCCTCCGCCCATCAGAAGCAGTGCCATCGCGCGCAGATACCAGATCAGCACGGTGCTCCAGGGCGGGCGCGAATAGAAGAGGTCCTGAAAGCTCGTGATCATGGCCGGTCCGTTTGTGCGTTAGAGCGGCAAGTCTCCGCCTGCCGGTTCCCGGAAATACGCTGCCAGGTCTTCCTTGTCCACTTGATCAAGACTTGAGGGAGACCATTTCGGGTCTTGATCCTTGTCGACAAGCACCGCGCGCACGCCTTCGTAGAACTCTGAGCCTTTGAGGATTTCGGAGACAATACGGTATTCGAGTTTCATGCATTCGTTGAAACTCAACTCCCCGCCGCGCTGCATTTGCTCAAAGGCAATCAGCACGCTGGTCGGGGATTTTTGCCGGATTGCCTGAGCAGCCTTCAATGCGAACTCGTCGCCGCTCTCATCCAGTTTCGCCAAAATTACATTCACACTACCTTCTGAAAAGCAGCGCTCAATCGTATCCGCAGCCGCCATCAAGGGACCAGGTTCGGCCTCAACCTTGTAGCGGCTGAGAACCGCGTCTACATCGGCGGTCTCCGCCAGCGCGGCTTCTATGGCTGGCAAGTCTTCTTCTTGGACGGCATGGGTCAGCACACCCGTTGCCAGTGCATCGCCCTGCTTCAAACGGCCAGCGGACAAGGCGCAATAGACACCGGTTTTCTTTGGCATGCGCGGAAGAAAATAAGTGCCGCCAACATCCGGGAAAAACCCAATCCCGGTTTCCGGCATGGCGAACATTGTCTTTTCCGTCCCGACACGGTGGCTGCCATGAGCCGATACGCCAACGCCACCGCCCATCACAATGCCATTGATGAGGGCGATATAGGGCTTGGGATACGCCTTGATTTGCGCGTTGAGGAGGTACTCTTCCTTGAAGAACTCTCCGAGCCCCTCCATCTCGCCGGCCATCTTCGCATCATAGATGCTGCGGATGTCACCGCCGGCGCAGAATGCTTTTTCACCGGCCCCGGTGATCACCACATGGGCAACGTCCGGATCCTCCGCCCACGCGGTCAGCTGAGCCGCCAGCGCAGAGCACATCGGATGGGTTAGCGCATTCAGCGCCTTCGGCCGGTTGAGGGTGACAAATACGGCCTTGCCGCGCTTTTCAAACAGGATGTCGCTCACTGCATGTCCTCAGGAAACTGGAAAAGTGGTCGTGTTTTCGCCGTGAGAAGACGGTCAGTCTTTCAGGAGATGCCGTGAGATGATCAAACGCATGACCTCATTGGTGCCTTCCAGGATCTGGTGCACGCGAACGTCCCGCAAGAACCGTTCGATCGGGTAGTCCCGCAAGTATCCATAGCCGCCATGCAGTTGCAGCGCGTCGTTCACCACCTTGAAACCGGTGTCCGTTGCCAAGCGCTTGGCCATGGCCGCAAACTTCGGCGCATCCGGCGTTTTCGCATCCACCTCGGTTGCCGCCTTGTAAAGAAGCATGCGCGCGGCCTCCAACTCGGTTGCCATATCGGCAAGTCGGAACTGAAGTGCCTGGAAAGCCGTCAGCGGTTTGCCGAACTGCTTGCGCTCCCGCATGTAAGCAATCGCCTGGTCGAGGCATTCCTGTGCCGGGCCGATCGAGCAGGCACCGATGTTCAAACGCCCGCCATCAAGCGCAGCCATTGCGATCTTGAAGCCTTGACCCTCGACACCGATGAGGTTGGACTTTGGAACACGGCAATCCTGGAAGTTCACCTGCGCGGTCGGCTGGCTCTTCCAACCCATTTTCACTTCGTTCGCGCCAAAGCTGAGGCCCGGTGTGCCTTTTTCAACGAGCAGGCAAGAAATCCCGCCCGGCCCTTCGTCACCGGTCCGGACCATCACCGCATAGAGGTCGCTGACACCACCGCCCGAAATGAAGGCCTTGGAGCCGTTGAGGATGTAATGATCTCCATCATCCTTGGCTGTGGTCCGCAAGGCGGCGGCGTCCGAGCCTGATCCCGGCTCGGTTAGGCAGTAGCTGGTCAGCAGCTCCATGGTGCAGAGTTTCGGCAGAAACTTCTGGCGCAGGTCTTCATTGCCGAACGTATCGATGATCCAGGCGACCATGTTGTGGATCGACAGGTATGCAGCGGTCGACGTGCAACCCTTCGACAGTTCTTCAAAGATAAGCGCTGCGTCCAAACGGGTCAGAGCGGAGCCCCCGACATCGTCCCGGACATAAACCCCGGCAAGTCCGAGTTCGGCCGCTTTGCGCATGACAGGAATTGGGAAATGGCTGTCTTCATCCCACTGCGCGGCGTGCGGTGCGAGTTCTTCCCGCGCAAAGCTTGCCGCCATATCACGAATTGCCCGCCGGTCTTCGTTCAGTTGAAAGTCCACGATATCCTCCCGGGAGCCTGCACGGCCGATTCTAGCCATACAGGATGTGTTTGATTTCTGACGCGCATAAAACCACATTTGACGCAAACGTCAAACAATCTCTTTTTTGTATTTAATTTCAGTTGTTTTACAGAATGTTGGACGTCAGAAATCTGCGTGATAATGTGGCACAAATGTCCGGCGGACATCCGATCTGATTTTGTCACCTAAGTGCAGGCCCGTTTTATGCCGTCCCACCGCTCTCTTCCGCCCATCACATCCGATCATATGGACTCGCTGCTTGCCGGCACCCGCATGCGCCGCAACCGGCAGACCGACTGGTCCCGCCGGCTCATCCGGGAAAACACCTTGACCGTGGATGATCTGATCTGGCCGATCTTCGTCGTGGATGGCGAGAACATTCGCCAGCAAGTCCCGTCCATGCCGGGCGTGGAGCGCCTTTCTGTCGACGAGGCTGTGCGTGATGCCAATCTTGCGGCAGAGCTCGGTATTCCGGCGATTGCGATTTTTCCATACACCGACCCGGACCTGCGCGACGACAAGGGCTCAGAAGCCCTCAACCCGGAAAACCTCACCTGTCAGGCATGCCGGGCGATCAAGCGCGAAGGTCTGAACCTCGGCCTGATGACGGATGTGGCGCTGGATCCCTACACAAGCCATGGCCATGACGGGCTGATGCACGGCGACAGCATCTTGAATGACGAGACCGTTGATCAACTCTGCCGTCAGGCGCTCAATCAGGCCGAGGCCGGATCCGATGTGATTGCCCCGTCCGACATGATGGACGGACGGATAGGTGCCATCCGGCAGGCACTCGACACACAAGATTATCGTGGTACGCAGATTATGGCGTATTCCGCCAAATATGCCTCCGCATTCTACGGCCCGTTCCGCGACGCGGTTGGCTCATCCGGCACCTTGAAGGGCGACAAACGCACCTATCAGATGGATCCAGCCAACACGGACGAAGCCTTGCGCGAGGCAGAGCTCGACATTGCCGAAGGCGCCGACATGATCATGGTGAAACCCGGCATGCCGTATCTGGACATCGTCCGGCGGCTGAAGGACGAGTTCCAGGTGCCGACCTATGCCTATCAGGTGTCCGGCGAGTTCGCGATGATCAAGGCGGCGAGCGGCAACGGCTGGCTCGACGGCGACCGTGCCATGATGGAGAGCCTTCTCGCCTTCAAACGCGCCGGCGCCGACGGCATTCTCAGCTACTTCGCGCCCACCGTCGCCAAGTTGCTGGCGGGTCGGGACTGAGGTCCGCTAACAGGCAATTGCCGTCCCGGCCTTCGAGCCGGGGCCACTTTGGAAAAAAGCCTGCCACGGATGGGTGGTTCCGGATCAAGTCAGGCAAAGGCTTTTCAAGCGGGGCAACCAAGAAAGTGAATACTGCAGGGACCTTGCTAGTCTCTGTGGTCATCACAGCAATGAGTTGATTGTCTGCTCCTTAAAGACAGAAATTTGCGATTCACGGAGCTCATCCCCATATCCAGCTCATCACGAATTGGAGAGCTTATTTCATGTCCGCCGACACATCGTCCCGATCCTCCAGGCAAGACGCATTTGATCCGCTCCTGCAACCGGAGCTGTTTGAGGGCGTGCGCAGCCGCCGGATTTTCGCTTTCATTATCGATGCGTTCGTGATCACCCTGCTGACACTCGGGGCGGGCATTCTGGTGTTTATTCTCGGCGTCTTCACCCTGGGTCTTGGCTTTCTGCTTTACGCAATCCTGCCGGTGTCCGTCGCGCTGATTTATGTCGCGTTCACACTGGGCGGACCAAGCGCCTCCACGATCGGTATGCGCGCGATGGGTCTTGAGATGCGGCTTTGGTATGGCGCAAAACCCTACCCGCTGCTGGCCGCCGTGCACCTGTTGCTGTTCTGGTTTTCCATCTCCCTGCTCACGCCGTTCGTGCTGCTGGTATCCCTGTTCTCGGACCGCAAGCGCCTGTTGCATGACCTGATCCTGGGGACTGTGGTGATCAATTCGGCCTACCACCGGGCCTACACCCGCGAGCATTCCGCTGCTGCGTGATTTCTTGCTCAAAGAAAAAATGATCTTTTTTCAATGCTCTGCATGAAATATGAGCAGCGTTCCGGGTGTGAATTCGAAAGGTGAGCCCTTCCAAAGCCCAAAGCGGCTGGTCTAAACTGCGAAAAGAAATGGGCAGTTAGGATCTAGGCGGGTGAATGCTCTCAGTTGATATCGCGATGGCGTTGACCTTTGTGGTCCTGACCGCCACCGTCGTCTTGTATGCGCTTGAGCGTTACCCGATCGAAACGGTCGCGCTCGGATCCGTCACCAGCTTCATTGTAATATTTTCGCTGATACCGGTCTTTCACAGCGACGGATCGCGCGTTTCAACGGGCGATTTTCTGGAAGGCTTTGCCAATCCGGCCCTCATCACTGTCATCTGCCTCCTCGTTATTGGTCAGGGCCTGTTCCAGACAGATGCCCTGGAAGGCCCGGCCAAGGCCATCGTCCGCTGGACCCGCGGCCGGTCTAAATGGGCGACTGCTCCAATCCTGCTGGCCGTCGCCGTCCTCAGCGCGTTTTTGAACAACACGCCAGTGGTTGTGATGTTTCTGCCGATCCTGACCGCTGTCGCGGCAACAGCCGGACAATCGGCCTCGCGGGTGTTGATGCCGCTCTCGTTCATCGCGATCCTGGGCGGCATGACCACACTGATTGGGTCTTCGACCAACCTCTTGGTGGCCAATTACGCGGCGCAGTCCTCGGATCTGAAGCTGACCTTCTTCAGCTTCACCCCAATCGGGATCATGGTGGCCGGTGCCGGTATCCTCTACGTTTTGTTCGTCATGCCGCACCTGATGCGCAATCGCAAAACCATGGCTGAAGAATTTCAGGCAACGTCCGGCAAGCAGTTCATCGCCCAAATCGAAATCACCTATGAGCACCCGCTGGTCGGCACCGAAGCCGTCTCCGGCATGTTTCCAAGCCTCAAGGACATGACCGTCCGCCTGGTTCAGCGTGGTCAGCAACCGCTTCTTCCGCCCTTTGAGAATGTCATCCTGTCTCCGGGCGATACCGTGATTGTGGCCGCAACCCGCACCGCACTTGCGAATGCTCTGGCACGGCGCCAGCCGTTGATGGAAACCGATGGGGGCGAGACCAATGTAACCGGCCGTGAGGCCACGCCAAACCAGGATAGTTCCCTCAGCCTTGCGGAAGCTGTCGTTGCGCCGGCTTCGCGCCTTATGGGGCGCACACTGCCGCAATCCGGCTTCTATACAGAAACCGGCTGTCTTGTGATGGGCATTCAGCGCCGCAGCCGCATGCCGCGCATGGCCATGAATGATATCCGCCTGGAAGCAGGTGACGTTCTGCTAGTCGCAGGTTCTGAAGAAGATATCGCACGGCTGCGCGGAAACCGCGATGTCCTGCTGCTTGATTGGTCGACGGCAGAAGTTCCACGCAAACGCTATGCGCCGAGAGCATTGGCGATTTTTGCCTGCGTTGTCGCGCTCGCGGCCTCAGGCCTGATACCGATTGTGTCCACAGCCGTTGCCGGGACCTTTGCCATGATCGCCTCCGGATGCCTCAACATCCGTCAGGCCATGCGAGCCATCGACAGCCGGATATTCATGTTGGTCGGTGCCTCGCTTGCCGGGGCGGTCGCCCTGGAATCCACCGGGGGCGCCTCGGCTATTGCCATGTCACTTGCCGACATCCTTCACGGCAGCCCGCCTGGCGTCGTCCTGTCCGCCTTGTTCTTTATGGTGATGATCCTGACGAACTTCCTGTCGAACAACGCGGCCGCGGTCCTCTTCACACCCATTGCCATCAATCTCGCTGATCAGATCGGCCAGCCGCCAGAAGCCTTTATTGTCTGCCTGATCATTGCCGCGAACACGTCGTTTGCCACGCCCGTTGGATATCAAACCAACCTGATTGTGATGGGACCCGGACATTACCGTTTTGCTGATTTCCTGCGTGCTGGCGTCCCGCTGGCGCTTGTTTTATGGTTGACCTTCTCACTGATCGCACCATGGTACTATGGGCTGTGAGGGACGACTTTTACGCCGTAGGAATAGCTGGTGACACGCCACCCGACCGACCATCCGCAGTTTTATCTGACTGCCCCCGCGCCCTGCCCCTATCTTGAGGGTTTGCAGGAGCGTAAGGTGTTCACGCATCTCGTCGGCCACGGCGCCCCCGCGCTCAACGAAGTGCTCACACAAGGTGGTTTCCGGCGCAGTCAGAACATCGCCTATCGTCCGGCCTGCGAGAACTGCCAGGCTTGCGTTTCCGTGCGTGTTCGCGTCGACGACTTCAAGTGGACAAAGTCGCTCAAGAGGGTTTGGAAATCCGGGGCGGATGTCATCGGAGCGCGCCTTCCGCCGAGTCCATCGGCCGAGCAATATGATCTTTTTCGCGATTACCTGCAGGCGCGCCACGAAGACGGCGGCATGACCGAGATGAGTATCCTCGATTACGCCATGATGGTGGAGGATACGCATGTCGAGACGATGGTGATCGAGTATCGCAAACGCGGACCGGATACATTCATAACAGGCGCCGGGACTGGGCCGCTGCTTGGCGTTGCTTTGAGCGACCAACTCAGCGACGGCCTGTCGATGGTGTATTCCTTCTACGATCCGGCCTTCACCGAGACCGCGCTCGGCACCTATATGATTCTCGATCACATCGAGCGCGCACGAAAACTCCGCCTGCCCTACATCTATCTCGGTTATTGGGTCGATGGCTCGGTCAAGATGGCGTACAAGGCGCGCTTCCGGCCACAAGAACATCTTGGGCCGGACGGCTGGACGACAGTCGACGCGCCGAGTGGACCCGGCGACTCAACAAAAGACTGACGCTTCCTACGGAATGTGCTGACGGATCGACGTGAAGACATCGCGGAACATGTTTTCGGTCAAACGCCCTGTATTCGTGTTGTACCGGGAGCAGTGGTAACTGTCGAACAAGACAAGATCCGTTCCCGGAAGTTCATGACGCCCATTGTGTGAAAACGGGAATTGGGCCCGTTTCAATTCCAAAGCGGTCAAAAACGTCTCGTGCGCAATCCGACCAAGTGCCAAGACCGCCCGGATAGACGGGTTGGCTGCTAGTGTCGACAACAAGTAAGGTCGGCAGGTCTTTATTTCGGGTCCGGTTGGTTTGTTCTGCGGCGGCAAACAGCGCACGGCGTTTGTAATCAGCGCGTCAGTCAGCACCAATCCATCGTCCGGCCGCGCTTTGTACGTCCCCTCGGCGAAACCGAAATCCAACATGGTCTTGTAGAGGAGATCACCGGCATAGTCGCCGGTGAATGGGCGCCCGGTCGCATTGGCACCGCGCATGCCCGGCGCCAGTCCAATGACAAGCAATCTCGGGTCTGGTGACGTGAAGGACGGCACCGGCGCATTGAACCATTCGGGATGCTCGGCCTGAAGACCTTCCCGAAATTCAACCAAACGAGGGCACGCCCGGCAATCCAGAGGCGGATCGACGGGCGTAGCCTGAACATCATGGACCGGCATCTAACCGCTCTTAGTAATCGTCGTCTTCATCCTCGTCATCGACCTCCGGCATTGGAGGACGCTGAGGACGTTCGGACGGATCCCTGCCGATTTTGTTGGCAAGACTTGCCAGATCGATGAAGTGATCGGCCTGACGGCGCAGATCATCGGCAATCATCGGCGGCTGTGTTTTCAAGGTCGATACAACACTGACCTTGCGGCCTTTGCGCTGAAGCGCTTCGACCAGTGAGCGGAAATCGCCGTCACCGGAGAAGAGCACGATGTGATCCACGGATTCCACAAGTTCCATGGCATCAACAGCAAGCTCGATATCCATATTGCCTTTGACTTTGCGGCGTCCCGCACTGTCAACGAACTCCTTCACAGGCTTCGTGATGACCTTATAGCCATTGTAGTCGAGCCAATCGATCAACGGGCGGATGGAGGAATATTCCTGATCCTCAATCAGCGCCGTATAATAGTAGGCACGCAACAGATAGGCCTGGCCTTGAAATTCCTTCAACAGACGCTTGTAATCAATGTCAAAGCCGATGGCCTTGGCAGTCGAATACAAGTTTGCACCGTCGATGAACAAGGCAACCTTTTCTCGTGCATCAAACATTTATATTGAAACCCTTCTAAGTGGTATGCGCATCCTGTTTGAGGCCGCTGACCCGAGTTTCCTTCCCACCAAAGGAACCTCACGGAACAAAAACAAAATGACCGCATATAACTTCCGATCACTGGCTGCTTTCTCGCCATTCGCGTGATCAGATTATTTTTAGTTCTTCTAGAACGCCTTTTTAGATATAGGGCGCTAAGGACTGGCGTACACTATCTCCTCTCCAAGCCGCAACGGCTATGGCGCGCAGGCTGTGAAAAAATAACCTGATTTTTGTATAATTTCCGCCGTCTCCCCGGATTTTCGACAAGGGGTTGCTTTTTGCCAAGGGCATCACTATACGCTTGAAGTTCTTGTTCCTAAAGCTATGGAGACGTCGAATGGCGCGCGTGACCGTCGAGGATTGTATCGACAAGGTCGAAAACCGGTTTGAGCTGGTGCTGCTTGCTGCGCATCGCGCTCGCATGATTTCCAGTGGTTCTCCGTTGACGATCGATCGCGACAACGACAAGAATCCTGTTGTCGCTCTGCGTGAAATCGCCGAACAGACCGTCAGCCCTGAAGACATGAAAGAAGATCTGATTCACTCGCTTCAAAAATTCGTTGAAGTGGATGAGCCGGAAGCCGAATCTGTTCCGGTTGTGGCCGTTCCAGGTCAACAGCAGGTCACTCAGGTTAACACCGTTGACGACAGTGCCGTCGAGTTCGACCGCATGACAGAAGAAGATCTTCTGCGCGGCCTGGAAGGCCTTGTGCCGCCTGAGCGGACCGACGATATTTGATATCATTCTCATGGCTGGAGCGTTGCTGGACTGACCTGGCGCTCTGGCCGCAGCTAATCAGTTCCGCCTTGTATGTTGGCGGTTGCATGGGTCAGTCTCGACCATGATGCGTCAATATGAATTGGTTGAGCGTGTCACCCGCTACAACCCTGATGCCGACGAAGCCTTGCTCAACAAGGCTTACGTTTACGCCATGCAAAAACACGGCTCGCAAATGCGAGCCTCCGGTGACCCCTATTTTTCTCATCCTCTGGAAGTTGCTGCGATCCTTACGGATTTGCGCCTGGATGATGCGACGATTGCCGTTGCTCTGCTTCACGACACCATCGAAGATACGGACGCGACCCGCACAGAGATCGATTCTCTGTTCGGCGAGGAGATCGGCAAACTCGTCGATGGCCTGACCAAGATCAGCCGCCTGGACCTGGTGTCCAGGAAAGCAAAGCAGGCGGAGAATTTCAGAAAACTTCTGCTCGCAATCGCAGATGATGTCCGTGTCCTGTTGGTGAAGCTCGCCGACCGGCTGCACAACATGCGCACGCTCCATCACATGCCGGAGCACAAGCGCGGCCGGATCGCGGAAGAAACCATGGAGATCTATGCGCCCCTCGCCGGCCGCATGGGCATGCATGACATGCGGGAAGAGCTGGAGGACATTTCCTTCCATACGCTCAATCCGGAAGCTTATGAGACGATCAACGAACGTCTGGAAGACCTCAGAGAGCGAAACAAGGATCTGATTCTCGACATTGAGACGACCCTGACTGAGCGCCTGTCGGAAAGAGGCATGGCCGCGCTGGTCAAAGGCCGCGAAAAACGCCCCTACTCCATCTTCCGCAAGATGCAGCGCAAGGCGATCGGGTTTGAACAGCTTTCGGATATCTACGGATTCCGGGTGACCGTTGGCACCCTAGAAGCCTGTTACCGGGTACTCGGTGTCATTCACACGACCTGGCCGACGGTTCCGGGCCGGTTCAAGGATTACATCTCCACACCGAAGCAAAACGACTACAAGTCGTTGCATACGACGATTGTGGGCCCCTCCCGCCAACGGGTCGAGCTTCAAATCCGTACAGTAAACATGGATCGGGTCGCCGAATACGGGATTGCCGCACACGCGCTCTACAAGGACGGTGAATTCGGTGGGCGGAACATTGCCAATCACACCGAGGATTGCCGCGCGTTTGAATGGCTCCGCCGGACCACAGAGCTTCTGGCTCAAGGGGACACACCAGAAGAGTTTCTTGAAAACACGAAACTGGAACTCTTCCACGATCAGGTGTTCTGCTTCACACCGAAAGGGCGCCTGATTGCCCTGCCGCGCGGCGCGACGCCGATCGATTTCGCTTATGCGGTGCACACGGATATCGGCAACACGTGCGTCGGCTGCAAGATCAACGGAAAGATCATGCCGCTGGTCACCGCGCTCCACAATGGCGATGAGGTTGAAGTTATCCGGTCGCAGGCGCAAACACCGCCGCCGGCCTGGGAAGCGATTGCCGTGACCGGAAAAGCGCGTGCCGCGATCCGCCGGGCAACCCGGGAGTCGGTGCGCAAGCAATACGGCGCGCTGGGCGAGCACATTCTCAAACGCGCCTTTGCACGTGCCGACAAGAGCTACTCGGAAGACCTTCTCGAGGCGGTCTTGGACACGCATCACCAAAACAGCGTTGCAGATCTCTTGGCCGCCGTAGGCCGGGGCGATCTCAGCGCCCAGACCGTATTGAAAACCGCCCATCCCGATTATCAGGATGAACGTGTCGCCATTTCCGGACCACCGTCCGGCGAAGGCTGGTTTGACCTTAAACAAGGCCATGGTCTTAAATTTCGCATACCTCCAACAGGGCTTGCCGGTGCAATCGTTGAGGACGGCGATGATTGGTCAGATAACAATGCTCTGCCAATTCGGGGCCTGTCCGGCGATATCCCGGTCAGCTTTGCTCCAGATGGCGGCGCTGTGCCCGGTGATCGCATTGTCGGGATCTTGACCTCATCCGGCGGGCTGACCATCTATCCGATACAATCGCCTGCCTTGAAAGAATATGACGACGAGACTGAGCGCTGGGTTGATGTTCGCTGGGATATTGACGTCAACAATCCGGAGCGGTTTCCGGCGCGGCTTGATATCTCCGCTGCCAACGAGCCCGGATCACTGGCAACGATCGCGCAGGTCATTGGCGAGAACAGTGGCAACATCGATAACGTCAAAATGCTTCAACGCGCACCGGATTTTCATCAAATGTTGATTGATTTGGAAGTGTGGGATTTGAAACATTTGAACCGCATCATCAATCAACTCCGTTCCAAACCGAATGTCTCCAGTGTAAGCCGGGTGAACGGCTGACCGGACTGATCAAGTCAAAAGGACCCGCTTTATGACACGTGACGACGTGCTGTCCGTTTTCCGCGATGCCGGTGCCATCCTCGAAGGACATTTTATCCTGACTTCCGGCCTTCGCAGCCCGATCTTCCTGCAAAAGGCGCGGGTTTTCATGTACCCGGACAAGACGGAAATCCTCTGCAAGGCGCTTGCTGAGAAGATCAAGGCATCGGATCTCGGGCCTCTGGATATTGTTGTTTCCCCAGCCCTTGGCGGACTTATTCCGGGTTATGAAACTGCACGGCATCTTGATGTGCCGGCAATGTGGGTCGAGCGGGAAGACGGTGAGTTCCGTTTGCGCCGGTTTGAGATGCCGGAAGGCGCAAGGGTTATCATTGTTGAAGATATTGTCACAACCGGGCTATCCAGCCGCGAAACGGTAACGTCTCTGAAAGCACTTGGTGCTGAAGTTCTTGCTGTTGCCTGCCTGATCGACCGGTCCGGCGGTGAGGCAGATGCAGGGGTTCCTGTGATTGCTCTGGCGGATTACAAGGTTCCGGCCTACGAACCGGACAACCTGCCGCCGGAACTTGCCGCGCTGCCGGCCGTCAAACCGGGCAGCCGGGGCCTCGCCTGATTAAAAGTGTGATTGAGAGGATTTGACGCCGCCACATGCTGTTCCGCCGCCGTAATAGACCAACACATGTCGAGCGCCTTCGGGTAGCTGTATGGCCTCGGCACAGCTGGGCCCGGTCGACACGTTATTTCGGCAAGCGTGTCCTGCGGTTGACGGCAACGCCTCATGCGATTGCCATTGGCTTTGCAGCCGGGGCATTTGCGTCGTGTACGCCTCTGATTGGCTTTCACTTTCTGACAGCTTTCGCATTGGCCTGGGTCCTTCGCGGTAACATGATTGCGGCGGCGCTGGGCACATCGATCGGCAACCCACTCACCTTTCCGTTCATTTGGGCGTTTACCTACAAGATCGGTCAGTGGGTGCTTTATGGTCAGGCCCCGGATGCTGACCCACATGCGGTCCATGCACAGTTCCAAAGCTCGCTCTTTGCAAAGTCGCTCGATTCGCTGTTGCCTATGGTCAAACCCATGTTCATCGGCGCGGTGCCCATGGGTCTGGTGCTCGGCACGGTTTCGTATTTTATCGTCTATAAGAGCGTTGAGGTGTATCAGCGGCGCCGGAAAGTCACACTTGACGCCCGGAACAAGCGTCTGTTCCCGCCGCCGAACCGCTCCTTTGACGAGGACCCTGGCAGCTGACGGGATCCCACCTTACATAAGCGGCCTGAACGGAACGAACGGAATTGACCAAACATGATTTTGGGCATTGGCAGTGACCTCATCGACATTCGCAGGATCGAAAAGACCCTGGACCGGTTTGGCGAGCGTTTCACCAATCGGGTCTTCACTGAAGTGGAACGGGCCAAGTCCGATCGGCGCGCACAAAGGGCAGCGTCCTACGCCAAGCGGTTTGCAGCCAAAGAGGCCTGCTCCAAGGCACTGGGCAGCGGAATTCGCATGGGTGTTGCTTGGCGGGAAATGGGGGTCGTGAACCTGCCTTCGGGAAAACCGACCATCAGCCTGACCGGGGGAGCCTCGGACCGGCTGAACGCAATGGTCCCGGAAGGTTTCAAGGCAGCCATCGACCTGACCATCACCGACGATTTTCCTTTGGCGCAGGCCTTCGTTGTCATTTCTGCGTGGCCGGAAGACTGGCCGGAGCCCCCATCAACAACTTCCTCGTGAGCATAACAGCGAACCTTTGGCTATTGATTGCTTCACCGGCCGCAACCGGCTAAGAGTGGCCGATATCCGGGCACCGGCTCCGGCGGACTTTAGAGAACAACTTTAGGGACAGCATGAGCGTGACCGAAAACGGAAAAGATAAGGAAGGCGGCGTTTACGAGACCGTAAAAGTCATAATCCAGGCCCTTCTGATCGCCCTTGTCGTCCGGACTTTTCTCTTTCAGCCGTTCAATATCCCTTCCGGGTCTATGAAAGACACGTTGCTGATCGGCGATTACCTGTTCGTTTCCAAGTTCAGCTACGGCTATTCGCGATATTCCTTCCCGTTTGGTCTGGCGCCGATTTCCGGCCGCGTCTGGGATGCTGAGCCGGAGCGCGGCGATATCGCGGTTTTCAAGCTGCCGACTGACACCTCCATTGATTATATCAAGCGGGTCATCGGCCTGCCGGGCGACACTGTTCAGATGATCGATGGGGTCGTTCATATCAACGGGGAAGCTGTCCCGCGGGTCAGGATCGACGACTACATCGAAGAGTCCTCTTCTGGCGCTGTGCGCCGGGTTCCGCGCTACCGTGAAACACTTCCCAATGGTGTGAGCTACGACACACTGGACATCACGGACCGCGGCCAACTGGACAACACACGTGAATACACGGTGCCGGAAGGGCATTATTTCATGATGGGTGACAACAGAGACAATTCGGTTGATAGCCGTGTCCTCAGCCGGGTTGGCTATGTTCCTTATGAAAACTTTATCGGCCGGGCAGAGATCCTGTTCTTCTCCATCGGTGACGGCACGCCAGCCTGGCAAATCTGGACATGGCCATGGACAGTCCGTTGGGACCGCATCGGCCGGGGCCTTTGAGGCTCTTCTTGAGTGGCAGTGTCCGGTGACCAGCACCGGACCAACGATATGACAAAAGAAAAAAAACAAAACCCCATCGCAGCGCTGAAGGCCGCGCTGGCTTACGAATTCAAGGATCTGGAGCTCCTCCGGGTCGCGTTGACGCACGCCAGCGCTTTGGATCCGGCTGATACCGTGACCGGCAGCTACCAGCGGCTGGAATTCCTGGGCGACCGGGTCTTGGGACTGGTCGTGGCATCCATGCTGCATCACCATTTCCCCAAAGCCGATGAAGGGGAACTCGCCCGCCGCTTCAATCACATGGTCAAGCGGGAAACTTGTGCCGAAATCGCGAGTGAACTCGGCGTCGGTGATGCCATGCGGATCGGTCAGGCCGAAGCTCAGACGGGCGGGCGAAAGAAGACCGCTCTTCTTGCAGATATCTGCGAAGCGATCATTGCCGCGATCTATCTCGATGGCGGCTTTGACGCCGCAGATGCATTCGTCCGGCGCCTTTGGGAGCCGCGTATGTTATCCTGGACCGGCCCTTTGAGAGACGCAAAGACTACGTTGCAGGAGTGGGCCCAATCCAAGAGCCTGCCAACGCCGCGCTACGAAGTTGCGAGCCGGGAAGGCCCGGACCACGCACCAAGCTTTACAGTGTCCGTCATTGTGCAGGGCCTGAAGAACGGTGAGGGAACAGGCGGGTCGAAACGGATTGCCGAACAACACGCCGCCGAGGCGGTGCTGCGCCGCGAAGGCGTGTGGAAGGACTGAACGACGTTGAGCGACGACACCTCAAACGAGCCAGAAGACTTTGAGACCGACGACGAAGGTACAGAGTTTGTCGCGCCGAAAGGCCGCTTCGATATTCCCCTGCCCGACCCGCTGGGGGCAATGCCATCAGACACGAAGGCCGGCTTTGTCGCCCTGATCGGCGCGCCGAATGCCGGAAAGTCGACGCTGATCAACCAGCTGGTCGGAACAAAGGTCTCGATCGTCACGCACAAGGTGCAAACCACCCGCTCCATCGTGCGCGGTGTGGCCATGAACGGCACTGCCCAGATTGTATTCATCGACACTCCTGGGATCTTCAAGCCCAAACGGCGGCTCGACCGCGCCATGGTCGACACGGCCTGGGGCGGTGCACGCGATGCCGATGTCATCGCTCTTTTGATCGACGCTCGGAAGGGCATCGATGAAGAAGTGGAATCCATCCTCAAGCGCCTCAAGGGTCAGACAGCACCAAAGGTGCTGATCCTGAACAAGACCGATGTTGCCAATCGGGAGAAGCTGTTGAAGATTGCGCAAGCGGTCAATGAACACATTGAGTTTGAAGAAACTTTCATGATCTCCGCACTGACCGGCGACGGCACGCAGCAGATCCTGAACTACTTTTCCTCAAAGGTCCCGGATGGCCCTTGGCTGTATCCGGAAGACCAGCCGTCCGACCTGCCCTTGCGCATTCTCGCGGCTGAAATCACCCGCGAAAAGCTGTTTGAGCGCTTGCACCAGGAGCTGCCTTACATTTCGACGGTCGAGACCGAGCGCTGGGAAACCAAGAAAGACGGATCAGCCAGGATCGAACAGACCATCTATGTAGAGCGCGACAGCCAGAAGAGCATTGTGCTCGGCAAGAAGGGCCAAACGATCAAGCAGATCTCCCAGGCCTCGCGCAGCGAGATCTCGGACATCATCGAAGCACCAGTGCATTTGTTCCTGTTCGTTAAGGTCCGTGAAAACTGGGCCGATGATCCCGAGCGCTACCGGGAAATGGGGCTGGAGTTTCCAAAGTAGTTGGCCTTGTGCAAGCGAATCCGGCACGGTCTAGCGTCGGCCTGAGCAAGGGACAGTCGCGTTGGAATGGAGTGGACACGGTGTGGTGCTAACCACCCGCAAGCACGGCGAAAACGACGTCATACTGGAAGTGATGACCGCAGATCGCGGCCGTCACCTCGGCCTTGTTCGTGGTGGCCGATCAAAGCGCCACCGCCCTGCATTGCAGCCCGGCAATGAATTGTCTCTCACCTGGAAAGCCCGGATCTCCGATCACCTTGGGCAATTCCAGATAGAACCACACACGGCCCGTGCTGCTGACCTGATGAACAGCGGAATTGGATTGGCTGCCGTTCAACACCTTGCCGCGCTGGTCCGGCTTCTCCCAGAACGCCATCCCTATCCGCGCATCTATGGCGCGCTGAATGTTGTGCTGGATCACCTTGATGCAAGCGATGCCGCTGCCGCTCTCATGATCCGCTTTGAGCTGGAATTGCTACAGGAACTGGGGGCCGGTCTGGATCTGACCTCCTGTGCCGCGACCGGAACGACCGATGACCTTGCCTACGTCTCGCCGCGCTCTTCCCGCGCTGTGAGCCGGGAGGCCGGGCGGCCCTATCATGACAAGCTGCTCCCCCTGCCCTCGTTTTTGCTGGAGGGGCAGCGGCAAGCCGGGACCGAATTGACCTGGCAAGATGTCACCCAAGGATTTCAACTGACCGGCTTCTTTCTCGACCGGCAGCTTGGCGAGCGTAACATCACTGACAGCGGCACGCGCGCGCTTCTGACGAATGCGCTGGAAAAACGCTACAGATCTGAATTCCCTTGGAATTTTTGACCCTGAGCCCAGATCAGCTGGCTCTTGGAAGCCCGTCGATTGAAGGGGCTGAGCGCTCCGGTAATCCCGTTGCCAGAAGCTGTGCCAACTCCGGAGCATTGAGCGGTTTTGAGAAGAGATAGCCCTGGACGAATGATGCCCCAAGGTCTTTCAGGACTGACAGTTCTTCTTCCGTTTCAACGCCCTCGACCACACACGAGATTGCCATATCCCGGCTGAGTGCCAGGAGTGATTTCACGATGCCATAGCCGGTGCTTCCCGGACAAAGGTTAGACACAAAGCTGCGGTCGATCTTGATACAGTCGAGCGGCAGGCGATGCACGTGGGAAAGGCTCGAGTATCCGGTTCCGAAATCATCCAAGGAAATCCGGACGCCGGCTTCCTTCAAGGTGTCCAGCGCGCGGCGTGTTTCCTTGAAGTCCCACATGACGGACGTTTCGGTCACTTCACAGCTCAACCGCTGAGGGTCGATCCCGGATTGTTTGAGGATCCTCAGAAACTCAACGATGAAACGTCTTGAAGACAAGTTGGACGCCGACAGGTTGAACGACAGCCGAAGGCTCTCCGGCCATGTTTTGGCCTGAGACAAAGCCTTTTCGAACAGATCGAGACTGATCTGATTGATCACACCGGACCGTTCGGCGAGCGGGATGAAGTCGACCGGTGCGACGTGGCCAAGTTGGGGATGATGCCAACGCGCGAGGCACTCAACGCCGAGGATTGAATTGTTTCGAATATCGATGATCGGCTGAAACGCAAGGTGGAGACCGTCTCTGGTCTCTTCATCGAGCAACGCTGACAGGATCTCGGTGTCCCGGGACCGGCGGGCATCAAGGCACGCATCATAGGAAACAGAGGTTTCCTTGCGGTTTTCACGAGCGGTGGAAAGGGCAAAATCAGCCCGTTCAAACAATTCCGTCGCACATGTCACAGCCCCATTGGAGTGGGCTATGCCGGCGGAATAGTTGGGCCGGAAACGGCCCTGTTTCGTTTCAACCGGTTGCTCGATCAGGCGCTCAAACGCCGCTTCCACCCTTTGATACTTTTCAGGATCGCAGGTCCCGAAGAGTCCAAATTCGTCGCCGCCGACCCGGCCAACAAACACCCCTTCACCTTCCATGCCGGCTAGGCGGCGGGCAACTTCCTTCAACACCTGGTCTCCGGCATCCAGTCCGTAAATCTCAGTGATCGATTTAAGGCCGCCGATGTCGAAGATGCACAGACCGAAACGCTCTCCCGATGCATTCGCGGCGCGAAGCTGCCGGTCCAGTTCTTGCCGGAAAAACCGTTTGTTTGCGACACCGGTCAGATGATCGGTGGTGGCGAGCTGGTAATTCAACGCGTTGAGTTTTTTGGTTTCCCGATGTTTCTGCTCAAGATTATGGCTTTGCTCTTTAAAGCGCGTGCCGGTTTTGATGAGCGAAATGAAGTCACGATAGGTGTTCATTTCTATGAGCGCCACGAAGAATGTAACCGCCACCCCAAAGAGTGCCATCAGTTGATAGGCCGGGTCCCCGTACCAGCTGAAGAAGAGTGTGTAGATGCCTGTGCTGGAAACCGCGTTGGTAACCGCGATTGAGCGCAGATGCGTCAGACTGAACAAGGCACTCAGGTTGCCGACAAGGATCGCCAGGAAAATCTGAACCTGCGAAAACGCAGTTCCATAGGGAAACAGCACCAGAGCCCAGATTGTGAAAATGGAGGGGGCCAGGGCTGCGATGATCTGTGTTCTCTTCCGCCAGACGATCAAGGCCTCCAAAGTTCTCGGAGGTGATTTTGGTGCGGACCAAAGACGGCGAATACGGCAATAGGACCAGACTGTTGTGCAAATTGGATAGATCAGGACCAGCCAAAGCGGCGCGTAACTGATTTGCGTGAACGCAATGGTCCAGGCGCAGATGAACCGGATGATGTAAAGGAAAGGGGCCTGGCGCCGTGTCGATTCATACTGCGCTTTTGCAACTTCAATGTCCTGGCTGTCATCCAGCAACCAAGTGGACAGTGCGGACTTCAAACCAGAAAAAGGGCTGGAAACTCTGTTCATACCGATGATCGTCGACAATCCTGCTCGTTACATTTCGGGCAACTTCTCAGACAGCCTCGATCCGAGGTGTTAAAAACACCATAATGCCTTTTTCATTGTTATTTTTACGGTAAAAGAACAACTAATGGTCGCATTTAAAACCGAAACACCTACTCAAACTGACAGGGTTGCGGTGAGCGCTCGAATTTGAACTCAAACCGCACCTGCTGCTGCCTGTGTATGATGCGGAAAACCGTTGAAAATCTGCGGTTTTGATCCCTATGTGCGCGCCGGTTGATTGAACTGCTTCGCGGAAGCCGGTAGCAAGCAAGTATGGGACAAGAAGTGACACCGCCGCCAAGCGGCATTGAAGGCATCAACCTGAAGGACGCGCTGGAAGAGCGCTACCTGGCCTACGCATTGTCAACCATCATGCACCGGGCTCTGCCTGACGTTCGTGATGGCCTGAAACCGGTGCACCGGCGTCTGCTCTACGCGATGCGGCTTTTGAAGCTGGATCCAGGCCAGGGTTTCAAGAAATGCGCCCGCGTCGTCGGAGATGTCATCGGTAAGTATCACCCCCACGGGGACCAAGCGGTCTATGATGCGCTGGTCCGCCTGGCCCAGGACTTTGCACAACGCTATCCGCTGATCGATGGTCAGGGCAACTTCGGCAATGTGGACGGCGATAACGCCGCGGCCATGCGGTACACCGAAGCCCGCATGACCGACACCGCCAAACGTCTTCTCGACGGTTTGGACGAGGATGCGGTCGATTGGCGCGAAACCTATGACGGCGAAGACAAAGAACCGATCGTCCTTCCAGGCGGGTTCCCAAACCTTCTCGGCAACGGTTCCTCGGGTATCGCGGTTGGCATGGCGACTTCGATCCCGCCGCACAATGCCTTTGAACTCTGCAACGCTTGTCAGCTTCTGATCAAGAACCCGGATGCTGAAGTCGATGAGCTTCTCGAGCACATCAAAGGCCCGGACTTCCCGACCGGTGGCCTGCTGGTCTCCGATCAGGGTTCTATCCGCGAGGCCTACGCCACAGGGCGTGGCAGCTTCCGGGTGCGGGCCCGCTGGGAAGTGGAAGAGCTTGGCCGGGGGCAATGGGCAATTGTTGTCACCGAGATCCCCTATCAGGTTCAAAAGTCCCGGTTGATTGAAAAAATCGCTGAGCTGCTGACAGCCCGAAAGCTCCCGCTTTTGGACGATGTGCGCGACGAGTCCGCGGAAGACATCCGGATCGTTCTGGTGCCGCGCTCCAAGAACGTAGATGCCAACATCTTGATGGAATCCCTGTTCAAGCTGACGGATCTGGAAAACCGGTTCTCGCTGAACATGAACGTTCTATCCATGGGCAAGGTCCCGATGGTAATGGGCCTCAAGCAGGTACTGCGGGAGTGGCTGGACCACCGCAAGGTCGTCCTTGTTCGCCGCTCCGAACACCGGCTTGGCCAGATCAATCACCGGCTGGAGGTGTTGGCCGGCTACCTGATCGCCTATCTCAACCTTGACGAAGTCATTCGCATCATCCGCGAGGAAGACGACGCCAAAGCATCGCTGATCCGCACCTTCGAGCTGACCGACGTCCAGGCGGAAGCGATCCTCAACATGCGTTTGCGCTCCTTGCGCAAGCTGGAAGAGCTTGAGATCCGCAAGGAACACGACAAGCTGACAGATGAAAAGGATCAGCTGACCAAACTGCTTGGATCCGATGCGCGCCAGTGGACCAAGATCTCCAAGGAAATCGGCGAAATCGCCAAGGTTTATGGACCAGAGACAGAGATCGGAAAGCGCCGCACAGACAAGGCGGAAGCCCCGGAAGCGGATCTGGTCGACATCCAGCAGGCGATGATCGAAAAAGAACCGATTACGGTCATCATCTCTGAAAAAGGCTGGATCCGGGCACTCAAGGGCCACCAGGCAGACCTTTCGAGCCTTTCCTTTAAGCAAGGCGACAAGCTGAAGCTCTCCTTCCATGCGGAGACGACCGACAAGATCTTGGTCTTCTCCACCGGCGGCAAGTTCTTCACGCTCGGTGCGGACCGCCTGCCGGGCGGACGTGGCCATGGCGAGCCGATCCGTTTGATGGTGGAAATGGACGAGGCACAGGATGTCGTCAGCGCCTTCGTTCACAAACCCGGACGGAACCTTCTCCTCAGCAACAACGAAGCCCGCGGTTTTGTCGTCAGCGAAGATGATGTCGTTGCCAACACCCGGAAGGGCAAACAGGTCTTGAACCTCACAGCACCGGCTGAAGCTGCTTTGTGTGTCGATGCGACCGGCGATCATGTTGCGATCATTGGCGAGAACCGGAAGCTTCTAGTGTTCCCGCTCGCGCAAATCGCTCAGATGGGGCGCGGCCGCGGCGTCCGCCTGCAGCGCTACCGGGATGGCAATGTCTCTGACATCCGCGTGTTCAAAGGCGAAGACAGTCTTACCTGGACCGACAGTTCCGGGCGCAGCTTCACACGCTCGCTGGAGGAGCTTTCCGAATGGCTCGGTGACCGCGGCCAAGCAGGCCGCTTGCCCCCGACCGGGTTCCCGCGCTCGAACAAGTTTGGACCGAAGAAGCTTTAAGCCAAACTGGCGGCATTCAACTGCCGCCATTTTCCAGGTGACATGCCAAACGCACGTTTGAAATGACGGGACATATGGCTTTGGTCTGCAAAGCCGCCGGCCGTGGCCGCTGCCGCAAGGCATTCGCCACCCGCAAGGCCGCTCTTGACCCGCTCCAAACGGCGCATGACCAGATACCGGTGCGGACTCGTTCCAAAAGCCGCCCGGAACTGTCGGGACAGCGCAAACCGGTCCAGACCTGAGACTGCTTCCAGATCACCTGAGTCAATCGGATCGGCCGCATGTTCTTTTAAATACGCGGCACAGGATTTCAGAACCGGCCAGTCGAGCGTCCGCCGGACGGGACGTGCATCATCTGAGAAGCGGCTCAAACAGCTGGCCAGATCTGCCAGAAGATCAGAAACTCTTAAGTCCCCCATTGCACCGTCGAGATCCTGCAAGGCTTCGATCAAGCTTCTCTGAAACACTGGATCCGTCAGAACGGGAGTTGCAACGTGGGGCAGCGCCTTCCCGCCAAGCGCCTCCGCAATCATTTCCGGCGGGATATACATCATCCTGTAGCGCAAACCGGTCTCTGTTCCGGCCCCGCCGTCATGAACTTCATCCGGGTGGATGACGATCACCTGGCCGGGGCAAGACGCCCGCACCGCACCGCGATATTTGAACCGCTGCACGCCGTGCAATGTCAGGCCAATGGCATAGGTATCATGACGATGAGGCGAGAAGCCGTTGCCCTGAAAATTGGCTTCGATCCGCTCAATCCCGGCTTCTGTCGGCGCGACGCGAATGCCGTCCCGACCGATTTTGCACAAACGTTCAAGACCGTTTCCGGCCGCACCGCCTAGGCTGGCCGTCTCTCGCCTTTCCTCAAATCCCATTCTGGAATTTTCATTCATGTTCGATACCAAATTCGTCATCGTCGTCCGCGAAGACTTGGCCATGTGGCAGAAGCTGAACGTCACTGCATTCTTGTCTACCGGCGTCGCCGCCGCCAAGCCGGACATCATCGGAATGCCCTATAAAGACGCTGACGGCAATGTCTATCATCCGATGAGCGTCCAACCTGTGATCGTTCTGGCTGCCAATGCAGAAACGTTGAAGAAGATCAACCGGCGCGCGCTTGAGCGGCAAGTCAAATCGAGCCTTTACATCGAAGAAATGTTCTCAACCGGCCACGACAGCGCCAACCGCGCGGTCTTTGCAGAGCATACTCCAGATAGCGCAAAGGTCGTCGGGATTGCTTTTCACGCGGACAAAAAGACCGCAGACAAGATTTCCAAAGGCGCGAAGATGCACGGATAAACCATTTTACACGGGCGTTTCATGATCCCGACCAATTGCCCCTCGACGCGGCCGGTTTTGTTTTGCACACTTGCAAAAAATCGGGAGGGAATATGGTCGCGGCGTTTACTTTTCATACCAGCGAACGGATTGTTTTTGAAAATGGTGCCGCAGCTGCGCTTGACCGGCATGCAGCGGATTTTCTGGGTAGCCGGCCCTTTCTGGTCACCGATCCGGGGATCGTTTCCCTTGGATTGCAAGAAGCGTGTGAAGCAAGCCTGACCGCCGCAGGATATCAGATTGGCCGCTTTTCCGAAGTCGTTGCCGATCCGCCGCAGAAACTGGTCGAAGAGGCTGTCGCAGCGGCCAAGGACCACGGCGCGACCTCAATCATCGGGTTTGGCGGTGGGTCCTCTCTGGATGTCGCCAAATTGGTCGCCCTATTGCTCGGCAGCGGTGAAGATCTGAATGATGCCTGGGGCATCGGCAACGCCAAAGGCCCCCGCCTGCCCCTCATCTTGATCCCGACCACCGCGGGCACCGGATCTGAAGTCACGCCGATCTCGATCATCACGGTTGGGGCAGATGAAAAACGCGGCGTTGTTTCCCCGCACCTCTTGCCGAATTTGGCCGTTCTCGATCCACTTTTGACCCTTGGGCTGCCAGCCCATGTGACTGCTGCCACCGGCGTTGATGCCATGGTGCATGCGATCGAAGCCTATGCTTCAAAGTCCGCCAACAACAATCCATTGTCGCGCACGCTTGCGGTCGAAGCATTGAAACTGCTCGGCGCCAATATTGAAACCGCCGTGTTTGATCCTGGCAATGTGAGCGCCCGTGGCGGCATGTTGCTCGGCTCGAAACTCGCTGGAATGGCGTTTGCCAATTCCCCGGTCGCAGCTGTGCATGCCCTCGCCTACCCGATCGGCGGAACATTCCACGTGCCGCATGGGCTTTCGAACGCGCTCGTCCTGCCGCATGTGCTTGCATTCAACAATGCGGTAGCTGCATCGACCTACGCAGAGCTCGCACCGGCGCTGTTTCCGGATCTAATTGATCTTCCCAGCGCCAACGAGCGTGCGGACGCCTTTGCAAAGCGTCTCGCCACACTTACGGAAAAACTCGGCCTGCAGACCCGTTTGAGTGAAGTTGGTATCTCTGAAAAGGATCTGCCGAAAATGGCGAGTGATGCCATGAAACAAACCCGTCTTCTGGTGAATAATCCGCGTGAAGTGACCGAGACGGATGCCTTCAACATCTACGCGGCGGCCCTATGACGGCAAACAAAACTTCAGCGCCTGAGCGCGCAGAACCACTGCAACGGTCAGATTTCGGAAGTTTTTTGGAAATCCCCACCCGGTGGATGGATGTGGACATGTATGGTCATGTCAACAATGTCCAGTACCTGAGTTACTTCGATACTGCCGTGAACAGCTGGTATATCGAAAATGGTCTGCTGGATCCGATGCGCGGAGAAACCGTGTTTCTTGTTGCTGAGACGGGTTGCAACTATTTCGCGGAGCTGTTGTTCCCGAGCATTGTTTCAGCGGGTCTCAGAATAGAACAAATCGGCAAGAGCTCAGTGGTTTTCCGGGTCGGTCTCTTTTCCGGCGAAGACCTTCTGACTGCCGCACACGGCCGCTTTGTTCATATCCATGTTGACAGACGAACCCGGCGCCCGCTTCCAATTCCGGACGAAACCCGCAAGGTTCTGGAAACGCTGTGTTAGCGCTCATAAGCAAATCGCGTTTATGCGGATTCAGGTTTCGCTGCCACTCGGCTTTACCTCGTACGCGAAACCTGAAGCAGCCTGAATTTATTTAAACGCGACACGCTATAGACCACCAGCAGAGTTGCCGTTCGATTGAGCAGAATTTTCCACATCTCTACAAGCTGCGCACAGGTGATCAACAGTGGTCTACCCACAGCTTATCCACACGCTAGCAACAGGTTATAGACAGGCTGTTCCACACGCCGTGGCCGAGAGCCAACTCAATTTATGAACAACCGCTTTAGGAAAAATTCTTCATCAAACGAGACTTCTCACGCTGCCAGTCGCGTTTTTTCTCCGTCTCACGCTTGTCATGAAGCTTCTTGCCGCGCGCCAGGGCCAGTTCCAGTTTCGCCCGCCCCTGTTCATTAAAATAGAGCTTGAGCGGCACAATCGTCTTGCCGTCTTTTTGAACGGCTCCAGCCAACTTGCCGATTTCGCGCTTGTGCAAGAGCAGCTTCCGCGGACGGCGCGGTTCATGGTTGAACCGGTTCCCCTGTAGATACTCCGGGATATAGACGTTGTAGATCCAGATCTCGCCCTTGTGCTCGGCAGCGTAAGACTCGCCGATATTCGCCTTGCCCGTGCGAAGGGATTTGACTTCCGTCCCCTTCAGCTCGATGCCGGCTTCCAGCGTGTCTTCGATCTCGTAATTGAACCGGGCCTTCCGGTTGTCGGAGATGATGGTCCGGCCCGGATGCCCTCCTTTTTTCGGAGCCATAAGCGTATTCCTGGGGCGCGCCGCAGCACGCCCTTCTTTGTATTAGTTGATCAGACCTGCATGCGACAACGCGCTGCGGATCTCTGCCTGCGTGCCTTCGGAAATCGGAACGAGCGGCAACCGCAGCTCTTCGTCGATCTTACCCAAAAGCGACAAGGCATATTTGGCCCCTGTTGGGCTCGGTTCAAGGAACAAGGCCCGATGAAGCGGTGCGAGACGGTCCTGATACTCCAGCGCCTTCGCGTAATCACCGGCAAGTGTCGCAGCCTGAAACTCCGAACACAGCCGCGGTGCGACATTGGCTGTTACCGAAATGCAGCCCACCCCGCCATGTGCATTGAAAGCCAACGCAGAAATGTCTTCACCGGAGAGCTGAATGAAATCCGGACCGCACAACTGGCGCTGCCGCGAAACTTTTGCCATGTCCGCAGTTGCGTCCTTGACACCTTTGATGTTGTCGCAGGTCTCAAAGAGCTCAGCCATGGTCTCCGGTGTCATGTCGATGATTGACCGCCCCGGAATGTTGTAAATGATGATCGGAATCCCGACAGCATCATTGATGGCCTTGTAGTGCGCCTTCAGGCCCGCCTGGTTCGGTTTGTTATAGTAGGGTGTTACGACAAGAAGCCCGTCCGCACCCGCCTTTTCGGCGTGCTGGGCGAAATCAATCGCTTCGATCGTGTTGTTCGAGCCTGCGCCGGCGATGACCGGAACACGGCCGCTGGCGGCCTCGATGCAGAGCTCGATAACGCGCTTGTGCTCGTCATGGCCGAGCGTCGGGCTTTCACCGGTGGTTCCGACCGGAACGAGGCCAGTGGAGCCTTCCTTAATCTGCCAATCCACGAACTCCTGAAACCGTTTCTCATCAAGCGCACCGTCCTTGAAAGGCGTGATAAGCGCTGGGATGGAGCCTTTAAACATCTCGGTTTCCTTTTGGATCGGCAGTACGTGGCTAAGCTTGGGACGAATGCCCAAAGAGTTCTAACGGAGGCGCAACATACTCACCCGGCCCGCTTCCGGCAATCCTGCAACTGCTGTTTAGAAGGCTCAATTTCGCTTTTCTTGCGGCTGTTGCACCATTGGTTCGGATTTCACCCACCTGGTGGGTGTGTCGTTTAAGCAATCTTCCTATGGCAGCCGCCGCGCGCTCCAGTTATCTTTCAAAAAAACACAACATATCCTAGGGAGAACCACCTTGACGCTTGCACCAGAGGAACCGCCGCACGCTGTCCCATCCAGCGCTCCGGTCAGCTTGACCTATCAAAGCCCGGACGGGCTGACGCTGGCGGCAAAAGAATGGCCCGTGCCACAGTCCGCGGCAAAAGACGAAAAAGTCACGGTCCTGTGCCTTCCCGGCCTTTCGAGAAATACACGCGACTTCAATGAGATCGCAGCTTTTCTTCAAGGCCAGGGTCACCGTGTTATCGCCCTGGACTATCGCGGACGCGGCGACAGTGATTGGGACCCGGAGTGGCAGAACTATGCGCTTCCCGTCGAGGAAAAGGACATCGATGCCGCGATCAAGGCGTTCAAACTCGACCGTTTTGCGATTCTGGGCACATCGCGGGGCGGGCTGCATGCGCTCGCAATGGCCCACCGGTACCCACCCGACCGGCTGGCCGCCGTGATTTTCAATGACATCGGGCCTCATATCGAGATGCGGGCCATCCATCGGATTGCGGCAACACTTGGCCGCAACATGTTTTATACGTCCCTTGATGAAGTCGCCGGCTCGCTCCGGCACATGCTCGGAATGCAGTTTCCGGTGTTTTCAGCTGACGATTGGCTGAAAATGGCGGGCCAGGTTGCCTCTGAGAAGGATGGAAAGGTTGTGCTCGACTACGATCCGGCCCTTGGGCATCAATTTGCAAGTCTTGATGACGGCGCTCCGGTTCCCGACCTTTGGCCACTTTACGAGTTTTTGAAAGACCGGCCCGTTATGGTCATTCGCGGCGCAAAATCAGACCTTTTGGGGGAAGACACTGCACAAAGGATGGTGGATAGCCACTTGAACGCTGTGCTTCACACGGTTGAAGGCCAGGGTCACGCGCCTGTTTTGTGGGACAGCGAGACGCATGAGCGTATCGGAGAATTTTTGAGCAAGGTCTGACAATCCCCGTATTTGTCTGGCCGTTGCGCCAAACAAAGAGAGAAAAAGCCGGGACCCGTTTGGGTCCCGGCTTTTTTCTTTGCCGCAGGTCGTTCCGAGCAAAAAGAAAACCCGGCGTTTCCGCCGGGTTTTCCATCAAACCTTACGATAAGGATTGATTAGAACGTGCGCTGTACGCGGAAGGTAACAGTCATGTCCTGGTTGTCTACGCCGCCAGCACCGAAGTCTTCGTCACGGTATTCGAATTCAGTACCGATTACGAGACCGGAGACCGGTGTCCAGCCAAGGGTCGCGTGAGCGGACCAAGCGGACAGGTCGTTAGCAGAGTTCAGAGCGTCGATATCCCAGTACTGACCTTGAACCGCGGTGTAGATGGTCGGGGTCCAGTAGTGAGTGATACCAGCTGCGAGGCCCCAACCGGTGGAGTTGGACAGGCCGTTGCCAGCAGCATTGAGGGTCGCGTCGTAGGAACCGTATGCTTCGTGGATGTAGCCGATTGCACCGTCAGCGTAGACAGCGCGCAGGCCGAGGCCAGTGTTGGAGCCGAGCATCGGCAGGTTGAAGCGTGCAGATGCACCAACAGCCCAACCGGTCTCAGAGTCAACCGGAGCTGTGGAAGCACGGTTAGCTTTAACAACACCCATCAACTGAGCGCCGCCCCAACCCTGAACTACGTTCACGTTGGCAACGAGAGCCGGGTAGCGGAAGCCACCGCGGTTGTAACCGCCGATGTAGGTGTTCGGGGAACGCTCACCGGTGTTGGACTCGAGAGAGACGCTTGCAGACAGGCCGTTACCGAAGGTCGCGGTGTAAGCTGCGAGGTTTGCACGGGAGTCAAGACCCTGACCGATGCGGGAACCCCAGGATTCACCAGTCCAGTAGTCAAAGAAAGAACCGGTACGACCGAAGGTGAAGCCGCCGAGCTGAACGAATGCGTCCCACAGCTCAGTGTTGCCGCCAGCAGAACCGAAGTTGGAGTTGTTTGAAGTGAACCAAACGTCGGTGTAAGTGCGCAGCAGGCCGAATTCGGTCTGTGTACGAGCGTCGAGGCGGATGTAACCACGAGCACGGAAACGCAGGCTGTTGTCAGCTTTGGAATCCCAAGCGTTCGGACCGGAGTTGCCGAAGTCAGAGATGCCGTAGTCGGCACGAACACGACCACCTACACGCAGGCAGGTTTCGGTGCCCGGGATGTAGAAGAAGCGAGCGCCGTAAGCGTCACAGATACGTACGTAGTCAACCGGCTCCGGAGCAACCGGAAGATCAGCTGCCTGAGCAGTTGTGGCGGTAGCAACGGCTGCAGCGCCGAGCATCATGCCCTTAAAGAGTTTCATGTCTGACCTCCAAAAATCAGTCAAATTTGCCAGCATCAAAGTGATGCCATTATCCCCGCGAATAATTTCTGTATTTGCTTCCTGCCGGAGGTTGGACGTCCGCGGTATGCAAATCAGTGCGGCCCGAAGCCGCTCGCAGTTGTGACCATACGCATCCCGATCTGCCGTTCAACTCAGAAATCCGGTTTGGAGCCGCCGGGCAGGGTTTTCAGAAACCGGTGTTGCGTGAATGTCACAAAATCAGCCCCGACGTTTAGGATTTGGTAGGATTTAGAGACGTTTGAGGGGATTAAAAGGGGTTTCTGAGCTGGTCTTGCTCCACAGAACAGCATGGCTTCGACGCCCCAAAAGACCGGAATCGCGCCGAGGAATCGCTTCGCGCCTCAACGCCGTTCGCAGAGCGCCCGTAGATCGTAATTCCAGAGAACAGCCGCTGACTGCGGTTCCAGTCGCTAAGGTTTTTCCGGGCTTTGGGTTGCTTCAAGGACGATCGACACCTTGGACGTCTGCCCCTTGCCGTCGAGAATCATGAGGTCGGCAAAGCCGGAGCCGGGCGCGTTCCATAAGAATCGGCGTTCATATGTAGCCTTCCCCGTTGGTGTTCCGTTTATGAAAAGCCGGAACGGCCGTTGACCGCCATCAAACTTGACGACCATTGGATGTACGCCTTCAGAGGAGGCCCTGCCAATCTGCAGTCTTGCACCATCCGGCGGGAAGGTGATTCCCAAACGGCTGGCAGTCCTGGTCATCTTTGGACGGGATTTGACACGGGCATACCGGAGCGGTTCGGGAAGTGGCCTCATCGCGGCGTTAGCGATGTCTTCCGGCGGCTTGGACAAAGGTTCCCGCCCCGCGGCCAATGACTGATAGGCTTCATGGAGGATTGGCACCGCTGACGACGCACCGGTTTGGCCCGGGACTGGCGACCCATCGGCCCGGCCTGTCCAGATGCCAACCACATAGCGGCCGTCATATCCAACCGCCCAGGCATCGCGATAGCCATAAGACGTGCCGGTTTTGTACGCGATGGCCCCTTTTGCTGGATTGAGAGGCTGCGGCAAGCCGGACAGACTGTCAGTGACTTGATACGCCGACTTCTCGGTAAGAACCGGCATGGCCTGCCGCGCAGCCCCCGAACCATACTTGCATGGGTTTCGACAGGATTGCAGCTCAACTGGCTTTCCGCGCCGCGCGAGTGAGGCATAGGTCTGCGTCAGGTCGCGGAGCGACAATCCGATTCCCCCAAGACCAATGGCAAGCCCCGGCGAACTGCCTGGTTCCAGCTGCGGTTGAACGCCCGCCCGTCTCAACCGCGCAAGAAGTCTGGTCGGACCAACTGATTCCAGAAGCTGGACCGCAGGTGTGTTCAAGGAAAGTTGCAGGGCCTCATCCAAAGTGACCGTTCCCTGATAGCCCCGATCAAAATTGGTAGGACGATAACCGGCGATGTTGGTTGGCCTGTCGACAATCAGGCTGTCCAGCTGGCCAATCCCCTCTTCAAAGGCGAGCCCATATATAAAGGGTTTCAAGGCAGACCCGGGTGACCGGGTTGCCCGGGTCATGTCCACGTGTCCTTCCCGGCTATCATCCAGAAGGTCGGGTGCACCAACGCTTGCCAGGATCTCGCCGGACTTATGATCCGCAACCACCATGGCGATCGACAGCGGTGCAGGCATGACCGCCGCCCGCCGGCGAGTGAGATCTTCCAGGGCCTGTTGCAAGTCCCTGTCCAGTGTCAGACGCAGAACCGGCTCGGAAGGATAGGCGGCCCTTGCCTCCCGGGTCTCATGGGCTGCGAGCAGCGGCATTGGATGCCGCTCGGCCCGAAGTGGTTCGTTGGCTGCGGATCTAGCTTCCTCTTCACCCAGCACACCTTCCCGGACTGCACGCGCCAGAACACGGTTGCGGGCCTTCAGTGCATTTTTGGGATGCCTGTCAGGGCGCCGGTTCTCCGGGCTTTGCGGCAAGGCTACAAGAAGGGCCGCTTCGGCCGGGGTCAAACGCCGCGGTTCCTTGCCGAACCAGGTGAGGCTTGCCGCCCGGACCCCTTCCAGATTGCCGCCAAAGGGTGCGCGCAAGGCATAAAGATGCAGGATCTCGTCCTTGGTGGCCACCTGCTCCAGCTGAACAGCTTTCAGGATCTGCTGATACTTCCGTTTCAGCGACTTGGTCGGCGTCTCATCCAGAAGCCGGGCAACCTGCATTGTCAGTGTCGAGCCACCGGAAACAAGCTGGCCGCTGGCAATGGCCTGCAAAGCGGCGCGGCCCAGCGCCAAAACATCAACACCGCCATGTTGGCGGAACCGGTTGTCCTCATAGGCCAGCAGCAGTTCGAAATAGAGCGGATCGATCTCCTCAAGGCTGACCGGCAAACGCCATTTGGAATCAGTGCTTGTGAAAGCCCGCAGCAAGCGATCTTCACGATCAAGAACGACTGTCGACACAGATAGATCGGATGCCTTCGGCAGAGGCGGCAGTTGCCGGTAGTCCGTAACAACGGTCCAGGCAGCGGCGCCAAGTGCCAGCAAACCACCAGCGCCAGTAATGAGCCCCCATCGTTTCAGCGACCGTCTGTTCATCCGCTCACGCACCGCACAGCTTCTCTACCTGGTCGGTCCAAGCACCACGAACCGGGCGGTTTCCGTGATGGCCCGACGGTCCGGCAGGTACATGTCTTCCACCGAGGCCGGTGGATGCGTGAACGTCCCCGGTGTTGCCGCCCGCGCCAGATACGCAAAGGTCAGCTCTCGGTTGCCCCAATTGCTCTCATCGACTGAGACTTCGAACCGGTCGGAATGGAACGCGCTGTAATCCGGTTGGTCGATCGTTGAAAGGAACGAGAGGCCTCCAAGATCGCCGGAACGCACCAGACGCGGATTGTCGATTGAAAGACCTGCGGGCAAACGGTCGACGACCATCAACCTGCCCGGCTGATCAGAGAGCGGCCGTACGGTCAGGACAACGGCGATCCGGGTATTCACGGGCACCGCGGATGGGTCAATGACATTGCCGTCGAGGTCATAGAGTGTCCGTTCGACGGCGTAATCCTTGCCGCCAGCCGGTTCCGGACTGAGCGGCTGACCGGCAATCGACATCAACACTTCAGTTGGCTTTTCGCCGGCATTGCGGACATCCACCTGGCCGGACTTCAACTCGTCAAAGCCAAGTGTCCAGGCAAGCCGGCCCGGTGTTTCCACACCATCCACAGACAGGCGGGCCTCTTCCGCCGACTCGTTCAACGCATTCGCTGCGAGCAGCAACCATGCCATATCCTGTGTTGACCGGCTCCGGGCGCTGCTGTCCACCGATGCCAGCTCTGAAACCGCGCGGGTGTTCAATTGCTCGCTGACAGACGCCGTCACCACATAATCAGTGACGCCAGCCGCATCGCGAAGCTTTGATCCGAAGTCTTCCCGGTAGGTGCTGGATGCTGTCCGATCCAATGCATCAAGAGCGGCACTAAATCCGGTTGCGGCCCGCTCATCTTCGCCGTAGAGCGCAAGACCGGCCGCAAGCTGCGCCTTGGCGAGCGGTGTCGCAAAGTTCTGCAGTTTGGCATCCAGATAGTATCTGAGATCCCCCATGGAGGCCCGGCCATTGCGCGCCAGGACATAAAGCGCATAGGCAATGTCCTCACCACCACTTTCAAAGTCAGACGCGTAGGCAAGCCTGTTTTCCAGATTGTCGAGCGCGGACGTGAAGGCAAGATCTGGAACCAGGTAGCCCTTTTCCCGCGCCCGGGTCAGGAAGTCGGCAACATAAGCATCAAGCCAGGTTCCACCGCTGCCATAGCTGCTCCAGAGCCCGAAGGATCCGCCAGAGGACTGGTTGGCAAGAACGGCGGCAATCGCCTTGACCACCCGTTCACGAATTTCATCGTCTCCGCCAAGGCCGGCTGCTTCTGCAACGTCGCTCAAGTATAGCAGCGGCAACGCCCGGCTGGTGGTCTGCTCGGTACAGCCATAAGGATACCGATCCAGCGCCGCCAGAAGGCCAGCGACATCTATGCGTGCTGCCCCGCCCGCTGTCAGCGTGACCTTCACGCTGTCTCCGCGCAGATCGTCAAAGCTGGCGGCATTCACCTCGAGCTTGCTCCCGGGCGCCAAATCGAACGCGTAACTGCGCAGAACTTCAGGCTGGGTGTCCTTGATATCGAGATTGATCCGCTTGACGACGGTTTGGGCGTCGGGCCCGGTCAGGGAGGCAACGATTTCGGCGCTTCCCAGTGCGTCGCCGGCCGCCATCGGCAGAATGACTTGTGCTTTCTTGCCCGTCTCCAGATCGAGAACTCTGGGCTCGCTCGGACCGTCTCCGAGGCTCAACCCGTTGCTTGCAGTCAGCTCCAGATCGTAAGCACCTGACGGGGCATCGACCGGGTCGATTTCCAGAACCAGCCGGGATGTATCGCCCGGGGCAAGAAAGGCCGGTGTGCTCGCCGTCATAACGACCGGCGCCCTCACCTCGATCTCTTGTTCCCCATGACCGACACCGGATTTGCTCCAGGCCACGGTGATCACGCGCAAGGCACCGTTAAAGTCAGGCACATCAAACGAAACGAGCGCCTCGCCATTGTCATCAACTTTCACAGGGCCGGAGAACAACGCCACAGGTTCATCATCCGGCGGCGGCGCGTCCAAACGCATGCCCATACCGTCTCCGCCGGAGCGAACCTTGCCCCGTGCGCCAGACATCCGGTCAATGAGCTGGCCGTAAAGATCGCGGATATCGCTTCCGAGGCGGCGCTGACCGAAATACCACTTTTCAGGGGCCGGCGTTTCATAGGCCGTCAAGTTGAGTATTCCGACGTCCACCGCGGCAACCGTGATGTAAGCCTCTTCACCTGCGGCCAGATTGGCAAGTTGGACCGGAACATCCAACTGGGTTTGTGGCCGGATCATCGACGGCAGATCCATCGCAACTTCAAGATCCCGATCCCCAGGATCAACCTGCAGCCAGGAGAGCCCCATGGCGCGCGACGGCATCTGGGCTTGATCGACGTCCATCGGCCGGTAGAGGCTGGCCGTGATGTAGGCCCCTGCCCCCCAGGCCGCGTCCACCGGAATGTCGACCTCCGTCTCTTCTCCGGAGACGTCTATTGTTTGGGTGGAGAGAAGGCCGCCAGACACCACGTTGATCACGGCTGTACCCGCCATTTGCGGTTTCAAGCGAAGTTTTGCAATTTCACCCGGCCGGTAATTTTCCTTGTCGAGCCCGACATCGAGATAGTCCGGCGTGTCGGATGTCGCATTGGCGGTGTACCAGCCCGCCTGAAAGGCCACCCGTGTTGCGGTCTGCAGCGCGCCGCTGCCTTCAATGTCCAGACGGTACTCGCCCCATTCAACAGGAAGCGACAGACTGGCCGGCTGGGCTTCTGACACATCCAGGGTTCCTGTCGAGATCCGGCGGGTCGAGGTGATCGGCTCGTAAGACCAGCGGCCATCCAGCCGGTACCATTGGTAACGCCGGTCGACCTTGGACAGCGTCCAGTTCAAGCCGGTTGCTGCGATCCACTCGCCGGTTTCGCCAATCACAATTACTTTAAAGTCTGCAGGACCACCCTCATCGACACCGCCGTCAAAGGCGGGCCGGATCCCGATGCGCGGCCTGTCGAGGCTGACTGGCAGATCCAGCGTCCGCTCGACATAACGTCCTCCGGTTTCCACAAGACGGGCGACAATCTCAGCTTCGTAAAGGCCCGTTGTATCAGGCAACTCCGGCAGATCAGCAGAGAAGGTCAACGCGCCTTGATCATCGGTTCGAAGCCCGGACGGTAAGCGTGTGCGCTCAGAATAAGCGTCCGAGTCTTCAATACCAAAACGGTATCCCGGATACGCCTCCATCGTGCGCACCGGGCGCGCGATCACGTCACCTTCCAGAGATTGGCCACTTGCGGGCGATCCATATAAAAACTTGGCAGACAATGAGACGTCGAGCGGTGCAGTTCGGCTGAAGGTCTCAGAGGCCGTTTCCAGGGTGAAATCGACCCTCTCCGGCTGATAGTCCTCGACAAGGAATGTCTTGTCCGCCAGCGCCTCGCCGTCTGGATCCAGCAGGACCTGCCAAGACCAAATGCCTTGCTGCGCCGTCGAGCTCAAATCAATGTCCTGAACATATCCGCCAAGACCGCCATCCTGCAGCGTGTACCGCGCATGTTCGACCCCGTCCGGGCGCCGGACAATGAATGTCAGCGGCAAACCGGTCTGGGCTTCGGCCTTCGCTGTTCTTAGCAAAGCCTGCGCATGAACAGTTTCGCCGGCCTTGTAGATGCCACGATCAGACCAGGCGAAGACGTCCAGAGGACCCGGTGCCGGGCGTCCGTCGACGCCGCGGTCTGACAGATCAAAGGCGGGTTTGCGCAAATCCAGGAAGCCGTAATCGCCCTCTGCCGTTTCTGCGATCAGAATGCCGGGCGCACTGCCCCCACGCCCAAGGGTGAGACCTGCGGCGAACCTCGCAAACCCGTCCGCATCGGTTTCACTTGTTCCGAGGATCTCGTTGTTGACAGCGATCAACCTGACACTGACCCCTGTGAGCGCTTCAGCGCTGGACAGGGACCGGACATTCGCTGCAATTCCATCCGTGCCGGACATGGCGGTCAGCCCAAGATCAGAAACGAGGAACCACTGTGTTGCGAGCGGGCCCCACTGGTTCTTCACGTCCAGCTTTGACCTTGCGGTCATGGCGTAAATCCCGGGCTTCATCTCAAGCCCGGTTTCGGATAACGGGATGGCCGTCGTGATGTCCTGATTGAGTTCATTGCCGGTCTCGACGACACCGCTCCAGACCTTTTCTCCTAGATCTTCCTCGATCTGGTCAGCCTGATAGCTGCCCAGTTGGCGCAGGAAGCGGTTGTCTCTCAGCACATCGGCCACCGACCGGTCGCCGATCCGGTAGATTGTTGCCTCAACTTCGTTGGTATTGACCGAAACGATCGGGATCGTCGGATCCCCACCTGCGGGAAGCACATAAGACCGGCCAAGGAAGTTGACCGACGGACTGCGGTCCCGGACGTAAATCGAGAGATCAGAAGACTTTTCGAGCACTTCTCCGTCAGCTGCCGGCAGGCCGCTCCTCGCAGTCAGTTGATAGCGCGCGCCGTGGCGCACACCTTCTGCGCAAACCTGAGATCCATCGGGTTCAATCGACACGGTGCCGTCGCCCCGGACCGAGACGTACGGGCTCAAATCGTCCCCGACCGGCAGCTTCTGCGAAAACACCAGACAGATCCGCGGCGTTGCACTGTCCGAATCGACCTGATGATCGACGATCCGGAAGCCATGCTCCGCCATCAACTTGTCGTAGCGCCGGCGGACGGAGCCCCGTTCTTCGAGTGCAAGCGAGGCGCGAAGAGACTTGATGGCTGCTTTGTAGTCTTGTCGAAGGGAAAGACCGCGACCCAGATATTCGAGCGCAAAGGCCTGTTCCTCAGGCGTTCCAGCCCGCAAATAGGCGTTGACCGCGGCCGAGACGAGGTTCTTGCGTTTCGTTTCCCGCTCCTGCCAATCGTTTGGGTCTTGCAGAATGAGCGCTGTCGACAGTTGAACCCACGGATCGAACCGCGTTGGGTCCAAGGCGATCAGCTGGAGGAAGTCAGCCTCGGCCAAAGCGTTGTTGTTGTTGGCAAGCGCGTTTGAACCATTGCGGCGGATTTCATCTGCATCGGTGCTGTTTGGCCGGACCGTCTCTTCGATCCGCTGCAAATAGGTTTCCGCTGCTTCCAAGGTCTCACGGCTTAGAAAATCAAGCTCAGCCTTTCTTTCACCAGTGGTCGCAAAGGTCGATCTCTGGACCTCCACCACGCGGCCGGCAACCGCACCGGCAAAACTCTGCATCTGCCCGGCGGAGGACTTTAGAAAACACCACCCGGCACTGGTGTTGTAGGTGAAGGCTTGGCACTGGTTGTCGCTCAGACACGCCGACTTGCAGCCATCAAGGTCCACATCCTTGACCGTCTGATAATCACCGCCGAAGAAATCCGCGTCCTCAATGGTGACGATCCGTCTGTCTTGGGCGTCGGCTGTTTCAGTGAACCCACCGAGTGCCATTCCGCCGGTCAAGAGTGCTCCGACGACTAACAAAGAGAATCTGAAAACAGACCTATCTGATTGATTTTGATAAGAATAATACAAAGAACGCCACATGGCCTGTCCTCCCGGGCCGAATAACTTTGGTTATGAAGGCACCGGAAGATGACGAGGACAAGGCAATTTTTCTGAAATACAAACCTGGAGGCAGGTTCAGCCGACGCGGGAGACCAGCTCTTCGATCAATAGATTGACCTCCTGAGCAGCTTTGCTGGACGGTGCGTTTTCAGTCACGGATGCGCCCCGGCCCATAGCAGACGCAAAAACGGTCCGGTTGCCAAGGCGTGCGCCCAAAGTGTCATAGCCGGATGCGGCAATGGCATCGGCCATTTCGCCCGTCAACGAGGCCCGCGGCGGCACCCGGTTCATGACCAGGAGCGCTGGCGTATCTTCCCGGGCCGCCAGATCGATGGTCTGGGATGTTGCCCAAAGGTCAACAGGGGTCGGCTGGATCGGAACGATCACGAAGTCGGCAGCATCAATTGCGGGCTTGGCATCCGTATCCGTTTTCGGCGGCGTATCGATGATGACATAGCCGTGCGAGCGCGCCAGAGACCGGGCTTCCCGGCGGGCACCCCATCCGGAGGCAGTCCGGAATTCCAGACCGGTCTCATCCTCCCCAAGCGTTTCTTCGCGGGCCTCATACCACGTGCCCAACGAGCCTTGCGGATCCACATCGAGAATGGCGACCGGCTCCCCAGATTTGGCTGCCAGTGCAACAGCAAGATGTGCTGCAAGGGTTGTCTTACCGGACCCGCCTTTTTGTTGTGCAACTGTAAGAATTCGTCCGGACATCAACACCTCCATGCTTCGCCGCCATATTGCGCCGCACTCTTTCGCATTGCAACACGTAGAAAACCGTGTTTCGTTAACCCATATATCATTTGTACCAGTGATATTTATATCCATAGGCTGTGAAACTATTCGGAGATTCAACCTGAAAAGCTTGCAAGCCAGGACATGGGCGCTGCGCTGGAGGAACCCAGCACTTTGCCGGGCTTTGTTAAACAGAGCCATCGATTCTCGGACAGTGCCGGCCTTGGATGGACGGCCGCTGGCCTTCAATCTTTCCTGGCTGGAACGTTGGCGCGGCAACTTCAAAACCGCCGGTGAGCTGGCGGATGCAGCCTTCCAGTCCATGTCAAAACAGTCCGATCCGGAAGGTTGGGCAGAACTTCTCGTGGTCAAGGCCGTTTGCGCCTACAGCCTCGGTGATCACAAGCTCGCAGACGAATTCCTGAAGGACGGCTTTGAAACGCTTGGCCCGCATGCGGAGAGCGGTGCCGGTATTGAGGTGCTGACCATCCTGGCAACCTTGCGCCAATACTCGGAAAACTATGACGAGGCCCTGACCCATCTTCGCGACGCCTTGCAGATCGCAGAGGATGCCGGTCTTTATTTCGAGCCTGGGCGCGTGTTGCACAATCTTTGCCGCGTCAATTGCCTTGCCGGAAACATTGATGCTGCGCTCGATGCAGGCCGGCAAAGTGTCGAACAGAACCGGTCGCGGCGGAACGCGATCATGCTGCCCTATGCCGAGGAAGTTTATGCCGGCGCGCTTGTTGCCAGCGGAGACTATGAAGAGGCCCGTGCGGAAGCTGAAAAAGGTTTGACAGCGGCTGTTTTCAGCGACGATCCGCGGGTCACTTGCCAGCTGCATTTTGCAATCGGTTCAAGCTATTTGAAAGAGAAACGAACGGCGGACGCGCTGAAAGTTTTCGAACAGGGCCTTACAGAAGCAACCGCGTTCGATTATCACCTGTGGATCCGGAACTTTCACCTGCACCTCTCCCAAACCCACGAAGCTATGGGCACGTATCAGCAGGCGCTCGCACATCTCAAAGTCTATGCCGAGATGCAGGCGACCCAGTTCAAGGTTGAAGCGCACCGGCAAAGCTATGAACTGCGCAGCCAATTGGAGTACCAGCTCGCCCGCCGCAGCGCGGAATACGAACGCGAGCTTCGCGATCAAAGCGTCCGGCTGAATACAGAATTGGTCCAGGCCAATGAGACGCTGCAGATGCTGAACCGGCGCATTGAACACAACGCCCTGCACGATGCGCTAACCGGCATCGGCAACAGGCGCATGATGACCCAGTATTTCGGCCGGGCAGAACAGTCCGATAACAGCGCTAAAGAAATTGCGGCCCTTCTTATCGACCTTGACGGCTTCAAATCCATCAATGACCGGTTTGGTCACGCAACAGGCGATGAAGTCATCAAGGTCATCAGTGAGCGATTGAGAACGTTGCTTCTTGACCAAGAACTCCTGGTGCGCATGGGCGGCGACGAGTTTCTGGTGGCCTCAACAGTAAGAACGGATCAAGGCGAGCTGGCAGAGCTCGCGCAGGATATCCTTAACCGGATCAACCAGCCGATAGATTTGCCCGGCGATCAAGGGGCGGTCGGTGCGAGTATCGGGATTTCCGTTACCAGGATCCGGCCAAATCTGGAACGCAGCCTCCTTCAGGCAGCGGACGAGGCGATGTATGCCGCCAAACGCTCTGGCCGAAATCAGGCGTTCATGGAACCGTTTCCCGCAAAAACCGGCTCATAAGGTCCGCCTGATTTCTTTTTTACCGCCCACCGAGTGCGTAATAGACATTCCAGGAGGGACGGCCGGTGACGGGCATGCCGTATTTCGCTTCCGCAGCCCGGATGCCCTTCCGCGTCATCGGGCCAACCTTGCCGTCGGGCTCACCAACATTGAAGCCGTTCCTGTTCAAAAGCTTTTGCAGCTCCAAACGCTGCGCTCTGGAAAGACCGGGATTGTCTGTCGGCCACGGCGTCATGATCGGATCGCCGCCGGAAACAAGCTCAGACAGCACCGCGATTGCGAGACCATAAGACGTCGACGCGTTGTAAGATCTGAGCGCCTTGAAATTGCGCGTCACGAGAAAAGCTGGGCCATTCGCACCTGCCGGGCGGATCAACGCCGTGTCGGCCTTGCTTTTGAAGGTGCTGCCGTCGAGGTTTCTAAGACCGCGCTTGGTCCAGGTACTCATGGAGGCATAGTTCTTGCGGCCAGACGGGCCGGAATAGCCCTTAGGCACCTTCACCTCAAAACCCCACAAACGGCTGTTGCGCCATCCGGCATTTTTCAGGAAGTTCGCCGTGGATGCCAGAGCATCCGGGACAGAGTTCACCAGGTCCTTCCGCCCGTCTCCGTCAAAATCGACCGCAAGACTGGCAAACGTTGTCGGCATGAATTGGGTCTGTCCGAAAGCTCCGGCCCAAGACCCTTTGAAATCTTCCATCGGGACATCACCGCGCGAGGCAATTTGAAGTGTTTTCATCAGCTCGCCGCGGAAATACTTTTGCCGGCGTTTGCCGGCACACGCCAGATTGGCAAGAGCGTGGGGCGTATAAAAATCCCCGCGAAAATTGCCGTAGTCGCTCTCAATGCCCCAGACCGCCAGGACAATATGCTTGTCGACACCGTAACGTTTTTCGACCGCGTCCAGCGTCCGGGCATGCTTTTTCAGGTTTGCCTTGCCATCCTGGATCCGCTGTGGATCAACGAGGAACGCCATGTAGTCCCAGATCTCGGTCTTGAACTCCGGCTGAGCCGTTGAAAAGCGGATGACTTTCTCGTCGTATTTCGCGCCGGACAACATCTTCTGGGCAACTTCCGGCCTGACGCCTGCCGAAATCGCCTGCTGTTTCAGCGATGCAACGCAGCTTTCAATGGCCAAGGCAGGCGTTGCAAGGGTGGCCGCTCCCAAAACCGCCAACATCATGACCGAAGAGAAAACACCTGAAGATCTTCGCCGCATACCCAGTCCCGCCAGCTTTTGAATCACCTTGCGGAAACGCTGCCACGGGACCGCGACCGAAATGCGGCAGGAAAATGAACTTGGCCGTTATCAAAGGAAATCAGACTAACAGGCGCCCTTTCGAGGCCGATAAACCAAAAATCCCGGCTTGGAGCCGGGATCTTGTTTTCTGCCCTGTAGGTCCCGGCTCAAGGCCGGGACTGCGGAGAACCATTATTTGCCTTCGATCAGTTTACGGCGCAGCCAGCTGGAGGTCTGATCCATCAAGATCACGACAACAATGGTCAGAATGATGATGTAGCTGGTGTTCTCCCAGTCGCGGGAGGTTTTCATGGTTTCCACCAGCATCAAGCCAATACCGCCGGCCCCAAGCGCGCCGATAACCGTCGCCGAACGGGTATTCGATTCCAGGAAGTAGAGCACCTGGGAAACAAAAACCGGCAGGATCTGCGGGATTACGCCGAACCGGTACCGCTGGATCTGATTTGCGCCGGTTGCCCGCACGCCTTCAACCTGTTTGTTGTCAATGTTTTCCAAGGCTTCGGAAAAGAGTTTGCCGAGCGTTCCCGTATCGGTAAAGGCGATCGCCAGCGCACCGGTCAACGGTCCAAGACCGAAGGCACGGATGAAGATCAGTGACCAGATCAGCATGTCGATGCCGCGCAGGAAGTCGAAGAGACGGCGGACCCCGAACCTCAGGAACATTGAGGGCGTGAAGTTACGAGCGGCGAGGAACGCCAGCGGAAGACCGAACAAGGCAGCAGTGATTGTTCCAAGCACCGCCATCATGATTGTTTCAAACAGCGCTACAAAAATCTCACCATGCTGCCAGTCCGGGTTCTCCAGGAAGTCGTGAACCATATACCAGAGATTTGAGTAGTCCGGGTTTAGCCGATCCGCGCTCAAGGCAAGCGCATAAAGCTGGCTGAACGACTTGCCGTAAAACTCCGAGTCGAACGGGAACCAGAAGTTTTCCCAACCACCGAAGTAGTTGTGCACCTCGATCTTTGTCCTGGTTACCTGGACCCGGCGGTCAAGGGTCGGACGGGCGTCGAGTTTCTTCGGATTGGTCAAAAGCCACTCCGGAACTTCACCTTCCGGCAATTCGATATCGACACCATCGTTGGTAGCCTGGCCGATGATGGTTCCGTAGCCCGGGACCGTGAACGACATCCGGTTGCCGATAATCTCGACAAGATACCCTTCACCAAGGTCGACAAACGCATCCTTGCCGTCGACTTCAACCCAGTCCGGCAGATCGGCTTCGTCGTAGGTTGCGCGGCGCTCACCTTCGATTGCGACCTCGAGAATGTCACGGCGCAGCAACTTGGTGACATGAACTTTGTAGGCAACTGAATCTGTGGCCAGAATAACGGCCCGCTCCGGCTGAGCCTTCGCAAGAAGATCCGGCACGCCAAAGGCGAACCATGTGTAGGTGAGATAGGCAAGAATTCCGAGCGGCACGAGGATCGTCAGCCATGCTCGGCGGCGCACTTTCGACCAGACATCTTGCGGCGTGACAACCTGTTCGAGGGTATCGGTGGACATTTTCGCTGATCCCTCTTAGTGCGCTCTGCCGGCGCCAACCAGTTTGCCGCGCAGATAAGACGAAGCCTGGTCGATAATCATGATTGTGACGAAGAGGAGCACGAAGATCGCGGCGGTTTCATCGCCTGCGCCCTGCCCCCATCCGATGGTGCGCCGCAGCTCCTGGCCGATCCCGCCGGCCCCGACGAAGCCAAGAATCGCAGAAGCCCGCACATTGATCTCAAGACGCAGCAGGAAGTAGCTCAGGTAGTTCGGCGCCACTTGCGGCATCACTGCGTACCGGATGCGCTGCAGCCAGTTGGCCCCGCAGGCAGACAAGCCTTCAATCGGCTTGCGGTCGATGTTCTCGTTGACTTCGGAAAACAGTTTACCCAGCGCACCGGCGGTGTGAAACGCGACGGCGATCATGGCTGGAACCGGGCTGGAGCCGAGAACAAAGATCAGGAACAACGCGATGATCAGTTCCGGAAAGGCGCGCATGATGTCCATCATGCGGCGGACGACCGGGATCAACGGGCCCCAGCTGTCAACGTTGCGCGTGGAGGCCATGGCTAGGACGACGGCCATGGCAGCCCCCAGAAGCGTCGCAACGGCCGCGATGTTCAAGGTTTCCAGCATGGCTGGGAGATATTGGATGATCAGACCGAAAAACGCTGGCCCGGCTTCCCAGGCTTCGACAACGATCTCGCCTGGATAATCGAAAAACTTGCTCAGGCCCTGCAGAAAACCGCCGGAGTTCATGTCGTTGGATTTCGAGTATCCCGAAACCATAACGGCAACGACCAACAAAAGTCCGATCAGCGAATAGAGCTGACGGCGTTTGCGTAAGGAGAGGATTTCCTCTTCCATTGCAGCGACGGCCATCTTCAATGTCCTTTAAACGTCACGCAAAAAAACGCGGGCCGGAAACCGGCCCGCGCGCTATTCAAGAACGCTTAGTTCTTGCTCTTTGCCTTACGAGCTTCAACGATGTTGACGTAAGCTTCGTGAGTGATCGGCATGAAACCTTTGGTCTCACCGGCAGCAACGCCGTATGCGCACTCAGGGTCCAGAGAGTTCAGGGACGCCATCAGAGCGGTCATTTTGATTTTGACGTCTTCCGGAAGCTTCTTGGAGAGAACGATCGGGCCTTCCGGGATCACCGGCGAACGCCAGATTTCACGCAATTCGGTCATGTCGACCAGGCCAGCATCGGATGCCTTACGCAGAGCGCCCGAATTGTAGCCATCTTCCCACTCACCAAGACCGTCGGCCCAGGTTACACCGGCGTCGATGTCGCCGTTGGACACGGCTACAATGGTCTGCTCGTGGCCACCGGTGAACTTGACGTCGCCGAAGTAGTCGCCCGGCTCCATGGAGTAGCCTTCCTGCGGGATGGCGATGGACGGGATCAGGTAACCGGATGTGGAGTTTGGGTCACCAAAGCCGAAAACCTTGCCCTTCATGTCGGCGAGCGAGTTGATTTCAGCATCGTTGCGGGCAAAACCGATGGAGTAGTAGCCGTAGCCACCATCAACGTTGACCTTGACCAGAACCGGGTCAACCGCTTCCGGATCGGTCAGGTACACTTTTGCGTAGCCGGACGCGCCAAGCCAAGCCATGTCGAGGTTGCCGCCGAGCAGGCCTTCGATCACGCCGTTGTAGTCGGCCGGTGCGAAAAGCTTGACCGGAACACCGAGCAGGTCAGCGGTCTTTTCTTCAAGGCAGGTGTAAGCGCGCAGACGATCGGAAGCGTTTTCGCCGCCGAGGATGCCGATGCGGAATTCGGAGATTTCTTCAGCAACGGCAGCGGTTGCGTTCAGAGCGATCATGCTGACTGCAGCCAGCGCAGCAACTTTGGAAACCAGTTTCATTTGGGACACTCCCCCGAGGGTTCACAATTGATGACGATGATTTGGGAGCAGACGGTCAGCCCGCTGCTGCCGCCGGGGTCATCACACCGGCGGATTCTTGAGAGCCGGATTTACCGGCATCGATGGCGGTTGATGTTGCCGCTTCGTTGAAGCTTTCATCGGCGCCATAAATCTCGCGCGCCACATCTGTGGTCAGGGCGTCTGGCGCCCCGTCAAAGACGATGAAGCCGTCGCGCATGCCGATCACGCGGTCGCAGTACGTGCGTGCGGTGTCGAGCGTGTGCAGATTGCAGATGACGATCTTGTTGTCGCGTTCGTGGATTTCCCGAAGAGCGTCCATGACGATCTTGGCATTCATCGGATCAAGAGAGGCGATCGGCTCGTCGGCCAGGATCATATGCGGATCCTGCATGAGCGCTCGTGCAATCGCCACCCGCTGCTGCTGACCGCCGGAAAGCTCTTCAGCCCGTTTGGGTGCTTCCTGAGCAATGCCAAGCCGGTCCAGCGCGGCAAGTGCAGTTTTCACATCGTCTTGGTCGAAGATATTAAAGAGGCTCTTGAGTGTGCCGTGGCCATTCAGACGGCCGAGCATCACGTTGGTCACCACATCCAAGCGCGGCACAAGATTGAACTGCTGGAACACCATGGCGCAGTCGCGCTGCCAACGGCGCATCATGCCGCCTTTAAGGCTCAGAATATCGCGGTCATTGAAGAGGATCTGACCGGAGGTCGCCGGCGTCAGCCGGTTGATCATGCGCAGCAAGGTCGATTTGCCTGCACCGGAGCGGCCGATAATGCCGACCATCTGCGGTTTGTCGATGTTGAAAGATACTTTGTTCACCGCAGTCCGGGACCCAAAGGTCTTGGTGACGTCCTGAAATTGAATCACGCGGCAGCCCTGTCCGTGTTTGTTCGTATTTGCTGCGCGACAAGAGCCATTCGAGCGTAACAACGCGATGACAGCTATTTATCAGTCCCTTGAAGAAACGATGACATTTCAATGACAAGAGCCTGCCGGGACACACACAGCACCCGGACAAGGCTTTATTTTCCTGCTTCCTCAGAGGGTTCTGCAAGGCTCGGCAAATCATGGTTGCAAGAGCAGAACAAAGCCCGAGTCGCGTGTTTCCGTCTGAAATATTAGTCAGGGTGCTTCGAACCGGCTGAAACTGAGGAAAAGAGAAAGAGTTCATGGATACGTCATCAAAGCGTCACGCTTCATGATGTGACCAAAGCTATCCATCTGCGCCTGTCACAAACCAATGGAACCGAACATGTCCGCACCGCACCAAAAACCCGGCATGACCGAAGCCCCCAATATTCACCCAGACGCGGTCGTTCAAAACTGTGAGCTCGGAAAGTGGACGGAAGTCGGCGCGCTGACCGAAATGCGCGAAAGCCAGATGGACGATTACTCCTACATCGTTCAGGAGGGGGATGTGGTCTGGTCAACGATTGGCAAGTTTTGCTCGATTGCCCGGCGGGTGCGTCTCAATCCCGGCAATCACGCCACTTGGCGCGCGTCACAACATCACTTCACCTACCGGGCGGCCGCCTATGGGCTGGGTGATGATGACCAGGAGTTCTTTCAATGGCGCAGGGACGATTGGGTCACAATCGGGCACGATGTCTGGATCGGTCATAATGTGACGGTTCTGGCCGGAGTTACAATCGGGACCGGCGCTATTGTTGCCGCAGGCGCGGTCGTGTCGAAAGACGTTCCGCCCTATACGATTGTCGGCGGTGTTCCGGCGAAACCAATCAAACGCCGGTTTACGGAAACCCAGGAAGAAGCTCTGATGGCGATCTCCTGGTGGGACTGGAGCCACGATCAGCTGAAGGATCGCTTGCCCGATTTTCGCAACTTGCCGATCGATGGATTCATAGAGAAGTATCGCTGACCTATTATTTTGCCGGAAAATCATTTCTTAACTTGCATTTGATTTCCGTAAGGGAACTCAACTCACTACAAGGCCCGCATTTCTGCGACTTTCAGACGAAAGAGATGACTTTCCCCACAAGTCACAATGGTTAACAGGGGCGATTCGACAGCAGCAAATTCCTGTGGTGAACTTCAATCAACAGCACGGCAGAGACCTGTTTCGGACCGCCAACCAAAGCATACGGTTTTTGTCATCGCTGTCTGGGCACAGTCCCAAGGGGCCGCTTGCGGCTCTCGCGGACCGGCTGTGAGGCACCCAGTTTGCGCTTGATGCGGAGCGCTCCGCAGCCAGCGCCCCGGCTCTCCGGTGAGCAGCGGGTTATCTGCAATGCCGGTGCAGGCTTCAAATCTCTTCGGGGATGAGGAGCCGGCAGGCACCAGATGTCTTCGGAGATCTGATGTCGAGTTGAGATCAAGACGGACTATCGATCCCGCTTCGGCAGGTTTCCGGGTCCGATAACCTTGACCTGAACAGGGGGGTGTTGGTGAAAGCCGACACCCTTTCTGTTTTTCCGCACAGCACCTCACAGAAACGCTTGATCTCCGGGGAACCTTGGCCAAACTCTAGCCAACACACTCTGGAGCTGCACATGCCACTTCTTCTCAATCGCCTGACACTCTACGTTCGCGATGTGGAAGCCGTTGCCGAATTCTACTGTCGGCACTTTGGCTACACTGAGAGGCCTGCAGATGGCGGTTTGATTGAGCTGCAAAACCCTGACGGAGGATGTCAACTCCTACTGCATCCCTTAGCCAAGGGCCGCAAAGCCGGACAAACCCTCGTTAAGCTGGTTTTTCAAGTCGAAGATGTTGTTTGTGAGAAATCGGTCTTTGCCAAAGAAGGGCTCGAATTCGGCCCGGTCCATCAGGGCAACGGATGTCAATTTGCCAATACCAAGGATCCGGCTGGCAACGCAGTATCCATCTCAAACAGGGTCTTTGGGGGTTCCTGACGCAATTTCAGAGGCTGCCGAAAATTCTGACATTTGCTATGAACGAGCCATGTTCGATCTTGGCACCACGCTTTCAAGAAACCTCGGCCCCTCCCTTCGCCGCTGGCGGGTGCTGAATCGCGTAAAACAGCAGGCGCTGGCCGATGAGCTCGGAGTGTCGCAATCCAAAATCTCACGCTGGGAGAGCGGTGCTTCCGAGCCTGACGGACTTGACCGCTCCAAAGTGGAACGGCTGTTGCTCGCGCGACCCAACAGTGCAGCGGACCGGGCCTTGGTGGAGCTTGTGAGCAGCAACAGCACGCCGGTTCATCTGGTGTGCGATCTCAGCCACCGGCTGCTCGCCGTCTCCCCTGCCCGCGCGCGGGACTGGCATGCGGGTGTTCAGGAACTGATGGACCGACCGCTTTGGCCTTATGCGTCGGAAGGGATCCAGACCGCCGAACAGGGCCTTGGCGACCAGGGTTGGTTCGAACCGCACGCACCGGATATCGTGTTTTCAACTGAGCGCGCGGATTTCCCGGAGATGACGATCCCGGAAAGCCGGATCAGGATCACGCGGTTCGCCCTGTCCGACGGGCGCTTTGCCCGGCTTGTGCGGGACGAACCTGACCGGTTTGCATAAATTATTCAGCGTGTCGTCACGCGGTGTTGGCCGGGGTAAACTTCCGCCCATGAACAGCAAAACCGACGGCAACCACGCCCCCTTTATTGACCATGGCCGGCTGACCGGTCTTCTTGCCTTTTTGCAGGCAGCCGAACAGCTCAAGGACACTTTGCGCTCCGGCACCAGCCGGAGCGGACGAGCGGAGAGTACTGCGGAGCACAGCTGGCGGCTGTGTTTGATGGTTCTGCTCTTTGAGAAAGACGTCATTGGTGTCGATATCAAAAAGCTGCTCAAGCTGTGTGTTCTTCATGATCTTGGCGAAGCAATCTCTGGTGATGTTCCGGCCCCGCACCAATCGGACGGCGACAACCGGCAGGAGCGCGAAAGACGGGACTTTCAAGCGTTGTGTGCCGACCTGCCTGATGACGTGGCCAATGATTTCATGGCGCTTTGGGACGAATACGCCGATGCCGTGACACCGGAAGCGCAACTTGCCAAAGCATTCGACAAACTGGAAACCATGTTGCAGCACCAGCTCATGCCGGGTGCCGATGCCGATTTCCATGCCTTCAATTTGAATTACGGACGAGACCGGACTGACGTCTTTCCCCTCACCCGCCAGATCCGCGAAGGGATCGACGCGCGAACGAAAGAGCTCATAGAAGACCGTCAAAGCGCCCAAAAAGCTTAGGTGGCGTAGGTATCAGATCCTTATCTCTTGTCCAGTCATGGCAGATATGCACCGCGTGCGGTCAGATATTGACCACCAGCCCGGTCGTATCAGCCGTCACACCGCCTGATTTGGCTTTAACGGTTTCGGACTTGGCCGCCACCGCCGACTGAGCTGCGCTGACAGTGGTGCTTTCCGCCTTCAGCTGCGCGATTTCTGCCACCATCTGCTTGATCCTTGCAGCCATGGTTTCGTTGCTGACCACGAGGGTTTTCAGCTTGACCGCCATTTCTTTCAGATCAACTTCACTACCTGTCACTTCGGCCGCGACGCCGACGACATCGACTGTGACTGCGGCAACCCCCACTGCAATGGTGGCATTGATTTCGGTTGTGGCTCCCATCCCGATGCTCAGGTCACCGCCACCGAAAATCGCGAGCGATCCGCCGAAGGTCATATCGATGCTGTTGCCTTCGGTGAAACTCTTGGTGTTGCCGGAATTATATTCGTACGTGTCACCGGCAATCGTTTTGGTTTCCTCCTTGGCGTTGGTCTGGATGACACCAGTGCCGTCGCCAGCAGACAAAGTGATGTCCTTGCCCGCCCCGCTGGAAATGGAAACAACTTCTGCGGACGAGGTCATTTCCAGTTTTCCGGAGCTCGTTACCGATGCAGCGCCATCGACATTGAGCGTATAATCACCGTTGACTTGCTGGCTGAAATCAGCGGTTTCCACATACATCTTCTCCTCAGCCTTCACCAGGATCCGGCCATCACAGGCCAGCAGGATCCCGTCACCACCACCGGATGCATTCTTGTAGGCATCCGCATTGCTGCCTTCGTCAGTTATGTGCTGTTGCGGATACCACTCGTCGAGATCATCCGCCTGAAACGCCTGTTCTTCGATGTCGGCATATTCGCCAAGACGCAAGACGGCTCCAAGGCGGTGTTCATCCTCGTCTGAGCTCGTTGACGGCACATAAAAGTAACAGCTGCGGCTTGAATCCATGCGCGTGGCCGCATTGCTCGCAGCGCTTGCCGCTGTGTTGTCCAGGTTCGCTGCGTTCGAGTCGTAAAACCCATTCCAGTCAGCCAGCGCCATTGAACGTCTCCACGTCTCTTATTGTTTTCAACGGATCACAACAAACGCGACCACCTTTCGGCAGCCGCGCTTTTTCATGACTGACAGTTTGACGGGCGCATTTTAAAGGCGGATTAGCAGCTTCACTCGAGTTGTCGCCAGATTGGTAGACAGCGTTAACCAATTCAATGGCGATGGCATTCAACCCAAACCATAAGCACAAACCCGGATCGCCTTGAACGCGGGTCCAGCGATCGTCAAATAGACTTTCAGGTGCTTACAAACAACTCGGGAGGTCTGGAATGTACGAGATTTTGCCTCGCAGCGACGGAGCCGTTCTTGGCGTAAAAGTCTCTGGCACGCTGACGATAGAGGAAGAAAAAGAGCTGATTGCCAAGGCAGATGAGCTGGTCTCAACCTATGGCAAGGCCAGTTTTCTGGTGGTTCTTGGCGACCATGTCGGTGTCTCACTGAAAGCAGTGGCGTCCGACATCAAATGGATCATAACCCATCTGGACAAGATCGCGCGGGTTGCTGTCGTAACGGACAGTAGGTTTGTCTCGGCGCTGGTGGACATTGACGCCACCTTTGCAAACCTCGCCGGCATCAAGGAAAAACACTTTTCAACTGCCGAACTCGACGCCGCCTGGGACTGGATCGAGGAAACGATGCCTACGCCGTGAGCAGCTCTTCGTCGCTCAAGAAGGCACATTGCTCGACCTTGCCGCCGGAGACCGTGATCATGTGCCCATGTGGCACTTCCATCCAGCAGTTCCGCGCCTCGTCCAGCGGCTCGGAGACCACCATGACGCCGTCGGTGAACTCGCGGTAATAGAGGGTCGGCGGATAGCTGTCTGATGCGTACCGGGCCGCATAGAGCGTCTCTCCATCCGACCAGGCAGAGGCGAACCGCATGTGCGGCGTGCAGCCGGAGTATTTGGACAACGCTTCGGCTTCGTGAACCGCGCGGGCCATGGCCGCGCGCGGGTGATGTTTTAGCCCGTAGGCGAGCGCAATCAAAAAGAGGCTCTCACTGTCGGTGCCCCCCATACGGTCGCGGTAAAGATCGTCCGGGATCATGTTGTCGAGCCTCCGGCGGACCTTGTCATAGCCGCCGATCTGACCGTTGTGCATGAACGTCCAGCGGTCGAAGGTAAACGGATGACAATTATCCCGTGTCGTTGCCGTACCGGTCGATGCGCGAACATGGGCCAGGAAATGCCCCGACCGGATGTGCTTTGCGATCTGCAACAGGTTCGGGTCCGACCAAGCCGGGCGCACATCCTTGTAAAGACAGGCTGTTTCCTTCTCGCCATACCAAGCGACACCGAACCCGTCCGCATTCACCGATGTTTTGCAAGACGTTGCATTGCGGCTTTGATCGATCAGCGAATGCTCCGGATCGCAGATCACCTCTTCCAAATACTTCGGAGCCCCGCTCCAGGCAGCCCATCGGCACATGATCGCTCGTAATCCTTATGCAGCTTTTTGTGCGGCCTTGAACCTTGCGGTCGTTTCATCGCAAGCATAGCTGTCGGCGACAGGGTACGGCTTACGCGCCAGCTGGTCGACGGCCTGGATGATTTGACCGGCTTTCACGTCATCCAAAAGAACGGAAAAATTAAGCCGGGTCCAGCCAGGTTTCTTCAGTTCTTCACCGGAAAGAATGCCATCGCGCAGGGTGTCGGATTCCGACCGGTCGATGCCGAGCAGCCGGTGGGCATACGGCCCAGCACAAGCACACCCTCCGCGCGCCTGAACCCCGTAAACATCCGACAGCATCCGTGTGACCAGCTGCTGGTGGATATACCCACCGCGCTCCAGATCCTTCACCCGGAAAGAGAAGATCGGCATGGTGTGGCAGGCCTCCAGATTGCCGAGGATCTCGATCGCAGGGTTTTTCTGCCAGGCCGCCAGGGCCCGGGCGCGCCAGGCTTCGTTGCGGGCATCCATTTCGGCCTGACCGATGGCTTCCTTCACCAAGAACGCCAGCGCTGCGCGAATATCACCGATGACATTCGGCGTTCCGGCTTCTTCACGGGCTGCAATGCTTTCGGAGTAGTCATGCCCCCACGGGGAGACAAAACGCACCGTACCGCCGCCCGGAAACACCGGGGTTTTGATACAGACCGCCTGCTTCCGCACGATCATGACGCCGGACGCGGCCGGACCGCCAATGAACTTGTGCGGAGAAACGACAACCGCGTCTTTTTCTGCGTCCGTGCCCGGCTTCATATCGATCGGCAGATAAGGCCCCGATCCGGCACAGTCCCAGACACTCAAGGCACCATGGCGTTTCAGGATCCGCGTGACTGCCACATCATCGGTCACAATGCCGGTGACATTGGACATCAGCGAAAACGCCCCAACAGTCAGACGACCAGCTGACTTTTCGGTGAGAACCGCGTCCAATTCGACGAGATCCGGTCCACCGTCGGCGGCCTCGTTGATCTCGATGACTTCGGCGCCGCTTTCCCGCCACGGCAGAATATCGGAATGGTGCTCGTAAGGGCCGAGAATCACCAACGGGTTTTCGCCCCGTTCCGCGGCCCCGGAAACACCCAACAGGTGAACCAGACGGTTGAGCCCTGCCGTCGCACCCGACCCGCAAAAGACCGTGGCATAGCTGTCAAACGCCCGGCAGATCCGGGCAATCTCGGACCGCGCCGCCTCACGCATCCGGGTCATGGTCATCCCGCAATAAGAGGCTTCGGTGTGGCTGTTGGCGTATACCGGAAGGACCTCTTCCATGACGAAGTCCTCGACCTGTCGAAGGGCCCGGCCGGAGGCGACATAATCGGCATAGATCATCTTTTTCGGACCGAACGGTCCCTCAATCACCATGCCGTCTCCGATCAATCCAGCGCGCAGCCGTTCGATCAAATCCGGGCCTTTCAAAGCGCTCTTAAAGGTTTCGAGCGCAGTTCCGGAAGAAGCGAGGTGTTGAGATTGGGTCATGTTCTGCTCCAAATGTCTTTGAACGGATCATACGACCAAACATCTTCAGAAATCCGCACCTATTTTGATTGCTGAACGGCCTATTTCGTGTCATTTGATCTGACATGGTGAAAAAATTCGATCAAATTGACCGCGCGCTTCTGAGAGCCCTGCAACGGGATGCCCGCTTGTCGCAGCGGGAGCTCGCCGAGGAAGTCGGATTGTCGCAAAACGCCTGCTGGCGGCGGCTGAAAACCCTTTATGAGAGCGGATTGATCGAAGGACACACGATTCGCCTTGATCCTGCGCAGCTTGGTCTGAACCTCACGGTCTTCGTCATGATCCGCACGCGCCACCACTCCAAGGAGTGGCTGGAGACCTTCCGCAGCGAGGTCACACGGATCCCGAACGTGATCGATTTCTACCGGCTTGCCGGGGATTACGACTACATGTTGAAAGTGGTCGCCGAAGACATGAACGCCTTCGATCAGGTCTATCAGCGGCTGATCGACAAGGTCGATCTCGACACGGTCACCTCCTACATGACCATGGAAGCCATCGCCGACGCCCGCGACCTGCCGATCTGACAGGATTCTATCGATAGCACTTCAGAGAACGGCTGTTTGATGCCTTGGGTAGACGGTCGCCCTCAACCGTCACCCCGGACGCAGCTTCGCTGCGATCCGGGGCCTACTCGTTTCCAGAGCATGTGCCGTACCCAACGACGTCATCCGCAAGCGGCACCGAGAGTAGGCCCCGGCTCGACGCTCCGCTTGGCCGGGGTGACAGTCTGAGCTGTTGAGCTTGCCGGTGCAGCTCTAGAGTTCCAATCGTCCGCGTTCCTTGAGGATTTGTGCCCGCTTCCAGGACCGGTGGCCTTCGTGAAGGCCGTGTTCGGCCTCCCAATCGAGTTTCGGTTGGATATTGTCTTCCAGCTTCCAGTCGTCATCCACTTCGGCGCAGTGTTTTTGATCAAGAAACCGGATCTTGCGTTTCTTCAGTTCTTTTTGAAACGCATCGGAACAGAAGACGCCGCCTGAACTAATTGGCTGTAGATAGAGACCTTGCCAGAGATGACGGTCGCCGATCGCCGGGCGGCTTAAGACCATCTCGTGCTTGAAGGGTTTTATCCGCGCGAGCGGCTGACCTGAGGGGTCATCTACTTCCCACTGCACACCGCTTTGATTAACGAGGACCGTATCAACCGAGACCATGCAGTTGAACACATAGTAATTGTCGGCGAGCCGGTCTCCGGCCTTGTTGCGGAGCTCAATTGGAAAGAACTGGTGCACTCCGGGCTCGAACTCTTCGACCAGATCCTTGAACCGCTGATTGACAGCGTTGCAGCCGGGCATCGGAAAGACATCCGGGACTTTTTTTGTGGTTGTCTGATATCCTGATTTCGGAACTGCCCTAGGGTCTATCCAAAACCCGTCGCTGAGACCAAAAGCAATGCTCCCGAATTTTCTGTACTCGTCTCCAATCTCATCCCAGTCGAAATGCGGCGTGGACCAGGATTGACGAACGATCTCCAAAAAATAAGCCATCAGCCCCTCCCGCGCTTGCCGAACGTCTGGCGTTTGGGTCGGTTGCCATGCATTGGAAAGGGTATATTCAAGACGCTTGTCTCATAGGATGGGAACATCTGCCTGCCCTCACACCGAGTGCAGGTTCGTAAAATCCATTCTTTAAGTTGAAAGTGTAAACAGTTTCCAACCCATCGCTCATCGCCCAGATGGACCGGGCAACGGTGGCGGCACCGGTTCCCAGGGTTTTGGTCTTCAATTCTGCTCTGCACTCCCCTCACCCGGCACACACGCCGCCACCGCCCCGCGGGAGAAGCCACTTGGCGCCTATTGGCAGGCATTTCGGCTCATGTTTGTTGACCCAGCACTCTCAAAGGAGTGAGAATTGCGGTGAAGGGGCGTGTTTCCGTGCTCAGCCGTCCCGGCCTCCGAGCCGGGACCGCCGCTCACAAGACCGATAAGGTCCCGGATCACGTCCGGGACGGCACCAGTGATCGGCACTTCGTCTTCCGCAACAAGACTGCATGACCTTTTACCTCCGGCGGCCGCCGCCACCGCGGGCGGCGCGGCCACCGCCTCCCCGTTGCGGGCGGGCCTGTTGCGGCCGGGACCGCTGCACGTTGCGCTGACGGTTGACCTGACGGTTGCCGGCCTCACGCGCAGCACGGTCCCGATTGAGATGTGCCGGTGCTTGCGGCCGCTGTGCTGGCCGGGTCGCGGGGCGTTGAGCGGGCCGTTGGGCCGGACGTGTCTCCGGCCGGTTGGCTGGCCGCTGGACATTTGGCCTTTGATTACTTGGCCTTTGGCCGGCATTTGGCCTCTGGCCCTGGTTCGGACGTTGGCCCGCGTTCGGTCTTTGCCCGGCATTGGGTCTTTGGCCCGCATTCGGACGCTGTCCGGCGTTTGGCCTGTTCTGGATCCGATCCCCGGCAGGCCGATTGGCAAGCGCGGCTCCCGCACCAGCTCCAATCGCGGCCCCTGCCCCAAGATCCCTTGCCCGGTTTTGAAGAGCATCGCGCGAAGGGGCGTCGACGCCGTTCCAGCGCCCGCCCTCAAATTTCTGCCAGTTCTGTCCGTCGCGACGGTAAACGCTGCCATCGCGGCCCGCAAAGACGTCCCCGCCCCGCCGGTTCAGCGTTGCCGCGCGGCCCGGGCCGCCCTGTTGCTGCCACCGGTTTGCCGCCGATGCCCTGACTTCACGGGTGCGCGACCACTGCGGGCCGGACACGACGGCCCCACCCCAGGAGCCGTAGATCCCGCGGGCACCACCTGCGACGACGCGATTGCCCGTGCGGGGATTATAGGCGGAGATGAAACCGGCACTGCCGCGCGGGCCGCTGATTGCTCCGCCGCGGATATAGCCACCCGTGCGCGGATTGTAGATGCCCCCGCCTGCAATGCCCCGGCGCGGGCCATAGGCATAGCCATACCGGCCATAAGTGCCGCGAAGCGGATTGTAGTACGCACCGATCCCGTAGGTCACCGGCCGCGGGAAGTAGATCGGCCGGATGCCCGGACGGTACCATGGGCGGTAGTACCAGCCTGTGCCGTAGACAAAGACGCCCCACGCCAGAAACCCGGTCACATATCCCATGGTGTAGCCGTACCAGACGGCATTGGGTTCGGTCTCATAGACCCGCACATAGGTGACGTTGTAGACCGGCGAGGATGGCGGAATGGTGTAGATCTCTTCAGGCACGGCTTGCGCCACGACAAACGGTCCTTGCGGGCTGTCACCGACAAACCAGACACCATCCTGAAGCACGTAGTATTTTGCGTCGACTTGAATAACCTGATCGTTGGTGTTCACCGCATAGGACATCGAGGTTCCCTCGATCTGCGTGAACTCCGGATCGCCTGCATAGGCGACATCCGCGCTGACCGAGCCCAGCTCAACGCGCGCCGTCGTTGGAATGCTGGCTTTCAGCCGGGCCTGTGAGGCTTCAGAGGTGCCGGGAATGGAAGATCGGACCGAATAGTAAGGTGCATCTTCCGGAATGTTCAGGAAGTCCGACGGCATGTCAGGCGTGGTGAACGCCCACGGACCGTCGAGAGACGCCGACTTGAACCAGCGTCCCGACAAGAGGATGTACCAGGTCGATGTGGTTTTCAGGAAAAAGACATCGTGGTCGGTGTTGGAGGCCCATTCCAGATCGCCCCCTGGCACCGGCTCCAGTTTCGGCTCACCTTCGAAAACGATCATTTCAGCCGGTTTATCGGAATAGATGACCTTGGGAGCTTTATCGTCGGGAAAAGCTTGTGGCGGGACCGCCTCCCGGGTTTCTTTCCAGTTGTCGTCGTCCGGCAAGTTGGTGATCGGGTCCGGCAGGTCCATCACCGCTTCCCAGTTGCCAGTCAACTCGGATGCTTTGAGCCAGGATTTTTCATCCCGGAGATAAAAATCAGACCCTTCATCCGGTTTCAGGATGTCCCAGTTGGTGTTGACCACGAAGCTCAGGCCCTGATCGCCCTTGACCGGGGCAAGGATGGGTTCGCCTTCTGTTTGCACCAAGATTGCCGGCTCATAGGAGATGAAGAGCGGCGGCGCCTCGGCGTTCAGGCCATCCACATCCTCCATTCGCTTATATTCCGCCAGGTTTGCGGTAATGCGGTCTTCCTTCACTGTCACCACGCCGGTCGGCAGGATCTTGCCCACTTGCAGAGACAGATCGGACAGCGCCGTCCGGTCAAGCGCGGAAAAATCGAGGCGGGTCACTTGAATGTTCGAGACATCAATCAAGCCGGCTTCCGGATCGGCAGCGGTTTTGCCGCTCACGCCGATCACGCCAAAGACGGGGGCCGCATCCTTGTCCTTGATGTATTCCGCGGCTATCAGGGCATCCAGGGTTTTGAAATCCGTCCATTCGGTGACCTGAGGCTGATAGAGGACAAGTGTCGCGCCGGCATCTGTATCGTAGGTGCGCGGCCAGCCGGTCGTATCCTCGGCTTCAGTGAGTTGCAGGTAATTGCCACTGACGAATCCGTTCTGACCGTTGTAGGTCACCGAGCACCAAGCGCCGGTGTCGTCGCAATCCTGAAGTTCGACGGGAGTGCCGTTCGGTACGGTGCCGAGCGAGCCAAACCCGGTCCCGGGCCCCTGACGGAAATTCACATTGGCGGTGGTGACAGCCGGTGCTGCCAGAGCACCATTCAAAAGAACAGTTTGCAGCACAAGGGCAGATGACAGGGCGACGGAAATAACTTTACGCACAGCAAAACCTCCCAAAATATCGGACAGCCCAGCTTCTTCCGGCGGGTTCTCAATACCTTAGCCCGAACGTTATGGCATTTTCGCAGCAGGGTCAGCCGTGATCTTTGAAATTCTTCATCAAAAAGTGCCGGCGCGCCATTTTCAGATGTTTTGGTAGTAGCCGCCCCGGCCTTGAGCCGGGGCCAAAACCAAATGGTCCCGGCTCAACGCCGGGAACGCACAAACACAATTTCAGGCGGGATGAAGTCTTTCCAATCGCCTTCAGCAGGCCATGGAAGATACAGCCCGGCCGATGACAGCAACGGCCTGACCGGTGCGCGCGGACTGCTGGGCGGCAAGCCCCATCTCGACGGCTTTGCGTCCATCTCCCAAAGAGACTTCCACGTCGGTCTTTTCGCCGCGAACGACAGCGACAAAATGCTGGTGCTGATAGAAGGTCGAGCCGTTGTGGTCTCCGGCGTCCAGGATGGTCGGATCAACAGGAATATCGATCTGGCGCGGGCCTTTTGGATTGCGGGGCGACACAATCAGTTGGGGAACAGGCGGCTCGCCCAAATCTCGCGGCCAAAACCGGCCCGGCCCCGGGACCAAGGCCTCGATCTTGCCAGCCGGCCCGACCGCGGATACCTCCTCCTGGTAACGGGAGCCTTCTGCGAACATGCATAGTTCCAGCATTGCGCGAGCGCCGTTTTCGAAATCAACGATCACATACCCGTTGTCGAGGATGTCCGGCGTTTCGCCATCATAGAGCTCTTCTTTGTGGTTGGCGTCCTGCCCCGCTGAGGCCATCACACGGACAGGTTCGCTCTTGATGATCAGCCGCATAAGATCGAAAAAGTGACAGCATTTTTCGACAAATGTCCCGCCGGAATAACGGTTGAACCGGTTCCAGGATCCGACCTTGTCTAAAAACGGAAAGCGATGTTCGCGGATGGTCAGCATCTTGATGCCGCCCGTTGCCTGTTCCGCCTGTTCGATCAGGGCTGCGATCGGCGGCATGTACCGGTATTCCATCGCGACCCAGACCGGGGCCGGATACGATGCCTTGAAGGCCTCGAGCGCGGCAATATCCTTCGGGTCGGTGAACAGCGGCTTTTCAACCAGCAACGGCAGCGGCCGTTTCTGACGGATTTCCTCCATCTGCGGCACATGGCAGTGGTTGGGACTGGCGATCAGGATGCAATCCAGCTCATCAACACTCAAAACAGCGTCGACGGAATCGACGAGCTTGGCATGCGGCGCAAACCGGGCGGCTTGCTCCGCCATCCCGACATCCGGTTCGAAAATGACCACCACTTCAGTGTCCGGCAGCAGCGCGATGTTGCGCAAGTGCTCCTGACCCATCATGCCACAGCCGATGACACCGTATTTTACCTTTGCAGGCATTTGGCTCTCCTTAAGTCGGCGGATCGTTCGATGCCCGCCTATTTCAATCGCTGAACGTAGTGCGCCCTGTTGGTATCGAACCAGGTGCGCGAAAACTCGACAGGCTCGGGCTTGTCCGCCCAGCTGAACCGTTCGATGTATCCTGTGAGAATGCCGGGTGCCTTGGTAAAGACCTCTGGCGCCCAGTCCGGCACGGCCTTGATCGTCACCCTGTCTTCAGCGCGAACGATCCAAAAGCCAAGCTGCTTTTGATAGAAACGGTAAAGTGAATCTGAGAGCTGGTCCTTGCGGACAAAACCGCAGTCCCCATCCAGCCAGATTTCCTCCACCGCGATAATTGTTTCGTTGAGGTACCGGAGACGGCGGATGCGGGTGCCCTCGCTACTCGTGCCGAACGCCGGCAGATCTTCCGGTTTGGATACACGGTCGACCTCAAGAATGTCCGCCTTGGGCAGTCCACCGCCCGACAGCAGCTCCAGACGGAACATGGCGTAGACGCTTTCGTTCGTTCCGCCCTGACGTATGTAGTTTCCCGAGCCTTGGATCCGTTCCAGTAGGCCTTTTTCCGTAAGATCAGCCAGTGCTTTTCGCAGCGTACCGATCGAGATCCCAAGCTCTTCCGCCATGTCCCGTTCCGGCGGCAAACGCTCCCCGTCAAGAAGGCGGCCAGCCGCGATATCCCGAATGAGAAGCTCACTTATCTGGACATAAAGAGGCAGGGCATTTGAGGTCTGCGAGGCGGTTGGCATTGCGGTGCGGCGATCTGTCTTTCGAAAATTGATACACTATTGATTTACATCAAGGCGGGTGATAAGCAAGGAAAAAGTGAAGGTCCAAATGAAGGCCTTCGAAAACAAACGAAATGCCCAAAAAATATTGGGGAGGAGAGCCTTAAATGACCGTTGTTCCCGTAACTTCGCCGGACCTAGATGCAGCTGAAGTGTCCTGGTTTGCGGCGCTGTGCTCGGACGACTATCAGTTTCTCGGCGTGCCGGAAGGCCACTTGCGGTCCTCATGGGAGCATTGCTCTTCCATCGTCAAAACAGCAGAGGCCCAGGGCTTCCGGAACATTCTTTGCCCGTCCTCCTACCAGGTTGGACAGGACACCTTGAGTTTCGTCGCCGGCTGCGCGCCGATTACCGACAAGATCAATCTGCTGGCGGCTGTCCGCTGTGGCGAAATGCAGCCGATCATGCTGGCGCGGACCATCGCGACGCTCGACCACATGCTGGAAGGCCGGCTGACGGTCAACATCATCTCCTCCAACTTCCCGGGCGAAGAAACCGACAGCGGCTACCGCTATCAGCGGTCCCGGGAAGTGGTTGAAATCCTCAAGCAGGCCTGGACGCAGGACGAGATCAACTACGAGGGTCAGATCTACAATTTCAAAGGCCTGACCACGGATCCGGCCCGACCTTACCAGACCGGCGGCCCCCTGCTTTATTTTGGCGGTTATTCGCCAGACGCTTTGGACCTGTGCGGCCAGCACTGTGATGTCTACTTGATGTGGCCGGAAAAGATTGAAGAGCTGGAAGGCCGCATGAAGGCTGTTCATGCCGTCGCCGAGAAGTACGATCGCACTCTCGACTACGGTCTGCGCGTCCACATGATCGTCCGCGACACCGAAAAGGAGGCGCAGGAATACGCCGACTATATCGTTTCCAAGCTGGACGATGACAAAGGCACCGCCATCCGCGAACGGGCGCTGGACGCAAAGTCTCTTGGTGTAAGCCACCAATCCAAGAACCGCGAGATCGCGGACGAATTCGGTTACATTGAGCCGAACCTTTGGACCGGTGTCGGCCGGGCGCGCTCCGGTTGCGGGGCGGCGCTTGTCGGTTCCACCGATCAGGTGATGTCCAAGATCGAGGCTTATCAGAAAATGGGCATCCGCGCGTTCATCTTCTCTGGCTACCCGCACGAAGAAGAAGCCAAGCACTTCGGTGCCCGCGTCATGCCAAACCTGAAGACCTGCTCGCTTCCCGAAGCTTACGGCCGCGTTCCGGCCGAAACCCCTGCAACACCGCTCGGCAATGGAGTCCGCCGCTAATGGATCGCGTCAAACTTAACGACACGCTTGAATTTTCCCGCCTCATTTATGGCATGTGGCGGCTGGGCGATGATGCGGACACCTCCCCGGCGCATGTGGAGCGGAAAATCCAATCCTGTCTTGATCAGGGCATCACGACCTTCGATCAGGCAGATATCTACGGCGATTACGGTGCCGAAGCCGTGCTGGGCGGCGCGATGAAAGCCAATCCGTCCTTGCGCGACAAAATGGAAATCGTCACCAAGTGTGACATCGTCGCTCCGTGTGGCCGGTATGCCGATGCCAAGGTGAAGTACTACGACACATCGCGGGCTCACATTGAGAAATCGGTCGAGATTTCTCTCACCGAAATGGCCATCGAGACGGTCGACCTTCTTCTGATTCACCGCCCGGATCCGTTCTTGGACCATCAAGAAACGGGCGCTGCGCTGGATGATCTGGTGAAGTCCGGTAAGGTCCGGAACATCGGCGTTTCGAACTTCCGTCCGTGGGACTGGGAACTGCTTCAATCCGCCATGTCCAACACGCTGGTGACCAACCAGATCGAGATCTCCCTAAAGGAGATATCTCCGTTCACCAATGGCGATCTCGCATTCCATCAGCGGCTCGGCACAAAACTGATGGCCTGGTCACCGCTTGGTGGCGGATCTCTGATTTCGGAAGGCGGCAAGCTCGGCTCCGTAATGGACGAAATCGCGAGTTCCTTCGGTGTTGACCGCTCAGCAGTTGCCGTTGCGTTCCTTTTGGCGCATCCGGCACACCTCATGCCGGTCATGGGCACCAACAATCTGGAGCGTATCGGGAAAATCTCGGACGCGCTCAAAGTCAAACTTGACCGCGAAACCTGGTACCGCCTCTACGAGGCAGCCCTTGGAAACGAGGTTCCCTGATGACAATGCAAAATGCAGATCACACCGTAACGTTCGCGCCGCACTCGGAAAACTCCCGGCTTTTGCGGGATGCCTTCGGCCGATTTGCGACCGGCGTTACTGTTGTGACCACCCATTCTGAAGACGGCCCGGTCGGGATCACCGCCAACAGCTTTTCTTCCGTCTCCATGGACCCACCGCTCGTCCTTTGGATGCCGGACAAGGGCTCGCGCCGGTTCCGCTACTTTGAGCAAGCCGAACGCTATGCAATCCATGTTCTGAGCCACGAGCAGGCGGAGATTTGCAACGGGTTCGTCAAGAACGCACATGCTTTTGATCAGCTGACATACCAGCTTTGCGAGAACAACGTACCGCTGATTGAGAACTGCCTGGCGCGCTTCGAATGCAAGCGGTTCGCGGCCTACGAGGGTGGCGATCATTTGATTGTTCTGGGCCAAGTGATGCAGGCTGAGATGCGCACCGGGGATGCGCTGACATTTTTTTCCGGCAAACTCGGACAAATCGCGCCAAAGTAAGAGCGTGCACAGATAAGCAAAGGCCGGGACGAACATCGCCCCTGCCATAATGGACGTACCAGGGAGGAGCCCGTATGGGGGCATTGCTGGCGGTTTTGAAACCGCTTGCCTTCGTCAATTCGCATCTTTTGCGGATCGGACGCGGGATCGGCGTCGTCGCCGTTGCGTTGATGGTGGTTGCGATCCTGATACAGGTCGTGGCCCGCTATGGGTTCAACAATGCGCTCCCCTGGCCTGATGAGGCCGCCCGTTTCTGTATGCTCTGGATGACTGGCTTGATGGCGCCGACCGCCTTCCGGCGCGGCGGGTTCGTGGCCATCGACACGCTGGTGATCATGTTGCCGAAGATCCTGGCAAGCGTTCTGTCTCTTTTCCTGCTGTGTGTCTCGTTCGTGGTGCTCATCGTCGCGGTTCAAATTGGCTACGCTGAAGTGACCGGTTTTGGAGGAAAATTCGCAACCGCCTCTCTCTACGTTCCGGGCAATTTGACGTTGACTGAGTGGATCCGGGTGCCGCGCAGCTGGATGATGATGTCGATGTTCGTTGGCGTCATCTTGCTCGCACTGGTCAATGTTGAGCTCATCTTGCGCAGCCTGATCTCCTTGATCGGTGGCAAGGATGACCTTCCGGGCATTCCGGATATCGATATGGCGGGGGCAGACTGATGCTGATCTGGTTTCTTCCCGTCTTCCTCGTTTTCCTGATGATCGGGCTGCCGGTCTTCTTCGGACTGCTCGCAGCACCCGGCATGTTGTTGTGGCTGAACGGTCAAGAGCGGGACATCACCCTTCTCTACCGTAACGTCTACAACGGGATGGACTCTTTTCCTCTTATGGCGATTCCGTTTTTCATGCTCGCAGGCGAGCTGATGAACAAAGGCGGGATCACCATGCGGCTGGTGGAATTTTCCCAGGCACTGATGGGCCACCTGCGCGGCGGCCTGGCGCACGTCAACATCTTGTCGTCCATGCTGTTTGCCGGCCTCTCCGGCTCGGCGGTTGCCGACACCTCAGCGCTTGGGTCCATGCTCATCCCGGCCATGGAGAAACAGGGCTACACCCGCAAATTCGCCGCCGCAATCACGGCAGCCTCCTCGGTGATCGGCCCGATCATTCCGCCGTCAGGTATCATGATCATCTACGCCTATGTGATGGGCGAAAGTGTTGCAGCGCTGTTCCTCGCCGGTATTGTTCCCGGTGTCATGGTCGGTGTCGGCCTTATGCTGATGGTCAAGTTTATGGCCGACAAGTATGATTTCCCCGTAGCTTCGCGGAAGTCGACGTGGGGCGAACGCGGCCAGGCGTCTCTCAAGGCCTTTTTCCCGCTCTTGACGCCGGTGATCATCCTCGGCGGCATTCTGGCCGGTGTGTTCACCCCCACTGAAGCGGCAGCCGTTGCTGTGGCCTATGCCCTCTTCATCGGGTTGTTTGTTCTCAGAACCTTGAAGCCGCATGAAATTCCAGGGGTTTTGAACCGGGCAGGCATCACATCAGCCGTTGTGCTGCTGCTGGTTGGAGCCGCCATGGCCTTCAAAACCGTAGTCAGCCTCAGCTACGCACCGCAAATCATGGCTGATTTTGTCCTCAGCCTCACCGAAAACCCGCTGCTCTTGTTGTTCCTGATCAACCTTCTTCTGTTCATCGTGGGCATGTTCCTGGATGCGGGACCGGCGATCATCATTCTTGGACCTATCCTTGGACCGATCTTTCTCGAACTGGGTGTTGATCCGATCCATTTTGCCATCATCATGAGCGTCAACCTGACCATTGGTCTGGCGACGCCTCCGATGGGGCTGGTCCTGTTTGTTGCGGCATCTGTCTCCAAGGAACGGGTGGAGACGATATCCAAGGCTATTCTGCCGTTTCTGGCGGTGGAGATCGCAGTGATCTTCCTGATCACTTACATTCCGGCACTTTCGATGACGATCCCGCGTCTGACCGGATTTGCCAACTGATCTGAGCTTTACCTAGGGAGGACTACAATGCTCAAATCTGCCCTTAAATCCTTGACGGTCGCGGCAATGCTCGCCGGGTCCGCATTGAGTGCAACGGCGGCCGACTACACCTTGCGTGCCACTGCAAACTCCAACGAAAACGATGAAGACTATGATGGCCTTGTCGTATTCAAGAACTTCGTGGAAGCGGCCTCGAACGGCGCCATCGAAGTTGAACTCTTCATCGGCACGCAGCTCTGCTCCAACGGCGCAGAGTGCCTGCAAGGGGTCGCAGGCGGTGCCATCGACATCTACATCTCCACATCCGGCGGCGCATCCGGCATCTTCCCGTATGTCCAGGTTCTCGACCTGCCGTACATGATGTCCGATGACCGGATCGCAGAACACGTCCTGTCCGGTGACTTCACCCGCACCATGCGCAACATGGCGCTGGAAGACAGTGACAACATGATCCGCCTGATGACCATCGGCAACACCGGCGGCTGGCGGAACTTCGCCAACACAAAGCGCCGTATTGCGGCACCTGCTGACATGGAAGGCCTGAAGATCCGCACTGTCGTTGCTGATCTGCCGCAGGTTCTTGTCAAAGCGCTCGGTGCGTCTCCGACCCCGATCCCGTGGCCGGAGCTGTTCACCTCCTTCCAGACCGGTGTGGTTGAAGGCTCAAAGAACGGCATCACCGACATTATGGGCATGAAATTCCCGGATGCCGGCCTGCAATACGTCACCCTCGACGGACACGCCTACATGGGCGCTCTGTGGTGGATGAACAACGAGAAGTTCCTCTCCATGCCGGAAGACATGCGCCGCGTGGTTGTTGATGGTTTCTATGCCCTTCAACAGGCAACATTTGCGTCTCCGAAACGCAAGTCGATCCAGGCCTATGAGGACTTTGTCGCAGGTGGTGGTGATCTTTACGTTCCAACTCCGGCCGAAAAGGCAGCCTTCAAAGAAGCTGCAAGCCCGGTCTTCGATTGGTTCAAGGAAAACGTTGACCGGGGCGGCGAAATCTTCGGCGCGCTGGAAGAAGCCGTGGCAGCTGCCGAGGCAGACGTGAACGGCGCGCGCGACGCAGACCTGAACTAAGACAGCACCAGAAGTGAGGGGCCGCGTTCTGGCTCCTCACTTCGTTCTTGGCATTTGTTTTTTCATCCAGATAATCAACCATGGATACAATACATCGCTTGATGCTACCTGTTTCAGATCGTTGATTTTTTGGATATTCATATGGCCACCCCATCTCCAGAACTGACCAAGCTCGAACCGCCGCAAATCTTTGAAATCCGGGACCAGGCCGTCGTTCTGGATGAGGATTTGGCAAGGCTTTTTGGACTGTCGACCTCGAAATTCAACCAGCGTGTCAAGGCACATCTCGAGCGGTTTGAGGGCGGCTTTGCGTTTCAACTCACTGAAAGTGAAGCAGAAATTTTGATATACCAATCTGGTACATCAAGTGGACATGGTGGACGCCGGAAACTTCCATGGGTTTTTACCGAACACGGTGCCGCCATGGCGGCAACCATTATCCGGACGCCGGAGGCCGTGGAGGCGACCCGGTTCATCATCAAGACATTCGTTGCGGCACGCAAGGCTGGCGTTCAGCCAGAGCCCGCATCCAAGGCAATGACCATTAAAACAGCTGCTCTTCCTGCCCCTGAAGCGGAACGGCCCGGTCTCCTGGCAAAACTCGACGGTGCCCTTGGCCGGGTTCTCGATGCAATTGCCGATCCGTCCGCCGACACCACTGTCCGGGATGAGGCACGGGCCATCGCGCTTGAGGGGCTCAACGCTGTGAAATCGCATTTGCGGAAGCAAGGCGTCCAAAACGAAAAGACCTTGGCGGAAATCCAGAAACTTTTGAAGGAAGCCGAAGCGATTGATGCCGAGGTGACCGCCAAACATATCGAAAATGACCACAGGCGCTTGGCATATCTGGCCAAACAGCTCAGGATCGTGATTGAGGTGCAGCGCTACATGGACAGCGGCAGTGTCGACGGTCTTTTGGCCGTTCTAAAAGACCTGGGAGGATAGAACTGTTGAGCACGAGGTGGACATCCGTTCTCACAAGCCGCCAGCTGCGGTCAACGGAACGGGTACATCCAGACCTTGTAGTCGGCGACAAGAATATGCGCTTTTTCGATCTCTTCCGCGGTCATCCTTTTGACCACCTCTTCAAGCGAAATCGCCGCGTCCGGATCCCCGCCTATGGCAGACAGTGTGTACCACATGTAGGCCCGCACAAGATCGGGTGCCGGCATTCCACGTCCGATTTCGTAGTACCAACCAACGCCGGACTGCGCGCCGGGATGCCCCTTCATGGCACTTCTGAGGTACCATTCAAACGCCCTTTGATCGTCCCGTTCAACACCAAGCCCCATGGCATACATGACACCGATCAGCTCTTCGGCGTCGGCATTTCCGGATCGGGCCGCTGGCCAAAGCGCATCCTTGGCTTCTTCGAATTTCCCGGATTCCATCAGATCGCGCGCTTCTTCGATCTCCGCATGCGCGGGGCTGGTCATTGCCGTGCCGACAAGGATGCAAAGTGCGGCGACCGCAGATCGAAGTGGCGTCATGTTTTCCTCGTTCCTTCACTTCTGCTTGCCAGCGTATTGCCAGCTGGCGCAGCCGAATTGCCAGCACCTCTGACCCAATCCGACTTTCTGATCTTTGATCACAAACAGGCCGCGCTCGGGCAACTTCTCTTTTACGACAAGATCCTGTCCGGCAACAGGAATATTGCCTGTGCAACCTGCCATCATCCAGAGTTTGGAACAGGCGACGGCTTGTCACTCGGCATCGGCGAAGGCGGCAATGGCCTTGGACCTGGCCGTATGGCTGGAACCGGTGACAGCCGGATTAAGAAACGGATTCCGCGCAATGCGCCAGGCCTTTGGAATTTGGGCGCAAAAGACCTTCACACCCTGTTTCACGACGGCCGTATTTCCATTGCCGACACCTATGAGAACGGCTTCAACTCACCCGCCGAAGAATGGCTGCCGGAAGGCTTCAACTCGCTGCTCGCGGCCCAGGCTGTGTTTCCCCTTGTGGCGCAATTCGAAATGTCCGGGAATCCGAAAGAAAACGAGATTGCCGGCGCGGTTCATGACCGGATCGATGCGGCCTGGCCGATCCTCGCCAAAAGGGTGCGCGTAATTCCTGAATACGGTCAGAGGTTTATCGAAGCTTTCGACCATATTGAGTCAGCCGAAGACGTTACGATCGTTGAGATCGCCAATGCTCTTGCCGCCTTTCAGGCAATCGAATGGCAGAGCTTCGACAGTCCCTTTGACCGCTATCTGGCCGGAGACACAGAGGCGCTCTCGGCGAAACAAATACAGGGTCTCGATCTTTTTTACGGAAAAGCCGGTTGTTCAAGCTGCCATTCCGGAAGTCTGTTGAGTGACCAGAAGTTCCACGCGCTCGGGCTACCGCCTTTCGGACCGGGCCGGACCCGCCGGTTTGACCCGATGGTACGGGACACGGGACGTATGGCCGAAAGCGACATCCTGGAGGACGCATACCGGTTCCGCACGCCAATGCTGCGCAATGTCGCGCTCACCGCGCCTTACGGGCACAACGGCGCCTACCCTACACTGGAGGGGATCATACGCCATCATCTTGATCCGGACGGGACGCTGGCGAAATGGGACCCAAAACTTGCCGCCCTTCCCTCAGCTCCCTGGTTGGAAGCCATTGATTTTGTCGTTTGGTCGGACAGCCGTGAAATGGCCCGCCAAAGTCTTTTTCGCGACGTTGAGACCATTGACCTTTCTGACAGTGAAATTGATGCTATAGTAGATTTTATGAAAGCGCTTACAGGCGCAGATTCCGTAGCCTTTCCGCCCTTTGGCATTCCAACTTCCGTTCCAAGCGGTCTTCCGATCGACAAATAAGAACAAGGACGAAAAATGATCGACAAGATCAAACACCGGGCTCACGAATTGTTCCCGGGAATAGCGATTGCCGGCCTGGTCGCGATCTCGGCGCAGTTTTTGAACGAGCACTATGGTGCGCCCGCGATGCTTATGGCGATCCTTCTTGGAATGCCGCTGAATTTTCTCTCGGAGGAAAAACGCACTGCAGACGGAATTGCCTTTTCTGCCCGCACGCTGTTGCGGATTGGGGTTGCCTTGCTGGGTGTTCGGATCAGTGTTGATATGGTTCAGGCGCTTGGACTGCCGTTTCTGGCTCTCGTTGTTGCGGGGGTCCTGGCGACCATCGGCTTTTCACTCCTGATCGGAAACCTCTTTGGCAAGGACCGCTTGTTTTCGTTCTTGTCTGGCGGTGCAGTCGCAATTTGCGGAGCTTCGGCTGCGATGGCCATAGGTTCAATTTTGCCAAAACGTGAGCATGCCGAGCGGGACCTTGCGTTTACCGTCATCACAGTGACTGTGCTGTCCACACTCGCGATGATCTTCTATCCGATCCTGACCGCCTCACTTGGGCTCGACCCGGATGCGACGGGCGTTTTCCTGGGCGGCACCATTCACGATGTTGCACAAGTGGTCGGCGCAGGCTTTTCCGTTTCAGAAGAAACCGGTGATCTCTCAACGCTGGTGAAGCTGATCCGGGTCACCCTGCTGGCCCCCATCGTGTTGATCGCAGCGCTTATCCTGCGCAAGGTATCGGAACCTGGAGCTGCCCGGCCGCCTCTAATGCCGCTTTTTGTCGTCGCTTTCCTGATCCTTGCAACCTTCAATTCCTTCGGACTGATCCCGGAATTCGTGAAGGATGGGGCAAGCCAGGTTTCCCGTTGGGCGCTGCTGGCAGCGATCGCCGCTGTCGGCATGAAAACCTCCATTCCGAAACTCCTGGAAGTCGGCGGGCCGGCGATCTGGATGGTGGTCACGCAAACAGTGTTCCTGGCCCTGTTCGTGCTTGCCGGGATCTGGTTAATCGGGTGACCTTTCAGCACGGTCCTGAATGTGGCCTGTCGCACTCCGGCCACCTTGCAAAGCGCTGACGAAATCTGTCTCCCCGGCCTTGAGCCGGGGTCATGCGCATCAAAAGGCATTGATCCCGGCGCAAGGCCCGGACAGCCTAGCGCTCGGTGCTCACCCCCTAGCTTCGCCCGCCTCAAATCCCTATATTCCGGACAACCACCCATTACTGGGCAACCACCCATCCGCTTTTGCCCCGCCGGGGCTTTTCTTGGGGGCGCGAGTGTGAAATATAGCTCGCACCTCTTCACGGCGGATTTTCTGGCCGGTCCTTGAAAGAACAGGCACCCCGGCCCCTGCCTAGAAATTTCGAAAGCATGTTGATGAAAAGCTACATCACCACTCCGATCTACTACGTCAACGGATCCCCGCATATCGGCCACGCCTTCACCTCGATCATGGCTGATATCCTGAAGCGGAACCGTCAGGCGCTGGGGTATGAGATGATGCTGTCCACCGGCGTCGACGAACACGGCCAGAAGAACCAGGAAGCGGCCGAGGATCTCTGCATGCCTGTGACCGACTATCTCGACATGCGCTGTAAGGAATTCCGCGATGTGTTTGAGCAGCTCGGCGTTGAGTTCGACTATTTTGTGCGCACCAGCCGCGAGGGCCACAAGACGGCAGTTGCGGAGATGGAGCAGCGCATCTTCGACAAGGGCCTGATCGTCAAGAAGCAGTACACGGGCACCTACTGCAAGGGCTGCGAAGAGTTCAAAAAGGAAAGCGATCTCACCGAGGACGGCCAGTGTCCGCTGCACCCGACCATGAAGGTCGAGCAGACGGACGAAACCAACTACTTCCTCAAGATGGAACCGTTCCGCGAAAAGCTCTTGAAGCACATCGACGACAACCCGGATTTTGTTCAGCCGGAGCCGTTCAAAAACGAGCTGAAGAAGATGCTGGCCGAGCCGCTGGAGGATCTGTGTATCTCCCGGCCGAAAACCCGTGTCACGCTCGGCGTCGATCTGCCGTTCGATCCGGATTTCGTGACCTATGTCTGGTTCGACGCGCTTGCGAACTACCTGACCAACATCGGTTGGCCGGAAGACGGTTACCAGGACTGGTGGGCGGAATGTGAGCATATGATCGGCAAGGACATCCTGAAACCGCATGGCGTCTACTGGCCGCTGATGCTGATGGCCGCTGATCTACCGCTGCCGAAGAAGCTCTCGGTACACAGCCACTGGGTGGGCGCTGGCGGCGTCAAGATGTCGAAATCCATCGGCAACGTGGTTGACCCGATCGAGGTGATGGACAAGCTCGGCGTCGATGCGCTGCGCTGGTATCTTGCCCGGCACATGCGCGCGGACAGCGACAGCCAGATCTCGGTCGATCTGATCACCCAGGCTTACAACTCAGAACTTGGCAACAAGATCGGCAACCTCTTGTCCCGTGTTGCGAAATTCTCAAACAAGAATTTCGACGGCAAGGTGCCGATGCCGGGCGCTCTGACGGCCGAAGATGAGGCATTGCGCCAGACCGTTGTCGAAGCTGGCAAGGCGTTCGCCGGCTGGATCAATCTGCAGGATATTCCGGCAGCGGCCCAGCAAATCGTCGATGCGGCAGTGGCCATGAACGAGTATATCGACCAACAGGCTCCTTGGTCTCTTTTCAAGAACGAAGAGACCCGCGAGCGCTGCGCAACCGTTCTCTATGTCACGCTCGATTGCCAGCGTATCCTGTTCGAGGCGTTGACCCAAGTCATCCCGGGATCAGCCACCCGGGCCCTTGGCATGCTCAACGCGCCACAGGCTGCAACGCCCTGGGCGCCGGAGCTGGACAAGCTGGCAGGTGGCACAGAACTCGGTGAGATCGACGCCCTGTTCCCCCGAGTCCAATAAGGCTCAAGCTTCCAAACAAAAAACGCCGATTCTGATGGGTCGGCGTTTTTCTTGAAAACAAGTGATTTCTGGACGGTTGAGAGAGACCTTCTAAAACTTGTATTTGCTCTCGATCAGCAGGCCATAACGCTGATAGGTCTGGCTTTGGTCGAGTTCATACTCGGAATGCAGCCACCAATACCGGCCACCGATACCTATGTCCCAATTGCTGGTCAGTGCCACGTTCAATGTTGCATCTGCTTCAAAACCGTAGGTGTATTCGCTCTCAAGCGTGTTGAAACCGTCATCAAACTGGTTGTAGGACCAAGGCACGGCCGCAGCATCAACTGACCAGCCAATTCTGTCGCTCAGTTCGCCATCGGCAGCAACACCGAGCCGAAGGGCATGCCACTTGTTGGTCATAGCACGTTTTTGCGTTCCAAAATAAGTCGCCGACGTCTTATCGCTGAGATAGTGGTAACCGACCAGCGCCTTGATACGTCCCTTACCTCCAGCAAATTTGGCGACTTCCCAACCGCCGTCGAGCATGACATATCCAAGATTGGTTGTGTTCCAGTCGTTGGACTCCAACCCAACCCAGGTTTGATCACCGTTGGAGTTCTTACCAAAACCGACCATTGCCTTGGCGGAAGTTCGGGTCGAAATATCCTCCAGAACACCAAACACTTCAGCAGTATGGCCAGTCACGTTCTCCGCGTTAGCCGAACCCAAGGCCCCATTAAACTCATTTGATCCCTGGCTGTACCAATAACGAAGACCGATGGAGCCTCGCAGCGTCGATGCGGTGTAGACCTCGCCTGACATGCCTGGATCATATGGAAAAGGATCCGCAGCCATGGCAGAACCGCCCGCCGTAAAGGCCGAAAGAATTGTAACTACACTGGTCTTCATGAGCTGACACGCCATTTGGATTTGCCGAAGGCCACCTTCGGATTTCATCCTACAGTTGTGCGCGCACTATGGTTAATGCTGTGTAAAAATCCGCAGCAGTCTACAACTTGATGTTGATAAACTCACGCAAGCTCCAGGCGAGCAATACTCGCACAGCCTCAGCGCTCCGCGACTGCCAAACGGACGGCAAGACCGACGAAGACAACACCTGCCAACCGGTTGAGCCAAACCTGCGCCGATGGGGAACGTTTCAAATACCCTCCAAGAGAGCCGGCTCCGAGTGCAACACCGCCAAAAACGAGGATCGTGGCAATGATGAAGAGCCCGCCGAACATGAGGATCTGAAGCGGTACAGAGCCGCGCGCAGGGTCTGCAAACTGCGGCAGAAACGCCAGAAAGAAAATCGCGACTTTGGGATTGGTCACGTTCATGATGATGCCACGCACATAGAGTGCTGGCAGAGACATTTCGGGGGCACTGTTCCCGTTTATCTTGCTGCTACCGGCCCGGAACGCCTGCACTGCCAGGTAAACGAGATAGGCAGCTCCCGCGAACTTGAGCAGCGTAAAGGCAAGAGCAGAGGTCTGAAAGATCGCGGCAACACCCAATGCAACGGCTGCGCTGTGAAAAATGAGACCCGTGCACAGCCCCAACGTCACGACCAGGCCGGCAAGCCGTCCGTAAAGGGCTGATTGGGTCAGAACAAAGATATTGTCGGGCCCCGGCGCCAGACCCAAGGCAATGGCCGCGACAAAAAATACACCAAGGACATCTACCGGAATCATTTGGGTCTCCAATCGTTCGTTCACCTTTCGCCGGTTAAACTTCACCGGTCAAGGTCAGGGAAAACAAAGACAGTTTTGCCTTTGGGTCCCCCGTCTGTTGGTGTATTCAAGGGCGACGGTCCAGCACCCGCCGATCTTCAGGAGGTTTTTTGAGCTCACCGGACGCCATGCAGCCTGCCATCGCAAGCCTCGCAAAGACGTGCGAAGCAATCGCGAACGGCCGCTATGATGATGTGGACGGCCTCTTTGACATCATCACGGATAAACATGTGCCTGAAAGCATCCGCGCGCTTGCCGAAACGTTTTCCAGCATGGTGGTGCAGGTCGAGGCCAGGGAATTCCATTCCGGCCAGCTTATTGAGGACTTGACCGAAACACGGCGTAAACTGGAACTCGCCGAAGCTCAGCTCCGGAAGGAGAACCAGGAACTGAAAGTCCGCCTCGACAAATTCGAAGTCGCCTATGACGAAGAAGAAGCCAAGATGGAGGTGGAGAAAGTTGCTGATACCGACTACTTCCGCACGCTTCAGGCCCGCGCAAAGTCGATGAGATCAAAGTATAAAAAGCAGCCTTGAGGCTTCTTTAGACTGAAAGAATTCCTGTGACCAAAATCATTTCCACCCATTCCTATCGCGGCGGCACCGGCAAATCGAACGTGACGGCGAACATCGCTGCGAGCCTTGCCCTGCGCGGCCACAAGGTCGGGATCGTGGACACGGATATCCAGTCACCGGGCATTCACACGCTCTTTCATGTCGATCTGAACACGGTGACGCATACGCTCAACAACTATCTGTGGGGCTACTGCGGTATCAAGGACACCGTTCTGGACATCACAGACGGTGTCAAAGGACCGGACGGCGAGCCGTCGATAACCGGGCCGGGCAAGGTCTTCTTCATTCCCTCCTCGATCAAGACCGGGGACATCGCGCGGATCGTGAAGGAGATGTATGATGTGGAAGCCCTCAATCGCGGGTTCATGGAATTCTGCGATACCATGGATCTCGATTATCTTCTGATCGATACCCATCCGGGCGTGAACGAAGAGACCCTGCTGTCCATAGCGATCTCCGACACGCTATTGTTGATCTTGCGTCCGGATATTCAGGACTATCAAGGGACCGCGGTGACACTGGAGCTTGCCCGCAAGCTGGAAGTGCCGCAGTTGTTTTTGGTGGTCAACAAGGCCCTGGAAACCTTCGACTTCCAGGATCTGTCCCAGCGGATCTTCTCAAATTACCGGACACCTGTTGCAGCAGTCCTGCCGCTCTCGACCGACCTTATTCAGATCGGCAGCACCGGGCTCATCCGCACCCTGCACCCGGACCATGCATTCACCCGGTCGATCGAGACGATTGCGGACTCAATTGAATGATCCAAATTATGGATTAATCGAAGAGTGCAGCCCGGAACTCACGGACATCTGCTAGCCGGTCTTCGCGCTTGAATGCCAAGGCTTTCTCAAGAGCCTGCCATACGTCGGCATCCAGCCCTTCCAAAGGCTCAGGCACCATGTTTTCCCGGGCAGCCTGATCCGAGCCTTTCAATGAGAACGGATGGCGACCCGCAAGAACCTGATAGGCGATGCAGCCAAGCGCGAACACATCATCGCGCGGATCCCGCGGTGCCTTTTGAAACATTTCCGGACTTGCGTAGGACGCGGTCAATGCGCTGCCGAGGCCATTATCGGCCATGTCAGCGGTCGTAACGGCTGCGAGACCGAAGTCGAGCAATTTGACCACATTGTTATCGAGAACAAAGATGTTCCCCGGCTTCAAGTCGGAATGGACGACATTCTGGCTGTGGGCATAAATGAGACCGTCGCAGATCCCTTGCAAGATCGGCAAGGCTTCCTTTGCGGGCAGCGAATGGCCCAGCGCTGCGGATAGCTTCCGGTCGAGTGTGGTCCCGCGCAACAGTTCCATCACGATAAAGACCTCACCGCCGTCCCGGTCGAAATCATAGATCGTGGCAATGTTGGGATGCGCGAGCGCCTGCGCCTTGCGGGCCTCCGCCTCCAGCTGGCGCAAGGCGCCCGTATCGGACCGGATCTCATCGGTCAGAAGTTTCAGCGCCACATATGGCTCGTCGTGCCCAGCCTCCAAGCGGCGCCGGTCGACGGCGGCATAAACGACGCCCATGGCACCGCGGCCAACCTCCCGGTCGAGCACAAACCGGTCGCGCAATAGTGTCCCCACGCCCGCCCGCTCTGCTCCGGCGCCCGCGAGCGAGTTCAGATCGGCCGCCCCTCCTGACTGACCGGCTGCCGCCTTACGGGCATTCGTGCGCAGGCGCGCACTTGTGTAGCCTGTCAGAAACTGGTCGAGTTTCCCCGATTGCGCTTCGCCAGCAGTTTGATCGCCGCCGCCGGTCCGCGCTTTCCGGAAATCCTTGAACCCGTCGACGATCGACCCGAGGACAACATCATCGACCTTGTTGCGCATGTCATCGCCCGCCTGTGCCGGCGGGTCAGTCAGATAGGGCAAGGGAGGCAGGTACGGCGATTGCCCGGGAGGCTTTGACTGAGCCGTTGAAGACGCCCGACCGATCACGCCATTGGGGATAGTCGGTTCATCCAGATCGTCTTCGGCCGCAGGGTTTGCGGTTCCGCTCGCGATTGCAGCCGGGTCTGTGGGCGCTGCCGGTCCATCGGAGCCGTTTGACCCGCCGCCTGGGGGCAGTTGTGTCCGAATAATCTGGGCAAGGTCGTTGGGCAGACGCCCGCTTTCAACAGCTTGTCCGAGGGTTGCATGAACGTCGGCCGCATGTGAATCAGAGCGATGAAACACCTCCTTCAGCCCGTGAAGAAGCGCATCGTAGGACAAGCGGCCGGACACAAAGGCTTTGACCAGTGAATCGGGACCTTCACCAGCGGCATCCTGTTTTTTCGCGCTAAACCCAAAGAGTTTCAGACTGCGGTGTCTCCTGATGGCCCGACCACTGTCAGAAGCCAGCCGGACGGGTAATGTTGTAGCGGTTCAGCTTTTCAATAATGGTGCGCCTGCTTACTTTCAGTAAACGCGCCGCATTGGTTTTATTCCAACCAGCTTCCCGCATTTTTGCCTCGATGACCAGTGCTTCATACTGGCCAACAATGGTTTTCAAATCCCCCTCCGGGATCCCGCTCGGCATCGGCGCTGCACCGCCATTCATGGGCCCCGTCAGCTCCAGGGGCAGGTGCTCCAGCTGAATGGGATAACCGGCTTCCGCCATCAAGCGGGCCCGGTCCAAAATGTTCTTTAGTTCGCGGACATTGCCGGGATAGCTCCAGCACAACAGCGCGTCGATCGCGTCGGCTGACACGATCGGTACGGCCGTTCCCGCTTTGGCAGCGCCTTTTTTCAGGAAATGATCAATGAGTTTTGGGATATCAGAGGGACGTTCCCGCAAGGGCGGCAAACTGATCGGAAAGACGTTCAGGCGGTAAAACAGATCCTTCCGAAATTCGCCTTCCGCGATTTTTTCTTCCAGATTGACGTTTGTCGCCCCGACGATTCTGACATCGACATGTTCAGTTTTTGTCGCTCCAACCCGCCGGACTTCGCCTTCCTGCAGCAAACGCAGGACCTTCGCCTGTAACGCGAGTGGCATGTCACCGATTTCGTCGAGGAACAGCGTACCCTTGTGTGCCTCATGTGCGAGGCCTGCCTTGTCCGTTTGCGCGCCTGTAAACGCCCCTTTGACGTGTCCAAAAAGCTCACTTTCAAGAAGCGCTTCGGGGAGCGCCGCGCAGTTCTGCACGACAAATGCCTGGTCCGACCGGTCACTGGACTGATGGATGAAACTTGCCATCATTTCCTTGCCGGTCCCTGTTTCCCCGCGCACCAGGATCGGGACATCGGAATTGGCTGCCTTGCCAATCAGGTTGATGGCCTTTTCGATCGGCGGGCTGTCTCCAACGAGCCCTTGTGGTTTCTGCTTTTTGACCGGAGCCGGCTGCGCCTTGTCTTTCGTCAGCTGGCGCGGCAGCTCCTTCATGTAGCGATCGAACTGTTTCTTGAGGCGCGTGTTTTCCTCATGCATGCGCGTGTTCCAGATGCAGATCCCCGCATGGATGGACAGTGCTTTGAGCTGCTTCAGAACTTCGTCGCCGATAGCCCCGGTTTGGCCCTCCGCATTGCGTGGGTTGATCAGCTGGAAGATGCCGATGGACCGGTCCCTTAGAACCGTCATCGGCACAATGACCAAGGACTGTGTTTTGGTTCCACACAGCCGGTCATCTTCCTCGATGCGGGAAAAGTCGTATCCGACCGCTGAGGTGATGTCGGCGATGTTGATTACGGTGCCGGTGGAGACGACGAGCGCGGCTGGAGCCTGCAAGTTCGGCATCATGTCATCGCCGTAGATGGAAACACGCTCGCCTGTTGCCGCGGTGGCGACAACACCATGATACCGGGACGCCGTGCGGTGCAAATGCTGCCCCAGCGTGTCGAGGGTATAGATCGACCCGCCCTCGGCGCGCGAAATCTTGAGCGCCGAATCCAGCACGAGCTCCAGAACAGTTTCCACCTGCTCAGCTCCCGCCAGCGCCTCGGTCAAATCCAACAGGTCATCGAGTATCATTCGGTTTCCGCCTGCACAGATGTGAACTCGTCCCCCGGGCAGCAGTATGCCCGCCCGGAGGCAATTTGTGTTCATGTTTGCAGGCGGCGCCTTTGCCAGCCTGTCTTTGCAAGGTCATCAGCTCAGGCTGTAGGTAAAGTGGCCCGGCTCGCCAACATCAATGGTCGCTTTGGTAAAGTCTGTTCCATCGCCCCCCATTTTTGTCAAAAGCTCGGTGGAAAGCTCCGGTAAGATCGTGCGGTTGACGATGTGGTCGATGTTCCGGGCACCGGTTTCAACTTCCGTGCAGCGCGCGGCGATCGATTTGACGACCTCGTCGGAATAGACCAGTTCCATCTTCTGGTTTTCACGCAAGCGTTTGCCGACCTTGTTCAATTTCAACCGGACAATCTTTTCAAGCGGCTCACCGATCAGCGGGTAGAACGGTACGATCTGCATCCGCGCCAGAAGCGCCGGTTTGAAATGCGCGCTCAGGATCGGGCGGCAGGCCGCCACCAGCTCATCGACATCCGGCTTTTCCGGAAGCGAACCCATCTCGGTCAGAACATCTGTGGCCAGGTTGCTGGTCAGGACAACAATCGTGTTCTTGAAGTCGATCTGGCGGCCTTCCCCGTCCGACAAAACACCCTTGTCGAACACTTGGTAGAAGAGGTTCATCACCTCAAGGTCCGCTTTTTCAACTTCATCCAGAAGCACGACAGAATAGGGCCGCTGGCGGACAGCTTCGGTTAGGACACCGCCCTCGCCATAGCCGACATAGCCCGGAGGAGATCCAACGAGCTTCGATACGGTGTGCTTTTCCTGGAACTCCGACATATTGATGGAAATCAGGAAGCGCTCACCGCCGAACAGCTGGTCCGCGATTGCCGTTGCCAATTCGGTTTTACCAACACCTGATGGGCCGACGAACAGGAAGACGCCCATCGGCGCATCAGGGTTCTGAACCCCGGCCTTTGCAGTCCGCAAGGCTTCATCGACAGCCTGAATGGCGTGGTCTTGACCGATCACCCGCGCCTGGAGGTTCTGGGAGAGCTTCAGGACTGAGTCAGCTTCGTTTTCAACCATGCGTCCGAGCGGCACACCGGTCCAATCGGAAATCACCTGACCAATGGCTTCTTCGGTGACTTCAAACGACACAAGCGGATCACCGTCCTGGGCTTCTTTCAGGTCCTTGGCGATTTCTGCGTACTTCGCCTTCATGGCTTCGATGTCAACTGGGTCATCGGCTGCGGCTGCCTCGTCGCCGTCGCCTGCATCGGCCTCCGCATCATCGGAGGTCTCGTCGCCCGCTTCGCTGGACGCCTCTTCCTCTGCGGCCGGCTCGTCCCCCTCAAGGCTGAGGCCGAGGTCATGGCGGAGTTTCAGGATCTGATTGACGAGATCCAGCTCCTTTTGCCAACGGGCCGTCAGCTCAGCGATTTCCGCTTCGACTGTCTTGATCTCAGCGTCGATCTCTTCAACTTGCGGATCATCGGGCGCAAAATCGGCCTGCGAATCCCGGGTCAATGATCCGAGCGCCCGGTTCAACTCACCTAGCCGCTTCTCCTTCAGCTCGATCACGAACGGCTTCGATGACAAGGACAGCTTCACGCGCGCACAGGCGGTGTCCAACACATCCACAGCCTTGTCCGGCAGCTGCCGGCCAGAAATGTAGCGCGCGGAGAGTTTTGCTGCGGCTACAACGGCATTGTCGCGAATGTAGACGCCGTGGTTCTTTTCATAAGCACTGCGCAGGCCGCGCATGATCGTGATTGCTTGTTCCGGGCTTGGCTCGTCCAGCTTCACCAGCTGGAACCGGCGCTCCAGTGCCGGATCCTTTTCGAAATACTTTTTGTATTCGCTCCAGGTCGTCGCCGCGACCGTGCGCAATTCGCCGCGTGCCAAAGCCGGTTTCAAAAGGTTTGCAGCGTCCGCACCACCGGCAGAGCCTCCTGCACCAATCAGCATATGCGCTTCATCGATAAACAGGATGATCGGTTTCGGCGACGATTTGACTTCGTCAATGATGCCCTTCAAGCGGTTTTCGAATTCGCCCTTCACACCGGCGCCGGCCTGCAGCATGCCGAGGTCCAGGCCGATCAGCTCAACATTCTTGAGCATGTCCGGCACATCGCCCTCGGCGATCTTTACCGCAAGCCCCTCGACCACCGCGGTCTTACCGACACCAGGTTCACCGACACAGATCGGGTTGTTTTTCCGGCGGCGTCCAAGAACGTCGATCATCTGCTGAATTTCGCGATCCCGGCAGAACACCTGATCAATCTTGCCCTCACGGGCAGCCTGAGTGAAGTTCGTGCAGAAGCGGGCGAGCGCGCTGTCCGGGCTCATTCCAGGCGCGACTGACGGCGCCTTGTCGTCTCCACCAGGTGCTGCGGTCAGGCCTGCAGTGGTTTCCTCGGAATTCCCGATGATGTCGGAGAAGTCCTTTTTGAACCCGGCAAACGAGATGTCTTCCATGTATTGCAGCCAGCGGTCATCGCCGTAACGGTTCGGCTGGGCGAAGATTGTGGCCAGAAGGCTGCCGGAGCGGACCTGATCCAGGTCCAGCTCAACGGAGCTCACCAGCCACGCATCGGAAATGAGTTCGACCAGGAGCGGGGAAAACACCGGACGGCCCTGATTGCCGGTCTTCATACTTTCAAGGACGCTTTGAAGCCCCTTGCGCATGACAGCAGGATCAATCTCGAAGTGTCTCAGCGCACTTTGAACGTCATGCTGGCTGTCTTCCACAAAGACGTGCAGCACATGTTCAATGGAGACTTCATAGTGCCCGCGTGTCACCGCCAGGCCTGCAGCAGCTTCGAGTGAGCGTTTCGAATAGGCGTTCAGACGGCCGATGAGGCGGCGAAGATCAAGGTCGAGCACGGTGAGCAACCCCCAAAATTATGCACGGACGTGCATTGTTCCCAACTGTTAGCGGCCTTTAATGACAGGCGTGTCATAAGAACGCTTCAAGCTTACGCAAAGAGACGTTTCCCGCACAATGCGGAATGAGCTGAATTAATCGTACAAACGTTAAAAAGAATGCCGCCCCGTTTCCGAAGCGGCATTCCATCAACAATTCTATGCTGACACCGAAATCAGGTGACCGGAGCGCGCCAGTCGTCAGAAGCGGATGTGCCGGCCTTCTCGTGTGTCCACTCCGCCTTGCGGTAAGTGAAGGACCACTGCTCCTGATCGCCACGGGACGAGTTCGCATCATCCAGAACATCCGGCAAAATGGTCTTGCCTTCAACCAGGACCGCGTCGGTGTATTTGATCGTGTAGTAGTGCTCCTGGACGCCAGAAGTCGATGTACGCCAGAAGTTGATGGTGATCTCCAGGGATTCACCGGTGGCCAAAGCCTGCCACATCAGCGGAGACGCCTTGTCCAGCGGCTTGATGATGGTTGTCGGCTGGTGGCGGCGGGTGCCGATGGCGGTACCGGAGTTCGGGTCACGCGGAACAATTGCGTTGCTCTCGAACTTATAGACCAGGGACTCGCTCTCGTGGCCTTCCTGCCAGTTGTTGCCGATGGAATCAGCCGTCGTTGCATCTGCGGTGATGTCCCCTTGGGTGGAACCGCTGATCGACATGTATGCTACGTTTGCCATTTTTCCGTCTCCCGTATGTGAGCTTTCGAAATTCCGGTAGGAGGATGTTCGCCTCCAACGCCCTACACATCGCAAGCAGCGTGCCAAATCGGAGGTTTGTCAAATTTTTTCATATTTATCAATATCTTATGCTCGATATTTTCCGATTTAAGAGAGTGTTAAACTGTGCAGAAAACTGCACAGTACCGGACCTGGTGTGCAATTCTCTGCACATTCTCCTTGTGATTTGCGTCACATTCCGCGCGCTGTTTTACGGCCTGCTTCCAATTCGCACGCGACACGCTCTTTGAAATCATTCACTTTTTCCAAAAAACGTTAGAGCACTCTCAATCCAGATGTGCAGATATTAGACAATTGACCCAAGGTAGCCGGTCCCTCACCTTGCTTGGAAAGGACCTGTATGAATGTGATGATATTGTAACTTTTGCGGGACACTGTCTGCGTCCTATAGATTACAGGCTCCTATCGATCGAATGGCCCTTCATTCGATGAAGTAACAAACGCAACGGAGAAGGCCTTTGCCAGCTATCATTAAACCATCCCGGGTTTCGGTAGCGCACCAAACGGACCCCACGAAGGACGGAGCTCTGACCACAGTGTCGGCTTATGCTCTGTTTGACTTCGAGGAGCCCGGCCGGCTTTTGACCGAGCAAGCGCTTTGGCCAATGGTGACGGAGCAAATGCCCAACGGTGCCATCTTCGACAAGGGCCAACTGAAGCCCAAGGGCGAAGTGATTATTGCAGGCAATGCGCTATCACCGACAGACGCCCCGATTGAAGGCATCCGTGTCTCTGTTCGGTTTGACCGGTTTCATAAAGAGCTCGCCGTTTTCGGCGATCGCGTTTGGCAGCTGACGGACCAGGGCGTGCAAATGAGCCGGCCGGTTCCGTTCCTCAAAATGCCGATTGGCGAAGCGCAGGCCTTTGGCGGCCCGAACTACGCACCGAATGCGCGTGGCAAAGGACACGGGGCAAGGAGCATTCTGGAGGCCGGGTATGATGCGCCGCTTCCGAATGTTGAAGATCCCGCAAGGCTGATCAAGGCGCCGGATGACCAACCCGTTCCAGCTCATTTCGGACCAATCGCAGCGGATGACGCCGCGCGCCTGAAGTATCTCGGCACGTATGATCAGCATTGGATCGACCATATCTCGCCACTAAAACCGGATGACTTCAATCCGCTCTATCACTGCGAGGCACCAGAGGATCAACGGTTCGATGGTTTCTTTGAAGGCGGGGAAACATTTGCGATCACCGGCATGTCGCGCGGTGAGGCATCCGTTGGCGGACAACTGCCGCGCCTGACCGCCCGGTGCTTTTACAAGCTGACCGATGCAAATGAGCTCATCGAGACAACGATGCGCTGCGATACCGTCATGATTTTTCCGAATGTTCAAAAGGCCGTTCTGACATTCCGTGGCCTATTGCGTGGCACAGACCGGTTTGCAGAAGACATTGCGGCCATCATGGTTGGCCTGGAAGAGACGGATGCCGTCAGCCGGGATGCTGCCTACTACGCTGATGTCTATCAGAAACGGACATCAAAAGACGAAGCACACAAATATGCGCTGGCCGACTATCAGTTGATGCCGGATGTCGATCCGGCAATCCTCAGCGCCAAGCGCGAAGCCAAACTGGAAAAAGCTGCGGCCGACCGGCAGAAGTTCATGGACAACCAGAACTGGGCAGCGCGCAAGATGCTGGAAGATGAGGGCTTGCCGGGTGACCTCGTCCCGCCGCCCAAGTCAGACATCATCGACGATATTCCTCTGGTTGCCCAGCCCACCCCGGAAGAACTTGAAAACGGCGACCTGGATCTGGCCGCCCTTCTGGATGACGTCAAAGCGGTTGAAGACGCCCTTTTGGAAAAACGCGACCGCGAAATGGCCAAAGCAGAGCTTCAGCGGCGAGCAATTGTCGCGGCAACACCGCCCAAACTGCTGCCGCCACACGCCAAGAAACCAATTGTCGATGACGCTTTCATAGCCCGATTTTCAGATCTTGAACTCGACCCGGACTTGGCATCCGGCCTTCAGGAAGTCACAGGCCAACTGACGGCCCTGAAAGATCGCTCACCCTCCGGTCCGTTTGCGGGACTGGACGACAATCCCGACGCTGCCGGGGCATTGGATGAAACGTTGGCGGGCATCTTCGGCGAACCGGAAGCCCCATCGGAAGAGGACATCGAGCTCGCGTATACCAAGGCGGTTGCCCGGGCGATGAAGCAGCCGGAAGGCAGCATTCTTGCGGATGCCCGCAAGGCCATAGACGAAATGGACTTGTCCCAGCTAGAGGGCTTGGACGAGGCCATGAAACCGCCAGCAGACGCCATTGACGACCAGTTCAGTGCGATGATCGGGGAGCTGGCCGAAGCCACGCCTGCGCCCGCAGCAAAACAATCATCGTTCAAAGACCTCTTGGCGAGTCAACCAGATGACATGCCGATGGACGACCTGACTGCCGAACTGGAAGAAGGGCTGTCCAAACTCGACTCCCCCATCATTCCGAAAGACAAGCCGGGTGAGATGCTTGAAACCCTTTTGGAGCGGGTCGAGGGCATGCAAGCGGACGGACCGCAGCCGCCTGAAGGCCAAACACCGTCTGAGACGGCACTGGCCTCGGTGGCAACGGCCAAGGACCGTATGGACGAGGCGGAAGAGACCATGGAAGACTCCATGGCAACAGCCCGCCAGCAATCCCCTGCCCCGTTGTTTCCACTTGAGGCCTTGCCGGAGGGGGTTCCGATCCGTCTCGGTGCGTTTGTCACCGGAAAACTGCGCGATGGCCACGATTTCAAAGGTGCCGATCTTGCTGGCGCAGATCTGCGCGGCGTTGATTTCAGCGGCATGGATCTTTCCGGTACGTTCTTTGAGCAATCAGACCTGACAGACGCCCGGTTCACCGGCTCGAACCTGACAGGTGCTGTCTTTTCCGGGGCAACGCTCACGGGCGTCGACTTTTCAGACTGCGACATGACTCGCGCCAACCTGAACAAGGCAAGCGCACAGGAACTGGCGCTTGACCGGGCAAAACTGCATGACCTCCTGATCATTCAGTCGGACTTGTCCGGCTCGACAGGCACCGGGGCAGATCTTGAGAAGGTGCGCCTGATTGAATCCAACATCAACGACATGCAGCTCAAGCAAAGCCGGATCACCGATTGTCAGATCCTGACCGGATCGGCGGACGGATTTAAAGCGACAAGCTCCAAATTGCTCCGGACCATGTTCGTGACCCTATCCATGAAGGGCCTGGACTTAAGCGACAGCGACCTGGAACGCATTGGCTTTATGGAAGTGAAGGCACCGGGGATGCGCGCGATCAACGGCAAATGGTTGTCCGTTGGTATCATGGGCGCAAGCGATCTGACCGGCTCGCGCTTTGACGGACTTCGTGCGACCGAGAGCTCGTTCAACACGGCCGAAATGCCCGAGTGCTGTTTTTTGAGGGCGAGCGGGACCGCTTGTTTCTTCAACGCATGTAACCTGGAAGCCAATGATTTCAGGTTGTCTTCATTCCGCAACTCGCTGTTCGGCCGGTCCAATTTTGCGGGCAGTGATTTCTTCGGGGCCAATCTTTTTGCCGCTGCGCTCACCGGTGTCGATCTTCGGCGCTGCTCGATGCGGGCTGCCAATCTCTTCGCTGCAGACTTGCTTGAGGCCAAACTCGCCAGCTGCGATTTCTCCGGCGCCAACCTTGGCATGACACTTCTGGAGCAACCGACCCATGCCTAAGATGCCGGACAGAAAACCGATCACGTTCGAAGATGTCATGGCGTTCCACGCCCATGAACAACCGATCATGCTCCGCATCGCCTCGGGAATGTCCTTCGCAAACATGAACCTTGCCGGGATTAGGTTTATCGAGTGCGACTTGACCGGGTGCGACTTTTCCGGAGCAACCCTAACGGATGCCCAGATTGTCTCATGCACGCTCAAAGGCGCGCGTTTCAATGGCTGTAATTTGAAAAACACCCAGATCGTGTCCTGCGACATGGACGCGTCGGAAATGCGCGACACGTATATTGAGCGCGCACAGATCGTTGCCGGGAACGCCAGCAACTGCAACTTTTCGGGCAGCACGTTCGATCAGGTGTCCTTTGCGCAGCCGGACCTTATGGATGCCGACTTTTCCAAAGCGAGTTTCTACCGGGCGGTCGTTTTGGCATCAGACGTGACCGGCGCCAGCTTCGCAAACGCGGTTCTGTCTAACTTCATGCTGACTGATGCCGATCTGCGGCCGGTGGATATCACCGGCACTTTTATCGATATTGCCGTATTTGCTGATGCGAACCTCTCCGGGCTCGATCTTTCCGGTCAATCCTGGCAACACTGCACGTTCCACAAGGGCGAATTTAAAGGCACCAATTTGAACGGTGCCAACCTCAGCGCGTCCGTGTTTGCCGAATGTGATTTTGAAGGCGCAAGTTTGCGCGGCGTGACGGCAAATACGACCGGTTTCACGAAAAGCAAACTGGACGGCGTGGATCTCTCAGGCAGCCAGCTGACCATGGCGAACTTTGCAGGTGCCGGTCTTTCCGGAGCCCGGTTCAACAGTTCGCAATTGTTTTCAGCCGTCTTCCAGGAAGCGGATTGCCGGGCAGCACTATTTGAGCAATGCGATCTGCGTCAGGTCGAATTCTCGCATGCCGACCTGTCAGGTGCCTCTCTCTCGGCAAGCAATTTTAACCTTACGAAATTTCATGCAGCCAAGACCGAACAGACTGTGATGCTCGGCACATCCGGCAGCCGGATCGAGACCGATACTGATCGTGCGATTGCAGAATTATACAGGCCCGACAAGGTCGCCCTCGACGGCGATGGTGCGGGCCAAGGAGGGACACTCTGATGGTGTTTGTAAACTCACAAGGCCCGATCCCCGGAATGGACTTCTCGGTTCCGGATATCTACTTGCAGACAACACCGGTCGGCCCGGTCCCGATCCCGCTCTTTTCCATGGGGTTCCGGGTGACGGAAATCCCGACCTGTTTCCGCTCACTCATCATGTGCATGCCCGCGCATAATATGACAAACTTGGCACCGGTTACGGTCAGTGGGCCCGGCCCCGGCGTGGCTTCGGGGATGGTGTGTTCCAACAGCCGGAACGTGAAGGGCTCCACCAAACTTTTCCTTCAGTGCATGCCGGCAACCCGCGCACTTTTAGACCCGACAGCGCAGAACGGCGTTTCACCCAATTCTGTCGGCACCACTCTGGTACCGTCACAAATACGTCTGCTGAACCCGAGCCTTTAAACGGCGCGACGGCAGAAGAGGAGTTCAGACAATGAGCAGCGAAGCGATGCAGGGAAAAATGTCGATCACCCTGCCCGGCGTATCGAGCAGCGACGTGTATGTCGAAGCCCTTCACGGTGTTGAAGCCCTGACCGACGGGTATCGGTTCACGACTGACATCGTCTCGAAGGACCCTATCAAGCTCCCAGACATGATGGGCAAGGCCGCCACGCTCACACTGGAGATGGGCGAAGAAAAGATGCAAGCGCAGGGTGTCATTGAAGGCGCAGAGACACGCGACCCGACACCGAACCGCGAGTTCTGTTACCGCTTCGTCATTGAACCTGAACTCTCCATGCTGCGGCACAGCGCCCAAAACCAGGTGTATGGCACGGACAAGGATGTCACCGTTGTTGATATCCTGACGAGCGAGCTGAGCGATGCGAACAAGAAGAACTCGAACACCAGTTCGAGCCGCGTTCCGCGCCAGATCCAGTACGACATGCTGCCGTCCAGCGGGGATTACCCGAAACTGCATTTCGTCATGCAGTACCGGGAGCACGACCTGAATTTCCTGAAGCGCATGTGTGAGCGGTTCGGCATCTTCTTTTCCTTCGATCATTCCAGTGACAAGGAGAAGGTTGTCTTCGGCGACCGGAAAGAGCATTTCACAAAGCTCTCCGGCAAACAGATCACCGAAGAGCTGTCCTATCGCAGCAAAGAACAGGTGATGGGCACCGGCGACTTCGGCATCTGGTCGTTTAACCAGAAATTCATCACCCAAAGCGGCACAGTGGCTTTGCGGGAATATAACGAGGAAACCCCGAAGGTAGACCTGTTCGTCTCTCAACATGCCAGCTTCCCCGGCCAGGGCATCACCACCCGCTATGGTGAGCACTATGCGACCGTTTCAGAAGGCAACTTCATCGCCAAGCGGCGGGTCGAACTCGTTGAAACGGAACGCCAGCAATTCGTAGGCGAAAGCAACATTCCGCTCCTGCGCCCGGGATACTTCTTTCAGTTGAAGGACCACCCGATCCGGGATCTTGACGGTCTTTACATCGTGACCGAAGTCACCCACAGCTGCGTCAACACAACGCCGCTCGGCTTCAGTTCGGCCCACATGACACCAGAACCCTATCGCAACAGCTTTGTCTGTGTTCCGTTCGACAATGGCTTCCGGCCGTCCATTGTCACACCAAAGCCATCTATCCCGGGGTACATTTCCGCAGTGATCGACGGTGAGACCGAAGGAAAGCGCGCTGAACTCGACAGTGCTGGCCGTTACCGCGTCCGGATTCTGGACGAGGAAAGCGGCCTGTCGCAGGGCAAAGCAAGCTATGTCGTTCGGAAAATGGAACCTTATGGCGGCGGAGACGGCTACGGGTCCCACTCCACACTGTTGATCGGCACAGAGGTGTTGCTCGGCTTCCTGCACGGCGATCCGGACCGCCCGGTCATTTTGGGCGCGGTGTCGAACGGGGAGCAGGTCAACCCTGTCACGGCGACAAACCAGAATGTCGCGCACAGAACCCGGACAGCTTCCGGCATAATCATGCAGATCAGCGACGGTTCCGCGTAGGGTCTGCAAAGACCCACATTGGGAGGACATAGAATGTCTTCGGCCTATGATACGCAGATCAATTCCCTGACCGCGGCTTTGTCCGATCTGAACACCTCCCTCAGCAATGTGACGGATAGTGACGCCCTTGTCGAAGACGACACGGGCACTCACTACCAAACCACGTACACCTACTTTTATGTCCCAAGCACACCAGGTGCCGCGAATACGTCTGCGGACGACTCAGGCCTTGGCACCCTGCTGCGTCTTGGGGAATACGCCGATGTCGAACAAACCGCCTACAATGCAGGCGCTGATACCTACTCCGCGTATTTTCCGGCACAACACATCGCCGATGAATCGGGTGATGCGATCTACACAAATGCAGCTGGCGGGGGGAAAGGCATCCTCATGGCCTGCGATGGCCGGATCCTGATCCGGGGCGGCGAGAAATTCTACCTGAATCCAAAAGGTGCCATGCACATCCAGTCGGATGAAGGAGCGATCACGATCCAGTCCGGTACTGACACCAACGGCAATGAACAGGATATCAATTTGATCGCCGGCGCCAATGGACTTGGTGATCTCAACACCACTGTCAGGAAAGACACAAAGACGGTCGACGGCGAGCAATACGAGAAAGTCTCAAGTGTCTCGCGCAAATACTACGAAGCAAACAAGTATGAAATCTATCACGCGAATTCATACAAAGAGGTCCATGCCCACACCGATACACGGCATTACGGCACGTACTTCAAAATGTTCTGCGGCGGCAATATTCAGGTCAAAATCGCGGCTGAATTCATATTCAATTTAGCCTTTAGCCTCAATGTCGAGCCGATCACCAAGATTACCTTTTACTTGCTCAAGACCGATATCGGTCTGGTGAAGACAGACATCCTTGCCTGGAAAACCGAAATCAAGGAAGGTGAACTCAAGGTGCTTGGGGCGACGTTCAGATCCAAAGCCGTCAAGGTAGACACGACAGCGACGGAAGCAACCGCAACCCCTGTGAAAGCCAGCACCGGCGGCATCACTGCCGAACAGATCGCCGCAGAATGTGCGAATGTAAACGTCAAGTCCATGATATCATTGTGGGAAGCAAAGATCGCCAGCACGGCGCAGATCTGACAATCCCACCGCCAAAGAGTCGCTTATGAAAAAACAAACATCCCGCAAGGCGGACACGACAACCAAAACAGCGACACCGCCGCCCGCTCCCGGTAACGGCCTCGAAACCGGCATCGTCAAGGCGCTCCTCACAGAACAGGACGCCATGGTGACCTTGTCGGACGGTGAGCAAATCCATGCAAGCCAAGCGGCCGGTTGTCTTTTGGCGCCCGCGATCGGCGATACGGTTCTGGTTTACCGCGGTGCTGACCAGGCATTCATACTATCTGTGCTGAACCGCGACGCCGATGTATCTGCAGAAATCGGAGTTGCAGGTGCAAAGGAAGTCGCGCTGAAATCGGAGGGGCGCCTCACCGTATCCGCACCGGATGTTCACGTGAGTGCGCGGCGTATGAACGTGCTGGCGGAAAGCGTGACCCAGACCGGAAAGCAATTGATCACCAACTTCACCCGCTCAATGGAAACGCTGGTGGACAAAATGGTCAATGCCCGGACCATCACGACGACTGCGCAAAGCCGCAGCAGCTCGGTCAAAGAGACTGAAACGCTCAAGGCCGGTATTCTGGTTCAGAATATTGACAGCGTCGCCACTCAGAACAGCGACATCTCAATGATTACGGCGGAAGAAGATGTCCGGTTTGATGCCAAACGCGTCAGCGTGGGCTAAAGTGCTGTTCGGAATAGCAGATTGCGGAAATTGAATGCTCCTAGTTGATGATAGGCTGAAAGCGGCCAAAGACCATGCGTTGGCCGGCCGGCACGACAATGCAGCGCTCCTGTATGAGAGCGTTCTGGACGTCTCGCCGGGCCATCCGGAGGCCTTGTCCGGTCTGATTGAAACCCGTCTGGCGAACGGCGATCTGGAAGGGGCTCAAACCCTGTTGTCGAAATCGACCGCAGTCACCGGCCAGGACCCGGGCTTTCTGACACTCGCCGCAAAGATCTCAATCATCAGCCAGAAGCCAGAAGACGCTCAAAAACTGGTGGAACGAGCTCTCGCTCTTGATCCGTATCATGCTCAGGCAGCGCTCTTGAAAGCGGAGTTTTTGGCGTCAGCCGGCGCCTTGTCGGAAGCGGAAGACCTTCTGAACACCGTTCGGAGCCGAAACACCGGCGATACCGATATCCTGCTTGGCATATCGCGTCTTTATTATGCCTACGGTCTGTTCTCTCCGGCTCTGATGATCGCTCAGGAAGCCTTGAGCAATGCACAGGACGACAGCAACCTGTCAGCTTTTGTCGGCCAGATACTGACAGCGCTTGGCGACCACGGGAAAGCCACATCGTTTTTTGAAGCAGCGCATCTGAAAGAACCGACGAACCCGGAATTCATGCTGTCGCTTGCCAACAATGCTGCCGCGATCGGTCAATCGAGCGAAGCCTTGCGGATCGCCGGCCGCGCGAAGGCTCTTTTCCCGGATCTGATGCCCGCCTGGCTCAGCTACATCAAGATCAAAGCGGAACGCGGAGAAGCATTGGAAGCCTTGCGGGAGTTTGCTCCAGTCGCAAAGGGCGCCAAGGACCGAATGGAAGCAACGCTGACGCTGGGCACGGCCTATCGGCTGGCGGGAGAACCGGAAAAAGCCATACAGCTGCTGGAGCCACTGATGGCCAATGCAGCAGGCATGAAGGATGCGGTACGGGGCCGGCTCTTCAGCATTTTGCGCGATGCCTTCCTGTCGACCGGACAAATTGAAAAAGTGCCGTCAACGCTGGAACAGCCGGTCGTTGCGACCTTGAACGGCGGCCAAAGTGGGGACACAAATCCTGACGTGTTGAAGCAACGGGTCAGTGAAGCCGTCATGGTCATTGATCCCGGTCTGTCCAATCTGGAATTCATGGTGCTTGCACGCTTTCTGGACCAGGCGGACCGCGACAAATCTGCTCCGCTAGCCGGTCCTTCGACCTTGTCCCAGCTCTCCGGCTTTTTCGGATACAACAACTTTCTGCCGAACGACGCGCCGAACGGCAACGCTGAGCAACCTGCTGCTCCGGTGACCCTTCCAATTTCCCAGATCCTCGGATTGCCGAATGATCTGCGGGGTGGCGTAACCGGGCCCTGTCCGTATCTGCCGGTCAAACCAGAGCTTTTAAAGCGTTGGCAGGACGCCCTTTCTGAATTTCCGAAGCCGTGGATCGGGATCGCCTGGAACGAAGCGCAGCCCGGCCTGACACTTGATACCTTGCTGCCTGCGATACGGTCCCTGCCAGGGACTCTGGTCAGCACGGTCTGGGATCACAGCCGCAGACAATTGTCTGGTCATCAAGGCATTATTGATGCGGGCGCGCATATCAAACGCCTCGACGATCTTGCAGCCCTGCTGCACGCACTCGATTTTGTTGTGGGGCCGGACGGAATTATCCTGCATGGTGCCGGGGCTGCCGGAACACCGGGACTGGTCATCGCGCAGTACATGTCCCCATGGTATTGGTACGCCGAAACAGATCGAAGCCTTTGGTATCCGAGCATGGACGTTCTGAAGGCACCACGCTTTGGCCATTGGGCAACGCTCATCCCGGAGCTGACGGATAACATCCATGCGCGCATAGACAACCGGCTGGCGTCGACCGGCGGGCAAACGGAGTGAACATCATGAGTGCCTGGCGGCCTGCGACACAAGAGCCTGATGCCTTGCATGCCTGCATCTACGACTACCTGCGCAACCGCACGCCGCAAGTTTATCTGGACGGCAAATCGGAAGCCAAATCACTTGGACAAACAACAGAGATTATGAGCAACGGTCAGAAGCTGACGCTCGATCTCGTCGTGACGCCGGTCGGCAGCGGTCAATGGTCTTCGCGCCCTATCGTCGAGTTTGCAGTGACCGGACATGTCGCGGACCGCGCGGCGGGCTATAGTGTCGACGGACGGGTGGTGATTGATCAAAGAACCCTCGCGTTCCTGGCGATTGAGGCGACACCGACCCGCGTAAATATCAGATAACCGGAAAGGACCGGTCCATGGCTCAGGACGATGAGACCCCCACCGGCATCAAGTCGTTTTCCGTTGGCTTGGGCGATGGGACGCCGCTGCCTCAGGACAGGCAACCGCCCCCGCCCTACCGTGTTCTGATTTTTGGTGACTTCGCAACGTCCGTTGCCGGTCTTCAGGAAATCACCGGAAAGGATATCTCGGAGCTGATCAGCGAGCTCTCGCCAGCCCTGACGGTAGAGGCCCAAAACATCCTCGGGACTCTCCCGGCCACCTTGATCGAAGATGTGTCTTTCAAACGTCCGCGGGACTTCAAACCCGCTTCCGTTAGCAAGGCGCTTGAGTTTCGCACCACAATCAAGACTGCCATGGCAATGGGCGGTGTGTCCGGACTGGCCGATCATGGACAGCGGTTCGATCTGCTCTTGGACGCAGCCAAATCATTGAGTGCGCATTCAGCTCCGGAAACACCTGCATCTCGTGACGCAGCTTCCAAAACGCAGACATCCGGTTCTCCTGCTTCAGATCCGATTTCAGACGAAGACGACGGACTGGATGCTCTGTTCTCGATGGTCGAAGCACCGAAGAGATCGGCAGACAGTGAAGTCACACAGGATCTCGCCAAACACGCTGTCCAGGCGTTCCTGTCCCAGACCTCAAGCGGTGAACCGCGCAAACCGGCGCCGCCTACACCTGCACCTGCCGGCGGAGGCGCCTCTTTCGATGCAATGATCGAAGACCAGGCCGCTCTGTTCATCAAGGACCGCCGCCTGCATCAGGTTCTGGAAAACTGGCTCGCACTGCGGATGTTGCTGGCTGAATTGCCGCGCGAAAGTTCAATCCGCTTGTTCCTCGTTCAGGTCAGCGCGACAGCTGCGATCGAGGATGTTTTGACGAGCCTGGAAGAACCGGAGGGTGCGCTCGCCCATGCCGCATTCGATGTGGTTCTTGCCGCCAATGCATCCGGCCTCGCCAAGGACGGCGCCTCCAACTTCAAACGTCTGGCCACGTTAGCAGCGGAAAATGCGACGTGCCTGCTCGGCACCCTCGCCCCGGACTTTGCCGGAGAAAGCGCTGACACTGTCGGCAGCCGGGAGACGCCGCACCAAATGCTGGATCAAATCGGCTTTGAACAGTTTGCAAGCCTCCGGCAATCTGCAGCGTCGAACAGTCTTGCCTTGTTCTGGAACAAGGGGCGCCACATTGCTGATGATGACGGTCTGGCCGATGTTGGTCTGCCCGCCAGCTGGGTTGCCTTGCTGTCCATTCTCCACGCCCAAGCGGCAAACGGATGGCCCGACTTTGGTGCAGGTCAAAAACTGTCGATTGATCAACTGGAAACGGCGGAACATACCAATACCGGAAAACCGGTGGCGGACAGCGTCATGACTTTCGTCTCGCAAGACTCTGCTCTGTCACTTGCCTCAGCCGGGATCAACGTTCTGCGCGGCCAAGCCAACCGGGCAGAGGTTTATTTTGCCGGGTCTCGCACGGTCTCGGCGAGCAAGTCGGACGAGCCGAACGCAGGTGTTGCACGCGCACTTTCCATGGCCCGGCTCAACACACTGCTTCAGGTGGCTTTTTCAACGGCTCCCTCAGGTTCGAAGACGCCAGAAGAGTCTGCCAACAATCTTCAAGCCCGGCTCGACGAGATATCAGACGCTCTTTTCAATGCTGTCCAGTTTTCGGTGAGCGCAGCCCGATCTGAAGAGGACGAGGACGTCCTTGATATCGATGCTACGCTCACAGGCTCAGCTCGGGGCGACCGTTCCTTCGGGTTCAGGATCGGGATCTGAGCCGGCATTGACCTACCAACTGAGCTGCGACCGGATCCAATCGGCTGCAGATTGGCGTTGCGCGGCGAAGGACGTTACGAAATTCGTGACTTCGGGTGTCCGTCCTGCATCGTCAAATGCAAGGCCCTTCATCAAGGCTGTCCACTGCGCCGAAGAGAGATGCTCTGGCCTCTCTGGCTGAACCGATGCTTCCATGGCCTCAAGCGCGTTTTTGGGACCGAACGGCCGGCGCCCGGCAAGGCATAGGTAGACCATGACCGCCAATGAGAACACATCATCGGCCGCGCAAGGTTCGTGGCCCTCCAACCGCTGGGGCGAAGCATAACTCGGAGTAATTGCGCCGAGACGGATGAGGATCCGGATCGTGTCTTCTTCATCCTTGCGCAAGGACGGCGCAATGGGCGCGGAAATGTTGAAGTCGATCAGCTTGACCGAGCCATCGGTTTGCACAAAAACATTGCCGGGTTTCAGGTCGGAATGGATGATCCCGTTGGCATGGGCAAACTCGAGAGCCGAGCCCAAATCCTGCACCAGCCGGATCACCTGAGCGAGCTCCAGCTTGCGATCCTCCGCCTTGCGCAGGAAACTGGAGAGCGTGTCCCCTTCCAGATACTCCATCACCATGAAATGCAGGTTCTGAACGCGGTCCATGTCGTACACACGAACGATGTTGGGATGGACGAGATCCCGCAGGCGCCGCGCCTCCCGATGCATCAAGGCGACAAAATCCGGTTCTATCTCCGGTCCCGCCGTGATGATCTTCAAAGCAACATCAGCTTTCAACAATCCCGCTTTTGCCGCAACAAGATCCCGCGCCTTGAAAACCAGGGACTGCCCACCCCGGCCGATTTCCTTGATCAGCAAATACCGGTCTTTCAGTACAAGGCCCGGCACCGGGGTCATGGTTTCGGCTGTCTCCACCATCGTATCAACGGCGAGCTTATAGCCAAGATCCGTGTCTGCTTCAGCCATTGTCGTTCAGCCGCACCGTGATCAGTGTTACGTCGTCCGATGAACCACCCTCGACCGCATGAGTAACCAAACGGTCCGCGACACCCGCACTACCATCTGCAAGCGCATCTGCGATCGTTGTTTCGCTGGCCCCCTTGAACAAGCCGTCGGTGCACAGGACAAAACAGTCGCCTTTTAAGAACTCAATCACACGCCTGTCGACCAGGATTTCTTCATGCGAGCCGAGCGCGCGGGTCAGCCGCCCCAGATCATCACTATGGTCTTCAGATACAAGAAAGAGATGACCTTGGCGCAACAAATAAAGACGGCTGTCGCCGACCCACTGGCACCCGGCATATCCGTCGTGGATGATCAGGGTCAAACCGGTACATCCGCTGATGTCCGCATCCGGGTTTTCCAGATAACTGCCGTAGAGCTGGTCGTTCACACGATGAAAGGCCGCTTCGATGCGTTGGAGCCGTTCGTTCACGCCTTCGCCATCTGCAAACTCGATCACTTGCAGCTCCTCGACAAAAGCGCGGCTCGCTAGGTGACCATCCCGATGCCCTCCCATGCCGTCAGAGACAGCAAACAGAGCATGTTCGGGCTTGGACACATGATTGTCTTCATTCTGACTGTGGCGCGTGCCTTGCCGGGTGGCGGTTTCGATCTCCAGGCCTGTTCCGGTCTTTTTCTTTTCTGTGACCATGTCTTCGTTTTGCCGTTTGAGGCGCTATCTCCGTGTAATCCGGAAATAACAGCATGCTGTTTCAAGTCCGCTCACGCCAGCCCTGAGCCTCCCAATGCCCCATGAAAATTCCCCGGGCAGCGTCCGCTTCGGGCATGGCTGAGAACACACACACCTCGCTAACCCGTTCCGGCGACCCTTCATGCCACCAGTATCCCGGAGCGGGTGATCGTTTCTTCTTTTTGTCCGTCTCCGGCCAGACCAGTATGTGCGCTGGCACTTCATTCGAAGCCACCAGATCTGTCCATGGGATGCACAAGCCCGCTTCATCACTCTCAAGGTCGGGAAGCGTCATCGAAACCTTGTAGGGCGGCTCATCTATCGCAGCCCTGATGTCCGCTGAGCAATTTGTGACGCTGTTGAGCAAATGGCGCCGATTGCTTTCGCCCGCAAGGAACGTCAGCAGGTCAAGCTCCAGGCGATCCATGATTTCATCGATCTGGAAAATAATGCCGTTGCTGAATTGCTCGACATGCATCGACATCAAAACAGCCAACGGGAAGGTCCGGCCCATGGTGTCTGCGGATCCGGCAACAAGTCCAATCCAGGCACGGTCATCGAGATGATTGATTGGCAGCGCAAATCGCCAGACCGGGGCACTGAAGTAGGCGTTGTGCCAAGTCTGCGGCGCAGCGGCCGTGCATGCATGAAGCCAGTTGCTCACGATGTTTGCCCAAGCGTCGGTTACCCGCGCCGGCAATCCCTCGAAGACGAAATCTCGTTCGGCGGGGCGTTTGCCAAAAAAGCCGCAGATATGCATGCGCCCCAGCCTCCCTGGTCCATATGGTTCAAAACGTTTTCCGGCCGGTCCGCTTTAAAGAGCTGGCGGGCACCGGAAGGATGAATAGAGCCCTAGGTTGAACGGGTTCACAACGCTGCCGGCGCTCAAGGCGAAGCTGCCCTTGTAGCTGACATCAACCGTCTTGGTGCCGTTGTCGATGCGTTGTTCCTTCTTCACAACCTTTTCGACAGAGAACTCGAACCGGTCGCGGCCACGGACCCGAGACAGGCCGGAGGCACTCAACAGCCGGAAGATCGCCCAGGTGCCTTCCTTAAGGATCGTGGTCTTGGAATTGTCCAGAAGGGTGATCGACAGTTCCGCGGTGCTCGCATCCGCCTGGCTCGGCCAGCTGAAATCCTTGCCGCGTACCGGACCGTGCCGGTAAACGATCGAGTCATCGTCAATTTTCAAGGTCGAGCGCAGGGCTTCCGGGTCCAGGAAGGATGGCCGGATGGTGAACTTGGTCTCAGGACTGCTGCCGCCTTTGGCAAAGAACGCGTCCTTGATTGTCTGAGACGTGGAAATTTGGTTGAGCGTTTCCTGAGCCAAGCCCAGGCCCGCGCCTTGCGTCTGGATCGGGCTGAACTGGCGCCGGCGCACCACGATGAACGGCTTCAGATAGTCGTTGTAAAACGCATCCATGACACCGGACGGGCCGAGCAGGTCCGTGAAATCCTCCAGGCTGACGTCTTCTTGCGCATCCGGATCGAACGGATACCGCCCGGCGATGATGGACGTACAGGCTGGTACGACTTCATCTTTCCATCGGCCGTTCAGATAGAGATAGGCCGATTTGTTCAAAAGATCCCAAGTACGGTTCACGATCGAAAGGACCATCGACCGCACCGGTTCGGGTTTGGTAGACGCTTCCGCCCTCAGGGTCGTGAAGGAATCGGTGGTCGGGGTTTGCGCTCTTCCCTTGACCAAATCGTAAGCAGCTTTTGTAGGGTCCGGAGCCGTCACAACGCCGGACACGTTGCCATAAAGATCGCCGAACAGCTGCTGAACACGGTCGAGTGTCTGACTGCTCGTCGGATCGGTCAGGTTGTTCAGCGGCCGGAAGGCATTTTCGATTGCAAGTCCAGGCCAAGGCGCATCACCGAACGCGGTTTCAACGGCTGCCTTTTGAGCTGCTTCGCTGGCAGAGGCTGCGAGACTGGTTGCCGCACCTGACGAGGCTGCGGATGCGGCCTGTGTCGCTGCCTGGTTTTGTTGGGAACCAGGAAGCGGCAGCTGGGTGTTTTCGCGCAGGATATTCAGAACATTTGTGAGTGGCGAATCCGGGCTCGACAAGTCCTGCAGGACAATCTGGGCCCGGCCGAGCGAGCCTATTTCCACCACGCGGATATAGCTGATCCCTTCACGCCAAGCCTGGATGTAATCCTGCGTGTACATCCGGACGATTTCCTGGGCGAGCCGGTTGTAAGTCGTCTCACTGACACTATCCCCGAGCACCCAGTCAGACCCGATCGATGAACGGATGTATTCCGGCAGCCGGGCCAGGAAGAAGTTGTAAAAACCGTTCTTGGTGTAAAGGCCCGGGATTAGGCTACGGCCACCTGCTGTCGCACTGTCGATGAACAGCGCACCGGCCCCGAGCGAGCGCGTCAGATTGATTGGCGCAACCCGGTAACGCTGTGCGGAATCCGTCACCATGCGGTTATAGATTTCGCTTGCTTGTGGAACGCGCTGGATCCTGTCGCGGGCTTCCTGAACAATCGGCTGATCAACCGCAGTCTTTATCGGCAGAAGCTGGATCAGGTTGTTCATGTGCTCCTGCATTGCGCCCCGGTTTTCAGGGTTGAGCACGAATGCGGCTTCGTTTTGCGAGCGGAAGGCACTCCTGACCTTGTCGGCGTTGTAGTTCTGCCCGGTGGTCAGCATGAGATATGTTTCGAGCTGATCCCGCAGGAGCGCGGAATTGCTGCCCGTGGTGTTCGAGACAAGTTGGATCTGCGCTTCCAGGCGCGAGGCGATCGACGGCAAGAGATACTCGGTCAGATAAGAATCGTAGGTCTTCGTTGCAGCCGGCAACAACTTGGATTGGGACTCGATCGAAAACGGTGTGACCGTGAGCCAATTCTCCTGCTCGATCACTTCATCGCGCAGCGCCTTGGCTGCGTTGAGTGTCGGCAAAATGCTGATGAGCGAGCGGTTTTGGTCTGCCTCCGTGCGCAAAACACTCACCCGGTTGGACAGCTCTTCAACCTTCTCCGCCGTCTGCTCAGCGTGATTAAGGCCGGCGAGCCAATAGGCCGACATGCCGATCACGAAGGCACACAACGCTGCCAGACCGCCGGCGTAGAGCGCTGCCAGACGCCGCTCCAAACCGGTGTTAACGCCCACAAGGTTCTGCTCGGGAAAGACAATATTGGAGAGCAGATTCTTGATGAAATAGGATTTGCCCTGCCCGCTGAGCGGCATCTGATGAGATGGGGCCAGCTGGAAACTGCGGCCCATTGCGCCAAGCAAACGATCGAATGGCGTTCCTTCCTGAGTTCCGGACGTGAAATAGACGCCCCGCAACAAAGGCTGCGCTTCGTATCGGCTGGAGCGGAAAACATCCGCCAGAAAGCTCCGCAACACCGTAGACAGAGAGCCGAACTCATAAGGAAAGCCGTAAATGCGGCACCTGCGGCTGTTGTTCCGCTCTTCACTTAGCGTCCCCGGCAGGTCCTTTTCCAGACGCGCTACAAGATCTGTGAAACCCGCCTCAAATGCCGGTCCGACGGTGATCTGCTGCGGGTCATAGGGCAGCGTAACGCCCCAGACCTGATCCCGTTCGCGCTGCTTCAGGTCGTCGAAATACTCATCAAACCCGGCGATCAGGTCACACTTGGTGAACATGACGTAGACCGGCAGGCGCATGCCGAATGTTCGGTGAAGTTCGCGCAGGCGCTGGCGCAGAATTTCCGCCTGACGCTTCCGGCTGTCCTCGTCCGCAACGGCCACATCCTCAATGCTGATGGTCAGCAGGATACCGTTGACCGGACGCCGTCTGCGGAACTTGAGAAGCAGCTCGAGAAAACCGTTCCAAGCTGCGGCATCAACGCCCTTGTTGACGTCCTGCGTCGTGTACCGTCCGGCCGTGTCGATCATCACGGCTTCATTGGAAATCCACCAGTCACAGTTGCGCGTGCCGCCAATGCCCTGCAGCGCCTCCTGTCCATGCTCGGCGAGCGGATATTCCAGCCCGGAATTACGCAAGATCGTGGTTTTACCCGTGCCGGGCGGGCCAATGATGATGTACCAGGGCAGTTCAAACAGGAAATTCCGGCGGTGTTTGCCGTCCAGCGGGTTGTCGCGCAATTTTTGCAGGGCAGCTTCGAAGCGCTCCCGGATCAGCTCGACCTCATCGGCCGACATGTCCGTTCCCATGGACACCAATTCGTCATTGGCGAGCATGGAATTGATGAGCTTGGCATTCGCCCGGCGTGCCAGAACATGGCGCAGGAATGTAATCAGGAAGAACAGGACAAAGAGCGCGACGATTGCAATGATCCGCGGCTCGGTCTGCGCAAACGGCGTGAATCCTGCAATCGTGACGATGCCGCCGAAGAAATAGATGGCAACCGATACGATGATCAGCAGCAGGAGGATCAGCAGACTTGCCGGTCTCAAAAGGCTTGCGAAATATGTCCTGATCATACCCGCCGCCCCTATTTCACTTCGAGCGCTTCAATGGCGCTCAACGGGGGGACGATTTCACCTTCCAGCATGAAATCGCTGTAGGCCCAGGCAATAAACAGGATCGACACGGCAATGATACCGATGATCCAAATAGGCGGCAGAACGCTCACTTTCCGGCCGCCCTTATGGCCTTCGGACACTTTTGACAGCGGCTGGTCTGGCTTGATGCGTGTGTTGCGCTTGATCAGCCGTGACAGTTCGTTGCGCAGATCTTCCAGCTGATCCCGGCCGCCTTCCAGAACCCGGTAGCGGCCCTCAAACCCGAGCATCAGGCAGGCATGCAGCAAGACAAGCAACGGCATCTTGCGCGGCGCATCGCCCTTAATCCGGTCCAAAATGCCAAAGAACTTTTCACCGCCCCAGGTTTCATTGTGAAATTGGTTCAGCAAACTGTTGGAACTCCACTCACTGCGGCTGCCCCAAGGCGTCATCAAGACCGTCTCGTCAACTGTCGCACACAGAACATAACGCGCAGCAATGATGTCACCGGCTTCTACGCCTTCCTTTTGAGCCGTTTGCTCAAACTTGTCGATTTCAGCCACAACTTCGCGGCGGAGCGAGACGACATCGGCGCGGTCAATCGCACTGCGCAAGTGCGCTATCAGCAAAAGCAACGGCGTAGCGGCACGAACCAGGACCCGTTCCGGGATTCGGTCAAACAGGCGGACGATGGATGTTGCGGATTCAACAGAAGAGCCGTTTTGCGAGACCGGAGCAGCCGGGTCAGGCTGTGCTTGCTGTGCGGGTTGGGCAACGGAAGGCTGGCTGACGAACGCAACAGTCGGTTCATCGCCCGGATCGCCCGTCCCAGCCGAGCCCTGCGCCATCGACGTACGTGCCCGCGGCGACAAGCGCTGCGCTACGGTCGGTTGGTCCAGGTCGTCATTCGTCATCAGCTGCTAAGTCACTTGCCTTTGTGGATTGCCCAGAGCTCTAGCCCCAACCCCGGGTAGTCGCCGCTCAAGTGTAACGCGAATGCGGCTGTGGTCTGCATTTGCGGCCAAAGTTCATTGTCGGTATCCAATGAAAAGTAGACCGCGTTCTGGATGTACGGGATTTGGCGGGGGGCCACGGAGAGTGGCGAGATCGCAATCCCGGGCAGCTGCAGATTGACCAACTCGCGAATCTTTTCGACCGGGCCGATCTTGATCTGGATCGGCATCTGCTTGCGCAGGGTTTCCAGATCGACATTCGCATAGGCAATCAGCACAAACGAGCGTGCCTGGAACACCATCCGGTCTGAGGTTTCGCCCAGCCAGATCCCGTATTCCCGTTTCGTGAGCGGGATGCTGATCGCGTTTTGCTCGACAACAAAACTGAGCAGGCTGCGCAGGACGGCGACCAAGCCCTGGTAGGTCATACGCAGATCGCGATGGTCGTAGGTCGGAATTTCAGGCGGCCTGCGGGTGTCGGTCCCATAGGCGGAAATCTCGCCGATCAGCGAAATCAGGTCCCGGTAGACTGTCTCGGGCATGTGCCGGCCGGACATGATCAAATGACCGATCAGAACCTCGTAGCGGTTCACGACGCCGAGCATCATGAGGTCCATGAGACCGTTGCGTGTGCTGCTGCCCTGCCCTGCCGCGTTGCTGGCCATCATCTCGCCGCGCTTGCGCAGAAGGCTGCGCACTTCTTCAAGATGCGCCAGCAACGGCTTGCTTGCAGCGACGAAATTCACCGGGGGGATAAAGGTGCCGGACAGCTGGACTGCACCTTGCGCATCCACACCTTCAATCTCGGCGATCGGCAGATTGGCGGTCTCATCAAGACTTTCACCTTCGAGGATCAACCGGGCTGTCAGTGTTCCAACCGCGATATTGGCGGGTGGCCGGTCAGCTTCCGCCGTGTTGCGCGCCTCGGACATATGCCGCGTGTACCGCTGTTTGCCTTGCGCTTCGTCGCCGACTTCCAGTCCACCGACTGACTTCAGCGGCACTGCCAGATAGATCTTCTTGCCCTGATGTTCCGATGTGATTTCGCGTGCGCCTGCAACCTTGTGCAAGAGCGAAGTATTGAAGACAGATCCATCCGGAAAGACGATATCCGCGTCCGCGATCTGAATCTGGCCGATCCGCAAGGCGTCCGGATCAAACTCAAGTTTCCGCACACCCCAGCTGTAGGGCGCCTGGTCTTTCACCCGGTGCTCAAGATTCGTTTCGATCCAGCGGTCATATTGCTGGAGGTGCTGGGGCCGGAGAAACATTCCCTCAAGCCAGAGCGGTTTGCCGCTTGCGTTCAATGCACTCCCCTGCGCTTCTCACCAAGTTTCACGATTCGAACCTAACGGCAAAATACCGACGTTGCGGAGTATCTTCTAATTGATTCCGCTGTGCAAACTCAATTCGTTAGGAAACCCTTGCGGGATCGGTCCTAAAAGACGCCCAACCGGCGGTTTCGAAGCTTTTGTATTCGAACAGCAAGAGTGGTCAGATAGATGACAAACTCGTTTTTCTTTTCTTGTTCGAGTTCGATGGAGTCCTGCCACTGGGCGGATTCAATATCCCGGAATGCAGCGACAACCCCGATGTAGCGGGCTTCACTGGAGATGCTGCGGTTGTAGTCGACGGTCTGTCCCGGTGTTAGCTCGTATTCGGCACTTCCGACCAGGTCACCGCCCAGCAATTTCTTGTCGTTGTCCGCAAAGTCAAAAAAGCTGCCATTTTGAAAGGCCGTCAGCTCTTTCAACTCGTAAACCCGGACCACAACCGGTGCCGGGTCGCCATTTTCATTGGGGTTTACGTTGGCATCGGCCTGTAGCTCGATCTTGATAGGTGTCGGCTTGGCGACACGCGAACACCCGGCAGAAATGGCAATGGGCGCAGCCAGAAGTCCGATGCACGCTGATCGTCGGGTCAGGCTCATTTCTTCCTCTTATTCCAATAATCGTCGGACATGCGCCGCGCCTGCTCTTCCTGCACTTGCGTGAAGGCTTCCATGATCATCTGCCGCACGACTGCCTCATAGTCCTTGCGCATGTGATCATATGTGCTGCGCGCCGTATCCCACTTGTCGCGACGCCCCCCAAGACTTCTTAGGCGCAATGCGCCGTCGCCGTCACCGGCCTGTGCCAAAGCTTCTGGGGATAATTTTTCAAACATCAATCGCATCGCCCGTTGCATGGCCGACATGATCACCATCGAATGGCTTTGCAGATCCTGAAACGCGTGACGGGTTGCCTGCGCGGGCGACAGATAGCCTTCAGTCCTCGTCAACAGCATTTCGTCCAAGGCCAGCTCGCCGACCTTGAAATACTTGAACGGGTTGTTTTCTTTCGGTTCGATCCGGGTTTCGTCAATCCGGAACTCCGACTTCACGACCTTGCGCGCGGCCATCATCGACACAAGGCCGGATGCCATTTCGCGGACCATGGCACCGACATCCTGAAGAATCTGATCCCGGATCGCTTCGGGAACCTCTGCTTCCGGAAACCCCATGGCCCTCAACAGGATCTGCAGATCCTCGTCACTGCGCGGCCCGGTCGGCATCGGGATGTGCGAAACCTCCTGAACCGATGCAGTGGCTTGCGGCTCTTGAGGAGCCGAAGACACCGGCATGGGTTGCGGCGGCATTGCCTGCGCGGGCATTTGTGGCTGTTGGGTGGCTGCGGGCAGCGGTTGCGGCGCCCCGGCCAGCCGGGCTTCGTCCTTATCCGCACCTTTGGCCTTGGCATCAAGCGCTGCAACCCGTTGTTCACGTCGAGCTTTTAGCGCGTCCAGATGAGACAGACCGCCAGCCGTACCTGGTCCAGGCATCGGCGGCATCATTGAAGAAACGGGTGCGTTCAATCCAGCACTCTGCGGCATTGGCGGAAGGGACGCTGATGTGGAAGCCGGCTGGGCAGCTTCCTGTGTTGACGCCGGAGATGGAGCTGAAGACGGTTGCTGAGCTCCAAAAGAAAAATCGTCTGGGATGGTCGATTGCGCCGCCGGTTGAGGAGCTGCCGATTGAGGCGACACCGGAGCCGCCTCTTGCGCAGTGGGTGAACCTGGAAGCGGGCCGCCTGGAAGAGACGACCAGAAGTCGTCCGGAATGCCGCCGGAGGCTGCCGGCGTGGCAGCTGGCGCAGACGTAACACTTGGCTGTTGTTGAGCCGGCTCGGCCGGCGGAGACGCGACCGGTTGAGGCGGAACGCTGGCGGCGACTGGTTGCGCCGGTTGGGCGACAGGTGCGGCTGTAGCCTGCGGCAGAACTTGCGCTGCCGGGGGCACTGCAGTTGGTGCCTGCGCGCCGGCCTGCATGAAGTCCTGCGGGATTTGCTGCGTGGATGCCTGCGGTGCGGCACTCACCGGCTGAGGCGCTGGATCACTGCCCCCAAGATAATCCAGCGGATCCAGAGACTGCTTGCCCTTTGGAGGTGCACCATAGGTCTGTCCCGGTGCCAGGAATTGCGCATCCGGAGTAAAATCGGGTTGCGGCTCCACTGCAGCGGCTGGTTGGACCTGTGGCTGTGCGACGGCAACAGGTGCGGATTGCATGGGTTGCTGCGCCGCAACGAGTTCTGCCGTTATTTCGTAAGGACCCGCTGTCAGGACAGTCCCCGGCCCCAGCGGAATAGACCGGCCGCGGCCAATTGGCTGCTCCTGTCCAGCAAGAAACGTCCCGTTTGTGCTCTCGTCAATCAACAAGAATGCGCCGCCTTGAAACACAACGCGCGCATGTATAGATGACAAGATCCGATTGGGATCAGGAAGAACCCAGTCACACTTCTTTGAGCGCCCAAATGTTCCACCGGAAGGACCGTACCGGAACTGACTGCCCAAAGCCGCACAGGTCAGGATCAACTCACTGCTCATGACACCATCAGACCGTTGGATTGTGTTTCGGCAGGCCCCGTCCCGGGCACATGACCGCTCGCATCCGGCGTAGCATGTTCCAGCTCACCGGTATAGTCCGGTCCACTTCCCAAAGGCAGGCCCGTCAACTGCACAGGATTTTCCAGTTGGCTGTCTTCCTCGGCATCGAGCCACAAAGAAACACCCAGCCGGATATCGCCGACTTGTCCGGCTGTCACCGTGTCCTCCTTGAAGACGAATTGCAGATCCCAATCGAGTGGGTCCCGCATGACCATAGCCAAGAGTTCGGCAATTTCTGGGTGCCGCTCTCCTCCGGGCATGAACGGTTTGAGTTTTTCATAAGGCGCAGGGCCCATCCGGACGGTGAACTTGCCGAGATCGTCTTCAACCTCTTCGCCCAGCACCATGTCCCCGCCAAGAAGGGTGTTTCGAACACCGAGCGAGATCTGGCTGTCTTCACCCATCACAACGTGGCGGTTCACATACTCAATGATTTCGCACGGCACCTTGAAGAAGCTCGACAAGACCGATGCAACGGCCTCGGCGGAGTTCGAGTACAGCGACATCAATCCTACATGCGGCAACAGCGCGGATCTTGCGACGGATCCGATTTCCGCCCGGTCCTCAATCGGAAACCCGCACAAAGCCAGGAAACACTTGGACGTCGCATCAAGGCCATGGTCTTCAAACCGGATGTAGTGCCGTGAGCGGCGCCAAATCTGATACAAGAGGATCGTCAGACGGTGATTGAACAGATCCAAAAGATCTTCAAGAGAAGACGGGTTTTCGTCACTCTCGATAATCCGTTCCGTGACGTTCGGCGGCAAAGGCGATGCCGGGCCATAAAGGCCGAGGAAATTCACCCGGATATCAAATTTGTCGCGCGCCTCGTCATAGGAGATCTCGGAGACATCACTGGCACCGAAACTCAATGAGCGGGTGGCGCGGAACTGGATCGGCTCATCTTTCGGAGCGTGGCCCGGACCCATCTTGTTGACGTCCGCATGCATCAGGCCGATGAGGTAGACCAGCTGAAAGAATTGGCTGTGCGCAAGGTGCCCGGCAAGAGCTTTGTGTTTTTCCGTTGCCTCGACAACTTCCGTCATAGCTGCGCCGCGCTCCCTTCCTTCGAATCCCAACTCAAGAGCGTGTTGCTGTCGGTCCCGATGATCGAGAGGCGATGCAGACTGTTGATGCTGGCATAGGATTTCAAAAAGCGGTCCAAGACGCAGCCGAAGAGGTACATTTCCGCCTCTCCGCCCATTTCACTTTCGGCAAGCCGAAGCACAAGTTCATAGGCACGGACGGGACGGCCATTGCGGAAGATATCGACGCTGCGCCTTTCGAAACTCTTGAAGCTTTGAAGCAACAGGTCCCGCTGAAGCGCGGCCTGCCGGTCCACATTCGCCCGGAAATCATAGGCCCCGATCACCGTGCGCAACGCTTCGACGTCGATCAGCGATGCATAGTTGCGGGAGAGGTTGGCAATCAGCGTCCACAGGATCCGGTCATCAAGCGGCGGTGGAACCTCGCCCAAAATTCGGGTGATGTTTGTGAACACAAGTTTGGCCGGTGTCTCCGATGTCGGCTGGTTGACCGACCCTATGCCGAACTTGCTGGCGTGTTCCCCATTGGAGCAGAGCAGATTGAGGGAGATCGTTTCGGTCAGCGGTTCACCGGCTTTGTTCAACCGGGTCACAAACGAGATGTAGTGGTCGATTCCACTGCCGAGAACCGACGGTTTGATGGTCGCTCGGTAGTAGAGCTTGTCCGGATCCGCCCCGGACGTATCATGCGAGAAGGATTCAAACGCCTGATAATCAATTCTCTTGCTGCTGCCTTGCACCCACCCGGTCACGGACAGCACGTCGTGGACGCTGCGCAGTTCGCGGCCGCCAAGCGGCCGCACCGGATACTCACTGCGATCATGCGACACCAGAAGGGCCTGGCCTTCGGCCTCAAACAGATTGACCGCGGGCGTGGTGTTCAACTGGATCTGGTGCGGCATCACCCGGCTGAGGTTGGAAAAGCCCTGATTGAAATGAAAGACCAGCTTGAAGCTGTCCGCGGTGACGCGGGCGTATTTCTCAAGGCCGCGGATGCGGACATACATGAATTTTTCAGGGCAGGAGAAGTACTCCTGCATGATCCGGAACCCGTCAAATGAGCCTTCCGGGTACGGCAGGCTCGCTTCGTCACGCTCAAAGCCGACCGGCTCCAAAACCACGTCCGCTGTGATCGGGTCCTGTCCCTTTGGCAACAGTTGAACCGACCGCAACCGCTTCATCAGATAGAGGTAAAGCTGTTGCGCCGTGTTGGTCTCGCCTTGCCCGCCGAGATAAAGGGTCAGCGGTGCAGCCGCCAATGCAGCCAAACCTGCACCAGCCGTTTTCGTAAAGGACAATTCGAGCGACGCGCTGTCCTTGCGGTTGTCCAGGTTGGTATCGCTGATTTCCAGCGGCAGAACGTTGAGGTCCAGGGTTGTGCGGAACGGCACCGCTTCGCCGTTCATGGAGGCGGTCTTGACCGACGTCCCCTTCGGAACGCGAATGGCCAATTCAGAAACATCCGGCGCGTGCCGGAATTTCAAAGTCGTCATCGGCGGGACAGGCCGCAGGTAATGCGGCCAGATCAGCTTGAGCAGCGAATGCGCCACTTCCGGCATTTCAGCATCCAGCCGCTGACGCAGCCGTCCGACGAGAAACGCAAAGCCCTCCATGAGCCGTTCGACATCGGGGTCTGTCGGGTCATCGGCAAGGTACTTGGACAGGCGCGGGTTTGCCTTGGCAAACTCGGCTCCGAGTTCCTTGAGATAACTGAGTTCATCCCTGTAGTAGGAATTGACCGACATCCAGCACGTATCCTTTTACGGCTCAAGCAGTGAGGCGCACCTTGCCTGAGCTGTCCAGCACAGAATCAAAACGCACGCGAACCTGCCGCGCACCATATTTCAAGTCTGCCTCAACGTTGAACACAAACTCCAGCGGACGGTTCGGATCCTCAATGGTCCGGACCACCGGATTGCTCAATCGGGGTTCGAATTTGATGATTTGCTGTTCAATATCCCGGCACAACTCTGCAGCCGTGTCCTTGTGGCTCTGGTTGACGGCGTTGAAGTCCGCAAGCCCATAGTCAGGACGCGTTTCACAGCAGCCTGCCATTGAGTTCAACAGGATGCGCAAGTCGGCGAGTATACTGTCCATCAACGCCGCCTCATGTTGATCCAGCGACTTGAACTCGTCTTTCAATACATCGCCTTCAAGACGCTGAAAAAGGGAAACCGCCACAGCAGAAGTCCTCTTGAAACAACACAGGGCACCAAACGTTTGGCGCCCTGTGAAAGGTCATTCGTCAAGACACTGACCGACTTAAGCCTTGTCGAGCTTACCTTTCAAGGACAGTGTGAAGTCTGCCCCCATGTACTTGAAGTGCGGCTGTACCGCCATCGACACGCTGTACCAGCCTGGTTCGCCCTCAACATCCGATACGGTGATCGACGCCTTGCGCAGCGGACGGCGTGAACGCACGTCTGCGGACGGGTTGTCCTGGTCAGATACGTACTGGCGGATCCAGTTGTTCAGCTCGGACTGCAGTTCGTTGCGGTCTTTCCAGCTGCCGATGTTCTCCCGCTGCAGCACCTTGATGTAATGCGCCAGGCGGTTGATGATCATCATATAAGGCAGCTGTGTGCCGAGCTTGTAGTTCAGTTCTGCATCCTTGGCTTCCGGGTTGTTGCCGAAGAACTTCGGCTTTTGAACCGAGTTTGCCGAGAAGAACGCAGCGTTGTCGGATCCCTTGCGCATGGTCAGGGAGATAAAGCCCTGCTCGGCAAGTTCGTATTCCTTGCGGTCGGAAACCAGAACTTCTGTCGGGATCTTGCTCTGCAGTTGCCCCATGGCCTCAAAAGTGTGGACCGGCAGATCCTCGACCGCCCCCCCTGACTGAGGGCCGATGATGTTCGGGCACCAGCGGAACTTGGCAAAGCTGTCGGTCAGCTTGGTCGCCATAGCAAACGCTGCGTTGCCCCAGAGGTAGTTCTCGCTCTCGGAACCAGACTCTTCCTCGTAGTTGAAAGCCTTGACCGGTGTGGTCTCGGGGCCGTAAGGCGTGCGCAGCATGAAGCGCGGCATGGCCAGCGCGAAATAGCGGGAATCTTCCGACTCGCGGAAAGAGTTCCATTTCGCGTACTTCGGTCCTTCGAAAATGGATTCCATGTCCTTGAGGTTCGGGATCTCCTCAAAGGTATCCACACCGAACATGGCCGGCGACGCAGCCGCGATGAACGGGGCATGCGACATGGACCCAACGCTGGCGCAGTACTGAGCCAGTTTGATGTCCTGTGAGCCGGGGCCGAAGTCGTAGTTCGTCACGACAGCGCCAACCGGTTGACCACCGAACTGACCGTATTCAGCGGTGTAAATGTGCTTATAGAGGCCGGACTTAACGACTTCCGGGCTGTCTTCGAAATCTTCCAGAAGCTCGTCTTTGGAGACGCTCATCATTTCGATTTTGATGTTCTGGCGGAAATCGGTCCGGTCCACGACAAACTTCAGGCTGCGCCAAGCGGATTCCAGCGTCTTGAAGTCTTCATTATGGATGATCTGATCGACCTGATCCGACAGTTTCTTGTCGATCTCGGTGATCATCATGTCGACGGCAGCGCCAGAAACCTGGCTTTGACCGTCGGTCGGCTTCAGAAGTTCGGAAATGAATGCAGCAACGCCCTTTTTGGCGACATCATAACCATCGTCGCTCGGAGCGAGTTTGGTTTCCTGCAAAATCTGGTCAAGCAACGAAGCGTCGAGTTCCTCGGTTTGCGCGCCGGCGCCCTGTTGCTGGTTTTCGGTGTCAGCCATGTTCACGGTCTCTGATCTTGCTGTGGTCCGGGTAAGATGAAATCAGCGGGCGCCGGTTGCGCCGCCGATTTGAACGGCACTTATTCGCCGTTGCCAGAATTGCCGGTCGTCTTGGTGAGTTCAGCCAGAAGTTTTTCGCGGGCAGCTTCATCGCCGAGAACATTCTGGATTGCCTTGCGGAACGCCGGAACGTTGCCCAGCGGCCCCTTCAAGGCGACAAGCGCCTCACGCAGCTCCAGAAGTTTGTTGAGTTCCGGTGTCTGACGCACAACGGATTCAGGAGAGAAATCGGCCAGGCTTTCGATTTTCAGAGAAACGGAGAGCTTTTCCTGCTCTTCGCCTTCCTGCTGCTCGACCAGCTTATTGTCTGTCGACATGTCCAGCTTCAACTCGTGGCTTTTCATCACCTCGTTGAAGTTGTCCTTATTGATGTTGATCAGGGACCGGTCTTCGACGGGCGTGTCGTCGGGACGCATGGTGTAATCCCCAAGCATGACGAGCTTCAGCGGAAGTTCAACTTCTTCCTTAGCGTCTCCCGTCGCGGGCTTGTACTTGATATTCACCCGCTCCTTGGGAGCGACGGAGGATTCTTTGGACATGCCTTCTCCTTAACGTCAGTCGAGCTTCCGATGTCACTTACGGAAATCATGTTATAAAACTGGTGTTCCCCTGTCGGGGGGCACTCTAGAACTGTTTCATGTCAAATCTGTCTAGAAGAGTCTTAAAAAAGACCCCTCAAAGACATGACTTTTTTCAAAAGGCACACGACAAATCTACTTTGCGCGGTCAGCGCTTGCCCGTCAACTCGGCAGCCGCGCCAAGGTCCAGTATCGATAAAGTTTCCATGACGGAGGCCTTCAAAGGCACCAAATCATTGTCAGAAATGACCTGACGGATGTTTTTATGGTTGAGACTACGCCATGAGAGCCGGGCCAATTCGACGACCAAGTCAGGCTCCCAGGCCGCCAGATTCGCATCTTCTGCCGTCTTTCGAAGCCGTGACAATTGAGCAACCAACGGCTGGAGAACATCGAACTGCAGGCACAATTCACTCAGCTTCAACTGTCCACGGAACCAATCCCGTTCCGCCCGGCAGCCGGCGCAATAGTCTTTCAAGACCGCCAATCCCTCGACAACCTTACCGGCCTGAGCCAGGCTGGCGGCTGTTGATGCGGCTCCCGTAAGCGGATCCGCTTCACCACCTGCGCCGCCGCCGGCGGCAACGCTCGCATTGATCCACGCTTTCGTTTCACCGCTCGCAAACGGGGTTCCGTCGCTGAAGGACAGGGACAGCACATCCGGCAAGCGTTTCAAGAACCCGGCCAACTCCCCCTCGACCAAAAGACGCGCGGCATCGTAGTCGCTGCCGAGCGCGCTCATAGCCTCGCAGATCATGAAATGCGCATCGATCCAGAAGGGCGACGACATGAATGCGCCTTCGGCTGATTGGATCAACCCGAGATGGTTTCCGGCACCCTTGAGCGCTTGCAGTTCGGCAATCCGGTTTTTCTGAGGTGGCGGCAGGCTGGACTTCCCGCTGTTGGCGGGTGGCATCACGGTGATCCGGCCCCAGACAGCAAATCGGGCACTCAAATACCCTCTTGGATCTTGCGGCGCGTGTTGCCGGCTGCTGGACGCCACCTTTCCGGCGGCATTGAACAGAGACGTAAATGCTGCATCCGAGTTGCCATCAACGGCAACCTCCGGCACCGCAATTGGTGCGCTGCTCGGGGTTGGCGAGGCTGTTTGTGACGCAGGCGGCGCAGCCGGTACCGGTTCAGCAGCCGAGCCAGCAGGCTCCGCTGAAGCTGCTGCGGTTGCCGCAGCACTGTCTGACGCCGCTTCGCTCGCCGGGTTGGCAGCAGCCTCGCCTCCCGCTTCTTTGGCCTCCTCTGCGGCTTTGGCCGCAGCTTCTGCCTCGGCTTTCTTCCGCGCCTCTTCCTCAAGCACCGATCGCACGTTTTTTGCAATCGGGCGGAGCGCGCGGATTAATGGCCCAAGAGCCGCTTGTGATTTGGTGAATTTCTGTTCAAGAGCGGTATCAAGTTCAAGCAGGTAGTCATGCGCCTGAAGCGCAGCCAGTCCCTGATCGCCCTCTGGCGTCTTTCCCTCGACAAGGGACCCGAGTTTTTCTGCGAACCAGTCGAATGCCCCTGCCCGACCGCGTTCGCGGCGCACCGGCGGCGTCATGTCTTCCCAATGGTCCTTGGACATGTCTTCGAGGATCTTGACGCCAATCGCGAGGCCCTTGAAATCTTCCTCCAGAAAAAGACCGTAGGCGAGCCGTGTCGCCAGAACGAGATCCTTCGAATTTTCCTTCAAGACATCGACGGTCTTCTCGTTGAGCATCTTCCAATTGACGGCGGATGGCCCATCGATCTCCATCTTCCGGAATTCGGCTTCAAGCTCCTCAAATTCGGGACTGTCGCGGAACTCTTCCTGCCCATCCGCATTCGCAAGTGCGACCTTGCCGACCTCTGCCCGCGGATCGGACAACTCAGGAATTACAATCTCTTCAGCCATTGGAGTATTCCCTTGTCACGGCCCGCAGCATCATGGTCTTCCAGCATCCCACTTCGTCACAGCCAGATCACCGGTCCAGGCTCGGACCATATACCGCCACGTCATTGACAGGAAACACCTGTTGCGTTCTTCATTTCATAAGATTTTCATGCTTCAAGGGAAATCCACGCACTGGCGAGTTTCAGCCCCCCTAATCAATCCTGTGGAAGGTATGGTCCAAATGGCGGATGCGGCGCATCTCACGATCGACGACGAAACGGTGGACGGGATTCGGATCATTTGCCCCAAAGGCAAACTGGAGACCCTGTCGGCAAAGGACTTTGAAGCGCATCTCAAGTCAGCCGCCCAAGAGAGCGATTCCAGCCTGCTGATCGACATGAGCGGCGTGGATTATGTCACCAGTTTTGGTCTGCGGTCCTTGTTGATCATCACCAAACAGATCGCCCCGGCAGGACGCAAACTGATCCTCTTCGGCGTCAATCCATCGGTCCATGAAGTCCTGAAGATCTCCGGCTTCCTCAAGATCCTCAGCGTGGTTGAAGCGCGCGATGATGCTCTGGCAGAGATCAGGGGCTAGCTGACTTTATGCGCGCTCTGCGCCCTAGAAGGAGACCGGGCGGATGACATCGGTTCTCGGGACTTTGGAAGTTGCAAACGAATTAGACGAACTTTCCAGGATCTACACCTTTCTGGATGACCTTGCTGCACGCCACGGTCTTGATGACCATACCCGCCGTCATCTGTCTTTGATCGTAGAAGAGCTTTTCTCCAACACGGTCTCCTACGGCTATCCAGAGGCCGTGGCTGACACCATCAAAACCGAACTCACCAAAGACGGTGACCGGCTCATCTTGACCCTGAAAGATCACGCGACCGCCTTCGACACCGGAACCGCCCCTATCCTCGATATGACCGAGACATCTGCCGACGACATGTCAGTTGGCGGATTAGGTCTTTTTCTGGTCCATCAGGTGTCTGAAGAGGTGTCGCATTCCCGGAACGACGGCACCAATACGACTCGGGTGGTTTTGCGGTTGAGCTCCAACGGAACCGATCAGAACTGAAACTCGATCATTGAATAGTCGTCCGGCAACTCGGATTGACCAGACTTTTTCTGAACCCACTCCAGGATATGTGAAGGTATGGAGCCGTCTGCGGCAAGTGCCTCGTTGGCCAGACCCTCAAGGTTTAACACATCGCCTTCAAGGTCATCCACCTCATAGGTGCCGTCACTCAAGACCAGTAAGCGATCTCCTGATCTTACCGATACGTCGGACTGGTCGAACGTCATATCTTCAATGGCGCCGATCACCATGCCTTCGCTCGTCCCAATGAGCGAAAACGCCCCCTCGTCCCTGGCCACTGGCAACAGAACGGCTGCCGGATGCCCCCCGGACGCATAAGACAGTTTACCGGTCGACCTTTGAAAAACGCCGTACCAGATGGTGAAGAACATGTTGTTCTGCCGTTCCATCGGGAAGGCGTTGTTCAACTTGAACAGCACATCGGAGGGGATCCGGAAATCTGTTTCCGGCAGCGCGCAAGAGCGCAACACGTTGATAATCGACACAGAGAGCAGAGCTGCACCAACACCGTGTCCGCAGACATCGATCAGGTAGATGGCAAAATGATCGCTATCGAGGTCATGATAGCCGAAGGAATCGCCACCAAGTTCCGTTGACGGAACCAAAAGCCAGTCCGCTTTCGGGCCTTCCGACCTCGGCTCCGGCAGGATCGACAACACATACCGGCCCGCGTCGGCCAACTCGGCCTCAAGCCGGCGCTGGGTTTCCAGAAGCAGCTGATTGTTCTCGGCAAGCTGATCTTCCACGGCCTCGCCGTGTTCGATGGTCGCTTCATAAAGGAGCTGCAGATCCGCTTGCTCGGCTTTCAACTCTGCCAGCTCGGCGCGCAGGGCTTCCAATTCATCTTTCATAGATGCGCTGTACCCGCCGGTTTGAGAATCAGATGAAAACGAATCCGCCATTTCCCGTTTCTAACAACAGTCAGAGTTTTCCGCCGCGCTCCCCGCAGCCGTTCCGCTAGTCATTTAACGGCGTTTGTTGGTTTTGGAAATACACTGCCCACAAGCAGCGAAAAATCAACATTCCCCAGATGCTTGCGGATAGATCAGACCCGTATCTTGTCACCTATCAGAATAACTGCCAAAAGCCGTGATAATTCATACTGGTTGACACTCAAAGTTCAAACAGTTGAACTAGGTATGGGGCTAATATTTACCATTCTGGTTGGATCTAGCTTAACGATTTCGACGTCATACTTCCTGCCGCGGTGATAGGGAGCCGCAGTCATCTGTGTTCGGAAACTAAAACTGAGCACAAATTTCGGCGTCAATAATGGAGTTTGGGCGACGTGTCATATTCGAACGCCAGCGGAGCGGGCGAAACGCCGATGATCGAGATCGATCTGGATGTTCGCGATTTTTCTTCAAACTGGGCCAACTGCGATCTTGTTTCGAGCTACGTCTCCCGAATGGTTTGTCACAACCGTCTCGATTCCATGCTGTTTGCCAATCTTTATTCATCCGCGCTCAATGAGCTGATGGAAACAGCGTTCCACAGACATGGAAACGACGGCAAGGTCGTGTGCCGGTTCAAACGCCGTGAGAATTCGGACCGCATCGAGATCGATATGCCCGGCAGCGAAGACATCGCGCGCTTTTACGATGACGCGGTCGCCTTGACCAAGCGTCCAGACAAGGACGCCATCTATCTGGATCGCCTTTTCTCAGCAGAGAACCCGGATAGATCCCTCGGTCTTTTGGAGCTGAGCGTCGATTACGGGGCGGAGTTCAACCTGACCCGTGACCAATCAAACAACCGTATTTGCCTGACGGCCGATCTTGTTTTCGAGGATAATGCATCGTGACTTCCCAAGCGACTGGCCACGCATTCGATTGGCGTTTCAATGAAAACGATCAGGAATTCTCTCTGCAAGGCAGCTTGCGGCCGCAATCCGCCGATGAGCTCAATAGCTGCATGGAGGCCCTCGATTCTGCAACGTCCACCGTCAAAGGCCGGCTCTATCTGAACGTCCGCCGCCTCGTGCGGATGAACAACGTTGCGTTTCAGGCGATTGCCCGGCACTTGGTCGATACTTGCGTTAACCGGCCAGACCTGAACATCCAGGTAACGACGTCAAGCTGTGTTGGATGGTCAACACGTAAATTCCAGGCTTTGGAAAGCGCGAACCAGAACATTACGGTCAGTGAGTACGACAGCGACTTTTATCCTGGCCAAACCTTCCTGGAAGAAGGTGGTTTCATTCCGATCCTGCGGACACAAACCAAGCTGACCTGGCACCATGAGCGCGAAATCCTCGGCCGCCATGGCCTGAAGCCTGGCATGCAGATGGCGGACATCTGTTGCGGAATTGGTGATTTCGCTGTTCTGGCGCAAAAGGAATACGAACTTGGCCGGCTTGTCGCGCTCGATCACTCAAAATCGAGCCTTGATTATGCGCGTAAGGTTGCCGCTGAATTTGGCGTAAAGGGCATTGAGTATGTTTATGGCGATGCCTCCGAGATGCTTCTGGAAAGCAACCAGTTCGATTTCGTGACTTGCCGCCATGCGCTTCAGGTTTTTGATCATCCGGAAGAGATCCTGAAAGAACTCTACCGGATCTGCAAACCGGGCGGCCGGGTCTACATCACCAACGAGAAAAACTCGCACTGCCTTGGCGAACCGCGCTCTGAAACCATTCAGTGGACCTATAACGAGGTCGCCAAGCTTTGGGACCACTTCGATATGGATATCGAGCTCGGCCCCAAGAGCCGGCGCTATCTAATCGACGGCGGGTTTGAAGACATCAAGATGGAAAGCTTCATGGTCACCAACCTTGACGGCAATCCACAAGACTTCGCAGACATCATCCAATCCTGGGAAAACGTTTATGCCGGCCAAATGGCCGTCGAACGTGGTGACAGTCCGGAACAGATTGCCCGTTTCCGGCAAGGTTTCCAGGATCACATTTTCGCTGCCCTGCACCCCAAAGGCTACGCTGGTTGGCCAATCTGGGTTGCCTCTGGACGGAAGCCTCTATGACACAGACCCAGTCTCCCGCGACCGCGGACAAGGCCGATCAGGAAGAAGAGATCGGCCGTTTTTCCCGGCATAGTTTTCGCGCCAAGTTCCTGCTTGTGGTCGGGGCGGCCGTGTTGTTCGACATCATGCTTGCAGGCGGTGTTGCCATCTGGAACGTACAACGGCTTTCCAGAGATGCGACCGCGACTGTTAGTCAGGGTTTGACCGAAGCTACGCAGGAATACCTCAACACCTATATCGACACTACAGCGCTTCGCACGAACCTCCTACTTGATCAGACATACTCCGAAGTTGAGACCCTCGGCAGCTCGCTCCAGGCCTTGATCGACCATCCGGAGACGGAAATCCGGATCGGCGAAGCGGTGGAAAGTGACCCGGAACTGGGCGATCAGGACATTACCTTTGATCCGCAAGGCGGTTGGGCTCAGAACCTTGCTGGTCCGTCTGTTGTCAGCATCTGGGGCTATCTGCTTGATGATGACGGCAACCTCCTGCCCAGCGCCAGAGAGGAAGTCATTGACAGCGCCGCCTTCAACCTGGTGGCCCCTGCCCTGATGTCATCGGGTTCGCAGAAACTGCAAATGTACTATGTCGGCCCCAAAGACACGCCGATCATGCGGACGACGCCTTATACCACTCAGGCGCAAACCTTTGATCGGCTGTATCCGGGCCATAACGAAGAGAACTTTTGGGATTTCTTCTTTCCCGGAGTTTACGAGGGCTGGCAAAACTGGATCAGCGACCCCTCTTCCCGTCCGGTCGACCGAAACATCGTTGCAACAGAGCCTTACATTGACGCAATCACCGGTGCTCTAATTGTCAGCTTTTTCGAACCGCTATGGACCCAGGACCGGTCTGACGTCGCCGGGATGGCGGCTGTTGATGTAACGCTCGACCAGTTCGGCGAATTGGTTGAGAACGTGCAGATTGCTGACACGGGCTTTGGCTTCCTGACGAGCTCCGCCGGTAATGTCATTGCCGTGAGTGAAGTTGGCGCAGAAAAGCTCGGCCTCATCTCAGTCGATGCCACGGGTCAGGGCGTAACCGGGATTAACCGCTTCTTGAACCAAAGCCGGTATCCCGCGATCTCGAACCTTCTGTTGCCGGAAGACGCCAATACGGTGATCAAAACCCTCGAAATTGATGAAGGCAATGGTCCGGAAAACTTTATCGTTGTTTTGAAACGACTGGATCCGGTGAACCTCTGGAACGGCTCCACAATTGTCTCAGAGAGCCTGACCCTCGGCTTCCTCGTTTCTGAAGGGGAAATGTACGAAACGCTTGGCGAGGTGCAAGAGGAGATCTCCGACGCCACCCGCAGCATCGTTCAATGGCAGATCGCAGCCCTGCTGATCAGCTTGGTGATCGTGTTCATTGCCGTTTATGCGATTTCTGGCCGGATTACCGCTGGCCTAAGCGCCCTTGCTGACGCTGCCCGCGCCCTTCAAAACAAGGACTATTCCGTCCGGGTGAAAATCCCGAGCAAGGATGAGGTCGGTGCCGTGGGCACGGCCTTCAACCGGATGGCCGAGGAAATCAGTTATCATACGGAAAATCTTGAAAAACTGGTCGAAGAGCGCACCGGCAAACTGGAAACCGCCAACAAGGAAATCGTTGCGCTCAACAAGCGTCTCCAGAACGAAAACCTGCGTCTTGGCGCTGAACTCGATGTGGCGAAACGGATCCAGGAGATGGTGCTGCCGCGGCGCAGTGAACTGGAAGGCATCGCCCAGATTGAAATCGCTGCCTACATGGAGCCGGCGGATGAAGTCGGCGGCGATTACTATGACGTTCTCCATGACGGCGGCCGGGTGAAAGTCGGCATCGGCGACGTGACCGGACACGGGCTGGAAAGTGGCGTCCTGATGCTCATGGTGCAGTCAGTTGCCCGGGCCTTGCAGGAAAAAGGCGACAACGACCCAATTGCTTTCCTCGAAGTGCTCAACCGGGCGCTTTACAAGAACATCGCGCGGACCAACTCCGACAAGCACATGACCCTCGCCTTCGTTGATTACGAGGATGGCAAGGTCACGCTCTCCGGACAGCATGAGGAAGTGCTGATTATCCGGGCAAATGGCGATGTCGAACGGATCGACACGGTCGAACTTGGTTTCCCGGTTGGCCTGGAAGCGGACATTGCACCATTTGTGCAAACTGAAGTCCTGAATTTCGGTCCGGATGATGTTCTTCTGCTGCACACGGACGGTGTGACAGAGGCGGAAAACCCGGACGGTGTTCTTTACGGCTTCGACAGGATGTGCGCCTGTGCCAAAGCCAATGCCGGCAAACCAGCCAAAGCCATTATTGAGGCGATACTGGCAGAAGTTAAAGCACACATTGACACACAAAAAATGTTTGATGACATTACCCTTGTGGTGATGAAGCACAGGTAGGCTATGACAGTGACATTCGGACACGCCGAGCTGACGAATGGGCCGTCAGCAACCACGCTCCACATCACCCTCGCCGCAGAACCGCTGGAGCTGAGCTGGCAACACTGCGGAACCACCTCCGATTTTCTTGGCGACTATTTTGCAAAATGCTGTGCAAAGGGGGTCGATCAGGTCGACGCCCGGCACAGCATCGGCTACTTGCTGAACGAAATATTGGAGAATGCAGTGAAGTTCCGCCACGATGGCAACATCGAGATCAGCTGCTCACTGGACGGAAATCATTTCGAATCCGAGATTTCCAATGTGATTGATCCGGCCACGGCGGAGAAGTTTCAGGAGCTCCTGACGGAAATCCTGGCACGAGATCCGGGCGAACTTCTCCTGGAACGCATTGAAGCCAACGCGACCGATCTGGACTCTTCCGGGTCCGGACTTGGGCTTTTGACGCTAATGAGCGATTATGATGCAAAACTCGGCTGGCGCTTCACGCCGGATGCCAGTAATGGTTCGGTCAACTTGAAAACTGTAGCTGCGCTGACATTCTCCTGAGCGCATACATAATTCCGAGGGAACGATTAGAATGGAAATCAGCACCAACGACTACCGTGTCTGGGCAGAAGGGTCGAAGATCCATTATGAAGGCACGATGCGTCTGTCTGGTACGGAGGCGTATGCGCCAATCCTGGAACTTATGAACAATGTGCTCGATTCCAAACCGGAAGAAATCGTACTTGACCTGACCGGTCTGGAATTCCTCAACAGTTCCGGCATCAACCTCCTTGCAAAGTTCACCATCGAGATCCGCAAGCAACCGGAAATCGGTGTTCGTGTTCTCGGCTCCAAAGCCATTCCGTGGCAGTCCAAGTCCCTGCGTAACCTTCAGCGTCTGCACAAGTCTCTCGAGTTGCAAATCAACTGACGGCTGCACATCGCAGCGGCCGGGAAATCGGACATGATCAGCGGACGCCACATTCCCGCAACAGGAAAAGCCCTCATGGCACTCTTGTGCCTGGGGCTTGCCGCATGCCAGACCTCGACCAATCCCGAATTCAAAAGCACTTATGTCGGCAAACCGTCGGCAGACTTCTTCCTCAAATACGGCCCGCCATCCGACGTGATTGCCTATGATGCAATCCCGAAAGGAGCCGATCCGATCAACTACCCGGGCGGAGATCCCAAGGAGCTCGTTTATTATTGGTCGTCCATCAACGAGCGAACCTATACGGAAAAGAAGAACCCGAAGCCGCTGAAAGACGAATGCAATCTGGCGATCCTGACGCGGGCTGACGGCAAAATCCTCAGAATGGAAGTCCAGAGCACTTCCATGCCGCTTGAGAAGGTGAAGGCGTACTGCGAAACCATCGTCGAGTAGCCCGCACCTGCACTCAGCGATTTCCCTTTACATTTCCTATGGTTCAACACCCTTTTGCCGGTCCTGAAGCACGCTGTGTCACCCAACGTGACCCGACTTATCTCCTATGCAAAATTTCGAATACGACGAAACAATTGTTTCAGAAATTGACAATCAAAAAAACAAATGAAACAGTGCGCGCATGACATCTGCGCGACCACAAATCCGGGCTGCCATCACAGCAAATTACGCTGATCTCAGCGAGACCTTGCGGACGGCCGCGGATTACCTTGCAGACAACCAGCTTGAAATCGCAACGCGCAGCCTGCGGGCGATCGCCGCCGCAAGCGGTGTCTCCCCTGCCAGCTATACCCGGCTCGCGCGGGCCATCGGTTTTACCGACTACGAAGCCTTGCGCGAACAGGCGCGGATGGAACTGAGCCAGCGCGGCAGCAGTTTTCAGGACAAGGCCCGGCAGCTTCGAAACGAGGCGGATCAGCCCTTGTTGCCCCGCCAGGCAGCTGCCTGTGTCGACAACATCAAGGCGCTCGTCGACGACATTGATCCGGTTCGGCTGGAGCAGGTCGTCGACTGCCTGTCAAAGGCGCGCAGAACCGTTGTTGTCGGGGCGCTCGCTTCAGCCGGCTTTGCCGATTACTTTGCGTATCTCGCCAACTGGTTCAATGATCGGTGGATCGTGGCGGGGCGCAATGGCGCATCCCTGGGCGGCGCGCTCGCAAGCCTGACCAAGGACGATTGTATCGTAATCGTCTCCAAGCACCCGTATGCCCACCGCTCGGTCCGGGCGGCGGAACTTGCAGCAGAAAATGGTGCGAAAGTGATCGTCCTGACCGACAGTCATGCGTTTCCAGGGTTGCAATTTGCAGACCATCACTTCATTCAGCGCACTGAAAGTCCACACTTTTTCTCATCTTACGCGGCCACGCTCGTTCTCATTGAGACCATTACGGGCATGCTGGTCGCGCGAGCCGGTTCCGAGGCGGAAGCCCGGATCCAAAATGTCGACAGGCACAATCGCTTGCTCGATGAACTTGAAAATGTCTAGGGTGGTTGGACCGCTCTGGAACAAAAACTGAAATAGAGGGAAGCCTAGTCAAATGATGATGAAACTGAACCTTGCAGGTGCTGTTCTTGCGACCAGCATCGCCTTCACCGGCGCAGCTGCCGCGGAAGAATTCATCACCATCGGCACCGGCGGTGTCACAGGTGTTTATTACCCGACCGGTGGTGCAATCTGCCGCCTGGTGAACCGGGATCGCAAAGACCACGGCATCCGCTGCTCGGTCGAATCCACTGGTGGTTCTGTGTACAACATCAACACCATCCGTGAAGGCGAGCTGGAGTTTGGTGTTGCCCAGTCTGACTGGCAGTTCCATGCCTACAACGGCACATCCAAGTTCGAAGACAAAGGTCCGTTCGAAGAGCTGCGCGCCGTGTTCTCCGTACACCCGGAGCCGTTCACTGTTGTGGCTCGTGCAGATTCCGGCATCAAGACCTTTGATGACCTGAAAGGCAAGCGCGTCAACATCGGCAACCCGGGTTCCGGTCAGCGCGGTACCATGGAAGTTCTGATGGAAGCCAAAGGCTGGACTGCGGACGATTTTGCGCTCGCAACCGAGCTGAAAGCTGCCGAGCAGTCCGCAGCTCTGTGTGACAACCAGATCGACGCAATGGTCTACACCGTTGGTCACCCGTCCGGTTCCATCCAGGAAGCCACCACTGCTTGTGACTCCGTACTTGTGACCGTTGGCGGCGACGCTGTCGACAAGCTGGTTGCTGACAACAGCTACTACCGCACCGCCACCATCCCGGGCGGCATGTACCGCGGTAACGATGCTGACACCGGCACCTTTGGTGTGGGCGCAACCTTCGTGACCTCTTCCAACGTGTCTGAAGACACTGTTTACACCCTGGTCAAGTCGGTCTTCGAAAACTTCGATGCCTTCAAGAAGCTGCACCCGGCATTCGCCAACCTGAAGCCGGAAGAAATGGCTCAGGACGGTCTGTCCGCTCCGCTGCATCCAGGTGCTGCGAAGTACTACAAAGAAAAAGGCTGGATCAACTAATCCGACCTTCTGAAACATGGGCCCGGGAGCAAGCTTCCGGGCCTTTTGTCAGCACAGCCATACCACACAGAAGATCGCGTGCTGTTTTCAAAACATGTCTTTGTCCTGAGCAGCTTCGCTCATAGGATCTTGGGAATTATCGGACCGGCAAATTGGGGGCCGGACAAACGGGGGAACATTTGATGTCTGAAGAGTATCAGGCGAACAAGAAGGCCGGGTCGAGTGGCCTGTCTGAGGAAGAGCTTCAGGAACTGGTCGCAGCGTCCGATTCCGGCTCGCGGAACCCTGCCGGCCCGATTGGGCTCTTTCTGGCAGCTGTCGCTTTGGCATGGTCCGCTTTCCAGGTTCTTCTTGCATCTCCTCTCGCCAACTATGTTCTGCCCAGCGACCTGATCAACAACAGCCGCCAGGTCCACCTTGCCTTTGCCATCTTCCTCGCCTTCATGGCCTACCCGGCTCTGAAAAGCAGCCCGCGCCATCACATCCCGATCCAGGATTGGATTCTGGCCCTGTCCGGTGCGTTTCTCGCGCTCTACGGCCTCTTCTTCTATGAGAAAATCGTCAACAACGGCGGCCTCGCCGACGACATCGACAAATGGTTTGCGCTCGCAGGCATCTTGATCCTGTTTGAAGCTGCACGCCGGACCCTGGGTCCTGCGATGGCCATCGTCGCCACCGTCTTCCTCCTTTATGTCTTTTTCGGTTCCTCCCAATGGGTCCCGGAAGTCATGCGCTGGAAAGGCGCATCGCTGCAAAAGGCGATGAGCCATATGTGGATCACGTCGGAGGGTGTCTTCGGGATTGCCCTTGGCGTCTCCACCAAGTTCGTCTTCCTGTTTGTTCTATTCGGCGCCCTGCTCGATAAGGCGGGTGCGGGGAACTACTTCATCAAGATGGCCTTTGCAGCGCTCGGCCACCTGAAAGGCGGCCCGGCCAAGGCGGCCGTCGTGGGGTCAGCCGCAACCGGCCTCATCTCCGGCTCGTCGATTGCAAACGTTGTTACCACCGGCACCTTCACCATTCCGCTGATGAAGCGGGTTGGCTTTACCAATGAACAGGCCGGTTCCGTTGAAGTTGCGTCATCCGTAAACGGGCAGATCATGCCTCCGGTCATGGGCGCTGCCGCCTTCCTGATGGTGGAATATGTCGGCATTTCCTATGTCGAGGTGATCACCCACGCCTTCCTGCCGGCGGTTATTTCCTACATTGCATTGGTCTACATCGTGCACCTGGAAGCGGTGAAGCGGAACATGCCGACCATCGGTCATAAAACCGTATCCACCTTACGAACTGTCCTGGGCATGTTCTTCTTCTTCGCAGGCTTTGCTGCGCTTTGTTACGGTATCAAGTTCCCGATCGGCTGGATCACGGCCCTTGTACCGGATGGCGCCAGCTGGATCCTCGCGGTTTTGGTTTTCGTTGCGTACCTTGTGCTTCTGAAGCTCGCAGCAAGTGTTGACGATCTGCACCCGGATGATCCAAACGCCAAGGACATCGTCCTTCCGGAAATCGCCGACATCTACAAGTCCGGCCTCTACTACCTCCTGCCGATCGTTGTGCTTGTCTACTTCCTGATGATTGAGCAGAAGTCTCCGGGCCTCTCCGCCTTCTGGGCAACCACCCTTCTCTTCGTCATCCTTTTGACCCAGCGGCCGATCAAGGCGATCTTCCGCGGCGAAAACAAGATGGTCGAAGAGTTCAAAGAAGGCGTTGTTGATCTCGCCAAGGGCATGATCGACGGGGCCCGCAACATGATCGGCATCGGTCTGGCAACAGCCACCGCCGGCATCATTGTTGGTACTGTCACTTTGACCGGTATTGGACAAGTGATGGCCGACCTCGTCGAGCTGGTCTCTGGCGGCAATCTTGTTCTGATGCTGGCCTTTGTCGGACTTCTCTCGCTGGTCCTCGGCATGGGACTTCCGACCACGGCGAATTACATCGTGGTGTCCTCGCTGATGGCCGGTGTTGTCGTTGAACTCGGCGCCCAATCCGGCCTGATCGTGCCGCTCATTGCGGTTCACCTGTTCGTCTTCTACTTCGGCATCATGGCGGATGTGACGCCCCCCGTGGGCCTTGCGTCTTTTGCTGCCGCCGCGGTGTCGGGTGGTGATGCGATCAAGACCGGCTTTACGGCGTTCTTCTATTCGCTCAGAACCGTCGCCCTGCCGTTCGTCTTCATCTTCAACACCGATCTGCTTCTGATCGACGTTGGCTGGGGACAGGGCATTCTGGTCTTCATAATGGCGACAATAGCCATATTGGCCTTCACGGCCGGAACCATGGGCTATTTCGTCACCCGCTCGCGCATCTATGAGAGCATCGCTCTGGTGCTTGTTGCTTTCATCCTGTTCCGTCCGGACTTCTTCATGAACCGGATCCAGCCTCCGTTCGAAATTGTTCAACCGACCAGCTTCGTTGAGGCCGTCGGCAAGGCAAACCCGGGAGATGAAATCCGCATCACCGTGAACGGCCCTGATTTCGATACAGGATCACAGGCGGAAACGACCTTCATCCTGACCGTCGGTGATGAGCCGGATGCAGAAGCCCGCCTGTCCGCTGTTGGTCTGACCGTCTTTGATGAAGACGGCGTGATGAAAATGGATGAACCCTTCCCGGGCACACCGTTCTTCGAAACACTCGGCAACTTCGATTTCTACGGCGATGACCCGGTCCAGATCGCAAAAGCCCAGGTGTCTCTTGAGCAAATGCCGAAGGAGCTGATCTACATCCCGGGCCTTCTGCTGCTTGGTCTTATCTATCTGCTCCAACGCCCGCGGGCCCGTGTCGAGCGCAAGGAAATGGAAGGAGTTCCGGCATGAACAAGACCATCCTTTGCGCCGTTGACATCACGCATCCGGAAGACCGTGAGGTCCTTCAAACGGCCGATAAACTCGCCCGGCTCGACAACGCCCAGCTCGACGTGATCACCGTGGTGCCGAATTTCGGCGTGACACTTGTAAGCTCTTATTTCGATGAGAACTTCCAGGATCAGATCGTCAACGAGACACAGGAAAAGCTCACCGACATTGTCGGCAGTGTCTTGGGCGAAGAGCGCAACAAGGAGATCCGTCACGTTGTGGCGACGGGCTCCATCTACGAAGAGATCCTGGAGCTGGCCAAACGCACCAACACGGATCTGATCGTGATTGGCGCCCATAAACCACAGCTGCGTGAGTTCCTGCTCGGGCCGAACGCGGCCCGCGTCGTCCGGCATTCCAAGTGTTCGGTCTACGTCGTCAGGGTCTGATCTGACGGTGTAACTACAAACAAAGGGCCGGAATTTTCCGGCCCTTTTTTAATTCAACTTCTTGAAACGGACATTTTGGATGTTGAGCGGCCCAACGGGTGTCATAAGGCTGGCTCTGTAAAGCAGAAGATACGGTTTCCCGGGCACCTCGGCCAAGTGGATCTCCATTGAGGTATTGGCTTCCAATTGCTGGATGGTCCTCCGGTTCGGCCGGTGACCAGCAATCGCCTTATACCGCGCAGAGCACGTGAGGACGCCACCGGAATAGCCCTTCCGGCCACCGCGTTTTTGATACTTCGTCTTGTAGTCGAGCACGAGGTCGTAGCGGTCGCGGCCGTCATAAATCGGGATAGTACGCTTGCAGCTGTCCGGGTGCAGGCCCTTCGGAGCTGGCAACAAAACCGCAGTCAGAGGATCAATGACACCGCGCTTATGTGCATCGGTCACCTTGATCCGCTCGTTCATCCGGTCTTGGGCTGGGTGGATTTTGGTTCCCGTGACAGCGCCATCCGCCATCGAGAGTGAAACAGTATTTGGTTTGCCATCTTCTTCGGCCTGCATCGAAAACGAAGCGGGACTCAGCCCTTGTGGCGATACAGAACCCGTTGCGAGCACATTGCCGGAGCCATCAGACACAAAATTGCCGAAGGCTGCCATCTTGCCCTGCCCGTGGATCTTGTAGGATTGATCCTGAAGATCCACGGAAAGCGCGCCCTCGCCGATCTTCAAACCCGTCAGCGAGATGTCGTATTTCACATAAAGGCTGCTCGCCTCGACCGGCATGGCAAAAATGCAGAATGCTGCGGCAAATGATTTCAGGTGCATCGGGCTTCCCTTGGTTCCGGCTCCTCATCGTTTCTGAAAAAGAGATTGCCCGATGATTTGGGCGCCAGTACGGAGAGTTGGTTCATCTGACATTCATGTTGCCAGCGCTCCCCATACACCCAATCGTTCAAAGAACGTTGCACAACGTTCCAAAGATAAGCGGATTTGGAAAGGATGCTGTTGCATTACCTCCGGTGGCGCCTATCTGATCGTAATAATGCGATGACTTGAGGTGTCACACCGTTTCGTCGCGACGAGATCGACCAATATCCGGTTCTGGAGACATTGACCAAATGAGCGATACGACCACTTACACCCCGCCGAAAGTCTGGACCTGGGAGCAGCCGAGCGGCGGCCAGTTCGCCAGCATCAACCGGCCGGTCTCCGGTTCCACGCATGAAAAGGAATTGCCGGTTGGCAAACATCCTTTGCAGCTCTATTCGCTTGCCACTCCGAACGGCGTCAAGGTCACCTTGATGCTGGAGGAACTGCTCGCCCTCGGGCATAAGGGCGCAGAATATGACGCCTGGCTGATCAAGATTGGCGACGGCGATCAGTTCGGAAGCGGCTTTGTTGGCGCAAACCCCAATTCCAAGATCCCGGCCCTGGTCGATCACAGCACTCCTGCCAAAACCCGCGTCTTCGAATCTGCGTCGATCCTGATGTACCTCGCCGAGAAATTTGGTGAATTCCTGCCGGCAGAAGGCCCTGAGCGGACAGAAACCCTCAACTGGCTTTTCTGGCAGATGGGCTCTGCGCCCTATCTCGGCGGCGGTTTCGGTCACTTCTATGCCTATGCGCCGGAAAAATTCCAGTATCCGATCGATCGCTTCTCAATGGAGGCCAAGCGGCAGCTGGACGTGCTGGACAAGGCACTCGCCGAACGGCCCTTCATCGCGGGCGAAAATTATTCGATCGCCGATATGGCGATCTGGCCGTGGTACGGCGGCCTGGTATTGGGCCGTCTTTACAGTGCAGCGGAATTCCTATCCGTGCATGAATACAAGAACCTCGTTGCCTGGGCCGAAAAGATTGACGCTCGTCCGGCAGCAATCCGCGGGCGCATGGTCAACCGGGTCTTTGGGGACGAAAGCGGTCAGCTCGCTGAACGGCACGATGCCTCCGACATTGACGCGCAGTTGGAGATTGCCAAGGCCGCAGCTGAATAAACGGCTTTAGAGGCTATTTGCAAAAAGGCGGCTCAAACGGGCCGCCTTTTTATTATCCGAACAAAACCAAACCGGGATCAAACGGCGGCAGCTTAAGCAGAGCACTATAGAAGCTATCGCATCCTTTTACGGCGCTGCGTCGGCGTCTCTCCATATTCCGCCTTGTAGGCGAGCGAAAAGGATCCCGCGGAGCCAAACCCGCATGAAAGCGCGATCTCGATCTGTTGCAGATGGGTGTCCACGACAAGCGCATGCGCCTTCTTCAAGCGAATTTTCTTATAGAGTTTCGACGGCGTCGTGTTGAAGTAGACTGTAAACAACCGCTCCAGGTGACGCGTTGACAGGCCGACTTCCTTGGCGACGTCTGCCAGACGCAGCGGCTGTTCGATGTTGGCCTCCATGAGCCGCAGGGCATTCTGCAAGCGCTTTTCAAAGTAACTGGAGCTGTAACTGCTGCCTTTGGGCTGTTCCGATGAGAACCCCCGGACGCGATCCAGGACAAGCAAACTGGCGATCTCAGCACACTGCCGCCGGTCCAATTGACCTTCCAGGACGCCGATCATCGCTTCGAGCGTATGACCGTGACCGGCGCAGGTCAGGACAGTGCCATGTGTTTCCACCAGACTGTCTGTCAGTTTCGGATAGGAGCCGACTTCCTGCAACAGAGACACGTCACGCCAATGCGCGGTCGTTTGCGCATCGAGGTTATTGACCGACCTCACATATTGACGGGACGCGTCCGAGAGGAGAATGACCCTTCTTTGCAATTGTTGCATCGCCCTCAAGCGCGCCAGCCATGCCTCTGGTGGGCTGGCACGGCCGCCGATGACCACCAGGCAATCACACAAATATTGGCCGCTGATGGCGGGGGCCGCCCGTACGATCAAATCTGAGCTGCTGGTCACCAATCCCGGTTCATTAGAGACTATTGACCATGAATAGACATCGTTGTTTAGAACATCGTTTGCCGTGCGCAGTACTGTTGTAACGGCAGAAAGTTCCAGGTCCGAAAATCCTGGCTGAACAAAGATCTCAAAAACAACCTTTTCACCATCTTCGTACGGCGGGCCTTTGGTTCGGACTTCAGCTCTCTTGTTCATGTGATTGATGCTAGCAACTCAAGCCAAATCATTTCGGTCTTCAGATTATTCATCTACATCAAAGCAAGGACCGTCCGAAGTACTTTATTTCGGGAGTTCAGCGTTTCCCAACCTGCATCGCTGCTTCGCAGACAGCTTGAGGACCCAAATCGGCACGTTCGGCCAAAGCCACACAGATCAATTTCGAACTTGATCTCACTTATTCAGCTGCGTGTTTCAGGCTGGCCATCAGATGGTGGAATTTTTCGCCCTGAACCGCGACGTGGCCCCGGATGGCCGCAGCTGCGGCTTCGCCATCCCCTTTTTCCAATGCAGTCACAATAGCTTTGTGCTCGGCCATGGATTGCGGCAAGCGCCCTCTTGCCCTGAGCTGCATGCGGCGGAAGGGTTGAAGGCGCCGATAAAGCCGGAGGCATTCCTGCTCCAGAAACCCGTTGCCGGACTGCCGGTACAAAATGGCGTGGAAGCGTTCGTTTTCCAGGTAATAGCCATCCGTGTCCTGAGCCGCGACCGCTTCATCACAACGCGCGTTGGCAGCATGAAGGTCCGACAAGGCTTGATCCGAAATGCGGCTTGCGGCGAGACGCGCGCAGACGGCCTCCAACTCGGCCATCACCTCGAACATCTCCAGAAGCTCGACCGGCCCCGGTTGTCGCACAAAGACGCCACGCCGGGGGATTTGCTCCACAAGGCCGGACTGAGAGAGACGCTGCAAAGCTTCCCGGACCGGGGTGCGCGAGACTTCAAACCGCTCGGCGAGCTGGACTTCATCCAAACGCGCGCCGTCTTTGTAAGTGCCCTCTAAAATGAGGCCCTCCAATTCGTCGGCGATCAGATCTGCACGTTTCCTATCCATGCCGCTGACATAAACACACCTATTCCCTGCACGCAATAATTTCCATCTTGTATACAAAAAATTTGACGGAGAATACATTCGGTGCAAGGATGCCTCCCGAGCTTGACCAAACGTCACACGCTCTTTGGGAGGAACAACAATGACCATGAAACTGACATCTGCCGTTGCAGCTGCCGCGCTGCTCGGTTCAGCTTTTGCCGCCAATGCCACGGAACTGCGCCTGTCGCACCAGTGGTCCACCAGCGATGTGCGCCACAAGGTGGCGGAAATCGTCGCCAACGAAGTCGCCGCTGCCGACGTCGATCTTGAAATCAAGATCTTCCCGTCAAAGTCCCTGTTTAAACCGCGCGAGCAGTACAAGCCGCTCAGCCGCGGTCAGCTCGACATGACCGTGTTCCCGCTGAGCTATGCCGGCGGCCAGCAGCCCGCCTATAACCTCACCCTGATGCCGGGTCTGGTGAAGAACCACGACCACGCAGCCCGTCTCAACGAAAGCCCGTTCATGGGCAAGATCGAGGAGATCATGGCTGGCGATGACGTGATGGTTCTGGTTCACGGCTACCTCGCTGGCGGCTTTGTCGGCAAAGACAAATGCATCACCGCCCCGGAACACGTGAAGGGGCAACAGACCCGTGCAGCGGGTAAGGCATTTGAACAAATGCTCGCAGGGGCCGGTGCCTCTATTGCGTCCATGGCGTCTTCTGAAATCTACAACGCCATGCAGACCGGCGTTCTGACGGCTGCGAACACCTCGTCCTCATCCTTCGTCAGCTATCGGATCTACGAGCAGGTCAAGTGCTACACACCGGCCAGCGACTTTGCCCTTTGGTTCATGTATCAGCCGCTCTTGATGAACAAATCCACCTATGACGGCCTGAACGATGCCCAAAAAGCAGCGCTGCAGGCAGGTGCCGCCAAGGCTGAGGCGTTCTATCTGGAGGAAGCCAAGAAGCAGGATGCGGCGTCTGCCGATATTTTTGCAGAAAATGGCGTTGAGATCGCGCAGATGAGCCAGGAGGAGTTCGACGCCTGGCGGGCCCTTGCGCAAGAAACCTCCTACAAGGCCTTCATCGAGCAAACTCCGGGCGGCCAGGAGCTCCTGGATATGGCACTGTCGGTCCAATAAGTCCTTGACCGGGGCGGTGTCACACCGCCCCGCCTCTCGCTACCCTTTTTCTTTTTCGGGAGTTCCCCATGGCGGGTCACAGCTCGGCAGCCGTTGCGCGTGCCGGTAACAACCCCTTTTTGCGCGCTGTCGCGGCCATTTCGACCGTTGCAGGCTGGTGCTCGGCAGCCATGATTGTCGCCGCCGTTGCGATCACCTGCCAAATGATCTTTGTCCGGTTTGTCCTGAATGGCTCGACGGTCTGGCAGACGGAAGCGGTCATCTATCTGGTGATTGCCGCGACGCTTGTCGGGCTGCCTTATGTCCAGCGGTTGCGCGGCCACGTCAATGTCGATCTGGTGCCGCTGTCCCTGCCGCCACGGGCTCGGTTTTTTCTCGCGTTGATTACCCTCTCGTTGTCGATCCTGATTGTCGGGATCATGCTGTTTTACGGCTTTGAGTACTGGCACTTTGCCTGGGACCGCGGCTGGCGCTCAGACACGGTTTGGGGCGTCCGGCTTTGGATCCCGTACCTCTCTCTGCCCGTCGGATTTGGCCTGCTTCTTTTGCAGCTGATTGCCGATCTGGTCGCCGTCATCACCCGGGTTGATCGCCCGTTTGGCCTGGAGGACGCATAATGGATCCGCTTCTCCTCGGCGCATTGGTCGCCTTCTTCACCATCTTCGTTCTGTTTTCCGGTGTCTCGGTCGCGCTGGGGCTTCTGATCGTCTCAGCCGGGTTCCTGATCATCTTCGACGGCATGCGGTCCCTCGAACTGATGCCGGAAATCCTGTTCGGCAAACTCGACAACTTCGCGCTCCTCTCGATCCCGATGTTTATCATTATGGGCGCTTCAATCGCGTCCACGCGCGCTGGTGCCGACCTCTATGAAGCGTTGGAACGTTGGCTCACACGCGTTCCCGGCGGGCTGGTTGTCTCCAACCTTGGCGCCTGCGCGCTGTTTGCTGCCATGTCTGGATCCAGCCCGGCAACGTGTGCGGCAATTGGCAAGATGGGCATTCCCGAAATGCGCAAGCGCGGCTATCCGGACGGCGTTGCAGCCGGGTCGATCGCAGCTGGCGGAACACTCGGCATCCTGATCCCGCCGTCAGTTACGATGATCGTGTACGGCATTGCGACCGAAACCTCGATTGGACGCCTGTTCCTTGCCGGTGTCATTCCGGGCCTTCTCCTGGTTGGCCTCTTCATGGCATGGTCACTCTATTCCACCTGGCGCTCCGGGGATGCCTCTGTTTTGAGTGCCGGCAGCTACACCTGGAAGCAGCGTTTTGAAATCCTGCCTCGGGTCCTGCCCTTCCTCGCGATCATCGTCGGCGTGCTCTACGCCATGTATGGCGGCATCGCGACGCCGTCGGAAACGGCCGCTGTCGGCGCGTTGATGTGTCTGATCATCGCAATGGTGATCTACAAACTCTGGAACCCGGGAGATCTTTGGGTTGTCCTGCGCGACAGCACCAAGGAAAGCGTGATGATCCTGTTCATCATCGCAGCGGCTGGCGTCTTTTCTTACATGCTGTCCTCGTTGTTCATCACGCAGGCGATTGCCGAGTGGATCGGCACCTTGGATGTGAACCGCTGGGTGCTGATGGGCGCAGTCAACATCTTCTTGCTGATTGCCGGTTTCTTCCTGCCGCCGGTTGCCGTGATCCTGATGGCCGCACCGATCCTGTTGCCGATCATCACCACGGCCGGATTTGATCCGATCTGGTTTGCGGTTGTCCTGACGATCAACATGGAGATCGGCTTGATATCCCCGCCGGTCGGCCTCAACTTGTATGTCATCAATGGCATTGCACCGGATATCTCGCTGAAGACCATTCTCAAGGGATCCTTACCCTTTGTGGGATGTATGGTCGTCGCGATCATCCTGTTATGCATCTTCCCAGGACTGGCAACATGGTTGCCGGATGCTGTGATGGGACCAACACGATGACCCTATTGGCTGATCTGCTGTCTTCAATCTTTGACCGCCGGTACCGGACGTTTCTTCCCGGAAGCTCCGACAACCGGCCCATGGAGGAACTCACCGCCGCGCTTTTGGGTGCGTCGGGTGAAGTTTCGGGCAGCACCATCGCCCGGATCATCCTCGACCGGTATGAAACAGCGGAGGAAGACGAAAAACTATCCTTTTTCCGGCACTTGGCCGAAGATATGGCTGTCTCGCCTCAAGACCTTCGCGCAGCACTTGAGACCTATGAAAAGGGGCAAACGAAAACCAGCTACGAAACCTTGGTCCGTGCAGCCGAACCACGCCGGCAGGAACTGATCCGCCGGCTCAACCAGGTACCGGACGCCACCCGGTCCTTGGTGGCCATGCGCGCCGATCTCCTGCGCTTCAGTAGGGAGGACGACGCACTGCAAGCCCTCAACGTCGACTTTGGCCATCTGTTTGCCAGCTGGTTTAACAGAGGGTTCCTCGTGCTCAGACCGATCAATTGGGAAAGCCCGGCCAATATCCTTGAAAAGATCATTGAATATGAAGCGGTGCACGCCATAGACAGCTGGGATGACCTGAGACGGCGCTTGCAGCCCGCTGACCGGCGCTGTTTCGCCTTCTTCCACCCCACCATGCCGGACGAACCGCTGATCTTCGTGGAAGTCGCCCTCACCAAGGGGGTTCCCTCATCTATCCAAGCGCTTTTGAGCGAAGAACGGGAGCATATCGAGGCAGAAGACGCGAATACGGCGGTTTTCTATTCCATCTCGAACTGCCAAAAGGGGCTGGCGGGGATTTCCTTCGGCAACTCTCTGATCAAACAGGTTGCTGCAGATCTTTCCCTGGAATTGCCGAGCCTGAAAACCTTCGTAACCCTGTCGCCAATTCCTGGCTTCCGGAACTGGATCGAGAATAACGATCTCGATCCGCTTCCCGACGATTCAAAACAGCTCAAGGCGCTCGCGGCCCACTATCTGATCGCAGCCAAGCGCCGGAACGGATTGCCGCTTGATCCTGTCGCCCGCTTCCATCTCGGCAACGGCGCGCAGGTCTATCAGGTTCATGCGGACGCCGACCTTTCTGAAAAGGGTCAACAGCAATCCGCCGGCGTGATGGTCAACTACCTTTACAATCTTTCGAAGGTCTCGCAAAACCACGAGCGCTTCGCCACCTCCCATGAAATTGCGGCCTCTTCGGATATCAAGTCGCTCAGCGCGGCCGCTGAAAAAACACTCAACAGGAGCCCGACCGATGGCCAACCCGCTCTTTGATCAGCTGTTCGGCAAACATGCCGGCAAGACGACGCCGTTTCTGCATCTGGCAAGCGGAGCCACCCTCACCCATGCCGAGTTCCTGGGACAAGCAGCACAGATTGCCCATGCTCTGACCGAATTCGGACTGAAGCCCGGTGACCGGCTCGCAGCCCAGATTGAAAAGTCACCCGAGGCACTTGCTCTCTATGCGGCCTGTGCGCAGGCCGGGGTAATTTTCCTGCCGCTCAACACGGCCTACACGGTCGATGAGCTGACCTATTTCATTGAGAACAGCGGTGCTGCGCTTGTTGTCTGCGATGCGCGCAGCGAAGCCGCGCTCACGCCGATCGCAACCGGCCTTGGAGCCAAAATTGCAACGCTCAATGCCGATGGCTCCGGGTCTTTGACCGAGACTGCGAAAGGCAAGCCGGCCACCTTCGATGTTGTCGACCGGTCCGCCGATGACCTGGCAGCCTTCTTGTATACCTCCGGCACGACTGGGCGCTCCAAAGGCGCGATGCTGACCCAGGCGAACCTCCTTTCGAACGCTGAAACACTGACGGACTACTGGAAGTTCTCCGACACGGATGTGCTCCTGCACGCCCTGCCGATCTTCCACACCCACGGTCTGTTCGTTGCGACCAATGTGATGCTCGCAGCCGGTGGTTCCATGATCTTCCTGCCGAAGTTCGATCTGGACGCCATGATCGCCAACCTGCCGAAGGCGACCTCTATGATGGGTGTTCCGACGTTCTATACCCGGCTGCTGGACGATGACCGGTTCACCAAGGACCTGACCAGCCACATGCGCCTGTTCATCTCCGGGAGCGCGCCGCTCTTGGCTGAAACCCATGTGCGGTTTGAAGAGCGCACCGGGCACCGGATCCTTGAACGCTACGGCATGACCGAAACCAACATGAACACGTCGAACCCTTATGACGGCGAGCGGCGTGCAGGAACGGTCGGGTTTCCCCTGCCCGGCGTCGACCTCAAAATCACCAACCCGGAGAGCGGCGCCACCCTGCCGGACGGTGAGGTCGGTCAGATTGAGGTCCGGGGAGCGAACGTGTTCAAGGGCTATTGGCAAATGCCGGAGAAGACAGCCGCGGAACTGCGGGACGACGGGTTCTTCATCACCGGAGACCTCGGCAAGGTCGACGCCGATGGCTACGTTCACATCGTTGGCCGGAACAAGGATCTGATCATCTCCGGCGGCTACAACATTTATCCGAAGGAAATCGAGCTGATCCTCGATGAACAACCCGGCGTGCTGGAAAGTGCTGTTATCGGGGTTCCACATGCCGATTTCGGTGAGACCGTCGTCGGTTTGATTGTCGCGGAGCCCGGTACAAATCCCGATCTTGATGCCATTCAGGCAGCCGTGAGTGACGGCCTTGCCCGCTTCAAGCACCCGCGGAAGCTCATCGTTGTTGACACTCTGCCGCGCAACACCATGGGCAAGGTTCAAAAGAACATACTGCGGGACACCTACGCGGATCTCTTTGCGCCGGTAGCCGGATAAATCCCAACAATCAATGACTGTCTGCCGTGCTTTTGCACGGGAGGCAGCTGCTAGACGGGCAGCAGCAGCGAATAATGCTGGCCAGTTATCCCGCGCAGCTCCTCGACCGCACCGGCGAGTTTCGGCCCGACACTTTCTTTCATCCTTGCAACAGTGAGGACATCGGCCGCAGCGCCGCTCAAGAACGTCACCGGCTCGCTGAATTCTGACGGGCGGTACGGCGTTGCCAGAGCGTTGATCGAGGCGGAGAACCGGTCATCACCAGTCAAGTACATGTACCCATTCGCCAGCAGATGGTCCTGTGATTTGACGGACAAGGACCGGCACTCAGCGGCCTGATCCCCGGGCAAGAGCGCCACCAGCTTACGCCGCTCCTCATCGGTCAGAGCTCCCAGATAGGCGGCTCCTGTCGACGATTTCAGGACCGGCATCCGGTACCCGACATTCAGCCAGATCGTTGCTGAGTTTTCCGGCCGCCAGGTTTTCACCATCAGCATCTCGCCGTCGTCCTGAATGGCTACTCCAATCAGGGTCTTTGTGTCGTTGGCAAGCTTCTGCATGATCGGCGTTGCCGTTTCGATAAACCCGAACGCGGCCGCCGCAATGTTCCCAAGCGCCAGCGCCGATGGACCGAGACGGTATTTGTCATGATGACGGCCATGCGTGAGGTAGCCCAAAGCGCACAGGGTGAAGGTCAAGCGCGACACAGTCGAACGCGGCAAGCCTGTGCGTTCGGATATCTCAAGGTTCCCAAGCCCGTTGTCCGTGGGGCGGAAAACTCTGAGCACGCTCAGACCGCGGGCCAGAGTATTCGCGTAGCGTTTGTCATCCTTAAGATCGGGCATATTTTGTCGCTTTATTGGTGTCCCACTTTGTATCTATCCAATACCTCTTGGCCTTTGCATAGCCCAGATCCGAAAACTCCACGTTACTTCACAGCTTCTGACAGGAAGAGTGAAATGGCAGGGAAGCTGACGATCAGCGCAAGCACGACCAGGTCTACAGCCAGGAAGCGCCAGATGCCGGCGAATATCGTCCCAACGGGCGCTTCCTTGCCAACTACGTTGGCCAAAACAAAGACGTTCAAACCGACTGGCGGTGTGATCAATCCGATCTCCAGTAGTTTGACCACGACAACGCCGAACCAAATAAGATCCATGCCGTTTGCTTCAACCAGCGGGATCATCAACGGCAGGGTGAGCACCATGATGCCGATCGGATCAAGGAACATGCCAAGAAGGATGTAGACCAGGCAGATGCAGAAGAGCAGCATGGCCGGGCTGAGTTGCGCCTCGGACACGGCCTGAACAAGAGCCGGGGCAATGCCTGTGAGTGCAATGGCGGAAACAAAGATCTTGGCAGCGGCAGCAACGATAAAAAGCGAAGACGTCTGAATGACGGTATCGCGCACTGCATGCCACAGATCCGGCAGGCTCAACCGGCGTTGCATGAAACCGATGGCGGTCGTGACCACCACACTGACTGCTGCAGCGGCGGTTGCGGTAAAGAAGCCGCCGTAGATCCCGACAACAATAATCAGAAAGATAAGCGCTGCCGGCCAGGCTTCCTTGGCGGCCTGAATCTTCTCTTCCCGGCTTGCCGGTGCCTCCTTCGCCGGAGCCACCTTCGGATCCATAGCAATCCAGACAGCAATCACCAAAAGAAAGCCGAGAAGTGTGAGGATGCCGGGCAGAACACCGGCGACAAACAGCTTGCTGACCGAGGTTTCGGTGAAGATTGCGTAGATGATAAAGAGGACGCTCGGCGGGATCAAAGACCCGAGGGTGCCGCCGGCAGCGACGCTTGACGTTGCAAGCTTCGGATCGTAGCCGAGCCGCAACATCTCAGGCGTACAAATCTTGCCCATAGTCGAGGCACAGGCAACAGAGGACCCGCTGATTGCGGAAAAGCCGCCACAACCGATCACCGACGCCATGGCGACCCCGCCGCGCAATTGCACCAGCCAGACGCGCGCTGAATTGTAGACAGCCGTCGTGATCCCGGCCTTGTAGGCGATGTTTCCTAGCGCCACGAACAGCGGGATCATGGACAGATCGAAAGAATGGATCAGGTCGAACGAATTGGAAAACACCATCGCCGACGTTGCCCGGAACGCCCGCTCCGGCATGAAGGTGCCCGTGCGCAGGGCGAAGATCATAAAGGCAGCGGCCGTTGCAACGCCGATCAAAGCAAAAGCGATCGGCACGCGCATCGCCAGCAGGATGAGCATGAAGGCAAACGCAATCAAGCCAATGGTTGCCGGATCCATAAACACATTCCCTGAAAGTATTGAGTGTCAGACTGAAAACTGAAGGTGGCTTAGTGGGTGCCGGTAATGATCACGCGTCCGCGGATTGCCGAAACCGCATCCCCGATCAGCATCAGCACCAACCGGATCCAGCAGAGAACGAGCCCAAGAACGAACGCCAAGCGGCCTGGCCACTGCGGCAGACCAAGATCACCGTAAAACGCATTGCCCGTTTGCCACTGATAGATGAATTCGTGGGCTGCAGACCAGATCAGCGGGATCAGCGCGACCGCACCGAAGGCTGCGCCAAAGACGACAAACCAGTTAACAACCCTGTCGGGCAGAAAGTTCGTCACGAATTCCACGGCAATGTGAGACCGGCGGGCCGTTGCTGCGGCCAAGGGCATGACGATTGCCAGAACCATGAGTTCGCGGACGATAATGATCGTGTCCGGCACAGACGCATTGAAGACGTTCAATGCAACGACATCTGCAAATATCAGCAATGCAAGCAGAATGGTCGCGGTCACGGCCACATCGACAAAAATCCGCTCCAACCGATCAAGCATCAAGTTCCCTCCCCGCTGAAGAAACCGGGGCGGTTGCCGCCCCGGCTGTTTGTCTGAGCGATCAGTTGCGCTCCCAAGGATATCCCTTCTCTTCGAACTCCTTGGTGTAATCGGCAACGGCTTCGGTGTAGGTCGCCATCAGCTTGTCAGCGTCGAACCCAACACTGTTTGCGTTTTCCTTCCACTCCTCAATGAACGGCTGGGTCGCAGCGTTCATCGCGGCACGGTCTTCAACGCTCAGCTCGAGCACCTTGATGTCCCGCTCGAATTCGCCGGCTTTCATGGCCTCAAGCGCCTTGGCATTCCGGCTCATGACGATCTGGGCGAACTCGTCCGCCAGTTCTTCACCGGTCTGCAGCATGATCGATTGCTGCTCTTCACTCAGCGCATCGAACGACTGCTTGTTCATGAACATGCCAAAGCCGCCGATCTGACCCCAGTTCAGGACCGTGAAGCTGTCGATCACTTCGTGCCACTTCAGAGCCGGGATGATGTAGGTGTAACCTTGGCTGCAGTCGATCAGGCCATTGTTCAGCGCCTGATAAGCCTCATAGACACTGAGATTAACCATGGTGGCACCCATTTGGCCGAACACCTTGCCGTAGACACCGGCGCCGCGGATCCGCTTGTCCGCGATATCCTTCACCGAGGCGATTTCACCGCCCGTGCAGGCCACGTTGACGTCTGATGCGGTAAAGGTCCCGATGTAGACCAAGTTTTTATCGGCCAGATGTTGGGTGATTTCCGGCGTATTGCGCATCAGTTTGTCTGTGGCCTTCAGGCCTACCCAGACATTCGGCCCGCTGATCGGCAGATCAGCGATGGAGTAGGCAGCCATTTCTTTCTGGAAATAGGCCGAGATGATCGATCCGGCGTCAGCAACACCAAACCCAATGGCATTGGCGGACGCATTCGCCTTGAACAGGGCGCCGCCGAACTGGATGTCCAGTTTCATGTCACCGCCGGACAGCTCACCGATCCGGTTGTTGAACCACTCCAGCGCCGTTGGAATCGTGCCGCGTGCCGGGCCAGCATGGCCATAAAAAATCGTGGTTTCCGCAACGGCTGCGGACGCGCTCAGTCCTGTGGCAAGGACCGCTCCTGCGAGCAAAGATTTCAAAACTTTCATAGGGTCTCATCCTCCATCGACCTTAGATTATTCCACTATATGGAATTATTTTTCATTTGAAAGAATAAAGTGCACTCCCTCAAACTTGCCGTTCGCCGGACCGGTAAAACCCGGCAAACAGGCTGGTTTCTGTGACAGTCTTCTTCGATCAACCCTTTGTGGGGCCTGCGTTTTATGCAGGTTCAGCCAGATCGTCCGCGAAGGTCTCGATCAGTTTGGATTTCAGGATTTTTCCGGTGGCCGCGGCCGGCAATTCGTGAGCGATCACGATCTTGCTCGGCCGCTTGTAAGGCGCGAGCCGATCGTGGAGAAACGCTTTCAGGTCCTCCTCGGTCACGGGGCTGCCTTTGGCAACCTTCACAAACGCCAGAACCTCTTCATTGCCTTCCACGGGACGGCCGACGACACCGGCAACAATCACCTCTGGATGGTCGGTCAAGATCCCCTCCACCTCCACCGGATAAACGTTAAAGCCGGAGCGAATGATCAGCTCCTTGGACCGGCCAGCAATGTGCAGGCGGCCTTCGGCATCGAACCGGCCAAGATCGCCTGTTTTGAAGAAACCGTCAGCCGTCATGACCTCCGCCGTCCGTTCCGGATCGCGGAAATACCCCTTCATGACTTGCGGGCCACCAAGAAGGATCTCGCCAATCCCCTTGTCCGGCTCTGCTCCCAGCGCCTCCAGATCCAGCCGCAACACACACTCGCCCATCGCCCGACCCACACTGATATCCGGGTCGCCGATCTCGTTGAGGGTTGCACAGACGCCAGCGGCGCCTTCGGTCAGGCCGTAGCCGTTTTGAAGCGGCAATCCGTAAAAGGCTTCGGCTTCCCGTTTCCAGGCTGGATCGAGCGGGGCTCCGCCGGACGACACAAATCTCAGGTGGCCGGCATCGTATTTCGCCTTGTTGTGGGCCCGGGCGTAGTGAAACAGGTGGGCATGCATTTGCGGCACGCCGGGCAACAGCGTGACATCCGTCTGCAAAGCCTCATAGAGCCGGGCCACATCGAATCTCGGTTCAAGCCGCAATGTGGTTTGCGCGACAGCTGCCGACAGCAGAGCCACAAAGCCGTAAATGTGCGACAGGGGCAGCGCCAGATAAGTCACGTCGTCGTCACGGCGGCTGCGAAGTTTTACCGAGGCGAGCGCCGCACTGTTCAAATTACCGTGGGTGAGCATGGCGGCCTTCGGGGTTCCGGTCGTCCCGGAGGTGTAGAGCATCAGAGCTACTTGCTCCCGGCCGTTGGCAAAGACCGGTTCGGCATCCGCCCCGTCGCGGCGCATGAGCGCTGCTTCGCCAAAGCTCCCGGTCACTTTCTCTGCGCTGAAGTGATCGGCATGGGCACTGGCTGCCTCCGACACATCCGAGCTGAACATGACAACGCTCGGATCACTGTGCGCAAAAATCCGCTCCAGCTCCGCATCGGTCAGGCGCGCGTTGATCGGCACTATGATGGCGTCCATACGGCTGGCGGCATAAAAGAACGCCGGAACCGAGACGCAGTTTTCGAAAACCATCACCAGACGGTCACCGGCCTTCAGGCCGAATGAGCGCAAAAGGTCCTCGGCCTCGCCCGCTGCCGCCTTCAGCTCGGTCCAGGTAAATGCCCGGTCGGCATAGTCGTGAATGGCAACGGTATCGCCCCGGTTTGCGGCCGCATCATCCAGAAAATCATGAATGCGATTGTGCATTGCGTTTCCTCCCAGTCGCCGCTCTTCAGGCAGCGTTTGTCAGCCGTTTATTGTCCGCCCCTCAGTCGCGAAACACCGGACGGGTTTTGTTCAAAATGGCCGCAATGCCCCGGCGGGCCTCCTCGCCCCCCAAAGCTTCCGCCATGGCATCTCGTTCTGCATTGAGTTGCGCATCCAGCGTTGCGGTCTCCGCAGAGGTCAAAAGCCCCTTGATGGCGGCCATGGCGTGCTCCGGACCGGCTGCGACTTTTGCGACCAGCGCCTGGGCCACGGACAGCGCACCGCCGGGATCCGCCAGCTCGGTCAAGACGCCCAAGTCATAGAGGCGTTCTGCAGTGAGCGGCGTTCCCAGCAAGGCCATCTTGGACACCGCACCGCGCGGCAAGGCATTCATCAGTGCATGGGTTACGCCACCGTCCGGAACCAAACCGGCCTTCACATAGGCGAGCGTGAACGTCGCCCCCTTGGCGCTGACGACCATGTCGCAGGCGAGCGCGATGCTCAGACCGGCCCCGGCAGCGCCGCCCTCGACCGCGCAGATGACGGGCTTGGGGCAGCTCCGGATTGCCCGGATCAGGTCGTGGAGCTTGCCAATCGCGGCCTTGCGCTCTTCGAGCGTCATATTGCGGCGTTCTTTCAAAAGGTTCAGATCGCCGCCGGAGCAGAAGTAATCTCCCTCCCCGGTGAGTACCACAGCCGTGATCTCAGGCGTTTTCGCCGCTTCCGCCAATCCGTCCAGAAGACCGTCATAGTACTCCGGCGACAAAGCATTGCGCCGGGCCGTGTTGGTGTTCCGCAGGACCAGATGGTCCGGATGCACTTCTTTTCGAAAGAGCCCGCTCATGGATCAGGCCGCATTCAGGGAAATGAAGCGCTCAAGATGATGGTCCACATCCCCGAAGAGATGATCGATCATCACCATTCGGCGGACGAAATGCGATAGGGCATATTCATCCGTCATCCCTATGCCGCCATGCATCTGGACAGCTTCCTCACCAACCAGGGCACTCGCGCGGCCAATCAGGTTCTTCGTCGCACTCACATGCCGTTCACGCCGGGCGCGCGGCGCGTCCAGATGACCGGCCAGATTGATCACTGCGGAACGTGCCTGCTCTACCTCGATCAAGACGTCCGCCATGCGGTGCTGCAGCGCCTGGAACTTGCCAATCGCAATGCCGAACTGCTTGCGCTCCTTCAGGTAATCGATGGTGAGTGCCTTCGCCGCTTCCATTGCACCGAGAGCTTCCGCGCTAACCGCGAGGGTTGCCCGCGCAACAGCTGCCTCGATCGCCCCGAAAGCTTCACCGGATGCACCCAGCCTTGCGCCTTCGTCCACGACCACATTTTCAAGGCGAATGGTCGCGGCCGACGTGCCGTCCACATTCGGATGATCGACGATGGCCACCCCTTTGGCATCAGACGGGACAAGGAACAGAGAGATACCCGTATCGTCGAAATCTGCTCCGGCCTCACGGGCGGACACCACAAGCATGCCGGCCTGCGCGCCGTTCAGCACATGCGCCTTCGTGCCGTTCAGCATGATCTGGCCGCCATCGGTTTTCGCCGATGCGGTGACATGATTGAGGTCGTACCGTGAGGCCGGTTCTGCATGGGCAAACGCCAGGAGAATCTCTCCCGCAATGACGCTGCCAATCAGCTCTTTCTGGCTGTCCGATCCGAGGTCCGCGATCAGGCTGCCAGCAAGGACGGCGTTGCCAAGGATCGGCTCGATGACACCGGCCCGGCCGAGCTCTTCAAAGACGACTGCGATGTCGAACCCGGTACCGCCGAGGCCGCCATCCTCTTCAGAGAACATCGCGCCAAGAACACCCAACTCAGCCATCTCGGCATAAACACCGGTATCATAGGCCTTGCCGGAGGCGATCAGCTTGCGCCGCTCTTCGTGGCCATATTTCTCGCCTAAAAACTTCTGCAACATGTCGCGCAGCAAGCCGCGCTCTTCCGTCAGATTAAAGTCCATCTGCTCAATGCCTCACAGTTGCAGGATTGCTTTGGTGATGATCGTACGCTGGATCTCATTGGACCCGCCAAAGATCGACAGCTTGCGCATGTTGAAATAGTTGGGTGCAGCCGCCGGAGCGTGTTCCGGGCCTTCGACCGGGACGTTGTCGCCGCCATCCAGATAATCGGGCAGGAACGGCATGGCATCGGGGCCAGCCGCCCGGCGCAGGAGCGAGGACAGTTCTTGACGGATGACCGTGCCCTTGATCTTCAGCATCGAGCTTTCCGGTCCGGGGGCCTGCCCCTTGGCGGCAGCGGAGACGACCCGCAGATTGGTCGTTGCCATGGCCATCAGGTCAATTTCGGCCTGCGCCATGCGCGCCGCGAAATATGGGTTCTGATCGAGAGGCTTGCCGCCGGACTGGGTGTTGGCAGCCACATGTTTTAGCGTTGCCAGCGCAGCGTTTGAAAAACCGACACCTGCAATGTTGGTCCGCTCGTGGGTGAGCAGGTACTTGGCGTAGGTCCAGCCCTTGTTTTCTTCGCCAACGAGATTTTCGACCGGCACGCGGACGTCATCAAAGAAGACCTCGTTGACCTCGGCCTCGCTGTCGATCAGCACGATCGGGCGCACGGTCACGCCGGGCGTGTTCATGTCGATCAACAGGAAGGAAATGCCTTCCTGCTTCTTGGCGTCCGCGTCAGTGCGCACCAGGCAGAAGATCCAGTTGGCGTGCTGGCCGAGTGTCGTCCAGGTTTTCTGGCCATTGACGACATAATGGTCGCCGTCGCGGACCGCCTTGGTCTTGAGCGCGGCAAGGTCTGATCCCGCGCCCGGTTCAGAGTAGCCCTGACACCACCAATCTTCGCCGCTCAAGATACGCGGCAGGTAGTGCTGGCGCTGTTCTTCCGATCCGAACGCCATAAGCACCGGTGCCAGCATCGAAAGGCCGAACGGCACGATGCGGGGCGCATGGGCCAGACAGGCTTCTTCCTCGAAGATCATGCGCTGAACAGCATCCCATTCAGCGCCGCCGTATTCTTTGGGCCAGTTCGGAGCCAGCCAGCCCTGCGCATTCAGGATGGCCTGCCAGCTTTCCATGTCCGACTTGGTCAACCGTTTGCCAAGGCGCACCTTTTCGGAGAGATGGCGCGGCAGTTTTTCGCTCAGAAAAGCCCGCACTTCGGCGCGGAATGCGTCTTCCTCAGGCGTGTAGCTCAGATCCATCAAAGCCCCCTTAGAAAATCTCAAACAGGCCGGCAGCACCCTGCCCGCCGCCAATGCACATGGTGACAACGCCGAGCTTAGAGCCCCGGCGGCGGCCTTCCAGAATCAAATGACCGGTCATGCGGGCCCCGGTCATCCCAAACGGGTGACCAATGGAAATCGAGCCGCCGTTGACATTGCACTTTTCCGGATCGATGCCGAGCTGCTCCCGGCAATACAGTGCCTGGGAGGCAAACGCCTCGTTGAGCTCCCAAAGGTCGATGTCATCGACCGACAAACCGTGGCGCTTCAGTAGCCTCGGAACGGCATAGATGGGACCAATGCCCATTTCATCCGGTTCACAGCCCGCCGTGACGAACCCCTTCAGTGCGCCGAGCGGCTCAAGGCCTTGTTTTTCAGCCAGATCAGCGTCCATCAGGACGAGCGCCGCGGCACCGTCTGACAGCTGGGACGCATTGCCGGCGGTGGTGAAATTGCCCTCACCGCGAACCGGCTCCAGCTTGGCCAGGCCTTCGAGTGTCGTGTTCGGACGGTTGCAATCATCCATGGAAAATGTGACTTCCTTGCGGGTCACTTCCCCGGTTTCCCTGTCCTTGAAGGCCTGGGTGACGGTGATCGGCACGATCTCGTCGTCGAGCTTTCCGGCGGCTTGAGCTGCAGCGGTGCGCTGTTGGCTGACCAGCGACAGTTCGTCCTGGGCATCGCGGCTGATGTTGTAGCGCTTGGCGACGATGTCGGAGGTCTCGATCATCGAGAGATAGACTTCCGGCTTGTGCTCATCGAGCCATTTCTCGCGCGCTGCAGGCGGGCGGGACGGCGGCATCTGGCTGATGCTTTCCACACCGCCTGCAATCGCAGCCGGGGCACCTTCAACAGAGATTGCATGCGCTGCCATCGCAACGGCCTGAAGGCCGGAAGAGCAGAACCGGTTGATGGTGACGGCCGCTGTGGTGACCGGCAGACCGGCGCGCAGAACGGACTGGCGCGCGATGTTGCTGCCGGTCCAGCCTTCCGGATACCCGCAGCCGATGAAGGCGTCTTCGATAATGGCCGGGTCTACCTTGGAACGCTCCACTGCGTGCTGGATCGCATGACCCGCCATGGTCGCACCGTGGGTTTCGTTGAACGCACCCCGATAGGATTTCGCCAGCCCGGTCCGGGCGGTCGAGACAATAACTGCTTGTTTCATCTAATGGGGCCTCACGCGTTCAGGCTGGCGAAGGTCTTGCCTTCTGCTGCCAATTTTTCTAACAGGGGAGCCGGTTGCCACAGGAAGTCATCTTCTTCGGCAAACCGTTTGATATCGTTCAAGATCTTGTCGACGCCGACCGTGTCCGCATATTGCATCGGACCACCGCGCCAGCGTGGGAAACCGTAGCCGTTGAGCAAGGTGACGTCGACATCGAGCGGACGCTGTGCAATGCCCTCCTCCACAACGAGCGCGGCTTCATTGACCATTGCAGCCATGTAGCGGTCAATGATCTCCTGATCACTCAAGCTCCGGCTTTCAATGCCCTTGGCCGCGCGTTCCTCGGAAATGTAGCCGAGAATTGCGTTGTTCGGGACCGGTTGTTCGCCGTTGTAGTCGTAAAATCCGCGGCCGGTTTTGCGCCCGTGATGCCCATCTTCGCAGAGCTTGTCGGAAAACTCCGCATAGACCTCGCGCGGGTCCCGGGTCGCCGCCAAACGCTGGCGTGTCATATATCCAATGTCGAGGCCGGCCAGATCACTGACCGCAAACGGCCCCATGGCCAGTCCGAAGTCGACGAGAGCCCGGTCAACATCGAACGGGCTGGCACCGGCAAGCACCGCGCCATCGATGGCTTTGCGGTAGGTTGCGAGGATCCGATTGCCGATAAACCCGTCGCAGACACCTGCGCGCACGCCGATCTTGCCGAGACGCTTTGCCAGCGCAAATCCGGTCGCAACCACATCCGGTGCGGTCTTAGCGCCGACAACGATTTCCAGTAGCCTCATGACATGCGCAGGCGAGAAGAAGTGCAGGCCGATCACATCCGCCGGTCGGCTGGTGATCTCCGCGATCTCGTCGACATCCAGATAAGACGTATTGGATGCAAGCACGGTGCCCGGCTTGCAGATCTTGTCCAGCTTGCCAAAGACCTCTTTTTTGACGTCCATGCTCTCAAAGACAGCTTCGATCACAAGATCGGCTTCGGCGAGCGCGGCGTAGTCGGAGCCCGCCTTGAAGTGTCCAGCCATGATGGCATCGAACTTTTCCTGTGAGAGCTTGCCACGTTTGACGGCACCGGCGAGGTTCCTGGAGACCGTTCCCTCCGCCTTGGCAACGGCCTCTGCATCCCGCTCGATCAGCGTGACCGTCAACCCGGCCAGAAGCGCAGAGGTCGCAATGCCGGAGCCCATGGTACCGCCACCAATGATGCCGACCATTTCAAGTGTGCGTGGCTCAACATCCTGAATCTCAGGCAATTTACCGACCTGGCGCTCAGAGAAGAACGCATGGATCAACGCGGCGCGCTGATCTGAGTCCATCAGCTCGCGGAACAACGCCCGCTCCTGAGCCAGCCCCTCCGCAAATGGCAGATTGACGGCACCTTCAATGGCATCGATGCATTTTTGCGGAGCGATCTGACCGCGTGCTTTTTTGGCGAGCGTCGCCCGGGCCTTGTCGAACAAACCGTCTTCCGGCGCATTGCAGGCAAGGCCACTCACCGGACGCGGCGCGGCACCGTCTTTCACAAGTGCTTTTGCATAGGCGAGACCGGCAGCGCGCATGTCGTCTTCGCCGCTGATCTGATCGATCAATCCGAGCTCAAGCGCTTGGTTGGCAGACACCGGCTTGCCGAAGGTGATCATATCGATGGCTTTTGCGACCGGCACCAGGCGCGGCAGGCGCTGTGTCCCGCCAGCCCCCGGCAGAAGGCCGAGGGACACTTCCGGCAGGCCGAGCTTGGTCTTCGCCGCTGCAATCCGGTAATGCGCACCAAGAGCGAGCTCCAGCCCGCCACCCAAAACCGTGCCATGAACGGCGGCAACCACAGGCTTTGTGCAGGCCTCGATTTCGTTCATGAGTTCCGGCAGGAACGGCTCTTTCGGCGGCTGGCCGAACTCACGGATATCAGCTCCTGCGACAAACGTCCGTCCGGCACCATACACCACAACGGCCTTGATCGCATCATTCGATGCGATGTCGCGGAACGCGTCCTGAAGTCCGGAGCGCACCGCATGCGAGAGCGCGTTGACCGGCGGGTTCGCGATTTCAATGACGGCAATGTTGTCTTCGAGTGTCAGATTGACGCTTTGTGTCACCACAAGGCCTCCCAGTCCAAGTGATTAGTACGTGAACAAAGTCCTAAACACATCCTGAAGAAATTTCAATATGTGGAATTCAATATTTTATATTGAAATTACAAACATCTCTTGGATGAGCCGTCGGCAATGCAGCATCCATCTCCCGCTGATGTCCCGGACTTGATCCGGGACCCTGCCAATTATCCAGCCCTTGGTCCCGGCTCAGGGCCGGGACGGCAAGTAGGTTAGCTTCCCCTTCCAGACTTATACACTTCGCGCTGTTCCGGACCTGATCCGGGACCAGCTTCAAACACACCTATAACGGGATTTGATCACGGATATCTCTCCAGCCTGGGTTTGACTTGGCAATCAGCTGCTCCTTCCAAGCTCGCCGCCAACGTTTCAGCCTTCGCTCTTGATGCACGACATCGATGACTTCATTGTGGACCTCGAAATAGACGAGCGTCTTGATGTTATATTTTTGGGTGTGGCTACCAGGTATCCCCGCCGCGTGCTGCTCCAATCTGTTTCGCAAGTCGCGCGCCGAACCAATGTAGATCGCTCCGTGTGGCTTATTCGCGAGGATATAAACGTAGTACGGCATTTGCTTTGCTCTAAAATGATCCCGGCTCAAGCCCGGGAAGGCACCGAATTCATCCCGCGATCTTCAGTTACTCCGCCGCCCTCTGCCGTCCCGGACTTGATCCGGGACCTGCAAAACCGCGCAGCCCTTGGTTCTGGTTCATGGCCGCAACGCAAACGGGGAACCGTTTGTTCGACTCACACTTCCAGCCACTCGCGGCGGATGTCGTCGCGGGTCAGGAATTCCTGCGGTGTTCCCGAATAGACGATCTCCCCATGTCCCATGACATAAACGCGGGAAGCGATTTTCAGGGCGATGGAGAGCTTTTGCTCCACCAGCAAGATGGAGACCCCCGCGCGGGCAATTTCGGATAAAAGCTCCCCGACCTGGGCCACGATCCGCGGCGCAAGGCCTTCCGTTGGTTCGTCGATCATGATCAGCTGCGGATCGCCCATCAGCGTCCGGCAAATCGTCAGCATCTGCTTTTCGCCGCCCGACAGAACGCCCGCCGGTGTATCTGCGCGCTCGGCAAGGTTCGGGAACATCTTCAGCATGTCCTCGATTGCCCAGCGCCCCGGCCGTTTCATGTCCTTGATGCCGAGCACAAGGTTCTGGCGAACGGTCAGGCCCGGAAAGATGTCCCGGTTCTCCGGCACATAGCCCAGACCCTTCAGGGCGATCTCATGGTTCGCGAGGCCCGAGATGTTCTCGCCCTTGAACCAGATATCGCCCTTTGGCGCGACCTCGCCCATGATCGCCTTCACGGTGGTCGAGCGGCCAACACCGTTGCGTCCAAGCAGCGCAACCACCTCGCCTTCGCCGACCTCCAGCTCGACACCGCGCAGAACGTGGCTTTTGCCATAAAAGGCGTTTAACCCGCGAACAGACAACATCCCGGTCATCACGCTGCTCCCTCAACCATCGGCAAATCCTCGGCTTCGTCGCCAAGATAGGCTTCGCGCACCTTCGCATCCCCGCGTATGGCCTCCGGTGGCCCGGATGCAATGATCTTCCCGTAGACAAGAACCGAAATGCGGTCGGACAGCCCAAAGACCACGCTCATATCGTGCTCGACAATAATGAGTGTCTTTCCGCGTGTGGCCCGCTCAATGAGCGCAACGGCCCGCTCCGTTTCCGAATGGCTCATCCCGGCGGTTGGTTCATCCAGCAATATGACATCGGCCCCGCCTGCAATGGTGATCGCGATCTCCAGTGTACGCTGATCGGCGTAGGGCAGACTTGCCGCGGGCAAGGACGCCTTATCGATCATGCCGACGGTCTCCAGAACCTCCGCCGTGCGGTCTTGGACATGTCTCAAGTTGCCGATGTTACGCCAGAAGCTGTAGCCGGTGCCGAGCGACCACAGGACCGCACAGCGGACGTTCTCGCGGACCGTCATGTTGGCGAAAATGTTGGAGACCTGAAAGGATCGCGACAGACCCATGCGGTTGATCTCATGGGCTTTGCGCCCGGAGATCTTCTGCCGACCCAGATGAACGCTGCCGGACGTTGGCCGGTGCAGTCCGGAGATCAAATTGAACAAGGTTGATTTACCCGCCCCGTTCGGCCCGATGATCGCGTGCCGTTCCCCCGGCGGGATATCCAGAGTGACCCCACGGATGATCTCGGCGGGGCCAAAGTTCTTGGTCAGATCCCGGATCGACAAGGCTGATGTGCTCATGACAAGGCCTCCTCTTTGTCTGATCCGCTGGACCGCATCACCCAGCCCCCTGCTGCAACCAGACCAAGCGCAAGCAGCCAGGTCACGGGATTGTCCGGTGCCAGGGCGATGCCGAACGGTTCGAAGACCTCGCCAAAACTACTGGATTCCCTGACCGCCACTTCGATGGTGATCACAATGCCGGTAAAGGCGAGCAGAGCTCCGGCCGCATAGCGCGCCCAGCGCCTCAGGATCACTCCGCGATCCGGGCTCTGCAGCCCCTGCGAAATAGAGACCAGGACACCGGCAAGACCGGATGGCGCGAACATGACGATCATCATGAACAAGAGCCCGAGATACAAAAGCCAGGCTTCGGTAAAGTCGGAGAGGTTGGATTGCATGTAGGTGAGCAGAACCGCGCCCAGCATCGGTCCCGCGAAGTAACGGATGCCCCCGACATAGGCCATCAGCAGGACAAATCCGGAGGGGATCACCGACAGGGTCTCAGGGGTGAAGATCTCGTAATTGACCGCAGCCATGCCGCCCGCAAGGCCCGCAAAGCCGCCGGCAAAGATGAAAATCAGATAGCGCACCCGCTGCGGATCATAGCCCACAAACTCCACCCGCTCCGGATTGTCGCGCACCGCCTCGCCCATCTTGCCCAGCGGTGTCCGGGTAAAGGCAAACATCGCAACGGTTCCAATCAACGTCCAGGCGGCAATGAACCAGTAGACCTCGTTGATCGGGCCAAGACTGAGACCGAACAGCTCCGGCCCGTTCATGCGGTCACCGGATACGCCCTCCTCGCCGCCAAAGAGGCTGGTGAACATGAAGCCGGCAGCTGCCACCAGTTCGGCAAGGCCTAGCGAGATCATCGCGAAGGGAATCCCGGCCCGCCGGCACGACGGCCAGCCGATGACAGCCCCCGCAAGGGCGCCGCCTGCAAATCCAACAAGCGGCAAGGCAAAGACCGGGAACATGCTCCAAAGGCCGGTCCCGGTTTCAATCGCCTGCATGGCATGCATCGCCGCATACCCGCCGAGGCCGAAATACACCGCATGGCCAAAGGACAAGAGCCCCGCGCGGCCAAGCAGCATGTTGTAGGACAGGGCAAACACCATGTTGATGCCGATCGCGTTCAACAGCGAATAGGTCGTGCGCGATGGCCCAGTCAACGGGATCGCCACAAGAACGGCCGCCATGATCAGGAACGGCAGCACACGTGTGCGGAATTTCTCCGACTGTGACGGCGCAAGGGATATGGACAGTGTGTCGGTCAAATTTCACGCTCCCCCATCAGACCGCGTGGGCGGATCATCAGGACCAGAACCAGCAACAGGAACGGCAGCATCGGGGCCAGCGAGGCAATCGAGATCCGGCCCAGATCGCTCAGCGGGTTCAGCCCCGTAAAGGCAAAGATTTCAGCGAAGGTCGTATCGATGGAAATTGCAAAGGTCTGAAGAAGACCAATCAGCAGGGACGCGATGAACGCGCCTTCCAGGCTGCCCATGCCGCCGACTACGACCACAACAAAGACGATCGGCCCGATGGATAGAGCCATAGCCGGCTCCGTGACGAGGTAGTTGCCTCCAATCACACCGGCAAGCCCGGCGAGCGCACAGCCGAAGCCAAACACAATCATGAAGACACGCGGCACATTGTGGCCGAGGTGCCCGACCATATTCGGATGGGTTAGCGCTGCCTGGATGATTAGTCCTGCGCGGGTCCGTTTCAAAAGGAACCACAGCCCGGCCAGCATCGCGATCGACACAACCAGCATGAAAATGCGGTAGGCTGGATATTGTGCGCCAAACAGCGTGAACAGCGGAAAATCGAGCGCAGCTGGGATTTCATATGGAACCGGGATCTTGCCCCAGATGATCTTGACGAGTTCGTCGATCAGATAGGCCAGACCGAATGTGAACAAAAGCTCGGCCAGGTGCCCATTCGTATGGACCTTGCGCAAGCCCCAGCGCTCAACACCGGCCCCTGCCAGCCCCACCAGGATCGGTGCCAGGAATAAAGCAATCCAGAAGCCCGTGACCGAGCCGATCGTATAGGCGAAATACGCGCCCAGCATGTAGAAGCTGGCATGTGCGAAATTGAGCACGCCCATCATGCTGAAAATGAGGGTCAGGCCGCTGGAGAGCATGAACAGCAAAAGCCCGTAAATTACCCCGTTCAGCAGAGAGAAAAAGAATGTTTCCATGAATGTCCTGCCTTCAAGGCCGCGCGCATTGATGGAAAGCGCGCGGCGTCAATGAATGGATGAAAGCTGCAGCCGACTGATGTCAGCTTGGCCGCTCCATCTGGCAGGTGGTTACTGTGCGGGTCGCATCACCCTCGATCATCCCGTCCGGATCGGTGGTAAACCCGAAGGCTGTGCCCTCCAGCGTTCGCGACACATCATCGGAGAAGGTGGAGATGAACAGCGGCTGGATCAGCTGGTGATTGTCCTCGCGCATGGAGACCGGGCCATAGGGCGTTTCATGCTCCATTCCGGCAAGGGCAAAAGCCACCTTCACAGGATCGTTCTCGCCCACTTCATCAACCGCCTTGTCGAACATCTCCATCAGCGTGAACACCCGCTGATAATAGTAATCGGTGCCGTAGCGCGCCTGAAAGCGGTCCATATTGGCAAACTGCTCTTCGCTGGTGTCGATGTTCTGATGGAACTCGGTGATCTGCTTGACGAGACCAATGGCGCCCTCGCCCATGGTTGCAACCGCTCCGAGCCCGCCGCCGTAATAGGTTAGGTAGGGTACATCGTGACCGGCAGATGATGCTGCCTTAACCAGCAGCGTCATGTCCTGCCCCCAGTTGCCGGTGATCACAGCGTCCGCATAAGAGGCGATCATCTTTTGAATATAGGGCGTGAAGTCCTTCACCTTGCCGAGCGGGTGCAGCTCGTTGCCGACGATCTCGATGTCCGGCCGTTTTTCGGCAATCATCGTCACGGCTGCATTGGCAACCGCCTTGCCAAAGGAATAGTCCTGCCCGAGGATGTAGACCTTCTTGATGTCATCCTGCTTGGCGAGCCAGTCGGTCATCGCCGCCATTTTCATATCCGCGTCCGCATCAAACCGGAAATGCCAGAAACTGCAGCGGTCGTTGGTGAAAGCCGGGTCCACGGCAGCATAGTTCAGGAACAGAACCTCTTCGCCCGGATTGCGTTTGTTGTACTTGTTGATCGCGTCGATCAGTGCCGAGGCGACGGAAGAGCCGTTGCCTTGAACAATATAGCGGATGCCCTGGTCAATCGCCTTTTGCAGCTGCACCAGGCTTTCCTTCGGATTGACCTTGTTGTCGAATGGTACGATCTCGACCGTCATTCCGCCTGCACCACCAGCCTCGTTGATCCGGTCAGCGGCATAGCGGAAATGCTTCAATCCCGTGTCCCCGGCCAGGGCGAAATGGCCCGACAGCGGATCGATATAGCCGATTTTCACGGTGTCGGCGCTGGATACGCTCATAGAGCAAGTGGCAAGCGCTGCGGCCGCCACAAGTGACTTCAGATAGTTCATGCTTTCCTCCCTGAGCGGCCGTCTTCCGGGTTTTCCCTGTTTTGACGGCCAGACAATTTGCTGCACTGCACGCAAAAGCTGATTTTGTGCTCAAAGACTATTGCAAATTGAAATCTTGAGACTTGTCAAGAAAAATACAGAATTCTATTCTGACATGTGGAATAATGACCAATACGGAAGGCGTCATACGCAGACTGTTTCAGTGCGTTTTTGGTGTGATGATGACCTTCACGCAGAACGAAATCAGCGGTCGCAGAACCGTCCTACCGAGGTGACACCCAAGCATGTTGAAATCCAAAACCCTTCCGAAAGCCTTGCAAGGTTTGCGTCTTCCGGCCGTGGCCGCCCCACTCTTCATCGTCTCCGGCCCGGACCTCGTGATTGCCCAGTGCAAAGCCGGGATTGTCGGCAGCTTTCCGGCGCTCAATGCCCGTGAGAAGGATGGCGAGCCCATCATGCTGGAGATCTGGCTGAAGCAGATCACCGAGGAACTCGACCGCTACAATCAAGCAAACCCCGACACCCCGGCAGCCCCCTTCGCTGTGAACCAGATTGTGCACCGCTCCAACGGACGTCTGGAGCGCGATCTGGAAATCTGCGCCCGCTGGAAGGTGCCGATCTGGATCACGTCGCTCGGGGCGCGGGTTGAAGTCAACGAAGCAGCGCATTCCTGCGGCGGGATCACGCTGCACGATATCATCAACAACACCTTCGCCAAGAAGGCGATCCAGAAAGGCGCCGACGGCCTGATCGCCGTCGCGGCCGGGGCCGGCGGTCATGCAGGCCAGCAATCCCCGTTTGCGCTTATCCGTGAGATCCGCGAATGGTTTGATGGGCCGCTACTTCTGTCCGGCTCCATCAGCACAGGCGAAGCACTGCTTGCCGCCCGGACGCTTGGCGCGGATCTCGGATATATCGGGTCCGCCTTTATCGCGACCGAGGAAGCCAACGCGCAGGCTGAATACAAGCAAATGCTGGTCGAAAGCGGCGCGGAAGACATTGTCACATCGTCGCTCTTTACCGGTGTGTCCGGCAACTACCTTGCGCCATCGATTTCCCGTGCCGGTCTCGATCCGGCCAACTTGCCGTCTGCCGATCCCTCATCAATGAACTTCAGCTCCGGATCGTCCAAGGCCAAGGCCTGGAAGGAAATCTGGGGCGCGGGTCAGGGCATCGGGGCGCTCAAGTCGATCGTTCCGGCGGGCAAGGTTGTCGACCGGATCGAACAGGAATACCGAGAAGCCAAACAACGGATTTGCTCGGACCTCACCTGATCTGGTCCAGATCCCAGACCCTCATCTGCTGCCGCCCCCGGCCCCGAGCCGGGGCCTGAAGACCGTGGTCCCGGTTCGAAGCCGGGACAGCATTGCGCATGTGTGTGGGGCAACGACATCGGCAGAACCCGAAGCGGGAGTTACGAGAGGCCTATCAGAACGCGGCCAAGGCACCACGCTGACAAATCAGAGCTGCGCGATGAGCGGCCCGAACGCCTTCTGATACAGCATGGCTGCGGCCGTTTCCGCTGGCACCCATGTGCGTTGCCGGTGGCTTTCCTCCCAGGCATCTGCCGGCAGGATACGGGTAACTTCCATCGCATAGACCTCAACCTCGCACACCGCCCCCCACTTTTCGTAAGTGAAGGTTCCAAGGGGACCAGCGCCGACGTTGCCCTCGACACCGGCTTCTTCGCGGGCTTCCACTCCGGCCGATTCCGCAGGACTTAGGCCCGGATCGACAATGCCTTTCGGGACGACCCAATGCCGTCCACTCGATGAACCTGTTATCAGGACTTCCTTGCCCTCCGGCGTTCGGCGGAACGGAATGACGGCAGACTGGGTGTAATAATAGGCCGGCCGCTCCCGGCGTTCCGGACCATCCGGGCCGGGATAGGGAAAGAGATCCGGCAAATCCTGCGGGTCGATGACCTGACGGATTTCGGTGCCCGTAAGAGTTTTCTCAAGGCGAACAAGAACGCCCGGAGACAGGTTTTCTTGAACCCCAAGAGAGTTGAGCAGATCTGCGACCGTCTTTTTGGGCGCAACCAGTAACACACGGTCGTCATCGGCAACCGTCGGCATGACACCTTTCGTGAGATCTGGTAATTGAACCACCCCCTGCGCGGGCCAGCCGCCAGCCTTCAGCGCTTTTTGCGCGGTCGCATTGGCGCGTTCATCGGTTGTCGTGAGAGTTTTTAAAGGCCGCAAGCCGTGCTGCCCCATCCAGGCGCCGATCTTCTGGGCCTGGCGTTTTCCCTTGGTGCGCAGAGGCCGTCTCCTTTTTGCGCCGTCCCGATCCTTGGCCCCAGCGCCGGCGCAGAGAAGCAACAACTCCGTAGCGTTTTTCGTCATCTCAAATCGTCTCCACCGACAGGCTGCCCATCAGTCTATCACGGTGTGTTGGCACAGGATCTTGAACCATTTAGACCAGCCCAACGATTCGGTGTTATCAACGGTTCTGAATTGCTGTCACGTTTCCTTCTCAGAGCCACTGTACACCGCCATGAAACTGAAACAGACCAAAGTTCTGGAACCGATCCGCCCAACTGTCCGGGCCGTCATTTATCGAAACGGAGATCTTTTGGTACAGGTGAAGCAAAAGCGCGGTGCTGCGGCCTATCTGACCTTGCCGGGCGGAAAGCAGGACCCGGGCGAGACGGCAGCAGAGGCTCTGATCCGGGAATGCGCTGAAGAAGTCGGTACGACCGTGACCGTAGGCCCCCTTTTGCATGTCGCCGAAGTTTTCAAAGCCAAAACGGAGGGGAAGCGGCACCAGTTGGAGCTGCTGTTCGCGTGTAACGTTCCTGACGACTATATGCCGGTCATGGGTCCCCATCCCGACCCTTCTCAGGTCGGGACGATCTGGGCCTCTCCGGTTTCAAGAGCGGCGGAGTTCCGCCCGGCTTACGCTGCAGCGCTGACCACCACGGCACCGGTCTATCTGGGAGTTTTTGATGGCTAAACTCCCCCGATCCATTGACGAAAATCTTTATTTCTTGAGCGTGGAGATCGATGGCCAGCTCGCCGGGATGCAGGACTATTTCAAGTCCCCAAACCAGGCAGCCGCGCAAAAGGTCATTTTGCGCGCGGGCTATTCCTACAATCTCGCCTCGAAATTGACCAAAGCCAGCACGCAAATTCTGTCTCAAAAGAAAGTCACTTCCGAACAGCAGAACCTGCTGCGGAACGTCGAACTGATCGCGCAGAACCTTGACCTGATCAGCCGCCTTGCCCGTCGCAGCCTGACATACGCTGAGACTGTGGACCGCAAGGCGTATTTGAGAGGCGACACCTATGCCAAAGTGCTTAAACAGGTTCGCGACAGCCTGAAACTTATTCAGCCGGCCCTTGCCCGGTCTGACAGCAAATCCGCGGTTCGGATCGGGCAGATCCGTGAAAAGATGGAGGACCTGTACGACCGGGTGTTCCGTACACTGACCGAGGACATGCGCAAGTCCAAGCACACAGCCGATCTTGCCAATAGCCTGCTGGTTGCCAACGAAGTCCGGCGCATCGGTGACGCGCTCCAGTCGATCTCCGAAGCCATCCTGTCGGTCAATCTTGGTCAACCGGTCCAGTTCGAACGCTATTTCACGCTGAAAAGCCTCCTGCCATCGACCAAGGACGATGAACCGGTCGACATGGTCCCCTTGGCGGAAACCCGGTCCGGCAGTGCGATCTCTTCCGTGCGTTCGCGCAGCGAAAACGGGGAACCCGTCAATGCGGTCTTCAAGGACGGGGAATTGCGCAAGGTGCGCGAAGAACGGGCGGGCGTGAAAAGCTGGCACGCGATCTATCCGGGACTGGCCCCCAAAATCCTGTCCTATCAAAAGCGGGGTCAGTCAGCCGCCCTTTTGATCGAGCATCTGCCGGGCTACACATTCGAACAGCTGGTCCTCAACGAAAACGACGCCCTTCTGGCGGAAGCCCAGAAGAAGCTGGCCAAGACCCTGAACGATGTTTGGCGCAGCACACGCATGGAAGAACCCGCCGTCATGGCCTCCATGCGCCAGTTGTCCCGGCGCCTGCCCGAGGTTTACCGCGTTCATCCGGAATTCCGTGCTGAACCGCAACGTTTCGGTGGGCTGCGTTTGAAGGGTTTTGACGAACTTGTCCGGGAAGCCGCGGAGCGCGAAGACAAATTGGAAGCGGCCTTCTCCGTGCACATCCACGGCGACTTCAATCTCGACAACGTCATCTATGACCCAGCGGAAAAGAAGCTGCATTTCATCGACCTGCACCGTTCCCGCTATATGGATTACGTTCAGGACGTCTCCGTCTTCATGATTTCCAACTACCGGCTGCAAATCCAGGACATTCCGGTGCGCCGCCGACTCGCCAAAGTCGCCTGCGACCTGCAATCGGTCGCCGCAAAATTCGCCCGGTCCCAGAAAGACCGGACCTATGAGTACCGCCTCGCCCTCGGCCTTGCGCGCAGCTTTGCCACCTCCACGCGGTTCGTGTTCGACAAATCCCACGCGCGGCGCATGTTCATCCGCGCCCGTTTCTTGCTCGAACAAGCGCTGGAGTGTCCGGAGGGCAAGGAAGAGCGGTTCAAACTGCCCATCAAGGAGTTGTTCGTTGACTGACATCAAGATCGGGGTCGTTGGCATACCCGGCAAATGGTCCACAGAAGCCCTTGCCGATGTGATCGCGGCCAAAACCGGCTACCGTCTGGTGATCGACATGGCAGCCGTGACGCTCGATCTGGAAACCGGTTCTGTCATGTACCAGGGACAGGATCTTTGCGCGCTTGACGGGCTCATTATCAAGAAGATCAGCGAAATCTACAGCCCCCATGCGCTTGACCGGCTAGAGCTGCTGCGCTTTGCCGAAAGCCGCGGCGTCAAGATCTTCTCCCGCCCTGAGGCCGTATTGCGGCTGATCGACCGGCTTGCCTGCACGGTTTCCCTGCGCGCGGCCGGTGCGCCGATGCCGGCAACGATTGTGACCGAAGATCTGAAAGCTGCTGAAGCTGCGGTGGAGCGCTATGGCGCGGCCGTCTTCAAGCCGCTGTATTCCACCAAGGCACGCGGCATGTGCATTATCGAAGCGGGCGCCAACGCCCGGACCGAGATCGCCGCGTTCGCTGAAGACCATCCAGTGATGTACATCCAGCAAAAACTGAACCTTTCCGGCCAGGATCTCGGAATGGTGTTTCTGGGCGGCGACTACTTATGCACCTACGCTCGGGTCAGCCAATCCGATAGCTGGAACACAACGATCCACAGCGGCGGCAAATATGCGCCTTTTGAACCAAATGCCGACCTGATCGAGCTTGCCAGAAAAGCACAAGCGCCGTTCGGCCTTGATTTCACAACCGTCGATGTCGCACTGACCGACGATGGCCCAATCGTCTTTGAAGTGTCTGCCTTCGGCGGTTATCGCGGAGCCAAGGAAGGCTGTGGTGTCGATGCAGCCGCAGCCCTTGCCGATCATGTGATTGCAAAGGTGACGCAATGAGGACTGCCACCGATGTTCTTGCTGAGCTAAACCGCGACGGTTTGCCGGAAACGCTTTATCTTGAAACCGGTCCGGTGCGCCTTGCAGTCCGTTGCGAGGTGCCGATGGCCGTAGAGCTGCGTCACCACCTGAAAGAAGCGCTCGCAGAAGCCGGGCCGGTTGCAGCCACAATCGACGTACTGGAAGGACAAAGTCTCAACGCCCCTCCGGACTGGATCGACTGGGCGCGCGAACCGGGTAAAACCGGACGCAAGGACGCGTATGTCGATCTGGATGACGGCCGTTTGGTGCACAAGATCCGCTCGGGCATGACCTTCCTGCAATCCTCGGAAGCTCTAATCGCGTTCGGGCCCTGCCTCGCCTATCCCAATCAGGTCATCAACTTCATCAACACGCAAATCCTCAACATCTGCAAGCGGGACGGCTGGGAGATCTGCCACGCCGCTGCGGTGACCGATGGGCGACAAGGCCTGGCAATTGCCGGGCTGTCCGGTGGTGGAAAATCCACTGCCATCTTGCGCATGATGGATCTCGAACCGACCCGCTTTGTCACCAACGACAGGCTCATGGTGCGCGCAACACCGAATAGCACCGAAGGTCTCGGCATTCCCAAAAATCCGCGCATCAACCCCGGCACGATCTTGCACAATCCGCGCCTGGCCCCCTTGCTGTCCGAGGAACGAAAAAAAGAGCTGCAGCAGATGCCACCGGAAGACCTTTGGCAGCTGGAAGAAAAACATGATCTTTTCATCAGCGAGGTCTATGGCCCGGACCGCATGTCATTCACGGCGCCCCTCACCGAATTCTGGGTGTTGAACTGGAGCCGCTCTTCGACTGAGCCAACGCGCCTCGTGGATGCAGACCTCACAGAGCGGCCCGATCTCCTGGGTGCGATCATGAAAAGTGCCGGTCCGTTCTTTCAGGATGCCAATGGTGTCTTCCTGCGCGATGACGAACCGCTGGATCCGGACGCTTATCTCCGGCAGCTCAAGAGTGTCCGGATTCGCGAAGCGACCGGCGCCATCGATTTCGATGCACTGGCCGCCGCGGGCAAGGACCTCTTTGCATGACCGGATCGGCTGCCACTGGCCCCTTCGCGGTTTTGATCCGCCACGGAGACTACCACCAGCGCAAGAATGTGCCCAGTGCCCTGCAGCCCTTTCCCCTGACAGAGAAGGGCAAAACGCAAGCCGAAGTCTGCGGCGAAGATCTTGCCGCGTGGCTTTCAGACCAACGCCTGACACTCAATCCGATCGTCTATTCGTCCTGTCAGCTACGGGCCTGGCAGACGGCCTGGCTCGCGTGTGATGTCCTGATCAAACACGGACACACCTTGACCATCGAGCAGACACCTTCCCTGGCGGAACGCTCGGTCGGCAGCGCAGCAAACCTGACGCTCGAGGAGATTGAAACGATCCTTACCGAAGACCCCCGCTTTGACACGCCTCCCGTGGCATGGAAATCGGACAGCGACTATTGCCTGCCGCTGCAAGGTGCGGAATCGCTGATAATGGCGGGACAGCGGGTGGCAGATCATTTGACCCGCACAACTGCTCAGCAACCCGCTGGAACGGTGACGCTGCATTTTGGCCATGGCGCTTCTTTCCGGCACGCGGCGCACCTGCTCGGTGTCTTGACCCGTGACCAGATCGCTCAATACAGCATGCACCACGCCCGGCCGTTACATCTCTGTCACATAGAAAATGGTACATGGGCCCAAACTGGCGGCACGTGGAAGATTCGCCAGCTAACGGATAAGACGCTCGATTAGGCCTTCAATCATGGCAGTACAAACCGGTCGCGCAGCAAGATCGCACCCAATGCTGCCCCCTGTCTTCGATGATGCGGGTGAACTCGCAGCGCTTCCCCGCAACCTTGAACGCTGGCCGGTCCATGAGGATCATTCAGGCGGCAATGCCGGCGCGGTTCGCGACAGCTTGATCGCAGCCGCCTCACACGGCACCTGGACCTGGCCGGAGAAACCGGTTGTTTTCATCTCCGATCCGCATGCCGATGCCGACGGCTTTTTGCGCTCCCTCGTTTCAGCCGGTGCGGTCCGCCGCCTTAACGACGGGTTTGTCCTGACGCCCTTCGGCCGGATGGCGAAAATCATCGTCGGGGGCGATTGCCTCGATAAGGGTCCGTCCAACCTCGACATGCTGAACGCGCTGAAACGCCTGTTTGATCTGGGTGCCGACGTCCGTCTGCTTGCGGGAAATCATGATCTCCGGCTGCGCCTTGCGATCCGGGCACTGACCCTGCCGAAGGCCCCGCTGACCGAGCATCTTTTTGTCCGCATGGGCCGCAAGATCCTGCCGCTCTTAGCCGAAATCAACACACGTTACGTGACACCGGAAGACCTGGCAAACCTGCCGGACGAGGCGGAGTGCCGTGAGCGGATCTTTCCGTCCAAAAGCTGGAAAGAAACGTTCCCCGCCGCGGCCGCGCCGTATCTGACGCCCTTGGGGATCGAAAAAGAGCTCAAGAAGCTGAAGAAAAAGGCAAAACAGTTTGCCAAACAGGCGGACACGGAAGGCCTCACCATGCGCGAGGTCTATGCCGCGTCCCTGCGGTGCCGGGATCTCTTTTTGAGCCCGGACGGTGCCTACAGCTGGTTTTATTCGGCCATGGATGTGGTCGAACAGATCGGATCCATCGTCTTTCTGCATGCCGGGATCGATGACACCATGTGCGCACTGCTGGCCAAAGACGGCCCCGCCGCTGTCAACGCGCGCTACCGGCTGGAAGCCGAAGATGATCCATTTGCCTTTTATTCCGGCCCGGTTGCCAATCTGGTTCGCACCAAATACCGGCCGGTTGACGGACAACTGACGGCCTCAGGCGTTGAGCTTCTGCATCAGGCGGGCATCAAGATGATCGTTCAGGGCCACGTCAACAACCATAAAGGCCAGCGGATCCTGTCCAAGAACGGGCTGTTGCACTTGGAGGGCGACATCACGCTGGACCGGACCTCCCGGCGTCTGGAAGGCCTCACCGGCATCGGTGCGGGCGCAACGCTTATTTTCCCCTCAGGCGACGTTGTGGGCTTGAGTTCCGACTATCCAAGGGTCAAACATTTCAAGCCAGAACATCATCTTTGAGAAAAGAGTGCCTAGATGCAAAACGGTGATGGAAGTTTCCGCCACGAGTCCCTTCAAAGCCGCAAGTCCATCAAGGCGCTTTTGGAGGCGGTGACCAAGGGCATTGGCAAAGGCGAACTAACCTTGAGCGATGGCGATGAAGAGATCGTTCTGGAACCGGACGGGTTGATCACGGTGCGGGTCCGCGCCGAGCGCTCCGGCGGCTCCAACCGCATCGATCTCCGCCTCACCTGGACCGAAACCGCCGACACCCCAAAGCCAAAGAGCGATCTGAAAGTGCGCTAAGAGCTGAAAACCGACGCCCGCTCGATAAGCAACAGATCATGAACGTCCTACACCCGTTTCCTCGGGCGCGGCGCGCGAATATCCGTGTAGGTCTGGACACAAAGTGGCGGAGAGGAAGGGACTATCAGAAGGCCGCACATAACGCCCTGTCACTATTGATTTTATTGTTATTTTAGATCATATGTGCGGGGAAAACGTGTGTGGAAGCACCACTCACAGCGCATTATTTTCTCACCGTCTAGACACTCCAAATCACTATGTACATAGAACAACGCCGCCGCCGCTGGTATGCCCTGCACGACATCCCTAAAGACGCACAAGAGGCACTCAAAAAAACGCGCTTCTGCGCCTCGCTCAAGACGGAAGACCTCAGAGAAGCACAACGTCGAGCTGCCTTGCTGGAGCAGAAGTGGTTACTTCAGATTGAGACGGCGAGATCAAACTCCACCGATGCAATTGAACGTGATGCACTGTACTGGCGTGATCAGTTCCTAAACGCTAAGCCGGAAGAGAAAGACAACCTTGAGTGGTTGATATCGGACAAGGCTGATGAGTATAGGTTCGGCGCGAAGATAATGGATCCAGAGCATCCTGACTTTGAGGACCAGGAGGAGGTCAATGACTCCAGGCGCTTCTACGGGATTGCGACTGGCCAGCTCGTTCGGACAGACGAGAAGATTGAAGAATGGCTGGCTACCAGAAGCTCTCTTCAAGAAAAAACAATCAACATGTATCGAAGCGACCTTCAGAACTTCGCCGCAGCTTTTACGTATGTGAATGACATTGAAAGACGCTCTGTAACTGCCTGGTATCAGGGGCGGCTCGCCGAAGGCTTGAAGCCCAAAACAATGCAGAGGATCGTGGGCGCAGTTCGCGGGTACTGGGGTTACCTTCAAGACATAGAGCTCGTATCTGCTGAAAAAGACCCATTCGAGAGCTTATCGACCAAGAACAACTCAAAACGCTCAAGCGAAAAATCCAGACGACCGTTTGCACCGTCTGAGGTTTCCTGGCTGCTTGACGCTGCCATGCACAAAGGAGATGACAGCCTTGCAGACCTTATTCGACTGGCCATGTGGACCGGTTGCCGGATCGAGTCACTATGCTCACTAAAACTCGAACATGTTGCCGATGACCATATTCAGATCACGGAGGACAAGACCAACGCCGGTCGACGTAAGGTACCTGTCCATCCGAAGCTCAAACCAGCACTGGATCGCCTGACGCAGTCGAGCACAGACGGCTATGTCTTATCAGGTCTCACTGAAAACAAGTACGGAGACCGGAGCAACGCCATAGGAAAGCGGTTCGGCAATCTTAAGCGCAAGCTCGGCTTCGGTCCGGAGCATGTGTTTCACTCAATTCGCAAAACCGTCATCACGCAGTTAGAACAGGCAGGAGTTCCTGAGAACGTGACGGCTGACATCGTTGGTCACGAGAAGAAGACCATTACCTATGGCCTTTACTCCGGCGGCAATTCGCTTTCGACGTTGACCGAAGCCATTGCCAAGCTGGCGTATCCAAAGAAGACCGCAACCCGATGACATCGTCTGACAGACGAACTGGAGTTCCCCTACCATCCGCCAGATACCACTAGGTTTTGCTGCCGCAGATCCAGGCTATCACCATTCAGGTAGACGATGCGCCCATTGGATGTTGGGACAAGCGCCCTGGCAACCAGCTCTGGCTTTCTATTGCCCTTACGGTAATCACGAACATATTTCCTGCCTTTGCCGTTATCTGCGATGTAGAAACTCATCGACCAACCGTCGTTTCGCAGTTGGTTCAACTGGCTTTCATTCACCTGGAATGTGCGTCCTTCAACACTGGTTGGGACGATTACTGTTTTATGCAAAGTATGTTGCTCCAAAAAAGAGAGGAAGGAGTGGAAACCCCCGCCGCCAAGACGTCTCTATCACATTGTAAATAAAAGAGGTTTCCAGTTTCCACACCTAGTAAGACATAGAAACTGGAAACGTATGGCCTATAAGTGAGGGCTACGCCCCCCTCACGGATCACCGCACTGGTCAGAAGTCATCGTTATCATCTTCTTCATCAAGCAGCTCGCGGGCCTCGTCATGACACTTGGTGATCTCTTCCAGCGTGATCAAACCGGCCGCGATTGCCGCCTTCTTCCGTTTGGAGATGGTGCCCTTTGACACGTCCTGAGCGTGAGCGATGCTTTCAGCAGTTGGATGCTCTCTCGAACGAACCGCCCGGACGTATTCTAGGAGTTCGGGTTTGTTGGAGATCTCATATGTCCAGCCGAAATCGCTCAGAGTAACCTGACGGTCCTGCACCTCTTCTGTCCGACGGGCTCTCACCTTCTCCCAAACCATCTTGAATGAAGCTGCCCCGTCCACTGCATCACTCGTAGATGGTTCGAGGCGAATGATCGTGTTGCACGTAACAGAGAGCTTTTGGGAACCTCGATAAGACCCGTCGCCGCCGCCATTCTTGCGGGCGTGATGCACAAGTAACACCGCACAGCCTAGACGCTGTAAATGCCGCATGACATCAAGGATCGGGTTCATTGCACTGGCAGCATTTTCATCCTCAACGGTCACGAGGGTGGAGAAGTTGTCCAGAACGACAAGATCCACTTGTTCCTCGTCTGCTGTCTCGATCAACCAATCACGATGCTTGGTCTCGTTGAGATCCGGAAACCAGCTGTCAGGGAACTGATCGCGAAAGGCGAGGAGCTGCAGATTGGCCGTCGCCTGTTCTTTATCAATCCCAGGAAGCACGGAAACGAGCTGTTGTGTGCGGTCTGCGAGATCGTGAACATCCATTTCACCGTCCACGTAGAGTACTCGTCGAGGCTGATCAGCAGCCCAGTCCATCAATGAACCACCTCCGGATATTGCCAATGCAATCGACATAGACAGGAAGGTCTTGCCGACACCAGATGGCGCGTACAGCATCACTTGATGTCCGGGGGCAAACCACGTTCCCAGTATTGGTTCCGGGCGTGGTGGTAAGTCTTTCATCATCTCACTGATTGGGCGAACTCGGGGATCGCGTTTTGTCATTTCATCTGATCCATACGAAAAACCCCGCCGTGAGGCAGGGTCATAAGGTTGATTATTTTGAGGTTTTTATGTGCTGTCCGGCCTGTTGGACGGCTCTTTGAGAATGTCGACGAGATCGGAGAGCAGGTGTCGTCCCTGCTCCTCAACGCAGAAGCGGACTGTCTCTGTGAGTGACCACTTCTTTTTGGTCATCGTCTCCAAGGTGTCTCGGACAAGGTGCACCAGAGTCCGACCGTCCTTGTTGGCGTACATGGAGATGCTGACCACATGCCTTGGGTCAGTTGGCATTGCAGTCAACGAGCACTCGAACAATACCAGTGCCATGACAGGGGTTGGTGCTGCTGTCTGAGGTGACGCCGGGGCGGTCGACTTGTTCTGACGTTTGCCGGAGTGCAAAGCGAATGGCATCTGCAGTAGTGGGAAATGTCCCTGGCCGGAGAGATCGCATCAGCACTTTGATCTCTTCGATCTGCTGACACATCACTTCGCTGGCCCGGATCGTGAAACGGGAAGGCTTCATCAGGTCCTCTTTGTGGTTTCGGCCAATCTGGTCACAAAAAAGACCCCGCTGCAGAACAACGGGGCCAATGGATTGGATCAGATGACCTTTGTGGTCGACTTGAGAAAACGGCTGCAAAAAGCCGGGCCGCTCTCTCGGAAGGACCGACTAAGGCAATCAGGCGTTTCCCGAGTGTGATTAACCTGATAACGCTCCGATCATGGCCTCAGAGCTCGGTAGACTGACGCTCGTCCAATACCGAGTTGTCGGGCGATCTCAGACGCCCCAAGTCCATCCGCTCGAAGGGCCTTTACTCTCTCTGCGTCGACACTCGGCTTCCGTCCCTTGTAGACACCCTTGGCCTTCGCCTTGGCAATTCCCTCAAGCTGTCTTTCCCGACGTAGGTTGGTCTCGAACTCTGCGAACACACCAAGCATGTCCAGGAACGCCTTACCAGCCGCTGTCGTTGTATCGATGGGCTGTTCGGTTGCTTGAAGAGCGACACCGCGCTGTTTCAGAGCTCGAACCATGTCTTGCAGATCTCCAATCGAACGTGCCAAGCGGTCGATGCGTGTAACCACAAGGGTGTCACCGTCGCGGAGGAACTCCAGCAGGGTTTCGAGTTCCTGCCGTCCCGCTCTCGTAGTGCCGCTGACCTTCTCTTCGCGGATGATCGAACAGCCCGCATCCTTCAAAGCGTCAACTTGGATTGTCAGGTCCTGATCTGTCGAGCTGACACGTGCATAACCGTACTTGGTCAAAGCGACCTCCGTCTCATTAGCGTCTAGAGGTCATTTAGGTATTGTCTCAGAATCCTCAGGTCAACCCTTTTGGTACATGTTTCACGTCTCAGTCAGACGTCTCGATAGCGTACACTCATATGAGATCTCAACCGACTTCAGGCCAGCTCCAAGCCGGAACCTCCCCCGCCGCTGTTTCGCGACGGAGGTCAGCTTCTTGATGCATCATACCTGAGTGGTCAGATGCTTCTCAGTGCTTTGTGAGAGTACTGTTTTAATGAAAGCCTCTTTCACTGCCCGTATATCTCTCTCGCACTTGTCCATGAGAACATCTGAGTTGCCGGCCGCGTTGGAAACGTCAGCGCCAATGCAAGTTTCGTGGTGCGAAGACAAATAGGCATCCATTGTGCTGGTAACTTCTCGCGCCAACCATTGACGAAATTCCCATGACTTGCTTGGGCACATGAGGTGGGTCAAAAGATAGGCGCCATATTCAGAGACTGCAGTCCACTCTCCAGTCATTGGTTCAGTCCAGTCCTGCGAGATATCCTCCAGGTCGAAGTAGCGCAGTTCCGCTTCTGGAAGTCCTGCGAACCCCCTATCGCCTATGCCCATACCATCGAGAATGCTGCTAAAGACCAGCCAATATTCACCATTCTGAACGATGGTGTGAAGGTCGTGACCTTTGAAGTTGAAAGTGAAGACTTCGATCATTGGGTTTCCTGTCGTGTTTCGTAAAGTTGGGGGATGGCGGTTTTTTTGCCGGTACGTCCGACTTAATCGAAAGCTGCAGAAACAAGCGGATGTGGGATAGCTCAAGCACAAGGGGGTACGGGGGGCATTTGTGTTTCCGCTCCCGGTGAGAAGCGGTCGCAAATCCGGGAGAAATATTCAAACGCCGGATAAATGCCAACGGTTGAAGACAGTGTTGACACCACCTCAAGGTCAGGCAATGGTAACTCATTGCTCTGAATTGGTTCTTCGATGCCGTCCACGAATTTTGATCATCTTGAAGCTCTGAGCCCGCAGCTCCACAAGCTGGGCACTTTGGCCGAGCATTTCTTTGCACAAGACGCCAACACGTCCTTGATCAAGAGCCGCCAGTTCGCGGAGTTCATGGTCAAGGAAGTCGCAGCGATGTCCGGTGAATACGAGCCGGATCTGCGCGAGACCACGCACGACCTCCTGCGGAAGCTCACGGCCCGTCAGGTGTTGCCCCGCGAGGTCGCTGATGTCTTCCATGCTGTCCGCAAACGCGGCAACGTAGCTGCTCACGATCTAGCCGGAACCCCTTCAGAGGCTCTCTCCGCACTTAAGTTCTGCCGGGCGCTGGGCGTCTGGTACCGCCGGTCCTTTGGACGGGATCCGGGGTTCAAGCCAGGACCTTTCGTTCCTCCGCGCGATCCTAAAGAAGCAGATGAGAGCCTCAAGGCCAGCCTGGAAGAGCTTCGTAACGAAGTCCGGGCAAAAGAAGCGGCGCTCGCATCTGCCCAGCAGGAGACGGAAGAACACAAGAAAGCTCGCGAAGCTCTCGAAGAGCTGGCCCGCCAAGCCACAGAGGACAGCGCCGTTTGGGAACAGTCAGCGCTGGAACAGGAAGCCACAGCAGCAGATCTCGCCAAACAACTCGCAGAGCTTCAGAAGAAGGCGGAGACAGATCCTGAACAACTGCAGCTTGAGATCAAACAGGCTGGTCGGGAAGCCGCCAGTAATCTGGAATTAGATGAGGCCGACACCCGCCTTCTCATCGATGTCCAGCTGATCGACATGGGCTGGGAAGCCGATAGCAACACCCTCACCCATTCCAAGGGAGCACGTCCGGAGAAAGGCAGAAACCTTGCCATCTCCGAATGGCCAACCGAGACCGGCCCCGTGGACTATGCCTTGTTCGTCGGTGAAGTCTGTGTCGGTGTCATCGAAGCCAAGCGTGAGGCAGCGGATGTTCCTGGTGTTCTGACCCAGGCGCTGCGTTATGCGAAGGGCATTCATCTCAATCCTGAGAACCTGGTGGTTGGTGCCCCCTGGAAGCACGGACTGGATGATCCCTACCGGGTCCCCTTTGCGTTCGCCACGAATGGCCGACCGTTTGTCCGGCAATGGAAGACCAAATCTGGCATCTGGCATTGCGATCTGCGCCATCAGAAAAACCAGCCCGATGCTCTGCCACAGTGGTTCTCGCCATCCGATCTCATGGATAAGCTAGAGACGGACGTTGACGCGGCAGCTCAAGGGCTCGCAGAGGAAAGGTTCGGAAAGGGCAAGCTACGCCCCTATCAGGAAGAGGCCATCGAGGCGATTGAAGAAGCCATCGAGAACGGCCAACGCGATGTCCTGATCTCCATGGCCACCGGGACGGGCAAGACACGGACCAGTATCGCGCTCATGTACCGGCTGCTGAAGCACTCCCGCTTCCGCCGTATCCTGTTCCTGGTGGATCGAAAGGCGCTGGGAAAACAGACTGAAGATGCGCTGGAGACCACTGAGCTGGAAGGGATGCTCAACTTCGCGCAGATCTATGGTGTCGCGGGTCTGGATCAGAAGATGCCCGAGCCTGAGCAGCGGGTTCAAGTGGCGACCGTTCAGTCGCTGATTGCCCGCATCCTGAATGAAGACGATGTCACCAAGCGGCCCACGCCCGGCACCTATGACTGCATCATCGTTGATGAAGCCCACAGAGGCTACACGCTGGATGCCGAACTCCGGGAAGCGGACATCACCTTCCGCACCTTGGAAGACTACCAGTCCGCCTATCGGCAGGTGCTCGACTACTTTGATGCTGTGAAGGTCGCGCTGACGGCCACCCCGGCACTACACACACGGGAAATCTTCGGCCACCCGGTTTATCACTACGGCTATCGTCAGGCGGTCATTGAGGGCTATTTGATCGATCATTTGCCTCCTAGGCGGATTGTCACGGCTCTTTCTGAGGCAGGCATTCATTTCGAAGGCGGCGAGGAAGTTGAGATTATCGACCGTAAGACCGGTGAGATCGACCTTTTCACTCTCGAAGACGAAGTAACACTTGACTATGATCTGGCGGCCTTCAACAGACGAGTTTACTCGGAGAACTTCAACCGTGCTGTTTGTCAGGCTCTCGCCCGAGAAATTCCTCCGGATGCTCCTGGCAAGACGCTGATCTACGCAGCGCGGGACGACCATGCAGATGATGTGGTCCGACTCCTAACTGAGCAGCTGATCGACGAGTACGGTACCTCTGCCGTTCCGCAAGGCCTGGTTCAGAAGATTACAGGAAAAACCGATAAGGCCCAGGACTGGATTCTCCGGTTCAAAAATGATTCCTACCCGAAGTACGTTGTCACGGTAGATCTTCTTACGACAGGCGTGGATGTGCCGTCGATCTGCAACCTCGTGTTCCTGCGTCGGGTCAAGAGTCGAATCCTGTATGACCAAATGATTGGCCGCGCAACGCGCCTCTGCTCCGACATTGGCAAGGACCACTTCAAGATCTTCGATGCGGTCGATCTATACGCCGAACTGCAAGAAATGTCGGACATGCGGCCCGTAGTGGTTAAGCCGAATGTTCCATTGAGCCAGCTGGTTACAGACCTCTTTAACGCTCCGGACGAGGAGGATGCCAAGTGGGTTGCGGGACAGGTCGTGGTCAAGATGCGTAGCCTCGCCAGCCGCCTTGATGACGAAACCCGGGAAAGTTTCGAGTATTACACCGGCCAGCATCCGGACACCGCCATCCATGATCTGTCGACCAGATCAGGCGCAGAGGTGTCGGAATGGTTGAAAACCTATCCTCGCGCTTTGGAAATGCTGGAGCGCAACCAGAAGAAAGCTAAACAACCACAAGACCCTGTTGTGGTTTCGCCTCATGAAGACGAGCTCAAGCGCATCGAAGAAATTTTCGGCAAGAACACCAAGCCGGAAGACTACATCGAGGGCTTCGAGCGGTATGTGCGCGACAACATGAACAAGATCCCGGCCCTGGTAGCCGTCACCCAGAAGCCCCGGGACCTCACCCGCAAGGAACTCTCCGACCTCGCCGCCATGCTGGACGAGCAGAACTACTCCGAGCGGATGCTAAGGGCTGCCTATGGCAAGGCACGGAATGCCGACATTGCGGCGCATATCATCGGCTTTGTCCGCCAGGCCGCGCTGGGCGATCCCCTGGTGCCCTACGAGAAACGGGTGGATGCGGCCATCGAGAAGATCGAGGCCTCGCGCGACTGGACCAAACGTCAAAAGGACTGGCTCCGGCGCATTGGTCGGCAGTTGCGATACAAACCAGTCGCAGATGCGTCGATACTCGACGCCGGAGAGTTCTCTGAAAAGGGCGGGTTCAAACGCATTTCCAAGGAATTCGATGGCGATCTCGCCAGCGTCCTTCAGGACTTCAACGACGCCATCTGGGGGAACCCGGCGGCCTGATCTGGTCAGCTGCCTTGAGACCCGCTAAGCCATCCCGAACGCTTTCAAACAAAGAATGACACAGCCATGAACGCCAATGCCATCGTCCAGAAACTCTGGCGCCTCTGCGCGGTCCTGCGCAAGGACGGGATCACCTACCAGCAATACGTCACCGAGCTGACCTATCTCCTGTTTTTGAAGATGATGGCCGAGCGCGACCGCGAAGACGGCAACATACCGCCAGAATACCGCTGGGACGCTCTGGTCAAGGCCGAACCCTTGCAAAAACTCAGGGTCTACCGCGAAGCGCTGACCAAACTGGGCGACCCGGAGGCCGGACATCCGCGCATGGTCCAGGCGATCTTCGACAACGCCTCTACCTTCATCCGCGAGCCGCAGAACCTGACAACCATCGTCACCGCCATTGACGATCTTGACTGGTATTCCGAAGAACGGGACCAGTTCGGTGATCTCTACGAGGGGCTTCTCCAGAAAAACGCGGAAGAAACAAAACGTGGCGCGGGACAATATTTCACCCCGCGTGTCCTGATCGAGGTGCTGGTCCGCCTGATGCAGCCCAAACCCGGCGAGGTCATTCAGGACCCGGCCTCCGGCACCGGCGGATTTCTGATCGCCGCCGACAGGCACATGCGGGCGGCAACGGACGATTATTTCGATCTCTCCGAAAAGGAACAGGCCTTCCAGAAACATCAGGCCTTTCACGGGCTGGAGAACGTGCCGGGCACCTTGCGCCTGCTCCTGATGAACCTTTATCTGCACAATCTCGACAGTGATCATGTCGATCTTGGCGACACCCTGTCCGACAAGGGCAAGGGCCTGGGCAAGGCCGATCTGATCCTGACCAATCCACCCTTTGGCCCGGCGGGCGGAGCCCCGACACGGGACGATCTGACGGTGACAGCTGCCGTTTCCTCCTACCAGCTACCGTTTGTTGAGCACTGCATCCGGTCCTTGAAGCCGGGCGGCCGGGCGGCGATTGTCGTTCCGGACAATGTCCTGTTCGAGGACGGACGCGGCAAGGCGCTGCGTCAGATGATGATGGACTGGTGCGACCTGCACACCATCCTGCGTCTGCCCACCGGCATCTTCTATGCCCAAGGTGTGAAGACCAACGTCATCTTCTTCACCAGAGGCAAGACCGAGAGCGGCAACACGGACGAAGTCTGGGTCTATGACCTCAGAGCCCAGATGCCTAAATTCGGCAAGACCAACCAGCTGACAGAAAACCACTTCAAGGACTTCGAGACAGCCTTTGGCCCCGATCCTCACGGGAAAGAACGGGGCGAGGATCGGGGCGAAGAGGGCCGCTGGCGGTGTTTCTCACGCGAAGATATAGCAGCCCGGGGCGACAATCTGGACATTTCCTGGCTGCGCGAGGCGGAAGAGGAAGCCGAGGAGGGCTTGACGGAGCCGGAAGACATCGCGGCGGCGATCCTTGGACACCTTCAGGCGGCCATGGTGGAAATCGAGGCACTGAGTACCGAGCTGGAAGAGGTGGACACGGTCGATACGCCGGAGGCGGCGGAATGAGCGAGCTACTGAGGGGGTGGGTTGAGGCGGAAGTCGGCAGCCTTTGCGACCTTATCAATGGAAAGGCATTTAAACCAAGTGATTGGTCTTCTGAAGGCCTTCCAATTGTACGGATACAAAACCTCAATAAACCTAATGCGTCTTACAATCACTTTGGCGGCGAGGTCGAGCCCAAGTTTTTGATTGATGATGGCCAACTTCTCTTCGCATGGTCGGGAACCCCCGGAACCTCGTTTGGTGCGCATGTCTGGAATAAGGGGAAAGCTGTCCTCAACCAGCACATCTTCAAAGTGAATTTCAACGATGAGAACCTTGATCGGCAGTTCTTCAAGACTGCGATAAATTTTAAGCTCGAAGAGCTGATTGGCAAGGCGCACGGAGGTGTCGGACTACGCCATGTAACAAAGGGAAAGTTCGAAGAAACCAAGCTCCCCCTCCCGCCCCTGGCCGAGCAGAAGCGGATTGTCGCCAAGCTGGACGCCTTGAGCGCCCGCTCCGCCCGCGCCCGCAAGGACCTTTCCCGCATCGACACCCTCGTCACCCGCTACAAACAGGCAGTGCTCTCCAAGGCATTCTCGGGGGAGCTGACGAAGCTACAGTCAGATGAACCCCTCAAGGTTGTTTCTGTCGATGCAATAACCGCCGAACTCGACCAAGGTTGGAGCCCGAAGTGTGAACGTGTCCCCGCAACTGTAGACGATCAATGGGCGGTGATCACGACAACTTCCATTCAGGCCATCGACTTCTTCCCAGAGGAGAACAAGCTTCTTCCGGAATTTCTAGAGCCCCGCCATCACTTACAAATTAACGAAGGCGATATTCTGATCACTCGCGCCGGGCCACGTGTTCGATGTGGCGTATGTTGCTACGTGGCTAAAACTCGACCAAATCTCATGCTCTGCGACAAGGCCTACCGCTTGCGTTTGACTGAAAACTTTGATCCCGAGCTTTTTGTGTTTCTGATGAATTCACCAGAACTGATGTTGGAAATCGAGCGTCTCAAAACAGGTGGCAACGATAGTGGCCTAAACCTTACCCAAAAGCGGTTCAAAGCATTACAGCTTCCGCAATGGTCAATGAGCACCCAGCAGGATTGTGTTGCTGTGATTAAAAAGCACTTCGCAAAGGCCGACCGGCTGGCGGCGGAGGCCAAACGAGCGCTGGAGCTGACCGACAAGCTGGACGAGGCCATCCTCGCCAAGGCCTTCCGGGGCGAACTCGTCCCCCAGGACCCCAACGACGAACCCGCCAGCACCCTCCTTGAGCGCATCAAGGCCGACCGCGCCGCTCAACCCAAGCCCAAGCGGGGCCGGAGGAAGGCGAATGGCTGATGTTACTCGCGAAACGTATAAAGACTGGGTTGTGACCGCGCTCACACAACTAGGGCCAAGCGCCCCGAGGCAGGTCTATGCATGGGTTGCATCCAATTGTCCGATCCCTGAGACGGACCTCAATGGCACCACACCAGATGGTGAGCCTCTATTTGAAAAGAAAGTCCGGTTCGCACGATGGGATCTGCGCCGCGAGGGAACCATTGACGGATCAAGGCGCGGCACTTGGGCCCTAAAGACGGCTTGATGAAACATGATGTACAAGAGGTGGGGATGAAAAAACCGGGCTCGATGAAAGCTCTTGAGGACTTGGGCCGTGTTCGTCTGTCTGAAAACTTCTACATGCGGGATTTTCTTTATTCGGAGATCTCCAGTTTCTACGGCATACCGAACATCCCCCATCATCCCGATCTGGCCATCGAGGCGGGCACAAGGCTCTGCCATGAGCTTCTGGAGCCGCTCCGTGCAACCTTCGGCCATGTCGCCATCCGCTCCGCTTACCGGTCTCCGGAAGTGAATGGCTATGGCAACGACCACGGCCACAACTGCGGCAGCAACGTTTCGAACCATGCCCGCCACATCTGGGATTACCGGGACGCAGATGGTCACATGGGCGCGACGGCTTGTGTGGTCGTGCCGTGGGTGTGGGACCGGCATCAAGAGGAGGGTGACTGGCGCAAGCTGGCATGGTGGATCCATGACCATCTGCCCTACAACTCCCTCTACTTCTTCCCCAGGCTGTGGGCGGTGAACCTCAACTGGCGGGAGAACCCGGTCCGGCGCATCGACAGCTATGCGGCGCCAAGGGGGGCGCTGACGAAGCCGGGAATGGACAACCATGGCGGTGAACACAGCGAGTGGTATAAAGGCTTTCCCGGCCTTGCCAGAGGGCGCTGAGATGACCATTCCCGACTATCAATCGCTGATGCTCCCGGTCCTACGCTATGCGGCAGAAAGCGAACAGCGGGTGCCGGATCTGGCGGACAGGATTGCCGATGACTTCGGGCTGAGCGCGGAAGACCGCGAGGAACTGCTCACAAGCGGCCGCCAACGGGTGCTGCATAACCGGGTCCACTGGGCGAAGTTCTACATGAGCAAGGCCGGTCTGATCGACAGCCCCGCTCGTGGCCGCTTCATTGCCTCCGAGGCGGGCAGACGGTTTCTGGCCAGCAATCCGGAGAAACTGGACACGCAAAGCCTGATGCAGATCCCGGTCTTTGCCGAGTTCTACGGCAGGAATGGACAATCCTCCGGAGACAACGACGGGAAGCCAACGGAAGAGCCCTCTTCAGATCTGATGGCGGGGTCATCCTCGACACCGGAAGAGCAGATCGGCGAGGCCTACCGGTCCCTAAACGCCGCCTTGAGGGCGGATCTCCTCGACCGCATCCGGGAGAACACTCCGGCCTTCTTCGAGAAGCTGATTGTCGACCTTCTGGTGGCCATGGGCTATGGCGGCTCCCACAAGAACGCTGCCGAACAGCTGGGCCGGTCCGGGGACGGCGGTGTCGATGGGATCATCAACGAGGACCGGCTGGGCCTTGACAGAATCTACGTCCAGGCCAAGCGGTATGCCGAAGGAAATACCATTGGCCGACCCGAAGTGCAGGGCTTCGTCGGCTCGCTGGTGGGCCTCGGAGCGACCAAAGGCGTCTTCGTGACCACCTCGGGCTTCTCAAGAGGAGCCGTGGAGTATGCCCACAATCTGCCCCAGAGGGTCATCCTGATCGACGGCTATAGACTGGCCGACCTGATGATCGAACACGGTGTCGGTACACGGACGCAGCAAACGATTCATATCCAGCGGCTGGACGAGGACTTCTTCACAGAAGACGGGTAGAGCCGGTCTGACACTCCAAAGCGTGTGGGGAAAACGTGTGTGGGCGCTCAAAATCACTACTGTCTAAGTGATTGATTTTTAACAAAATCAAGAGACCGAACGAAAGTGGCGGAGAGGAAGGGATTCGAACCCTCGAGACGGTTGCCCGCCTACTCCCTTAGCAGGGGAGCGCCTTCGACCACTCGGCCACCTCTCCGGTAGGCCCCGTGTACGAACAAAAATCCATGAGTTCAAGGGGATTTTTGACTTGGCCCAGTTTTTCCACGAACAGACACCGGTTCTGTCTTCCCCCGGCACACACGGTGCGGTTCCTGCCTGTTTGACCGCCAATCCCGAAAGTCTTGCAACGGTAACTTAGAAGTGCCGGATCCGGGAGATTGATTTCAGGCGGTCAACTTCGCCAGGACGCGCCTGTTTGTTTCAAGATATTTTGGGGTTTTGGCCGCGCGCAGGTTCGATTGCGCGTGAATTATCCCGGCACGCAAAGTGCCAACTCGATACCAAAACCGCGGTTCCTGACAGATTTCACAGCTTGCGGGCGTTCAAGATTTGCGGCGGTATTGAGCCATGGTTTCCGCGTATCTTTCCTCACTGGCGCGCCATCTGCGCGCGGCCTTGATCCTCATGTGCTTTGCGCTCCCGGTCCGGGCGCAGGACCTGACGATCGTTACAGAGGAGTTTCCGCCTTACAACTATTCGGACAATGGCCTTGCCCAAGGTCTCTCCAGCGAGGTTGTCCAGGCGGTTCTTTCACAAGCCGGACTGACCGCCGAATTCCTGTTTTTGCCGTGGGCTCGGGCCTACCTGACCGCGCAGAACACCAAGAACACGGTGATCTTTTCGATCGGCCGGATCCCGGAACGGGAAGATCTTTTTGAGTAGATCGGCGTCATCGCACCCTACAACACGTCCCTTTACAAACTGGCGAGCAGGACGGATCTGACGGTCGAGTCATTGTCCGATGCAAAGGATTACAGCATCGGCGTTTCAGTCGAAGACGTGATTTACCAATATCTTAAGAGCCAGAACTTCACTAATCTCGATATCGTGGGTGAAGATGTCTTGAACATCCGGAAACTGGCGCTCAGCCGGCTGGATCTTATCGCCTTCGACGAAGCCGCTTTCCAGTACTACCTCGATTTGGAAGACATCGATCCGGCTTTGTTTGATCGGATCTATCGGCTGGACGATATCAGCGGCGGTCTTTACATGGCCATCAACAAAGACAGCGACCCGGAGCTCATCCAGTCTTTAAAGAGCGGTCTTGAGGCAATCAAAGCGGATGGCACTTACGAACAGATTCTCAACCGCCACCGGGTCATGAACTGAAGGCGCTTTTAGCAAAGATCGAATGTTGATGGTGTTGGCAATTCACGGCTTCAGTTCTGCGCTCTGGAAGCGATGGAGCAAGTGGGGGCGCATTCGCAAGGGCTTCGACCAGACCGGCTGGTGCCCTATGCCCTTAAGGCTACGGTTCAAAACGGTCTGGAACTCTTCGCTCCGGCGGGCGCTGTGCGCAGCCAGGGAAACTGGTATGAACTCACCTACCGATGCCAGTTGAACAAGGCGGGCGATCGGGTGATGGATTTTCAATTTGTCCTCGGTCCGCCGGTCCCCGAAACCCTCTGGGCCGACCATGGACTGGCTGCAGTTCATTGAGTGCTGAAATGTGGTGACGCGGCGATAACATCTGCGCCGCGTCAGGATAGACCGTTGGATGAAGGTGCCGTTTGGCCGGCAGCCTTGCACGCAATCAATGCATCGACAGCCATTCGCGCGCAGAGCGCTGCGCTTCTGCGATCTCGGAGGAACTCATTTCACCGGAGATTTCCTTGCGATAGCGCACGGCTTCCTGGTTGCCCTTCAAAGCCGCAATGTTGAACCACTTGTGCGCTGTCACGAGGTCTGTCGTGCCGTGACGGCCACAGGCGCTGTCCAGGCCCATCTGGAACAGAATTTCAGCCGTCATCGGCTTTTCACCCATGATGGCCATGTCGTCGGAATGTATTTCATAGCGAGCCATAACGCTCTCCCCTTTTTTTCTAAAAGACTTCCCTAGAAACGAAAGCTTATCTGAAGCTTTTCCCGCCGTTTCATGAGGGTTACTTCATCAGGAGCGCTTAAAGAGGCAGTTAAAAAACAGATTTAATGAAATCCGAACAATAATTTAAGTAAGTCTGAAATTTACCGGATGACAACCATAGCGTTACGAATTGCTGTGTGTTTTCAATAACATTATCGCAAAATTTGACAGGATGGATTCATATTGGATTCACCAAAAGATCGATTGAGCATTTTTTTCAGCCAACAACAGGAGAAACACAAGCCGTGAAGAGAGCTGTCTTCAAGGCGTAAAGGGATTGCCCCACACGCTGGAAAAGCCCCTGTTGGATCAGGTCGTGATGGTGATCAGTGAGACGACTTAGGACGGATTGTCGTAGTACCGGCGGGCAAACGCATCGACGACGCCTTCATCGACCAGGTCTTTCACGATGGTATTGAGCTCATCCACCCGCTCTGCCCACTCAGATTGCCGGGAAACGCCGAGAAACAGATTGACCGTATTGCCCGGGCGGTACTCGGTTTTGACGATCCGGTCTCCGAGCCCTTGGGTCTTGAGGTAATAGTCCACCTGGCAGTCGGTGCCGATCATCACATCAAGGCGCCCGCGCTTGGTCATATCTATAAGAATGTTTTCGGCCGCAACACCCAGCTTGTCGAGCGTTGTGTCCTGATCAAACTGTTCGAAATAGGCGGAATGCAGGACGAACCCAACCGTATGCTCGCGCAAGTCCTCATAAGAGGTAATGCTGACCGGGCGGGACGCGGGCGTATAAAAGGCCGTCTCGCACGCATAATAGGGTGTGTCCGTGTAAGCGATGTATTCGGCCCGCTCCTTGCGGTAGGCCAAGCCGGTCATGACATCGACCGCCCCGGTTTGCATGGACGCCAGCCCCCGGCCCCACGGCATTCTCACCACGTCAATCTCTGTTCCAATCCGTTTCCCGACCTCGTGGATGAGATCAAGGTCCAGCCCGGTAAAACCCTCGTCGGTTAAAATGCGAAATGGCGGCCATTCGTCGGTGGCCGCTCGGATTGGGTTGGCATGCAAGGGTTTTGTGCTGACCCCGAAGAGGGTCAGGCTTATGACGACAAGACCGACGGCATTTCGAATGTACAAGCTGCCTGCCCAAATTACGGAGGACGATTGATACCCTATTACATGGTCCCCGCCCCCGGTTTTCAATCCTGCTAAAATTAGCCAGTTTAAAGATCAGCAGGACGCTTCCATAGCGCTGCATGACATTTCGCCCGTGCCTCTTGGACCAAAATATTGCGTGCTCGTGTACGCAGCACTGCAAAAAGTCGCGCATATGACGTTACGTTACGGGTATGCAACCTGGAAATACCACGATACATTCCCTTTCCGTAAACGGAAGTTATTCCGCTTTGGGAGGAACATATGTTGAAATTCAACGCCGCGGCCGCGCTTGTGGCTGCCGGACTGCTCGCAGCTACCACTGCACCGTCTTTTGCCGACGATGCCAAGGGCGACTGGGAACGCCCAAACGGAGCGTCAAAAATCCGCATCAGCTCCTGCGGTGGCGCGCTATGCGGCAAGCTCATCTGGCTGCGCGATCCGCGGAATGACACGCAAAACCCCGACGCTTCCAAACGCAGCCGCCCGCTGCTTGGCGTTCAGATCGTTCAATCCATGAAGCCGACCGGTACAGATGGTCAGTGGAAGGGCAAAGTCTATAACGCGGAAGACGGCAAGACCTATACCGGTTTCATCAAACTGACGTCTGCCAACAAGCTGAAGCTGGAAGGCTGCGTCATGGGCGGTTTGATCTGTAAAGGCGAGACCTGGAGCCGCGTGAAGTAAGACGCCGACTGCTTTGCCAAGTTCAAAGGTTTGGCCACAGCCCGCTTGCTCTGTCCGCTTTTGAATGTGTGGCGCATTTTCGGACCGGGCGGCGGGCATTTCCTTTTGAAGCGCTGGTCAGATAAGCATTTTCTTGTAGCCCAAATGGCTCTGATCATAGCCGAGACGCTTGTAGAAATGATGGGAGCCTTCGCGTTCCTTGTTTGACGTGAGCTGAACGAGACACGCCCCAGCCTCGACAGCAAGTCTCTCGGCATGGGCCATCATGAGCTTGCCAACGCCGGAGCCCCGCTGATCCGCACGCACATGGACGCTTTCCAATTCCACCCGCGGCCGGCCCTGAAACGCAAGACCTTTGAGAAAATGGATCTGGTAGGTGCCGATCACCTCGCCTGCCGCATCCAGCGCGACGTAGATGTCCATTTCGGGAGCCGCCAGCATAGCCTCGAACGCCGGTCGATACTCCTCAGTATTGCCGAACTCCTTGCCCTTCCGGACGCTGGTCGCCCCGGCATTGATGATGGCAACAATATCGGCCAAGTGGCTATGGGTGGCTTTTTCAATTTTGATCATGGGTATCGCTGGCGTTTGGCAAAAAGACCTGCGGCGTTGGTACCCCGATTCCCATGTCCGGCAAATTGACAAGTCGCTTGAGCCTTGCGAAGGGGTGTGCGCTGCCGCTTCTTTTATCTGCTTACCCACACTCTTGGAGCCAAACCCATGAAATTTTCCGATCTGCGTGAGGCCAACATCACCCGCCAGAAAGAGTGGCCCGGCAATGATCAGGCCGACGTCGCCTTTCGCGGGCTGGAAGTTGCCGGGGAATTCGGGGAAGTCGCGGAAGCCTTGAAGAAATATTTGCGCGGAACCCGTGGCATCAAGGGCTCCACAGCAGATCTTCAAGATGTCGCCAATGAAATGGCTGATGCAATCATTGCCCTCGATCTGCTCGCCGATCAGATGGGCATCGATCTTGGCGCTGCGGTCACGAGGAAATTCAATGCGACCTCGAAAAAGTACGGACTGGAAACACGGTTGCCGGCTACCGACTAGACGAAATTGAACGCCGAGCAGATTGCCAAAGGAAAACGCGCGCTTTGCAACGCGCGTTTTTTTTGATAGCTGGCCTGAAATTTACAGCGTCGGGAGCGGCGGCAGGGGTGTTTTCAGCCATGTTTCAGACAGTTCATTCAATTTGCCGTTCAGCTTCTTGTGCAGAACAAACACATTGACCCACTGCAAGAGGTCGATGTTGCCTGTTTTCACGCCAATAAACGACGGAGAGTTCGCGATCACGAATTTGGTTTCGAGGTCGAAATCCGGATTGTCATTGGAGATGCCGAGAGCAACCATGTTACCGGTGACAATGACATCTGCCTGACCGGAAACGTATGCTGCGATCGTGGCGGCGTTGTCACCAAAACGGATGATCTCCGCCCCTTCCGGAGCGTCCTCAGTGATCGCGAGATCTTCGAGCGTCCCGCCGGTCACCGCGATTTTCTTGCCGGCAAAATCAGAAATGGTTGTCACGCTGACATCCGGTTGTGCAAAGGCACCCGAAAAGAAGGGAGCGTAGGCATGAGAAAACCAGATGGATTTGGCGCGTTCAGGATTTGCGCCCAGAGTGGAGATGACCAGATCCACCCGATCGGTCTCCAGGAACGGAATGCGTTGTTTTGAAGTCACTGGAACCAGTTCCAGTTCAACGCCGAGGTCTTCTGCGATCATTTTTGCGACATCAACATCATAGCCGACATACTCACCTTCCGCGCCGAGCGAACCGAAAGGCGGAAAATTTTCAGGAATGGCTATTTTGACTGTACCCGCTTCCAGAATGTCCTTCAGTTCGGCAGACGCTGGTGCAATTGCCAGTGTCAGGGCTGTAATGGCTATACCAGCCGCTCCTGCAAGTTTCTTGAACATGTTTGAGTTCCCTGGTTTGGTGGTGATTTGGGAGGCTTTAGGCAGCAGCGGTTGCCCCACCTTTGGACGATGCGGACCCAAGGCGCTTTTCAAGACGCCGGGCCCACAAGGACAACGGAAAACAAAGCGAGAAGTAGATCATCGCCATCATCGGATAGATGATGAATGGTTGAGTGCCGGGCACCGGAGAGTTCGCCCACCGCTTGCCAATGGTCATCAGATCGTGGAACCCGATGATATAGGCGAGCGACGTTCCCTTGATGATCTGGACCATGAACCCGACGGTCGGGGCGATTGCCAGACGGAAGGCTTGCGGCAGGATGATCAAAAGCATGATCTGGAAAAGCGTCAAACCGAGCGCCTTTCCTCCTTCCCGCTGGCCGTCGGGAATAGCCGTAATGGCCCCGCGCCACACCTCTGACAAGTAAGCGCTGGTGTAGAGCGTCAACGCTATGCCAGCGGCAAGCCAGGGATCGATCTGGATTTCAAAAAGCCGCGGGGCTCCGAGCCCCAGCAGGAACAAGAGCATCAAGAGCGGAACCGACTGGAAGAGCCACGTATAGGCCATGAAAGTCCGGTCGATCAGCTTGTAGGGCGACACCCGAGCGGCGGTCACCGCCAACCCGATGAGGCCACCGCCGACAAAGGCGATCAGGGACAGATAGATCGTAAACTGGGTCGCTTCCAAAAGCTGAAACAGGACGATCCCGAAAGGTTTGCCAAAAACGGCGACAAAAGCGTCCTTCATCTGACCACCTTCCATTTGAACAGGCGGCCGTAAAGCACCCCAAGCAGACCTTTGAACATCAAGGACATCAGAATGTAGATGATCGTCAGGGTGAAAAAGACTTCAAAGGATCGAAAACTGCGGCTGTCGATGAACAGCCCTGCCCAAGTCAAATCGGTCACGCCGATTTCGGAGATCACGCCGGTTGTCAAAAACAAAAAGATGAACTGACTGTTGAGCGACGGGAACATCGACGCTACCGCCTGTGGGAACAGGATTTTCACGTACCCGAGCCATTTCGGTAGCCCAAGCGCATCAGCAGCTTCCGCTTGCCCCGCCCCCAAACCTGCAAGCCCGGCCCGCAAAATTTCCGCAAAATAGGCTGAGAAATTGAGCGTCAACGCGAGCAATGCATGGGCCCAGAAGGGCCACTGATATCCAAGAAGCAGCGGCAATCCGAAGGCCACAAAAAACATCTGTACGATGAGTGGCGTGTTGCGGATAAACTCCACATAGACTGCGGCAATCTCGGCGAAAAAAGCGATCTTGTAATGACGTACGGCGGCCAGGAGTGCCGCGAACAGAAAGCCCGCCATGCCGCCGCCGATTGTCAACGTGGCGCTCATGGCCGCGCCTTCTCCCAAAAGCAGCAAATATTCTGGATTGCGATAAATTTCGAAAAACCTGAGATCAAACATGATCCAGGTCCGGCTCGCCGTATCTCGTTGTCATCAAGCGCCCCCGTTTGGATACGGTTCGCTTGGCAATACTTGTGCCACCCGCAGGACTAAGCGTTTCTGCTAGTGTTTCGGTATCGGGCTGACAGGTTTGGCCCAATTGTTGGGCAACACGTGATCACTTTGCATACAATTTAACAAATATCGTCATACTATATTCTTTCAGGTTGAATACAGCGACGGTGCAAAGGACCATCCGCCTGCGCAGATGTCCATGAGATCGCCTAGACCGACTAAAGTGGATTCCGAGGAGAATTGGCAGCCGCGGCCGGTAGTTCTACCCAAAAACAAAAAAGGCCCCGAAAATCCGGAGCCTTTTCTTCATTTTCCCGAAAAAAGCGAACCTTATTCCAGGCCGATCTTCTGCTTCAAAAGATCATTTACCGCTTGCGGGTTGGCCTTGCCTTTTGAGGCTTTCATGACCTGGCCGACGAACCAGCCGACGAGGTTCGGCTTGTCCTTGGCCTGCTCGACCTTGTCCGGATTGGCGGCAATGATTTCGTCAACGATCGCCTCGATGGCGCCAAGGTCTGTCACCTGCTTCATGCCGCGGTCTTCAACGATCTGGGCCGGGTCACCGCCCTCTGTCCAGACGATCTCAAAGACGTCCTTGGCGATCTTGCCGGAGATTGTGCCCGCCTTGATCAAATCAATGATCCCGCCAAGTTGAGCAGCTGAGACTGGAGAGGTCTCCAGATCCTTGCCTTCCTTGTTCAGGCGGCCGAACAGCTCGTTGATCAGCCAGTTGGCGGCCAATTTGGCATCGCGGCCCTTGGCAACTTCCTCAAAGAAGTCTGCTGACGCCTTTTCGGCAACCAGAACATCGGCATCATAGGCGGTCAGACCAAAATCCTTGACGAACCGGGCCTTCTTGTCGTCCGGAAGTTCTGGCAAGTCAGCGGCCAGCTTATCGACGAAGCTCTGCGTGAATTCCAGCGGCAGCAAGTCCGGGTCCGGGAAGTAGCGGTAGTCGTGCGCTTCTTCCTTGGAGCGCATGGACCGGGTCTCGCCCTTCACGCTGTCGAACAGACGGGTTTCCTGATCAATGGTGCCGCCATCCTCCAGGATCGCCATCTGGCGGCGTGCTTCATATTCAATCGCCTGGCCGACAAAGCGGATGGAGTTGACGTTCTTGATCTCGCAGCGCGTGCCGAATTCGCCGCCCGGACGGCGGACCGACACGTTGACGTCGGCGCGCATGGAACCCTGATCCATGTTGCCGTCACAGGTACCGAGGTAGCGCAGGATGGTGCGCAACTTGGTGAGATACGCTTTTGCCTCATCGGCCGAGCGCAGATCCGGTTTGGACACGATCTCCATCAAGGCAACGCCTGACCGGTTCAGGTCGACAAAAGACATGGACGGGTGCTGGTCGTGCAGGGACTTGCCAGCATCCTGTTCCAGGTGCAGACGCTCAACGCCGATCTCGACCTGCTCATCCGGCATATCCAGAAGGATCTTGCCCTCGCCAACGATCGGCTGCTTGAACTGGGAGATCTGGTAGCCCTGCGGCAGATCCGGATAGAAGTAGTTCTTGCGGTCGAAGACGGATTTCAGGTTGATCTCCGCCTTGAGGCCGAGGCCCGTGCGGATTGCTTGGCGGACGCACTCCTCATTGATCACCGGCAGCATGCCGGGCATCGCCGCATCGACAAGCGAAACGTTGTTGTTCGGATCCTGTCCGAATTCGGTCGAGGCGCCGGAAAAGAGCTTGGCGTCGGAGGTGACCTGGGCATGGACTTCCATGCCGATCACGATTTCCCAGTCGCCGGTCGCGCCCTTGATGAATTTCTTCGGGTCGGGAGTGCGTACGTCGACAATCGTCATGGGGCGTTCAATCCTGTGTTCGTCAAAAGCGCTCGCTTGGAAGGTCACGGCCGGACAGCCGGAGCGCTGGTTTTTGCAGCCCTGATGCCTAGTCGGGAATTGGTTTTACTGCAAGGCTTTCCTTGCCCGAAGCTGGCGCTTTCGCACAAGGAGCGGAGAGCGAGGCCTGTCGGTGCCTCTCTCCTAAGCAAATTGACCGCGGCTTGACCATTGACGCTGCGTCGTCGTGATCAGGTTTCTGTCTCGCCCGGCGCCTTGGGGTGCTGCGCTTGACCGGTGCGCATGATGAAGCCGATCAGAACGGCGACGGCCTGATAAAGCTCCATCGGGATTTCATGATCGACTTCAATCTGCGACAGCGCCTCGGCCATCATCGGGTTCTGCTCGATCGGCACTCCGGCCTCCCGGGCTATGTCCTCGATCCGCTGGGCCGCCGTGCCCGTTCCCTTGGCGCTGACAACCGGCGCGCCGCCATCTTCATATTCCAGAGCAACTGCGATTTTTTCGGGTTTCGTCGGCGTGGTCATGGACACTCTCACGATTGGCGGTTGATGAGGGCGCCATATTTGGCAGCAGTTTTTGGCGGAAGGCCGCGGATGAAGCGCAGTTCCTGAAGGTCCAGCCCGGCATCGGCGAAGGCCGCCTCCATCGTTTCCTGAAGACCCGCCAGCAAATCAAGTGTCTCCTTGCGGTCCACCCAAAGGGAGATGTAAGTCCCACCGCCCCGAAGGCTCACGGCCGCTTCGAGCGGACCGGTTGCGGTGAGATCCAGTGCAAATCGCAGCCGCCAGGCCGGTTCTTCATCCTCGTCTGCGCTGTTGCCCCCGCCATCGCGGCCAATCTGCATTTGCATGACCGCCGTGTCCTGGCCGAGCGCCAGCGGCAACTCCAGAACGGTGTCCATGGGCTTGGCGGCTGCGGCCTGCGGGCCGTCATCGCCTGCGAGACCGGCGTTGGTCAATTGAGTGAGACGCATGCGCGCCAATGCAGCGTCTGTTTCCTGAAGCAGCGACTGCAGATTTTGCGGCGCGGACCCGGCCCAATAGCCACTTGAGGTTTGCGGGGCCTGGCCTTGGGGACCAGAAGAGCGGGAGGCCGGAGCTGGCTGGCGTGCTGGAAACCGGACAGCAGGTTCCGCACCCAGGCTTTGCAGCAAGCCGCGAAATGCCAAAAGAGCGGTCTTCAGATCGGGCACAGGAGACTGTTGCGCGCCTGCTGGCAACGGCAACCGTCCCTCCCCGCCCTGACCGGACAAGCGGACGGCCTGCTGCAAGGACTGTCCGGTCATTGGTTGTCCGGAGTTCAGGCGCAGTCCCAAAATCTGCTGCATGGCCTTTTGCACCGCGTCAGGAACGGAGGCCTTTCCGGCCGCCTGCGCCGACATCAAGGACCCGATTTGAGCAAAAAGATTGCCGAGGCTGGCCTGCTGTTCTGCCAAAGGCTGTCGCAAGGCCGCCGCGGCCTGCTGGACCGGCGTTGAAGCTGCCGGACCGCTCCCTTGAGAGGCAATGGCCGGTTGACCGGGCGTTGCCATGCCAGGTTTTGCGGAAACATAAGCCTGTGCCTGCGATTGCGCACTGGCGCTGACCGGCGGAGGGGGAGCCGCTTGAACATTGGCGCTCTGGGCCGCTGTCCCAGATGCGGGCGTTGAATTTGATTGAGGAGCCACAACAGTCTGATTGACTGCGGGCTGAGGCAAAGCCTGCCCGCCCGGCTGCACCGCGCCCTGTGGCCCGCCCGCGGCGGGAGGTGGAACGGATCCGGCTCCAACAGTGCCACCCTGCCCTGCAGTTGATACTGTTTGAGAGATCACCCCACCCGGCGGCGCTCCTTGCGGGGGTAAGGCTGACGCTTGGGTGGAAACGCCCGCTTGCGCTGAGGCTGATGTCACAGATGTTGGAGAAGCACCAGTCTGCGGGATCGCTTGACCCGCGGCAGGCCGGCCCGAAGCGGGGGGAACGCCGGGCGCTCCTGTACCGGTTGGCGCCCCAGCTGGTAAACCGGCGGGCAACGGCTGCCCGGTCTGCGGTGTCACCGGTGCGGTCGGTATCGGGCCAGTGCCGGGCGATTGCAGTGGAGCCCCGCCGGCGGCTGGCAACTGGGTGCCTGCCTGTGCTGCGGCAAGCGTCGAACTTCCTGCTGGCACCTGCGTTGGCGAAGTCGCACCAGCTTGCAGCGGACCAGACGCTTGCGGGCCAGAGACTTGCGCCGCGGTCGCTTGCGCGCCGGATACCAATCCTCCTAGTAGTGGCGCACTGGCTCCTTGCGAAGGGGTCGGTCCACCAGTCCCGGAAGGCACGGAGACCGCAGTCTGTGGGCCGGATTGCGCGCTGACTGGAGCGCCCGGCGTTCCAGGGGCCGGACCGCCAGAAGGCAACGGCGGAACGACGGTGCCCTGCCCAGTGCTTATGATTGGCGCACCGGCAACCGGACCACCGGCTCCCGCCCCTTGTGCCGGCAGAGGAGCCTGTCCGCTGCCTGAAGGGGTTGCTGGTTGCCCCGGTTGGGGGAGAACCGCACTTGCCGGCAATTGCCCGGGAACCTGGGCCTGATTTGGTACAGCGGGTTGGCCCGGTGCGGCAGGCTGGGTCAGGATCTGGCCGGGAAGTTGGGGCTGAACAGCACCGCCCGGTTGGGCGGGTTGCGGCAGAACGCCGGTTGCCTGAAGGAACTGAGCCAAAACAGGTGCGGGCCGTGGCAAGGTCGGCTGCCCGGTTGGTGGAGGCGCTTGTTGCGGCAACTGCTGGCCAGTCTGCTGCGCCGGTTGTTGCGGCAGCTGTTGCGTTGGTTGCTGTGTTTGTTGCGGCACCTGAGGATTTGCCTGAGGCAGCGGCGCGGATGCAGCCGGTTGGGATGCCGGAGTTTGCGGATTTGCTGTTGTGGGCTGGGGCGCGACCGTCTGACCGGTGTTTTGCGGCGGCGTTGGTGTTGCAGGTTTCGCCGTACTGCCGTCGGGCGTTAGAACAACAGCGGGCTGTTGCCGGGTGCCGGAAACCGAGAGCGTAACATTGCTTCCGACAGGCAAGGGAGACGGCACGCGAAGATCGATCGATTTGGCATCAGACGACAAGCGGACGACACCGCCCGGAAGATTGGCTTCCACCTTCGCACGCAGTTCGGTGCCCGGCTCCAGGGCCTGGGGGGCAGCTCCACCTTGCGTATTTGCTGGCAGCGGCTGTGCGCTGACCGTTTCCACCATGACACCGTCTCCAGGGTCAGTCTGAGCACACCGACTCTAACGCGCCGAGTATGGCTGCTTTCTTAAAGCTTGGCGAGAGTTGACCCTGATCAAGGCGGGGACTGCAAGATGTCTCCATCCTCGCCCTCAGAATGGATCGGATCAGGACGGGATCCCGCCAACAACTTCACGGGCTTGCCAAGCGGCATAAGCTGCCAGGCCCAGAGGACAGAGGAGTTCCCTGTGAACTGGATGGACCGATTGAACGAACGCGCCGAATTGATGGGCCGCATGCTGGACACCATCGGCGCGATGAAAGGCTTGCCAGAGGGTGTGCAAGCCGATGTGGACATGGAAACGGCTGCCCGCCGTTGCATGAGCTGTCAGGAAACCGAAAAGTGCCGCCATTGGCTGGAGCATCACGAAGATGGCGCAAAAGCCCCGCTCAAGGACTGCCCGAACGCCGTTCTCTTTGAAAGTTGGCTGAAGATCTGAACCAAACGCGCGCCTTTCCCGTCGCCACTCGGCGATGGAAACCTGGCGAAGGACAGATCCGGCGGCACTTTGGACTTTTTAGCGACTGGCGCTGTTTTTTCAGCGTGTTACGCTTCGTCAGCTATCTGGGAGGTGCTGCATCATTGGCAAAGGACTGTCTTTACTTTCAAGCCTCGTCATTCTGCCGCTATTGGGCGGACCAGCCTTGGCTCAGGTCTATGGCCATGAATACGAGGAAAATGCGGCCCCCATTCGAGAAGGCGAACAGCCGGTCGTCCCACTGGACACACAGGACCCGAGCTTCAACGCCTGGCGGACGCCTCTCCCGAGCTATGAAGGTCTAAGGGAAGATCGCGAACCCGGAATTGTCGATCCGCAGCGCTTCTTTGGCCAAGGCTACATGCAACTCCCGACGTTCCTGCATCAACCGCTGGCTTTCACCCCTGAAGATCTTGCTGCCGGTGAAGTTGACGTCGCGATCATGGGCGCGTTCACTGATATGGGCAGCGGTGCCCGCGGTGCCTCCCGCGGGCCCAATGCGGTTCGGAACTCGTCGATCTATCTTGGGTACGGCGCACGTCAGCCACACATGCATGTGATGGTCGACCCGCTCACGGACATGACCGTCGTTGATTATGGCAATGCGCCCAATGACATGATGAGTACGGAACGCACAATCCATGCAGTCCGGTCTTTTGTTCGCCAAGCAGCTGAAGTACAGCATGAGGACGGCAGCCGGGTCATTCCCTTCATCATCGGCGGCGATCATTCACTGATGTATCCGGATGTTGCCGCGCTTACCGATGTTTACGGCAAGGGCAATGTCGGTGTCGTGCACTTCGATGCTCATTATGATGCCGGCAAATACGGCATGGGACATCTGATCAATCACGGGATGCCGGTCTACAGATTGATTGAAGAGGGCCTCGTTCAGGGCAAGAACTTCATCCAGGTCGCGCTGCGCGGCTACTATCCGGATGAAAAAGCTTTCGAATGGATGCGCGACAACGGGTTCCGCTATCACACCATGGCCGAAATTGAACGCCGCGGGTTCGATGCCGTCATGGAAGACGTGATCAAAGAGGCAAATGACGGGCCGGAATACATCTTTGTCTCCTTCGACATCGACACTCTGGATCCGGCCTTCGTTCCCGGAACCGGCACACCAGAACCCGGTGGGCTGATGCCGCGCGAGGTGTTCCCGATCGTTCGGCGGCTGTGCGCAGAATCAAATGTGGTTGGCTTCGAGCTGGTCGAGCTCGCCCCCCTTGATGGACCCGACCTACGTCTCTGCACTGAATGCAAACAGGGTCATCCGCGAGTGTCTGACCGGCATTGCCATGCGCAAACAAGGCCTGACCGACCCGCATTATCTCAGCCCGCTTACGGTCACGCATGGGCAAGGTGAGAACTGATCGCCGTCTCATGACCGGAGCTTTTCTGCTTGGGCTTTGGTGCGGCTCTGCCGTGGCAGAGCCTATGACCGTCACTTGGGATGAACTGCGGGCAGACCGGCCATCATCCTGCAGCGCATTGCTGGAAAACTATCTGACTCAGCAGAAATGCACGCAGCAAGCGGCCTCCGCCCGACTGCTCTCACGCCAGTACGAAAAATGCGCGCCCGGATCGGCTGACCTTGACGGGAAAACCGTTCGCATTGCCGGATATGCGCATCCGCTGGAGTTTGAATTCAAGGATGTGAAGGAGTTTCTGCTCATTCCGCCCCTCCGCCAGGATTGCACACATCCACCGCCGCCCCTGCCGGACCAGGTGATTTCGGTGCGTTTTCCAGACGGTTTGGACGTGAATGCAGACCCTGTCTGGGTGACAGGCGTGTTGCGGCGCGAACGGGCCAAGACACACCTGGCAACGGCAAACTACACGCTTCAAGCCACATCAGTGACACAGGCCACCATACCCGAAGTCAGCGCCACCAACTGAGATTCGTATACCAAGACAGCACGGCATACCGTGCTGTTGGAGGTCGAGGCCGGCCGTAGAATGGCCCCGGATCAAGTCCGGGGCGGCGCCAATTGGGCGTTGGACGCAAGCTACTCAAAAAGCTGAGAGTATCGATTTCCGCCGTCCCGGCCCTGAGCCGGGACCTGCTCTCCGGACTTATTCAGCCGACCGGCGCCGGCGGTTGAGCCAATAGGCCACCGCACCTGCTGCCGCACCGCCTATGAACCGGAACGGGAACATGGCAAGGGCGCCCGCATCCTGGGAGATCGGTTGCGGCAATTGCAGCAAACCCACCGCAGTCTCAAGCATCAGCGACAGGGCAGCAGCCGCAAACCCGGCGATCCACAGCTTCACCGGCTGATCGGCGCGCCAGCCAAGGTAAACCCCGATCAACAGCGCAAACGGGTTTAAAAGCCCGGAAAGCGTGAACAGATCGATCCATGTATCAGAAAGCGTCATCATGGCGCTGTCTTAGCCGTGCAGCCATCAAAAAGCGAGCGCAATTGCGTCGCAGCCGAGCTTTTCCGGTTGGGTAGTGGTTTGGGCCAAATGGCCGGCAAAGCTTTACAATCGAAGAAAAGCCGTTACGTAACCCCTCACGCTTTCACGCCCGGACCACTTGAAGCCTCCGGCAGCTATTGGACACATCTGACTGTATGACCTCAAGCCCTGCCAAAGCCAATGCAGATGAAACGGTCGAGATGCTGGAAACCAGCGATCGGCGGCTTGGCATCGTGTGCTCACATTGCAGCCGGTTTCGCTATCTGAAACTCACCAACTACGCGCTGGAAGACACACTCTCCTCGCTCACCAAATCCCTCAAGTGTTCCCGCTGCGGTTCCGATGAGGTTGAGGCGATCGCAATTGAGCGCGATGAAAAGAGCGGCTACTGGCCGGCGGAACGCAGCTGAGCAATCTGCTCGCTTGCAGGATTGCAACACACGACAGGCATCTGACCGCCAGTCTCTTTCAGTCTCTTGTTGCAGCATAGTCACCGTGATATCGACAGCGCGCAATCTTTGAGAGGTTTTATGCGCGGAACTCGCGAGTCCCGGTAAACCCGGCTCGTTTCAGGACCTTCGACTTTCACCAGAAGGCTCCCAACCAGCCGGGACAACAAAAGCACCACACCGCATGCGTTTGCTGCGGTGACAGGTTTCTTTTGCTCAAAGACTGAAAATCAACATCAATGGACATTTCCAAAGCCGAACAGCGGGTGCTGCACCTGCTGGCTCAGGGCGGCTATATCCTTGCCGAGAAGGACGAGGACGGCCGTGTTCTGAAATACGAGACGATCACACGCGATGGCTGGTTCTGGGGCGGTTGCTCGCAGCAGCTTTTCCAGAAGCTGAAGTACCGGCGTCTGATCTCTTCGAAAAACAGCGGCCCCTACCGGATCACGAACCTTGGCCTCAAACGTGTCAGGTCTCAGCTCGACAACCGGTAACCGCTTCCCTCACCGCCCCGGCCTCAGCGCCGGGGCCACCCCTCTGGCCCAAGGCAGGTCCCGGATCAGGTCCGGGACAGCTAGCCACGACAAACGAAACCATGTGCAAGAAGGCATGCAAGAGCTCAGAGCTCCTCCGGCAAGTCCGGCCGGTCTCCCATAAGATAGCGCGGGCCGCGGCCATGGCGGTTGGCAGCGTCGCCGGCATTATAGAGCTGGCATTTTTTCATCGACAGGCAGCCGCAGCCGATACAGCCGTCCAGCTTGTCCCGCAAAGCGGTCAAGCCTTCGATCCTGGCATCAAGGTGTTTTCGAAAGTCCCGGCTGATCCGGGTCCAGTCGGCCTTGGTCGGTGCCCGGTTGTCCGGCAGCTTCTCCATTTGCGCCGCGATCTCGGAAATCGAAAACCCGAATTCCTGCGCCACCAGTACAAAGGACAACCGCCGGATATCGGCCCGCATAAACCGGCGTTGCCCGCTCTCGGTCCGGACGGGCGCGACCAGGCCCTTGGTTTCATAAAACCGGATTGCGGACACTGCCAATCCGGTCCGTTCTGCCAGCTCCCCGATGGACAGCGTATCTGTGCCTTTCACAAGCCTCTCCAAAAAATTGACTTTTTCCTCTTGACCTCAACTTAACTTGAGGAATTATCTCTGGTGTCCATCACAAGTCAACGTGAAAGGACACACCATGTCAGGCGCATTTCTGGAACACGTGAATGTCACCGTGAGTGACCCGGAAGCCACAGCAAGGCGGCTCAAGGACTGGTTCGGTTGGGAGGTTCGCTGGAAGGGCGATAGCCTCGGAGGCGGCATCACCTACCACATCGGCAATGAGACCAGTTACATCGCAGCTTACAACCCGCCGAAGGAAACAGCTGCCATGCCGGGCGAAACCTACGGCATCCGTGGTGGGCTCAATCACATCGCGGTCGTGGTCGACGATCTGGATGCCACCGAAGCCCTGATCAAGGCGGGGGGCTACGAAACCAAGAACCACGCCGATTATGAGCCTGGCCGCCGATTTTACTTCGATGATGATGATGGCATCGAGTTCGAGGTGGTCAGCTATGCGGAGTGAGCTTGACCGGCACGTGCTCGGACCATCGGTGCCGCGGGCTTTTTCACCGGAAACCTACTCGGCCTTGCGGGCCGATGGGTTTCTCGAAGACGGACAGATCCGCCGTGATTTCGTTCCCCACCTGGTGAACTCTCAGACCGTTCAGGCCAGATTTGGCGGCCACGTTTCCGCGGCCTTCGGCAGTCTTTTCGGCGCACTCTTCAAAAAGGTGCGCCAGATATAACGTTGCGGGGCTGCGTTGGCACTTGGCCAGCGGCAATGGCCCTGCACCTCTTGAGATCGTCACACCTCGGTCGTTCAGAGCTGTGACCTCTCGCTTATCTTGCTTGGCAGACCGCTTATCGCGGCGCCATACGGATGGCACCGTCAAGACGGATGGTCTCACCGTTCAGCATGTCGTTTTCGCAGATCGATTTGACCAGCTGCGCATATTCCGTCGCCCGGCCCAGACGGGACGGAAACGGCACTTGTTGACCAAGCGAGTCCTGAACCTCCTGAGACAACCCGAGCAGCATCGGCGTTTCAAAGATCCCCGGCGCGATGGTCATGACCCGGATGCCCAGCTTGGACAGATCCCGGGCGACCGGCAACGTCATTCCAGCAACTCCGGCTTTGGAGGCCGCATAAGCGACCTGGCCGATCTGACCATCAAAAGCTGCCACAGAGGCCGTGGAGACGACAACACCGCGTCCACCATCAGCAGTCACCGGGTCCAGCGAGGACATACCAGTCGACGCCAGTGCGATACACCGGAAAGAGCCGATCAGGTTGACCGAGATGACTTTTTCAAACATGTCCATCGGGTGCGGTTCGCCGCGCGATGTTGTCTTGCCAACCGGCGCGATCCCGGCGCAATTGACCAAAATACGCTCCTGGCCATGCGCGGCGCGGGCAGCATCGAAGCCTGCTTCAACGCTCGCCTGATCGGTCACGTCGACATCGGCGAAAACACCACCGATTTCCTTCGCGACCTGTGCACCCTGCTCGCCGTTGCGGTCGAACAAGGTAACTTTCACGCCCTCGGCCGCCAACATGCGTGCAGTGGCCGCGCCAAGACCGGATGCGCTGCCAGTGACGACCGCTGCCATAGACTGATCCAGCTTCATCAAAGCCCTCCAATTCTTTAATCTATTGATTTTCAACAGATTTAATTACTTTGATTGACGAAAACGTCAATTTGGAAGGCAAAGTGTCTGAGTTTCAACGGTCCGTCAAGCGGATTTGCGCTCGAAGACTGGGGAAGCAGCACCAAGCCGATTGCAGAACTTCGGGTTATCTTGCCAGCACGGCAAGATCGACCGGGCCGGATACGCCGCCGACGTTGCTGGATGGACGAATGTCGACGGCATCCCCGGCATAGCCTTGCGCCCGAGCAAGATCCAGCGACACACAGTCGGTCAAGGCACTGCTCTGCTGAGCCTTATTGGCATCTTCCAGCTTGGCGGCACGATTAACGGCATCGCCGATCACGGTGAATTCCAACCTGTTTTTCGACCCGATAACGCCAACGGTGACCGGACCTGCGGCCACGGCCGTGCCAACCCGAAGATCGGACGGCCAGCCCGCCGATTTGAACCGGTCCTGGGCCTCAGTGACCGCCGCCACAAGCGCCTGCGCTGCGCGCAAGGCGTCGGCCGCATAGGTTTCCGACGGTGAGACGGCGCCAAAGGTCGCCAGAATGCCATCACCCAAAAACTTGTCGACCTGCCCGCCTTCCCGGGTGATCACCTCAACCGCAAGGTTCTGGTACTCGGCCAAAACCGCCAGCACCGCTTCAGGCGGCAGGACCGCCGATGTGGACGTAAAAGAGCGGATATCGGCGTAAAGGATCGCCGCCTCACGCAAGCTTCCCTCGCCCGCTTCCAGCGCCTGATGGGCTTCCGTAATGGAGGACGCCACTTCGGGAGAAAAGAAACGTTTGAGATCCATGGCTGCGCTGTGATCCCGTGTCGCCTCAAACAGCATCGACCTTCCACGATAAAGCGCTGCGGAGAGCAGCACCGTCACCGCCAGGATGACCATGGTCTTGTCGAGCTCGGCCCCAAGCAAAATGCTGTTGCCGGTGAGGTATTCAACATAGTTGCGGGTGACCCGCATCCCGCCCATGTCGGAGAAAATTGCATAGGCCACGAGCCCGATCCAACCGACGACAGCCACCAGGCCGGTCGTCAAAACAAACCTCGGATCGAACCGCAGTGCCCGCAAGCCAATGAACAGGAACACATACATCAAGGTTGGGGTCTTCAGATAAAAGGTCGGATGCTGGTCGTATTGGATATGGAAGGAGAAAATCAGTCCAACCAGAAGCGCCATGTCGACGCAAATCGAGATCAACAAAAACCACTCGGGCAGCTCGAACCGGTAGGAAAGCGCCAGGCGGGTGACGGTGAACAGGAAGTAGGCGCCGAGCGCAATCGGGACGAAATTAAAACCGGCCGACCCTTCAGCTCTCGGTGCAAGCATATAAAGCGATGCAAAAAAAAGCACCAAAGCCAGCTGAACCCAGCCGATCAACCGCTCAGATGCGGCCTCGCGGGCACGGATTTCCGCTTGCACTCGATCAGGTAGGCCATCGATGGGCGGCCCGCCGCGCAGGATGTATCTGATCGTTTCTCTAAGTCTTGCCATGAGCGGTCCGATTGTATCTGGCCTGAATGTTGCCGCTGACAGTCAGGATGGCAAGCAGTGACCGCTGGAATGTGAGCTTATGTGATCGGCGACAGGGGTGCAGTGTGGGCGCCCGTTGTCCGGAGCCGGTCAACCGCAATAACGAGGTCGGCCTGGCGGCGGCAGCCGCATTTGGATAACGCCGCCTTGATCTGATTCCGGACGGTGTGGATGCTCACTTCGCGGCTTTCCGCAATTTCCGCAGCTGTCATCCCTTCGGCCAGATAAAGCGCCGTGTCTGCTTCCATCTCACTCAATCCGAGCGCGCTCTGGATCATCTTGTTGACGTCCAGGCGGCAGGTCTCCGGTTTAAGAGCGATCAGAAGAGCCGGGCCTTGCTGATTGAAAACTTTGCCAAAGGGCGACCAATCAAGTTTGCTGAGGTCCACACCGACGCTCCGGCAAGTCCAGCGTTGCCCCCGATCCGTTTCGAATGCCAAACTTCGCACAACCGAACCACAACGAGCTGTTTGCGATCCCGTCTGTTGGGTAATGGCGTGATGCATCTCTTCACATGCAAACTGCAATTTGCCAGACAAACCGGTTTTCATAACGTCGCCCGCTTGGAGAATGCGTTCAGCTTCGGCGCTCGCATAATGGATCCGGCAATTCGGATCAATGAGGACGAGTGCGGTCTGCGATCCAAGATTGTGCTGGCTCAAAGCCCAGTTTTCAAAGGACAGTCCGGCGATCATGCGGTTGACCTCCAAGGACTGGCGCATGACCGGTGCAATATTGGCGCACAAAGACAACCAGGTGTCCTCATAACGATCCTGATCCTTTGCGCGCATATTGCCGCCGAACACAAACACCCGTCCCTTTTCGCGGAAGAGAAGAGTACCGCCACCACAGTAAATATCCTCCATCGGACGCAGGAGGTCTGAATAAAACGCGGTCCGAATCATGTCGTTCGGATTGCAAAGCATCGCGGCTGGAACCACGTCACCAACGCGCATGTCCTCAAAACGGACAGCGTATGGGTTTTGAAGGTGATAATGCTCTTGGTAGAGCTTCAAGATATCCGGATCATAGCCGGAAGCCACGGCCAGGGGAGCCGAATTGGTGTGGGTGTCATAGCCGATGATCTGGGTGCAGACTTGCGGCCCCACTGCCCGGCCCAAGGCATCTGCAACGTCTTGCCAGCGCCCCGGCTCCATCGCAGCGGCGATGACCAGATTAGACAACTCCGCGAACTGCTCTACCGTGACAGACACCTGCCGCACACCCCCTCATTCCCCAAGTGACTGCCGCGATATTATCAATGACACTTTTTCTATTGCATAGCCCATTTGGGTCATGCCGTCACATCTACAGTTGTATAAATTGAAGATGATCTCGTTGATCATGTAGCTGTTGAAGGGGCATTTCCCGAGGTTTCGTGGTCCCGGATTTCACTCGTGCTCCCACAGGCACGAAATCTGAAAAGTACGGATCACTTACTTGCAAATCATATTGAGAAGTTGGCGGCCTTTTCGGCCGCCATTTTTTTATTCGGACACGAACAATCAGAACACCTGATTTCAGGGCGCCAGGATCATGCCCTCACTGGCAACAAGTGTGCCGGGATGGGCCGCTTTTGCCGCAAGGCCGATTTCATCTAGATCTTCGTCGGAGCGGGTCGGATCATGATGGAAGAGGACCGGCGTTTTGACCTTCGCAATTTTTGCCAGTTCCACGGCCTTCTGCCAGGTCGAATGGCCCCATCCCTTGAACTTCTCATACTCCGCATCGGTGTACATCGCATCGTAGATCATGACATCCGCGCCTTCGACGAAGGCAGGCAACGCCGCGTCAACGTCCGGATCTCCGTGTTCATGATCCGTGATGATGCAAATGGACTTGCCTTTGAAATCAAACCGATAGCCGCAGGCTCCACCAGGATGATTCAAGCGGATTGTCCGGATCACAAGTTCATCACGGCGCGGCAGCACATCTCCTGCCCGGAACGTCTTGAACTCCACGGCTTTCAAGGTCTTGGCAGCAACGGGGAAGATCGGCGGCGACATGATGCGGCTGACGATATCCATCAGGCATGTGTCGTCCTGAAAGTGACCGGCCCAGGCGGTGACAGAAAAATTCGGATCATAAGCGGGCTTGAAGAATGGCAAACCGCAGATGTGATCCAAATGCGTGTGCGTAAACAGGAGATCGAAGGATCTGGAACCGGCAGAACAGAGATCCATCCCGAGGTTTCGGGCGCCCGAGCCGCAATCAATCAGAACCAGCGCATCTCCTGCTCGCAATTCAAAGCAGGAAGTTTCACCGCCATAGCGCAGAGTTTTCTGGCCGGGTGTCGGTGTGGACCCTCGGACTCCCCAACAACGAAGCGAAAAATTCTCTGCCAACCTGCTACTCCCTACCCGCCGCTGTTTCCTTGGCGGGCTTCAGCCAGATCCCGGGTCGTCCGTTCCAGACGCATCGCCAGGGTCCGCATCACCTCAAGAGAAATATCCGGAAACTCATTCAAAAGCTTTAAGAAATCGTCTTTGGATACCATCAGGACGTCCATGCTGTTGGCGGCAACCAGGGTTGCCGTCCTCGGAACGTCGCAGAGAATGGCGATCTCGCCGACGATCGAGTTCTCCGACACCTGGGCCACTTTTTTCTCCCCCGCAGGTGTGTTGACGAGAACGTCCGCGTCTCCGGACAAGATGATAAAGGCGCTGTCACCCTCCTCCCCTTGTGTGCAGAGGCGCTCACCGGTTTGAAACTCGGTTCGGTCGCTGATGAATGCCAGCAAACGCAGTTTCGTGTCATCAATGCCGTGAAACAAAGGCACTTTTCGCAGTGCTTCGACTTCGGTTTCCAGCGTCACATTTGTCTCCATGAGCCGGTTGAGCGGCTCTTTTCGTGTTATTCCCCTTGGTACCGGCCTGTTCAGCCGAATGACTGCCTGTTCGGCTTATTATTATGTTTCACTCTCCGACAGCCGCCCCTGATCCAGGGTGTAGCGATGCTCGAATTCAGCGGCGATATCTGCGTTGGAAGTCCCGAATAGAAGCGTCCTTCCGGACAATATGCTCCTGAGGTTTTCACGCAAGGCCTTGTCTTCCTCCGTCATACCGGTCGCGACATCATCGAGAATGGTTGTCGGCGCGTTTTTCAGAAGGCCGCGGACTAGCGCAATCCGCCGTCGCTGGCCCGCAGACAACCGCGAGCCTGAAACGCCGACGTGGAACCCAAAGCCTGCAAAGATGATCGGTTGGCGTAGGCCGGTCTCTTCAACGATTGAGCGGATAACGGCGTCGATGCGCCGGCGCGCGTCACGCCGATCGACACGTGGACGGCCGAAGAGAAGATTGTCTTCAATTGTCAGCGGCGGCAGATAAACCTCCGGATCGAAGGCAAGGAACTCATCGTTGTCCTTGACGACGGTCTCCAGGAACTTTGCGCGGGCAGCAATGATTTCGGCCTTGAGTTCGTCGGTCATCACGCCCAAGCGGTGACGGGCTGGGACCAGTTTGAACGCGAGGCCCGTGAGGCGTGACTTGTCGTTTTCCGAGAGGCCGGGCCGGGTTTGTCCAGACCGGGCAATGCGCACCATGCGCTCGAACTCGGGCAATTCTTCCTGCGTGATGAAGGAATACGACCCAAGCAGGCCGCTGCTGCCCGACACGTTGGAGAAGAGCTCCAGCATGGTTTCTGCAATCTGGACCCCGATATCCTGCAGCTTTTTGTCGAATCCATTGCTCGACAGGAAGCTCTTCACGACCGGCAGATCCGGCACCTGATCCATCGTGATTTCCGCATCGGACGGCACCGCGAAGAACAGGTTGTCAGCAAGGCTGGCGCTGGCGTTGAAGGTGGACGGATCCCACAACTCCACAAGGCCCGCGAGGGTTGGGTCGGCCGCGATCCGGGCCACCAATTCCTTACGGACATTCAAGATGCGTTCGGCGAACGTATCGTTCATGGACGGATCAAAACGCGATTGAAGGCCGAGACGGTAGATATCCGCATCCAGCTGGACCGCGCCCAGCAGCTCAAGTGCCTTCAAATCAAGCGCGTCAATATCGGTGACACCGGCCTTTTTGAGATCGTGCCAGTCCGCGGCGAGGTCGTAGGACGGATTTTTGGTTTCGGCCGCCTCACTCAGACTGCGTTTGTAAACCTTCAGTTCCTCACCCGTGCGCTCGACTTTCGTCAACGGCCGGTGACGGAGGCCGTAATAGAGGTTTTCGCGGATCGTCCCGGTCCACACATGCACCGCGCCACCGACATAGGCGATCTCCCGGCCAAGTGTGGAATCCGTCAGCTTGTCCAGGTCGTGGTCTCCGATATAGACCTTACCTGTCAAAGGCGAAACCAATCCGGCGGCAAGCTGCAACACTTCGGCCCGCCCGGAGCCATCCGGCCCCATCACCGCACAAGCCGTTCCCTCCGGTACCTTCAAGGTAATATCTGTCACCTCCTGGCCAGCCGCGCCGCCAGAGAACGTGACGTTTTCGAACTTCACATCGCCTTTCAGATCCACGGTTTCATCATTGGTCAGCCGATCGGTGTCGTGAATGTCGACCGGGTCGAAGTTCTCAACAACGGTCTGATACTTGATGCCAACGTCAACCGTCATCTGATAGTAGGCGAGCAGCTCTTTCCAGGGGCCAGCGAGGTCCTTATAGGCCGCGATCACCGCCAGCAGAGCGCCCATGCTGAGGTCGCCTTGGATCACAAGATACCCGCCGATCATGTAGAAGAAGAACGGCGTCAGCTGGTTCATGAAGTTATTGAGAAACTTAATGAAATACTTCCGGTTATAAATTTCATACCGGATCTTAAAGTTCTCGTAGAGGCGATCAGAGAGGTCTGCAGAGTGCCAGGCGGATGCGTCGTTGGCGTGGATTTCCGCAACGCCCGTGATCCCCTCACCCACCTTGTCGGCAATGACCCGGATGTTCTTCACACGCTTGCGGGAAAGCTGGGCAACCTTCCGCTGCAAGATCGGAATGATATAGCCCTGTACCGGATAGGACGCTACGGCAGCAAGGCCAAGCAACGGGTCCTGCATGAAAATGAAGCCGAGCTGCACAATCAGCATGCCGCCCTGGTAAGCGGGCAGAGCAAACGCTTCGCCGACGAACCCGCCGACGTCTTCCACCTCTGACGTGATCATCGGAATGATCTCGCCGGAGCTCACCTTTCGAAAGTGCGGCAGCCGGAACCTGAGCACGCGCTGAAACAGTTCAAAGCGCAAGCGGCGCAGCATCCGCTCGCCAAGCCGTCCCTTGTAGACGTTGAGGTAAAATTTCAGACCGTTGGAAACAACGACCAGAAACAGAAATATGCAGCACAAAAGGAACAGATACGGGATCTGGTCGAAGTCGAAGCCGAAAAATGTCCGCGGAAAATTGTCCCCTTCCACGGCGTCGTTGATGATCAGTTTCGGCAGTTCAAGAAGGATGTAAATGACGGGATAGGTCAGCACCGTGACCATGAGAATGTAGATTTGCTGACGTGAGCTGTACTTCCAAATGAAGCTAAAAAGGCTTTTTTCCATCAGCTTATCCGACTTGGTCCGGCACAACATTACGGCAGGCGCGTTGGTGTTGATACACCAAAAAACAATAAATTAACGCGCCAACCCTGATCGGTCCCTGCCACTTAATCTTTAAATCTTTGAACCGCTTCCTGTCGATAGTCATCCGATGATCTGATATCTGGACGTGACAACCGCGGTCCTTATGAGACATAAAGCCTGCGGGGCCGCATTACAATTCCAGGGGCAGTATGAGTTCCACGACACCGAAGATCCTGATTTACAGCCACGACTCGTTTGGGCTGGGACATCTCCGACGCTGCCGCGCAATTGCCCAATCCCTCGTTGGTGACTTCAGCACCCTGTCTGTCCTGATCCTGTCCGGCTCGCCGATCATCGGCAGCTTCGAGTTCCGCTCCCGCGTCGATTTCGTCCGCATTCCCGGTGTCATCAAACTGCGCAACGGCGAATACACACCTCTGTCCTTGCACATCAATATCGACCAGACGCTCGCGATCCGCTCCTCGATCATTGAGCACACAGCCGAAGTTTTTGATCCGGACATCTTTATTGTCGACAAAGAGCCGACCGGCCTGCGCGGTGAAGTGCTCGGCACTCTGGAGGCCTTGAAGAAAACGGATACACGCCTCGTTCTCGGCTTGCGTGACGTCATGGACGACGCTGAGACGCTCACTGAAGAATGGGATCGCAAGAACGTCTATCCAGCCCTGGAAAATCTCTATGACGAGATCTGGGTCTATGGACCTGAGGGCATTTGTAACCCCCTCGACGGCATGGAAGTGTCGCCAACGATCACGGACAAGCTCCGTTACACCGGCTACCTGCGGCGTAGCTTGCCGAAGTCGGCGGAAGACCAGCCGGCACCGGCGCCGTTTGAAGAAGAGCCTTACATCCTTGTGACGCCGGGCGGCGGGGGCGATGGCGTTGAAATGGTTGATTGGGTCATGCGTGCATATGAGGCACGGCAACGCCCTCTGTTCCCGGCGCTAATTGTGCTTGGCCCGTTCATGCCGGCTGCGGCAGCGGCCGATTTTACAGAACGCGCAGAACATCTTCGCGATGTCGAAGTGTTGCGGTTTACGCCGCAGATTGAGCCGTATCTCGCGAACGCGACGGCCATTGTGGGCATGGGCGGCTACAACACCTTCTGCGAGATCCTGTCCTTCGATAAACCAACTTTGATGGTTCCGCGTGTGGTGCCACGCCGTGAGCAGGCCATCCGGGCGGAGCGCGCCGAGCAAAGTAAATTGTTGAAGGTTCTGCCGATTGAGCGGTATCCGGATGTCGACCTGATGGCCGAAGCCTTGTCGGAGTTGCCGCAAATGGCGCCGCCCAGCACGGCCGGTGTCGACAATCTGCTTGGCGGTCTCGATGCCATCGGCCAACGTATTGGAGACATTTTCGCTGAACGGCAGGAAACGCTTGCCCCCAAGCTGGTAAACTTCTAACCGCTGCCCACGCCCCGTTTAATCCCGTCGATCCGAAGTCAACCAAATGTCCCGAATTGCTGTTGTGATGAAAGGCTATCCACGCCTTTCCGAAACCTTTATTGCCCAGGAAATTCTTGGCCTGGAAAGGCGGGGCATCGACTTTCTGATCGTCGCACTTCGCCAGCCCTATGACCCATACATTCATGACCTGCACCGCCAGATCTCGGCAGAGGTCATGTACTTGCCCGAATACGTGAAAGACGATCCGGGGCGCGTTGCCCGCGCCAAAAAGTGGGCAGAAGCGCAACCGACCTATGAAGCGGCAAAGGCATTGTTCGATGCGGATTTCGCCCGCGAAAGCAACGCCAACCGGCAACGCCGATGGGCGCAGGGTTGCGTGTTCGCACATGAATTGCCCGAGGACATCACCTGGATCCACACGCATTATCTGCACACGCCTTGCTCGGCTTCGCGCTATGCGGCGCATTTGTCCGGCCGTCGCTGGTCCTTTTCCGCGCACGCTAAAGACATCTGGACCAGCCCGGAATGGGATCTGCGAACGAAACTTGATGATGCTGAGTGGGGCGTGACCTGTACCGGCGTCAACGCGAAGTACCTGAAAAGCCTTTGCAGCAATCCGGACAAGGTTGAGCTGGTTTATCACGGCCTGGATTTTTGCTGCTTTCCAATGCCGTCCGAGGAGCAATCCACAAGGGACGGCAGCGGCGCTCCGGTTCAGCTGATTTCCGTTGGCCGTGCGGTGGAAAAGAAAGGCTACAACGATCTTCTGACTGCCCTTTCAAAACTGCCTGCGGACCTCAACTGGCATTTCACGCATATCGGCGGCGGCGCGCTTTCGGAGAAATTGAAGGAACGCGCAGACCGTCTCGGGTTGGGCGACAAAATCACCTGGCGCGGAGCGCAACCGCGTGAGGAAGTCATCAGTTCCTGTCAGAAGGCGGACCTTTTTGTCCTGCCCTCCAAACTCACCAAATCCGGTGACCGGGACGGCATTCCGAACGTGCTGGTGGAAGCCCAGTCCATGGGAATTTGCTGCCTGTCGACAAGCGTTTCGGCCATTCCGGAGCTGATCACCGACGGCGAGACAGGGCGTCTTGTCCCGCCTGCCGATCCCAAGACCCTTGCCAAGGCACTGGAAGACCTGATTAAAAACCCGGGTGAGCGGGACCGGCTTGGCAAAGCCTCGGCCAACAATGTTCGGACCAACTTTGCGACCGAGCCAGGGCTCGATCATTTGGCGGAGAAGTTCCGCAAGTTATTGTAGAGCATTATGAGATTTGAGGTCTTCACGTGAAGATCGCCTTCACAGCCCCGATGAAGCCGTTGGACGATCCAACGCCGTCCGGCGATCGCACCATGGGCCGTTTGATCGTGAAGGCGCTGGAGTTTGGCGGGCATGAGGTTCGCACGGCAACCCGCTTTCGGGCCTGGCGCAAGAACGGCGGTGATGCCGAACTTCTGTCCGTCAAATCGGCTGCCTTGCAAGAAGCAGAGCGCGTTGGGGATGCCTGGGAAACCCATGGCTACCGGCCAGACATTTTTCTGACCTATCACCTTTATCACAAGGCCCCGGACTGGATCGGACCTATACTGGCGGACCGGTTTGGAATTCCCTATGCGGTGATCGAGGCGAGCCGGGCGCGCAAACGGCGTACCGGCCCTTGGGCCATTGGATTTCAAGGGGCCGATGAAGCCTTGGCGCGCGCAGACGGGATCGCCGCGCTTCATGACTGGGACCGGGACCGGCTGCTGCCCTTTTTTGAAGAGACGGGAACCGATCCAGCGCAGCGCCTACGCACGGTTCTTCCCTTTCTGGATCTTTCAGCATTTGCGGAGTCCCAATCAGCGCGGCCAATACCACAGCCTCCTCTAAAATTGCTGGCGGTCGGCATGATGCGCGAAGGTGACAAGACGGCGTCCTACGAAGTTCTGGCAGCTGCCCTCAGGCAGCTATCCGACCTGCCTTGGCATCTGACCATCATTGGCGATGGGCCAAACCGTGATGCGATTTTGGACCAGCTTCCCAAGGACAGAATTACCTGGCTGGGAGCCTTGCCGCCGGAACAAGTCATAGCGGAATATCCCAAGCACGACCTCTTCGTCTGGCCTGCGATCCGCGAGAGCTTCGGCTTCGTGCTTTTGGAAGCCCAAGCCTCCGGCCTTGGCGTTGTTGCCGGCGATGCGCTTGGCGTGCCGGAAATCGTGGCAAACGGCTCGACCGGCCTGCTCGCTCCGGAAGGCGATGCGCCAGCCTTTTCTGAAAGACTGCGCCAACTGCTGACCGATCCGGGCCGTATCCGGGCGTTCGGACAAGCAGCAAGAGCCAGCATGTTTGCAACGCATTCTCTGGATGCAGGGGCCCGGCGCCTTGACGCCTTTCTGAATTGCGCACTAGACCACTACAAACGTTCGTCCGATCGATCCGGGGATCTTTGATCATCATGCCGCTGACTGCTTTCATTTATGTTCAACATCTTCTGGGGACGGGCCATGTGGTCCGGGCAACGGCGATCGGCAAGAAACTCGCAGAGCGCGGCGTGGACGTGACGCTCGCCTCCGGCAACCAGATCCCGCCGACCCTTGATGTCGAAGGACTGGAGGTTCTGGAACTTCCAGGTGCCAAGACGGCAAATGCGGAGTTTTCCCGGCTGATTACGTTGGACGGCAAGGATCTGGATGATGAGTGGCGCGCCATGCGCACGGCCGAAACACTTAAGGCCTTTGGGGCCAAGCCCTACGATCTTCTCCTGACCGAAACTTATCCTTTTGGGCGCCGGCAGTTCGAGTTCGAGCTCTCGGTCCTGATGGACACGGCCAAGGCGCGGTCCAACCCGCCAATCATCGCAAGCTCCATCCGCGACATTCTGGTCCCCAAGCAGCAGCTCTGGAAAGAGGAATGGATGGCCAACAAGGCGCGCGACTATTTCGACAAGGTGCTGATCCACGCCGACCCGGATTTCATCACGCTGGCCGACAGTTTCCCGTTCGCCCACAAGATCGAGGATCTTCTGGCTTACACCGGCTATGTCGTGCGCGAAGGCGACCGGCCGGAGCCGCCGGAAGGCGACGGCGAGGACGAGGTTGTTGTCTCCTGTGGCGGCGGAGCCATGTCCGAGAGCCTCTTGAGCGCGGCCATTGATGCCCGCCCCCTGTCCCGGCGTGCCGAAGACTGTACCTGGCGCATACTCGCCGGTCACAATGTGCCGGAAGACGAATTCCAAGCCTACAAGGCCCGCGCGGGCGAAGGTGTCATCGTGGAACGGGCTCGTCCCGATTTTCCAGGCCTTTTGAACCGTGCGCGGCTTTCGATCAGTCAGGGCGGCTACAACACCGTGCTGGATGTTCTGGAAGCCGGGGTTCCCTCCGTGATCGTGCCGTTTGCGCTCGCAACGGAAACCGAACAGGAGCAGCGCGCCAAGGCGTTGGCAAACCATGGCCGCGTCGTGGTTGCCAGCGAAGACATGCTGACGCCGGAACGGCTGGCGGCTGCGGCAGACGATGCGTTGGCCTTGCCGCGCAGTTCGCACAAGGTGCTTTTGGGCGGTGCCGACCGAAGCGCGGACATTCTGATGGATTTGCTCAAGGCACGCGCTGCTTGACCATTGCCTTGTGAACCGGTCACCTTTGACAGCGTCGCACCCATAGGAGAACAGGTCATGGAATTGAGCAAATTCAAGGCCTTGAACGACGTGGACAGCGTCAACGCCTATATCTCCGCCTTGGAGGCCTTCGACGGGATCGCCGAACTGCAGGAGCTGAAGGACCTCGCCAGGGTCCGCGGCGGTGTGGCTGCAGGAAAATCCATCCTCGATGTCGGCTGCGGTTTTGGTCTGGAAACCCAACGTCTCGCCAATGTGGCAGGGGCCAAAGGCTTTGTTTCCGGCCTCGACAAGAGCGCCGACTTCATCAAGGAAGCGCAGCGGCGCGCCGAAGCTGCCGGTCAGTCAATCGCCTATCAGACCGGCGATGCAACCGCTCTGCCCTATGGCGACAACAGCTTCGACTGTGTCCGCGCTGAACGGATCCTGATTTATCTGAGCGATTTCAGGGCAGCACTTTCCGAAATGCGCCGGGTTCTTAACCCCTCCGGAAAGATCGCCTTGATCGAACCGGACTTTTCCACCAACACGATCAACATATCGGACCGGGCGCTCACCCGACGTGTTCTGGACCACGAGATTGAGACCGCCGTTGAAAACAGCTTTTTGCCCGGACCGCTGGTTATGGCGCTAAAGGATCTCGGGTTCGCCAACATCGATATTTCATCGCGTGCGCTGATCTTTCCCCAGGAGCTTGCCGCCAGCTACTTCTCAAGCCTTGCCGTCAACGCCCGTCAGGCCGGCAAGATATCCACCAGCGAAAATGAGGCCTGGCAAACCGCACTCCATGACCTCAAGACGCAGAATGCGATCTTTGCGACCATCAGCTATTTTCTCTTCACCGCCGATGCGCCGTGAACCTACTTGGAAACCCTGTGACTGCTCCCTCTTCCCTCACCGAACTTGATCGCTTCAAGGCATCTTTGACCGCTCACCTCGACTGGTTTGCCGAACGTCGCCGCACCGTCCGGTTCTGGTGGCGCGATGATGATGCAATCGAGCCGACGCCACAGCTGGAGCAGTTGCTCCAACTTGCCAACACCCATGATGTCGATGTCGCCCTCGCGGTGATCCCGAAACAGGCAACTGCGGCCCTGGCGGACCGGCTGAAGGACGAGCGTCACGCCCCGGTTTTGCAACACGGCTGGCAGCACAAGAATTTCCAGCGCAAGGATTTGGGCGAGCGGGCTGCCGAGCTTGGCTTCCGCCGTGATCTTGAGGAACTCGGTGCACAACTGACCGAAGGCAAGGCCAAGCTGGAACTACTCTTTGGTGAGAAATTCATTCCAGCCATCGTACCGCCCTGGAACCGGATTTCTCCGACCGTTTCACGCGCCCTGCCCAACCTCGGCCTACCGGGACTGTCCACCTTCACCTGGCACAATTTCCCGAAAGCCCATCAGGTTCAGTGCCACGTCGACATAATCAAGTGGAAACGGGAAGTCCGGTTCATCGGCTGGGGCAGCGCCTTCCGCAAGTTCGATCTGGAACTTTGCCGCCGCCGCACCAACCCGGACGAGCCGCTCGGCCTGCTGACCCATCACCTTGTTCATGACGCGGGCTGCTGGGACTTCCTGCATGAGTTCCTCACCATTGCCGCGCATCACCCAGGGGCTGAGTGGCCGGAGGTGAAAGATCTTTTTGGCTGCACTCGCTTAGCTGAACCATCAAAAGGCACAGCCGCATGACCGACACGCTGTACCTGTTGACCCCTGGCTTTGAAGATCCGGCCTATCCGGACATGACCTTCTACTGCTGGCACTGCGCCTTGATGGAAGGTGTGTTGACGTCCTTCCCCGAAATTGGAGCGGACCTGGACGTCAAACGCATCGCCTGGCCACGGCCGCGCGCGGAGCTCGTTGAGCTTCTTGGCAAAGAAAACCAGAGCCTGCCGGTACTGATCCTGGACGACGGCGGTTTCATCGACGACAAGGATTCCATTCTGGAAGCGCTGTCAGAACGTCACGGATTTCCGGAGCCTCATCCGTAGACGATTGTTGCGATGGAGCTGGAGGAATAAGAATGCTCTTTCTGTGCCGTCATCCCGGACAAGCGTAGCGAAGATCCGGGATGACAACAGTGTGTGTGGTTCCCCCCTACTCCGCCGCCTCGCCGTCCTTGCGCAGGATGGCGGCGTAGTCGCGTCTCAAGAGACTGAGTTTTGGGTCAATGTAAGTCTTGCAGAACGGGCGTTCGGGGCCGTTCAGATAGTAGTTCTGAAAGCGCTCATCAGACGGCTTGAAGGCCGACAAAGTGAGCACCTTGGTGACCAGCGGTTCCTCAAAATGCTTCTGGAGGTCGTGCAGGATTTGGGAAACGCGGACACCGGTGCCCGCATCATAGGTATAGACCGCGCTGCGGTATTTGCCGCGCATCTTGTGGTGAAAGGTGGCCGAGTGGGTGCGCAGATGGACCTCGATCAGCACCTCCATCGGCAACGCCACCGGATCGAAGGTCACCATTACAGCTTCCGACCAGGCATGGTTCGGCGGGTCGGAGTGGACAAAGCCCTGCTCGACATTCGAAATCCCGGCAAGGGTCTGAAAGACGGCCTCGGTGCACCAGTGGCACCCGCCGCCGAGCCCGAGTTTCATTGAGGTCTCCCCAGTGTCTGCAATGGTTCCGTCTCCCGTATGACGGCCACTTTGCCGGGGAAAAGGAGAAACGCAAAACGCCGTGACGAAGTTGCCCCCAATCGAGATCCTCGAATTTTGATTGATGCCCTCTTGGCGCTCTCCGTCTACCGCCTTAAGCTCCAGATCCAACGCAGGAACTTCTCAACGGTAAAGCACCACATTTGTTATGGAGCCCTCATGGCGCACAATCACGACCATGACCACGATCACGACCATTCCGAACTTTCCGAGATTGAGCTCCGGGTGCGGGCGCTGGAAACGCTTCTGACAGAAAAGGGGTATGTCGATCCGCCCGCCCTTGATGAGCTGATCGAGACCTATGAGACCAAGATCGGCCCCAAGAATGGTGCGCAGGTGGTCGCCCGGGCCTGGTCGGATCCGGCGTATCTGGAGCGCTTGCGCGCAGATGCCACCGCCGCTATTGCCGAGTTCGGCTTTACCGGCCGGCAAGGCGAACACATGGTCGTGGTCGAAAATACCGCAAACACCCACAACATGGTCGTCTGCACCTTGTGTTCCTGTTACCCGTGGACCGTTCTGGGCCTGCCGCCGGTCTGGTACAAATCCGCCCCCTACCGCTCCCGTGCGGTGCGCGACCCGCGCGGGGTTCTTCTCGAATTCGGCGTCAGTCTACCGGAGGACAAGGAGATCCGTGTCTGGGATTCCACCGCTGAAATTCGCTATCTCGTGATCCCCGAACGCCCGTCTGGAACCGACGGCTGGTCCGAAGAGCAACTGGCAGAACTCGTCACCCGGGACAGCATGATCGGCACCGGCCTCGCCTTGGTGCCTTCCGATCTGGAGGCAACGCGATGAACGGGGCCCAGGATCTTGGCGGGCAAATGGGTTTCGGCCCCATCGAGCTGGAAGAAAACGAGCCGAATTTCCACGCCAAGTGGGAGGAACGGGCGTTCGCCGTCACCCTTGCCATGGGCGCAACGGGCACCTGGAACATCGACACTTCCCGCCATGCGCGCGAGACCCTGCCGCCGCCGGTCTATCTCACTTCCAGCTACTACGAAATCTGGACACGGGGGCTTGAAAAGCTCTGTCTCGACAAGGGGCTAGTCACGGCGGCGGAGCTGATAAGCGGACATATGGAAGCCCCGGCCAGACCGGTCAAACAGGTTCTGAAGGCCGGGAACGTCGCCGGGGTTCTTGCAAAGGGCGGACCGGCGGACCGGCCGCAGCATCAACCGGCGCGCTTCAAGACCGGCGACAGCATCCGCACCAAGCGCATGCACCCGGAAGGCCATACCCGCCTGCCCCGCTACGCCCGCGACACCATCGGAGTCATCGACGCCGTGCATGGTGTTCACGTTTTCCCGGACACCAACGCCCATGGGCGCGGCGAACAGCCAACATGGCTCTACGGGGTGCTGTTCAAGGGCGCCGACATCTGGGGGCCGGACAGCGATCCGGGCCTCACCCTGCGCATCGATCTGTGGGAGCCCTATCTTGACCTTGCCTGATCCCGTGCTTGCGACACCGAAACTGCCACTCGATCAGGACGGCGGACCGGTCTTTTCCGAGCCTTGGGAGGCCCGCGTCTTTGCAATGACAGTGAAAGCACATGAAACCGGCATGTTTTCCTGGAATGAATGGGCCGAAACCCTTGGGGCGGAGCTTGCGAAGGACGGCGACGGCAGCGGCACGTCCCTTGGCTACTATGATCACTGGCTGAACGCCTTTGAAACGTTGCTGAGCCGCAAGGGGATCGCCGCGGCGGGCCAGCTGCAGGGGTTGCGGGATGCTTGGGACCAGGCTGCGCGGACTACGGCACATGGCGAGCAAATTGAGCTGAAGAGGTGAGTGCCTTGGAACTGAAAGTCCCGCCGCCCGTCGTTTTCCTTGTCTGCCTCGGGCTTCTTTACGCCGGACACATCGTTCTGCCGTTTGCCTCTGTCGCACCGCCATTCAACACACCGATTGCTCTGATCATTATTCTCATGGGCGGCCTCCTGGGCGCTCAAGCTGTCCTGGCGTTTCTGAAGGCCAAGACCACCGTGCACCCGATGCACCCGGAAGAAGCGTCCACCCTTGTCACGAGTGGGTTTTACCGGATCAGCCGGAACCCGATGTATCTCGGCCTTCTGCTGTTTCTGCTTGCGGCCGGGATCTATTGGGGCACATTGACCCTGATTGCGGTCGGCCCGCTCTTCATCTGGTATATGACCGAGTTTCAGATCAAACCGGAAGAAACGCGGCTGGCAGACAAGTTCGGCGAAGACTATCTGGACTATCTCACAAAAGTCCGCCGTTGGATCTGATCAAGGCCGCAGGGATCTGCGGCCAAGGCGGGTGGAGAAACATTTTTCAACGGTCTGCACCTGTGCTGCACCGGCCTCGAGCCGGTGCCAACTATCGAACATGATCCTGTTTTCGAAAAGGTATCAGTAATCTCGATCCCGGATCTCCGCTTCACTGCGTCCGGGAATGCTCCTTTGGCAGGTTGCTTGGCCTCCATGGCCGCAGGGATCTGCGGCCCGGTCAACTTGTTTAGTGCAATGTCATGCATCGGCGCGTTGGTAGCGATGCGCCGGTGTTGAGAGTTTGCGCGCCGCCAGAAACTCGGCCACAGCAAAATCGGCAACGATCAGTGCGATGCCGGCAACGATATACCAGCCTGGTGCCGTGAATGCCGCCGCAAACTCCAAAAGAATGACGGCACTTGCAAGCACCCATGCCGCATCCAGGGCCGCAAACAGATAGAGCCGTTGTGGCATTCGAGCCGTGTCCCGGCTGGCCCAAAGGAGAACCGCAGCAGTCGCCACCAAACCGGCCCCAAGGGCAAGCGCTCCAGTAAACAACCAACTGCCGGAGGTGTTGAACATCAATTCCGTCAAGACGCCCGGCAACATGATCAGGGCAAATCCACAGGCCGCGCAAAAAAGGGCATTGGCGGCCAGAACGCGTTTTCCAAATTGTTCTGCAGTCATTTTTCCAGTCTCCTGTAAGCGTGTACGCCCCAAAGGATGCCGAAGCCGTGACTGATCTCAATTACCTTGGAGGTAATGGACAAGCCGCCGACATACCGGAATAGTCAGTGCATGACACAGACAGCCTCGAAGTTTCCCGAACTCCTGAAAACCTGGCGATCGCGGCGGCGGCTCAGCCAACTTGACCTTGCTCTGGAAGCCGGGCTTTCCCAGCGTCACATCAGTTTTCTGGAAACCGGCCGGTCAAAACCCAGCCGAATGGCCATCTCGCAGCTCGGCTTGGCGCTTGGCATGCCTGTGGCGGAGGTAGACACGATGCTGGTGTCTGCCGGATATGCCGCCCCCTCAATGGACCAGAGATGGAGCGCAGAAACCCGCGCGGCGGTCCAGGCCTCCATCGATCATGTTCTGACCGGTCATGAGCCATTTCCTGCGTTCAGTGTTGACCGCATCTGGACGGTGCAAAAGGCCAATCTCTCGGCACAGTCCTTCTTTGCCTTTCTTGGAAACACCACCGAGATGAATATCCTGCGGGCCATATTAAGCCCCGGACCGGTCAAGCACCGTCTGCGCAATTGGACCGACAGCGCCCGGGCACTGCTGCGCATCGTCGAGATGGAGGCCGCCCGCCGGCCGAATGATCAGGAAGCCCAGGACCTTTTGAAGGACCTCTTGGATTTGCCCGGTGTCCGAGCGGCGATGGAGGCCGTTCCTGATGGCCCGCCCGAGCCGGTTCTTGCCCTCAAGATCGATGTTGACGGCGCGGAGCTCAGCCTGTTTTCCATGATCGCGACCATCGGAATGAGTTCCGATGCTGCTCTCGATGACATCCGCATCGAAACACTTTTACCGGCGGATGATGCGACACGAACCTGGTTTCTGGCGCGGGCTCACTGACCCGCTCATCAGTCACCTTCATAAAAGTGGCTCTTTTTGGCGAACGCATCTGCCGCAAAGCGCATGAATGCCCGGATACGGGCAACATTTTTCAGGTCCGGGTGCGTCAACAACCAGATATCAAGGTAATGCTCGGGTTTCAGACCGGGAACACGTATCAGATCCGGGTCCGGATCGCCCATAAAGCATGGCATGTGGACCATGCCGAGGCCTGCGCGGGCAGCTGCGTGGGCCGCGATCATGTCATCAGCCATGACACTCACATAGGAATTCGGAAATCGGGCGAGAATGCGCTTGGGCACGCTTTGCGAGGCCCATTTGAAGACGAGACATCCGATCTCGGCGTTTGACGGATTGGCCGCAAGCGACTCTCCGAATTGGCGCGCATGGTCCCTTGAGATGTAATAGGTCCGCTTTTGACGCGTTGCGAGCCGGCCAAACAAGGCTTCGTCCGGCCTGTTGGTCACCCGGACCGCCACATCCGCCTCGCGCCGGTGAAGGCTCAGGATCTCGTTGGCCCCAATCATCTCCATCTGGATCCGGGGATGGTTCTCGGCAAAGGCCTTCATGATGTCAGCAAGCTGAACCTGGAACATCAATTGCGGTGCGGTGATGCGAAGCGGGCCTTCCAGTTCCGCGTCTTGCGCTGTGATGCTGGTATCGAGCGCCAGCATTTCGCGCTCCACACGCCCAGCGACGTTCAAAGCCTCCTGCCCAGCCGCTGTCGGCAGGAACCCTTCAGGTATGCGCTCAAACAACCGCGTTCCAAGCTCTGCTTCCAGGCTTGCAAGGCGCCGCGAAACGGTTGAATGGGTGACTTTCAATCCGCGCGCTGCTTTGGTGATGTTCCCGGCCTTGGCAATCGCCAGAACAAATTTCAGGTCGTCCCACTTTTCCATGGCGTGCATTTTTGCACATCATGCGTCTGCAATTGAAGAATTTTTATCATGACCGACAGTTCTTATGTTGTGCGTGTCGCAATCAACGGAGACTTTCTCATGACCACCCACGCCCTTGCCATGATCACAATCACCGACCGGGAGCTCCTTGGCGCCTATCGCGAAAAGGCCCCGGCGGCGCTCGCCAGACATGGCGGTGCCCTGGTAACCGTTGATCCGGAGCCGATCGTCCTTGAGACCGCTGGAGACGCGCCCAATATCGCTGCACTTCTATCGTTCCCGGATGCGGATGCAGCAAAAGCATGGATCAACGACCCCGATCTCGCTGATGTGCATGCCCTGCGGAACAAGGGTGGCAGATCCACGATTGTCGTGATCCCGAACTAAAGAGCTTGGAAACAAATGAAAAAAGCCGGGCAGCTGCAGTGACGCAGATGCCCGGCAGTCATCTCAGGAGGAATGCGTTTGTCAGGATGGGGCCACAATCGCACTTTTTTGTTTTTCAGCTCAGGTTTAGTTTTTGCCTGATTTCCTGAGCCAGAGCTTCCATAGTCTTCAGCACATCCTGCTTCAGGTTGCTCGACATGAATGCAATGTTGTCTTCCGCCGTTTCAAGGTCCTTAGCGAGCCGGGCAAGGTCTGAACAAATCTCCTCGATCTCCGGATTGGCCGCACAATTTTCCAGAACAATGGGCCAATCTTCGGGAAACAACGATTTGATCTGCTCCGCATATGACATGAACCGCCGGAATCTCCTGTGTGGAGCAAGATCGCGGTGTACAACCCATAAGACAAGTGAAACACGGTGACATAAACCGTGACGCGAAACTGCCGCAACGTCATTTTCTATTGTTATTCAACGCCGTTTGATGCAAACATATCGCTATAATGGCAAAGACCGACCCCACAATTGAATCCAGTGAATTTCACGGTGACTCGGCGCAGGTTCTGTCAGCTTTGTCGGAGATCCTAGCGAGCGCCACCTTTTGGAACGCGGATCGTCTCAAGAGTTTCCTGGAATATGTCGTCCTTGAAACCGTTCACGGACGCGGCGATGGCATCCGGGGGAAAACCATCGCTCAAGATGTTTATGGGCGGCGTGCCGAGACCGACGGGGACCCTGAAAATGTCGTAAGGGTCGACGCACGCCGGCTCCGCCGACGGCTTGCCGAATATTATGAGGATGAAGGGCGGAATGCGAAGGTGCGCATCCATATTGACAGTGGCGGATACATGCCGCGGTTCGAAACAGTATCCGATGCAGCGCTTGTCGAAACCGACGCCCCTTCACCCGCTCCCGGCCCTCTCCTCTCCGATCAACCGCAGCACCACCGCGCACTGCCATACTGGGTGGCAGGAGCAGCGCTTATTATGCTAACGGCCTTTGGCGCAACGTTTTTCATTTATGGGTTTCACACTCATTCGAGCGAGATCAGCGCGTCTTCGGACAGGTTGGTTGAGAGGCAAGCCATCCTGGAGAAGTCTCCGGCTGCGCTGCAAGCCGTCAATATGGCGGAGCAGGCGCGCGCTCTCATTTTTCCGATCTTCGACGTTGAGCGGCAGCGGCTGTCGCTAGGTTTTTTCAAAGAAGCTATCCGCCTCGACCCGGACTATACGGGGGGCTATGCGGGCGCGGCCCAGACCACCGGGACACTTGCTTTGCTGAGCCCGGCCGGCGATCAGAAGGAAACGCTCAAATCCCAAGCGCGGTCCTATGCGGAGAAGGCCGTGGCGTTGGATCCGACCGATCCCTGGTCGCAGTCTGCCGCCTCTTGGGCCGCCATGGCGAATGGGGACTATGCAGAAGCAAGCCGGCTGTCCGCGCGGGCAAACGCTATGGCGCCAGCGGATCTTCATATTCTTGAGATTTATGGCACGGTGGCCCTGGCAAATGGTGACTTCCAGCTGGCGCTGGACCTGTCTCGGCCCCTCATTGAGGCTCAAGAGAAACTCCACCGCACCGCGAATCGGAATGTCTATGCAGTCGCCAACTTCTTTCTTGGCAACTACGCAGAGACCCTTCAGGCACTTCAGATTGCAGCCGAACAAGGGGAGCCCGTCAGCTCTGGCATGCTGGCCTTCAAGATTGCCGCACACCAAGCCCTGGGCCACACCGAGACGGCGCAAAGACATGCCAAAATCTTGATGGACACCTGGCCCATTCCGATCGACGAGGTCATTGCGCGTATCATGCGGGACCAAGCCCACCCGGACCGAGTGGCCGGCTATCTCAAACAGGCCGGATGGTCACCTCCGGACTGAGAATAGGATCGTTTCTACTCGTTCAGAGCGGATTGCCGGGTCGGCACCCATCAATAAGTGGTCCTTTTCGGCGCGTAGCTCGTAGACATCCCATGTTGAAGTATTTTGCAATCACGCTTGGCACACTCCTTCTACTCGGTGGTATCGGAACACTGCTCTGGTCCAACATGTCGAGGTTTTTGGAGCAGCCGCAATTCACACTGGTTGCGTCCCACGGTCCAATTGAAATCCGGCAGTACAAATCAGCGGCCGCTGCAGAGGTCACTGTCCTGGGTGACCGGGACGAAGCGGCCCGAGACGCATTCCGGATCCTGTTTCGCTACATCTCGGGAAACAACGGCGCGGCCGACAAGATCTCGATGACAGCACCCGTCATCCAAAGCCCAACGAATGCGGAAAGCTGGACGGTCGCGTTCTATCTGCCGTCCGATTTTTCACCAGAAACTGCGCCGAAGCCAGAGGATTCTAGGGTTTCCATAGTCCCGATCTCGGATGCGACGGTTGCGACGATCCGGTTTTCCGGGCGATGGTCTCCGCAAAATCTGAAAGAGCATCAGGCAAGACTTGAAGCGTTCTTGCAAGAAGAAGGGCTCACGGCCCTGGGGCCGCCAACCTTTGCGTTTTTCAACGATCCGTTGACCCCACCGCCCTTCCGGCGCAACGAGGTGCAGATCCGGATCTCCGGATAGCAAAAAAGCCGTCCCTGTCTCCAAGAGCGGCTCTCGTTTCTCAACATATGGGATCCGGATCAGGCGACCGGTTTCACCAACCGCATACGCCAGGTCACACTGCCCTTTTTGTCCGACGTCAGCCGATAATCGTCAAGCACGTCCCATTTACTCGCATCATCCGTGGCATCCCACAGCTTCGCAATGAGCTTGTTGGCACCGGAGTTCGGTTTGTTCGGAGAGTACATCGACAGCGCGATCACGCCGTCGTCCTTGAGGTACGGCAGGTAGCGCTCAACAACGGCCGCCGGATCTTCGGCAAAGTGAAGGACTTCATTGAAGACAATGGCTGAGAACCGTTCATTTGCTTCCGGTTCAAAAGTGTGCATGTCGCCAGCGCGCAAGGACGCGATTTCCGGATCGACATTGGCAATCTTAAGCGACGCCGGAGACAGATCCATGCCGACGTACCGCTTGACGCCCATCGGCTGGAGCCGTTCATAGAGCAGCCCTTCCCCGCAACCGATGTCCAGCACCTCTTCAATCGAGTTGGTCAGGTTGAGCCACATGCCGATAATGCCGTACCGGCCGCTTTCGGGAAGTGACCGCAAAAAGGCCCAGCGCCCGGCGACGTATTCCTCATCCCAGCCTTCGGCGGTGCTCGCATTATTCGACATGATTGCTCCAATAGACGGGGCGGACCCTTTAGGCCCGCCGCATAATAATTTATCTCGTGATCACTTATAGGGATCAGCCGCGTCGCGCAAACCATCACCGAGGAAATTGAAGGCCAAAACCACAATGATGATCGGGATCACCGGTGCCATCAGCCAGGGATAGACGGTTACGACAGAAATGTTTTGCGCCTCGTTCAGTAGAACGCCCCAGGAGATGGCCGGCCTTCGAAGTCCGAGGTTGAGGAACGAGAGAGCCGTCTCGCCAAGGATCATTGCCGGGATCGACAAGCTGGCCGAGGCAATGATGTGGCTGGTGAAGCCGGGCAAGAGGTGACGCGTGATGACCCGCTTTGGCTTGGCTCCCATCATCACCGCAGCCTTGGCGTATTCTTCTTCGCGGAGAGACAGAAGCTTGGACCGGACGGCGCGCGCGAGCCCGGGCCAATCGAGCAGTCCAAGGATAATCGTGAGGCCGAAATAGACCCATACAGGGCTCCAGGTCACGGGCAAGGCCGCAGACAATGCCATCCAAAGCGGCAACTCGGGAAGCGACCGCATGATTTCGATCAGCCGCTGGATGAGCGTGTCCGCGATGCCGCCAAAGTAGCCGGCAATACCGCCAAAGAACAGGCCAAGCACAATAGAGATGGTAACGCCAACCAAGCCGATCGTCAGCGACAGACGCGCACCATACACCAGTCCTGAGAACTGATCCCGGCCCAACCGATCGGTCCCGAGGAGAAATGCCGTGCCGCCGTCAGCTGGGCAAAACAGATGGAACGTTGCCGGGAACAAACCCCAAAATTCGTAGTCGTCCCCTGAACAGAAGAAGCGGAGTGGCTGCACTTTTTCCAGATCAGGAGAATACTCCCACTGGAGCGTTTCCATATTGATTTCAGATTTCAGTCCATAAACAAACGGCCCGACAAACTGCCCCTCATGGAACAGATGCAATGGCTGCGGCGGGGCATAGAGATGATAGCTGTCCCGCGTGTCCGGTGCATAGGGCGCAATGATCTCGGCAAAAGGGACGCAGAGGTAGAAAATCAAAAGGACAACGCCGGACCAAACAGCCAGTTTGTGGCGTTTGAACTTCCACCACATGATTTGCCACTGGGAGGCTTGGTAGAACCGCTCCTGTTCCGGACTGAGCTCTTCGACCACAGCCGGATTGAACGGCTCCGGATCCACATAATGCTCAACGTCGCGCACCGGTGTCTTGTTCTTGAGGTCGTCGCTCATGACGAGGCCCTCCCACCGAGACGAATTCTTGGGTCGAGCACGGCCAGCAGCAGGTCGGAAATCAACATGCCGATCAGGGTCAGGACAGCCACGAACAGCAAGACAAATCCGGCTAGGAACTGATCCTGAGACTGCAGCGCGGACAGAAGGACCGGGCCGACGGTCGGCAAGCTCATCACGACCGACACGATCACAGATCCCGATACAAGCGACGGAATAAGATTGCCGATGTCCGCGATGAACGGATTGATGGCCATCCGCAGCGGATATTTGATCAGGAGCTGGCCTTCTTTCAGGCCCTTTGCCCGGCCTGTTGTTACATATTGCTTGTGCAATTCATCGAGCAGATTGGCCCTCAGGCGCCGGATCATACCGGCCGTCCCCGACGTCCCGATCACGATGGTCGGGACGATAAGGTGTGCCAGGACTGACATCGCCTTGTCGAAACTCCAAGGCTGGTCGATGTACTCCGGTGCCATCAACCCGCCGACAGACAAGCCAAACCACTGATTGAAGAAGTAAAGCAGGATCAGCGCGAGCAGAAAGTTGGGCGTCGCCAGGCCCACATATCCGATAAAGGTGAAACCGTAATCACCCCAGGAATACTGCCGCGTTGCCGAGTAAATGCCGATCGGAAAAGACATCACGTACACGAACAGAATGGTCGCGAAATTCAGGACAATTGTCAGCGGCAAAGTCGGTCCAACCACTTCCGCCACCGGCTTGTCGAACTCAAACGACCAGCCCCAGTTGCCCTGCAGCAAGCCATCCAGCCCATGTGGACCTGGCCAAAGTCCCACCCAGATCAGGTACCGCTCGAAGAATGGGCGATCGAGGGAAAATTCCTTGCGCAGGAATTCAAGTTTCGCAATAGACGATTGCTCGCCGGACGTTTTCAGCGCGGCGATCTGGTTCGAAATGTAATCGCCCGTCGGCAACTCGATGATGAAGAACACCAGAAAGCTGATCACGAACAAAGTCGGGATCATCATCAAGATCCGGCGCAGAATGTAATACAGCACCTAATTTCCCCTCAGCCTCGGATCTTCCGCTTCATGGCTCCGAAAAGTTCCGGGAGCCGGGCGACGCTTAAGACCCAAATGCCAACCCAGCAGAAAGCCAAACTGCCGGTTATTGAGGCGGTTCGTTGACAACGGTGCTTTGACAACTCCGCTGGCTCTCTTGCCGCCTCCAACTATCAGAACAGCGCTCTGTTCTTGCGCTGTTCTAGACCGGGCCGGTTCCATCGAACCGGCCCGGCATCTTTCAGCAAACCTTATTCGTCCATATAGAATTCATCCATCCGATGAATGCCGTAGTGTGCGCCCGGATCCCACCCGTAGATGCCTTCGAGGGGTACGTTCTTAACGCCCTTGATCACGACCGGCTGGCGTACTCCCGACACCAAGCCGATGCGAATGGTTTCGTCAGCATGGATCTGCAGCATTTCCTGCCAGATCTTTTCGCGCTCTTCGCTCGTTTTCGACACCAGCCAAGACTGATAGAGCTCCATCAGGCGTTGCGCCGGTGCCCAATCCATTGGTTCGCCGCCCACGCCCTTGGTTTCGTAGTGATCGCCCCAGGCATGCCAGGTCAGGCTCTCCGACTGAACCGGAGCCAGGTCATTCGGGCTCATGTCCGCGGTCGGGATGCCGTTCTCCATGCCCCACCAGACCGACATCACGAGTTCGCCGGTAATCGCGCGTTCCCGTAGGTTGTCACGCTGGCTCGGCTTGGCGAACAGTTTGACGCCAATCTCGGCCCAGTTTTCCGCGATTAACTCGAGCGCATCCAACTGTGTTTCGTCTTCGCCGGATGTCTCCACGATGATCTCAAGCGGACGGCCATCGCTCATCAGCCGGATGCCATTCTTGTTGCGCTCGGTCAAACCGATTTCATCAAGAAGGGCGTTGGCTTGATCGACATCATGTTCCGCCCACTTGGTGGTGAACTCCGGCTGATGCAGCGGACTCTGGCTCAAGACCGTGTCATTGCCCGGCGTTCCAAGCCCGAAGAACAGAACCCGATTCAACAAAACCCGATCAATACCGAGCGATAGAGCGCGGCGGAACCGGGTGTCGCGCATCAATTCCCGCCAAACCGGATCCTTGACCGTGAGGTTCGGCAGGATCGACATCTCCGAGCCTTTGGCATTGGACCAGAGCGCTGTGATGTAGTCGTTCAGCTTCTCGCCCTTTTTCAGCACCGTAATGTCTGAGAAGTTGAGGTTCCGTGCCTGAAGATTGGTCTCCCCAGCCTGTGTCTTGGCCGGAATGAGCTTTCCGTCGGCAACCGTCATGATGATTTCATCAATGTACGGCAACTGCTGTCCTGTCGAGTCGACCCGGTGGTAAAATGGATTCCGCACCAGAATGAACCGAAGGTCGCTGCTGTCGTCCCTGCGCACCCAGGGCTGAAGGCTGGGAAGGTCGACGTTGCGCGCGCTGTACATGTCGTCCTTCTTGTTGTGCAGCGGTGCCCAGCTGCGGGCCTTTACCTTCTCAGCTTCCGCCGCGATGGTCTCCGGATCGCCGTATTTTTCATGGAACTGTTTCAGATAATGCGCAGGCCGGTAGATAAACGGCGGGCGCGCCTTGGCCAGCTCTGTCAGAAACAGCGGGTTCGGCGCATCCCAGGTGAACCGGACAGTTGTTTCGTCAAGAACTTCGAACTTTGGTCCTTTTCCGTCGGCCAGCAGGAACGGCGGCAGGCCTGATGGTGTCAGCTCGGGATTGCTGACAACATCTTCAAAATAATACCGGATATCTTCCGCACCGAATGGGTGGCCATCAGACCATTTGTGCCCCTCCCGCGTATTCAGTGTAAAGATGCGTCCCTCTTCCACATCAACGCTTTCCAGAAGGTCCGGCACCAGCTCCAAGTCTTCGGTATAACCCATGAGACGCGCATAGCCCCACACATTGATGAGGCGAACGTCTTTGGACCGGCCAATCAGTGTGTTCAGCTTGCCACCATGTTCGCCAACCGTCCGGCCCTTGGCTTCCAGATCCACGATCAGCGGCTCTGATGGCACCCGTTCCGCCACAGGCGGAAGCTTCGGATCCAGGCCAGGAGTTTCTTCAAGATCCAGCGCGGACGATGGCCCGGCCAGCGCAAAAGCGGCAAGGAAGACACCTCCACCAAGAATGCGTTTCAGTTTCATGCTGCAGTCCCCTCAAGTGCTCCGGCATTCTTAAGACCGGGTGCACAGACAAAATGCTCTGGTTCCATCTCAAATAACGATGGAACATCTTCATTGGTGACGCGGAATGGCTCCGGCCACAGGTGCGGTTCGGATGCGCGATTGGCATCCAGTGCCGAGAAATCAAGCGGCGTCGATAAATCCGGTTCGGGCACCGCAGACAACAAGGCTTTTGTGTAAGGGTGAAGCGGATTGGACACGACTTCGCGCGTTTCTCCAAGCTCCACCAGCCGTCCACGGCACATCACAGCGATCCGGTCGGCAATATAGTCAACGACCGCAAGGTTATGGCTGACAAACAGGTATGTCAGATTGAGATCGCGCTTCAGATCCTGAAGGAGGTTCAGGATCTGCGCCTGCACTGACACATCCAGGGCCGATGTCGGCTCATCGCACAGGATGAACTCCGGATTGAGCGCAAGCGCTCGGGCAATACCTATCCGCTGGCGCTGACCACCGGAAAACGAATGCGGATAGCGCCGCAGAAACCGCGGATCAAGACCGACGAGGCTTATCAGGCTGCGGACACGCTCAGAGCGCTCTTCCGCTGTACCGATCCCATGGACTTCAAACGGCTCCGCCAGAATATCGTTGATGGTCATGCGCGGGTTGAGCGACGAGAACGGATCCTGGAATATCAGCTGAACCCGCCGCCGGTAGTCCATCAGATCATCGCCGGTGAGATCAGCTATGTTTTCCAGGCCCTTGCCACGGTTATAAACGACTTCGCCACGTTCCAGATGAAGGGCACGCAGGATCGCCTTTGCGGCCGTGGTCTTGCCCGAACCGGACTCGCCCACGAGCCCCAGGCATTCGCCGCGTTTGATGGTCAGGTTGATGTTATCCAGCGCCTTGAGCGTCTTTGGCTTGCCGCTGAACAGCGACCCCTTGCGCAGGGTGAATTCCTTGGTGACACCGCGCATTTCCATCAAGGTCTCGCCCGGCAGGACATCGCATTTTGGGCGGTTTCGGGTCAGGTCTTCCGACTTCACTTCAATCGGCCTGATGGGGACCAATCGTTCGGACTTGTCCATATGGAATCCGGGCACAGCGTTCAGCAGCGCCTTCAAGTAGTCGTGCTGAGGGTTGCCAAACAGCTGCTCGGCTGTGCCTTTTTCCATAATCCGACCATGATAAATCACGGCAATTTCATCGGCCATATTGGCCACCACCCCGAAGTCGTGGGTGATCATCAAAACCGACATTCGAAGTTCGGACTGCACATCCTTGATAAGCTTGAGAATTTCCGCCTGGATCGTCACGTCCAATGCAGTGGTGGGCTCATCGGCAATTAGAAGTGCCGGATTGCAGATCATCGCCATGGAAATCATGGCACGCTGACGCAGACCACCGGACAACTCGAACGGGTATGTGTCCAGGGCCCTTGCGGGATCTGGAAACTGAACCAGACGCAACATTTCCTGGGTCAGTTCGCGCGCTTCCGGTGCGGACACGTCGCGGTGGAGTTTTGCGGCCTCGCCGATCTGATCGCCAATCGTATGCAACGGCGACAGAGAGGTCATCGGCTCCTGAAAGATAATCGCAACACGGTTGCCGCGCAGATGGCGCATCTGCGGCCCCTTGCGGTCCAGCGAGGCAATGTCGACCGGCGGTTCTGCGCCTGTCGGATCGGACAGGATCACTTTTCCCGATGTCACCGAAGCGATCGACGGCAAAAGGCCCATAATTGTCTGGGAGATAACCGTCTTCCCAGAACCCGATTCCCCGACAAGTGCAACTGTCTTGTTCTCCGGGACCACGAAGGAAACATCGTTGACCGCCTTGGTCCGTCCCTCGGCAGTATTAAACTCTACCGTCAATCCCTCGATGGAGAGAACATTCACCGTCAAATTCCTCCCGGGCCAAGGTTATCGCACTGATGCTTACCCAGCCTGTGTTGCGAAACAAAGACAACCAAATTTACGCTGTATTAGCAACGCAATAATCCGGAAGCGGTGCTGTGATCTAGATCACGTCAACCTGATAATGCCTATCATACGCGCAACTTACACACACGTTACGAATTGAAGGCGGTTACTCCGCTGCGGAAACCGGCGCTTTCGATGCTTCATTTGCGGGCAACACGTCGGTCGCCCTTGGCGCAAGCCAGTAGACTTCCATCCGCCCGGACCGGCCACGCAGGTAATGTTCGCCGACCTCTGTCTGGCTGTGTTCATTCGGCAACCGGCATACGGTTTCTGCGCTTGCCAGAATTGTTATCTCCGGCTCACCGGCCACTTCCCTGCCCAAATGCTGCAGCCGTTCCGCCGCGTTCACGGTGTCGCCGACCACCGTGTAGTTCCACCGGTCCAGAGCGCCAACATTGCCAACCAGCACCGGTCCCGTGTGGATCCCGATCCGCATCCTCAGCGTCACACCACCTTCGGCTTTGGCCGTTTCGTTTGCCTGCATTTGGGCGGCTGCAATGCGCCGGGCTGTCCGGACGGCTGCTTCTGCGTGATCCGGCTGGTCATCCGGCGCGCCGAAGAATGCCAGCATCCCGTCACCCATAAACTTGTCGACCGTGCCACCCTCGCTCTCCACCGCATCGACCAAAATCGCAAAATGCTGATTGAGAAGCGCCGCAGCCTGTTCAGCGCTCATATTTTCAGAAAGCGCCGTGAAACCCACGATGTCGGTAAAGAGGATCGTCAGCTCCGCCTTGCGGGCCTCGGCTGCCTTTTGCCCGCCGAGACGCATGAGCTTGATGAACAAAGACCGCGGCACATAGGTGTTCATGGCCTTGAGGCCTTCCACCATCGCATTGAAGGCAGAGGCAACCTGATCCATCTCCACGACCCGGCTGCGCGGCAGTGGCTCAACGTCTTGAAGCGACAGGGTCGCGACCCGCTCGGATTGACGCGCAAGGTTGCGCAGCGGTCTGGAGACCCGGCGTCCCATCCAGATCGCGATGAGGACGGAGATGACCAAAGCGCCCAGTCCGACAAAGCCGGATCCTGCCAATCGCCTCACCTCCCGCGAAACCGTCGCGCCAAGATAATATTGCCCAACCGTCAGAGGCTGATCACTGAAGCCAGGGACTATCCGGCGCATCATCAAATACTCATCTTCGGCCGCTTCAATGATTGAAACGTCGATCCCGAGCTCTGAAGCGCGCTCAAACTCTTCGAGTTTTGTTTCATCGCCCATTGCAGCCAAGACCGGGTCACCAATTGTGTCCCATGACCCCGGCAGGTTTTCGGAAATGCTGCCGCCGGTCTGAATCCAGTCCGCATCGGAGTGCATCAGGACATCTCCGTTGCCATCGAGGATGAAGACGGTGTTGTTGACGCCCTCATCCTGGCTGGCAACGATGATCGACAGGTTTTCCATCGTGGTTGCCGCCGTCAGCACGGCAAACATTTCACCATCATGCACCAACGGCGCGGAGACGTTGGCAAAGAGCCCCACTTCATGCCGCATGATCGGGCCCCATGTCGGTGGGCTGTCAGCGGAGAGCACCGGGACGACTTCATCTCTCATGCCGGGCGGCGGCGCGTCCGAATTGATCCGCCACAGTTTGCCGTTTTTTGCCCGATAGACACCGAGACGTCGGCCATCTGAATAAGTGATCGCCAGCGTGGTCAGGTCCGTGTTGGTCTGCAGTGCAATGGAAAAATCTTCGTAGATCCGGTTGCGATCCTCGATCGATAAAGTGCCGTCTTCGAAGAAAGGCTTCAAACCGATCACCGCATTTTCAACCGACTTGAAATGGGTGCGCACCTGTGTCTCAAGCGATTGCGTGCTCAAGATCGTTTTGTCGTTCAACAAGGAGAAGGTGTTCTGGAAATTCGCGACTACCGAAAGGGCCAGGACCAACCCTATGGCCAATGCCACAAACCCACCGAAGCCGAGCCCGACGATCGTCGTCAGCTGCAGCCGGACACGCCGGGGTTTGCGAAAATTCAGCGCCATCTGGCTCCGTCCTGAGTTTGCCTTAAGATCGTAATGCCTGACAGTTGCCTTCAAATTAAGGCAGCCGCCGCGAAGAATACCATCCGATTGTTTCCCCAACGGCTTCAGTCTTTTGCGGCTCGTAGTTTACGCAGTGCCAGATCCTGCAAGAGAATCACCGTTTTGGCATCCCGGATACAGCCATCGGACACCATCTGAAGCGCCTCTTCCAGTGGAACATGGAGCACTTCGATGTCCTCTCCTTCACTTTCAGCACCACCTCCCTCGCCTGTCCGGTGGCGCTCCTGATAGCTGCCCCGGAAATAGGACAAGACCTCCGTAATGGACCCGGGGCTCATTTGCAGATCGAAGAGATGTTCCAGCTCCGACACTTCAAAGCCGGTTTCTTCCATCAACTCCGCACGCATCCGCTCCTCCGGGTGCGCACCTTCAAGCAGGCCGGCCGGTGCCTCGATGAACGCTGCGGAACCATCAGTGAGCCAAACGGGCAAGCGGAATTGACGTGTTAAAAGAACACAGCCTGTTTCCGGATTGTGCAACAAGCACGCCGCGCCATGGCCCCGATCGTAGACCTCACGAGTCTGCCGCTGCCAGGTTCCGTCCCGGCGCCGATAGTCGAGCGTATACTTGGTCACCGTGCCCCAATTGTCCGACAAAAGCTCTTCGTCGATGATCTTGAGGAAGTCAGAGCCCTTCACCGGCACACTCATGCAGATCAGCCTTTGTCCGACAAACCAAGCTCAGCCAGAATTTCCGCGGTGTGCTCACCTAGCGCTGGCGCAGCCCGTTCCAGAACAAGCGATCCATTCTTGAAGCGGATCGGCGTCCGGACTGATGTCACAGACCCGCCATCCACATCCGTTGCCGGTAGATCGACTTTCATCTCCCGGTGATTGATCTGCTTGTCTTCAAAGACATCTTGCACGGAGTTGATCGGACCAGCCGGAACCCCTTCCATTTCCAGCGCTGCCAAGAGATCGTCCCGTGCCCGCGCCGCTGTCTCTTCTGTCAAGATCACAACCAACTCCGTTCTGGATGCAACCCGGGCGGCATTCGTTGCAAACTTTGGATCGTCGGCAAGCTCCGGCCGGCCGAGCACACCGCACAGGCGCTTGTATTGCCCGTCATTGCCGACCGCGATGATGAGGTGGCCATCACTGGCAGGAAAGACCTGATACGGCACAATGTTGGGGTGCGCATTGCCCAGCCGCTTTGGGGTTTTGCCAGTCACGAAATAATTGAGCGCCTGGTTTGCCAGAACACCGACCTGGGCGTCCAAAAGCGCCATGTCGACCCATTCGCCCTCCCCGGTCTCATCGCGGCGTCGGAGCGCGGCCAACACGCCGATCACACCGTAAAGGCCGGTAAAGATGTCAGCGAAGGCAACGCCGATCTTTTGCGGGGACCCATCCGGATCGCCGGTGAGATCCATGATGCCGCCCATACCCTGGATCATAAAATCATATCCGGCACGGTGGGCGTAAGGCCCGTCCTGACCAAAGCCGGTGACAGAACAATAGATCAGCTTCGGATTGACCTCTGACAAGCTCTCATAATCAAGGCCGTATTTGGCCAGTCCGCCAACCTTGAAGTTCTCGACCAAGACGTCTGCATCAGCAACGAGTTTGCGGACAATCTCCTGACCTTCCTCGGTCCGGAAATCGACCGTGATCGAGCGCTTGCCGCGGTTGCAGGAATGAAAATAAGCCGCATCGCTCGGCTCACCGTCTTCTGTGGTCAGGAACGGCGGGCCCCAGCCACGCGTGTCGTCGCCCTGTGGGGCTTCGACCTTGATGACGTCGGCGCCGAGATCCGCAAGCGTCTGACCAATCCACGGCCCCGCCAAAATCCGGGCCAGTTCGACGACTTTGATGCCTTTAAGCGGCGCAGTCATTTGGTATGTCCTTGATGTCCGCTGTTATTAAGCTTCGGAAGTCTTGCGGTAGATGAAGTTCCGGTCCGCCTTGATCCCCTCTGGGTTCGGCAAATACTCGAAATTGGGAAGTTTGAGCTCCAGACCGGTCAGGATGTAACCGCCAACCGCCATCCGCTCGTCAATCATCGGCGCGAGCCAATGAACGGTCGCCAGATCCGTGGTCGGGTCGCCGGATCCGATATCAATATGCGCAAAAGAGGCCTTGCCGCCAACGCGTGGACCGCAGAACGCGAGTGTGTCCCGAATGTCGCCCTGGATCATGTGCTCGGCATCCGGTGCGCAGCTCGGATGACACGTCAAGGCATGATCGAAAACGAAAATTTCCTTGTTCGGATAGATTTCCCGCAAGTGATCGTATGTCCGGCCATTGCCCAGACCCAGTTCCAGAATGGGCCCTTCAACCTCGTTCACCTTGTCGACAAGGTACTCAAGAATGATCTTCTGAGAGGTCATCCGGCGGATAAAACTGTCCAAGCGGCTCATGCAAAAAGTCCTGACTGTGCAAAGTGTTTGCACTGCATAGACCGGCTGGCCAGCAAGGTCAAAGCTGAACGGGCAGACTTGGAAACGGCCGGGCGCCCTGGGTCGGATGGAGAGGCTCAAAGGAATGCGATGACACCGACCAGGTTCGCGTCCATTTCGACTTGCCGGGCTTGAAGCTCATCCACGTTGGCCTGCACTGCTCGCTGCTGCGTTGTTAACGTCGCCTGAGTGATCCGAATCTGCTGATCGACCAAGCCAGTAAGAACGTTACTGACCTTTGCCGCGAAGGTGTCAGCGGACAATGCCTTATAACCAACCTGGGTCTGAACACTTGCTACATTAAGACCGGTTGCCTGAAACCGCATCCCGGCCAGCACGACTTCGGAAACCGGATAGACCTTTATGAGTGTTCCCAAATAAACCTGAAGACCCCATGTAGCCGTGACCAGCTGCCCCTCGATGAACGCAGTCCAGTTGACACCGCCATTGATCTTCTTTGTGAACCCCCATGTGATCTTGCTGTCATTACCGGATGTGGTGTCGGAATTATCTCCAGATGTTGTTGTGGTGCGGTTTCCTTGCACCGTTTCCGTCTTATTGTTGGCGAGCAATTCCATGTTGCCGGTCTTGTCGCCTGCATTGAGCTTCAGTGTCTTGTTGGTGCCGCTCTTGAGGCTCATGATATCACCGGACTGAACGTTCACGCTGCCGGTTGTTTCGTGCTCATAATCTCCATTGACTTGAAGATGATGATCCCCGGTTTCGACGAACATCTTTTCGGCAGCTTTCAAAAGAAAATGCCCGTCACAGGCCATCAGAATGCCATGACTGGACTGATCGCTGCTCCCCGCTGATTTTTTGAAGATGTTTTCACTACCGGCGCCCTGAGATTCGATGTGTTTTTGCGGATAATAATGTTGTTGATCTGAAGGGACATTCTGGGCTTGCTGCTCCAAGTCGCAATATCCGCCCAGCCGCAACATCGCCCCAAGGTCGATATTGTCCGGGACCTCACCATCTTCCGTCGGTACTTTCGGCAGGTAAAAATAGACGTGCTTGGTGTTGTAATCGACCTTTGAGTCAGATCCTGAATCGTTTGTGTTTCCGTCAGACACCGCATGCCTCCCAGCTTAGATACAGCCCACCGAGACGATGGCACAGGCATCGTTGTGCGAGCAATCGGTCGATTAAATACTGCTATTGTCTGCATTCAGCATGGATAGAACGCAACTGGCTTGACCACCTAAAATTGAGAACGAACTAGGTTCGAACCCAACTTCGACACGACAGGAGTGAGCTTCAGGCAGCACCAATGAAGCCAAGCGAAGCACCGGTCTCAAATGTTCTCATGGGGAAACCTGAATTATACGAAGACCACAACACCCTTCGTGCTCGCTTCCACTTCGCCGCTGTTCACCCGGGCGATTTCCGATCGGACTTTGAGAATGTGGTCTGACTCCTCCAGGTCGGTTTGCTGGATCTTCATTCCGATACCATCGAGTTTCGTCAGATCACTTCGAAGGTTAGCGATACGGCTTTCGACCGACAATGCCTTGTAGCCGACCTGGGTCTGGACACTTGCCATATTAAGACCAGTTGCCTGAAACCGCATGCCGGCAAGTACAACTTCGGAAACCGGATAAACCTTGACAAGGGTTGCGAGATAAAGCTGGAGCCCCCAGGAGGACGTAACGATCTGCCCCGCTGCAAACGCGGAATAAGCCACGTCGAGACTATAGGTCATCGTCAGCCCCCACGTGGTGATCGTGTTGTTTCCTTTCGTAGAGTCGCTTTTATTGCCCGACGTATTATTGTTGTTGTCGCCCTGCACCGTTTCTGTCTTGTTGTTGGCGAGCAATTCCATATCGCCGGATTTGTCGCCTGCGTTGAGCGTCAGCTTCTTGTTGGTACCGCTCTTCAAGGTCATGATATCGCCGGACTGAACATTCACGCTGCCGGTGGTGTCGTGCTCATAATCGCCATTGACCTGCAGATGGTGGTCCCCGGTTTCGACGAACATCTTTTCGGCAGCTTTCAAAAGAAAATGCCCGTCACAGGCCATTAGAATGCCGTGGCTGGACTCGGTGCTGCTGCCGGCGGATTTCTTGAAGATGTTTTCGCTGCCAGCCCCTTGCGTATCGATATATTTTTGAGGGTAGTAATGAAGCTCGTCTGCCGGAAGCTTGTGAGCTTGCTGCTCCAGATCGCAATACCCGCCGAGGCGTAACATCGCCCCAAGGTCGATGTTGTCGGCAACTTCCCCATCCTCTGTCGGCACTTTGGGCAGGTAAAAGTAGACGTGCTTGGTGTTGTAATCGATCTTTGAGTCAGATCCTGAATCGTTTGTGTTTTCGTCTGACACCGCACACCTCCCAGCAAAGGATCAGCCCGCGGAAACGATGGCACGGAGATCGTCACGTCGGCAATCCCATATTGTTCCGCAAACCGCAATCGACTTCAGAACAACATTGAAACAATTGATTTTACTTAACTATTTTAAAACACTAGCACATAGACCACACATCATCCAGTCTCGAGCCAAGGCCGGACGATTGACGAACGTAAGCGAACGTTGCAAGGGAGCATATTGAACTTCCCGATCCGGCAGAGACGCACGCGGAGACATGAATGCCATCTGAAACGCCGACACTCATCAAGCTGGAAGACTACCAGCCGCCGGCCTATCGCATTGAAACCGCAAACCTCAATGTTCTCTTGGATCCCACGGCCACCAAGGTCATTTCTGAGCTCAAGATTGCCTGCCAACCGGATACGAAACCCGGCACGCCTCTCATCCTGGATGGCGACAACCTCAAACTGCTGTCGATCGCAGTTGATGGGGAAGCTCTGCAAAGCAACGCGTACGACGTAACACCATCTGCGCTTGAACTGACACCGCCAACCGGTGACGCGTTCACACTGACCATAACCACTGAACTCAATCCGGACGCGAACACGCAATTGATGGGGCTCTACAGGTCATCCGGCACCTACTGCACCCAATGTGAAGCCGACGGGTTCCGCCGTATTACCTATTTTCTGGACCGCCCGGATGTCCTCAGTGTCTACACAGTCCGGCTGGAAGCCCCGCGCGATGCGTGTCCGATCCTGCTTTCGAATGGAAATCTGATTGAGACTGGCTTGGTTGCGGGCACCGATCGGCATTTTGCCGTCTGGCACGATCCCCACCCCAAACCGGCCTACCTGTTTGCTCTGGTGGCCGGTGATCTTGCCAAGATCACGGACAGCTTTATCACCGCGTCCGGCAACCCGATCGAGCTCAACATCTTCGTTGAACATGGCAAGGAAGCGCTTTGCGACTGGGCCATGGATTCGCTCAAACGATCCATGCGCTGGGATGAAGAGGCTTTCGGCCGAGAATATGATCTTGACGTCTTCAACATCGTTGCCGTGTCGGACTTCAACATGGGCGCGATGGAAAACAAGGGCCTCAACATTTTCAACGACAAGTACGTGCTTGCCGATCCGGAGACGGCCACCGATCAGGATTACGCCAACATCGAGGCCGTGATCGCCCACGAGTACTTTCACAACTGGACCGGCAACCGGATCACCTGCCGGGACTGGTTCCAGCTGTGCCTGAAGGAAGGCCTCACCGTTTTCCGGGACCAGGAGTTTTCAGCCGACATGCGCTCGCGTCCGGTAAAACGGATCGCGGACGTAAAACTCCTGAAGATGCACCAGTTTCCTGAAGATGCCGGCCCGCTGGCCCATCCGGTGAGGCCGCGTTCCTATCAGGAAATCAACAACTTCTACACCGCGACGGTCTATGAAAAAGGCGCCGAAGTCGTCCGGATGCTGCAAACGCTGCTCGGCGAAGACGGCTTCCGGTCCGGATTGGACCTGTACTTCGACCGGCACGACGGCGAAGCCACCACGATCGAAGCATTCTTGAAGTGTTTCGAAGATGCTACGGGCACTGATCTTGAGCAGTTTTCACTCTGGTACGAACAGGCCGGCACACCGACCGTGTCCGTCAAAACCGCCCACAATCCAGACAACAAAAGCTTCACGCTGACTCTCTCCCAGGAGATCCCGCCATTGCCGGGACAAAAATTGGCAAAGCCGGCCGCGATCCCACTGAAATTTGGTCTTCTTGGACCCAATGGTCAGGATCTTGAGGTCTCGACGGCAGATGGAAAGGATATCGTTGACGACGTTATTCTGCTTAAGAAACCGACGCAAAGGATCACCTTCCAGAATGTACCTGACGCCCCGGAGGTCTCCCTGTTACGCGGCTTCTCTGCTCCGGTCCGCCTGACCCAGGACCAGTCGGCTGACGACTTGGCGTTCCTGGCAAAGCACGACAGCGACCCCTACAATCGCTGGCAAGCCGTCCAGACGTTGGCCACACAGACCCTTCTTGCGCGTACTGAAGCTGTCCGCCGCAACACGGATTTCGCAAGCGCTGCAGATCTTGTCGCGGTTTTGCAAACCGTGCTGGAGGATGACCGTCTCGACCCTGCGCTCAAAGCCCAGGCGCTGACGCTGCCAAGCGAAACAGACACTGCCCAGGAGATCGGCAACAACGTTGATCCGGATGCCATACATACCGCTCGATCCGGCTTGATTGCGGAAATCGCGGATGAGCTGCAATCCCTTCTGTTGCCGTTGGCGCGGGATCACGCAAAAGACAGCGTCTTTTCCCCGAGCGCAGCCTCTGCCGGAAAACGCGCCCTGTCCAATCGGGCCCTGCACTATCATGCCCACTCAAGCAACCCGGATGCTGTTGCCCTGGCCAATGACCGGTTTAAAAACGCCAACAACATGACCGACCGGATCATGGCGCTGACCTTACTCGTGCACCGCGGCTTCGATGGCGCAATAGAAGCCCTTCAAGAATTTCGCACCCGCCACAAGACGAGCGCCCTTGCCATGGACAAATGGTTCGCCGCACGCGCGACAGCCCCGCGCGATGACACGCTTCAAGTGGTGCAAGACTTGATCGCCGATCCGCTTTATGAGCCCAGCAATCCGAACCGGGTCCGCGCCGTGCTGCACTCCTTTGCCACCGGCAACCCGACACAGTTCTCACGCACGGACGGCAAGGGTTTCATGCTTATTGCCGAATCAGTTCTAGAGATTGACAAAAGAAATCCGCAGGTCGCCTCGCGATTACTGACAAGCTTCCGCTCCTGGAGAGCTTTGGAAGGCCGGAGATCAACCCTTGCTGAATCTGCCCTCTTGAGGGTTTCTTCAAGCGAAGAACTGTCGAGAGACTGCCGGGACATTGTCGACAGGACATTGCAGTAAGTTGCTATATTTGGAACCGTTAACAAGAGCTCTGGTAAAAGCGCGCCTTGTTAACCATTTTCTTCTTCTGCGACTCTAGACAAATACTGACGATTTGATTCAAATGGAAGTGATTCGGAGCTCGGCTTCGGAGCGGCGGAATTGAGGCACACTTCCTATGTCAAGAGCATTTGCGGGCTCCGCTACCGGGCGGCGCAGCGCTAAGGATTCAGGACGTAAAACCAGCGCAGGCGCACAAAGAGCGCTTTGGCGCAACTTCGTGTCTTCCGCCCATAATCACCTAGAACGCTCTGACAGCATGATGCGGCGGCTGATCCCCGCTCTCGCCATCCTGTTTCTCGTTTTCCTTGCCATGTATCGGACTGGCGAACTGGTCGGGCAACATGAAGCCGCCCGCACAGACGCGGAGACCACCCTCAGCCTCATGGCTTCGGTTGTCGCAGCTCCGCTCAATGCATCTGGGAAAGACCTTCCGGCGGCGGGCTACCGGACGACACTGAAGCGCATCCTTGCAGACAGCTTGCCAACTGGCGCGACCAGCAAGGGCCGCATCTTCCTGATCTCAGACACGAACGGCAACATCGCAGCGTCCGCACCGCTCCAACCTTCTTTGGAGGGCCGCCCGCTGACCGACCTGCTCGGTCCGGCGCAACCTCTGACAGTATTTGGCGAACGCGCAGGCGTTCTGTCCATTCCGGTGAACCTGACCGGCCGTGACGGCCCGGAACCCGTGCTTGCAACTGTGCGCCATCTCGACGGTCAACTCGGCATGATTGCGGTGTTGCAGCCGGAGTCGGTCGTGTTCGCAGACTGGCGCGGTTCACTTTCTGCGAATGTCACCTTGTATGTCGGCGTATCGCTGGTGCTTCTGGCCATTATCTATGGATTCTTTAGCCAAGCCTCGCGCGCCGAACAGGCTGACGAGAATTATGCGGCGACACGGGCCCGCATAGACACTGCCCTCACCCACGGCCGCTGCGGTCTCTTCGATTGGGATCTCTCGCGCGGCCGCATGTTCTGGTCTTCGTCCCTTTATGAACTCCTCGGCCGAGAGCCCAAGGATGACATTTTGAGCTTTTCGGAAGTCTCCGACCTAACGCACCCGGATGACATCGACCTTCTCGGACTTGCCGAACACCTCCTGGAGAGCGGTGAAACGCTGGTCGACGAGACATTCCGCATGCGCCACGCTGACGGCAGCTGGATTTGGCTGCGGGCCCGGGGCGAAATCCAGGTTGATCCAGGCCGGGCCGAACCGCACCTTATCGGCATTTGCCTCGACATAACCGAGCAGCATTTGCTTGCAGAGCAGAGCCAGATGGCGGACTTACGCCTGCGCGATGCAATCGAGACAATCTCCGAGGCGTTTGTCCTTTGGAACACCCGCAACGAGTTGGTGATTTGCAACTCCAACTATCAGTCCCTGCACAATCTGCCGCCAAGCGCCGTCAAGCCCGGAACCCCTTACAAGGATGTTCTCGCCGCAGCCGAAAATGGGCCGGCTTCTCCGCAGCCAATCCAACTCAGCAAACGTCAGGGCGGGCCAGAAGGATCTTATGAGGCACAGCTGGAAGACGGTCGCTGGCTGCAAATCTCTGAACGCCGGACCAAGGACGGCGGCTTCGTTTCTGTGGGTACGGACATCACAGCGCTGAAAAAGCACGAAGAGCGCCTGACGGAATCAGAAAAACGCCTGAAAGCTTCGGTTACGGACTTGCAGCGCTCCCGCAAGATCCTTGAAGTTCAGACCCGCCAACTTTCCGAAATGGCCGAAAAGTATCAGGAAGAAAAGACGCGCGCGGAAGCCGCCAACCAGGCGAAGTCCGAATTCCTTGCCAACATCTCACATGAGCTGCGAACTCCGCTGAATGCGATCATCGGCTTCTCTGACATCATGACTCAGGAGATGTTCGGCCCGCTCGGTACAGACCGGTATGCGGATTACTGCAAGGACATCTATTCATCCGGCACCTACCTGTTGAATGTGATCAACGACATCCTCGACATGTCGAAGATCGAGGCCGGCCGGATGTCGATCGAAACCGAAGTGGTCAACGCAAGCGAAGCTGCGGAAGACGCGGCGCGGATCATCACGGGCGCCGCTACGGAAAAGAACATCGCCATTTCTGCAGACGTTGCCGACAATCTCCACGTCGATGTCGACAAACGCGCGCTGAAACAGGTGCTGCTCAACCTTCTCGCCAATGCAGTCAAGTTCACACCGGACAATGGAACCGTCACCCTGAAGGCCCGACCGCGCGGCGACAAGGTCCGCTTTGAGGTGGCCGATACCGGAATTGGCATCTCGGAGCGCGATATCGAGCGGTTGGCCAAGCCGTTTGTTCAGGTAGAGAACCAGTTCACCAAGACCCACCAGGGGTCCGGACTGGGCCTTGCAATTGCCCGCTCCCTGGTTGAATTGCACGGCGGAAAATTGGCCATTGAATCTGAGGTCAAGAAGGGGACGGTCGTCAGCTTCTCGCTGCCACTGGCCCGCACCGACAGCACTCAGATCGCACAGTCTGCCTGATCCAAGACCTTGGATCTTCCAGCCTAGGCTGCCAACGAAACAGCCCGATTATCCGAAAGATACGACCGCAGAGCGTGACGGTCTCCGCGGTCTAGGTTTTTGTCAGCGGCTGGGCTGGCTATTTTTTCGAAACGAGCGCTTTGAGAATATCCCGTGATCGCGTCCAGAGCAGTGAACCGCCCTCGTCCTCAAAGAAATGCCGGTTCGCGTGCTTGAGGCGGGATGCCATCAGCGCTCCGCCATCAGGCGAGTGAACCGGGCTTGCATCCTTGCCGCCGTACCAAAGATCCACGGGACAGCTGATTGCGTCCCAATTGAATGTCCATGGTCCCATCGCGGCAACCGTATCAAGGGCGTAGCCGGTCGGCCCTTGCGCAAACCCACGTTGCAGAGCGGATTTGAAGGCCGAGTGAAACGGTTCGGACGAATAGACCGCCTGATCCAACTCAGAGCTGGTTGAGATGATGAACTCTAAAAAGGTATCCGGATCGGCAAAGCCTTCGAGCATGGCAATCAATGCCTTGGGTTTGTGCTTGGCATCCCGCACCATCTGCTGAAGCTGATCTGGCAGGTTACCGAAGAACTCCGGCCGGGACAGTTCGTCCTGCCCGGAGACCACTGCCAGCCGGCTGACCGGCCCACCGGCCGCAAGCGCCAGAGCGAAAGGCACGCCCTGCGAGACGGCGGCAACAGGGATTGCACCAACGCCGAGATGTCCGATCATTTCAGCAAAATCATCAGCCGCACTTTGCAGGGTTTTGCCGGGGTCCGGGTCAGAGCCGCCAAGGCCCGCCCGGTCGGGAGCGATCAGGCGAATGTTCAGTTCATCGAGACAGTCAGCACCACAGCCAAGCGACCCAGCAGTTCCGGCCCCTGAGATGAACAGGATCGGCTGTCCGGTCTCCGGCCCCCACTCGGACCAGGCCAGTCTGCGGCCGTTTTGCAAGGAAAGCTTCGCTGTGCGCTCCGGATTGCGGATCGCGTTAGATGTCGGGAAAGTCAATTGAAATACTCCGGCAATTACAAATGGATCACGCAAATTTTTAATGCGCGCTGAGACTGAGGCCGCCGGACGATGCTGTCCCTACACGAGCGCGCGCACGCTAACAAGCCTTAAGTGCACCAGATGAAACCACCACTTATAGGCATCTACAGGCCACACCCTGGATTTCTTTGGAACGAAGTTCGGCTTCGCGCGTTTATTCAGTCCATGAAACTGAAAGGAGACATGATGACAGACTTTGAAAAACGCGAAGCTGAAATCAAAAAAGAAGCCGAGCGCATCAAGAAAGTCGCGGAAAATTCGAGCACTGGCGGCCAGCTGGGCGGCACTTTCTTCGGTCAGGAACACGACGGCGGCATGAACGCAGGCCGCGGATAACACCAATTCTGCCCCATTGCCTCTGAGCGCGGCCTATGACCAGCGATCACGGCAAAGGGGTATTTACTTACTGCGATGTTGGCGCGGCCTCGATGATTTCGACCGGGCCAACAAGCCGTTCAAAGATGGCCCGTACACCTTGCTGCATCTCATTCAACTCAGCCTCCAGGCGCTCAAACGCCGGACTGCCCGAAGCCTGAAGCAGTAGATCGAGCACACCGCGCGGGGCATCGGCAGGAACAAATTTTCCAGACAAAGCCAACCGCAGAACCTGGGTTAGGCGGTGATAGAGCCGCAAGGCCTCCAGAAGGTTTCCGGCATCTCCACTTTCCAGAAAGCCGCTGTCCCGCAAGTTCTCCAAAGCCTGTTCGGTTCCTTGAGCCAGAACACTTCGGCTCTCATGTGCATTAGCGAGCTGCAGGAACTGTGCGATGAACTCAATATCGACCAGGCCGCCGGCGACCTGTTTCAAGTCCCAGATGTCGTTGGTTCCTTTTTCCTTTTCAATTTTCGCCCGCATCGAGCGGACATCATCGGCCAGGCTTTTCAGGTCTCTCGGCTGAACCAATGTCCCGCAAATGCTATCCTGGATCTTTTGCCTGAAAGCGTCGGACGTCGACGCGATCACCCGCCCCCGTGTCAAAGCCATGTGTTCCCAGGTCCAGGCATCCTTTTCCTGATAGGCAATGAAGCCGTCCAGATTGGTGGCAAGCGGTCCCGCATTGCCGGATGGGCGCAGGCGGAAATCAACTTCGTAGAGGGACCCTTCTGCTGTTGGCGCGGACAAGGCCGTGACCAGCCGCTGGGTCAGGCGCGTGTAATACTGGCTGATGGCAAGCGGCCGTTTTCCGTCAGACTGTTTGACGTCCTCAGGGGCTTCATAAAGCAGGATCAGGTCCAGATCAGAAGCCGCAGTCATTTCACGACCGCCGAGCTTGCCCATGGCAAGAACAGCCACCTCCCCGCCAGGCACGGTTCCATGGGTCTCGCCAACATGGGCGATTACTTGCGTCATGATCCGGTCGACCACGACCTCAGCAAGACGAGCGAGCGCAAAACCGACCCGGTCCGCAGATAGCGTGTCGGAGATCAATCGCAGACCAATGAGGAACTGCTGCTCCTGCGCGAAGATGCGGGCCCGATCAAGAGCCTCTTCATAGAACTGCGACTGTGACAATGTCCGGTCCAATCCGGAGCGGAACTCGTCAACACTTGGCATGGCACCAAAAAATGCCGGATCCAGAACCGCGTCCAAGACATGCACCCGTTTGGACACCGTGTCCGCCATGCGCGGCGCCGCGCCCATGGTTGTCGCGAGCAGTGTGAGGAGTTGCGGATTGGAGCGCAGAAGTGAGAACAGCTGCACCCCGGCCGGCAGTTTGGCCATGAAACTGTCAAAAGCGCGGAGCGCTGCGTCTGCGTTGTCCGTGGCTGCAAGAGCAGTCAACAAAGCCGGATGCATCTCTGTCAGACGTTCGCGGGCCTTTGTCGAGCGGGTACACGGATACCGCCCGAAATGCCACGCCTTGACGATGACGGCAGCTTCCGCTGGCTGCTGGAAGCCAAGCTTCGACAGGGTTTCCAGCGTGTCCGGATCGTGGTCATCGCCTGTAAACACCAGGTTGCCTGTCTCGGACGAGAGCCCTGGCTCATCTTCAAACAGCTCTGCATAGTGATGCTGAACGTTCTGGAAATGACCAAGCAGATCCGTCTTGAAGCCATCCAGCGTGTCGTATCCCATCAAGGACGCGATCCGGGTCAAACCTTCGATATCTTTGGGCAAAAGCTGGGTTTGCTCGTCATTGAGCATCTGGATGCGGTGTTCGACGGTTCTTAAAAACCGGTAGGCGCTGGTGAGTTCATCCCGTGCCTTTGGGCGGATCCAGTCGGCCTGGGTCAGCCCTTGCAACATGTCGAGGGTCCGGCGGCCTCGCAGTTCCGGATTGCGCCCCCCGGCGATCAATTGCTGGGTCTGAACAAAGAACTCGACCTCGCGAATGCCGCCACGGCCAAGTTTGACGTTGTGACCAGCAACCGCAATTGCGCCATGGCCCTTGTGCATGTGGATCTGGCGCTTGATCGATTGCACGTCGGCAATCGCTGCAAAGTCGAGATACTTGCGCCAAATAAACGGCACGATTTCCTTCAAGAAAGCCTCACCAGCCGGAATATCCCCGGCACAGGGCCGCGCCTTGATAAGCGCCGCGCGCTCCCAGTTCTGGCCAAGCGACTCGTAATAGACAAGAGCTGCGGGAACCGACATGGCGAGCGGTGTGGCCCCCGGATCCGGGCGTAAACGCAGGTCTGTGCGGAACACGTACCCATCCGCCGTCCGGTCCTGCATGATTTTCACCAGACGCCGGGTCAGCCGCACAAACTCTACCGGGGCCTCGGCGGATCCAGCCATTGGCGCCTTGTCCGGCTCGTACAGCACAATGAGGTCAATGTCGGAGGAGTAGTTCAGCTCATTTGCACCATGCTTGCCCATGGCGAGCACAATCAGGCCTGAGTCGACTTCCGGTTTCTCCGGATCCTTAGGCTCAAACTTGCCGCGCCGGGTCAAGTCATTGAGGCAGAACCGAATCGATGCAGTCAGCGCTGCATCTGCAAAGCCTGCAAGTGCGTGGGTGACCTGATCAAGATCTATGGCACCCCCGATGTCGGCCAGTCCCAGCGTCAAAGCCAGATCTTGTTTCAACAGGCGAAGCGCCCGTGTGATCCCGGCCTCGTCTTCAGCGGTCGTTTCCTGCGCTGCTTCGAGCAAGTCTGCGAGCCGCCGTTCAGGTGAATCGGTGAGGATACTCAGCAATCGTGCGGCATTGGCCGTCATCAGGTCTCGCAAATACGGCGAGTTTCCGATGACGCCAAGCAGCAGCCGCGCAAGATCGGGCTTGTCCTCAAGCAGCGCTTTCACATCTGCGCCGGCCTCGGGCTGGGCAAGGATATCGTTCAGGAAAAGCTGCGCGTGATCAGGGTCTGCAACGGGCGGAATGATCGAAATCCGCGCCATAAGCGGCTGGTGTTGCCCCGGCTCATTCCGGTTTTGGCTCTGCCCCGTCTGATTTTCCGCCGTGCCCATTGCTGCTCCCGCTGCTTCCCGGTTTGGCCCGGGTAAGATCGATCCGGGCGACAAGGCCCGGGTCCCCATTTGTGAGCTGCAACTCTCCACCATGCAAGCGGGCAACGGCCTTGACCAAGCTCAATCCCAAACCAGTTCCGGGCTCCGAGCGGCTTTCATCAAGACGGACAAACCGGTCTTTGACCCGATCCTGATCCTTTTCAGGGATTCCGGGGCCTGTGTCGGAAACACTCAACACCACACGGCCCTCATGCTTTTCGGCAGAAATCCTGATCCGGAACTCTCCATCCTTCGGGCGTCCGTATTTCAGAGCATTCTCGATCAGGTTGACCAGCCCCTGAAACACCAGATCTTTTTGGCAGATGGCTTCGAGACCGTCGGACACTTGGGTCTCCAACACGCCCCCTTCATCTTCAACCAGCGGCTCGTAGAGCTCTGAGACTTCATTGATAAGGTTGTTGATATCAGTCCGCTCCATGACCTCTCCAGGCGCCATGGATTCGATCCGGGCGATCCGCAAAAGTGCGTTGAAGATCCTCAGCAAGTGGTCAGTTTCACTGAGCGTTTCTTCAAGGGCCCCTTTGTAGCAGTTCTGCCCTTCCGCTTGGCGCAAGGCTGTCTCCACGCGGGTCTGCAAGCGGGTGAGCGGCGTCTTAAGATCATGGGCGATGTTGTCGGTCACATCCTTCATGGACCGCATTAGAAGCTCGATCCGGTCGAGCATCGTGTTCAAGCTGACGGCCAACCGGTCAAACTCGTCATCATTGCCGGCAATCGGCAATCGTCCGGTCAGATCGCCGGTCATGATCGTCCGGCTGGTGTCGGTGATCTCGTCGATCCGCTTCATCACGCGCCGGCTGACAAAAAGCCATGTGATCGCCCCCATGGCGACGACAACGATCAGCCAAAGGCGAAGTGCATTGCCGAGAAGGTGAGAAAACCGAAGTTGTTCGCCAAGGTCACGACCGACCAGCAGACGAAATCCGCCGCGCAGCTCAAAGGTCCGGACCATTGCCTGGCGTTGCGTGTCCGGGCTGTCCTGGCCTAAGCGAGTGTAGTGAACCCGGCGGATACCGCCGTCGGCCTCTTCCAGAACAGTGGTTGGAAGGCGGGCGATGTTGCCAACAAGGGCATTGCCTGCAAAATCAACAAGAAGGTAGAGGCTGGCATCTGGATGGCGCGACCGCCGGTCGATCGTCTCCACCAGATCGCGCACACCGCCGCGAACATAGATATCCGACAAGCCCTTGAGCTCGGCGTCGATGGTCTGAACCACCTGTTCCGACATCAGGTGGTCAGTGTTTTCGGAAATGTAGACAAGCAGGAAACCCGACAACAGCGTGAACACTGCGATATAAAGCAGTGACAGCTTGAATGCTGTTGTCCGGGTAAACCTAGTGAGCCGTGTCACGGATGGTGTATCCGGCACCGCGAATCGTGTGGAGCAGCGGTACGTCGAACCCTTTGTCGATCTTGCCGCGCAGACGCGAAATGTGGACGTCAATGACATTGGTCTGAGGATCGAAATGATACTCCCAGACATTCTCCAGAAGCATTGTCCGGGTCACAACCTGGCCCGCGTGCTGCATCAGATATTCCAGCAAACGGAACTCGCGTGGCTGTAGCGGGATTTCCATGTCACCGCGGCGGCAAGAGTGGGCCATTCGGTCCAGCGTCAGGTCGCCGACCGTGTAGGTTGTCTCCACCTGGCTGGCAGACTTCGGACGCCGTGCCAACGCTTCGACGCGTGCCTGCAATTCTGTGAAAGCATAAGGCTTGGGCAGATAATCATCTCCACCGGCCTTCAGGCCGGTGACGCGGTCATCGACCTGACCGAGTGCTGACAGGATCAGGACCGGCGTATGATTGCCGCTTTTCCGCAGTTCCTCGATCACGGCGAGGCCATCGCGTTTGGGCAACATGCGATCGACGATCAAGATGTCGTAGTCGCGATCAAGCGCCATTTGCAGACCGGTCTCCCCGTCGTCCGCCTTGTCCGCCCTGTGACCAAGCTCGCTCAACCCCTTGGCAAGGTAGTTGGCTGCTTCGTGGTCGTCTTCAATCACAAGAATCTGCAACATGGCTCTCTTTTACCGCGAGTGAGAGGATAAAGAAAAGGGCTGGCAACAATGCGGATGTGAACACTGTTGCCAGCCATCAATTTGCAAGACCGGCCCGTCGGGGTTGGGGGCAGAGGGCAGACCGGTCTTGCTCTCAGATGCCGGTGCAGGACCGGCCCTGATCAGGCCAGGTTCATGGGCAGGGCCACAAACCGGGTGTTGTCGTTGCTTTCGACCCGGAACAAGACTGCCTTACGGCCATCTTCTTCCGCTTTCTTGACCGCCTTGATGACGTCTTCCGGCGAGTTAACGGGCATGCCGGCAACTTCAAGGATCACATCACCGCGGCTGAGGCGTTTCTCAGCGGCCGGACTGTCCGGATCAATGTCGGCGATCAGGACGCCACTGCCTTCCAGGCCCGCATCTGCCTTGGACGTCAGGACAAGACCCATGTCGTCCAGGCTGGTGTTTTCAGGTTCCACAGCTTCCGGCTGGGCCGCAGCTTGCTGCTGATCTTGCAGGCGACCGAGGGTCACATCGATGTCCTGCTCCTTGCCGTTGCGCCAAACGGTGATTTCCACTGTGGTGTCCGGGTCATAGGCGGCAATGATCTTGGATAGATCACGCGGGCCGTCGACCTTCGCGCCTTCTACTTCCAGGATCGTGTCACCGGACCTCAGACCTGCCTTGGCGGCGGGGCTGCCTTCCTGGGCTTCAGAAACGATTGCACCTTGCGCTTCATCAAGACCAAGGCTTTCGGCAATGTCATCCGTCACATTTTGGATCTGAACACCGAGCCAGCCGCGCACGACCGTGCCACCGTCCTTCAGTTCCATGATGACATCCTGAGCCGTGGAGGCCGGGATGGCGAATGCAATGCCGACGTTGCCGCCGGACGGCGAGAAGATCGCAGCGTTCACGCCAATGACCTCACCGTTCATGTTGAACGCCGGACCACCGGAGTTGCCGCGGTTCACCGGAGCATCAATCTGGATGAAGTCATCATAGGGACCTGCCCCGATATCACGGCCACGTGCAGACACGATACCTGCTGTTACCGATCCACCGAGACCGAACGGGTTGCCGATGGCAACGGTCCACTCGCCGACTTCCGGAGCTTCGTCCGCAAAGTCAACATAGGTGAAGTCCTTGCCGCCTTCGATTTTCAAAAGCGCAAGATCCGTGCGCTTGTCAGCACCGATCAGGACAGCGTCATACTCTTCGCCCTCATGATCGATCACTGTGAATTCAGTACCCTTGTCGATCACGTGCTGGTTGGTCACAACAAACCCGTCAGCGGAGATAAAGAAGCCGGACCCCTGGGACATGCCGTATTGGCGCGGCGCGCGGCGTTGCGGCCGGCCTTCTTCGCCGCCACGTTCGCCGAAGTCACGGAAGAAACGCTCGAACGGATGGCCGTTCGGCAGATCCTCGAAGAAGTCACGGAAGTTGTTGCCGCCGTTGAAATTCATCATCCGGGGCTCTGCAGCCTGTTTGACCTGCACACTGACAACAGCCGGGCTCACGGCTCCGACGACATCAGAGAAATCGGCAGGTGCGGCGTTATCGATCCGGACTGGCGTTGCTTGTGCCAGTTGCGCCGGCACGATGGTCTGCACGGTCATGAGACCGGCCGCACCAAGTACGACTGCACCGGCCAGCAGTTTGGCGCGGCGAGACCGCAAAGGGGAGCTTGACCGACGATTTTCCATCTATTCTTCCTTTTTCGACAGTTTGACTGGAGGTCAATTCATTCAGGACCACGCGGGGACGTGCGTTTCCTGGTCGATACTGAAGATAGGAAAGGCTCCCTTACAGGCGCCTGTCGGATGGATTACGTTTTTGTAAGGTTGCTAGCAGCTCAGCCGGGCAACGGCTTAAATAACTGACGAATCACGGAAAAAGAACTGGCGTGTCACCGTTTTCCCACTTGGAAAACTTCGGCATGATGGCCGCGAACCCGTCAGATTTCTCGAAAGTGACCAGCCATGTTTTCAGGTTGTCCCAGTCTTGAGAATCGAACCAGTCGCGGTCCGCATTCGCAAACTGTCTGACGAAGGGTAAAATCGCAAAGTCTGCCAAACAAGGCTGCGCTCCGAACAACCAAGCGGAGCCGTCAAGCCGACGGTCCAGCTCTTTCAGGAACTCGGACGCTGCGGACCGCTCAGACGTCTTGTCCGCATCTGCATACCGTGTGTCGTATTTGTAGCGATCCAAGTGGGTTTTGAACGGCCCGTCACAGGTTTCGATCAAGGCACGCATCTCGTCCAGGCTTCCCGTTTCCGGTTCAAGCCAATTGTCCGGGTCGGATTGCTCCAATGCCCAGACCATGATGTCGAGGCTTTCATCAATCACCTGCGTCCCCGACTTCAGACACGGGACCGTTGCAGAAGGAGATGTTTCCAGGAACTCGGGTGCCTTGTCGCGCAGTACAATTTCCCGCAATTCCACGGTCATTCCGCTGGACATCACTGCGAGCCTTGCCCGCATCGCGTAAGGGCAGCGCCGGAAAGAATAGAGTATTGGCTGATCGGTCATAACGTTCCCATCGCGCATCCGCTCCCCGCGGTCAAGCAGCCCGCGGATCTGCCCTTGCGGAACGCCTTGCTTAGATCTTTTTTTACAACTTCCGGCAATATTTGCTGTTGGTAGGATTTGTTATGGACGATTCGCTTCTTAAACTTGCAAAGGCAAGCTCCTCGCAGAAAAAGCACGAGTTGGCAGCTCATATGACCGGGCTGCTCGCAGCGCGTGATGACGCTACCACCACCTCCGAAGAGACCAAGTTGCTGAATTCCATGCTGGAAGGCGTCTATACCTCTCTCGGCGATGAAGCCAAGCAGGAGATGTCAGACAAGCTGGCAGACGTCTCTGCCATGTCCTCAACCCTTGCCGCAGCGCTTGCAAACGAGGAAATCCCGATCGCCCAGGCGGTTCTGGAGCGCTCCACCTCGCTTTCGGAAGCAGATATCGTCAAGCTGGCCCAAACCAAAGGCCAGGACTTTCTCCTCGCGCTCGCCAAACGCGACCACGTCAGTAAAGACGTGACCAAGATCCTGATTTCGCGTGGAGACAAGGACGTCAAGCAAACCGTTGCCTGCAATCTTGGCGCAGAGATTGAGATGCCGGAGTTTGAGGCGCTGGTCAAAGACATGCCCAAACAGATGGGCGACCGGATCCGCCACCTGCGCAAGTCCAACGAAGAGCTTTTGGAAGACCTCTTCAAGGATGATGGTGAAATCGCAGCCGGCAGCGAACTGCAGCGCCGCCCCTCAAAAATCAGCCCGAAAGCCTGGGTCATGGGCATCAAGATGGGCAAGACAACACTCAACAAAGCGGTCTACCAGTGCAGTGTGGAACACAATCTCTTCGATGTGGTCGCCCTGCTTTCCTTCTTCTCCGGCATGCAGATGAAGTATGTCCACAACCTGATGGTCCGGTTCGACAGCACCGGGATTGCGACCATCTGCCGGGCAACGGGCCTTGGTGCCAAGGAGTTCCAGGCAATCTGCAAGGAGCGTTGCAAGCACCTGAAGTTTCCGGAGAGCACCGGCAGCAAATGGTTGACAAACTACCACATGCTGGATGATACCGACGCCCGCCGGCTGTTGAACCTGATGAAAATCAAGCTCAAGGCAACCGAACGCGCAGAAGCTGCCTGACCTGCTTCAGTTCCTGTCTCCCTTTGCAGAGCATCTATATTGGCCGGACCCGAACGGTTAGGTTCTACCGCTTGATCGCAAGCAATAGATGATCGTGATTAATTTCAATGTTATTTATGATTAAGCCATCAACACTCACGATTACTTAGACGCCTTAGCGTTCTATAAACTCACAGCACGGTATTTATCCTACTCCCACAGTAGGCGCGCACCCAATGCTTGAAAAACTTATTGAACTTGCCAACAACACCACACCTGAAAAACGACACAAGCTCGCTCATCATGTTACCGAGCTCTTTATCAAAGGCGCCGACAGCTATCAGGTCGAAGAGATCGCCCTTTTCAATCTCCTGCTGGAAAACATGCTGCCGTTGATGGAGCAGCAGCAGAAGAAAAAGATCTCAGAAAAGCTGGCACCCGTCCGCAAGGCCTCGCGCGGGTTGGCGGTATCGCTCGCGCGGGAGAAGATCGACATTGCCCGGCCCATGCTTACGACATCAGCAGCCCTTCAGACCGACGATATTCTCAAGCTCGCCAAGACCATGAGCCAAGATCATTTGTTGGCAATCTCTCAAAGGCACCATCTTGAGTCCAACGTAACGGATGTCTTGCTGGAACGCGGAGAGCAGCCAGTCAAACGATCCGTTGCCGCCAACTCTGGTGCAGAGATTTCAAAGTGGGGGGCCCGTATCCTCGTCAAACTGGCCGAGAGCGATGAGACCATCCGGGAATCCATGATCGAACGATCAGATATCACGGAAGCCGATTTGGAAAAACTCATCAGCCACATGCCACCAAAACAACAAGACGCCATTCACGCCTTGCGTCATCAGAACGAGGAGCTTGTCCACGAGCTCTTCCAGAAAGCCAGCCGGGCAGTCACTGCAACAACACTTCAGCGCAAGGCATCGCGGATCAACGCCAAGGTCATGCTAAAGGACATCAGGGACGAGGAATTGACGTTGGGCAAGGCAATCACTCAACTGGCCTTGTCCAACAATCTGTTCGAGATCTGTTTCCTTGTGTCCGAAATAGCCGGGCTTGAGCAGAAATATGTGACGAACATGCTTCTGCGCTACGACGCCGCCGGTGCAGCTGTTCTTTGCAAGGCACTTGATCTGACTGAGGCCGAGTACAGGGCAGTGTCGAAAGCCAGGACGGTTCAAAACAAACAACCGGCAACCACTGTCGACAACTGGGTTGCAGATTATCAAACGCTGTCATCGCGCGACGCCCGTCGATTGTTGTCGTTCATGAAAATCCGGCTGGCCACGCTTAACGTCGAGGCTGCGTAACTTGAAATGGCATAGCAGCGCTCAGGTTTCGACTTCGCGGGTGACGACAGCTGCCCCGGCTTCCAGCGTCCTGTGAACGGGGCACTTGTCCGCGATCTCGAGCAGCCGTGTCCGGGTTGCTGCATCGAGATCGCCCTCTAGCGTGATCAACCGCTCAAAACGGTCAATTTTGCCACCGCGGGTCTTCTGTTCTTCCGAACAGTCCTCGCACTCCGCTGCATGGACCTTGTCATGCAGCACCGTCGTCCCGATCCGGTCGATGTCCAGCCCCTTCCGATCGGCATACATGCGCAGCGTCATGACCGTGCACGCTCCCAGCGCCGCGGAGAGATAACCATATGGCGACGGGCCGCTGTCAAAGCCGCCAAAGCTTTCCGGTTCATCGGCGATCAGCCGGTGATGTCCACTGGCGACGAGTGCCTGAAACTTGCCCTGCCCGGTTTCGATGACTTCCACGCCGTCGCCTTTTGCGCTGGCGGCCGGTTCAACAATCGGATCCAGATAGCCGCTGGACCATCCGGCAATGACTTTTGCCGCGTATTCCGCATCCTGACTGCGGGACAGCAGGTGATCGGCCTTGTCCAGCGACACAAAGCTTTTTGGGTGTTTGGCGGCGAGAAAGATTTCGCTGGCATTGTCGATGCCGACCGTTTCGTCCAGCGGCGCATGCATGACCAGAAGTGCTTTTCCGAGTTCTGCCGTGTGTGAGAGCACCGCTTGGCGTTCCAAATCCGCCAGAAACTCGCGCCGGATCGTGAAGGGCCGACCGGCAAGATCAACCTCTAGGGCGCCCTGCTCCTTAATATCATCGATCGCATGAGCAAAATTATGCACGACATGACCGGCTTCCGATGGCGCACCAATCGTGACGACCGCCCGCACTTCGGGGATGTCTTTGGCGACCGACAGAACGGCCGCGCCGCCAAGCGAATGGCCGATCAGAAGCTGCGGAGCTTCATAATTCTTGCGCAGGAAATCAGCCGCGACCTTCAAGTCTTCGACATTGGAGGAAAACCCGGTTGAGGAAAAATCGCCGCCGCTGCCGCCAAGTCCGGTAAAGTCGAACCGCAAAACGGCAACGCCTTCTGCGCTCAATGCGCCGGCGATGTGCCGTGCGGCAGCGATGTCCTTGGAACAGGTGAAGCAATGAGCGAACAGCGCAAAGGCGCGGATGGGCCCAGCCGGCAGATCCAGCCGCGCAGCAAGGTGTGCGCCCTGCGATCCTTCAAATTCCAGTTTTTGTGCTTGTTGTGCCAACGCCCGGCCCTCCAGTCTTGTTTCCCTGCACAGGTAAGGAGAGCTTAAGGGCAAACAAGTCACGCCTTGGTGTCAAGGCCGTGACCAGTGCGTTCACACAGGATGATCTGAGCGGATGCCGTTCGGATCAATTCTGATCTTTTGAAGACAGCAGCGCTTTCAAGCGCTTTTCCTCTTCTTCCGACAATTTCGGCACCGGCTGGTTTGCTCCCACCGCAGCAGCTGTCGTTTGTCTGCGGCGCAGCGTGATCACGATGGCTACTATACCGGCAATCAAAGCAAGGGGCCCGGCGGCCCACAAAAAGAACGTGTGCCAGGCAAATCGCGGCTTCAAAAGAACAAACTCGCCATACCGGTCGACCAGGAAATCGATGACCTGCGCATCTGAGTCCCCGGCAACCAGACGCTCGCGCACCAGAACCCGCAGGTCCTTGGCGAGCGGCGCGTCGCTGTCATCGATCGACTGGTTTTGACAGACCATGCAGCGCAGCTCGGCCGACAAAGCCCGTGCCCGTGTTTCTAGCGCCGGATCCTCCAGGATTTCATCCGGTGAGATGGCAAGCGCGGGCCCAGACAGGACACATAAGACCAGCGAAAGACAGGCAAGGAGCCGTTTCATCGGGATCAGTCTCCTATTCCGCCGGAACGCTGGCAGGTTGTTTGCGTTTGGCAGCCGGTTTCGGAGCCCCGACCCGCAAGCGGCGGTCCGCCATGGAGAAGGCCGCGCCGAGAGCCATGATCACGCAGCCGATCCAGATGAGCGTGATCAGCGGCTTGTAATAGGCCCGGACATCCACCGCGCCGTCATTGCGCCGTTCTCCTAAGGAGACATAGACCTGCGAAAAGCCAATCGTATGGATTGCCGCTTCGGTGGTCGGCATCTGGCGCGCGGTATATACCCGTTTGGACGGTTCCATTTCGGCGACGAAGGCACCGCCTTCACGAACCGTGAAGTGCCCAACTTCCTCTACGAAGTTCGGCCCGCGGCGCGGCACCGCGCCGTCAAACGTCAGCTCATATCCCGACACGTTCACCGTATCGCCGGGCCGCATTGTCCGGACCTGCTCTTCCTGGAAGGCAGAGGATGTCACAATGCCAAGCACGGTGACGCCGATGCCGAAGTGCGCGGTCGCGGTTCCCCAGGCCGAGCCCGGAAGACCATACAGACGTGCAAACCCGCGCTTCGGACCGATTTCGAAGAACTTGACCCGCGTGACAATCTCAGAAATTGCCCCGGCCATCACCCAGACGGCCAATCCGACACCCAGAGGGGCAAGCACCCGCTCCATGCCCCAGAGCCAAAAGGTGAAGAGGGTCATCAGCAACGCGAGCCCAAACGCCGCATAAAGCCGCTGGGACGCTGCCAGAAGGTCCCCCCGTTTCCAGGCCAGGATTGGCCCGAACGGAACAGCCATCAAGAGCGGCACCATCAACGGTCCGAAGGTCAGATTGAAGAACGGTTCACCGACCGAGATCATTTCGCCGGTGATTGCATCCAGAACCAGCGGATACAGCGTCCCGACCAGAACTGCAGCGGTGGCCGCTGTCAGGAAGAGATTGTTGAGAACCAGCCCGCCTTCCCGGCTGATCGGGGCAAACAAGCCGCCCTGTTTCAGCATCGGCGCACGCCAGGCAAAGAGAGACAGCGAGCCGCCGATGAAGAGGCACAGAAGCCCGAGAATAAAGACGCCGCGCGACGGATCGGTGGCAAATGCGTGCACCGAGGTCAAAACGCCCGAGCGGACCAGGAAGGCCCCAAGCAGCGACAGCGAGAAGGTGAAGATCGCCAGGAGCACCGTCCAGACCTTCAACGCTTCCCTTTTTTCCATAACGATCGCGGAGTGGAGCAGCGCTGTTCCGGCAAGCCACGGCATGAAAGATGCGTTTTCAACCGGATCCCAGAACCACCAGCCACCCCAGCCGAGCTCGTAGTAAGCCCAGTAGGAGCCCATGGCGATGCCGAGGGTGAGGAAGCTCCACGCCAGAAGTGTCCACGGCCGGACCCAGCGGGCCCAGGCCGCGTCTGTGCGCCCCAGAATGAGCGCGGCAACTGCGAAGGAGAATGTGATCGAGAAACCGACATAGCCGACGTAGAGCAACGGCGGGTGGATCGCCAATCCGATGTCCTGCAGGATCGGGTTGAGGTCATTGCCTTCGATCGGCGGATTTTCATACCGGTTGAACGGGTTGGACGTTGCCAGCATAAACAGCAGGAACCCGGCGGAAATCCAGCCCTGAACAGCCAACGTGGTGGCTCTCAGGTCGTCCGGAAGATTGCCGCCAAACACCCCGACCAGAGCTCCGAAGAAGACCAGGATCAGCACCCAGAGCAGCATGGAGCCTTCATGATTGCCCCAGACACCGGTGATCTTGAAAAGAAGCGGTTTTGCCGAGTGCGAGTTCTCATAAACGTTCACGACGGAAAAATCCGAAGCAACATAAGCCACGGTCAGAACCGCAAACGAAACAAGCACGAGAAAGAAGACGGTCACGGAGACCGGTGTAGCGACTGCCATCAGGCGGCCATCGCCTTTCAAGGCGCCCCATAACGGCACCACCGACACAACCAGTGTCAAAGCAAACGCCAATACCAGAGCGTAGTGTCCGAGTTCGACCAACATTGTCCTGCGTCCCGTCCCTCAGGTTATGTCTTTGGCTGCGTCATAGGCTGAGCGCCTGACAGCATTAGTTGGCAGCGCCCTCTCCGCCCTGCCAATGGCCCTGACCTTTCAGAGCTTCCGCCACTTCCTTGGGCATATAGTTCTCATCGTGCTTGGCCAGCACGCTGTCGGCAACGAAAACCCCGTCTGGCGTCAAAACGCCTTCGGTTACGACGCCCTGCCCCTCACGAAACAGATCCGGCAGAATGCCCTGATAGGTCACCGCCACAGAATGCGCGGTATCGGTCACGCGGAACTTCACGTTTGCGTCATCAGAGCGCTCGACAGACCCGTCTTCAACCAGTCCGCCAAGACGAATTCTCTGTCCTTCAGGAATTTGCTGGCTCGCGATATCGCTTGGGCTTTGAAAGAAAACAATCTGATCATTCAGCGCGAACAGGATCAATCCAAGTGCGACAGCCAGAACGGCCCCCGCGGATCCGATCAGTGTCAAACGCCGTTGTTTCCGAGTCATTTTAGTTCCGTCTAACGTTGCCTGCCCGCAAGCTCCTGCCCCTATAGGACCTTGCTGCTATCTCTATGACCCACTCAACCCCAGAGTGACTGCTGCGTCTTTGATCCTGGCCAATTCGGCCGGTCTTTCCGCAAAAACTTTTTCAGCGCGCCGATAGGTGTCGAACGCTTCGTCCCGTTTACCTAGGACCATGTAAGCGCGCATCAACTGGCCCCATTCTGCAACAGTTCCGCCATTGGCATCAATCCGTGCAGCAAGGCCCTGGACCATGGTTGTGATCATCTTCTGGCGATCATCATCACTCATCTCACCGGCGGCCTCGACATCAGCCTTGCTTGGACCTCGCAGAGCTGGAAGCAGTTCTGGTGTCTCTCCGGTCAATCCGGCCAATTCCCGCCGCGCAACCGGCACCCATGCTGCCTGAGGATCAGCTCCTTCCAGAAGGCTCTGCCAAGCGTTAACGGCCTCATCCGTTTTCCCTTCCTGGGTCAGTGCCAGCGCGAGAAAAAACCGAGGTTTAACTGCTGTCGGCTCCAGATCGACGGCCTGCTGGAAAGCCGTCCGTGCCAGCTCGGTAATGACACCCTCATTGGACACGGTCATGGCTTCACCCATGTCCGTCAGCCAGTCTGGTCTTGGACCAAGGATCCGGATCGCATTGGAATAGGCACGTGCTGCAGAATCCGGCTGGCCCATCCGCATGTAAACAGGCGCGATTACCGCCCAGCCCTGACCGTCTTCAGGATCTTCCGCCAAGTGGCGTTCCACCCGGGCAACCAGCAGTTCGACCGGTTGCTCATCAGCAGGGGCCGACAAGCGGGCTGCAAGCGGCTGGTCTTGCAAGTCAGGCGATCCGAGAGCGAGATATGTTCCAAGGGCAGCGGCCGGCAACGCAACAAGCGCAATGACCTGAACGGATCGGATCCGGAGTTTTGAGACAGTGACCGGGCGCGGCTCGTCCTTCCGGTCATGCACGGAGAGCAACCGGCGAGCTGTTTCGGTACGAGCTGCTTCAGCGGCCTCTGCGTCGATCAGGCCGTCCGACAAGTCTCGATCAATTGCTGCCAATTGTTCTTTGTAAACAGCTGCGTCAGCTTGTGCCGCAGCTTCCTCAACAGAAGACCGCGACCGCGTCAGCGGCACAAGAACAGAAAGGGCCGCCAGCGCGGTCAAAACTGAGATCAGGATCCAAAAAATCATGGATGCATATAGACAACCGAATGTGTCGAAATGCAAGTAAATGCGTGTGTGACTGGCGGTCGCGGTTTAGAACCTGCGAACAGCACTCAGCGCACCATCCAGAGGTTCGGAATCAAGCCCGTTTCAATGCCTTATTGATCAACCGGCGTTCAGGCGACGCGGCAGCGGCTTCATCGCCTGCGCGCGTCTTGGCCTTTGCAAGGGCCGCATGGCGGCTTCGCCGCAATTGGTCGGCATACTCCGCCCCGAAATAGATCTCCGACAACATGATCGCTACGTCGGCGGCGGCCTGATGCGCTTCCAATTGCGGGCTTTTTGCCTTGCCAAGATCGGTGATCAAAGATCTGGTCACGATTTCGAGTGTCTGCTCGACCGTCTGGCGCGTGCGTTTGCTGATATCATTGACCGCGAACGTCTCAGATCCATGACGCACCATGTTGACAACACGTACAGCCCGTACGGCGTCATTGATTGCCGTCTGGTCCAAGATCAACTTACCGTCATCGTCCAGCTTTGGAACCTGAAGGGCCCGGCGGACGGCCGTGTGGGCATTGTGCAGTTCCCGAGTGACGACATCAGAAATGCTGCGCTTTGTGTCAGCTAACCGGCTGTGCCACTTGCCCGTTACGGTCAAATCGACATCGCGTTCAATCCCTCGGACCAGCGAGTTATAGTCCGACAAGGCGTTTGAAAATGCCACCGGATCGGGATTGTTGTTGCGGTGATCCACCGCAAGGATGTTCAGGCGTTCGGCCTCGCTCATGACCACATCAACAAACGGCGCAAACTGCGACCCTGCAATCACCTTCGGATCATCATCCCCGGCAAGCCGGCCGGCAAATGCACACAAGGCTGAAGGCTTGTCAGCACGGTCGACAAGAGCGGCGGCGACCAGCGGAAGATGGTCCGGAAAACGCTCCGAACACTTATCAACCATGCGCAGGACATCGTGGTCCTGCTTTAAGCGCCGTTCGTTGATCCGGTCGGGCATGGCTTCCAGGAACGGCATGAGCCAACGCTCGGATGAGAAGACCTTGTGAATGTCGCGAAGCTCGGAGATGCCGCGCTCACCGCCAAGCTCGATCCCCATGCGGCGGTGTTCGCGTTCATCGATTTCACCGCGCCTCAAGGCTTCACCGATCGCATCCGCCGACCGGGTTCTCAATGCCTGCACCAAGCCATCAACCCGTTCGCCGCTGACGGCGGCATTCCCCGCCTGCTCAAGCACAAGCTGAACGTCTGTCGGCATAACGTCCCGGCCGAGCCATTTCCAAACCTTGTTCAACATGCCGCGATGGATGCGGCCTTCCTGACGGTTCGGCAAAAACTCGTCGATCAGGAATCCGTCAAGGGACGTAAAGAACATGCGCTGGATTTGACCGCGGCGGTGTTCATTGCCTTCGGAATCGAGGGGGTGTGTCGATGGTTTGCGCAGGATCGCAAGGGCTGAGTTGAGCACCAGCTCAATGTGCGGATCGGCATCGGCCTGGGCCTTCGCGCGCTCAAGATTACGCACAAGCGCCTCAATCGCCTTTGGACTGAGGCTGCTAAGATAGGTCCTGATTTTAGCCTGTAGCTGGTCCAGCTGTGTCATTCACGAGATCTATGGCAGCCAATGTTTCTTTATCCATGGTAAACGGCGAACCTTAAACAAGTATGTAGAAAACACGATGCCGTTACGCGACACGAATTGCAGCGAACACTTGCTATTTCAGGATTGTTGAAAGAATTCAGGGGCGTGTTTCGGAAAGTCTGCCCGGCTATTAGCCGATAACCTTCCAGTCACCGCGATCCATCTCACACGCCGTGCCGCGCGCCTGGAGAACACGACCCTGGAGAACCATTTCATGGGTGAATTCACGGCATTCCGTTTCGTTCACGGAATATACAGGCCCGGGGAGAACACGACCGCTGCGGCCGGTCCGGTCATTTTGCCAGGCAACCGACACACCAACACCGCGTGCTCGCAGAGCCCGATCCTGTGCCTGTTCCGCGGCACGCCTGTCAGAAGGCTCCAGCGCTTCACCGAATTCATTGTTCACCAATACGGAGATCGCGGCGCTTGCTTCCGTGCCCGAGACGTTGCCTCTCGGATCACCGAAAGACGAACCCCATCCGCCCACGCCATTTGCGCCGGATGCGATGGAGCATCCTCCCAAAAGAGTGGCTGTGAGCAAACAAAGGGCGCTGCGCAATTTCATGCACCTAGTCTCCAAATCGGCTTTGTGGACCAAGTCACCGGATAGCGACTCAGTGGTAACGTGACTTTGTGGCCGAACTTGGCCACGATATAGAAACATTGCCTGTGACCTGCATCACATCTGATCACAGGCGATTTAAAAATCTGCAAACCATTCCGTTAGGGCATCAGTTGTCGCCAAGCAAGGGCAGGATCAACCGCGCCCTCAATCCCCCCAACGAAGACCGCCCAAGTTCCAGCCGACCTCCATAAAGCGCTGCCAAATCTGCCACAATCGAGAGGCCGAGCCCAGTTCCAGGGACAGTCTCGTCCAGGCGGCGGCCACGCTTGACAGCTTCAGCACATTGCTCCTCAGATAAGCCCGGGCCATCATCCTCGACACGGATTTCGACCATCCCACGGGCACTCGATGCGTCCGCGATGGGTGTTGCCGTCACCTGCACCGCAGATTTTGCCCATTTGCAGGCATTGTCGATGAGGTTGCCGGACATTTCCTCAAGGTCCTGCCCCTCTCCGCGAAACCGCAACGTGGCATCTTCAAGACCATCAAGGCGAACATCCCGCTCCCGGTAAATTTTATTCATCGCCCGCACGAGCCTGTCCAAGACCGGCTGCACTTCACAAGACACCCCGATCACCCGACGTTGTGCGGCCATCCGGGCACGTTCCAGATGATGCTGGATCTGGGTCGACATCACCTCCGTCTGTTCGATGACCTTCTCCGCCAGCGAGCCTTCCGATGCGCGGGCTTCATTGGAGATCACGGAAAGAGGCGTCTTGAGACCGTGAGCCAGGTTGCCGACATGGGTTCGGGCACGCTCAACGATTTCCTTGTTGGAGCCGATGAGCGAGTTCAGCTCCACAGCAAGCGGAGCGATCTCACGTGGCAAAGCTTCGTCGATCCGCTCTACCTCCCCTTGGCGCACGGCGCTTAGGGAAGACCGCAATCGAACGAGCGGCCGTAGCCCGACACGGACCTGCAGAAACGTGGCCAAAACCAGTCCAAGCCCGACGATGAGAAGCGTCAGTGCGGCGAGGCGTGCGAACTCGCGAATATCGGCCCAAAAGCCCGCAGTCGCAGCCCCAACAGCGATGACGTACGGCGTCTCCCCTACGGCGATGCGCTGTTGCAAAACACGGATTTCATCGCCTGTCGGTCCGGCAACAAAACCGGCTCCAGCCTCCGCCTCCCCCAATGCAGGCACTGCAAGTGGATCTCCAACCAGAGATTCAGAGGCGTAGAGGACCGTTCCTGTATCCGCCTGGCGAACGGTCCAATACCAGCCGGACAGAGGCAAGGAAAACCGCGGATCGCCAAGATAAGTCGGCTGTTGGACCTGAGGCGTTGCACGCAAAACAGTCTCGTCGCTGGTCTCCAGCATTTCCGAAACAAGGGCCTTGATGTGGATTTCGAGCTGAGCATCAAACGAGCGCTCGCTGGCCCGTTGATAGAGGCTGACAAGAAACACACCGGCAATCGCAAGTGCCAGCGTCGACCATACGGCCGCCACCAGAACGAGACGGCCCGCAAGGGAGCGCTGCGGCTTTACGGGCTCCGGAGCCGGCTCACCGGCACCTTCCGCGTTCTCAGTCGTCACGGGCCTCTCCCAGACGGTACCCGAGGCCGCGGATGGTTTCGATCATGTCGGCACCGATCTTCTTGCGCAGACGGCCAACGAAGACCTCGACCGTATTGGAATCACGGTCGAAATCCTGATCGTAGAGGTGCTCGGTCAACTCCGTCCGGGAGATCACCTTCCCCTGATGGTGCAGGAGGTAGGACAAGAGCCGGTATTCATGGGAGGTGAGCTTGATCGGAGAACCATCCACCGTGACCCGGCCAGCTCTCAAGTCCAGCCGGACGTTGCCGCAGGTAAGCTCGTTGGAGGCATGACCGGCAGCCCGGCGTACCAGGGCCCGAACGCGCGCCAGAACTTCTTCCATATGAAAGGGCTTTGCGACGTAATCATCCGCACCGGCATCAATTCCAGCCACCTTGTCGGACCAGCGGTCACGGGCGGTGAGGATCAGAACGGGCATTGTCTTCCCGTCGCGCCGCCATTTTTCGAGGACTGACAAGCCGTCCAGCGTCGGAAGCCCAAGATCAAGGACAACCGCATCATAGGGTTCGGTGTCTCCGAGGAAATGTCCTTCTTCGCCGTCGAATGCGCTGTCCACCACATAGCCGGCCTCTTCCAACGCGGTCATAAGTTGGCGGTTCAGGTCTTTGTCGTCTTCAACAATTAGCAGGCGCATCGGTCTTCATTTGCTGGCTGGGGGAGTGTCGGGTGTTTGATAAGCGCTGGGTATACCGGTCAACGGTTCGCGTTGACTGTGACATTGGTCACCTGTCCGTTCTTTAAAACAGACAAGACATACACATATCCACCACCCTGGCGGCATAACTGCGCCTTGATGATTTCGCCGCCGGCTTGCCCGGCTACCGCACCGAGCGGCTGCGCCTGGCCGCTGGCCACCACGGCACGCGCTTCGGCCTGCGACAGGCAGTTTGCGCTTGCGGCGCCAGTTACGGCCAACAACAAAAACAGGGCGGTCACAAAGACTTTCAAAAGTCGAATCCTCAAGACATCAGCAGTTGATGCGCAAGGTGTAACCAAACCAAGCTGAACGCAAGCTGAACCGTTTTTCAGATCACTGGCAAACGGATCAGCTTGCACGGCCATCAAACCAATCTGCGGTCAGTTCGCCAAGGTGAGTTCGTCGGTCTGCAGATCGTCGTAACGCCCCTTGAAATGGTCAAACACCTGGAGTGTACGCCGGGCGATCCCGGTCCAACCGAAGACGCGGCGGGCAAACCGCGCCCCTTCCACCGACAAGGTCTCCCGCACCCACGCATACTGCATCGGCATGTTCAACATGGTTGCAAATTCTTCTGGGCGTTTTGGGTCAGCAACAAGAGCGTGACGGCCAAACTCCAGCTGCTCAAACAGCCCCCCATGAATAGTCACCACTGTCGGTGTCCCGCAGGCCATGGCTTCCACAGCGGTCATGCCGAAGGGCTCGTAGCGGGACGGCAGCGCAAAAATGCCAGGCGCGCGGTAAAAATCGGCGAGGTCTTCATCGGCGACATAACCGCGCCAGCTAATCTTGTCCGAAACGCCCAGCTCCGACGCCCGCTGTTTCCACTGACCCAAGAGCGCATTGTCGCTGTCGGAATTTGCACCTGCTGCGAGCACAAGCCGGGCGTCCGGTTGCATTTTCAAAAGGCTTGGGAGCGCCTCGATAATCAGATCATAGCCCTTGTTCTCCGCAGCACGCCCGACAACGTAAATGTCGGTCTCGCGAATGTCGTGTTTCTGCCGGACGGTGGCAACGCGTGACGGTGTTGCAGGCGTGAAGCGGGCCTCATCGATCCCCGGAGGGATCATCGAGATATGATCCTTGGGCAGTTGATAGTGTTCGGCAATCAGATCGACCTGCTGTTCGGTCGTCGCGATCACATGGTCGCAATTGCGATAGAGCACAAACTCCTTCTGGATCCGCTCATCAAACCGGTATCCGGCCATCTCGGCAGCATCTGCGCCTTCCATGTCGTGCTGTTTCCACCAGCCAAGCGAATGGGGCGTGTGGATGTGCGGGATCTGGAGTTCTTCGGCAATCTTCTGACCCGAAACACCAGCATCCCAATAATGCGAGTTGATCACGTCATACTGCAGTCCGCGGTGCCGGATCATGGCAAGTGCGTTGGTGACGAAATCACCGTACCAGTCGTGCATGTCCTCTTTGCGGATGAAGTCTTTGCCGCCGAAGGGAATTCGAACCACGCGCAGGTTTTCATTGATGATGTCTTCGGCTGGCTGATCTTCAAATTGCCGCGTCATCACATCAACGTGGTAGCCAAGCCGCGCGAACCTTTTGGCCAGCTCGAGGACGAAAACCACTTGCCCGCCCGTGTCCGGCTTGCCGAGTTCCGGCGTTCCGGCCACATAGCCATGCAAGGAAATCATCAAAAGCGAACCAACGTTCTGCTTGTTCATGTCGTACCAACCTTTGTTGTGTTTCAAGTCTCCGTCTTTCCCAGGCAGTTCTTTTTGATTGTGCCGTGTTTGTTTCAGTAAAGTGTAAGGCTCGAACTAATTTTCAACGTCTGACCGTGGAATGGCATTGAACGCAGCCAATCCTTCAAGAACGCCGGCCGCATGATGGGCTGCGGCGTGATAGGTCTTGTCTTTCGGCATCGCAGCCAACAGTTCCGGGCGGGCGTTGCCGACAGCAATGGCTTTACCTGCGGCTTCAAACAAGGCCAGATCGTTGCCGGAATCTCCGGCTGCAATCGTATCTTGCAAGGCGATCCCGAGATGGTCTGCCAGATGGCGCATGGCGGCGTCCTTGCCTGCCTCTGGCGCCAGAATGTCGAGATCGCTCTTGCCGGAAAAAATATGTTTGAAGGAAAACCCGGCGTCTTTGAGGCGCTGGATAACCAAGTCCGCCCGCTCCCGACCGGGCACCGCGAAACTCGCCTTGCCCGGCGTTTGAAACACCGCGTCGTGCGGCGTATGGCCCATCTTGAGCACCGATTCGCGGATCTGAACATCCGGCCAGGCGTCGAACTGCTGCGACCATGAGGACAACAACGTGCCCTGTAACCGGATTTCTGTCCCCAAACCGGTAATCACAGCATCTGGCGCGAAAGTCGCCGGGAAATAGGACCGGAGCGTTTCATCGACACTGGGCGCTGGCCGGCTGGAATTCAACGCGATCTTGAGCCGACCGCGGTGCCGCTCCAAAACCTGCCACAGCCGGCGAAGCGCGGCGGGGTCCCCGGTCAGCGTGTCATCGATGTCCGAGACCAGTAGAAGCGGTTTTGAATTGTCATTTTCCGCGCGCACTCAGGCCTCCTCTTCAGGGGCAAAATATGTGGCGGTGTAAACCTGCTCTGCCGCAGCTTCCGTGACGGGCCGGCTTAACGTCTCTATCGTCAAATGGCTGAGGCAAACCGCAGCGCTCTCGGTGTAAAACCCGACCCCGCCCTCGGCGAAACTGTCATCAACCAGCGACAACACCACATACCCGTCGACGGAAAACTCAACATACATCCCGTGAGCGACCACCTCGACCTGCCACGGCCCATGCGCGTTGCCCCGGAAATGGGCTTCTTGCAGCGGTGCATATCGGAAAGCGTGCTCAAACTCCGGTGTCGGATTGGCGCCCCAGGCCCGCATCTGGGCGATGCCGTTGACCAGATCGAGCGACAGGTAATACCCGTCCCCCTCATCATTCATGCGCAAGACAAGACCGGTCTTGCCCAAACCCTCAAGAGTCAGTTCGGCCCGCAGCCGGAAATCCTGGTGAAGGCCGGGCATTAGAAAAGCCTCGTACCCGCTCTTGCAAGACAGATGCAGGCCGTCTTCGCGGTCAATCACCGAAGCATGCGGATTGGCGTAGAGCTTTTTGCATTGATAGGAGGCGGTTACACTCTCGCTGCGCGTCACCAGATCGTTGAAGCCTGAAAAAGACTTAGCTTTCAGCCGGCCAGCTGCATCCGTCACCAGTTCCTTCGGCGGGGGCAGCAGCTTTTTGACGCTCTCCCGGCCGTAAACGACTTCCGTCTTTGAGAAGAAGTTGAACAGCAGCAAATCGCCACCGTTTTTACAGATGCGCCCCGCATAGTTTCCCGACGGCATCAAGACATTGTCGAAGAAGTTTTCATAGGGTCCGCGGAGCTGATCGGCATACCAATAATGGATTTTGATGTCCTCGCGGATCGAGCCCATCAGGTAATACCGGCCGTCCAGCTTAAAGAGGTTCGGTACCTCCACATCATCATACAAACCGGGCCGGTGAAGCGGTGCTTCAAAAACGAACTGATCGGGCGCTTCCTCAACGGCGAGCGACACACAGCCCCGCCGGATGATCGGCCCGTCCTTGATCCGAGCAGAGGCGAGAAGCAGCCGCTCTTTTGTATCGGGATCCTGAAAATAGAATGGATCGCGGAAGCTGACCCATTGCCGGCCTTCATCGATCGAGCTTTCGTAATGTGGCCCCGGCACCTCGATCGGATAGGTTTTCGAGGTCGAGCGCTCCCAGTGATAAAGATCCTTAGACCGCGCAAGACCAACCCGTTGCACGCGCCCGAATTCCGACCGCGCAAGACCAGTGTAGAACATCCGCCAGCTGCCGGGCCGTTCGGGATCCGGGGTCACATGCATGGTCCACAGCATGTCATCGTCCCAATCGCCCGGTTCCCCGACGAACAGCGCGTTTTTGACACGCCGCCACGTCATCCCGTCCGGGCTCACGGCGTGTGCAATAAAGTCGTGATTGGGCAGAACGAGATGAAATAGATGAAATAGGCCGTCGTGATAGACCACATCGACATCGCCGATGTCGGATCTCAAGAAACCATGGGATGCATACATGCCCCGAGCGTACCCCGGCTGTTTTGATTTCTTCAAGTGTAGCCGGAACTTATTTTGCAACGCAACATGAAACAATGCTTGTTCTTTGCAACAGGAAAACCAGTTACCCTGCAACCATGGCCCAACTTCATCTCAAAAGCGCATTGCCATTCGGACAAACGCGCCACCGTTTGAAAGCCGTCCTAAAGGCCGGAATTGTTTGCGGCCTCGCCGGCGTCCTGCAAATTGCGTCTGGCGGCGTGGCGCAGGCATGTTCCGTGGCGCTTGTTTTGGCAATGGACAGTTCCGCCAGTGTCGACGCCCGGGAGCATCAACTCCAGATTAACGGGCTCGCCGATGCGTTTTTGGACCCGGATGTTGTCAACGCCATCGAAGTGGTTGGCGGAATATATGTCACAGCTTTTGAGTGGAGCGGCCGCTATCAACAGGTCGAGCAACTGAGCTGGCGGTTCATCAATGACGGCGCCAGCGCGTCTGCAGCTTCCAACATTCTTCGGCAAGCCGGCCGCGGCTACACAGAGTTTCCGACCGCTCTTGGTTATGCGCTGGGACATGCGGCCGTTTTGATGAAACAGGCCCCCGCCCATTGCCGCCGGAAGGTGATCGATGTTGCTGGCGATGGCATCAACAATGACGGGTTTGGCCCCGACAGCGCCTACAAGGCGTTTGACTTCAACGGCATCACGGTCAACGGCCTGGTAATTGCCGGACCGGATTCCGTACCGGTCGACTACTACTACGCCGAGGTGATCCGCGGCCCCGGTGCATTTGTCGAGGTCGCCGGCACCTATGATGACTATGCCGAGGCGATGAAACGCAAGCTCATCCGCGAAATCATCGGCAGCGGTCTGGCGTCGGCTGACTAGGCCAAGTCCTCTCACCAAAGCTATGCCTGGCGGCGCCCTGCTTGTTCAGTCAGTGCATTCTCAAGTTTGGCGAAAGACCATCTCTCACCCAAGGCCCGCAACATCAACTGTTTCTGGGTTTCTGGTGCCAACCCGCCAACGGGAGGATCACGGTCGAGATTGGTGGGAAAAGAATATCCCTCCGCACAGGCCGAAACCGTTGCTTCCAAGGCCTGCGGTTCAATCGTCCCCGACAGAACTTTATCCAGCAGCACCGGATACAGTGCGCGGCACATTGCCATACGGTCTACGCTTTCCATGGCCCGGCCAAACGCGGAGGAAATTTGCAGAAGATTTGCCATGCGTTGGATGTTTGAACTTGTGTTGGCACCAGCGGCATGAAACAGCGCCGGGTTGAAAAACACCGCGTCCCCCTTCGACAGGGGGAGCTGAATATGGGCGCCTTCGAAGTAGCTCTTAAACGCCTCCAGGCGGTAAGCGGCATATCCCGGGCGGTAGAGCTGGGAGAACGGCAGGAGTTTGGTCGGCCCGCTTTCCACCGGCATGTCCGTATGCGCAACAGCCCCCTGCAGCGTCATGACCGGTGAGAGATCATGCACATGAGCCGGATAGCGGGCACACTCGGCGGCGGTCTGAAATCCGAGATGGTAATCCCGGTGGGCTTGTTGCGCAGCGCCACCGGGGCGGACCAGATTGACCTGTGCTGTCATCTGATAGTTTGGCCCGAGCCAGGCTTCACATACGGCATCAATCGCGGAATTTGCAAAGTAGTCCGCAAAGACATCCGGAGCTGCCAGACACAGTTTTTGCAATGAATTCCAGATCCGGTCATTCGACCCAGCGGCGGCAAAATGGTCAGCACCTCCGACACTTTGGGCTTTTTCCTCCGCAATGATCTGATTGTAAACATCTGTTGCCTGGTCAATCGGCCCCGTGTCGGGGTAGGCCCCTTCCAGAACAAGAACACCGGAGAGATCCTTGAGCACTGTCGCCCACTCGGCCATCAGCCGGCGCCGGCTGCTCTCACCCTGAAGTGAATTCTGCAGGTCATTGATCCGATAAACGGGAACATTCTTCAGAACACGATCCGCATGTGAAACGTTGGCCTTGTCAAGCTGACGGCCGGTTAAGGCGATGAAGGCGTCCAAGTCACAGCTTGTCTCGTCGAAGTAACCGGTAGGGGTTATCTGCTGATCCATGGTGTCCTCCCTGACTGGATCTTTTGAGGAGCTTACCAGTCATGAGACTTGCGAACGGACAAGAAATCCATCAAGAATCCATCAAATGACACATCGCTTTCCAGTGAAGGAGATTGCACTTCAGTCCGGTTTGAGCACCGCGACCGTTGACCGTGTCCTCAACAATCGGGCTCATGTCAGTCCGCAGACCCGACACCGGGTGCAGGATGCGATTGAGGAGCTCAGCCGTCAGGAGGGGCAGCTGGCCGCCCGTGGAAGACGCATTTTTCTGGATGTTCTGGTGGAAGCTCCCACGCGTTTCAGTCGCGAAATCCAACGAGCCAGCGAAGCGGTATTGAGAGAATTCAAACCCATCGCAATCCGGCCAAGGTTCAAGCTGTTTGAGACGATGACACCAGAAGACTGCGCTTTGGAACTGGAGAGGATCGCCCGGCGGGGAAGCCAGGGTGTGTGCCTGAAGGCCCGCGACACCGACCTCGTTCGCGCGGCGATCAACGCCCTGACGGACAGAGGTATTCCGGTGGTCACCATTTTCACTGACAATCCGGGCTCAGGTCGTCTGGCCTATGCCGGTCTGAACAACATTCGGGCCGGTCAAACCGCCGCCTATCTTATGCACAAGTGGCTGCCGGCCGACGCAGCCACTGTGCTGACCACACTGAGCCAGCACAGTTTCCAGGGAGAAGAACACCGATATGAAGGGTTCAGCAACCAGATGCGCGCATTGCGTCCCTCAATTCAGCTGCTGGATGCCAGCGGCGGCGGCGGACACAATCCGGCGACCGGCAAGGAAGTAACCGGGCAGGTTTTCAATCAGAAACGGATTGATGGCGTTTATTCCATGGGAGGCGGAAACCGGGCCATCCTCGCCGCTCTGGAAGGCATGGGGCTCCAGCCAACCACCTTTATCGCGCATGATTTGGATGAGGACAATCTTGAGCTTCTTGCCCAAAACAGACTGTCAGTTGTGCTCTATCATGATTTGAAATGCGACATGCGAGCGGCGTTCCGGCAGTGTCTCGCCTTCCACGGGCTCGCGGAGGCGCCATCGCAGCTGGAAAGTGACATCCAGATTGTCACCCCAATGAACCTGCCGGCAGACTATGCGTAAGCAACGCGCTTTTTCTATGGATCCGGTTTGCCGTGGCCTTCCGCCTCCATGAGGCGATAAAAATCCTTGAGGGTCGTGCCGGGTTCCGGCCGGAACTTTTCGCCTGTGTCCTTGACATCCGCCATGCGGTCCAGGCGGAACATTCGGAAATCATTGCGCAGTTCACACCAGGCCACCAGCGTCCAGACTTTGCCCCAAAACCAGAGGCCGAGGGGCCGGAGCACACGGTCCGAGGTCTGCCCCTTGGCGTCCGAATAGGAAATCGACAGGCGTTTCCGGTTGTCGGCGGCAAGCTCCAGAAAGTCGATCAGGGCGCGCACGTCCTCGGTCATTTCCGGGGCGAAAGCGTGGATTTCGATCTCGTTCTGGCGCACGCGCATCCGCTCGGGGATAACGGCGTCAATCTTGACCATGGCCTCTTCGGCGGCGCGGGCCATTGCTGCCCCGCCCCAGGCCCGGATGATCCGGGCTCCGGCCAAAAGCGCTACGATTTCATCGCGGGTGAACATCAGAGGTGGCAGATCGTAGCCATCGCGCAGAATATAGCCGACCCCGGCCGCGCCCTCGATGGGCACGCCCGAGGCCTGAAGGTCGGCGATATCGCGGTAGATGGTCCGCTCAGAGACTTCCAGCCATTCGGACAGCTGGCGCGCCCGAACGAGGCGGCCGCCGCGCAGATACTGAACAATCTGAAACAGGCGGTCGGCGCGTCTCATGCGGGTGCCGCCTTAGCTGTTGACGGCGAACATGCCAATGGAATTGCCGTCCGGATCAATGCCGTAGGCAAACCGGCCGGCCGGGATCGGGATCGGATCGGAAATGACCTCACCGCCTGCCTTGGCAAACCGTTCCATTGTCTCCTCCAGCGTGTCCGGGCAGGCAATGTGGATGGTAGGACCTGTGCCCTTTTCAGCCGGTGTGCCCGGGTAAAGATGCCCGGCAACTCCGTTTTCTTCGCTGGTCGGGAACATGGCAAAAGGATTTGGCCCCATATCAGTGACAAGGTTCAATTCTGTCTGGAAGACGTTGTTGTAGAAGACAATCGCCTTGTCCAGATCAGAAACGGGAATTTCCATCCAGACGTTGAAATGCTGAGGTTTGAAAGTCATCGGAATGCTCCTGAATTGCGGTAACAGGAAGCACCCTATCAGCCCCCTCCTGACAGCTTCCTGTCAGGAGGTTTCAGGAAATTTTGCTCATCTCTTAGAAAGCCACAACCCGCACTCGGTAGCGGCCGTTTGAATTTGCTCAGACTGCGTTCAAAAACTGCTCAAGTTTTCCTTGAGCCATAGAAAAATCGCGCCGCGCCGTTGCCAGAGCCATAGGAGAATGGCGCTGAGGCTGGGAACACCAGTGAGGATGAGCGCGGCTAGTGCGCCAGACAGATCTTCCAGAAGCAGCCCGCTGCCGGTGAGAAGTGTCAGGATGCCGACAAGGCCGGTGCCGTTTCGAAGGGCGATGGCCCGCTCCAGGGCGGAGCGGGTGGCAGGTCCGGGGATGCCATCAACGGCCAAGGGCGGATAGGCCTTTTGAAAGTCCTTGACAGCTGCCTTTGTCTGAGCCCCAAAAAACCCGTCGATTGGCCCCGGATCAAAGCCGAGCATCTTCAAGGAGCGCTGCAGCTCCAGGATATCGCTTCCCGGCGCTGGCGGTGCTGCGGCCGAGGCAAGGCCATAGTCGCCGTGTTCCAGGAGCCGTGCTTCCGCCGTTCGGCGTTTGATGAGCCCTTTCAGGCGCTGGCCGCCGGCCGTCAGGCCCGTTTGCGTCAGGAGGCGGGCGGCTTCAGAGACCTTGCCCATCTTCAATTGCTGCGCCCAACGCCAGGAAAGCGCCCGGCTGCCGAGATTGTAGACCACCGAGACACAAGCATCGAACTGGGTCTGCGGCAAACCGGGAAGACCTTTGCGCACGGGCGGTGCATATTCCTCATCCAGAAGTGTCAGCAGCAGCTTGTTGGCCTGATCCCGCGAGATCCGGTCCCCGACCGCCAGCCCTCGGCCATGCCGCTTGCGCCACCAGCCGGCAAAGATCCGGCTGCGCATGGTGAAGCCGTAGCCAATGGTGACCACACCGGCGGGGTCCAGATAGCCCCGCGAAACATAGCCCTCATGTGCCGCCAGAAAGGCGAGCCCCTGATCGCTGACTTTCATGCGTTTCTCCCGGATTGGATGTTCAAGTCAAAGACGCGGTGATGAGTTCGCTGTGATCGCTCACGCAGCTGGGGCAATGGGAAAGAAGCAGTGCACCGCAAGGCGGACTGTGCCGCCGCCAAACGCACCGCCGTTCGCCGTAAGCCGGACAGCGGTATCGGCGTAAAACGCCGTTGGCCCGATCACGCCAAGATTGCTGCTGCCCGCAGCTATCCCCAAGGAACCGCCGAACTTGGACGGCTCGCCTGATAAACCGCAGTCGTAGGACGATGCCCCGGTGACTGCGGTCACCGTGCGGGTAGAGACACAAAAGACGATCGCCCGGCTTGGGATAATCAACCCTGTCTCGACAAAGGCCCCGGACAGCGCGGACAGCTCTGCCTCGATCACCCGGTGCTCGCTTTGCGCCCCGAAGCTACCGCGCGCCAGAATGCGCGTTTCGGAGAGCGGGCCACCCATGTCCCGCCAAGTCCCGGCGAGGTACTTCAGGTCCAGCCCCTCCGCCAGCACATGGATGGCGAGCCCCTCAAAGGGCGCATGAAACGCCCAGGCTCCATTGCGCCACTCGGCCAGCTCCCCGTCCCGGTCCGCCCAGTCACCCGTAGCGCCCGGGGCAACAAGATAAAGATCCCCCTCATTGGCGGCAGGTGGCGCAGTCAGGTCACGGGACTGCACCACCGGTTGGCTGAGCGCGTCGAGCGTCAGGAGCGCCTCGTTGTGGGTGACATGTTTCTGGGCCTGTGCGGCCGCCAGCAACGGGAGGGCAAGACGTAAAGTCTCAGACATGACGGACAGCCTTTCGCTCATAACCGCGCCCGGTGCGTTGGGAGAGCTGGGCAACGGCAAAATGAATTTCACCGAGTGTTCCGCCGAAGTCAGCAAGTTCTTCGGCGCCTGGATAAAGGGCAGTTGAGTTGTCGGAGGTCAGCGTGCGCAGAACCGCGCCCTGGTCTGTCAGGATGTCAATCTCATAGGCTTCAAACTCTTCGCCAAGCGGCACTTCGGCCTGTTCCCAGCTGAGACCGCTGTCCCGCGTCTGGCGGATCCAGCTAAGGACAATGCCTCTCCCCGTCCGCCGGGCCTTGAGGTGAACCGGGGCCAAGGGCCTGGCCGCCCGCTGGGTACTCGCGTGGCTCACTGCCACCGCAGCCGGATCGTCCAGCGCCCGCCCCTCCGGCACAATGCGATAGTTGAGGCTCAGGCCGGATTGATCGCCGGAGATTGGCACCAGCGGTGTCCTGTCTTCTGCGAGCAACACCACATCGCCCCCCAAAGCCGCACCGCTCAGCATCTCGGTATCCGTGCCCCTTTGCCCCCGCAACAAGGTGCTGAGCCGGTAGGTCTTCGGCGCTATTAGTTCGGCGGTGACAAATTGCAGGATCTCCCAGCCTCCGGACTGGCAGCGCACAGCCACCGCGTTCGCGCCCGCCAGGACTTGCCTCTCGCTCCGGCTCTGCAGCTGGCCGTCAAGGAGCGTGACCTCCAGAGTGTTTGCGCGGTCAAACACCCACATCGGCCCCTGTGCCAATGGCGCGGTCAAGGTTCCGATACTTGCTGGCGCGGGAATGCTGATGATGGCTGCAAAACCGGCCTCCGAGGCGCTGCGCATCACAGTCAGTCCGCCCGGCCAGGGTTTGGCGTATGCAGCAATGCGCACGGCATCGTCCGGATCGCCGGCGTTAAGTTTTGGCAAGTCCAGAAACACGACATAAGGCGGGCTCAAGTCGGAATTCTGATACCCGCCGCCGGGGGCATCCGGACCGCCTGCAGCCGGCGACAGCTCCGCCGTTATCCGCACCGCCTCGATCCGGCGGATCCCGGTATCTTCAATCGATGTCACGCGCACGGTGAGCGGCGGGTCAAATGTGGCGGTCGGCGTGCCGCTCAAGGCTACGACGTCGCCCGGTTCCAGATCAATCCGGTCAGGGCCAACGGCAAACGACAGCCGTTCGCGTTCCGACCAAATCCGGTGGAGACGCCGGTCTGCCGCTATGCTCAAGGGTTCGGGCATGGAGCATGCAGGCAGGATCTGCGTTTCCACCTGTCGGCTGCCGCCCTCCAGTCTGCGGGACGCGGAAACCCGGCGGCGGAAATCGCTGACAGGATCATCTGCCCCGAAGCGGACTTCAGCGGAGAGTTCGCTCGCCTGTGCCCGTGTCCGCGAGAGCAGGCTGTCCTCCGGGCCCGGGTCGGCAAGGCCGTCCGCGTGAAGGGTGGTCACTGTTTCCGGCAGAACAGTCGAAAGCTCGATATGCGTGCCCCGGTCCGAGGCCTGTCCGGAGAACGCGGTCAGCACGGGCTCCAGTACATCACGCGCGCTGACAGGGCCGCTCAACGTGTATCCATCGAGACCACCCGCAAGACCGAAGACCTTTACATCCTCTTCCAAGACGCCGTAGTCGGCGAGCACCGCCTTGCACAGGCCTTGAATGGAGATGCCGCCGAGCCGGCCGGAGAGCCAGTGCCCGAGCCGCCAGTTGCCCCCATCGGCCCAGACGTTGGAGAACATCGGAAAGGCCGGAAACGGGCGCGCGTCCCAGGTCCAGAGATAAATCCCGTCCGGATCCACCATCGGCCCGTCATATACTTGAGACACGGGATTGTCGCCCGCTTCGAACTCCGGATGGCTGTTCGACCACCAGCTGAGCGAGGCTTCCAGCGCCCGGCGCTGGCTGACATCATCGCGAAAGCCGCGCGAGAAATAAGGGAACGCGCTTTCCGATGACTTCGGGTCGACGAAAACATTCGGCTGGTTGGCGCTCCGGTCGATGGCCGGAAAGCCAAGCTCGGTAAACCGGACAGGCTTGGATTGCGGCACCCAGCCGGTCGGGGCTGCGTCCTCAACACCGCCCACCCGCTCGTAATGCGGATTTTGCCAAAAACTCCAGATGTCCTTGGTCCGAAAAACCCAGGGCTTGTTGTAGGCGCCGTCCGTGATGGCGGTGCGGGTGCCCGTGGCCCGGTCCGCGCTGCTGGCATAGTACCAGTCGTAATATTCCCCGCCCTTGATGCCACCACGCAGGTTCGCAAGGTCATAGCCACTGAAACCACCGCCCGGATCGCCGTCATCGCGCAGATCGCTCAAGGGCAGATAGTTGTCGATGCCGATATAGTCGATCTCCGGCGATGCCCAGACCGTATCGAGCGGAAAACGGAGTTCGGTATCAGAGACCTGATGCGCTCCATATTCGGACCAGTCCGCCGCATAGGAGATTTTGACGTTGCTGCCGACAAGCGCCCTGACGTCTGACGCAAGCAAGCGCAGCTGGTCGGCGAACGGATAACTGCCCCCACCGGCATGCGCACGGGACAGGCCGCGCATTTCCGTGCCGACCAGAACGCTTTCCACCCCGCCTGCCGCCTTTGCAAGCGCCGCGCAATGGAGGATATGCCGACGGAACGACCATTCATCCGGTCCATTGTAGGTAACCGTGCCGCCGCTGACGGAAAAATGCGCCGCCGAGGCCGTCCCTGTGAAACTTGCAACATCCGCCGCAACCGGACCCACCGGAACGATGCGCCCACGCCAGGGGTAAGGTGCCTGCTCGGTGTCTCCATAGGGGTCCGGCAGACCGTTGCCCGTTGGCACGTCCATCATGATGAACGGATAAAGCAGGACCTCAAGACCGTGCGCCTTCAGATCCTGAATGGCAGCAATCACGCTGCTGTCGGACGGTGTCCCGCCATAAGCAGGCCGCCCGTCGATGCGTGACACCTCGTCGGCCTCGTCCCGTTCAAGCTCGGCAACACGCCAGACATCGCCCACAGTGACCGTGCCATTGGCTTCCACCTTCGGCCGGACGGTGCAGGATCCGGCGCGCAGGTCATCGCCGAACCAGGCGACAACCAACGCAACGCGCTTGAGATTGGGGCACAGCGCCCGAAGTTCCTCGATGGATTCGTTCCAGTCAGAGGTGCTCGCAACCATATGCCGGTTGATGGGCCGCTGCTCGCCGGGGCCCAACACCTCGGAGACCACACCCGGCGCGTAAGCGAACTCCCCGGCGCCTGGAATGATCGTGATTGCCCGGACCTGGTTTTCCAGCGGTTCGACCGGCCGGATCACCTCAAAACTCAATTGCGGCAAGCGGTTGCCGAAGGGTTCCAGATCCAGCCGTTCAAAGACGACATAGGCCGTGCCCCGGTAAGCAGGCGCCGGCTCCTGAAGCGCGGCAATCAGCGGATCGGGCATCTGATCATCCGACCCGTAATAGAGCCGAAATGTGATTTGCCGAGTGTCGAGCTCCTTGCCGTCCGCCCAGATCCGGCCGACGCGGGCGATTTTTCCTTCGCACAGGCCCACGGCGAAATTGGCAAAATAACTGTAGCTGGTGACAGTCGCGGTGCTGCGGCTGCCGCCCGCTTTGCCGCCCTGCTCTTCCGTGGTGACGACTTCCTCGAAGTTGGTCGCCCAGATCAGCTGCCCTGAGAGGCGCACCCGGCCATAGACCTTCGGGATGGATGCGCCCTCGCTGGACGATTGCACGGAAAGATCCGCCAACCGGCTGCCTTCAATGTCCCGTGAGGCCCCGCCGCCAAACAGGGACTGATCGATCAGATTTCCGGCAAGCGAGCCCGCCGCCTTGCCGATCACCCCGCCAAACCCGCCCAGACCAAAGGCGGCCCCGGCGGCCTTTCCGGCAGCTGCAAGCACAAGCGTTGCCATCAGACGGTCTCCTTCGGAAAGGTGAAACTTGCTGCGATCCGCCGCTGCCAGCTCGGCACCAGCGGGCTTTCGATCACTCCGACCCGCTCATAGGCATGGATGAGACGGGGGGAGGCTTGAAGCGGAGCACTCAGGATGCCGACATGTTTGGCCGGCATGCCGTCCCGCCAGCGGAACACAAGAACATCGCCGGGCTCGGTGGCCTCCGGCGCGATCTCCAAAAGCCAACGCCGTCCGGCCTCAAGCAGCGTTTCGCGCCCGCCGGTCTCCGCCCAGTCCGCCGAATAGGGCGCCAAGGCCTGCGGCTCGTCCCCATAAAGCGCGCGCCAGATGCCGCGCAGGAGCCCCAGGCAATCGCTGCCCGCGCCCCGGCAACTTGCCTGATGGCGGTAGGGCGTGCCGATCCAGCGGCGCGCCTCGGCAAGCACCGCCCTCCGGCCGGTCCCCATAGCGTCACTCGACACGGGCGCTGCCATCGTTGAGGCCGGTGTTGCGGTTTGGATAGGACAAGGCGAAATCGCTCCCCGGCATATGCGGAAACCCCTGATAATTCAGATGATTGGCAAACTTTGTCCGGCAGGTTTCCAGATCCTTGGAACAGCCAGCCCGGACCTCGACTTCCATTCCCGGTGCAAGTGCCTCGGGTGCCGGCTGGAACAGCGACAGAACCGACACGGCACCTTCCTGCCGGTGACTGGCAACCTCCGATGCAAATCCGGCAAGCGGTCCAGTCAACACCGTCACCCTGCCCCGGCTGAACCAGCCATTTGCATAGGTCTCCAGCCCGGTGACGCGGAGCCATTCACGTTGTGCGACTGTCACCGTGGCCGTTGCCCGATAGGCCGGATTGGTCAGATCGACCTTGCACCGGCTGTCGCCAAGATCCGCATCGCAAATGCGGGCAAACACCCGCCCCTGCCGGCTCTCCAGAAGATGCGCCAGCCCCCGGAGCTCGGCCCGGAACACCGACCCCGCACGGCCGACCTCGCCGATGCGGGCGCGCCTTAGCAAGACATGATCTGACGGCGTTTGCCAATTGACCAGAAAGACCCGGACGTCCGCATTATCCCACAGGCCTGCTTCCAGATCCGTCTCCAAAAGCGCCGAGTTTTCCAGCGTTCCAGAGACATCCCCGCCCCCGGTGGCGAACTCCGGCCCATCGCTCATCGCCGATGGTGAAAGGCCGTTTTGCGGCTGGCAGACAACGCCTTCCACGCTCAAGGCCCGGTCATGATCGGTAAACCCGAGCCGGACGCCATCTGCGCGCGTGACGATCCAGCAGGTCGCAATAGTGGTAATCCGGCCCGCAAGATGCGCGGCCAGGTTTGGCGGCAGAGTTTTCATGGTTTTCCCGTGGCTTTAGAGCCGGATCTCGACCAAAGGGATCGAGGGAATGTCGCCGGCTTCGAAATGGGTCAGGCTGAGGTCCAGGCGGTCGGTGTCGAACCGGACCGGCACGTCGAACAGGAAACCGGCTGTGACGGAACTCCCTAAGGACGGCGCTTCGGAAAACACGATGTCGCCCGTCGACGCATCGACCTCAAAGTCCATCCCGGCGGTTTGGTCTACCCCGGCCACTGCTACCCGCACACTGCTTGCAACCGGCAACCGGATGGCCCGGCGATAGGCCAGATCACCGCTCCCGTATGTCTTGGTTAAGGGAAACCGGACCGTGCTGCCGTCTCCTTCCCCGATGGACTGATCCACGGCTTGAGGCGGATTGCCCGCCATTGAACTCGCATGGTCAAAGGGATCGCGCAGGCGGAAGCCGTATAGCCGGCCGCGGGCCTTCTCAAACAGGGCCAGGATCGCCCTCAAGTCCGCGAGCGATCGCACACCGGTTGCCGCATCATAACGGCGGCGGCTGTCCGCCCAGCGCGCATTGCGGGTCTCGTAGCCGGTCGCCAGCGGAACAATTTCGGTCCGGCGCTCCGGCCCGCCGAGCACTCCAAAGGCAATACTTCCCGGAAAACTCTCATTCAGAAAGGCGTCCATGAAAATCTCCGTCGCAAATCGGACTTTGATTGATCTGTCTCAAGGTGTTTGGAAGCTGGCGGCGGCACTTTGGGGGCCTCTAAAGGAGGCAAAATAGAATGAGTCACGTTCCTCACGAACTGCATGAAGAATTCCCGGACGCGGCAGACGCGCTCCACACATTGAAGACCACCGATGCCCATTTCGCCCGCCTGGCCGAAGAGTATCACACCATCAACCGCGAAGTGCACCGCATCGAAACCGATGTGACACCTGCATCCGATGAAGTTCTTGAAGACCTGAAGAAGAAGCGCCTTCACCTGAAAGACCAGATTGCCGCCATGCTTGCGGCTGCGGCAAACGCCGGTTCCTGAGCCCCTCCTTTTCAGGCCGGTGTTAGAGCCCGCGTCGTCCCCGTCCGACGGCGCGGGCCACCATCGCCGAGACCTGAGCTTCTGACCGCCGGAAACTTTCGGCATCCTGCGCAGTCACATTTACCTGCACTGCTGGCATGGGGGACCGGCCGCCCTCCGCGAACCTGACCCCCAAGCGCCCATCCGCTCCTCTGGCAAGGGGCAGAATCGCCTCCGGACCGGCTTCGCCCATCAAACCGGACACGCCATTTCCCATATTGAACAGCGCCGGAGCGCCGACCACCCCGCCCTTGGCAAACGGGATAATTGTGTCGAAGAGGCTGCCTGCCGCCTTTTCCAAAGGTGCGAGCGCTGAATTCAGCACCCGGGAGGACGCGGACAACGCGATCTTCTTGAAGACGCTTTCGAGCGATTTGCCATCCACAAGGGCCGACTTGAGGCCGCCGACAAGACTGCGGGAAATGTTTTGAGCGCTGCGGTCGATCTCCATCATCTTCGTCCGGAACTCCTCGAGGTCCGCCAGCGGGACATCAAGATCCAGATCACGGTCAGTCATGAGATCTCCCTTCCTTCTGGTCTCCGGCACGGCCGCATGTTGCTGTGTCCGGATGGGTTCTGATCAGCTGGTCCAATTCGGATCGTTTGAGGCCATCCGCAGGGTGGCCAAGGCCCAACACAGCCTCAAGTTCCCGCGGCGTCGCCGCCCAAAACTCGGCCGGCTTCCAAGCCCAGCGCGTTGCAGTTATCCGCAAGAGATCCGCCCAGGGCAGCATTAAGATGCTTCCGCCCGCGGTTCGTCGTCTTCCGTAGAGGGGGCACCAAACGCGGCCGTCAGGAGATCCGCCGTGATCGCGGCGAATCCGGCGACACCGCCAGCGGCCTGCATCATCGCCACCTGATCATTGGTGACATCGTGGCCTGCACCTCTCAAGCCGGCCCCCAACAAAACGATCATGTCGGATGCAGACAAGCTGTCCGGTGAAAACCTCTGAAGCAGGGCTGGAAGGCTCTCGCACTCGTAGGCTGCCTCCAGCTCGGCCAACGCACCAAGCGTCAGAACCAACGTCCATGTCCGGCCATCGAGTTGAGCGGATATCTCTCCACGGAATCTGTTTGGCATCTTTTCTCTCCCCGAATTGCATCCCTCAAACGGCGGTAAAACTCACCTGCCCCGCGGAGGACAGCGCCAGTTCGAAGGTCACCTCACCGTCATGACGGCCGGCATATTCCAGACTGGTGATTTGAAACTGGCCCTCCAGCGTTCCGAAGTCCGGAACGACAACCTGCCAGGGGCGGATCGAACCGTCGAAAAAGAGCTGGCGAACGGCGGTATCACTCTGCGCATCCCGGAATAGACCCGAACCGGACAGGCTTGCCGCTCGGGTTCCGGCCCCCTCCAGAAGCTCGCGCCAGCGGCCCGCGCTGTCGGATGTGGTGATGTCGACAGTCGTGGCATTCAGCGCCACCTGCCGCGCCCGAAGGCCCGCCACGGTGACGAACGTGCCGTTGGATGCAGCATCCAGTTTCAAGAGCAGATCACGTCCGCGCTGTGCGCCCATGGCGTTCTCCTGTCAGAAGGTCATCTCAGGTAAGCGGCTCGGTGACCGCCCTTAAGGAACTCGATGCCTGATATCCCCGTCCGTCGCGCAGCTTGCGGCTGAGCACGTTCGTTATGGTGAGGTTCACAAGCCTGTTTCCGGTCAAGGATACCGGCCCAATCATCAGGACCTCTGCCGCACGGCCTGCAGCCTCGGCCGCTTCGTCCCGGCTGAGCTTGCGGGAGAACACGCTTAGGGCCAGTGAGTGCACCATACCCTCGCCAATCTCCGTAAGCAGCGGCCTGGTCTCAAAGCTTTCCAGCACGAGGTAGGGAAAGGCATCTGCCCGCGGCGGTGTTTCAAAAATCCGGTCCGGCCCCAGCAAACCGGACAGGACGCCATCAGCCTTGAGCAGGGAAAACAAACCGGCCCGCAGCGCTGTTTGAACGCTGGAAAGGCTCATGGGCTTTCCTCCTCGGTCTCACATAGAAGTTCCCGTCTCAGGCCGGTTGGATCGCAGACCGACAAAACCCGGAAAACGCGAGTACCAGAAAGGATCCGCCAGCCACCAGCCAATCCGGAAAAGGGCCGCAAGCGGATCTCCCAGAATTTGGAACTTGCCGTCCGGCTGTTCGCGAAGCGCTCGCTCTGACTTTTCAGGCGAAGCGCGGCGAACACGGATCCGGCAGCTTCGTAAGTGGTCGTTGTGTCCCCCGAAGCGGATCGGGTCTCCAAAGGCCGCTGCAAGATCACCGGCACACGGTAAGCCCCGGCCCTCATAAGAGTGGCACCCGGACGGTCGACAACAGCCGGTCGAGCCCTTGCGGCAGGCTGGCAACAGCCAGATCCGTTCCGGCCTCCCGGTGTTCGAACCAATGCCCGGCCAAAAGGCGCACGGCCTGCCGGAAGTTTTCAGGAACATCGGAGGCGGCCGCGCCATATCCGGCTGTGAAATCAATTTCAGCCGCCATCATGTCTGAGGCGGGGAGCCCGACCCCAAGTTTTATTTTGACGCGCTCAGGCTGTGTGGAGCGGTCGAGTTGCCAATCAGAAGACTGAAGCTGGGAGGCATTGCCGTCGCGGTCATAGACTGTGATCTGATCAACGGACTGAACCGGCGACACGGGCAGACGGACAATACGGCCAACCGGCCAACCATCCAGGTAAAGTCGCCAGGACTGGGAAATCAGAGCGCGCCGGGTGGCTTGTTCGATGTGCGTGCGGGCGGCCTTGAGAAAGCCTGAAAGGCTGCTGTCCTCTTCGCTGCCGTTCAGCCGGAGATGCGCGCGCATTTCTTCGACCGCCACAGGTTCTATGGCCGGATCATTCAAACGGATCGATGTCATGGGCGTTTCCCAAAAAAGAAGGCGCCGCAGGTCCAAAGGAGTGCGGCGCCAAGTCTGGGGAGGAACGACCCTCATCGTTCATTGAAGGATGTGGGTCTGCTAGGTAGGACTTACAAGGCAAGAAAACGTGAGCCCTGTGTGACCAGTTTTATGCGGAGAACATCAAAAGCTTGATCGCGTCATAATCCTGAACGCCGCCGCCGACCCGTTTAGTGGTGTAAAACAGCACATAGGGCTTTGCGGAATAAGGATCACGCAACAGACGCACGCCCATACGGTCCACCACCAGATAGCCGCGCCGGAAATCGCCGAAAGCAATCGCGGGGGCGTCATTGGCAATGTCCGGCATGTCCTCAGCTTCCGTGATTGGGAAATTCAGCAAGGTCGCCGCCCCGTCCACACCGGCAGGCGGCTGCCACAGGTAGGTCCCGTCGCCGTCCTTCAGCTTGCGGATTTCGCTCTGTGTCTTACGGTTCATGACGAACCGGCCGTTTTGCCGGTAGCCGCTCTTCAAGGAATAGATGAGGTCAATGAGCGTATCTCCGGCATCCGATGCCGGGAACGCTCCGGCTGTGCCGGTGGGCATCGTGCCGAGCGAACCCCAGGTCCAGCTGCTCTCGGCAACACGCGGTGCCTGAAGGAAGCCGAGCGGCTTGTTGACGCCATCGCCATTGACAAAGGCCGCTCCCTCCTGTTCGGCAAAGGCGGCTTCCACCTCTTCCGCGATCCACTGATCCATGTCGACAGCCGAATCATCCAGCAGGGTCGATGTCGCGGCAGGCATCGCATAGAGTTCCATCGCCGGGAATGTCAGTTCAGCCAGTTGCGGGCTGTTCGTCTGCGGCCGGGCGGCGGTTTCACCAACCCATCCGGACTGCGGGCCAGTTACAGCGAAGGGCTTCTTGTAGGTTGAGGATGAGACCTGCCGGTTGCCGGAAATCGCCCGGATGGGAGAGACCTGCGACAGGCGGCGCATGATCCCGGCTTCCGTTTCCTCCGGCACCAGATAGCCACCATCCGGATCAGATCCGGCCGACAGGGCTTTGACTTCCAGCGGACGCAAGGGCTGTTCCCGGCCGGAACGCACATAGGCCTCAAAGGCCGCCTTGTGTTCCAAGGCCGCCGATGTCATCTGACGCGGACCCTGCCTGCCGATCTGAGGGCGGCGGCTTTTCAAGGTCAGATCATCCAGACGCCGCTGTGTGGCGTCGAGGGCTGCATCCAGCCGGTCGAGTTTTTCCAGCGAGATCACGTCCGCACTGCCCCGGCTTTCAATTTCCGCAAGGCGCGCATCATTGACCGCCCGGTAGCTCTCGAAAGTCCGGAAGAACACGTCAAAGGTCCGGGCAACGTCATCTCCGCCTGAGGTATCGGCGGTTGGAGCAGCCGGAACTGGCGGCATTCCGCCGGGCATGTCCGCCTTTGTTTCCAGCGGCAGGTCATCGGGCGTCCAGTCTGAAGGTCCTGTCATCACAAATACTCCCTTGATCCAATGTGCGGTGTGCGTGGGGTTGATGTGTTCGGAGGCGGTGTCAAAAGCCGGACTCGTGCCTCGTCGACTTGCGGGAAAGTGACGAGGGAAATCTCCCAGAGATCGATGTCTTGCAGGTCCCGGCCAGATCCGCGGTGCGGTCTGCGGGCGGTGCGCGCCTTGAAGCCGATGGAAAGCCCGGAAAGAGCCCCTGCCCGGATCAGGTTCGCCGCCTCGAAGGCTGCGACAACGCCCGGGGCAAGGTCCCCTTCGGCCCATAGCCCGTGTTGTGTTTCCATCAACCGCGTCCAACGGCCGAGCGGGCGGGCCGGATCGTGCTGCCACAACAGCGCAACGCGTGCCGGCGGACGCTGTCGGAGGCTCCTCCGGAACGCACCTGGCAGAACCGTGTCGCCAGCGCCATCCGGCTTTCCGAAGACGCTGGCATAACCGGCAATCCGCACCGGGGCCCTTACGGCTCCGGCCATCAAGCACCGCCTCCACGAGCGGGTTTGACGTCTTCCCTCACCTGAATGGCGAGATGAAACAAACGGCCCGAAAAATCCCGGAAAACCGGCAAATGCTCGGTCCGGTGACCGGATGCCTTGGCGCCAAACCGCTGCAGCAGCGTTGTTTTCGAGCTGCGGGCACGGCACTGCGGTCTCCCGCTGTCCAGGGAGTTGCTTTGAAGGCTCATTCCGCCCTCCTTTTAAGATGTATTGGCCTTAAAGCGTTCCGAGCTCGGCGAGATAACGGTTCAGCCGGGCGACCTCGCTGACGAAGTCGGAAAAGCGCTGATTGGACAGGGCGAGCTCGCGGACGAGCACGAGGCCTATCAAGGTCGCCGTCGCAGCCCACAAAAACAGCGCAAGATGGGCCAAATCCCCGCGCGCCATAACGTGAGCGGTCAAGTCTTCAATCATCCTGCGCCTCCCCTTATGTGCCGGCCCGTGCGCCGTAGCCGACGGCCTGGCGTTTTTCGTCGTCCGACAAGAAAGCGACCGCACCGACGCGCCGCCACAAGGCCTCCCGCTCCGACGACAAGGCCTCGATCGCATCGAGATCCGGCTCCAGGCGCAACCCTTGGCCAAAGGCTGGTCCCAACCAACTGGCAAGATGGCCTGCCGTGCGCCGCACCAGCGGCAGGACCGCCCCGCGCCACAACGCCCGGCCCGCTTCCTGATAATTGGCGTAAGTGTTGTCGCCCGGAATGCCGAGCAGCATTGGCGGCACCCCAAAGGCGAGCGCGATCTCCCGGGCGGCCTGGTTTTTCGCCTCGATGAAATCCATGTCCTTCGGGGTGAGCCCCATCGGCTTCCAGTCGAGCCCCCCTTCCAGCAGCAGGGGCCGTCCGGCGTTGCGCGCGCCTTGATAGCCGTCTTCCAGCTCGGCCTTGAGGCGGTCGAACTGATCGCTTGTCAGGTTGAGCGCATCGCCCGCCCCATAGATCAATGCGCCGGAGGGCCGGGCGGCATTATCGAGCAGTGCCTTGTTCCAGCTTGCCGCCGCATTGTGAATGTCGAGCGCCATCTGTGCAGCTTCAACCGGCGCAAACCCGTAGTGATCGTTGAGCGGATGGAACAGCTTCAAATGCCGGACCGAGGCTGCCTCTTCTCCGGCGTCCGCTTCTGCAGCCAGGCGCACGGTGCGGCCCGCGGCGGTGTAGTCGAAGGCCTCCGGCCAGCCATGGGATCCCGGCACCACCTTCACCCGGTCCGGCCGCAGCGCATAAAGTTCGCGCGGGACACCATCGACCGGCACCTGCTCCAGATAGGCGTTGCCGGAGACCAGCAGATAGCCGTAAAGCGCCTCCAGAAAATCAGCGCCGGTTTCATGGGCATTGGGCCGGGCGAGCAGTGCCAGCAACGGATGCTCCGACAGCTCCTTATCCCCTTCAAAGAGCAGCAGCGGCACAGCGGCGGCCGTCTCCGACAACAGCCGGACAGCGCGGTGCACCACAGGATTTTTCGCAAAACCTTCCCGCGCCAGAGCCGCATAATCGCGCGGGCTCCAGACCGGCTGCGCAGTCCCCTGGATCGCAAGCAGAGGCCCGGTGCGGGAGGCTTTTTCCTCAAGTGCCGCTGCGGGATCTACACCCCAAAGTGATTCAAGTGCCTTTCTTAAGCGCATGAAATATTGATCCTTTCCGCGCCTGTTAAAGCGCTGAGTCAAGGCTTTGAGAAACCGATTCAGGGACTTGGCAAACGGATTCAAACGCGCCGCTTCGCACCGACGCCAAAGCTGCTATTCTTTGCTCCCTCAGGAGGCAGAGCGTGAGATGACCAATCAGAACGTGATTCAGATCGAACGCGGTTTTCCGGTCGCCCCCGCTGTTCTCTGGTCACTCTGGACCGAGGCTCAGCATCTGTCCGCCTGGTTCGGACCTCACATCTCTTTGGAGCCACGTGCGGGCGGTGCGTTCCGCGAAGTCTGGACCAACGAGGGCCACCAGACGATCACCTCCGGCACCATTGTCACATTCGATCCGCCCACGACCCTCGCCTGGACTTGGGCGGATAACGATTGGTCTGGGGCGACGCTCCTGACACTGTCGATCCTCGCTGAGCGCAACGGGGCGCGTCTCACCCTCGTCCACAGCGGCTGGCACGATCTTGCCGAAAACGCGTCCGGTTCTTTGCGTGACGCCCACGCGGCCGGTTGGACCATGCATCTGACCAACCTGGAACGCTATTGCCTGACGCTGCTCGGCAAGTGAGGTTGCAGATCAAAGTGCATGCCACTATTCAAGTAGCCGTTTGGAACCACGTCTGTTTTTCCGGATAACCTCTGCCTCTCCACTGTCCCGGACTTGATCCGGGACCATATCCGGAGCAACTCAGGCCCCGGATCAGGTCCGGGGCGGCTGAGTGGGGTAGTCTAAAGCCCGCGCACTTTCGGTTCGGCCCTGGGGCCCAGCATCAGGTCTGAGACCGCCCAGACGAGGGCGTCGAGCCGGTCAGGAGAGCGTTTGCTGGACAGCCCGCCCGGGCCGAAGTCGGCCATCTCGTCTTCCAGCTCGGGAAACGTGCCTGCATGGTGCACCTTGCCCTGATCGTAGAGCATGGCGACCGGTTCGGCTCTTGAGAACTTGCCCCGCGATGCCCGCACTTGTTTCACCGGCACCGATGGATCGGCGCTCGCAATCACTTGTGCGACCATGTCGCCGCCCTGGTTGACCTCGGCGATCAGGCAATCGGCCTTCAATCCGTGCCAGAGCCCGATGGCCGCCTCGGCCCAATCCGCGGGTTTTGCCGGGCGGCGGCTGCGGTCGGCCAGAACATAGGCTTTGCCGTCACTGCCGAGCCCCGCGGCGACAATGCCGCAAGCGTCCGCCTTGGCCGTTGCCGTCACCGGCGGGTCGATCGCAATGACGATGCGCGTCAGATCCTCCGGTGCTGCTGCGACCCTTGCGGCCTCCAGTCCATCCCGCGACCAGAGCGCATCCGGCCGGTCCTCGATAAGCTCGCCGTCCAGTTCCTGCCGGCCAAGGCGCGTGCCGCCATATCGGCCGACCACCGCCTCCAGAAAGCCCGGCGCCAGAAACAGCGCATTGGCCTTGGTCGGGGCATGGGTGATGGCGGTGCCCGCCTGTTTCATCAGCCGTTTCAGGAGCGGCACCGGCCGCGGCGTTGTCGTGATCAACTGGCGGGGTTTGCGGCCCAGCCTCAGCCCGAACTGCAACATGTCGAAGGTCTCCTCGGCATACGTCCATTTGGCAAGTTCATCGCACCAGGCGATGTCGAATTGCGGCCCCCTCAAGGCCTCCGGGTCTTCAGCGGAAAAGGCCTGCGCCACTGCGCCGTTCGGCCATTCCAGCCGGCGGCGGCTTGGCGTCCATTGCGGCCGCTCCGCACCGGGGTGCACGGCCAGAAGTCCGGAGACCCCTTCCACCATCACCTCACGGACATCCGCATAGGTTTCGCCGACCAACGCGATCCGCCCGGCAAAGCCCGGTTCGCACCAGCCGTGCCCGAGCGCCCGCGCCCGGATCCATTCGGCTCCTGCCCGTGTCTTCCCGGCCCCGCGCCCGCCCATCAGCAGCCAGACCGCCCAATCGGTCTCCGGCGGCAACTGGTGCGCATGGGCAAAGACCGGCCAGTCGTAGGTCAGGAATTTCAGATCATCCGCCGAAAGCGCAGAGAGAACCACCTCAATCCGCCCCAGCCTCGCACAATCGCTCAAGACGGCGCGCAAGTGCCGCGCGCAACTCCTCCCGGTCGTCAAGGTTATCGCCCTCCCCGTCCGGTTTCACATCCGTTTTCAAGTCCATCAGGGCGGTCAAGGTCTTGGCAAGGCTTGCCAGGGTCTTCACCGTCTTGTCGATTTCCTGGATCCCGCCGGTTGGCGGCCCCGCGCCAGCCTCTTGAAACAGGTACGCAAGCCGCGCATCCAGCTGATCCATTTGTCCCGCAAACGCCCGGTAGAGCCGCGCGGCCATGTCCTGCGGGCTTTCCGGCGTTTTCTGCTCACTCCTGTCAGCTTTCAACACCGCCCATTCGCCCTCCCGGACGGAACAAAGTGGAGATCCGGGATCAGAGAACCGGGATTTTCCCATCCCCTCGGAGTCTGAGGGGCCACCGCCTTCTCCGGAGACTGCCGAGACGGTGCACACCTGCTGCTTCGACTGCTTCTGCCGTTTCCGGTTCAGAGCTTTCTCGCGCTTCAGCGTGTCAGCGAGGCCCTGCCCTGAGAACCGCGCCTTCACGTTCGATCCTCCGCATTCGTTCAATCCAGTTTCCTCCAGGCACAAAAAAACCGGTGGATGCCGGTTCCAGACTGCTGACAAACTCCATTGATCGTCGTCACGGCAGCCAAGAGCCGACCCTTGCGATTGCCTCGGGCCTCGGCCATTGTGAAATTGCATGCCCTAACGGAACCATATCTTGATGCTACGCGCTGTCCTTGTTCTTTTGCCGCTCGTCCTGCTTGCCGCACCACCGGCCCTGGCAGCCGATTATTGTGCGTCGGTCAATTCCAAAAAAGGCTGGCAGTCGCTTAACCTGCCAAACGGCAAAATCCGCAAGGTTGCCTATTCCGGCTCATGGACGGTCATCAACGGGCTCTACAAACCCGTCGGCCCGCGCGGTTACTCCGGCAAGGACGCTGCCGCGCTCGGTCCGCTTTACGGCTACAAGTTCGATCAATCTTACGCCTTTGGCGAAATGCTGGTGCGCGACCAGGCCGGGCGGATCGTCCCTTTCGCAGAGTTTGCAGCCCTTGCGCTAAATACGAGGGATCCTGCCGGCACATATGCGTTCCGGATCAACGACAAGGACGTTGCCCTTTGGGACAACAAAGGCATCATCAAGGTCTGCGTATCCATGCGCTGATCGAATCGGGTTTTCCGAAGGCATAAAAAAAACCGGCGGCTGGCGGTTGATACAGACACAGATCGGTTTGCTGTCTGGGCACCCGTCCCGTTGCTATCCCTTTGCCGCCCAGGACTTAATCCGGGGCCCTCGTCGCTTTCCCGGCCCATCGTGTGGTCCCGGCTCGGGGCCGGTACGGCAGCGAGCGGGGCCGCTCTCAAAAACTTATCCACGCCCAGCGCGCCTGTGAGATACTGAGGCCCATGAGACTGAAACCGGCCTTGCGGCAGCGGGACCTGGATAATCTGCCATCCTCTGACCCTCTCCGCTCGTTTTGCTTCCTCAGCCCATTCGGCTGATGCGCCCAACAAAAAAGGCCTCCACCCAATCGCCGGAAGCCTCAACCGATCCGCAACTTTGGGATCATGACAAAACCATGCCACATCACCGGTACGGTGTCAAGGAATATTTTCCTATTTCTAAACGTGACGTGCGGAAACATGGCAAACGAAGAAAAACAGGCAGAAGAGCCAGATCAAAAATACTCGAAGGACGAAATCGCAGAAGCTTTTATAAAAGCGTACGAAGACTGGTATCTCGGTCTTTCGGGACCGGAGGGGCGTCCCGAAGCAGACGCTCTACATCATAACCTTCTGGAAGCAGTTCTTTCTTCCCAGAGACGAACGGGTAAAAGAAGCTGAGAGACTGCCAGATCCATTCAGCGATCAAAACTAGATCATCTGGATTAACGGATATCCGATGTGCGGCAAGGGTTTTTTGAGCGTTTCTTGTTGGGTCCGTAATGTCAAAACTCTGCCCTTCTTGCTCGAAAATGTGAGACCAATGAACAATCTTATTTCGGAACTCATTGTATTCTGAGAACTTATTATAGATCGGGGCATATTCTCTGAAAACAGGATCAGCGAGCTTTGCGGCCTGTTTTAACTTTTGCAACTTTACGGACATGCGCATACCCTGGAGAAGGACATTCGCACTTTGCTCGCCTAAATTTGTCATTAGACTGAGGTGAATAGTGAGTTGAAAGTCCATGTTTGCAAATACGGAGATAAAGCGGCCCAAGGCAATATAAGCTCTGTTGTCGCCATCATATGAGATTTCATTATTCATGTCAGACACCGATAAAAAGCCAGATCAAAAAAGGGCGATGAGATCCTAAAGCGAATGCTCAAGACGCAGCCTGAACCGAAAGTTAACGATTGGTTAACCACTCCTAGTCCAAAAAAGAAACCGGGCGGCAATCCGGTCAAGAAACACCGCCCGGAAGAAGGGTAGCCGAAACTACTTCTTCTTTTTGCTTTTCACGGTTTCAACGATAGCTGTTGCCTTCCGGCGTTCAGCAACCTTGACCGGGATGAATCTCCCGTTCTTGGCATCGCGTCCCCGCTTCTGCGTCTTAGGCATGATAAGTCTCCTTCTCTGCCTAGGCATGCGGCCGGGCCGCACTCCCTGAAGAGCCCCACGCGCTTCAAGCCGTCAAAAGCTTGTGGGTTGCGAATCAGAGACGCGTATCAATTATAGCTTGTTCTTGCGCTTACGTAGAAGCCTGCGCGCCTTCTACTTAGGCGTTTGCGGCATCGTCAATCCGCCGGCAGGCTAGCCGTTTGACGCTCGCCAATGATTAGCGGTTTGACCACTTCGTTCTTCATCGCTAGCGTCGGTCCTCCGCCCTATCCGCTCCCTCAAACCCAAGCCTCAAAAAAATGACAGAAAAGATTGCCCTTGTGACCGGCGCGGCGCGCGGGATTGGTTTGGCGACCACGAAGCTCCTGATCGAAAAGGGCTGGAAGGTGGCGATGGTCGACCGCGACGGGGCGGAGCTGAAGACCGCGTCTGCCGGGATCAACGCGGGCTCGGCCTTCATCTTTGATGTTTCTATCCCCGATGACGTCGATGAGATGATGACCAAGATCATCGAACATTTCGGGCGGCTGGATGCGGTGGTCAACAATGCGGGCGTTGCCAATTTCGGGCCGATCGAAGAGGCGAATTTGAGCCTGTGGCGCACGGTGATGGCGACCAATCTGGACGGGGTCTTCATGGTCTCGCAGGCAGCTGTCCCGCACCTGAAAAAAACGCGTGGAGCGATCGTCAATATCGGGTCGATTTCCGGCCTCCGCGCCTCCACCTTGCGGGTGGCCTATGGCACGTCGAAGGCCGCCGTCATTCACCTGACAAAGCAGCAGGCGGCCGAACTTGGCGAATACGGCATCCGCGCCAATTGCGTCTGCCCCGGTCCGGTCCGCACCAAGCTCGCCATGGCCGTGCACACCCAGGAAATCATCGACGCCTATCACGATGCGATCCCGCTGAACCGCTATGGCTCGGAGGCCGAAATCGCCTCTGTCATCGCCTTCTTGTGCTCTGAAGAGGCGAGCTACGTCACCGGTCAGGTGATTGCGTCCGACGGCGGGTTTGACAGCACCGGCGTCGGCCTGCCCGCCCTGCGGACATAGGGGGCGTTGCTACCGGTCGCCCAGAAAATGCGCCGCCACTTGGCGTTGGTGCGGCCGGTCGCGGTGTTCAAAGAGATATATCCCCTGCCAGGTGCCAAGCAGCATTTCGCCGCCCGAGACCGGGATCGACAGGCTGACGGGCAAAACGGCGGCCTTGATATGCGCCGGCATGTCGTCCGGGCCCTCCAGCGTGTGCGTGAGATAGCGCATCGCAGGATCGCTCGCCGGCGGTACAAGACGGCTGAAATAGGCTTTCAGATCCACCTGCACATCCGGATCAGCGTTTTCCTGAATGAGGAGCGAGCAGGACGTGTGGCGCACAAACAGGGTCAGCAATCCGTCGCCTGCGCCGTCCTCCATAAGCCAGCTGCTGACGGACCGGGTGAACTCAAAAAGCCCCTGGCCGGAGGTTTTCAGGGAGAACAGGGTCTGCATGGAAGCCTTCAAAGTCTTCAAATGAGTTGTGGCCGGAACGGTTGACCCGACCCCTACCGGTACTTGTCGTGGATGGCATCATAGGTGCCATCTGCGCGCATTTCTGCCAAGGCTTCATTGAAGGGGCCGATCAGGTCCTCAACGCCCTCATAACTCTTTGAAAAACAAAAGTGGAAATCCCGGGTGGTCAGCGCGATGAATTCAAACTGACCGCTCATCTCTTCGCGGCGGATGATGTACTCCGTCGGTTCCCGCGCGCCCATCAGATAATCAAACCGGCCGGCCGCCAGCATCTTGAGGCCAAGCTCGGTCGTTTGTGCTTCGATCGGTTTGGCGCCCAGGTTCTGCAAAACCGCCAGGCTTTCATATCCCGCCATGGACGCCACCGGCTGACCAACCACATCCTCAACGGTCTGAATGTCCGGCCCCTCATGCGCTTTTCGGACGAAAAAACCGTTGGTGAAGACACTGATCGGTTCCGAGAAAAGAATGAACCGCTCCCGGTCAGGATGATGGGCGCAAGTCAGGATACCGGCCGCCCGGCCCGTCTCCGCTTCGTTCAGCGCCCGCTTCCAGGGCAGGAACAGGATGTTGGCTTCATAGCCCATGCGGCGGAAGGCTTCGGTGGCGACCTCATAATCGAAACCGCGCAGACCGTCCTGCTCCACAGCCATTTCGTAGGGCGGATAATCTTCGGTGACAATGTCGATGCGCGGCGTTGCCAGTGCCGAACCGGACACCGCAAAAGCAAGAATGCTCACGACCGCAACGGCAGTCACTGCGCGCCGGGCGAAGCGCAGCGCTGTCATCGAACTCAGTTCCAGGGCCATGCATTGCCTTTTCTGCTTGTCCTTCAGAGAATCCCTAAATCCCCTGCCCTTAACAAAACCGGAAATTCATTCCTCAACATGTCATTGATTTGATAATGCCCCAACGGTAGCTGACACTTTCCAGATATTTTGAAGATTTTACACCTCTTCCTGATTGCAGAGTGGCCAAAAAACATCCAAAAGAGGCACCTTCCTATTGGGAATTTCACCAATGAACGCTTCAAAGCCGAAAATCCTGATTGCCACGCTCGGAACTCGCGGCGACGTTCAGCCCTATGTGGCGCTTGCCGGTGAACTGGTGCGTCTTGGTGCCGATGTCGTCGTGGCGACGGGGCGCGGCTTTGACACGATGATCGGCAAGGTGGGGGCGCAACCGCGCGCGGTTGCGATCGATTTTGAAGCCCTTTTGGGTGACCCGGTGACGCGCGAGGCGATGTTTACCTTCCGCGGCAAGATCAAGGTCGCCCGCACCACCATGGAAGATCAGAAGAAGGTCGTCCGGTGTTTGTGGAGGATCGGTCTGGAGGAAAAACCGGATCTGATCCTCTTCAATCTCAAGGCCACGGTGATGACGCTGGTGGCCCGGCGGCTGAATGTCCCCGCTTTGCCGACCGCGCTTCAACCGGTCGTGGCGCCCACAGGGGATTTTCCGGTCTCCCTGTTTGGATTGCCCGCACTCGGTAAACTGGGAAACCGTCTCAGTTATCTGGCTGCCCGCAAACTTATGTCGCTGGGTCTGTCTCCCATGCTGAAACCGCTGCGCGCCGAAGCAACCGCGGAATTCGAACACTCCGGCGAAATGATCGACGGGCATATGCCGGATGGCTCCAAAGCGCTGTGCCTGCAAGGGTTTTCATCTGCGCTGGTGCCGAGACCGAAAGACTGGCCGGAAACGTCCTGGCTGAGCGGCTACTGGTTCATGCGGCCCGCAAACACCTACACACCAGACCGCGAGCTGATGCAGTTTCTGGAGGACGGCCCGCCGCCGGTCTATATCGGCTTTGGCTCCATGCCGAGCCGGAACCCGGAAGAGCTGACCCGGCTGATCATGCGCTCACTCACCCAAACCGGACTGAGGGCCATTTTGGCGCGCGGCTGGGGCGGCCTCACCGGGCACACCCTGCCGGAGGTCTTGAAGGACAAGGTATTTTTGATCGACAAGGCCCCGCACAGCTGGCTGTTTCCAAAATGCAGCAGCATCATCCACCATGGCGGTGCCGGGACAACCCATGAAGCCTTGCGCTGGGGCAAGCCCTCCCTTGTCTGCCCGGTCTTTGCCGATCAGCCTTTCTGGGGGCAACGTGTTCATGCAGCTGGCGCTGGTCCGGCGCCGATCAGCCAAAAGAAACTCACGCCAGATTTGCTGGTGAAGGCGCTCTATGCGCTGGATGCTCCGGCCTACGCAATGGGTGCCAAGGCCGCCGCCGGCATCATGGCGCTCGAGCCCGGCGCAGAGGGCGCGGCAGAGGAAATCATGTCCCGTGTTCCGGCTGTTCATGCACGAGCAAAAAGCGCCTGACTTCGTCTGATCTCTGCTTAAAGGCCACCGGGAGGGTCGTAATTCAAAGTGTGCGGCTCAACATGCGTGCGCCGGATATGCTCATAGTTTTCCCGATATTTAGGGGATTTCCGAACCCGTTTGATCTCATCATAAAGGGCTAAAACGACCTCCGGGTTGTTCTTGGCAAAGCCATGTGAAAACAACAGGTAGTAATGTTTTTCGTCCAAGGGCGGTCCTACTTTCCGAACCCATCCATTCAGCTCCGGCGTTTGTTCGATCAAGTGATCTGCGTGTGCGGTAAGCGCCGCGACACCATCCAGGCGGTCGCGCAAAAGGAGCTGGAACAGTTGACCGAGCCGGTCGGCCATGAAAACCCCGACGCCCTGATTTTGGAGCATTGTCACAATCGAATAGCCGTAGATGGCACCAATATCGCCGGACAGATTTTCAAACCCTGACCCAGTCCAGCGGACATCCGATTCTGTTGGAACGTAGAGCGAGTAACTGTCAGCGTGCAGAGCTTTTGAGGTATCCGGACGGTTGTCCACCATCGGATAGACCCCAAGGTCCATGCGGCTCACCTCGAAGCTGGCCGAAAAACAACCGTCGATGGCGTTCGAACCGGCCTCGTTGAGGCAGCGCCTCCAAGGCACGGGCCGGAGATCAACCGCATAACCCAGATTTCGGGCCGCCGTCTCTATGAGGAAAATGTCGGCCCCGGTCCCATCCGGCAGTTGCCAGGGAAAGTACTCTACGTTTTCCAGGTCCAGAACAAGTGTTTGTGCCGAAGCTTGCCACGCACTGACGGTCAAGATGGCTGCGGTTATCGCGCCCAACACTCGTTTCATGTCACCTCATCGCAAACGTTGCCCGAACCGGTATTCGGAGTGACGGACCGCCAATGAATGAGTCAGCGCTTCGGGGCTCAAATCTGTTCCGTGATTATTCGGGACACGGCCAAGGGCCCGCAATCGACATATTTCTCAATGGCATTAAATACATAAACCTCGCCGCGCGATGCATGTTCTGAATCGTGCGGCCAAGCTCATCAAAGATGAGATGCCCCCTTTCCTTTTGACAAGGAGACTGACTAGACTGCCCCTCAGGATTGCCAGAGGGAGAATGTCTCTTGTTTCCAGCCCGCTATACGGTGTTTGCGCTTTGTAGTGCCGCCGCAGTTGTGACCTTCATCCTCAGCTTCGCAGTCAACCCTCATATCCTTTGGGTTTTTGCGGTTTTTGCCGTCTTGACCATTGTCGGCATACTGGACGTCACCCAGACGAAACATGCGATTTTGAGAAACTATCCGGTTGCCGGCCATTTCCGCTTCATGTTCGAAGCCATCCGACCTGAACTCCGGCAGTACTTCTTTGAAAGCAATCAGGATGGCCGGCCGTTCTCCCGCGAGCGCCGCACCATGGTCTACGACCGGGCAAAGGACATCGAAGGCGTGCTCCCCTTCGGCACCGAGCTTGACGTCTATGACATCAACTACGGTTGGGTGAACCATTCGGTCTGTCCGCAGTCCCATGGAAGGGTCGAAGAGCTGCGTGTCGAGATCGGCGGTCCGGAGTGCAAACAGCCTTACTCCGCTTCGATATTCAATATCTCCGCCATGAGCTTTGGGTCACTTTCCGGCAACGCCATCCTGGCGTTGAACAAAGGTGCCAAGACGGGCGGCTTCTACCATGACACCGGCGAGGGAAGTGTTTCCCGCTACCACCGCGAAGGCGGCGGAGATCTGGTTTGGGAGCTGGGCAGCGGCTATTTTGGCTGCCGCGCCGACGATGGCGGCTTTGATCCGGAAAAGTTCAAGAAACAGGCCGCCAACCCACAGATCAAGATGATCGAAATCAAGATGAGTCAGGGCGCAAAACCCGGCCACGGCGGCGTTCTGCCCGGCGCCAAGGTGACCGAGGAAATCGCGGAAGCCCGCGGTATTCCGGTCGGCAAGGAATGCATTTCACCAGCGAGCCATTCTGCGTTTTCGACACCGATGGAATTGCTGGACTTCATCAAGACCCTGCGCGAGCTTTCCGGTGGCAAACCTGTCGGCTTCAAACTATGCATCGGACACCGGTGGGAATTCATGGCGGTCGTGAAAGCGATGCTCAAGTCCGGGATCAAACCGGATTTCATCGTTGTGGACGGTGCGGAAGGTGGCACGGGGGCAGCCCCCGTCGAGTTCGCCAACAGGCTCGGCACGCCACTGCGCCAGGGGTTGGCGTTCGTTCACAACAGCCTTGTCGGCGCGGGATTGCGCGATGACATCCGCATTGGCGCGAGTGGCAAACTGATCAGCGCTTTTGACATCGCCGGAACCATGGCACTTGGCGCGGACTGGGTGAACTCGGCCCGCGGCTTCATGTTCGCGGTCGGCTGCATCCAATCGCAGAGCTGCCATACCAACAAGTGTCCGACAGGCGTCGCAACCCAGGACCCGAAACGCCAGCAGGCGTTGGATGTTCCGGACAAGGCCACCCGGGTTGCGAACTTTCACCGCAATACCATCAAGTCGCTCGTTGAGTTCACAGCTGCAGCCGGGCTGTCTCATCCACGGGACTTCAAGCCGGAGCATTTCTATCTTCGAGCCGGTTTGCGGGAAATCCTGCCGGCCAGCGCTGCGCTGACCTGGGTGAAACCGGGTGCGTTGCTCGACCCAACCCACGATATTGCGGGGTATTCCACTTATTGGGCGATGGCCGATGCCGGCAGTTTCGAACCCGCAAAAACCTTGGAAGTTGCCAAGGCGCAGTATCACCATCACCTCGGTCATCACTAAAGAAAAGGTGGGACCGACACATGGCTAGCCGGATGTTTTAGTCGATATCGACGACTTTCTTTCGCAGCTCGTAATTCCGGCTTCGGAGAATCCATCGGCCGATGTTTTCAGAGATGATCCGGTCCGCTGTCCCGTCGGCCAGCAGTTCGCCATACCGCTCGCTCACCTTGTTCTTCAGATTCCGACAAGGAGAACTCAGCGTAAAACCACTGTGCACAAAGCCGTTCATCACGTTCCAGTCTAACGGCACAATGTCCTCACCGCCCTGTATGGCGCCAAATTGCGCCTGGCCGACGTAGCGGCCATGGATAATGTAGTCGATCCGACCGACCAGCAGCTGGTTGACGTTATCCTGGAAAGAGAAATTGTCGGACAACTCCAGAACATTGGCGACATAGGAATCGAAAGGCTCTCCATAGCGGTCTCCGGCGTTTTTCGCGCCATACCTGCCCTTCAGTTCCTCCCATACCGTGAGTGGGAAGCTCCGGTTGCGCAACGTGAACACCGTAAACGGGTTCTCGAACGCGGGGGTGTCGGTAAAGTCCAAAAACGTTGATCGCTCATCCGTTTTTTTCAGCGACATCAAGAAATCGATATCGCCGTTTTCAGCGGTCTTCAGAACGCGTTTCCAGGGCCCGGTGAAGACCGCATCAAACGAGACACCGAGTTCCTGAAAGATCATTTTGTTGAGGTCAACGCTTGCCCCAACGATCCGCCCGCCCTCGCGCCAATGATAAGGCGGATAATCGGGGTGTGCAGACGCGGTTACGCGTGTGCAGTTTGGATCTGATGCCAATGCACTGGAGATGCTTGCGAAGAATAAAACCAGCCCGAGGCGGACCGATACCATGACAGTCTCCGGCGTGAGGGACGCCTGTACAAACGCACAACAGACGACCTGAAACAATTCACGTAACGGCAAAACACTTAACACGGCGCAAATTTACGAAAGAGTTTTCGTCTGACCGGCGTCCTACCCATCAACAGGCGGATTGACCCAATCCAATGGCGCGAAGGGTTTTTCAAGAGCGCGCTCCACCAGTGAGAGATGATCCTGACCATAAAATGGATCACCATCGACAATGTAGGTTGGGGACCCAAAAACCTGCTTTTCCTTGGCCCACTCGGAATTTTCCATGAGCTTGTTCTGAACGCTCGGGCTTGCAGCTTCTTCCAGCAATTCCTTGGCGGCGAACCCCAGTTTCACCGCCACAGCCTCAAGGGCCGTACGGTCTGAAAGGTCCAAATCCTCATTCCAATGCGCCTCCAAAAGTCCGTGAGCCATCCGGTCGGTCTCTGGGCCCGTTTCGCCCAGCGCTATGATCATGCCCGAGGCCAGGCTGTAGTCTGCATCGTGAAAGGTCGGGCGCTTGCGGATGATCGGCACGGACCGGTACTCGGCCCAACGTTCGATTTCGCGACCGAAGAAATAGTCGACATGCGCCTGTGTCCGCTGGCGGAAGGCCGGGCTTCTTTGAGCCTCCACGACAGGCGACAAAAGCACCGGCCGATGGACCAAAACCGCGTTGTGATCAGCGCAAATCCGCATGATCTCAGAGGAGCCGAGATACGCAAATGCGGAATGCGCGGAATAGACATATTCGATGGTTGCCATGCCGTAGGGTCTTTCTTTCGCGAAAGGCGGTTCAAAATCTGGATTTACCTTTGGTGCTTAAATTCCGGTTCAAATCCCGAGAGACAGTTTCGTTGCAAAGTCACTGGCCTCGTGAGATCGCACGAGAGCGTGGCGGACCAGATCATCGAAATGCCGGGAAAACAGCTGCACGTGACGTGTGTTGGAAAAGGTGAGATAGCGCTGACCCAGATACAGCGCAGCCCATTTTTGACCAAACACCGTAAACGGGGCTGAAAACCGGTCGCTCGCACCAAAAAGATGCAGCCTGAGAGACGGGTAATATCTTTCCAGGGTTTCGCCCATGACCTTCAGCTGCTCCCGGCGCACGGCATCCGGCAAATCCGACCACATGCCCTCGCCCCGGGCAAATGCTTCCAGAGCCTCTTTCGAAACACAAATTTCCATGTCCGATTCTGCGCGGTTCAACAACGCCTGCTGATCGCGTGTACCGGTGATGGCCTGTCCGGGTGTCCGAAAGGTTTCACCAGCATATTCGTGCGCCAGAACGGCCTCTGTCTTCAAGACATCCGGCAGGTTCGCCGGAACATGACGGATCTTGGCGCCCACCGCGTCCCGGTACCAGGCGAGCAAATGCACATCGACCGGATGACGTTCGGTTTCGGCCACTTGAACGGCTTGATCGAGGATTTCCGCAGCCGCGCCCTTGTGCGCCGACAAGCCCAGAAGCCAATCGGCGGACACACTTAGGGCAGAAGCGATGGCCGCAAGCGCCTGGCCATTGGGCAAGCGTGGGCTCTCTTCGGACAAAAGCTGGGAAACCGTGGACCGGTCGAGCTCAGCTGCACGCGCGAGGTCTGAGCGGTTCAGTTCCCGCTCTCTGAGCGCCGCGCTCAAACGCTCGCGAAACAGTTCGGCCCGGTCTCTTTTATCCATGCGGTGTGGGTACCACAGCTGTTGAGGTAAAACCACATTCGTTGCAAAAACCAACAGAGTGTCGTTCGAACTCAGGCGTCAAACACGTAATTCAGACCGTCACATCATCCGGTGATGCAGGTCGAACATGATCCAGAGACTGCCGCCGACCATGATGCAGATCAGAACGGCTGCGAAGGCCAGAAAGAAGAGGTTCTCCCCCGGGGTCGACCTGAAATTGAGGTGCAGGAAAAACACCAGGTGCACCAGCACCTGGATGACAGCGGCCGCTGCAATCACACCGTAGACCGCCGGTCCGGTGAGTGCGCCCGTCCAGACCAGGCCGAAAGGGATCGCCGTCAGCACAATCGCAAGTGCAAAGCCGGTCAGGTAGGTGCCAAGGCTGCGATGTTCTGTGTGGTCCGTGTGGTCCATGTCAGCCTCCTACATCACACCGGGCAAATAGACGACCGAGAAGATCCCGATCCAGACGATATCAAGAAAATGCCAGAACAGCCCCAAGCGGTTGAGCCGGGAGCGGACCGGCAACGTCAGTCCTTTGGTCATAACCTGACCGATCATAACAAGGATGCCGACTGCCCCCATGGCAACGTGCGCGCCATGCATCCCGACGAGCGTGAAAAATGCCGAGAGGAACCCGCTGACGTCCGGCCCTGCCCCTTGCAGGATCATGCCGCGGAATTCCAGAAACTCCATGGCGAGGAACCCGAGCCCAAGTCCAAGTGTAATCAGCAGCCAGAGGATGACGGCGCGCCCATGCCCCTTGTCCATGGCCAGACTGGCAATGCCGAAGGTCAGGCTGGAGACCAACAACAACGCGGTCTCGATGGCCGTGTGGCTGAGGTCGAAGACCTGTTGCGAGGTCGGGCCGGCCGCCGAGTTGCCGGACAAGACAACGTAGGTCGCAAAAAGCAGCGCGAAAATGACGGCATCACCCATCAGGAACAGCCAGAAGCCGAACTCCCGTCCGCGAAGCGAATGATGCTCTTCTTCCTCCAAGAGGTCAGCGTCGTTCCTGATGGTCAGCATCTCGCTCATAACGCTCTCCCCGACAGCGCCATTCCGGACGCAGCCCCGCGCGGTTCAAAATCACGCATGTCATGCATGTCAGCCGGTGTGATCCCGGAGAGCCAGGCGGTCTCAATTGCCTCAACCTCGGCCGCTGACATCACATACTCGCTGGTGTCATCGCAGGCCCGGATCCCGATGCATATCAAACACAAAACCAGCATCAGCGCCGCCAGCCACCAGATGTACCAGACAGCAGCAAATCCCATAATGAAGGAGAGCCCGCCCAAGACAACGCCGAGGCCCGTGCTTTTCGGCATGACAATAGGCTCGTAGCGCTCCGGCCTCTGATAGGCGGTGCCGCGCATCTTCATCTCATGGAATGCATCGATATCGGTGACCGTTGGAACGACCGCGAAATTGTAAGGCGCGGCCGGGGACGATGTTGCCCATTCCAAGGTCCGGCCGTTCCACGGATCCCCGGTGATGTCGCGGGACGATCCCCATTGGCGCGCGGAAACATAAAGCTGAATGCCGATACAGATGATGCCGCAAAGCACGAAGACGGCGCCCAGCGCGGCAACCACCAGGAAGGGTTGCCAGGCTGGATCCGCGTAATGCTCCATCCGCCGGGACATGCCCATGAACCCAAGGGCATAAAGCGGCATGAAGGCGAGATAAAACCCGATAAACCAGAACCAGAAAGACCGGATGCCCCATTTGGCGTCCAGCTTGAAGCCGAAGGCCTTCGGGAACCAGTAGTTCAGCCCTGCGAAATACCCAAACAGAGCGCCGGGAATGAGCATGTTATGGAAATGCGCCACCAGGAACGTGGAATTGTGCATCAGGTAATCGGCGGGCGGCAACGCCAGCAACACGCCTGTCACTCCGCCGATGACGAAGGTCACCATGAAACCGATGGTGAACACCATGGCCGGATGGAACTCGATCCGCCCCCGATACATCGTGAACATCCAGTCGAAGATCTTCACGCCTGTGGGCACGGCAATGATCATCGTGGCTATACCGAAGATGGCATTCACATTGGCCGAGGCCCCCATCGTGAAGAAGTGGTGCAGCCAGACCGTGAAGGAGAGCAAGGCGATGCAGGCGGTCGCATAGACCAGCGATGTGTAGCCGAAGAGCCTTTTTCTGGAGAAGGTCGCCACCACTTCGGAGAAAATTCCAAAGGCCGGCAGGATCAGGATGTAGACCTCCGGGTGTCCCCAGATCCAAAGCAGGTTGGCGAACATCATCATGTTACCGCCATCGCCATTGGTGAAGAAATGGAAGCCCAGTGTCCGGTCCAGCCAGAGCTGCAGGGCAACCACGGTCAGGGCCGGGAAAGCAAAGACAATCAGGATCGAGATGCAAAGTGCCGTCCAGGTGAACATGGGCATGCGCATATAGGTCATGCCCGGACAGCGGTTCTTGACGATTGTGACGATGAAGTTGATCCCGGACATGGTGGTGCCGACGCCGCTTAAGGTCAGCGCCCAGATCCAATAGTCGACGCCAACGCCGGGACTGTATTCGATGCCGGAATACGGCGGATACCCCGTCCAGCCGGCCTGAGAGAACTTGCCCACCACAAGAGAGATCAGGACCAGCGCGGCTCCTGCCGCCGTGAGCCAGAGACTGACGGAATTCAAAAAAGGAAACGACACATCCCGGGCACCTATCTGCTGCGGAACGATCAGGTTGATCAGACCGGTCAGAAACGGCATCGCTACGAAGAAGATCATGATGGTGCCGTGCGAGGAGAAGATCTGCTCAAAATGCTCGGGCGGCAGATAGCCTTCGTTGTTGAGAGAGATCGCCTGCTGGGCGCGCATCATCAGCGCATCGACAAAGCCGCGCACCAGCATGATGAGTGCAAGCACGACGTACATAATGCCGATCTTCTTGTGATCGACACTTGTCAGCCAGTCGGTCCACAGAACCTTCCAGGCGCGCAGGTACGTGATCAACAGAAAGGCTGCGATCCCGCCGCCAACGGTTACGGCCGCCCCGCCCATGGCCACCCAGCTGTAAAAGGGCAGCGCGTCTATCGTCAAACGTCCCAGCATCAGGCAGCCCCCCGGCAAATCAGTTCCGCAGCTTCGCTTTCCAGCGGGCCGACAATCGGCGCGTATTTGCGCAGGATCAGGCCAAATAGGTTCGGCTCAACACTTGAATAATAGGCAACCGGGTTTGCAACGCTCTGTTTGGCGACTTCCAAATAGGTCTTGGCATCCAGGGCATCCGGCGAACCGGTTGCCTTGTCTTTCCAGGCGGTGAAGTCCGCCCCCGTCAGGGCATGCGCCAGAAAGTGCTGGTCTGAGAAACCGTCGCCGGAATACATGGTGTTGCGGCCCTTGAAGGTGCCCGGACCATCGGCGAGCAGATTCATTTCCGTCCGCATGCCCGCCATTGCATAGATCTGACCTCCAAGCGCCGGGATCATCAGTGAGTTCATCACGGTGTCGGAGGTGATTTTGATGGACAGTGGCCGATCGGCCGGAAAGGCCAGCTCATTGACACTGGCAACACCCAACTCCGGATAGACAAAGAGCCATTTCCAATCGAGCGCGATTGCCTGAACTTCAAAGGGCGGCTTGTCCGAGGCAAGCTCCTTGTAGGGATCAAGCTTGTGCGTGTCGCGCCAGACCAGTGTGCCGAGAACAATGATGATCGCGGCCGGAACAAGCCAGACAACGGCCTCGATTTTCCAGGACCCCTCCCACTCCGGCGTATAGGCCGCGGTGCTGTGATGCCGCGACCGGTACCGGTAGACAAACAAGAGCGTGAGGAGAATCGCCGGGATGGCAACGATCATCATCAGCCAAAAGGCCGTGAACAAAAGATCCCGCTGCGCGAGAGCGATCGGTCCTTGCGGATAAAGGATCGGCGCTTCGGAGAGCGCACAACCGGAAACAAGGAAAGCGATGGCGGCCGCGGCTGCCAATTGCCGGGCCCAATGCAGAGGCGTTCCAGATCCACTCACACCAACATCCCCCGCAGGCATTGCCGGGTCCTTGGGCGGGTTGATGAATGAATGGCGCACCAACGACTTGAGGCAAAGCGATTTGATTTAAAAAGACTATGCCGCAGATTTTTTCAGCGCAAGGCGTTGACGCGAGAGAAGGTTCCTTTTCGATGTTGGGGAAACATCATGTCAACAAGGTCAACAAAATCTTAAGAACCTAACAAACTCAAATCTGCGTTCTTATAAGTACTTTTTACAGTTTTTCTTCCCGAAAGAACCTTTGACGTTGAACTTCTAATTTCATCAAGCATAATCGAATCAGTACCGTTACGTTATATCAATCATTTCTGAATAACGGTGGTCCTCTGTGTTTTTACTAAGAGACCGATTTGAGCTGTTTTTCAGGCACAAGGATTTCGATGCATTGCGGGCGATAACGAAAAAACTTCAAGACTTTGCCCGTTGGATGACCATTGATCCCCGGGACACCGAACTTGCGCAGGCCCAGTGCCGGGAACTGAACTCCCAAATCCCGCTTCTCTATCTTTTGCTCATGGTCAACGCGATTGCCGTTGCGTACACGCACCGCGACGTTGCCCCCGGTTATGTGACAATCGGTGTTCTCATACCGATGCTGATTTTAACAACATTCAGGCTGCTCTCCTGGGTCCGGTCCAGGGGTATCGAACTCGGACCGCAACAGGCGGTGCGCAAGTTGCGGCAAACCGTTGTTTTGGGGAGCATGGTCTCGATTGTCTACATCACGTGGTCCTTGAGCCTTGAAAGCTACGGAACTGCGATTGAGCAGGGTCACGTTGCCCTTTTCATCGCGATCACTGTGATCGGCTGTATTTTCTGTCTGATGCATTTGCCACAAGCGGCGATCATGGTGATGCTCATCGTGACGGCGCCTTATCTGGTCTATTATCTGAGCAAAGGCCAGGACGTTTATACGGCGATTGCCATGAACATCTTTCTGGTGTGCCTGGTTATTCTGAAAGTGCTGCTCAACGGTTACGAGGCCTTTTCAAACCTGATCAAGTCCCGATCCGAACTGGCAGCCAAACATCAGGAAACGGAACGTCTCAATGCGGAGAACGAGCGGCTCTCCCAAACCGACTTCCTGACCAACTTGCCCAACCGCCGGTATTTCTTCAACCGGCTCGACCGCCAGATCGAGAGCGTTGCCGGGACCGATGCCGTTTTTGCCGTCGGCGTGATCGACCTGGATCAGTTCAAGCCGGTCAACGACACCTACGGACACCAAGTCGGCGACCAGCTGCTCATGGCTGTCGGCGACCGCATGGAAGCGCTTGGGGTACAGGATCTGGAGATCAGCCGGCTGGGCGGGGATGAATTCGGTCTTTTATATCTTGGACCGCCGGAAACCGCCGCAGATGTTGCAAAGGCGCTGTGTGAGAGCCTGCAACAGCCGTTCAAGATTGGCGAGATATCCGTTGCAATCGGAGCCTCTTGCGGCATCGCGTTTTATCCGGATGCCGGCACAACCACCCATATGCTGTTCGACCGCTCCGACTACGCGCTCTACAATTCCAAAACAACGGCGCGCGGTTCGGTCACCGTCTATTCTGCTGATCACGAAGCCCGCATCCGGTCGGAACGGGCCATCGAAAGTGCTCTGCAATGTGCCGATATTGCAGCCGAGTTCGAGGTCCGCTTCCAGCCTTTCGTCGCGCTTTCGAAACAGACCATCATCGGCTTTGAAGCCCTAGCACGCTGGAACAGCCCGGAACTTGGCCGCATCCCGCCGGATGTTTTCATTCAAGTGGCCGAGCGAACCGGTCAGATCCAAAGGCTGACCATCCAGCTGTTCTGTATGGCGATCAGGCAGATCGAAGCGCTGCCCGAAACGCTGCGCATGTCCTTCAACCTGTCAGCGCATGACATCACGTCCCATGAAACGGTATCTAAACTGCTGGATATCATCGCGGAACGCAAAGTAGATCCGACACGGATCACGTTCGAGATCACCGAGACCTCGGTCATTGGAAGTTACGAGGCGGCGGAAGCGTGCTTGACGCGTTTGCGCGATGCCGGGTGCCGGTTGGCTTTGGACGACTTCGGCACCGGATATTCAAGTCTTGGATATCTGCACCGCCTGCCGATCGATTGCGTCAAGATCGATCGCAGCTTCGTCGCGTGTCTTGATGATCCAATGACAGGCGGTGTCGTGGCATCCATCCTGAACCTCTGCCGGTCCATGCAGATCACCTGCGTTGCCGAGGGTGTTGAGGATGCGGGACAGGCCGAAGCGCTTCAACAGCTACAGTGCCGGTTCGCTCAAGGCTATCATTTCTGCCCGCCGAAGCCCTTTGCCGACATCAAGCAAAGCATTGATGAGACTGGCATGATCGCCGGCCTTCCAATAATCAGCGCCGAACACAACGACCTGCTGCGCTCCAGCGCAAACTAGCCTTGGCAAAACCTTAGGACGCAGCCGCAATCCGGTAGACGCAGCGGCGATCGCCGGATAGCAGATGCTCCCTGCGCTCAACCTGAACGTCGTCTCCGAGGATCGATTGAAACAGATTGAGCTCTGACCGGCAGAATTCCTGGCAGGCTGTTGCCGCTGCGCAGATCGAACAGTGGTTTTCGATCAACAGAAACGCATCGCCATCCCGCTGCACCTCGGCCATGTAGCCTTCCTTGCTCCGCAAATCGGCAAGTGCGGCAACTTTTCCCCGAAGCTCCTGTTCCTGCCCGAGAACCTCGGAATAGAGTTTGCGGCTTTGGTCTTCGCGGTGGGCGATGAGCTTTTCAAGACCATCCGGGCCATAGATGTCGGTCACCCCGGACAGAAGCCCCGAGACTAGGGCTGCGTGATTGTCGGGGAACTGGCCGTGACCTTTTGCGCTCAAGGACCAAACCCGTTTCGGGCGGCCGACCGAGCCTTTCAGGTCCTCAAATTCAACAAGTTCCGCCTCCAGCAAGCCGTCTAGATGCTGGCGGACTGCAACGGATGTGACGTTGAGTTCCTCGGCAAGCTCTGCTGCCGTTTGGGGTCCGGCAGCTTTCAATGCATTCAGCAGTCTTATGCGGGTGCGGTCTGACATGATGGCATGAATATAGTCAGCACTCAGATAAAGAAAAGGATCTCTTATCTAACTTTCAAACCGGACCGCACGTTTTCGTATTTGGCCAAACGTGCTACCGGACATGCATGGTGGCCGGGACAAAACGACAGAAAGACATGCGCAAGGCACTGCGCTTATTACTGCCACGTGTGCCGATGGCGGATGCGGAAGCGATTCTTGAGGGCGCCCTTGCCGGTCATCTGCGTCACTTGCCGCCGTCCATTGCCGTGTGGCAAGCGGCCACCAGCCGCATTCGGCATGAGCACACGGACTATGATGCCCTGCTCGATGACGGATATGACCGGGACTCCGCCCGGTTTTTCGTACTGGATGCCATGAACGACATGCTTGAGACTTGGGGAAGTCAGAAGCGGGTCTCTGCGGAAGCGGACGACGAGGCGTAGCTCCTACCGGCAAACGTCGAGAATCCAGAGGAACGCCATTGGAACCATCGCCAGTGCAGGGAGAATGATCGCTGGATAGCCGAACAGAAAGATACAGACGGCCCAAACCATCGCCAGGTTTCCGACGAACCAGTATTTGGCATCGTCCTCGCCATACATCGCGTCCTTCACAAACCAGTTCAGCACCGGAATGATCAAGAGCAGGCGGATGATAAGCAGTTCTTGTTCGGCAGTTTTTGTAGACACGCGATCAGGCCCTTCCTTGTCATTATGTACGTGGTTTCACGTAAGCTCGGCAGACTGATCCCGCACTGTGACAAAACGCCCGTTCGCTGCGGCATTCTGGCAGCTTCGATGCCTCTCCTTGCCTTAATTTTTGTCGCCTGCGAACTATCAGCACGCTGATGACCCTTGCCATTCATAGGTTGGGCTTTAAGTTGCAGATTGTAAGTTATTACGATGCTCCGGAGACCCAACACCGTGCCCCGATTGTCCCCAAAATCCCTTTTGGTTGCCGCCACTTTCACAAGTCTTGTTTCGGCTGAAGCCATGTCTGAAAACAGAATCGACCTCGTCCGCCCTGATGCGCCGGAGCTTGCAGCTCATGGCGCGTACGAGGTCGGGCGGATGACGCTGCAGCTCACCAATCCTGATCAGTATGACATCGTCCGGATTGCGGCCGATGAAACGCCGGAACGGTATGACCGCCCGTTGACAGTGGAGGTCTTTTATCCGGCTGAAGCGCATGATGCCCCCGAACCAATGCGGGTCATCCTTCGGGACGGACAGCGCGAGGCCGACATTCGCGGGATCTCCAAACCGGATGCTACACCTGCCAAGGCCTCTGCCCCCTACCCGCTTATACTGATTTCACACGGCTATCCGGGCAACCGGTTCCTGATGAGCCATCTGGCGGAAAACCTGGCCACCAAAGGGTATGTCGCGGTCTCAATCGACCACACCGACAGCCTATATCATGACAAGGCGGCCTTTGGATCCACGCTGGTGAACCGGCCGCTTGATCAGATGTTCGTGCTGAATGAGATGGACCGGCTTGCCAAGGACGATAACTCGCCACTTGTAGGTCTGATCGATACCAACCGCACCGGTCTCATCGGTTACTCCATGGGCGGCTATGGCGCGATCATCTCTGCCGGCGGCGGTGTAACCGATAAATCCATCGGTTATGAGTGGGGCGCGCCGGACGGGCTTTTGGGCATGCACAAGGCTGGCAGCGCGGAGCACGAAGCGCTGATCGATCCGCGTCTCAAGGCGATTGTCGCCATCGGTCCATGGGGGAGAAACCGGGATTTTTGGGACGCTGAGGGCCTTTCCGGTGTGCGCGTCCCCGCGCTTTATGTTGCCGGCAGCGTCGACGATGTTTCCCAGTATGAAACCGGCATCCGCAAGATCTGGGAGGAAAGCAGTGGAACCGACCGGCATCTTCTGACCTTCCTCAGCGCCAATCATAATGCGGCAGCTCCCATGCCCGCACCGATGGAATCCTATCCCTTCAGCGACGAACTCGGCTGGGCGCCGTTTGAACACTATGCAGATGCTGTGTGGGACACGGTGCGGATGAACAACATCATGCAGCACTTCGCGACGGCCTTCATGGATCTCCACGTGAAGAACGACACGGATAAGGCTGCCTATCTGGACCTGATCGAGACAGCAGAAGATGGCGTTTTTGCCCGCAATGACGACGGCACGGACAAACCGGAGCACACCTATTGGCAGGGCTTCCCGGACAGGTCCGCAAAGGGCCTGATGTTCGAAACCCGCTCAAAAGGCGAATAACATCGGATTTTGACAGGCGGTGTGCGGAACAGGCCGCCGCTTGTTAACCTGACATGCAAGCACCCCTTTTACTCTGACGTTCAATCAGGATAAAAATCCTTTGGTTTTTGAAGATTCGAACGTCGGGGAACTTTGTGTTCCGATCTTACCGGACTCGAGCTAGGATCTGCTGGGCTTGCCATTTGGCCTTGGTGCTTTCGCTCACCAGCGCGGTGGCTTCAAGCGTCATGCCTCGGCCATCGGCAGCCGAAACCGGACCGGTCATCTTAACGACGCACGACCTTCCCCCGTACGGATCAGTTCAGCCCGATGGGAGCTTTGACGGGATCGCGGTTCGTGTCGTTTCCTGCGCTCTCGATGCAATTGATCGTGCGTTTGAAATCCACGTGCTGCCTTGGAAACGCGCGCAGCTGGAGGTTCAAAACGGATATGCGGACGGCTTTTTCGCGGCGTCCCAAAATGCTCGGCGCGATGCCTATGCAACGGCCAGCGCGATCATCGCCCGGCAGACATGGACGTGGTATCTCCTCAAAGATCAAATCCTCAGTCCGAAAGATCCAGCCAATCTCTTGTCCATGCTGACGTCGAGCTTTCTCGGCGCGAACATGCAAACGTGGCTCCGCCGGAACGGGTATCGCACAACGGATTTTCCGCCCAGAGACACGAATGCTCTTCTGGAAATGCTGCTGGCCGGCCGTGTGGACGCTGTGCTCGCCAACAACCTGGTTATGGAGAGCATATTGGACACCCGCGGAGTTTTGAGCGAATTCCGCTCAGAGGTGCAGCAGGACAAACCGCTTTCGGTCTATTTTTCGAATGACTTTCTTCAACTCAACCCGGGTTTCCTGACCAAGTTCGATGCGGCGGTGCCGGACTGCCGCGATGCTGAAGCGGCCTCCGGCGACATCAACTCCTGACAAGACTCACGGACGACGCACGACCAGGTCGATCTCCACCAACGCGCCGACAGCAAGCGCGGTTACACCGATGCAGGTCCGTCCCGGCAACTTGCCCTCCTCGAAGTAGGAGCGGTACGTTTCGTTCATCTGCGCATAATCGCGTTCGAATTCGGTCAGATAGACCCGGGCGAAGGTCACATTTTCCAATCCCAGTCCGAGCCCCTCCAACACGATCTTCAGATTGTCCATCACCCGGGCAGTCTGTGCCTCGATGCCAGCCGGCAAAGGCGCATCCGGGGCATCTGGATCGGTTGGCATCTGACCGGTCACAAAGACCCAACCGTCGGCTTCCACGGCATGCGAAAACGGCGCAACTGGGCGCGGTCCTTGATCGATCATGTGATGAATTGGCAGCACGGCTGAGCTTCCCTGATTATTGGCTGGAATGAGAAGACAAGCGGATTGCCAACCAAGACTCAAGCCTTTGGATAAATCCACTGCTCCGGAATGTGCGCGGTTACCGCCGCTCCCGCAGCAATCGTACCCGGCTTTTCGACAAATCCGACCAAGCCACGCAGCCTTCGGGCCTTTTGCGGGAACAGAAGATCAAGACCGCTGCGCTCAGGGAACTGGCGATCGATTGCCGATCCGGCAAAGCGGCACGGGGCGTTGTCACCATCGACCCGGATCACCACACCGCCCTCAAATTCAAGACGTGTGCGCGGGGGGATCAGCGAGAGATTGGGAATGCCGGAGAGCGTAATGTTGCCGCCAATCCATTCGGACTTGAGTTCGGGAATTTCCATGCGCTCAGCGATGATTGCCAGTTCTTCTAAAGACAGGATGGAGATCTGCCGTTCGTTGCACATTTCGGTTCCGCGCGGGTACCACGGCTCCCGCCCCCCGGATTTGCGGGTGAACCCGGCATGGCGATCCCCTGGCACTCCCTCGAATGTCAGGGCCAGACGCTCGACCGGTTCGGTCTGAAAGTCTTCCGTCACCGGGGTACCGAAAACGCCTTCCACGTGCCCGGCAATCTTGAACTTGCGGGTAACGTCCAGTGTATCGGCAAGGCAGGTATCTCGGTCGGCCATGGTGTCAGTCCTTCGATCATGTGTTGCCAGCTACGTACTGGAATGGAACGTTGACCGCCAGCAAAAGCCTGTGATGAGTTCATGCAAATGATTGATGGAAGCCGGTGGTCAGCCTTGCGCAGGGACAATTTTCTGATCTACTTGCGAAAGTAACGAACAAATAAGACCGCCGTGGTTTTCTGGGACGAACTGAAAGGAACCGCTGTTGTTGCTCGTCTTGCAGTGCCGCCGATCCGGCAGAAATCTCTTCCGCGCTCTCATGTGCGGGTTGGGCTTCTTGTTGGCTGCTTTACCGCCGGCTTTCGCCGCCGATCAGGTGCTTTTTTTGCAGGACAATGCCTACGCGCCTTACATGACCGTCGAAAACGGTATGCCAGCGGGGCTCTATGCCGAGATCCTTTTCGAAGCGCAACGCCGGATGGACGCGAGCAACCTTTCGGTTCAGGCGGTTCCCTGGACGCGCGCGACGGTTCTTGTCGAAAACGGGTATGCGCAAGGTCTTGTTGGCAGCTACTACAAGCCGACGGACAGGCCGTGGATCCGCCATTGGTCCGTGCCCATCTTTTTTGAAGAAGTCAGCATCTTTTGCCGTTCCGGGATTGCGCAGCCCGGCTGGATCTATCCGGACGATTACAAAGGCCTCCTGTTCGGCAATGTCGCCGGCTACAAGGCGCCCGGAGACCGCTTCTTTGAGCTCGTCGAGCAGGGCGTGATCAAGTTGGAAGAAGCGCAAACAACTGAGCAGAACCTGGACAAACTCGCGCTCGGGCGGATTGATTGCTACGTCGTGGAGCGCATCGCCACGGAAGTCCTGATCCGGGAGAAGAACATCAAGAATGTTCAGATTGCAGGGACGGCTTCCTTGGAAGCTGCCTATATCGGGTATTCCGACAAGTGGACCGGGCCGAACGCAGATGCCTTTATCAAGGCCATGGATGAAACGCTGATGGCTATGAAGGCTGACGGCACGATTGACCGGATCATCGCGAAATTCATAGGAAGTTGAAACCACCGGCCTCACCGCAATGTCATCACATCTAGACGGTCGCGTTTATGGATAATTGACACTTACGATGTTTCGTAATTTCTTGAAATAAAAACTATCGCTACGTAATCACACTGATCGACATACGGGACAGGCTCGGCAATTTTGCAACGTCAAAACAACAAAAAGCCAGTGAGAACCTCCAGAATGACACCTGCGTACGCACCACAGGTCATTCAACACCTATGAAAACCGTACGACAAAGCCTTCTGACCATTTGTATCGCTGTCGCGACGCTGTGCGCAGGCACAGTGTATGCTGATGCAGATGATGACGTGCGGCTGGTCACGCTCGTTCAAGACGCGGACTATGCCCCCTTCATGACGGCCGAAGAGACCGGACCCGCCGGGATCTACGCGGAAATTATCAAAGAGGCGGACAAACGGCTGCCGGCTTACAAGATCGAGCTGACGTCTGCGCCCTGGACACGGGCCAAATTCCTCGTGCAAAGCGGCAAGGTGAATGGGCTGGTCGGCACCTATCACAAGCCAATCCGCAGGCCGTGGATCCGCCATTTTTCAACGCCCATGGCGACAGAAACGATTTATGTTTATTGCCGGGAAGGCGTTGCTCAAGACCATTGGGAATACCCCAAGGACTACGCAGGGCTGCTCTTCAGCAACAATGCCGGATTTGCCACCCCAGGCAGTGCCTTTTTTGAAATGGTGTCAGCTGGAAAAATACAGTTGATTGAAGAACAAACGACCGATGCCAATCTGCGCCTTCTGCAGCTCGGTCGGGCGGATTGTTATGTGCAACAGCAAGAGGCAGTCGAAATCTCCATCCAGTCCAACAACTTCGACAAGATCAAACCGATCCGGGAAGTCCAAACGGAAACCGCCCATATCGGCTACAGCCAGCATTGGAGCGCGGAGGACGGCGATACCTTCATTGCCGACATGGACCGTGTCCTGAAACAGATGACCGCCGATGGCACGATCCAAAAGATCATCATGAACTGGACTGACGGCACAATATAGCACCGCCGTACTTTTCCCGATCTTGTTCGACTGCCCGGTTTTTCACAAAACCGGACTGGCGCAGAAACCTAGCCCTTAAGACCTTGAACATAAGTGGTTTTGACAACGCCATTGGATTGATACCCTTGGCTGATAGTCAACATTTATGCAACCTGCACAAGATTTCCTCTTCGCGCTGCACAAGTCAGGACGGTACGCTTTGTCAACGTATACAAAGCTGAGCATTCTTCATGGCACAGGCGGATTTCAACGAGAACACCTTCGCACGACTGATCAACATTGCTGGACGCTAACGGATGTTGTCACAGCGGGTTGGTTTCCTGTCTGTCGTTTTGAACGCACGGCAAACGGATGGCCCATCGGACAGGCTCACCACCTCTGATCATCACCTGGATATGCTGAAGGCCGCCGCCGATGACTTTGATACCGGTTTTAAGATCCTGTGCGAGGGTGACAAAGACCTCGGTTTGCCCCATTGAGACTGCGCGGAGGTTGCCGCGATACTGAATGGCCGTGACGGAATTGAAGGGCACGCGGTCATCAACCGGTTTGTCAGTGAGACCCGGCACACCATAGCTACGTTGGAAGCTGGCAAAACACGGCGGCAGAAGGAGCTTGAAGACTTTTCCACTTTTGTCCTGACCGACACCCTCGCGATCTTGCAAAAGATCGTCGGGGCGCTCGAAGCGGATTTCCAGGCAGCCACAGCCACACGCGATGAACAACGTACACTTGAGATTGACCGGGTCCGCACTGCGGTTGAGGACATCCAACGCGCCTCAAAGATATCCCGCATGATCGCGCTGAACGCAAAGATTTCAGCCACGAGGGCCGGATCTCATGGCTCAGAATTCCGGGCATTGACGGACGAAATCAAGAAGATCTCGGACGACATCACACAAAGCTCGGAAGACATCATCCGGTTTCTCAACATCGCCTGACAGCAATCGCGGACCAACCGACGCTTCGTCAATTGAGCGGTGAGGTTTCGGCAATCGGCGCGCCAAGTGCCTCCGCCATCTTTGCGATTGCCGCCATTTGGGGCGCGTCCTTGGTCAAGAAATCAGAACTGCTGTAGCCCCACCAATCCCAGCATCCCTTTGGGTTGCCGCCCGCAAGACCGTAGCCGTTGAAAAAATTGCCCGGAATGACCTCCGCCTGCGGATAAAGCACAACAATGCGGTTGCTCTCGGCCCAGCGGTTGAACTGGGTGAGCCGGGCGTATTTCTCACCGATCTGGCCGCTGGTCTGCTCACAGCCATGCAGCGCGATATGCAGTCGGCAGCTTTCTCCCTCAGAACAGGCCGTTGGAATATAGGCAAATCCGGTATTTCCCATTCCGGCCGCGCCGTTGGTATATAGCGACTGATCGAATGTCTTGAAATTGGCATCGACAGGCGCCGTTGCCGGAGCGAGCGGGCCGTATAGCCAGTTGAGAATATCCCGCGCCTGCTCGATCTTCTCCGTTGATCCCTGGGGCGCGTCGCAGCTGTTCAAATAGTCGGGCGCGGTCGTGGAACAGGCCACCACACCGCAGGTCAGATCCGCCTTTGCAGCGTCAGGGTCGGCCGGACAGGTGTTTTCGGCATCGGCCGCTGTCAGAAACCCGTGGCCTGCATTGATGTCATCGACATAGCGAATGCTCTCTGCCGGCACATTGAGATCCGCGTAGACCTGTCTCAAGGCATCCATCGTCGGGCCATGTACCGTCTCGTCAGCGTCGCCGTGAAACAGATAAATGCGGTCATCTGCAATTCCGGCAATCGGATCAATTTTCCCGGAATTGTCGCGCATCACCTCCAGGGCCTCGGCCGGGTCGGGTGCTGACGGAGCATTGTCCATGCAAACGCCAACCGCCTTCAACGCGCGATAATAGACAAACGCATTCCACCAGGACTGGACAACGGCGCAGCCATAGGGCCCGCCGGCGACAATGCCCGCACCGGAGATGTTGCTGGAAAAGGCCGTTTGCAGCTGCACACTCATGAACGCGCCGCTGGACAGCCCTGAAACTGTCGTATCCTGCACAGCCAGGGTCAGTTTGGGAAGTGGGTCTGCAGTTGCCACCGAATTCATGAACGGCGTTACAAACGCCGCCGACCCGAGGGCGAGAACGATCGGCAAAGACAGTGCAGAGAATTTGGACCGGCAGACGGACTTCCGCATTGTATCCTCCTGACACGCTCAATCAGGAATTGAACGCTAGCAGGAAGGGCGCCCTCACGCAACGGCAGCGCACAATATATTTGTGCAGCGCATAAGAAGATCGCCCCACGGAATCTGTCGCGGGGCGATCTGCACCAACTGTTTTGTTTCAACTACTGGATCGGAACCGTGCACACCATTTGCGTGTGCTGCGAGTTGATCCAGCAGTTCGGCGGCAACGCGCCTGTCGGGATCGGGTAATAGTAGTAGGTCGGCTGCTTGTTGGCATTCGCGATCCCTGCCCCTGTTGCAACACCCGCTGCATAAGCTGCGCCCGGATGATAGTACGGGCCGTAAGGCGGATAATACGGATGGTACGGGTGAACCGGGTGATGCCAGGCCCGGCAGCGCGGATCTTGCGGTGCGTGATAGCAATAGGGGCCATAGGGCTCAAAACCAACGCTGCCCGGCGCAGCGCCGTGGGCGGTTGCTGTCGTGCCGTGATGATGCGGCCGAGGTCCGTGGTCGATAAAGAGCGCCACACCGGTCGCACTTTCCGGCAAATCACCGCGCAGGACCTTCACGTCATAGACAACGCTCGAGCCTTCGGTCTTCGCCGATGTCAGTTCAACAAGCGCCGGTGCCGTGCTGGTCTCACTCAAAACGCTGACCACCGCATTCGGTGGCACGTCGGCAAACGTGTTGCCCGCGTTCCAGTATTCAGAAAAATCAGCGTTGCTGACCTGACCGCCAAGACGATAAGGGCGTTCGGAAAAGAACAGGACACCTGTGTTCGCATCGTTCAGGGTTAGCGTTGACCCGTCAAAGGTCATGGCGCCGGCCTGCTGGACATAATCATAAGCTGGCGGCGGCGCCGGATCGCCTTGAACAGGCGCTGCGGTCTGGGATTGGGCAAACGCAAAACCGCAAAAGAGACTTCCCGCCAGCATGGCAGATACGGGCAAAGCAAATTTCATGTAACCCTCCTATCGAAACACCTTTGGTTCCTGCCAGCAGAGTGGCAAATGTCCTTTGGCGTACATGTGATGGAGAGCACTCTTTGCGCCAATTGCACCGAAAAGACGGCGCTGCGATGAAGATTTCGTAAGGTCGGCCAAAGGCTCCCCACAGCAGGAGACACAGGAGAGCGTGCTCCTTACTTACGTCTTGGCCGGTCCTCAGCAGAGAGAATTCTCACGCCTTATTCGGTCGATGTTCCGGATGGCGGCGTATAGGGCGTCCCGCCGCCGGGCACTTTTCTGGGTCCCTTCGGTGCATCTCCCTGACTCACACTCAAGGGCGCCACATCGTCATGCGACGGCCCATGCCCGCCACCGAGCCCAGGTAAAACACCACCCGGAATTGGCTCGTTCACGACCCTCTTTTGATCATCCTTCGGTTTCTTGCGATCCACCATGGCTTAGTCCTCCTCCAACTCGATCGCGACGACATTCGACATGTCCGGCAACAGAACTTCGCCAGCCGGAACTTGCTGAACTTGCGTGCCGGCTGAGGGGACGAAGGTCTTGCTTTCACCCACCGGCATAAACCAGACGGCTTGCTTCAAATAGAGTTGCTGTGTCTCCCCGCCCTGGTCATCGGCGTAATAATGCGGCCAGCCGGAGAGCGCCGTGCCGTCCTTGAAGCGCACCACAACCCAAACGCCGCGCCGCTGGTGAAACACTTCGTTCCACGGCTGGCGGCTGCTGATCCGCTTTGAGAAATTCAAGGTTTTGAGAATGCGGTGGCTGACGGAGTAGTTTTTCAAGAATCCGAACAGGATGCCGTAAGCAGCTGCAACGACCAGGGGCGTTGCCGAGATGTCGCCGAGATAGGCCGTAATCTTCTGCTGCGCGCCCGGCTTGGTTTCGGAAGCCAGATCGGGAAAGAAGCTCTGGCCGAACAACCCGATGGATGTGATCTGCGTTGCCAGCAAAAAGAAGATCACCCAGGACACCGACGGCAATGTGTCCTTCACCTTGAAATCCGACACCTGATTGTAGACGAAAAAGCCCAGAATGCCCGGAAGGATCAGGAGCAGAACGGAAAACGCCTCGAAACTGTCAATCATGCCGACCCCGCAACCCAGGGGAGATTTGAAACGACATTAACAATTTTAAGGATTTTTGGACACTGTAAATCGACGCTTCGCTTTTGAGTTTTGTGGATTAGACTTGTGCAGCCTCAATCGGAGAGACATCATGGCCAAGCTATCAGCGATCATCCTTTCGACGTTTCTTCTCACCTTTGGGGCTTCTGCAGACGAGCCAAAAGTGAGCGTTGCGAGCGTCCTGTCCGCGGTCAGCGGGTATCAAGACAGCAACTACTACAAGGCTGTGCTGGTGACGGGAGAAGAAGATGCAGATCTGTATCTCTTCAGCCGGGATGGCTGGGATTTCACTCTTGAAGCGTATGCCCCCGGGATTGCAGTGACCGGTATTGGGGGCACTGACGCGTCCTTATCCACGGCGGAAAATGGAGCGCTCCGGCTCCAATCCGAAAACATTGCCATTGGCCGCCACCGGTGGCAGCAGAGGCTCACCATTGTTCACCGCGACGGCCGGTTTGTGGTCGGCGGCTACACCTACTCCTTCTATGACACGCTGGCTGTTGACCCGAATGGCGATGTCTTGACCGGAGAGTGCGACGTCAATCTTCTGACCGGCAAGGGCTTCAAGGACGGCCAGCCAATCCGCACCAATTTCCGGTCAGTGCCGGTAAAAAAATGGCGCGCAGACATGGGGCCACCGGAGTGTGAATGGGAGTAAAAAAGCCCTTGACCCAGCAACAAAAAAGGCGGAGCAAAGCCCCGCCTTCTTCAACAAGCTCTACAAGCTTTATAATTACCGCGCCTACTTAACGTGTCAGCGGCTTGTACTTGATGCGGCGCGGGTCAGCGGCGTGGGCGCCAAGGCGGCGGACCTTGTCTTTTTCGTAGTCTTCGAAGTTGCCTTCAAACCACTCCACATGGCTGTCGCCTTCAAAGGCGAGCATGTGCGTTGCCAGACGGTCGAGGAACATCCGGTCGTGCGAGATCACGACGGCGCAGCCGGCGTAGTTTTCCAGCGCGTCTTCAAGAGCTGCCAGGGTCTCGGTGTCGAGATCGTTGGTCGGCTCATCGAGCAGGAGAACGTTGGCGCCCTGTTTCAGGACCTTCGCCAGATGCACGCGGTTGCGCTGACCACCGGAGAGATCGCCCACCTTTGCCTGCTGAGCCGGGCCCTTGAAGTTGAAGGACGAGCAGTAGGCGCGGGAGTTGATTTCCTTGTCATCCAGATAGATGACTTCCGCGCCACCGGAGATCTCTTCCCAAACGTTGTTGTCCGGGTTGAGCGCGTCCCGCGACTGGTCGACATACCCAAGCCGGACGCTGTCACCTGTGATCACTTCGCCACTGTCCGGCTTTTCCTGCCCCGTCAGCATCTTGAAGAGCGTTGATTTACCCGCACCGTTCGGACCGATGACACCAACAATGCCGCCGCGCGGCAGTTTGAAGGACAAATCATCGATCAAGAGGCGGTCTTCAAAACCCTTGGAGACGCCTTTGACCTCGATGACATTCGCGCCGAGGCGCTCGCCAACCGGGATCAGGATCTGTTCGATGGACGGCTGGCGCTGCTCTTGAGCAGACAACAGGTCATCAAACGCCTTGATACGCGCTTTCGACTTGGTCTGGCGGCCTTTCGGGCTCATGCCCATCCATTCGCGTTCGCGGGCGATGGCACGGTTGCGCGCCATGTCTTCGCGGCCTTCCTGCTCCATCCGCTTGGATTTCTTCTCCAGATAAACGGAGTAGTTGCCTTCGTACGGGATGCCCTGACCGCGGTCGAGCTCCAGGATCCAGCCGGTGACGTTGTCCAGGAAGTAGCGGTCGTGGGTGATGATCAGCACGGAGCCCTTGAATTCGCGCAGGTGGCGTTCCAGCCAATGCACTGTTTCCGCGTCCAGGTGGTTGGTCGGCTCATCAAGCAGCAGAAGATCCGGCTCGGAGAGCAGCAATTTGCAAAGCGCCACACGGCGGCGTTCCCCGCCGGACAGGTTGTTGACCGGGCTGTCGCCGGGCGGGCACCGCAACGCTTCCATGGCCATTTCTACCTGGCTTTCCAGGTTCCACAGATCCTGCGCGTCGATCTCATCCTGAAGCTGAGCACCTTCCTCGGCCGTCTCGTCCGAGTAGTTCATCATCAGCTCGTTGTAGCGGTCGAGCTTGGCCTGCTTGTGGGCAACGCCTTCCATGACGTTTTCCATAACCGTCTTCGTCTCGTCCAGCTGCGGTTCCTGCGGCAGGTACCCCACCTTGGCGCCCTCGGCCGCCCAGGCTTCCCCCTGGAAGTCCTTGTCCAGGCCGGCCATAATCTTCAAGAGCGTCGATTTACCAGCACCGTTCGGGCCCAGAATACCAATCTTGGCGTCCGGGTAGAAAGAAAGGTGAACGTTGTCGAGGACCTTCTTGCCCCCGGTGTAGGACTTGGACAGCCCGTGCATGTGATAGATGAACTGGCGCGCCATGGGGCTCGTCGTCTCCGCAGGTTGGAATGTCGGGATTCTTTTCTAAAATCTGGCGCCCTTTTACGCGAAAGGGCGCACTGGGGCAATGGGGGAGATGCTGGCAATGTGATGCCCGTCGTCGCGCAGTTTTCCGCTTGCTCTTATAGGAATCCGTCATTGCCGGGCGTGAGACGCCTGCGCCATGCTTGGTCGGACGGCAATCCATGCCGTGACCTTGCCGCAAAAGCACGGCTGATCCGGCAAAAACGAAACAGCTTGGATCCCGGCTCAAGGCCGGGATTATGGCGGTCGGACTGGCGGCCCCTTCGGCCAAACAATACCGGCTCTGGAAATGAGTGGATCCCCGCAGGACGCGGGGATGACTGCCGAGGGACATTGCAGGGCTGCCGGGACATAGGTTGCCGAGCCGCGACCGGTGCCCCGCTTCTAGGCGGTTTTGCGCTTTGGGGCGCAGGCGGGGAGTTTTTCGGGGACGGTCGGCGCGATGCCGAGGCTTTTGCGCAGCTCGCGTTCCTCGTCGATCACCTCTTGCGGGAACTGGCCCATGAAGCAGCAGCACACGCCCTGATCGATCATGGTGCGCGGGCCGTTCGGGTGGGCAATGTGCTTGTAGACACCGTGGCTGTGGCCATGCCCGTGATCATGTCCATGATGGTGGTGATGGGCATGGCCGTGACTGTGACCGTGGTGGTGATGCCCGTGATCATGGCTATGGTCATGCGCATGATCGTGATCGCTGGCACCGGCCTCGTCATCCATTGGATCTCTGTATTCGGCGTGGTGGTGATGGACCTCGACCTCGCCGCGCGCAAGACGATCCTTGAAGGACGCCATCAGGTCGGTGGTCTCAACGAGGGAGCCTTCGGCGGCTTCCGTGATCCGTTCCACGAAGGTGTCGATCACATGCGCCTGATCGGCTAGGTAATGCGCCTTGTAGAAGGTGACGTCCGGCTCGGTTTCCGCGACCTTGTCCAAATAGTTGTAGATCCGGTCGATCAGGCGGCCTGAGAACAGGAAATACGGCGCAACCACGATCTTCTTGTAGCCGAGCTTCAGGGCCATCTCGAGCCCGCGGCCGACTGACGGGAAGGTGACACCGGAATAGACGGTCTCCGACCAGCCAAAGCCCAGGTTTTCAGTGACGATCCGGGTCAGACGGGCCGCTTCCGCATTGGCCAGCGTGTCGGAGGTGCCGCGTCCGACAACCACCAGCATGGTGTCGTAGAGATCGCCATCATGGACATGATTGAGGCCCAGCGCTTCAAGGATCCGCGCTTCGAAGGCCGCGATCATCTGCGGATGCAGACCGAGTTCCCGGCCATAGCTGACGGTGAGGCCCGGGTTCTTTTCCTGATAGGTGGTGAGCACCGACGGGATGTCGTTCTTGGCGTGGGTCGCGGCAAACAGCATGCCCGGCACTGCCAGGATATGCGTGACGCCCTGATCGCGCAGGGAATCAAGGCCCATATGAATGTTCGGCGCGGAGTATTCCAGAAAGCCGTACTCCACCGGCATTTCCGGATACCGGTCCCGCAAGCCCTTGGCGAGGAGTGCGAATTCTTCTTCGGCAATTTTGGCGCGGCTGCCGTGCCCGCAAATCATGATGCCCGTCTTTGACATATGCGGCCTCTCCTTGTTGCGCTGTAGATAGCGCCTAAACCCGGCCGGGTGAATGCAGAAAATGGTTTGGCGGCAATTTGCCCAAAGCTGTGTCGAAATGCCGAAGTTTTCCAGTCAAAAAACGAAGACCAAGGGGCGGCGTCCGGCCTAAACCGGCCTCGACGGCGCAGAAGAATTCTTCTAACAAGAACCGCTCAATGCCCCTGCCCTACTCCGGATTCCATCATGACCAAGCCCGACATCCTGATGCCTTACCGCCTGCTGCCGATCGCAGAAGAAGAGCTTCAAAAGCGCTTTACCGTGCACAAGCTCCATGAAGCGGAGGACCGGGAGAAGGTTCTGGCCAAGGTCGGTCCGAAAGTGCGCGGCGTTGCGCTTGGCTTCGGGCCGTTCAATCAGCAGCTTTTGGAGCATCTGCCCAACCTTGAAATCGTTGCAGGCTTTGGCGTTGGCTATGATCACATCGATGTGCCTGCGTGCCTTGCGGCCAAGGTCATGGTCACGCACACACCGGATGTCTTGAATGAAGAGGTCGCGGATACCGCCATCGGCCTGATGATCATGGCGATCCGCGAACTCGGCCAGGCCGAACAGTGGGTGCGCGACGGACATTGGGCGGCGAAAAAGCCGTATCCGACCACCGCAGCGACCTTGCGCGGCCGCACGCTCGGTATCTTCGGGCTCGGGCGGATCGGCAAGGCGATCGCAAAACGGGCCGAAGTCTTCGGTCTGGACGTCCATTATCACGGGCGCAGAAAACAGGACGGTGTCGCTTATCCGTATCACGCGACTCTGACAGGCCTTGCAGAGGCCTGCGACACGCTGATGGTGGTCGCGCCGGGTGGCCCTTCGACCCATCACGCGGTCAATGCCGAAGTGCTGAACGCCCTTGGTTCGGACGGGGTCGTGATCAATGTCGGCCGCGGGTCGGTGATTGACGAGGCGGCCCTGATAAAAGCGCTGGAAGACGGCACGATTTACGGCGCCGGGCTTGATGTGTTTGAAGACGAGCCGAACGTGCCGGAAGCCTTGCTGGCGCTGCCGAAAGTCACCGTGTTGCCGCATGTGGGCTCGGCCAGTCAGGCCACCCGCAATGCAATGGCGATGCTGGTTGCCGACAATATTAAAAGCTGGTTCGAAACCGGTGCGGCCATCACACCGGTTCCGGAAATGGGCAAGTAGTCGGTAATCAGCCGATCACTTCACCGATCAGCAATTGCGGCCGGGTGTTCGTGTAGTTCGGGATGTCCGCCGTTACCGGCCCTGCCGCTGCGAGGGCAGCTTCCAGTTGGCCTTTGGTCTCGAATACCATGGTCGCGACCGCATAGAACTCTGGCGGTGCATCCGGTCCGCCAGCCATGCCTTTTGTGGCCTGAACCTGGCTGGCATGCGGCCCCATATGCTCGGCCACAAGCGTCATGTGCTTTTCCGCGTAATACCCGAAATCAAAGGTCGTATCCGGGCGGACCGGATAAAGAACCTGCAGTGAAAATGCCATAAAAACCTCCCTGGCCGCCGTGCCGTTCAGACCTATCATTGGCAGTGACACCTGCCAAACTTGGGAGTGTTCAGAAAGGCAACGAACAATCCGCGAGCAAGCCTACCGGCCGCACCGGCAGCGGACAATCCCAAATACTGACAAAAATACGGATCAAACAAAGCAATTCAACAAAGTGTTTCGATCGTATTTGTACATATATGTGAGTATTTTATCCGAATATTCACTTGTTCAAATATAGCCTTTGCAGAAGTCGGAACATGGATCACTCGTTTGTTTCAAACATGCTGACCCATGTGACAGAACGCCCGCTATATCTTTCTGGCGGCGGCCTTCGGGCGACGGGTGCAACGGTGGGGCAATCGAACATATGAGAGTGCTGTTCCTTCTTTTGGCTTTTGCCGGCGCTCTGGTGTTTTCAACCGTTACGGAAGCCGCGCCTCCGGGCAAAGGCCATCTCGGCGCGCAGACAACCAGCACCGAAATTATTGCAGCCGTCCCGGCCAATTGGCCGCCGCAATACAGCCTGGACGAGGATGGCAATCCAGCCGGATTTGCAATCGACGTTTTGAACCATCTTGCCAAAGAACTGAATCTGACAGTTCGATACAAGGTTGCTCCAAACTTCATAGAAGCCATCCGACTGCTCGAAGCGGGCGAAGCCGATCTCATCCCGAACAGTGGCATTGTGTCCGAGCGCAAGTCCAACAACCTGTTCACCCCTCCCGTCGAAACCTTCCGGATCGTGGCCTTTATCCGGGAGGGGGATGTTGTTCCAACCCTGATCAGTGCATTGCACCAGAAGAAGGTTGGCGTGGTGGAGCGGAATGTTGGATTGTTTCTTCTGCGCGACCGCAGAGACGTAGAGCTTGAGATCTACCCGACCGGTGAGAAAGCTCTCTTGGGCCTTCTCTCCGGCGCTGTGGATGCCGTTGTCTACCCCGACACAGTGTTTCAAGCCCTTGCGCGGAACATCGGCGTCGAAGACCAAATCCGCATCACCGGCACGGCGTTGAAAGAGATACCACGCGGGCTGCGCTTTCGAAACGACCGCTCTGATCTGCATGTCTTGTTCAGTGCTGCAGTCGCATCCTTTGTGAATTCGCCTGATTACAAAAAAATCTACAAACGATGGTACGGCGCGCCTGATCCCTTTTGGACAACGAGGCGGGTATTCGGCGGAATGCTGGCCATATTGGTGATACTGACCGTTGCTTTCCTTGTGTGGCGCTATTTCACCTTGAGCAGTTTCAACAATCGGCTCCGCCTTTCAAAACTCCAGCTCATCAATCTGAACGAAACTCTTGAAACCAGGGTCCGCAACCGGACGCGCGAACTGACAGAAGAAGTCGAAGAGCGCAAACGCAGCCAACGGGACCTAGAGACGTTCTTCAACCAGTCACAGTCCCTCAATCTGATTGTGGGTTTTGATGGCAAAATACTGCGTAGCAACGCTGTCTGGGAACTGTTGCTCGGTGTTAAGTGCGAAGATCTCCACAAACAGCCGTTTATCGGCTTCGTGCATCCCGATGATCGCGAAATCACCAAAGAGACTTTTTCAGACTTGAAAGCGGGCGAGAACATCGACGGATTTGAAAATCGCTACCTGTGTACATGTGGTGAGCCGAAGCATCTGCGGTGGTCCGCCAGGGCCGATGCTGACCGGCAACTGATCTATGCCGTTGCGCAGAACATCACCGAGCAAAAGAAGGCCGAGAATGCCCTGAAGCTGGCGGCGAACGTCTTCACGCACTCAGATGAAGGTATCATCATCACCGACGTTAATGGCGCGATTGTCGACTTCAACCAGGCCTTTACTGACATTACCGGCTATGAACGGGACGAAATCCTGGGCAACAATCCGAGCATTCTCAGTTCTGGCAAGCATGACGCGGACTTCTATCAGACGATGTGGTCCAAGCTCCGGAAAGACGGTGTTTGGCAGGGCGAGATCTGGAACAAACGGAAAGACGGCGACGTCTTTGCAGAACGCCTGACCATCAGCGCAATTGAAGATGAAAGCGGCAACACCACCAATTACATCGGCCTGTTCGTCGACATTACGAAAATGAAGGCCCACGAACGCCAGTTGGAACATCTGGCGCGCTATGATCGCTTGACCGGCCTCCCAAACCGCGTCCTTCTGGCAGACACTATGCAACAGGCCATGGCGCGTGCGCGCCGGCATGGCCATACCCTTGCAATCGCCTTTATTGATCTCGACGGCTTCAAGGCCGTGAACGACACCTATGGCCACGCTGCCGGCGACGAATTGCTGGTCTCGGTCGCCCACCGTCTCACCAAAGTGCTGCGGACGGAGGATACGCTGGCGCGCATCGGGGGCGATGAATTTGTTGCCATCATCACCGATCTTCCGGATGAGAAGAGCTGCGTCAGCACGCTGAACCGGATCCTTGATGCTGCGTCCAAGGAGTTCAAGCTCGGCGCGGCAACAGCATCCGTCTCCGCCAGCATCGGCGTCACCTTCTACCCTCAAACGGAAGAGATTGACGGCGACCAGTTGGAGCGGCAAGCCGATCAGGCAATGTATGAGGCGAAGATCTCCGGCAGGAACCAATACAAGTTCTTCGATCCGGAACAGGACCGCAGGCTCACCGAGTATTATGCTCAGGTGGCGGATGCCAAAAAGGCCCTAAAAACAGACGCTTTCCGCCTGCACTATCAACCAAAAATCCGGCTCGCCACGAAAGAAGTCATTGGCTACGAAGCGCTGATACGCTGGCAACATCCCGAAAAGGGTCTTTTGATGCCAGGCGCGTTCCTGCCGCCAATCGAACGGCACCCTGATGTGGCCATCGAACTTGGCAACTGGGTGTTGGACAATGCCCTTGAACAGATTGAGCGGTGGAATGAAGTTGGCCTCGACACGACCGTCAGTGTCAATGTGAGCGCCCTCCAGCTTACCTCGAGCGATTTCGAAGAAACACTGAACAAACACCTTCAGAAGCATCCGGCTGTCGAACCGTGTCAGCTCGAAATCGAACTTCTGGAAACTGATGCCCTCAGTGACATTGAGCGTGTTTCGAAGATCATCCGGAATTGCCGCCTATCGTCAGTCCGCTTTGCGCTGGACGATTTTGGGACCGGCTACTCTTCACTCGCCTACCTGAAACAGTTGCCAATTGATACCTTGAAGATCGACCAGGGCTTTGTGCATGACAGCCTGAACAATGCCCAGGACCAGGAATTGCTCAAACTCATTATTTCCCTAGGCCGGGTGTACAACATCGACGTTTTGGCAGAGGGCGTCGAGACGCCTGCACATGCAGAATTATTGCACACCTACGGCTGCCGGTATGCACAAGGGTACGCTTTTGCCCGTCCAATGCCCGCAGACGACGTTTTGGATTGGCACAGCAACTGGATCGAGCACCGGTTGACCCAGTCAGCCATGCCGCGGGCGCTCACCGGCAGTTAATCGGATTCAGGTGCGCAATGCCGCCTTCTGGCCGATCACCATTTCGCGCTTACCGGCGTAACCTTTGACCTTTTCAATCTCGAAACCCGCTGCTTGCAGGTTCCGGCGCACCCATCCCGCAGACGTGTAGGTCGCGAGTGTCCCATCTGAGGCAGTGAGGTTTGCCGCAGCCCCAAGAAGCGTTCCGTCCCAAAGCTCCGGGTTTTTTGCCGGACTGAACCCATCCAAAAACCAGGCATCGACTTGCATGGCATCGAATCCCGCTTGTTCGAGCGTTTTGGGCACGTTTTGAAGCTCCGCGATCAACACGCGGGCATCACCTACGCCGAGCACCAACCTCGCTCGCCCCAGCTGCAGGATGTTCCAGCCTGGCTGCGGAGACCAAATCGCCGTCAGTTTTTCTGGCCAATCGATCAATTCGGGGAACGCGGCCAACGCCCTGCGGAGCTGCTCGCTGGTCATGGGATGAAGTTCAAACGAGATGAACGTCAGCTCCGGTGGATTTGCGACCCTTTCCAACGCTTGGACCGCCGCAAGGAAGTTGAGACCGGTGCCAAAACCGAACTCGGCAATGGTGAAGCTCTCGCGCCCCTCAAAACGCTTAGGCAGGCCGTTGCCGGACAAGAACACATGCCGGGTCTCGTCAAGGCCGCCGGCTTTTGAGAAATAGGTATCCGCAAACCCCTCGGCGCGCGGCACGTCCCCGTCCAGCCACTCAAGGTCCGGCGGGCCAAACGCCGCAGCGGTTTTTCTTTGCTCTTCGTCCGTCACGCCACTAAACCAAGCCTCTAATTGTCAGCTCCTCATACGGGAGCCGAGAGAGCCGATCAAGCGCGGGGACCAACGTGGCAAGCACTTCTGAGCGATATGACCTGGCAATTGCCGGTGCCGGTATTTTCGGCCTGTCGATAGCCTATGCAGGGCTCAGGGCTGGTCTGAAAGTTGCCGTCGTTGAAACCCGTCATGTTGGCGCGGGGGCCAGCGGCGGACTGCTTGGCGCATTGATGCCGCACATGCCAGCCCGCTGGAACCCGAAGAAAGAGTTCCAGTTTCAAGCGCTCTCAAGCCTTTCCGGCCATATCACAGAACTGGAACAGGTCTCTGGCGTCACCTGCGGCTACAAGCGCCTGGGCCGGATCTTGCCGCTGACAACACAGGACAAACTGGACCACCATCTGGAGCGCGCCGAGGAGAGCAAGCAGCGCTGGCATCCGGCGGACACCGGTTTTTCCTATGTTGTTGAACCGCAGGGCAGCCGTTCGGATTGGCTGAGCGCGGACGCAGCCCCTCACGGTATCGTCTTTGAAACGCTGGCAGCCCGTGTTGCTCCACGGCTTTACTTAAAAGCATTGGCAAGTTTCGTGGCAAAACAGGGCCTCTTGTTGGAAGAAACACGTGTCTCCGGGTTCGATGAGGCAAAGGATACGGTCCATCTGAGCGATGGGCAGACGATCAATGCTACGAATTTCGTCATTGCGGGAGGGCATGGTGCTTTTGATCTCATCGAAACCCTCACAGGCGAGGCAATCGGCCGGGGGGAAAAAGGACAGGCCCTCTTGATGGACGGCCGCGGCCTCGAAAACCGGCCAGCCATCTATTGCGACGGGCTCTATGTGGTTCCGCATGACGATGGCACCGTCGCAATTGGCAGCACGTCAGACCGGACTGCGCAGGATACCGAGGTCGACGCGGACCGCTCGGCAGATCTGATCCGGCGAGCCACCGCCTTCTGTCCCTCTTTGAACGGGCGCGAGGTGCTGACCGAATGGGCCGGCATCCGGCCACGATGCAACAAGCGCGACCCGTTGGTCGGCGCCCTGCCCGGCCGGGAGCGGACCTTTGCGGCCACAGGTGGCTTCAAGATTTCCTACGGAATTGCGCATTTGATCGCCGAAGCGCTTGTTGCCGAGATTTCCGGGGGCTCGCCGCGCATCCCGTTGCCGGAGACATTCCGCCCGGATCATCATTTTGGGTTGAACCGGCTGGATGCGGACCTGACTGTCCGCCGATAAAAAAGCTCGGAAAATCGGGATTACACTGGCGACACGCGTTACGGCAGACCGTTGTCTGTCCAAAAATAATTCGCGATGCCGCCGTCCGGCGCTGCGGTTAGAAAAAAATCGAGGCTGCACTGTAAAGAACGGCACCAGAGAGGGCGATCGAGCCCCAAAAAAGACCGTTCTTGACAATAAGAAAGACTACGCCGTCCGGCACGCTGGCAGGATTAGGCCCGCGTGCGGCGCCTGGACCTTGTCGGCGGCTACGCTCTTCAGTTGCAGCAGGCATGGCTTTTGCCATTTGCTTATCCTATTTGTTCAGAGTCATCCGGCACTTAATAGCCACGGGATAACAACCACCAGTCACGATAACCTTCTTCCCACAGGACGCTGTCCAAATTATGGAAACATAGTGAACGTATTGTTTACAATCTCCACAAGATTGGAAGCTTTACACACAGACAATGTAGGACTGATGTCAACATTGGAAAGTTTTGATCTTCGTTTGTATTTTCGCATCTTCTTGAGAAAGGCTTCGCATGTCGCTTGAATCTGTCCGTGCCCATTTGGCTGAGGCCGCCCCGGATCTTGAGGTTTTGGTCACGGAGGACAGCAGTGCGACAGTTGATCTGGCGGCAGCTGCGCATGGCGTAGAGCCGGGTCAGATCGCAAAAACGCTCTCGTTCAGGGTCAAGGATGAGGTGTTCTTGCTGGTTGCCCGCGGCGATGCGCGGCTGGACAACAAAAAGGCCAAGGCGGCCTTTGGCGGCAAAGCAAAGATGCTGAGCGCCGAGGAAGTGGTCGAGATCACCAGCCATCCAGTCGGCGGCGTCTGCCCGTTCGGCCTGCCCTCACCGCTGAAGGTTTACTGCGATGTCTCGCTGAAAGCGTTTGACGTTGTCATTCCGGCCGCAGGCGCGACCAATGCAGCTGTCCGCATTGCGCCGGACCGGATGGCCGAGATCACGAGCGCTGAGTGGGTGGACGTGTGTCAGGCACCCGTGGCTATCGGCTAATTTCAATTAAGATGCAGGTCCCGGCTTGATGGTCGTCGGCAGTTTTTAAATGAATTGCAGGTCCCGGCTCGAAGGCCGGGACTGCGGAGTTATTTACTGTGGGGAGGTCGGTCCCGGATCAAATCCGGGACGGTATTAAATAAAGCGCTGTGTTTCTCCGCGCCGCCCCGGATCTGATCCGGGGTCCGTCGTGATTGACAGAGCAGTGAGTAAGGCCGCTCTAAATTCCGTCACCATCCATGCCGAGAACACTCAGGAACCCGCGCGTCCTCAAATACGCAACAATCTCATCCGCCACCTCTTCCGCCGGACGACCGACGTTATTGATGCGGATTTCCGGGTTTTCCGGAGCCTCATAAGGGCTGTCGATGCCGGTGAAGTTCTTGATCTCGCCACGTTCCGCCTTGGCATATAGCCCCTTCGGATCGCGCTTCTTGCACTCCTCGATCGGCGTGTCGACAAACACCTCGATGAACTCGCCCTCGCCCATCAGGTCCCGTGCCATCCGCCGCTCGGAACGGAACGGCGATATGAAGGAGACCAGCGTGATCAGCCCGGCGTCGGCCATGAGCTTGGCAACCTCGCCCACCCGGCGGATGTTCTCCACCCGGTCGGCATCGGTAAAGCCGAGATCCCGGTTGAGCCCGTGGCGCACGTTGTCGCCGTCAAGCGTGTAGGTGTGCCGGCCTTCCGCGTGCAGGCGCTTTTCAACCAGTGAGGCTATGGTTGACTTGCCGGAGCCCGAGAGCCCAGTGAACCACAACACCGCCGGTTGCTGACCCATCTTGTCGGCCCGCGCCTTGCGGTCGACATCGAGTGCCTGCCAATGAATGTTGGTTGCTCGGCGCAGCGCAAACCACACCATGCCCGCCCCAACCGTCTGGTTGGTCATCCGGTCGATCAGGATGAACGACCCGGTTGTCCGGTTGGCCTCATAGGGGTCAAAGGCAACGTCAGAGGAAAGGCTCAAGTTGCAGAAAGCGATCTCATTCAGATCCAGCGTCTTGCCGGCCACATGCTCGAACGTGTTGACGTTGATTTTGTGCTTGATCTCCGTGACCGTCGCGTTGACCGTCTTCGCGCCAATCTTCAGGAGATACGAGCGGCCGGGCAGCAACGCATCTTCCGACATCCAGATGAGGTGCGCGGCCATCTGGTCCGCGACATCCGGACGGGCAGACGGCGCGCTGAGAAGATCGCCGCGCGAGATGTCGATCTCATCCTGAAGGGTCAGTGTGACGGCTTCGCCCGCGCGGGCTTCTTCCACCTCGCCGGTCGGCGCGATGATCTGCTTGATGGTGCTGGTTTTGGCAGGGCCTGCCACAACGATCTCATCCCCGACAGCCACTCGGCCGCTGGCGATCGTTCCCGAATACCCCCGGAAGTCGAGGTTCGGCCGGTTCACCCATTGCACGGGGAAGCGGAACGGAGCTTCCAGCTCATGCTCGCCCACCTCGATCGTTTCCAGATGCTCCAGGAGCGTTGGACCGGTAAACCAGTCCATGTTCCCGCCCTTGGCGGTAACATTGTCACCAAAGCGGGCGGACATCGGGATCGCCACCAGGCTTTCAAAGTCAAAGCCGCTGGCGAAGGTCTCAAAGTCCTTCCGGATTTCGTCAAAACGCTCTTCGGAATAATCAACGAGATCGATCTTGTTCACCGCCAGCACCACGTGGCGGATGCCGAGCAGTGAGGCAATGAAGGCATGGCGGCGGGTCTGCACCTGCAGGCCATGGCGGGCATCCACCAGCAGAACGGCCAGATCGGCGGTTGAGGCGCCGGTTGCCATGTTGCGGGTGTATTGCTCGTGGCCCGGTGTGTCGGCGACGATAAACTTGCGCTTGTCGGTAGCAAAGAAGCGGTAAGCGACATCAATCGTGATGCCCTGCTCGCGTTCGGCTTCCAGCCCGTCGACCAGGAGCGCCAGATCAATGTCTTCGCCGACCGTGCCGTGTTTCTTCGAGTCCCGCTCAAGGGCTGCCAGCTGATCCTCGAATATCAGCTTGGTGTCATAAAGCAGGCGGCCGATCAGGGTCGACTTGCCGTCATCCACCGAGCCGCAGGTTAGGAACCGCAGCTGGTCCTTTTGCTCCTGGGCAGCCACATAGGCGGCAACAGCTTCGGAACTGGTCAGGGTGTCTTCAAGAACGCTCATCAGAAATACCCCTCACGCTTTTTCTTTTCCATCGAGGCGCTTTCGTCCTTGTCGATCAGGCGGCCCTGGCGCTCGGACGTGCGGGCAATCAGCATTTCCTTGACGATGTCCGGCAAGGTCGTGGCATCCGATTCAATCGCGCCTGTCAGCGGGTAACAGCCGAGCGTGCGGAAGCGGATCATCTTTTCCTGGACAACCTCGCCGGGCTGCAAGGTCATCCGCTCATCGTCGACCATGATCAGCATGCCGTCGCGTTCAACGACGGGGCGCTTGGCGGCCAGGTAGAGCGGCACCATCGGGATGTTTTCCGTCAGGATGTATTGCCAGATGTCGAGCTCGGTCCAATTGGAGAGCGGAAAGGCGCGAATGCTCTCGCCCTTGGCAACCCGGGCATTGTACAAGTTCCACAGCTCGGGCCGCTGGTTCTTCGGGTCCCAGCCGTGGCTGGAATTACGGAAGGAGAACACCCGTTCCTTGGCACGGGACTTTTCCTCATCGCGCCGCGCGCCGCCAAAAGCCGCGTCAAACCCATATTTGTCGAGCGCCTGTTTGAGCGCCTCGGTCTTCATGATATGGGTGTGCACCGACGAGCCGTGATCGAACGGGTTGATGCCCTTCTCCACGCCTTCCTGGTTTGTATGCACCAAGAGTTCCAGACCGAGCTGCTTAGCCGTCTCGTCCCGGAATGTGATCATGTCGCGGAACTTCCAGGTGGTGTCCACGTGAAGCAGCGGAAACGGCGGTTTCGACGGATAAAACGCCTTCATCGCCAAGTGCAGCATGACGCCACTGTCCTTGCCGATGGAATAGAGCATCACCGGATTGGAAAACTCAGCTGCCACCTCACGGATGATGTGGATGCTCTCAGCCTCAAGCCGACGCAAATTGCTCAGGCGTTCTGGCGTCAGGTCTGCCGACATTATGTTCATAACCGTTGTTTTCCCAAAACCGGTTTACCGTGACTCTGTCTGATGGCTCAGTCCAGACGATTTTCCGGAAATGCCATTAAACTGCCGACACGCGAAATGGAGTGGATCAATCCTCCATTTCGGACGTGTTCGACCTTGCAAGCCATGTCAGGCAACTTATTGAAATTTTTCAATTCATGCCCGTTTGTGATGCGTTAGAGATAGAGAATGGGCGGTAATCAATTCAAGGAATGGCATTCCACGATTCCGGCCAATAATAAAATCTGTCTCTTTTTTCAGCGGTGGGGCTCCAGGGGATTTCCGCGGCTTTAGTGCAATCCTCTTGGCAGCATTCGGCTGATTCACCGATTGGAAAGCATTCATTAATAGTATGATTGGCGATGTGCATGTGATCCTTGAAGTACCGGTTCAAACAGTCATGTCCGAAGACAAACAGGAACAGGCGCCAGTGAGCGGCCAGGAAGCCCGGACGGCAGACGACCGCCCGCGGCGGACGCGTGTCTTGAAAAAAGGCAAAATCATTTTCCAAGGCGGCCTGAGGTCCTTCCCCTGCATCGTGCGCAACCTCTCCGATGGCGGAGCGATGTTGCAGTTCGAGACCGCCTTTATGGCGCCGCCACAATTCGAGCTGCAGATTGACCTGGAGAACTTCGAGGTCACTTGCGAAAAGCGCTGGGAAGACGGGCTGAAGATGGGTGTTCAATTCATCAGCGAAAAACGCATTGTCGGGGCTCAGCGTGCCCAGACGCTGAAAACCTCCGAAGAGGCGCTGAAGTCCGAAATTGACCTGTTGCATGACAGCCCTGACAATTTTTTCACCCGCCAGCACATGATGGATGATGCCAAACGCGCCCAGCAGCAGCAGGTGCGGCGCACCCGGCCGGCCAGCTCCGGCAAACCCGCCTTCGGCAAGCGGCGCTGACCAATCACCCAGGTTCAGATCCTTGAAAGATCATCGCAAGACAGGTGATGTCGTCGGATTGGGCTGCCTCGGCGGCAAACCTTGAAACTTCTGCGTTTAAAGTCTCGATCCACCCTGTTGCGCTCGCATTTTTTGAGGTTTCAAGAAAGCGGTTCAGCCGGTCGTGACCATAAAGCTCCCCGTTCGGATTGAGGGCCTCCGTCACACCGTCGGTGACCAGCAGCACACCATCGCCGGGCGCGATCTGACGCGTTCGGGTTGGAAAGTCCGTTTTTTCAAAAACACCCGCGATTGGTCCGAGGCTTTCGACCCGCTCACAGTCCCCACAGGTGCCGAGCCAATAAACGTCTTCGTGTCCGGCGCTGGAATAGGAAAGTGTGCCGGTTTCCAGATCAAGGCATCCGTAAAACAGCGTCACGAACATGCATTCCGGATTGTCGTCGGAAAGCACATCGTTCAGGCGGCTGATTACAGTGCCAGGTGGATGGCCTTCCCGCGCCAGTGTTTTCAAGATCATCCGCGAGACGCTCATGAACATGGCAGCCGGCATGCCCTTCCCGCAGACATCGCCAATGGCAAAGCCAAGTTTGGCGTCTCCGACCATGAAGTAGTCATAAAAGTCCCCGCCAACGTCCTTGGCCGGGATCATGGATGCGGCGATGTCGAATGTTTTTCCAAATGCACCCGGGTCGATGCCGGACGGCAGAAAGGAGCCCTGCACCTTGGCCGCCATGCGCATTTCTTCGCGCTGCGCGCTTTTTTCCCGGATCTCGCCCGCCATCTTGTCGAAGACATGGGCGAACTGCCCGAACCGGCCCGCCTCCGCCTTCAAGGTTTCCAGCATGCCGGGTTGAAACGCGTCGTTGCTGAGCGCTTCTGCGGCCTGGGTCAAGGTCGCTATGGCACCGTTCATCCCCTGAAGGCGGCTTCCAAGAGCGCCGATGATGGTCAAGATGGCGTCCGGATGATCGATCAAGAGACCGCGGACAACATCGCGGTCCAGTCTCAGAAGCTGCACTGCACTGCGCGCGCGAACGGTCGCGGTCCGGGGACTGCGGGCGAAAACGGAAATCTCACCGACCATGTCCGGTGCCGTCAGCACCGCCAGGGTGACGTCGCCATGCGGCGTGTCGACATCCACCGACAATTCACCGGACACCAGAAGATAAGCAAAAGACCCCGAATCGCCCCGGCGAAACAGAACCGTCCCGGCAGCAGCATCTTCGATCGGACAGGCAGCTGCAATGTTTCGCAGGTGCTGCTCGTCCATGGAGGCAAAAATGTCGTGCGTCTTTAAGAGCGCGACCAGCGTTTCAAGGTCAGCACTTGCGCTTGAGAACCGTTCGCCGGACGGATCCATTAGATGCCTTTCAGGTTGTTGCTTAAGCCCACGTTGCTTTTGAGTTGAACCATCCCGAAGGCAAGAGCACAAGGGGCAACAAACATCCCGTCCCCCGCAAACAAAGATGGCCGCACGAGACCGCGCGGCCAATTGCATGTGCATAGGAAGAAAAAGAAAAGTCTATTGCGCTGTCCACCCGCCGTCGACCGGGATGGTCGTGCCGGTGACATTGTGGGCAACCGGATGACACAGCCACAGCGCCAAGGCACCGATTTCCGATGGATCGGAGGTGCGCCGGGTCGGTTGTTTTTCGGCCAGAAGATCGGCAATACCTAGATCCCGATCTCCGCCGTGAAGGGCGGCGCGGGCGGCGACCTGCGGCTCGATGATCGCCGTTTCGGTCCAGCCTGGCGCGATGCAGTTGACGGTGACACCGCCTTTGGCCTTGGTGCCGGCGGCGGCATATTCCAGCGCGGCGACCTTGCTCATGCCGACCAGGCCGAACTTTGAGGCGACATAGGGCGCCTTGTTCACCGATGCGACGAGGCCATGGACCGAAGCAATGTTGATTACCCGGCCATACCCCTTCTCAGCCATGACGGGCAGCGCCTTTCGCATCGTGTGAAAGGCGCCGGACAGATTGACATCGATGATGGCTTCCCAGGTCGCCGCATCGAGCTCGGCGTAGCTGGCGGTTTTTTGGATGCCGGCGTTGTTGACCAGAATGTCCGCGCTGCCCCAGTCAGACACCTCCTGCATCATCGCCTCAATGGCCGCCACATCCCGCATGTTGGCGTCAAAGAACCGGGCCTCCGGTGCACCGGCCGCCTCAACAGCGGCCACAGCCTCCGCGGCCTGCTCCGCTGTCGCAAGACCGTGAACACCCACCCGGGCGCCGGCGCCAGCAAGGCTTTGTGCGATCGCCAAACCGATGCCCTGAACAGATCCGGTCACCAGGGCGGTTTTTCTTGTCAAATCACTCATGTTCGTTCCCTCCATCCATCAGCTTTTGTCTCAATTCGGTCTTCAGGACCTTGCCGTAATTGTTCTTCGGCAGCGCCTCGACGAAGTGGTAGGTCTTTGGCCGTTTGAACCGGGCGATCTGCTCCAGGCACAGGGCATCAAGCTCGGCTGCTTCCACGTTTTGCCCGTTGAGACGCACGACAAAGGCAACAACGATCTCCCCCCACTCCGGATCTTCCTGGCCAATCACGGAAACCTCATGCACCGCCGGATGGCTGAGCAGCACTTCCTCCACTTCTCTTGGGTAGATGTTTGTTCCGCCGGAAATGATTACATCCTTGGAGCGGTCCTGAAGCGTCAGATAGCCGTCCGGATCGAGCCGCCCCATGTCGCCGGTCCACAGCCAGCCGTTTCGAAGGGTGTCTTTGGTCGCGGCCGGATTCTGCCAATAGCCTTTCATGACCGTTGCCCCGCGCACAACGATCTCCCCTACCTCGCCGGCGGCAAGATCTTCGCCGTTTTCATCAACGACGCGCACCCGCACGGAAGATTGCGCCGTCCCAACGGAATTCAGCCGGTCCCGCCATCTTGGATGGCTGCGATCGGACACATCAGCCCTGGAGAGCGCAGTGATCCCCATCGGGCATTCCCCTTGACCGTAGATCTGGACAAACCGGGTTCCCATCACCTCCACCGCCTCCAGAATATCGGCCTCATACATCGGCCCTCCGGCGTAAACGATGGTGCGCAGCCCCATACCGTTGAGCCCCTGGGCCTTGGCAACATCCACCATCCGGCGCACCATCGTAGGCGCTGCGAACATGCTGACACATTTTAGGGTTGGCGCGATCCGAAGAACTTCTTCAGTGTCAAATCCGCCGCTTTCCGGAACGACGTGCCGTGCACCGCGCAAGACATGCATGAAGTTGTAAAGCCCGGCGCCATGGCTCATGGGAGCAGCGTAAAGTATGGCCCCGCCCGACTTGACCTCATCCACATCGACAAAGAAGTTGTACGTCATCGATGCGATGTTGCCGCAGGTGATCATGACCCCCTTCGGCCGTCCAGTGGTGCCCGAGGTGTAGAACAGCCAGGCGAGATCGGCCTCATCCAGAGGCACGGGCTCTGAGCGCGGGGCTTCCGATCGCATGGCGTCAAAGTCCGCGCTGCCGGTCATAACAATCTGTGCATCGCCAGACAAAAGAGCAGACAGGGCGTTTGCGGATTTTCCATCACAGAAAACCAGTTTTGCGCCGGCGTCGTCCACCATCCAGGCTGCTTCCCGCCCGTGCAGCTTGGCGTTGATCGGCACTGCAGCCGCGCCGGCCCACCAAATGCCGTAGAGCGCTTCAAGATAGGCTGTGCTGTTAGCCATGAAGACCGCGACCCGGTCGCCTCTGGCAATGCCGCGGCCTTGAAGCGCGTGTGCAATCGCCCCGGCTGTCTCCGCAAATGCCGCATAATCGGCCACCTGGCGCACACCGGAGAAGAGCGCCGGTGCGCCGGGTGATTTTGCCGCTGTGCGTTTCAGCCATTCTGCCGGGTTCATGCCCTTGCCTCCCTTTTCTCCCTTCCGGATACTATTTGCGCGCTTTATCTGGATATTCCGGCAAAACACGTAATGGAGATCGAATGGAGGAGCTGGCTGCCCTTGCCTTTGAGCATGCGCCGATCGGACTGGTTTACTCAGAAGACCGGACCATCCGGAAATGCAATCCGCGGTTTGCGGCGATGTTTGAATATGACACCGCCGCGCTGACCGGTGTCTCCCTGTCGGTGCTTTATCCCTCTTCGGAAGAGTTCTTGCGCATCGGCAAGATCGGGGTCAGCAAGATGCTGGGCAGCGGCACCTATCAGGACGAGCGGATCATGCGCCGGAAATCCGGTGCTCTGTTCTGGTGCCGGGTACGCGGGCAGTCGCGGGACCCTGATCACCCCTTCGCCAAGGCCATTTGGAGTTTTGCCGATATTTCAGAAGACCGGCCGCTCGCCGACATGAGCGTGCGCGAGCGTCAGGTGGCGACCATGCTGGCCGAGGGCCTGACGTCCAAGGAGATCGCCCGCGCGCTCGACATCTCCCACCGCACGGTAGAGGTTCACCGGGCCCGTTTGATGAAAAAATTCAACGCCCGCAACAGCCTGGAGCTGATCGCCCACATCGCCGGTGTTCCGGTCTAAGACGCCGCATGTAAAACGTCGGCTGCACGGCCTTTTGAATTCATTCAACCAAAACAGATGCCGCTCCACACTGGAGCCGTTCAACACCGCGTTCTGTTCAGGTGTGGTTTAGTCATCGCACTGAGGAACGATCGCTTGCACACCCTTCCAGATTATCCACTTCAGGCGAAAGCAAGTAATGAATAAACCAATGCATGCAATAATCTCATGTCGCACAAGTCGATTGCAATTTTCAATTTAAAGCATCTAAAGTCACCACCCTCAATCAAAAATCACATCAGAATTAATAAGTCTAATTTAATAAACTTCTGTCATTTCTTGCAGTAGAGGGGCACATTCATCGAGGGAAGCTATGGGGAAATATGCCAGCGACACACCGGATGTGTTGAATAGGCTCTGCGCAGCACCTCTTTTATTCAGCAAGAAACTCTCAAACAATTCTGCATTCTCTGCATTGCAACGCAGCCTTTGCATTACCTTGCCCGCTATATTGCTCGGCGCCTTCGCCCTTTTGATAAAATACCCGCCTTTTGTTCAAACAGGCACCGGTCACAATTTTCATTTCGGACAAGATGTAGAGGTTGTACTGGATGCGGTGATTAACGCGACTTTCGGCATCGCGTCACTCATCGTGATCGTGAGCTACGCCTACATTTACACAAACAGCGTGAACAGCCAGAAGCGCCGCCCTGTTGCGCACCCGCTTCTCACAATTCTGGTTGCACTCACCAGCTTTTTCATCTTGATCGCACAGGCAGACAGCTCTCAACTCCTGGCCTCTCTCTCCATAAGCCAGGGATTGCCCACGGCCCTGTTCGTTGCTGTTGCAAGCACCGGCCTGTTTCTCTTCCTGTGCCGAAAGAACCTCTTCCGTTTCCAGACCCGCGCGCTCAGCAATGAGGCAATGCTTGGCGATATCTATGGCGTCCTGCCCGCCGCGCTTACAACGCTGATTGTGTTCGCGGGCCTGAAAGGCGCTCTGCTTACTATCGGGTCTGAGCATGTGACCGCCGAGCTTCAGGCACAACTGAACGGCATGGTCGGGAACATCGACAATTCGCTTTGGGGCGGCCTGAAATATGTTCTGTTGTCACAGGTGCTCTGGCTGTTCGGCGTCCACGGCCGGAACATGCTCAATGGTGTTTCGGATTTGCAGCTAATCCCCGCGGCCGACGAAAATATCGCACATGTCGCCGCGGGCTTGCCGCCTACAAACATCATCACATCTCAGGTGTTCGACCTTGTGCACGTCGGAGGCTCCGGCGCAACGCTTGGCATGATCATCGCCATGCTGGTTTTCAGCAAGTTGACCGTGGTGAAGCGCTTCGCCCTGCTGGCGTTGATACCGGCATTGTTCAACGTGAACGAACCGATAATTTACGGCATCCCGATCGTCCTCAATCCGTTGTACGCGCTGCCCTTTCTGCTGGCACCACTTGTAAACACCGGCGTTCTTTATGGTGCGATGCTCCTTGAGTGGATGCCCTTCACGAGCTACGGCGTCGCCTGGACGACGCCGCCGATACTCAACGCATATGCTGTCACAGGCTCTTTCTCCGGGGCCGGAGTTCAAGCCGTCTGCCTCGTGCTGTCGGTCCTCATCTACGCCCCGTTTGTCCGCCTGACCGACACCGTCAGCACGCTGACAATACGAGAGTCTTTAACTGACCTGCTGCGGTTTTCAACCGGAACAGAAACGCCAAGCACTCCAACAAAGTTGTTGCAACGGAACGGTGTTGTCGGCCGGGTGGCCCGCGCCCTTGCCATTGATTTGGAAGCCGTTCTGGATAAAAGGCAGGGTCTTCACCTGGAGTATCAGCCACAGATCAACGCCTGCGATGGCAGCGTGTGCGGTGTTGAAGCTCTGCTGCGCTGGAAACATCCGATATACGGCTACATCGCTCCACCGGTGATTATCCAGCTGGCGGAAGATATGGAGATCATGCCGCAGCTTGGCGAGCACATACTCGATCTGGCGTGCCGCACCCGGGCCGAATGGACCGGTTTTGTGGCGGCCGACTTCAAGATGTCTGTCAATGTAACGCCGTCCCAGATTCTTCAGCACGATTTTGCAGATGTGGTGAAACAGACACTCGCGCGGTATGCACTAGACCCTTCAACCGTCGAACTCGAGATTACCGAGAGCACGGTCCTGTTGCCGGATGACAAAGTCTTTGAGGCGATCGAAAACCTCAGGGCTGTTGGTGTCCGGTTTGCACTCGACGATTTCGGAATGGGACACACCTCTCTCAGGTACATGCAGGCTTTTCCGATAGATACGGTGAAAATCGACCGGTCTTTGACCCGGTCATGCCATGGCGAGATCAATGGGCACATTTTGAAGTCAATTTTTGACCTCAGCGCGTCTTTGGGCTTTGCGACCGTCGTTGAAGGCATTGAAACAGGGGAGGAAAAGGCCTGGTTCTCGCAATCTGGTTGCACCAGCTTCCAAGGTTATCTGTTCAGCCGCCCCTTAGCAGCGGAAGACTTTGTGACCTTTTACATCGAAAACGCCCAGCTGCATGCGCCGTTGACCGCCGCTTTGGACGAAATGAAGAAGGCCAAGGCACCCGCCCGCCGCACACAATCGGTGGCATAAGCGAGCTGGAATACGGGCAAGGCTAGACGTCACGGCACATCCATTTCTCGCATGAGAATGCCAAGCCGAGTTACTGCTGTAACGCGCAACAACACTTGGCACTTAGGCTTTAACCGGGATTAAGTGGGATTGAGCGGTATTTGGCGGAATTCTGCCGATTACGCTGGCATTTTCTGCGCGCCGCCGCGCAACTTCATTTGGCACAAAATCACAGGAAGGATTGTTGCGCAGTTTGTGCCATTAGAAATTTCCTAATGAAAACAGCGACCGCGCAAATTCAAGATGGGAACCAGCTCGCCATCTCTTACGAGAGTTCGCACCACGGCGGTTTTCGCGGATTTCTGCCAGTTTTTCTGTTGGAGCCCCCACACTCACAAGCGGAGGTGGGAACTCATCGAACGAAACATTCCACAACACACAATATGCGAAAAGTGTGACCTGAACCGCAGAACTTTGGCCTTCGAGATCCATGCATTCCAAGGGCTGCAATAATCGAATTGGCTACTCCTCCAAAGCTTGATCTGACGCAACTTCGTCATCTGGCGGGGGAAGTAGTTTTTGATCTGCGTTGCTGTCAACTAGAGCTAATTTTTCTTCCTTTTGATCGACCAAGTGCTGCAATGCAACCTCTTTATAAACATGATATCCTTGGTAGGCGTTCGCCGGAAGCAGTAATACTTCGCCCACGAAAAACATTACATGCATAGTTTTTTGAATTAAGCTGTACAGATCTTTCTTTTGCTCTTTGGGAAGATCGGAAGCGGCTATGCTGTCAACTTTGATTGATAGATTTAGAACAGCGTCGACCGCGGCTTGATGTCCAAAAAACCTTAGGTAGCCTATGACCCGACGTAAATTTTTTATTCCATCAACTATTGGCGCTATGGCCCATTCAGGAATGTCACTAAATTGTTCATGATCGTCATCAACCATGAGCAAAATAGCATCTAGTTTATCCAAGATTGCTTGACGCTCTTCTTCGCTCAGCTTCCGCAACGGTTTGTACTTTTCGGCAGTTGGAGCGAAACTTTCAAGTTTAGCGATATGTTCGTCACTAAAAAGGTTTGCCTTCGTGACTCTCCATTTGTTCATCATGTGGTTAGGGCTAACAAATTGTGTCATGTGATCTAGAGACTTCAATGTTTGACTTCTCATCTTGTCTCTTACAAATCGGTCTTCAACATTGGCGATAAACTCACGCAGAGAACGTATGCGCGAGGCTATGGTGCCAATCAACTCGTACCAATCGGATGTCGATGGATCGCAGTCAAAATACGAGCTCAAGACGCTTTGTGTTGTGTCATCAACTTGGCCGGGTTGAATAGAGGAAAACTCTTCAAAAAGCGCTGCAATTTCGGAAGCTGGATCAGTGAGTTCATAGGTGGCTTTCATAAAATACTTCCATGCCCCAATCTTATGTAATTAACTTCAGGATATTGTTTAGTCATAGACTAAGGATTTACTCGTCAAAATTATCTCCGGGATTCATCGAAGAGCTGTCTGCGCATATCCGCACAAATACCGTCATATCCTGGGAAAAGAGAACCCGCAGTAATACCCATCAGTCGCAACTCTCTTAAAACACTGTCTTTTTCTCGGCAGGGTAGATCAAACGCCTGAAGATATTGAGCCTGCCTGGACTTTTCGCAATCTAGAATATAGCCCTCTATGTCATCGATATTGGTAATGGTGGACAGTGCCTGCTGCGGAAGTGACCGCTCATTGTCAATCGGTATTGTATCTAGCATTGAGAAGTGAGGAAACGGAGTGTCTACGCGGCCCATTTGAGGAAAATCATCCAACCACTGGCGATGATTAAACATATAAATTCGCACCTTTTCTGCTTTGCCTTTGTCATCAGAGAACTTTGCATTTGAAAACGCGAAATATGCCGCCACAAAAGGCGAATGGGTCCAGTCCAACAAAGGAGTAGGATAACCATGATGCTGTATGAGATTCCAAAAAGCGCCGTTTTGGAGTGGGTCTTTTAAATCAAAAAAATGCTTTGTTCGGGCAGAAAATAATTGGTGAAGCCTTGGTATGTCTTCATTGCTGAAACGCGAGAGGTTTTTCCTGGCAGTTCTATGAAACGACGTTCTAAGACGAAACGGTTTTGATTGACCTCGAAAAACCGAGGCGCGGGGCTCCAAACTTGTTGCAAAGGCTTTGAACTTCTCCCAAGAGTTTATTCCCCGTACTGGCTTTATTGCAGATTTAGTATCGGACTTAGATCTAGGCAAAACGCCGGTCCCGTTTGTTCCAATCGACGTTGTCCAATCAAGTTTGAGGATTTTTTTCTTCAGTGATAATTTTACTGTAATCCTCTCGGGAATTTGAACTTCAAAACCACGGCGCGAAAGCTCTCCTCTCGAAATTATATTCAAATTTGCTCGATCAATTACATGCAGAGTTAGATCAAGCTCCTGCACATCAGCCGAGTCCGGAGTTCGAATTAAAGTATAATATGAAATAGGATTCGGATGATCCTCATTTATGTAGGCAACTCCATCGAAAAAATTACCTCGATCATCCAAGTTTATCATTATGTTTCCACTGTTTGTTCCTTCGAAATTCCCAATCCACTGCCCATACATTTCCAACCCCACATTTTAAATATTTTAGCAATCTAGAATTTAAACTTCCGATGACAATATCTTAGATTGCGCCTGACTTACGCGAATGCTCATATGGCACAATCGATAATTGCATTAAAATCAAGCCTCGCGTTTCCCAGCGCCAGGTTCTGCTTTGGCTTGTAACAGGTTTCGTTTGATGCGGGATGCAAGCCACGGCAAAAGACTCGTGAGTTCGTTGGCGTCGGCAGGATCCTCAGCCCTCTCAATCAGAGCATTGTAAGCACTGGATTGCTCGTCAAAGAGTGCATCTGGCGGCAGTGTTATGCCTTCAGCTTTATGCAGTTTGGTGACCAAGCGTCCGACCTCGCGGAACACGTCTGGCTTAATCGTATGAAAACTCGGTCCTGACGGAACAACAGAGGGATCTGCGAACATTTCCCCGGCCCCGGTTAAAAGCCACTCTAGGCTGACACCAAGATCAGTTCGATATCTGCTGAGCACGTTTGCATCCGGGGTGCGTTCACCTCTTTCGTAGTACGCCAACGAAGCGCGGCTGACACCCAAAGACTTACCAAACATCTCGCGGTCCTGGTCCCCGAAATGGTGCCGGACTTGGCGCATACGCGTACCCAGCTCGGTCTTTGACTCTTTTTCAGGTCTCGCCAAATCTAAAATAGCTACTTTTGGTATTTACAAAATAACAAATGTAGCTTATCCCTCTTTCATCGGCCCGACTGATCGGCCCGACTGGTTACACACAAAATCCAAAGAAAACGGCTTGCTGCAACAAACCGTTTTCACGAAAGGCACCCGCTATGGCCAAGCCTAAACAGGTTCCCAAAGGTGGCTGGGATCCGTTTTCCATCAAAGCCGAGCTGCATCGCCAGCACATGACAATGGCCAAGCTCGCTGAGGCGAACGGCAAGGATCCCAAGTCCATGTCCCACGTCTGGAAACGTCCACTCGCATGGGCCGAGGAAGCCATTGCGGACTTTCTCGAAACCCCCAAAGAAAAACTGTTTCCAGGCCGCTATCCAAAGACGACCGCCCGAATCCTTGATAGCAAATATGCGACTTATGCCGCTAGGCCAAAACGGCCAGCGTCCGTGGATAGGGAGGCGGCATAAATGGCCATTTCCTGTCATCCAAGCCCGCCAGCCCAGACAGCAGCCCAAACAACGGCGTCTGGCTACATTCTCGCCAAGACTGCCAAATCTGGCATCTTCTATTTTTTCACAGGCGTATTCACGACCGTTAACGCCGAGACCGGGGATCTCCTCGTTGGGGAAACCGGCCTCTTTCCAGGTGATGCCTTTCTCTATGAAAGCCGACGGACCGCGCAGCGGATCGCCAACCAGCTCAATCGCGCTGGCATCGGCTCCCGCTGGCATGCTGTTCCAGCTTCCACGCCCTTTGAAATTCCCTTTGCGCCCACCGCACATCCGGGCGCCGGGGGAACCGCGCCACCTGCGGCTTAGTGGTGGGATGCGGCGCTGCCGCTTTGCGTGGCCTCTGACCAAGATGCTGCGTTCCTCCCCAACTTACCGGGCGGACCACCAGGTCGCTCCTGCCGCCCGGTCTTTTTGAACGGCTTTCAAGGGGTATGTTCGATGGCCGACACAACAATCAAAATCTCACTTATCGATGTTCCAGAGACCCGGCTGCGCCCGGTGGATCCGGATTGGGCTGCAACGCTCGCCGACATGATCCGAGAGGCAGGGCACAAAACCCCAATCGACGTTGTTTCTGAAGGGGAGCGCTTCCGGCTGGTCGCTGGTGAACACCGCCTCGAAGCGTTCAAGCTTTTGAAGCGTAAAGAGATCGCCTGCCGGGTTCTTACCCCAACGACCGACCAGCCCGCAGAAGAGCTGCGGTTGCATGAGATCCTGGAAAACCTTGGCCGCAAGGATTTCAACGCCCTGGAGCGCTGTGAAGCTCTTTTTGAATTGAAACGCATTTATGAGGCGCTGCACCCGCAGACAAAGCATGGCGGCAAGCGCGGAAATCAGCATACGGGCGGTGAAAAGAGGCAAGTTGCAATTTTTGCATTTTGCCAGAATGCCGAAGACAGCACCGGCCTTTCATGGCGCTCAATTGCCCTCGCTGTACAGATCTACAAGGGTCTGTCGTCCGCCACCCGCGAACGGTTGAAAGGAACCGCCTTCGCAGACAAACAGTCCGACCTCAAAGCGCTGGCTGAACTGGACCACGACGCGCAAGCGAAGGTCCTGGACCTTGTTCTGGGTGAACTTCCAAAGGCTGGCTCGATTGCCGACGCAAAACTGCTTTTGTCGGGAAGACCGCCGGAGAAAGACACCGAAAAACTGCTCAAGCGGGTGGGTGACATTCTGCCAAGCCTGCCCCGCGCCGCGCGGTTCGCCGTCTTCCGCAATCACAAGAAAGACATCATCACTCTTGTGAAAAAAGAGGGCTGGCTCGATGCGTAGAGGCCGCCCCCCAAAAGACACCCTTACCCCGGACATGTTCCTCGATTGGACACCGCCGAAGGTAGCCGTCGGGTTTGAGCCGAACGCCATCCCGGGCACCCGGCTCGCCTCCCGGATCAGCCGCGCCGTTTCGAAGGCCCTCAAGGAGTGTGACAAAAGCCGGGAGGAGATCGCGGCCGCAATGACCGATCGCCTGGGTCACAAGGTCACCGTCGCAACGCTGGACGCCTATGCCAGCGAAGCCAAGCTCGACAACAACATCACAGTGGAGCGGTTCATTGCGCTCATAAGCGCGACCGGTAAGACCGAGCTGCTGGGCTTTCTTGCCGATGACTTCGATCTGAAGGTCGTTCCCGCGAAATACGAAAATGTCATTACCCTCGCCCTGATCGAAGATCACGAAAAACAGGTCTCCAATTTCAAGAGAACCCTCCAGGCAAAAGCGTGGGGGTCCCGATGAAACTCTGGCTGACAGCGCAGGAGATCGCCGACCTCAAGCTTGACGGGTTTCCGGCGTCCAAACGCGGCATTCAAAAGGCCGCCGACCGCGAAGCGTGGGCCGCCAGCGGCCTTGCCCGCAAACGCCAAGGCCGCGAGGGCGGCGGCGGGCTTGAGTATCACATCGACCTCTTACCGCTTGCGCAACGGCTCGAGTATGCGGGAACGTTTATCCGTGTAGAACGCGAGGATTACCTCACCGAGACCACCAACGAGTTGAACCGGCGCGAACTCAGCACCCGTGATGCCCGCCTGATCGTTCTTAAAGTTGCAGACCGGTTTCGGAAGACAAGCGGGCTTGGCGCGACGGGTTCTGATCACCTTTTTTGCGAGCTGTTCGAGGATAACAAGGTACCACTGCCAGAGTGGGTCCTGGACCACGTGAAAAAGGTTTCGCCGCGAACAATGAGGCGCTGGCGAGATGGGGCACTTACGAACATCAACCGGCTGGCCCATGACCCCGCGAATGCCAGAAAAGGCAGCGGTGTCCTTGACCGTGCGGAGGATGGCCGTGTGCGCGCCTATTGCCTTGCCGCTTATGCCTCCAATCAGTTCCTCAGCGCCAAGCACATCCGGGAGGCGGCGGTCGCAGAGTTCGGTGAAACCGTATTGGTCACCGGAAAATCCGGCCAAAAGCGGGTCTCTATGCCGCCTTTAAGGACGTTTCAAAACGCCCTTAAAAACTGGCTAGAAACGGAGAAGAACGTCCTTCTCAAAATCACCGATCCTGACGCCTACAAGTCCAAGGTCCGGTTTGTGGCATCCGGCGCAAACCGGATGGACCGGCTCAATCAGAAATGGGAAATCGACGCCTCCCCATCCGATGTCATGACGCTTGACGGGCGCATGAACATTTACGCGGCCATCGATCTTTATTCCCGGCGGGTCATCATTCTAGTGACAAAAACGCCGCGCGCTGACGCTGTCGGCCTTCTGATCCGCAAATGCATCCTTGCCTGGGGTGTTCCCGAAACGATCAAAAGCGATAACGGCTCGGATTTCACAGCCAAGTCCATTGTTCGGCTGCTTGGCGCGCTCGGGATCGAACACGAGCTTTCCACTCCCTATAGCCCCGAGCAAAAGGGCACCGTTGAACGCGTGATCGGGACCTTCCAACGCGACTTCGCGGCCGTGCAACCAGGCTTCATTGGGCACTCGGTTGCAGACCGTAAAGTCATCGAAGCCCGCAAAGCGTTCTCGACGCGTCTGGGAACTGATGACGCCAAGCTTTTCAATGTCGAATTGTCGGCTTTGGAGTTCCAGAAGCAGGCGGACCAATGGGCGGAAGATCGCTACGCCCACACACCGCACGAAGGCCTGAAGCGCAAAACACCGTTCGATGTAGCGCGGGCGTACACCGGCAACGTTCGAGCCATCCGGGATCAATCGGCGCTTAACGTTCTACTTGCACCAATCGCTGGGCAAGACGGCCTCCGCAAGGTGACAAAACAGGGCATCCGCGTCGACGGAGAATATTTCTACACCGGGGACGTTTTGCCGGGTGCTGAAATCCTCGCACGGCATGACCCGGACGACCTGGGCCGCCTTTGGCTATTTGACCCCGATGGGGAAACCTATCTCGGTGAAGCGGTGAACCCGGATCTCGCTGGTATGGACCCGGCGGAAACCATTCAAAAAATCCGCGCCAAACAGAAGGCAATTGAAGAAGAACGCTTGGCAGATATCCGCCGTGAAAAGCGGCGGATTAAGCCCCGCACCATCGCAGACGCGCAGCGGTCGGCTCACCAAACCAATGCGCATGTTCTGAGTTTTCCGAAGCCCACCGAAAAGCACGAGACCCGCCAAATCGAGGCTGCGGCAGCCGTGGCCGCAAAGCGGGCTCCAAGGCCGCTGTCAGACGCTGAACAAAAGATCATGGATGAGATGAGCGCAGCGCCCTCAGCCACGCAGAAAGTTCAACCGTTGAATTCCAACCATACGCCAGAGGACCGGTTCAAACGGGCCAAACGGTTGGAGAAAAGAATAGCCAATGGCGAGTATCTGGCGGACGCCGATGCGCTTTGGCTCACCGGTTATCAAGCCGGTCCTGAGTACCGGGCATTCAACATGATCTACGAGGATTTTGATCGTTCGGAGCAAGTACCGCCCGCGTCTTAATGGGCAAAAAACAACCCCGGAAGCTGCAACTTCCGAGGCTGAAATTAGTCGAACTAACGGAAACAAAGATGACCAATACAAGCCACAGTGTCAATGGCGGGTTAGCAAGCCTCAGAAACGTCGCAAGGTTTCTGACCCTAGCAAACACCCTCATTCACCGCCCCCTCGGGCTCCCCGGCATCGGTGTTTTTCATGGCCATTCCGGTCTTGGAAAAACCCAGGCCTCCATCTATGCGCAGAACAAGACGCGGGCGCTACGGTTAGAGATCGGGGATAGCTGGACGAAGAAAAAATTCCTGCAGATGCTTTTGCGGGAAGCCGGGATAGAACCCCGCCAGCGCACGATTGCCGACCTCACCGAGGAAGCGATAGCCATCCTCGCCGACGACCCCCACAGGCCGCTTTTTATCGATGAGGCGGACAAGCTCGCCGACAAGGGCATGCTGGAGCTGGTCCGGGAAATCTACGAACACAGCCAAGTGCCCATCATGATGATAGGCGAAGAGCTGCTGCCGGAGAAGCTGGAGAAGGTCGAACGTTTCCATAACCGGGTCTTGAGCTGGGTACAGGCCGAAACGTGCGATCATGATGACGCCCGCAAGCTCGCCGACCTCTATTGCCCTGGTCTGGAGCTTTCCGATGACCTCATTGATCTCACGCTGGACCGGGCGAAAGGCAAGGCCCGCCTCCTGGTGGTGAACTTCAACCAGATCTTGGCCCACGCTCAGAACACCGGTGAAAAAATCCTGACAGCGGCACACTTTGACGAGGGCTTCTTTGCGACCGGTCAAGCCCGGCGCCACCGGGTTCGGAGGGCCGCTTGATGTCTATTCAATTGGAACTGCGGGTCACACCCGGCGTCCCCGTTTATCGCGGCCATGACCACTACTGGAGCGTGATGCGGGATCTCGGCAAAAACGGCGCTGAGTTCACCCTTGCCGAGATCGCCAGCCGCTCGAATGATCCAAGGGACAAGTCAATTGGCGATTTCCTGCAACGGTTGATCAAAGCGGAAATCGTGGCGGTGAGCCGATCATATAACGAGCCGACGGCGCGCGGCGGGTCCGTCAAACATAACGTCTATCGCCTGATGTCGCGTCCAACGAAAACGCCGGTCGTCAACCGGGATGGATCTGTCGGACAGCAGGGCGAGAAGAACGCCAATATGTGGACGGCGATGCGCTGCTTAAGCCAATTCACCAAACATGACCTCGCTGTCTCGGCGGCGACCGATGAGCTGCCGGTCAGCGTCAATTCAGCGGCCACGTACATCCAACATCTGTTCAAGGCCGGGTACCTTCTGGTCATGCGCCCCAACAAATCGCGTGTCCCTGCGGTCTGGCGCCTTAAGCCCTCCATGAACACCGGCCCGGAAGCGCCAAAGATCCTCAAAACCAAGTTGGTTTATGACGTCAACAAAGGTTGCGTCATGGGCGCACCACTGGCTGAGGAGTGCGCGGCATGAACCAGCACGTTTCTTTTGCTGAAAAGACCGACCAGGCCTGGAACGGCGCCCCACCGGATTGGGTCAAGGAGCTGGCGCTCATCGCCGACAGCACCAGCCTATCTGCCTGTGCAAAACGCCTGAGCTATTCGACCGCCGTCTTAAGCCAGACGATCAGCAACAAGTACCCCGGAGATTTGGAGAAGATCGAGGCAACTGTTCGCGGTGCGCTCATGCACGAAACCGTTGACTGCCCAATCGTCGGCGAGATCGGCCGCGACCAGTGTCTGAAACACCAAGCCGCTGACCGCGCTTTCACCAACTCCGTCCGCACCCGGCTTTACAACGCTTGCAGGGGTGGGTGCCCGCACTCCCGCCTGAAAGGAGGCAAGGATGCTTAGCAATGATCTTCAGCTCTGGGGGAACATGTGCATGGTCGCCGCCCAGAAAGGCGATTTAGGCCAGCTTCAAGAGTTTACCCGACGCATTGGCAACAGACTGCTGGAAGGTGCGGAACGGGCGCAGGGCATGGAAAGCCTACCCGCAATCATCCCGGCTCCATCGGACCACGTGGTCATTGATTTGTGCGATGACAAAATCATCCTGTTTCCAAAAGCAAAGCTTCGGGCCGTTCCGACAAATGATGGGGGCGCGGCATGACCAAGATCCCAGCCCCCCTCACCTACCGGGACCAGGCCCTGTTGGTTGGCTACATATTTCTCGGTGAAGGCATGGACTTCATTGCCGCCGAGCTTGGCCAGTCACCTCTGGCTACTGAACTTGCCTACAAGGACATCCTTTCGGCCATCCAGGGCGTTGATCTTGTCCCGCCAGCGAAACCCGTTTCTGACGACCATGGGCCAAAAACAACGCCGCCGGTCGCCGCCGCTTCATCCGAAACACGGGTCGCTAACAAGCGGTCTGCCGGGGCAACAACGAGCCACCCGGCAAAATGGCAACTGCGCCGGTTTCGAACAATCCCAAGCGCGGTCAGGCAAGCCGAACGCGGCCCCCGCGACGTGACCGCCGCACTGATGGGCGATCCATCCGCCGCCGCTTACGAAAGATCGCTTGCCAGACCGGCAACCAAGAGAGCCGCCAGGCACCCCGCGAAATGGAGCTGACAATGGAAGAATGCACCACACAAATTGAGACGCCCGAAAACGGTATCGAGTTGGTTGCCGGGAAACCCTACATGCGCAACGGCAAGGGTGACCTGGTGGCGGTCGACAACATCAAACCGCAACACCAGCTTGAAGACGAAATGGTGCGCAAGATTATCGGATTTGCGCAACCGCTCTCCGATCAGGTCAAGCGTTTCCGGGGCCACACTTTCACGGACCTGGGCGAGCTGGACGCACTATTGGAGCAGCAATACGGCGTCACCAAAGGTGGCCGAAAAGGCAACCGGACCTACCAGACCTTTGACGGCCTGAAAAAGGTGCAGGTCCACATGGCCGATTTCATCGACTTCGGGCCGGAGCTTCATATCGCCAAATCGCTGATTGACGAGTGCCTGATTGAATGGGCAGCCAACAGCCGCCCGGAGATCCAGTCAATCGTGACCCGTGCCTTCAACACCGACAAAGAGGGCCAGATCAACAAGTCCGAAATCTTCATGCTGTTGCGATTGGAAATTCAGGACGAGCGCTGGAAGCGGGCCATGGATGCCCTACGCGACGCAATGAGGGTGACAGGATCGAAGGCCTACGTCCGCTTCTACGAGCGCAAAAGCACAGAGGCTGCGTGGGTCCCAATCACAATCGACCTCGCCAAGGCCGCATGACATGCCCCGCCTCACGAAACCGTCGCAGTACGAGTTGAGTGAGACGCAAACCCTGCGCGACCGGCGGACCAAACTGTCGCGCAGGGTCCGTTGGCGGCCCGGACTGCAGGCCGAACAAGCCGAGTTGAAGGCCGTTACAAACGAACTTTTGAGGCGGGAACTATCAACGCCGCCAAAGCCCACACCGCTCGGTGACGCCGGGGCCGTGGGCGGGCAAGCGCAAGGCAGGCTCCCTTACAAAGACTGAGGCAAAAATGACCGCCATTCGCACAATTCATACCCTCAAAAACCGGATCGGGTTTGACGATGACACCTACCGGTCTTTTCTGGAAAGGCACACAGGGTCCCGGTCCTCAAAGGACATGACCAGCAACCAGCACAAGATAGTGATTTCCGAGCTTAAAAAACTGGCGCCGCAGGACGGAAAAAGGGCCACCGGCCGGTTTGCAAAGAAACTCCAGGCGCTATGGATCGCCGGTTATAACCTTGGTGTTGTCGAGAACAAATCAGACCAAGCCATGATGGCTTGGCTTAAGCGCCAAACCGGTTTGGATCATCACAGGTTCTTGTCCCATGCAGACGACGCAGCACGAGCGATTGATGCCCTTAAAATCTGGATCCGGCGCGATACCGGCAACCCGGATCTGTTCACCCACGACAAGACGCGCGCCCGCCTTCTGAATAATCCACGGTTTCAAGTCTGCCTTCATATCTGGACCGAGCTTTTCAAACAGAACCGGCACCCCTCCGGTTCGTTGGAGCAGCTGCTGCGTTGTGTCAGCGGCAAGGAGAGCGCCGATCTGCTGAGCGATGGTGACTGGATCAAGGCAATGAACCATCTGGGCCGCTTCTACCGAAAGCCAACGCCATGACTGATCGCGCTGCTTTTACCGTCAAGATGAACGAGATGGTCGAGATCGCGGGGCTGACACCGGACGCAGTCTTGGTGCTCACCCGCGAACGCGGCGGCACAAAACTCAACGTTCCGGCAAAGGCACCGGATGGGCACTGGCTGGTTCATCTGATCGGCCGGGACAACGCGGACAAGCTCTGCGCGTACTACGGCCGCGAGGAAATCGAGGTGCCCCTTGGCCCAAACGCAACCGCGATCCAGCGCCGGGAACAAATGCGCCGCTTGGACCGCGAAGGCCTTTCCTACGGGCAAATCGCGCTCCGCGTTGGCGTCGACCGGCGCACGGTTATCCGCCACGTTAAAGGCACTTCAAACCGGCCTAAAAACGCCGACCAGGCGGACATGTTTTTAGATCACCACCCGAGGCCGCGAAGAACGTAGTTTGCAGCCATGCGCTTGAGGCCGTGAACCAGTATCCTTCAGATACCAGCGGCGGCCTGCATGCGATTTCGAAACTCAACCACACTGTCGTCCTCGACCAGTAGGCCCGTTTCTGAGAATGTCTTGTAACTATTGCGGAAGGTGTCGGTTGTCCTAACCCTTCTAGTGTGAATTCTTTTTTTATTTTCTGAATTTCGGCGCGTGTGCGTCATTGTTCTGACTAATGGAAAGTCAGGATATGTTCGTCGCAACCTGGCTGTCCATCGCTCATAATCGTGGAGCCGGATCTTGTATCCCTCGCAAAAGTATCCAAAATCGTAGAGGCCCCTGTCTACACCGGTTTTTATAATTCGGACGGTCCGTTTGTCTAAAAAGAAATAGGTGGCTGTCTGTCCAACGCCGAACTCTTCGCACATCCACCTGATATGAGCTGCAACGTCGGGGGCTAGCCGCAGACGTATAATCAGGTTTGAAAATTCGTCTTTCAATATCATGCCGTTCTGCCCTCACGAAGAAGGGCCCAAATGGGCCCCTCTACCATCAATTTTGCTTGTGCAAACGGATGGTGATGATCGCTACAATCAGACCGATTATGGTCGCCACATCAGCGGCCAACCCGATACAGCTTATGGCATCCATCTCTGCTCGCTTTCTCCCGCCAGTAATGTTGCGGGGAAACGAATTCCTCTGCTCTCCTGGCGATCACGAGCCCTACTAATGTGGAATAAACTCAGTATTTTTCAATGTACAATTGAACTTCCTTTTAACTTCAGCCTACACCACCCACCCCGGCACCTGTCACCGCTCTAGCGGCCCCGCCCTTCCCGTACCTTTTCCGCGTCATCGGCAATCTGCCGAATTTCCTCTTGAGAGGCGCGGAACATGTCCGACATCATTGCCAAACTACGCGAGGGCGGCGGCCAATCGGCCAACGATGAAGCCCTGGAACTTGCCGCCCGCCGCATCGGGTGCGACGTCCTCGTCCTCAAAGCGATTGACGAGGTGGAAAGCAACGGCTCGGCCTATGACAAAAAGGGCCGGCTCATCATTTTGCCCGAAAAGCACGTGTTCTGGCGGGAACTCCCGAAGGCCCTGCGCGCCCGCGCCAAACGTCTAGGGCTTGCCGTTCCTAAGTGGAGCCGGGGCAACTACAAGGGCCTTGGCGGAACCGGGTCCGATGCCCGTTGGACCCGGCTGGAGAAGATGGTCGATCTGCACGAGATCGCAGGGCTACGCTCCGCCTCCTACGGCTCCAAACAAATCATGGGGTTCAATCACGGGATCTGCGGCTACGACAATGTCCGCGATTTTGTGCTTGCCTTTGCCCGGTCCGAGGCCGCGCAACAAGAGGCCTTCATCAAGTATCTGGAAGGCGTTGGCCTCGCCCAGGCTCTGCGGGACAAGGACTTCCGCCAGATCGCCCGCCGCTACAACGGATCCGGCCAGGTCACCCGCTATTCCGGGTTAATGCGGGCGGCCTATGACCGGCTTGCGGCCAATAACGGCAGCGCAGCTCTCAAACCCGAGGACGCCAAGATCCTTCGCCTCGGGTCTGAAGGGGACCGCGTCCGTTTCCTGCAGGAACAGCTGGTCCGTCTCGGCTATCACCTTAAGACCGATGGCGACTTTGGCCCCGCAACCCGCCGCCAGGTCGTCGCGTTTCAGGTCGATCACGGTCTCAAGCCGGATGGCATTGTTGGTGACAAAACCAACTCTGCCCTGGAGGCCGCCGTTCCAATCAACAGCCAGCCCGGCGGAAGCCGGGACAGCTTGACCGTCAAAGACCTGCGCCAAGGCGGATCCCAGACGATCAAGCAGGCAGACCGCCTGACCGGTCTTGGCGTCGGCGCCGTGGTGACCGGTACCATTGCCGAGGCCGTGGGCGGTGTCGGCTCCATGGCTGGCATCGAAACACTCCGTAACTTCTCCGGTCTTATCCAAGAGGTCTCGGGGCTGATCAAACCGGTTCTAATCCTCATCGGTGACAACAAGTGGCTCGCATTGGCGGCCATTGGCGCCGCCGTCTTCCTCCTTGCCCGCAAGATCAAACTCCGCCGCTTGGCGGATGCTAAAGAGTGGAGGCACGTCGGATGACCGGTTTGATTTTCGGGTGGGTCCTGAAGGTTTTGAGCGCCAAGTCCATTGACAAGGTCTTGGCCTATCTCAAGGCCGACGCCGCCCGGCAAACCGGTGAGGCGAAGATCAAGTCAGAAATCACGATTGCCCAGATCCAGGCGGGCGTGGCGCAGACCCAAATCATGGCCGACCTGAACAAGGCCAAGTTCGCCCACGCCCCCTTTTGGATCTTCGCAGGGTTGTTTGTTGTGCCCCTGGGGTTGTGGTGGACCGCCGTCATCTTGGACAGCATTTTCCTGTTGGGCTGGGGCGTAGACACAGTGCCAATCCTAGAAGACTGGGGCGGCGAGATGATCCGTTGGCTGTTCTACACCGGCGGGGCGGCAATGGCCCTGAAGGCTCTGAGATAGGAGTGGCCAGTGACAAGCACTGATCTCATTTTTTCACTCCTGGTCACGGCAACGGTTGGCGGCCTTTCAACGGCCGCGTTCGGAGCTGTTCTGGTGGCAGAAACCGGACGCGGCCTTTGGGTCGTGAAAACCGGGGGGCTCACCGCCTTGATGGCCTTCCTTGTTGCATGGCTGAGCTAGGAGCCCCCGGAATGATCGAAGACATCAAGAACTGGCTGGCCGTCTTCAACACTGCGGGCCTGATTGTCCTGGGGGTCTACGGGTGGCTAACCGCCCGCGCCAAGGGCAATTCGGAGCACCTGCAAAAGGTCGACAACAAGCTCATTGAGCATGACCGGCGCATTCAATCGGTCGAGAGCGAACTCAAGCACATGCCGGACAAGGACGATGTCCACGACCTCAAGCTGGCGTTGGCGGAGCTGCGCGGAACGGTCGGCCGGTTGGATGAAAGCCTGTCCGGCGTATCGCGCACGGTGCGGCGCGTTGAGGAACACCTAACAAACGGGGGCCACTGACATGAGCTACCAAGACATCGTTGCCGAAGATTGCCGACTGGTGATCTTGAAGGCCCTCGCCAAAGAGCCGGATCACCGGCTTAACGAAACCGTTTTGACGCGGGTCCTGGAACAGTTCGGCCATTTGAAAAGCCGCGAGTATGTCCGGACACAAATCCGGAAACTGGAGGAGCTTGGCGCGGTCAAGGTCGCCGTGGCCGGGTCTGTTCTTGTGCCCCAATTGCTTCAGGCGGGCCTCGACCACGTCCAGCGCAGGGCCTTTATCGAGGGCGTTGGCCGTCCTTCATTGGAGGGCTGATCATGGGCCGCCGCAAGACCGGTTCCAAAAAAGGGCGCGGACGCCTGTCATCCATTGAGCAGTTGCCGCCGGAGTGCGACCAGGTCATCGCCTGGGCGGCCAACGAACTGCGCAGCCGCGACAGGACACAGGTCGAAATCTATGAGGAGTTCTATCTCAAACTGGAGGAGATCCAGAAGGCCGCACATGGCGAGCTGGAGTTTACGATCCCCTCGCCGTCATCGTTCAACCGCTACGCCTTGAAACAAGCGCACCTCACCCGGCGCCTGGAGGACACCCGCGCGATTGCGGCCAGCATTTCCGAAAGCTTTGACGCGGAGGCCTCGGACGATCTGACGTTGATCGCGGCTGAGGCGATCAAGACCCTGATCTTTGAGTTGCTGACCGATGCCGGGGAAAGCGGGCTGGATCCAAAATCGGCCATGGATCTCGCCAACGCCTTGCGGTCGGCTTCGACCGCGCAAAACATTTCCACCAAGCGCCGCGCCCAGGTCGAGGCGGACTTTGCCAAGAAGACTGACGCGGCTCTCAAATCGGTCGCCTCGGTCAAAGGCCTCACATCTGAAACCGTGGATGAGATCAAGGCCAAGATCCTCGGGGTGAAATCATGAGCGCGCCTCTGTCCCGCGAGGAATGGGAGAAGATCCGCCGGGCCTCCCGCCAAGCCCTGCCGGACAATCTCGACAAGCTCCCGCAAGACGGCATTTTGCTGTCCTATCAGCGCGAGCTGTTCGAGGCGGTGACAACCCACAACGTTACCGCCACTGACAAAAGCCGCCGCGTAGGTGCCACCTGGGGCATTGGGGCCTCAGCCGTCTTGATCAGCGGGGCGGAGAAACCGGCGGGCGGCATGGACACGCTCTATCTCGGGTATAACCTCGACATGGCCCGCGAGTTCATCGACACGTGCGCCATGTGGGCGCGGGCGTTCAACCAGGCCTGCACCGAGGTCGGCGAGTTCTTGTTCAAGGAACAAGGCGAAAAGGGCGAAGACCGGAGCATTCAGGCCTTCCGGATTTCCTTTGCCAGCGGCTTCGAAATCGTTGCGCTCTCTTCCAAGCCGCGTTCTTTGCGCGGCCGTCAGGGCTTTGTGATCTTGGACGAGTTCGCCTTTCACGATGACGCCCGCGAGCTTCTCAAAGCCGCCATGGCGCTGTTGATGTGGGGCGGCAAGGTGTTGGTGATTTCCACCCACAACGGGGTCGACAATCCGTTCAACGAACTCCTCAACGAAATCCGGTCCGGCAAGAAGCCGGGCAAGGTGGTCCGCGTCACCTTTGACGACGCCCTTGAGCAAGGGCTCTACCAACGCATCTGTTTGGTCAACGGCAAGGCGTGGTCACCCGAAGGCGAGGCGGAGTGGCGCGACGGTATCCGAAAAGCCTATGGCACGGCCGCCGATGAAGAGCTGGACTGCATTCCGTCCATGGGCTCCGGCGTTTATCTGACAACCGCCCAGATTGAAGCTTCCACCCACGCGGCGCCGGTGCTGCGGTTCACCTGTCCGGCCGGGTTTGAACTTCAGCCCGATGCAATCCGGGAGGCTTATGTCGAAGATTGGCTGGCCGAGCATGCGGATCCGGTCCTCGAAACCCTGCCGCACAATTTGCGCCATTCCTACGGCTTTGACTTTGCCCGTTCGGGCGACCTTTCCGTGCTCTTGCCAGTGACAGAATGGTATGACCTGGTCCGCCGGGTGCCGTTCTCGCTGGAAATACGCAACGTGCCATTCAGACAGCAGGAACAGATCCTTTTCTACATCGTTGACCGCTTGCCGAACTTCCACGCGGGCAAACACGACGCGCGCGGCAACGGCCAATACTTGGCCGAGGTCGCTTGCCAGCGCTATGGCGAACGGATCGAAGCCGTGATGCTCAGCCAGGGCTGGTATCTGGAAAACACACCGCGCCTCAAAACCCGGATTGAAGAGCGCACCTTTCTCCTGCCTGCCGATGCGGATGTGACCTCTGACATGCGCCAGATCAAATTGATCCGGGGCATTCCAAAAGTGCCCGACGATGCGGTGACCAAAGGAACCGATGGCGGCCAGCGCCATGGCGATACGGCCATCGCTGCGGTCCTTGCCAATGCCGCTTCCGAGGCCGACCCAGCCGAATACGCCTACACGTCCATCAACGACCCGGATCCGGACGATGATGGCTTTGATGATGACGACGACGATATCGGCGGCGCCACCCTCTACAATTCCAGACGCGAAGGGCTGTTCTAATGGACCTCTTAAAGACCCTTAAAACCGCTATCAGCGGCAGGCGCCTGGCCAAGCCTTTTGCCGAGGCGGAGGAAAGCGGGCCGCGCACGGTTGTCGCAGATCCGGTCGCTAACAACTTGCGGCCGGACAAGCTTGCCCGGATCTTGAAAGAAGCCGTCGAGGGCGACCCGGCCGAGTTCTTCGAGCTTGCCCAGGAGATGGAAGAACGCGACGGCCATTACGGCGCTGTCCTGTCCACGCGCAAGCTGACGGTGTTGGGCGTCCGGCCGGAGATTGAGGCCGCGTCCGAAGACGCCCGCGACGAAGAGATCGCCGAATTGGTCCGCGAAGACATCCTTGCCAATCCGGAATTCGGCTTCATGCGGCACGATCTGCTGGACGCTTTGGGCAAGGGCGTCTCGCTGGTGCAGGTCTTTTGGGGCACGTCCGGCGCCCGCTGGAAACCCGCGAGCTATGAGTGGACCGACCCGCGCTGGATCACGTTCGACAAAAAGACGCGGCGGGAAATCCGGCTCAAGGACAAAGATCACGAAGACGGTCTGCCGTTGCCGGATTTCAAATACGTTGCGCATTTTCCGCGCATCAAATCCGGCCTGCCCATCCGGGGCGGTCTTGCCCGTCTTGCGGTTTGGTCTTGGCTCTTGAAGAGTTACACCGTCAAGGATTGGGCCGCCTTCTGCGAGATCTTTGGCCAGCCGCTTCGCCTTGGCAAATATGGACCGGGCGCCAGCGACCGCGACAAGCGCGCCCTGTTGCGTGCAGTGCGCTCCATTGCCCGAGACGCGGCGGCGATCATTCCGCAATCCATGGACATGGAGTTGATCCAATCCAAGGCGAACGGCGGCGCCGTGTTTGAAGGTTTCGCCGAGTTTCTGGACGGTCAGGTGTCCAAGGCGGTGCTCGGTCAGACCATGACCACCGACGACGGCTCTTCGCGGTCTCAAGCCGAAGTCCACAACGATGTGCGCATGGACATTGCCCAGGCCGACACCGCGGCCTTGCAGCACACGCTCAACACCGGGCTAATCGTTCCCTATTGCAAGCTCAATTTCGGGTCCCTTGAGAACTATCCAAAATTGACCTTGCAGATTGACGAGCCGAAGGATCTCGACCTTGAAAGCCAGGTGCTGGAGCGGCTCCACAGGATCGGGCTCAAGATAGCGGCCGAGGAAGTCCGGGAGAAATTCGGCTACCGGGCACCGGAAGACGGAGAAGAAATTCTGGGTGGCGGCACGACGGAAGAGGACGAACACGGCACCACCGCGCCGGAGAAAAACGATAAGCCGGCACAAGCCGACCCTGACACAAACACTGCCGAAAACAGGCAGCTCGCCCTCAACACAGGGCACGGCGATTATCGACATCATCAGGGACACGATCCCGGACAAGATCCCAGACACGATCATGGGGCCGAGCGCCGGTTACAGGAGATCATCGCACTCGGCATGGCCGAATGGCAAAACCAGGGCGACCCGATGCTTCAGCCCATAGAAGACCTGCTCGCCGCATCAAACACGCTTGAAGAGTTCAGTGACGGCCTCACCAGCTTGATGGAAACCCAAGACATGGGGCCGCTCACCGATGCGTTGGCGGGCGCCAATCTTCTGGCCCGTGCGGTTGGCGAAACGGAACAAGACTGATGGCGGACGGTTTCCGATTTGGGGCGGGGCCTGCGCCCGAGGTCTTGGCCTATCTGGATGGGCGGGGTCTAAGCCAGAGTTTCGATTGGCGCGACAATTACGGTGCGGATCACGCCCACGCCTTTACGGTGGCCAAGGCCACCCAGGTCGAAGTCTTGTCCGCAATCCACCAGGAGGTTCAACAGGCGATCCGGGAGGGCCTGCCGTTCGACGCATTCAAGAAAACCCTGGCCCCGAAGCTGAAAAAGCTGGGATGGTGGGGCAAAAGGCCAATGGTTGATCCCAAGACCGGCGAAACCGTGATCAGCCAGCTCGGATCCAATCGGCGGTTAAAGACCATCTATTGGGCCAACACCCGCACCGCCTATGGCGCGGGCAAATGGACAAGGATCCAGCGCACCAAAGCCGCGCTGCCGTATCTGATCTACCGGCTCGGCTCGGCGCGCGAACACCGCCCGCACCATGCGTACAAGGAAAACATCATCCTGCCCGTGGACGATCCGTTCTGGTCGACCTGGTATCCGCCCAACGGCTGGGGCTGTGTGTGTTGGGTGCGCCAGATCACCAAGGCCGAAGCGGACAGCCTTGGCGGGGTGACAGAACGGCCCGAGGTTGCAACCACGCCTTGGACCAACAAGCGCACGGGTGAAACCCGCGAAATCCCGGTTGGCATAGATCCGGGCTGGGACACCAATCCGGGAAAGGAACGCCACCGGACACTGGCCAAACATTTGGCCGGGCACTTGGACGCGGCCCCAGATCATATCCGCCGGGCGGCGATGACGGACCTGGTCGGCTCTCAGGCCTTCCGGCGGGTGGCAAACGGCGAGCTTTCCGGCCACACGGTTTTTGCCCCGGCCGCCGTGGTGCCGCAAGGCATAGCCGCCGCCATGGGCAGCTCCACCCGGATTGCGTTTCTGTCCACGGCGGACGCGGCCAAGCAGTTACGTAAGCGCGGCGAACTGAGCCCGCGAGATTACCTTTTAGTCCAGCAGCTCCTGAACAACGGCGCCTCCCGGCGGGAAGGACCGTCCGATTTCGCAATCATGGGGGACGTGGGCGGCACCTGGTGGCGGGCGGTGTTTCACGTCACAAGCTTACGCGATGAGATGTTTTTAAAATCATTCAGGCGCACGAACCAGAAACAGGTTCAAAAATATCTCAAGAAATCTGAAGAGCTTTGAAAAGCGCCTGGGATACGGAAAACATCCCAAGAGATTGGTGGATCCCTTCAACGCAAAAAGGCGTGGCGTCCGGATTGCTAAGGCGCTCAGCGAGGATAAACAGCTTTTGAGGTCTGTTCAATACCAGGTTGCAACTACGTTCTCAAAAACGCAGCCTGGCCTTGATAGGAAGTACCCTACGGCTCTGATGCCATTGATCCACTTATTGATTTGGAGGAGGAATATGTCGTAGTTACTTCATCCATCGATTGAATCAGCACATCAGCTCTCCCACTTTTTTATATTCGCAGGCTCAGAATGAAAGTGACAATGACCCAACACCCTGTCGGTCAGGGTGGAATGTTTTGTGGAATGTTCGAGGCCGGGCCTCAGAAGACACGTTGGATATATGACTGCGGATCAAACCAGAGGGATGCACTTCAGCGGGAAATTAACAAAGTCGCAGATGACGACAGAGCTGATTTCCTATTTCTCTCTCACTTTGACAGCGACCATATAAGCGGCGTGGACAACCTTCTCGAACATGTCCAAGTTCGCGAAGTGATCTTGCCTTATTTGAACAGCGACACGCTGCTGGTAGCCCTAGGGCGGGACATGTCATCTGGAAAGCTGACTGGAACCTTTATTGAAGCCGCTAGCGATCTTGCCGGATGGTTCGGACGGAGAGGTGTTGAAACCATCACTCTTATTGGAGGGCCCGACGACGATGGTGACGACGATGATTTCCGAGTCCCCGAACTACCCTTAGAACCAAGCGACGCTGAATCTTCTCCAAAGGCAGAGATAAAACCAAAATGGATTGAGCCAGCCGGAAAAACCGCTCAGCTTGAATTGTCGGATCACCACCCCTCTAGCACCGTAGGACCACGGGCGAGACAAAGGCGTGTAGACCTAGGGTCTTTTATAAGGTTTGAAGATGTTGGAGGTAGCGCGCTGAATTGGACGCTTATCCCGTATGTCCACGCACCTTCAAAACGGAAGATGGCGGCGTTTAAGAAACAAATCTCTGAGAAATTTGCTTCCGCGCTTAACTTGCGGGACGTTGCAGACCTAGCAAGACAACCAGACAAAAGAGAAATCATTCGAGATTGCTATGACGCGCTTTGGCAAGATCACAATTTGATTTCGATGACCCTTTATTCCGGTCCAATCCAAGGGACTCGACCTGGTCGAGTGTCTCATAGCAATAAGCGTGCCTCGCGGGGGTTCTCAATTCACACTGGCTGGATGCTGACAGGAGACGCTCAACTGCGCGGCGTGCGTCGTCGGCGGAAGTTCCAAGCCTTTTACCAACCAATCACCCCATATGTTGGTGTATGTATGCTTCCACATCACGGCTCCATCCATAATCACAGCGATCAATTTTTGGAAAGTTTTCCTAATCTTCAGATTGCTTATGCGGCCGCGGGGCCAAACAAATATGGCCACCCAAGCGCTGATGTAATCGATGCTGTTTGGGCCAACTCTCCAACTGTTTTTCACAGTGTATCGGATAGCAGATCTAGCAAGTTAGAACTGGAATGTGATTTGTAACGCCCCCAAAAAAAGGGCGTAGCGGATTGCACTATCCAAACCTACGACACACTCTAAATCGTGCAAACCAGTCGAATACAACTATTTCTGGAGTCGGCGCGTTGAACTGGGGCACGCCAACCGTTGAGTATCTGCATTTCAGGAAACCGCCGGAAAAGCCGCCACACAGGCCTCCTGAGAGCCTTTCGCGCATCAACGGGCGCAAAAATTGAAAACAGCGCCCCTACCCCGTTTAAACCCCCTTTAACGGCAAAACTGATCCGGTGACGAGGTCCGCACTTGTCACCGGGCCGCCTTAAGCGGCGTTCCGGCACTGTCCGGACCATGAAACACACCGCCCGAAATTGTTACCCGCTGGCCGTGAATTCCGAAGGCCAGGCCCCACTGGAGATCCAGCTGCTCCCGGCTGGACACATGCGCGGGCGCGACGGGCGGGAATTCAACAACTCAGATCCAACTGGCATCTTGGCCGCGTTCCAACGGTACGGCGGCCCGATGGCCATCGACTATGAACACGCCAGCGAAATCAAACAGGGCGAAGAGATCCCGGCCGCTGGCTGGATTACCGCAATGGAAGACCGGGACGGCGAGATCTGGGGCAAGGTCGGGTGGACCAACCGGGCGGCCAAGATGATCTCCGGTCGCGAATACCGGTTCCTGTCGCCCGTTTTCTACCACGACAAGGCGCTGAACATCCTGGCGATCAAAAGCGCCGGGCTGACCAATCAGCCCAACTTGATCATGCAGGCGCTGAACAAGGCCGACCAATCCCAAAGCACCCCTGACATCGGTATGGAGACCGTTATGGACAAGACAGCTCGTATTGCCCTTTGCAAATCGCTTGGGCTGACGGATGAGGCATCCGACCAGGCCATCTTGGCCGCCGTCACCCAATTGCAGGACGACAAGAAAATCGCCCTCAACAAAGCGGAAACGCCGGATGCAACCCTGTTTGTGCCGCGCGCGGATTACGACCAGCTGAAAGGCAATCTGGAAACCGCCCAGAACAAGATCGACACCATCGAAGGCCAGAAGGCCGAGGCGGTGATCGATCAGGCGATCAAGGACGGCAAGGTGGCCCCATCGTCCAAAGACTATCACCTTGCCGCCTGCAAACAGGACGGCGGCCTTGAGGCCTTCAAAGCCATGGTTGCCGCCAGCCCGTCAATCAATGACGGCGGCAAGGACACCACGAAAAATCCGGAGGGTGGCCAGATCGCCCTCAACAAAGACCAGCGCAAGATCCTCCAAGGTCTTGGCCACGATCCGGACGACGCGGACCTGGTTAAGGACCTGAAGGCAGAAGGCGTCATCTGACCGGCTGACCCAAGCCTGTCGAACTTCAGGAGAACCCCATGTTGACGAAATCCCGTGAAGTGCGCCGCCGGTCCGGCGACCGCTTTACTCATCCTCTGGCCGCCGGTGGCAAGGCGTTTAAAGGCGCTTTGATCGTTCTGGACGGCAGCTTGGCAAAACCCGGCCTGATCAAAGCCGGGCTGACCGTGGCTGGTGTCGCGGAGAACCTTGCAGACAACACCGGCGGTGCAGATGGCGCCGTCATGGTCGACTGCCGCCGGGACGGCCTCTTCCACTTTGAAAACTCTGTCGCGGATCCGATCACCCGCGCCGACATCAACGCCCGCTGTTTCATCGAAGACGATGAGACGGTGTCGCGCACCGATGACGGCGGCAGCCGCTCGGCTGCGGGCATCATCCGCGACGTTGAGGGCACCCGCATCTGGGTCGAGTTCGAATAGGCCCGCACGGTCGGAGAACCCGCCCCCTAACCCAATCCCTTTTTAGGAGCCGACGATGGCAGACTTTACTCTTGAGAACCTGAAGACGGCCGGGGTCGGCTTCAAAAAGAACTACCAGCATGGCTTTAACAGCGTTGCGGCCATGTGGGGCCAGGTTGCCTCGGAGGTGCCAAGCTCCACCGGGTCCAATGAATACGGCTGGCTTGGCGAGTTTCCCGGCATGCGCGAGTGGATCGGTGAACGGGTCATCCGCCAGCTCGGCACCCATGACTACCGGATCAAGAACCGCAAATTCGAATTGACGGTGGGCTTCAAGCTGGATGACCTGGCTGATGACAACCTTGGCATCTATGCCCCGCGCATGACCGGCATGGGTGAAGCGGTGGCCCGCCACCCGGATGAGCTGATCTTCGAAACGTTGGAACTTGGCTTTGAAAGCGCGTGTTACGACGGCCAGAACTTCTTCGACACCGACCACCCGGTTCTGGACAAGGAAGGGGAAGAACAGTCCAAATCCAATTTCTTCGATGGCGCCGGGCCTGCCTGGTATCTCATGGATACAAGCCGCGCTCTCAAGCCACTCGTCCGCCAGGTTCGTCAGGCGCCCGAGTTCAACGCCCTGACCGACACCAGCTCTGAGCGGGTCTTCATGCTGGACGAGGTCATCTACGGAGCCAAGTCTCGCGAAAATGCGGGCTACGGCTTCTGGCAGATGGCCTTTGCCTCCAAGAAGGAGCTGACCCCGGACAACTTCGCCGAAGCCTACACGGCGATGACCAGCCAGGAAGGCGACTACGGCCGTAAACTCGCGCTCAAGCCCAACGTTCTGCTCGTTCCAAACACGCTGGAAGATACGGCCAACATCCTCATGAGCGTTGAGAAATTTGAAAACAACAAGCCGAACCCGCACCGGAACAAGTGCAAGGTCGTGGTCTGCCCCTGGCTGTCCACCGGCTAACCGGATCGGGGCCGACGTCACCCCCGATTGAAGCCCCTTGATGGGCTGAGTGGCCGGACCGATGCCTTTGCCTCATCGGTCCGGCTTTTTTTCTTGCCGAACCTTAAGGACTGGATCCATGACCCGGATTGCCACATTCATTGCCGCCCGCGACCGCCGCCGCGCCGGGATCGCGTTTAGAAAGGGCCAGCCGAAGCCGGTCGAGCTGCCGGAAGATGAGAACGAAGCCAAGGCGCTGTTCGAAACCCTGCAAGCCGACCCGGTGCTCAAGCTCGTTGAAAACGACGGCGGGCTGGACCAGGCGGAAGAAGACCCGGACACCACAACCCAAGGCGCCGCCACCCCGCCCGCCTCAGTAAAACCGCCTGTCAAAAAGTCTGCAAAACCAGCGGTCAAGAAAGCGGCCCCGGCAAAACAGCCCACAAAGTCTGCGGAGTAAGCGGGTGCTTTACGCCACTTATGAGCAAACCCTTGAGGCCATCGGCTCTGAGGAACTCGCGGTCCTGACCGACCGGGAGAACACCGGCGCCCCGGTCCGGGCCGTTGCTGAGCGCGCCTTGGAAGACGCCAGCCGGTTCATTGACGGGTATCTCACCCACAAATACCAACTGCCCTTGGTCCATGCTCCCGATGTGTTGCGGCGGATCGCCATCGACATTGCGGTCTACTATCTGGCCGGGTCGCATTCGGCCCTGACCGACGACATTCGGGCGCGCTATGAAGGCGCGGAGAAGTTTCTGGACAAGGTGTCAAAGGGCCAAATCGGCCTTGGCCTTGCCGAACCCGCCGCGTCCACCCCGGACGGTGCGGACGGGTCAGACAACGTTTTGTTTGACGGCCCGGATGATCTGATCATGACCCGCGACAGCCTGAAGGGCATGTAGCCATGTCGGTCCGGTTCGAGGTCGAAACGCCGGAAGAGGAAATCAATGCGGCGCTTGGCCGGTTCACCAACTTGAACCCCGACATGCTGCTGGACCCCATCGGCGCGCTGGTGACAAGCCAGACCCAACGCCGGATTGACGTGGAAAAATCATCGCCAGACGGGGTCCCTTGGGAGCCCAATAAGCAGGGCTCGGAAACTCTGGTCGAGAGCGGCGCCTTGCGCGACACCATCGATTATGAGGTCACCGGCATGGCGGTTGAGGTCGGCTCGCCGCTGATCTACGCGGCGGTTCACCAGATGGGCGCAACGATTGTTCCAAAGGAAGCGAAGGCGCTGGTCTTTTCTGTTGGTGGCAAAACGGTCTTTGCCCAGAAGGTGACAATTCCGCCGCGCCCCTATCTCGGCCTTTCCCCGGTGAACCGGATGGAAATTGAGAACCTGGTCGACACCATCATCAGGAGCCTGGTGCAGTGACAAACCACCCCGCGCCCACCCCGACGACGTTTTTGGAAGCCCTTGAAACGGCATTGAAGGAGTGCCGGCTCTTCACCTCCGTTGAAGTCTTGCACGGTAAATTCCGCATAGAAGACCTCGACAAGATGTCTTTCAGAACCCCGGCCGCGTTCGTGTCCATTGCCTACGGAAAACCGGAGATCGAACACGATGGGAGCATGCGCCTGGAATTTCAGGCGGCGGTGATGATCGTCAACAAGACCGGGTCCCACCGCGAGGATCCATGGCAAACAGCCACCGAGGTGGTCCGGCTGGTTCACCGCAACACCTTCGGTTTCAAACACCTGCGCCAGCCGACCGGGTTTGACGTTATCCCGGTGCTCACATCGCAGGAGCGGAACAAGAACCAATCGCTCACCGCCGTGACCTGGCGCCAGAACATGCGGCTTGCCGATCCACCGGATCGTTCGCGCACCCTGGAGGAAGTGGTCTCCACCAAAGGACACACGGTCTACAAGAGGGAGCCCGAGGCATGAGGCAAGACCTTTGGCAGCGCGACATGCAAAGCCGGATCCGCGACCTGGAGGGGCAGATCGTCCGTCTGGAGGGCATGATCCGGGATCTCATCCGCACGGCAACCGTGGACGAATACGACCCGGAAACCGACCGGGCCATTGTCTCCGATGAGACCGAGGGCGATGAGGGCGGCGGCAAGGCCACCACCCCGCCTGCGCGGGTGCTCGGCCAAGCCGGGGGCGTCAAGAAACGCACCACGCTCACCAAGGGCGAACAGGTCGTGGTCATCAACCCGAATGGCAACCTGGGCGAAACCTCTTTGGTGCTGCCGCTCGGTCCAAATGAGGCCAACCCGTCACCGTCCAACCACGGCGCGGAAGACCTCACCATCATCGGCGACACGAAGATCCAGGCGCGTGAGGAAACCTACGACCTCACCAGCGGGACAATCACCTGCAATGCCGACACCGCCACAGTGAACGCCACGGTGCATCTGGGCGCGGAAGGCGGCCCAAAGGTTGCCCGCATCGGGGACAAGGTCCTGGTGGCCATCGGCTCGTCTGCCGGGCTCTGGTCCATCGTGACCGGCGCCAGCAAAACCCACGCGGTTTAACCCCGAAAGTGAAAGGACTGAGAGAATGACAAAAGACACGACCATAAAGCCGGACTTGCCCGAAGGCTGGGACGCGGAAAAAGCGCGGATCCTTCAGCTCAATTTTCACAATGGCCGCCACTACAAGGAAGGCGCCTTGGTTTTGATCTCAGATGAAGAGCTGCCAGAGTTCAACGCCAGCCCTGACATCATGGTGATCGAACCCAGCACGGCCGAGCTTCTCGACCGCTCAAATGTCACCGGGCCTTACTAAGGCCAGCTGACGCACCATCACCGCGCTATACGAGAAGGAGCGCGGTGATGCTTTTGGGCGCCAACCGGTTTACAGGCGAACCCTTGTCCGGCCCCGACCGGGTTGTGCAGGATGTGGAAACCACCCTGTCCACGCCATTTTTCTCGCAACCGGGCCAGCGGGCCTTCGGCAGCAAACTCCCCGAGATGATTTCCAAGCCCGCCGGAGAGGCGGCCGTCATGGATCTTTACGGCGCTTTGATCGATGCGTTCGATTGGGAGCCGGAAGCCGACATCCGCACGTTTCAACTGCAAGACATTTCAGAAACCGGCCGGGTCGCGCTCGCCTACAGTTTCGTCTTTCTGCCGACCGGTGAAGTGTTCACCCGCGTTTATGACCCGGATGATCCGGAGTTGACCCCAGAGACAAATCCGGAGGCGCTCCGTGTCTGACGCCCTCCACCTTCTGACCCCGCCGTCGATCATTGACGAGTTTTCCGCCGAGGCGATTTTTCAACGCAAGCTTGGCGTGTTCCTGGCGTCCTACAAGACGGCAACCGGCAACGACTACACGAGCTTGACCGAAAGCAATATCGTGGTCCGGTTGTTGCGCGCGGACGCCGAGGACGAGGCCAACGCCCGCCAGCGCCACAACGAGCGTTACCGCAGCCGCTTTGTCTATTTCGCAAGCGGTGACAACCTTGTCCACCTGATGCGCGATGAAGGCCTGGAGCCGGTCGACGGGGAAACCAAGGAACGCCGCCAGGAGCGCATCATCCTCGGCCGGACCGGGTCCTCGGCCGCCGGTCCGCCGGAGTGGTACCGGCGCCATGCCATTGCCGTTGCCCCCAATGAGATCGAAGCCATTGCGGTTGATTTCCCCGATGCCAGCACCGTCCGCGTCGCGATCCTCGCCAAGACGGTGGATGGCATCCCCTCGGAAGACCTGGTCGCCCGTGTTGGGGCAAAGCTGACATCCGAAGCGGTCCACCCGGAAGATCATATCGAAATCATCGTTATGGGCGCCGAACCGGTCCCGGTCACCGTCCGTGCCCGGATTGTGTTGGAGCCGGACACCGACCCGGCGGTCTTCAATGCGCTCGACAGGCACTACCGGGACGGCTTTGCGGTGCGCCGGGCGCTCGGCCGCGACATGCCGTGGTCCTGGTCTTCCGCGCGGCTTCAGGTTCCCGGTGTCTATTCGGTGGAAGAGTTGGGTGCTCCGCCCCCGGACGTTCACCCCTACCAAGTCGCAACACTGGACAGCCTCGTGCTTGAATTGGCGAGCGGGAGGGCCTATTGACCCTGCCCCGCCGCCTCATCCTGCCGCCCAATGACAGCGCGCTGGAACGCGCCTTGGCAGAAGCCATGGCCGTGCCGGAGGATATCGCCGCGATCCCCGCGCGCTTGGAGGACAGGTTTGAACGCCCGGCCGATGAAGAGCTGCCTTTTCTGATTTGGGAATGGGGCTTGCAGCCGGTCATGCCTTACCTGACCGACCCGCGCCGGGCGCTGGCTGAGGGCCGCCCCTGGCACAAGGTGCGTGGCACGATCCCGGCGGGCCACATAGCGCGCGGCTGGATCGACGTTTCCGCGGAATTCGAGGCAGAGGCAAACAAGAACTATCACCTCCACCTCACCGAGCTTGTCATTGGCGACCGGCTTGAGGCGGTCATCAACTTGTCCCGCCTGTCCAACTCCTTGCGCTCCAAGCTCTACCGGCTCACCTACAACTACGACATCCGCGCGGTCAGAGGCGGCGGCCGGTCCAAAATGGCGTTGTCCATCTTTGGCGCGGACAGCGGCCACCGCATGACCCCGGACGGACCAATCCTGTCCTTTGTCGATTACCGGTTGGCACACGCCGCAGCGGTCCCGGAACTGCGGGGCGGCCTCGACGTGCTGCTGGGGTCGGTCGCGCGGCGGCACATGAAAATCGTCTTTGGCGTGGACAAGGCCGGGTCACGGCAAGAGTTCGCGCCGCCGGACCAGGCCTTGCCGTCCATTGGCCTCAAGGCCCGCGCGGGCGCGCGTCAACGCGGTCAGATGGACGTGCTTCGACCCATTGCCAGTGCTTGGGCAGGCCATGGCCGCTTTGCCGATTGGCAATCAGTGTTCATCGGCTTGAGGCCTGTGGAGGGCGGCGGGCTAAAGATTGGCTTCCCGTTCGGCTCTAAAGTCGATGCACCGGGGTGGGAACGGGTCTACCGGATCCCGGACCCCATTGAACGGGTGCTTAAAGCGGCCGGTAAAGGGGCTTTAAACACCGGCCCCGCGCAGACCGTAGGGGCCTTGGCCACCAGCCCGCCCCCACGGTTTGCGGGCCACAAGGCCCGCAAAAGCCCACACGGTCAGGCCGTTTCACCGGGCGAGCACATTGCGGGCACAGGGCTGGTTCCCTCCGCTGAAGCGGACCGCCACCTGGCCGCTAGTGTCCGGGGTGCACAGACCCGGTTTGCCGATTGGCAATCACGCTTTGCCTATCTGGTACCGGTTCAGGCAAGCCACGCCCGCTTTGCAACCACCCGGTTCCTCGACCAGGTCTCCAAACCGCATTGGCTTCACCTTGCCAAAGTCCCGGACCCGATCAGGGTCTCGTTGGCGCTGGCCACCACCGGTGCCGTGAACAACGGTGTCGATATCACGCTGGAAAGAACTGCGGCCGCGACCAGCGCCGCAGATGCAGGCCAGACCGTGTCGACCGGCGGCGCCGCCGCTGTGTCCAAGGGTGCGCCGGTCTCCGGCCTGACTTGGTCCCCGGACCTCAATTTCTCACCACCCAACCCGGTCGGCCTGTTTGCCCATACCGAAACGCCATGACCGAAACATAGGAGCCCACCAAAATGGCTGTCTTGACCAATGCAGGCCGCGCCGAAGTTGCCAAGGTGCTGCGCGATCTGTTCATCGCCGACCCCAAAACCTTCCTGATTGCCGTGGCAAATGGCGAGGACTGGTGGGGGGAAAATCAGGCCGAGCTGAAGACCTTTGACGCAGATACGTTTTCCAGCGATCTGGCGCCTCTGGAAGACCCGCAGCTGTCCAACGCCGCCGGGGATACGCTTTACGTGTTGAACACCGACTACACCGTGGACAGCCAAACCGGCACGGTGACCCGGCTTGCCACCGGTGCCATTCCCCCCGGTGCCCAGGTCCAGTTTACCTACAAGGCATCGACACCGCCCGCCGCGCTGGAGCAAACGGTGCTCCAGGCCGAGGTTGGCCGGTTGGCGCCAACCGCACTCGATTTCTGTTTGCCGGTCGCTGAGGTGCTGGACAGCGACAACGCGGTGACCGTCTACATCGGGTCCGACCTTTACGCGATTGTGCAGCGGCCGACCCGCATGCTGCTCGCCCGCGCCCACCTTTTGCCGAATGACGGCACGGGCGATCCGATCCGCGCCTATGGCTTGTTCATGGGCTGCGCGGTCGACGCGCAACTGCCACCGGGCCAGCAGTTCTATGAACCTGATCAAGTAACGGAAACCGGGGTTTTGGCGCTTGCCACCCACATTGCCGCCGTCCCGCACTCCGGGGAAAGCGGCCTTGATCTTTCCCTCGTGTTCGAGATCTAGGAGCGGCCCATGCCGATTTACCCACAGTTCCACAAAAACGAGTTCGATCCGGCCAAGGAATACGTCGAAAGCGTCTTTACCGAGGACGGCTATTTCTTCGCGCAGGATTTGAGCGAAACCCAAAGCCAGATCCGCCATCAGATGAAAGCCAACGGCGACGCCCTGTTCCGTGATGGCGATGTCGCCTCCGGCGGGCAGATCGTGGTCAACGATACGACCGGCGCAACCTCTTTGGAAGCCGGATCGGTCTACCTTCAGGGCCACGTCCGCGATCTTGCCCCGGCCGACATGACCTTGCCCGTGACGGGTGAGGTTTCGGTGGGCGTCATCATCGAAACACGGGTCATCACAATGTTGGAAGACCCGTCCTTGAAGTTCAACGATCAACGCTTCAAGACCCACGGTCAGCCGCGCGCGGCCCGCCTTCAGGAAAAGTGCCGTTGGGGGGCTTCCACCGAGGCTCTGGCCGATACACCGGTGGTCTCTTACCGGTTCTTCCCGGTCTACCGGATCGTCAACGGCGTGGTGGTGGACAACTCGCCGCCGCCGCAAATCACGGGCCTCAATGCGGAGATCGCCCGCTATGACCGGGACGCCAACGGCAACTATGTCGCCAGCGGTTTCAAGGTCACCTATCTTGGCCTCATCAACAACGAGCGAACCTATTCCATTGAAGAGGGTGTCGCCAACGTGCGCGGCCTCAAGATCGACCGTGCGGCCGCATTGCGCGTTGCCTACGCTGACGATCCGGATCTGGAAACCATCAACGCCGAGCCGCATTATTTCGCCGACGGCGGCAACGGCACCATGATTTTCACGCTGAACCGCACCCCGATCGATGAGATCCTTGACGTGTCGGTGCTCACCCAAGTGACAGAAAACGTCTTGCGCGGGCAAACCTCCGGCGGCCGGGACCCGCTCCCCCACGCGCAAATCGCCACCATCATTGAGATCAAGCAGGGCGCGACCACCTATGCGGTCGGGTCAGATTTCACGCTGATCGGCGATGAGGTGGATTGGTCGGCCGGGGGTGTGGAACCCGCGCCGGGGTCCACCTACTCCGTAACCTACCGCTACAAGAAATCCATCGACCCCGACGCTTGGGACGACAATACCGTGACCGTATCCGGCGCGGTGACAGACAGTGAAGTTGATATCGATTACAAATGGCGCAGGCCCCGCACCGATATCCTTGCGGTCAACACGCTTGGCGAGATCGTCTGTGTTAAAGGCGTTTCAACTGCCTACAATCCGGTCCCGCCGCAGGTGCCGGACGACCTATTGCCGCTGGCCACCATTGCCAACACGTTCGCAACCGGAACACCGCCGGAAGTGCGCAACGTTGCCACACGGTCAGTGCCCTATGACGATATACAGGATATGCGGAAACTGTTGGTCACGGCCTTTGATCAGCTTGCCCGTGTTGAGTTGCGCCAGGACGCGGACCGGATGGACCCGGCCGCCAAGAATGGCATTTTCGTTGACAACTTCGTGGACGATGATTTGCGCGACCAGGGTATCCCGCAGACGCTGGCCATCATTGACGGCGAGCTGACCCTGCCGATTGCGGCCACCGTTCTGGACGGGGCCTTGTCGCCGGAAGCCTGGTCTCTGAATTACGAGGTCAGCGCCTTCGTTTCCCAGCCGCTTCAAACCGGTTCCATGAAGGTCAACCCCTACATGGCCTTCGACCCGTTGCCCGCGATTGTCACGCTGGACCCGGCGGTCGATCAATGGACCACGGTCAATGAGACCTGGCAGAGCGCGGTCACCCGGAGCCTGACCCGTGGATCCGGCAATGCGTCTTCCACGTCCACCAGCACGTCGGTCGAGGTGCTGCGCGAGGAAACCACGGAAAGCACCACACTCCGCCAACGCGACGTGGCGTTCACGGTGTCCGGCTTCGATGCGAACGAAGTCCTGGCAAGCCTGACCTTTGACGGGGTGAGCGTCCTGCCGGACCCTGCCCCGGTCGCTGACGAAAACGGTGCAATGTCCGGCACGTTCCAAGTGCCGCCGGATATCCCGGTTGGCGCAAAGATGGTTGAGGCCCTCGGTACTCAAGGATCTTTTGGCGGCGCCGAGTACATTGGACGCGGCACGATCACCTTGCGCGAGCTGCGCCAGGTGACAACCCGGACCACCACGTTCTGGTGGGCGGGCCGCGACCCGTTGGCCACCACATTCCTGACCCCGCGCGGTTTCCATTGCGCCGGGATCCGCGTCACCATCATGGCGATTGGCGATACTGAAAAGCCGATCATCATGCAGCTGCGCGAAACGACCACCGGCTTGCCGAACCAAACCGTCATCGCCGATGCCATCATCGACATGACCTCGGTGTCCGTTGGCGAGACGGTGGATGTCCTGTTCGATCTGCCGCCCTGGTGGCCGGAGGGGGCCGAGCGCGCGTTTGTCTTCCTGACAGACGACGCGGACCATGCGCTCGGGATCGCCGAAACCGGCAAATACGATCCAAACCATGGCTGGGTGACCGCGCAGGCGAACACCAACATGGTCTTGCTGTCGTCTTCCAACGCCCGGACCTGGACGGCGCACCAGAACATGGACCTCACCTGTGACATCCTGGAGGCCACCTTTACCGAGGCGTCCCGCACCGTTCCGCTTGGAACCATTGCGGCCGAGCAGCTGACCGATCTTCTGGCCAACGCCGGGGTGGACACACCGGCCGCCGGTACTGAAATCGAGCTGACCTTTACCCGGACCGACGGCTCCGCCATCCGCGTTGCCCCCAATTCGGTGGTGTCGCTGTCGGAAAAGATCACCGAGGACCTGCAGGTTCACGCGGTTCTGAAAGGACCGGAAACCGGGAACGCGTCGCCGATCCTGTTTCCAAACGTCCAGGTCGTGTTGGGAACATTGGCCGATGAGGGCGACTATGTGACCCGCGCCTTCACGGGCGGCACAAACGCGGACGTGTTGGTGCGCTTTGAGGCGTTCTTGCCCGGCAACTCGACGGTGACGGTCGAGGTCCGCGAGGAAAACGGCGACTACACGGCGGTGTCCCACGAGGCCCACGTTGAGGCCGGGGACGGCTGGTACGAGCACACCTACCGCCTGTCAGGCTTTACCGCGCCAACCACGGCGGTGAAGCTCACAGCGGCGGGGACCGCCCTGCACCGGCCGCGTGTGCGCAAGTTGAAAGCGTTGAGCTTGGCGGTCTGATCATGGCGAACGATCCCAAAACCCCGCGCGACCTGCCGCTTGCCGACCCCGAGGGCGTTCAAAAATCGGGCGTCGACCGGTTGAACCAGGCGGTCACCGGGATCGACGCCGCCCTCACCGCTCATGAAACCGAAATGGCGTCGAGAGACGCCACCCTCCGCCGGGAACTGCGCACCGAAGAAGCCTACCGGTTCCTTGGCGTTCACGATCTAGGAGTTGACTGATGTCAGACACACCGCACTACCAGGCGATTATGGACGCCATTGCCGCAGTCTTTGCCCAGGAGAATGAAAATCCGGGGTCGGTTGGCATCGACCGGATCCGGGAGCTATCGATGCTCGCCCGAACGGTCATGCCGAACATGACGGCGGCCGATGTCGCCGCGATTGGCAACAAGAAGTTTGAGGCTTTGGCAATTCTCTCCGCTGCGGCAGATGCGGCGATCAATGCGCTGTCGACTGATGTTCAAGCCCAAATGAACGCCCTCTACACCGGGATCGCCCAGGACATCAATGACCTGGGCACAGTCGCCACCACGGCAATCAACCAGCTGCGCGCCACCTCTGAAACGGCGATCAACGATCTCTACACCGCCAAGGCCGCGATGATGGAGACGCTCGCCAGTGACAAAGCCAACGAGCTAACCGGGATCATAGACGCCGCCAAGCTAGCGGCCTTGAGTGAAATCTCTGCGGCAGAGGCAACCGCCCTTGCCAATGTTGGCGGCGACCGTGAAGCTATGGACCAGGGCATTCTGATTGCTGATTTTACAAGGTTCATGAGCAACGGGGCGTTCAGCTATACGTCTCAACTGCCGCAAACCTACAACAGCGCAAGCATGGCCGATTTATTCAAGCTGCTCTTGGGCATGGGGCACGACAGCGAGCGGGTTCGGCACAACCGTGTTCCCCGCCAGATTTTGCCGTTTTCAGATGATGCCAATGCGGTTGGGGTTGCGCATCAATACACAGAGCACGCGAACAGCAGCAATCAACAGAACTACCCGACCTTCAACATCGCGGCGATCTTTTTGAGGAACTCAACGGATGCGGAAATCAGCGCCTCGTTAAGCTTCAGCTATTCGACGCGCTGGGGGTCCGGCCATGAGGGCGCGCAGCTGTTTCGGGTCTTGCCAAATGCGGACGATGACAACCGGGCGGCCATATCCGCATTGACCTATAACCAGCTTTGGAACGTGACGACCAGCACCGTAACGAGCACCGCTCAAAGCATCTCGGTTCCCGCCAAAACCACAGCGGCTTTTGTGTTGGCCTGCACTGACCACTACTGGACGTCCTCCAGCGGTTATCAGTTCGTGAAGGAGTGCGGCTTCTTCAACTTACCGACCCTGCGCGCATCCGGCCTCGAGATCGACGGCAGGACTGCCCAGCAAGCGTTCTTGAAAAACAACGCCTCCGATTTCACCCCCTGGAAAAACGCGGCTTAAACGGCCGTTTAAAGGACCTTTGACCAATGAAACACTATCTTCGTTTTGATGAGAACGGCCGCCAGGTGGAAACAACGCTGGCGCCGTCCAAGCCGTCTTCCGAGTTCTATGTGGCCCCATCCGGGTTTGATCCCGCCAAGACCTATGAACGCCAGAACGGCTCAATTTCCGAAGTTTCGGGCGCTGCCTTAGAGGCCGAACAATTAAGCGCCTTGAAGACGGAAGCAAAGGGCCGGCTCATCGTTTTGGCGGAAACCGCACGTGGCAAATGGATCACGCCGGGCGATGGCAAGGCGATGGTCTACCGGGAGAAGTATGCCGAGGCGAAGGCCTACCAGGCAGACGCGACAGCTGAATGCCCGATGCTGTCGGTTGAAGCGGCTGCGCGCGGGATCCCGCTTGCCGACATGGTCCAGATCGTCCTGGACGCGTCCAACGGCTGGGTGACAGCGGCGGCGCAAATCGAGGCCCTTACGGTCACCGCCAATGCGGCCATTGAAGCCGCCGGATCTGTGGAAGACTTGGACGTGGCGTTAGAAATTACCTGGCCGTAGGCAGAAGTGGCTTGTCCAACGATCAAGACCCGAGCAACGATACTGCCGCGATCAATACGTCAGCGCTCTAAGGTCACCAATGAAATCTTATGAAGAAATCGAAGAGGCCATTAAGCCGCTAATCGAGCCGCTAGGATACCTTGCCTATTGGGCGGCACACCTAGAACACGAGCTGCGAGTTACGCTTGCAGTCATGACGCTCGACATAGCCTTACTTCGTTCCGTTCATGAGGCATACGATGGCAAAGTTATGCTAACCCGAGAGGGTTTGCAGGCCATATCCGAATATTCGGATGGGGTCGCAAAGTTAGACAAGGACGTTAGCCATTTAAAACCTGAGAAGTTCGTATACGCCTTTCGTCGAAACCCATTATTGTGCGCAGACTTGGAACTCCTAAGCGATCTCAAAAAACACTTGGCGGATTGCGTCCAGCTAAAAGCGCGTCGCAATCGGTTGTTTCACGATAAACTCGACATCGACTTCGACTTTTCTGAGATGAGCGACGACGGCGTTATGCCGATTTACACTCAAAGGTCGGGGGTTGTACGGGGGCGGTCAAAGGTTCATCGGGCGCGCATTGATCAAGATGAGATCCAAGGCCTCGTAATGCGGCTTTATTCGGAGACAGCGGTGGCAGATCGTATCCAGGACCGCATTTGCCGACATTTGGGCGTTGATCCGGATTACATGAGGTTCCTCGGTTAACTGTCACCGGGCCACTGCGCCCGGTGTTTTTTTACTCTGTTCCAAGGCTGCAAAGCACCTTTGCTAACACCTGTGGAACGGAGGGCCGGATGGCCGGAACAGACGAATTTCACCATGGGCTTCGGTTCAAACGTCTCACCCGCGTCGGGCCGATTGAAGTCTATGACAGCACCACACTCGGCTACAATCTGACCGCGCCGGACGCAGATCCGAGCGTCAAGCGCAACGAGCCGTTCTTGATGACCAAGGACGATCTGGAGCTGCGCGACAAGCTCGGCGCCACCGGCACCGCGCGCCAATACACGGACGCGGTTTTCGACCGGGTCGATGGCGCCATGATTGTTGCCAATATTTTTGAGGAAGGCGGCGACCAGGACGCGACCTTGGCCAACGCAATCGGCGACCAGACCGCGCAATCCGGCCTCTTCGCCTTGGAGGCCGCCGAGGGCTATCTCGGTATCAAGCCAAAGATCCTGGCAACGCCGGGCTACACCCACTTCCGCGTCGGCGGCGCGAAAAACCCGGTTCTGAACGATCAGGGTTTGATCGCCAAGCGCATGGGCGCGGTTCACATCTCTGGCACACCCGCCACCACCGAAGAGGCGGCGGTTGAGTTCCGAGGCGATGTGGACGATCCGCGTTTGATCCTCTTCGATCAGATGGTCAAAACCAAAGACGGCCTGATGACCCCGGAGGGCCATGTTGCCGCCGTTGGCATTCAGACCGACAAGGAGGTCGGCTATCACGCCTCTTGGGGCAACAAGGTCTTGAACGTGCTCGGCGTCAACCGTGCCGTTCCTTATCACATGACCGACAGCGACAGCCGGGCCAACTACCTGATGTCCAACCAGGTCAATTGCATCATCAATCATCAGGGCGGTTGGCGCACCTGGGGCGACTATGCCGCCACCACCGACACGTCGCTTCGGTTCTATTGCCAGCTGCGTGTTGATGACATCGTCAACGAAGCGCTTGCCCGCACCATTTGGCGGGTGGTTTCCGATCCGTTGGTTGCCGACAAGGTGACGGCCGTTCTGGACCGCATGAACCAGTTCTTTGGGGCCATGGTCGAAGACGGCAAGCTGATTGGCGGAGAGGCCTTTTTCTACGGCGACCGCAACAGCATCGGCGCCCTGGAGTTGGGCAAGATCGTCCTCAGCTACGACAGCTTCTCGCCGCCGCCGATCACCCTGATCGACATCGAGCACCAGCGCCAGCCGCGCTATCTCGAGGTGACCGTCGCCGAAATCCTCGCCCAGACCAATTTCGCGGCCGCCGCCTGATCGCGGCCGCCACTAGGAGCCGGTTATGCCCAAAGAAAGCTTGATTGTTCGCGACTTCAACCTGGTCGTGAACGAAACCGAAAACCTCTATGGAAAGCTGATCGCCACCACGCCCGGCGGGGTGGAAGTCGAGCGCGGGGAGTACAAGCCCGGCGGGCTGATGGGGGACCGCCACCCGATCCTCGGGCTGAAGTTCCGCCCGTTCAAGTTCAAGGTGGTTGCCTACCCGCGCGGGCTCACCAGCTTGCCGATTGGCGAACCAATCACCTTGAGCTGGACACAGTATGCGCTGGATGAAGAGAACCCCGAGAACGAGTTCGGTGTCCGGCACTTCTACGAGTGCGAACTCGACCCGCCGGAGGAAACGGAAAACAAGTCCGGTGAGTTGGTCAATTGGGACTACCAGGCGATGAACACCCGCGTTTACCGCCGCTATGAACAGGACAAGCTCCAGGACGAGCTGGACCTGAAAACCAACAACCCGATGCTGAACGGCAAGCGGCTGTGGCCGAACCGCCGCCGCATCTTGCAGCTGGGGTAAGCGGCTATGACCACGGTTTCCCTGACAGACGAAATCGACCTCGGCAATGGCAAACAGCGGGCTTCTGTCGAGGTCCGCAGGCCCCGCCTGATCCACGTTCAAAAGTTCGTTCTTGCCTTTGGCGCGGACACGCTGGCCGCCCTCATGAACCGAGGCAACGCCCAAGGGGGCGAGGACGACACCCTTGCCCCTGAAACGGTGAAGGCGCTGTTGAAGGCCGTCATCACCAGCGAACGCATGGACATGTTCAACGAGGCGTTGGCGCTTTATCTGGGCATTTCCAAGTCCGAAGTCGAACAGCTCTCCCTGCCGGATCTGGTCAAGATCGGTCAGGAGGTCGCCGGTTTTTTTACCGAAATTGCGGGGATGGTCTCCGAGCTGATCGGTTCCGAGGACTAGCGCTCAACGCCGACGCCTTGGCCGCCGACCTGATGTTGCACTATGGCGGCGGCCCGGCGGCTTGGGGTGACATGGATTTCATCCAGGCCGTGACCTTCCACGATCTCTTGCGCGAGCGCTTGCCCAAAGCCGGAGGCCTTGATGAGTAACCTGTCTTTCAAGATGGTGCTGCGCCTGGTCGACCAGGCCTCGAGCCGCATGAACCGGATCGCCAACAACGCGCAGCGCATGGCGGGCCGGGTTCAAAGCGCGGTTGGCGGCATGTCCGGCCGAGTCGGCGCCGCAATGACCAAGGCCTTTGATCCGGCGGTTCTGGACGCGGCGACCAACCGGGTCGCCAACCGGCTGGACCGCGCCCGCACCCGGCTCATGGATGCGGTGGCGATGGGCGCGGTCATGGTGGCGCCCGTGCTCAAGATCGGCCGCTTTGAACACTCCCTCGCCCACTTCGGCAATGTTGCCGACATGACCAAAGATCAGCTGGCCGGTGTGGAGGCGCAATTGCGCGTCACCGCAGCCAAAGTGAACCAGTCCGCCAGCGATTTGCTGGGCGGCCTTGATGTCTTGTTGGGCAAGGGCCTGTCGGAGGAAGACAGCACCGGTGCAATTGAAGCCATCGGCAAGGCCGCCACCGCAACGGGGGCGCAGATCGACCACCTGGCCTTTGCGGCCTACGCCGGGATCGACAACCTCGGCATTCCGGTCGCGAAAATCACGACCCTTTTGGACATGCTGGCCAAGTCGGGCAAGGAGGGCGGGTTTGAGCTGAGGGATATGGCCAAGCATATGCCCGGCCTCACTGCGGCCGCCAAGATGCTGGGCATGGAAGGCACCGACGCCGCCGCGCGCTTGGGAGCCGCTCTGCAGATCGCGGTTAAGGGCGCGGGTGACCCGGACGAGGCGGCGAACAACTTCAAAAACTTCCTGGCAAAAATCGTCAGCCCTGAAACGGTGACCAAGTTCAAGAAACTCGGCATCGACATCCGGTCGGAGTTGGAAAACGCCACCGCGAAGGGGCTGGACCCCATGGAATACATGTTGGTTCGCCTGCACGATTTGGCAGAGACAAACCCCTATGTCATCGGCGATGTCTTCGGTGACATGCAGGTCCAGAATTTTCTGAAGCCCATCATAGCCAACCTGGAAGAATACGCACGGATCCGCGACGAAACCCTTACCGCCGACGGGATCATCGACACGGACTATAACCGGGTCATGGACACAATGGTCGAGCGCTGGAAAGCCCTGGTCATTGAGTTCGACAATGCCTCCGCACAGGGCAACGGTCTAGCCGGTGTCATCAAATCCCTACTAACCGATCTGACCGGCCTTGTGCGGGCGGTCAATGACTTTGCGACCGCCTACCCCCAGCTCACCGGCTGGATTATCAAGGGCACCGCCGCTTTGCTGGCCTTCGGCATTGCCGGGCGGCTGGTGTCTTACGGGTTCTGGTTGCTCGCCAGTTCTGTGATCGGCACGGCCAAAGGGCTTGCCGGTTTTGCCCGGTTCCTGGCCAATGCCAAGGGCGCGGTTGGCGGCCTCGGCCGGGCCATTACGTCGATGGCAAAGTTCAGCTGGCGCGCGATCCTTACGCCGCTTAAATGGGCGGCGTTTGTGCCCAAGCTTGCCTGGCGCAGTGTGATCTCCGTTTTGCGGTGGGCGTCCTTCGTGCCCCGCCTGGCATGGTCGGCGCTGTTTGCCCCGCTCAAGTGGGCCGCGTTCATTCCAAAGATCGGCTGGGCAACGCTGCTGGCGGGTTCCAAGCTCAAGTGGTCCTTGTTGATCACCCCCCTCAAGTGGTCCTTGTTGATCACCCCCCTCAAGTGGTTTGGCCGGTTCATTCCGGGGATCGGCTGGGCGATCATCGCGGCCGAAATCGGCATGCTGGCTTGGGACCTGTTGATCAAGCCGCTCAAGTGGGACGAGTTCCTCAATTTGGAGACGCTTAAAAGCCTGTTTAACGAGGCCTTCGGCTGGATCGAAGAAAAGTGGAACGGCCTCACGAGCCTTTTCTCCAGCGCCTTTGGCGGCGGCGAGACTTCCAAAACCGGTGAGCCAGCGGCCCCGAAAGAAGGCCGCCGGAAACCCCGGCCGGTGCCGACAGACGACTATGAGGTGCCAGAGGCCGCGCGGCCGGGCCGCACGAAGAAACGTCCGGAACCGGCGAGCCGGTATGAACGCCTGCCCTCGCCCGCCGAGTATCAGTCGGCCGCCGCCAATCAGAACAGCGCCTTGACGGCCGCGCTGGAGCGCTTGGCGGCCAACCAGAATGCAGGCGTGCCGGAAGTGGTGGAAGTCCCGCAGCAGGTCGATCAATCCAAGACGGTCCACCAGACCAACAACTTCAACATCCGGGTCATCGGCGGTCCGGCAAGCGCGGGTCAGGCGGTCGGCGGGGCAGTCGCCGGGGCCAGCCGCCGGGCGCTGTCGGACAGTGACTAGGGGGGTGACATGACTGTCCTGATGCGCATTGGCGACCACCAGTTCACGATTGACGATCTGAACTACCAGAAGTTTGCCACCGAATACGAGGCCCGCTGGAAGGAGCATTTCACCGCCGGGGGAGGTCATGTGGACCACTTCCTCGGCCCCGCCCCGCAATCGGTGACCTTGTCCGGGATCCTGTTTCCAGAAAGCCATGGCGGTCTCAACGAGGCCGAGGCGCTCGGTGCGGAAACGACCAAAGGCCAGCCGCTGGCCATGTACTCGTTGGCGGGCAAATCCTTTGGCAATGTGAAGGTGTTGAGCTTGCGCCTAAGCCACGAGGTGATCGGGGTCGATGCGCGGGTGATGAAAGCCAGTTACGACCTGAAGGTTTCCCGCTATGGCCAAGGCGCCGACCGCAACCCGCTGATGGGTGGGGGCGGGTTCCTGGCACAGGCTGCCAACCGCATAAGGACGCTCTTCTGACATGCGCAAAACCCTCACCATCCAAGGCGACATGTGCGACCTGATTGCCTTCCGGGAGTATGGAACAGAGGCCGCGAGCGGTGCCATTTGGGACGCCAATCCGGGCCTTGCCGATCATGGCCCGTTGCTCCCGGCCGGGCTTGAAATTGTCTTGCCGGATTGGACACCGCCGGAGCCGGAACCGGTGTTGAGCCCGGTGCGCGATGGCATCACCGGCGGTGCGTAAGGTGACAGCATGATCCCCTTTTGCACCCTTACCTTTGACGGCGCCGACAGCGGCTTGGTAACCAGCCATCTGATCACCGCCACAGTGACCTTGGAAAGCGGCGGGGAGCCGGACAAGGTTGAGGCCAAGCTTGCCGATCCGGGCGCGAAACTGCCCCGCCCGCGCGAGGGCGCAAAGATCCTGTGCACCATGGGCTATCAGGGCGGCAAACAGCGCACCCATGGCCCGTTCACGGTTGACTGGTATGGCGGCAGTTTTGAAGAGGACGATGGCGAATATCTCAACATCACCGGCACAAGTGTTGATTTCAGGAGCGGTGCCAAGAACCGGTCGACCCAAAGCCACAAGGACACCACCTTGGGCGAGATCCTGCAGAAGGAGGCGGGCGCCGAGGGTCTCAGCGCTATCGTCAGCCCGGCGCTTGCAAGCTTTCCCTACCCGCACTTCATGCGCGGCGAAAAAAGCATCATGCAGATGGTCCAGGAGCTGGCCGAGGTCCACGATGCGATAGAGAAATACAAGGACGGTGCGGTCTATTTTCTGGCCCGTGCGGCCGGGCTGGATTTGGCTGGAAATCTGTTGTCGCATTCGCTCGGCCGGGACGCCTTGAAGGCGTGGAACTGGACCCGGAATTTCCGCAACAATTATGCCGGTGTCAAAGCCTCGGCCCGCGACCATGACAAGGGCAAGCGTAAGGTGAAAAAGGCACCGCTCAGCAAGGGCGACGCCTGGTACGAGATCCGCAAGGAGTTCCCGACCGAGGCGTTGGCGGAGACGGCTGCCGCCTCAAAGGCCAAGCAGCTCACCCGCGCCGAACGCCAGATTGATTTCACCTGCAAGTGCGGCGATCCGGATGTCCTGGAGCAAGTGGTGATGAGCTTTCCCGGTGTGTCACCAGAGCTGGCCGGGTCTTGGATCGTCACCCAAGCCGTTCACGAGTTTGACGCGGACGCGGAGGCCTACAACACAAGCGGGACGGCCGAAATGAAGGGGTGATTAAGTATCAGCGCGATCATTTTGCCAGAGCTTAGCTAAGAACTCATTTTTTAGAGGCTCATGGTCTGAAAAACTCAAGGTTGGACCTTCAAAAACAGGTGGATGATCCGGATGATAATAACAGCCTTCGAACTCGGATGCGTTCAATGCTCTGAGTTTCGCGAGTTTTATGCTCGCCCCGGAAAAGTTGCACGTGCTGAAAACGCAATTCACAACGTAGGCACTCACCCGAGTGATATGGCAGTCTTTAAACCGGCAAACTCGGAAAGTCTGTGTTAGCGATATCTGTGATGCGCTTTGCACCCCCACGATTCCCTCAATAAGGCACTCGTAAAATATGGCTGGATGGTCCTGGCTCGCCCCTTCAGAACGCCAGGTCCCGGTAAAGGAATTTATGCACGGGGCGGCTAACCTAGCATGCCAGATGTGCGCATCCGGAAATCCCGGTGGTAAAGTTATTACAGGATGTGTGTGGTCTACTCGGCCGTTATTGAATCGATATTCGTTGCCGTTGGTGCCGCGTCGGTTTTTATTTGAAGCTGCGCTCACTACTCGATTAGCGGTGTAGTAGAATTGACGTTTCTGGTTTGCAAACCCAACATACCGGCTCAAAAGTATATCTAACGCGGGCACCGAGTAGGTAGCATCCGGCGCAAGTATGACTGTCTCGAGCATCGATAAACCAACTTGCAGCCGATCCTCTTCTGGGCTCTGCAAGTACACTGATGCCTTGTCAAGCAATAGGCCAAGTTCGGCTCTGTCTGAGCTTTCATTCTGCCGCCTTAGTTGGTCTACCTCACTCTTGTTGATCGCACCGCGCCATAGAACAGTGAAGTAAGTTACTACAGCGCCTATCGCCAGAATAAAAGGCGCGGCCGCCGTTGCGCGCTGCTGCATGATCCTAGGGTTGCCGCTGGTATCAAAAAACACCCACCAAGCCAAATACAACACGCCTAGAAGCGCAAAAAATCCGCTGGTGACAACCAGGTGGGATAAGGGCTTTTCATCCAGTTTCGGGTCATCCCCAACCGGCCCGTATTTGTCACCGTCACCCGTCATCGTTCCCCCTCCCATACTGCAAACAGCTAACGAGCGGTCCGGACCGAAATCCGGACGGCGGGTCTCATAGCCAATAAAACACCCGCCCGGCAGTAATGGACAACCGCCGCGCCCGGTGCATTGCGCCCTAAACGCAACGCTCGGGTGTTATGGATGAGTCGCCATAAGGTTGTCACCTATGAAAGAAACCCGTTGCGGTCAGTGCCGCAAGCTGCTGTTCAAGGCAGCGCCCGAGGCCGTCATAGGGCCTCTTGATATCAAGTGCCCACGATGCGGCACGATCACGTCCTTGAGGCCGGTGGCGCTAAGCCCGACGAGCCCTTCTCCGAACGCCAACAAGAGCGGCTGACCCGATGGAGAAGACATGCCCAAAAAGGCCAAAGGCGCGGCCTTGCCGCCCTTGCCGGAGAACTCAACCGGCATTCCGAAAGGAACCCGCTACAAGGAACAATACGGGGTGATCATCGTATGTCCCGATGAAGCCAGCCAGCGGGCCATCTATGAGGGCCTGCGGTCGCTTCTGGACTGCAAGTTCAAGGTGGTGGTGACATGAAGATCGACATCCGCCACAGCTGCGAAGACCACACGAGCTACCGGGCCGCGCGCGTTAAAAGCCTCTTTAACGTGGACAGCGGGGCATCGGTTTCGATCTCCGCTGACCTGCCCATAGAGGGCGATGATTGGCGCGTCGGGCTTGTCGTTGGCCCGTCCGGATCCGGCAAGACGTCCATCGGCAAGGAGATCTTTGGCAAGGCCGCGTTCTACAAGCCCGGCGGCTGGCCGAAAACCGCGCCGGTGATCGACGCTATTGTCCCCGATGGGTCCTTTGATGCGGTCACCGCAGCCCTGTCGGCGGTGGGCCTTGGAACGGTCCCGGCATGGCTCCGGCCCTATCATGTGCTGTCAAACGGCGAGAAGTTCCGGGCCGACCTTGCCCGCATCATTTGCGAGGCGCCCAGCAAGGTGGTGGTCGATGAATTCACCTCCGTGGTGGACCGCCAGATTGCCAAGATCGGTGCGCTCGCCTTTGCCAAGGCTTGGCGGCGCACCGGCGGCCAGGCGGTGCTCTTATCCTGCCACCGTGACATCATCGACTGGCTGCAGCCGGATTGGATCTATGACACGGCAACAGGTGAGTTCACCGGGAGGTGTCATCGGCAACGCCCCCGCATCGAGCTTGAAATCCGGGAAACCGACTGGAGCTACTGGCCGCGTTTTGAGGAGCATCACTATCTGAAGGTGCCGCCCATGATTGCGGCCGGGTGCTATGTCGGTTTCGTGGACGGGGAGCCGGTCGCCCATGTCGCGTTTTCCACCCGGCCGGGCCTCTGCGAAGCGCGGGCCTGCCGGTTGGTGATCATGCCGGAGTGGCAGGGCGCGGGCGTTGGCATGCGGTTTCTAAACGCCATATGCGCCGCCTGGCGCCGGGGCGAGAACCGTTACCAGAAACCGTTGCTGACCTTGTTCCATACATCGCATCCGGGATTATGCGCGGCGCTCCGCCGCGACCCACTTTGGACGCAGGTTTCAGCAAACATGCATGGCGGGCGGCGGGCCAAATCTGCCGCCTCAATCAAACGCTCCGGAGGGGCCGGGACCGGCTACGGCGGCCACTTCCGGGCGGTTCAAGGATTTCGGTATATTGAAGGGGTGAGCGCATGCGCGTCGGATTGATTGCAGACAAATGGTTGGGTCAGAAAGTCTTTGAAGATCTCAACGCGGATTTTGAGGTGGCCTATGTTTTGTGCCCCAAGGGCGCGGCCGGTTTACGGGCGGCAGCGGGCGGTGCCTCGGTGCCGGTTTGGCCGGTGGCCGGGGCCATTCCTGACGGGCTGGACTTGGCCCCTGTGGACCTTCTGGTGTCCGTCCATTCTTTCGCCAAAGTACCCGACCGGATGATCGCCAGCGCCCGCGCGGCCGTTGGCTACCACCCGTCCTTGTTGCCGCTGTTTAGAGGCCGCAATGCGGTGGAAGATGCCTTGGCAGCCGGGCAACGCGTAACCGGCGGCACGGTCTACCACCTGACCCCGGAAATGGACGGCGGGCCGGTGGCATTTCAGGACTGGTGTTTTGTCGAAACCGGCGAGACCGCCAGCAGCTTGTGGCGGCGGGTCTTGGCCCCGATGGGCCGCGAGCTGATCAGCCGGGCCGCCCATCACATGGGCCAGCACGGTTTCATTCCGGCCGAGGACCAGGAGCACCTCGACCCCGGCGCAATGCGGGCGGCTTAAAGGGGTGCATGCCTCCGGTTGAATCGTCTATAAATGGACAATTGCTTTTACGGCCTACGGGCCGTTTTGTTTTAGGGGGCAAGAATGGCAGAAAGCCTGGAAGACGCGATCAAAAAGCCCAAATGGGGCTTGAGGATTACTATTGGGTTTGCGGTTGTTTTTACGGTGGCAGGCTGCGGTTTGGCCATTGCTCTCGCGGGTCCGCAGCTAATTCATTGTGCGGCCGGATGGAACATTTATGATCCTAGGGGGTGGTTTTCCGATGCCCCGCCGGAAGGGTTCAAATGCATGGGTCTCAACGAGTATGGCGACTTCCTCGCGGGCACCTTTGCGCCGCTCGCGTTCCTCTGGCTGGTTCTAGCCGTTTTCCTGCAGCGTGCTGAGCTGACCGATCAGAAGAATGCGCTTCTGGCCCAGCTCAATGAAAGCAAAGAGCATACCGAGTTCTACATCCGGGAAACCGCAAAAAAAGACCTAGAACGTCTCCTCAAAACAGTGAGGGTACGCCTGACCTATGTTGAGCCGCGTGACCGCAACACTATGGACAGTGACATTGCTTACCTGATGGCGTGTGGCCACGCAAAAGTCTCGTCAATTACAGCTGCAATCCGTCCTAACATTCAAAACGACTATGAACGTAACCGCGCCGGTCAAAACAAACGCGAAGCCGCAAAATTAAAACCGGAAATTCCTTCATTGCGAGCTATAAGGGATAGGCTTGTCCCATCCGAGATCGCTATTTATGAAGCTTGCGCGATCCCGGAGTTGATCGAGGTGTTGGAGAGCGTGCCGGAAAATTAGAACGGAAGCCTAGTTGGCATGTCCAAAATCGCTCCAATCAGCCTAGAAACACTGGCCGAGCTGAAGGCTGCAAAATACAGCATCTATTGCCATTGCCAGCACCCCTATTGCCGGGTTGGCCGCAAGCTGAATATGGATGAGCTGATTGAACGCCTCGGACCGGACTATGTGGTGATCAATGAGACGAGGATCGCCCGCAATTTCCAATGCCAAAGCACCAATTGCCTGAACAGGGAAAGAGGCATACGCGGCGGCGGTCTCACCATCAGCCCGCCCACCTAAAGGCCAACCGGCAAGGGTAGCCGCGCTGTTAAACGGCCTTCAAACGCAGCGGAAAATGGTGGCCAAATGAAGTTGCGCGATTGGCCAAACGAAATTGCGCGCTACTGTAACGCGCAAGAACACTTGGCACTAAGGCAATATCCGGGATTAAGTGGGAATATCCGATAATTGGCGGAAATGAGCCATTTACGACGGAAGAAGACAGAACCAGCTGCGCAACTTCATATGGCACAAAGGCTCCGGAGCAGCGGCGTGGAAATTTTTGCCAAACGAAAAGACCTAATGAAAACAATGAGCGCGCAGTTTTGAGGTCCGAACAAAAACAAGTTTTGGCGCAGTAGTTCGGACCTTCGCACGTTTGGCGGAAAACCGCCGTTTTTTGCTAACCACCCGGCAATGCGTTCCGTTTGAGGTCCGAACTCTCCAGATAGCCCAAAACGGCCACCTAGTTGGAAACACTACGTGCCGCTTTAGCGCATATCACGTTGGTATCACGCGTTGATGGTAGCGGCGAAGTACCATCATTTGTTGCGAGTTGTAGTGCATGGGAATTCGTTGTTTTCACAAATGCTTATTGATAGTCATATCCTTTGCGACGTGCCTTCCCGCTTTTGCGGACGATACTGAGTTTCGCATTCGCGAAGCCCAACAGTCCGCGCGGATATCTCTGTTGACCGCAGAGCGCGTTCTGTATGCGGCCGATCAAGCAATAGACGCGGCGGCCCGTATTATCTCGACGATCGACAATGAAAGGTTGATACACGAAGAGATTAAGAGGCTTGCGCAAGGCGTTCCCGGTGTTCGGGCCTTGATCGTGATCGGTCCAGATGGGAGGCTTAAATATGACAGTTACAGGTACCCTGTTACTGACCTAGACCTTTCAGATCGAGACTACTACAGAGAGGCCGCCAGACGCTCCGGACTGGCCGTTGGTCAAACCGTTGTAGGTCGAACCTCTGGCCTGAATTTTGTACCAATCAGCAGGCGGTCCGGAGACTTCACAGTCGCGGCTATTGCCGGGCAGTATTCCATGGTTGATATAGAAACCAGCTGTGCCGACTGTTGGGCTGGTATGGTCCGCAAAGATGGAGAACTGGTTTCGGTGTTTCCCCCGGAAAGCGAGTTCGATCAGAAGATATATGACTTGATCGCTGATGAACCCGGCAATTCCGGAACTAAAATCCTAAGACAGCATCAATCAATTATTGTGGTGGCTTGGGCGCGCAGCCTCACCTTCCCAATAATTAGCTTCGGTATTAGAGGCCTGCCTGATACCGCACACGTTGAGATCGATGTTAACTAGCAGCTTGTTTGTGGCTGAGCCTGGAAACAGCTGGCGCTGCCAATCTGGTATCCCGTCGATCGCATTAGCCCAAACGGTTGTAGGTGGCTCTCCTGTTGAGTAGGACGCAACAGTTGCAAGCTTCGCCAGATTGTCATCCGTAATACGTTCATTTAAAAAGTAGAAGGTTCCCACGGTTGTAATTGCACCTAAAACAAACGTGGCTAGATGTGTTGCAATGCCACCCTTTTTAACAATGGAAGTGCCAGTTAGATCATTCTGTAACATCCGCTTAAGTGTATAGTCTCGCATAAGAATTTCCCTGTCCCACCCGACCTTACGGAAGCTAGGGGAAATTCAACATGAAGTCTATAAGTTGTGCTGAAAAAAAAGACATACGTATAATTGCGAGAATACACACCGAGTGCTGGCGGGAGGCATATCCCTTCATGCCAGGACAAGTGCACTTAAACCGCAATTATCAATTCCGGTTAGAACAGTGGAACGATTGGTTAGCGGACAGGTCAGGATTAAGAGCGGTGTTCGTTGTGGAAGCTGCGAACCAGATAGTCGGGTTTGCTGCTGTAAAACCAAATGACGATCCAGACATTGACGCTATAGGCGATCTACATGCCTGCTACCTGTTGCCGGAATACAGGGGGACAAGCCTAGGGCCACTGGCAATGCGGGAAATGGCTAGTTTTCTTTACAATTCAGGTCAATGGCCAGCTTGCATATGGGCATTTCGCGAGAGCCCTTATCGGAGGATCTACCCTCAGCTCGGAGCCGTTGCGACCGTCTTCAGAGATCGGGTAATTGCGGGGTGTCGTCTTCCGGAAATCGGGTACTTGGTAAGCGACTATGAGATTTTTGCTCAACGCCTCAATCGGATGATCTCTTCTGCCGCTCAACGTCAAACTGGATCACTTCGGAGGCCGCGTCGGGTTGCAGGTCTTCCCGGCTAACCAGGTAATCCAGCATAGCAACAAACCTGTCAGCGAACTCCTCCGGCTTGGTGCGCCGGGGGAGGCTTTCCCAGTAAGTCTCAGCAATGTTCCAAACACATTTTCGGACATGAGCCATATTGGTTTGATCGACTTGGATACCCTCGCCGATGCGCATAGATCCCTCGCCTGTAATGAGCCAGTCCAAATCTATGCCGTAGTGAGTTCTGTAAGCAGCTAGAACCGATGCTGTCGGCTCCGCCTCTCCGCGCTCATATCTGGCAATCGCTCCCACACTCACACCAAGGGCTTCGACCAAAGCACCACGATCGGGATCCCCTAGTGCTTGCCTTACTTTTCGCAGCCTTACAGCCAATTCAGTTTTTGGTTCTTTTTCCGGCCTAGCCACAACTTTCCACATAAAGACGATTTCGTCTTTACAAAAAACGAATTCGTCTTTATTCCTGTTTTTAACGGTCCAACATGTTGAGCCGTTTTGTTTACAAACCAAGTCCAAAGAAAGCGGCTTGCTGCAACAAGCCGCCTTCCAGAAAGGCACCCGATGGCAACGACCAAACAGGTACCAAAAGACGATTGGGATCAGCATTCGATCAAAGCTGAGCTCCATCGTCGAGGCATGACACTGGCACAACTTGCCAGATCAAAAGGCAGGACGCCCAGTGCTTTCTCGCACGTTTGGAAACGTCACACTGCACCCGCCGAACAGGCAATAGCCGAATTCCTCGGCATTCCGAAAGAAGTCCTTTTCAAGGACCGCTATCCGAAGCGTACTGCCAAGATCCTTTCTAGCAAACACGACGGTCAGCGCGCTAGGCAAAAAGCCGCCGCCGCGCCAGACAGAAAGGCGGCTTAAATGACACAAGTATGTCAGCAAAGCGCGCCTGCCCAGACAGGTTCTTGCGAAGACGGTTCCGGCTTCATCCTAGCCAAAGTTTCCAAGTTGAACCGGTACTACTTTTTCACCGGGGCATTTTCGAAAGTTGAAGCGCGCAGCGGGACAGTCCTCGTTGGCGCAAGCGGTTTGTTCCCCGACGACGCGTTTGTTTACGACAGTCTGGCCACAGCCCATCAAATCGCAAATCAACTCAATGGCGCTGGGATCGGCTCCCCTTGGCATGCCGTCCCGGAGGCCACTCCGTACGAAATTCCCTTCGCGCCCATAGCGCATCCGGACGTGAAGGAAATCGCGCCACCTGCGTAGTGGTGGGATGCGGCGCTGCCGCTTTTTGGGGCGTCCTGAGATGGACGTCACATCCTCCCTCAAACTTACCGGGCGGGCTTACGGGTCGCTCCTGCCGCCCGGTCTTTTCAACGGCTTTGAAAGGTATTTCACATGGCCGACAAAAAGATCAAAATTGACCTAATCGATATTCCTGCCGGTCGCTTGCGTGACATTGATCCGGATTGGGCAAAGACCCTGGCCGGTATGTTCGAAGAGACGGGCCACAAAACACCCATTGATGTGGAAGTCATCGGGGACCGGTTCCGCTTGGTTGCGGGCGGGCATCGCCTTGAAGCGGCAAAGATCCTGAACTGGAAACAAATCAGCTGCCGCATATTGGTCCCGGCCACCGATCAACCAGCCGAAGAAATGCGGCTGCATGAGATCCTCGAAAACCTCGGCCGGAAGAACTTCAACGCCCTTGAACGGTGCGAAGCTCTGGCGGAATTGAAGCGTGTGTATGAGGTTCTGCACCCTGAAGCCAAGAACGGCGGGGACCGAAAGAGCCAAGCGGCTAAAAACAATGACAAAAATCAGATCGCAATTTTTGCGTTCTGTTCTTCTGCCTCTGAGACCACCGGACTTTCCCGCCGTTCTGTCGAACTCGCAGTGCAGATCTTCGAAGGCCTTGCACCAGCGTCGCGAGAGGCCCTGAAGGGAACGCCATTTGCCGAAAAACAGTCTGATCTCAAAGCGCTCGCTGAATTGGATCAAAAAGCCCAGGCAAAGGTTCTAGACCTCGTTCTTGGAGAAGAGCCAAAAGCCGGGTCCATAGCCGATGCCAAGTTCATGGTCTCGGGCAAAAAGCCCGAAAGCGACGGCGAGAAGAAACTCAAGCGGGTCAAGGACATCCTCCCCGGGCTGTCAAAGGCAGCGAAGTTCACCGTCTTCCGGGACCACAAGAAAGAGATCATTGAACTGGTCCAAAAGGAGGGCTGGCTCAATGCGTAGAGGTCGCCCCCCAAAGGACACGATTACTCCGGATCTGTTCAATTGGACCCCGCCCAAGGTGACGGTTGGTTTTGAACCCGATGCCATACAAGGTGATCGTCTCTCTTCCCGAATTAGCCGGGCGGTTGCAAAGGCACTTAAGGACTGCGGCAAGAGCCGTCAGGAAATTGCCACCGCCATGAGCGAGCGCCTTGGTCACAAGGTTACCACAGCAACGCTCGACGCCTACGCCAGTGAGTCGAAGACCGACAACAACATCACGGTCGAACGGTTTGTAGCTCTAATCCATGGCACCGGCCAGACAGAACTACTTGGCTTCTTGGCGGATCACTTCGATCTGAAAGTTGTTCCGGCCAAGTATGAAAACGTCATTACGCTGGCTTTTATCAAGGACCGCAAAGAGCTGCTTGAACAGCAGGAAAAAACCCTCAAGGCGAAGATCCGGGGGGCGCTATGAAACTCTGGCTCACAGCTCAGGAGATCGCCGATCTTAGGCTTGTGGAGTTCCCGGCGAGTGAACGTGGCGTCCAGAAATTTGCGGACCGGGAAGAATGGGCCTCCAGCGAGCTAGCGCGCAAGCGTGAGGGCCGTGAGGGCGGCGGAGGTATGGAATACCATATCGACCTCCTGCCGCTTGCTCAGCGCCTCGAATATGCCGGGACCTTTGTTCGGGTTGAGCGCGAAGATTACGAGACTGAAACCACCAACGAACTGAACCGCCGCGAACTCAGCACCCGCGATGCCCGGTTGATCTTGCTTAAGGTTGCTGACCGTTTCCGCAAGACCAGCGGTCTCGGTGCGTCGGGGTCTGATCATCTCTTCTGCCAGTTGTTTGAAGACGGCAAGGTGCCGCTCCCCGAATGGGTTCTTGAGCATGTGAAGCGGATCTCCACCCGCACCATGCACCGCTGGCGCAGTAATGCCCGCAAAGACCTGAACCGCCTAGCCTATGATCCCGCCAATGCCCGCAAGGGTACCGGTATCCTTGACAGAGCCGAAGACGGAAGGCTCCGGGCCTATTGTCTCGCGGTCTATGCTTCAAACCAGTTTTTCAGCGCTCAGCATATCCTTGATGCAGCTAAAAAAGAGTTTGGGCCAACGGTCAACTTAGAGCGCAAGGGCCGAACAGAACGTGTCCCGATGCCTTCATTAAGAACGTTTCAAAACGCTCTTAAAAACTGGCTTAAAGAGGACGCAAACGTGCTCCTCAAGATAACGGACCCGGACGCCTACAAATCCAAGGTCCGGTTTGTTGCCAGCGGTGCAAACCGAATGGATCGCCTCAATCAGAAATGGGAGATCGACGCCTCCCCGTCCGATGTCATGACGGTTGACGGGCGTATGAACATATACGCGGCGATTGATCTTTATTCCCGGCGCGTGATCATTCTCGTTACCAAAACACCTCGGGCCGATGCGGTCGGGTTGCTGATCAGAAAAGGGATACTCGCCTGGGGCGTTCCTGAAACTATCAAGAGTGATAACGGCTCGGACTTTAAGGCAAAGTCCATCGTCAGGTTGTTGGATGCGCTCGGAATTGAACACGATCTATCTTCGCCTTACAGCCCCGAGCAAAAAGGCACTGTTGAGCGCGTCATTGGCACGTTTCAAAGGGACTTCGCAGCGGTCCAACCGGGCTTCATCGGGCACTCAGTTTCTGACCGCAAAGTCATTGAGGCGCGCAAGTCATTTTCGGCCCGTCTTGGAACCGATGACGCTAAGCTTTTCAATGTTGAGCTGACCGCCAAGGACCTCCAAGAGCGCGCGGACAAGTGGGCTGAAGAGCGCTATGCCCATACCCCACACGAGGGATTGAAACGCAAGACACCGTTTGAGGTGGCCCAGGCTTACGCAGGCCCTATCCAAGCGATCAACGACCCCAAAGCGCTCAATGTGCTCCTAGCGCCTATCGCTGGCCAAGACGGTTTGCGCAAAGTTACCAAACAGGGCGTCCGGGTGGACGGCGAGTATTTCTACACCGGGGACGTTTTGCCCGGCACGATGATCCTTGCCCGGCATGATCCCGATGACCTTGGCCGCTTGTGGTTGTTTGATCCGGACGGCGAAACCTATCTCGGGGAAGCGGTTAATCCACATCTGGCGGGCTTGGATCCTGCAGAGACCATCCAAAAGGTTCGCGCAAAACAGAAAGCGATCGAAGAAGAACGGCTTGTCGAAATCCGCAGGGAGAAACGCCGGATCACACCGCGCACAGTGGCAGACGCACAACGATCAGCACATGTTCATAATGCCACGCTGGTCAGCTTTCCAAAACCTACTGAAAAGTACGAGACCAGCAAGATGCAAGCCGCTGCGACGGTCAAGGCAAAGCGTACGCCGAAACCGCTCACAGATGCCGAACGCAAGGTCATGGAGCAGCTGGAAGCCGGTCCCGCACAGCCGGTGAACGTCAAGCGCCTGCCGAACCAAGACACCCCCGAAGATCGTTTCAACCGCGCCAAGAGGTTGGAACAGCGTATTGCCACGGGCAACCCATTGGCTGACGCCGATGCGCTCTGGCTGACCGGCTATCAAGCCGGTGCTGAATACCGGGCACTCAACATGATCCACGAGGACTTTGAGCGTTCGGAACAAGTGCCGCCCGCGTCTTAGGGCAAAGAAACAGCCTCAGAAGCTGCAACTTCTGAGGCTGAGAAAGTCAGACAAAACTAATGGACCCAAACCATGACGAATAGAAGCACAAGTGTCAATGGCGGATTGGCCAACCTCAGGAACGTCGCAAGGTTCTTGACGTTGGCCAACACCCTCATACATCGCCCAATCGGCCTGCCGGGGATCGGGGTTTTTCACGGTCATTCCGGCCTCGGGAAAACACAGGCCTCGATCTATGCCCAAAACAAGACACGGGCGCTCAGACTTGAAGTCGGCGACAGCTGGACGAAGAAGAAATTCCTGCAAATGCTCTTGCGCGAAGCCGGAATTGAACCCCGTCAACGCACCATCGCAGACCTCACTGAAGAGGCTATTGCAGTTCTGGCTGACGATCCCAATCGCCCATTGTTCATAGACGAAGCGGACAAGCTCGCTGACAAGGGCATGTTGGAGCTGGTGCGCGAGATCTACGAACACAGCCAAGTCCCCATCATGATGATTGGCGAGGAGCTGCTACCTGAAAAACTTGAGAAGGTTGAACGGTTCCACAATCGCGTTTTGAGTTGGGTACAGGCAGAGGCCTGCGACCACGGAGACGCCCGCAAGCTGGCGGATCTTTACTGCCCCGGCCTCAATGTATCAGACGAGCTGATCGACCTGACGGTTGAACGTACTCGGGGCAAGGCGCGTCTACTTGTCGTCAACTTCAATCAGATCCTCGCATATGCTCAAAACACCGGCACGAAGGAACTATCAGCGGAGCATTTTGACGACAGCTTCTTTGCTACCGGCCAAGCCCGGCGACACCGTGTTCGGAGGGCTGCGTAATGTCCATCCAACTCGAATTGCAAGTCACCCCTGGAACACCGATCTATCGCGGTCACGATCACTACTGGAGCGTGATGCGGGACCTTGGCAAAGACAGCGCTGAGTTCACGCTCGCCGAGATCGCGAGCCGGTCCAACGACCCACGTGACAAATCCATCGGTGACTTTCTTCAGCGTTTGATTAAGGCGCAGATTGTCGAGGTGACGCGCACTTTCAACGCTCCGACCAAGCGCGGCGGCTCTGTCAAACACAACGTCTACCGCCTGCTTAGCAGGCCGACCAGAACGCCCATCGTCAACCGTGATGGCACGACCGGGCAACAAGGCGAAAAGAACGCCAATATGTGGACGGCAATGCGTTGCATGAGCCGGTTCACCAAGCACGATCTGGCGATCGCAGCTGCCACAGATGTCTTGCCTATCAGCATCCATACAGCTGCGACCTACATCCAACACTTGACGAATGCCGGATACATTCAGGAACTGCGCGCCAGCCGGTCTCGCAATCCGGCAATTTGGCGGCTTAAACCTTCCATGAACACCGGTCCAGAGGCCCCGCGCATCCTGAAAACAAAGGTGGTCTATGACGTCAACAAAGGGCGCATTTTCGGCAAGCCGGTCGCTGAGGAGTGCGCAGCATGAACCAGAAACCCACCATGCTGGAAAAGGCTCAAATCGCCTGGAACGGCAATGTCCCTGATTGGGTTGAAGAGCTAGCGCGACTTGCAACACACCAAGGACTGAACGTCTGCGCTGAACGCCTCAATTACTCTGGCGCAGCCGTCAGCAACACGATCAACAACAAATACCGTGGCGACCTCGGAAAGATAGAGGAAACGGTCCGCGGAGCGTTGATGCACGAAACCGTCAATTGCCCCGTCGTCGGTGATATCGGCCGGGATCAATGCCTCCGACATCAAGCTGCAAAGCGCGCGCACACCAACTCCATCCGGACCCGTCTTTACAGGGCTTGTCGGAACGGTTGCCCTCACTCCCGCTTGAAGAACACAGGAGGCAGGGATGCTTAGCTACGATCTCATTCACCTTGGTTACCTGTGCTTCACGGCAGCACAAACAGAAGAACATGATCGGTTACAGGAATTCACCAAACGCCTTGGTGAAAGGCTTCTGGAAGCCGCTGAACGCGCCGAAGGGATGGAGGCCAAGCCCGCCATCATCCCCTTCCCGACCGACCAAGTTGTTGTGGATCTGAGCGCTGAAAACGTCATTCCGTTTCCCAAAGCAAAGCTCCGTCCAGTTCCGTCCAGCGACGGGGGTGTGGCATGAGCAAAGGACTTGCACCGCTCACCTATCGCCAGCAGGCCTTGATGATCGGGTATCTGACCCTTGGTGAAGATTTCCCGTTCATCGCCACCGAACTTGACCGGTCTGTGCTGGCGGTTGAGCTGGCCTACAACAACATCCTGTCCACCCTCTGGAACGAGGGTCTTATCGACGCTGATATCAGCTGCGCGATCCCGCCTGAGAAAACCGACACACCGAAAACAAAGGACAAGTGGAAGCCGCGAAAGTTCCGCGTGCTCGGCTCCGCTGTGCGACGGGCTCAACGCAGCCCCATCGATGTGACTGCCAATCTCATGAACGACCCGGCATTCGCAGAATTTGAGCGCTCTTTGAAACGACCTCCAGCGTTTCGTGAAGAGCCCCGCTACGGCAAGAGGATCTTTTGAAATGGACACCAATCAAACCGAAGTTGCACCGATCCATGACGGCATAGAGATCGTCAATGGCCACCCCTACATGCGCGATGCCAAAGGCAACCTTATGCCTGTTGAGAACGTTAAGCCCCAGCACAAGCTTGAAGACGAAGCTGTGCGCAAGATCATCGGATTTGCCGAGGACTTAAACAGCCAAATTTCAAGGTTCCGGAACCACACCTACGCCGACCTTCTCAGCCTGACGTCAATGCTGGCGCAAGAATACGGCGCCGGGAAAGGCGGCAAGAAAGGCAATACCACTTTCCAGACCGTCGACGGCTGTTTGAAGGTCCAGATCCAAGTGTCTGATTTCATCGACTTCGGGCCGGAAATCCAGATCGCAAAGACCCTCATAGACGAGTGTCTGAATGATTGGGCTGCCGACAGCAGTGCGGAGATCCGCGCCATCGTTACCCGCGCCTTCAACACCGACAAGGAAGGTCAGGTCAACAAGTCGGAAATCTTGTTGCTTCTGCGATTTGATTTTGACGACGACCGATGGAAACGCGGCATGGATGCGATCCGCGATGCCATGCGCGTCACGGGCTCCAAAAGCTATGTCCGGTTCTATCGCCGCAGCGATCCCGCCGACCAATGGGAGCCAATCACCATCGACATTGCAAAGGCGGCTTGAGATGGCCGCGCGCAAAAACCGTAGCCGGTCCGGGGCACAAACCAAGTGCCCCGATTGCGGCAAGAAACTGCGCGGCGGCAAAGGTCTCGCAACGCATCTTCTCCAAGTCCACGGCAAGGAATTGCCTAAACCGAAAAAGGTGGCTTGAGATGGCACTTTCCCAACAGACGATATCTCAGAACGTCACCTACAAAACCGGTCGCCGGGGTGACCTCCCCGGTCTTTCACTGGTGTCGGATTGCGGCGAAATCGAAGTCGATGGAACACCCATCAAGGTCATGATGTCAGCACCGGGCAAATACGAGTTGTGGCATCCGTCCGGCCTGCAGATGCAGATCAGTTTCAAGCCGGTTTTGTCCGCTCTTGCTGATCTCTTGAACCAGCAGGCAAAGGCGACCTGACATGGCCCGCCTCACAAAACCGTCCGAGTACGAGTTGAGTGAGACGCAAACCCTGCGCGACCGGCGGACCAGATTGTCGCGCAGGGTCCAGCTTCGGCCCGGATTGATGGCCGAACAGGCCGAGTTAAAGGCCGTTACAAACGAACTTTTAAAGCGTGAATTAGCCGCTTCCCAAATGCCACAGCACCAACCGCTCGGCGATGCCGGTGCCGTTGGTGGGCAGATGCAAGGCAGGCTCCCTTACAAGGATTGAAGCATGACAGCGATCGCGAAAATCCACATCCTGAAAAGCCAAGCCGGTTTGGATGATGACACCTACCGGGCTTTTCTGGAAAGGCACACGGGAAGACGGTCTTCCAAGGACATGTCCATAAGCCAACGTCTGACGGTTGTTTCAGAGCTTCAGAAATTGGTGCCCGCAGAACATCGCCCGGTGGCAACCGGCAAATTCGGCAAGAAGCTACAGGCCCTTTGGATCGCCGGGTACAACCTCGGCGTTGTCACCAAGAAGTCCGACAAGGCCATGATTGATTGGCTGAAGCGCCAGACCGGCCTGGACCATCACCGCTTTCTGTCCAAAGACGAAGACGCGGCCAAAGCGATTGACGCCCTGAAAATCTGGTACCGCCGTGAAACCGGGAACCCGGAACTGTTTACCCGCGACAAGCACCGGTCCCGCCTCTTGAACGATCACCGGTTCCAGATCTGCCTGCACATCTGGACTGAGCTTGTAAAACGGAACCGTCACCCATCCGGGTCCCTTGAGCAGCTGCTGCGCTGTGTCAGTGGCAAAGAGAGCCCGGAGAAGCTTAGCGACGGCGACTGGATCAAGGCGATGAACAAGCTCGGCGAGAACTACCGGCGCATGAGGAAGGCATAAGGCATGACCTCCTATCTGCCCGGTATCCTGTCGGAAATCGCCGCAATTGTCGGCGAGAAAAGCGCGCTGTTAATCGCCCATGAAAAAGGCGGTGGACGGTGCAATTTTCCAGCAGTACCGGGCAGTGACCACTGGCTTTCTAAGCTTATCGGCCATGACAAAGCAAAACGCCTTTGCAAGGAACTGTCGCTCGGCAGTGCAGACAGCGACCGGTTGCGCGGGATATACGCTGATATCCCTCTCGGACCCGCAGCAACGCGCGCCATAACGCACAGGACGATTGACAAGCTGGCGAGAGAAGGCAAGTCTCATGACGCGATCGCCCGCACATGCGGGGTATCGCGGCGCACCGTTCAAAGGCGTCTTGGCGACAACTTGTCAGCCGACCCGGACCGTCGCCAGCCAGATCTGTTTGACCTCCCCAAAACCGGCTAAAACCTCTACCGGCGACATGTGTCACCGGTCTTATTGTGCGGCACATCCCGCACCTTGCTTCACATCAGGCAACTACTTGCCATCCGGTTCTCCAACAAGAGCGGTGCGATGTGAACGATCAACAAACTCCCGATATCATTTCCCGTCTGAAACGCGGTGGCGGCAAGTTCAGCGACGACAGCGTTGTTACGCTTGCCGCCGCACGCATGCAGTGTGAGCCGGAAGTCCTGTTTGCCATCCTTGAGGTGGAGAGCAAGGGCCGTCCGTTTGACGATGCTGGCCGTTTGATAATCTTGACCGAGAAACACGTCTTCTGGCGGGAGTTGCCGCAACAGTTGCGCGGCCGGGCGCAACGCCTTGGATTGGCGGTTCGTCGATGGTCGCGGGCGAACTACAAAGGCCTGGGCGGTTCCGGTTCTGACAAGCGCTGGGACCGGCTGGAAGCAATGGTCCGGCTTGATGAGACTGCCGGGCTTCGCTCCGCCTCCTATGGCGGGCCGCAGATCATGGGCTTCAATGCCGAGCTGTGCGGCTTTACGAGTGTTCAAGAATTCGTTCTGTCGCTCGCACAGTCAGAAGCCGCACAGGTTGAGGCGTTCCTTACCTTCCTTGAAAAAGTTGGATTGTTGCAGTCAATCCGGGACAAGGACTGGCAGGCGATCGCCCGGCGCTACAATGGGCCTGGTCAGGTCACCTACTACGCCAACCTCATGCGTCAAGCCTATCAGCGCTTGAGTGGCCGTTCCGGCAAAAGTGAGGTCAGCTCCGGCAATCTTCGAATTGGCTCTGAAGGCTACCGGGTGAAGGCTTTGCAGGATCGTTTGATTGCGCTCGGTTATCACCTTAAGGCGGACGGCGATTTCGGACCGGCAACGCGGCGGCAAGTGGTTGCGTTTCAGGTGGATAGCGGTCTGGCTGCTGATGGTGTTGTTGGTCCTAAGACCTCAGCCGCACTTGAAAGCGCTGTGCCGGTCACGGCGCAGCCGGGCGGCAACCGGAACGCCATGACCGTCAAGGATCTTCGCAAGTCGGGATCACAGACCATCAAACAGGCCGACCGCCTAACCGGGCTGGGTGCGGGTACCGTTGTGACCGGTGCTGGTGCCAAGCTCCTGGAAGAACTCGGCGCGGCCCCCGGCCTTGAAACCCTAAAAGGGTTCTCGGTAATGGTTCAGCAGATCAGCGAGCTTGTTGATCCGATCCTGCGGTTGATCGGCGACAACAAGTGGCTGGCGCTGGCTGCTATCGGCTTTACGGTCTTCATGATCGCCCGGCAGATCAAGGCGCGCCGTCTCCATGATGCAAAGGAATGGAGGCATATCGGATGACGGTCTTTCTGTCTTTCCTTTTGAAGCTGTTGAGCGGTCCGATGGTGGACAAGGCCCTGCGCTACATGGAGCAGAAGGCCGCGATCGGCACCGAACGGGAGCGGATCAAGGCGCAAACGACGATCGAAACCATCCGGGCAGCCGTTCAGGAAATCCGGATCATGGCGGATCTGCAAAAATCCAAGTTTGAGAAGCTGCCTTATTGGATCTTCGCCGGTCTCTTTGTCTTCCCGCTCGGCTTCTGGTGGACCGCCGTCATTTTGGACAGCGTGTTTCTGTTTGGCTGGGGTGTTGCCAGTGTTCCGATCCTGGAGGATTGGGGCGGCCAGATGATCCGTTGGCTCTTCTACACCGGCACCGTTGTCGGCGCGATCAAGATGCTCAAGTGAGGTGCCTGTGATTGACTATATCAAAGCCCTCGACGGGCTGTTCGGCATAGCGGGCATTATGGTCGCTGGAGCTGTTGCTGTTTATTCATTTCTTACCCGCCCATCAAAGGCCAATGCGGACAAGATAGCCGAGCTGCAGGCGGTAAACGCCGAGTTGCATGGCCGTATCTCGGACCTTGAAGCGGTCATCAACAATCTTCCAACCCGCGAAGATTTTCATGCGTTGAACCTCCAACTCACCCAAGTCAGCGGGGACATTTCGACATTATCCGTTGAGCTGACGGGGGTGAGGCGGATCGCTACCCGAATTGACGACTTCCTTCTGCAACAAGGAGGCAAATGATGGATTTCGCCGAACACTCCGCCCAGGACGTCCGCCTTATCATTCTGAAAGGTCTGGCAGATGAGAACGACCACCGCCTGAATGAAACACTGGTTGTCCATCTCCTACAGACCTTCGGGCACACCAAGAGCCGGGATTATGTCCGGACGCAATTGCGCAAGCTGAACGAGCTGGGCGCTATTGATCTGTTTGAAGTAGGAACCGTTCTGGTTGCTCAGCTGAAACAGCCCGGCCTAGATCATGTGGAGCGCCGGGCGTTCTTGGATGGTGTTCTGAAACCGTCGATCGGTAACTGACTATGGCCAGCCGTCGCGGCCGAGGCCGCTTGTCCTCGATCGAGAAACTGCCGCCCGAGTGCGATCAAATTATCGCGGATGCGGCGCGGGATCTGCGCGGCCGTGACAAGACCCAAACGGAAATCTACGAGGATTTCTATCGCGAACTGGAGTGCTTGCAAAAAGAGTATCGCGGCGAGCTCGAATTCACGATCCCGTCGTTTTCCTCGTTCAACCGCTATGCGATCAAACAGGCCCATTTGACCAGGCGCATGGAAGACACCCGCACCATCGCCGCCAGCATCGCCGAGAGCTTTGATGCGGAAGCGTCCGACGATCTGACCTTGATTGCGGCGGAAGCCCTAAAGACCCTCATCTTCGAATTGCTGACCGACGCCGGGGAAAGCGGTTTGGCACCAAAGGAAGCCATGAGCCTTGCCAATGCGCTGCATAAGGCAACCGCTGCCCAGGGCATTTCCAGCAAGCGTCGCAGTCAGGTTGAGGCAGGCTTTGCCAAGAAGACAGACGCGGCCCTGGAGAAGGTGGCTAAGGCCAAAGGTCTGTCCAAGGATGCCGTTGCTCAGCTGCGGCGCGAGTTCCTGGGGCTGCGGGCATGACCGCAGCCACAGTGAACACTCCGGTCCTATCCCGCGACCCGTCATCACTTCCGCCCGAGCTGCCGCGCGGTTCCGATATTCCGGAAGATCTCGACCCGTTGGCGGCCGGGATCTTGATGGATCACCAGAAAGAGTGGCTCGAAGACAAGTCGGATCTGAAGCTGTGCGAAAAGGGCCGGCGCACCGGGATCACATTTGCCGAGGCTCTGGACGACACCTTGACCGCAGCGGCGAGCCGGGAAGCTGGCGGCGATAACGTCTTTTACATCGGCGACACCAAGGACAAGGGCCGCGAGTTCATCGGCTATGTCGCGCACTTTGCAAAGGTTGTGGCGGGTGAGCTGGCGGACGTTGAAGAGTTCCTTTTTGAAGATCAGAAGGAAGACGGATCGACCCGCCAAATCTCCGCGTTTCGTATCCGCTTCAGCTCCGGTTTCCGGGTTGAGGCCTTGTCATCCCGCCCGGAGAACATTCGCGGTCTTCAGGGTGTGGTGGTGATTGATGAAGCGGCTTTCCATAAGGATGTGCGCGAGGTCCTGGACAGCGTCAACGCCCTTCTGATTTGGGGCGGCAAGATCCGGATCATCTCCACCCACAATGGTGTCTTGAACCCGTTCAACGAACTGATCCGGGAAGCCAAGGCGGGGAAGGTTCCCTACAGCCTGCATTTCATACCCTTTGAAACGGCTATTAAAAACGGTTTGTTCAAGCGGGTCTGTATGCGCAATGGCGAGACGTACACCAAGGAGAACGAGGAAGCTTGGGTTGCCAAGATCCGCAACGCCTATGGTGCGCGCAAATCGAAGATGCGCCAGGAGCTGGACGCGATCCCGGCCGAGGCCGAGGGCTCAGCTCTTACACGGGTCCAGATTGAAGCTTGCATGAAACCCGGAATTCCGATCCTGCGTTGGGATTGCGACGATGATTTCAAGAACGCTCCGGAGCACATCCGCAAAGCCGAGCAGCTGGATTGGTGCCGGGAACATATAGACCCGGTGGTTAGGAAACTGGATCCTACCCGCCCGCACTGCTTTGGGGTGGACTTTGCCCGCAAGGGCGATCTGACCTTCATGCTGTTTTTTGAGATTGGCCGGGACCTGGTCAGGCGCACTGTCTTTGCGATCGAACTGCGCAACGTGCCGTTTGACCAGCAGCGCGATGTCCTCTTTTACGCCGGGGACCGTCTCCCGCGCCTTGCCGCTGGCGCTTTGGATGCCACGGGCAACGGTCAGTATCTGGCAGAAAAAGCCGCTCAGAAGTGGGGCGAGATCATTCAAGAGGTGCATATGACCGCCTCTTGGTACCAGGCCAATTCGCCCGTCTATATCGAAGCGTTCAGCGACGGGACGATCCTGCTTCCGCTGGATGAAGATGTTCTGAAGGACCATCAGGCGCTCAGCTACGTCAACGGCATAATTCGGGTGCCGGAAGATATGAGGTTCAAAGGCGCAGACGGGTTAGATCGGCACGGTGACAGTGCACCGGCCGGGATCCTCGCCTACTTCGCCTCCCGGCAAGCTCCGGTTTCGTACGACTACACGCCAGTAACGGAAGCCGGTGCGCGCGATCACAAGGCGCGGCATGCAGATGATGAACTTGGGTTTGGCGGCATGGACTATCAACGCAGCGAGGGCCTTTGGTGATGGCAGACCACGTTTTTTATGATCGTCACGGGCTCCCGATCAAAGCCGAGCCGAAAGCCCTTTCAAAGGAAACCGACTTTACCAGCGTCGGGCGCTTCAGCCGGAGCTTTGACGAAAGCATTGCCTCGGGTCTGAGGCCGCGCAACGTTCCGCGTATTCTGAAGGCGGCGAACGATGGCGACATGTTCGACTTCCTGACGCTTGCCGAGGAAATGGAAGAACGCGAGCCGCACTATGGGTCTGTCCTTGGCACGCGCAAGCGCGCGGTATCTTCGATCGATATCACGGTGGATGCGGCCAGCGAGAGTGACAGTGACACCACTATAGCGATGGCGGTGAAGGAGCTGATCGAACAACCCGACTTCATTGACATGTTGGACGATGCCTTGGACGGGCTGGGCAAAGGCTATGCCGTTGTTGAGATGATGTGGGACACCAAGTCGCCAGTCTGGATGCCTCGCGATTTCGTCTGGCAAGACCCGCGTCTGTTCCAGTTTGACAAGCAGAAAAAGCGCACGCTCCAAATACGCCAGGAAGGCAACAAGGACGGCCTGCCGCTCGCACCGGCCAAGTTCATAACGCACATGCCGAAGCTGAAAAGCGGCAAGCCAGTGCGGGCCGGTCTGGCCCGTGTTGCGGTATGGTCCTTTGTCTTGAAGTCCTACACCATTAAGGATTGGGCACAATTCTGCGAAGTGTTCGGTATGCCGCTGCGTGTCGGTAAGTACCATGCCAATGCATCGGACGATGACAAGCGCAAGCTGATGCGGGCGGTTATGTCGATTGCTTCGGATGCGGCCGGGATCATTCCGCAAGGAATGGACATAGAGTTCATCCAGAACGGCGCGCGCGGCGGCGACAGTGTCTTTGGGCACCTTGCCAAGTTCCTGGACGAACAGGTTTCCAAGATCATCCTCGGCCAGACCATGACCACGGACAATGGTTCGTCCAAGGCGCAGGCCGAGGTACACAACGAGGTCCGCCTTGATGTAAAGGCAGCTGATGCCCGGCAACTAGAAGCAGCTCTCAACAAGGACGTGATCCGGCCTTTCGTTGATGTGAACTTCGGACAGCAGAAACGCTACCCGGCCGTCCGCCTGCCGGTGCAAGAGCCGGAGGATCTGGAGCGCCTAGCGAATGTCCTTCACAAACTCGTGCCGCTTGGCCTGCGTGTCTCGGCCGCAGAGGTTCGCGACCGGGCGGGCTTCTCCGATCCGGACGAAGACGCGGAGATCCTGGGCGCACCTGCCGAGAGTGAAGCTGACGACACGGGCAATGCGCGGAACCGTCGCAAGGCCACCAACAGCGCCCACGCTGCCGATGACTTGCTAGAGGAAATCGGGGCGGATGAACTCAGCCAATGGGAAACCCAAATGGACCCGCTGCTTCAGCCCGTGCGCGACCTGGTCAACGGTGCCGGATCTTTCGAAGAGATCCTGACCGGTCTTGAAGGTTTGACCGCAGACATGGACGGCAGCGAACTTGCACGCGGTCTCAACCGGGCGCGTCTGAAGGCGCGCGGCGTTGGGGACGTAATGGATTGAGATGACCTATGACTTCACATCCAGACCCGCGCCGGAGGTTACCCGGTTCTTTGAAGAAAAGGCGTTCAATCCATCCTTCCACTGGCGGGATGTCCTGCCCGAAGAACACAGCTTTGCATTCACAGTGGCAAAGGCAGTCAAGGCCGAAGTGCTTACCGAGCTTCGCGATGCGGTTGCCAAAGCCATCCGGACCGGACAGACGTTAGAGGCCTTTAAAACGGACCTTGAACCCACTTTAAAGAGCCTTGGATGGTGGGGGAAACAGAACCTCATTGATCCGAAAACCGGGGAGCTGGTTGCCGCGCAGCTCGGCTCACCGCGACGGCTCAAAACGATCTATTGGGCGAACACGCGCACGGCGCGCGCTGCAGGACATTGGGAACGGGCTCAGCGTACAAAGCGGGTCCTGCCGTATTTCATCTATCGGATCGGCCCAAGCGAAAACCACAGGCCACACCATGTTGCCCGTGAAGGTACGATCCGCCCGGTTGACGATCCGATCTGGGATGACTGGTTCCCGCCCAATGGCTGGGGCTGCAAATGCTGGATCCGGCAAATCAGTCAGGAAGAAACCGACACACGCGGCGGCGTTAGTGATCCGCCTGACATTCCCCTGGTCGAAGTCCTCAACAAGCGCACGGGCAAGACCGAGTTAATCCCTCAAGGGATTGATCCGGGCTGGGACACCAATCCCGGCAAGGCGCGGGCAAAGAACCTGATCCCGCATTTTAACGCCAAGCTTGAGGATGCGGGCAGTGCTTCACCGGCAATTGCCAAAGCCATCTTGCAAGAGTTCTGGCAGTCGCGAGCACCGGAAGCCTACGCCCGCATGAATGAGCGGGTGCACCTACCCGTGGCCTATGCTCCAGATTTGGCAAAGCGCCTTAAAGCGCCGTCCGCTTTGGTGGTGGTTTCCAATGACACGTTGGCTGCAAAGATTGGGAAACACGCAGCGATCGACACGGCGGGCTTTGGTCAGGTTCAACAGATGCTCGAGACTGGCACGGCGATTGATCGGCGCGCTGATAACAAGGGCATCAACTTCTGGATGGATCAGGGCGGCTACTTGCGGCGCGTAGTTTTGCGCCAGTCGGCCGAGGGCTTCCTGTACATCGGCACACTGTTTGTATCGAGTGCCAACCTGCTCAAGTCGCACCTGGCGAAGTACGGAGAATGGGGAGAGGAATAGGCCGGAGGAAGGACAGCTACATCTTCCGCAGGTTCGAGCCTGCCACTGGTTTGCCCGGCTGGTTGTATTATTATCAGAATTCGCGCAAAACAGAAACGTAGTTTTTTGACAGTGAGAACCAATTTCATGAGCCTATTGAGAGAAATTCAAACTGCGATTTTAAATGAACAGACAGCTCTTGGCCCAATTCTTCTAAAACTACGATTTTTAGCAGCGCGGTTAGGGGATGACTTTCTGGAAGATTGGGTACAACACGAAATCAATGGTTACCCCAACGACGTGCCAGTCCCTAGTTATCGGTCTGTTGATCTGACCTACACAGCCACGGTTGAGAACGCGGCAGTCCGACGCACCAACGTCCAAATTGCGGACGCTGTGATTTCGTCACACGCTGGCCCAGAATGGCTTCATCATGACATTCGCGAACCGATGTCCGCTATCGATCAAATCATCCACCAAGACGGTGTTACATCAGAAACCGGCAGCAAACTCACTATTCCGTGTGGGAATCTTCAACTATTGATCGCCGACAAGGTATACAATAATGCGACCATAACTTGTCTTAGAAACGAGATCAGCTTTGGCTCCATTCTCAAAATACAATCAGTTGTGAGGTCCAACATCCTAGAATTCACGCTCGCGCTGGAAAAGAACATCCCGGCAGCGGCGGAAATTGAAATCAGCGCTCCAGACGATTCACCGACGATAGACCCCAAACAGGTTTCCGATATCAGCCAACAAATTATTAATTACGGAACAATGACGACAATAAACAGTTCCGGTGACAATGCGCAGGTTACTGTGCAGGTGGCAAAAGGCGATATTGATGGCCTGATAGCAGCATTGGAACAGGGCGGAATTCCGATTGAACAAGCCAAAGAGTTTGCTGAAATAGCAGCATCTGAACCTCCCGGCGAAGGTAACAGTTTTGGCGAGAAAGCCAGGGCATGGCTTGGAGATAAACTTGCTGAAGGAGCGAATGCCGCTTGGACAGTTAGTCTCGATGTTGGCCTTGAATTGTTCAAATCAGCGCTTAAAGGATTTCTTGGCGGAGCTTGAGGATTTTGCGTCCTATTTCCAACCGCCCGAAAAATCGCCATAGAAGCCGCTGGAGAGGCGTTTGCGGTTCATGATGCGCAAAAAATCCTCGCGCGCGTTCTACCCTGTTTAAACCCCGTTTAACGGCGAAGCGATCCAGCGCCCGAGGATGCAACTTGCAATCGGAAGCGGTTTGGGGCCACAAATAGGCATCCAAGGCGGACCAAAGACCCAAGCCGGTGACATTTGTCGCCGGTTTTTTTGTGCCCGGTGTCTGCCAGCTTGCGGGCATGACGAAAACGAGCCCCATTGCTGCAATCGCGATTGCCCTGAATACCGGTGAAGAGGGAACGGTCCCGGAGTGGATCCAGCTTCTGCCTGCTGGTCAAACTGTGGCTGGCTATGATGGCCGCACGTGGCTCAATGACCGGCCGGAAGATCTTCTTGCAATGTTCGATCGCCGCCCGTCCGGACTGCCGATCGATTTTGAACACGGCACAGAAGAGTGGCCGGACGGCAGGGCCAAAGACATTGCCGGTTACATCGTCGAGTTGGATCTCAAGGACGATGGTTCTCTTTGGGGCAAGGCGGATTGGACCGAGCTTGGCCGGGAGAAGGTCGGCTCGCGGCAGTACCGCCATGTCAGCCCCGCGTTTTTCTACGACACCAACACCAACCGGATTTTGGAGCTGACCTCTGTTGCTCTGACGGTAGATCCCAATCTGCAGCTTACCGCGCTCAACCGGCGCGGCCCTTCCCCTGAACCAAACACAAGCGAGAGCACCATGGACAAGGAAAAGCGCCGCGCGCTTTGCCGTTCCCTCGGTCTGGCTGATGAGGCGTCGGACGATGCAATCATCAAGGCCGTGGAGGAACTGGACGCCGGTAAGGCCAAGGCTGAGAACGCGGCCCAAATGCCGGACGTTGAAAAGTTCGTCCCGCGTTCTGACTACGACAAGGTGGTCAGCGATCGCGACACGGCTTTGAACAGCCTGAAGCAAACCGCCGACGCGGAGATTGCGGACCTGGTCGAGCAGGCGATCAAGGACGGCAAGATCGCTCCGGCTTCGAAGGACTATCACCTGGCCGCCTGCCGGTCCGGTGCTGAAGGCTTGACCAGCTTCAAGGCCTTTATCGAGGGCGCGCCCGTTCTGGCCGTGGCCGCGAACAGCGGTCTGGACACGGTTGACCCTGGCAAGGGCAAGGCCGTGCTTTCCGCCGATCAGAAGAAAATCGCCGATCAACTTGGCCTGTCGCATGACGACTTTGCCAAGGATCTGGCGGCAGACAAGGGAGCGGCCTGATGCTGAACGCAAGACAGAACGTGCATAAGCGCGTTGGCCGCACGCCGAGCCATCCGGTAGCGGCTGCGACCAAGATCTTTGGCGGGGCACTTGCCGTCCTCGAAAACGGCTTTGCCACGCGTGGCCGCACAGCCACCGGTCTCGTTGCGATCGGCATGGCCATCATGACGGCCGACAACAGCTCCGGCGCGGATGGCGATATCAACGTCACCGTTGAGCGGGACGACTGGTTCCGCCTTGGCAATGACGTTGGCGATCCGGTGACCCGGTCTTCCATCGGTCAGCCTTGTTACATCGTTGACGATGAAACCGTTGCCGCAACCGATGGCACCAACACCCGGTCGAAAGCTGGAACCGTGCGCGACGTTGACGACGTCGGCGTTTGGATCTCGTTCGACTGATCAGCCCTTAACCCGGCTGTACCGGCCGTTAGCGGAGACTTTTCAAAATGGAACTCACCGGAGCAAATCTTCAGACGCTCGGCGTCGGCTTCAAATCGAATTACCAGGCTGGCTTTAACGAAGTCACGCCAACCTGGAACATGGTGGCAGAGGAAGTCACATCAACGACAGCCAGCAACGAATATGGCTGGCTTGGTCAGTGGCCGTCTTTGCGCAAGTGGGTTGGCGACCGTGTCGTCAAAGCCCTGGCCGCGCACAAATACGCCATTGAGAACGAGGACTTTGAAAACACAGTCGGCGTTCTGAAAAAGCACATTGAAGACGACAACCTCGGCGTTTACTCCAAGCTCTTCCAAGCACAAGGCCGGGCAGCGGCCCGCTGGCCGGATGAGTTGGTCTGGCCTGCGCTCGCAGCCGGGTTCAATACGGCCTGCTACGATGGGCAGAACTTCTTTGATACCGACCACCCGGTTGGTGACAAAGCCGAAGGCAACCTTCGAACCGTCTCGAACATGCAGGCTGGCGGCGGCGCGCCATGGTTCCTTGTCGACACCACTCAGGCCTTGAAGCCGATCATCTTGCAAATGCGCAAGAAACCACAATTCGCTCAGATGACCGATCCGAACACAACGGAGCGGGTCTTCATGAAGAACGAATTGCTGTACGGCATCGAAGCCCGTGCGAACGTCGGTTACAGCTTCTGGCAAATGGCGTTCGGCTCCAAAGCGGACCTGACCGAGGCCAACTTCAAGGCCGCTTACCAGTCCATGACTGACCTTGAAAACGATCAGGGTGGCAAGCTCGCTATCAAGCCGAACCTGCTGGTTGTCGGATCATCCAACCAGTGGAAGGCGCGGGAGATCCTGGAGAAGGCCCGTAAGGCAAACGGCGAAGACAACATCCTGAAAGGGATTACCGAGCTGTTCGTCTCGCCGCATCTCGCCTGACGCAAGCCCAAAGAACTGGGCGACAAGATCCGGACGGTATCCGTCCGGATCTCTTTGGAGACCAACCATGACCAAAAATGTAGACCATGACGTGGTCATTGTGACCGCGAGCCGGGACCGCTGGCGGATTGGCCGTCTTTTCAAGGCAAAAGAGCCGGTGCCGCTTAATGTGGCGGAGCTTTCCGAAACCGAACTTCAGCGCCTGGAAGACGATCCTGTACTGTCCCTGCGGTTCAGCACTTCAGATGCCACGGTGGACGATCAGACCGGCAAAGATGAGGACGCGGACGCGGCCATCATCAAGGCTGTCCTGGAGGACTTGACGCCGGAAGACTTCAACAAGGATGGATCACCCAAGGTTGCTGCGATCGAAGCCGCGATCGACCGGGATCTGTCCAAGGCTGATGTCACCGCAGCTCTTGCCGGTTTGACCGATGCGCAGCGTGACACGCTGAAAGCACGCCTGGAGGCACCCGGCGCGTGATGGCTTATGCAACCGCACAGGACTGGCTGGAGGCAGAGGAAAGCCAAAGCTTCATCGGGGACGCCGATGGCGATGGCGCGGCTGATGTCTCCGGCATTGACAAGGCTCTGGTCTCTGCCAGCGCCGAAATGGACGGTTGGCTTGCGAGCCGCTACCCGGTTCCGGTGATCGACCCGGCAGCGCTCCCGGTGTTGAGGGTCCATGCGGTTGCGATTGCCACCTATCATCTGGCGCGCACCGCCAACATGATCACCGAGGAAATCAAGGAGCGCTACAAAGCCTCGATCGACTATCTCAAATCGGTGGCCAAAGGCGTTGCCGATCTACCGGTGACCAAACAGGGTACCGCCGAGCCTCAGGCTGCGACCTCTTCAGATGTCCAGATGATCGCGCCGGAGCGCCAGTTCTCCCGCTCAGAATTCAGCGAGTGGTGAGATGAGCGGATTTCAGTTCATAACCTCTTTCCAGTTTGATGAGCCGATTGCGGCCCTTGATCGCGCGGCTGGGCTGGACAAGTCCGAGCTGCTGGACGGTCTCGGCGCGCTTGGTGCCAGCCAGACCAAACGGCGGCTGGAAGAGGAAAAGACAGGGCCGGACGGCGAAGCCTGGAAAGCGAATGCGGAAGGCTCTTCCCTCCTGTTTCAGACAGGGGCGTTGGCTGACAGCATTGATCACCAGGCTGAAGGTTCTGACGCGGTCGCCTGGGGATCTGCCCTGGTCTATGCCGCCGTCCATCAGTCCGGCGCGGTGATCAAACCGGACAGCGCCAAGACGCTCGCCTTTTCGATCGGCGGCAGTCCGGTCTTTGCCAAGGAAGTCACCATCCCGGAGCGGCCTTATGTGGGGATCAGCCAGGACAACGCCCGCGAGCTTGAAGGTGCGGCCCTGCGGTTTGTTGGGGAGGTGCTGCAATGAGCAGTCTGATCCAACCTAAAACACTCAGTGATATTCAGGACGCGGTTGCCGCCTCTATCAAATCTGCCGGGCTGCTGGCAGCGGGCGCAAAGGTTGAGCCGTCACCCGGCATTTTGACCGAGGCGTTCCTGTCCAAGAACTCAGTCCCGAGATCTGGAGCCGCCTTTGTCGGGATCGGCCGGATTGCGGAAGTCGGAGCACATGCCAATGGCGCGCAGATGATCGTCTTGCGCCTTGGCGTGTTTCTGGTGCCGCCTTCTGAGCGCCGGGCAAAACAATCCGGCGATCTTGCAGACCTGGTTGGGGCTGCAACCCTGTTTGTTGACGGCAATCGCTTTGGCCTTGCCGGGGCAAACAAGCCGTCCGGTCTCTTTGCTGCCAACCACTATTCGCCGTCCCTGGACAAGAAGGGCACCACGATCTGGCAGATCGAGTGGCAGCAAACGTTCCACCTGTTTGATGCAGAAGGCGCTGTGATCCAACGCCAGACGGGAGGGGCCGGTGCCTAAGTCGGACCCGATGATGCAGATCCTTGAGCGGCTGGCCGAGTTGGAACGACGGCAGGCCAACATGCTTCGCAAGGTGAAGGTCAAGGAAAACCGCAACGGCAAGGTGATCGTGGAAGACGGGACCGGCTTTGTTTCCGGTGAACTGTCGCAGGTCTCATTAAGCGCCGGCGCATGGAAGATTGACGCGCCAGCGGACGCGGGTGCGCAAGGCCTCGTGTTTTGCCCGGACGGCGACCCGGCGAATGGGGTTTTTCTGCCCTGCCTTCCCGATGATGACCATGAAGCCGCCAGCACAGACACCAAGGTTCTGAAAGCGATCTCGCCGGAAGGCAAGACGCTGACGATCAACGACGACGGCTTTCATTTTGAGGGTGACGTCCGGATTGACGGTGACTTCCGAGCCTACGGCAGCGTGTTCACCCACAACGACACCAACAACGGCCACGACCACAAACACGACAAGGTCGTGACAGGACCGAACCTGACAGGAGAACCCGTATGAGACGTTCCCCAGCACAGCAAGCTGAAGCCAAGAAGCCACCGCTCTTCACTTACACCGTGAAGAAGGCGTTTTACCGGTACGGCCGCCCGGTCAACCCGGAAGATCCGGAGATCAAAAAGAACGGCGTGAAGATGTCCAAGGAGACCGCCCGGTTCCTTGTGGCGAACGGCACATTGGAGCTGCGCGAAGACAAGTCCGCGGCTGAAAAGCCGAAGGGCAAATAACCGATGGCCGGGTATGACGCAGAGACGGGTCGGCGGATCTATGGGGACGCGCGGATTGTCCAGGCGGTCAAACGCCTGCTTAAAACGCACGGCTCATTGATCATGCGCCGTCACCTGACCTGCGATCTGCCCAGGTCCATTGGCAGCCCTGGTAACCCTTATGAGGTCCAACTTGTCCGGGCCGGTGTCGCTGAGGCCATCCAGACCCACGAAAAGCGCATTGAGCTGAAGACCATCCGCTTTGGCGGTGAAGACGATGGCGTGACGCCGGAACAAGCCGCCGATGGCGAACACCGCGTCTACATCAATGCGATTTCCAAAGAGACCGGAAACCCGATCGACTTGAGCGAGGTGATCTCATGAGCCTTGCATTTGGTGTGGTTCCAATCGGTGATCAGACGCCGCCGACGATGGTCGAGAAAATCGACTATTCGAAACTCTATCAGCGCCAGCTTGAGAAGTACTCCGAGCTGGACACTGAGTTTGAAGACAACAGTGAATTTGAGCCGGTGCGCGCGCACCTTGGCGCGGATGCTCATGCGGAAATGCTGGTGCGCCAGCGGATCAACCAGGCGTCCCGCGCCAACCGGCTGGCGACCGCAGAGAAAGCGGATCTTGATGTCTGGGGATGGGAGCGCCGGACACCACGCCTGGTCAAACGCGCAGGCGATCCGGATGCTGTGCCGCCCGTTCCGGCCGAAATGGAGGCCGATGACGATTACCGGCACCGGATCTGGCTTGCGCCTGCGGCTTGGTCCGTTGCCGGTCCGGGCGATGCCTATGAGTATTGGGCACGCTCTGTCCCCGGTCTTCTGGATGTGTGGGCAGACAGCCCGAGCCCCTGCCTTATTGATATCTGGATCGCACCGCTTGACCTTTCCGCGCCTGCTTCAGTGGATCTGCTAACTGCTGTTTACACCGCATGTTCTGACAAGACGGTCAGACCGATCGGAGACCGGGTCACAGCACGGCCTGCGGCAATCATCGAGTTTAGCCGGACGGCTGTTCTAAAGATTAGCAACGGCCCCGGCCAAGCGGAGATCCTTGAAGCCGCGCTTACATCTTGGGAGCAGATGCTCGCGAACCGGTCCCGCATCGGGATCGATATTCCAGTCTCTGTCCAGTATGCGGCCTTGTCGGTCCCCGGTGTTGAGTGGGTAGATCTGCAAGCTGCGGGCGATGTTGCCGTTGGTCCAACGGAAATCGCCCGGTGCACCACGCTCTCTTTGAGTGCGGAGGTCATCAATGGCTGATCCGAGAACACTCCCGATCGACTATGCCACGGAACACGAAAAGCGTGTCTTCTCCGTTGGTGATCCAGGCGTTGAAGTTTTGCGCGGTGAGGTCGCGGATTTAAAGCACTTTAACGACCCATTTAAAGTGCCTTCAAAGTACCTTGCCTGGCGGGCGCATGAGGCCAAGGCCCCATTTTGGGATCCCGACTGGACGGAAGCCCAGCAACGGCGCGCGATCGACGCTCTATGGGAGATCCACCGGACAGCAGGAACGGAACCGGCCGTGCGCCTGGCGCTTTCCTTGCTCAACATCAACGCCGAGATTGTTGAATGGTTTGAGAAAGTGCCGGAAGGGGTTCCGGGCACCTTCGATATCATCGGTGAAGTGAACGGCACGGATCTGTTCACAGACAAGATTTGGCGGCTGGCCTTTGCTGCGATCGACAGCTCCAAACCACTTTCCCGGCACTATTCCCTGCGCTTGCTGACGGCAAACACCACGCCGGTTTATGCAGGTGTTGTCCCAATGGTCCGGCTGGTCATCACGGCCTTTCCGCTGGCCATTGCGCCTCCGGATGTAACGGCACCTGTCCGCGCCGGTGTTTCTTCCCTGATCCGTCTCTTCATCACAGCACACCCGAAGGAGGTTTGACGTGCAGACCACCTATTCCCTTCTGACCGTCACCGGCCGCAACAAGGAAGCGGCAAGCCTTGCCAATGCCACGCCGCTCGTTCTGACAGAGATGGCATTCGGTGACGGTGACCGCCTGCCGACTGGCGGCGAAACGTCCCTTGAAAACGAGCTGATCCGCAAACCAATCACGGCGCAAGGTGTTGCAACTGGAGCCCCGAATGCATCGTTTTTCGATGCTTTGCTGGGCGCTGATGACGGCCCGTTTGTCATCCGCGAAGGTGGGCTGTTCGATCAAGACGGCGATATGGTTGCGATCATTCGCTATGACCCGCCGATCAACAAGCCAGTGGCGGGTTCCGGGCAGAATGCGGAAGCACAGATCCGGTCGATTGTTGCCTTCTCCGATCTGGAAAATCTGGTCCTGCAGATCGAGGCGATCAACGCCTATGTCTCGGCCGAGCGCCAGCTCATCACCCAGGACGGTGTCAAAGGCGGCGGCGATTTGTCGGCAGACCGCACCTTTTCGCTGGATCTTGACGGGCTGGATCCGATTACCAGCAACGCGGTCCACATGACAAACGACGTGCTCGTTCTTCATGACAAGTCATCGGGTACTCACAAGAAGATCACGCCAACAGAGGCAGCCAAGGCTCTGGGCGGGGCGGCATTTGCTTCGATCGAAGAAACGGTCGCGGGGACAAGCACCGAGCTGAAAGTGCATCCGGCCGGTGTCAAGGCAGCGGTCACAGTCGGTGCCCACGAAGCCGTCACGACTTACCACAACAGCATTGAAACCCGGACCACGCGGCTCCTGAGCCGTCTTGGCCTATAGGAGCCTGACCAACGATGGACACCGGTAAATCAGCAATCCGCAGCAAGCTGCTCAGCGCGGCCGCTGCAATCGACCTTCAGGCCTCAACCGTTGAACAAGCGGAGTTGGCCGCAGCCCAAACGCTGACGGCAGAGGCTTTGTTCGGCTCCAGCCAGTCGGAGCTGCAGTCTATTGAGGGAAAGCTCTATGCACCGCTCTTCCCGAAGTTCGCTGTTCTCGAAGTTGGGAACATCAACTCCACCTGCAACTATCATCCGCCAAAGATCGTGGATGGCTTTCTTGCCTTTGGCGGGGCGCAAGGAACATCGTTTAGTGGCTCCACGACGTTTACGTTCGTCGTCGGCTCCGTTACCGGCAAGAAACGGGTCTATCAATCCAGCATCGCCACTGCGCTGGTGAAGCTGCAGCACGCGGCCACCTGTTACGATCCGGAGAACCAGATCGTTTATCACCCAACGCAAGACGGCTATTTCGGGCATGCCAACACCTTGCTTGGGGCAACCGGTGTCGAGGACCGGGTTGAGATTACCGGACAGGTGGTCGCTGCCGCTTACCATCCGGGTTTCAAAAAGTCCTTTGTTGCGTCCGGCAACACGGCGGTCTGGTCTGGCGACAGTATCCTGACGGCGCATGTGGCCGCGACCATGCCCGGCACAGCCGGGGTCAACTACAGCACTGCATCTGGCCATATTGCCTGCACGGATACTGCAGTCCTGGCGTTCGCGCACCAGCGCGGCCATGCCACCAAAGGCATTCAGCGCTCAACCGATGGCGCGGCGTTTGAGAACATTGCGGGCATTCCTGGCACAGCAACCGGTGCCGCCATCTACGGGTCTGAATTCTATGATGGCCGCTTGTGGGTCGCTATGGCTGGAGCGCTCTATTCCACCGATGACAATGGCGATACTTGGCGGACTGACATCGATGCGGCTGCGAACGTTCGCCGGATGGGGTTTGACAGTGCTTCTGGAACAGTCATCGCATGGGGTCCGGCTGGCGTGTGGCATGTGGTTGACGGAACAGCCACGCAGGTTTCGGGGACGGATATCAGCTTTACCGGTTCCTTCTACGCAGAAGGACATCGCTGCATCTATTCTGAAGCGACGGTCCTGAGCGACAGCGGAACAATCCTGCTGGACTATGATGACTTCCAGATTGATCCCTTCGTCAATCAGTTCTCCAAGACGTTTGACATCGTTGGGGCCGTCATTCCGCATGGTGAAGACCGCATTTGGCAACTGGCTGCTGAGACCAACTCTCAAGCCTATGCGGGAGTGGTTGAGCAGGCGTATGGCATTTATGTGCCGCCGCGCGGTGGTGCTGAGATCCATATCGAAGCCATCGGCTCCGGGGGAACCATCAATGTCGGTACCGCGATCAACGGACTGGATACCTGTGTCTCCAATCTGATCGTTGCTGCGGGCGGGGCCAACAGTGCCGTTGCTCCTGAAGACTCCGGCTCGCCCAATCGCGGCAAACAGCCTGTCATGCTGACCGGCGGCCATGGCGCGATGTCATTCCGTTTTGAAGGCGGGGCGGGCTTGACCCACGGCGGCAAAGAGTATGGCGGCGGGGAAACCGTGGTTGTGTTCACCAACCAGCAGCAGCCGACAGCTTTCAACTATTTCACTGGTCTCAACCATACCCATCGCGGCGGCTGGCCGGGCGCGATCGCCACTTGGCAGGGCTTTGTCACAGACCCGGTCCCGATGCTGCCCGCCCAGGGTGTTTTCGACAGCCAATCCTATGAAAAGTCCGGCCCTGGCGCCGTGATTGTCAGGGAGTACTAAAATGATGTTCGTCTTAATGCGTGGCAACGTTGTTGAAGCCATCAGGCAGAGGCAATCAGGTGTGGTTGCTGGTTACAAGGTCATGACGTGGGATGGAGAGCGTCCCGATATCGGTCAGGTCTGGAATGCTGAAACCGGTATCTTTGAAGACCCGCCCGAAGTGGTGACTGTCGAGGTCCCGACACACCGCACCGTTGTTCTGCCGGGTGAATTCAAGCGGCTGTTCACGTTGCAAGAACGCATGGCGATTGATCGGGCGCGGGATCTTACCGTTATCGACGCGATTGCCGATGAGGTGCAACGCACAGCTGCCCGTGAACTCAAGCGCGCCCTAGACATCTTCTTTGGCGATCTGGAAGACCCGTTCCTGCCGTCTGTCGATGTCCAGCATCCGGACGTTGTCATTGGTCTGGAAAATGTGCGGGCTGCCGGGCTGATCGAAGATCACCGGCCTGCGGAGATCCAGCAAGGATGGCCGCTGTGATCCGCCTCAAATCCCAATTTTTCGCGCCGTTGAAAACCGGCAAACGCAGGGCGCGCATCTAGCGCCGGAGAGAAAGGAAGACTGTCATGTCTACGAACTACAAACACGGCGTCTTCGCGAGCGATAAAACCGCCGCGACACCGCGCCTTCGCGTCGGCGACGGTGGCGAGATCATCATGTACGGCACCGCGCCAGCTGCCGACAACGACAAGTTTCCCTTGAACGTGGCGACGCCGATCCTGGGCGATATCGCGCAGGTCGATGATCTGGGCACGCAAGGGACGCTAAAGGCAGCTCTTAAGGCTTCCTGGCGTCAGTACAAGCGGCAGTCTGGCAAGATCGCTGTGGTGCGGGTCGAGGAACAGGCAGACCCAGTGCAACAGAAAGCTGCGATCATCGGCAGCGAGACGGATAAGTCTGGTATCTACGCAGCCCTTGCGTGCGAGAGCCTTCTCGACTTTGAACCGGACCTTTTGTGTGCGCCTGGCTTTGCAAATGCTGAGGCTGGAGCTCAGGCCGATCCCGTCATCAATGCCATGACCGATGTTGCCGATCGGATCCGGTCTTTCGTGTTTGCCGATGGCACGAACACCACGACGGCCGATGCCATTGCGGCGCGCCAGAACTACAACTCTGACCGGCTCCAGATCATTGATCCGCACGTGTTGATGTTCGACACGGATGCTGCCGATACGATCAACATGCCGGGGTCCGCAATCTATGCCGGTCTGCAATCCCGGCTTGATCTGGAAGAGGGTTTTTGGTGGTCCAACGACAATAAGGACGTGAACATCGAAGGGATCGCCCGCCCGATCGACTGGCGGCTCGGCCAGACCAACTCTGAGGCAAATATCTTGAACGCCTCAGATGTCTCCACGTTCTATCGCCGCAAAGGCTTTTGGACATGGGGTGGCATGACCCTTGATCCCGCCCGCGCCTTGGGCGGTACCATCGTTGGCCGCCGTGTCGCCGACAAACTCTATGACAGCCTGGAAGGTGGTTTGCTGCCGTTCATCGGTAAGCCAACCCGAGTTCATTCTGTCCGCCACATCGGCGCGGTCGCTCATGAGTTCGGTCTTGGGCTGATGCAGAAAGGCGCTTTGAACGGCTTCAAGTTCAGTTTGCCGGAAGATGCCAACACGCCCGAACAGATCGCGGACGGGATCTTGTTCTTCAAGCTGGAGTTCATTGAAGCCTCTCCGATGCGGGTGATCGAGGTCTGGGGCTACCGGGTGCCGGGTATGTACCAGGAGTTCCTGTCGCTGGCCGCCGCTCAAGCATCCTTCACCGCGACACTGTCCGATATCGGCGCTGCCGCCTAACCGCTGAAAGGAACCGGTCCAATGGAATTTGGCCAACAACAGGAAGAGATAACGGTCTGGATCGACGACATCGATCTGGGCGGGATGGTCTCTTCGATCAAACCCATCATCAAACGCAAGACCGAAAGCCGTCGTCCGGGCGGTAGCCGGGGCAGTTTGGTGAGTTATCACGGCTATGAGGAGCTGGGTGTGGAAATGGTCTTCACCACACTGACCGACAAGCTCTTTGAATTGCTCCCAAGCCAGACCCTAGCACAGCACATTCTCTTCGCCCGAGGCAGCTTCATCGACGAGTTTACCGGTGAAATCAAATCAATGGTTCACGAGTTCCGGGGCCGGTGCAGCAATCCGGATTTCGGGATGGAGCTTAAGGCCGGAGAGCCGATTGAGCTGACCGTCGCAATGGATTGCGTCTTCTACAGCATGGAATACGGCGGTGTGGAGAGACACTACTTCGACCTTCGCAACAACGTCATCCGCCCGAACGGTCAGGAAGAAACTGCCGGTACGAATGCAGCGCTCGGCCGGTAACGGCCAGCGCTTACGAATACCCGCCGAGGAAGAGGCGTCTGGTACGGCTCGCAAGGCCCCCAGCATTCCCCGCGCCGCAAGGCCTTCGGGGGATTGAAGGCAGGAAGCCCATAAGGATCTGAGATCGCGCCTCACACACGGTTTTTGACCGCTTTAAACACCCTTTGAAAGGACCCTAAAATGCCACAGGTAGATGTTGAACTCGCCAGCCCGCTGAACATTGACGACCAACCCGTCACCACATTGACCTTTGTGCGGGAACCAACTGGCAATGACCTTGGCCGGTTCACCACCATGGACCTGTTTGAGGGCAACGTGAAAGCCCTTGCTCATGTTGTGCCGAAAATCGCCCGGCCGCACATTTCCAACGCTGTTGTCAAAGGCATGACCACCGGCAATCTGACCGCTCTTGCCATGGGCTTTGCGGCTTTTTTGGAACACTTGGATGTGTCGTCCATGGCGAAGGTGAAGGAGACGACTTCGACTTCGCCGAATGGTGGAACAGCGGAGACGGCTTCCAAGTCACAAGGCCAGAAGACCTAGATCAGGTCTACTACGAGATAACCGCAGCTTTCCGGTGGACGATCGGAGAGCTGCGGGGCCTCCCTTTTTCCGAGCTGTACCGCCATTGGCTGAACGCCCGGAAGATCCTTCAGGAACGATTGGAAGCGGCCAAGAAAGCCGAGCGGGACAATGGGTCAAGAACTAAGGGCACGCGTACTTCTTGAGCTTCGGGACCGGTTACGCGGTCCCGCTGCCAAGGCCCGTGACCGCCTGAGGGAAATCTCCGGTACCGCGCGCACCCTTCGAAAGGATATGCGCGGTGCCAGCGCCGGGTCAGACAGCCTCGGCCGGTCCATGAAATCCACCGCGCGCGAGACCCTGAAAGCCGCCCAAAGCCAGAACCGGCTGATCAATGAGTTCCGCAGCCTTAAAGGCCAATCCCAATCCCTGAAACAGCGTCTTGCCGAGACACAGGGCAAGCTTTCGGCGCTCGCCAAAGAAGGCAAGACAACCGGTGCCGAGTTCTCGCAACTCACGCGCAAAGCGTCTCATCTGAAAAAGGAGTTGGGCCAGCAGAACGAACGGCTGGAGCTGGCACGGCGGCGGCTGAAGGATGCGGACGTTGCAACAGATGGCCTTGCCTCAGCGCAGCGATCGGCGCGCAGTTCCATCCGCTCAACCACCTCGGCCCTTGAAGCCCAAACCCGCGAACTCAAACGGACCGAACGCCGACTGCAGGCGCTGGACAGGCTGACCGAGAAACGCCGCGCGCAACGCGACCGGATGGCGGGTATCGGCCTTGGTATGGGCGCGGCTGGCATCGGCACGATGTATGCCGGCGGCCAAGCTGCCAGGCCGGTGAAACACTCCGCAATGGAGTATGGCAGTTTTGAAGAACAGATGGACGCGGTGGCGGCCATCGCCCGAGTCTCACAAAACAGCAAGACCTATAAAGGGCTGACCGGACTTGCCCGTGAACTTGGCGGTAGTACCAGTTTCTCCGCTCTACAGGTCGGTTCGGCCATGGAATTCCAAGCCATGGCGGGTTTCAGTCCGGAGCAAATCACGGCTTCCATTGCCGATGTGCTGGATCTGGCCAAAGCCACCAAGACAGATCTCGGCGCGACCTCTGACATTTCATCCAACATTCTCTCAGCGTTCGGGCTGGATCCGAGTGAAATGCAACGGGTCGCCGATGTGCTGACCGCCACCACGACGCGCGCCAACGTGAACCTGTCCATGCTGGGCGAGAGCATGAAATACGTTGGCCCGGAAGCTAAGGCGCTCGGGGTTTCACTGGAGGAAACCGCCGCTATGGCCGGTCTCCTCGGGAACGTCGGCATTCAGGGAAGCCAGGCGGGCACATCCATGCGCGCGATCTACCAGCGCCTAGCAGCGCCTGCCAAGGCCGGTGCGGATGCTTTGAAGAAAATCGGTGTACAGGCCCGAGACGCTCAGGGGAACTTAAGATCAGTTCCGGAGCTTCTTTTGGAGATTGGCGAGGCCACCAAAAATATGGGCTCGGCCGAGCGCAAAGAGATCTTCAAAGACATAATCGGAATGGAAGCCGGGTCCGCGTTTTCGGCGCTGATCGACGATGAAGGTTTTGCGGTTTTCAAAAAGCTTCTTTCTGACCTAGGCAACGTTGAGGGCGAAGCCAACCGGGTCGCCACGCAGATGGGCGACAACCTGCCCGGCGATATCAAAGCATTCAATTCAGCCGCCAGCGAAGTATCTCTGACCCTTGGCGAAGCTCTTAATCCGGCCTTGCGCGAGGCAACGCAGCTGCTGACCGGTCTTGCTCGTGACACAGCCGCCTGGATGAAGGAACACCCGCAACTGACGAAATGGATCGGCCTCACTGCGATCGCGATCGCGGGCCTGCTAGTTGTCGGCGGCGCGCTGTTGACGTTCTTGGGCACAGCTATGCTGTGGAGCGCGGGCCTCAAATACGGGCTCTTCATGCTTGGAGCCAGCGCCGTTCGCTCCGGCGGTGCGCTGGCGCTCCTGGGCAAGGTCTTCAAGGGGCTTACAGGACTGAAGCCGCTCAAATGGGCCATGTTCATTCCAAAGCTGATCTGGCGGGGCTTTATCTCGGCGTTCAAGTGGGGCGCTTACATTACAAAACTGTCCTGGCGCGGCTTGGTCAGTGTCTTGAGATGGCTGAGCTTTATTCCAAAGATCGCCTGGCGCGCCTTCCTGCCTGCGCTCAAATGGACCAGCCTTCTCGGCAAGTTGTCCTGGACGATGCTGATCACACCGCTCAAATGGGGTGCGCGGCTGATACCGGGCATTGGCTGGACGCTTCTAGCAGGCCAACTGCTTTGGTCTCTTCTGATCAAGCCGCTCGGCTGGGATGAGTATATTCCGGAATTCAGCTGGCCGGAGTTTGAGGTGCTGGACTGGTCCACATGGGTGCCGGAGGTCAACCTCTCAGAGAAAGGCCGACAGGCCATTCAAAGCCTTTGGGATGGCGCGGCCGAGGTGTTTGATGAGTTTATCAAGTTCATAATGTCTATCCCGGCCCGGATCGTTAGTGCGTTTGGCAAGATCGATTTATCCGGAGCGATAACTTGGCCGTCGTTGCCTTCATTGTGGGGTGGCGGTTCAAAAGAAAAACCGTCTGCCGGTGGGGCTCCGGGTTACAAGACAATCGATGGATTTGCCAATGGCGGCACTGTTCGATCGACCGGACCAATCATCGTCGGCGAGCGCGGCCCGGAGCTTCGGTATGGCTCCAAGGGCGAATTCATCGCCCATAACCGCCAGCTCCGGCAAATGGCAAGCCTCGCCAAAGCGGGCCGACGTTTGGCGGCCGGTACCGTCGCCGCTGCATCCATGACAGGGGCCGTTGCCGCAGAACCAGCCCCACCGCTCTTGCCGCAAATAGCAGCTTATGGTGGCGGCTCAGATGGAACCGCGTCCGGCTCCAAAACGAGCGGGCAAACGATCAATAACAACTCGTTCGAAATCACGATCCGCATCGAAGGTAGCGGCTCCAGCGAAGCCCAAGGCCGCAAAGCTGCCGATGCCTTTGTCCGGCAACTCAACAAGAGGCTGACAGACTAATGGACAGGCCGATTGCATCGCTCTCCCGTTTCATCTTTTCGCCTTTGCGCGGGTCTTATGAGCAGCTGGAGGAGATCTGGCGGTTCTCCTGGGCAAAGCCGAAGCCGATCGGCTCCCGGCCGGTCAAACAGTGGATGGGCGTTGGGGATACCGAGATCACAATATCGGGCGGGATCTGGCCGGAGCTTCAACCGGAAGGAACGTTCAAGATTGAACAGATCGCCGAGCAAGCCGGGCGTGGTCAACCCATGTCGCTTTTGCTTGGAAGCCGGTCTTTGGGCCTTTGGTGCGTCGAGGAAATCAAGAAGACCAGCACCTTGATTGAATTTGACGCGATCCCCGGCGCGATCGAGTTTGAAATCAAGATGTCAAAGGACTGACGGCCATGAGCTTCTCTTATGCCCGCCAGGATGACACGGTCGAACTCATGGTCTTTGAGCACTATGGCCGCCAAGACGGACGCCTGGTCGAACGGGTGATAGACCAGCTGGAGAACCGTCACCTTGCAGACCTCCCGGAGTTCCTGCCTATTGGCACAGCCGTGTTCATGCCGGTGATCGAACCTTTGCGCCAGCCGGAAGACCGGCTGATCGTCAACCCGTGGGACCGGTAAGCTATGGCGCGGACCCCGGATTTTCGAGTTGTTGTAGGCGGTCAGGATATCAGCTCCTACCTCGTGGACCTTCTTGAACGCGGCAAGCTGATGACGGTGGAAGTCACCGACAATTCCGGCAAGGAAGCCGACAGTATCCAGATCGATGTTGTTCGGGACGGCACCATTCCAATCCCGGCCAAAGGTACCTTGATTGAATGTGAGTTTGGCTGGCTTGGAACCGGCCGTCGCGACTATGGCATGTTCTACAGCGACCAACCGCAAACCAGCGGCAGCGGTAGCGGCGATGAAGGCCACAAACTGTCTATCAGCGGCACCTCGGCCGATATGAGCGGCACGCTAAAACAGCAGCGGACCCAATCCTATGACAGGAAGACGGTTGGCGAGATCGTCAAGGAGGTGGCTGGCCGCAACAAGCTGATCGCAGCAGTTGCCGATACGATCGCCAATATCAAGATCCCGCATATCGACCAGACACAGGAAAGCGATGCGAATTTTCTGACGCGTTTGGCCGACGATCTGGGCGTATCCTTCAAGCCCAAAATGGGCCGCTTGCTGTTCACCGAGCGCGGTGTTCCGAAGTCGATCGGTGGCATTCCTTTTCCCGATATCGAGTTCCCGGCCGCCGAGATCCTTGATTACACCTGGGCGGGTCCGGAGCGGGGAAACTTCAAATCAGTCAAGGCCACCTGGCATGACCAGGCCAAGGCTACGCGGCAGTCATACATTGCCGGGTCCGGCGAGCCGCAGCGGGTCTTGCCGCGTACCTATGCAAGCGAAGCGGAAGCCACACGGGCCGCTGATGCAGCGCTAAAGGATGGCACTGCATCAGGCGAAACGGCCAGCGTAACGCTGGTCGGCAATCAAAACGTATTTGCAGAGAGCAAGATCAGCCTGATTGCGCCTGTTCAATCCCCTGAGTTGGGCGGGTCCTGGTCGGTTCAAGTCGCCCGCCAGCGGCTTTCGGGTGACGGCTATGAAACGCCGGTGGATTTGGAGAGGGAACGGTGATGGGAAATGTTTCTATTTCCGCTCAGTTCGACATAGACTTGACCGCCGCACCAATCACCTGCCCGACGGTTTCGGCAATGGCGGAACGGCCTGCCTCGGTGCCTGCATGTTTTGCAGCGGTTGTCAGCTTGGAACCGAGCGTTCCTTCGAGTGCCCTAGGGGTGGCGTTCAGTGCGGTCAGCGCTTTAGCTGTAAGTACCATATTAAGGTCAGCCCTTTGGCCTTCAGCGCGTACAAAGCCTTCATCGCGCAGCCAGCACGTAACCGCCAAAACTAGCTTCCGAAACTTCAAGCCGGGGGCGATCTCTCCAAAATTGTATATCGGCTCTTCGCCGCCGGAAAATCCCTCCACTTCGAATGCTTCTACGCCCATGGCATCTGCAATGATTTTTTCGTTTAGATCCTGTCGGACAGGAAAAACCGAATACAGCTGCGCGAAAACCAACCCGGTGACAGCATTAAAATTGTCTATGTTTTCTGCCATTGGAGTTAAGCGCCTCCCACTTTTTTTTGATCCCTGACGGGTGGTCCGGACCGAAGTCCGGACGGCGGGCCTCAATCGCCAAACTAAGAACCCGCCCAGCAGTCACACTAGATAACCGCCGCACCCGCTTTGCTCGCGCGAGCCGGGTCAGTGTGGCTGAGTCGCCATAAGGTTGTCATGGAAGAAATACGATGCGGGAGTTGCCGTCGTCTCTTGATGAAGTCGGCAAAAAACGCGATAGTCGGTCCTGTTGAAATCAAGTGCCCGCGATGCGGAACACTGACCAGTTTGAGGCCCTTAGAGCCCGTCCCAGATCGGCCTGACCAGAACGATCAAAGCCGCCGGTCAAACAGTCTAAAAGGGTCGAGAGCTCATGGCGCACGATGAGACCATCAAAGAAATCTGCAAGGCTCTTGCCTGCGTTCCCGAAAAATTCAAATCCGCTCCCTCCGGTTCGACGGACTGGACTTATGAAACAAAACGGGTACTCACCGACTTGGGCCACGACCACGGGTTTTATATCTGTGGCGACAAAAAAGCCGGAGCCGACTGGGGCGAGACTGGATTTGATGTCAGCTGGCACGATTACGGCTTTTTCTTCCGGCCCGGCGATAGCCTAAAAGGCAAAACTCTGAGGTCGCTACCGCTTGCTTGCGAGAGTGAGTTTGGAAATTCTGGGGACATCGGAGACGATTTTGAAAAGCTTCTTCAGAGTCGTGGACGCATAAAGCTCATGATTTTTAGACCCAAATCCGAAAACGACATGGATTGCCTCAATCAGCGGCTCGCAAACGCCATAAAGGCTTTCGAAGACGGAGCCGCGTCGGATGTTTTCATCCTCGCCTGTTTCCCATGGAAACCGGCAGGATTTTTCTACACTGTCCTGGATGGATCTGGTCAAATAAAGGATCGCGGAAACCACCCGCAAACCTGACACTCACTACATCCCAGAGGCCCTTAAGAGCCCTTCTCCGAACGCCAACAAGAGCGGCTGATCACAAGGAGAAGACATGCCCAAAAAGGCCAAAGGCGCGGCCCTGCCGCCCTTGCCGGACAACTCAACCGGCATTCCGAAAGGAACCCGCTACAAGGAACAATACGGGGTGATCATTGTATGCCCCGATGAGGCCAGCCAGCAGGCGATCTATGAGGGCCTGCGGTCGCTCCTGGACTGCAAGTTCAAGGTGGTGGTGACATGAAGATCGATATCCACCACAGCTGCGAAGACCACACGAGCTACCGGGCCGCGCGCGTTAAAAGCCTCTTTAACGTGGACAGCGGGGCATCGGTTTCGATCTCAGCCGATCTGCCCATAGAGGGCGACGATTGGCGCGTCGGGCTTGTCGTTGGCCCGTCCGGATCCGGCAAGACATCCATCGGCAAAGAGATCTTTGGAAAGGCGGCGTTCTATAGGCCCGGCGGCTGGCCGAAGGCCGCGCCGGTGATCGATGCTATTCGGCCCGATGGGTCCTTTGATGCGGTGACCGCAGCACTGTCGGCGGTGGGCCTTGGAACGGTCCCGGCATGGCTCCGGACCTATCATGTGCTGTCCAACGGAGAGAAGTTCCGGGCCGATCTTGCTCGCATCATTTGCGAGGCGCCCAGCAAGGTGGTGGTCGATGAATTCACCTCCGTGGTGGATCGCCAGATTGCCAAGATCGGCGCGCTCGCCTTTGCCAAGGCTTGGCGGCGCACAGGCGGCCAGGCGGTGCTCTTATCTTGCCACCGGGACATCATCGACTGGCTGCAGCCGGATTGGATCTATGACACGGCAACAGGTGAGTTCACCGGGAGGTGTCATCGGCAACGCCCCCGCATCGAGCTTGAAATCCGGGAAACCGACTGGAGCTACTGGCCGCGTTTTGAGGAGCATCACTATCTGAAGGTGCCGCCCATGATTGCGGCCGGGTGCTATGTCGGTTTCGTGGACGGGGAGCCGGTTGCCCATGTCGCGTTTTCCACCCGGCCGGGCCTGTGCGAAGCGCGGGCCTGCCGGTTGGTGATTATGCCGGAGTGGCAGGGCGCGGGCGTTGGGATGCGGTTTCTAAACGCCACCTGCGCCGCCTGGCGTCGGGGCGAGAACCGCTACCAAAAACCGTTGCTGACCTTGTTCCATACATCGCATCCGGGTTTATGCGCGGCGCTCCGCCGCGACCCACTTTGGACGCAGGTTTCAGCCAACATGCATGGCGGGCGGCGGGCCAAATCTGCCGCCTCAATCAAACGCTCTGGAGGGGCCGGGACCGGCTACGGCGGCCACTTCCGGGCGGTTCAAGGATTTCGGTATATTGAAGGGGTGAGCGCATGCGCGTCGGATTGATTGCGGACAAATGGTTGGGTCAGAAAGTCTTTGAAGATCTCAACGCAGATTTTGAAGTGGCCTATGTTTTGTGCCCCAAGGGCGCGGCCGGTTTACGGGCGGCGGCGGGCGATGCCTCGGTGCCGGTTTGGCCGGTGGCCGGGGCTATTCCGGGCGGGCTGGACTTGGCCCCTGTGGACCTTCTGGTGTCCGTCCATTCGTTTGCCAAAGTGCCCGACCGAATGATCGCCAGCGCCCGCGCGGCCGTTGGCTACCACCCGTCCTTGTTGCCGCTGTTTAGAGGCCGCAATGCAGTGGAAGATGCCTTGGCGGCCGGGCAACGCGTGACCGGCGGTACCGTCTACCACCTGACCCCGGAAATGGACGGCGGGCCGGTGGCGTTTCAGGACTGGTGTTTTGTCGAAACCGGCGAGACCGCCAGCGGCTTGTGGCGGAGGGCTCTGGCCCCGATGGGCCGCGAGCTGATAAGCCGGGCCGCCCATCACATGGACCAACATGGCTTCATTCCGGCCGACGACCAGGAGCGGCTCGACCCCGGCGCAATGCGGGCGGCTTAAAGGGGTGCATGCCACCGGTTGAATCGTCTATAAATGGACAATTGTTCTAACGGCCTACGGGCCGTTTTGTTTTAGGGGTTTTCTATGGGTGATGGCGATCTGAACAAGAGCGTTGACCGCAATACTGAGGACAAGGCCGATTGGATGTCCCGGGGAATGTGGGCGGGGATTGGCATAATCTCGATAATTGTGGTGGCCTGTATTGTTTACGCCGGAGCCCTTGCCTGGCCTCAGATGGCTAACTGTTATCCAAAATGGCTCGCGGCGGGCTGGGTGGCCGACTACATGCAAGAGCTGTCTCCACCGCCAACCACGTGCTTGGACCTCAATGAGTTCGGCGACCTCCTTGCGGGCACCTTCGCCCCGTTAGCCTTTTTGCTCCTAATAATGGCTACTCTATTGCAGTCATTGGAACTCCGCGCTCAGCGAAAAGAAATAGCCTTGAGCCGAAACGTTGCAAAAGATCAGCGTTTGGCAATGGTCGCTCAAGCAAAAGAAGCAAAGGCATCTGCCGCCGCGTTGAAAGCCCAGGCGGATGCGATGAAATTGGAAAGAGAACTGCGCGATCAGGAAGCCGCAAGGATGGAATTCTCATTGGGTCAAGAACACTTGCGCGGAACAATCGAAGAGGTGCGATTTGTTAACGTTCCTGGGGGTCAAAGGCGCAAACCATATACGGTTTACAGGCTTCTACCGCTTTACGCGGGGGCCGCGTTGGATAAGGAGCTTGAAGGCCTCAATTCAAAAGAAGCCGAAGCCGCCGTTTTAGTCTGGCAATACCGCAATACGTTTGTTGGGCTGGCCGCCCTCAAAGAGCGCTTGAGCACAATAGACCGGCAGATCTATGAGGATCATCATTTCGCGCAACTTGGCGAAATCGCCCAGCAGTTGGATAAATTTGTTAAAGCCCACCCCAATTCGATCGATAATATCTTTGACGCGTTTTCTACACCATCAGATGGGGCACAATCACAATGACTATCGGCCCCGGTTCGCCGGTATCACTCTCCACCCTTGGTGACCTCAAACGAGCCGGTTATCGCATCGTTGGGCACTGTTCCCACCCTTATTGCGGGGTAGGTCGCGCCTTGAAGTTGGATGATCTGATTGAGCGGTTGGGGCCAGACTATGTGGTCATCAACGAGACGCGGATCGCCCGGAACTTCCTCTGCCAAAGCCCGCAATGCGAACACGCCCGGCGCGGCCAGCGCGGCGGCTCAATCACCCTACACCCGCCGACCTGAGACCACTAGCGGCGGGGATCTAAACAGCTTTAAAATGGGTGCCAAATGAAGTTGCGCGATTTGCCAAACGAAATTGCGCGCTACAGCTACACCATTGCAACTGTGCTGACGAGATCTTCGGTCGCTCAGAACCAAACGTATTCAGTTTTTCGGAAGGAAGAGTGGCTGGGGTGGAAGGATTCGAACCTTCGCATGCCGGTACCAAAAACCGGTGCCTTACCGCTTGGCTACACCCCAATGCCGTGGGAAGGGTGTATACCCATCTCGCCGGACAAGCGCAAGCCTCCCAAGTGCGTTTCTTTTGATTGGTAAGGATAGTTTTCCCCAACTCGGTAAAACAGTCGTCAAACACCTTGGATTTCTGCCCCGGCCCGGCCTCCCAGCCCCCTTCTTAGCACCTGTGTTTTTCTCAGAACCTCCGCGAACCGGCTGGAATTGTTCATAGTTTTAAAAAAGTGGACCTGTCATAGGCAAAGTCCTTGCGAGGATGGAGAAGCTTTGCTAAATGACCGTCCACGCAGCGTGGGCTTGCCGCGCTGTTCCCGATGGATTTAAATGAAATCCAAATTCTAGTCGGAGTGTAGCGCAGCCTGGTAGCGCACCTCGTTCGGGACGAGGGGGTCGGAGGTTCGAATCCTCTCACTCCGACCATCTTTCTTTCCTGCAGTGTTTATTGGTTCGCAGCCGCTTTTCAGTTTGGCGGACGGCGGAATTGCGTGATCACCCGGCCTCTGTCTCCCTCACCGCTCCTAATCGGCCTTCGACTATTCACCGCGGTCTTCTGCATTCCTGATGCCGTGCGCGGGTTGCTGGCCGCTGCGTTGCAGAGCAAGTTTTTGAAGGTCCTCGACTTCATCGTGCTCGTCCACGATTTCAGCGCCCAGAAGGGTTTCCAGCACATCCTCCATGGTGATTAGGCCGGCCGTGCCGCCATATTCGTCCTGAACCAGTGCGATGTGCGCGTCATTTCCCATCAGCTTTTCGAGCAGGGAATCGAGATCTTCGTTTTCGGAAATTCGAAGAATATCCCGGCGCAGCGTCGAGACACTGGCTTCGTTGTGCCCGTTTACGGCTGTGAGTAGAAGATCCCGCGTCAGCAGGAAGCCGGACACTTCATCGATCGAGCCCCCGGTCACAAGCATGCGGGAAAACGGATAGCTTTCCCGCGATTTGACCACCTCTCCGACGCTCATCGCTTCCGGGACATGCTCAATGACCGTTCGGGGCGTCATCACCTCCCGCGCAGAGATTTCCGGAAGCCGAAACAGGTTCGTGACCACGCGTGTCTCGTCTTCCTCCACGATCCCCAAACGGTTGCCGACGGTTGCCAAAGCCGAGATCTCCTCCCGGGATACTTCGTGTTTGGCATCACCTTTGGTGAGAAACTTTGTAATCCCCTGGCTCATCCAGACCAGCGGCAATTGGGCAGCGATCAGCCACGGCAGCACCCGAACCGCAAAGGGGACAAGTGCCCGCCAATACGTCGCGCCCAAGGTCTTTGGAATGATTTCCGACAGAACCAGGATGGCAAGCGTCAACACGGCTGAAAACACACCCACCCCGGCATCATCAAAGACAAGGGCGGCTTGAGCCCCGGCACCCGTTGCCCCGACGGTGTGCGCAATCGTGTTGAGAGAGAGAATGGCGGCAAGCGGCCGTTCAATGTCCGACCGGAGTTTTCTCAGGCTTTCGGCCAGCTTGGGCCGATCCTCGTTCGCAGATTCCACAAAGGACGGCGTGATCGACAACAACACGGCTTCGAGTATCGAGCAGAGAAACGACACTCCGATGGCAAGCACCACGAATAGGATCAATAGGGTCAAATTCTTCTCCGCCGCACGTCCGATTTAAAGGGAAACAAGTGATACAGTGCCCGCCGCTCGCGCATAGGTCCATCACTATTACGCTTCACGCGATTCCTGGTTGTCCGATTTTTTCGCCAGCTGCTTTTGCAGCAAGCAATGACCTCATCTGCCCGTATTCTCACGCCTTACACAGCCTCAGAAACCCGGCTTCGCTGTAGTCGAGCAAGGTTTCGGCAAGATCCGCTTGCTCCTGTTCGCGGGCCACAGCGCCGATGCGCCAGCTGCTGGCCGTGAGCGCCAGCATTCCGGACACGGTGAAGACGAAGGCCGCGCTGATCGCTGTCCGGGAAGCGACCGGCAGCAGGTCAGCGATCTCATCCACAAAGACGGCTGCGGTCGGATCAAAACACTCCGCCGCAATATCCCGCCAGCGCTCATCCGCCGACACCAGTGCAATCAGCCGGCCATAGGCGGGCCACGGCGCGCCTTCAGACAGGGTCATCTCAAGAAACGGCTGAACGAAACTGGCCAGGATCTCGCGTAAGGTCAGCTTGTTGCGTCCGTCCCGCCCAGCATCGGCTTTCTTTTCTTCCAGCGCCTTGAGGCGAAGTTCGGCGAGCGGCTTTGCCCGGCGGGCAACCACCATATGAAACAGCTCTTCCTTCGGACCGCCGTGATGATGCACCAGCGCCACTTGGGCACCCGCTTGCTTGGCAATGTCGCGAATCGACGTGCCGTCAAAACCGCGTTTGGAAAACAAATCTTCTGCCGCATCCAGGATCCGGGCCTTTGTTTCTAAAGACTTTTTACTGGGTGCCCGCTTCCGGGGCGCAGACACGTCTGTCATTTTTTACAGGAGCCTCTTGCTTATTTTGAACATTCGTTCAATATAACGATACCACTGTCGTGGTTGGGAGGAAACATGCCACAAGTAGCAGGTGCGGCGCCATGCGCCAGCACACAGGAAAGCTATGCTCTGATCGGCGCGGGCCCCATGGGCCTTGCCATGGCCAAGGTCTTGCGCGAACAGGGAATTCCCTTTCAAGGGTTTGAGCTGCATTCAGATGTCGGCGGTGTCTGGGACATGACTGGGCCGCGCTCGACCATGTATGAAAGCGCGCACCTGATTTCGTCCAAGACGATGACGGAGTTCGCCGATTTCCCGATGCCGCCCGAGACGCCGGACTATCCCTCACACCACGATATGCGGCAGTATTTCCAGGCCTTTGCCCGCCACTTCGATCTTTATAGATCCTACCGCTTCCAAACCGAAGTTGTGAAAGCCGAGCCGCTCGGGCAGTCGGGCAAGGGCTGGCGTATTGCCTGGCGGGGTCCGGGCGGCGAACAAGAGGAAGCCGTCTTCAAGGGCCTTTTGATTGCGAACGGCACACTCTCGACCCCCAACATGCCGAAATTCCAGGGCGACTTTTCCGGCGAGCTGATTCACGCAGCGAAATACAAGTCCGCCGCCCAGTTCGACGGCAAGCGGGCACTGATCGTCGGTGCCGGGAACTCCGGCTGCGACATCGCCGTCGATGCGATCCATCATGCAAAAAGCACGGATCTCTCCATGCGCCGGGGCTATTATTTCGTGCCGAAATACGTCTTCGGCAAACCGGCCGACACGCTTGGGCGAACAACCAGCCTGCCGATGTGGCTCCGCCGCAAGATCGACGGCGTGGTGCTCAACTGGTTTGCCGGAAACCCGCAGCGCTACGGGTTCCCGAAGCCGGACTACAAGCTTTATGAAAGCCATCCGGTGGTCAATTCGCTGATACTGTTCCACGCCGGTCATGGCGACTTGAAAATCCGTCCCGATATCGACCGGCTGGACGGCAACACGGTTCATTTTGCCGACGGCAGCGCCGCGGACTACGACATGATCGTCACCGCAACCGGGTATGTGCTCGATTACCCTTTCATTTCGAAAGACTTGCTCAACTGGACGGAGGCCGCGCCGAGCCTTTACCTCAACTGCATGCACCCGCAGCGCGATGATCTCTTCGTGCTCGGCATGGTCGAGGCGACGGGCCTTGGCTGGCAGGGGCGGCATGAACAGGCCGAACTGGTTGCGCGTTACATCGCAGGGCTTCAGACAGGGAACCGGGAAGCGGACAACATCAAACGCTACAAGGCCAACGGCTTTCAGCGGGAAACCGGCGGGGTCAATTACCTGAATCTCGCCCGGATGGCCTACTACGTCGACAAGAAAACTTACCGGACCTCTGTCACGCAGAGGATCACGGCCCTGAAAGAGGCTGCCCGATGACCAACATCGACGCAGCTGTTCTGAACTTTTCCCCAGACAGCATGCTGATCCTGAATGGCGTGCTGGCGATCGTGATGTTTGCGGTCGCCCTCGACATCACTCCCAACGATTTCCGGGCGCTTTTCCGCACCCCAAAGCCGTTCGTAACCGGGATCCTGTCGCAGTTCGTCGTTCTTCCCGCCCTCACCTTTCTTCTGGTGCTGGCTGTTCGCCCTCAAGGATCTGTTGCGCTTGGACTGATTCTTGTGGCGGCGTGCCCGGGTGGCAACATCTCCAATTACATCACGCACAGGGCGGGCGGCAACGCGGCGCTCGCGGTGTCACTGACCGCCTTTACCACCATTGGGACGGTGCTCTTCACACCGCTCAACATCGCCTTCTGGGGCAGTTTGTACGGCCCAAGCCGCGCCTTCATGACCTCCATTGCCATCGACCCCGTGCAGGTGGCCGCGACCGTCAGCCTAATGCTGGTTTTACCGCTCGCGCTCGGCATGCTGGTCAACCGCAATCTGCCGCAGCTCGCCTGGCATTTGCGCAAACCCTTGCAGATGCTGTCCATGACGATCTTCATCTCTTTCATCGGAATTGCGCTTTATGGAAACTGGGATTTCCTGGGCGCATTCGGGCCGGATATCGTCCCGCTGGTCATAGCCCACAATGGCATTGCCCTCCTTGGAGGGTACATGGTTGCCACCATTGCCGGGCTATCCCCCTATGACCGGCGGGCGATATCCATCGAAACCGGCATTCAAAACTCCGGCCTCGGCCTGATCCTGATCTTCGGCTTTTTTCACGGGCTCGGCGGCATGGCGGTTGTTGCCGCCTTCTGGGGCATCTGGCATGCGGTCTCAGGGCTTGCGCTCGCCAAGTGGTTTTCCCGCACGGTGGCCGCAAGATGAGCCGGATCCTGATCACCGGCGCTGCGGGCATGATCGGCCAGAGGCTGGTCCAGATGCTCGTGCGCAGCGGACACGAAGTGATTGCGACGGACATCGGGCCAAGGCCGCCGCTGCCGAATGGAGCCATCTGGCGCAAAATGGATGTGCGCGGCCGTGATCCGGAACAGATCATCACAGAAGACAGACCCGACGCTGTCATTCACCTCGCATCAATTCTGGAACCAAAGGACCGGCAACTCGCCTATGATGTTGATGTCATTGGCACACGCAATGTGGTCGGTGCCTGCATTGCGGCAAAAGTCCGGCGGCTGGTCGTCACGTCCTCCGGTGCAGCTTATGGCTATCATGCAGACAATCCGGACTGGCTGACAGAAACGGATCCGCTGCGCGGCAATCCGGAATTTGCCTATTCCGACCACAAGCGTCAGGCCGAGGAGGTGCTGGCCGAGGCCCGCAGACAGGCGCCGTATCTGGAACAGGTGATCTTGAGGGTCTGCACCGTTCTTGGCGCCGGTGTTGAAAACCAGATTACATCACTCTTCCGCAAACCACGCCTGATGGGCCTTTCCGGCAGTGACAGTCCGTTTGTCTTCATCTGGACCGAGGATCTTGCGCGCATCCTGGAGCGGGCGGCCACAGATGGCCCGCCGGGCATTTATAATGTTGCGGGCGATGGCGCCCTCTCCATGAGCGATCTGGCAGCCCGCCTGAAAAAACCGCTGATCCGGGTTCCCGCATCCCTTGTCAAATCCGCACTGGCAATAGCGCAACCACTGGGCCTTTCCCGGTTTGGCGCGGAACAGGTCCGGTTTCTGCAATTCCGCCCGGTTCTCGACAACACCGCGCTGAAAACCGAATTCGGCTACACGCCGGAGATGACCAGCGCCGAGGTGTTTGACTTTTGGAGCCGGGAGGCTGGGTTATGAAGCCAACAGCGGTCATATCGGGAGGCGCCGGGGGACTGGGCCAAGCCTTTGGGACCATTTTGCGCCAGCATGGCTGGTTCACGGTCATGCTCAACCTGCCCGGACCGGACCTGGACGCCTTGTCAGCGGTTCCAGACACGCGCGCACTGTCCTGTGACATTACCGATGCCGATCAACTGGCTGACGCCGCACGGCAGATCCGGTCCGCACGCCCGTCCATCGATCTGGTTGTTTACAACGCCGGGGTTACCCATATCGGCCCCTTCACCACACAGGCGCTTGAGGATCACCGCAGGGTTTTCGAGGTGAACTATTTCGGGGCCGTGGCCATGGCCAAGGAGTTCGGCCCGGATTTGCGCCGCTCTACCGGAACGCATTTGGCGATTTCATCTGTCGCCGGGTTTTGCCCGCTGGCGCTGCGCACAGCCTATGCCGGCAGCAAACATGCGCTGGAAGGCTTCTTCAAATCGCTGCGCTCTGAGGAAGCAGTGCATGGGGTTGCGTGCCTGATTGCTGCGCCGAGTTTCATTGCCACCAACACCGTTGCGCGCAGCGAACCCCAAGGTGGCCTCGCGCGCCCGGGTTCAGCGTCGGATCAGGTCGATGCGCTCGCGCCGGAGGACGCAGCGCGCATTCTTTACCGCGGACTTGTGCGGCGGAAGACCTTCATTCCGATCGGCCGGGTGGCGCGCCTGTCACACCTGATCAACCGACTGTCGCCGCGGCTTTACCGCCACCTGATGGAACGCACGATCCTGCCGCCTTCGGCAAAAGCTGAGGGAGGCGCGCCACACTGACCGGTTTGTAACCGCAGCAAAACCACAGCCGCAGCTGCGCGGCGCACAAGGCAGCGCCCTGAAACAACAGCCAAACCGGGCGTGTACATCACTCGTGGAGGGGAAATATGGGCAATCTCAAAGTATGGACCGCCAATCTCATGATTGGCGGAACGGTTTTCTGTTGTCTTTCGCCAGCATATGCCGGCGGCTGGGACACGCTCGGCGTTGGCTCGAACGAGCTGTTGTTTGACAACAGCCGGTTTGCATTCGAGGCCACCACCAAGGCGGTCGACCGCAACGTCGACTATGAAGTGACCAACGCAGAAGTAGCGGGACGCCCGGTGGTGGGTGGGCCGGTCAAAAGCCGGGCGACGCCCAACATCTGGAACTACCAGTTTGCCGCAAAATTCCGGCTGACCGATCAACTGGACTGCATGGCGCGGACCAATGACCCGTATCAGATTGAAGAGGACCTTAATCAGGAATGGCAGGGCCGGTTCTCACTGACCAGGACCTCGGCCTCCGGCAAGGCGTTTAATGGAACCTGTGCCTATGAGTTTCAGGTTCGCGATGGACATTATGTCCGGGCGATTGCCGGGGCGAACCTGCTATATCTGAGATACCGGACCGACAATCTGTCCTATGGTGCTTTTATCCCCCCCTCCACCTATGTCGATTTTCCGACCCGGCTGGATGTCCGCTCGGACGATCCCGGCGTCGGCTGGCGGGTCGGAGCCTCTTACGAGATCCCGCAATATGCTGTCCGGGCGAGCCTGATCTACGATTCCGCCATTGATGTAGACCTTGCCGGCGGAACAGAGGTCACCGGAGTGACCAGCTTCGACAGCTTTGCCTCCGTGACCATGCCGCAATCCCTGGAGTTCAATCTGCAAACCGGGATCGCACCGGACTGGCTGGCAACCTTCGGCGTCAAGTGGGTGGACTGGTCCAAACTGCAGGATCTCACGGTTCAGAACCCGGCGGGCAGCACGGTGGTCAACCGTTTCCTTGGGTATGACGACGGCTGGACGGTGCGTGCCGGGCTCGCCCACAAGGTCAATGACTGGCTGAAAGTGGGCTCAACGGTCCAATGGGACCGGGGCATCGGGCAATCCTATTCCGACACCTATTCCTTTGGGGTCGGAACGGCCATTCAGCTCGACAAACATGCTGAACTCACCATCGGTACGGCTGCGACATACAAGGCCTCCGGTACCGGCGACCTCACAAACCTGGCGTCTACCTCAGGCGCGACCACGCAATACAAGTATGGGGATTCCTGGAACTACACGCTTCAAACGAAGCTCAAGTTCTCGTTCTAAACGGGCGCATTCACCTCGACGGTCATCCCCGCTTTATGCGGGGATCCAGCTTGATAAGAAACCTCACTCCTCTCGATAGTCATCCTCGGCCTTGTGCCGAGGATCCATATGTCTCAAATCGTGATGGATGTTCGGAACAAGTCCGAACATGACGCCAGAGGGATAACTGGACTTTATCAAAAGCCTGGGGACCTATTGTTTAAACGCCACTTTCCGAGCAAGCTCGGCACCCCAAGTATCGTCCCGGCCTCGAGCCGGGATCCACTCTCATAACAACTGGCCGCAGCCGTTGCGTGTTTTGTTCAAAAGCTCTGAGAACGAAAGGATCCCGGATCGCAGCAGTGTTGCGTCCGGGACTGCAATACGGATTGAACCGGTCTATAGCCGCACTTCGGGGAATGCGGCTTTTATATCTCCAGGCAAAACCTGCAAACTGCCGAACCGACTTAAGCGCAGAGGCCCATTTCGGCGGCTTGCTGCGGGCGATGCAGCGCCGCGTTGGCGGCGACCATGGCAACGGCATGGACCCGGTTCTTGGCGCCCAGACGTTTGATGGCAAAGCGGATATGCGCCTTGACCGTCGCAGTGGTGACACCCAGCTCATAAGCGATCTGCTTGTTCACCTTGCCCTCACAGAGCTTCATCATGATTTCCAGCTGGCGCGGCGTGACACCGTCCAGGATGTTTTCTGTCGGCTCGAGAGTGCTCGGGAGCGGCCGTGCGCGGCGCAACAGGTCCCGGGTTGAATGGAGCGCAAAATGGGCTGTCATGTCTGGGTCCACTTCTTCTCTGGCTAAGAGGTTGAACGCAGTTTTGTGCAGGACAAGCGAATTGTAAAATGTTAACTTGAGTATTGCTAATAGCTAATTATTTGCAATTTGAGGAAGCGTGTTTTGCAGAAGAACCTCTACTCCGGCCACACCCTGCGCCAGGTCCGTGCGGACACCGGCCTATCGCAAGTGGAGTTCGCAAAAAAGCTCGGCCTTTCAACGCCCTACATAAACCAGATCGAAAACAACAACCGGCCAGTCACGGCCTCTGTGCTTCTGGCCATCTACCGGGTGTTTGGCACCGACCTTTCTGCGTTCGAGGAAAACGACCTCGACCGGATGACGCAGGACCTGGAAGAAATTTTTGCAGACACCCGGTTTCACGGCACGCGCATCAGCAAACAGGACCTGCATGAATTGGCAACCCGGGCCCCGGAAGCCGCCCGCGCGATCATGGACATGTACGGCACCATGCGCGCCTATCATGAAAAAGATGCTGGCGAGGATGATCTTCTCCAGATGAATGCATCGGACGATGGAACGGGCAGCATCAGCAAATCAGCCTACGAGGAAGTTCGCGACTACTTTCACTATCAGGACAATTATGTCGATGCGATCGACCGGGCTGCAGAACAGCTCGCAATCAAGATCAATCTTCTTGCAGACACGCCGAAGCTCACCGCCCTCACCGACTGGCTCTATGACACCTACAGCATCACCGTCGAGCAGCATGGTGCCGAGGACGCAGCGCTCATCCGGCACAATGAGTTCGAGCGCCGAATTTCCATCCACCGGTCCGTACCGGACAGCTCAAAATCCTTCCTGCTCGGCTCCGTCATTGCGGAGCTCTATGCCAAGGACATCTTGACGTCAGAAGTGGCGGACGCCCGTTTCCGAACCCAATCGGCCGAAAGCATTGCCCGGCTGGCGCTCCGCAATTTTTTCGCTGGATCGCTGCTCTTACCCTACGAAGCCTTCCTTGAGGCCGCCGCTGCAAGCCGTCATGACATTCAGCGGCTGTCACACCAGATGGACGCCAGCATCGAGCAGATTTGCCACCGGCTTTCAACCCTGCAGCGGGTTGGTTCCAAAGGCATTCCTTTTTATTTCGTCAAGATCGACCGGGCCGGCAATGTCGTCAAACGCCACAGCGCAACCCGGTTCCAATTTGCGCGCTTTGGCGGCTCCTGCCCGCGCTGGAATGTGCATCAGGCGTTTGAGCAAACGACCGACAAATTCATCTCGCAGATCGCCCAGATGCCGGATGGCGTGAAATACCTGTGTGTCGCGACCAGCGTCACGAAACACACCACGGACTACAAGACCCAGGCCCGGCGTTACGCGCTCGGTTTCGGCTGCGAAGCCCAATATGCCGATGCAATTGTTTATGCGGACGGTTTGGCGCTGGACGATCGCGCCGAACCGGAGCCTCTTGGCGTCAACTGCCGGATCTGCCCGCGCGATAATTGCGATCAACGCGCCTTCCCGGCGATCAACACGACACCGTTTATCGACAGCCGCGAACGCGGCATTGTTCCCTACCGCGCGAAGGCGGCACGGTAAAACTTCTTTTCGAAATGAGCATCGCGGAGCCATACACACTGCGCTGTCCCGGACCTGATCCGGGACCACGGTGGCAAAGCCCCCGGCTCAGGGCCGGGGCAGCAGAAGTGTCAGACGGCTATCCATCCAGTTTTTCTGGATGTTTTGTCCTAGCAGCAGCCTCAAGAAGGGATTTCAGCTCGTCCGGATCGCCGATGCGGTTGGCCATCAACAAGATGAGCCGGGCATTGAAGGCATCGCTTTCGGCCTTTGAGAGCCCTTCATGGGCCTCCAAAAGGTCTGCGTAAAAGTCGTCCGGGTGGCGCAATTGCGCCTTGGTGATATGCGCTGTCATCAGGCCGCCTCCCCTTTTCCGATCGCCCGGTTCAAGGCCGTTTCAATCTGCGCCCAATCAAGCGTTGTCCAACGCGCAGCCACATGCTGGTCCGGCCGCATCAGATAAATCGCCGTGCCGGCATCGCCCAGATACCGGGACCGAAGCTCTGCGCCGATGTTGCCGTCCGGAACAAAAATGCCCTCAAGGGAAAGTCCGGCAATGTCGGAGTTCTGCGGGATCTCGAGGCCCAGCGCGAGCAACTTGAACCCATCGCCCAGCCGGTCCGACAGCCACTCCCCGCCAATTGGCGCGTCCGCCGCCGGACTGCCCGGCCTTGTGCGGGCCGGCAGGCCGTCGACATCGTCGCTGTTGAGTGGCGACGTTTCATAGATGCACGGCACTGACAAGCGCCCTGAATTCACCAGAGGGCGGGCGAATTCATAACTTTCGGACAGATCCAGAACCGCATCGCGGAAGATCCGGCTCATTTCCGATTTCGGCGTGATGAAGTCGGTCGAACGGGAGCTTTGCAGGATGTTTTCGTCCGCGGCCCATTCGCGCTCCAGCCCATAGCTGTCCAAAAGGCTTTCCGGCGCCTTGCCTTCCAGAACAAGTTTCAGTTTCCAACCGAGATTGTCGGTGTCTTGAAAGCCGGAGTTTGCGCCGCGCGCCCCGAACGGCGACACCTGGTGCGCAGCGTCTCCCGCAAAGATCACCCGGCCATGGCGGAATTTTTCCATTCGGCGGCACTGGAAGGTGTAGATCGAGACCCATTCCAGATCGAACTCCACGTCCTCGCCGAGCATCTGCTTGAGACGCGGGATGACGTTTTCTTCTCTTTTTTCTTCTTCCTTGTCGATGTCCCAGCCGAGCTGCAGGTCGATCCGCCAAACGCCATCCGGCTGCTTGTGCAAGAGCGCGGACTGGTCCTTGTTGAACGGTGGATCGAACCAGAACCAGCGTTCCGTTGGGAAGTCCGCCTTCATGATCACGTCGGCAATCAGGAAGTTGTCCTCAAACACCCGTCCGACAAAGTCCAGATCCAGCATCCGGCGCGACGGGGAACCCGCGCCATCACAGGCGATCAGCCAGTCGGCCTCGATCCGGTAGGCACCATCCTGTGTGTCGATGATCAGCGAGGCGTGATCGTCCATCTGATCGATGGAGGCGACCTTGTTGCCACCACGAATGTCGACCGACTTGCCTTCCTGCTGAAGGGCGCGCAGACGCTCCACCAGATAGAGTTCGCAGTAGTATTGCTGAAGATTGATGAAGGCCGGACGCTTGTGCCCCTCCTCCGGCAACAGGTCGAAATTGTAGACCTGACGGTCACCAAAAAAGACCCGGCCATGGCTCCAGACCACGCCCTTGTCGACCATCTGATCGCCGCAACCGTAGCGGTCCAGGATCTCCAGCGAGCGCTTGGAAAAACAAATCGCGCGAGAGCCGACGCTGACCTTGTCATTGTCGTCGAGGATGACAACCGGAATGTCCTGCTGGGCCAGATCAATGGCCATCGCAAGACCGACCGGCCCGGCGCCAATGATCACCACCGGATGGCGCACTGGCGCAGACGTTTCCTGATCGGGGGACCACTTGTAGGGATAAAGCGGCACTTCGAACAATTTGGTCACAGGTTCTCCTCCCTGCTGCGATTTCCAATTTTCGTGGCCTTCTGGAGCCATGTCTGGCCAAGGAATGGTTACAGAAACTCAGTTCTCGAAAAGGCCTCCCCGGCCTTGAGCCGGGGTCTTGAGGTGTTCGGTCCCGGCTCAAGGCCGGGACAGCAGAAATGACAGGCTGCGTCAGTTATCCCTGCAGATCCGCCCACATTTGTGCGTCCCGCGCCGCGGTCCAGATGCGCGGTGTGTCGATGCCCAGCGCCTCGTCGTAGGCGCGCGCGACGTTGAACGGCAGGCAGTGTTCGTAGATCGCATAGTCCTTGAACTTCGGATCGCATTCGGCGCGGCAGGTGTCCCACGCCTCTTTCAAGGTTCCGCCGCCCTGCGCAACCCGGGCGACCGGCTTGTAGGTGGAGGTTACGAAGTCGGCAGTGTTCGTCAGCGCTTTGCCGACCATTTCCTTGCCGACCAATGCATCGCCGCGGCCCGGCGCAATCGCTTCAACGTCATAGGCGCGGATCGCTTCCAGTGTTTTCGGCCAGTCGTTGAAATGACCGTCTCCGCAATAACACGCCGAGTGATATTCAACGATATCGCCGGTGAACATGACGTTTTCGTCCGGCACATGAATGACGATGTCGCCAGCCGTATGCGCCCGTCCCAGGAAGCTGAGATCCACCCGGCGTTTGCCGAGATAAACGGTCATGCGGTCGTTGAAAGTGGTCGTCGGCCACGTAAGCGGCGGAATGTCGGCGACATTTTCATAACCCATGAACAGGCGCGGAAAGCGCATGAATTCCGATTCCCGGTCTTCCGCGCCACGCTCCACGACCATGGACCGCGCCTTCTGGCTCATGATGATGTTCGGCGCCTGATAGGCCGCCGCTCCCAGAACCCGAACAGCATGATAGTGGGTCAAGACCAGGTGGCTGATCGGCTTGTCGGTGACGGAGCGGACCTTTTCGATGACCTTGTTGGCGAGCGCCGGTGTCGCCTGCGCCTCAATGATCATGACGCTGTCATCGCCAATGATCACGCCGGTGTTCGGGTCACCCTCGGCGGTAAAGGCCCAAAGATCCTTGCCAATCTCTTCAAACGTGATCTTCTTTTCTTCCATGTCGCCGACAGAGGCGAATTGCTTGCTCATGCTGTTTTCCCGTCGCTGCGGTTTGTTTGTCCGTCATTGCCGGAGGTGACCCGGCTGCTTGGTGGCGCGCTAGCCAGCCTGTTCCAGTGTCTGTTCAATAGCGCCGAAAATGGTGTGCCCGTCCCCATCCAGCATCTCGATGCGGATGGTGTCACCGAACTTGAGGAACGGAGTTTTCGCCTCGCCATCTTCGATGGTCTCGATCATGCGCAGTTCCGCGATGCAGGAGTAACCTGCCCCACCATCGGAGAGCGATTTGCCCGGACCACCGTTCAGTTTGTTGGAGACCGTGCCGGACCCGATGATCGTGCCCGCGCTGAGCACCCGTGTCTTGGCCGCATGGGCGATCAACTGGCCGAAATCAAAGGTCATGTCGATGCCTCCTTCCGCCCGGCCAAAGGGCTGACCGTTGAGGTCGACATGCAGCGGCAGATGCAGCTTGCCGTCTTTCCAGGCCTCGCCCAATTCATCCGGCGTCACAGCAACAGGCGAAAAGGCCGAGGACGGTTTTGACTGGAAGAAGCCAAAGCCTTTGCCCAGTTCGCCCGGGATCAGCCCCCGCAAAGAGACATCGTTGACGAGCAGCACCAGCTTGACATGGGACAGGGCCCCTTCAGCACTCACGCCCATGGGCACATCGCCGGTGATGACCGCGATCTCACCTTCCATGTCGATGCCATAAGCTTCGTCGCGCATTTTGATCGGATCGCGAGGCGCGATAAACGTATCGGAGCCGCCTTGATACATCAGCGGGTCGGTCCAAAAGCTCTCCGGCATCTTGGCGCCGCGGGCTTTGCGCACCAGCTCGACGTGGTTCACGTAAGCGGATCCGTCGGCCCACTGATAGGCGCGCGGTAGCGGCGACAAGGCATCGTGTTCGTGAAAGCGCAAGGTTGGGACGGCGTCATGAGAGAGGCTTTCGGCAAGCACCTGCAACTTCGGCGCAACATGATCCCAATTGTCGAGCGCGGCCTGCAGGGTCGGTGCAATGTGACTGGCATCCGTGCAATAGGTCAGCCGCTCGTTGACCACCACCAGTTTTCCGTCCCGGCTGCCATCTTTCAAACTTGCCAGTTTCATGGATCCGTCTCCCCAAGCCTATTTTGTTATTACCAATCCATCATGACCGACAATTGTCTGCCCGGAAAAGGTTTCTGTTGCCTCCAACCACTCCTGCTCTTCGAATCCGGGCAAATCTGCCGGGATCAGATGGTTGAGGAGAAGGGTCTTGGCCTGGGCCATTTCAGCAATCTTGGCGGCATCCGGCGCCATCGTGTGGCTAGCCCACAAATGTTCGCGCAGCCGGTCGCCATTGCCCGTGATCTCGACGATTTTATCGACACCGCGCTGAAGCATGGCCTCATGCACCAGAACATCGCAGTCCTTGGCAAAGACGGCGAGCGGCGGGAAGAAGGCCGTGTCAGCGGAAAAGACCACCGACCAATCCTTCGTATCGAACCGCAGGGCAAAACAATCAACAACCGGCGGGTGATCAACCCGCAGCGCTTTTAGCGCCAATCCACTGTCGTCAAGCGGCACATCGCCTTCGGCCAGCAGGTGGATTTCGATGAGATCCCGCAGATCCGGGCGGCCTTCATCATCAATCCGCAGATCGATGTCATAGCGCATGGAGGCCAGGAAACCATCCCAATACTCCATCAGATCGGCCGGTCCGTACACCTTGACCTTATGCGCCAGGCCGCTGGTCCAGGCCGTATGCAACAAGGGCCCGAGCTCCAGAACATGATCGGAGTGCATGTGCGTGATCAAGATAAGATCCAGCTCTTTCAAGGAGACCCCGGCGTCGACCAAGCCCCGGGTCACCCCAAGACCACAGTCAATGACACAGCGCCGGCCGCCGATCTCGATCAACGAACTCGTCGGCGACGGCCCGCCCGGCCGAATTGCAGGCCCGCCCTTTGAGCCCAAAATGACGAGACGGTCATCCATATCCGCTTTGCCCTGCACCCACACACTCCTTGCCAGCATCCACAACTGCGCTTTTGTCAAAAAAGCAATCCCGGACGTGATCCGCGACCAACCCTGAAGGCCCCGGATCAAGTCCGGGGCGGCAAACAGTGCCAGTTACTTCTTATCCCAGGTGCCTTCCGGCGTGCCGTCGAATTTCTTCTCCAGGCTGTCCCAGCAGTCGATGTAGTTGTCCTGCAACGGCGCGTCCTTGGCGGCATATTCGGTCAGGTGTTGCGGGAAGCGGGTCTCGAACATGAAGGACATCGTGTTGTCGAGCTTTTCGGCCTTCAGGTCCGCATTGGATGCCCCTTCAAAGGCATCATTGTCCGGTCCGTGCGGCAGCATCATGTTGTGAAGGCTCATGCCGCCCGGCACGAAGCCCTGTGGCTTGGCATCGTACTGGCCGTAGATGTTGCCCATCAGCTCAGACATGATGTTCTTGTGATACCAGGGCGGGCGGAAGGTGTTTTCGGCCACCATCCAGCGCTCCCGGAACAGAACGAAATCGATGTTGGCCGTTCCCGGCACCCCGGACGGCGCTGTCAAGACGGTGAAGATCGACGGGTCCGGGTGGTCAAACAGGATCGCACCGACCGGGCAATAGGTCCTAAGGTCGTATTTCACCGGTGCATAATTGCCGTGCCAGGCAACCACATCGAGCGGCGAATGGCCGATCTTGGTCTCGTGGAACTGGCCGCACCATTTCACAGTGACCTTGCTCGGCACTTCCTTGTCTTCATACCAGGCAACCGGTGTCTTGAAGTCCCGGCGGTTGGCCATGCAGTTCGCGCCGATCGGGCCACGGCCCGGCAGCTCGAATTTCTGGCCATAGTTCTCGCAAACGAAGCCACGTCCCGGACCTTCCACCACTTCGACCCGGTAGACCAGACCGCGCGGCAGAATGGCGATTTCCTTTGGCTCCAGCTCGATAATGCCGAGCTCGGTGTAGAAGCGGAGAATACCTTCCTGGGGAACGACCAGGAGTTCACTGTCGGCGGAGAAGAAGTACTCATCTTCCATCGACTGGGTGGCAAGGTAGATATGCGTTGCCATGCCGACCTGGGTGTTCACATCACCGGCCGTCGTCATCGTGCGCATGCCGGTGAGCCAGTTGAGGCCCTCATCGGCGTGCGGCACAGGATCCCAGCGGTATTGGCCGAGGGAAATGACATCTTCGCAGACGTTCGGCGCGCTCTTCCAATAGGGAAGGTCGATTTTCTGAAACCGGCTGGTGTGCTTGACCGACGGCCGGATGCGGTAACACCAGGTCCGCTCGTTCTGATGACTCGGTGCAGTAAAGGCGGTACCGGACAACTGCTCGCCATAAAGCCCATAGGCGCATTTCTGCGGGCTGTTCATGCCTTGCGGCAGCGCGCCCGGCAGCACTTCGGTCTCAAAATCATTGCCGAAACCCGGCATATACTGCAGCTCGTTGGACAGCGGCTTGCCGCCGTCGCCGGCAACTTGCTTGTGATCGACCTTGTTCATAATCGCATCCTCCCGGGATCATGCCCTGTCAAATTAGTTGCACTTGTAACTATCTGCGCAAGTTTGGTCAAGAGACTTCCGAACTGGCCGAGAAAAATTCGCCAGTCCACTGGGCCGTGGTGCCAAGTCTGAGGCTTGCGGAACCGCCCCCTGCCCGAGCATTCCATGACCGTGAATTTGAATGCCTTGCATCTGCAGAGGTGTTGATTTAAATTAGAACAAAATAGGAACATTGGGGATTCTGATGCCATTTCAGGACACGTATTTTGAGCCGAAAACGTCCGCGCCACCTTTGGCAGCAGATGGGTATGAGCCACAGGATCAGGCGGAGACAGTGCCCCCAAAAACATCTGCACAGCTCACCCAACCGACGGCCGGCGAGCTGGAAACCATGATGCTGTTTCTGCGACGCGCACGCGACAGAGCCGTCGTCATCCGAGAAAATGCACCGGCTGGAAGCTATCTTGAGAGCGTTCTGCACCGGACGATCTTAGGCATTGATCAAGAGCTGGCCCAACTTAAATACCTGCTCTCCAAAAGCGATCTGCCGAAGTCATCGCCGACCCGTATGCGCCCTGCGATCTGACAGAAGCAATCTATTCGAACCTTTGCGCGTGATATGCTTGCTTTTGACCGGGCAATTTTATTGCCAGCCGCTTGCAAACAAACACAGAGTTACCTTTGAAAATCTGATATCACTTCAAGGCATTGATGACGTGGGCAAGATCGCTCACGCAAAATTTTGGAGCATATTCATGAAGTTTCAGAATTCGGTGATGCCCCTGATCATGCTGACCGCCTTGTTCGGCATGATCGTGATGATGTTTGACGTGCCGGTGGGCATCTCTCCCAAACGATTTGGAGCGTTTGTGTTCGGCGCCATTCTGGTGATCGTTGTATTGAACCTTGCCTATGTCTTGTTTGAAAACGCGCGCAAAGACAAAGATTGATCCAAGAATAGCCGGCTCGGCTCTACTCGACATTGGGACGCGTATTTGCTCACCGGTATTTCGCGGCCGTAATGAACTCGCTGAACGCCTCGCACCACACTAGGACGGTGGTGTAATCCTCAATATTCACCCCATCCGGAACATCGGCGATGAAACCGTCGAAGGTCTTGATGTCGGCGATTTGAACAGCGCTTTCCCGAACAGCTTCAAACCCCGCTTCGTCTTCGACGAACTCCTTGACCAAGTACAGCTTGTAGTCCGGGCCGGGTGAGAGCGCACCGGTATGCACAATCTTGTCCTGAGACAGGCTGATAGAGCCTTCCCCCCAATGCAGGAAATCGCTTCCCTTGAGATCGCGGGTGAGCGCGGCTTGGTACTCTGCGGACTGGCTGGCTTCTGCAAGCAGCGCCGCATCGGGTCCTTTGGGCGCTGTCAGAATGGGCAGGAAATAGACCCCGAGCGCAAACCCCACGGCCAGCATTCCGCCATGGGAAACAAGCAGCACAAGCCAACGTATCATGGAGCATCTCCTAAGGGCTGTTCGGTCCGGTTCCGAAGAGATAAGCAGCAAATGCGCGCCTGCAATCAAGTCCAATTGACAGTTTTGTGGCCGTTCCGTCAGGCGGCGGCTTCGTCCCCCGGCTCTGTGCGCCAGCCAAGATCCGTCAGCGTCACAATCCGGTTGCCGCGCAGATCGGTCGCACAGACCAAAAACCCGCGCTCTTCCATATGGGACAAAAGCCAGCGGGCCCGACCCGGGGATCGGGTTCCATACGCCGTTGCAATCTCGATATTGCCCGGACACGGCGCTTTCGCGAGGGCCGCTTTTGCCAGCAACAGATAGACCCCGCGCATGTCTTCCGGCAGTTCGGCTGCGATGAGTTCGGCCTGCTGCCAGGCACTGTCATCCACCTCGCCTTTTTCAACACCGGCACGGGCAACCGACAGTTTTTCCCGGAAAGTCTGGAGATCGGGCGTCCCGCCGGTGAGTTTGGCGATCCGGCAGCGGACCTGAAAATCCTGGTAGAGCGAGGCGATGGGCTGAAACGCAGCCTCATCCTCATCGAGAATTTCGGAGATGATCTGATCGATCTTTTCCTCGCGCTCACCATGTTCAAACAAATTGTCGGCTTGCGGGATTTCGGCTTCTGCCGCATCCCCGGCACTGGTCAATTGGTTCAGAATATCATCCGTCGAGGCGACCGGCTCGGCGATCCTCGGCCGAACCGGGATCTCGTCGGGAGATCGGGTAAAAATCAGATCTTTGGCTTCTTCCTTCAGCTGCTCAGGCAAGGGCATCAGCTTCGGTCCGCCGCCGCGACCAGCCGTTTCAACCGGGCCGATCTTGACCGGAATCGGACGACGGGAAACCGCCGGGCCGAGCGCGATGAAATGGCCCCGGTCCAGATTGCGGAAGCTTTCCGCCTGCCGCCGCTCCATGCCGAGCAAGTCCGCCGCGCGGGCCATGTCGATATCGAGGAATGTCCGGCCCATCAGGAAGTTGGACGCTTCTGCGGCGACGTTCTTGGCAAGCTTGGCAAGACGCTGGGTGGCGATGATCCCGGCAAGCCCGCGCTTGCGGCCCCGGCACATCAGATCCGTCATTGCGCCGAGCGATCTGCGGCGGGCTTCTTCGGTGACTTCGCCTGCGGCGGCCGGTGCAAAGAGCTGGGCTTCGTCCACCACCACGAGCATCGGATACCAAAGGTCCCGGTCCGCATCAAAAAGACCATCCAGGAAGGTGGCTGCCGCCTTCATTTGACGGTCCGCATCGAGACCCTCCAGATTGAGCACAACGGATACGCGGTGCTGACGCACGCGCCCGGCAATCATTTTGAGGTCTTTCTCGGTCCCAACCGCATCGACGACCACATGACCGTATTTGTCCGCAAGGGTCACGAAGTCCCCTTCCGGGTCGATGATGGCCTGCTGCACCCATTGGGCGGACTGCTCCAGAATCCGGCGCAAAAGGTGCGATTTGCCGGATCCTGAGTTGCCCTGAACAAGCAAACGGGTCGCCAGAAGCTCTTCCAAATCGAGCCCGGCGCGTTTGCCTCCAGCCATGTCACCAATGTCGATTTGAACGGTCATGCACAACCGGGCGCACACCTGCGCCACCACCCTTTCTCTGCTGTCTATAAGACGCGAGTGAAAACGATTCCTCGGATCATGAAAAGCGGCTGTTGCGATTAGCAGAGGTTATCCCTGAAATCCACCCTGGGCCGCGGATTTCAGGCACAAATGCCGGCCGCCAGGAACCGATTTGTACAAGACCAAGAACACAGCAAACTCACACAACGCTTTACCAAGTCGCGGGAATTAAGTTTTTTCTCATGCAGTTATCAGATAACATCCAATAAAGGAGGTGCAAAATACAAAATACACAATCAGAAATAATATAACTCCTTAGATAACTACTTTATCGAACTTAAAGACAGCAGTATTCAGCCTAGATAATTTTGAAGTAAGATACGCCATTTGATCCCCGACATTTGGTCGGCAGAGCACACGAGGAGCAGCAAGGAAATGGTTGTCTTGTCTTCAAGAAGACTGTTCACCACCCTCTTCCGGCTTGCCATCGGCGGTCTTGCTGTCCTTTGGACAATCCTCCAGCCTGCGAACGTTCGCGCGGACGACTGTCCGAAAACCTTTCGCGTTGGCGCGTCCGATGATTATGAACCATTCAGCTATATCGGCGCTGACGGCAAACTGACGGGCCTAGATCTCCGGTTCGTTGAGCAGATCCTTGGTGAGGCGGGGTGCGATCCGCAGTTCCTTGTGATGCCTTTTCCCCGCGCAGTGGTCGAACTGGCAGCTGGGCGGCTCGACATGGTGATGTTCGCATCCGTGACCGCCGAACGCCAGAATTTCGCACTGTTTTCTCAGCCCTACCGGAACGAAACTGCGGGATTGATCGTCCGGGCTGGCGATCAGGGTGGATATCCCATCACCGAAGTTGGGGATCTTCTAAAACTCAATCTCCTGCTCGCTCATGATGTCGGGACCTATCGCGGCGACGCATTTGAAGCCTTCTTGAAGACCCCAGAGGCCAAGAAGAACATCGTGCAAGTAAGCAGCTCCAAGCAGAGCCTTGAGATGCTGCTGAAAGGGCGCATCAACGCCATCGTTGAAGCGCCTGCTGCCGTGTTTGCCCTCGCAGAAACACTCGGTGTGCGGAACAAGATCGCCGAACACCCCTTCTTGCTCTGGAGCGAACCGGTCCATTTCATGTTCAGCCGGAAGACTGTTTCTCCAGAATTCGTCGCCCAAATCGATGCCGTGTTGGCCGAAGCGGTGCAGACGTCCGAATATACATCACAGTTTGGGTCCATGAGTGTCGGCAGCCCTGCACATGCGGGTTCCGAGACAAATTGAGGATACTCAAAGGGAGCGTCAATGCCGCCAGCGCCATACCTTCAGATCTTCAGATCCCGCTTTTGGCTCCTATTTGCGGGCATACACCGAAGTAGCCTCAAAATGTGTGGCAAGTGCCTTTGCGCACTGTTTCTCTGTCTCGTCTCTGTGGCTCTTGTGGCTCCAAGTGCTGCCGCTGCAACACAGAACGCCTTGTGTTCAGAGCCGCTACGCGTGCGGGTATCGGGCGACTACTTCCCCTTCAGCCACCAAGCACCTGGCGGCAAGCTCATTGGCACAGATGTCGAGCTGGTTCGAACCGTCTTTGACCTCATTGATTGCCCGATCGAACTGGAAATCATGCCGTTCAAGCGCGCAATCGTGGAATTGTCACAGGGCAACATCGATATGGTTCCGTTTGCCTCCATCACGGAGCACAGGTCGAAGTTCGCCCACTATTCCGCCCCCTATCGGAACGAACTCGCCCGGCTGATCTTTCGAAAGGGCGAATCCGAAAACCATCCCATCTCAGACATCAACCACATCATCGACCATCAGCTGGTCGTGGGTCACGAGCGCTCGTCCTATCGCGGAAGGCTTTTTGACAGTTTCATGAGAAGCGACGCCGGGCAGCATCATGTCTTCCACACGACGACCACCACCGAAGGTATCCGGATGCTGGAAACCGGCCGGATTGATGCCCTGGTCGAAATGCCCAGCGCGGTTATGGGCGTTGCAAACCGGATGGGCTTGGAGGGGGCCTTTGAAGTGCACCCCTTTCCGGTGTGGGAGGAGCCTGTACATTTCATGTTCAGCCAACAGACTGTGCCGGTCCAGCTCGTCGATGCTGTGAGCGCAGCCATTAGGGAGGTCAGACGGACGGAAGACTACAAGGTGGCATTCGGGCACCTGGCTCTCCCCATTCCAGACACCGGCGATCCGTCAGCCCCCCTCATGGATTGAGGCTCTTCCCTTTGCCCGGTGAAGCACCACATCAATAAGCAAGTTATTAGGAGCAGGAGCTGACTGGATGAAGATCCACACCGATTTGTCGAAACGGGCCCAGGTTGATAGCGCGACCCTCGATTGGATCGCCTCTCCCATGGCGGGTGTGGAGCGGCGTATGCTGGAACGCGACGGCGAAGAGGTCGCCCGCGCAACCAGCTTGGTTCGCTATGCTCCAGGCTCCTCATTCTCAGCCCATTCCCATGACCTTGGCGAGGAGTTTCTGGTGCTCGACGGCGTCTTTACCGATGAGACCGGAGACTTTCCCAAAGGCATGTATGTCCGCAACCCGCCAGGCTCACGGCACATACCATCCAGCGAACCTGGAGCAGTCATTCTGGTGAAGCTGCGGCAAATGCAGACAGACGACGAAACGTTTGTCCGGGTCGACACGCTGGATCCGGCCGGGTGGCAGGCTGGCCGCACGGGTGAACATATACTTCCCCTCTTTGTGCGCCCCGATGAAGAGGTGGTGATGCTTCACTGGGAGAGCGGCGCAGCTTTTGGCGAGCAATCCTTCCCCGGCGGCGCGGAGTATTTTGTCGTCGATGGGGCCTTTGAAGACGAAAACGGCCGGTATGACCAAGGCACTTGGCTGCGTTTGCCGGCCGGCAGCAGTCAGACGATCAAGACAGAAAACGGTGCCCGGGTCTGGCGGAAAACCGGGCACCTTGCCGCTGATTAAGCGGCTGCCTCCAAAGACAGCTCAAAGCGGCCGTGAAAGGCAATCTCGCTCAAGGGGCGTCGGCCGCTTGGGCGTTCTTGCTGCTGAAGCTCTGGCGTCAACTGCTCTGCATCTCCGCGGCGGCCAATGGCAAAGGCGACATGGACCTTCAACCGTTCCGGCAAGCCCAGAACCTCGTCGGCCTGATCTCTGCGCAAGCCCGCCATGGCGTGCGTATGGTAGCCGAGCAGCGTGGCTTGCAGCGCAGCCTGGGCCCATGCCCCACCGGCATCAAACGCGTGAAAAATCGCCGGAACCGGTCCGTCTTCGCTGACGCCATCGACCAGGGAATCCGAAATCACAAAGACCAGGGCTGAAGCGCCAACAGCCCAGCTCCCGTTGAAGTCGTCCAGCAACGCGTAAAGCCGTTCAAATTCAGCATCTCCGCGCAGGGCGTAGACAAACCGCCAAGGCTGCGTGTTGAAGGCTGACGGTGCCCACCGTGCGGCCTCCAGGATGGTTTTCAAATCCGCTTCGGGCATCGGAGCCCCATCAAACGCGCGCGGGGACCAACGCTTCAAAAAAAGATCATCAACCGGATGGTCTGCAACACGGGTCATTTCCAAACTCCTTAAACCCAAGAACTGTGGCGATGCACATCAGATAGGCGATATTTATCTTTATATCAAGATACTTTTTTAAAAGATATTTGAATTCAAGATTTCGCACCTCTCCCATTGGTTAGAGACAAGGCTCCCCATTCGAAAACTCCTGTACGAGCCGCAATGCCCGCACTAGGCTGAGACCAACGGACATTTCATCAGATGAGCGCACATGACAGGGCTTTCAGAGCACAACCGCCGGCGCGGCCTGGTCTTTGCCATGGGCGGTCTCGGTGGGCTCGTGATGCTGGACGAGACGGTTCTGGGCGTTTCCCTGCCCGCAATCCAGTCGGAACTCGGATTATCGGCAACAACGGCACATTGGATCCTGAATGCCTACATGCTGGCGTTCACCTGTTTCGCTGCGATCGGCGGCAAGGCGATTGACCTGTTCGGCCTCCGTCCGGCACTGATTGCCAGCTGCTCGCTTTTCGCTGCCGCCTGTCTGATAGCCGGGTTCGCGGACAATGCGGCACTCTTGATCACGATGCGTGTGGTTCAAGGACTGTGCGCCGCGATCATGTTTCCAATCACTTTCGCTGCCGCGACTCTAACTTTCGAATCCGACGAGCGTGGCCGCGCGCTCGGTGTTCTCGGCGCGACCGCAACCCTGTTCCTGGCGGCAGGGCCGTTGATTGGCGGTGTCCTGACCGACCTGCTCTCCTGGCGATGGGTGTTTTGGATCAACATTCCGGTCGTTGGGACGGCTGGGATTCTCGCCTGTCTTCTCTGGCGCGCGCCGGACGCCACAAGTGCCCGGCCGGACATCGACCGCATCGGCCTCATTTTTCTGCTCGTCGGCCTTACGGCTTTGATTTTCGGATTGATGGAAGGACCAGATGCAGGCTGGGGGACACAGCTGATCTATTTGAGCCTTGCCGCTGGTATCGTTGGGTTGAGCGCCTTTGTGATCTGGGAAGTCCGCCAGACGGCCCCGCTTATTGACGTGCGCTTGTTCCAGTCCCCGGCGTTTACGGCAGGCGTTCTTGTTTTTCTGCTGACCCAGATGAGCAAAATCGTCGTCGCTGTACTCGTGCCGCAATATCTCCAGCTCGATCTATCCTATTCGGCTCTTTGGGCCGGTGCAGCGACCGTCATCGCCGTTTTGCCAATCCCGTTCCTGTCAGCACCGGCCGGAACGATCGCCGACAAATCCGGGTCCCGCCGCCCCGTTCTTGGCGGGCTGATCGTTTTGATCGCAGCCAATTTGTGCATCGGAACTGCAATGCTCCTGGACAATTATCTTTACCTCGCTCCCCTTCTTCTGATCTGGGGCATCGCCCTTCCCTTTGCCATGATCCCGGCAGGCAGGATCACGGCGAACGCGGTGCCGTCTGAAAAGCAAGGCGAAGTGAGCGGCTTGCTGATCACTTTCCGGTTGATCGGGGCAACGCTTGGCGTCACGCTCGGCAGCGTATTCCTGGCTGTCGATGCAGGCTTCCCGGCTGTTTTTTGGACGGTTGCGGCCATTTTTATCGGCTGCACAGCGTTTTGCTGGTTTGCCATCCGCCCGGAACAGCAGGCCGCATCATGACGGCGTCCTAACCGGATATTGACACTTTGACCCCAGGATCGGTGATACCGTTCGGGGAGGCAAACTGAAACGCTTGCCGCAACGGAGCAAAACATGGCGCAAAACCGCCCCCAGCCCAGACACCAGACGCTTGGCGAATTGATCGCCGACGGAACGATCCATGTGATTGGAATTGGTCTTGGTGTTGCCGCATCAATCATCCTGACACTGACGCTCTGGAACAGCGGTGATCTCGCCCGCCAGGTCAGTGTGCTGATCTATGCCGCGTGCCTGATGGCCATGCTGATCTGTTCAGCGCTCTACAACATGTTTGCAAAAGACCACAAAGCCGGAGTGCTGCGCCGGCTAGACCATGCTGCGATCTTTTTGATGATTGCGGGCACTTATACCCCGCTCGCGGCCATGATCATCGGCGGCTGGACCGGGGGTGTTCTGCTGGCCGTTGTCTGGAGCGGCGCCCTGACCGGAGCGATTGTGAAACTTCTAAACCTACAAGGGATGGACCGTTTGACCGTGCCGATCTGCCTGGGCCTTGGCTGGGTGGTGGTTTTCGTTGTCAAACCGCTTATGGAGAACGCGTCGGCCTTTGGTTTCTGGATGATCGTGGCGGGTGGTCTGCTCTACACGATTGGAACCGTGTTCTACGCTTGGAAAAACCTTTTGTTCCAGAACGCGATCTGGCATGCGTTCGTGCTCGCCGCAGCCGTTTGCCACTTCGCGGCGGTCTTGCATGATGTCGCGCTGGCAGCTCCGATGCCTTGAAAAAGCACCGGAACTTTTGAACTCAACCGCTTAAGTGGAGATGTCCTCGTCCTTAGTCAGGACAACGACCTTGGTGCGCAGCGGCACCCGGTCAAACAGGTCGATCACGTCCTGCTGCCACATGCGGATACAGCCGGACGAAACGCTCTTGCCGATCGATGATGGCCTATTCGTGCCGTGGATCCGGTACAGCGTGTCCACACTGCCTTGCCAAAGATCCATGGCGCGCGCGCCAAGCGGATTGCGCAGCCCCGGCGGAAAGCCCTTCTCCCAATACCGCTCAAGCGACGGCTTGCGCGCAATCATTTCCCGTGGAGGGCGCCAGATCGGATGTGGGCGCTTGACCCGGACCAAGGCTTCACCGGACCAGGCAAACCCTGCCCGCCCGACACCGATGCCATAGCGCAGCGCCTTGCCGCCCGGTAGCACCCAGTAGAGAAAGTTGTTGTAGGGGTCGACGATGATCGTGCCGGGCTTTTCGCGAGTCTTGTACTCAACGACCTGACGCAGATACTTCTCGTCAAACGCCTTGTAGTTGATCGCAGGCCAGGTGAAATCACCATCCGGCAACGCCGCGTAGGCAGATGCATAGTCGAACTCTTCGTCCGGCAACGGTGGCTGATCGGGCAAGCCGACGACCTGTTCATAGGTCTGGCATCCGGCGAGTGTTCCCGCCGCCAAAACCAGCCCGCCCGCCATCAGGCTTCTCCGGCTGAGACCTTTGCTCGGCGCAAGGGGGGCTTCGGTGCTTTCAAATGTCCGGCGCGTCATGAGACCTCCAAAATCCGGTCTCTTCATAAGTCGAGCATCGCAAGGAGTGCAAGTCACATTGCCTTCAGGCGCTTACATTTCCAAAATTTGCGGATAAAGTGGCATCCTCTTGAAAGCAGCCCGCCTGCCCCACCATTTTGTAGTTTCCAATAAAAACAACGGCACCCATCCATATGACTTCGCATATCCCGGCTTTTGACGGACACAATGACACGCTTTTGAAGCTGGAGATCGACGCGATCCGCGGAAAGACCCGCGATTTCTTCGAACGGTCCGACCGCGGACACATTGACTTGCCGCGTGCCAAGGAGGGCGGTTTTGCGGGCGGCCTGTTTGCCATGTTCGTTCCATCCAACCCGGAACAGGACTTCTCCAAGCCCTTTTCGCCGAGCGACAAACGGAACTTTCTTCCTGTTGAGCAGAAGTTGGCCCTCAGCTTTACCGAAAGGATGCTTGAACGAGCCGAACGGCTGGAAGCGGACTCGGACGGAGCCGTTGCCATTTGCCGGTCGCCGGATGCGATCGAAAGCGCCATGGAAAAGGACCAGCTGGCCATCAGCCTGCATATTGAAGGCGCGGAGGCCATCGACACCAATTTCTATGAACTTGAGGCTTTTTATAAGCGCGGGCTGCGCTCACTTGGCCTTGTCTGGAGCCGGGAAAATGCCTTCGGCTATGGCGTGCCGATGGCACACCCCCACAGCCCGGATATTGGGCCGGGCTTGACCGGTGCCGGCCGCGATCTGGTGCGCGCCTGCAATCAGATGGGTATTCTGGTGGATGTGTCTCATCTGAACGAAAAAGGCTTCTGGGATGTCGCACGCATTACAGACAAGCCGATCATCGCCAGTCACTCGAATGTCCACGCCATCTGTGCCAACAGCCGGAACCTGACCGACAAGCAGTTGGACGCCATCAAGGAAAGTGGCGGCCTCGTCGGCATCAACTTCTTCGTCGGATTTCTTCGTCCTGACGGCAACTTCAACCAGGACACGCCGCTTGACGTTGTGGCCGATCATGCCGCCTATCTCGTGGATCGGCTCGGCGAAGATGGCGTTGCCTTGGGGTCGGATTTTGACGGCTGCGCCCCGCCGAGGGACCTCAGCGACGTCACCGGACTGCCGCGTCTGGCCGAAGTCCTGGATGCACGCGGGTTTTCCAAACAGACTCTAGAGAAAGTGTTTTTCCGGAATTGGATCAACGCTTTGAAAACAAAAGCGAAATAGGCAAACCTGACCATATTGTTCAACATTCTCGCGAACTTGTGACCACTGATCGCGAATTAGCGATTGTTTTTCGAGGCACTCCATTCGAGGATGCATACATTGCAATTTTTGCAGATGTTGCTTGAAATGTGCATCGGTTTGCCGAACCGCCGACCATAATAAAAACACCAAACGGCTGATCCGGGTCCGGAAACCTAAAAACCCAATTAATCAAGGACATCTGCGTGCGAACTGGCACGCCCCATCGGCCGCTGTCTCCAGACCTGCGGCACAATTCGGGAAGAAGCTTCAGGGCCGGACAGGACGTTCGGCGCCTGAAACTGCTGTGACGGTTTGCCATTCATGTCGGTAATGGGGGCTGACTTGGTATTCGATGTTGGGGCAACAGATCCGCAGGCTGCGGGCTTTCAAGGCGAGCGCCGCAGACGCAAGGCTGACGCTGTCTATGACAATATGAAACGTCAGATCCTTTTGGGGGAGCTGACGCCTGCCAGCCCAATCACAGAACAATCACTCGCGCAGTCCTATAATTGCTCCCAAAGTACGATCCGAGAAGCTCTGTTGACCCTTCAGGAAGACGGGTTGGTGATCCGGCGCGGGTATCAGGGCACGTTTGTTACCCAAACGACCAACAAGGAAGCGATCATCCTTTTCCGGCTGCGCCTCAACATCGAAACCGCAGCCGTTGACCGGATTACGCCAGATATCACAGAAGATCAGCTGGACACCCTCCGCCAATTGGCAGCCCGCTATGACGACATCCGGGCCAAACGCGACAAGATCGGCATCTCCGAGGCAGATATCGCCTTCCATATGACCATGTTGCGTTTTGCCGACATGCCGGTGCTCGAGCCAGTCCTCCTGCGCACGCTGCTTCACCTGCACCGGTTTATCATCACCCGGCACACGAACAATCTGATCTGGATCGACAAGATCAAAGCCTCACATCACGAACTGATCGAGGCGATTGCCACCAAAGATCCTGATCAAGCTCGAAAAATGGCGATCCAGCACGCAACGACAAACACGATTGAAGTCACCGACGAGGTGCGGACGGAAGTCTTCGCAAAGATTTGAGCGGACCAGGCACCGCAATTAAACCGACAACATCCGGCCGCCATTGTGGTGACCCGATTACATGCGTTGCCAACGGCTGACTAAGCTGTCTCCATCATCTGCTGCTGGGTCAACATCGCGGCGCCAATGAGTTCTTTGGTATAAGCGTTCTGTGGTGCCTGGAAGATGTCGTCCACGGCTCCCGCCTCGACCACCTTGCCCCGCTGCATCACCATCACGGTGTCCGACAACGCCCGCACCACGGCAAGGTCGTGACTGATAAAGAGGTAAGTCAAGTCGTATGCCTTCTGCAGGCCGCGCAATAGCTCCACCACCTGTTTTTGAATGGTCCGGTCGAGCGCAGATGTCGGCTCGTCCAGAACGACAAACTGCGGTTTGAGAACCATTGTCCGCGCAATTGCAATGCGCTGACGCTGACCGCCGGAAAACTCGTGCGGATAGCGGTTGCGCATCACTGGATCGAGCGACACTTCTTCAAGCGCCTGACAGGCTCTTTGATCCCTGTCCCGGGCACTTAAGGAAGGCTCATGCACCAAAAGGCCTTCGGAGATGATCTGTCCGACAGTCATGCGCGGGCTCAAGGACCCAAATGGATCCTGAAAGATCAGCTGCATGTCCTTGCGCAAAGCACGCATGGCCGCCCGGTCCTTGCCCGAGACCACCTCCCCTTGAAAGACAACCCGCCCGCCGGCCGGCAGCAAGTTCAAAACAGCGCGGCCGAGAGTGGACTTGCCGGACCCACTCTCGCCGACAATACCCAGCGTCTGGCCCCGGCGCAGGGAGAAGCTGATATTGTCGACTGCCCTCAGGATATGGGTCGGACCAAAAAGCCCTGCCTCCAGAACAAACTCCACATCCACTTTCTGCGCTTCCAGAAGCACCGGTGTGTTGTCGGGCACAGGAGGCTTATGACCCGTCGGTTCGGCGTCGAGCAGCATCCTGGTGTAGGGGTGTTCCGGCTGAGTGAAGATGCGAGCTGTCTCGCCGCTTTCCAGCACTTCCCCGGTCTTCATCACATAGACCCGGTCCGCGATCCGCCGGACAATGCCAAGATCGTGGGTGATGAAGATCACCGCCATCCCGAGGCGTTTTTGCAGGTCGGCCAAAAGGTCGAGGATCTGCGCCTGGGTGGTCACATCGAGTGCCGTTGTCGGCTCATCTGCGATCAGGACATCGGGATCATTGGCAAGCGCCATGGCGATCATCACCCGCTGGCGCTGACCTCCGGACATCTCGTATGGATAGGCCTTGATCTTGCGTTCCGGCTCCGGAATGTTGACGAGCTTCAACAGCTCCAGGGCTTTCGCCTTCGCCTGTTTCCAGCTGAGGCCGCCGTGCACGACCATCGGCTCGGCGAGCTGGCGACCGATTGTGTAGAGCGGATCCAGCGAGGTCATCGGCTCCTGAAAGATCATGGTGATCTTCTTGCCGCGCACCTTGTTCAACTGGTGCGCCGGCAATCCCAGGATGTTGGTATCCTCGTACAGGACTTCGCCTTGCGTCCGGCCGTTGGAGGCAAGAAGCCCCATCGCAGCCATCAGTGTCTGGCTTTTGCCGGAGCCGCTCTCGCCGACGATAGCCACCGTTTCTCCGGGCTTCACATTGATATCGACGCCGCGCACGGCATTGACCGGACCGGTTGCGGTCTCAAAGTCGACTTTGAGGTCCTTGATCGCCAGGACCGGGCGTTTTGGGTCTTGCATGGGCCTCGCTCCTATCGGTCCTTGGGATCCAGCGCATCGCGCAAACCGTCGCCGATAAAGTTCAGCGCGAACAGTGTCGATGTCAGGAAGATGGATGGGAAGATCAGCATCCAGGCCGACCCTTGCAAATTGCGGGCCCCTTCGGAAATCAAAACGCCCCAACTCGTCATCGGCTCCTGGATGCCAAGACCGAGGAACGACAGGAAACTCTCAAGAAGGATTACCTTCGGCACGAGCAGGGTCATATAGACAACCACTGGACCGAGCGTATTCGGGATGATGTGCCGGCGAACGATACCGCCGTCGCCAACGCCCATGGCCTCGGCGGCCTGCACGTATTCCTGACGCTTTATGGTCAACGTCTGACCGCGTACGATCCTGGCCATGTCCAGCCATTCGACCGCCCCGACGGCAATAAACATCAAAATGAAATTCCGGCCGAAGAACACCACCAGCATGATCACGAAGAAGATGAAGGGGAGCGAATACAGGATGTCGACCACCCGCATCATCAGCTGGTCGGCCCGTCCGCCGAGATATCCGGACGTCGCTCCGTAAAGAACACCGATGGTAATGGCAACGACGGTCGCCAGCAGACCGATGGTCAAGGAAACACGGCCGGCAATGAACGTCCGGGTCATCAGGTCCCGGCCATTCGCATCGGTGCCAAAGTAGAAATGCAGGTAGTTGATGTCCGCTGTCAGCGTCGCGCGCTTGTCATCGTCTGCAAGGTCGCTCAAGGCGGCGTTTTTGAACAGGTCGCTTCGGTCGATATACCGCGTTGATCGTGGATCGATGGCCCGGCGGGAGGTCACTTGCGCCACCACCTGATCGCCAACCCGCTCATAACTTTCAAGACTCAAACGCGCCCGTTTCACAAGGGCTTCAAACGCCGGCTCAACCTGATCCGGTTTCGGGTAGGCGCCCAGGCTTGCCGGCACCTTCACATAGTCCCTGTAAACCGTGTCATAGTCATGCGGCGACAGGATCGGGCCAAAGGCCGACAACAACGCGATGGTGGCCAGAACAATCATGCTGGCAACAGCTGCCTTGTTCGCCAGAAGCCGGTCGCGGGCATCATCCCAGAGCGAGCGCCCGCGTTGCGGAACGTCGACGGTATCGGGTGTTGTGACAGACATGTGTGTTTCCCTCAGTCGTAGCGCACGCGCGGATCAAGCAGCGCATAAAGCAGATCCACGACCAGGTTGAAGATGATGACAAAACACGCCACGACGACCACGGTGCCCATGACGAGCGTGTAGTCGCGGTTCAGCGCGCCTTGCACGAAATAACGGCCGATGCCGGGAATACCGAAGATGGTCTCCACCACCACGGATCCGGTCAACAGGGCAGCCGCGGCTGGCCCCATATAAGACACGACCGGCAGAATCGCGCCGCGCAATGTGTGAACAACGATCACCAGGTAGTTTGTCAATCCATAGGCCCGAGCGGTTCGAACGTGGTTGGAGCGCAACGCCTCGATCATGGATCCGCGGGTCAATCGGGCAATCACCGCAATCTGCGGCAGTGCCAGTGTCACCACGGGCAGGATCTTGTTGACGAAGGCCCCATCACCCCAGCCCCCAACAGGCAGCCAGCCGAGCCAGACACCGAGCAAGAGCGTGAGCACGGGAGCCACGACAAAGTTCGGTATGGTCACACCCAGGGTCGCCGCTGCCATCACGGAGTAATCCGCCGGACCATTTTGCCGGAGCGCAGCTACAACACCCATGAGACCACCGACAACCAGCGCCAGGGCAAGGGCGCTCAAACCGAGTTGGATCGAGATCGGCAAACTGGCAGCAAAGAGTTCATTGATGGTGAAGTCGCGAAAGTAAAAGCTCGGCCCAAAATCGAGCTGCGAAATGGATTTCAGATAGAGCAGATACTGTGTCCAGAGCGGCTCGTCCAAGTGATAAATCTTGTTCAGATTTTCCATCACTTTGGCTTCAAGCGGGCGTTCGAGGTCGAACGGCCCGCCCGGCGCGATCCGGATCAAAAAGAAGGAGATTGTTACAATCAGAAAAATCGTCGGGATTGCGCCCAGCAATCGACCGAACACGTAGCGGGTCATCAGCTTGCCCTTCTCATACCACGATGATCTTGGGGTCAGGACTCATTAATGTGATCGAATTGGCACGGAAAACGGCGATGAGCTGCAAGGAAAAGCGCGATAAGCGGGCTTCCTGCCCGGCTGAGCGGTTTGACGCAGCGGATCGAAGCCGTTTTTGCATTCCGGAGGTATAGAGTGACTTTGCCCGGCAACGTCGTTGCAATCCTTTGAAAACCGGACGGTTTCCTGCAGCACTGCGCCTCGTATCCGAACAAATTCTTCCCTACCAATTCATTCAAATTAATGGGTCCTGGCCCTAAGCCAATAAGGCTGCCATCTTGCAAAACCGGCAGCAGCAGAAGATCCGCCGCTGCCAATTTCGAATGTTACCGTTATTGGGCAATGCTCATCCAGCGTGTCGGATGGATATTTTGAAGATTATCTTCAAATCCATTGACCGTGTCGGAGACGAGATTCATGGAGCCGTAGTACATCAATGGGATGAACGGCAGGTCACGCATGAACAGGGCTTCGGCCTGCTGCAGGAGCTGCGCGCGCTTTTCAAGATCAACGGTCTTTGCGGCCTCATCCATCAGCGCGTCATATTCCGGGTTGTTATACCGCGCGTAGTTGAAACCTGTGTTGTCGCTTTCCACCATAAACAGGAAGTTCTGAGGATCGGAGTAATCGCCGATCCAGCCGGCACGTGCCACATCGAAGTCACCCCGGTCCCGCAAATGCGCATAATGGGTGGCGACATCCGTGTTGAGCATGGACACTTCAACACCCAAAGGCTTCCACATATCGGCGATCGCAACGGCCGTGTTCTTGTGGTTTTCGGAGGTGTTGTAGCGGATCTCCAACTGCAGTGGATTGTCTGGAGAGTAACCAGCGCCGGCGAGCAGCTCGATCGCCTTGTCTTCACGGTCAATCAAGGACATGTCCTTGTAGTCCGCATAAGCTGGTTCACCGTAGTTGCCGATGCCTGGCGGAACGAAGGAATAGGCCGGGACCATGACGCTGCCCCAGATTTCCTCTGCAAGGAACTCCCGGTCGATCGCCATGGACAGAGCCCGGCGCACATCCGGGTTGGACAGCGCTTCGTCTTCATGGTTGAGGGCGTAATAGTAGTTGCCAAGATATGGCGCGACGCGGAACTGCGGTCCGAGCTCTTCCTTCATGAAGGCGACCTGTTCGGTCGGCGCATCGTTGTTGGTATGCAGCTCGCCGGCCTGGAACCGGCGCAGGGCCGCGCCCCGATCTTCAGTCGGATAGAAGATCACCGTATCAATCTGAACATTATCCGCATCGTGGAAATGCGGGTTCTTGTCGGCCTTCAGCTGGGCGTTCGGTGTGAACTCGACCAGCGTGAAAGGCCCGTTCGAAACGATGTTTTCCGGCTTCACGAAGTCCGTGCCATGAGCCTCAACGGTGGCCGGGTGCACAGGCAGTCCAGTCTGGTGACCCAGCAAGTCAATGAAATACGGGGTGGGCGCTTCCAAGGCGATTTCGAGCGTGCGGTCATCAATCGCTTTAACGGCCAGTTCTTCCACCGCCAAATCGCCGGTGTTGACAGCTTCGGCGTTCTTGATCGGGTACAGGATGTTTGCGTATTTTGCGCCTGTTTCCGGATTCATGATCCGGCGCAGCGAATAAACGAAATCGCCAGCAACCACCGGGTCGCCATTCGACCACTTGGCATCTTCGCGGAGCGTGAAGGTGTAAACAGTGCCGTCTTCCGAGGCTGTCCAGCTTTCGGCAACACCCGGGATAATTTCCCCTTTTGCGTTGTAAGCGACGAGGCCTTCATAAAGATCGCGCAGAATGTGCGCCTCATAGACGGTGGACGTCTTGTGCTGGTCCAGTGTTTCCGGATCACCCGTGTTTCCACGGTGATAAACCACTTCGGCCATGGCCGTAAGCGATGTTGCCGCCATCAGCGCGGCGGCGAGCGCGGTGACGCGTAAGGACTTGATCATATCGTTCTCCCCTCAGGATTTTTGTCAATTTAAGAAACGATGGCGATATACATTCCACGCCCATAACGTGCATTCAAGCACTGCCTGAATATGTTTCCACCAAGAATCCAAAAAGGCGATATTCTTCCAAATAATAGATCTGAATGGGAAAATATTTCCGATATTGTCGAGTGCAGCCAAAGAAGCCACGCTCGGCAAGCGATGCCAGATTACAATTTATAGTTGCTTTTACGGTATTGCGGCGCTGCTTGGAGAAACGATACTACACCTTCTTGGCGTCATAAACAAAACCGGCCGGCCCAAACAGAACGCCTGAACATGTGTTTACACTCTTCGAAACGTCCGGTCCGGAGCCGGCCGGGCTTGGTCAGCGGGTCTTCTGAGTATCAGTAACCGAGATACGAGGAACCGAGGCTGTCGCGGTACTTGTCGACCCATTTTGTGTTGATCGCCTTCACGGTGCCGTCAGCTTCAATTTCCTTGAAACACCGGTCAAAGTCGGCCGCAACCTTCGCATCCCGGAACGCCATGGTGTACGGGCTGGAGTCAAACACGGCCTTGAAGGAAACAGACTGATTGGGATCGAACCGCAGATCGCTTTGGCCGCGAAGCTGCTGATTGTACTCCGCAAACAGCATGCCGTCGCCGATGATTGCGTCGACACGCCCGCCGAACAGCGACCGGCTCTGAGTAATCTGGTCTGTCACTTCCCTGTAGTCCGCAAACGATCCGGTGTGGTCGGCAAGGCCCGGAATAATGCTTTCAGCGCCTTTGAAGCCGATAACCTTCTTGCCGGAAAGATCCGGCAAACCGTCGTAGCTGGCACCACTGTCCGTCAGAAACGAGACACCGTTCTGATAGTGGATATAGACGCCGGTCGCGGTGCCATCGATCGGCATGCCCATCGGAACAGTCGCGACGGCATCGCCCTGCCCGTTCTTGAAACTTTCCCAGTGACGTGTGAACGGCTGAATGTTGAATTTGACCGTGTGACCGCATTTCTCAAGGGCCGCAGTAATCAGCTCTGCCTCGCGGCCGCCGCCACCGTCAAGAAACATGGGTGGCAAGTTGCCCGCCATTACGGTGATCTCGTCCGCCCATGACGTTGCCGGTTGCAGAGCCATTGTCAGGAGGACAGAAAAGAGGGCTGTTTTTTTCATCGATTTTCCCAGTGTCTGGAGGCCAATTAGGACACCATCCAAATCGATAGCTATGAAAAACAGCTTAATCTGGCTCGCTGTATTTATCGCACTGTAATTACTACTAAGTAATTCAAACTTAATTCGAAATTTCGAAAACTTTACCTGCGGTTTGACGCAGGGACTGCCTCTTGATCCCGAAGGCCTTGCCTCCAAAAAAGCTCGGCTATTTACGACAAAGAAAACCGACGCGCAGTCAGCGCGCCGGTGCGATCAGTTTGGATCCACACACAAACAAACAGGGCTCACCGGCAGAATCGATGTTTCCCGCTGTAAGCCAGATACGTGCCGGTATTTGGGTTAAAGGACTTAAACTTACGGGCACAATACGCGTAGTACTCCGGTGTAAACGGCGCGAGCCCGGTCTTGGTGTACGGGACCCGCTGAGGGGCGCCCGGGTAGACCACGACCGGCGGCGGTGCAATGTAGAGGGGTGGATTGATCCGAACTCGAGACCGGTAGCGATAAGGGCGCTTGTAGTACGGACGATAGTAAGGCCGGTGCGGTCTATAGTAACCGCCGCCATAATACCCGCGGCCGCCGTAGTAGGCGCCGCCACGATACCCGCCAGTTCCAAAGGAAAAGCCAATGCCGCCGCTGCCGATGTAGATGGAATCTGCTTTCGCAGTTTCCGTTCCGCTTACCAGCACTCCGGCTACAATCACTGCAAGGCCGAACACTGAAGCGGCTGCAAGTCTCATTGCTGCACGCGTCCGTCGGCGCATCAGATCAGTTATTTCATTCAAGCTGCGACCAGTCACCGTTGACGCCTCCACGTTTGCCCGGTTGCTTTGCCCCTGCCTTCAGTGATCACTATACATGCTTTCATGGCCAAAATCGTCCGCCTGACGATCAATTCTTTCAAAGCCGTTTCCGGCTGAGCTTGCAAGCCGCTCCCAGCGCCCGTAAAACCCGGCGCCAGACCCTCAATTCCCAGACCGGACACACATGGCACCTCCTCCGCTTTTGACCCTTCGCGACGTTCATCTGACCTTCGGTGGCACCCCGCTTCTGACCGGCGCCGAACTCTCCGTGGCAGAAGGGGAACGGCTGTGCCTTGTCGGGCGCAATGGCTCGGGCAAATCGACCCTGTTGAAGATCGCCGCCGGAATGGTGGAAATGGACACCGGCGAACGGTTTTTTCAGCCGGGCCGGACGATCCGCTACCTGCCGCAAGAACCGGACCTGTCGGCCTATGCCTCCACGCTGGACTACGTGAACGAAGGACTGACGGATGGCGATGATCCGTACCGCGGTGCTTATCTGCTAGAGGTTCTGGGGCTTACCGGACAGGAAGATCCGGAAGCGCTTTCCGGCGGCGAAGCCCGCAGAGCGGCCCTTGCCCGCACGCTTGCCCCCGAGCCGGATATTCTCCTCCTCGATGAGCCGACCAACCACCTCGATCTCCCGGCCATCGAGTGGCTGGAAGAAGAGCTGAGAAGCCTGAAATCCGCCATTGTCCTGATCTCCCATGATCGCCGCTTCCTGGAAAACCTTTCGCGTGCAACGGTCTGGATCGACCGGGGCATCTCGCGCCGCCTCGACAAGGGCTTTGCGCATTTTGAAGCCTGGCGCGATGAGGTCTTTGAACAGGAAGAGGTCGACCAGCAGAAGCTCGCGCAGAAGATCAAGCGCGAAGAGCACTGGATGACCTATGGGGTCACCGCGCGGCGCAAGCGGAACATGCGCCGGGTGCGCGAGCTGGCCGATCTGCGCAAGCAAAAACGGGAGCATCGCGGCCCGCAGGGCACCGCCAAACTCTCTGCCGCCGAAGGCGAAACCTCCGGCAAACTGGTGATCGAGGCCAAGGGCATCTCGAAAACCTATGGCGACCGGTCCATCGTCAAGGACTTCTCGTCTCGCATCCAGCGCGGCGACCGAATTGGCCTTGTCGGCCCGAATGGCGCAGGCAAGACAACGCTTTTGAAGATGCTCACAGGCGAGCTGACCCCAGACACCGGCTCGGTGCGCCTTGGCACCAATCTTGAGATGGTGACCCTCGACCAGAAGCGGGAAAACCTCAACCCGCAGGACAGCCTGTCCTCCGTCCTGACCGGAGGACGCGGCGACACGGTCATCATCGGAGACGAGACCAAACACGTGATGTCCTACATGAAGGACTTCCTGTTTTCGCCCGAACAGGCCCGGACGCCCGTCGGCGTGCTGTCAGGTGGCGAGCGCGCGCGCGCCCTGCTTGCCCGGGCGCTGGCATCGACATCCAACATGATGGTGCTCGACGAGCCCACCAACGATCTTGATCTGGAAACGCTCGATCTCCTGCAGGAGCTGCTCGCCGACTACAAGGGCACGGCGCTGATCGTCAGCCACGACCGTGATTTCCTCGACCGGGTGGCGACATCGGTCATTGTCTCTGAGGGCACCGGGGTGTGGCGGGAGTATGCGGGCGGCTACACCGACATGCTCGCCCAGCGCGGCGCGGGCGTCAGCGCACGCAAAGTGGAAAAGTCAGCGCCGTCCAGGAAGGAAAAGGCCCAAGGGTCAGCACCTTCAGAGGAAAAGCCGAAAAAGAAATCGAAACTCAGCTTCACCCAGCAGCATCTGCTTAAGTCTTTGCCTGAAGACATCGAGAAAATTGAAGCGCAGCTTGAAAAACTTCAAAGCGACATGAACGACCCGGAGCTCTACGCGAAGAACCCGGACAAGTTTGCCAAGTTATCCGCACAAATCACTGATCTTTCGACCAAAAAAGATGAAATGGAAGAACAGTGGCTCGAGCTGGAGATGCTCAACGAGAGCTGAGCGGTGGTGTGTGGCGCGGAGAACAGCCGTCACCGTCCCGGCCCTGAGCCGGGACCTACACTCCCACCAGCGGCCTGAAGCTTTCACGCGAAACGCAGAGCTCTCCAAATGCGTGGATCCCGGATCTCCGCTTTGCTGCGTCCGGGAAAGTGCAGCTCTTCTTCCCAACGTCATCCCGCCCCCGAGCGGGGATCCATGCCGTTGCCTATCCACTCGATGAGACGCGATTTGGGCACGGTCACGGGATGGATTGGCCGAGTGTGGAACGTCGCGAGCTCAGCCGACCTTGTGCACATGAAAAAGGGGCGCCCGGGCCTCTCGGACGCCCCTTCAGAGCCCCCCTGGATTATGGTTCGGTTTGGCTCTGATCTCGGTATTTCAATTTGGCCGGATTAAGACCGGTTGCCGCGATGCGCCCATCCCGTCATTCGCATTTCCAGCCATGCCATTAGTGCGTACATAATAATACCCAGAACAGCGAGAGCGACAAGCCCTGCCCATACGAGCGGAACGTTGAACTGGGACTGGGCCAGCTGCATCATGTAGCCAAGGCCTGAGTTGGCCGCGATGGATTCAGAAATCACCGATCCGACGAAAGCCAGCGTGATCGCCACTTTCATCGAGCCGAACAGATAGGGCATCGCTCGTGGAATGCCGACCTTCAGCATGATGTCGTGCTTCTTGGCCCCCAACGCCCGCAACACGTCCTCCATCTCCGGTTCAATGGTCGCAAGACCGGTGGCCACATTCACAACGATCGGAAAGAACGCAATTAGGAATGCTGTCAGGACAGCGGGAATGGTGCCGATGCCGAACCAGATCACGAGGATCGGAACAACGGCGACCTTCGGGATCGAGTTGAAACCGATCATGATCGGGTAAAGGCCTGCATAAATCGACCGGCTCCAGCCGATCGCAAGGCCGAGCGCCATGCCGCCAACAACGGCCATAATGAAGCCGACAACGGTCGTATAAAGCGTCTGAACAGAGTTCTTCCAGATTGGCGACCAGTACTTCACGGTTGCCGCCCAGATATCTGAGGGCGCCGGCAGGATGATCACCGGGATATCGAGAGCCTGGACAGACCCCTCCCAAAGAACAAACAGGCCAATTGCCCAAAGCCAGGGCGCAGCGGTAATCCAACGAGAGTCAGTCATGCAGCGGCCCTCGCATCGGCGATCAGGTCGCGCAGTTCGTGAACAATGTCATTAAAGGCGCTCTCATAGGTCAGCTCGATCGGACGCGGACGGTCAAAGGGCACTTCCCGCTCACGGATGATCGTGCCCGGGCGGGCGCTCATGACAAAGACCTTGTCTGCAAGGAACACCGCCTCGCGGAGGTCGTGAGTGACAAGAATGGTCGTGAAACCTTTTTCCGCGTGCAGATCGCGCATGACCTGCCAAAGCTCTTCCCGTGTAAAGGCGTCGAGCGCGCCAAAGGGCTCGTCCAGCATCAAGAGGGCCGGGTCATGAATTAGTGCCCGGCACAAATTGGCGCGTTGCTGCATGCCGCCAGACAATTGCCAGGGATACTTGTCGCCAAAGCCTGACAGGCCGACCAAATCCAACAGAGCTTCCGCCTTCGCCGTATAGGCCTGCTTTTCGGAACGGAATTTGGATCTGTGCGGCTGCACGATCTCAAGGGGCAGCATGACGTTTGCAAGTGAGGAGCGCCAAGGCAGCATGGACGGGTTCTGAAAAGCCATGCCGGCAACGGACACCGGACCGTCAACTTCGTGCCCGGCAACTTCGATCGTGCCGTTCTGCGGCGCGATCAGGCCGGTGGCCAGTTTCATCAAGGTCGACTTCCCGCACCCGGACGGGCCGACGACGGCAGCGAATTCGCCTTTTTTGACGCTCATCGTGAGCCCATCAAGGGCGAGCGTCCCATCTGCTGCGCCGCCATAGGTCAGGCGGACATCTCTTAAATCTACAAATCCGGTCACTGAATGATCCGCTAGAAAAGGAAGGAGACCGCAGCCGGGTCGGCTGCGGCCATAGCATCGTAGAGCGGCAAACTTACTTCAGCATGCGCTCTTCTTTAGGCGGCAGATAGCTCGCATCGAAGACGCGCTCCGGTGCGGGAGGCGTGGCGCTGACACCCATCGAGCCCTGGAGGTATTCCATGGACTTCGTCAGCTTATCCATATCGACACCCCCAAAGCCGTTTTCCTTGACGGCCGGTGTTGCGATGGAGCCTTCCACAGCCATGGTCAGACGCTCGATCTCAACGGCTTCATCGAGAATTTCGTTGCGCTTCATGACGTAAGGGATCGCAGCGGCCGGATCGGCAATTGCGTCCAGATAGCCTTTGGTCAGGGCTTTCAGGAAACCTTTCACGGCTTCCGGGTTTTCTTCAGCAAAGTCCGTGTTGGTGATCACCACGTTGCCATAAAGACCCAGACCATTCTCACCCATCAGGATCAGGGAGATGTCGTCTTCCGGAACCCCTTGGGCTTTCAGGTTGATGACTGAGGAGAAGGAGAACCCGAAGATCGCATCGACCTGGCCTTGTGCCAGCATCGGCTCGCGCACCGGGAAACCGACGCTTTCAATTGTGATGCCGGACGTGTCGATGCCTGTGACATCAACAAAGGCCGGCCATTGGCCGAAGGCCGCATCCGGCGGCGGGGCGCCAAGGGTTTTGCCTTCCAGGGACTTCGGGTCTTCCGTGACACCCTGGCTTTTGCGGCCAATCACAGCGAAAGGCGGCGTTTCATAGGCCATCATAACGGCCTTCACCTTGAGATCCGGCTGATCGTCCAGCACCTTGATCAGGGCGTTGATGTCGCCAAAGCCCATATCATATGTGCCGGTCGCAACACGCGGGATCGACTCACGAGAGCCCGCTCCGGTGTCGATCGTCACGTTCAGATCTTCGTCGGCGAAGTACCCTTTGTCGAGCGCGATGAAGAATGGCGCTGCCGGTCCTTCGAATTTCCAATCAAGCGTGAACTTGATGTCCGTCGCTGCAAGAGCCGTGGAAGATGTTAGGGCCAGAGCGAGGGCCACCCCTGTGAGAAGACGCATATTTTTCCCCTGCATTTGAAGATGGTTTCGATGACGTTGAAATCAATATGCTCAAAAATCAAGCAGTACTTTCGACTGCTCATCATCTGCGCAGGGCGTGCCCAATAGTTTTGCTACGGGTTTCCAGGGCAACAAGTGACTGAGTTTGCTGACTTTCCGTTGGCTGCCAGCCTTCATTTGGCCTCAAGATAAGCCGAAACAGATCATGAGGAGCGACGTCAGGTGCTCAGAATATCCGCGCCATAATTAGACCAAGCGGTCAAGACACGCGGATATCCGGGCGCATGACGCAAGGCTGGCAGGAGCAGGCCCGCTGAGATAAAGACAAGTGACACGGCAATTTTGCGGAGTGGCAATGTTCGATTGGGCCTACAAAAAACGGCTGCGGGACGATCTGGAAACGTGGGTCGGCAAAGGCTGGCTGACCCCGGAAGGCGCAGCAGCCATTCTGGAAGACCAGGATCAGGACGACGGACGCTCCAGACTGCCCATGGCCCTAGCCGGTATTGGTGTCGTCTGCGTTGCTTTGGCGTTGTTTGCCTTTATTGCCGCGAATTGGGGTGCAATCCCGAAATCCATCAAACTGGCCGGCATTGCCGCCTTGATCCTTGGCGCGCACCTTTTGGCAGCCCTCGCCTCCCGGGCCGGCAAGAAAGGTCTTTCGGATTTGGCGACAGGTTTTGCCACCTTGGTGTTTGTCGGCGGCATGGCGCTGGTCGGACAGATTTTCCATATGCCCGCCGATTGGTCCGGGGGCGCGTTCCTGGTTTGCATGGGCGCCCTTGCAGCTGCCTGGCTGTCCGGATCCGTCACATCCCTAACGGTGGCTGCAATTGCTGCCGTTACCTGGCAGTCGTCGAGGGTGTTTACAGAGCACGCAGGCGGGGCGGACGCCGTCATCAGCATCGTGTTTCTAGCCGCGATTTCCCCGCATCCCTTCTTCCACCCCGCCCGGCTCAGCCGGTTTGCAGCGATTGCTGTCTTGCTCGTTACTTACGGACGCTGGTTTGGAGAAGTGGCCGACCGGATGCCGGGTGGAGATGATGCCGTTGGCGCCATGATCCTTGCAGGGTTTGGCGGCCTGTTCGCGACCATGATCCAACTTGGCCCGATCGGCGATCTTTATGTGAAATGGTCGAGCTATAAACCGGTCAAGACGCATGCGCACTGGCTTATGCTGCGCGCCCTTCAGGACATCGGCTTCATGATGCTGTGCGCACTTGTGTTCGTCAGCCTGATCGCGGTTCAGGAGTTTGATGACGGTGTTCCGCTGATGCGGGTCTTCTCGCTGCCGGTCGCGCTGCCCCTGCTGTCAGCCGTTGCGCTTTGCATTATTGGCCTCCTCATGTCGTTCAAGACGGAAAAGGCCCTTGCCCTTTTCGCCGCCGTCGGGCTGGCCTTGCTGACCTGCTTGGCACCACTGGTCGTTCAGAACGTTTTGTTGGTGTCGGCCCTCGCCCTCGCCTCATTGATCGGTCTTTGCACCCTTGGCACCTGGTTCAACAACCGCTTCTGGATGCTCTGTGCCTATCTTGCGCTGACTGGCGTTGGACTTTGGCTGCTTCAAGTCACCATTGGATCCCTTTTAGGACAGTCGGTCTTTTTCCTGATTGCCGGTCTTGTCCTTCTCGGCATGGCGCTTTGGCTGGCCCGTTTGTTCAAACGCAAGTCCGGACCGGCGAACAAAGCGGAGGCTTCGTCATGACCACCGAAGCACTCGATCAGCAGCCAACCACCCGCTCACGCAAACTGTCTCCCTTCTTGAAGTGGGGCTTGATTGCACTTGTGCAGCTGACCCTCATTTCTCTGCCCCTGATTGACCGGCTTGATGTTCAAATGAGTGGCAAGGAGGTAACCTTGGCACTGGTCCCGGTCGATCCGCGGGACCTTCTGCGCGGCGATTATGTGATCATCAACCTGGCGATCGCCCGTGTGTCCGTTGATCTGCCCGGCGCAAACGAGGTCAAGGAGGGAGACCGGGTCTATGTCCGTCTGGCGCCCGGAACCGACGGCCTTATGCGTGCGGCCTCCGTTGGCAAGGAAGCTGATCCTTCCGGTACTGCTGCCATGGCCGGGACCGTCCGGTCCGTCGGCGGCAGCGACATTCGCATCGACTACGGCATTGATGCGTTCTTCTTGCCCGAAGGCGACGGCCTCATCATCGAAGATCTGGATACTGAGCGCGTCAATCTGGTGGTGGCCGTCACTGAGGATGGCCGGTCCTTGCCGCTGCGCCTTCTGGTCGACGGAAAACCCTTTAAAAACGATGCAGCCTTTTGACGGCGCAGCCGCCTGGGAGTATGAGCGCGCTATGATATTCTTCGCAAAGGCCGCTTATGTCCGATCCTGCTCTTGAAACACTGGTGCTGCCAATCTTGTCCGGCGACATGGAATTGCCGGACCGCGCCCGGATCCTTGTACTCCGCGCCCGCGCAGGACGCCCGCTGAAAGATCTGGAGCCACATGAGGTCGTGTGTGAGCAAAGCTTCGCACCGGATCGCGATGCGCTGCAAAAAGCCGGGTTTAAGGTTGACGCGGAAACGAATGAAGATGGCTTTGATGCTGTGCTGGTCTTGCCCGGACGCCAGCGGCAGGAGGCACGCGCCCTGCTCGCACGGGCGGCCACCAAGACGAAGCCCGGTGGCACCGTCATTGCCTGTGCGCCCAATACGGAAGGCGCGAAAACGCTGGAGCAGGACTTTTCGGCACTTTTCGGCGGTGCTGACAAGCTCTCAAAGAACAAGTGCCGCGTTGTCTGGGCCCCTGTTGATGCGAGCAGCCTCGACACTGCGCTGATGACAGATTGGTCGGGTCTGGATGCGCCGCGGCCTGTTCTCGATGGTGCTTACATCAGCCGACCGGGTGTCTTTGCCTGGGACCGCATCGATCCGGCGTCCAGGCTTTTGGCTGAGAATCTCCCCGACAGTTTGAGCGGCCGGGGCGCAGATCTAGGGGCGGGCTTTGGTTACCTTTCCCGACAGGTTCTGGAAAAGGCGCCAAAGGTGGCCGCCCTCGATCTTTATGAGGCAGAAAAACGCGCTTTAGATCTGGCGGAACAAAACCTTGCGCTTTTCAAGGGCAAGAAGGCGATGACAGGCATCTGGTCCGATGTCACAAAAGGCATTGAGGGGCCGTACGATTTTCTAGTGTCTAATCCCCCTTTCCATCAGTCGGGCAAGGCCGACCGTGCGGATGTCGGTCAAGGGTTTATCCGGGCAGCTGCGCAAGGCCTGCGCTCCGGTGGGGTCTTCTATCTGGTGGCCAATCGGCACCTGCCTTACGAGCGCACGCTCGGCGACGTATTTGACCGCGTCGAAATGCTTGCCGATGCCGGCGGCTACAAGGTGATCAAGGCAACCAAGGGCAAGGGAGGCAAGTAAGATGAGACTGGTCAAGCTCCTCGCCAACCTTGGCTACGGCAGCCGGAAGGAAATGCAGCAGGCGATCCGCCATGGCTGGGTGACCGACCGGAAGGGCAACCAGCTGAAGCCCGACGCGAAGACGGATCACGAAGACATCCTCTTTGACGATGAGCCGCTCGACCCGGCGCAGGGCGTCGTCATCTTGATGAACAAGCCGCTCGGCTATGTTTGCTCAACAAAGGATCAGGGGCGTCTGGTCTATGATCTTTTGCCCGATCGGTTCCGGATGCGCAAACCGGTGCTCTCGACCATCGGCCGCTTGGACAAGGAAACATCCGGCGCCTTGCTGTTCACGGACGACGGCACATTTTTGCACCAGGTGATCTCGCCCAAATCGAATGTTCCAAAGGTCTATGAGGTCACGCTCGACCGGCCGATGAACGGCAGCGAAGCCGCATTGTTTGCGTCCGGCGAGATGATACTGGAGAACGAGCAGAAGCCTTTGAAACCGGCCGAGTTGGACGTGATTGATGAGACCCACGCGCGCCTCACTTTGCATGAAGGCCGCTATCATCAGGTCCGCCGCATGTTCGCTGCCACGGGCAATCATGTCACAGATCTTGCCCGTAGCCGGATTGGCACCCTCACTCTTGAAGGTGTTGACGAAGGTCAGTGGAAAATCCTGTCCGAGGACGACAAGGCGCAGATCTTCTCATGAACCAACGGTGCTGCCGCGGACTTGATCCAGGGCCAGCTGTTCAGGTGGTCCCGGCGCTGCGGCCGGGACGGCAACTGTCGGCTTACCGGCTCAAGACTCGGATCCGGCTGTCGAATTCGCCCCGATCAACGTAGCAACCTCGCAGATGCCGGTAACCGGTATTGGGATCGAACGAAGCCCGACCATGAAGCACCCGGCGGTTGTCGAAGATCACCATTTCCCCGCCTTCAAGACGCGTGGTGATGACATAGTCGCTTGAGCGCGTCATCTGCATGATCTTCCGGTAAGCCCGGTAGTAGGCTTCCATCTTGTCAGCCGGCAGATCGAAAACTCCCGCCAAATGGGCGTTGAAATGCAGCTCCTGCAATTTGCCGAAGGCATCCAGGTCAATCACCGTCTGATGACGGCGAATGTCATAGCTGTCGTCGTGAAACCGGAACGGGACCGGCGTTTTTGACAAGAGTTCAAAGGCCTCCGGATCGTTCAGGCGCAGATCTTCGGCAATGGCGAAGCCGTCACAAAAGGTGGACCCGCCACCTTCCGCGTCGTTGGCAAGGCAATGCAGGAACTGGAAACCCGGTGCAAGCTCCTGATTTGCCAGATCCGTATGCAGCGGCAAAGCGTGTGAGGTGTAGGCAAGATTGTTCGGGTTCGGCATGGACCGAACTTCAAACGTCACACCGAAATTGGTTTCCCTGAGAAAGCCAATCCGCTTGGCCGCGGCCATGCCAGCTTCCCGGTCATCCGCCATGCCATCCACGATGGCAAGACCCGTCTTCTTCGTCTCGATCAAGAACCCCAAAAGGGTTTGATCATCGTTCATCAGATCGGCGGCACTGATCCTTGGCAGGTTGGCCGGCTGGAAATCGCCGCGCCACAAGGTCGGCGGGATGTTCGCCGGGTCCTTCAGGCCAATTCCGGGCCGGTGAGCCTTCAGCCAATCGGCGTCGAACCGGCTCTGGTGCTCTTCCCCGTCCCATTCAATCCGGATGGCTTCGCCATCGAGTTCAGCGGAGAGAATTCCAAGCGTTTCCGGAATACTGGTGAGATCGAATTCCCGTTCGTGAGTTTGCGGGTGAAAGCCGCTCGGGCAATTGTCCCGGAGCCAGAGAAAGGGGAAGTCGGCGCTGGTGCCATCCGCCCAGGCAACATTGAGAACGCGGTCGCCGCCGCGCAAGGTGATCGATGTCATGAGTGTTGTCCACTGACGTTGTGTAGAAATCAGAGCTGCGGCATCGGCCGCACAAACGTCATTGGCTGGCGGGGGGCGGCCACCACCAGTGCGCTTTGTTATGAGGCTGTCCGGGCATCCGCCCAACAACTGCAATCATCGTTCAAAGCCGTCTTGCAGGCTCAGCCTGCGATTTCAATCCGCTTCAAGCTACATCAAAGCACTCGCCCGGCAAGACATATTTTGCCGGGCGAAGGTGTTAACCTGTGATATCCGCAAATTGCTTCAGGATTTGGAGGCCCGCGCCGCCAGAGCAATGGCGATGTAACTCCAGCCATTGATCAACACGGAGATGCCTGCGATCAGCCCAAGCGCCCAAGCGGCCGAGCCCGGCAGGTCCATCCAGATCATGACCCCAGCCGCCAGTGACACAACACCGGCAATCAGTACCCACACCCAGCCATCATGCGGCTTGAGCTTGAAAGCCATGACAATCTGGCTGATGCCCTGGGCTGCAAAAATCGCTGCAATGACAAGCGTCAGCGCAAGTGTCCCGGCGAGCGGGTTCACATAGATGACAACGCCGCCGATCACCGCAATGACGCCTGTGATCATGTTCCAGATGAATGCGGCTGTGCCCTGAGTCTTGAAGGCCTGATAGATCTGGACGAGGCCGCCGACAAACAGGACAGCTGCAATCAGGATCGTGACCGCAATCGAGGTTGCCAGCGGCGCGGCGATCAGGATCATGCCTCCGAGAACGAGCGCGATCCCCAACGCCAGAAACCAGCCCCAATTTTCCTGGATCTTGGTTTTCATGTCTTCAAGTGACTGAACTGCATCGCTCATCGGAACCTCCTTAAAAATAACATCGCTGATGACGATAACCATTTGCACCAATTTCGCAAACCGCTGATGACGTCGGGCGTCGAAATCACGAAATTTGAGCGCTTGACAAAAACTGTGCAATTGCACATTAAGAACACATGTCCGACGATGACTTTTCCTTGTGCGTGTTGACCAACGCCCGCAAAGCTGCGCGCGCGGTCAGCCGCTATTATGATCAGATGGCCCGGAAAGCCGGATTCACATCGGGTCAGTTTTCGGTGCTGGTGACCGTTCGGGAGCACGATGGCGCAACCACGGCAGAGCTGGCGGAACGCCTTTCCATGGAGCGCACGACCCTGGTTCGGAACGTGGCGCTCCTGGAAAAGAAGGGCTTTCTGATCTCACGGCCCGCCGCCGATGCCAGGGGCAAGGCCTTCAGCATCACAGAGCAAGGCAACTTGTTGATTGAAAATGCCCTCCCGCTTTGGCGCGATGCCCAGAAGCATGTCAAGGATCTGCTCGGAGAAGAAGACTTTTTGACTTCCGTCCGGCTGATGAAACGCCTGTCACAACTCTAACCGAAACAACTGCCAATATCCTCAGGATTTGGTTCAGGTCGACTTCAAAAGTGTAATTACACAAACCTTTGGAACTACAGGAGAGCGCAATGAGACGAGTGGTCGTAACGGGATTGGGTGTCGTGTCCCCTATTGGAACCGGTGTCGATGGATTCTGGCCGCGCATAATCGAAGGCGCCAATGGTATCCGGCAGATCACGAAATTCGATGCCAGTGATCTCGCCTGTCAGATCGCCGGGGAAGTTCCTTCAATTGATGAAGACGAATTCGGTTTTGATGTTGATGCGGCACTGGACGCCCGCGAACAACGGCGTACGGACCGTTTCATTCACTTTGCCCTTGCGGCGACCGGAGAAGCTCTTGCGCAAGCCGGCTGGGCGCCGGAAACCGACCTGCAAAAGACAAGGACGGGCATCATCATCGGAACAGGTGTTGGTGGATTTCCGGCCATGACCGGTGGAACGCGCCTTGTGGATGAAAAAGGCCCGCGCCGCGCCTCCCCTTTCCTCGTCCCATCGTTTCTGGCGAACCTGGCGGCCGGTCAGGTGTCGATACGCCATGGCTTGAAAGGACCGATCGGCGCGCCGGTGACAGCCTGCGCCGCCAGTCTTCAGGCTCTTGGGGATGCTGCGCGCATCATCCGGGCTGGCGAGGCAGATGTGATGATCGCAGGCGGCACGGAAGCCTGTATTGACCGCGTGTCCTATGCCGGTTTTTGTGCGGCCAAGGCGATGTCTTCCAAGCGCAACGATGATCCTGAACACGCGTCCCGGCCGTTCGACCAGGATCGGGATGGTTTCATCATGGGGGAAGGTGCCGGCATTCTGGTGCTGGAGGACTATGAGCACGCCAAAGCCCGCGGCGCCAACATCCTTGTGGAGCTGGCGGGCTATGGAACCGCAGCAGACGCCTATCACGTTACGGCCTCCCCACCGGATGGAGAAGGCGGCTTGCGCGCCATGCAGCAAGCTCTTGCCGCGGCCAATCTGACCTCCTCGGACATTGGGTATGTCAATGCTCACTCCACATCGACACCGGTTGGTGATGCCGCAGAAGTCGCCTCGCTGAACACCGTGTTTGAAGGCCGCGGCAAGGATCTTGCCGTATCGTCCTCCAAATCGATGTTCGGCCATCTCTTGGGCGCAGCTGGTGCGGTAGAGGCCATTGCCTGCGTGAAGGCGCTGACAACCGGTCAGCTGCCTCCGTCCCGCAACCTGGTCTATCCGGATGACGCAATGACCAAGTTTGAACTGGTGCCGGACAAGGCCATAAACCGCCAGGTCGACCACGTGCTGACCAATGGCTTCGGCTTCGGCGGAGTGAACGCCAGCGCAGTCTTCTCGCGCATCTGAGACAGGCTTAGAGACAACGCCAAGCCGGGCACCAAAAAGTGCCCGGTTTTTCTTTGGTGCTTGCGCCTCTGCGAAAAATATTCAAAAATACGCATATGTTGAAATATGTCCGTTCGATACGGAACCGGGAGGATTTTATGCGCGAGGGTTTTCTATCTCTATCAGCTGCGTTTTTGATGCTGGCACTGACCGGCAACGGCCCAGCATTCGCGGACGGCGATCTGAAGATTTCCGGTGATGACACAGTCGTCACGATCCAAACCGACGAGGGTGCGGTCGATATCACCCGCTCCAAAACGGAAGCAGCCCTTATTGGCGGCGTCCTGCAGCCGATGGTTCCGCTTCCGGGCGTGACACCGGTCGGCGAGCTTGAAGTCATCGAAGCCTTGAAGTCTGGCACCGCCAAGGTCGTTGATATGCGGACGATGGAGTGGCGCACGCAAGCAACGATCCCGGGCAGCATTCATATCCCTTACACGGAAGTCGCCATGCGTCTTGATGAACTCGGCTGCGAGGGCGAACAAGGCGCTTGGGAGTGCGCTGCGGCAGAAAACGTCATCGCCTTCTGTAACGGTCCGGCCTGTCCACAAAGCCCCGTTGCCATCAAGGCCATGGCGCGGGAGGGATATCCAGTCGCAAAGATCTTTTACTACCGCGGCGGGATGCAGGACTGGATGGTTCTTGGTCTGACAACGGCGGAAGACATGTTCTAAGCCAAAGACTGCACCTGCCTCAGTCAACTGTGAAATCGACATGCAGCCAATGCGCCACTCCAGCGCATTGGTTTTTTGTTGGCGTCTCCAATTTTCTCATATATGAGAATATTCTCGTTATTGAGGGCACGGTATGAACGATCAGGGTCTCGCACAGCGCCTAGTTGGCCTACGCAAGGCGAAGGGATTGTCGCTGGATGAATTGGCCGAAAAATCCGGTATCAGCCGGGCAACCCTTTCCCGTATTGAGCGGAGCGACACCAGTCCGACCGCAGCTGCACTTGGGCGCTTGGCGACCGCGTTTGGCATATCTGTTGCTGATCTATTTGGCTTCGGTGCAGCGGCGCATGATGCAAAGCTTGAACACACCGACCAACCGGTCTGGAGGGATCCGGAAACCGGGTTTCAGCGGCGCAGTGTGTCCCCGGCGATCTCTGGTTTCCGAGGCAGTGTCGTTGAGGGAACGCTTCCAGCCGGTGCCATCATTTCCTATGCGGCCCCGCCCCTTCCCGATCTTGAGCATCACCTGGTACTTCTGTCCGGTGCGCTCACTGTTACTCTTGGGGACACACGCCATGACCTCGCCCCAGGGGACTGTCTCCGCTTCCGGCTGGACACCCCCAATGCCTATCACGCGACCGGCTCCGAGCCGGCGCGCTATCTCCTGACGGTGATTACCCCATGACAGAAGACACCCCCAAAAGTTCAGAACAAACCATACCGCAGTTTAAACCGGACGCGCCCCTTCTTTTGCTCTCAGCAAAAGATGCGAATGCGGTTCTCCCTGAACTCGGCGCACTTCTGAAAAGCTGTGTCAAAGATGGCGCCGGGATCGGCTTCATACTTCCATTGAGCTCAGAGAAAGCCGATCATTTTTGGCGTTCTCGTCTTGATGATATGGCACGTGGTGCGGCGTACATGATCATTGCACGCGAAGAAAACAGTATTGCGGGAGTGGTGATGCTCTGCCTTGCCCCGCAGGACAACGGCCCGCACCGGGCGGAAGTGGCAAAACTCATGGTCCATCCGGACCATCGGCGGAAAGGCATTGCCCGGAACCTCATGGCCGCGATTGATAATCTGGCGCTCTCGCTGGGGCGCTGGCTGCTCGTGCTTGATACGGTCACGGGCGACCGCGCCGAACATCTCTACCCGACATGCGGCTATCAGAAAGTCGGCGTCATTCCGGACTACGCCTATGGCAGCCATGGCGATCTTGATGCAACGACCGTGTTCTACAAGGATTTGAGGAGCAGCCGAGAGATCGGGTAAGAAACCGATCCCTCAGCATGCTTTTGAAGCACTGGTGCCAGAAGAAGGCCAGACTATTCAGCTGGCTCCTCTTTTTTACCGGCGGTGCTGCGCGGCTTCCGGGGAGCCGGTTTGCGTGCAGCCGCGGGTTTCGCCGGAGCCTTTCTCGCAGCCCGTTTGGGCGTGGAGGCCTTTTGCGGCGCAGGGCTCGCGGACGCTGCCTTTTCTGTCACCTTCGGTGTGTCGCCGCCTGCATCCGGCGCACCTGCTTCACTGGAGACCAGCGGATCGGATGTGATGTCTTCAGAGACTGGAGACAGACCCAGCACACTCTGGAAAGTCTGAACCATCTCCAGGGTGTGCGGCGTCATCTCGTCGATGGCGCCCGGGATGTAACGCACGACCTTGGAGGCCATTTCGCGGTCTTCCTTGGTCTTCAGCAGTTTCGGCAGGCTTTCGATGGCTTGCTCACGGGCAAATTCCACGATCAGCGTTTGTTCCTGCAGCATGAAGCTGCGTGCATCCGGAGACAGCGACTTGAACGGCTCATCCTGGGTGAGGACCCGTGCGGAGCGTTCCAACCGGTCGCGGCGGACATTGCCGCGGCTGTCAGCCAGAAGGATCAGCATCCGGATCACCGCCTCGCAGAACCCGCCTTCCTCGATGTGCATGAGTGCGGCCTGCACCGGCGGAAGACTGCGCAAGTCTTCCTTGCGTTTCAATGTCCGGCCCGGCTGATGGGTCCGGCCGAACCAGCGCATGTAGGGCGAGCCCCACACCGTATAGAAGAGATTTTCATACCAGGTGTCCCGGAGGTCCCGGAAGAGATCCAGCGACTGCTCGATCATGGCAGCACTGACCCGCTCCATTTCGGAGAAGGGATTGTTCGCGTCCGCAGGCGTGCGATCCTCTTTGACCCGCTCCGCCATGCCCGGCAAACCGCCAAACATTGGATTGAGGCTCGACATCATCGTGCGTTGCACCCGCAAGGGATGGGTTTTGCGGCGCAATTCAGCGCTTTGCTCGGTCACCCCTGCCTGTACGAACGGACGCACCGCAACATCATAGAATTCAGCCTGCTGCTCCGAGGCTCTGGCCACTGCTGCAAACGGAATTTCATCGTCGCGGCCATCGTCGATCTTCATCAGGTCTTCCATCTTGCGCTCATGGAACGACACGGAAAATTCCCGATCAAGCAGCCCGCCTTCGTAATCATCGATGGTCATCTCATAAAGACCCGGCGCAAGCGCCTCGATTGTCTTCAGGGTCGAGGTGACCTCGGTGTGTTCCTTCTTCGCAATCTTGGAGGACACGAAGATGCCGAGGTGACCCACCTGGTCATGCACCATGTAGATGATGCGTTGGCCCCGGATCGCGATCTCGCGCTCGTCTGTATAGGTGTCGATGATCCAGTTCAGGGCTTGCTGCGGCGGCGTGATGTTGTCGCCGAAACTGGCAAAGGCAATGATCGGCGCGCGGATCTGCTTGATGTCGATGTTGCGGCCCGGCTCCAGCTGAGCTTCGTTCTTGGACAGTTTGTTGCCAACAAAGAGCTGTTCGACGATCCACTTCATTTCCGCTTCATTCAAGAGGAAGTAGCCACCCCACCAACGCTCGAATTCCAGAAACCGGTGCGGTTCGGTGTCGACCTTGGAATAAAGGTCATAATATTTGCCGAAGTAGTTCCGTGCTGGGTTCAGCATCTCGAAGTTCTGGACGATGTCGGCGCCGTCGAACACGCCATGGCCAAGATCCGAATAGAACATGGCGTTGTAGGTGCCGCCGAGGATGCCGCCGTTGTAGCGCATCGGGTTTTCACCGACCCGCCCGGCCCAGGTCGAGACAGGCGCCCCGTTCAAGACGACGGGCCCGGTCAAATCCGGGTTGGTGGCAGCCAACAGCAAAGTGGCCCAGCCACCCTGGCAATTGCCGGTAATGATAGGGTTCGGCGCGTCCGGGTGTTCTTCCATGATGCGGCGGACGAACGCTGCTTCGGCAAGGGTGACATCGGCAAGGGTCTGCCCCTTTTCCGGCATGCGTTTGAAGGCAATGAAATAGACCGGATGGCCATCGCGAAGGGCAACGCCAACCTGACTATCCGGCTTGAAACCGCCAATGCCCGCCCCATGTCCGGCGCGCGGATCAATGATCACGTAAGGCCGCTTCCAGGGTTTAATCTCACGGTGCTCGCCATCATCCGGCGCCTTGATCCGGAGGAGCTGATAGCAGCACGGCCGCGGCAGATCGGCGCCATCCATGACCACGTCATAATCGTAGATCAGGACAGGCGGGCATCCCGCTTCTTCGTGTTCCAAAAAGATGTCGCCGCGCTGGCGCAGCACGTCCATGGTCAGCACGGCCCGTTGTGCCGCATCTTTCCAGTAAGCCTGCCAGGCATCGAAGAGACTGCCGTTCCGCTGGCCCTCGCTCAGGTCTTCAACAGCCTTGCCCATATCGGCAAGACCCAGCTGCCAACGGCCCTTGTGATCCGCCGTGATCTTCTCAAAGTGCTTGGAAAGGCCGCGCCCCATCAGCTCTGCAAGATTAGAAAGCTCGGTTCCTTGGGCCTGCAGTGCCGTAAAACGCTCGGAAGGTCCCCAGGCCGTGGCGTCGTTCAAGGAGTTCAGGAACTCGTTCTGGCCTTTTTCAAACGCGTCAAAAATGTCCTTCATGAGAACCTCCTATCCGATAATGCTGTAACCGCCGTCGATGGGATGAACACCGCCGGTTACGTTAAACGCTTCGCGGCTCGCCAGGAACGCGGCATAGGCCCCGGTATCCTCGATGGTCGCAAGATGATGGGTCGGCGCACGCTTTGCAGCGTCGTCCAAGAGTTCGTCAAACTCGGCAATTCCGGACGCAGCCCGTGTTTTCAATGGTCCGGGCGAAAGTGCGTGGACGGAGATGCCTTTGGGTCCGAGTTCTGATGCTGCATACCTGACTGCGGCTTCCAGCGCGGCCTTGACCGGGCCCATGACGCCGTAATTGTCGACGACTTTCTGAGCTCCCATGAAAGAGACCGTCATGCACGTCCCGCCATGGGGCATCAAAGGTTCTGCCCGGCGGATCAAGCGCAGGAACGAGTGAACGGAGATGTCCATCGCCAGACCAAACCCGTCTGCGGAGCAATCGATCACCCGGCCATGCAGATCTTCCTTTTTTGAAAAGGCTATGGAATGCAGCACCGTATCGAGCCGGCCCCACTTTTCGGAAATCACACCGAACAGGGCATCCAGCTGGTCTTCACTGCGCACATCCAGCGGCATGATGATGTCAGCGTCAAGCTCTTCAGCGAGCGGGCGGACATAAGGCTCCGCCTTTTCATTCAAATAAGTGATAGCCAAATCCGCACCCTGTGCCTTGAAGGCCTTGGCGCAGCCGTATGCAATGGATTGATCATTCGCGACCCCGACGACGAGGGCTTTTTGACCAGTTAAATCGAACATGAATGCACGGCTCCTGAAAAAGGGCCTGCCCCGGACTTTTACCGGACAGACACGGCAGATCACGCGTCGCAATGCGTAACCTACACCACTTTATCGCAGTGCAACATAGAGGGTGTGACGAAACTATGAAATTCGCCTCGGATCAGGGTTAGTGCGGATGGGGTGGCTTGCCCATCAAAAAACAGAACGCCCCGGACTGGGTCCGGGGCGCTCACATTCATTTCAGTCAGACGATTGGCTTAAGACAGCTCAAACCGGTCCGCGTTCATGACCTTGTTCCAGGCTTCCACGAAGTCGAAGACGAACTTCTCGTGGCTGTCGTCCTGGGCGTAGACTTCAGCGTAAGCCCGCAGGATGGAGTTGGAGCCGAAGACCAGATCCACACGGGATGCGGTCCACTTGGTGGTTCCGGTCTTGCGGTCGCGGATGTCGTACTGGCCATCACCGGTATGGATCCAGCTGTTGCCCATGTCGGTCAGGTTGACGAAGAAGTCTGTCGTCAGAGCGCCTTCCCGGTCGGTGAAGACGCCATGCTTGGCTCCACCATGGTTGGTGCCGAGCGCACGCATGCCACCGACCAGAACCGTCATCTCCGGGCCAGTGAGACCCAGCAGCTGGGCGCGGTCGAGCATCAGCTCTTCCGTTGCAACCGCATAGTTCTCTTTGACCCAGTTGCGGAACCCATCATGGATCGGCTCGAGCGGTTCAAAGGAATCCGCATCGGTCATCTCGTCGATGGCATCGCCGCGGCCTGGCTCGAACGGCACTTCGATGTCGAACCCGGCAGCCTTGGCAGCCTTCTCGATACCGACGTTGCCGCCCAGAACGATGGTGTCTGCAACAGAAGCACCAAACTTCTCGGCCAGCGGCTCAAGAACACCCAGAACCTTTGCAAGACGGGCCGGCTCGTTGCCTTCCCAATCCTTTTGCGGAGCAAGGCGGATGCGCGCACCGTTGGCCCCGCCGCGCAGGTCCGACTGACGGAACGTGCGGGCGCTGTCCCAGGCTGTTGCAACCAGCTCGGAAACGCTCAGATCCGTTGCCGCAATCGCAGCTTTCAAACCGCCGATGTCGTAGTTGAACGGGCCGAACGGAACCGGGTCCTGCCAAATCAGCTCTTCTTCCGGTGCATCCGGGCCGATGTAGCGGACGTTCGGGCCCATGTCGCGGTGGGTCAGCTTAAACCAGGCGCGTGCAAAGGTTTCCTTGAAGTAGTCCGGATCGGCCATGAACTTTTCACAGATGGCGCGGTAGGCCGGGTCCATCTTCATGGCCATGTCGGCATCCGTCATCATCGGCATGCGGCGCACGGACGGATCCGACGCATCGACCGGCATGTGCTCTTCCTTAATATCGACCGGCTGCCATTGGTTGGCGCCCGCCGGGCTCTTGGTGAGTTCCCACTCGTAGCCGAAGAGAAGCTCGAAATAGCCCATGTCGAAGACGGTCGGGTTGGTAGTCCAGGCGCCTTCAATGCCAGACGTGACAGCGTTCGAAGCGACGCCCTTCATGTTCGGGTTCATCCAGCCGAAGCCCTGGTCAGCAACATCTCCGCCTTCCGGCTCTGGACCAAGCGCTTCCGCATCGCCGTTGCCGTGCGCCTTACCGACAGTGTGGCCACCGGCGGTCAAGGCCGCGGTTTCCTCGTCGTTCATGGCCATGCGGGCAAAGGTTTCGCGCACCTGCGCTGCAGTCTTCAGCGGGTCCGGTTGACCGTTGACACCTTCCGGGTTGACGTAGATGAGGCCCATGTGGACCGCGGCCAGCGGGTTTTCCAGCGTGGACGGATCATCCAGGTTGTCGTAGCGCTCTTCGCTAGGTGCGAGCCACTCTTTTTCGGCACCCCAGTAAACGTCTTTTTCCGGATGCCAGATGTCTTCCCGGCCGAAGGAGAACCCATAGGTTTTCAGGCCCATGGATTCGTACGCAACGGTCCCGGCGAAGAGGATCAAGTCCGCCCAGGAAATCTTGTTGCCGTATTTTTTCTTCAGCGGCCAAAGGAGACGGCGCGCCTTGTCTAGGTTGCCGTTGTCCGGCCAAGAGTTCAAAGGTGCAAAGCGGATGTTGCCGCCAGCACCACCACCGCGGCCATCAGCAATCCGGTAGGACCCGGCAGAGTGCCAAGCAAGGCGGATCATCAGACCACCGTAATGCCCGAAGTCGGCCGGCCACCAGTCCTGGCTATCGACCAGCAGCGCCTTCATGTCTTCTTTCAGCGCACCGAAGTCGAGGCTCTTCAACTCTTCCTGATAGTCATAGTCTTCGCCCAGCGGGTTGGACTTGGTATCGTGTTGATGAAGGATGTCCAGGTTAAGGGTCTTCGGCCACCAATCCGTGACGGTCTTGCCGGTCTCGGTCAAGCTGCCGTGCATGACCGGGCAACCGCCGCCATTGTCCACTTTTGCGTCCATGAGTATCTCCCTGTGGCATCTGCCATCAAAATATCTGCATGACCTAAATTGGCGGTCACGCATCGAAATTCCAGTTGTCTGATTGCAAGGTCGACCAATTATTTTTGGGATCCATGTCAGAACGTTTCTAAACTAGCAAGGCAGCCCAATCAGGAGAAGTTGTATTTTCTAATAATGATGATAAATTTTTCTGATGATAAATATCACCCTCAAACAGCTCCGCTATTTTGAAGCCCTCGCCCGCCACGGCCACTTCGGCCGGGCGGCCGAAGACTGCGCCATTTCCCAGCCAGCGCTGTCCATGCAGATCAAGGAATTGGAGGAGGTTTTGGGCGCGCCGTTGTTTGAACGTTCGGCCCGCCAGGTGTCTCTCACCGGATTTGGTGAGGAGGCGGTGGAACGGGCAAGAGCGATCCTGCGCTCAGCGGACGAGCTCGGAGATCTTGCGCGAGCCTCGAAGGAAACGTTGGAAGGCCGGCTGCGGATTGGCGTCATTCCAACAGTCGCACCGTATTTGTTGCCACAGGTCGTCAGCCGCCTGACAGCGCGCTATCCGGGTCTGGATATCCATGTGCGTGAGACCGTGACACCAAAGCTTGTTCAGGAACTGAATGACGGCCGGCTTGATACAGCGATCCTGGCCTTGCCCGTCTCCGAACCAGGGCTTGCAGAAACGCCGCTGTTTGAGGAGAATTTCGTGCTTGTCCGGCCAGGCAGTGAGGCCAATCTCCCGGTGCCTTGCGCGGACAGCCTCAAGGAGATGCGGCTTTTGCTGTTGGAAGAAGGCCACTGTTTTCGCGACCAGGCCCTCTCCTTTTGCGACATCCAGGCTGGACGTCCGCGGGAAGTGCTCGACGCCAGCTCTCTGTCGACACTGGTTCAAATGGTCAATGCCGGGATGGGCGTCACCTTCATTCCGGAAATGGCGGTCCCGGTCGAAACACGCTCGGCGGACGTCGCGGTCAGCCGTTTCGAGCCGCCGGAGCCAGCCCGCACCCTCGGCATGGTTTGGCGCAAATCCAGCCCGCTCGCAAGCCAGCTGACCGAGATCGCCGATCTGGTGCGGGAGGCAGCTCAATCAAACAGCACTGCCAGCTGAACAAGGCTGGAAAACAAATCAAACCTTCCGGGCGACCACGAAGTGGCTGCGCGGTGCCGGGTAGAGACCGGTTTCGATGATCTCAAATCCGGCCTTCGTCATCATGTCGTTGACCATGTCCGTTGAGAGCATTGAGACATACGGCGCCTTGCCGAAGAGCTGCATCACCTTGATCATCGGGACAAACAGCCAGGCTTTTGATTTCAGGCAGACTGTCTTTGAGATGAAAAGCCCACCGGGTTTGAGAAGCCCGTTGACACGATCAAGAAGCGCTTCAGGTCCTTCCACCAGATGAAGGAAGTTGAACGCCAAGACGGCATCAAACCCCTCATCGCCGGCAGCCCTGGTCAAGCGTGGGTCGAACCCGTCCGCAGCGAGGAACGACAAGCCTTCGGGCGCATTTCCCTCAGCTTTCGCCGCTGCCAGTTTTTCCTCCGCGATTTCCATCATACCAGGCGCAAAATCGGTCGACAGATAGCTTTTCACGCTGCCGGCCAAAAGCAGAGCCGTGGAACCCGTCCCGGCACCAAGTTCAAGCACCTTGTCGTTTGGCCCAAGGTGCTCTGTCACCCGTTGCAACGTCTTCTGATAGGCCGCCTCATCTGCGATCTTGCTCTTGGCGTACTTGCGGGCGACTTTGTCCCAGAAGGTGCTGGAGGGCGTCATCTCGTTGGTCCATGTGGTTGTCATGGTCAGTCTATCCAGTTCATTGGGTCAGGAAAACAGAGCGTGCCGACGGGCAGCTCCCCTGCTCCGTCAATTGATGATCTTTCGGGCGAGAAAGGCTGTGCTCCAGGACTGCATCCAGCGGCCCTGGCCGGTTTCCGGAACCTCAAGCACTTCCAAGCCGCTGTCTTCCAGCCATCCAGCGATTTTGTCCTGGCTCAACCGATGCGTCCGCCATTTCAGTTGAATATACGCACCGATCCAGGATTTACGCGTGGCAACCAGCAACAGGTGTCCGCCCGGCTTCAAAACCCGGTGGATCTCTTGCAAGGCCGCCTTTGGGTCCGGCAGGTGTTCAATAACATGCGCGCACATGACCAAATCGAACCTGTTGCCGGGGTGTGGCATGTCGCGAATATCTGAGACCGAAGCGTCAACACTCACACCGTTGTCCCGAAGATTGCCGCGGGCTTCGGACAACATGCAGGGCGAGATATCAACAGCCGACAAGGCATAGGGTTGGCGGACTTCCGCGGCAAAGGCCAAGGACAGAGTGCCTGTTCCGATCCCGCAATCCAGGACGTCCAATTGATGCCCGGCCCCGTCAGAAAGCGCTGGAAGAACCTCACGCACAAGCCGTCTGTAGCCACCGGGAAACCCGAGCCGTGCAATCTTTTCTTCCCAAAGCCCTGCTTCGGCATCATAGGCGGCGCTGAGTTCAGAGGCGGCAAAGCCGCGCCGGTTGACCGAGACCTGCCAGGATCCGAACCAGCGTTCGAACACCGGGATCTTCACATCGTTGAAATCAAGACTCATTTTGTTTTTCCATTGCCACCGCGCAGGCCGACATGCCGCAAGATCGCTCGGCCGATGTCTCGGCCGCCGGTCGGTGATGCGAAAAATTCCAGTATCGAGAGGACCACAGTCAGAAGCGGTCCGGTCAGCCAATAAAGTTTCATGGCCCCGTCTCCTTTGCAGCTTCTCTACACCCAAGATAAATGAATACAAATTGCCTAAATCTGGGGAGTTGATATACATATTTGTATGAATTGGCAGAGCATCACTTTCGATTGGAACCAGGCCCGCGCTTTTTTGGTAACGGCAGAGGAAGGCTCTCTGTCTGCGGCGGCCCGCGCTCTCAACCTGACCCAGCCAACCCTCAGCCGGCAGGTGGCCGCGCTTGAGGAGACCTTAGGCGTCACGCTGTTTGAGCGGGTCTCCAAATCGCTCGTTCTCACCGAAGCCGGTGTTGAACTTGCTGAACATGTCCGGGCGATGGGCGAGGCAGCCAGCCGGGTCTCACTTTCGGCGTCTGGACAATCCCAGCAAATCGAGGGGATGGTGACGATCTCAACGACAGACGTACTCGGGATCTACCTGCTGCCGGAAATCCTGAGAGATCTGAGGACAAAAGCGCCCGGGATCGAGATCCGTATCCGATGCACCAATTCCTTGAGCGATTTGCGCCGGCGCGAAGCGGACATTGCCATTCGCCACGTCGAACCGGACCATCCGGATCTTTACGCCCGCAAGCTCTACGATGCCTCCGCCAAGGTTTATGGCGCAAGATCTTACTTGAGCCGGTTTGGCAACGGTCTGTCGATGCAAGATGCCGGTGCTCACGACTTCATTGGCTTTGACGACAATCCGCAACTTGTCGGCCATCTGCGGGCGATGGGCCTGCCTGTGACGGAAGCGAACATAAAACTGAGTTCCCCCAGCGGCGCCGTTGCCTGGGAATATGTCCGCCGCGGCCTTGGTCTCGGCATCATGGCCGACGAAATAGCCGCCTGCTGCCCGGAACTCGTTCCAGCGTTTGATGATTTGACGGAAGTCTACTTCCCGGTTTGGCTCGTCACGCACCGGGAACTGCATACCAGCCGGCGGATCCGGATCGTTTTTGACCACCTTGTTGAACATCTGCGGCACAAACAGCCGCGACAACCGCATGAAAAGTAAACAGACTTTATCGCGTGTCTGCGTTTTTTGAATCTTTCTCGTCAATCGTTTTGAAAACAATCAGAATTATCCTCGGCAACTCAATTTGCAACTTTTGATATTTGTGAAAAGCGACGAGGGAATGCGGAGCAGAAACAGGGATTTAAGGGCTGCTGCAATTTGCCTGTTTGCAATGCTCATCGCTTTGACCGCGCTAGCAAGACCTGCGGTCTCCGCTGAAAGCCACCTGACACCGTCCCTTGAAGTCTATTACAATGCGCTGCCGCATGTTGTTCTCATCATTGAGCCGCAGACTGGCCGTATCGCGTTTGCCAACAGTTTCGCGCATGACTTTTACGGATATGGCCCCGGCGCGCTCTCAACCATGCGGATTCAGCAGATCAACCAGCTGACCGCGGAGCAGGTTGCGGAAGAACGCCGGCTCGCAAAGGAAGAGCACCGGAACTACTTCATCTTCCGCCACAAACTCGCAGATGGCTCCATCCGGACCGTAGAGGTGCGTTCCTATCCGCTCGACTTTGGTGGACAGGTCCTGCTGCACTCCAATATTCGCGATATTACCGGAGAGCGCAGCCGGCAGGACAAGCTTTGGCACTACCAGACCCGTCTCGAAGAAGAAGTCCGCGAGCAGCGTGAAAAACTTGCAGTCACCTATGAAGCCCAGACCCATTGGCTCTTCGGCTTCTTGATCGCAATTACGGTGGCGCTCGGCCTCGTCGGTTTCTACGCAGTCCGTTTGCACGATTCCCGCAAGAACCTGCGCAAGGCCAATCAGGACCTGATGCTTGCCGACATGGTCTTCCGCCATGCCAATGAGGGCATTCTGGTGACGGACGCAGATGGCATCGTCATCCAGGCCAACCCGGCTGTCGCGCGCATATCAGGCGAAAACCTTGACGCAATCATTGGCCAAAACCCAATGAAGATCGCCTCGGATCAGAATCGTTCCGAGATCCTGCGGCAAATGTCACGGGCGCTCGCAGAGACCGGGGAATGGGCCGGGGAACTCTGGAATGTCCGCCCCGACGGTGAGCGCTACGCGCAGCGGGTTTCCGTTGCCGCGATCAAGGACGGAAACGGGACCCTTACGAATTACATCTCAATTTTTTCCGACATCACGGATCTTAAGAACCATCAGTATGAACTGGAGCGCATTGCCCATTATGACCCACTGACAGAGCTGCCCAACCGGGTCCTCTTGCGCGAACGCCTGAGTGAAGCGATTGAACGCGTCAAACGCGACAATTGCTGGGGCGCCGTCTTTTTCTTCGATCTTGATGGCTTCAAGGAAATCAACGACCGTTACGGCCATGAGCTCGGAGATGAGCTTCTGACCACGGTTTCCAGGCGGCTCCTCTCGCAGTTCCGGTCAACCGATACTGTCGCACGGCTCGGCGGTGATGAGTTCATTGCCGTGGTGTCCGACTACGAAAGCCCGGACGCTTACAGAACCCTCGCCGAACGGGTGCTGGCGGAGACCAGCAAACCGATTGATCTCGGTGACAAATCGGTGGCCATTTCGACGAGCGTTGGCGTCGCAGCCTTTTCCGCAGACAGCGACACCACACCGGACCAGCTTTTGCGCCAAAGCGATTCAGCGATGTATCAGTCCAAGCTGGAAGGCAAGAACCGCTATACGCTGTTCAATCCGAAAACCGAGATTGAGATCACCGCCTTCAACAACAGGATCAACGCACTCTCCAATGCGATCGATAATAATGAGCTGGTGTTCCACTACCAGCCAAAGGTCGATGTGGTCAGCGGGCGAATCCACAGTGCCGAAGCCCTCGTCCGCTGGCAGCATCCGGAGGTGGGTATCCGGTATCCGGGCAGTTTCCTGGACGCTACGGAAAACATCGGCCTGTCCCTGAAACTGGACACATGGGCGCTGGAGACCGCCTTTGAGACCGCGTCTGCGTGGCGCAAGGCTGGGCTGGAAGTGCCGATCAGCGTCAATATCGACCCCCGGAACCTCACGTCGAACTGGCTCTACGACACGCTAAAGGGTCTCCTGGCAAAATACGACTCGATCGCGCCATCTCTGCTCGATATCGAAGTGCTGGAAAACGCGACGGCGGTCGGAAACGCCTCGGTCGCCCTTGCGATCAAACAGTGCCAGGAACTTGGTGTCAGTTTCTCAATCGACGACTTCGGCACCGGGTATTCCACGCTCACGCACCTGCGCCATCTCCCGGCAGATCACGTGAAGATCGACCAGACCTTCGTGCGGGCTGCAATCGATACCCTCGATGACCTTGCGATTGTGGACGCGGTTCTCGGCCTTGCGGGCGCTCTCAACAGAGAGGTGATTGCCGAAGGCGTGGAAACAAAGGCGCACCAGAACCTGTTGATCAGCCTGGGAACAACGATCCTCCAAGGGTACTCCATTGCCCGTCCCCTGCCCTACGGCACCTTTCTCGACTGGACGGAGACTTTCGCACCCGATCCCGATTGGAGCCTGTTGCAGCACCTATCAAAACGGCGCGTCAGACTGCTTTACCTTCAGGTCGAACTCCGGAACTGGATCAAGGTGCTGAGTGGTCAAAAAGACGCCAAGGAGCGGCCGACTTGCACCCTCAACGTGGAAGACATGGCGGCGAACTATTGGCCCTGGCTCAACCGCGACGGCACAAAACTGTTTGCTGGAAGCGATCACTACGCCTTGCTGCTCACCCAGTGTGAGAACCTGATGAACCAGGCGAAATGGCATTGCGGAAGTAGCCTTGGCGCACAGAAGACGTGCTCCGCTGCAGCTGCCAACCAGTTATCGGCGCTCGCAAAAGACTGCGTGAATACGATCGACAACTTGTTGCTCGACCGGAAACTCGACCGCACCGACACAGTCCCGTTCAAGGTGGGGGAGAAGCGGGCGTGACGCGGTTTGTGAGGCCCCTAGCCAAGCATCCAGTTCAGCACCAAGCGCCAATCGGTCATTCGGATCGGCGTCCCGTGGGTGCCGGTGTCAAACAGCGTGAACTTGATCGGATAGTTTGGCGCCTTTGATTTGATCTGCTTGAAAAACTGCGCCTGGGTTTCCCAATTATAGACCCGGTCCAGCGTACCTTGCCCCATATAGATCGGCACGTTCCTGGACAGCACTCCGGCTGAGAAAATGTTCGGATCCTTAGGCGAGCCGAGCAGCATGATCCCGTTCACGAGGCGCGCATAGTTCCCGTTTTTCACAAGGTTCCAGCAGATGATGCCGCCCATCGATCCGCACGCCACAACAACCTTGGCGCCGGGAGAAAGCTGTTTTTGCTGCTGGATGAGCGCCGCGACATCCGCTGTGCCCCGCTTGTCGAAGTGAGTGACATCAACCGTGAGATATGCGCCGCCGTTGCGGACCATCAGGTTCTGGATCCGGTTGAAGTTGCCACCAAAGGACACATCGTTCATGCCCTGAAAGCGGTTTCCGCCCTGACCATGAATATAGATGACGATCGTCTTGGCGCCGCCCTTCCACTTGCCCGTCCCCATGTAGGAGATGGTCCGGCCATTTGCCTTGAGCTCTCCGCTGCCGCGGCCGCGTTTCGGCTTGTAAGAAACGTAGTTGCCATAAACTTGGCGCTCGGGGATCTGATCCCGGCCGTGCAGATCGCGTTGCTTGATGTACTCCACAACGATGAAATCGCCGTCGTAAAGTGTTTCGGTGACCTTCTTGTAGCGGAACAGGCGGTCTTTGTACGGCTTCAAGGCTTCAGCATGTGCGTTGATCGACACCCCGCAAAAAACAGCGGCAAGCACCACCACCGGCAGTTTGGCGAACCGTGCCTGAAGGGCTTTCAGAAAACTGTTCAGCATGCAGTGTCCTTCGCTGGGCCAAATTGGAAGCCAATACCGGTAAAACCTACGCAGGCACGCTCCGGCTTTCAATGGACCCAAGGTCAATTCACTCAGATCCGCTGCCATTAATCCGCAGTAATCCCCATCAATGCGCACTCGTGATCCTGCAGCAACGCACACGGTCCTGAGACTCACGCGCGAAACCAGAGGCCCACACCCTCCGAAATTGTGCTTAGGAATTTCAGAGACTTATCCACAATCAGCCTCGGGCGCTGAATAACCTCCTCGCATTTTGCGAATTTAAGGAATTGGTAACCATAAAATTTCAAGACTGGCGAAGCTTTAGGCAGGAAAAAGACCGCCATCCCCATCCATGGCGGCATGTTCAGGAGAACTCTCATGCCAGTCATTTCCTTCGCGAATGCAAAGGGCGGCGCCGGCAAAACCACAGCCGCCTTGCTGTTGGCAACAGAAGTTGCCGCCCGCGGAAAGCGTGTCACGATCTTCGATGCAGATCCGCAGAAATGGATTTCGAAATGGCATGAACTGCCCCGGACCTGCAAAGGGATTTCCGTGGTCAGCCAGATTTCCCCTGCTTCCATCACGGAACAAATCACCCAAGCCTCTGAGACATCCGATTATGTGATCGTCGATCTTGAAGGCACGGAGAACCTGATCGTTGCAAACGCCCTTTCGGTGTCCGATTTGGTGGTGATCCCGATCCAGGGATCCTCCATGGATGCACGGGGCGGTGCAAAAATTCTGACCCTGATCAAAAAGCTGGAGAAAATCGTCCGTCAGGACATCAAGCACTGCGTCGTGCTGACACGCTCCAACGCGGCCGTAACGACAAGGGCCATGAAGGCGGTGCAAGACTTTCTCTCAGCGCAAAACATCGATGTTCTGATGACCCCGATCGTCGAGCGCGCAGCCTTCCGCGATCTCTTCGAGTTTGGCGGCGGCCTTGCAAACCTTGATCCGAAGATGGTCTCGGGCGTTGAAAAGGCCCGGGAAAACGCCTCCCTTTACGCGGCAGAAGTTCTGGAGCGGGCAATCAGCGCTCCGAAGAAACGCTGGTACAACGTCTTCCGACGCGCCAGCTAGCTCCCTGATTGACAGCTGACTGAACGCCGGGCCTTTGCGCCCGGCTTTTTTTGATCCTGCTCATGGAGGTTCTTGGACAGGCGGGATAAGCTTTCAGGAAAACAAGCTGACTTACAGGCATCGTCCGGATCCCGCTGGAGAATTTCATGCCCCTCTCCCCGACACGGCTTCTGATCGCCGGAGCGCTCGCCGTCTCCCTGTCTGCCTGCAATAAGGATGACGGCAGCGTCGCCCTGGGCACCCTGGAGCGCGAACGTGTGGCACTGACAGCCACAGCTGCAGAGGTTCTGGTTGCGCTTCCCGTCCCGCAAGGCTCACCAGTCAGCAAAGGCACTGTGCTCGCCCGGCTGGATGCGACACAGCAACAAGCCGTCGTTAATCAGGCCGCCGCCGAAGTCGAAAAATCGCGTGCCAATCTTGAAAAGCTGGAAAATGGCGCACGGCAGGAAGAGATCGCAAAGGCCGAAGCCGCTGTGGCTGGAGCCAAGGCTGAACTGGTGGAGGCCGAAAACAACTTCGAACGCTACCAAGACCTCACAACACGCGGCACCACCAGCCAGGCCCAGCTCGACAGTGCACGGGCCAGCCGGGATGCGGCAGATGCGAGCCTGAACAGCGCCGAGCAGCAACTTCTTGAGCTGGTCACCGGGACCCGTCCGGAAGACCTGGAAATGGCCCGCGCGGAACTCGCCGCGGCCGAGGCCAGTCTTGCAACACAGCAAAAGATCTTGAGTGACCTGACAATTGTTGCTTCCCGGGACGGCGTTCTGGACAGCCTGCCCTGGAACCTTGGAGAACGCGTTACTGTCGGCAGCCCGGTTGCCGTGATGCTGGCAGGTGCTGCGCCCTATGCCCGGGTCTATGTGCCCGAACCCCACCGGGTGAAGATCAACGAAGGCGACACACTCTCCATTCGCGTTGATGGCCTCGACGATCCAATCGACGGGCACGTGCGCTGGATCAGTTCAGAGCCGTCCTTCACCCCCTACTATGCGCTCAACCAGTCGGACCGTGCACGGCTGATGTATGTCGCTGAAATCCAGTTGCCCGACAGCGCCTCCAACCTGCCGAACGGTGTTCCGGCACAAGCCGTGCTGCCGTGACCGCGCCCATGTCCGACATTGTGATCCAAGCCGAAGGGCTGGTGAAAAGCTTCAAGGGCTTCCGGGCGGTCGACGGCCTCGACCTGACCATTGAGCGTGGCATGATCTACGGGTTTCTCGGCCCCAACGGATGCGGCAAGACAACCGCCATCCGCATGCTGACCGGCCTGCTGACACCGACAGAGGGAAGCGTCGAGGTTCTGGGGCTGTCCGTGCCCAAGGACGCTGAAGCTTTAAAATATAAGATCGGCTACATGACCCAGGCCTTTTCGCTTTATGGCGATCTCACGGTACTGGAAAATCTCAACTTCATGGGAACCGTTTACGGCCTCTCCCGGGCCCAGCGCACGGAACGCATTGCCGAAGTGATGGACCGCTATGAACTGACGCAGCTCAGTGACCGGTTCGCGGGCAAGATGAGTGGCGGCCAGCGTCAGCGCCTTGCCTTGGCGGCGGCCGTGTTGCACGGCCCGCAACTGTTGTTTCTGGATGAACCGACCTCGGCGGTGGACCCCGAGTCGCGCCGGCATTTCTGGGAGCAGCTTTTCGACCTGGTCGATGAGGGCACGTCCATTGTTGTGACAACTCATTTCATGGATGAAGCCGAGCGCTGCCACAAGATTGCGATCATGGAAGCCGGTCAAAAACGGCTGGACGGCACGCCCAGTGCGCTAATGTCCGCCATGGGTGCCAATGTTGTGGAGATCGAAGCGCCGAACCTGCGTGATATCCGGCGGCATCTTCTGGGCACCGAAGGCATCGTGACAGCTGCGCAGCTTGGGGCGCGCTTGCGGGTGCTCGTCAAAGACACCATCCCCGATCCGGAGGGCTTCATGAAATCCAACCCGCAAACGGCAAGCGCAACAATTGTCGAACAGGTCCGGCCCAATCTGGAAGACGTCTTTGTCACAGCAACCGGAGAGGGGCGTCAATGAGATCGATATCGCGCATTCTCGCCGTCTTTTCCAAGGAACTAGCCCAGCTGCGCCGAGACCGGATGACCTTTGGAATGGTCGTCATGATCCCGCTCATTCAGCTGATCCTGTTCGGTTACGCCATAAACACCAATGTCCGCGACATCCCGATCGCGGTGGTCGATCAGAGTCAGACCGGCATCAGCCGCATTCTCGTTCAAATGGTCGAGGCAACCCGGGTCGTGACGGTGACCGAGCGGCTGACCACGCCGGAAGAAGCCGAAGAAGCGATCCGCTCCGCCCGCGTCCGGGCCGCCTTCATTCTACCCGACGACCTCACTCAGCGACTGGCAAGGTCTCCAGCTGTGGGTCTTGGCACACCACCCTCGACAGATCAGGAAACCAGCCGCCCGGTTGCTCAATGGATTGTCGATGGCTCGGATACGATGATCGCGAGCTCGATCAAGAGCCTTCGGAACATGCCGCTCTCGGAGATCTACCGGCAGGCACCCAACCGGTCGACGCCGACCTTTGAAGTCACGCTCTTCTACAATCCCGAACAACGCACCGCGGTCAATATTGTGCCGGGCCTGGTTGGCACTATCCTGACGATGACGATGATCATGTTCACCTCCGCTGCGATTGTGCGCGAGCGGGAACGCGGCAACATGGAGATGCTCATCAACACGCCGATCCGGCCGATCGAACTGATGGTCGGGAAGATCATTCCCTACATTTTCATTGGCCTTGTGCAAACGATCATCATTCTCAGTCTGGGGCACGTCCTGTTCAATGTGCCGCTGGATGGCAACATGATTGACCTCTTTATCGGGACGCTTTTGTTCATAGGGGCCAGCCTGTCGCTCGGCCTGGTGTTTTCCACGATCGCCCAGACCCAGCTTCAAGCCATGCAGATGACCGTCTTCGTACTTCTACCGTCCATCCTTCTGTCCGGATTCATGTTCCCTTACGAGGGCATGCCTGTTGCGGCGCAGTACATTGCCGAAGCGCTGCCTGCGACACATTTCATGCGCATGATCCGGGGCTTCGTGCTCCGGGACGCTACGCTCATGGATGTCCACCGCGATGTCATCTGGATGAGCGGTTTCTTTGTCCTCGGCATGGTCGCCGCTGCCGTCCGGTTCAAGAAACGTCTGGATTGATACCCTTACTACTGTCCGCCATCCGGCAAGGCGGGAAGCGAACGCAGGTAGAGCGTGATGGCCGCCGCGTCCTCGTCAGTCATTTTGGCAAGATACCCGTATGGCATCGGCGGCAGCATGCGCGCCCCATCCGGCCGAACGCCCTTGCGGATCATGTCATCAAGCTCGGCGTCACTGTATTGCGCCAGCCGTGTTGGCGTGATGTTCGGTGCAACAGAAACACCCCATGGACCATGAAACTCAAATCCACCTGCGCCAAGATGTGTGTCAAACATCGGACCCTTAGGACCAAAGGTTGTGTGGCATTCGGTGCAATGGGCGATTGGACCGGCGAGATAGGCACCGTACTCAAGCGTAACACCATGCGGCACCTCTGCGACGCTGATAACCGGCGGTCCATAGGCCGGCGGAAGCGGAATATTGTAAACGCTTTGCCCCGGATCATGATCGACAGCCGGAACCTGGCGCAGATACATCACCATGCTCATCAGGTCATCATCTGATATGCCTTTGTAAAGCCCGAATGGCATGGGCGGGCCAATGATGCTGCCATCAGGGCGAATGCCTTCCCGAATAGCGCGGCCCAGCTGTTCATCCGTCCAATCGACCACACGGCTGCCCGGCGTGATATTCGATGCGATGGCAGTGAACATGTCGTTCTTCTCAACCATCATGCCGGCCAGTCCCATATCCGCCACCGGCCCATCCGGACCTTGTGGTGTATGGCAATTGCCGCATCCGGCAGGCCCTTCCACCAGATACCGGCCGCGCTCCAGCGTGGGTTCAGCACCCGCGGTTCCCATACCGAGAAAGGCAACTGCGGCTACGAGACCGCTTGAAAGTCGTAGAAGTCTGCTTGTTGTCGTGCGCATACCAAAGCCTCCCAGCCAATGTGACGCTTGGGAATGCTACTCTCATGTCGCGCTGACGGATATGGTCAGGATTGACATTTGCGGTAACTGCCTGGCGATCAGGTCATTGCCGCCGTGATGTTCATACTTCCAAAAACGCAAAGACCGAGGACGCCATATTGACCGCAAACCAGTCCCCTCTTGCGTGTCGGACGGCTTCGGGCATGTCGGCGTGACAAAAATCAAATCGACATCATTTGCCGAATACACGACGCCCGACGGGGCGGTAAATAACTCTATACAACACACAAAAAACTTTCTTATTCCCGTAAATAAAATTTAATGTTCTAAATCTCGAATAAATGTAATTGTGGCAGAAATTACCAAACACGCCACAATTAGCTGTGCCAAGCTCAAGACATTGTGATCCAGAGGGAGAAGATCAATGTCTGTGCGCAAGTCTTTGCGCCGAGCGGCTCCGCTCGGCCTTGCGGGTCTTTTGTGTATTACTGCTGCTTCTGCAGAAGAGCCGCCGAAAGTCAATCAGGAAGACTTGAATGCGTCTGCCCTCAAAGACCCGAAGGCCGCTTTCATAGAAGCGTTTGAGGCCGGTGATGAATTGACCGAGGCGACATTCACGGCCGAACGCGGGGTCGGAGCCAAGGTCAGCCAGGACGGCAAGATGTTTACCCGCATGCCGCGGGCAGATCTGGAACTTTTCGGCGAGTGGACCACGCACCTGCCGGAGCGCGAAGCCGGCCCGGTCGCCCAATCCTGTATCTCCTGCCATTCAGCGCCTTATGCCAATGGGGCCGGTCCAAACCCGCTGAACGGGATCGTCGATCCGCTGCATACGGGCGACCCGTCCAAGTATCTGCACCGGAACACACCGCATCTCTTCGCGCTTGGCGCGGTGCAGCGGATTGCAGAAGAAATGACGGCAGAACTCCTTGCCCAGGAAGAGCTTCTTCAAAAGGAAGTCTGCACCTTGGGCGAAGATGCCTCGGTGAATCTGACAGCAAAGACCATCAGCTTCGGCACACTCTCTGCAACGCCTGAGAAAGACCCGCTGACCGGGATATGTATTGCCGACTACGACCGGTCCGGGATTGAGGGCGTGGACGAAGACCTCGTGGTCCGCATGTTCGGCTGGAAGGGCTCGCACGCCACCTTGAGAGCTTTCACCCGCCACGCCGCCCATAATGAACTCGGCATGCAGGCAGATGAACTGGTGGGCAACCATGACGGCGACCATGATGGCGTGACCGGAGAGTTGTCCGTCGGCGATCTGACCGCCTTGTCCATCTATATGGCCGCCTTGGAGCGACCGACTTCGAAACTCGAACTTGCCAAACACGGACTGATGGAGCTGACAGCCGGCGAGGTTCTGGAAATCGAGCGCGGCGAACGTTTGATGACCGAGGCCCAGTGCACCACCTGTCATGTGCCGACGCTCAAGATCTCGACACCGATCTTTTCCGAGCCGAGTTTGCAGGCCGGTTTCCGGGAAGATATTTTCCCCTCCGGCCAGAAGGCGATCGACAGCGGTCTTGATGGTCACGCACCAATCTGGTTCGACCTCACAGAAGACAGCCCCAACAACCATGTTGTGACCGCCAAGGGCGAAACGCTGAACCTTGGTGCCTTTCCGAAGGCAGGCGACGGCGGGGCGCTTGTCTCCTGGTACTCCGACTTCAAACGGCACGAGATGGGCGAAGACCTCGCCGATCCGGTGGACGTCCACGGATTTGGTGCGTCCGTCTGGCCGACGGCCTCGCTTGCCGGTGTCGGTTCGACCGGCCCCTGGCTGCACGATGGCAACGCGACGACATTGGATGAAGCGATCCGGGCCCATGGCGGTGAAGCCGAAGCCAGCCGTCTTGCCTATGAAGCGCTTGGCGACAAGGATCGCGCAGCCATCATCGCCTTTTTGGAAAACCTGATCATCATCGACCTCGACCCGGAGGAAGAGGACGAAGAAAATCACGCTGCGGCCTCACTAGGAGCGGCATCTGAGGACACCAGCACCAGGACTGCCCGCCTGGTCACCGTCCTTCCGCCCGTAAAACCCTGATGCCCCGAAACAGAAGGGTTTGCCACTTCTTGATGGCAGCGTGAAACTGCCGCGGTGGTCCAGCATCCACCCGCACCTGGACCACCGCGGCAAATTAATTCCTACGCATTTTCAACAAATTGGTTGAGTTTTCGAGATTGAAATCGATCACGTGGGTCCGAAGGCCGCCTGCTCTTCTTCCCATTGCTGCTGCGCCTCGATCGTCACACCGTACTTGAACATATCGAATGTAAACTCTTGTAATTCTCGGCCTTCCGCGACCCGCTTGGGTAAGTCGGGGTTGAGCATCGCCGTTTTGCCGATAGAGACGAAATCAGCTTTGCCGGAAGCAATAAGCTCATTGGCATCCGCAATGACATGAAGTCCACCATTGGCGATCACGGGTAGACCAGTCAGATCCCGAGCGTAGGCTGTCAGGTTTTCCCCGGCTTCTGTGTAGCTGTGCACGGCATAGCCTTCTTTTTCGCTCGCAAGGTGAATGAAATCGGCGCCCGCGTCCGCAACCGCCTGAAATATGACCTTCGCGTCTGCCAATCCGTTTGGCCAGAAGTAGTCTTGGATGTTTGCCTTGGCCTGGGATAACCGAACCCCGACAATGAAGTCTGATTTTGTGGCGCCCTGTGCCTCCCGGATGATCTCCTGTGTCAGCCGGATCCTGTTCTCCAACGTGCCGCCATATTGATCCTGACGAAGGTTCGTTTCTGCTGTCAGGAATTGATCGAGCAGATACCCGTTTGCACAGTGGATCTCGACGCCATCGAAGCCTGCAGCCTCTGCCCGCAGGGCGGCCTGGCAAAATCCGCGCTTGATGATCTCGATCTGGGCGAGCCTCAGTTCGTCTGGCACGTCGTAGCCCCCCTGACGGTGACCATAGCCCTGCAGCATGGACCCGGCTGGCCGGACCGGAGACGGTGCAACTGGCTCCATGATATGTTGAGAGACGGCGCCAGCATGAATGAGCTGCAGGATGACCTTCCCGCCCTCAGCCTTGATTGCCTGGACGACCCGTTGCCACCCCATCTCCTGGACATCGTTCACAAGCCCCGGCTGACCGGAATAACACTGCGCCCATTTTTCATCGGTAAAGGCCCCTTCCGTAATGATGAGGCCGTAACCACCCCGGGCAAAACCGGCATAATATTCCGCCATGTTCTCCGTTGGCACACTGTCTGCGCCGGCGCTGGCACGTGACATTGGCGCCAGAACGTAACGATTGGAAAAAGTGCTTGTTTTAATTGCCTTTTCTTGAAGAACTGGAAAGGTATGTGTCATCTGAAGTGCCCTTTGTTGAGGAAGTGCACGAGAGTTAAATTTCACATTACCTTTTGACAAGTACGCACAATTTTTGCTTATACATACAAAAAAGTAACTAATAGGCTCTCCGATGGCTCAGAATCAACAAATTGATCCGCTGTTTTGCCCGACTGAAACCGCCCTTGGTTTGATTGGCGGAAAATGGAAAGGGATGATCTTGTGGTGTATTTGCCGCAAGACCATGCGGTTCAACGAGCTGCACCGCATAATCCCGGACATTTCTCAGCGCATGTTGACCAAGCAATTGAGAGAACTGGAAGATCACAAAATCATTGTGCGGAAGGTGTATCCACAAATCCCGCCAAAGGTGGAGTACAGTCTTAGTGCTCACGGAGAAGCCTTGAAACCAATTCTCGATCAACTCGAAGACTGGTCCCGCTCCTATCTGGAAAAGCGTCAGGCTGAGAGCTGACGCACCAACGCAAAATCAACCCGCTTGCCAAACCTTGATGGCATCCACCGGATAAACGAGCATCAGAACGTTCAAGGTGAGATTGTCGCGGATCACCCAGAGCGCCAGAAACTCAAAAACGATGCCGACCACGACCGTGACCCAGACCGGCATCCGCCAGGCGAAAAAGAAACCGGCGAGCATCCAGAGAATATCGAAAACGGAGTTCAGGACGCTGTCGCCGGTATACCCGACGGCGATCGTCGCTTCCCGGTATCGGTCAATGATCCAGGGGCTGTTTTCCGCCACTTCCCAGGCCGCCTCGATGAAGATCGCGCCGAGCGCCCGCTCTCCAACGGATCTTTGCTTGAACAGCGCCCACAGCAGCCAATAAAACAAGAAGCCGTGAATGATATGGCTGAAGGTGTACCAGTCAGCAATATGCTGCGACGACCCCGCTACATCGCTCGCCGGAGTCCAAAACAGCACATAACCGCACTCACAGATCGGGATCCGGCCCATGAAGAGCAAGATCACAGCGGTCGCAGCGATCATGAGGAGGCCGGTGATCAGGCAAGCGCGGTTAGTCAAAGGCTTTTTCTCCTTGGCAGCAGATTCTTCAAAAGCGCCGACATTTGAAATCGAGGCCAACCAGCTGCCTTCTGGCAACGACCTGAGAGCAATCTCACAATGTCTTGTAGAACAGAGGTCTGGCTCTTACCCTGCATGTCAGATCAGGAGGAGCAAGTCGAATATGCCGCGCTACAGCCTTAGCAAACTCTGTCTTACAATCGCACTTCCAATCCTTGCCTCCAGCGCAGCTTTCTCCTTCGAAGTTCCGTCGACTTTTCCGAGCGTAACAACACTCGGAGAACGCACGGTGCCTACACCGCACGGCATCTCTCCGGCAATGAAGGAAATTGTGGAGGAGCGAAAAATCCCGCCGCATATCCCGGTCCCAAATACACCTGAAGCATGGCTTGAGTATCAAACCCTATTCGATGCGCCAGGAGAAGAAGCCGGCCGGCAGGCCGCAAAATCGTTGGGAGCGTCCTATGAAATTGGCGAGACTGCAGGAGTTCGCACTTACACCGTGACACCCAAGAAGCTATCGGATCGGTTCGCGGACCGTGTCTTTGTACATCTTCACGGAGGAGCCTTCGTCTTTGGCGGCGGAGATTCAGTGTTGCGCGAAGCTGTCTGGCTGGCGGACGGGCTAGGGGTAAAAGTCGTGTCGGTTGATTACCGACGTCCCCCTCTGGATCCATTCCCGGCTGCTCTTGACGATTCTGTCGCCGTGTGGCGGAAAGTCACCGCACAACAGCCTGCAAACAAGACGGCTCTGTTCGGCACATCCGCTGGCGGAAATCTGACGCTCGCAACAACGCTTCGTTTGAAGGAGCTCGACCTGCCTTTGCCGGGTGCGTTGTTTGCCGGGACCCCTGCCACAGACCTGGAAAACACATCTGATACTTGGCTTACGCTGCAGGGGCTTGACCCGCTGGGCCGTCGTGACGGCCTTATCACCGGAACGTTTGAGTTATATGCTGCAGGACAGGATCTCTCAAACCCACTGCTGTCGCCTGTCAACGGAAATCTCCATGATTTTCCGCCGACGATCCTGATTTCCGGCACCCGTGACCTTTTGCTCAGCGACACCGTTCGAATGCATCGTGCGCTGCGTTCCAATGGTATTGTCGCCGATCTTCATGTGTATGATGGCCAGGCGCATGGCGATTATATTCAAGGGCTTTTTCGGGAAATGCCCGAATCGGAAGATGCGCTTCGCGAATTGTTCGAATTCTTCGACCGCCACCTGAAATAAAAATAAGTATGCCGAAACAACTCTCCGCGCTTTTCTTCGCATCATTTCTGGTCAATCTGGCGAATGCAGCGATCTCCACCATGCTCGGTATCTTGATCGCGAATGAGGGCGGGTCGCAAGGCGATGTGTCCTTCATCGCCGCGGCCTATTCGATTGGATTTGGGGTCGGCTGTTTTGCTGCTCCCAACCTTGCCCGCCGCAGCGGGGTGATCCGAACCTATGCCGCTGCCGCCGCAATCGCGACCATCACGATTATTGGTCTGGAGGCCTTGGACAACACCCTTTCCTGGGCAGCCCTACGCTTTGTCATGGGCGCTTCGATCGCAACCGTTTTGGCCGTCTCCGACACTTGGATCAACCATGAAGCCCCGAAAGACCGGCGCGGTCAGGTGATCGCGCTTTATTCCATTATTCTGGGTCTGGCATCCATCGGCAGCCAAGTGGTCTTTTTATGGATGGGCTCTGATGCGGAAAGCCTGATCCTCTATTTCGCGGCTCTCATGAACATCTCGGTCGCCGTGATAGCCGTCACCAAATCGGAACAACCGGTCCTGCCGCCCTCAACCGGAACCAAGGCGGCTCTGAACATCCCCTCCCCGACCGCTGGTGTCGGTGCATTTGTCTCCGGTTTCTCGGTCACCTCCACCATCTCTGTGCTGCCGTTTTATCTGACCAGCCATGGATTATCCGTCTCACTTGTGGCGATTGTGATCATGCTGCTTTACGGCGGGCGCCTATTTGCGCAGTGGCCGGTCGGCATCCTATCTGACAGAATGGACCGCCGCCTGGTGATCATCGGCCTCGCCGTGCCAACCGTCCTTGTCTTGATTTTCTCGGCCATTGTTGGAGACGGTGAAGGGCGGGCCCTATCAGGAGCCCAGGGCTCGGCTGTCCAGATTTTTGCATTTCTGGCGCCGGTCTTGTTGGGCGCGGCAATTTTCCCGCTTTATTCCGTTTCCTCGGCCCTCGCGTTTGATCGGGCTGAAGACGGTACGACAACAGAAGTCTCCTCAACTTTGCTGCTGCTTTATTCAATCGGATCGGTTGTGGGGCCAACCACAGTTTTGGCCACCAGCTCTGTGATCGGCGATAACGCCCTACAGGGGTGTGTCGTCGCCGTGAACCTGGTGCTGATCGCCGTTGCCTTCTTGAGGTTGTCGCGGGTCGAGGCGCCAGAAGAACCAAGCCCCTCTGTTCCTGTTCCGGAGAACAGCCTGAAAATGGTTCAGGAAGCGGGTAAGATCTCAGAAGAGGAACCTTTGGACGTCTAGTCCACTACCCGGATAATCCGCCCTAGCCTTTTGCCCCAAACCACACTAGAACCTTGCGCCAACGAAACATCAATCCGTCCGGCCTCTTGTGAAGGCTTGCGCTCCCGGATCTCCGGTGTGATGCGCGGCCCAGACGATGGTTTTGCCCGGCGGTTTGCTCAGGAGACACCTAGATGGCCACCAACGGCGCGGCGCCGCACCAGACCCGGCGCACTTTTGCGATTATTTCCCACCCGGATGCCGGTAAGACGACGCTGACAGAAAAGCTGCTCTTGTCGGGCGGTGCCATCCGGGCGGCCGGTCAGGTGCGCGCACGCGGCGAACGGCGCCGGGCCCGCTCCGACTGGATGAAGATCGAACAGGAACGCGGCATCTCCGTATCGTCATCCGTCATGACGTTCGAGCGAAAGGGCATCATCTACAACCTGCTCGACACGCCGGGCCACGAAGACTTTTCCGAAGACACCTACCGTACGTTGACCGCTGTGGATGCTGCGGTCATGGTCATCGATGCGGCCAAGGGTATCGAAACCCAAACCCGCAAGCTCTTCGAGGTTTGCCGGCTGCGCGACATCCCGATCATCACCTTCGTCAACAAGATCGACCGTGAAGGCCGGCATGCGCTGGAAATTCTCGACGAAGTGCAAGAAGCCCTCGCCCTTGATGTGTCTCCGCAGACCTGGCCGGTCGGCATGGGCTCCGACTTTTTCGGCGTTTACGACTGGCAGAAGAAGCAGTTCCACACATCCGGCGGTGATCGCGGCGGGCCTTACACGGAAACCAAGACCGTGTCCGGTCTGGACGACGAAGCACTCACCGGCACTGTCTTCGACCGGATCATGGATGAGCTCACTGAAAACGTGGAACTCGGCGCGGAAGGCTATGCGGAGTTCGACAAGGAAAGCTTCCTGGAAGGCCATTTGACCCCGGTGTTCTTCGGCTCGGCCCTGCGCGACTATGGCATCGAGGAAATCCTTGATTTCATCGCCGACTTTGCCCCGCCGCCGCACTCCCAGCCGGCGACCGGCGGGCGGACCATCATGCCGAACGAGGACAAAGTCACCGGCTTTGTCTTCAAGGTTCAGGCGAACATGGATCCGAAGCACCGCGACCGGATCGCGTTCGTGCGGCTGTGTTCAGGCACCTTCAAGCGCGGCATGAAGCTGAAGCACGTGCGCGCGGGCAAGCAGATCGCCGTCTCCGCCCCGATCTTCTTCTTTGCAGAGGAACGCGAAATCGCCGATCTTGCCTATCCGGGCGACGTGATCGGCGTTCCGAACCACGGCCAGCTGCGCGTTGGTGACACCTTGACCGAAGGCGAGAACATCCACGTGACCGGCCTGCCTGCGTTTGCGCCGGAAATCCTGCGCCGCGTGCGCCTGTCCGACACCATGCGCGTCAAGCAGATGCGCCAGGGCCTGCAGGACCTCGCTGAAGAAGGCCTTGTTCAGATCTTCAAGCCAGACCTTGGCTCCAACTGGATCGTGGGCGTTGTCGGCGCGCTGCAGCTCGACGTGGTAGTCGATCGCCTGCGCGCGGAGTACGGTACGGAAATCGGCTTTGAGGCCGTTCCTTACACGACCGCCCGTTGGATCGAGACCGACAGCCAGACCCTGCAGAAGATGATCGAAGGCCACCGCATGTCGATCGCCAACGACCGCGACGACAAGCCCGTTTTCCTGTTCAAGAACGCCTGGGAAGTCGGCCACATCACCGAAAAATTCTCCGATGTCACCTTCCGCGAAACCCGCGAGATCGTCTACGAGGGCTGAGAAACAAGCGCCTTGTCTGACATGACCGTCACTCTTCGCCCTGTCGCGCCCTCTGATTGCGATCTGATCTGTCGGCACCGGCATGACATGTTTCTTGCGGCAGGCGATCAAGAGGCAGCAAAAGCCGCCTTGAGCCCGGCCTATCGAGAGTGGCAACAAAACACGCTCCAGTCCGAGAGCTATTTTGGCTTCATTGCAGAAGTGGGCGGGGTTGCTGTCGGCGGTGTTGGGCTGATGGTCATCGACTGGCCTCCCCACCACAATTCCACCCGGACGTCTTGCAACGCGGCTATGTGCTGAACGTTTTTGTCGAACCGGACCACCGGAGAAAGGGCATCGCCAATCGCCTGATGGCCGCATCCGATGACGCCTTCAGGGCGCGCGGGATCACCCATGCCGTTCTGACCGCGACCGATCAGGCGCGACCGCTCTACGAACGCGACGGGTGGCAGCAAACGGCCCAGATGGCCAAGGAACTTCGTTGAAACTGCTCAGAAAACATCCGTTTGCGTGTCCATGAGGATGTAAAGGCCTGCGACGATCATGACGAGCGGGGCAAGGCGTTCGAAAAATTTCTCTGTCGCCGGTGTCGGCTTTATGAGACGGCTCAAGAACGTCCCAAGCGCCAGAAGCGCTGCGACTGCAATCAGCGCTCCGGAGAGCACGAAATGATCGAGCTCGGCGCGCGTGTCGGCAAAAAACGTTGCCATCAAAACGAAGGTGTCGGTGCTGAGCGCCAGGAAAAGCGCGACCACGCCAATAATCGACCCGGGCGCAGGTTTCCTGTCTTCCACTTGTTTGGATTTACGCCGGTTTTTCAGGACTTCGCGAAAGCCGAGAGCGACCGGCACGAGGCCGAGTAGCCCGAGATCAGCTGGCGCAAGGACAGCAGCGCCACTACCGACCAGAGCAGCGCCGCCGATCACCACGACCTGCGCCAGTAAAAAGCCGATGATTGCCGCAGGTTTGCGTCCTGTGGCTGCCAATGCGAGAAAAGCAAACAGCCCGTCGATGTTGGTGAGTACGTATGTGGTTGCGACCGAGAGCGCAAAAATCATCCAGAAAATCCAGAGCCATAACGTTGCAGGTACGGTTGTCTGTCTTAAACACACCGAGGCATACTGTCCCGGAAAAACCGTCATAAGATGGATGCGGAGGCCTGGTGAAGAGGTGAACTTCAAAATTTCACACCTAAAAGGCGCACCCCCTCGTCAAAATTAAGGAAGTCGAAATCTGCCTTTCTCCGAATTTTTCACAAGGAGTGTTTTGGCATATTTCCTTTTTATTTTCCAGAAACTCCAAAATCCCAAGTTTTACTAAAATACGAGCTCGTTTTTCGATGAACTGCACTTATACTTGCGCGACAACGAAAAAACGGCTTGCGAGAATTTGGGATCGTGTTGTCCACGGAGATTGGGGCCAGTCAAAAAGAAACTTCCAGAGCGCCAACCGGGCATCAGCAAGCTGATGCACCGGCAGGAAAAGCGCGCCTGAAGCGAATCCACAAGCTGTCCCGCCCGTTCTGGGCGTCTTTCATCATTGGTGCCGTGAGCCTGCTTGTATTTGCAGCCTTCCTGGTCAACGCACTTGACCGGCAAGCCATCACGTCCAGTGAACGGGTCATGGGATCTCTTCTAGGGGAGCGGACAGACCGGCTCTCTGAGCTCACTTTGGAATACGCCTATTGGGACGAGTCCGTGGACCGCCTCGTCAACGAATTCGACGAAGATTGGATCGATACAACGTTTATTGAGTACATCTACTCCGACCTCGGGATTATCGGTGTTCACGTTCTGGATGGTGAGAATGCGGACCGCTTGCACATCTTCGAAGACTACCGCGCCGACAGGAGTTCCATGGAGCGCTACGGGCCGGATGCCGGCAGATTGATCAACCGGGCACGCAGAACCGAGGAAAATGAAGCGCCAATTCCCGCGACTGCCTTTCTTGGCTCGGCATCCGATTTGTATCTTGCCTCGGCAATCCGGATGACGACCTACGACACCGACAAGATCACCAGCACAGATCATATTATGATGTTCGTGCGCCCGCTGGATGACGAGGCGCTTGCGGATCTTGGCGAGAAATTCCAGCTGCCGGGTCTCCAGATTACGACAGAAGACCCCTCATATTTTCAGGCTCATTGGCCGATCCGAACCGAAGACGGCACAAGGCTTGCCAACTTCGTTTGGAACCCGGTTCTTCCAGGCCAGCGGCTGCTGCCCCCCTTGGCGCTCGGCCTGATCATCGTCTATGCAGGCATGATGATCGCGGCCCGAGCATTTCTCAAGCAGGCAACGCATATGGTCAGCGCTCTGGACGCTGCCAAGAAACGAACCGAGCGGGCCAAAGAGCTGCTTGCGCATCAGGCGAACACGGATGCTCTCACAAACCTCGGCAACCGCTGGAGCTTTGAGCAAGCCCTCGACACACTCTCCGCAAAGGCCGACGGCACCAAGGAATTCGCTCTTGTCTGCTTCGACCTCGACCGGTTCAAGACGATCAATGACACCTTGGGACACGAAACCGGCGATGAAGTTCTCAAATATGTCGGCGAGACCTTGAGCTCGCTCACCTACCCGCAGGACAAGGTTTTCCGGCTTGGTGGGGATGAGTTTGTGATCGTCTTCGGCTTGACGGACCGTGAGCGTGTTCTGGCAGTCGCAAAAGAAGCGATTGCGATCCTGTCCCAACGGGTTACCCTCAACGGCCATTCCTGCCATTTCGGGGCAAGCGCCGGCATTGCCTATTCGACCGAACCGGTCAATTTGCTGCGGCGGGCGGATACGGCCCTTTACGCTTCCAAGAAAAAGGGGCGCGGCCAGGTCACGGTCTATATCCCGGATTCCACCGACACATCAGCTCAACGGTTACCTGCGACCGAAACACTATAGCCGTCTATTCAGCAGGCTCCGCGATTTGGCGCGCTGGCGCCGGTTCAGTCTTGTCCGGCCGTGTCACCAGATAAACACCGAAAACAATGAGGCCAAGAGCCGGCCAGGCGGTCCAGCCCGGTTGTTCACCAAGCACAGCGATCCCCAGCAAGGTGCCGATCACAGGCACCGCATAGTTCACTTGCTGCAGCCGGGCGGCCCCGATGCGCGGGATCAAGTAAAAATAAATCAAAGCCGCCAGCGCTGTCGGTCCCAGCCCCAAATAGAGGACCGCGGCCTGCGCTGGAACCGGCGCAGCGGGCAGACCAAGGTCTGGAGCGAACAAAGCCATGTATCCCCCGAGCGCCAGCAGCCCGACGAAGACCGAGGCTGCAGCCATTTGCAAGGGATCAGGAAAGGCAAATCTCCGCGAGAAAAGCGCCGTGAAGGCATAACAACAGGCTGCCGCAACCAGGCAAAGCTCGGGAAGAAGATCGCCAATCCGGCCCGCACTTAAGTCCGGCGCTGCCAACACGGCGACCCCGGCAAAACCGGCCAGCGCACCGAATATCTTAAGTCTGGTGAGGCTTTCCTCAAAATGGACCAGAGGCGCGGCAACCAGAGTGATGATCGGGGCAATGCCCATGATCAGTGCGGCAAGCCCGGTGTTGACCTCCTGCTCTGCGTAACTGATCAGAAGAAACGGCAAGACATTGCCGCTGACGCCGACAATGGCCGCAATGATCCAGCCGCGAACCCCGAGGTCAAACCCGCCTCCCCTCAGCAGCAGCACACAGCCCAGAACTGGCGCTGCAATTGCCATCCGCGCAAAGACCAACGTGGCCGGGTCAATGTCTTTGACGGCGACACCAATCGCCAGGAACGAACTGCCCCAAAGCGCGGCGAGCACCGACCACAATAGAAAGTCTCTTGCCTGCATGGGCCTATCCTCTAAACTGCTATGAAAGAAATAGCACGCTATTATTTTAATAGCAATGGAGGACGTATGACCGACATTCCCATTCCCGGAAAGGCCGTCCGCGGATCGCGCAGCGGCGCGCCGATCATGGCCCTGTTCGATTTACTGGGACGCCGCTGGGCAATGGGTGTGGTCTGGACCTTGAGCGAACAGGGCCCTTGCACCTTCCGCGCATTACAGGAGGCTTGCGAGAGCATTTCTCCGGCTGTTTTGAATGCCCGACTGAAAGAACTGCGGGCCGCAGGGTTCGTCACACAAGGGGATGGCGGGTATTGCGTGTCACCGCTCGGGCAGGAGGTCTACGAAGCGCTCCTGCCACTTTCTAAAGTGTCGAAGGTCTGGGCCGCGCGCATCGAGCAGAGCGGCACCGGCGCGTCTGAGTAGTTAGCTACTCAGGCAACGGCAAGACGGATCAAGACGGCAGCGCTGGCAATGATATGCGCAAGCGTTATGACGACGGACGCGCCATGCAGAACCTTGAAACGCTTTGTTTCGCCCGCATCGGTCGCCGCGTTGATCATCGGCATCAGTTCCTGTCTTGCAAAGATCGCGGATGCTGCAATCAGGACCATCACCACGCAAGAGACCACATCCAGAAATCCGGTCCCAAGCGCCGCGGCCAAGGATGTCGCGATCACAAACAGATAGAAGTGCGGGAAGGCTTTCCGGATAAGGGGTCCTGCCGTTTCCGCCGGCAGCGCGGTGAAGACGAAGGCCGCGAAGCCAAAGGAATAGAGCGTCATGCCACCGAACAACAGCGCGGTCACAAGAAGGGTCGCTGAGGTGACGATCATTTCTTAGGTCTCCGTGTGACACTGGGTAAAATATAGGGAACGGTTGCCTGGTACTGCCGGAAACGCTCCCCGAACTGAGAGGCGAAACGCCGTTCCTTCAGCATCGGTGCGAGCAGGCAGTAGGCTGTCAGAAAACTCGCAACAGCGAGCTGGTCAGGCGTCCAGACCGGCACCGTCCACGTTGTCAGGGCAAAGGACACATAGATTGGCTGGCGGATGATCTTGAAGAGCCCTGTCTCCGGCATGTCCGGGAAAATCGGGCGAATGTTCTGCGCCAGCGACATCCAGCCGAGCGCGCCTGATTGCACCTCAGCACCTGCGTCATAACTCGCCTTGATCAACAACAGCCATGAGAGCGTGTAAAGCCCGCACAAAAGCCAAAAAACCGCTCCCTCCGCTTGCCACCAGATCGCACCACTCGGTGTCCAGAATGCGAACAGCAAAAGCAGCTGGACGGAGGCGATGATGGCATAGGTCGTGGTCGCCAGAGTCTTGCCGTGTCCGGACGGGGCGAGCGCCGATAGCCACTTCCGCCCGCGCGCCGACAGAAGCACGGAGTGGGTCAGTGGGAACTGGAGCAAAAGGAACGCATTGGCGAGATAGCGCCATGGATCCGGTACAGCACCAAAACTGCGGCTCATCCCGAAGAACATCGCAGCGATCATCGCAAGGACTGCGGCCGCAAAGAGGGTGTGGCAGGCAAGGCCGTAAATATAGGCAAGCGCAATCCGGGCGCGCCCGGGCGGGACGGACAACATCCCCGCCACCAGGCGGAGCAGCCTCTGTAAAGGTTTCAGGTCAACCAGCATCATCGCTGACAGAACTTAGCGCCAAACACCTCAACTGCCAGTGGCACTTGACGGTTTGTCGCAGAGGTCTGGGAGATCCCCAAAAAATTAGACCAGGGTAGGCCGAAAACCGCCGGAAACCTTGGCGTCCCCGGTCATCTTCCTAGTTACACGGTTGAGAGTTGAGGGAGAACTGAATGTCTGAACCAGTTGTTGCGCAAAAAGCGCCTTATGCGGTCGAAGTTGAAGCAGGCAAAAACTACTTTTGGTGTGCGTGCGGCAAGAGCGCGAACCAGCCGTTTTGCGATGGTAGCCACAAGGGTACGGACTTCGCGCCGGTCAAATATACGGCCGAAAAGGACGGCAAAGCGTTCTTCTGCGGCTGCAAGGCAAGCAGCAAATCCCCGCTTTGCGATGGGACGCACAGCAAGCTGTAAACACGAAACAGCCGGACCGGGGACCCCGATCCGGCTGTCTTCAGATTTTCGTTGTGTCAGGACGCCCGGGCTGCGGACGGCGGCAGTTCGATGTCGATACCCAGCGTGGTGACATCGCCTTCCCGGTCCATTTCAAGCCGGACGGCATCCGGGTCGATATCGATACGCTTGGCGACAACGGCCAGGATGTCCTCGCGAAGACTGGAGATCAGCGCGGCATCATCGCTGTTTCCGGAGCGTTCGTGCGCGAGAAGGATCTGCAGCCGGTTCTTGGCAACAGAAGCGCTTTGGCTTCTTTTGCCAAAAAGGCTCAGGATGTTCATGCCGCCCTCCCCTTGAAGATCTTGCCGAACAAGCCCTTCTTTTCTTCCGGGATGGTGACGGGAATGTTTTCCCCCAAAAGACGGCGCGTTGCTTCCATATAGGCACGGGCCGCGGGCGAACCTTCATCGGCCAGCGTGACCGGCAGGCCGACGTTGGAGGCCTTCAGGACGTCCTTGCTTTCCGGGATCACGCCAATGAGCGGCACTGACAAGATGTCCACCACATCGTCGGTTGCCAGCATCTCGCCTGTTTTGGCGCGGGCGCTGTCATACCGGGTGATCAGGAGGTGCTTGGGCATGCGCCCGCCCTGCTCCGCAACCTGCGTCTTGGCGTCCAGAAGCCCAATGATCCGGTCGCAGTCGCGCACGGAGGACACTTCCGGGTTGGAAACGATGATGGCTTCATCGGCGTGGCGCATGGCCAGCGTCGCGCCGCGCTCAATGCCAGCCGGGCTGTCACAGACGATCCAGTCGAAGTAATGGCGCAATTCGCTGATGACGCTCGCAACGCCCTCTTCGGTGAGCGCATCCTTGTCACGGGTCTGGGAAGCCGGCAGCAAGAACAGGTTGTTCAGCTTCTTGTCGCGCACCAAAGCCTGCTTGATGGTCGCCTCGCCGCGCACCACGTTGACCAAATCGAACACGACGCGCCGTTCCGCGCCCATGATCAGGTCCAGGTTGCGCAAGCCCACATCGAAGTCGATGGCACAGACCTGATAACCTTCCTTGGCCAGCGCTGAGGCGATTGCGGCGGATGTGGTTGTCTTGCCAACCCCGCCCTTGCCTGACGTGACCACAACGACCGTTGCGTTGCTCATGGTGTTCGTCCCACTTGTTGACGGTGCAAAGGCTCTTCACGGCCCCGACCAGAGTTAACTCAGTTGTTCAAAGACAAGGCTCTCGTCTTCAAAGCGGATCTGCGCTGGTGCGTTGCGCAGAGCCGCGTCGAAGTCATCGGCAACCTTGTAAAGTCCATTGATGGACACCAGTTCGGCGTCCAGTTTCGAGCAGAAGATCCGCGCGCCATCCCGTCCGGAGACCCCGGCCAAAGCGCGGCCGCGCAGGGCGCCGTAAACGTGGATTGATCCGCCCGCAATGATCTCTGCGCCGGAGCTGACCGAGCCGACAATCGTCACGTCGCCATCCGGATGCAGGATGCTCTGACCGGAGCGGACATGTTCGGTAATGACGATTGATGACCCATTGGCCTCAGGCATCGCCCGGGGATGCCGATCTGCTTTCTTGGCAACCGGCTTCTCAGCAGTCTTGATTGCCGGGTCCGGATCGGATGCATCTGTTTTCGCAGCCTTTTTGGGCGCATCGGTGTTGCCGACTGCCTTTTGGCCCGCAGCCTCTGTCGCCGACTCGCTCCCGACGGCAGTTTCCGGGATTTCGACATCAGCCGTCAGTCGTCCACCGCCGAAACTCGGCGGCATTCCCGGTTTGAGGCGCGTTCCGGAAATCCCGTCAATGCCGAAAACCCGGATGGAACGCTTGCTCAAGCCGTCCAGAACGGTCTCAAGGTCCTCGATCGGGATCTTGGTGCCGCGCACGTCCAGAACGATCGGCCGGTCGATGAAAAATCCCGGTGTGCGCGCGATGATCCGGTCGATCTCCTTGAACCAGTCCTGATAGGGCGGCTCGGGAGATAGCACGATCGCAATGAAGGATTTTCCCTTGAATTTCATCAAAGAGGCCCGGCGTCTTTCTCAAACGGAGTGCTTAGTCGCATAAACCTATCATTAACCGAACCGGACAATTGGGCAGCGGACCGTTTTCCACGGATATCCAAATTCTTCCGAGTTTTCAGGCAATTGCCGGGTCTGCGACGTCTCCCTGATTGGTCTTCCGCCGCAGACCTGACAAAACTGCCGATCCAATCGGCAGGAATCACCGCGAATACAGGGCGATTCTGTCAATTTGAGCCGCCGCCGGTTAACCGAATTCCAGATGAAAGCTTCACTTTTGCCATATTGCAGTGCAATATAAGCTATCTAACAACAGAGCGCGCTGACCGAACCTGGAACAATTATGAGTAATTTCAGCGATGTAATGGACTATCTGGGTCTGTCTCAGGACGAGGCAGCCCGTGTCCTCAAATCATCTGCAGACGAAATTGTTCGCTGGCGCAACACAAATGAGGCGCCGCCCCTGCACATCTGGCAGTCCCTCGTGCAGATGCTCGACGACGTGCGCCGGTCTGCCGAAGAAGCAGCAAAATCGGCCGACCTTGACCATCTGGAGGCCTCTGACCTCAACCGTGTCACGCTGAACATGCCGAGCCAGATGTCCTCCGACCTTGCCGGCCCGAAACGCGCCGCCACCGCCCTTGCCGTTGCCACCCTTGCCCGGGTTTTTGTCTGAGGCTGCAGAGCAGAAAATTAAACCGATTAGAAAAATGTGCAAAGCGGCTTGATTCCGGACCGTTCCCGCCTTTGGCAGTGCCCGCTTTTCTGCTAACACTTGTGCCGGTGCGGCGCTCTATCAGACCGCAGGAAATTCCCTGACCATGCCACTCGGCATATGGCCAGACCCTCAAAAAACCCGCTTCTTCAAGGCCGCTGCCCATGTCCGCATCGCTCAAAGGCTTTTTGTTCGCTCTCAGCGGCTTTGCGATCTTTTCCACCCATGACGCCTTGATCAAGGCGCTCGGCGGCACCTATCCGGCCTTCCAGATCATCTTCTTCTCGGTCCTGTTCGCCTTTGTGCCCGTCTCCCTGATCATTCTGGCGGACGGCAAGGCGGACAATTTCCGCCCCCGGCGGCCCGGATTGGTGCTCTTAAGATCAAGCCTTGCGATCGTTGCAATGTCCGGCGGGTTTTATGCCTTTACCGTTCTGCCGCTTGCCGAGGTCTATGCCCTCCTTTTTGCCACGCCGTTGCTGGTCACTGCCCTGTCCGTACCGCTCCTTGGCGAAACCGTCCGTTTTCAGCGCTGGATCGCGGTCATTGTCGGGCTGATCGGCGTGGTGATCGTCCTGCGTCCCGGTGTCAGCGCACTGTCCGCTGGCCACATCGCCGCGCTTTTGTCGGCCAGCGCGAACTCGGTCTCCTCGATCCTGGTGCGCAAAATCGGCGGGCAAGAGCGCTCTGCGGTCCTGATCCTTTATCCGATGATCCTGATGTTGATCGTGATGTCCATCCTGATGCCCAGCTCCTACCAGCTGATGGCCGTGGGCGATCTCGGACTAATGGCCGCAATCGGCTTTCTGTCGGTGATTGCCCAATCGGCCATCATCGGCGCCTACCGGGCCGCGCCCGCCGCCGTAGTCGCGCCGTTGCAATACAGCCAGATCCTGTGGGCCGCCCTGTTCGGCGCGCTGTTCTTTTCAGAAACACCGGATTTTTATGTGGCGCTCGGCTCAGCGATCATTGTCGCGTCCGGCCTGTTCGTGGTCTGGCGCGAGGCCCAGGAAAACGTCTCCGCCCGCCGCCCTGTCACCCGCAGTGCCAGCTTCCGCTTCAATACCGGCTACGCCTCCAGCGTCAACCGGGCGGAGGATAAGGACGACGACGAAAAGCCGGATTAGGTAGGAAGGACACTCTCTACCGCCTTGGCGCAAGCAAGAAGCTTCTCGTCCTGACCGCCCGGTGCGACCAGCATGGCGCTCAAGGTGTGATCGGCGTTTTGAAAGGGAAGCGCGATGCCGCAGCCATCGCAGACGTTGGCGAGCGAGGGATTGCGCAGAGCTAGAAGATTGAGCCGGTTGAAATCGCCATCATCCACCAGATCGGCAATCTTCGGCGGCAGAATGGGTGTTGTCGGCAGCAAGAGAATGTCGCTGCCGACCTCCTCCGCAAAGGCCTCAATCAAGGTTTGACGCCGGTTCAGCGTCTGCCGGTACTGAACGGCAGAAATCTCCTCCGCCCGGCCCATGCGCGCATGCACACGCGGGTCGAACTGTTCCGGTGATAACTGGAAATGATCCTCGTAATGGGCGCGCGATTCCACGGAGGTCATGTGCCACGGCGGAACCTTTGCGTAGAGATCGATGACGGCGAGATCCTTCTCCACGATCTCAAAACCCGCTGCGCGCAATTTTTCCACCACGGCCTTGAAACCCTCGGCAACGGGCGCCTCGATCTCGTCAAAGCCGAAGTTTTTCGGCACCACGAGGCGAGCCGCCTTGGGCTCTACCGGGATGGTTTCCCGCCCTGCCATCACCTGCCAGGTGAGTTCACATTCCGCGACGGTTTTTGCCATCGGGCCAAAACTGTCCAGACTGTCGGAAAGCGGCTTGCCGCCTGCCATCGAAACGGAGCTTTGCGTCGGTTTGAAACCGGTGATGCCGTTGAACGCCGCTGGGATGCGCAGAGACCCACCGGTGTCGCTGCCAATCGCAATGTCGCACAGGCCCAGCGCCACGGCGACCGCCCCGCCACTGGTCGATCCGCCCGGCGCACAGCCCGGATAAAGCGCGTTTTCCGGCGTGCCGTAATGGGGATTGAGGCCGAGCCCGGAATAGGCAAATTCGGACATGTTGGTCAGGCCGGTGAACACCGCCCCCGCCGCATCCAGCCGGGCAATCGCAGGCGCATCTTCCGTTGCCGGCGGATCGTTTTTCAGAACTGTCGTGGCGGACGTCGTCACTTCCCCGGCAACATCAAACAGCGCCTTGACGCTGACCAGTGCTCCTTTGAGCGGACCGTCATTTTCGGCCACTTTCGCCACCTGCTGGCGGGCACGTGTCTCCAGGAGCTTGATGTAGACTTGGGCCGCCGCAGGGTCGCTTTTTGCCTTCTCCAGGGCTGCGTCCAGCCGCTGACCCACCGTTGTTGCATCCCAGGAAACCGCTGCGTTCATTTTCGCCCAACCCTTGCCAAAAGTTCTTATTGTCTGAACCTGATAGCACGATTGGCCGTTCTGAACAGGGCCTTAAGTGTTTGCGCCCGTCTCGACCGGCCACGCGTCCTCCAGCAGCGCAGCGGCGGTCTTCGCAGCCTCCATCATCTTGCCCTTGTCGTCATCGCCGTCCGTCAAGCGGGCAAGAACCACGGAGCCAAGCAGGAGGGCAAGTACGGCCTGCCCCTTCGGACCCCGTTTCCCCTCGCCCAGAGTAAGCAACCGGACCGTGCGATCGACCGCATTTTGAGCAGCGTCCTGAGGGGCCCCGTTCATCCGGACGAGTTCCGTTCCCAAGGCCGCCAACGGACATCCTTTGCCGCGCCCCGACAAATGATCTTCCGAAAGATACCGTGCGATGTAGGCGTCTCGCGCCAGTGCGCGCGCTGCCCCCTCCGGAGCCTCTTCACCCTCTTTCAAAACGTCATCGACCGCACGATCCAGCGCAGCTGAGATCAAGTCTTCCTTTGAGCCAAAGTGCCTGTAGAACCCCCCATGGGTCAGGCCGGCGGCCTTCATCACATCGGCAACACTGGTCATCTCGATCCCGTTCTCCCGAAACAATCGGGCGGCTGCATCGACTATCTTGTTGTGATTTCGTTGTTTTTCTTCGTTCGACACACGCGGCATCAAAAGCCTCCGAAAATCTTCTTGACACTAATGATGACGTATATCATCTAATTTATAGATGACAACTATCATCATTAAGGACATCGCGCATGAAGACCCTTCCCAAAATTCTCGTGACAAGTGCCGCCGGAAAAACCGGCCTGCACGTCACCCTGCAGCTCCGCCAGCAAGACTACCCGGTGCGCGCCTTCGTACGCCGGAAGGATCATCGGTCAGAGGCGCTGGAACGGGCCGGTGCGGAGGTTTTCGTCGGCAATCAATATTCGCTAACCGATATGCGCACCGCGATGACAGGCGTCAGCCGCGCTTATCAATGCGCTCCGACGGCACCGAATGGCCTACACTTCAACGCCGTTTTCACGGCAGCGGCCTATGAGGCCAAGCTGGACCATGTCGTGACCCTCAGCCAGTGGCTCTCGAGTGCGGACCACCCGTCGCTGTTTACGCGGGAAGTATATCTTGGCGACATCCTGATCGGGATGCGTCCGGAAATGTCGGTCACCACCGTCAATCCCGGCTGGTTTGCGGACAATTATCTGATGGTTCTCGACATGGCCGCGCATCTGGGCCTCTTCACCATGCCGCTTGGTGCGGGGGATCAGAAGAAAAATGCACCGCCGTCGAACGAGGACATTGCTCGCGTTGTGGTGGCGGCCCTAACCGATCCCGCAAAACATGCCGGTCAAACTTACCGTCCGACAGGGCCCGAGCTGCTTTCTCCCAATGACATTGCCGCCGCCATGAGCCGCGCGCTGCGCCGCCGGGTACGCTACATGGACATTTCCGAACGGATGATGGTGAAGGCGCTCAAGGCTCTGCCGCCCTCCAATTACTCCGTTGCCGCCGTCACGCAGCTTGCCCTTTATGCAGCCGAATACCGGCGTGGCAGCTTTGCGGTGAACGCACCGACGGATCACGTTGCACGAATTGGCGGGCAGGAACCGGAGAGCTTTGAAGCGATTGTGCGCAAACATGCAGCCGGACAACCTGGGCTGGTGAAAAGACCCCTGGGAAGCCTGGGCGCCATGGCCCGCTTTGCCAAGATCCTGGCAACCCGGCCGTTTGATCTGAAGCGCGCCGAAGCGGAGAGGGATTACGTCCAGCTGTCCGCGCCGGTATTCGCACAAGACGACGCTTCCTGGCGGGCAACACACCAACCGGCATCCATCAGCCTCCCCGCGGCCCGCGTCGCCTGAACCACTTTGAACCGAAAAGGATTATCCCCCATGACCCCGCAATCAAAGCTCCTTAACCGCAACAAGGCGTTTGCCTCCAGTTTCGACAAGGCGGATCTGCCCATATTGCCGACACTGCAAACCCTCATCATCGCTTGCCTTGATGCCCGCACCGATCCGGCCCATCTCTTCGGGCTCGAGCTTGGAGACGCCGTCGTGATCCGGAATACCGGCGGGCGGGTAACCCGTGCTGTAATCGAGGAGGTCGCGACCCTGGCGGCTCTAGTTCGTGCGGCGACAAATGGCCAGGAGCCGAGGTTCAACATCATTCTCATGCAACACACGCAGTGCGGCGCGCAAAGGCTGGCGCAGCCGGAAATGCAGGCGATGATGAAAGAAAAGATGGGCATCGACGTTTCGGAATATGCGATCCGCGATCAACGGTCCGACTTGATGGGCGATATCGACCGGCTCTGCGCGGCTGCACAGGTGCCCGGCGGGATTTCTGTCTCGGCGACCCTTTATGATGTCGCAACAGGGCTGGTAGAGGAAATCGCCCCCGCAAAACCGCTTCAGGACTGGCGCGCCGAACGTGTCCCGACTTCCGCGCCAACAAGCGCCACTCTTTGAACCTCGCCTAAAACACCTATGACACGTTTCTGAATAGAGGCGGGCGCGCCGATGGCGCGCCCGCTGCAAAAACAGTTGGACTGACCGGACCGATCAGTAGGTCATCATCGGCGCAAGTTCCTTGGCCTGATCTACCCACTTTGTGACCTGGGTCTCGCTCGGTACCTGGCGCACGAGGCTCTTTTCGTCGTTCACTTCTTTCATTTTCGCGGCAAGGTTCGCGGCGTTGCGGTGCTTGAGTTCCTTAACGGTGTCCACACCGGCCGCTTCCAGAAGCTCGGAATACTCTTCACCGACACCGCTGATGCGCATCAGATCGGCCATGTTGGCCCATTTGAGGATGCGCTTGCCGTCAATGCCGGTTTCCTCTTCCAGCGCCTTGCGGCCCTTCGGGTCCTTTGCCCGCTCAAGATACGCTTCCGTTGTCTTGATGCCGATTTCGCCGAGTTTGGCCGCATATGTCGGGCCGATGCCCTCGATCTCATCGATGGAATAAGACATCCTCAATTCACTCCCGTTGCACCGGCGGCCGAACCCTGGGGCAGTTAGACGATCTGGCTCAGTCCCGGAATTTTCGCAATAACCTCATCAACAACGTCATCCCCGGCTTTTTCTTTAGCATAAGAGACGAGTTCTTTGACAAGCCCTTGTATTTCACCCATGCCGAGCCCGGCCTTGTTGAGCTCGTTGAGCGCGGCCATGGCGCCCATCGTGCCACCCATCATATTGCCAAGGCCGCCCAGAAGGCCTCCGCCACTGGTTCCTGCGCGCGCGGCCAGAAGGTCGGCAGCGCCCGGCAGAGCATCGAGCACCTGCTGCATTTTTTCTGCCGGTGCTTCCTTGTTCAAAAAGCCCAGGATGATCCCGAGACCATCCTCGGCCTGCTGCTGTTCAATGCCGGCTCTTGCCATGATGCGGCTGATCAGTTCTTGCATGTTGTCACGTCCTGAAGATTGCGCCGGAGGCCTCCGGCAAGTTTGAAGTTGCCACCCTATACAGGCTCGATGACAGCTTCGTCGACGGCATTTGGTCTAACACGCGCAATTTTCAAAAGACTGAGCTAGGTTACTGACGTAAGGGACGGATTCGGGGGACGAATGTGAGTAAGGACAGTCAGATTTTTGTTGGGTTCAGCGGCAAGGACGAAGCGCTTTCATTGAAACTGGCCAACCGCCACGGCCTGATCGCCGGGGCAACCGGAACCGGCAAAACCGTTTCGCTGCAGATCCTTGCAGAAGGATTTTCCAAAGCCGGAGTGCCGGTGTTCTGCTCCGATATCAAAGGGGATCTTTCGGGTCTCGCAGCAGCAGGCACCTCCAAGGATTTCCTGGAAAAACGCGCCAAAGAAGTCGGGATCGACAAGACCTACGACTATGAAGCAGTGCCGACGGCCTTTTGGGATCTGCTCGGTAAACAAGGCCACCCGATCCGGACCACCGTATCGGAAATCGGCCCCCTGCTCCTAGCCCGGCTTTTGGAGCTGAACGACACCCAGGAAGGTGTGCTCAATGTCCTGTTCGAGCTCGCCGATGACGAAGGCCTGCTGCTCCTCGATCTGAAGGATTTGAGGGCCATGCTGACCCATGTGGCCGAGCGGGCTTCCGAGCTTTCCACCGTCTATGGCAACGTCTCGAAATCCTCGATTGGTGCCATTCAGCGGCGACTGTTGGTTCTGGAGCGTCAGGGTGGCGAGCATTTCTTTGGTGAACCGGCGCTCGACATCCGCGACTTCATCCGCACGGCCCCGGACGGCCGCGGCATGGTGAATATCCTGGCTGCCGACAAGCTGATGACAGCGCCGCGGCTTTATGCCGTGTTCCTGCTTTGGCTGCTCTCTGAACTCTTTGAAGAACTCCCTGAAGTTGGAGATCCGGACAAGCCGAAACTCGTCTTCTTCTTCGACGAGGCGCATCTTTTGTTCAACGGCGCTCCCAAAGCGCTTCTGGAAAAAGTGGAACAGGTGGTACGCCTGATCCGCTCCAAGGGGGTCGGGGTCTATTTCGTTACACAGAACCCGTTGGACATCCCCGAGACTGTGCTGGCGCAGCTAGGCAACCGGATCCAGCATGCCCTGCGCGCGTTCACGCCACGCGATCAAAAGGCGGTGCGGGCGGCAGCCGAAACCTTCCGGCCCAACCCGGATCTCGATACAGAGCGTGTCATTACCGAACTTGGCGTCGGTGAAGCACTGGTCTCGACACTCGAAGGCAAAGGCATTCCCTCCATCGTTCAACGTACGCTGATCCGGCCGCCCTGTTCACAACTCGGGCCAATCACCCAGGCGGAACGAAGGACCTTAATCCAGTCCAGCCCCGTCTTCGGGCTCTATGAGCGTCAAAGAGATCGGGTATCTGCCTATGAAGTTCTGATGAACCGGGCCGAAGAGACCCAGCGGATGGAGCAAAGACAGGCGGAAAAGGACGATAAGTTCGCGGAAAAACACGGCGAACCGCGCCGCACGCGGTCGGGTTTTCAATTGCCGGATTTTGGGCGTGACGACCGTCCGCGTCGGCAGAGCCGCCAGCGGCGGACGCAGCGGCGCAGCCAGCGAGACACGGCTTTCGAAGCCGGTTTGAAGTCAGCTGCCCGAAGCTTCGGTACATCGCTTGGACGTGCCCTCGTGCGCGGTCTGATGGGATCATTGAAACGCGGCAATTGACCAGAACGGAGCAACGGCAATGGCGTCCCCGGAACTGCTGATCGAGCAGCGTGCCCTGAAGGTCGGGAAATGGTCGAACCTGTTTATGGCCTTTGCCGGCATCCTCGCATCCTGGCTGTCCCGCTCGGACGCCATGCTCGTGGATGGGCTTTATTCAGCCGTCAACTTCGTTTCGGCGATTGCTGCTGCACGGATTGGCGCACGCGTCGGTCTTCCCGCCACCCGCAGCCGCCCGTGGGGGCATGACTTCGATGAGGTGCTTTATGTTACCTTTCGCAGTCTCATTTTGATCGGCATCCTGGTCTTTGCAGGCTTTGTCTCAGGTACCAAGATCTGGACATTCTTCACTGGCGGCGACGTGCCAGAGTTGGTCTTCGGACCGATAGTCATCTACTCGGTCGTCATTGTCGCAATCTGTCTTGCCCTTGCCTTCAATTATCACCGCGCATACCGTAAGACCGGCCAGCGCAGCGCGGTGCTGAAAACCGAATCCCGGGCTGCCATCATTGACGGCGCCTTGAGCGTCGGCACTGGCGCTGCACTCCTGTCTCTACCCTTCTTGCAAGACACGCCGCTTGGACCTTATGTGCCGATTGGCGACGCGGTGATTGTGGTGCTGCTGATCCTGGTGATCATTTGGCAGCCACTCTCTTCATTCCGGTCCACACTGGCAGATCTGTCCGGCACCAGCGCGCCACGAAAGACTTACTCAAAGGTATCCCGCGTTGCCCGCGATCTTGCAAAAGAACATGGTTACAAGCTGCATCGGGTTGCGGTGCTGCAAGCCGGGCGCATGCATTATGCCGCCATCTACATTGATCCGCTGAAGCCCATCGAGGCCCATGACGTCGACCTTTTCAAGGATAAGGTATCAGGGCGGCTTGAAGATGTGGTCGGTCCAACCCGCGTGGAGGTGATGGTCACCGCCCGCAACGGTCTCAAGACTTCCCCAGCGGTGGCAAGCGCTTAAGGAAAACGCATTGCGCCCCGCCCGATCTTGTGGCCTTTTATGCCCTTCTCAAGGCCGCTTGTGAGCCGGCCTTTCACATCCTGTTTCATAATTTAAGGACATGTCATGAGTTCCATCGACAAGGTATTGGCGCGCATTGATGCCGACCTGGACAACAGTCTCGATCGCCTGTTTGAACTCCTCAAAATCAAGTCCATCTCCACCGACCCGGAATTCAAGGCCCCGTGCCGGGAAGCTGCCGAGTGGCTGGCGAAAGAATTGAACGACATCGGGATTGAGGCCTCCGTCCGCGATACGGAAGGCCATCCAATGGTCGTCGGACACCGCAAATCCGGAAAGCCTGGTCCGCATGTTCTGTTTTACGGCCACTACGATGTCCAGCCGGTCGATCCGCTGAACCTTTGGAACCGGGATCCGTTCGATCCGGCCATCGAAACCAAGGAAGACGGCACCAAGATCATCGTTGCGCGCGGCGCTGCGGATGACAAAGGCCAGCTGATGACCTTCGTGGAAGCGGCCCGCGCCTTCATCGCGGAAACCGGAGATCTGCCGGTCGATGTCTCCATCCTGTTCGAGGGCGAGGAAGAATCAGGCTCCCCGTCCCTGCATCCGTTCCTGGAAGCCAACAAGGACGAACTTTCCTGTGACATGGCGCTGGTGTGCGACACGGGCCAATGGGACGCTGATACTCCGGCGATTTCCGTCATGCTGCGCGGCATGGTCGGCGATGAAATCATCGTCAAGGCCGCCAGCCGCGACCTGCATTCCGGCTCCTATGGCGGATCGGCACAAAACCCGAACCACATCGTTGCCAACATCATTGCAGGACTTCATGATGAAAACGGCAAGATCACGTTGCCGGGCTTTTATGACGGCGTCATCGATATGCCGGAAGAAGTTACCGCGATGTGGGACAAGCTCGGCTTTGATGTCGAGGAGTTCCTCGGCGATGTCGGCCTGAAATACCCGCGCGGCGAAAACGACCGCACCCCACTGGAGCACCTGTGGACCCGCCCGACCTGTGAGGTCAACGGAATGTGGGGCGGCTACCAGGGCGCTGGCACGAAGACTGTCATTCCGGCCGAAGCCCATGCGAAATTCACATTCCGCCTGGTCGGCGATCAGGATCCGGAAAAGATCCAGGACGCGTTCCGCGCCTATGTCCGCTCCAAGATCCCGGCAGACTGTTCGGTCGAATTCATCTCCAAGGACGGCAGCCCGGCGCTCCGGCTCGACTTCGCGATGCCGGTTCTGGAGAAAGGCAAAAAGGCCTTGAAAGATGAGTGGGGCAAGGACGCAGCACTCACCGGCATGGGCGGCTCCATTCCGATCGTTGGTGATTTCAAGCGCATGCTCGGCATGGATTCCCTGCTGATCGGCTTCGGACTGGAGGACGACCAGATCCACTCGCCGAACGAAAAATACAACCTCAAGAGCTTCCACAAGGGCATCCGGTCCTGGGCGCGGGTTCTCGATGAGCTTGCGAAGGACTGAGATTGAGCTCAAGTCTCCGGCCGCCAAGAGGCGGCCGGATTTCCCAGTTCGGAGAAAACCATGAAATCGATTTGCGTGTTCTGCGGGTCAAGTTACGGCGCGCTGGAAGACTACAACGACGCGGCAAAAGCAACCGGTAAGGCCATTGCCGAAAAAGGCATGCGGCTGGTCTATGGCGGGGCGCGGGTCGGCTTGATGGGAAGCGTTGCCGATGCAGCTCTGGAAGCTGGCGGCGAGGTGATCGGCGTTCTTCCGCATTCGCTAAAGGAAAAGGAGATCGAGCACCAGGGTCTGACCGAACTGCACCTCGTCAAGTCCATGCACGAGCGCAAGGCCATGATGGCGGACCTGTCGGATGGCTTTATCGCCCTGCCCGGCGGGGTCGGTACGCTGGAAGAGATCTTTGAGGTCTGGACCTGGGGCCAGCTCGGTTATCATCAAAAACCCTGCGGATTTCTCAACATCAATGGCTATTACGACCACCTGATTGCCTTCCTCGATCATCAGACACAGGAAGGCTTTACCAAGCGAGAAATGCGGAACATGGCGCAGATTGCTGACGCGCCTGCCGACCTTATTGCGCTGTTTGAACGCTATTCCCCGCCATCGACACCCAAGTGGATCAAGAAGGACGAAACCTGAGATCACGAGCACGTCTGCCGGTTCGGATGATTGAGACAAAATGCCCTGTGAAGAGTGTTAAAACTGACGAGCGGATGGTTTCCTCGATCCCATTGGTGATGCTAAAACCCGCGTCGTGAAATTGCCTGTTCCCATGGCCGATGGAGTATCTTGTTTATGCGTTCGCCGATTGCTGCGTTCCTTCTGATTTCCGCTTTTCTGACCACAGCCTGTACGCCGTCTGCGGACCTTGCAGCCCCGGAAGCTGCGTTCCGGACATCCAATGTCACCCTGTTGCAAATCACCGAAGACCGGGTTGGCGGCATCACCGCAGAAACGGCTTATGCACCAAAAGCGATTGAGGCCTCCCTTCCCGGCTTTACCACCGAGGGCATTCAGACCGCCGTTGAAAACAACACAGAATGGGCATTGGCCGCATTCAACACTGACGGTTTTCAGGTCTTGCAGGTTTTCAAGGGACAGAATGGCAAGGTGCGCACCGTTCATGGTGTCACCCACCATTTGCAGGGCCCTAATGGCGAGCGCATTGGAATGACCTTCGCGGAGATCGGCACTGCGCGCGCTGATTGCCGCATTGGACGCAACTTGTGGCGGGGTATGGCAATCTGCGAGTCAACCGGCCATCCGAATGTCGAACTGGTCTACGCAATACCGGGATACACCGGTCCGTTCGACGTGCTGCCACCAGCCCAGGAACTCTTTGACGCGCAGTTGCAGCGCATCCTTTGGACACCAAAGACCTAGATTCGGACCCTAAACGAACTGGTTTGAGGAATGCCGGCGCCTTTGCGGCGAGCATTCCTCGTCCAAACGTTGCTGGTGACCTTTGCTGATTCTTGGCGTAAAGCCATGGTCCTATGACTCATAGGACCTTACCCGATCCAAGGCACCTTGCCGGACAATTGATATCAGGCAACCGGGCTGCGCTTGCTCGCGCAATCACGCTTGTTGAATCCAAAAAACCGGAGCATCGCAAGATCGCCCGGGAACTGGTGCAGGAAGTCCTGCCTCGGACCGGCAAGGCGCTTCGCGTCGGCATCACCGGCGTTCCAGGCGCCGGGAAATCGACCACGATCGACACCTTCGGGTCCAATCTCACGGCAGCCGGCCACAAAGTCGCGGTTCTGGCAGTCGATCCGTCGTCCACCCGCACTGGGGGCTCTATTCTCGGCGACAAGACCCGGATGGCCCGCCTTGCCGTCGACCGGAATGCCTTTATCCGGCCGTCGCCGTCGGCCGGCACTTTGGGCGGCGTTGCAGCCAAAACACGGGAGACGATGCTCCTGTGCGAAGCTGCCGGTTTCGATGTCATTCTCGTCGAAACCGTTGGCATCGGGCAATCGGAGACAACGGTTGCCGATATGGTCGATTTCTTTCTCGTACTCATGTTGCCAGGAGCTGGCGACGAGCTCCAAGGCATCAAGAAGGGTGTCCTGGAAATCGCCGATATGATCGCCGTCAACAAGGCCGATGGCGATGGCGCAACCCGGGCAAGAGCAGCAGCCTCGGATTACCGCGCAGCGCTGCATATTCTGGCTCCGAAAACACTGACTTGGAGCCCGCCTGTGATCACGATCTCCGGGCTTGCCAATGAAGGTCTGGACCATATGTGGGAGCAGATCACGATTTACCGCGAGCGCATGACCGCAAGCGGGGAATGGCAAAAACGCCGTGCAGACCAGCAAGTCTCGTGGATGTGGGATACACTGCAACAACGCCTGATGGAATCTCTGAAAACAAATCAGAAGACCGCCAACCGGCTGAAGACTTTGGAAGCAGATGTGCGCGACGGCACCACGGCGGTGTCCGTAGCCGTTGATGAATTATCCACCCTCATGGGCTTAAACGATTGATTTGATTTATGAAGAATACTCAAAAAACAATACTTGTAACCGGTTTCACCCCCTTTCCAGGGGCCCCTGTCAATCCGACGCAACTCCTTATGAAAAGGCTCCCGAAGCGGCTAGGTGTGCATCAGCACGGCGTCGCCTATCACTTTGAAGTCCTGCCGACGACATGGGAGGCCCGCTCAAGCGTTACGGATGCGCTGCGCCGGGAAGTCCAGCCAGATGCCATCGTGCATTTCGGCGTTGATGGCACCCGGAAGGATATCAACGTGGAGAACCGTGCGGTCAACAAGGCCATTCAAGTCCGGTTCGACAGCGACGGAAAAGGCCCCGGAAATCCGGAGCTCGACCCGAAGGGCGAACGTGCACGTACTGCAACTCTTCCCGCCGGACATCTGGCCACAGCGGCGCGGCAATCGGGAGCCTCAACAAAGGTGTCTCAAAATGCGGGGACGTACCTTTGCAATGCCACGCTGTGGGATTCCATCGGGTCCGGCATCCCGAGCATTTTCGTCCACGTTCCGCCGCTACCGCGGACGAGATGGGATCCACGCCCGTCCCTTGCCTTGGTTGAGAATGCTGCGGTTAGTCTGCTGCGGGAACTCGCCCGCCGTATGCGGTAATACCGACAATCAGGTTTTCGGCTTGCGTGACGCAATCCCGCGCCATTCGGCCAGCGAGACCGGCGCGTCCCAAAACACGCATTCCAAAGTAAAGCGCCAACAGGGCCCGCGCTGTTTCTCCGGCGCGGTGGCCCGCACGATCTGACGGGGTCAAATCATCTTCCAGGGCTTTTTGAAAGGCCGCTTCCAGCCTCATGGCCATAGCCTGCAACCTTTGTTCGATCTCCCCGCCTTGCGCTGCCTTGTCTGCCATGGCGTTACATAAAAAGCAGCCGAGCCGGTCGCCGTCTGTCTCGGCCATGTCCGCGATATTTGTCAGAAGGCTGAGGATGCGGTCCCGACCGGACCCGTTTTCGGGGTTACCCAAAAAAGCAACCGTCGAAGACACGACCTGTCGATCATAGCGGTCCAGCGTTGCCAGATAGACCGCGTGTTTGTCCTTGAACGCCTTATAGAACGATCCCCTGGTGATCTTCATGGTCTTCAGAAGACGGGCAAGAGAAGCTTCCTCATAGCCAAGGTCCCAGAACAGGCTCATGGCACTGTCCAGTGCTGCATCTGTCTCAAATTCCCTTGGTCTTGCCATCGGTTTGGTCAGCCTCCTTTAGCTGCCTTCCAAACATCGGCACCTTTCGGGCGGTTTGCAAGGATGATCGGGTACCGATCGCCAGGACACCATGGTATTTCAGGTGGGTGCTCTCAAGATCTCACAAACCGCTCACCGCTTCGTGCTTTGCAGATGATCACCCGAGTTCCCAATTTAGGTTCACCGGTGAGGGTAAATTTTTTTGATAAGTTTGGAACCATTTGGTTCCTTATTTTCGAAACGAACTCCCTTGCCGATTACCCTGTCTTTCCTTGGAGTTTATAAAACATGTTTGCTAATCTGATCCGCGGCACCGTTGCTGCTGCTGTTGTTGCCGGCACTCTCGTATCCAGCGCCTTCGCTGCAGGTGTTGATGTCAACGCAACCGTCACCGGCCTGGCCCTGCGCGGCGTTGACCCGGTGTCTTATTTCACCAACGGCGCTCCGAAAGATGGCAATTTCTCCATCACGTCGGTCCACAACGGTGCGACCTACCGGTTTACCTCTGAAGAAAACAAAAACCTTTTTGAGAAGAACCCTGAGAAGTATCTGCCGCAATATGGCGGGTTCTGTGCCTTCGGCACCGCGATGGGCGTGAAGGTAGATGGCGATCCGGACCTCTGGAAAATCGTTGATGGCAAGCTTTACCTGAACCTGTCCGAAAGCATCCAGGAGCGTTGGAACAAGGACACGGCCGGCTTCATCGAAAAAGGCGACGACAAGTGGACTGAAATCGAAAACGTCGATCCGTCCGAACTGTAATACCTAAAAAGCAAGAACCTCCGACAGGCGGAGATGGCCTCATCTCCGCCTTTCTCGTCCCTGCACTTCCCGGCCGGCCGATCAGCCTCTTCAGCTCAAGGCAGATGTCCTGCGGCTCAGTTCTCCCGCGTGCTCATGGAGAAAATGCCGAAGCGCCATGAACAATTCCTTCGCGTGGGCCTTGTCGCCGCGACCAAGGGCGTCACGAATGTCGTCCTCAATCATGCGCACAATCTTATCCGCGCCCTTTGGTTGATGCAGAAGATAAGCACCGAGTGCTGCCGCCGCGATTTCGCTGATATGTTCGTGTTCGGCAAGAGCCAGGATTTCAGCCTCGTCCAGATCGGACATGCCGATGCAGTCCTGAATGGTAATCATTATCGGATCCTCCACCCATAGCCGGCAAAGAATATCAAACCGCACAGAGTGCGTCAAAATCAGGAACATCACGCATTCGGCACACTGCTTGCTCTTTTGAACTCCAAAACAACTCGATTTTCCGTTTTGGAGCTGATCCGTGCCAAAAGACGCCAGAATATGCCCTAAGCCTGTCCTGACCAGCCGGCGGGCGTTCCTTGCTGGGACAGCTTTGTGTCTTTCCGGCACAGCTGCTGGAGCTTCAATGGATGTTGCGGATCTGCGCGGCTCGATCGATTCCGCTGACCTTGGTCTGATCCCCAACGCCACGAATGACCAGACCGCGCAGTTTCAAAATGCCGTCAACCGGGCAGTCGAACGCGGCCGGGCCCTGTTTCTGCCCGCAGGCACCTATCCAGTGGCAAACTTGCGTCTGCCGTCCGGTACACTGATTGTCGGTGTTCCGGGCCGGACGCGCCTTGTTTATCAGGGCGGCGGCGGCCAGCTCATCCGGGCAGAAGGGGTCAGCAACATCGGCCTTACCGGAATTACGTTTGATGGAGCGAACCGCTCCATCGGCGACTTCACGGACGGTCTCTTGCACTTCATTGGGGTCCGCAATCTGGCGATCGACGAATGCGAAGTCGCCGGGTCAACCAAATCCGGGCTCCTGCTCGACCGGTGCTCCGGCCGGGTCGAGAATTCCCGGATATCTGGGGCTGCCGAAGCCGGTATCCGCTCCAATGAGGCTACCGGCCTCTCGATCATCGGCAACACCGTAACGGACTGCGCCAATGGCGGTATATGGATCCATCGCTGGCAGGACGGTGAAGACGGCACCATCGTCTCCGGCAACCGTGTTGAACGGATCAGCGCTCGCTATGGCGGCACCGGTCAGTTCGGCAATGGCATCAACGTGTTTCGGGCTGCCGGTGTTGTTGTCTCCAACAACAGGGTGGCCGACTGTGCCTTTTCCGCGATCCGCTCCAATGCCGGATCCAACATTCAGATCATCGGAAACTCTTGTTTGCGGTCCGGTGAGACCGCCATTTACAGCGAATTTGGTTTCCAGGGCGCGGTGATAGCCAACAACATCGCGGACGGCGGCACCATTGGAATCTCCATTGCCAATTTCGCTGACGACGGGAGGCTTGCTGTTTGCTCCGGAAACCTAATCCGGAACATCAAAGACACAGGCCCCTATCCCCCCGATGTCGCCGGGTTTGGGATCGGGATTGCCGCCGAAGCCGATACGACGATAACCGGCAACGTCATTGAGGGCGTTCCGAAATACGGCATGCTGCTCGGCTGGGGCCCGTATATGCGGAACATCATTGCATCACAGAACGTCTTGCGGGACTGCAACATCGGGATTGCAGTAAGCGTTGCCGACGGCGCCGGGCCGGCGGTCATTACGAACAACATCGTTCAGGGCGCCAAGCAAGGCTCCATCAATGGGTTCCGCTGGCTTGAGCGGGCGACGGGTGAACTCAACGGCACGTCCGAATTCTCCAATTTGACGGTGCACAGCAATCAGATCTGGAGTTGAGTGGGCGCATAAAGGCGAGTTTCACGCAGGGGTTGGAGAGCCTTCACCCGTGGTTTTATCCTCCAGTGACGGCTCATACACCACCACACAATTTCGTCCGTTTGCCTTTGCGCGGTACATAGCCAAATCGGCCCGGCGCAGAACCATCGATAGTGCCCGGTCTTTTTCCAAAACCGGACTGATCCCGAAACTTGCTGTGTAGTTGAGTTTGTGACTGGACACCGACCTTTCCAAAAAGGCCTGACGCAGTTTCTCTGCAACATTCTGCCCGCCTGATACGGTGGTATTGGGCAAGAATACTGCAAACTCTTCCCCGCCAATCCGACCGAACAGATCGTAGTTGCGAACGAAGCCCATCGTCACCGCAGCACAATCCTTCAGGATCCGATCTCCAATTTGGTGCCCATAGGTGTCGTTCACTTCCTTGAAGTGATCCAGATCGAACATGATCACGCAGGCATCCTCGCCGCCGCGAATGGCGCGATTCAGTTCCTCGTTTCCACGTTTCAAGAAAACGCGCCGGTTTGGAGCACCCGTCAAAGCGTCCGTCGACGCCAGTTCTTCGGCTTTCCTCTTGGCCTCTTCCAGTTCGGCAGTCCGCTCACGGACTTTCTGGTCGAGCGTATCTTTGACATGTTCCAGATGCCGGACCTGCTGGCGAACCTGTTCGCGCGTTGCATGAAGGGTCAGGACCAGGACGCCAATCACACCCAGCAGAAGCTGCGTGTTGATCAGGGTGGTGTTCCTGTCGATGCCCTGCAAAGGCCCCTGGCCCAGCGCGGTCGGAACAATGATGCCACCAATCAAGAACAACAACGCGAAAGAGATATAGATCCGGCTGAGGCGCAGGGAGGCCCACATGAGCAAGACCGGCAAGACCGCGAGTTCGAAACTCTGCATAAGACCGCCGACATCGCTCCAAAACGCAATGTAAATGGCGGACAGGATCAAGAGGAAATTGGCGACTGTCTCGAAACCCGGCAACACGCGTTCTGTCTTGTCAGACAGATAAACAGCAAGCGCAAATGGTGTGATTGCCAAGACACCGATCGCATCGCCGGTAAACCAGGTCGCAAATGTATTGCCGTAGTTTTGCGCATCGATGAGACCGGCTGCCAACAGCCCCGACACGCCAATTAGCGCACTAACCGCCGCACCGCCTGCAACACCAATCACCAAAAAGGCGGACGCAGAAGAGACACTCTGGAACATTCGAAAGGGGCGGAAATAGCGATGCAACACGATGCTGCATCCGACCGATGCCAATACATCGCCAATGCCATTTGAGATGCCAGCGAGGAGCACCTGAACAGCCGAACCAAACGATGAAAAATCAGCATAAGCCCAGACGTTGCCCAGGAATGCACCCAAGATCACACCAGGCCAGATGTGCGACCCGCGCAGAAGCGCCCAAGTGAGCATCAAACCGGATGGCATCCAGACCGGGGTGACGTTGCCTGGAGGAATAGCAAGCGTCTGCCCCAACCGCGCAGTCAGGACATAAAGCCCTGCCACCAAGGCTATTTCACTGATCCGAAACCAAAAGGTCGGCACGCATATGTCTCCCCGGGACAAAGACCCCCACCGGTCCCCACCTGACGTAATCCCGAATACCTTTCAGTATTTTCGAATGCCAAAACCTTTCCATACGCAAAATCACGTATTTCACAGTCAATCGGAAATCCCGGGCCCCGATTGATCTAAACACCGGTTTCTCCAAAGCGGCAGACCCTGAGCAGCAGGATCTGCGCCTCGTTACATCTGACAGTAAACCAGCGTTAGGCTGCTTTGCTGGCGAATCGCAAGGACAGGCAGGACAAACCACCATCCACTTTGCGCGCCTCGTGCGTTGGAAGAACAACCGTCCTGAAACCAGCGGCTTCGATGGCTGCAAGGGTTTTGGGGTAGCCTTCCGGCACCAACACAACGTCGTTCACACGGATCACGTTGGCCGCATAGTCTTCGCCGTCCGGCACCACGACGACTTTCCGCTCACCGAAGAAACCGCTCTTCGCCATCACTTCAGTTGCCAGAATGACGCCCTCCCCGAGGGTCGAGCAGGCAGTCTTGAAGTGGAGCACACCTTCCGGCGTTTCACAGACCTCCGCGTTATAACCCCATTCTTTGAGGAGTTGTGCGAACGCGTCTGCACCTTCACGATTGGTGCGCGCAGAAAGCCCGATCAGGATCACATCGTCCAGCATCAGGATGTCGCCGCCATCAACGTAACCGCTACCCGGCAATTCAACGACCTTGTCGAAACGTGCATCAAGCGCTGCCCGAATTTCCTTGCCTTCGCCTTCACGGCTGACCGTGCCCGGGCGCAATTGGATCGCACCTTCAGGAAGACAGAAGGCGGGATCCTCAACAAAACAACTGTCCGGATAGGCTTCCAATTGAGGTAGTACGTCGACGGTCAGCCCTGCATCTTGCAATGCCTTGACGTAGAGCTCATGTTCTGCCCGAAACGCGTCACCGCTGGGATCACCTGTGTCCACAGCCCGCAACCCCTTCGCGACACTGTCTGCCGGCTTGCGGGTGATTGCATGAGTGAAACGATAGGACAGACCGGCGCGCGCCACCATTTTGGAACTCCAATGACAATAACAAACCAAGACCCAGCCATTCGCAGAGCAAATTTGCAAGACGTGAATGCGCTGAAACAGTGCATCGATCGTGCCTATGCACCGGTAAAGGCGAAGCTCAGAGACCTGCCCGATGTTTCCGCAGGGTTAGAATCCGAGATCACAGACAACGTGGTTTATGTGGCTGAAACCGACGAAAACATCATCGGATGTGCGGTCTTGGCGGTTGATGGCGAGACCGCTCAGCTCGTCAACATCGCAGTCGATCCGGAATATGGTGGACGCGGCGCCGGACGAAAACTCATCGACGTGATCGAAACCCACGCTCGGGACATGGGCGCTATAGAGATCCAGCTCGCAACGCATGTCGGAATGCCCGAAAATGTTGCACTTTACGCGCATCTCGGCTGGTCAGAGACCGGACGCTCAGGCAACAAGGTGCGGATGAGCAAACCAATCTAGGGCCGTGCACTTCCGCGTCAGTTGGCCGGCAAAGCCTCTTTGAGCATCTGAAGGAATTCGCTGCGCGGCCGGATCACACCTGCCTCCGCACCCCGGCGCGTCAGGACCGGCGGGTTGACCAGACCATCCAGGAGCTTTGCCTCGGCCTCATCAAGCTCCAGCATCACTTCGAGCACTGTTGCCATCATGACTTCGGCGGCCCGGGTCGCGCCGTCGTCGCACTTCAAGGCAACGCCATATCCAAGCTCGGGGATCGAAGCGCAGAACACGCCTTCCGCACCGGTCTTCACAAAGACACGCCCGCGGAAGCCTTCCATAACGTTGGTGCAGAAGCGATCCGCACCAGCAACCATGTAGGGCTCATTGATACAAGCGTCGAAAATACGTTGCGCTGCGTCCTGGCGGAGCGGCTCTAGCCCCTCGCCCGTCCCGAAGGCCGCAAATGCGCGGGCAAAGCTGTTCAGCGGTGACGCGTAGGTCGGGATTGAGCATCCGTCGGTGCCGCAAACGTCTTCCGAAACGACGTCGCCGGTCATTTGCTCCATCACGTTCCGGATTTCGCGTTGCACAGGGTGGGACGGCTCAACGTACCCTTTCGTTTCAACACCCATAACCTTGGCAAGGCCAAGAAAACCGGCGTGTTTTCCCGAGCAGTTGTTGTGCAGCCCGCAGGGTGTTTCATCGGCCAGAATGAGTTTTGCGGCGTCCTCCATCCGCTTTGGCCACTGGGGCCCACATTCCAAATCATCCTCGGTGAGACCCGCCTTCATCAGCATGACACGCGCGGAATTGGCGTGAACCTCCTCGCCATTGTGCGACGCGCAGGCAAGCGACAGTTCTGCGTCGCTGAGATCCAACGCCTCGGCGGCACCGGATTCCACCAGCGGAATGGCCTGCAGAGCCTTGATTGCAGAGCGCGGAAAGACGCGAGCCTCGAAATCACCAACACCGCACACCAACTTACCATCGGTATCAACAACCGCGACGCTGCCGCGATGCAGGCTTTCAGTCAGCTGGCCGCGGGTCACGTCCACAAGGGCAGGATTGGTCATCAAGGTCTCGTTTCGCTCGAACTGAATTGATTGAGATTTTATGCGGATTCGGCGCGCGCCGCAGTCAAAAAGCGCGATAGGCGTTCCAGGGCCTCATCGATCACCGCATCCTGCTTGCAGAAGCAAAAGCGGATGAAGCCGGTCGGCGCGTCCGAGCCGTAAAACGCAGACACAGGAACAGCAGCAACACCAGCCTCCTTCACAAGGACCTCACAGGCTTCGACATCATTGTCACCCAACCCGGTCCCTGTGATGCCGCAGGTCAGGAAGTAGGTCGCCGCACAGGGCAGCACCTCGAAGCCCAGCGCGGAGAGGCCTTTTGCCATGCGGTCCCGCTTTGCGCTCAAATCATCCGCAAGCCCCTGATAGTAGCTGTCATCCTTGCCGATCCCATAGGCCACGGCCTTTTGCAGGTTCGGCGGGGTGGTGAACGTGGTCCATTGGTGGGCCTTCGCGATCGGATCCAGCATAGACGCCGGGCCGGTAATGTAGCCGACTTTCCATCCTGTCAAAGAGAATGTCTTGCCCGCCGAGCCGATCCGGATCGTCCGCTCGCGCATGCCGTCAAACGTCATCAATGGCCGGTGCTTGTGGCCGTCAAACACCAGATGCTCGTAAACTTCATCGCAGATTGCATAGGCATCATGCTGTTTGCAGAGGTCTGCGATCAGACCAAGCTCGGCATCGGAGAAAACCTTGGCGGTCGGGTTCATCGGGTTGTTGATCAAAACGGCTTTGGTCTTGTCCGAGAACGCAGCTTTCAGAGCGTCTTCATCCAGATGCCAGTGCGGAGGGGTCACACGGACACGAACCGCGATGCCACCTGCGCGTTCCACCAGCGGAAGATAACAATCATAAAGTGGTTCGATCAAAACCACCTCGTCCCCCGGAGAGACAAGCGACATGATCGCATCTGACAGGGCCTCGGTTGCCCCTGATGTCACAAGCACTTCGGTCTGTGGATCGATCTCAAGGCCATAAAACCGTTTGTTGGCATCGGCAACCGCCTGCCGCAACTCCGCCAGCCCAAGCATGGGCGGATACTGGTTCGGCCCTTCCATCAAGGCTTTGGCGGCCGTCTCGCGAATGTCTTCCGGTCCATCGACGTCCGGAAAGCCTTGACCGAGATTGACGGCCCGATGTGCCATCGCAAGGCGCGACATGGTTTCAAAAACAGTGGTCTGAATGCCGGTGAAAACCGGATTGGTCGACTTCATGATATCCCCAATGTTTGCTTCGGCTTGTTTAGTCTGAATTGGCCGGACCGTCGAGGCCTTCATAGGCAAACCGAACACCGCGGATATTTGACAGCCTCGAGCCGTCCCCTTCAGATGGTTCTGAACGGAATCGGCGTGGGTCGGGCCCAAAACCGTGGCCCAACAGCTTGGGTCGGTTGCGTCAGGTTGTTGAGGTAGAAATGTTGAAGTTTGTCCACCGCCCTCTGATAGGCGCCCTCAAGTTTGCCGGGTTCACGGTTCTTGGCGGCATCGTCGCGGTCATCGCTGTTGCTGTCTTCTATTTGAACAGCCTGTCGGATCTGGAGCCCTGGCACACGGTCCACCTCGACGAGGATTATACGGCAGGCGGGGCCGTTAGCTCCTTTACCGACTACCTTGCCATGGAGGACCGCCTGTTTGGCGAACTCCAGAACGAGTTGATCTCCAGACTCAGTTTCGGCCCCAAGGATGAAGTCAATCGCTTCCAGCCTGACAGCGTTTCAAATCCGCTGACCTGGCCGCGGAATTGGAACCGGTCGTTTCTATTTGAAACCGAAAGCCCCACTGCCTCTGTCCTTTTGCTCCACGGAATGTCGGATTCCCCCTACAGCCTGCGAGAAATAGGGCAATCCTTGCACGAAGCCGGGGCCAACGTGCTCGGACTCCGCCTGCCGGGACATGGCACGGCCCCGGCCGGTCTTCTGGAAACCAAAGCTGAGGACATGATTTCCGCGACCGCGCTCGCTGCCAAACATCTGAAGGCGATGCAGCCGGACAAACCGCTTTTTGCCGTCGGCTACTCCAATGGCGGCGCCCTTTCGGTCGTGCACGCACTCCGGCAGTTGGAGGACCCGTCTCTTGCAAAGATCGACCGGATTATCCTCTTGTCCCCCGCAATCGGGGTCACACCGGCTGCGGCCTACGCGCCAATCGCCATTCAGCTCGGGCACATTCTGGGTGTCCAGCGTCTTGCCTGGAGTTCTCTCGGACCCGAATACGATCCTTACAAATACACGTCCTTTGCCATCAATGCCGGCTATGTCACCCACCAGCTGACGATGGAGATTAGATCGCGCATGGATGCGGCCACGGCGGATGGATTGGTTGCCGCTCTTCCACCAATCCTCGGCTTTTCATCCGCAGTCGATGCGACCGTGATCACCCGGGATATGATTTCAAATCTCTATGCCAAGCTGCCTGAAAACGGATCGGAACTGTTTTTGTTCGACACAAATCAGTTTCTCACAAGACGTCCGTTGCTCTCCGATGATGCGGCAGATTTTCTGGACCCGCTTGTGACTGACACAGCCCGCACCTACACCTTGCGCGTTATTACCAATGAAACGCCATCGGACCGAAAGACAGTCTTGAACACATATGTTCCAGGCACCAATGAACCGGCTGTACAACGCCTTGACCTCTCCTGGCCACCGGGCGTTTTCTCCCTTGCGCACATCTCGCTACCGTTCTCCGCGGAAGACCCGCTCTACGGAATAATCCCGCAGCCGGAGATTTCCAGGCTTCAATTGGGCGCACTTGCGCTGCGCGGAGAACGCGGGATTTCGGAAATTCCAGCCGGTGACATGCTGCGCATGCGGTGGAACCCGTTTCATTCTATCTTGATGTCGGAAACACAGAGATTTCTGGATCTCACTGTTCAACGGCGGGACTAGATGCGTTGGAAGCTAGCGCTCCATTGAATGTGTCACCAGGGTTCTGCCCTCTTTTAACTCCGCTAGAATCCACTCGATCCGCGGAACAAGCGCGCGATGGCGCCGATTTAGGTAGTGATAGAATTCGACTGAACGAAGCTGCTTTGATCCCTTGTAGATCCGCCCATTGCCAACGGTTTGCATGACGGTATCACCGGGATTTTCCGCAGCGATCACAATGTCCAACCGATCCAACTCCAGCATCTTGAACAGAATGTCAGGGCTCTCAACGGGCGTGACGTCCGGGAGTTTTGCGGTCATGCGCTGTGCAAACAGCGCACCATCGACATACCCGACCCGGTAGCGGCCCATCTCGTCCAGCGCTAGACCGGTCAATTGCGGATCATTTGTATAAGCATAGATGGGGAGGGAAATAACCGGGATCTCGACCCGGACAATCTCGGTAAAGTGGTGACCGACCTGCCGGATTCTCAGCAATTCACCATCCGCTGCGCCGCTTTCGACCTCTTGGATGGACCGGTTGGGTGTGAGGTAAAGCACGGAAAACTCTACACCAATCGCCGCGTAGACCTCACGGAGCAGCCTCAGTCCCTCCATATTGTGGCGCATCCCCTCAACGGCGGTGAACTTGAAATAGGTCTCCGACACAGCACGGTCTGGTAGCCCTATGGTCAGAGACAGTACTACACAGATGACCCATAGAAGTGTTTGCAAACAATCATTTCTTGTCACGCGCAGCTCCTCTCAAAGAGCCCTGAGGCGAACATTTAATACTATATCGCTTAAATTGCAGTATATGGCTTCTTCTACCTTGCGTAAATTTCCAATATCTCCCTGTCAGCCACCGGCAGGCTCGGCGCGCATTGAATTTTCATTTAACATTCCCTTCATGGGGCCCTCTTATGGTTTTCATCATTATGGGTCACAACCGGCAACTTCCGCCGGGCTCTCATACCGGAGGATAGATTATGCTTGGCGTTATCATCGGCTTGGTCGCCATCGTGCTGGGAGCCAGCGCCTTGCTCAGACGGGGAGGTCCGGCTGCTGGCAGTTCCCGGGTATCCAAGATCCTTACAGGGAAGCCAGTCGGCGTTTTTCTCGTGCTCATCGGCGGCTTCATGCTGATGTCGACGTCTTTCGTCTTCGTCGATGCAAACAGCGTTGGCCACCTCAAGCGCATCTATGCATTTAAAGAGCTGCCCGAAGGCCGGATCATCGCGCTTGAAGGCGAAAAAGGCCCGCAAGCCCAGATCCTCGGCCCCGGGTTTCATTTCATTCCGCTGGTCAGGGTCCTTTACGATTTTGAGGAATGGGATGTCGTCTCCATTCCGGAAGGATATTACGGTCAGCTGACAGCGCTCGACGGGGCGGCCATGCCCTCAGGCATGTTCATGGCGCCCGCAATCTCCGATTCAGAAGTCGGCGACATGCTCAAAGCCGAGAGTTTTCTGACAAAGGGGGGGCTTCGGGGGCCTCAGGAAACGGTTCTGAAGCCGGGCCAATACCGTTTGAACCGGTATCTCTTTGACCTACGGCTCGATGAAAACACGAATGCGACCATCATCCCGGCAGGGCATGTGGGTGTGGTCAAATCGAATGTCAGCCAACCCGGAATCAATTGTGTAGAGGAAGAAGTCTCAGCCTCAACAGCCTCGCGCGAAGCGTTGACCGTTCCGCTGGTTCCGCGCGGCTGCGTTGGAATCTGGAAAGAACCCCTCTTTCCAGGCGCCTATTATCTCAACCGTCAGGCCTATGAAGTCACGCTGGTCGATACGCGGGTGCAGACCTGGGAGTACAAGGGCGGATATACCAAACGCATCATCGACCTCTCCGTGGATCAACAGGGCAACATTCAGCAGAACGAGCGCTCCGTTCAGGAGCGCATTCCGGATGATGCAGCCGACCGGGCCGTCTACGTCAAAGTTGAAGGCTGGGATATTCCACTGGAACTCCGCGCGCTCGTCCAGGTTGACCCGACAAACGCGCCGGTCGTGGTTGGCTCGGTCGGCGGTTTGGGCGAGATCGAGAACCGGATTTTGACACCGGCAATCCGGTCGATCGTGCGCAACGTCGCGGGCGCCTCAATCCGGGTCCCGGACAAGAACGCTGATGGGACGCCGGTCGAACCGGCTCAGTTCACCGTGCGCCCAACACGCGTTTTGGACCTCATTGAAAACCGCGATGCGCTTGAGCAGACCATCGAGCAACAGATCAAGATCGAAGGCAACAAGGCCGGCGTGAACATCCGTGAAATCCGGCTCGGCGAACCCGCAATCCCGCCGGAACTTCTGGTTTCCCGTCTGCGGGTTCAATTGGCGGACCAGCTCTCGACCGCTTACGAGCGCGAAACGGACGCACAGCAAAAACGGATTGAGACCGAACAAGCCCGTTCAACGGCGGATGAACAGCCCCGTCTAGTGGAAGCCCAGATCGCTGTGCAGGTCGCCAACCAGCGCGAACAGGAACGTGCGGCCCTCGGGCGGGCGGAACGGCAATATCTGGAGGAACTGGCCCGCGGTCAGCGCGCCCAGGTTGACGTCCTCGGCCAGGATCGGGTTGCACTTTTACAGGCTCTGGAAAAGCTCCTGACATCGCTGGAACGCAAACCGGAGCTCGTCGGTCTCGTCGGCAAACTCGTGCCAAACACTGTTGTGGGTGGTGACGGTGCAGGCCTTGCTGGAGCAGCTGCTCTTCTGGGGGCCAGTATTGGTGGACAATCCTCTGCTGCGGGAACACCGCGAACACCTTCGCAATAGCGCCCTTTGGATTGGTGGCCAGGCGATGTTTGTTTGACACGTCCAAGGCTTGGCCTCCTGAACACACGTAGGAATGATGATCCTTGTTTGTTTCAAGACATCGACTTCGCCGCAACCGCCCCTATCATTGTCCAGTAGCATTCCTGTTGCCGCATTAGACTGGACCTTGTTTGGCAGAAACTGCGCCGCCTGACACACAAAGAGCCGTTTACAGCAGGGCTCAAGCATCAGCCGAGGAAATATCGCGCCTCGAGACCGCTGAACGGGCCGGGCTCAAGCTTGCAGTCCTGTGCCGAACAGCGGTCATTGGGGTCTGTGCTGTCTATTGGGTTGCAGCAACAACCCTGATCGGGGCCTCGGTCTCTCTGACGGCAATGGGCATATTGGCGAGCCTCACGATCTATGGCGTGATCGCCTATTTACTCATCGGAACCCGCCTGGACCGCTGGTGGCTGAAATATACGATTTACACCATCGACATCCTCGCCGTTTGCGCCGCCTTCGCCCTCCTCCCCCTGCGCCAGGGTCAAGACATTCCGCAAATTTTCGCGTTTCGGGCCTATGGCATTCACTTCCTTTTTCCGCTGATCGCCATGGCCTGTCTTTCGTTGTCCTGGCGTCTGGTTTTGTGGAGCGGATTTGTCGCTTTGGCAGGCTGGTTCACGGCCTACTGGTGGGTCCTGCAGGATATGCCGCGCATCATCGAATGGCGTGATTTTCCGGACAATCCAACCACTGCGGACTATGAAACCCTGTTTCTGTCGACCGAGTTTGCGGGCACCGGAAACCGGATCGGGGAAGCCGGTATGCTGTTTCTCGCCTCAGCCGTGCTGGCTCTCGCAGTCTATCGCGCACGGCGCGTGTTTTTTGCGCAGCTTAGAGCTGAGCAAGCGCGCGAGGAGGCGCAGGCAACAAGAGAGCGCGCAACCAGCGTGCTTGGAAAATACGTCCCGGAGGCCGTGGCGATGCGTCTGGTCAACGACACTCAGGCGATGGTCCCGCAAGAGGTGCACGGCGTGGTGTTGATCGCCGATATTGCCGGGTTTTCCGACTTCGCGTCCGGCAAGCCTCCGACCGAAGTCATCGGACGTCTGAACGACTTCCTCGATCTGGCAGCAACCAGCGTTGCCACACATAACGGTGTGGTCATTCTGTTCACCGGCGATGGATTGCTGGCAAGTTTCAACACCCCTATTCCGATAGAAACCCCGGAACGCGCCGCATTGGCCTGCGCCCGGGATCTGGTTGCCCATGCGCATTCTGAAGGGTTCCAATTGCGTGTTGGCCTCGCCAGTGGCCCGCTGGCGGCTGGCAGCGTCGGTTCCTCTGAGCGCCAAGCGTTCACTGTTTACGGGGAAACCGTCAATCGGGCGGCCCGGCTGGAAACATTGGGCAAGGACCTGAATGCTGCGATCATCGCCGACACAGGCGTTGCGCAAACGTCAGATGAAATAGAACTGACCCTCTCAGGTGAACACCAACTCAAGGGCATTCCGGGAAACTGGCCGATATGGACGTGGCGTCCGGACTGATCTGCCGACGGACAGCAGAACAAACCTAATTAGCGCTAGGGTCGCCTTGACCGGTGATCATGGCTTCCAGTGCGGTCTCCACGATTTTCTCCAACTCACCGCTACCGCGCATGTCTGCCAGAACAGCAGCCAGTTGCGGCGCCAGCGCCGCATGCTTTTCATGCAGATAGTGAAACATCGGTTCCACCTGAAACGGCCGCCCCAGGGGAACGACATCGGCCAGGCCAAGTTCGGCAATGGCCAGCGCACCGTCGATTTGATCACTGACGACCGCATCGAGGCGGCCAGCCGCCAGCAGACGAAACAGCTCGATCTCCGATTGTCCGGCCCACAAGTTCTCAAAGCCCTGTGTGAACTGTTCCGCTTGAACAATACCTTCCAGATAGCCCACACGCAGCTTCGCAAGATTTCCAGTTACAATCTGATCCTTGTCGGCCGCGCGCACATAGACGACCCCCTTCAATTCCATGTTCGGGACCGGGACTTGCACCAAGGTGGGATAATGCTCTTTGACTGCACCAATACGGACAAGCTCGCCATCAACCTTGCCGCTTGAGGACACCACCAAAGACCTGTTTCCAGACGTTGGATAGATCTCAATCGGAATGCCCAAGCGGTGATAGGCTTGTGTCATGATGATCTCGACAATCTCGGTCAACGGCGAGTTTTCGATCGTCGAAATCACAAGCGTGTCCTGCTCTGCCCGAGAAGGAGCAGCCCAAACCAACACCACAAAGCAAAATGTATAGAAACGACACAACATGAACTGCGTATTCCGCCGCACCATTTTTCTTTTCGTACAATAAGATTAAAAATCACAAAAAAGATAATGATTTCAAAACCCAAGAATTTTCAGAAATACTTCTCGAAATTCTAAGCATTTCTTACAGGGAGTATTTGTTGAAGCCGGCGGGTTCCCGCCGTTGCATGGCTGCCCGGCACAGCGCGCCTTGCTGCGGCGCAATATTTCCAGTAAAAGACAACCAACTTGACTGAGGTCAGTCTGCCGTGGGGGGCCAAACCGCGGCCCAAGACCTGCCAAACACACGCTAGATATGTTGGAGCCCGCCTTGACCGGACGAGCCGAGGCCGTTGCGCCTGTTCAATCGACAAAACTCGATGCTGCGCGCATCAAAACCGAACTCCTTGCCGGCCTGACCGTTGCACTTGCATTGGTGCCGGAAGCCGTTGCTTTCGCTTTTGTGGCGGGCGTCAATCCACTGGTTGGCCTCTATGCCGCTTTTTTTGTCGGTCTGATCACAGCCTGCATCGGCGGCCGCCCGGGCATGATCTCCGGCGCAACCGGCGCGCTTGCCGTCGTGATGGTCTCGCTTGTTGCCCAACATGGAGTTGAATACCTCTTCGCCACCGTCGTGTTAATGGGGATCATTCAGATCGCCGTTGGTGTATTGCGCTGGGGCAAGTTCATCCGCATGGTGCCGCACCCGGTCATGCTCGGCTTCGTCAACGGCCTTGCCATCGTGATTTTCCTTGCCCAGCTCGGCCAGTTCAAGGTTCCGGACGGTGCCGGCGGCCAGGAATGGATGACCGGCTCGCAGCTCTATCTGATGCTTGGCCTGATCGCGTTGACCATGGCTGTGATTTACCTGCTCCCCAGATTTACAAAGGCGTTTCCAGCACCACTTGCGGGCATTCTCGTTGTTTCCGGCCTGGTCCTGGGCCTCGGCCTGGACACCCGTTCAGTTGGCGATCTTGCGTCCATCGCCGGCGGCTTGCCGACGTTCCACATTCCGATGGTCCCGCTGAACCTTGAAACGCTACAGATCATTTTGCCCTATGCGATCATTCTCGCCGCGATTGGCCTGATTGAATCCCTTCTGACGCTGAACCTCGTTGCGGACATGACCAACACCAAGGGCGGTGCCTCCAAGGAGTGTGTTGCTCAAGGGACGGCAAACATCGTCACCGGCTTCTTCGGCGGCATGGGTGGCTGTGCCATGATCGGCCAGTCGATGATCAACGTGAAATCCGGCGCCCGCACCCGGATTTCCGGTATCGCTGCGGCGCTGTTCCTCCTGTCCTTTATCGTGGTTGCCTCGTCCCTGATCGAGCAGATACCGGTTGCTGCGCTGGTCGGCGTCATGTTCATGGTGGTCATCGGCACCTTCGCCTGGACCAGCTTGAAGATCATGCACAAGATCCCGCTGACCGACGCGTTGGTGATGATCATCGTAACGGGTGTTACCGTTTATGCCGACCTTGCCGTCGCGGTGGTTGTCGGCGTGATCATCTCAGCCCTCGCCTATGCCTGGAATGCGGCAAGCCGCATCAATGCGAAAATCGGCAAGAGCAAGGAAGGCTGGAAGGTCTACCGCCTTGAAGGCCCGCTTTTCTTTGGCTCCACGACCGGATTTGTCGATCTGTTCGATCCGCAGAACGATCCGGAAGATGTGGTTGTCGACTTCATGGACAGCCGCGTCGTCGACCATTCGGGCCTGGAAGCAATTGATGCGCTGGCTTCCAAATATCTGGCGGCTGGCAAGCGCCTGCACCTGCGTCACCTGTCGCCTGACTGTCAGAGGCTTTTGAACAAGGCCGGCAATCTGGTGGAGGTCTCCGTCCTGGAAGACCCGGACTACGAAATCGCTGTCGATTACGGCCACACGTTCGACACGCCTGAAAAAGCAAAATAAGAAATATTGCTTCGGGCTGGCGAGCGGCCCACCTGAATAGTTAGACAGAAACCCCGCAGGGTCATTGACCTTGCGGGGTTTCTTGATTCTAACTCGGTGAGACAAGCAGAATGCAAACAAGAAAGACAAACCAGCACAGTGTCTCACGCCAAAAAGTTTCGCATAACACCGGCCCTGACGACTGTCTTGGGTCTGTTCGTTCTTTTGACAGCCGGTGCCGTCCTAGTTGTCCAGGCCGTCATATCCAGAGACGTCGTGCGGGAGCTGGGTGGAGAGCTCATCGACAATGGCATGGACGGTCTGGAAGCTGCGGTTGCCGAACAACTTTATGCGATCCGAAAAACTGCACGGTACACAGCGCGCGCGCTCGACATGGGGACGCTCAGTTTTGATGACACCGACAAGGCCGAACAGTACCTCTTCGGGTCTCTGGCTCCACTGGATTTTGTGTCCTTCTCGCTGCTGATTGACGCCGATGGCTCGGGGCTTATGGTCGATCGCGGTCCCGGCGATGGCACGCTTTTGTCCGAGACGTTTTCGGTGAACTTGGACGAACCGCTTGTTGCCCCGATCTTCAACCGGGCGCGCTCGACCTACTCCTCGTTCTGGAGCAAGCCGATCTTCCTTCCTGAACGCGACAACACGTACCTGCTTTACGTCAAACCGCTTCACGAGGCGGATGAGTATCTCGGTAGTATTATCCTCGGAATGTCCCTTTACCGGATGTCGGACATAACCCGGTACCTCTCCGACGACGACGTAACTGTTTTCCTGATGGAAGTGGGCACCACCGAGATCATCGCCCACCCAGGTCTCAACCATCATTTTGCAGATCTCAGCCCCGACAACATTCTGGTGGATGTCGACGATGTGCCCGATCCCTTTCTCGCCGGATTTTCTGAACTCAGGCAGATCGGCAACCGGACCTACGACCTGAACCCGCGCGACACGCTGTATTCCGGTTATGACGAGAACGGTGAAAAGCGGTTTCTCGTCCTGGAGGATGAAAATCGGCGGTTCCGAGGGCTGCCCGTGCGCATCGGCGTTCATTTTCCAGCGGATTTTCTGGAGCATTCCATAAACCAGCTGTCGAGCGCTGCGCTCACAGGCCTTGGCCTGCTTGGGATTTCTCTGCTGGGGTCGGGCCTGCTTGCACGCCGGATCTCGGTGCCTGTCAAAAGAGCGTCCGTCGCGGCAAAGGATGTTGCGGATTTGAACCTTGGGAAGGTGGAGGACTTGCCGCCAAGCACGATCCGCGAACTCGACGATCTTTCAAAAGGCTTCAATTCCATGGTCGCGGGCCTCAAGGCTTTTAACCGGTATGTTCCAACGAGCCTGGTCAAACGCCTTCTGCAGGAAGGCCGGACCGAAACGCCTCCGGAAGAGCGCGAGGTTGCAGTGCTCTTCACCGATATCGCGGGCTATACATCCCTCTCGGAGGGTATGTCCGCGGCCGAAACCGCCGATTTCGTCAACCACCACCTGTCTCTGATCGGGGCGGAGATTGCCAAACAAAACGGCACGATCGACAAATACATCGGCGATGCGGTGATGGCCTTCTGGGGCGCGCCGGAAAGGCTCGACAATCCGGCAGGAGCGGCTGCCACCGCGGCCGTCGGCATCGCCGCCGCGATCCGTCAGGACAATTTGGAACGCGTCGAGCGCGGCCAAAAACCCGTGCGTATCCGCATCGGACTTCATATCGGCCCATTGGTTGTCGGCGACATCGGCGCGCCGGAGCGGGTCAATTACACGGTGATCGGTGATACGGTAAACATCGCCGCCCGCCTTGAAAGCCTCGGTAAGGAGATCGATCCGAACGCGGATGTGATTATCACTGCGTCTGAAGAGGTTGCAGCTTCGCTCTCAGACAACCTTGACCTTGAACCCATTGGACCGCACAAGGTAAAAGGCCGCGATGAACCGGTGACCGTTCTGCGGATCCTCCCGTAGACTCAACATACATTTATAAAGCCCATTTTGATGTCAGAATTTCAGTCGTACGTTCTATGCACCTCTCCTAGAAGCGGAAGCACACTGCTTTGCAAGATGCTCGCCGAGACCGGTGTGGCCGGTCACCCGGAATCCTATTTTCACAAACCTGATCTTGGGAACTGGGCGTCTGATCTCGGTGCCTCCCGCCCGGCTGGAATGAGCGAGTTGGAGTACCTGAGGCTCTTGATTGATACCGCGATCGACCAGGGAACCGCGAACACAGGCATGTTTGGACTGCGGCTCCAGCGGCACAGCTTCGACTTCTTCTTCCGCCAGCTCCGCATTCTTCGCCCGGATAAACCAACGGACAAGGCCCGTTTTGAGGCTGTGTTTGGCCGCACCCTGTTCGTTCACCTCACACGACCGGACAAGCTCTCGCAGGCGGTTTCTTACGTTAAAGCACAACAAAGCGGCCTATGGCACAGGGCCGCCGACGGCTCGGAGCTGGAACGTCTCTCTCCTTCTGCAGATCCAGTCTATGATTTTGCAGCATTGAAAGACTGCCGCGATCAATTCATTCAATTCGATCGGGATTGGAACGACTGGTTTGCCGAGCAGGCTATTGAGCCGCTTCGCCTGTCCTACAACGATCTGTGTGCCGACCCACAAACCGAACTCAAAAGGGTTTTGACCGCCCTCGACCTTCCGCCATCCGCTGCAAATCCTGTCCAGCCAGGCGTTGCCAAACTCGCAGACAGCATCAACGCAGACTGGATCAAGAGGTTTCAGGACCAGGCTGCTGCGGACTCCTGACCTGGGCTAGCCGGACCAGCTTAACAGCAAACCCAAGTAACCAAATGAAGACGCTGCGGAAGTCATTTTTCTTGACCGCTGCCGAACCCGCGCGTTTACTTCCAATTGCGCCTGTCACCTGAGGTTAAATCCGCCCGATTTTGAGGCGGCCAGGCACAGGCGCTTAGGGAGGAAAAGCATGACAGTCAGACCTGATTCGACGTTTTATGCGTCGCCGAAAATTGCTATGGAAGCCCCTGCGGAAACGCTCGCATTCACTTTGATGCTGAGCCCGGATTTTTCGCAGCCCGACGGTCTGGCCGTCGTTGATGTCGATGCAAAGTCAAAGACTTACGGACAAATTCTGCACTCCGTTATGATGCCCAACACGGGCGATGAATTTCACCATTTCGGCTGGAACGCCTGTTCCTCCGCCCTCTCCCCTTTGACAGGGCATGCGTTCCTGGAGCGCCGCTATCTGATCATTCCCGGCATCCGGTCGAGCCGGATTTACGTGATTGATGTCAAGGAGCCGCTCAAGGCCAAGATCCACAAGATCATCGAGCCAGAAGAAGTCTTTGAGAAGACTGGTTACTCCCGCCCCCATACGATCCATTGCGGCCCGGAAGGTATTTACGTCTCCACCCTTGGCGGCGGCGGTGAGGACGGAACGGATGGGCCTCCCGGCATTTTCATCATGGACTGCCAGACATTCGAGATCATAGGCCGGTATGAGATCGAACGCGGCATTCAGGACAAACACTATGATTTCTGGTGGAACCTGCCGCGCGATTACATGGTCTCGTCCGAGTGGGCGTTGCCGCCACAATTCGAAAACGGCATCGTCCCGGAAGATCTTCTCAGCAACAAATACGGCCACAAGATCCACTTTTGGGATCTGCGCGGCCGCAAGAACATCCAGACGATTGATCTTGGCGAAAACCATCAAATGGCGCTGGAGATCCGGCCCGCCCATGATCCGGTCAAGCAGTATGGCTTTGTTGGTGTCGTCGTCGACACGACCAATCTGGAAGGTGCGATTTTCACTTGGTGGCGGAACGACGATGGGACGTTTGAAGCCAAGAAAACAATCACCATTGCGCCTCAACCGGCCGATGCCGAAGATCTGCCACCATTGCTGGCCGGGTTCGGCGCGGTTCCGGCCCTGGTGACCGATATCGATCTCAGCCTGGATGACAAGTACCTTTATGTCTCGTGCTGGGGCCAGGGCGAGATGCACCAGTATGACGTCTCCGACCCGATGAACCCGAAACTGGCCGGCAAGGTCGAGATCGGCGGAATCGTCAAGAAAAGCAAACATCCCAACGGCAAGGATTTCGGTTACGGACCGCAGATGGTTGAGATCAGCCGCGACGGAAAACGGGTCTTCTGGACCAATTCGCTCTACTCCACCTGGGATGATCAGTTCTATCCAGGGGAACGGGGTGCGGCGATGGTCGTTGCCCACGTTCAAGAAGGCGGCGGACTGGAGCTTGATCCAGACTTCTATGTCGAGTTCCCGAAAGGCTACCGCAGCCACCAGATCCGGCTTGAGGGCGGGGACTGCTCAACGGACAGCTTCTGCTATCCGTCTGTCTAGAGCGGGTCGCATTTAATCGGTTTCATTTGACCGAGACGATTTTTGTTTCTGGCGAGGCGTGGTCCGCGCGGTGGTGCAGGGTACCATAAGCGGACCACAACAAAGCCAGAGGCAAAAACTGTCCGGTCCGAAGGGTGTGCTTACTGAGCCCATCAAATGAACCCGATTAAACGCGACCCGCTCTGGAGACCGAACTTGTCAGACTTCATGACCTCGGCGGAGGCCCTTTGGCTCGTCGTTGTGGCCTCAGGCATTTATCACGGCATCAATCCCGGTATGGGCTGGCCCCTTGCCGTATCCGCAGCGCTGTTCGAAGGCCAGCGGACCGCCCTCCTCCGTGCGCTCGCAGCACTCGGCTTCGGCCACCTGCTCGCCATGCTCGGCATTCTTTTGCCCTTTGCGGTGATGTTTGTGCTGGTCGAGTATCAACGGGAAATCAGAATTGGCGCTTCGTGCCTCGTGATCGCGGCCGGGCTCTACCTCGTGATCAACCGGCGCCACCCCCGCTTCTTGTCCCGGGTCAAACCGTCGCGCCTTGCGCTATGGTCGTTTCTTGTTGCCATGGCGCATGGTGCCGGACTGATGCTTGTCCCGATCTATCTGGGTCTCTGCGGGCCGGGCGGTCCTGGACGCGATTACGGTGCGCCTGTTCAGCTTATGAGTTTCAACATCGGCATTGCCCTTGGCGTCGCCGTTCTTCACACCGCAGCGATGATCCTCTCGGGCGGCGCTGTCGCTTACGCGGTCTACCGTATTCTGGGACTAAAATTCGTCTCCCAGAGTTGGTTCAATCTGGATGTGGTCTGGGCCCTCAGCCTCATCCTGGTCGGCGGCATCGGATTGTGGGCGACGCTTTGAAAGAGCCCCGCCCGTCCGTTTTCATGAACCTGTCTGTTACCGCACCAGGATATTCTTGAATTGCCAGGGGTCGCTGGTGTCGAGGTCTTCGGGGTAAAAGCCCGGACGGCCATCCAGCGGCGTCCAGTCGGTATAATAGCCTTTCACAGGCCCCAGGTACGGCTTCTGGATTTCCAGGCAGCGCTTGTAGTCCATCTCGTCCGTTTCAACGATCCCGGCTTCCGGGTTTTCCAGCGCCCAGACCATACCGGCGAGAACCGCTGATGTGACCTGAAGTCCGGTCGCATTCTGGTACGGCGCCAGCTCGCGGGTTTCTTCAACCGACAATTGGGAGCCGTACCAATAGGCGTTCTTCTTGTGCCCATAGAGAAGGACACCCAGCTCATCGATGCCGTCCTGGATTTCGCTCTCATCAAGGACGTGCAGTTTTTCCTGGATCTTGCCTGCCGACCCGAAGAGTTCATGCAACGACAGAACCGCAACATTTGCCGGATGATAGGCGTAGTGGCAGGTCGGGCGGTATTTCAGTTTCTTGCCGCCCTCCAGCGTGAAATAGTCCGCGATCGAAATCGCCTCGTTGTGGGTTACAAGGAAGCCGTATTGCGGGCCAGGTGTCGGGCACCAGGTGCGCACCCGCGTGCTGGCTCCCGGCTGTTCCAGGTAGATCGCGGCCCGGCAGCCCTTCTTGTGCTCCTTGGCGTTCTTTGGCTTCCAGGTTTCGTGTGTCCCCCAGCCGAGTTCTGCCGGCTGGAACCCTTCTGACAGGAAGCCCTCCACCGACCAGGTGTTCCAAAACTCGTCCATCGGCTTGGGCTCTTTTGCGCGCTGGGTATCGCGTTCGGCGATATGGATGCCCTTGACGCCGACCTTTTTCATCAACTTCGCCCAGTCCTTCTGGCTGGACGGTTCATCGAACATGACACCGGTGTCTGTCGCGATATCGACCAGCGCCTGCTTGACGAACCAAGACACCATGCCGGGGTTAGCACCGCAGCACGACACAGCCGTGGTTCCGCCAGGGTTCTTCTTCTTTTCCTTGCGGACTGTCTCACGAAGCGCGTAGTTCGTCCGGTCGGCGGCCTTCGCCGTGTCGTCGAAGTAAAAGCCGGGCCAGGGCTCGACGACTGTATCGATGTAGAGCACACCAAGGTTGCGGCAGAACTTCATGAGGTCGAGGGAGGACGTGTCGACCGACAGGTTCACTACAAATCCCTGTCCCTCGCCTTCGGTCAGCAAAGGCGTCAGCACTTCCTCGTAATTTTCCGGGGTTAGCCCAACTTTCTGGAACTTGTAACCCTTGTCCGTCACCAGTTTGGCATCGGTATCGACCGGGTCAATGACTGTGAACCGGGACTTGTCGAATTTGAAGTGACGCTCGATCAACGGCAAAGTCCCCTTGCCGATCGACCCGAGACCGATCATCACAAGCGGACCCGTGATCGTGCCATGGACCGGCCAGGACTTGCTCGCGGCTGCTTTCACAGGCGCTTTGCGGGTCACAGGCTTCTTTGCTGGCGTTTTGGCAGGTGTCGTTTTACCGGCTGACGCTTTGGCTGCTGTAGCGGTTTGGGCTGCAGCGGCCGGTTTAGCCACCGCAGGCTTTTGAGCGGCCGGTTTGGTCGCTGTTGTCTTGGTTGCTCGGGGTTTCTTGGGAGCTGCCTTCGAAGCAGCCGGCTTTGCGCCTGCGGGTTTTGCAGCAGAGGCCTTTGCCGATGCAGCGGTTTTGGATGCTGCAGCTGGCTTCGCTGTCGTAGGCTTGGCAGCGGCTGACTTGGCAGGGGCTGCCTTGGCTGTCGCCTTGGCGGTAGACGCCCTTGTCGCCGCTGTTTTGGTGGCAGCCGGTTTAGAAGCAGCTTTGGACGCCGCGGGTTTGCGTGCAGCAGAGGCAGCGGCCGGCTTCGCGGCGGCTGTTGTCTTACTCGCAGAAGCTTTGGCGCGGGACGTTCTCGAACCGGACGCACTCCCGGTGGTCGTTTTCGCTGCAGCCGGTTTGCGGCGGGTTGCCGGTTTCGCTGCTACGGTTTTTGGTGCGTCGCCCTTCGGGTCGTCTGTCATATTCCAAAGCTCCATTCATTGTCCGGTCCGCTGCTTCGAATGCATGTTCGCGCCCGGTAAGTCTTGTTTCCCCTCACGCAAAAAGCGCACTGATTGCGCCCTATTGTAGGCATGACAATTTTTACCCGGAAGCGCAAGACCTCCGGGCAAATTTTCAATTCAACTGAGTGTAGTTATGCGAGCCTGGAAAGCACAAGACCATCGCCGGCGTTGGAAAAGGACGCGATGGGATCGAGGACACCGGCTGCACACAGTGTTCCTTCCAATCCGGCCAAATGACCAGGTGCAATCTCAAGCCCAAGAAAGCGGCGATAGTCCACCGGTCCCGGCAGCGCTACATCTTCCAGCAGACCAGCGGCAAAGCCAAAGCGCTCGTAGTAGCGTAGATCCCCAACGAGCAGGACTGAACCATGACCATGAAGGGCCGCCTGGTTGAGCGCATGCCGCATCAACCGGTCGCCGACTTTCAGACCGCGGCACTCAGGGTCAACTGCAAGGGGCCCAAGCAGAAGAGACTGGTGCCCCCAGCGGTCTGCCACGGCCCACAGGCGCACAGTGCCAACAACGTTCCCGTTGGCGTGACGCGCTGTGAAGGCGAACACCGGAAGACGGCCTTCTCTCAAGCGTTCCGATGTCTTCAAATGCCGATCGAGGCCGAAACTCCGGTCGAGCAACGCCTCGCGGGCACAGACATGTGCCTGCGCCTCGTCAACAATGTCGATCATGGCTTTGCGTCAGATGACGTAGGAGGCCAGCGGCGCGAAGCCGTTGAATCCAACCGAGGAATAGGTCGTGGTGTAGGCACCACAGGCTTCGATCAGAACCTTGTCGCCAATCGACAGGCTCACCGGCAGTTCATAAGGCGTTTTTTCGTAAAGAACATCGACGCTGTCGCAGGTCGGACCGGCCAGCACACAAGGCGCCGTACGGTCACCATCACGCGGGGTCTTGATCGGATACCGGATGGCTTCGTCCATTGTTTCGGCCAGACCGTGGAACTTGCCAATGTCCAGATAGACCCAGCGGACTTCATCCGTCTCGGATTTTCTGGAAATCAGAACGACTTCCGCTTCGATCAAACCGGCGTTGCCGACCATCCCGCGGCCCGGTTCGATGATGGTCGACGGCAGACGGTTGCCGAAATGCTTGGATAGCGCCTGGAAAATGGCTTCGCCGTACCGCGGTACACCCGGCACGTCTTTCAGATAACGGGTCGGGAAGCCCCCACCCATGTTGACCATTTTCAGCTCGATGCCGCGCAGCGCCATTTCCCGGAAGACGCCTGCCGCCATGGCGAGAGCGAAATCCCAGGCTTGGAGGTTGGCTTGCTGGGAGCCGACGTGGAAGGAGACACCATAGGCTTCGAGACCGTGGCGGTGGGCGTGTTCAAGGACGTCGGGCGCCATTTGAGGGTCGCAGCCGAATTTGCGGGAGAGCGGCCACTCGGCACCAACCCCGTCACACAGGACGCGGCAGAAGACGCGAGATCCAGGCGCGACCCGCGCGATTTTTTCGACTTCTTCGACGCAATCGACGGCGAAGAGACGGACACCGAATTCAAAGGCACGCGCAATGTCCCGCTCCTTCTTGATTGTGTTGCCATAGGAAATGCGGGACGCATCGGCACCGGTTGCCAGAACCATTTCGATTTCGCCGACAGAGGCGCAGTCGAAGGAAGAACCGAGGCTTTCCAGGAGGTTCAGGATTTCAGGCGCCGGGTTGGCTTTCACCGCATAATAAACGGACGTGTCCGGCAGAGACCGGGCAAAGGCTTCGAAATTGTCACGGACGATGTCGAGATCGACAACAACGCATGGACCATCTTCGTCGCGTCGGCGGAGGAATTCGCGGATACGTTCGCTCATGGGGATTACCCCTTTTCAATGTCTGGCTGCAGCCGCCTTTGAAAATCGCTGTTAGGCGCTGCAGTTTCACGTCGCAGGGTGCCAAAGATGCAAGCGCGCCACCCCCGGGATGGAACCGGAGGGCGTACAAGGATCTTCAGCCACGGTTGGGCCATGCAGCACCGTGTTTTGGATGCGCAAAGCTTTCCCGCGTCGGGAATGCCGTTGATTGGATCGGGAGAAACCGAACCGCACGTCGGGCAAGGATGTAACAAGTGCCTCTTCTGTTACCCCGGAGGTTGGAAACCCCGGCAGAGACCAAAAGGGCCCTCTTACGTCGTTGCTTTAAGCCGTCCGGATTGACTGCCCCGCCCCTTGGCGGTGTTTCTTGGCAGCTACCCCTTAAGAGATTTCATCGAAATCCCATGAACGACCACGGGCACGTGCGAATTTGGGCAGGGGGTGTATGACCCGATTTGCCCCCTTGCGCAACAGGAAATTTTTGCAAGGCTGATTTTTGATGAATGCAATTCAGGCGTCAGCCAGCCGTGTACAGCTGCGTCCAGCATTTTTGGCCATGTACAGCGCCTCATCGGCTTTTCTGATCATATTTTCTGCATCGGTCGCAACCGGAGCTTTTTTCTCCGAAATTCCGATGCTTACGGAAACCCTGAGCCCCCCGACCTCAATTCCAGATAATTTTTCATGAATCCGGTCGGCGCGTTTTGCTGCATCTGTTATCCCGGTGTCCGGCAATAAAACAATAAATTCCTCGCCGCCATACCGTGCCGCCACATCGCCGGTCCTGCACGACTTCTGCAAAAGTGCTCCAAACTCTCGCAGCACGGCATCGCCCCGTTGATGCCCATACTCATCATTGATTGTCTTGAAATGATCAATATCGATCAGAAGCACCGAAACCGCACGATCGGCCCGGTTGGCCTGTGACAACAGCATGGAAAATTGTTCGGTCAACTCGCGCCGGTTCAAAAGCCCGGTTAGCGCATCCCGTTTGGCGAGGTTGGCAAGAGACTCGGCCTGATCCTGCAGCTTTTCTCGTGTCTCGATCAACTCATCATACAGTTTGGAGCGGTTCGTCGCATCGAAAAGCGCCCAATAATGATGCCCGGTTCCGGTCGTATCCTGTTTTACGGAAATCAGCACGGGCACGCGCTCCTCATCGGCTGTTTGCACCATGACCTGGAGCTCTTGGCACACGCCCTCTTGCAACAACATTGGGTACAAATAACTGTCGAAGAGGATCAAGCTCGATCTCGTGAATAGCGCGCTCAACCCTCCGGCTGAAATGACATCGGGGTCGTGGCCGTATTCATTTAAGACGAAGGAATTTGCGTAAAGAACCCGCCGGTCTTCATCCGTCACGAGCAGACCGCAATTGAACAGGTTAAGGTCAGGCGGCGGAAACAAAGGCGGTTACCTCACGCACGACGTCCCTTGGGTGTGTCATGTGAAGACAATGCCCGTCGGCTTCGACGATGCGAAGCGCGGCGTCCAGCATATTTTCTTGGATGAACGCCCCGATCTCCGGTGCTGCGAGACTATCCCGAGCGCTTTGTAAGACCAACGCGGGGGCCTTGGAACGCGACAAGTCTTGCCTGTTGTCGGCGAAGAAAGTCGCCATAGCAAAATTCTTGGCCAGAACTGGATCGGTTGAACAAAAACTGTCGTTCAACTCTTGAACAAGATCGTCCGGATTTGTTTGTCCCATGACCAGCGGCGCGAGGTATCCGGCCCATCCAATATAGTTCTTGTCCATCAGGCTGATCAGTTCCTCCAAGTCAGCCCTTTCAAAACCGCCATGATAGCCGGGTGGGTCATTCAAAAAGCACGGTGAAGGACAAACCATCACCAATTTTGAAATAAGCTCCGGTCGAGAAATGCTGGCCAAAAGCCCGATCATTGAACTCACCGAGTGGCCGATAAGAACTGTGTCCTTTAGCCCAAGTGCGTCATGGATTTCCACGACGTCCTCCGCGTAACCGTCCAAAGACGCGTATCGGTCCTTGTCATAAAACGAAACGTCTGACTGACCGGACCCACAATAATCGAACAGGACAACATGGTGATCCTTTGCAAGATCACCTTCCACGAAACGCCACATGTTTTGATCACAACCAAAGCCATGCGCCAAGACAAGCGTGGTATCACCACTGCCGGTCATGCGCACGTTGTTGCGTCGCACAATGTCGTCTTCAGTCAGCATGGGCACCTTTTGACTATCGTGGACCGTGTCTTCGTCATCTGACATCCTCACTGGAGGCTGATTATTTGACTAGTCCTGAAATTAAGAAAGCACTACCGCGCTCCCCTAACGCCACGCTTTCCCGAGTGAGACAGCAGAGTTTTTCAAATTTTGCGACAAAAAGGTTCCAGAAGGTCTTTTCTCGACACAAATCGCAATGACCAAACAACCAATCACAAAGCGAGTGGTTGCTGCGGATCGTCTAAGCGTTATTTGAACTGACGAGCTTCCTAAACACGGAGTGGGTCCGGACTGTTTGCCGGAGATCGAGAAGAAAGGGTGAAAAATGGCATTAGCTGGTTACTTCAAGTCGACAGTCACAGGCGCCACGATTTTTGCAGGTCTTGTCATTTCTGCTGCAGCGCAGGCAGAGCCGCATCGCTATGAGCTTGATCCGGAACACACCACGATCGCGTTCATGGTGGACCATCTGGGATATGCGGACACGCTCGGTGTCTTTCTGGAATTTGAGGGCAGCTTCACCTATGACATGGACACTCAGAAACTGAGCGATCTGAAAGTCACGGTTCAAACGGCAAGCGTTGAGAGCTTCAACGAAGCCCGTGACAATCATGTCCTGAACAAGGATTTTCTGGACGTTGCCAACCATCCGGTGATGACCTTCACTGCTAACGGCGGCACACCGGCTGATGACACATCCGGCGTCGTGGAGGGTGAGTTGACCCTGCTTGGCAAAACCCAGCCGCTGACGCTTGATGTCACCCTCAACAAGGCCGCGAAATATCCGTTTGGACATGGCCGTTTCACGCTCGGCATCAGCGCCCAAGGCGTGGTCAAGCGCAGCGACTTCGGCATGACCTATGCCGTTGAAAACGGTTTCGTTGGAGATGACGTTCAGGTGATCATCGAAACGGAAGCCTGGCGGGTCGACTAAACACCGGACTTGGAGCGTGTCCGGTTTCATTGAATTCAGGCTGCTTCAAGTTTCGCGTACGAGGCAAAGCAGACTGACTGCGAAACCTGCATCAATTTAAACGCGATTTGCTTTACATGGCTTTCTCCATCAACGGCTTGAGCGCCGGGTGAATATCCGGGCTCTCTTGCTGGATAAAGCGCAGCAAAGCCTTCTCGTTCTCGTGAAGAACACCGTCGCGGCCAATCCGATCGACAAGCCATTGAGCTTCATCTTCGGTCACCACTTCATTCACCGCAATCTCGGCTGTCATGGCAGCGCCTTTTGCAGCAAATGGATCCGGTTGATTGGAATAAGCATCGCGAACCCCGCTGACACCGCCGCCGAACATGGATTTAAAAAACCCGGAAATGCCGCCATCAAAGCCGCCGGGACTGTTGATCCAGTCTTCGCGCGCCAGCGCAACCTCCCTCGGCGGCGGCGCAAAACCGGACAGCGCCATCAGATAATTGGCAACCGCCTTGGCAAACAGCTCAGACCAGGCCGGGGCGTTATCGGATTCACTGGTGGCATCATTCAGATCAAACAGGATTTCAGCTTCTGCCTTGGATATGGCGATGCCCCCACAGCCTGCTCCAGCATAAAGAACGCGCCGGAGGATCTCCACTTCTGCATCTTGGATCACGCCTGGGGTCAAGGTTGCCCCAGAGCGGGTTGCCCCCTGCCCTGAAATGGCGGAATCGGCCACAGTCTTCAGAGCAAACTGTTCCAGGAACCGGGGGGCCTGGCGCGCCTTTTCCAGGACATGCAGCACAGCATCAAGCTCCGTGCGGCTGCAGACATGGCCATTCGCAGTGATCTCACCGATCAACCAGTGGGCATTTTCATCAGAAACGTACCCTTGAGGGTTTGCCTGATGGACGAGGATATCGCCGATCGCTTCAGGAAACAGCTCGAACCAGGTTTGAGGCATCGCAAGACCGGCATTGTTCAGCCGGAAGAGACCGGCGCCCTCTTCCAGCGTGACATGCATGTCGCCATAGATGTACCGGCGCACCGTAATGACATCATCTTCTGAAAACTGACCGTCCGAAATCTTGACGTCCAGAAATTCACCCAAGCCCGGTTTTGCCATAGTGTCCCCCATCGATCTGGCACCGCACTATCTGCCAGCAACCTTGAAGATAGAGTTACGCAAGGTGCAGCTTGATGGCAAAAAAAGGGAGCCGCGCGGGCGGCTCCCTCTCTGTATCCGGGTTCCAGGGACGGGGGGGATTGGACCCGGTCAGCTTCCTAAGAGGCGGGCTCGCGCATATCCCGGTTTCGCTAACTCACGCGATATGCACTCAGCTGTTGTTTTCAAGCGCTTCCGGACGGCGAACCGGTCTCCACTTCGCCTGGAAACGCTCCTGGAAGCTGTTTCTTGAGGCTTAGCTCCGGTCGCGGTGCCTGCCGTGCTTGCCCTTGTGACTGCGTTTGAAGTCGGATTTGGTGATCACACCATCGCCGTTCCGGTCCACCCGGTTCAGCATCTTCGACAAGGCCTGTTCCTGCTCTTCCGTCGTTATGCCCAGGCTGCCATCAGCATCTGCGCGCTGGAACATGTTGACGATGCGGGCATCATTCATGGCCAGCCACAGCGGCCCAAAGTCCTCTAGGGTGAAAGAGCCGCTGCCGTTGGTGTCGGCTAGAGCGAACAGTTCCGCACGTTTGGCGTCAAACTCCTCACGGGTCACAGAGCCGGTGCCATCTGTGTCAAAGACCGCCATGAACATCCCGGCCGGGCCACCGCGGCCTCCATGGGCATGGCGCTTGCCATGCTCGCCGCGCTTACCGGCTTCGGCCTTCTTGCCGCCGCCGTCATGACCGCGTTTGCCGCCGCGCACCTTCTCAACGACACCGTTGCCATCCCGGTCCAGCCGGTTGAACATCCGGTTGGCTGCGCGATCCGCCTCGGCCTGGGTCACAATGCCGTCACCATCCCGGTCGAGACGCTGGAAGACGCGAACCATGCGATCATTGGAGCGCTCCACGAAAGCAGCCTTGAACTCTTCCAGGCTGATCTCGCCGTCTCCGTTGGTGTCCGCTGCCGCAAAATCGGCCGTGCGGACTTCCTCGATTTCAGCTTGGGTGATGGCGCCATCTTTATCGACGTCGAAGCGCTCGAAAATCCGGTTGGCCATACGGCGGCCGCCGCGCGGACCATGACCATACTCATATCCGCCGCGTTCACTCATATGCGCCAAGCTCTGCTCGGCTGTTGCCGGGTTGTTTTGCCCCCCGCCCGCGTTTGCCGCGCCGGACTGGGCATAGGCGGGCAGGCCCGCGGTGAGTGCGGTGCCGGCAACACTTGCGGCCAGGGCAGCGATTGCAATCGTCTTGAACGGTTTCATTCCAACAACTCCTTGGTTCGTTGATGAGCTCAAGGTAGGTGGCAATTGTCGCAGGATTACCTGCAAAAACCCGGTCAAGTGTCGCAACCTGTCACGGGACAGGCCGATGATACAGTTTGTTACAAACTCTGCTCGCACGGGGGCCGGGTTGTTATTACTTTTCCTTTAGATACAACGCAGTTCGCAAATGCTTGTGCTGAAACGGTACCTTGCACCGCGACCGAGTGGAGATAAAGGTGAGCGATCCGAGCCCACACATTCTTGTCGTCGATGACCACCGTGATATCCGCGAGACCCTCGCCCGGTATCTGGTGAAGAACGGTCTGCGCGCGACGGCTTGCGAAAATGCCGCCGCCGCCCGCAAGGCGCTGAAGGCCGCGTCCATTGATCTTGTGGTTCTCGACATCATGATGCCGGGCGAAGATGGGCTGTCGCTGTGCCGTCATCTTGTCGAAACGGGCGCCATGCCGGTGATCCTTCTAACCGCCATGGCCGATGATACGGACCGGGTGATCGGTCTGGAAATCGGCGCCGATGATTATGTCACCAAACCTTTCAATCCACGCGAATTGCTTGCTCGCATCCGGGCTGTACTACGACGGACATCGCTGGTGCCAAAGGACCGCGACCCGATCGAACAGGACCGGATGCATTTCGACGGCTGGGCCCTCAATGTGACCCGCCGGGAGTTGACGGATCCGGACGGCATCGCGGTCGCGCTTTCCAGCGGTGAATTCCAACTGCTCTGCGCTTTTTTGAAACGGCCGAAAATGGTCCTGAACCGCGATCAGCTGATGGACCTTACCACAGGGCGCACGCCGGCCGTCTTCGATCGGTCCATCGACAATCAGGTCTCGCGTTTGCGCCGGAAAATTGAAGAGGATCCGAAAGATCCCAAGCTGATCAAAACCGTCTGGGGCGGCGGTTACATGTTTACGGCCGATGTGAAAGAGCAGGTGGAATGAACGCATCATCTCCCCGCTCCTCAGTTTTCCGGCGTTTATGGCCGCGCAACTTGGCATCCCAGCTCATCCTGCTTCTGCTGGCGGCAATTGTAGTCGTTCAGGCGATCTCGATTTACATTTTCCACGACGAGCGCCGGATTGCCCTTGTTGCCCTTGCCCGCGACAGCATCCTGGCCCGTGCGGTCTCTATCGCAGAGCTCCTGGAAGAAACACCGCCTTACCTGCACAGCAGGGTTTTGGAAGCCAGCAGCACCCGCTATGTCGCGTTCTGGACCGGCGAAGTACCACTTGCAAAGGAGCCGGGCAAAAGCCGGTTCGAACAGCGTGTGCAAAACTACGCGGCGCGGCAACTCGGGTCTGAGCGGACAATCCACATCAACCTTCATTCTGATGAGAAACGCGGCCCGTCCTGGCGCAACCGGGGTGATGACGGCAAGGAAAGCTGGCGCGACGTGCCTAAGTCCGAGCGGCCACGGCACCTGAAACGGGTCATGAACAAGCCGGAGGATCTGTCCCTTTCCATCCAGCTGAACGATGGCACTTGGCTGAACATGGCCACAAGCTACCGGCCGCCGCCCGGCGCCTTCATCCCCCTGGTTGTCCAGCTTTCACTTATGGGATTGGCGATCATCGGCATCGTTGCCTTTGCCGTGCGCCGGGTCACCCGCCCCTTGCGGGGTCTTGCAGATGCCGCCGGCCGGCTCGGGCGCGGCGAAGATGTCGACAGTTTGCCGGAGACCGGTCCGAGCGAAGTCCGCGCCGTAACGTCCGCCTTCAACGAGATGCAGGAGCGCCTGATCCGGTTTGTGCGCGACCGCACCCGGATGCTGGCGGCAATCAGCCATGACCTAAGAACACCGATCACCTCATTGCGCCTTCGGGCGGAGTTTATCGACGATGAGGAAAACCGGACAAAGATGATCGAGACCCTCGACGACATGGCAGCCATGGCCGAGGCAGCGCTCAGGTTCGCCAAAGACGATGCAAGTCAGGAGCCCGCCGAGCAGGCGGACCTGGGCGCTTTGCTGGAGAGCCTGGCGGACGACCAGCAAGACCTCGGCCATGCCTGCGAAGTTGATGTGGAGGAACGGATTGTCCTGTCGTGCCGTCCTCTTTCCTTGAAGCGCGCCTTCCGCAATCTCATAGAAAACGGCATCCGCTACGGCGGTTCGGTCAAGATTACGGCAAAGGCGCTGGAGGCTGATGTGATCGTCGAGATCTTTGATCAAGGCCCCGGCATCCCGGAAGACCGTCTGGCAGATGTCTTTGAACCTTTTGTGCGCCTTGAAGAAAGCCGCAACGAAGAAACCGGTGGCATCGGTCTTGGCCTTGCGATCGCGCGATCAATCATCCACGCCCATGGCGGCACGATCACGCTTTCCAATGTGGCTGGCACTGGCTTGAGGGTAGAAGTCCGCCTCCCAAAAGGGAACTGATCTGCGTCTTTCACGGTCTGGCCGACGGCACGGCTGCGTGCTAAGCATTTTGTCCAACAATTGATAAAGCTGATGATTTTCCGGCCGGGCGTTTTTCAAAACGCCTCCTTTATGTCTTTATGGCCGGAGGTTAATACCAAAGGGAGGACACCATGATCTCGATGAACCGCCGCAAGGCTCTAACGCTGCTTGGTGCTGCTGCAGCATCCACCACGCTGAGCGCCCCTGCAATTGCCAGCAACAAAAAGATCAAGGTCGGCGCGCTGCGCTTCACATCGCATTCGGGCAGCTTTGTTGCCTATGAGCGCGGCTATTTTGCAGATGCCGGTCTCGACGTTGAATTCAAATTCTTCCAGGCGGCCCAGCCGATGGCGGTCGCCATTGCTTCCGGCGACATCGACTATGCGGTGACAGCCGTTTCTGGCGGCCTGATTTCGCTTGCGGACAAAGGCGCGATCAAGGTGATCGGCGGAGCCTTGTCTGAAAAGAAAGGTGTCGACGGGCAGAAGATCCTCGCCTCCGACGCAGCTTTCCAAGGCGGTCTGAAATCCCCAGCCGATCTCGGCGGCAAGACGTTCGGCATCACGACGGCCGGCTCGTCCTTCCACTACATGGGCTCCACGATTGCTTCGAAAGAAGGTGTAGACCTCAAGTTCAAGCCATTGCAAAAGGTCGGTGCGATCATCGGCGCCCTGAAGTCCGGCCAGATCGATGCCTGGTCCATTGTTCCGCATATCGCCAAGCCGCTCTCTGGCTCCGGCGCGGTTCACATCATCGGTAATGTCGTTGATTACATCCCGGACTACCAGGTCACCACGGTCTTCACGTCGACCAAGAACGCTGAAGATGAAAAAGGCATGACAACGGACTTCCTGACGGCTTTCTCAAGAGGCGTTGCCGATTATGATGCTGATCTTGTTTCGAAAACCAACGGCGACGCCGGTGTGAACGAAATGGTCGATCTCATTCACAAGTATGTCTACACAGACCGTCCGCGGGAAAAGGCAGCTCCGTCGATCATCAATGGCGCGATGTACCTCAACGAAGGGGCAGCCCTGAACGTCACATCGATCGAAAACCAGCTGGCCTGGTTCCAGTCCGAGGATCTTGTGTCCAAGGACGTGACGCTGGATACACTGGTCGATCCGTCCTATGTCGAGATCCTGAAATCCTGATCAAATGCATGAAGGCGGGCGCCAAGCGCCCGCACTTCTCGGAGTAACTCATGGACCTACGTCTTGAGGGCGTCGGGCACGCTTATGACACTGTCACCGTGCTCGAAGACATCACGCTCGACGTCCCCAGCGGCCATATCGTGTGCATTGTCGGCCCGTCCGGCTGCGGAAAATCCACGCTTTTGCGATTCATAGGGGGGTTGGAACAACCGACCAAGGGCCGCGTTGTTCAAGTCGGATCGCCACCGCCAGGAAGTCTCAATCCGCTGACGTATGTGTTTCAGGATTTTGCGCTACTTCCCTGGCGAACCGTTGAGGGCAACATATCGCTGGTTCTGGAAGACCATGGCATCAAGGGTTCGGAATCGGGGGAGATCATTTCCGATGTCCTCGTGCGGACCAATCTCACCGGCTTCGAAAAGGCCCTGCCCAAGCAGCTTTCCGGCGGCATGAAACAACGTGTTGCAATTGCAAGAGCCTTGGCAGTCCGACCAGCGGTCATGCTGATGGACGAACCCTTGTCTGCCCTCGACAGCCAGACCCGCGAACTGTTGATGGACGACTTGGTCGGACTATGGACGCGGACACCCTTTACCTCCGTCTATGTCACCCACAATCTGGCAGAGGCCGTACGTCTTGGGAATTCCATCGTGGTCTTGTCGCGCAGACCGGGCAAGATCCGCGAGATCGTGACACTCGACAAGCCTCTGGAAGAGCGACAACTGGGTGACACGGACCTGGAAAAAACTCAGAAACACTTGTGGTCTCTTCTTAGGGAAGAAGCCCGGACCGCCGATACGGAATTGATCGATGGCTGATGCCTCTTTGTCAGAAAGCACCAAGGGCACGGCCCAGACCGTTCGGTTTCGCGGCGGCGGCTTTGCACCGAAACCGCGCCGTTGGACGGGCATCGCGGTTTTTGTTGTGCTCATTCTGGTTCTGGAATGGGGAACGCAGTCTGGCTGGATCTCAGCGCTGACACTTCCGAAACCATCGGACGTACTCGGTACTCTTGTCGAACTCTATCAGTCGGGCCAGTTCACGGCACATATGGCGCCCTCCCTGACCCGGCTGGCGGTTGGGGCCTTTCTGGGCGCCGCGGCCGGGATCGGAACCGGCATTCTCATCGGATTGTTTAGCTATGTCCGCTCAGGGCTGGTGCCTCTGATCGCGGCTCTGTTTCCTGTGCCGAAGATCGCCCTTTTGCCTTTGTTTGTCATCTGGTTCGGCATCGACGAGGGGTCGAAATACGCGCTGATCGCTTTTGGCACCTTCACGCCGACCGTCGTGGCGACCTATGGAGCCGTCGACAACGTCGATCGAACGCTGATCCGAATGGGGCAGAGTTTCGGCCTCTCCTGGCTGTCGATAGTGCGGAAAATCATTCTTCCGGGCGCCATGCCGGGTATCCTGTCAGGTCTCCGCATATCCCTGGCGATTGCCATTATCTTGCTGACGGCAGCAGAAATGCTGGGCGCAGAATACGGCATTGGCGCCTATGTGCTTCAGGCCGGATCGCTCTATGACCTTGACCGTCTTTTTGCAGGCGTCGTGATCCTGTCCCTGCTTGGCGTGATCCTCAACATGGTCATCGGATTCATGGAACGCAGGCTTTTGGTTTGGCGGGTCTAGAGCTGTCGGCATTTCAGATCTGGTCACGGCCATACGACGACCTATTTTTGGTGGTCTGCGATCACGAAACTTGCTGTGCAGGAGATCTCTCTGGAACAACTCTTGGACCTCATCAGCTCTTACGGCCCTTTGGTTTATGTGCTGCTTTTCGGCTACTGCGCGCTGAAGAGCGGTGCTTTGCCATTGTTCGCAGGGTTTGCTGCTCAAACGGGTGCCCTTGAGGTCGGCCCGGTCGCAGCAGCCACGTTTATGGGCGGGTATCTCGGCGATGAGTTGCGGTTCGGGCTGGTCCGCCGTTACGGGCTACCGGACCTGTCGCACCGGCCCCGTCTTCAACGCGCATTTACAACGGCCACCTCGTTGGTCACCAGGTACGGAGCGCTTTACGTCTTCATGTACCGGTATCCCAAAGGCATGCGCACCATCGGAGCCTTGCCGATGGGACTTGGGCCGATGCCCTGGCCATCCTTCACCGTTCTAAATGCTGCATCGGCAGCCCTCTGGACAGGAGTTTTGGTCGGTGCGGGCTACGTGTTCGGTGCGCAGGTTCAAACGGCCGTCGAGGGCGGATGGGGACTGGTAAGTGTTGCGTTGCTCGCTGCAATGGTTCTGGTGATCGGCCTTGCGTGGTGGCGATTGAGCCGGACGCCCCTCGCCTCTGCGAACTAACGGCTGCTAAGTTTCGCAGCAGACCGGACCCGTTTACGTTGAGATTCCAGCCCCTCCGGCTAGTGCCTCATCGACGGGCGACATGCGGACATGTCGCTCCTTTCCCCGTTCGGGAAATCGCCAGAATAGTCCTCAGGTTTCTTGAGCGGCGGCTTTTGGGTCGATGAACTTAGGACTGCTTCAATTTGCGCAGATCGAGGGCCATGAGAACTTCGTCAAAGGACTGCTCCCCAACCTTCAGGGCGCTGTTTTCAAGTCCATAGGGTTCAAACCCAAACCCCTGATACAGTCTGGCCGCCGGGATGTTATGCGTACCAACAGACAATTGGATTTGCTCAACTTCATCCTTCACCGCATCAATAAGCGTATTGACCAGCGCTTTTGCCAATCCAGACCCGCGGGCTTCCGGCTGCACATAAAGTCCCCAGAGGATACCCTTGTGCCGGACCTTCACCGCCCCACCGACGATAAAACCAACAATTCCAGTGATATGTTGTTCGTCAGCTCCTCCGCCGAGGATTAAGTTTGTCCTCAGTTGCTGCACGAATACTTCATCCGGCAGGGCTGCTTCTTCGTCATAGCTGGTCCCAAACAAGTCGGGATGCCGCTGCAAGCTCTCTAGCCGAATTTGCCTGTAGGTTGCGACATCCGCTTCCGACAGTCTGCGTATGAAAACGTCCATGTAGTCTCCTTACCGCCGCGCTTCCAGATCTCCCCGGTAAGTGGCCTCATCGACAGGTTCCAGCCACTCTGCGACGGACCCGTTTTCGGCTTCGTGGATCGCAAGATGCACCATGGAAACGTGCCGGGCTGCGCCATGCCAGTGTTTGACACCTGGCGGGATCCAGATGACGTCGCCCGGCATGATCGACAGCTTCTCCTGCCCCCACAAATGCACGAAGCCGGCGCCACTCAGGATTTGTAGGGTCTGGCCGAGGGGATGTGTGTGCCAATGTGTGCGGGCTCCTGGCTCAAAGGTCACCTTAACCGCTTGAACCCGTGCCGGCGCGGGCGCCTCGATCACCGGGTCCTGCCAAACGGTTCCAGTAAAATAGTCCGGGTTAGCCCGTTTTGTTGGCCGGGATCCCGCCTCATAAACCGTCAACACACTCATCCGGAGCTCTCCTGTGCCGTTTTACTCGATGCTTGCTTCTTTGGGCGTCGCCAGTTGATCAGAACTACACCGAATATGGCAAGGCAAATCCCGACAAACGTTTCCAGATCCAGTGTCTCGTTCAAGAAGACGATACCCAGAAGAACACCAATTCCGGAGCGCAGATAGGCCTGACTGGACGTTCCCATGGGCCCGATCGTGTTGATCAGACGGAAATAAATGAGGAACGCAAACGCAGTGCAGAAAACGCTGAGAATTCCCGCGGCCCAAAGGCTTTGAGGCGAAATCTGCAAGGTCCAGGGATGATCAAACATCAGGCTGAGCGGCAGCAGCGTCAGGGTCGAGCAAATGAGCGTCCCGGCAGCCGTGACCAGCGGCGGCAGATGGGCAAACTGGCGTCCCCGGATCGCGGCAATCCCGTAGAGTGCCGCGCCGGCGAGAACCGCGACTTGCGGCACAAAAGCACCGCCCAGACTCTCCAAAGCTCCGGTCCCGACAATCAGAACGATTCCCGCAATCCCGGCAAGGGCACCGAGAAGCTGCTGCCCCGCTGGCCTGTCACTGCCGGACATCAGGAAAAGGGAAAAGAAAAAGACAAACAGAGGAGAAGTGGAGTTCAGAACACTGGCGACAGCGCTGTCGACGAACTGCTGTCCCCAGGCCAGAAGCAGCCAGGGTCCTGTGCTGTTGACGATGGATTGGATAAAGAGTGCGCGCCAGGTGTGCGCCTCAGACGGCAATCGCAAACCGCGAAAACTTAAGATTGCGACCAATATCAGCGACGCCAATCCAACTCTGAAAGTGATCAACGTCAGTGGCGGAATGGTGTCGAGCGCAAGGCTGATCCACATGTAGGATGAACCCCAAAGGAGCGCGAGCAGACCCAGTAGGCCGAACTCCAGTCTCAGCCCGGTCACCTCTCTTGCCGATCATGCAAGGCGCGGCTGTCCGACGGCGCTTCCGCCCGCTCCGTCATACCGTAATCGCGCAGCACATGTGACACCCGGAGCCGGTAGTCCTCGAAATAGCTGTTCCGGCCGACCGATTGCGCCTTCCGGTGCTGGGTCAGCTGACGCCACTGATCGAGCGCCTCTTCATCTCTGAAGACGGACAGCGAGAGCAGCTTTTCCGGATTGGTCAGGCTTTGAAACCGCTCGACCGACAAGAAACCGTCGATTTCTTCGACCAAGGGCCGCATTTCAGCGGCCATATCGAGGTAATCCTGCTTCTTGTCTTCATGCGGTATGACCTCGAAAATGACTGCGATCATTGGTGTTCTCCCTCAAACCCGATCAGTTTGCCATGCGGTTTTGAGGCTAGTTTCAAGAACGTCCGGTCTTCTCTCAAGATGAATTTTTCGCGCATGGCAAAGGCGTAGTTCTCTTGTCCAAGCGGATCGGCGGAAAGCCGGGCCCGGTATGCTTCGTAGGCTGCCAAATTTTCAATGGAATAAACGCCATACGCCAGAGTGGTCGAGCCCTCACGCGGAGAAAAATACCCGATGAGGTCTGCACCACAGCGGGGAATCGCCTGTCCCCAGTTGCGTGCATATTCTTCGAACTGAGCCTTTTTGGTGGGATCGATGTGATAGCGGATGAAGCAAGTGATCATGGCGGCGGTCCTCTTTCGTTGTGCCGATCGTGGATGTGCCACAGTTGCCGCTTCGAATGCTTCGACGCGGATCGAAGCATTGTGACTGGCGCTCCCTGCCGCCACATGCCAATCTTACGGCCACACTTTGATGGAGATCGAACCATGAAAGACGGACCGGACATTGCACGGATTGGCGCACTCATTGGCGACCCCGCCAGAGCCAACATTCTGTCAGCCCTGATGAGCGGCAAGGCGCTCACTGCAACAGAACTGGCAGCTGAGGCCGGGATCACCGGCCAGACAGCCAGCTCTCACCTTAAAAAACTCATGGAAGGCGGGCTGCTCGCCCAGGCCAAACAGGGCCGGCACCGGTATTTCACTCTGGCAGGCCCGGAGGTTGGCACGACCCTTGAGGCCTTGATGGGGCTTGCGGCAAACAAGGGGCATTTGCGCACCCGCACCGGACCGCGTGATCCGGCCATGCGCACAGCCCGTGTGTGTTATGATCATCTTGCCGGCGATATGGCAGTCCGGATCTATGACAGTCTCGAAACGCGTGGCTATTTGACCACATCCACTGACGCCGGCGGGATTGCCTTGACGGAGACCGGTGAGGCTTTTTTGGCGACGATCGGCGTTGACCTTGCACCTTTGAAGGCCGCTCGCAGACCATTGTGCCGCCCCTGTCTCGACTGGAGCGAACGGCGCAATCATCTGGCCGGTGCGGTGGGAGCTGCCCTTTTGTCCCGCTTTCAGCAAAACAAATGGCTCCGTCGCGAACCTGACAGCCGCGTGGTTCATATATCTCCGAAGGGAGAGACTGAACTCAGGGCCTTGTTTCCAGTTTGATTGGAGGCCGCCTCCATATCCAGGCTCTTGTTCGGCCTGACCAAAACAAAACCCGGCCGAGGCCGGGTTTTCAGTGTTTCAAATTATCCGAAGTATTTTGTTTGTTTTTCCGCTTGGGCCGGATGCGGTACGGGGCCACTAAAGAGCTGTCTCAGCTCGCCTTGCGGCCCTGACGGGCTTCACGCAATGACCGGTAGAGCCGTGCGGGCAGCCACGGCAAACGGTCACGGTTGTAGTCCTGACGATGGTTGACCAGAAGTGTCTTAGCGACTTGCACAATCATTGTTATCTCCTTTCCCCGGAAACCGGGTGGGGTTCTTTTATTATGGAAACAAATTTAGCGCACCACGTGCACCTTTTCAAGGCGCACATTGTGCATTTTTTATGAAATTTCCTTTAACTTCCCGACGTAAAGCTGATCCAGCATGGCGAACGCAAATTGTTAGCCAACTTATCACTAACCATCGAAAAAAATCCCGCGGACAGGCCGCGGGAATCGCTCAATGCATAACAGATTGAAAGAGGTGATCTATTCCGCGGCTTGTAGCTGCGCCGGATCATAATTGAGGATTGGAGCGAGCCAGCGCTCAGCATACTCGACATCCCAGCCTTTTCTCCTTGCGTAATCCACGACTTGATCCTTTTCGATCTTCCCGACACCGAAATAGTGGCTGTCGGGATGTGCAAAATAGAGGCCGGAGACGGAGGATCCCGGCAACATGGCCCGGCTTTCGGTGAGTTGAATGCCCGTCAGCTTCTCCGCATCAAGCAAACGGAAGAGCGTGTCCTTCTCCGTGTGGTCCGGCTGTGCCGGATAGCCCGGTGCCGGACGGATGCCCTGATACTTCTCTGCAATCAGCTCTTCACTGGACAACGCTTCATCGGCCGCGTAGCCCCAAAGATCCTTGCGGACGATCTGGTGCAGCTTCTCGGCAAAAGCTTCTGCAAGACGATCCGCGAGCGCCTGGGAAAGGATTTTGTTGTAATCATCGCCCTGCTTGGCGTAACGGCCAGCAAGCTCGTCCTCGCCATGACCTGCCGTCACTGCAAATCCGCCGATCCAGTCATTGATGCCGCTGTCGAGTGGCGCCACGAAATCGCTCATGGCGACATTGGCCCGGCCACCGGACGTGCGGGCCATTTGCTGGCGGAGTGTGTGGAAGGTCGCCGCGACTTCGCCGCGGTTTTCACCTGTGTAAACGAGAATGTCGTCGCCAACCGCATTTGCCGGCCACAGCTTCGCAACACCGCGCGCTGTCAGAAGGTTCTTTTCGACGATCTCGTCCAGCATCCGCCGGGCGTCATCAAAAAGCGCCGTGGCTGCAACACCATAGCGGTCATCGGTCAGAACCTGCGGGTAGCGGCCTTTGATTTCCCAAGTCGCAAAGAACGGTGTCCAGTCAATCACCGGCACCAGTTCTTCCAGCGGGAAGTCGTCAAACACCGTTGTTCCCAACTGGTTCGGTCTGACGGGCGCCTTATCTTCAAAATCAACCTTAAAGGCATTTGCTCGGGCATCTGCCAACTGGATCCGGCGGGCGGCTCCCCGGCCAGCGGCATGCTTTTCGGCAATATCCGCATACTCCGTGCGAACCTCGCCATAGTATGGCGCACGTCCCCCCTCACTCATCAGCTTGGAAGCAACACCAACCGCTCGGCCCGCATCGGTCACATAGATCGCCTGCCCCTTTGCGTAATTGGGATGGATCTTCACTGCCGTGTGGATTTTTGACGTGGTGGCCCCGCCGATCAGCAGCGGTATATCCAGACCTTCGCGCTCCATTTCAGCTGCGACATGGCACATTTCATCCAACGACGGCGTGATCAGACCGCTGAGACCGATGATGTCGACCTTTTCCTGCTTGGCCGTCTCCAAGATCTTCGCAGCCGGCACCATGACCCCGAGGTCGATGACCTCGAAGTTGTTGCACTGAAGGACCACGCCGACAATGTTCTTGCCGATGTCATGGACATCGCCCTTCACCGTTGCCATCAGGATCTTGCCCTGAGAGGAATGACCGGTGAGACCCTGCTCTTCCTTTTCCTTCTCCATGAACGGCATCAGATAGGCGACGGCCTTTTTCATAACGCGGGCGGATTTGACCACCTGCGGCAGGAACATCTGACCAGATCCGAAGAGATCGCCAACCACGTTCATGCCGTCCATCAGCGGACCTTCGATCACATGCAGCGGACGGTCGAAGCTTTGACGGGCTTCCTCGGTATCCTCCACCACATAGTCGTCAATGCCGTGAACCAGCGCGTGCTCCAGGCGTTTGGCGACGCCCCAGGTCCGCCAGGTGAGATCGGCTTCCTTCTTTTTGCCACCCTCGCCTTTCCAGCGCTCGGCCGCGTCCAACATGCGGTCCGTCGCATCAGACCGGCGGTTCAGAACAACGTCTTCGCACAGCTCGCGCAGTTCGGCATCGAGATCGTTATAGACCGCCAGCTGACCGGCGTTGACGATGCCCATGTCCATTCCGCGTTTGATGCAGTGATAGAGGAACACGGAGTGCATCGCCTCGCGCACAGCTTCATTGCCGCGGAAAGAGAAGGACAGATTGGAGACACCGCCCGACACATGGGCATGCGGAAGATTCTCGCGAATCCAGCCGGTTGCCTCGATGAAGTCGACACCGTAGTTGTCGTGCTCCTCGATCCCTGTCGCGACAGCGAAGATGTTCGGATCAAAGATGATGTCTTCCGGTGCAAATCCTGCCTTTTCAGTCAGAACCTTGTAAGAGCGCGCGCAGATCTCGGTCTTGCGTTTAAAAGTGTCCGCCTGGCCCTGTTCGTCAAAGGCCATGACGACAACAGCCGCGCCGTAGCGCCGGATCAGCTTGGCTTGCTCCAGGAACGCCTCTTCGCCCTCTTTCAGGGAGATCGAGTTGACCACGCCTTTGCCCTGGATGCATTTCAGTCCGGCTTCGATAACCGTCCACTTGGAGCTGTCGATCATCACCGGCACTTTGGCGATATCGGGTTCAGCTGCCACAAGATTGAGGAAGGTGACCATGGCTTCTTCGGAATCCAGAAGCCCCTCGTCCATGTTGATGTCGATGATCTGGGCGCCGTTCTCAACCTGTTGGCGGGCGACGTCGAGCGCGGTGGCGTAGTCGCCTTCCTTGATCAGTTTGCGGAACCGGGCTGAGCCGGTGACGTTCGTCCGCTCGCCGACGTTCACAAAATTGACTTCCGGCGTCAGCGTGAACGGCTCGAGACCCGACAACCGCATGAACCGGGCAACATCCGGGATCTTCCGCGGAGCCTTGTCCTTGACCGCCTCGGCAATCGCCTTGATGTGCGCAGGCGTGGTGCCGCAGCACCCACCGACCATGTTGACGAGACCGGCGGAGGCGAACTCCTCGATGAGGCCGGCCATATGCTCCGGGCTTTCATCATATTCGCCAAATTCGTTCGGCAGACCCGCGTTCGGATAGGCACAGACGAGCGTATCGGCGACGCGGCCAAGCTCATCGACATGCGCCCGCATCTCCTTTGCGCCGAGGGCGCAGTTGAGGCCGATGGTCAGCGGATTGGTGTGGCGCACGGAGTTCCAGAAAGCTTCCGGTGTCTGACCGGACAAGGTCCGGCCGGAGAGATCGGTGATCGTGCCGGAAATCATCACCGGCAATTCCCTGCCGATTTCCTCGAACACTTCTTCAATGGCAAACAGCGCAGCCTTGGCATTCAGCGTGTCGAAGATGGTTTCAACGAGAAGAATATCCGCACCACCTTCGATCAGACCGCGCACGGCCTCAGCATAGGCGATCCGGAGATCATCAAAGCTGACGGCCCGGTAGCCGGGATTGTTTACATCCGGTGAGATCGATGCAGTCCGGTTGGTCGGCCCAAGCGCTCCAGCAACATAGCGGGGCCGGGACGGATCTTGAGCTGTTACCTGATCGCAGGCTTCTCGCGCCAAACGGGCGCTTTCCAGGTTCAGCTCATAGGCAAGGTCCTCCATGCCGTAATCGGCCTGGGCAATGGTCGTGGAGGAAAACGTATTTGTCTCGACGATGTCCGCGCCCGCTTCCAGATAGTCGACATGGATCTGACGGATGGCGTCCGGCATTGTCAGGCTGAGGAGATCGTTGTTGCCCTTGACGTCCGACGGCCAGTCCTTGAAACGCTCACCGCGATAGGCTGCCTCGTCCAATTTGAGCAACTGGATTTCAGTCCCCATAGCTCCGTCCAGCACGAGGATGCGGGATTTTGCGATCTCCTGAAGGCGCGCGAAGGCGTCAGACTTGGTCACGGGGATTTCCTACCTCTTGGCCATGATCCCGGCTTGAGGCCGGGACGGCTTTTTTTTGACATTGCCGCACCGGACTAGCTCCGGGCCGCGTTATTCCAAACTCGTGAGGTCCCGGTTCAAGACCGGGACAGTCGTTATACTAATGCCACCCCGGACCTGATCCGGGGCCCTCATATCTCAAACTCATGCTGTTCCGGCGCAACGCCGGGATGGCAGCCTAAGGATTTGTTTTAGGCCGCCACTTTCTCGGTGCCTTGCTGCCCCATGCCGAGCATGTGGCAGATCGCGTATGTCAGATCGGCACGGTTCATCGTGTAGAAATGGAAGTCCGTCAGGCCGCGATCCACCAGGTCCATCACCTGCTCACAAGCGATGGCAACACCGACGAGCTTGCGGGTTTCCGGATCGTTTTGCAGACCGGCAAAGCGCCGCGCGACCCATTCGGGGATCGAGGTGCCGCATTTTGCGGAGAACACCATGGTCTGCTCGAAATTATGGATCGGCAGAATGCCGGGGATCACCGGGATATTGATACCCGCCGCCGCAATGCGGTCCAGGTAATCATCGAACAGATCGTTGTCGAAGAAGTACTGGGTGATGATCCGGTCCGCACCGGCATCAACCTTGCGCTTCAGATTGTCGATTTCTTTCTGCCAGCTGCCACTCTCGGGATGTTTTTCCGGGTAGCCGGATACCGAAACATCGAAATTGGCGATCTTCTTGATGCCTTCAACCAGATCGGTCGCGTAGGCATACCCCTCCGGATGCGGCTCGTAAACCGCGCCGATGCCCGCAAGCGGATCACCGCGAAGAGCCACAAGGTGGCGCACACCAAGATCCCAATAGTCTTTAACAATCGCATCGACTTCCGCTTTCGGAGAGCCGACACAAGTCAAGTGTGCCGCCGGTGCGAGATCGGTTTCGTTCAAGATGCGCTCGACCGTCTTGTGGGTCCGCTCGCGGGTCGATCCACCCGCTCCATAGGTGACCGACACAAAAGACGGGTTAAGCGGCGCAAGGCGCTGGACCGTTTCCCAAAGTGTCTCACCCATCTTCTCGGACTTCGGGGGGAAAAACTCGAAAGATGCGGTAATCGGTGTCTGGGTAGCACCTCTGGACAGTCGGGATGACAAAACAGTCATATCAGGCAACCTCTCGGGAAGAATTCTGGGCAGGCACGTCGGTGATGATCCGCCGATCGCGGGCCAACCAAAGGGTAACGGTCAGCTTGCTGTCATCGGCCTCGCCGGGAACGAGGTCGGTTGTTTTTTCAAGATCGAGATCCAGCGCGTCCAGCCAGCGCTCCATCTGCTCGCTGGCAAAGCCGAGGCGGCGGTGGGCATGCTGGTCCCGCAGAAACTCAAGCTCATGCGGCGCAAAATCGACAATCAGCAAGCGCCCGCCGGGGCGCAAAGCTCGTGCAGCTTCTGCAAGCGCACGTGCCGGATCATCCAGGAAGTGCAGCACCTGGTGGATTGCGACCACGTCAAAGGATTTCGGCGGCACATTCAGGGCGTAGACATCGCCATGGCGAACCTGGGCGTTGTTCAGGCCTGCTTTTGACAGGTTCGCCCGCGCAACGGCCAGCATGTCATGGGAGGCGTCGACCCCAAGCGCTGAGACATATTGATCAGAAAAGACTTCCAGAAGACGGCCCGTGCCAGTTCCAAGATCGAGGAATGTCTGGAACGGTGCATCGCCAAGCGCATTGCGCATAGCCGCTTCGACGTCGGCCTCCAGCACATGCAAAGAACGCTCCCGGTCCCAAGTGAGCGCACGCGCGGCAAAGAAGGCAGCAGCCTCTTCCGCCTTGGCTTTGCGGATGGCCTGAAAACGCTCCTGATCAGCTGCTAGAACGGCGTCTTCATCAGAGATCCGGGCTACGACATCACGCGCCAACGCACCCTCTGGGCCGTCCGACAGACGGTAGTAGACCCAAGAGCCTTCCGGGAAGCGTTGGATGACGTCGGCTTCAGCAAGCAGTTTCAAATGACGGGAGATGCGTGGCTGACTCTGACCAAGGATAGCAGTGGCATCCTTCACGGTGAGTTCGTTTTGCGCCAGCAGAGCGATCAGACGGATCCGCGTTGCTTCCCCGACTGCCCGCAAGGCGGCCAGGGTCTCGTCTACAGATAGGGTGTTCCGCTCGGTCATTTACTCACCGCCAATGTCAATATAAAGATATCTTTATATGAAACACATCGACGATGCAAGCCCAGCGACCCAAATGCGTCACACTCTTGTCTCTGAGCGACAATATTGGCAAATCATCAGTTAACAGGGCTGCTATTGCGCAGCTGTTGCCGCCTCTTCACGCAGCCACCCCAGAAAGGCGCGCGCCAGACGCTTCGGCCGTTTTCGTTGAGAAACAATCGCACCGAAACCATCCTTGATCAGCGTGAATCCAAAGGGGGCCACAAGGCGGCCATCCGCCAGCTCCTCCGCCACAATGCGCTTTTCCACCAGAGCTGCTCCCAAACCGGCTAAGGCGGCTTCAATCACCAAAAACGTATGCGGGTAAGCCGTTGCCGCTTCCGAGACGACTTCAACTCCGGCCAGCGTCTGATAAGCGCCCCACACATCTCCGGGCAATTCCTGAACGCAGCGGTTTTTAACCGTCAGCACGCGCTCCTTTACGTCAACGCCGAGACCGGGCGCATGCACAATACCGAAAGCGACATCGCCCAGCATTTCAATGTCCGTCCGACCTCCGAACTGCCAGCGCAAACGGTCCCAGGTCAGGATGGCATCCATCTGCTCTTCCGGCAGCCAGTGTTTCCCGGTCATCCGGAAATTGACCTGTGCATCGGGATACCTCTCATAGAACCGCGGCAGGCGCGGCATCAACCAGCGCATGGCAAACGTCGCGCTGATTCCGATGTCGAGGGTCGGACTGTCAGCAAGCTGCGTGAGCCCCTGCCAAGCCGCTTCGATCTCCTGCAACGACCCACCGACCGTCTTTGCAAACTTTTCCCCTTCCGGTGTCAGGGCCACCCCCTGCCCGTCCTTCCGGAACAAGGCGACACCCGCCTGCTCTGCCAGATGAGCGAGCTGCTTGCTGATCGCGCCATGGGTCCGGCCAAGCTCATCTGCAGCGGCACTCATGGATCCGAGCCGGGCCGTCGCTTCCAAAGCTGGCAAGGCATTCAAGGGTGGCAGCCGTTTCATCTCAGTCTCTCACATCGCGAAATATGTTCTTTTTTCTCACAATAGACTGATAACTTCTCCTTCGACCAGGCGATATTTTTTCGTGATAGTGAAATCATTCCGCTCTTATTCCGGACAAATACCGTGAAGACACAAAAGCTCATTTTCAAACCCGCCTCGACGCCGCAAACGGCGCGGGTCATTTCCTTCCCCAGTCAAAACCATAGCCTTAAGAGATTTTCTCACAAATACCGTTTGGCAAAGTGGTTGCGCGACAAAACCACAAAAATAAAGCACTTCCTGCAATTGGCCTCGGAGAGACAACACTTGCTCCGGGAGGAACCCGATAGTGTTTTGGCTGATCTTGGCCTTACCCGCGCGCAGTTGCGCTCACGCAAGTTTCTAAAGGCCGAGCTCACACGTGTAGATGATACACGGCCGAATGCTGAGATTGTGCAATTTGAAATGCCTGCAAAGCGCCTTGGTTTCCGCCGAAACCTATCAAGCAGTTAAGCCTGCCGAAGACGTCAGCAAATCCTTTTGGTCGCTCGCTACACCCGCCCTCACGCGCGATGCGTGTTTCTGGTACTTTAGCACGAGAAGCGCGCATTCAGTTGCGTCCAACTTAATTCGCATTAGTATTATTCACTAACATCAAAACTGGGAGGCACGGTTCTATTCCGCTTGCCCGTCACTGAGTTCAACAACCTGGAGGAGAGCCTGAGGTTGGACCGCGGGACGGTGCCCTGCGCGGGGCAAACAATAAATTTGTGAGGGAGGAAACAATTCATGAAACGCTTTATTGGCGGAGCACTGGCTCTTCTTGTCAGCCCCGATCTGGCGGCGGCTGAGCCAATTTCGGCTGACGCCATTCGCGCGGCTACCGGCGGCATCAACACGGCAACGATCATCGAAAACGACGCGTCAGACCAAAATTGGCTCAACTACGGCCTGAATTACGCCGAAACACGATACTCTCAACTCGACACAATATCGGCCGACAATGTCGGCGAGCTTGGGTTGGCCTGGTCCTACAATCTGGAATCCCGCCGTGGTGTTCAGGCGACACCGATCGTGGCTGATGGTGTCATGTATGTCACCGCATCCTGGTCCGTTGTTCATGCGCTGGACGCCATCACGGGAGAAAAGCTCTGGGTGTATGATCCAGAGGTGCCCGGCGAATATGCCGCCAAGGGTTGCTGCGACGTCGTCAACCGGGGCGTTGCCATCTATGAAGGCAAGGTCTTCGTTGGATCCTATGACGGTTATCTGCATGCCCTGGATGCTGCCACCGGCGAGCTACTCTGGAAGATTGACACCATTGAAAACCGGGACATGTCCTACACCGTGACCGGGGCGCCACGGGTCATCAATGGTAAGGTCATAATTGGTAATGGCGGCGCCGAGTTCGGAGTGCGCGGCTACATCTCAGCTTATGATACTGAGACCGGGGACACCGTCTGGCGCTGGTATACGGTTCCTGGCGACCCGGCCAAGCCTTATGAAAATGATGCCATGAAAATGGCGGCGGAAACCTGGGATCCGTCCGCCAAATACTGGGAAGCAGGCGGTGGCGGCACCGTCTGGGACGCCATGGCCTATGATCCGGAGCTGAACCTTCTTTACATCGGAACCGGCAACGGCTCTCCCTGGAACCAGCATCTGCGTTCACCGGCCGGGGGCGACAACCTGTTTCTCGCCTCCATCGTCGCGCTCAATCCGGATACCGGTGACTATGTCTGGCACTACCAGAACACGCCAGGGGATACCTGGGACTATACATCTACTCAGCACATTATTCTTGCCGATCTCGAGATCGACGGCGACATGCGCCAAGTGCTGATGCAGGCCCCGAAGAACGGCTTCTTCTATGTGATTGACCGCACCAACGGCGAATTCATTTCCGCAGAACCATTCGTTGAGACGACTTGGGCCAAGGCCTATGACGCCGATGGCAGGCCTATCGAAAACCCGGATGCCCGCTCAAAAGACAAGCCGTTCGAACCGGTTCCATCCGCTTACGGTGCGCATAACTGGCATCCCATGAGCTTTAATCCGGATACCGGGCTTGTGTATATTCCGGCCCAAGGTGTGCCGCTGGTGCAGTCGACCGACCCAAGTTGGGAACTCAATTCGCATAAGCCCATGTCGACCATGTCAGGAGTCGGCTGGAACCTTGGGTATCTGTTCAACGTTGTTGCGCCGCAAGCAACGCCCTTCGGACACCTTCTGGCTTGGGATCCGGTGAACCGGCGGGAGGCCTGGCGCGCGGAATATGTCTCGCCCTGGAATGGCGGCACCCTGACCACGGCTGGAAATCTGGTGTTTCAGGGAACCGCTGATGGCCGGTTCATTGCCTACAATGCCACGAACGGAGAGACGCTCTGGCAGGCTCCCATGACATCCGGCGTCATTGCCGCCCCCATGACCTGGGAACACGAGGGCGAACAATACGTCACGATTGCAGCCGGCTGGGGCGGGGTTTATGGCCTCATGCAGCGGGCGACCGAAAAGGTCGGGCCGGGCCGGGTTTTCACCTTCCGGATTGGCGCCGCCGAAGAAATTCCAACAGCGGAACTGTCGACCCGCACTGAACTCGTCTCCGGCGTTCCTTATGACCCGGAACAGGTAACGGCTGGGCTGGCGACCTATGTCTCCAACTGTCTCTTTTGTCACGGTGTGCCGGGGGTCAACAATGGCGGTGCAGTTCCAAACCTTGGCTACTCGGAACCAGAAGTCCTGACCAATGCGGACGCCTGGGTCCTGCAAGGTGCCGGACTGCACAACGGCATGCCGCGCTTTGATGCGCATCTGACCGATGCCGACGTTCAAAACGTGCTGGCGTTTATCCAGGGCACAGCCGACTCTTTAAGGGCTGCGGCGGCAACCAAGGCGCAGTAGGGTTTCGGCGCAACGGCCGAGAGGCCTTACAACAAATGAAAAAGGCTCTGCGGATCTCTCCGCAGAGCCATTTTCTGTAAGCGCTCATCCACCGTCAGATCGGGTCATCCTGACCGCTATCCCCATTGGCTTCTTCGTCGAGCATTCCCGACATGGCCGCGGCACCTGCAGCAGCCTTGGCCGTTTCCCGTGAGATTTTGCCGTTGGCGCCATCGTCCTCATCATCTCCGGCGCCAGCAACGCGGACCGTAACCTGGCGATGGGCAAACCTGATGCCGTTTTCCTCGAAGAGATCGCGCAGACCTGCGTAGATCACCTTCCGCAATTCGAATTGCTTGCCGGGTTTTGCGGTGAACTTCACCCGGGCGATCATGGCGGAGTCTTCCATGGACATGATGCCCTGGGATTTCAGCGGCGCGAGGAACATCGGTCCATAGTACTCATCCTCAAGAAGCCGTTGGCCGAACTTCTTGATGATCTTGCGCATCTTTTCGACATCCGTGTCATAGGTGACCCGGAAGGCGAGCTTCATGATGGCCCAGTCGCGCGAGAAGTTTTCCACCTGCTGGATTTCGCCAAACGGAATGGTGGTAAGCGCACCGCGATGGTGGCGCAGCTGCATCGAGCGGATCGAGATTTTCTCGACAGTCCCCTTGGCGCTGCCAATGTCGATGTATTCGCCTTTCCGGAAAGCATCATCAATCAGGTAGAACGCACCGGAAAAGATATCCCGAATGAGGGTCTGTGCGCCAAAACCGACCGCCAGACCGACAACACCGGCACCGGCGAAGAGCGGCGCGATATTGACACCCAGCTCAGCCAGGACAACCATGGCCGCAATCACCACGATGGTGATCAGCAAGAAGTTCCGGAAGATCGGCAGCAGGGTAGAAATCCGGCTTTCACCGGCCCCTCCAATTTCAGCTTCTTCGTCTTTCTCCGCTGGGGATTCCTTGGCGATCTGCCGGTCGATCAGGATCTTAACCGCCTCATACGCCATGTATCCAAGGAACATGACCAGCAGGACCTCAATGAAGGATCCAATGATCGACCCTTCCCCGGCCATGCCGACACCCCAAAGAGACGTCAAGAGGTCCAGTCCGCCGAAGACCACGAGGATCGCAGCGCCGCGATCCAACAGTGCACGGAACGGGGACCGATCGGCTTCGCGGTCAGCAGCTTCAGCATGCGCTTGGGCCAGCGTGCTTTCCGGGTCCTGCTCAGCACCCTCGCTCTCTTCCGCCCGCTGAATGTCTTCCGCAATCTTCGCTTCCGCTTTGGCGGTATCAAGACGCGGCAACAACACACGGTCGATCAGAAGGATAAGCAGCCCATAGGCAACGGCTGCCACCAGCAAAACCTGGATCGGAGCCCCCACAAGTCCTGTTGCGGACGGCAAGTCCAAAAGGATCCGAAGAGCAGAAATTCCCCAGGCAATCACGAAGTAGATAACGGCGATGAGATGCCAAACGGCGGCGAGCACGCGGCGCCACATCGGGGCTTGGTCCCCTGCAGCACCTCGGATCAAGCGCGCAATCACCGCTCGATACGCCACGGCAATGACGCACAGGATAATCATTGACAGACCAGACGCTGCAATGAGCGCCAGTTTGTGAATGTCCTGCGGCAGACCAAGACGCTCCATCCAGAGGCAGAACGCGATCGCACCAATTGATATGCCGCTGCCGACCAGCAAGAACCGGTAGAGCCCCTTCGCTTCCCTGTTGCTCAGGGCGACCAGTCGGTGGCTTTCCGCATCCGGGGCGAGCAGGTTCATCCATATGATCCGCAGTGCCATGAAGGCGGCGCTCATACTGAACGCGACGAGGGCGGTTTCATTGGCAGCTTCCAGACCAGTGCCAATCAGGAGATAAACAACCGTCGCCACGGCAAAATAGAGGACCACCCCGGCGATCATCAAAATCGCCCGCAAATACAGATAGATGATCTTGTCGGAACGGGTGTAGACGTCGGGCTTGTACATTCCCGCGAACTGCCGCCGCCCCCAGCGCGCCAGCAAAGTCGAGGCTGCAAGACCAAAGAGAACCGCGATCACCACATCGATCAAGGCGGACGATATCCAGCCCAGTCCTTGGTCTTCGCCTTGCGAGCGAAGCGTTTCGACCATCGCAGCGCGAATATTCGGGATCGTCTGTACGATTGTTTTTAAAGTGTCGCGGGCGCGAACGGCTTCATCGGCAAACTCGTCCATAGACTCCATCATCGCGCCGCCGCCCTCATCGGCGCTGACACCGCCTCCCTCAGAGGCAGGTTCTGAGTGTTTTGCGGTTGTCTCCGCAGCCTTTTCCTTCGAACTGCCACTAACCGCCGACAATAAGCTCGCAGGGCCTTGAGCGTGGGCATAATCCGGACCGGCGCTCAAACTCACAAACAGCAAGCTCAGGACCGCAATTGCGAAGACCGGAACGCGGCCGAAAAAAGCGCGCATTGCCGGAGGCAGCTCATGTTGCAGTAGTTGATGGACGGATCTGCGCATACCCCTTGGCCCCGCTCTTTGCAGAATCTGTTTCGCCCTGTAAAGCACGGTTCCGCTAAGGAAAAAAGGCATCTCGCACGTTAGTTACGGACGAAAAAAGCCCGGCACAGAGGCCGGGCTTGATGTCTTGCGCATTCTGCTTGGTCAGATCACTTCAGAACGTTGTAGCTCCAATGGGCGATCTTGCGCTTGGCTTCTGCAACAGTCATGCGCTCATAAAGGTTCATCGCGTTGCTGCGGGTCTCAGGCGTCAGGCGATGACGCCATGGGCCGATGCTCAACAATGCCCCGACGGTGATCGACGAAAAGCCGGAGGCTTTTGCGAGAATGACAAACGGCTCCGGGTCCGGACGCACCATCCAGTGGCTGGCTTCCTCAACGCCGCACCGAACCAACCACGCGAAGGTGGCGACGGCTTCGGCGAACCTGTCTTCGGACGCGAACCGGCGCAAAGCGGCTTCATTCACCATGCCCTTTTTCGCCAGGAGCAGAATGCGGCTGCGGGCTGTTTCAAAATCGTACCGGCCCAACCAGTACTGATTGGACATGCGCCGCGCGGCGATATCGGCAGCCTCATTCAATTGCGCGGTTTCACCGGAACGGCCGGATGTCTGCAATTTCTTGCGGACTTCGTCGCTCGCGATGGAAATCAGGCTGGCAATCTGCGCTTCAGCGAGATCCGGCCGGTCACTCAAGCTGAGCTGAAGCGTTGCGTCAGCAGCGGAATCGGAGATGAGGATCTCGATGGCAGACCCTGACAGGCTGGCGCCTTCGTTGCTGGCAATCTTCCGCTTGACCTTCAGATCACCGCGCCGGACAAGGATCTCGCTGACGTCCGCGGAGAGCACTTCACGTTGTGCAATTGCGTAGCGATGATCGTTACCTTGCTCTTCGGCAATTGACACCAGATCAGCATCGCGCAGGACGGTTGAGCGCACGAGGATCGGTTCGGACACCTCGATCACATCACTTGCAAGACGCCGGATGGTCTCTTCCGGACCGCGGCGTAAGGTGCTCATCTGCTCAGCGACAAAACGGCGGACTTCAGATTCCACCATATCCACCAAGCGTAGCAGCACGGAGTCGTAGATATCGACCTGTTCGTCAGAGCATCTGTCGGATGTCAACGCAAAGAGCGTTGCCACATGGCGGGCCAGTTCAGCCCGGCGGGCGCTTGCTGCTTCCCCGGTCAGCTCCGAGAAGTTCACCAGTTCTGTTTTCAACGCTTCACTCATTTTCATTACCAGGTTAAATCTTACGCCGGTCTTCGGCTCTGGCCACAAAATGAATTGGAGATTTAAAGAAGACAGAAACAGGTATTTGGAGAATGTAATCGTGTTTTTATAAATTTTACGAAGAATTCTAACTAGATTTGCCAGTTACTCTACATTCTATTGTTTTTTATGAGTTTATCGGATCTGGCATCCCGTTTCGGCGCTTTTTGAAGACTAAAAAATCGAGTATTAATTTTTGTTAGCTGGGCGCATTTTTGTCTTGTCCAAGCCTCGTTTTCACGCCGAATGCCTCAATTCTTTAACCGGAGTATTAATCCGCGTTGCCCTGGTGGGCAGGTCCGAAAGCGGCGATGCATATAATGAAATTCGCGTGCCCAAGCCGCTTCCGTAGCTTGGATAGATATGCCGTTTTTTTCTTGCGTCAGCCTAGGCCGTGTAGACGAATTGGAGGCGTATTTCGTGAGCCAAGTGCCAAGATATGGCGGCGACGGTCCTGCAGAGCGTATCGAAATACGGTCAAGGGATCGCCGGTGCCAGATCGCCGGCACTTGTCTCACCCTTTGGGCCGTGTTTGCATTGCTCAATTCCAGCGCAAATCCGTCTAGATGATGCGCAAGCATCACCTTCACCGGATTTCCTTGATCTTGAACGATGCAAATCCCGGCGAAATGCATCTCCAATTCGTCCACACGGCCTAGCGCTATGCGCTGCTATGTCTACAAACGAAAAACCGGCGCAGAAGCTGCGCCGGCCTGAATTTTCAATAAGAATACCGCGCGTTATTCGGCGGCTTGAAGGAAGTCGCCGGTTTGATGATCGCCATCATTGCCGCCGTCTTTGCGAGTATTGAGTTGTTCAAGGACAACACGGCGTTTGTCCGCGGCCTTTTCCAGGTTCGCTTCCTTGACCGGGCCAAACCCGCGGACCAGATCCGGCACCCGCGCCAGTTCTACGAGGAGACCGTAATTGCCGTTCGGCAAACGGGTGATGATCTCCGCGATGTCCTTTTCGTACTGAGCGATCAGGGCGCGCTCTGCACGGCGCTCCGCGGTCCGTCCGAATGGGTCGTACCATTTGCCCCTCATGCCTTTGAACCCGGCCAGGAGTTTGAACGCGGTAAAGATCCACGGTCCGAATGCCATCTTCTCCGGGCGTCCGGTTTTCGGGTCCTTCCGGTGCGCCAGCATCGGCGGGGCCAGATAGACCTTTAGCTTCTTCGGATCTTCGAACCGCTGCGCGATTTTTTCCTTGAAGGCCGGATCGGAATAAAGGCGGCCGACTTCATACTCGTCCTTGTAAGCCATCACTTTATAGAGCAGATCAGCAACGGTTCTGGAGAGGCGCATTTGCCCCGGGCCATGAGCTTCGTCCGCTGCCTTCACTTTTTCAACGAGATCTCGGTAACGGGCCGCATAGGCTTCGTCCTGATACCTGACAAGCTCGTCGGCATTGAATGCAATCTTTTCATCCAATGTGAACGTGCGCGGTTTTTCGCTCGCTGGCAAAGCCTTCAACAACAGCTCAGCGTCGGCAGCCAGAACACGGCCGGCGCGGAACGCCTTGATGTTTCCGGCCACTGCCGCCCCGTTCAGCTGCAAGGCTGTTTCAATGGCATCGCCGGAAACCGGCAGGGCACCTGATTGATAGGCCATGCCCACGAGCAGCATGTTGGCAAAGATCGCATCGCCGAGCAGCTTTTCGGCAATACCGGCCGCATCCATCGCGAGATACGTGCCGGATGCTGCCTTCAAGGCGGCGTCCATCTTCTTCTCATCGAAAGACAGGGTCTGCTTCAGGACAAACTCTGCAGTCGGGGCAACCTTGGTGTTTGCCACTGTCACGGTCTGACCACGGTGGGCCAGTGCCAGTTGTTCCGCATTCGTGGCAACGACCATGTCACTTGCAATCAACAGATCGAGGCTCGCGGCCGGAACCCGGGGACCTTCAATGGCGCGGTCAATGGAAGCGAAGCGAACGTGGGAGGTCACCGGTCCGCCCTTTTGCGCCAGTCCCGTCATGTCCAGGGTCGAGGCTTGCTTGCCATCGATATGCGCCGCCATTGCTAGAACAGCACTGATTGTGGTGACGCCCATGCCGCCAATGCCGGCAACCAACGCGTTCTGCGTCCGGTCGAGCGCCGGCAGAACCGGTTCCTGCAACTGTTCGACCAGCGCATCGATATCCACGTCAGCCTTTTTCGGCTTTTTGAGCGCCGCACCGTCGATCTCGACGAAGGACGGACAGAAACCCTTGATGCAGGAAAAGTCCTTGTTGCAGCTCGACTGGTTGATAACACGCTTTTCGCCAAACGGCGTGGCCAGCGGTTCAACCGAAAGGCAGTTGGACTGGACCGAGCAGTCACCGCAGCCTTCGCAGACGCGATCGTTGATAAACAGGCGCTGATCCGGATCCAGGAACAGTCCGCGCTTCCGGCGGCGCCGTTTCTCGGCTGCACAGGTTTGGTCGTAGACGATTACGGAAACGCCGTTGAAAGTCTGCAGGTCCTTCTGCACATCCATCAACTCGTCGCGATGATAAACCTTGGTTCCTGCTGCAATCGGTGTCCATGATCCATAGGCATCCGGATTTTCGGAGACCACCGCAATGCGTTCTACCCCTTCTGCTTCCAACTGACGGGTAATCTGCGGAACACTCAACTGTCCATCATGCTTCTGACCACCGGTCATGGCCACGGCATCGTTGTAAAGGATCTTGTAGGTGATCGGCACCTTGGCCGCGAGCGCCTGACGGATCGCAAGGATACCGGAGTGGAAATATGTTCCATCGCCGACGTTTGCGAACACATGGCTGTCGCCCGAGAACGGCTGCTGACCAACCCAAAGGACGCCCTCACCGCCCATCTGGATCTGGCCTTCCGTGGTCCGGCCCGCCATTTCGGTCATGGCATGACAGCCGATACCCGGCATCGACCGAGAACCTTCCGGCGTCTTGGTCGAGGTTGAATGCGGACAGCCGGAACAGAAGTAAGGCACCCGGGAGGCGCGTTCCGCATGGCCCTGCGCCCACATGGCCTGTTTGGTCATGCGCCCAGCAACGGCCTGCATTTCTTCGGTGACAGCATCTGCCGGCAGCCACTTCATCAAACCCTCGATGAGTTCAGCGACAGAGATCTCAAGAACATCCGAGAGGAATGGCGAGCCATCCGGGCGGCGTTTGCCCCAAATCTCAGGACGGCTCATGTCCGGCCAGTGATAAGAGATTTCCTTGATCTGCGGTTCCATGAAGGCCCGCTTGTGCTCCACGACCAACAGTTTCTCTGCGCCGCGGGCAAAATCCCGCAGGCCAAGCGGTTCCATCGGCCAGGTCATTGCGACCTTGTAAATCCCAAGGCCCAGCGCTTTGGCCTTGTCTTCCGTCACGCCCATGAGATCGAGTGCCTGTAGCAGGTCCCGATAGGCTTTGCCGGAAGAAACAATGCCGAGCTTCGGATTTTGCCGGGCACCAAAGGTCACACGATCCAGGCCGTTTGTGCGAACATAGGCTTGGGCTGCAGGGATCCGCAGCTCACGCACCAGGCGCTCTGTTTCCAACCGGTTGCCGAGCAGCAGATCGCGGTTTTGATGATAATCCTTGCGCGGATCACCTTCCAGAGGGCGAACCATCCTGAGACGGTTTGGCGATACATTGATGGTGGCGGACGCATCCATCGTGTCGGCCACGCAGATCAACGCCGTCCAAAGACTGGAAAAGCGGGACATCTCAAGCCCGTGCAATCCGTAGTCGAGAACGTCCTGAATGTCCGCCGGGTTCAGAACCGGCATTTCGGCATGCTCAAAGAAGAATTCGCTCTGCGCAGGCAGGATGGAGGACTTGGCAAGGTGATCGTCACCGGCCAAAGCCAGAACACCGCCGTTGCGGTCCGTGCCAGATGCGTTCCCCTGACGCAGTGCGTCGCCAGCCCGGTCAACACCTGGGGCCTTGCCGTACCAGATGCCAAAGACGCCGTCATATTCTGTAGGCCGTCCGACACCGCCCTCACCGCGCAGTTTTTGGCTTCCCCAAACTGCGGTCGCCCCAAGTTCCTCGTTCACACCAGGCTTGAAAACAACTTCAAGGCCCTTCAGGTGCCGGTGGGCGCGCTCCAACTCAGTGTCATATCCAGCCAGCGGCGACCCACGGTATCCGGAAATGAAACCACCGGTTTTAAGACCTGCCTGCCGGTCCAGGCGCGCGCGGTCCAGAGCCAATCTGACCAGCGCCTGAATGCCTGTCAGATACACACGACCGTCCGTCGCGGTGTATTTGTCTTCAAGGCTGATATCGGACACAAGCACATCCATTCGGTATTCTCCTCCTACGCCCCCGGGGCGGCCCTCTGCGGCGAACTGCCATTTCCGATTAATATCGTCCTTTTCAGCAGCGATTTCTGTGCTATCGTCACCGCAATTCGTCACCAGGCAGCATAAAATTTCCGAAAATGACCCAATGACCGAAAAGAATCTTCTGGACCCGTCCGACATCCGTGTTTTGCGCGTTTTGCAAAGGGATGCCTCCCTTTCAATCGCAGAAGTCGCCAAAGAGGCCGGCATGAGCCAAACCCCTTGCTGGCGCCGCATCAAACGGTTGAAGGAACAAGGCATCATCAAGCAAATTACCGCGATCATAGACCGCGAAGCTGTGGGCCTTGGCTTTGTCGCCTATTCCTTCGTCAAGCTTGCCGTTCCCAGCCGCGAAAACATGGAAACGTTCGACAAGCTCGTCCATCACTGGCCGGAAGTCGTTATTTGTGAACGTATCACAGGTGCGGTCGATTACCTCATCAAGGTGGTAACCGATGACATCAAGACCTATGACGACTTCCTGCGTCTGAAGCTTCTCGATAATACACTGGTATCTGACGTTCAGTCACGTATCGTTGTCAACACGGTAAAGGATACCGCCGCATTGCCTCTTCGCGAGAATTGAGACGCGCTGTACATTGCCTCCTCTTCAAAATTCACTGTTTGTTTGGCTATTGCATGGAACAGTGAAACCTCCCGTGTGTTTGTCCGGCAGTGACTTGGGAAGGTTTTTAGGCGTGCTACGGAAAATCGGTCTGTTTTGCATATGCTGTCTTCTGGCTGCGATGTGGCAAACATCGGCGACAGCCCGCCCTCTCATCATTGCCGCAAATCCTCAAGCCCCCTTCAAATACGAGGCGGACGGACAAGTCCGCGGCATCGACATCGAAGTCATGGACGAGGTCCTGCGCGAACTGGCGATAGACTATGAAGTGCTGCTTATTGAATCCGACCAGCGCCTGCAGGTCGAAGTTAAAGCCGGGCGGATCGATGTGCTGCTATTGTATTCGCAAAACGAAGACCGCCGCACCTTTCTGGACTATCCAAGCGAAAGCTACATCGATCTGGACTGGAATTTCTTCATCAGGGCGGAAGATCGCGGCAAGTTCACGTTTTCGAAGTTCGATGACCTGCGCTCAATGACGATCGGTGCAACGCATGGAATTTCCTACACCCCGGAGTTCTGGGACGCGGGCCTCCAGCTGCAACTTGTCTCAGAGAATTCCCTGCAGATCGACAAGCTGCTCGCAGGCAGGATCGACGCGGTTCCGATGAACACCATCTCGACACTGCACCAGGCTCATATCGGCGGCTATCGCAACAAGATCGATTTTCTTCCAAAGCCAATGAAGTCAAAGGCCTATTATAATGTCTTTTCCAAAGCCTCGACGCACCCGGATATGGACAAGTTAAAGACCGAGTACGACCGGATCATCCGCCGCATGAAAGACGACGGATCGATCGACCAAATCAAGGCGACCTATATCGGGCCTTCCAGCTAAACCCGGGTCGTCATATCTTTTGTGTCTGAAAGCGGTTCGGCGAGACACCGGCGGCGTCTGCAACAAGAGGTTTGTTGGCAATCATATCGGCCATGATCTGGCCGGAGACCGGTCCGAGCGTAAAACCATCATGGCCGTGGGCGAAATTGAGCCACAACCCCTTTACAGACGGGGACGGTCCGATGACCGGAAGAGAATCCGGCAGACAGGGCCGGCTTCCCACCCATGGTTCATCGTGAAGCGCGCGTCCGAGAGAAAAGATCTCTTCTGCCCTGCGCCGGACCTGTTTGATGATCTGCAGGTTCGGCGGCGCGTCGCGTCCTGCCAGCTCCACACCCGTCGTCAGCCGTATGCCGAAGTCGGTTGGAGTTAATGCAAACCCGTTGTCGATGTCCACGACGGGGCGCGACAGGGACGCCCCGGAGAGCGGCCTGTAATGCATGTGGTAGCCGCGCTTGACGGCCAGCGGATACTGCTCGCCAAGTTTCTTCAGGACATCCATGGACCAGGCGCCCAAGCAAACGACGGCATTGCGGGCGAACACGGGCCCACGTTCTCCCTCGAGGCCCCACCCCCCTCTCTGGCGGATAAGCTTTTTGGCGTCCGCGCGAAAATACTGACCACCATTTTGGATGTATCCCCGCCAGAATGCATCGACGACAGCAGCCGGGTTGGAGACTGACCAGCTTTCGGTCCAATGCACAGCCTTCATGCCTGAAAGCTTCAACCCAGGCTCCAGAACACTGGCTTCTGCGCCATCCATTTCCTTGTAATCAACACCGTAGATCCGAGCGTAGTACCGGGACATATCATCTGCATCAAAACTGGCTGGCGTTCGGTACAGGTGCAGCCAACCACCCTTCCGGTAAAACCGGCCCGCATTTGACTGCTCGGCAAGATCAAGATGCGCTTTGACCGCCTGTTGGCGCAACGGCATGATGGCCCGGCAATATGTCTCTGCCGCCTCGCCGTAGCTTGCCCGCACGTACTGCCGGATCCACGGGAGCATCTTCGCCAAGGTAAGCGGTCTGTACGAAAATGGTCCGCCAAGATTGAAGGATGACTTTAGGAACGCCACCGGATTTTTCGGCAGACCTTGCGGGACGAACCCATTGTGCTGGACGACGCCTGCGTTGCCTGCAGAAGCTTCGCCGCCCGGATGTTTCCGATCTATCAAAGCGACATCCAGGCCAAGGCGGCGCAAATGCGCTGCGGTCGAAACACCGACAATTCCGGCTCCCAGAACCATCACATCAAATGTCTGCATCTGTTTCGAAGTTGTCATGGCCCACAGTCCGACAGCAGGACGCCATCGTGATTGGCAAGTCCGGTCAAGTTCCCTTAAAAGAACCGCAAGTCCCTGCCCACACGCGATTTTCAGGAGTTGATTTTAAATGATTCGGATGCTCGCGGTAGCTGTGGCATGGATCGGCCAGCATGGAACGGCCGCTTTGGCTGTGAGTATCTTCATCGGCATGGCGCTACCAGCCCTATCGGAACATCTGCGACCCTATCTCGGTGTTTCCGTCTTCAGCCTGCTTGTGCTGGCTTTCTTGAGGGTGGATATCGAAGCCATCAAACTGCGTTTGAAACGACCGACACTGCTCCTCACCGCACTCGTTTGGATGATGCTAGGTGTGCCGTTGATTGCTTTTGCGGCCGTTCAGTTGATTGGACCGGAAACGCTTGGACCTGAGCTTGTGCTGGCCTTGTTTATCTCCACGGCCGCCCCGCCGGTTATGGCCGCGCCGGCCTTTATCTATCTCCTGGGCCTGAATGGAACGCTCAGCCTTGCGCTTTCCGTTGCGGCCCTGATCATTACGCCGCTTTCGGCACCTTTCATTGGCGAGCTGATGCTGGGGGATGCCTTGCCGCTGAGTATCGGTGGCCTGGCTGCGCAACTGTCATTTCTGCTTGTTGGGTCATTTCTTACTGCAATGGTGATCCGCCGGATTGCCGGACAGGAACGGATTGCAAACGGCGCAAACATGATCAGCGGCTTGAATGTTCTCTTGCTTTTGATCTTCGCGATTGCTGCGATGGATGGCGTTGCGGCGAGTTTCGCGGACAAACCCGGCTTTACCCTCGGCTTAACCGCGATCACTTTCTGCCTCGCCTTTGCACAGATCGGTGTGACCCTGCTCCTGTTTTCGCCCGCAAGCCGAGAAGATGCCTATGCCATTGCGCACACTTGCGGCACGCGCAACATGGGGCTGATGGTCGCCGCCTTTGGCGGAACCCTGCCAGAGCTCACGTGGCTTTGGTTCGCAGTCGGACAATTCCCGATCTATATTTTGCCGATGGTCCTGAAACCGTTTGTCGGATGGTTTTGCGGACTAAAGCTCAAAACTGTGACGCCGCAGACCTGACAGACCTAAAACCCGGCGATACTCTCTTGAACAAATCAAAGGGAGACCGGTCATGCGTTTCTGTAAACTGCTCGTTGCTTTTTTTGCGTTCATAACAGGCTCGCTGTCGGCAGCCATTGCCGGAGATCAGGCCCGTTTGGACATTCTCGGCTACTCTGAAGATGGCCGTTACTTTGCCTTTGAGCAGTCAGGAATTCAGGACGGCTCCGGTTTTCCCTATTCAGAAATATTCGTGATCGATGTCCATGAGGACAAATGGGTGAGCCCGTCTCCGTTTCGCCGCCGCGATGAAATCGACGACAGCAACGGCTACAATCCGGTAGCGCTCCTGAAGGCTGCCCGGGCCGCCAACAGGGCCGCTGCAGACCCGCTTCTCAATTCCCTCGGCATTAACGGCCACGGACTGACAGTCGGCAGCAACCCGATCACGGAAATCTCCGCCAATCCTTTCAACATGAAGGTCAATCTGCGGCCCGTCGTCCCCCCAATCGATGAGCCGATGGAGATCCAGTTGATGGAATTTCCCCTGCCCGACGACACGTGTGCCAGCTATGGCGCGGCCACCAAGGGGTTCCAGCTCAACACGATCTATGGCGGAGAAGCGCGCGTCCGGCATCTGGACAAAAGCCTCCCGAAAAGCCGCGGGTGCCCGATCGGCTACCGAATAGACAAGGTCGTCAGCTATTTCCCGGAAGACAAGCCACCTGTCGTCACGGTGATCGTTCACATGGCGACCCACGGCTTTGAAGGGCCTGACGGCCGGTTTCTCGCCATCTCCGGACGGCTGTGAACAGTTAAACCGATTAGGAGCGAGCTCTTTGACTTGCCGGTCTGCCGGACACGTGGTAGCGCGGCGCCAACAGTCTATGACCGGCGTTGCCGCCGCCCGCAGGAGATCCGTAAATGCCGCGCGAGATTATTATTGCACCGTCCGTCCTTGCCTCTGACTTTTCCAAGCTTGGCCAGGAAGTCCGCGATGTAGTCGAGGCGGGAGCAGACTGGATCCACCTTGACGTGATGGACGGCCATTTCGTTCCCAACATCACTTTCGGCCCGGATGTCATTGCCAAGATGCGCCCGCACACAGACAAGGTGTTCGACACGCATTTGATGATCGAACCTTGCGATCCTTACCTGGAAGCCTTTGCCAAAGCCGGGTCGGACATCATCACCGTGCACGCAGAAGCAACGACCCACCTGGACCGGTCGCTACAGGCCATTCGCGCTCTCGGCAAGAAAGCAGGCGTGTCGCTCAACCCGGCAACGCCGGAAAGCGTTTTGGAGTACGTGCTCGACCGGCTCGACCTGATCCTTGTGATGACGGTGAACCCGGGCTTCGGTGGTCAGAAGTTCATTGAAGCCATGGTGGAAAAGACAGCCCGGATCAAACAAATGATCGGCGATAGACCAATCGATCTGGAGATCGATGGCGGCGTCACGCCCGAGACCGCTCCGCTGGTTGCAGCAGCAGGTGCCAACGTTCTTGTTGCCGGATCCGCGGTTTTCAAGGGCGGTACAGTCGACGCCTACAAGTCCAACATCGATGCAATCCGGACTGCGGCTGCAAACGCCTAACAGAAGCAAAAACTCTTCGCCGAACACCTTTTGATCCGGCTGTCCCTTCGGCTAAGCTGAAGTGCAAAGTCTGGGGGTGTCGTTTGGCACATATGCAACGCAACATTGGTCTGCTTGGCCTCACGTTTGTCGCTATCAGCGGAATTCTTGGGTCAGGCTGGCTGTTTGTTCCGATGATCGCCGCGCAGTCTGCCGGTCCGGCCTCGCTGATTGCCTGGTTGATCGGCGGTGTTGCAATGCTGTTGATTGCGATCACATTTGCGGAAATCTCCACAATTCTGCCGGTCGCTGGCGGCATCGGGCGGGTGCCTCAGTTTTCTCATGGAACAGTCGTCTCGATGGCAATGGGATGGACCGCTTGGGTTGGCTACAACACGGCAGCTACTATCGAGGTCGAGGCCATCCTTCGGTATTCCAAGACGTTGGCCCCCTGGCTTTATTTGAACGACAACGAGCTTAGCACCGGAGGGCTCGCAGTCGCCCTCGTGCTCCTGGCCGTTTTCACCGTGATCAACGCATTTGGCGTCAAGCTCTTCGCCAGGATCAACACGGCATTGACCTGGCTGAAAATCCTGGTGCCGGTTCTTCTGGCGGTCGTGATCATCAGTCTCAGCTTCAAACCGTCCAACTTCACGAACCATGGCGGTTTTGCACCGGAGGGTCTGAAGGGCATCCTCGCCGCCATCTCTTCCGGCGGCGTGATTTTCTCGCTCCTTGGCTTCCGGCATGTCATCGATTTGGCCGGCGAGGCAAAAAACCCGAAGGTCAATATCCCGCTCGCCCTGATCCTGAGCTTGTTGATCTGCCTGTTTGTCTATGGCGGACTGCAGATTGCATTCCTTGGCGCATTGGATGCAGCCCAGCTGCAAAACGGCTGGTCAGGACTGCATTTCGGCGGCGACCTCGGCCCTCTCGCGGCACTGGCAACAGCCGTTGGCGCTCTTTGGGTCGTCAGCTTGCTGGACACCACAGCCAGGATTTCGAGTTTCGCCTCCGGCCTCGTTTCGGTGGGGTCCAACGCCCGGCTGGGACTTGCTATGGCTCAGAACGGGCTGTTCCCGAAATTCATGGAAACGTTGTCGGACAAGGGCGTGCCGCTGTTTTCGCTGCTCGTCAATTTTGCTGTCGCAGCGCTCTTTTTCTTTGCGCTCCCCTTCGATGAAGTGCTTGCGCTGAACACCTCGACCATCGTTCTGTCTTTCATTGTCGGACCGATCGCTGTGGTCGCCTTGAGAAAGCTGCTTCCTGATGCACCCCGTGCCTTCACCTTACCCGCCGCGCCAGTTCTTGGCTGTCTGGCTTTTGTCGTTGCAACCCTGATCATCTACTGGACCGGCTGGCATACCATGCTTCATTTGGGGCTCAGCCTTGCCGCAGGATTTGGGCTTCTGATGATCCGCGGATATCACATTGGTTACGCCAACCTCGATTGGCGGGAGGCGTCCTGGCTGGTGCCCTATCTCATCGGGATTGTTGTATTTTCTTATCTAGGCTCCTTTGGGGGCGGATCTGGAATTTTGCCGCTCGGCCCGGACATTCTTCTGATCGCAGTGTTCGCAACGGTGATCTATGTCGGAGCCATTCACCTGAGACTGCCGCAAGAGAAATTCGCCCGCTACATGGCGCAGGAAAAGATCGAAGAGTTGGCTGAATACGGCACCCTGGAAGACGACATCTATGAAGGGCCGTTTCGAAAAACCTGATGCCAGCAGGTGTGTTCCGCGAGACAGAGCTAGGGTTTTGGCCGCCCGGACAAAGCGGCCGTGAGCCGTGCATCTTCAAGGTAAGGGTCATGGCCAAAACGAATTGCGCCTTGATGCTGCAACCACACGGACTGGTGCGTTGCAACGGCCATCAGGCCTGACCGGGCCGGAAATGTAATCGTATCCCCCCGTGCGAGCCGGTTTTCAATTCCCTCGGCCGGAAACACCCTCGGCTCGATCACCTGTTCCAGCAACGCCAACCCATCGACAATTCCAAACGCATTTTCCGGAAGATAGGGGTTGCAGAACACACCGTCTTCCGGGGCAGAATCCAGATGGAACAACGCCAGTTTCTGTTCTTGCCGGAGCCGGAATGCATAGCTTCCAAGCGGATTTTCGTCTGAAGCTGGCAGATAGAGATTGAACTCGTCCTTAAAACGGTTGATGGCGCGCGGCGTTGCCTGTCCCCAGGGGAGCGAACTGAGCGGCACATCCGCCCCTTTCCGTCTCAAATAGTACCCAACACCCTCAACTTCCGCCGGATCGTCCTTCAATCGCGGCAGCAATTCATTTCCAAGAAACTCCAGAGGAACCTGCCAGGTTGGATGAAAGGTCACAGCTTCAATGGCTGTCGCCGTATTCGCATGGTTTCTGTCCGGGCAGTTGGCGAAAGCCTGGCCTTCCATCACCACACGCCCCGACTCAGAGAATACAAACTGGTTTTCGCCTTTATTGATGAACAGCTTGACCCGGGAGTACTCTGGCGGGATCCAGCGAATGCGCTCCATGGCGTTGCTGACCTGTTCGATCCGGCGCTCGATGGGAATGTTCAGCGCGCGGACAAGCCGGGGTGTCACCTCGCTGGAAACAGGAAGAACGTATCTGTGTTTCGATTGGGCGACCGCAAATGCAAGCCGCTTGTCGAAAAGCTCTCCACCTGCTCCTTCGCCGACAAGACCGTCTTCGAACATCCGGCGCCGCAGGTTGGGTACCTGATCACTCTGTGTGCCCGGCGACAGCGTTTCTTTTATATCCAAGTAGGTAAAACCGCCGCCGTCCTTGACCGCATACAGGCGCGCAAGGTGTGTCTTCAGCAAGCGATAGGTATCGTCCTGCGGTTCCCAAATCGACACGAAATCCGACAGTTGGGGTGCAGCTGCGAGCCGCTTCAAGCCATCCGTCCCATTGATTGTGTGCACGGGCATGTAGGCGCCAGGATAGAGCACCCGAGGTGTTACCCGGCCAGCCCTGAGGTCATTGGCAAAGTCAAGAAAATGGCCTGTGAACAGGAGCTCAATCCATGCGACCTCCGCAGGCCTGAGACCTGCGTCGACGGACTTGAGCTCAGCTTCCAGATAGGCACGCGGATAGTCTTCCGGACGAAGACCATGGAGATGCGCATTTCCCAGTAGATCCAAGAAGGCCGCGGCCCTGTCCGTTCCAAGCCATAAGAGAGACGCATCTTCAGACCCGTAATACGCGCTAATCTCCCGTCGGCGTTTTTCAACGATGAGAGACAGGCGTTCCGGCGTGTTCAAAACCCGCTGGACGTCCCCTAATCCCCCGTTCGCCAACGTTGGGCCGGAAATCACACTCATCCAAACAATGAAAACCGCCAAGAAACCGATTGGCAGACCTGCGTTCCGTGTAAGCACCAAAACCGGCCTCCCTTTCCGTCTCCACGTACACCTTCCTCACAGTATTTCTGGCGGACACACAAAGAATCAAGCGATTGCGCGTCGTTTTAGCTGTATCGGCGGCTGACAGCCGAGCCGGCGACAGGTTGGGTGAGCCGCTCTATCAAGCCTTCGGGATAGAGTTCGATCTGTTTAGCCTTCAATTCTGCAACCGACATCCACCTGGCAATACACTCGGTTTCATCATGCTCCAGAAACGGGATGGCATCTTGCCGGTAGAAGCGCCCATCTGAAAAATGCGCATGGCACAAGAAAACGATCTCATGGCCGGTTTGGCCATAGTGTTCATAGATGTTTTCAAGGACAAAGTGGTCGCTGCCCAGGGAGATTCGCGCACCGAGTTCTTCCAAGAACTCCCGCTGCAACGTATCGCGCCAAGCTTCGCCGAATTCAACAGTGCCGCCCAAGGGGCGCATGCCCTTTACATTGCCATGATCGTCATAGATTTCGGTCAGGAGCAGAGCGTCATCTTGCCAGATGAGCGCCAGGGCTTTGACGTTGATGAAATTGGCGGGTCGCCAGATGGTCATGAAGGCCTCCGACACCAGAAATGGATGAGTTGCGCGATAATCAGTCATATTCCCCGGCCCGCTGCAAGCAAAAACGGCGGCTTTCCATTGAAGGGCCGGGCGCGCTCTGCTATCCCGCAGCCAACACTTCCCAAGACGAGGACTGAACCTGCGATGATCCCGCGCTATTCCCGCCAAGACATGGTCGATATCTGGTCTCCGGAGTCGAAATTCCGCATCTGGTTCGAGATCGAGGCGCATGCCTGCGATGCATTGGCGGAGCTCGGCGTGATCCCGGAAGACGCTGCCAAGACGATCTGGGAAAAAGGCGGAAGCGCCACCTTCGACATCGACCGCATCGACGAGATCGAGCGGGAGACAAAGCATGACGTCATTGCTTTCCTGACTCATCTTGCAGAGATCGTTGGACCAGATGCCCGCTTCGTGCACCAGGGCATGACCTCGTCGGATGTTCTGGACACCTGCTTCAACATCCAGCTGGTCAAGGCGACCGACCTTCTTCTGAAGGACATGGACGAGCTGCTGGCGGCCATCAAGCGCCGGGCATTTGAGCACAAAGACACGGTCACCATCGGCCGGTCCCACGGCATCCACGCCGAACCGGTCACTTTCGGCCTGAAAATGGCGCAGGCTTATGCGGAGTTCGACCGCTGCAAGGCGCGCCTGTTGAATGCCCGCGAAGAAATCGCCACCGGTGCCATTTCCGGCGCCGTCGGCACCTTCGCCAACATCGACCCGCGCGTTGAAGAGCATGTCGCCAAAGCGCTTGGCCTTAAGGCCGAGCCGGTGTCAACACAGGTGATCCCGCGCGACCGCCACGCGATGTATTTCGCGACCCTCGGCGTCATCGCCTCCTCGATCGAGCGTCTTGCGACCGAAATCCGCCACCTGCAGCGCACGGAAGTACTGGAAGCAGAAGAATTCTTCTCCAAGGGTCAGAAAGGCTCGTCGGCGATGCCGCACAAGCGCAACCCGGTTCTGACCGAAAACCTGACCGGCCTTGCCCGCCTGGTGCGTATGTCCACCGTGCCAGCCATGGAGAATGTGGCTCTCTGGCACGAACGTGACATCTCGCATTCGTCCGTTGAGCGCATGATCGGCCCGGACACGACCGTCACCCTCGACTTTGCCCTGGCGCGCCTCACCGGCGTCATCGACAAGCTGGTGGTCTACCCGGAACGCATGATGGGCAACATGGACCGTCTCGGCGGTCTCGTGCATTCCCAGCGGATCCTGCTCGCCTTGACGCAAGCAGGTTCCTCCCGTGAAGACGCCTACCGCCTCGTTCAGCGCAACGCGATGAAGGTCTGGGACAGCTATCAGGTGTCGGGCGACGCCAAGGTCGACTTCCTCACCGAGCTTCTCAATGACGAAGACGTCCGCAACTACCTGTCCGAAGAAGAAATCCGCGATCGCTTCGATCTTGGCTATCACACCAAGAACGTCGACGTGATTTTTGAGCGGGTGTTCGGGGAGAGCTGACCGCACGACCCTGTGCCGCCCCTGCTCAGGCAGGGGCCCAGGACCTTCAAACGGCTGTCAGGGTTCCTGTCTATCTTTCCGGGTTACTGGATCCCTGCTTTTGCAGGGATGGCAGGGTGTAAATGGGGCAATCACTCATGAAAATCGCGGTTGTTTCGGACATTCACGGGAATGTGCTGGCACTGGAAGCGGTGCTGGCGGATCTTACCGGCGAAGCTCCTGATGTCGTCGTCAATCTTGGCGATTGCGTCTCCGGTCCTCTGTGGCCGGAGGAGACGGCTGCGATCCTGCGGGACACCAAGTGGCCGACGGTGCGCGGCAATCATGATCGGATTGTCCTTGAAAATCCGATTGAAAAGATGGGCCCGACCGACTCTTTTGCAGCCGACGGCCTGTCCCGGCAAAGCCTTGACTGGCTGAAGACGACACAACCGACCATCCGGTTGAGTGATGACGTTTTCCTTTGCCATGGCACACCGGACAATGACGACCGGTATTTGACCGAAAAGGTGGAGGGCCCCAAAGGTCATCTGCCGGATGAAGAAACGTTGATTGCCGAGCTCAAGGGCGAAGCATCCCCGATCATCTGCTGCGGTCACACCCACATTCCGCGGGTCATTCATCTTCATGAAACAAGGCAGACGATCCTCAACCCCGGCAGCGTCGGCTTGCCGTCTTATGAAGACGACCACCCGAACAAACACAAGATGGAAGTGGGCAGCCCGCACGCGCGGTATGCGCTGATGACCAAAGGTGCATCCGGATGGAGTTTTCAGGAAAAGATCCTGCCTTACGACTGGGAAGCTGCGGCACTAGAAGCGGAAAAGAACAAGCGCCCAGGCTGGGGGCGCTCATTGCGCTGTGGCTTTTACGGGCCTTTGTCGTAGGGTTTTAATCGCTCGACGCGCCATAGCCCTTCGGGTTTTTGCAGGCCCAGTTCCAGGTGTCGGAGCACATGTCCTCAAGGCCGCGTTCAGCGGTCCAGTTGAGCTTGTCCGCAGCTTTGTTTGTGTCGGCATAAACCTCGGCGACGTCCCCGGGACGCCTCGGAGCGATTGTATAAGGGATCGCCTGGTTTGACGCCCGTTCAAAGGCTTTCACCATCTCCAGAACGCTGTAGCCGGTTCCGGTCCCCAGATTGACGGTAAAGCTGTTGTCCGTGTCTGTGAGCGAAGACAGGGCCTCATAGGCGCGCAGGTGCCCTTCCACCAGATCGACCACGTGGATGTAATCGCGGACACCGGTGCCATCGCGCGTGTCATAGTCGTTGCCAAAGACCGAGAGTTTGTCGCGTCGACCGCTGGCGACTTGCGAGACAAACGGCATCAGGTTGTTCGGAATCCCTTGCGGGTCTTCCCCGATCAGGCCGCTTTTGTGCGCCCCGACTGGATTGAAATAGCGCAGGATGCCAAAGCGCCAGCTCGGATCGCTTGCTGCGACATCACCGAGGATTTCCTCGATCATCAGCTTGGTGCGGCCATAGGGGTTCGTGGCGCTGAGCGGATGATCTTCGGTCAAGGGCAGGAACTTCGGCTCGCCATAGACTGTGGCCGAAGAGGAGAAAATGAGCTGGCGCACATTGCACGCCTCCATGGCGGCCAAAAGCGCAAGCGTTCCGGTGATGTTGTTGGCGTAATAGCTGAGCGGAACCTTTGTGGACTCACCGACAGCCTTCAACCCGGCAAAGTGAATGACGCCTGAGCAGTTATACTTCCTCAGCACCCGTTCAAGCGTGTCCCGGTCTCGGATATCGCCCTCTTCATGAGCAAATTCCTTGCCCGTAATCGCGGTGATCCGTTTGAGGCTTTCCGGGCTGGAGTTGGAATAATTGTCGAGCACGACGACATCGTGACCTGCTTCCAGAAAGGTCACGCAGCAGTGGGATCCGATGTAGCCTGCGCCACCGGTGATCAGGATCGTCATGTCACTGTTGCCTTTCCCGCGTGCCTACCGCTTATATTGCCGAGGACATAATTGCCGATAAGACCTTCACGTTTCCTTACGCGCGTCAGCGCCCATCATGGCAAGAGCGCCAAGTCGCTCACCGCGATGAAATGCGGATTGCACAGATCGTCTTTAGTCGCGCCCTCGGCAAGCCTGTAAACGAAGTCCCCACCGGTTTCTGCAAGCACCACATGGCCGCCGGCAGCCCGTACCACCGCATCGCCGGCCGCAATGTCCCACTGCATGGTCGGTGCCATTCGCGGATAGAGATCCGCCCGTCCCGCAGCAACCCAGCACAGCTTCAACGACGAGCCGACACAGACCTTCTCGGCAACATTCAGCTTTGCGATCAGCACTTCGGTTTCTTCAGACAAATGCGAGCGGCTTGCCAGAACACTCAAGCCCGCTTCCGGCGGCTTTCGAACAGAGATTTTTCCAACATCAGCGATTTGACCACCTGAAACCTGCCCCTGAAAGGCACCCAGCGCTTCGCCACCCGGCAAGGTGCCGCCCCAGTAGATCTCCTTCAGCGCGGGCGCGTAGACAACGCCAAAAATCGGCGTTCCCTCATCGATCAGCGCGATATTGACCGTGAACTCACCGTTGCGCTTTACGAATTCCTTGGTGCCATCCAGAGGATCAACAAGGAAATACCGAGCACCGCCCTCCGGCAGCTGCCCGGCTTCGACGGATTCTTCGGCCACCACAGGCACATCCGGAAAGTGTTTTGCGAGGCCATTTAGGATGACGTCTTCTGCCGCCTGATCGGCGACGGTGACCGGGGACCCGTCCCCCTTGACCGATGCGCTGAAGTCTTCGGCATAGACCTTCAGGATCTCAGCCCCGGCAGCCACTGCCAAGTTCAAGAGTGATTCCACCTGGCCATCTGCCGTCCCGGTCATTTGTTTGAGTTCCCTCATCGTTGCGCCGTATTGAGTGAAAGATGGCGCTCTTGTGGAACAGCTTTGTCTCCGGCGCAAGGCCACAGATCCTCGCGACACGTTCTACAAGATCCCCACCTCGTTGCCCCCGCTAATGTCGTCCCGGACGCAGCAGAACGGAGAGCCGGGATCCGCTCGCTCCAAGAGACTTACCCGCGAAACTGATAGGTTGATCCTGGCCGAGATGAGAGTAGATCCCGGCTCAAATCCAGGGACGACAACAGGGAGAGCCGACAGACCTTTTGCGCATCCGGATACCGTCACCAAACAGTGACGTCGCTCGAAAGCGCAGCTGTCTCAGGGCGCCGTGGCGCCATGATGTGTGACTGCCGAGGTCACATTCGCGCCTGCTTATTTCAGCCATTTGATCCATGTCGTGGACCGCTTCCAAAGTGGGCTGGCAGACTGTCATAAATTGCAGTGCGGTTGGGATCAGCAATAGAGGGGCTTGAGGATCAATCGATGCACGAAATGTCGTTGTGCGAAAACATACTCGGGATCTTGCTAGACGAAGCGGCCAGCCAGAACTTCTCTAAGGTTGACCGAGTTTGCCTGGAAGTCGGCCCCCTGTCGGGAGTGGAGCCGGAGGCCTTGCGGTTCGGCTTTGACGTGGTGACCCGTGGCAGCCTTGCGGACGGTGCGCAGCTGGACATCTTCGAGCCGCAAGCAACCGCGACTTGCGCTGCGTGCGGCACGACCGCTGTCATTCAAGACCGTTTCGATCCCTGCCCGTCCTGCGGCTCGCATCTGCTCAAGATCAAGACCGGGGAAGAACTGCGGATCAAGGAACTGGAGGTCTCGTAATGTGTACGGTTTGCGGCTGCGGGAGCGGTGAAACCCGGATCGGAGACGGCGAGAAACAAACACATGGGCATCATGCTCACCATCACCATCACTATGGCGCGGGCGATGCCGGAGCCTCGGTCCCCGGCATGAGCCAGTCCCGCCTGATCCAGCTGGAACAGGATATCCTGTCCAAGAACAACAGCTACGCGGACGCCAATCGCCGGCACCTTGCAGAGCGCGGTATATTTGCACTCAATCTGGTTTCCAGCCCCGGCTCGGGCAAGACCTCGCTTCTGGTGGAGACGCTCAAGAGACTCGGCAAGACCCGCGCCTGCTATGTGATCGAAGGCGACCAGCAAACCACCAATGATGCCGACCGGATCCGCGAAACCGGCGTCCCCGCCCTTCAGATCAACACCGGCAAGGGCTGTCACCTGGATGGTCACATGATCGGTCATGCGCTGGAGCGGCTTACTCCGCAAGACGGCGCATATGTCTTTATTGAAAACGTCGGAAACCTTGTCTGCCCGGCGGCCTTCGATCTTGGCGAGGCCCACAAGGTCGCGATCCTGTCGGTGACCGAGGGCGAGGACAAACCGCTGAAATATCCGGACATGTTTGCCGCAGCCGACGTCATGCTGCTGAACAAGACGGACCTCCTGCCCTACGTCGATTTCGATGTCGAAATCGCCACGGCAAACGCTCGGAAAATCAATCCGGAGATCAATGTGCTCACGGTCTCCGCACGGTCCGGAGACGGTCTTGAGGACTGGATCGACTGGATCGGCACCGCCCGCGCAAAGCTTTTCGCCGGATCCGCCGCAACAGATGCTGCGGAATAGGAGCCGCCCATGTGTCTCGCAATCCCTGCCAAGATCACGGAACTTGACGGCGACGACATGGCCGTCGTTGCGCTGGAAGGCATCAAGAAACGGATTTCGACCGCGCTGGTCGAGGATCTCGCCGTTGGCGACTACGTTCTGGTTCATGTCGGCTATGCGCTTCACAAGGTCAGCCCGGACGAAGCGGCCCGCACGCTTCAGCTGATGGCCGAGGCCGGTGTGCTTCAGGACGAACTCGACGAGATGACAGGAGCGGACCAGTGAAATACGTCTCCGAATTCCGCGACAAGGATCTCGCGAAATCCGTTTCCGCTGCCATCCGGCGCGAGGCTGATCCGGGCCGGACCTACAATTTCATGGAGTTTTGCGGCGGGCACACCCATGCAATCTTCCGCTATGGCGTTCAGGACCTGATGCCGGACAACGTGGCTTATGTGCATGGCCCCGGCTGCCCGGTGTGCGTGCTACCCGTGCGCCGGCTGGACGATGCCGTGGAAATCGCCGAGCGGCACAATGCGATCTTGTGCACCTATGGCGACATGATGCGGGTGCCGGGCACGAAACAGCGCAGCCTAATCCGCGCCAAGGCAGACGGTGCGGACATTCGCATGGTCTATTCCACGCTGGATGCCCTGAAGATTGCCCGCGACAATCCGGACCGTGAAGTCGTCTTCTTTGCCATCGGCTTTGAAACCACGACACCGCCGACCGCCGTTGCGATCAAACAGGCCCAAAAGGAAGACCTCACCAATTTCTCCGTCTTCTGCAATCACGTTCTGACGCCCCCCGCGATTGCCCATATCCTGCAGTCGCCCGATGTTCAGGACCTTGGCACCGTGGAGATTGACGGGTTCCTGGGCCCCTCCCATGTCAGCTCGGTGATCGGATCAAAGCCCTATGAGCCCGCCGCGGAGATTTTCGGCAAACCGGTGGTGATCGCGGGCTTTGAACCCCTGGACGTGATGCAATCGACCCTGATGCTGATCCGCCAGATCAATGAGGGCCGCTTCGAGGTTGAAAACGAATACACGCGCGTCGTGACCCGTGAGGGCAATCTCAAGGCTCAGGCGCTGGTCGAAGAGGTGTTTGACATCCGCGACGCGTTCGAATGGCGCGGGCTCGGCACAGTTGCCAAGAGCGCCTTGAAGATCCGGGAGGCCTTTGCCGCCTTCGATGCCGAACAGCGGTTCGACATCTCGCCCAAACAGTCGCGCGAAGTGAAGTCCTGCGAGTGTCCCGCCATCTTGCGCGGCGTGAAAAAACCGACCGACTGCAAGCTCTTCGGCACGGTCTGCACGCCTGACACGCCGATGGGGTCCTGCATGGTGTCGTCGGAAGGCGCCTGCGCGGCCTACTGGACCTATGGCCGTTTCCGCACCAAGACGGCCAGGCCGCAAAAAGAGGCCGCGGCATGAATATTCAGGATCCGAAATTGTCCACGCGCGCCGGTAGCATCGACATGGCCCATGGCGGCGGCGGCCGGGCAACGGCAGAGCTGATCGCCGATCTCTTTCAACGCCATCTGACCAATCCGATCCTGGATCAGGGCAATGACTCGGCCTTGCTGCCACCGGCAGCAGGGCGACTTGTCATGTCGACGGACGGTCATGTCATCTCGCCGATCTTCTTCCCGGGCGGCGACATCGGGTCGCTCGCCGTTCATGGCACCTTGAATGACGTCGCCATGGCGGGTGCCAAACCACTTTATCTCACCGCCGGTTTCATTCTCGAAGAAGGCTTTCCGCTCGCCGATTTGGAACGGATCGTTATCTCCATGGCGCAGGCCGCAGAGGCGGCGGGCGTTCCGATCGTCACCGGAGACACCAAGGTCGTCGAAAAGGGCAAGGGCGACGGGGTTTTCATCACCACGACCGGCCTGGGGGTTGTGCCGGACGGCGTTCATATCTCGGTCGAGCGCGCGAAGCCCGACCAGGCGATCCTCCTGTCCGGCAACATCGGCGATCACGGTGTTGCCATCCTCTCCAAGCGGGAAAATCTTGAATTCGAAACGGAAATCCGCTCCGACAGCGCCGCGCTGCACACGCTTGTCTCGGATATGATTTCGGCAGCACCCGGGATCGCGGTTCTGCGCGATCCGACCCGTGGCGGTTTGGCGGCCACCTTGAACGAGATCGCCCGCACCGCCAAGGTCGGCATCCATCTGAGAGAAGACGCTATCCCGATAAAGCCGGATGTGAGGGCTGCGTGCGAGCTGCTCGGGCTTGATCCGCTTTATGTCGCCAATGAGGGCAAGCTGGTGTGTTTTTGCGAGCCTGGCGATGCTGATGCGGTGCTGACGGCCATGAGAGCACATCCCCTTGGCCGGGATGCGGCCTTGATCGGAACGGTCACCGAGGACGATGCCCATCTGGTGGAGATGGAAACGGAAATCGGCGGCGTGCGTGTGGTCGATTGGCTTGCGGGCGAACAGCTGCCCCGGATCTGCTGACAGGCCGGCTGATGACCGTGACCGCAACACATGTCCGGATCAAAGGCCTTGTGCAGGGCGTCGGCTTCCGGCCCTTCGTCTGGCATCTGGCACGGGAAGAAGGCCTAACCGGTCATGTTCTCAATGATGCGGACGGTGTGCTCGCGGAAATCTTCGGTGCAGCTGACCGGCAACAACGGTTTTTGCACCGGCTCCGATGCGAAGCGCCGCCGCTCTCTGAAATTGTGAGCGTCGAAACAGCAGTTCTTGCTGGGCCCTTTGGGCCGCCACCGCAAGACTTTCAGATTGTCGGGAGCGTTGAAGGTCCTGCCACCACCGGTATTGTCCCGGATGCTGCCACCTGCCCTGCATGCCTTGCCGACATCTTTGATCCGGCCAACCGGCGCCACGGCTATGCCTTTACCAACTGCACCCATTGCGGGCCGCGTCTCTCCATCGTGACATCCATTCCCTATGACCGGGCCAGCACCTCGATGGCCGCTTTCAAAATGTGCCCGGAATGCCAGAGCGAATATGACAATCCGGCGGACCGGCGGTTCCATGCGCAGCCCAATGCCTGCCCGGCCTGCGGCCCGCAGCTTTGGGCCGAAGCCGAAGGAATGCAGATTGAAACAACCGACCCGATCCGCTGGGCAGCATCGCGGCTGTCGGCAGGTGAGCTCATTGCCCTGAAAGGGCTTGGCGGCTTTCATCTGGCCGTCGATGCCACGAATGATGCGGCAGTTGCCCGGCTTCGGGAGAAGAAAAAACGGCCGCACAAGCCGCTTGCGGTGATGGTGTGCGATTTGGAGCAGGCACGGACAATCTGCCAAGTCAGCGATAGGGAAGCGGCGCTGTTGGAGGACCGCAGTGCCCCCATTGTCTTACTGAGGTTGCGAGCTCCGTCCGGCGGGACGCCTGACCTTTCCGGACACCTTGCACCGGGCCTTGATCAATGCGGCCTCATGCTGCCGGCAACGCCGCTGCACCGTCTCCTGATGGCAGCGGTTCCGGGCCCGCTTGTCATGACCTCCGGCAACCGCTCGGAAGATCCGCAAGTCACGACCAACGAGGATGCGAGGCGCAATCTTGGACGGATTGCTGACGGGTTCCTCATGCATGACCGGGAGATCGTCAACCGGCTGGATGACAGTGTGATGCGGGCAGATCGAGGCGGGCCGGTGATCCTGCGCCGGGCAAGAGGCCATGCCCCTGTGCCACTGGCGCTGAACAACGGTTTTCAAACATGCCTTTCGGTGCTTGCAATGGGCGGTGAACTCAAATCAACGTTCTGCCAGCTGAGGCAGGCAAGCGCCGTCGTATCCCAGCACATGGGCGATCTGGAGAGCAGACCGGTTCTTGAAGACTATCAAAGGACCCTCTCCCTCTACCGGCACCTTTACGATTTTGAACCGGACCGCATCGCGGTCGATCTCCATCCCGATTATGTCTCAACACAAGCCGGACGGCGGCTGGCGGCGGACCAGCTCATTCCGCTGATCGAGGTCCAGCATCATCATGCGCATCTTGCCGCCTGCATGGCTGAACACGGCCTGCCCCCGGGCAGCGACCCAGTGCTTGGCATTGTCCTGGACGGCTCCGGTCTTGGCAGCGATGGCACGATCTGGGGCGGAGAGTTTCTTATTGGCGGTTATGAGGACTTTGAACGGGCAGGCTATTTCCTGCCTGTTGCATTGCTCGGAGGCGCGGCCGCCGTCCGCGAGCCCTGGCGCAATCTCTTTGCGCATCTGCGGGCCGCCTTGGGAACGGACTGGATCCATTCGAGCGCAAGTTCCTCCCTCAGCCACTTTTTCAACAGCAAGAATCTCAGCGTAATCGACAAGATGATCGACAGCGGCCTCAACACGCCAATGGCCTCTTCCGCCGGACGGCTCTTCGACGCCGTTGCCGCGGCCCTTGGGATATGCGCCATGCGCCAATCCTATGAAGGCCAGACAGGCGTATTATTGGAAGCTCTCGCCCGGCCTTATCTGCAAGGCGCAACCGCCTATCCGGTCAACATTTCGAACGGCATGCCGGGGATCTTGTCCTGGGAGGTGATGTGGGACGATTTGTTGAGCGACCTGGGGCGCGGAACCGCTCCCGGTCTGATCGCAGCCCGGTTTCATCTGGGGCTCATCAAGGCAATCAGCACCCTTGCAACGCGTCTTGCTGGGGACCGGAATATCAGGACAATCGCGCTCTCGGGCGGCGTCATGCAAAACGCGATCCTTGCCGACGGGCTGTTCGCACAGCTTATGGCACACGGGTTCGAGGTTCTGGTTCCCGGAAGACTGCCCGCCAACGATGGTGGGCTGTCGCTTGGTCAGGCGGCGATCGCGGCGGTGACATAATCTCAAGCCGCGCTACACTCAATCACGCCGCAGCGCCAAACCGGCGGGACAATTCCGCGATATGGGAAGGGCTGACCTCACAACACCCGCCGACGATCGTGGCTCCGAGATCAATCCAGTCTGCCACGTGACCCGCATAGACCTCAGGTGTCAAATCAGTGCGCGCGGCAAGCTTGGAAACGCTGCTGCCCTTCTTGAGAAACTCCGGTTTGATGGCCGTAAACCCGTTGGCATAGGCACCGGTTTTCAGGCCCGACTGTCCGAGAACGGCCATGCCCATGGTCACCGCCTCCGGCACCGAACAATTGATCAAGACCGCCTCTGGTCCGAGTTCCTTAACAACGTTCACTACTTCTTGCAGCGGCTCACCGGACCGAAGGACACCCCCGTCCTGATCATCGACGGTCAAAGCGATCCAGACCGGTTTGTCGTGCCTGAGGGCAGCGGTCAGGGAGGCGCGCGCCTGTTCGATAGAGGCGATTGTCTCGATAAGGAAGACGTCGACATAATCCTTCTGAACCCGGCAGATTTCATCATAGAGATTGATAGATTGGTCTTCCGGAGGCGCCCCGTCATGGCTGTACGACCAACCAAGCGGACCAAGACAACCGGCCACAAGTCCGCTGCCATGCGCATCCCGCGACTGACAGGCAAGGTCGCAGGCAAGGTGATGCAGCCGCTCGAACTGATCATCCAGACCATTGGGCCGCAGCCGGTCGTGGTGAAGCGTGTAACTGTTGACAGTCGCCACATGTGCACCGGCAGCGAAGAAGTCGTCATGAATGGCGCGGACAAGATCCGGCCGTTCCATCATGAGTTCGCAGGACCAAAGCCCGCTCGGCACCCGCCCGCTGCGGTGAACCAGTTCCTGCCCCATGCCGCCGTCCAGGATCGTGATGTTGCTCATTCTTGTCCGTTTCCAAAATGCCTTGGCTGAAAACCTGCATTTTTCGGGTTCTGTTGTTCGTCGTTCGAATGCACGTGCGGCAAAATCGATTTGGGCGAAGTAACTCCCAGCCTAGCTACAGGCGAAGTCTTACGCAGTCAGACATGGATTGGATCGGTATTATCAGCTTCTACTGCTGAAAGGTCACCCCCGGCTCAAGGCACCCTACAAGCCAAATATTTAGAAGCGGTACCCGCTCCAAAGAGCAAGAGGTTTGGGGTTCGGATCACACGTTAACGACAAGAGCGCAATTGGTTTGCAAATCCACTTATCGACTCCTTCTTCCTCACTCCTTTTTGCTCGATAACGATTTGATCAAGAGTGTCAAAATCGGGGTCAGCAGAGCTGTAATTGCACCGTCCAGCGGATTCTTTGAAAATGAGACGAGGTTCGCTTTAAGGGCATAGAGTTCGCTCCGCAACTCCTCGAATTCGTCCTGAATATCTTCGGCCTTGGCCTCGAGCTCCTCTAGCCCGGAATCCCGTACTTCCCGCGCCAGGTCGAGCTCTGGGCCCGTGGTGAGCCGGGATCCCCAGACCATAAGAAGAGCTGCGATCAAGAAATCGGCTATCGCCACACCCAGAGCCGCATAGACCGGTCCCCAAATCTCCGCCAGAGCGAAAAAGCCTGCTACATTGAGCATTCCGAGACCAAAAACAAAGATCAGGCCGGCAAAGGCCGTTGCTCCAATCTTCTTGGCTGCCACACCGAGTTTGGCTTCGATGATGAGCAGTTCCGCGCGCCAGATGATGCGCATCGTCCTTACTATGCTATCCATGGATACCTCCTAACGGCGAAGCAGCGCACCAACAACAATTCCTAAGGCGAAGGCGCCAAGAACCATTGTGACAGGTCGTTCCCGGATTTCACTCTCAGCGTCGTCCACCAGACCAGATAGTTTATCTGCCAAGTCATCGAGATCGCTTTTGGCGATCGAACTCTCCCAGGCAGGAGCGGCATCCGTCTGTGTGTCGCCGGCGTCCGGTACATCTGTTTGCGTTTCAAGCTTCGCCTTGGCAGCCGATGTTCGATCACGCCGACGCCGGGACCGTCTTCCACCGGTATCAGACTTCAGCTGCAAAATCTCTTTTTGAAGATCACTCGAGGTACCCATGGAGCCAATTCCTTGAGACAGGAGTTCAATGCTAGCTTGTTGCCCTGACATATTAAAGACTTAGCGGAAGAATATTTGCCTTGTCCGGGTGTCGTGTTCGGTCCTAACCTGAAACCGGGAAATCACGGGTGGAGATCGATCCGGATGGAAAACACCACTACAGCACCGGACGGCGCTCCAAGCGAGAAACACCGGTTCCAACTGTTTCTCATCGGTCTGACAGCTTTGGCCATAGGCGCCGCGTTCCTGGGTCTTGTCTGGGACTACCTGGTCGCCCTTTTCATGGCCGCCATTTTCAGTGCGATGTCGGCGCCTCTTTACCGCTGGCTGTACCGGCATACTGGATCAAAAGCGGCCATTGCCGTCACCCTCACGCTTTTGGTCCTCACCGTCGGCGTTTTGATCCCGCTGATTTCCATCTTTGTTCTGGGCGCGGACCAAGCGGCGAGCGTTGCAAAGAGCATCAGTGACTGGGTGGAAACGCTCGACCTGGATGCCATCCAGAACCAGCTGCCAGCATGGATCCCCTTTAAGGTCGATTTTGCCGAACTCAGCAGAACCATTGCAACCAAAGTTGGCGAGGCGGCGGGCCAGATCGCGGATTTCTTTGTCGGTGCCCTCTCACAAGCCACCCGCGGGACGGTCGCGTTTTTTCTGCATCTCTTCATCATGATCTACGCAATGGTGTTCTTTCTGCCGCAGAACGCCAACATGATCCATCAGCTTCTTGCCCATACCGGGCTCCCGAGCGATGTCCAAAAAACCTTGAGCGATCGTGTGATCTCTATCAGCCGTGCCACGATCAAGGGCACCTTCCTGATCGGCGTTGCGCAAGGATTTCTCGGTGGGCTCGGTTTTTGGGCAGCCGGCCTTCCTGGCGCGGCGTTCTGGGGCTGTGTCATGGCCGTGCTGTCTGTCATACCCGGCATCGGCCCAACGCTTGTCCTCATTCCGGGTGTCATCGTGCTCGCGGTGAACGAGCAATATGTCGCGGCGATAGGGCTCGCGGCCTGGACCAGCCTGGCCGTGACGACCGTGGACAATCTGCTCCGCCCGCTTCTGGTGGGCCGAGATACCAAAATGCCGGATTTACTGGTTCTGGTCAGCACCTTCGGCGGCCTTGCCAGTTTTGGCGCGGTCGGTCTTGTGATCGGGCCGGTGATCGCCGGCCTTTTCATCACCATCTGGAGCGTTCTGGAAGAGTATCTTCAGGCTGGTGGGTTTGCCGACAAGCCTGCGATTGCAGATCTTGCAGAGGCCCCGCCCGATCCGCCGGAAAAGAGCATCGTGCCGGCTGAAATCCATGCACTGCGGGCAGAACTTGAAGAGCTCAAACGACAAAAACCTGAAAGACCCCTTTAAAAAAATTTCTTGAAGTCAGCAGATTGGACCCCGTCAATGTCGAATGCGCTTTCCAGGATCAAGGACCTCAAGGCCCGCATGCAGCAATCCATCATCGGCCAAGAGGGTGTGATTGACCGGTTGATCATTGGGCTGCTCGCAAACGGCAACCTGCTTGTTGAAGGCCTGCCGGGACTGGCAAAGACCCGAGCAATCAAGGCGATGGCGAAGAACCTGGAAGCCGACTTCAGCCGTATCCAATTTACGCCCGATCTCCTGCCCTCGGACGTCACCGGGACCGAGGTCTACCATCAGGCAGGAGGCGAAGGCACGTTTCGGTTCGAACAGGGTCCAATCTTCTCCAACATCGTCCTTGCCGACGAGATCAACCGCGCCCCGGCCAAGGTGCAGGCAGCACTTCTGGAGGCCATGGAAGAGCGGCAGGTGACGGTGTCCGGGACGACCCACAAGATGGAACCGCTGTTCATGGTGATGGCGACGCAAAACCCGGTGGAACAAGAGGGCACCTATCCCCTCCCCGAAGCCCAGATGGACCGGTTTCTGATGCATGTCTTGATCGGCTATCCGCCAGTCGAGGACGAGGTAAAGGTCATTGAGCTGGTCCGGGCCGAAGAGCAAAAGGCGCTGGCAGCATCCGCGAAAAACGCGAAAGATGCTCACGAACCCGCAAAAAGCGATGAAAATCCGGCGATACCTCAATCAGCCATCTTTGAAGCACGAGCCGAGATTTCCGGCATTCATGTCTCTGATGCGATTGCCAAATACATGGCTGATCTCGTCTATGCGACCCGAACACCGGGGGCCTATTCAGATGAACTCGGCCGCTGGATTGAAATTGGGGCGAGCCCAAGAGCGTCAATTGCCTTGGACAAATGCGGCCGTACGCATGCCTGGCTCAATGGGCGCGATTATGTCGACCCGCTTGATGTTCAGGCGATCGCACCGGATGTCTTCCGCCACCGTCTTACCCTGTCATTTGAGGCAGAAGGCGACGGCATCACTCCAGACAACGTGCTCGATGAGCTAATCAAGACCGTCGCTCTGACTTAAGGTGCTGAAAAAGGAGCCCGGAGATGAGCGACCACGCGGCCAGAACCCGGACAGGTTTGACAGCCAAGCCATCGAAACCGCCCGGCAAGGTGGACCCGCGCATTCATGTCACCCTCCCCCAACTCCGCGCCCTAGAAGGCCAGGCACGCGGTTTGCGCTTTCTGCCGCGTCAACCGGCCGCGAGCGTTTTCAATGGCCGCCATGCCTCCCGCTTGCGCGGCCGGGGGCTCAACTTCGAAGAACTGCGTGATTATCTGCCCGGTGATGATCCACGCACGATTGACTGGAAGGTCACCGCGCGCACCGGCAAGCCACATGTCCGGGTCTACAGCGAAGAGCGGGACAGCCCGGCCCTGATCCTTGTCGACCAGCGCATGTCCATGTTCTTCGGAACGCAACATGCCATGAAGTCGGTCATCGCAGCGGAAACGGCTGCGCTGGCGGCGTTTCGTATTCTCGACCAGGGTGATCGGGTTGGCGGGATCGTATTCGGAGATGAGTTTGCTGCAGAGATCAAACCGAAAGCCAACCGTCCTACACGCGACCGGTTCTTGACGGCAATTGCACGGGCAAATCAGCTTTTGCGGGCGGACGCCCCTGCCATCGGCACACCAATGTCCCTGAATACACCGCTGAGAACTGCCGCCCGGATCGCCCGCAGGAACCACCTTGTCATCGTGATTTCCGACTTCGATGGTGTGGACGAACAAACCGCGTCGCTGATCGGCCGGATCGCCAGCACCAATGACCTGATCTTATGTCCGGTGACCGATCCAATCGCCGGAGAGATCCCGGCCGGTCTCAAACTGGTTGTATCGGACGGGGAGCTCCAAGTCGAACTAGATACGGCCAGTGGAGAGATCCACAAACGCCTTGCCGATTTCTCCTCCGGCCGGCTTTCGGAAATCCTCAGCTGGCAAAAACGCTATGGTCTCCCAGTTCTGCCGTTGAGCGCTGGTGAAGACACGATCCCGCAGGTCCGACGGCTGACCGGGCTGACCTCTGTAGGCAGGCGGCCATTGCCATGACCGATACGTGGGACGGCCTAAATCTTACCGAACTGATCGATCTGCTGGAGCCAGTGCCTGATCCCGCGCCCGTTTCCATGTTGCCACAAACGGCCGGATGGCTTTGGCTGGGCGCAATTCTGCTTGTGATCATTGGAGTTGGCTGCTGGAGGTGTCTGCTCTGGCGCCGGAAGACGGCGTACCGCCGTGAGGCGCTGGCCGAACTCGCGTCCTGCCCAAACGATCCACAGCGGCTTGCCGAGCTGCTGCGCCGGACAGCCCTCTCAGCTTATGCGCGTCAGGACGTGGCCGCACTGCATGGCCCGGATTGGCTCACCTTTCTGGATCATGCGTATGGCGGAACTGACTTTTCGGACGGACCGGGAAAGGCCATCGCCGAAGCGCCTTACAAGAAAACCAGTAGTGGCGCCGATCTGAAGCCGTTGATCCGAATCTGGATCAAAAGACACACAGGTGCGGCAGCATGATCGAATTTGCCCACCCCTATGCCTTTTTTCTGCTGCCACTGCCGCTTGTTGTCTATCTGCTTGTGCCGCCCCACCAGGAACGCGTTTCAGCGTTGCGGTTTCCATTCTTCCGCCGGCTCGCGGCCGCGGTCGGCCAATCACCGAAAGCCGGTTCGGTGATTTTCAAACGCACGACACTGCAAAACCTTGCCGCCATCGCAATTTGGGGCCTTTTGATCACAGCGCTCGCAGCGCCCGAACGTGTCGGCGAGCCGATCATTCAGGAAAAGGCGGCCCGTGATGTCATGCTCGCGATCGATATCTCCGGCTCAATGGATCAGGTCGACTTTATCTCGCAAGACGGCGAACGCACGCAGCGCCTGGATGCGGTCAAACGGGTTGTCGGTGACTTCATTTCAGAACGCGATGGCGACCGGATCGCCCTGATCGTCTTTGGCGCCAAGGCCTTCGTCCAGGCGCCCTTTACCGAAGACCTTGCCTCCGTCCGTGCGCTTCTTGAGCAAACCGAAGTTGGCATGGCCGGGCCGCATACCGTGCTCGGAGATGCAATCGGCCTGTCGATCAAGACCTTTCAGGCGAGCGAAATTGACGACAGGCTGTTGATTCTGCTGAGCGATGGGGCTGATACCGGCAGCCGCATGACCCCGGTCAATGCGGCCGCGATTGCAGCGAAGGAAGGCATAGAAATCATTTCGATCGGCGTCGGCGATCCGGCAGGAACCGGCGATCAGCGGCTGGACGAACGTACCTTGAAAAGTATCTCGGATGCGGCAGGCGGAACCTACTACTTTACGGGAGATGAGAACGGCCTTGCTGAGACCTATGCCCGGATCGACGCTCAAAAGCCGCGGGAAGTGGAAACCCGCTCGTTCCGCCCGAGAGAACCGCTAGGGCATTTGCTTCTGATATTGGCTGCGCTACTCGGCATTGGCACGCTGGCACTCCTCCACACCCGTAAAACCCGGCGGAGGGCGGCATGACCACCGATCACGTCGCGGACATCCTGGCCGCCTTTCATTTCATCCGCCCCTTGTGGTTGTTGTTGCTGGCCCCCATCGCCGCGCTTTGGTGGCTGGTGCGCCGGGCAGCGGCGCAAGGGATCGACCTTCCCGATGTCATCGCCCCGCATCTGGCCACCGCCCTCACCGTCGGCAGTCAGGAACGCCAACGCCTGCGCCCGATCGATGGTGTTGCCCTGCTGCTAGCCCTCCTGGTTCTCTCCGCGGCCGGGCCGACGTGGTCGCGGATCGCAAACCCACTTGTCGCAGATACCGCACCGCTCGTCGTCGTCCTGAAGGTCTCCAAGTCGATGACGGCCACCGACATTCCGCCCAGCCGGCTGGAACGCGCGAAACACAAGGTGCTGGACCTCCTTGAAAAGCGTGCAGGCGCCAAAACCGCGCTTGTCGCCTATGCGGGGACCGCGCATCAAGTCGTCCCACCGACGGAAGATCCGGATGTGATCAAACCATTTCTGGAGGGGCTCGACCCGAGTGTCATGCCGCGGGACGGAGAATCCGCACGCGGCGCGCTCTCCTTGGCCGCCACTATCCTGGCCGCCCAGGAAGCGCCCGGGACGATCCTTTTCTTGCTCGACCGAATTACCGATGCAGACCTGTCGGCCTTCAACACGCATGCCGCTGAAGGCGGCGTTCCGGTCCTATTCTGGCTTGCCAGCCAGGACCCTGGCGCGGCCGATAAACTGAACCAGATTGCCGGGACAGCTGTTGTCGAGTTGACGGCGGATCGCAGCGATGTATCGACTGTCCAGCGCCGCATCACGGCGGCCTACCAGGCCGCGCTCTCACAGGATGAACGCCAGCAATGGCAGGACGAGGGGTGGATCTTTGCCCTGCCCGCTGCGGTTTTGTTGCTCTTTTGGTTCCGCCGGGGATGGACCATGCAATGGGCGGTGGTCTTGGTTGCGGCCAGTTTTGCATTTTCCGGCGTAGAGGCCCGTGCTGAGGGCTGGAAAGACTGGTTCTTCACCCCCGATCAGCAAGGGCAGATGGCCTTTGAAAACAAGGACTATCAAACAGCAGCAGACCTTTTTGAAGATCCATTATGGAAGGCGACCGCGCTCTACCGGGCCGGCAAATATGAAGAAGCAGCAGAGCTCTATGCCTGGCAGGACAGTACGGATGCAGCGATGGGCGAAGGTCTCTCACTGATCAAATCCCGCTCTTACCGGCCTGCCATTGCCGCCTTTGAAAAAGCCGTCGAACGGGATCCGGACAACAAGGCAGCTCAGTACAATCTCGAACTTGCGCGTTACATTCTTGACTATATTGAAACGACCCGCGAACAATCAGATACCGGAGAAGATAGCGGCATCGGCGCGGACGATGTTGTTTATGACAATGAGGCAGGGCGCGGCACAGACAGCCAGCAGCCACCGCAGAGCACATCAGAAACCATTCCGGAAACCGCCGACCAATGGATGCGCACGGTGGACACCAGCACAGGTGACTTCCTGAGATCCCGGTTTGCACTTGAAGCCGCACGGGGTCAAAAATGATCCGCGCCATCTTCGCCCTTTGGCTTTTTCTGATTTCCGCTGCCGTTCAGGCTCAGGAAACACAGCAGCCGATCGTCCGGACGACGCTTGAACAGGACACCGCAATCCCTGGCCAGCCGCTGATCTTCCGGATCACGATCCTGGTGCCGACCTGGATGCCGACGGCACCAGAGTTCCCGAGTTTCGAAGCGCAAAATGTCGTCGTCCGGCTCCCATCGCGCGCGTCAAGTCCAACCAGCGAACGGGTCAATGGCGACACCTGGTCCGGGGTTTCACGCGCCTACCGTCTTTATCCCATGGTGCCCGGAACCTTCCAAATCCCCGGAGGCCCGGTGACAATCACCTATGCGGATCCGGATACCCGCCAGCCAATCAAAGCGGAGGTTGACGTCGCGCCTTTTGCCATTGTTGGCGAGGCGCCAGATAGCGCCAGGGATCTGACGCCCTTTGTGGCCGCAATCGCCCTGACACTGACCCGGGAGGTCGACAGAACACCGGATGATCTGTCTGCCGGAGATGCACTGACCTTAACCACCACAATCAAGGTCACCGGGGTCGCTCCGATGTTTGTACCGCCGATTGGTGCTGGAGACCCGGTTGAGGGCCTCAGCTACTATCCCGCGTCCCCGGTCCTGAATGAGACCGAAAACCGGGGCCAGTTATCCGGCACCCGCACGGAAACAGTTACAATCGTCCCTGAAAACGCCGGCAACTATCGGATTCCTGAACAGAAACTCTCCTGGTACAACCTCACCAGCGAAAAGGTCGAAACGGTGAGCGTTCCAGCGATTGATCTGGCTGTGACTGGCCCGCCGGTGGCGGCAGAACCGAAATCAGAGGCATTGAACTGGCGATCCATGGCGTATTGGGCCGCTGCCGCGCTGCTGCTGATAGGTCTTTTCGTGTGGCTTTTGCGCAAGTTCGGCCCGAAAGCAGTGACCTTGTTCCATGGAGCAAAAGCAAAGTATGAGGCGACCGAATATCTTGCTTACCGGCACTTCAACAAGGCCATCGACGCCAAGGATTATTCGGCAGCGATCACAAGCGGACTTTTGTGGAAGCAGCGGTTAAAATCTTCGGAGATCCAACCTGACTGGGCACCCCTTGAGCATGGGTTTACAGCTTTGGGCAGTGCCCTTTATGGCAGTCAAAGCCAAGCCTCAAAAGCATCTGTCCATGATGTCTGGTCGCAGATCAAGACCTCTGCCGCCGGTGTCCGTCACCAAGCGAAAACGCAGGTCCGGCGTAAATCCAAAACGCCCCTACCACCCCTTAATCCTGTTGGGCGTTAGGAGTTTGGCCGCTTGGTCCCAGGGCGCAAATCATTGATGGTTTGCTTTCCTTGTAAGGTGATCTGCGATAGCCCGAGCTCATTCGTTGAATTTGTGCAAGCGAATTGAAAGTATTCAGGAAAGCAGTCATCCACAGCACGCAGCTGGAAGCGTTTTTTGGCGTATTGGTGTGGTGAGGGATTAAGCAAATGGAGGAGTGATGATACTCCAAATGCGCCCACATCGTCCCCAACCAATAGCCGGTTACCCCGGTTTTCGATTTTACAAATCGGCGCCGCCGGGCAGAAGTCAGAATCTCGAGAACAGCACACGGACGTGCTGCTTAAACTGGCGAAATCTTTGAAGGAAAAAGTGGTGCCCAGAGGCGGAATCGAACCACCGACACGCGGATTTTCAATCCGCTGCTCTACCAACTGAGCTATCTGGGCGTGCTTTGATGTGGCGGGAGGCATGCCCCGTCCGCCGAAAGCCCGGTCCTTATAGAAGCTCGTTTGATCGTTGTCCAGCACCCCGGCAAAGTTTTTTCACAACATGGGAAAATACCTGTCGGAAAACTGCGCGCCACTTCCTAAAACCAACGGAAAACCAAGACTTTCAGTTACTTAAGGATCGTTGCAAGCTTAGGGAAACGGCGGCCCGCTTTTGTAATATGCTGCATGAGGGCTGACTATTTGCCATAGTGAGCAGCCCCCGCCTGCAGGTGATAGAGACGCTTCTATCTGCAGCGGTCAGTTCATCTCCCCAGCAACGATGCCGCTCGCCGACCATGTACCGTCGACCGCATTGAAGTTGCCGATCACGCCGTCATAGTTGGATGACGGGCCGCCGACGATAGAGGTGTTGATGGAACCTGATCCGACACTGCCGACCAAGTTTCCGGAAAACTGGTTTCCGATTTCAACGGCGCGTTCGGTCAGATCCGCGCCAAATGTGCGGCCATCGAAATTGGCGATGTTGGCAGATCCGGTGCGGCGGGCGAAATCAACCGTCATCCGGAAGTCACCGGCCGCAAGATACTGCGCCCCATTGTTCACAACACTGCCGGCAGCATGCCCAACGTAGCTTGCGCTGCCACTGGTCGGCAGATCGGCGGCATTGGTCACGTCACCGGCAACCCAGGTCCCGAGATGAAACGCATCTTTCCGGCTGTTGGCACCGTCCAACACACCGCCCGTGTCGTCATAGGAGAGTTTTGTGCCCCAATAGCCCCACTCCAGAAAGGCACAGGTGCACTCTGTGGTTCCGGCCATGATCGCATCATCTGCAGTCCCGATCAGTGTGTTCGGCACGAAATAGGTGTTGGCATCCTGAGATGGATCCTGCTGCAGGATGTGCCCCGCATCACTGGCAAGGGCCGACGCGACATTGCTGACTGCCTGTTGCACACCTTCAAGTCCCTCATTCCGAGGCTCGGCTAGACCTGTGTAAGGTCCTGTGCCCCCTCCGCCACCGGTTGGGTATAGGTACGGATCAGGATTTGGATCCGGTCCTGGACCGGGAACGACAGGCTCCACCGTATCGACCGTGAGGTAGGTCTCTAAATGATTTGATGCGTCGCGTGCAGCATAGAGATCGTTGCCAATAAAGGTGGCGCGATCCGTGCCGGATCCGTCGCTGTTGGAGCCAAATCGCACGGTGTAAGCTGCAACATCCGGATCGAGGTCCTGACTGTCACGAACGGTCAAACTGCCGCCGAGCGAATACTCAGCACCATTGAATGTTACGGAAAGATCCGCAGCGCTCTCGCTGGCAAACACAACAGGGCCAACGCCTTGTCCCGAGAAGTTGACACTGCTCTCCAAAACGCCGGCGGCATAACCGGACAGTGTCCGATCACTGCGGGTCAAGATGGTGGCATCGACGGTGCCACTCAGCCGCGCAACATGAAGGCTCGACGAGACTGTCGCCGGTGCTGGAAAGATGTCAGGCTGACTGACATAGCTGTCGTCATAGGCATCATCGATACCGCCGTCTGCCAGGGCGTTGCCGAAAACAAAGCTTTGAGCATTGCTGCCAAAGAAGTGTCCATCATCCGGCCCGGCGATTGTTCCGACCGGACCGCTGTAAAGCCCGGCGCTCTGGCTGCTGGCAATCCGGTGGCCTCCGCGCCGATCTGTTTTCATCGAAAGGAGGCCACTGGCCTCATCCGCCGCAACATCTCCAACCGCCAATGAAATAAAAGACTTTTGGTTTTCACCAGTCCCGTCAATATGAAACGATCCGGCCAGATAATGAGCGCTCTCCAAGGTTACAGGGTCGCTTTCGATCATCAGCAACCCGGTCGAAGTGACATCTTTAAGGAAGCTCTCACCGAGTTCCGCGGCGGCCAGCGGATTGACGAAGAGCGCTTCGGTGATGAGTGGCGTGAAGGTTCTGCCATCCCCCGCCGTGCCAAGCGAAAAGGCCAAGGTCGGGTCGGTTGCAAGATCATAAATCCGGATGGACTGTGTTCCGCTTGCATCGCCGAAGCTTGAAAAATCAGTGCCCACTCCATGAATGCCGACCACCATACTCTCAATGTCGAATTTGGTGGTTCCACCGGGCGTAACGTTTGGCAGATGCGCAAAAGTGGCAAAGTCTTCGTGGTAATATTGCACGCCCCACGCATAGGAGGTGACGTTGCCTTCCGTTTCCGTGTCGACTGTCGGTGCCACCGGAATGAAGTCCGACTCACCCAGCTGAGCAACAACATCCTGATCCGTATAGGTCTGGGCATAGTAATATTGCCCGTCACCCTCGAAGGCGAACTGATAGATCTTGTTGCCTTCAACCTCCGCTTTATAGAGGGCTGTCGCAGTGCCGGACGTAACTTCTCCTACCGTGAAAGTGACCGGCATATCGGTGCCGCTGCTGCCACCAATCAGTCCTTGCGCACCTGGCGCCAAGACGGTGCGAGTTGTGTCCCAGGATGGTGTGAATTCAACGCCTGCAGTCAGGATCCGTGCTACGTCCGTTGTTTCGACAGTCTCCCCACCGGTGTCTCCCGTTCCGCCGGTCGTGTCTCCGCCGTCCCCACCACCTCCACCCCCGGTAGGGTCATTCCCGCCGATAATCTCATCGGCAAGCTGATTGATTGTGCGTTGCTGTGTGTTCTTTTGAACCTGCAGCAAATTGGGTTCTGCCCGCGCCGGCGATCTCGGCTGCACACTTCTAGGCTTGGGCACGGGCGCTGTGCGAATGTGGCCGAGACGTGAATTGATATTGGGAACACCAGATCGCGCGATTTGCCGCGCCGTCGGCGGCGTGCGTGTCCCCCCGGACTGACCAGATCTCGCAGTCAGGCCACTTTGTGCCGAAGCCAGATCGGAAGGCGTTGTCCGGCGTACACCTCCGCCCTGCCCGCCTGTTCCGACCTGCAGGGAATAACCGGCGGTGTAGATACGCCGGTTCGTTCCATCTGACCCGGTGAAGGTCAACTCATCGCCAAAGAGGAGCGAAAAGACCGGGTTGTCGCCATTCAAGTTGAGATTGGCCATGCCGCCGCGAATGCCAATCGTGCCAACCGGCGTCTTAACCGATACGCCGCCCTTCTGTTTGCTGACCTTTCCGCCGACAAACCGGACGACCCCCTTGCCGAAAGACGCGACAAGCTTTCCTGTTCCCGCATTTGGATCGTAAACAAACTCGTCGATCACAAGATCGGAGTTTGCCCCGACCGTGAAGGTGGACCCATCATTCAACAGCACCTGAACGAGGCCGGAGCCGGACGTTTCTATGCGCTCATTGTAGAGGACGTTGTCGCCGAGAAGCTTCACCTGGCGGACAGCACCGGGCGGCGTTCCGAATGCATCTGTATTGACGGCAGCCGCCGTTCCAACGGTTGTTGCTTGTACTGTTTCATTCAAGAACAACGACAAAAGCGCAGTCGCACCAACAGCGCCCCAACGCCTACGCACGGAAGGAGTGAATTTTGATGTCGGCATCATGCGCTTCCCTCCCTGTCAGAATGCTTTTCGCAGCGAAAACATTGCGGAGACGTTTGAGTAACTGCTGAGGTCATAGTTGGAGTTTTGCCTCCGGACCTCGCCGACGAGCCCCGCCGACACGTTGTATTTGAGCGGAACATTCAGCGCCGCGCGCAGCCATCCCTCATGGTCCCGTTGTTTGACGGCGGCATTCACCAACGGGTCAGGTTCGTCATAGGCGCGGTAAATGTATCCCGCTTCCAGATCAATCGACCATAGATGCGGCAGTTGTTTGACCGGGGACGCGAACTGGTAGGTTGCCCCCACCCCGCCTCCGGCTTCCCAGCTTTGTTGTGACTTGATGCGAGTTTCCTCAAAATCCGCGAGCGCAAGGACGCGCATCTGCAAGCCCTTGGTCAACTGGCGCGAGATCTTGGAGGCAAACTGCACGAAATATCCGTTCCGGTCGGACACCGTCGGGTACTCGGACGTGTCATTGAACCAACGCTGGCGCCACTCCAGCTTCGCATTGATTTCCGTTTGAATGTCCGGCCGGGCAACCAGCCGGGTTCCAACGCCCAGCGCGCCATTGTAGTTCGCGTGGTTCAGACGGACACCGGAAGCAACGCCGTAAATGCCAAGTTGCACATCATCAAAGTTGAAGCGCGCCATGTTGAAAGAGGGACCGAGAGTGATTTCTGCAAGACCAGTGTCGAGCCGCACCTGATCAGCAAATCGCGCGGCATAAAACACCACGTCAGTTTCGATGAGGTCTCCTTGTGTTCCAAGATCATAGGACCCGTAGGCGCGGCCAGCGACAAACGCATTGATATCAGCCTGACCCGTCGCGGTATCGTCGAGGATAAAGTCCCTGCCGTTCAAGGTGACGCGGCGCCCGCCAGGGGCGGCGTTGGCATTAGACTGATAGCGGGCACCAATGATGACATCCGCGCGGAACTGGGTGGGCTGCTGTTTCGACGCGATTGCGGACAGATATGTTTCGACCCGCTGCCGGACTTCTTCCGGCACATTCGGGGTCTCCAGCGTCGACTGAAAATAGTAGCGCGCCGTTTCAAACGACCCCAGCCGGTAATAGAGGACACCCAGTTCCAGCTTCACGCGCGGCAGGTCCGGCGCAAATATGAGCATGCGTTCAAAGGTGGAGATCGCAGCCTCGTAGTCGCCGACCATCACGGAAACCGTGGCATATTCAAAGGCGATATCGAGGTCCGCCGGGCGCTCAAGCATTTTTGCCAGAAGCACGGTTTGCCGCGCCAGCAATGCATCTGCAGACATTTCCGGCTGGCTGCTAATGTCGGCTTCCTGCGCCTCAGCAACAGCAGAGGAAAACAGAAGACCGGCCATTATCACCAGACAAAGTATCGTATCAGACGTCAAACGCATCCCTGGGAACCACGTTCTGGTTTTCCATCACCGATTTCAAATTCTAAACAGTACGTTACCACACGTATATGAGTCCGGACCACAAGTCCAATTAACCTGTTGAACGCAGCGGCACCTCACTCCCCGAACTCAACAACAAAAACGCCGGCCCTGAGTTTCCTCAGAACCGGCGCGAAAAGTGCCTCAGATCGTTTGACTTTACTTCACAGTGATGCGGTCATCCGTGTAGGCGTTGTAGCTTTTCTGCTCTCCGAGGTAAGCGGCCACGACATCGGCAAGATCGGGACCGAAATCGTAAGCGTTCATGCCGTTGGTTTCGAAAACCGCATACCCGTCGCCGCCGCCACGCATGTAGTTGTTCGACACGACCCCATAGACCTTTTCCGGATCAATCGGCACAAAGGCATCATTTTCAAGCACCATGACGTCTGAGATACGCTGACCGGCCGGTTGCGATTTGTCGATCGTGTATTTCAGGCCAGCAACCTGGGCAAACCGGCCTGCGCCTTCTTCAATCTGACTGGCTCCGTTTTCAAGAGCCGACACCACATCCGCCCCTTTGAGCTGGAAGGTTGCCAGCGTGTTCTGGAACGGCAGAACCGTCAGGACCTCGCCCATGGTGACTTCACCGGCGTCAATCGATGCGCGCAAACCACCGCCATTCTGGATTGCGATTTGAACACCCTGATCCTTCACACGGTCGAGCATGGCCTCTGTCACAAGAACGCCCATTTCGCAGACCTCAGCCCGGCAGACGCTGCGCTCACCACCGATCGCCGCGGTCGCTTCAGCCACAACTTCATTACGGATTTCATCCAGCGGCTGCGCCAGCTCTCCAATGCGCGCAATAAACTCTGCATCGGGTTCCACAGACGCATCCAAGAGGATCGGCTCCCCTTCAGCCTTGATCACGTTGCCATCATCGTCCCAAGTCACAACAAGGTCGCCCAGGAACTTGCTATAGGCATAGGCTTGAACGATCGGCACATCCTGACCGTCCGGGTTCTTCACCATCACCGGATAAGGACCAGAAGCCCTGTCCTGAGTATTGGACAGCAACGTGTGCGAGTGCCCTCCGACAATGACGTCAATGCCTGGAACAGCTGCGGCGATTTTCGCATCCATCGACAGACCTTCATGGGTCAGCGCGATGATCTTGTTGACCCCGGCAGCTTCCAGCTCTGCGACCTGGGCTTTCAGGGATTCAATTGAGTTTAGAAATTTAACGCCGGCGCCTGGCGAAGAGGTTTCTGCCGTATCTTCGGCAAGGCTCGAGACGAAGCCGATTTTCTCGCCGCCGCGCTCCAGCACCAATGTGCCTGGGATGCGGCCCTTGAGCAGGGGTTCATTTTCAAGATCAAGATTGCCGGAGATAACCGGGAACTCGACCTTGTCCAGGAAAGCAGCCAGTGCAGACGGGCCATCATCAAATTCATGGTTGCCGACCGCCATGACATCATAGCCGATCCCGTTCATGAAATCGGCCGCTGCTGCGCCTTTGTACGTCGTATAGAAGAGCGAGCCTTGGAACTGATCGCCAGCATCGACAACGACGAAGTTCTTGCCTTCGTCGGACAACGCGTCGCGGCGCTCATCCACCATGGACTTGATGCGGGCGACACCCCCAAAGCACTTTCCCTCAGATTCGGATTCAGCATCGCATGTGGAATCGTACTTGTTGATCGATTCAATGCGTGAATGAACATCGTTGGTATGAAGGATGGTCAGGGAATAATCGGCGAATGCCGCAGTCGACAATGCGGTCGTTAGCGACAGCACTGCGGCGCTCAGAAGTTGGTTTTTCATTTGATACTCGCCCTTGGATAGACTGTTCCTGAGGTCAGGCTTTTTGCCGGACCCTCACCTGCCGTGCCTTCCCAGGATCAGCATTCGTACCTGCCCACTCAGCAATGAGCAGACGCCGGAGCGCTTTCCCGGGAACCGGATCGCCGGTGCCTGCAAATCTTGGTGCAGTTTTATGACAGGAGCAATAGAGGACGTTACGGAATGCGAAAAATATTTTGCCAGATAAATATTTTTGCAGGTTAAGCGTCTAAAAAATCAGACCGCTGCGTTGTCCAGCCTCAGCCGCGATCCGGGTAGTCTTCGTCGTCCAGATCGTCGGTTTCCACGACCGGGATGGAATACCCTTCGGAGAACCACCGGTTCAGATCAACCTTGGCGCAGCGATCGGAGCAGAACGGGTAATCTTCCGGAGTGGAAAGCTTTGAGCAGATCGGACAAGGGCGCATCCGGCGCTGCGGTTTTCTGCCGTTTTCTTCAGTCAATGTGGTCCCCTCCTGAAGCGCATTTACCGCTGACGAAACGCACCCAGCACTACGCTCCTGCAGTCGTCCAGTTTGCATGGACAGGGTAGCCTGCTGCTTGCAAAAGATTTACGGTCTCCGCCAGCGGCAATCCAACAACCGCCGGGTAGGACCCGACAAGCTTGACCACGAAGCTGCCTGCAAGCCCCTGGATCGCATAACCGCCTGCTTTGCCGCGCCATTCTCCTGAGGAAATGTAGTCATCCATGTCCAGGCGGGACAACCGTTTGAACCGGACACGCGTTTCGACGAGCTTCGTCCGTATTTTCCCGTTCGGCTCCGCCACGGCCACGCCGGTGAAAACACGGTGGCCCCGTCCAGACAGCAGAGACAGGCACATGACGGCCTGATCGGTGAGTTCGGCCTTGGGCAAGATCCGGCGTCCGACACCGACCACCGTATCTGCGGCAAGCACAACGCCGCCTGTCATGGCATCGGTGTTCTTGGCGACCTCAAGCACAGCTTCAGCTTTGGCTCGCGCAAGACGCAAGGCCAACGCCCGCGGCGTTTCGAACTTCTTCGGGGTCTCGTCGATATCAGCGGGCAGCAGATGATCCGGTTCCAGTCCGACTTGCTGCAGCAGCGCAAGACGGCGCGGCGAAGCGGACGCCAGGATCAACTGAGGGGCATTCGTCATGGATGCACGTGCTTTCCTGCCGGCGCAAGGCGACCTGCCGCTTACTTGAAGCGGTAGGTAATCCGACCCTTGGTCAAGTCATAGGGGGTCATTTCGACAAGAACCTTGTCGCCCGCCAGAACGCGGATACGGTTCTTGCGCATACGTCCAGCCGTATGAGCGATGATCTCGTGATCGTTTTCAAGTTTTACGCGGAACGTCGCATTCGGCAACAGTTCTGTCACGACGCCCGGGAACTCCAGAGCTTCTTCTTTGGCCATTTGATATCCTGATTATGGCGGGCCTTGCCCGCAGGTGCCGCGGAACCTAGCCGATTAGGCTCAGAATGTGAACCATTCTTTCGCATCGGTCCCAAGGCGATGTTTGATGCCGCTTTATCATCCGCTGGGCGGGGGCGTCCAGTTCAACCGTTTCTTGATCCGCATCATCAGCATGTCCCGCACTGCACGGTATTCATTGAGGATCTGCTCCCGCGAACCGGTTGCCAAAGTCGGATCCATGGTGGGCCAATATTCGACATCAACTGCATCGGTCCGGGTCAGATCGAGAGCCCAGTGGTGCGCCTCTGGAGCGAGCGTCACAATGAGATCAAAGCCGCTCTCTTCGAGCTCGAGATAGCTCTTGGGGCGGTGTGCACTCATGTCGACGCCGATCTCCGCCATCACTGCATCCACAAAGGGATCGAGTTTACCGGCACGCACCCCGGCCGACTTTACATAGACCTGTCCCGGGAACAGCTTTTGCGTCAACGCTTCGGCCATGGGGGAGCGCACGGAGTTCATTCCGCACGCAAACAAAACCGCAGTCGGACGCAGGTCCGGCCCGGCCACAGACCTTAGCCCTTCCAGTGCAAGGCGTAGACGAGGGTGAACAACCGCCGGGCGGTTGCCATATCCACCTCGATTTTTCCCTGAAGACGCTCCATCAGGATCGTGGAGCCTTCATTGTGCACGCCGCGGCGGCCCATATCGATAGCCTCGATCTGGCTGGGAGTGGCGTGGCGGATCGCCTCATAATAGCTCTCGCAGATGAGATCGTAGTCCTTGACGATCTTTCGCAAGGGGGTGAGTGAGAGAACGTGGGTGACCACCGGCTGGTCGTCTTCGGTCTGGATCTGAAAGACGAGCTTTTTCTCAATGACCGACAGGTTCAGAACGAATTTCGCAACTGGATGTCCGACCGGCTGAAAACAGTTTTCCTCGATCAAATCGTAGATGGCGACCGCGCGGTCATGCTCCACTTCCGGTGTGGAGCGGGCAATCGAGGCTTCGTCCAGCACCACGTCCACCAAACGGCCGCCCGCTGTTTCCGCAGAACTTTCCGATTGTGCATCGCTCATGCTGTCAAAGCCTTTCTCAGAACACCCTGCCTACATGTTCAGTCTGATGGAAACAGACCGCGCATGCGCCGACAAGCCCTCCGCTTCACCTAGAGCGATAGCGGCAGGACCAAGTGCACGCAAGTTTTCTGCGTTGCACTTCAGGATTGATGTGCGTTTGACGAACTCCAACACCGACAAACCAGAGGAAAACCGGGCCGAACGTGCCGTTGGCAAGACGTGATTGGACCCGCCGACATAATCACCGATCGCTTCCGGCGTATGATGGCCCATGAACACGGCGCCCGCATTACGGACCTTGTCCAGAAGCTGCTCCGGGTCTTCGACGGCAAGTTCCAGGTGCTCCGGCGCCAGGCGATTCGCGAGCGGCATCGCGTTGTCGAGGCTGTCGACCAGGATGATCGCGCCAAAATCCTGCCAGCTGGCACGGGCTACCTCTTCGCGCGGCAACGTTTTCAGCTGACGCTCAACTGCTCCGGCAACGTGGTCTGCGAGCGCTGCGTCGTCCGTGATCAAAATGGATTGGGCGACCGGATCATGCTCTGCCTGGGCCAGCAAGTCGGCAGCAATCCAGTCTGGATTGCTGTCCTTGTCCGCAATCACAAGAACTTCGGACGGGCCGGCAATCATGTCGATGCCAACAGTGCCGAAAACACGGCGCTTGGCGGCGGCGACAAAGGCATTGCCCGGTCCAACAATCTTGGCAACCGGCTGGATGGTCTCCGTGCCGAAGGCCAGGGCTGCCACGGCCTGCGCACCGCCGATGCGGTAAATCTCGGAAACGCCAGCGATCTTGGCGGCTGCAAGAACAAGCGGATTCAACACATCATCCGGGCTCGGCACAACCATGACAATGCGCTCAACACCAGCCACCTTGGCCGGAACGACATTCATCAAGACCGAACTTGGGTAACTTGCCAATCCTCCGGGCACATACACCCCAACTGCCTCGACCGCCGTCCAGCGGGAGCCAAGCTCAACGCCGATCGGATCGGTGTAGCGATCGTCTTTCGGGAGCTGACGTTTGTGGTGCGAAAAAATCCTGTCGTGCGCCAACTGCAGAGCGTCCAGCGTTTCTGCCGGCACTTCAGCAACCGCCGCGTCGATCTGCGCTTGCGAGACCCTGAGGTCCGCCATTTTAGCGGCATTCAGGCGGTCGAATTTCGCGGTGTATTCCAGAACGGCCTGATCGCCGCGCTTTCGAACATCTTCAAGAATATCCCGGACGATCTGATCGACATCTTCCGACGCTTCCCGCTTGCCGGCCAGAAGTTCGGCGAAACGGGCTTCAAAATCAGCGCTGGTATTCGTGAGGCGTTGGACCACGCAACTCTCCATCTCGATTGGCGCTCAAAGCGCCAGCAAATCTTGTTTGTTCAGGTAAGGTCGTGCTGCGGCAGGTTTGGTGTCGACCAGGCAGCCCCCAGATCAGACAACTGGGCCTCGATGCACTCTACGTCCAGCTGGATGCTGGATCCTCCGGAAAAGGCGAGCTCAATCTGACCGGCCGGTGCGTCTTCTGCCGGCTTAAACGTAACCGCCAGCAGCTCCAGCACCACGTCTTTGGCGTCCTGCTGAATTTTCTGGGATTTCATGCCGGTCACACGCGAGACCGCAAATGCAGACCGGCGGCGCTCATGTTCCTTGCTTCGCTTGTCGGCCTTCTTGTCCCAGACGAACCGGTTCATGACGAACACGGCCCTTTTTTCTTTTGGCAGATACCGGATATCCGCAATGGTGATCACGGCGTCCTGAACATGGGCGGAAAGAACCTGCAGGTCTTCCTCATCCAAAGCGGCAAGTTTCAATTGATCCATGGTGCTCAAACAAGTGTCCGTTTGTCGTGGTGTCGCGGCACTCATGTAGGGTTCTCCGCGCCAACTCCAAGGCTGATGACCTAGCCGGGATTTTTTAGAATGGCAACAAAGGAACCGTCGTTTCGGTCAGGGACAGACGGGAATTGGCCGTTGATTTGCCCGAACGGGCACTTCAGATCGAAACAGCGCAAAAGATCAGCTCTTCTCATTCTTGACCATTCCTGCAAGAGTTTCGGAAGATAGATAGGAACAGTTGCACCATGCGCTTCAGCACAAGACTTTTTGCCCTCGCATTGATGTTAAACGCATCACCGGCGCCCACAGCTTTGGCCGATGATCTGACAAAAGCCTTTGCTGAGACGATTTATGTGCCGGCCTACTCCAGGATTTTTTCCTTTCCGGACCGGTCAGAGCTACTGGCCGCAACACTGACCGTTCACAATGTCGATCCGCAGACCCCGCTAACCGTGACAAAAGTCGATTACCACGGTGAGGACGGCAAGCTGCTGAAAAGCATCCTGGATGCACCGCTGCGCCTGGAACCGCTGGGCTCGGCCAGTTTCCTAGTCCCCAGCAACGACACCACCGGCGGTGTCGGCGCGAATTTCCTCGTGGAATGGTCGGCAGACCAGGGCGCCTTAAGCCCCTTGACCGAAGCGGTCATGGTGACCGGACCCGGCACTCCCGGCCCATCTTTCACCTCCCGCGGGCGCGTCATCAGCCGCACAGCGGCTGAAGAGTAGTGAAACGAATTACCCGGAAATCCGCTGGATCTGGGCGCCACAGCGGGTGAGCTTGTCTTCCAGACGCTCAAAGCCGCGGTCGAGGTGATAGACGCGGCTGACTGTGGTTTCCCCTTCCGCGGCCAATCCTGCGATCACAAGCGACACGGACGCGCGAAGGTCCGTTGCCATCACCGGCGCGCCGCGCAGGGTGGAGACGCCTTCAACTGTGGCCGTGCGGCCATCGATCGCGATCTGAGCGCCAAGACGGGCAAGTTCCTGAACGTGCATGAAGCGGTTTTCGAAAATCGTTTCGGTGATCCGGCTCTTGCCGCCGGCCTTGGTCATCAGCGCCATGAACTGCGCCTGCAAATCCGTCGGGAATCCCGGGAACGGCTCTGTGGTGACATCGGCCGGCTGAATGCCGTTGCCGTTGCGATAGACCTTCAGACCTTCATCAGTCGCGGTGATTTCAGCACCGGTCTGGCGAAGCGTATCCAAAGCACTTTCTAAAAGGTCGGTTCTTGCGCCCTGCAGCAGAAGATCACCGCCCGTCATGGCAACAGCCATGGCATAGGTGCCGGTTTCGATCCGGTCCGGGACCACGGCATGGTGCGCGCCATGCAGGCGCGGGACGCCTTGAATGCGGATGGTCGAAGTCCCCTCGCCTTCGATCTTGGCCCCCATCGCCTTTAAGCAACGGGCCAAATCAACCACTTCCGGTTCGCGGGCGGCATTGACGATTTCGGTTTCGCCTTTGGCCAAGGTCGCTGCCATCATGATAGTGTGGGTCGCGCCGACCGAAACGCGCGGGAATTCAACCCGGCCGCCGGTTAAACCGCCCGGCGCCTTCACAACGACATAACCGCCTTCGATTTCAATATCCGCACCGAGAGCCTCAAGGCCCTGGATAAAGAAGTCGACCGGCCGCGTGCCGATCGCACAGCCGCCCGGCAGTGAAACGCGAGCTTCGTGCATCCGGGCAACCAACGGGCCGACAACCCAGAAGCTGGCCCGCATCTTGGACACGAGCTCATAAGGCGCCGTCGTGTCAACGATCTCGCGGGCTGTGAGATTCAATGTCTGCCCCGCCAGATCGTCCTGACCGGTACGCTTTCCATTGACCGAATAATCAACGCCGTGATTGGAGAGGATCTGCATCAGTTGGGCGACGTCGCGCAAGCGCGGCACATTCGACAGCGTCAGGGTTTCGTCGGTCAACAGGGACGCAATCATCAAGGGCAGTGCGGCATTTTTTGCGCCGGAAATCGGAATGATGCCGTTCAGCTCCGCGCCGCCGGTGACTTTGATGCTGTCCATGTTTTTCCCCGAACCCAAGCCGCAAATCCGCGGCGTTCCCAAGAATTCTTATCTAAGAAGTGCGATCTACACGCAACTTATGGCCCTTGCAAGGCAGGCCATTGGCGCAGTCTCGCCGATGGCGCAAGCTCTTGCTAAGGAACGGTAGGGTTAATCCGGCTTGGATTTGCGCGCAGCCGATTTCCGCCGCCGCAAATTTGCGCGCAGGGCATCGGCAAGCCGGTCCTCGCGGCTTTGAGGTGCGGTCTTCGCACCGCTTGATTTCGCGGTTGAGGTTTTCACAGATCCTGCATCCGCAACATCTTGGCTTGGCTTGTCTTTTTCACTCATGGCTTGGCTTGTGTATTAAAAGAGGATCGCAACCTATCAAGGGTCCGTACGCCAGGTCAAAAGCATTGGGATCAGCCATCCTTCAAGGGCTTTATTCAAAGGACACCTATCCTTACTTGTTCCCGCAGGAAAGGAACTCTTGCCTGAAATATCCACAGCCCCGCAACCAAGGAAATCTGAACGGATCGGCGGCATTGCCGATGAAAACCAAACAGCGGATCCTCCGCTGTTCCAGATAGACTGAAAAAAATCGCAAACGGCGCTTGCGTCCCCGGACCGCTTATGGCAAAAGCCCCCTCATTCCGGGCGGCCACGCTGCTCGGGGCCAGCACTTACGTCCCAAAACACTTGTTTTGCCGACGCTGGGTTGACCAGAAACTGGTCCCCAAACGATGCTGCCGTAGCTCAGGGGTAGAGCACTCCCTTGGTAAGGGAGAGGTCGAGAGTTCAAATCTCTCCGGCAGCACCATTAAATCACTTGAATTCATAGAGAAATTGCACGCGACCAAAATCGGCGTCCTGCAGCAAATGGCAGAACAAAGCAGGATATTCCGCCTATTGTGGCACGTTTCTGACACGCGGGTTTTTGGAATGTTCTCAGTGTCGGCCGTCACAGCCGCTGTAATTTCGGCATCGCTGAGGACAGCGTGAGCGGCCATCACTTCTACATCGGATTGAAAAAATAAAGACTGCACCGAAGCCAGCTAGCTTTAGGGTCGGCCGCGCTCGGCGTCGTGTAACGTATGCACGCAAACAAGTCCGTCACATGCGTCAGTGCCACCGTTGACGGGTGTTTCTCGACCAAGGTCTGATTGGAGCTTTTCTTTGCGATGGAAGTGCCATTTCTGAACGGCTGCTCAGATCGAGACGAGCCGAACGCCCAATGTTGAAGAAGGGCGGGAAGCGGAAGTTCGACTCCACTACAAAAAATCGTAAGCCGGGCGCGAAACGGACATTGGCTGAGAGGTCACAAAAGTTCTCCAGAACACTGTTGGAACTTTTTGCAGAGATCGATTTTCAGTTCAGAAGCGCACTCCAAATAGACCGCCGTCCATCTCATCTGTTAATCGAGTTGGCATAACATAGGCGTAGGGATCAAACCCCTCCATATCTTCGTCGTCAAATTCGGAATCGATCTTCATAAGATCATCCGAATTCATTGCGACAATGTACTGAACTCCCAAATCCTCGCACTTGCTCTGCGCAAGTTTTAGTGCAAGCGCGATTTGACGACCATCAACGCCATCGAAAATGTGGCTGTCGTGTATTAGGAACCCGGGAAACCGATCTTGCTTCAACGCAGACTCGACAAGAAGCCAATCAAAGCAAAAAATCTGCATGTGGTTTTTTCCACCGCTTTTCTTACCAACGATGTCAGTTTCTATCGAGAGCCCTGCAACCCCGGTTGACTTGCCAATAATCAGTTGCCCGGGTTCGTCATAGAGGAACTGCGAAGTATCGGCAAAAACCTGTACAGCAGATTTGCGTGGCGCATCACGTTCCATAACGTCTTGACCGATCAGATCAACAAGATCGTCGATCTCCCTTTTTAGTCTTTTCTGGTCATCCGCCACGTTCTGGAACTTTGGAATTTGTTGCTGCAAATCCGCCTGTTCCGCCTCAAGTCTATTCAGATCAGACTGGAGGTAGGTTAGCCGTTCTATAGCGATACCCGACCGAAGCAGCGCCAACTTCTCAGCCAAAGCCTTCTGCAGTCGGTTGATTTCTTTTCTCCGGTCAGAAATGCGTTCCTGTGCGCTTTGTTTCTCTTTGCGAAGATGCGCCTCGCGGTTCTGGGAAACCTGTTTGTGGAAGGCCTCAACCTGCTCAAATCTCTTGTTAACCTGATCTGTAAAGAATATCCCGACCTGTTCGTATAGACTACGCACGTCGGCGATATTTGCGTCTTCGACTTCTTCCAACGCCTCATCGATGCCTTCACAAAGGTCAATGTCTTCGAGGTTAGCCTCGTTCAGGTCACGAATGTTTGTCGACAATTCGTTCGCCGAAAGCTCGTGGCCTCGGTACCCGTCCACAACAGTCGCAGATGTAATCTCCGCTCGCTTTGTTTCAATTTCCGTGTCGAGAAGGTCTAGGCGGGCCTGCATTTTCTTTATGTCGAGCGCCCCATCCGTGAGATAGCCGCTCTTGATCATCTTTGCCAATGTATCGGCGTCTTTCTTTTGATCCTTTTTAACCTGAAGCTGTTGGGGCAACTTCCAATCGAACCCCAAAAGGTAGGACAAACAGACTTGGCTGTCCCAGCCTTGTTGCGAAGAGCTATTGAGTACCGCACTGGCGAACCCGCCATTACGCTCCTTCCTAACAAAATAGGCGAGCAATGCTCCAAATTTGGGAGAGTATTTCTCGGATGTTGTTTCAGAATTCAAGCCAAACCAACTCTGCGCCAAATCAGCCCTGAGATCAGCAGGAGCGATTTCCACCTCATCACGCCAAAGCTCGTCCTTGGTCGCCCCCGCTTTCCTTTTTACCGTGAATTCCGACCCGTCGCCTTTGAATGCAGCCTCGAAATCTGATCCGACCAGCTCCGGTTTGTGGAAATCGTCATTGGGGTTTCGGCGCTCTGAAAGTAGGAAGTGTACCAATTCGATGAAACTTGTCTTACCAGTTCCATTTCGCGTGTCGCGTGCGCCCGATGTTTCGTGCCTTTCCGCCAAAAGGATATTGAGGCCGGGTTTGAAATCCAGCGTCTTGAACGTCGACAGCGAACTGGTCAGTCTTGTGATCATTGGTTCAACTTTTTGAGCACACCCTCTTCGAAGCGCACCGCCCCCACAGAGAATAGAAAATCGACTGCGAGTAAGAACCAGTCAAAGTGAATTGTCGAAAGCTCGTTTGTGCGTCGCCGCTCTTGCAGATCAAAGAACAGGCGGGAGACCGTCTTGTCCTCGTCGAGAAGCGCCAACACCTCGCCACCAACACCAATAAGGGCATTCTCGGTCTTGATGTGTTTCGTTGGCATTAGCATACTGCGGCGCTCGGTACGTTCTCAAAAATGTCGCAAGCATCGAAATAGTAAGCAAGGATCACGTACGCGGCGGCGCTCACCGTGGGTGTGCCATCGCCGCCTACATAAGTGAGCAACTTACCCAGAATTTCATCTGGGTTGTGCCCCAAGCCCCGCGCCTCTTCGTACTTGGAACGCATCTGTGTCTGAATCACGGACGCGTGTTGAGGGGTGCTCATACCAGATAGGTAGCGATCCACAATGTCGACGTGCGGTCTCGCTCGGGTCAGGTCGTACTTCGCAGCCGGGCTGAGCGCGTTGAAGTCCAGTTTAGCTTCGTCCGGTAGCTCACCAAAAGCGGTCGGATCGGGTTGCAACGTCTTTTCCGCGATGACCTTCTTGAGCAAGGGGCGTATGTCCGCCATCGTCACAGCCATGAAGTTTCTGCTCGCAGCCGGGTACAGGTCGATCAACTGTTGCAGGCTCAGCTTGTCGTGGAAGTTATCTTTGAGGAAACGGCGCGGCGGTGATGGGGCCACGATAGTGATTGCTGGGTATTGTGTCCGGAGTTCTTCAAGCACATCGCTCACAGAGGCCGGTAACCCCTCTTCATTGTTGTGGACGAAAACCCATTCTTTCAGGTTGGGCCAGTATGTCGTCACCTCCGGGAAGCTGTCAGAGATTTTGTCTTTCGCTTTTTCCGCAAACGTCCTTGGAGACTCAGGCGCATAGCACTGATAGACGGTTTCAGTGGAAATACGTCGCCCGTCGCTTTTCTTGTCGCCGTGCAGACCGCCTGCTTTGATTAACTCGAAATCGGTGCCGTACACACACGCGGCCATCGCCGCGAACCACTGTTCGAATTTCGTTTGATTATTCGTTGCAAGCGCGAGATCAAAGTGCAGATCAAAGTCAGATTTATTCATACCTGCTTTGCTCCTTTGATTCTCTCGTGAACGAGGTTGCGTATTTAGTTTGCGCAACGCAACGAAGGGCTGTCAACGCTACCGGGCGCGCAATCCGCAGACCGTCGACAACTTACTACTAGACCTTTAAGTCAAGATGCGCAGCAGTCGGCGCTAACGGCGGCTTTGCAATGTCAAATACAAATCGCCGAATGTCTGCTCAGGGCCGAGAGCATCAACCGGCGACATCCCAATCACGGCCCGCTGATACCTGCGCTGCACGCCCGTCGCAGTTGGAAAGCCAAGCCCCGCGGCCACCCCCCCTCTGATGTCATCCCCGACTTGATCAAGGATCCACTCGTTTCCAGAGCTGCGAGAAAGGACCCGCCCCCTCCGGATGTTCGGCGCCGATGACCTACCGTTTTTCCAGCGCACAAAAACAGAGCCCGCGCAGCTTGAACCCAACGAAAATGCCTGCCCGCGGGTGCAAAAAATGCTGGAAGACGAAGCCACCTTGAGACGTTGAGCTATGCAAAGCAACAGGCGGAATGGGCGGGGTGTAGCCATGCGTTGCGGTTTGAACAAATGTCCGCCTCTAAGTCTACGCAGCCAGACAGATTTCTCTGATTTGTGCTAGAGGATCCTGAAAAGCCCGAAAAGCGACGACCGGGTCGCAATGAGTGCATTACTCCAACGAATTCCACGAAAGGTGGGAAAATGCACAAACACGATATGTCCTCCTGGACACACGACCATGTCTTTGGACAGGATAAGGCACGTCCGGGCGAACGGCGAACGCTTATCATCGTCCTGGTGAGTGCCGTTTTCATGGTCGTGGAGATTGTTGCCGGACTTTACTATGGCTCCATGGCGTTGTTGGCGGACGGGCTGCACATGGCAAGCCACGCCGCTGCCTTGGGGATCAGTGTCGCTGCCTATGTCTATGCGCGGCGGCATGCAAGCGACCGGCGGTTTTCCTTCGGCACCGGCAAGGTCAACAGTCTGGCCGCCTTCGCCAGTGCAATCCTTTTGGGCGGTTTTGCCGTCGTGATGGCGGTTGAGAGCATTGAGCGTCTTTTCAATCCGGTCGCGATCAGCTTCGACCAGGCAATCCTCGTGGCCGTGTTGGGGCTTGCCGTAAATGGAGCGAGCGCCTGGCTTCTTGCGTCGACCCCTCACCATCGCCACGGCCACGATCATGGCCATCACCACCATGGGCACGACCATCCCCATCATCATGAAGGCGGCGAAACAACCTCCGAGCTCCATAAGGACCACAATCTCAGGGCTGCCTACCTTCACGTCCTTGCCGATGCACTGACTTCTTTGCTCGCGATCATCGCGTTGCTGGCGGGGAAGTATGCCGGTGCCGCCTGGCTTGACCCGATCATGGGCATCATCGGCGCCGTTCTGGTCGCGCATTGGTCCTTGGGGCTGTTGCGCATGTCAGCGAAAGTGCTTCTGGACTGGCAGGTGGAGGAGCCGAAAGTCGAGAAACTGCGCAGTGCCCTGCTCGCGGATGAAAGCGATCGGATCGCGGATATTCACCTTTGGTCGATCGGTCAAAGCCAGTATGCGGCGGAGGTGGTGATTGTCAGCGACACCCCGCGTAGTCCGGCCCACTACAAGGGGCTGATCCCGGATGACCTGGGGATCGTGCATGTAAGCCTGGAGGTTCACCGCTGCGGCACATTGCAAGAGGCCGCCTGAAGGTCCGGTGTTTCCTGAACCTTTGTGACTGCCACGCACCCTTGAAGAGGGCGCGTGGCAGTCAGCTTAGTCGCTGCGGACCAGGCCGGAGTAGTCTCCGCGCAATTGCAGGGTGACTGTGACGGCTGACTTGTCCCGGTTCCGCCAGAACCAGCCGTGATCCCCTGCGAACGGGGTTTCAAAGCTTCCTGCGCCCGAGGTTTCGCCGCGGCCCTTTTCATAGGTCACGTTTTCCCCGCCAGCGTGGGCGTGCAGATCAAAGTTGATCCGTCCGCCGTCTGCCATCCAGGCATATGTCAGCGTGGCGCCCTTTTCCATGGTGGCCTTGATCTCGGTGTAGGCACCGGGTTCAAGGGTGAAGGTCACGACGTCTTTCCAGGCGTCTTGCGCCTGGGCGGTGGAAACGAAAAGCCCCAACACGGCGTCGATCAGCGACGATGAGTCCTGGCTGCCATGAAGTTTCTCGTCCTCTGCCGCTTCCTTCGCCAGTTGTTGCTTGATCTCTCCCATCTCGGTTAGGCCGAGCACATTGCCGACACCTGTCGGATCGATGCCGTACTCAGCGGGCAGGTAGACCATCACGCCAATGGCCGCAGCGCCAATGGCGGCAACGACGGTCAGGCGGCCCAGTTGCCGATTGCTCGGCAGGTCTTCAAGTTTCGGCTGGGGTGCGTTGTACATTGCTATCTCCGATCATGAGGTGCTGGCGATGTAACCGGCGATTTGCTGGTAGGTCAGCAAGACGCCAAGGAATACCATGATGATGTTTGCGATTGTGGCCTGGCGCATGAAATTCGGGCTTTTGCGCCAGTATCCCATGACGATGAGGATCACAAAAAGCGCCAAAAGCTGGCCGATCTCGACCCCTACATTGAACGCCAGAAGATTGGCGAGGAGGCCATCCGGGGAGATATTGTACTCCAGGATTTTGGAGGCCAAACCTGTCCCGTGGAACAGGCCGAAGATAAGCGTTGCGGCCTTCGTGTTCGGCTGAAACCCCAAAACTCTTTGAAAGACGCCAAGGTTGTCCAGCGCCTTGTAGACCACGGACAGGCCGATGATCGCATCGATAATGTAGGCGTTGATGCCCCAGCCGTACCAGACACCAAGAAGCATGGTGACCGAGTGACCAAGCGCAAACAGGCTGACATAGATGGCCACATCCTTCATCCGGTAAAGGAAGAAGACGACCCCCAGCAGGAAGAGGATGTGGTCGTATCCCGTGACCATGTGTTTGGCCCCGAGATAGATGAAGGGGATGATGTGAACCCCCCAGATTTCCTGGATGTATCCCGCATCGCCGGGAGTGACATCATGCGCGGCGGCGGTCTGAACGCCGGCGGCGTAGAAGAGAAATGAGAGTGACAGGGCAAACACAAAGGCATGCAGCAGCTTTGTCTGCCCATGAAGTGAAGTAGGCTTCATAAGGTCCTTCCAAGTGAATAACAGATTTCTGATGAGCCCGAACCGGGCAATCTGTCAGGTCCTTGGAGGGCGCTCCGGGGGAAACACGAAGGCAGACGTCGCATCGCTGACGGGCAGCCGCCAGGAGGATGTGTCAAAGACATGTGGGGATTTCGGCGCGGGTTTCACAAGCACTGCGGAGTTGTGGTCATGGTCACCCAGGTCGTGCTGGTGGCCGTGCATGGCCCACAGCAAATCGAGTTCAAACCCATGCGAATGCCCGTGGTCTTCAATCATCTCAAGATGATCTTGCACCGTGTCGAGATACTTCGGCGTGTGAGACGCCGCAGGCACCGTCGTCCAGACGCACAGGCAGAGGCAGAGCAGCCCTGCCAGGAGCCTCTGCCATTCCGATTGTTTTTGGATCCGCATCCAGTTCAAAACGGGTTCCTGTTTACGTCGGGCTTCGAACGACGAATCGCTTGTTATTTGCATCGCCTCGATTAAGCGCGAAATATGGCCAAACGGCGAAGGATTGCAAGGCGCTGAGTGAAAACCGAAAACGACATGGCGCCGAACGGCCAGGAGAGCCCTTACTGAAGCAGATCACGGCCAGCGAAAAGAATGATCAGGATCCCGGCGCTGGCATCAAGCCCTGTGGACAGGCGCCGCAAGCCGGTTCCGTTTCGCGACACAAGGGCCAAGAGCGTGCGCCGTCCAAGCACCGCCGCAACAGCAACCAGGCCGAGGGTGATGCCGATCCCAACCAGCATGGCCCCGGCAAACACAAGACCGGCTTCGGGAACGCCCCGCGACAGAGCGGCAACAACAACAAACAGGGTCAGCGGACACGGAACAAGGCCGGTCGCCAACGCAACGTACACGCCTTCTGATTTTGTGTCAGCTGAAACAGTCCGCAGTGCGCGAAAAAGTAGCCAGATGCCTATAGCGATGAGAAGAACGCGGCTGAGAGCTTCCAAAGCGGGCGCGCGTCCGCCACCGACAAACGACCGCTCCATCAAATGCGCTGCAAAAAACGCGATCAGGACCGCTGTCAGAACGTGAGTTGCAGCCAAAATTGTGGAGATCGAAAGGGCGCGAAAAACTCCATTGTTGGACCCGGCAATATAACTCGCCAAAATGCTCTTTCCGTGTCCGGGTGTTAGCGCATGGACTGCGCCAAAGACAATCCCGGTGCCAATCATTCCAGGCAGCAGCCAGACATCACCAGATTGACTGAACTCAAGAATAGCGACCCGAACACCGTCGTAAATCCATCGTTGCCAGGCGACCAGCAGGTCAATCATCATTTCATTCCGGGTAAAGCGTGTCTCTCGCTTGATGCATCCTATTTGATTTGCAGCGAGGGCCGAAACATAAACTGAAACCATCGAGAGCGTTTAAGTGGAGGGATCATTTGGCTTTGGCGGGTGCGAGTGATCATCTGCTCGGCTCACGCCATGCATATTTAGTTCGCTGCACGAACGACCATTTTGGGCCGGATGCAACGGCGGGGATTTAGAGCAGAAGGCAGCCGTTCGCTCCACCTTAGAACACTGTCCGCTCAGGGCCAAAAGTGCCGATCGACGGCGTCGCACTCACGGCCTGCTGATCCCCATGCACCCGCCCGGATAGGGTCGCCTCCTGGTCCGCGCCACAGGCAAGGCAGCAGCTCCACAAACAGCGTCTGGCCATACTTGTTGCCCCAGCCCGCGCGCGGGTCCAAAAGGTTCTGGAAGACGGGTAAGGATCGGCAGAGATAACGGCAAACTTTTTAGCCCCACCCCAGCGCAGTTGGCAAGAAAAGCCCCGGCCACCCCGTCTGATGTCATCCCCGACTTGATCGGGGATCCACGCGTTTCCAGAGCTTAGGCAAAGACCGATCACGCCACCCAACAGACAGTCTCAAACACCAAACCGCGAAGACCGGTCAGGAACCTTGCAGTCCCGCAAAACCCATGCCCCGCGCGTCCATCGACGCTGTGAAGAGAGACGAAAAAGTGCAAGCTCCCACGCCCTACCCGTCCAGACATCCGGCGACGATCCCCTGCCGGTCTTTCCCGTTTGCCCTACCCGCGCCGCCGCGCGAGTTCGCGGTAGAGCGCTTCTCGCGAAACACCAAGGAAATATGCCAGGTTTTGCATCTGCCCTTTCGGCGGCAAGGTCTTGTTTTCTCCCAGCCATGCATCCAGGCGTTCGGCCACGGTCTTGAGCGACCTGATCTCGGACTGCATCCGGGCGGTCTGCAGTTCCTGCGCCAACTTGGCTGCCCAAGTACGGGCAATGTCCGCAGAGCCATGAAGACGGTCCCGGAACGCCGAAACGGGTAGCAAGCGGAGCTGTGTTGGCGCGCTGGTCACGGCGTGGCAATGATATCGGCTCGAATATGCCGAAGCTTCGGCCAGCACACCGCCCTGTCCGACGCGCGCCAGGATCAAAGGGGCACCCCTTTTGGAGTAGCGGACAAGGTCAACCCCTCCGTCGATGACGAAGTACATGTTTTGCACGCGGTCTCCGATCTGAAAAACACTCTGGTTGGACTGGAACGAAACAACCCGGCCGGATGCAAAAAGATCTGATAGGGCGTTGCACATGATCACTATCATATGAGCGAACGGCTGTCGGTGCTACCGATCGCCCGACGAATTCGTGCGAAGGGATCGAACAATGTCTGTGCACTTGACCAAATCACTCGCTTTGGCGATGGCGCTCGTGCCCATTGCAGCGTTTTCACAAGATCACGGTCACGGAAGCAACACGGCACCGTATGCTGGCTTTGAAACACGGGAAATCAAGAGCCTGTCGGAACAGGATATCGCGGAGTTGCAACGTGGCGGGGGCTGGGGTCTCGCCTTGCCGGCTGAGCTGAATGGTCACCCCGGTCCCGCGCATCTTCTTGACCTGCAGACAGAACTTGAGCTCTCGGCTGAGCAGGTCGGAACGATCACCGAAACATACAAGGCAATGCGGATCGCGGCCATTGCTGCCGGGGAACGCCTAATTGCGGCGGAGGCCGCGATCAGCGACGCCTTCGCACAGCCCGGCCTGTCCGAAGAGACGCTTCGCTCACTGCTTGCCGACGCTGGCGAAGCCCGCACCGAATTGCGGTTCATCCACCTGTCGCGCCACTTGTCGACACCAGAGCTTCTCAGCGACGCGCAAATTCAAAAATACAACATCTTGCGCGGATATGCTGATGATCCATGTACAAGAGTGCCGGAAGGACACAACAGGGATTTGTGGCGGCGCCACAACGGCTGTGACTAGGCCGCGCCAGCGCACCGGTTTTCATCAGCCTTAGAAACCGGGTTCGCTCCCATCGAAGCCAGGTAAAACGCCTGCGCGCGGGGGCAAGAGGGATTGGAAAACGGGTCATGATCAGGTGGCTGTACCTGGCTTTTCCCTGCCGTTCCTCGGCAAGACAGACGAAGCTTCAATGGCCGAAAGATCAGCGCGTCCTCTTGCTTTTCACCGGCAATCGATTATATCGCAGCCGATGACCGGACGAATGCACCAGCTCAGCAGACTTGTAGCAACGCTGTTTTTGGCGTTGGGTATTGCTGTGGTCGCCGGTCTGCCCATGCCGCACCAAATCGCAGATGCGTCTGAAGCCTCCGTGTCAAGCGCGGCGATGCCGTGTGACGCGATGGGGCATCACGGCACGACCTCCGGCGCAAACGATCACGCCCAGCATGACCCTTCTGACATTGACCGGTGCTGCGGCGGAGCACTGTGCGGCGGGTATACGCTTGCCGGCGGCGTTGACGGGCTGACGACGGCAATGTCATCGGCAGACTTTGCCCAGTCTCCGCCCGACTCGCTTCGAGTTGCAGACACGTCTCTCCCAAAACGGCCTCCACGCCTCATCTGAAGACACCATCTTGCGGAAATTCCGCAAGCGCTTGTTGTTGATCAGGCCTTCGGCACCCTGCCGGCGGCAACTCAGAGGTTATCATGCGTGGACGCTATGCCGCGCTCAGCATCCTGGCCCTTGCTGCAGGCACGGCCGGTGGGGTGTTTCTTGAGCGACTTTATCTAAATCCCGCCGGCGATCTTGCGTCCGGCGAAGACGACATCCTCTATTGGGTTGCCCCAATGGATCCGAACTTCCGCCAGCCGGGCCCTGGCAAATCCCCTATGGGCATGGACCTCATCCCCGTTTATGCGGGTCAGGAACCGTCCGGCGACCCCGCCGAAGTCCAGCTGTCAGCCACCGAAATCAATGCGATCGGTGTGCGAACAGCCCTGGCGCGGGTTGGCGAGATCTCGCAGAAAATCGAAACGGTGGGGTTTGTCGGATATGACGAACACCTCACCAGCCATGTCCACACGCGGGTTGATGGCTGGATCGAAACCCTGAACGTGCGTGCCGTCGGCGACCAGGTCAAAAAGGGCGAGATTCTCTTCGAACTGTTCTCTCCGGAGTTCGGCGTTGCGAGTTTTGACTTTCTTCGATCTTTGGAAAACGGCAACGGCCTGTCCTTGGAGGCCGCCCGCAACAAGTTGCGCAGTCATGGAGCTTCGGAGCTCCAAATTGCCGAAATCGAACGAACCGGTGAGGTTGCGCGCAGTATTCAGGTTGTTGCGCCACGCGATGGCGTGGTGATTGCCCTGAACGCCGCAGACGGCATGTTCCTGCAACCTGGAACCCAGGCGATGTCGATCACCGATCTGACCGAGGTTTGGCTGATTGTCGATGTGTTTGAACGTGACACTGCCCGGCTTTCAAAAGACATGCGTGCCATCGCCCGCTTCGAGCATCTTCCCGGCCAAACCTTCGAAGGTGCTATCGATTACATCTACCCGGAACTGGATGCGAAAACGCGGACACTGCCCGTTCGCCTTCGGTTCGACAATTCCGACGGCCAGCTGCGCCCCAACATGTTCGGCAATGTCACGCTGATTCCGCAGGAAACACGGACGGCGGTAACCGTTCCGACCGAAGCCGTGATCCGGACCGGGGCTGCGGAACGCGTCATCATAAAGGTGGCGGAAGGGACCTTTAAACCGCGTTTGATCACGACGGGCTTGCGCGACGATTTTGGAGACGGAGGCCGCACCGAAATCGTTCAGGGGCTGGCGCCTGGAGAGGAAGTGGTGGCCTCCGCCCAGTTCCTGATCGACAGCGAAAGCGCACTCAGCGCCGGTTTGATGCGCATGGCCCCAACAGATGAGGCTCCGGCCCGCGGAACGGGTGAGCTGATCGCGCTCAATCGTGCGACCCGCATGGCCACCATTCGCCACGACGCATTGGAAAGCCTCGATTGGCCGGCGATGACCTCCACCTTTCCCGTTCAAGCCGGCATGTCTCTTGATCGGTTGACCGGCGGGCAGACGGTCGCGTTCCGGGCGGTCCGGGGCGCGGACGGCCTTCTCGGGCTCACGCAGTTGGGCAGTGACGACGGGATCGCGGCAACCGGCACAGGCACGGTTCTGGCGGTAACGGCGGACGGCAAACTGACCCTCGATCACGGACCGATCCCGGAGCTTGGATGGCCTGCGATGAAAATGGATCTCGAGGTTGCTGATCTGGATCCCGCGACGGTTCCCCTGGACGTGCCGGTCGAATTTGACCTCTCCAAGGATGACGGCGGGATGTTTTCTGTGGTCGCGGTTCGTGAAGCCGGGGGTGCCAAGATATCCGGGACGGACGATGAGGCGGAAACGGAGACCTCCGACGCCGCCCCCCCGATTGTCGTTTCCGGCAAGATCGACGCCATCGATCCGGACGCGGGAAAGGCCACCATCACCCATGGCCCCATTGCGGAAATAGGAATGCCGGGCATGACCATGGCCTTCGATATGGATCCGGCGCTTGATCTGGAAACGTTGCCGCTTGGGACCGAGACAACCCTGACCTTTGACCGGCCGGACGGCATGACCATGGTCCTTGCAAAAGCGGACCCGGTCTCCCCGCCCATGGAAGTTCGCGGCACCATCAACGCGGTCGACGCGGACGCCGGGACAGCCAACATCACGCACGGCCCGATGACGGACATAGGCATGCCCGGCATGACGATGGATTTCACGCTCGATCCGGCGCTTTCGCCAACCGATCTGCCATTGAGCCGCGAGGTCACTCTGCTGCTGCGGCGCAATCCGGACTTCTCCATGACGTTGATTGGAACGCGTTTTGAGGAGGCCATGTAATGATTGCCGCCATCATTCGCGCCTCCATCGCGAACCGGATTATCATGCTGGCGATTGCCGCCATGATTGCCGTTGCGGGGGTCTGGGCCGTTCGCGAAACGCCCGTTGATGCCATCCCAGACCTGTCTGATGTCCAGGTGATCGTCCGCACACCTTATCCGGGCCAGGCCCCGCAGGTGGTCGAGGACCAGATAACCTTTCCGCTGGCGACCGCGATGCTTGCTGTCCCCGGCGCCAGCGATGTGCGCGGGTTTTCCTTTTTCGGCGACAGTTATGTCTACATCGTGTTTGAAGATGGGACTGATCTGTACTGGGCCAGAACCCGGGTCCTGGAATATCTCGGCCAAATCACCGCGAGCTTGCCGGACGGCGTCTCACCGCAGCTCGGACCCGATGCGACCGGTGTCGGTTGGATATACCAGTATGCGTTGATTGATCGAACTGGAAATCATGACCTGTCGCAGCTCAGGGCACTTCAGGACTGGTTCTTGAAATACGAACTGCAGACCGTCAACGGCGTATCTGAGGTCGCCACCATTGGCGGCATGGTCAAGCAGTACCAGGTCGTGGTCGATCCGAACAAACTCAGAGCCTACGATATTACCCTGGCCCAGATCCGCGGCGCGATCCAGGCGGCCAACCGAGAAACGGGTGGCAGCGTGATCGAAATGGGTGAAGCGGAGTTCATGGTCCGCTCCACAGGCTATGTCGATGAATTGCAGGATCTCGCGAAAGCGCCCTTGATGGTCAACGACCGGGGCGCCGCCCTGACTCTCGGCGATGTTGCCGAAATCCGCCTCGGTCCGGAAATGCGCCGGGGTGTCGGCGAATTCGGCGGCGAAGGCGATGCGGTTGGGGGAGTCGTGATTCTACGCTGGGGCGGCAATGCACTGGCGACGATCAAGGCGGTCGAGGCCCGGATCGGCGAGCTGCGCGGCAGCCTGCCGGAGGGCGTTGAGATCGTGACAACCTATGACCGGTCCGGCGTGATCGAACGGGCGATCGACAACCTTCAGAAAAAACTGACGGAAGAGTTCATCGTCGTCGTCCTTGTCTGTGCCGCCTTTTTGCTTCATCTGAGGTCGTCGCTGGTCATTCTTGTCTCCCTCCCGCTCGGCATTGCGGCAGCCTTCATCATCATGAAACTGCAAGGTGTGAATGCGAACATCATGTCGCTTGGTGGCATCGCGATTGCCATCGGGGCAATGGTGGATGCAGCCATCGTCATGATCGAGGCCATGCACCGGCGACTTGAAAACGAAAAACTGACCAATGAAAACCGCTGGCGGATCGTTGGCGAATGCGCTTCGGAAGTCGGACCTGCCCTTTTCTTTTCCCTCGCCATCATCACGGTTAGTTTTCTGCCGGTTTTCGTTCTGGAAAGCCAGGAAGGACGGCTGTTCAAGCCGCTGGCGTTTACAAAAACCTACGCCATGGCGGCCGCGGCAATCCTGTCGATCACCCTCGTTCCCGTTTTGATGGGGTATTTTGTGCGCGGCCGGATCCTTCCCGAAAGCAGGAACCCTTTGAACCGGATCGTGATCTGGGTGTACCGGCCGTTTCTGGATGCGGCCGTTGCCTGGCCCTGGGCGACAACCTTTCTCGCAGCAGCTCTTGTGGCGTCGATGTGGTGGCCCTTGCAGCGGATCGGCACCGAGTTCATGCCGGAACTGAACGAAGGCGATTTCCTCTACATGCCGACCCTCTATCCCGGCGTGTCCATCGGCAAAGCCCGGGAAGTCCTTCAGCAGTCGGATCGTTTGATCGCGACGGTGCCGGAGGTTCTGACCGTCCACGGCAAACTGGGCCGCGCGGAGACCGCGACAGATCCAGCCCCACTGACCATGATCGAGACGACCATTCAGTTGAAACCGCAATCCGAGTGGCGGCCCGGCATGACCATGGACGGCATTCGGAATGAACTGGACAAGGCGGTTCAGATCCCCGGTGTCACCAATGTCTGGATTCAGCCGATCAAGAACCGGATCGACATGCTGGCCACCGGTATCAAGACCCCTGTCGGGGTCAAGATCACGGGCGCGGACCTCAAGGTCATCGAGCAGATCGGCATTGAGATCGAAACGGCCGTTGCAGGCATCCAAGGAACCGCCTCCGCTTATGCGGAACGCCCGGTTGGGGGGCGGTTTATCGAGATTGATGTCAACCGCGATGCGGCCGCCCGTTTCATGATGAGCGTGCGCGATATTCAAGACGTGGTGCAGACCGCCATTGGCGGCATGCAGGTGTCCGAATCCGTGGAAGGGATGGAACGGTTTCCGATCAACCTGCGCTACCCCCAGGACTGGCGCAACAGTCCGGAACGTTTGAGAGACCTGCCTGTGGTCACGCCGTCGGGCGCACATATTCCGCTCGGCGCCCTTGCGGAGATCAAGGTCGTTGATGGTCCAGGTATGATCCGCTCGGAAAACGCCCGCAGGACCGGCTTTGTGTTCATCGACATCGCTGGACGGGACCTTGGCGGCTATGTCGCCGAGGCCCGGCAGGTGGTGGCCAACAACGTGCAACTGCCGCCCGGCTATTCCATCGCCTGGTCCGGCCAGTATGAATACATCCAGCGCATGCAGGAGCGTCTCAAACTGGTGGCTCCGGCCACCCTCCTTATCATCACCTTGATGTTGTTCATGGCGTTCAATCGGGTGATCGAGGTCGGGATTATCCTGGCGGCTCTCCCCGTCGCACTGGCAGGCGGCGTCTGGTTCCTCTGGCACCTTGATTTCGACATGTCGGTCGCAGTCATCGTTGGTTTCATCGCTCTTGCCGGTGTCGCGGTGGAAACGGCAATCGTCATGCTGCTCTATCTCAACCTTGCCTGGGACAAGCGCAAGACGGCGGTAATAGCGGAAGGCCGGACGATGACGACGCAGGATGTCGAGGATGTCGTCTTTGAAGGCGCGCTTTTGCGGGTCCGGCCAAAGGTCATGACTGTTGCAACGATCTTCGCCGGCCTCATCCCTATCATGTATGGCGATGGGACGGGCTCGGAGATCATGCAACGGATCGCGGCCCCCATGGTGGGGGGGATGGCAACCGCCACGCTCCTCACACTCTTCGTCATTCCCGCAATTTTCGTGATCTGGAAGCGTCTCGCTCTCGGCCGCGTCAATCGTGAGCTTGCGGCAAGCGCACCGGAAACCGGCACAGCCGTGCCGGCAGAATAACTCTTCGATCACATGTCAAAGCAGAGAAAGGAAACTCCATGAACCTGATCAAAACCCTCACACTCGCCGGCTTTTTGGCGGTCAGCACCGCACCCGTGGCCTTTGCCGATTCCAAACATGGTGCAAATCACTCGGGTATGGATCACTCCAATATGCCCATGAACGCCGAACAGATGGAAGGCGCCGTACACACCCAGGCGGTTGTCAACTCCATTGGCGACGGCACGGCAAATGTCAGCCACGACCCGATCCCGGAAATCGGCTGGCCGGCCATGACCATGGATCTGCCGCTTATGGAAAGCGCCCAGATGATGGGCGATGTCAACGCCGGAGACAGCGTCACCTTGATGCTGGTGAAAGGCGATGACGGTCTTTATGCGATCGGCGCAATGATGCCGAACTGATCATCTTGCAAAAAACACTGCAGCCCGGATTGCACCGCCGGGCTGCGGCCTATTGCTTGCCGAATTGGACCGCACAAAAGAAGAAGTCTCGTCCAAATGACATCGTTCCCCATCACCGCCTCCACGGGGTTAGCCGGTTTGCTGTTGACGCTAACACCCGCGCAAGCCGTGACCGATACCCCGCAAGCTACTTGTGAAATGGATCATGCAAGTCTGGAAATTGCGGGCGCGCAGATTGTTGGCGCTTTCCATCTTGAGGGCGTGATCAATGCCATGTCCGAAGGTGTCGTAAATGTCAGCCATGAAGCCAATGACCGGATTGGTTGGCCGGCCATGACCATGGACCTTCCGCTTGCGCCCTATGCCGAGGGTGTGACCGGGCTCCGGGTCGGGGCATCCGTCACCCTCATGCTGACATTGGGCGAGACCGGAAGGTACCGGATCGCGGCCATCGTGCCCGGAAGTTCTGAACCACCGTCCGTTGCCGAAAGGGTCGGACCATTGGGGATCGGCAAATCCCCCTGTTAATCACACAAAATCGATGAATGAGACGAGGAAACGACATGATGACCAAGTTTAAACGTCTGGCGCTGGCAGCAGCCTTTGGGACAGCAGTTGCCACATCGGCCCTTGCGCACTCCTCCAAGGAGACGACAAGCCCCGCTGATGGATCCACCGTCGCGCAGCCGCCGGACGCCATCGTGATGACCTTTGATGCACCGATGCGCATCACGCTGATCCAGGTGACCGGCAAGGACGGCACCAACTACCCGGTCACCCGCACCGACAACATGGCACCATCGAAGACCTTTCAGGCCGTTCCGGCCGCCCTCCCCGATGGGTCCTACACTGTAAATTGGCGGGGTTTGGCCGAAGACGGGCACGCAATGGATGGATCCTTCACGTTTTCGGTCGGGAACTGACGGTTCATGCTCGCAGTGCTGGCAGCCATGGACGCCCAGATCCTGACCTCAATCGCCGCAAAGACACTGGCATCGGCAACCACGCTGTTGGCAGCCGGCAGCGTCCTCGTATCTGCCGTGCTGCGGTCCTTGACCGAAGATGACCGGACATACCTTGCGCGCGTCGCAGGCTTGATGGCTCTCATTGCCGCGGTGGCGACAGTGTTGCGGATCCCGCTCCGCGCCAGTTTCCTGATGGGCGGCACGCTGAACGGCGCGTTTGATCCCATGATGCTTGGGCTGATCGCAGACAGTCCCCTCGGCGGCAGCGTGCTCGTGCGGCTCTTTGGTCTTGCTTTGATCCTTGGCATCTGCTTCAAGTCCCGCTTCGGTCTTGCAGTCGCTCTTTGTGGAGCCCTGGTTGCTTGCCTGTCTTTTGCCTTTCGGGGCCATACGCTGGAGGAACCGCGTCTTCTGCTCGGCGGACTGATCACCCTTCACATGATTTGCCTGGCATTTTGGCTTGGCGTGTTTGGGCCATTGCTCCGCTCGGCGAACACAAACGCCTCGGAGACGACCGGCGCGCTTGCGGAAGAGTTTGGCAAGAAGGCCTTGTGGAGTGTGGGGCTGCTCGTGGTCGCGGGCGGAACACTGTTGGGGCTGTTTGGGGTCACGACACCGCAGGCTTTTGCAGCCCCTTATGGCCAGTTGTTTTTGCTAAAGCTCGCCTTGTTCGCCGCGGTGATTGCGTTTGCAGCATTGAACAAGTTGCGCCTCACGCCCGCGCTGCTGGCCGGTGATCCGCAGGCTCAGCCTCGATTGAAAACATCCATCCGCCTGGAGGCAGTGTTGGTGATCTCAATCTTCTTGGTGACAGCGACCGTCACCACGATCACCTCCCCGACCTAGACCGCAAGCCGAATTGAGAAGTATTGCCTATGGCAGACGAGATGGGAACAAAACTGGTGAACCGCAGCTGTAACGATATGCGAAGGCATGAGACTGCCGATGACCCGGGATGGAAAATTGCGATCCTCACCGGGGCTGTTCTGCTCGGCCTGGGCGACCTGGTGGGGTCGATGCTCGTCGATGCACTCGGACCGGCTTTGCTCCACTGGGCAGAACTCGTTGTCCTAACACCCATTGCCGTTTGGATCATTTGGCGGGCTTTCTTCGGCCACTGTCCTGAAGGGATTTGGCCCGCCCGGATCTTCAGGTATGGGATCGGACTGGCCGCTTTGGGCACCTATGTCTTTACTCTGATGACAGCGATCGGGCCGGGTCTTTTTCCGGAGGCCCTGAGCGGACCGCACGGCCCGCCCCTATATTTCGAGGCAACCGGTGTGCTGATCATCCTGGCACTGACGCTGGGTGTCTGGTCCAGGTGGACCCAGTCGCTGCCGGCATTCGGTGGCTCTTCAAAAACCTTGTCTTGCATACCACCGGAGTGCAGATCCGTTTCAAAACAGCCGGCTCTCCAGAAAACTGCGGCCAATGCTCCAAACATGTCGCCCAACAGCCCGGCAACAGCTCGCACCGCGGGGGATGGTCACGAGTCAAACTGGCCCGCCGCAAAAAACCGATCCATTCGGACATCTGCTTTTTCTGAGATGGCCCTGGAAACCATCGCGATCCTGTCCGGCCTCGCCATCTTGGCGGCCGTGTTTCTTGCGGGACTCATCTTTTTGATTGATTTGCCCTGGTGGGTGCGGCTGGCCTTTTGACCCGAAATCTCTAATCCGCCGCGTTTGCAAAACCGGATGAAAAACCGTCAGATTACGCGATCAACTGGCAGGGAGAAATATGATGACAATCGACAGACGGGCTCTGCTAAAAGGCGCGGTCTCTCTTTGCGTTGCCACACCAAGCTTGGCAAACGCGACCGGCGCCCCCGCAATCCATGTCCTCAAGGCGCGCGGCTGCGGCTGCTGCAACGCCTGGATTGATATCATGCGATCGGAGGGGTTTTCCGTCACGGCCGACGACATTCCGCCGGGCCTTCTGGCAAGGGAAAAGGTCACGCGCGGAATTCCAACCCAACTTGCGAGCTGTCACACCGCGCTCATCGATGGGTATGTTGTTGAAGGCCACGTACCAGCCCGCGACGTACGGCGCCTTATAGCGGACCGCCCGGATGCTGCCGGCCTGGCTGTCCCTGGCATGCCCTACGGATCTCCGGGAATGGGACCAGAGACAGAACGGGAAGCCTACGACGTCCTTTTGGTTTTGCGGAATGGATCGTTTGAGGTCTTCTCGTCCTATGCGGCCGCTTCATGAAGCTGGTTTGAGACGATGAGACAGATGACTATCGTTTGGGGCTGGAAGAACCAACACCCTTGTTATGTTACAAGTAAACCGTAGAAACACGAGCCGAACCGTCATCAGAGGAGAGCCCGGTTTCCCAAACGGTATTTGAATGGCATGAGCTGGGGACTGATAACGACAGCGACAAGCTGAAAGCCACGGCAAAGGCAACCGCCCTCGACGCGCCGGCATCCAGCTGTTTTTCCAACCCTTAAAAACAAGGCTGGCACGAAACAAGAAACGCTATCCGAGCGTGGGTGCAAAAGATGCCAAAAGACTAGTTTGGATCGGATGCGGTCTATGGACGGTTCCAAGGGCCCAAAACAGGGTCTGATATCGCCCCACGGGAGTCAATCGGTCTTGAATGTACAAGTCTTAAAGCCTTGCAGAGACTTGCGGTAGGCGTTTTCGGCCCAATTGCTGCAATTGGTTCATACTGCAATAGACGACCGCTTACCGCCCATTTCGAGCATTAGCTGCGATCAGAACAAACGACCGCCCCGGGACGAAAAGTCATGTCACCGAGAGGCAGGCATCGGAATGAAAGTGGAACGGAAAAACTGAACACCGAAATAGAGCTGCTGGAGGCGCTGGTGAGAGGTTATCCACCGCTTTGGTGTGCAGTTTACGCGAACCCGAACTGCGAGCGGCGAACGTTCATGAGCCTCACCAAGGCGAGGATCGTTGCGCATCATCCGGCAGAGCAACACGAGCGACAGCAGGTGCGCTTGAAACGGAAAGCGGCTCCGAGCAAGCTGATTTTCACGCGCTATCTGTTTACTTGCTTGATTTGATCCCAAAGCGGGTCATGACTTTGCGCATGTTAGTAGGCGAGATCGCGTCGAAGATATTGTTTCTATTAATAAAACTGGCTAGTCTTATCTGATCGGGCACGATAAAATGGTGTCACCGATTGAACATTGGAATACAGGCGACCGAGGCCCGGGCGGGCCATTTGTCTGGGTCTGAAAGACGCTGTAATTGATCAATGGACTATTTGCCGGGTTCAATCTTGAGATCACAAGCTACGAGGACGCGGCCAAAACATTTCGCGGCGAAGTTTCCGCCTTCTGCCGCAAAACGCTCCTTGTCGCACCCGTTGACGATCTGGGGATTTGGGCATATCTGATTTAATCAGGATGATTCGTTGGACCCTTCGGACCTGATGCTGGCGCAAGGCCAGACGCTAATAGACGACTGAAGCGGCGGACCCAGCCAACACAAGACGCAGGACCTGCGGAGTTGGTGCGATGGGTTCATATGGAATAAAACCAGAAGACGATGCACACGGCTCGCTTTGATGCGGGCCTTTTTTGTTGCCTGGAGGCGCGTGGGCGCCATGCCGTCAGCAATAGCGGGCGTTACGGACTGACCACCATCGCACTGGCGATTGACTTTCCCGACCACACTTTGAAGGAGGCGCCGGAATGAGCCTCGGGCGGCAACGGTTTTCGATCATCCCGGCCATGGCGGTTACCGACCGCCGGCTGAAGCCGCGTGACCTGCAGGTGCTGTGCCTCTTGGGGCGGCATACCGACAACAATGGCTGGTGCCGCCGCAGTCAGGTGAAGATGTCGAAAGAGCTGGATTGCGGACGCAGCACGCTGCAGCGCGCGCTTGATCGTCTTTATGAGGCCGGCTACTTGGAATTCAGGGTCAATGAGCGCGCGTCCGGGGCATCCGCGGCACATGACTACCGCGTGGTGATCGACCCGAAAGAGGCCGACCACGGAAACGATTGTTCGCTGGAAGTCGACAGCAAAAACGCGGCCGAACTCACGCCTGAAAGTGAGCCAGAACTCCGTGAAACACCCCTGCCCATATATGGGCACCCTCTGCCCACTGATGGGCACCCCTGCCCACCCATGAGTGGGCACCCCCTGCCCGCCTATGAACGGGCACCAATGTTAACGACCCAAGATAAACGAATAAGTGGGGTGGTCGCGCGCGCGCTTGCCCGCGAGGAGGGTGTTTCACGGAAAACCGATACACTGCCCGAGACCGACCTCGTCGACCGCGGCAAGCGCGTTTGCGAGGCGATGGGCATCGGTTGGGACGACCCGCACTGGACGGGCGATGTCTGGCTGATCACGCAATGGGCCGCAGCCGGGTTTGATTTTGACCTGGATGTGATCCCGACCATCACCGGGATTTGCCGCATCAGGGCCGAGCCGCCCGCATCGCTGAGCTATTTCACCAAGGCCATCGCCAGACACCGGCAAGCCCGGCTCGATGCGGCAAACGGCAAGTCCGGGGCTGCTGCCGGTTCTGGCGGCAAGGACCGGTTCGTTTCAGAGCACGATGCGCAAAGCGCAAGGATCAAAGCGGCTATTGCCGAGGTTTTTGGGGAGGATGAGGCATGACGATTTCGCCGGCGCAAGCCCATTTCATCAAGCCGCTTCTGGGTGTCTTCAAGCGTACACCGGGCGCCGATGAGAACGCGTATTTCCGGCTGTTGAAAGACAAGCTTTCCAGCTTTGAGCAAGAGGATCTCTTGGCGGCGGCTGACCACTTGTCGACCAATGCCGAAAACCAAACCTGGCCGCTTTTGCGCGACTGCATAAGAGCCTGCGAGGCAGCTCGGGCAAAGCGGCTGGCGGCGGAAAACCCGCGACCCAACATCACTGTACCCGCGGACGGACCACGACTGCCCGAAGCGGCAGCGATGCGCATCCTGGCCGCCGACGTGCCGGAGGTTGCGCTTCGGGCCTGCGACGGCGACTGGATCGTCTGCCTCCTGGAGTTCGTCCAGGACAAAAAGCGCGTGCCGACGGGTAGGGAAATCGACGATTGCAAGGCGCAGACATCGCGCACCGACGCCAAGATCGAGGAACACTGCACCCTTGCCAATGGCAGTGCCCTCGATCAGATGATCTCAAGAATGATCAACGGCATTCACGCCAAACGTGAGCGTGTCAAATCGGCCATGAAAGAGATGCTGCGGTGCCCGGCAAGCCAGGTGGCGGAGTGAGCCAATTGATGAAGATCCCGGTTAGCAACAGTGACGCTCGACGTTGACAAGCTAGGGAAGCTTTGAGATCTACTTGGGTCAGGACGATTCGTCGGATCCCTCGAACCTGGGCGTGCCGCTGCCGCTATTCCAAACAGAGTGCGCGAGGCGATGAACCCAGCCAACAAAAGACGCCGGAGGGGCGGAGTTGGCGCGACGGTGTTCTATGGACCAAATTCAACCGCCAAACGAACGGCTCGCAAGTCAGCGGGCCTTTTTGCTACGATACCAGTCACTGGCGATGGCCATGACCCGTTTTAGGGACCGTACAACCACCTCGTCCCGCCACGGGCGGAAAGCTCCCGGGATCTCGTCAGTCTGACGCTAAATTCCAAGCCTAAACTTAAACTTGAGAGCTAAACGTCTAAGGTTGAGAATTTGAGGAGATCGGTTTGCTCAACGCACCGTCACTGGGGTTCCCGTCTAAGAGCTGACTTACCTAAATAATCAGCGACCCGAAGTGGCGGGTCCGTCTCCCTGGCTACAGGCAATGCGCTCAATCTCCTTGCGCTCGCCTATGAGCATCTGCTTAGGCGATGATCTTTCAGGAACTGCGAACGGACATGGATTTCGTCCTCAGCGACGAATATCTGCGGAGCCGGACGCTGATTGAAAACTCCGGCGTTTGTGACCTCCTAGAGCACAGACCCACAAACGGCGTTCCCGCCGTCGCAAACTCAGTTGTGCCTACGCTTTAGAAGGTGCTGGAAATAGCGTCCCTGCCAGGTGCAGAAGTTCTAACTCATGCCTGTTAACGCGCGGCGGAAGAGACCGCCGGCGCCGACGTCTCATGTGAACATCCCCTCGTCATAGCGTGTCGTCACCTAAGCACACGTGCCGGTGCCGTCGGACGCTCTCGAAACCTATCCAAACCCGCTGGAAGCCGCGCGCGGCAGTTGATTGTTTCCGGCAAGACCACGCAACAATCACGGAAAGGCAAGCGGCGAAATGAGTGTCGTAAAAAGAAAGCTGAACCCTGAAATCGAACTACTCAAAACCCTGGTGAGGCGTTATCGACTGCTTTGGTGTGTGGTTTACACAAACCCGAATTGCGAGCGGCGAGCGTTCATGAGCCTCACCGAGGCAGGGATCGCTGCCCATCTTCCGGAAGAGCAATTCGAGCGAAAGCAGGCCCGCTCAAAGCGAAAGGTGACCGTGCGCAAGCCAATCTTCACGCGTTACCTGTTTGCAGGCATTGATCCGAAGGCGGGCCAAGACTTTGCGCATGTTCGAAACTGCGACGGCGTCGAAGGTATTGTTTCTCTCAATAAATCCGGCAAGCCTTATCTGATCGGGCGCGATGAAATGGTGTCGCTAATCGATAGACTGAACACAGGCGAGCGCATCCCTGACGGGTCATTTATCCAACTCGGCAAGACGCTGCAATTGATCAAAGGACCGTTTGCCGGGTTCGATGTCGAGATCACCGGATACGAGGAAGCGACCGCAACCTTTCGCGGCGAGGTTGCCATCTTCGGCCGCAAAACACCCGTTGTCGCATCCGTCGACGATCTGGGGAGTTGAGCGTATCGGTTTCCCGCGGGCGGGAAGCGCACGGTGTCCGATCGAAAAGCCGAAGTCAGATGGGATCATCCCTATAAAAACGGTCAAAGTCGCATTGGGCCGACCCTGGAAATTGACCATCAACATGGTTTTGCCTGTGCGCATGCGCCACTAAATCAAGCGCCTCGCAGGCAAAGCGTTCTCGTGACGATGTCAGGCAAGACGAAGGGCGAGGACACTAGGGACCGTATCCAAAGCACGCCCGCCGACGGGCGGAAAGCTCCCAAGATTTTACCAGTAGAGGGGTCTTCAACCGATACACGCTTTGCACGGATGCACGCGTGTAGCGAACGGAAGACGAGCACGCCTTCGATCAGTGGCGCTTGGAACCGAGCCTCGACCCGGTCACACAGTAGTGCCGCCCTAACAGCACAACCCCGTGAACCGCAAAGGGCGACGGGCAGACGAAATCAGGAACGCGAACCCCATGTCCAGCAAGCAAACGCTTGACCCTACCGCGACGCAGTATTTCACTGTGTCGGAAGTGGCAAAGCACATACGCAAGTCTTTGCGCTGGCTGAACGGAATACTGGCCGAAGACGGCCGGCGCCGGCCGGGCGAACAGCTGTTTCAGTTTCACCGACGCCATGGGAGGACGAGACTTTGGACACGGCAAAACCTTCAGGATCTCTGCGAGGCAATCGCGCGGGAAAGCGAGCCGGGCGGCGTGCTCGCGGGCTCGCCCCGGTCGACCGTGACGGCGTCTGGCACGTTCACGGCACCGTCCGGACTCGCGGACGCTCAATCCGCATTAGAAAAAGTCTTGGCCTTTCAGTCGCACGCGTCTCCGAGGACGCTGCAATCGAGGAATGCCGGCGCATCGAAACCGAAATCATCGCGGAAGCGGCCGGCGAGCGCACGAAAGGTTCTTACGTTTCGGTCGCCGCCAACGACTACGTGACCCGCCCGCGCCAGAAAGCCATCGGCAAAACCACAATCGACATCATCAAAGAAATTGTCCAGCGGTTCGGACTGCGGCGTCTAAACGAGATTTCCGAAGAAGAGTGGCAGCGCCATGTGGACCAGCGTCAGAAAGGCAATAGCGCCGCTACTCGAGAACGCTATCTGAACGCACTGCTGGCGTTCCTGTCGTTTTGCCAGGGAAAGAAACACAACCTGGAAAAACTTCCGGAATTTGACCGGGACAAACGCGCCCGCAACCCGAACCGGCGCACGCGCCGCCGCATCAAGGAGTTGCGGCCAGATCTGATCGCGCGCCTGATGATGTCCGCGCATATCACCATCCGGGCTCAGATGGCGGTAGAATGGTCAGCGGGCGCCCGCGTCTCTTCGGTGCTGCATGGGTGCCGAGTCTGCGACCTCATTCTAGCCGAAGGCCGCGAGCAGATCACCTTTCACGACACCAAGAACGGCGAACCGGTTGACGCGGCCCTGCATCCGACCGCCGCCGCGATCCTGCGCGACTATGTCAAGTGGCGCGGCAACCTGCACGACCGCGAGGCGCCGCTGTTTCTCACCTTTCGGCGAAAGCCCTACACTGACACGGGCGGCGCATGGGGCGGCCAGAACAAGACCGGTTTTAACGCGGCCAAGCGCCGCGCCGCTGAAGCCGTTTTGAACGATGCCCAGGAGGCAGCGGCAAAGCTCGGTGACACGTCGCGCAAGAAGGCAATCCTGAACGAGGCGCAAGCCGATGCGGTTCTTTTGAAATCCATGACGCAGCACTGGTTCCGCCACATGCTGGCAAGCCGCATGCTGCGCGACGGCGACATCCGCGCCGCCATGGAACAGGGCGGCTGGCTCGACCCGCGCTCGGTCATCGGATACACGCACGACGTGCCAGAATTCCGCCGGTCGGTCGTGTCAAACTTCGATGATTTCGGCAAGTCTTTGACACACACAAACGACGCCACGACAGCAAGTAATTAACAAAATTACACAAATCAGAACTAGACCCCCCCCTTGGTAAGGGAGAGGTCGAGAGTTCAAATCTCTCCGGCAGCACCATTTCCAGCGATCTAAATACCAACGCGCATCGTGCTCGAAGTGGCTTCGCGAGAGTTCAACTGCGCGCGATTGCCTCTGCGAAAAAGTTTCCACTCAGGTCCAGAAACAGCCTTGTTCAGACCTCATGGGCTTTATGCCGTCAATGATGTAGGATCCTGACAGGGGCAGCATTACGCAATGCCCTCAAATACATGATCATTCGGGGGGCGCCGCGAGATGAGTTTGTTGGAACCTAAAGCTTCCGCCATCTCCGCGACAGATCTTTCCGGGCTTTGGGCTTTCGGCTTGCTCAGCGCCCGTACGGGCGAGCCGCTGATCTTTGAAGGCGGCGAACACCAACTTGATACCAGCCTCATCTCTTACGGATACAATCAGGTCACCGACAGCAGCGGCAATTTGAAATCCGCCGCCGCAGCCCCCTTTTCCGGAGGTGAACTGCTGGTGCTGTCGGATACGCCAATCACCGATCCAAACACCGTTGAATACGCCCGCACCCTCGCAATCATGGCACCGATCCGTGACGCGATCCTCTATCAATACGATCAGACATCCCGTGCCGAATGGGAGTTCCTAACTGCCGTCTTGACTCTGAATGGTCTCAAAACCTTGGGCGCCACAACCTCCAGCACATCGCTGCTGGCAAGTGGCGAGGTGTTTGATTATGTCGCAAGCGGCCCCACCGATGGCAATCCGGTGCTGCAATACCTTGAAGAGGCTGAACTTGAACTGAAATGCCTCGGCTTCACAGCGTTTAACTTCACCAATCCCGAAGGCACCAATCACTGTGAAGAGACAGGGCTGGTTGAGGGGTCAGGGATCAGGACATCCGCTGTTCTGGACGCCGGTGTTGATGAGGTGTTTTACCTTCAGGAAAACGATGATGTGGCCGCCGCCCTGCTGGACGGATCAGCGCACTACAACACCTTTGGCTGGCGGGAGGGCCGTGACCCCAATGGCTGGTTCGATACGGACTGGTATTTGGCACAGAACACGGATGTCGCCGCGGCGGACATCAACCCGCTTACGCACTACCTTGATCACGGATGGCGCGAGGGAAGAAGCCCCTCAGAATACTTCATCGGGGATCGTTATTTGAACGCAAACCCGGATGTGGCCAATGCCGGGATCGATCCGCTCAGCCATATGTTGATGTTTGGTCTTGCAGAAGACCGAGATTGGGGACTTCTCTAAGCGGTTGCTCCAACACTGTCACTTGTATGTGGCACCAGAACCATCAACGGCTCATACCGGACTTGCCATCACCAGAAGAATGACAGCCTCCTCGGCTCAGCTGAGCGCAGAGCACCGCCAGCGAAACCGGTATGAACGGGTCGTATCCTGTGTCGACTATTCCCTACGGCCGTTCTGACAGCGTCGCTGGCAGCAACACAGCATTCAAGCGGCCTAAATTTCACCTCAGATAAGATGGAAACTGGCCGATCTGTGCTCGAAGAACCGGGCGGTCAGCTCCCCGTTGGTCGGCCTCCGCCTGTTTTGAAAGTCGAAGGTACTCATCACCATATCAAGGAATATTCGAGGCCAGGATGACCTACGAAGTTGATGACGACATTTATCCGGCGACAACCGGCATCTACATCGAAGCGACCTGGTACGGATACGGAACGTATACCGGAAGCGGTGTTCTCGTTGGACGCAACGACATCCTGACGGCAGCCCATGTCGTCTATGACCCCATTTGGGGTATTGCCGACGATATTGTGCTTTACCCGTCCTACGATCCCGACGACTTTTTCAATGACACTGTCGAATGGTCGACAGTTCACTACTTTCCAGATTTCGATCCAGACGCCGATGGACGCTTGTATTGGGGCGATTTCAATTCCGGCACACTTGGAGAGACCGAGCTTGATATTGCTCTGTTCACTCTCAGTGAGGCAGCCGGAGACGTTTATGGCTGGATGGGAATGGACTACGGGTTCAATGGCGGGAACGTGGGTGTTCTGGGCTACCCGGGCATCTATGGCCGTCAACCCATGTATGACACCGGCTCCGTCAGCAACGCGCCTTTCAACGATTACGCGTTTCTCTATAACGGAGACCTTGAGGTCAACAGCGGCAACTCGGGCGGACCAATATTCTATGACTACGGTGATGGTCCCTATGTGGTCGGAATTGTCTCCACCGGCATTGCAGCTGTTGATATTGCCGGCCATGAGTACTGGTTGCGCGACTACATTCGCGACAACGATGTGGCACTGTCCGGCGGCAGGTTTGATCCCACATCAAGCGGCAGCACGGTAACGATCGACTTGGTCGAAGACGGTGTTTATCGGTTCTACAACAGCTCGACCGGGACACATTTTTACACCTCGGTTTTTGCCGAGGCGACCTCGATCAACACGAGTTCATCCCAATACAGCTATGAAGGCGTCGCCTATAAGAGTGTCGACAGCACGGGTTCCAATGCGGTCGAGTTCTACCGGTTTTACAACACAGATACGGGCACGCATTTCTTCACAGCAAGCGCCGCGGAACGCGACTCAGTGATCTCAACTCTGCCTCAGTTCAATTATGAAGGCGTTGCCTACCACCTCCACAGTACTGCGGACGCCGACGACATTGCACTCTATCGTTTTTTTAATACGGAAACGGGAACGCATTTCTACACAGCTGTTCAAGCGGAACGGGACAACGTGATCAACACGCTCTCGCAATACACCTATGAGGGAATTGTCGGATACGTTGACATTGCCTAGCGCGCAATGTGGCATCAGACCACGAGACCAAGGCTGCCCCGTTCGAAAGAGATACTGACCCTAGACCGGGCTTTCCATCACCAGAAGAATGACAGCCTCTTCAGAGAGGACTTCATAGCTGTGGGCGACATCGCCGGGGAACCGGAAATAGTCCCCTTCCGAGAGGGTTTCCGGTTCGTCTGCGGGGCCAACGCGGATCTCGCCTTTTGCCACGAAAACATGTTCGATCGTACCTGCGGGATGCGGCTCAGCTGCCCGCAACGCACCGCCGGAAAGGCTGGTCCTGTAAAGATCGCGGCGGCGGCCAGGCGGGCAATTTGCCAGCAGGACAGCTGTAAACCCGGCCGCTTCTGAGGCAACCGGATCCCCCTCCCCGGCCCGGATGAGTGTTTTATCCGTCGTCCCCGTCTCAAACAGGAAGCTGAACGGGATATTGAGTGCACTCGCGATCGCCCAAAGCGTTTCAACACTCGGGTTGCCCTGCCCCGCCTCCAACTGGGACAAGGTCGACTTTGCGAGCCCAGCGGTCTTTGCAAGCGCAGACAAGCTCATGTCTGCTTTCAATCTTTCTCGTTGAATAGCTTTTGCAATGAGGGTGATCGGTGTCATGTCGCGTGGTCTCTTGTTGTTCGTTCGTTTTAACACTCATATGTTCGATTTGACAAACGCCACCCAATTGTTCATTTATTCAAACCCTGTTCTTTATATCGAACGATCATTATCGAATTAGCATCTCTCAGGCGACACTCATGAGCATGACACGCAATGACGGCGGAACGCCCGACTTCGCAGGCGAACCAACCAGTACCTTCCGATCCGATGTTTCGGACGGTATCCGGGATGCCCTGCCCATCTTGTTTGCCGTTGCCCCGTTTGCTGCCGTATTCGGCGCCATTGCGCTGGAGAACGGACTGACCTTTGGCGAGCTTCTGCTGACATCGATGTCCATTTACGCTGGGGCTAGTCAGTTCGTTATGCTTGACTTGCTCGGCCAGGGTGTGCCGGCCTGGTCTATCGTTTTAACGGTCTTTGCGGTGAACTTCCGGCATGTGCTCTATTCGGCCGCCGTCGGCCGGCATTTGAGCAAGTTTACGACCTTGCAGAAGGCACTGGCTTTTTTCGTTCTGGTTGATCCGCAATATGCAGCAGCCGAGCGGCGCGCGGGGCGGGATGGCCTCCGGCCCGCCTATTACTTTTCGTTCGCAGCTGCAATTTATGTCGTCTGGATCACGTCCAACTGCCTTGGCGCTGCTTTCGGGTCGCTGATTGAAGATCCGGCCGCCTTCGGTCTCGATGTGATGCTTCCGATCTATTTCGCAGGCCTTGTCGCCGGTTTTCACACCCGCCGCGGGTTCGGAGTGATCCTGGTGGTCAGTGCAGCTGCCTCAACCCTCGCCTTCCACACGATCGGCAGTCCCTGGCACATCACGATTGGCGGCCTTTGCGGCCTTGCCGCAGCCGCCCTACTCAGCCGTCCGAAAGGAGAGGTGTCCCATGGATAACACTGTTCTGATCATCTGCCTGTGTGCCCTGGCCACCTACCTCACAAGAACCGGCGGGCATCTGATCCTGTCGCGGTTTGGTGCGCTTCATCACCGCGCGGAAGCTGCGCTCGATGCCGTCCCGGTGGCCGTCCTCACCGCGCTGGTTGCCCCCGCCGCAACGACGGAGGGGCCCGCGGAGGCCATCGCGATCATCCTGGCAGGCGTTTTGACATTGCGTTTTTCCCTGATCATCAGCGTTTCGGCGGGGATATTCAGTGTCGTGGCCCTTCGCAGCCTTGGGCTCTAACGCACTGAAAAACGGCCGGAGGAAAGATCCCTCCGGCCGCTAACTGTATTACCTGGTGCCGCTGCAGCCGATCAGATGTCTATGGACCGGGCGATCAGCTCTTTCATGATCTCATTGCTGCCGCCATAAATCATCTGCACTCGTGAATCGGCATAGATGCGGGCAATCGGATACTCCATCATATAGCCATAGCCGCCATGCAGCTGCAGGCATTCGTTGGCGATCTCGTTCTGAACTTGCGTACCCCAGTATTTCGCCATGGAAGCCGTTGCCGCATCCAGCGTGCCCTCGTCCATACGCGCAATACAGTCGCTTACGAAACTGCGCAGCACTTCCGCCTTGGTCTTGCACTCGGCCAGCTTGAACCGCGTGTTCTGGAAGTCCATCACCCGCTGACCAAAGGCTTTGCGGTCCTGAACGTAGCGAACCGTCTCATCGATCGCGAAGTCGATCACCCCCAGCGCCAGACAGGCAATGATCAGCCGCTCCCAGGGCAGCTGCTTCATCAACTGATAAAAGCCCTGCCCTTCTTCGCCGCCGAGAAGGTTCTCCGGGGGTACGCGCACGTCTTCGAAGAACAACTCGGATGTGTCATTCGCCTTGCAGCCGAGTTTCTTGAGGTTCCGTCCCCGCGTGAACCCATCTGCGCCCTCAGTTTCTAGAACAAGGAGGGAGACGCCCTTGGACCCTTTCGTCTTGTCGGTCTTGGCGACAACAATGATCAGGTCTGCAGTCTGGCCATTGGTGATGAAAATCTTCGACCCGTTCAGAACGTACTCGTTGCCGACAAGCTCGGCTGACGTCTTGACGCTCTGAAGGTCGGACCCGGTACCGGGTTCGGTCATCGCGATCGCACCGACATATTCACCAGAGGCGAGCTTTGGCAACCAGCGCTCTTTCTGGCTGTCCGTGCCATAGGCTGCAACATAGTGATTGACGATCGACTGGATGGAAAAACCCCAGCTGCTCTCGCCCTTGCGACCCTGGAGGTAGGCCGTCACCGCATCAAAGCTGATCGGGGCTCCGGCGCCGCCAAACTCTTCGGGAAGCGCAGCGCCCAGAATTCCGGCCTCGCCGGTCTTGGTCCAGAACTCGCGGTCAACAACACCCTGATCGTTCCACTTTTCGATATTCGGCACCATTTCATCATCCAGCAAACGCGACGCTGAATCATAGAACATTCGGTGCTCTTCCTGAGGCCAGGATGCGGTGGCGGCAAAAACAGACACGATAACCTCCCAAGGGTCCAATTCTTACGTTTACGGAAAGGTGGCGCACTTGTTACTTTTTGTCAATTTCTATCTGAATGTGCGATGACCCGGCACAGGAACCTGAAGACGTCCGGATTGCCGGTATGTTCGTGGTGTCACGCCAGTCCACTCCTTGAAAGCACGAATGAAAGCACTGGTCTCACTGAATCCGAGGCGCAGTGCGATGGCTTCGATACTCTCGTCTGTTTCCGCCAGCATCGCACGGGCGTGGTCTCGCTTGACCTGAAGTCGGATATCTGGAAGTGAGACGCCTTCTTTTTTCAAACGGCGTCGCAGCGTGTAGACCGGCACCTCAAGTAGGCTGGCAAGTTCATCCATGGACGGCAGCGGCCTGTTTTCAACGATCGCCGCTTCGATCAGCCCCGCCACTTCTTGCGACACATCCTGAAGCAAAGCCACGGGCATGAAGGCATCCATCGGCGTGCGCCGGGCCCAGGCAACGGCGGCCTCCTCACTCCGGTGTAAAGGCCAGGCCTGAACATCAACCGGCATAGAAAAGCCGCTGCTTTCTGAGGAAAACGAGGGATATGCGCCGGGGAAGAGTTCGCCGCAGCCTGACGCCCAGGCCGGCCGTGGATAGTCGAACCAGACCGACGACAGCGGCACCCATTTACCGGCGAGCCACCCCGTCAGCCGGTGCATCAGCACCAATATAGCCTCAATACCAAATTCCGACTTCGGAAAAGCTGGGGTCGTGCGCTTGAGCTGAAACCGGCACTCTGAACCGGCGGTGGAGAATGTCACAGTGAACGTGTTGTCCAGCATGTTCATGAATTCCGCCAGCCGCGAAAACGCGCCACCGACCGTCTGTCCGCGGGAAGCATGTTCTGCCATAAGGGCCAGCGTCCCAATGCGCTGAGGCCGCTCCAGCTGCCCGGCGAACTCGTCGTTCATCTGAAGGGAGATTGCGCGGCTGAGGCGGATAAAATCCTGCGCTGTCGGCGCATCCGACAAACACTCAAGCTTGGCCGCGGTGAGTGCATCTGCCTGACTGTACCCAGCCTCGGCATAACCTTGCAAGAGATTGCCCACCAGACCTGAATATGCAGTTGTCATAACCCGTGATTTGTCAGTTTATGTCAATTATAATCATCTTGAGTGCCAGAAACAGGCATAAATGTCCATCCCGCTGCCACAACTGGCGGGTCGAGCGTGGTTTTCGGATCTGGAAATTTAGAGCGCGAACATGACCTCTGCAGCCCGGACCGCGGCGGAGGCGCGGTTCTCGACCCCAAGCTTTACAAAGATCTGCTCAAGGTGCTTGTTCACCGTTCGTGGGCTCAGGTTCAGGATTTCGCCAATATCCTTGTTGGACTTGCCCTTGGCAATCCAGATCAGGACTTCCGCTTCGCGCTGGGTCAGCTGAAACTCGGTCTGAAGCGCCCGAACTTGCCCCTCCTCGTCTTCCGCCGTCACGCGAAAGAGATTCTCATCCGGCCCAACGCGGCCGAGAGGATAGAGCTGGACGGCCAATTCTTCAGACAGTCCCAACATAAAGCTGCCGCGCCGTGGCGCATCTGCACTGCCCTCAAGCCATTCGCCAAGCGCACGGCCCAGCTGAAAAAGCGTTGCATCTACAGCACCAGTCCGCGCCAAAAGGGTGTGGATCTGGGGCGTGGTCCAAAGGATCGCTCCTTCCGAGGAGACGGCAACCAGGTGGCGCCCAGCCGCGTCCATTGCAACATGTGCGCTCTGAACGGATCGGGCATTGCGCAAATGCACCTTGATCCGGGCCTTCAGCTCATCAACATCAATGGGTTTGGTGAGAAAGTCGACCCCGCCGCAATCCAGTGCCTTTACGATGTGTTCCGTCTCCGAAAGCCCTGTCATGAAGATCACAGGTACATGCTGAAGGCCTTGGTTCTCCTTGAGCTTTCGGCAGGTTTCGAACCCGTCGAGCCCCGGCATCACTGCATCCATGAGGATTGTGTCCGGGGTTACCCGCTCGCAAATGGAGAGAGCTGCTTCACCACTGGTCGCAACCAGGACCGCAATGCCGGTCTTTTTCAGAGCTTCTGTCACAAAGCCGAGGGAGTCCGGGCTGTCGTCAACCACAAGAACGGTGTCGCGGCGGTTATCCATCCTGCCTCTCTAATCCGTTCAACACATCCTTGTACCCTTCAAAATCAAACCGGCTCAGATGCTCCTGCAGCGCTCGAACCAGCGGCTCGTTGACCGGGTCTTCGGTCAGCTCCGTCAACTTCGCCTCAATCCCCTCAACATAGCCAATTTCAGCGAGATTGATCAGATCGGCAACATGGCGCCCTCCCGGCGACGTCAATCCAGAGCTTTGAGAAAGTGCCAAATCTGATTCCACCTGCGCATGTTCGCTCCATTCGACACCCGTGTGCTGCTGAATCAGGTCGAGCAGCTGGTGAATATCAAACGGCTTGGCGAGCGACGCAGTGTGATTGGTTGGCCCTTCCGGTTTCAGCGCCTGATCACCAATATTGGCCGACAGCATAATGACCGGGGCCGTTTCCCCTTTCATCCGCAGGTCCTTGACCAGCTCCCAGCCGTTTGTCCCGGGCATAAGGATGTCTACAAGATAAAGGTCCGGCTTGAGGGGCAAGACAACTTCAACACACTGGTTGGCACTCGCAGCCTCGAGAACAACAAAGCCAATTGGGTCGAGGATATCGCGTACCAGTGCCCGGTGGTCCGGGTTGTCGTCGATCACCGCGATCGTCTTACGAGGCCCCACGTAGCCGCTGATCCGTTTTTCACGGCGAACCGCTGTCACAGGCTTATCGACTGCAGCCAGCATGAGCCGGACTTCAAACCTGGAGCCGTGTCCCTCAGAACTGGAGAGCGCAACGGCGCCGCCCAGCGTTTCGGTCAGCAGCTTTGTAATCGTGAGCCCTAACCCCAAGCCTGGGATCCTGTCGGTCTCCTGGGTTGCACTGCGTGCGAAGGGTTCGAAGATTTTTGCCTGTTCATTGAGGGGGATGCCGGGGCCGCTGTCCTCGACCACAAAGCTCGCAACTTGCGACCTATAGGTCACGGCGAAGGACACGTGCCCAGCGTTCGTAAACTTGATGGCGTTCGACAACAGGTTGACCAGGATTTGACGCAGACGCTTTTCGTCGGTGCGCACGATCACCGGCAGGTTGTCAGCCCGTTCGAAATGAAAGTCCAGTCCCTTTGCTTTCGCCTGCATTCGGAACATGTCAACGATTTGATCAAGGAACTCGTGGCAATTGATCTCATTCGAATAGACCTGCAATCGGCCGGCCTCAATCCGTGAAATATCCAACAATCCGTCTATCAAGCCGGACAAGTGCTCGGCGCTTCGGCGAATGGTCGTCACAGCCGGTTTTCGGGCTGCCGGCAGCGCCTCATCCCGCTCCAAAACCTGGGCATACCCGAGAACTGCATTGAGAGGCGTTCGCAGCTCATGGCTGAGGCCAACCACATAGCGGCTTTTTGCAAGATTGGCGGCCTCCGCGTCTTCCTTGGCCTTTTGAAGCGCGGCATCGGTGACACTGTGAGCGTCAATTTCCTTCTGCAAAAGAGCGTTCTGGCGGGCGGATTCTTCTTCAGCCACATGGCGGGTGTCATGCGCAAGCACCAGGAACCAGGACGCGATACCAGCCGCGATTGCGAAGACGAAGAAGATCAGGGCAACGATTTCGCCCAAAATCCCAGTTGGATCCCCAAGGCGGCTGACGGCTTGGGCATAGATGATCCAGAGCACGGCTCCAATCGCAGCGATACCAAAGACGGCCGTCAAGGCATACCGGCCAAGCCGGGTTTGGAACATCTCCATCACCGGCACAGGCAAAACGGCGCCGGCCACCGACCCGAGCTGATAATTCAGGCGCGCCTTAGGTTTGCAGGAATCATGACACCTGGCGTCCAACGAGCAACACAGGGAGCAGATTGGGGCCTGATAGGCGGGACAGTACGCCATATCTTCCGGCTCAAAAGGATTCTCGCAAATGGAACAGGCTATGTGATCTCGCGCCTGCCAACTTTTGCGCGGCTTGCGCGCAAGGTAGTACTGGCCCTTGGTCGCCCAGGCGATGAGCGGCGCGGCAACAAACGCAATAGCCATGGCAAGGAAGGTCGAGAGAGCTGCGGCCACCTCACCAAAATACCCGAACTGGGCGGCGAGCGCCAAACCCGCGGCAAGCAGCATCGCGCCAGTGCCGACAGGGTTGATGTCATAAAGATGCGCCCGCTTGAATTCGATACCGGGCGGGGAAAGACCGAGAGGTTTGTTGATGAAGAGATCAGCCGAGATGGCTGAAAGCCAGGCCATGGCGATGATTGAGAAAACACCAAGCGTTTCTTCCAGCATCCGGTAAATGCCCAGCTCCATCAAAAGAAGCGCGATAACCACATTGAACACGAGCCAGACAACCCGGCCCGGATGCGAATGGGTCAGACGGGAGAAGAAGTTCGACCAGGCAAGCGAGCCCGCATAGGCATTCATCACGTTGATTTTGAGCTGCGCCACAACAACAAAGGCCGCCATCAGCAACAGCACAACTGTCTCGTTGGGGATCATGTATCCAAACGCAACGGTGTACATTCTCGACGGATCGTCCGCATGCTCGACCGGCACGCCGTGAGACAAGACAAGAACCGCCAGGAACGACCCCGCGATCATCTTCGGCGCACCGAGAATGACCCAACCGGGTCCAGCGAGGAATACTGCCAGCCTGTGACGCTTCCTGCCATGGTCAGTGGCCGGCAAAAACCGCAGAAAATCAACCTGCTCTCCGATCTGTGCCATCAAGGCCAGGATCACGGCGGATGCTGCGCCAAAGCTGATCAGACTGATGCTGTCCCAACCGCTTTGTGCGGCTTTTGGCGCACCAGTTGCCGGATCAATGCCGGAAAAACTAAGCCAGGTGCCCACGGCCTGCCAGTCTGTAAACAGAATGAAGACGAAGGGTAGAATGTTCAGGATGATCCAGAAGGGCTGGGTCGCCAGCTGAAACCGGCTGATCCAGGTGATGCCATGAGTGACCAGCGGAATGACCGCGACGGCACTGATGATATAGCCGAGCCAAAGCGGTATCCCGAATGCAAACTCCAAAGCTCCCGACATGATCGAGGCTTCGATCGCGAAGAGAATAAAGGTGAAACTGGCGTAGATCAGCGATGTAATTGTTGATCCGATATAGCCAAACCCTGCCCCGCGGGTCAGAAGATCTATATCCACGCCATAACGGACCGCATACCGGCTGATCGGCAGGCCGACGATCAAAAGGACGAAGCTTCCGACGAAAATCGCAAGGAAGGCGTTCGCCGTTCCGTGGGAGAGCGTGATCGCTCCACCGATCGCTTCCAGAGCAAGGAAAGATATGGCCCCAATGGCCGTTTGGGAGATGGCACGGGATGAGAATTTCCGTGCGCCCTTGGCGGTGAACCGGAGCGCATAATCCTCAAGGGTCTGATTGTTGACCCATTTGTTATACTGGCGCCGGATCGGCACGATGCGTTGGCGCGCCGTCACTGAGCTGCCTCAATAATAGGCAGCCGCCCTTTCTGCAGGCAGATCCGAGCCTCCATTCCCCACTTGCGCTCCGCGTTTTTTCGTTTTGATGAAGCAGAGCAAGTTTTGCGCCAGCCCTTTGAGAGGAAGCAGCCACCGCCAATCTGCAGATAGGGTGATAGAAGTGATTTTGTCGGGTTACCTTCCATGCCTGAGCAGTCCACGCGACAACTCGCCAAAATTACACTCATAATTTCAAAAACTTAGACGACAGCGACCGGCAACTTACGTCAATTGACGTATACCGCACCGCAACAAACCACCGCACGATCTTTCTCCGACAGCGGCACTCCTTCCAGCCGCCTCGCACCGGCATGGGGGCTGGTGACGTCACTCAAGAGGGGAAAGTCAATGACCAAGACATTCAAGCAACTGATGCTGGGCGGCCTGATGGCGTCCACCATGATCGGCGGTGCCGCAGCTGAGGAAACCATAAAGGTTGGAATTCTGCACTCGCTCTCCGGCACGATGGCGATTTCCGAGACCACGTTGAAAGACGCCATGCTGATGCTCATCGAAGAGCAGAACAAGAAGGGCGGCCTTCTCGGCAAGAAACTCGAAGCTGTTGTCGTCGACCCGGCTTCCGACTGGCCGCTGTTTGCCGAAAAGGCGCGTGAGCTCATCGAAGTGAACGGTGTTGATGCGGTCTTTGGCTGCTGGACGTCCGTCTCCCGCAAATCCGTTCTTCCGGTCTTTGAAGAGCTGAATTCCCTTCTGTTCTACCCGGTCCAGTACGAGGGCGAAGAATCCCAGCGCAACGTGTTCTACACCGGCGCCGCTCCAAACCAGCAGGCGATTCCGGCTGTTGATTACCTGATGAACGAAGAAGGCGTCGAGCGTTGGGTTCTGGCCGGCACCGACTACGTCTATCCGCGTACGACCAACAAGATCCTTGAAGCTTATCTCAAGGCCAAGGGTGTTGCCGAAGAAGACATCATGATCAACTACACGCCGTTCGGTCATTCCGATTGGCAGACGATCGTCTCCGACATCAAGGCCTTCGGGTCAGCTGGCAAAAAGACCGCCGTGGTCTCCACCATCAACGGTGACGCAAACGTTCCGTTCTACAAGGAACTCGGCAACGCCGGCATCAAAGCGGAAGACATCCCGGTTGTTGCCTTCTCCGTGGGTGAAGAAGAGCTCGCCGGCCTCGACACCGCCCCGCTCGTCGGCCACTTGGCAGCCTGGAACTACTTCCAGTCCGCCGACACAGACGCCAACGCAGAGTTTATCGAAACCTGGCAAGCCTTTGTCGGTGACGAAGAGCGTGTGACCAACGACCCGATGGAAGCCCATTACATTGGCTTCAACATGTGGGTTGAGGCTGTCAACAAGGCCGGTACTACAGATCCGGACGCTGTCATTGACGCAATCGTTGGCGTGTCCGTTCCGAACCTGACCGGCGGCTACTCTGCCATGATGCCGAACCACCACATCACCAAGCCGGTGCTGATTGGTGAAATCCAGGACGACGGCCAGTTTGAAACCGTTTGGGAAACCTCCGGTCTCGTTGTCGGCGATGCCTGGTCGGATTACCTGGATGGCTCCAAGGACCTGATCGCGGATTGGCGCGCTCCGCTATCCTGCGGCAACTTCAACACCGCAACCGGCAAATGCGGTGGATCCGGCTCCTAAGTTAAGGGCTGGAATATGCGGGACGGGCAATGATGGGGGCCCGTCCCGTTTTCTTCCCAGTCGCCAAGAACAGGTGATCTCCTGTTGCCCATCTCCCCGAAAGGAACCTCATCCTTCGAGACGCCGTGAATGCGGATCCGCAGGATGATTGGCGGATTTATTCCAACCGCGGTGGACCAATGTCCTTTTTGAAATCATTCCTCGTTCTCCTGTGCCTTGCAGTGCTGTCAATCGGATCAGTTTCCGCACAAGACAGCAGCGAAGCGCTCCGGCCGCTGGTCAATGAACTTGCCAAAGGCAAATTCGACGAAACCCAGCGCCAGGTTGAAGCGCTCAAGGCAACTGGCGATCCAGCTGTTGCGCCTACCCTTGAAGCGCTGAGCGCGGGCGATCTTTATGTCCGCAAATCCGACGGAATGGTCTTCATCGCTCAAAGAGAGGGGAAATCCTATAACCTCACCGACCCGCTCACAGGAGAGGCTGCGGGCACAGCGGGCCGCCGAGAAGTCAAAAAGATCAAAGTCAACAACCGGCTGCGCCGCGTGATCCGCGCCGCACTTGGATCACTGACCCTGCAGGCACCCGATCCGGCTGTCCGCTTAACCGCCGCCGAAGCGATTTTCAAAGCCCAGGATCCGGAGAAGATTGAAGCGCTGGATGAAGCGCTCGCCGCAGAAACCGACGACAACGTCCGCACAGTCATGGAGCAGGCGCGCGCAGCGGCGGTCCTGAATTCCGACCTGGATGAGAGTGAAAAGCTTGGGGCAATTCAAACGTTGTCCGACATGGGCAACCGGGATGCGCTCTCCCTTCTGATTGCTGCTCAATCCGCCTCCACGGGCGCGGTTCAAGAAGCTGCCGCAAACGCAGTTGCCAAGATCGAGAAGTCCATCGCCACCTGGGATGCTGCTCAGAACATCTGGTACGGCCTGTCGCTCGGCTCTGTTTTGCTGCTTGCCGCAATTGGCCTTGCCATCACCTTCGGCGTCATGGGGGTCATCAACATGGCCCACGGCGAAATGGTCATGATCGGTGCTTATGTCACCTTTGTGGTGCAGGAGCTGATCCGCACCTCCGCGCCGGGCCTTTTCGACTATTCCCTGTTCATTGCTCTTCCGCTTGCTTTTGCGACCTCTGGCCTTATCGGCATTGGTATTGAGCGCGGCGTCATCCGCTGGCTCTATGGCCGTCCTCTGGAAACACTTCTCGCCACCTGGGGCATTTCGCTCATTCTTCAGCAAGCTGTCCGGTCGATCTTTGGCCCGACAAACCGCGAAGTCGGCAATCCGGACTGGATGTCCGGTGCCTTCGAGATCGGTCAGATGACCGTTACGTACAATCGGATGTGGATCATCCTGTTTGCCCTGCTGGTCTTTGCCGGGCTGATCCTGGTTCTTAAGAAAACACCGTTCGGTCTCTACACACGAGCCGTGACCCAAAACCGGCGCATGGCCGCGTCCATGGGGATCCGCACGCCCTGGATCGACGCTCTAACCTTTGGTCTCGGTTCAGGGATCGCGGGGATTGCCGGTGTTGCTCTCTCACAGATCGACAACGTTTCCCCGAACCTTGGACAAGGCTACATCATTGACAGCTTCATGGTCGTGGTTTTCGGCGGCGTTGGCAACCTTTGGGGCACGCTGGTTGGCGCCATGACCCTTGGCGTGGTCAATAAGTTCCTTGAGCCTTACGCAGGAGCGGTCCTCGCCAAGATTCTGGTGCTCGTCTTCATCATTCTATTCATTCAAAAGCGTCCACGGGGTCTGTTCGCCCTCAAGGGCCGGGCAGTCGAAGCATGATGACGTCCTTTCTGTTCCGCGCCATGGACGCCCGTGCGGGTATATTCCTGGCGCTGCTCACCGCCGTGATCCTTCTGGTCCCGGCCGGCAATCTCCTGGTCCCGGAAGATTCCCCGTTCCATGTACCGACCTATGCGGTTGCGCTGATGGGCAAGTACCTGACCTACGCACTGCTAGCCCTCTCGGTCGATCTTGTTTGGGGATTCTGCGGGATCCTGTCGCTCGGCCATGCCGCCTTCTTTGCGCTCGGCGGTTATGCCATGGGCATGTACCTGATGCGCCAGATCGGCAGCCGGGGCGTTTATGGCGACCCGATCCTTCCCGACTTCATGGTGTTCCTGAACTGGGATGCCCTGCCGTGGTTCTGGTACGGCTTTGACATGTTCTGGTTTGCAGCACTGATGGTGGTGCTGGTGCCTGGCGCCCTGGCCTTCGTTTTCGGCTGGTTTGCTTTTCGCTCGCGCGTTACCGGCGTTTACCTCTCCATCATCACACAGGCCCTTACCTACGCGCTGTTGCTGGCCTTCTTCCGCAATGACATGGGGTTCGGCGGCAACAACGGCCTGACCGACTTCAAAGACATCCTGGGCTTCGACATTCAGGCGGACACCACGCGTGCCGCGCTCTTCGCAGCCTCCGGGATTGCCCTCGGCCTTTGTTACATCATCTGCCGGGCGATCACGCGGTCCAAACTGGGCAAGGTGCTGGTCGCCGTGCGTGATGCGGAAAGCCGGACACGGTTCCTCGGCTACAGGGTCGAACACTACAAGCTCTTTGTCTGGACCATATCAGCGATGATGGCCGGGATTGCAGGTGCGCTTTATGTTCCTCAAGTCGGCATCATCAACCCGGGCGAATTTGCACCAGCCAATTCCATTGAAGTGGTGATCTGGGTCGCAGTAGGCGGGCGTGGGACACTGGTCGGCGCTGTCCTCGGGGCAGTTCTTGTGAACTTCGCCAAGACGTGGTTCACCGCCGTCCTCCCTGACATCTGGCTGTTCGCCCTCGGTGGCCTGTTCGTGGTGGTTACCCTGTTCCTGCCCAAAGGCATTGTCGGGACAGTCTCACAAGGGTGGACGGCACTGAAGCAGCGCAAAGTGTCGGCAAGCGCGGAAAGCGGGTCTGGCACGCCGCCGACAGCACCGCCTCAAAGCCCGGCTGCGCCAGCCAATATGGCCGGGCCAGGAAAGGGCAAACCACTCTCATCAGAACCTCAGCCCGCGGAGTAACTCATGGCCAGATCAACAAGCCAGCTTTATCTGGACGGTGTCTCAGTCTCCTTCGACGGCTTCAAGGCGATCAACGACCTCTCGCTGACCATCGACCCGGGAGAAATGCGGGCGATCATCGGCCCAAATGGTGCCGGCAAAACCACGATGATGGATATTATTACCGGGAAAACCCGACCTGATACGGGAGAGGTCTTTTTCAACGGTGTCATCGATCTGACAGGAGAAGACGAGGCTTCCATCGCCGAGCTTGGCATTGGCCGCAAGTTTCAAAAGCCGACCGTGTTTGAAAGTCACACGGTCTGGGACAATCTCGAATTGTCGCTCAAAGCACCCCGGGGACCGTTCGCAACCCTGTTTCACGTTGTTACAGGCGCTGAAAAAAAGCGGATTGAAGAGCTTCTTGAGCTGATCCGCCTCGGCGAAAAACGCGATGAGCTGGCGGCAAATCTCTCCCACGGCCAAAAACAATGGCTGGAAATCGGGATGCTGCTGGCCCAGGATCCAAAACTCTTGCTCGTGGATGAGCCTGCCGCCGGTATGACCGACGCGGAAACAGCGGAAACAGCCGAACTCTTGAAAGAGATTGCCAAAGACCATTCCGTCGTTGTCGTCGAACACGACATGGATTTCGTCCGCTCCCTCGGTGTGAAAGTCACGGTCCTGCACGAAGGATCTGTTCTGGCCGAGGGCTCTCTTGATCACGTCTCCGCCGATGAGCGGGTTGTTGAAGTCTATCTGGGGCGGTGAGACATGCTCAAAGTCGAACATATAAATCTCCACTATGGCGCCGCTCAGGCGCTTAAAGGCGTCTCCTTGACAGCAGAAACGGGTAAAGTCACCTGCCTGATGGGCCGCAACGGCGTTGGCAAGACGTCGACATTGCGCGCGGTTGCCGGCCAGCAGCCTATAAGTGCGGGGCAAATCATCTGGAACGGTGAAGACATCTCCAACCTGCCGCCGCATGCACGGGCCAAGAAGGGCATCGCCATTGTTCCACAAGGGCGCGAAGTGTTTCCGCTTTTGTCCGTCAAGGAGAACCTGGAAACCGGATATGCGCCGATCCCGCGCAAGGAACGGTTTATCCCGGATACGATCTTCGAGCTTTTTCCAGTGCTCAAGGACATGCTGCATCGCCGTGGCGGCGATCTATCCGGCGGGCAACAGCAGCAGCTTGCGATCGCCAGAGCCTTGGTGACGCGCCCAAAACTGCTGGTTTTGGATGAACCGACCGAAGGAATTCAGCCTTCAATCATCAAGGACATTGGCCGGGCAATCTCATGGCTTCGGGATCAAGGGACAATGGCGATTGTCCTGGTTGAACAGTATTTCGAGTTCGCCCGCGATCTTGCAGATGATTACGCGGTTATGGACCGCGGCGAAGTGGTTCTCTCCGGACGTGGCGACGACATGTCTGAGGCGGACGTCAGGCGTTATCTGACGGTCTGATGGTCAAAACTTGCCTGGAAAACCAGGGCAAGAAACATTGCCGTCATAATAGTGTGCCGAAAACTGCGGCATAAGGGCCGCAACTTTGCGCAATTGGTTCCCGTGCAGCCCTTCGTGGATTGACACCTGTCAGAAAGCCAGTACCAACGCGCTGAGTTTTCTTCTTCGGCTAAGGGTATTCCGTGCCCCAGCCGCGCCTTTGACGGGATAAACGATCCTGTCTGGAAAAACTGGGATAGACGATGCGCGTTGCGATGATTGGGACCGGGTATGTCGGTCTGGTATCTGGAACCTGTTTTGCCGACTTCGGCCACATTGTAACCTGCATTGACAAGGACGCCGCCAAGATCGATGCCCTGAACAAGGGCGAGATCCCGATCTATGAGCCTGGCCTTCAGGAACTGGTCGCCAAGAACGTTTCCGAAGAGCGGCTGTTCTTTTCGACCGATGCAGAAGAAGCTGTCAAAGGCGCTGACGCTGTCTTCATCGCGGTTGGAACCCCGACCCGCCGGGGCGACGGACATGCGGACCTGACATATGTGTATGCAGCAGCCGAAGAAATCGCCGCACTCATTGACGGGTTCACGGTAGTGGTGACGAAGTCGACCGTTCCGGTCGGCACTGGGGACGAAGTGGAAGCGATTATCCGCAAGACCCGTCCGGATGCAGACTTTGCAGTCGTCTCAAACCCGGAATTTTTGCGGGAAGGTGCTGCCATCGAAGATTTCAAACGTCCAGACCGCGTTGTTGTCGGCACAGACAGCGCCAAGGCTGTGGATGTCATGCGGGAGCTCTACCGGCCGCTCTACCTCAATGAGACGCCGATCCTGGTCACCAAGCGCCGCACGTCCGAACTCATCAAATATGCTGCCAACGCCTTCCTTGCCGTGAAGATCACCTTCATCAATGAAATTGCGGACCTTTGTGAGAAGGTCGGCGGCAATGTTCAGGAAGTCTCCCGCGGCATTGGTCTGGACAACCGGATTGGCTCCAAGTTCTTGCACGCGGGCCCCGGCTATGGCGGCTCCTGCTTCCCGAAAGATACGCTTGCTCTATCCAAGATCGCAGCCGACGCGGAATCCGGCCTGAAAATCGTCGATTCGGTGATCGAGGTGAACGCTGCGCGGAAGAAGAAGATGGCCGACAAGGTCATTGATTTCATGGGCGGGGGTGTCGACGGCAAAACGATCGCCCTGCTCGGCCTTGCCTTTAAACCGAACACCGATGACATGCGCGAAGCGCCCAGTATCGACATCGTTCAGAAACTGCAAGCAGCCGGTGCCAAGATTCGCGCCTTTGACCCGGCGAGCATGGAAGAGGCCGCCAAACTTATGCAGGACGTCATGTTCTGTGACGGTCCTTATCATGCCATCGAAGGTGCTGATGCGATCGTGATCGTGACCGAGTGGGACCAGTTCCGGGCGCTGGATCTGGAGCGCGTGAAATCGCTGGTCAAAACCCCAAAGGTTGCAGATCTCCGGAACATCTACACACCTGCATATATGGCAGAAGCTGGTTTCGACTATACGAGCGTTGGCCGCTCCTACTGACACATGGTTGTATTTAGGTTGCAAACCTGCCCGTTTGGGGTGTTTTTCGCCCGTTTTACGGGTTTGTCTTTTTCACCTTCGCAACGCTCTTGTAAGGAAAAGTCCTGACGCCATCTTCTCCGTCAGCGCAAATAAGTATTTTATCTCATGCACTTCGTGATCTGGATCACAGCGTTAACACTTTACTAATATTTAATTGGAACCTGAAAATGTTCTGATTTATGGTCCGCAAAGTTAGGTAGGACTGATCGGACGACGGGTGTTTTGGGCGCATGGCAGATGAGACGCTGACAGACGAGAGGAAAGAAGCGCGAAAGCTTTATCGCTTTGGCTTTGCGACGCCGTCCTCCGGCTTGTTCAGAGGCACCAGCTCAGGCCGTATGCAGAAAATTCGCGGCGGGGCGGCACAACGGATACTGACTGCCCGCCAGCTGCGGAAAGCTGCCTCGCCTTACGCAGAGGTAAAGCGCCCAGTCTACGAAGCGAGGCCCTTGCAGCGCGCATTGAAACGGGTCTTCGATGTCACGGGCGCGGTCGCCGGCCTCGTGTTTTTGTTCCCTCTACTGGCAGGCATCGCCCTGACGATCAAACTGACCAGCCGCGGACCGGTGTTCTTCCGTCAGACCCGTCTTGGGATTAACGGACAACCGTTTTCCATTCTCAAGTACCGGACGATGTTCGTCAATCAATGCGACCATACGGGCTTGCAGCACACCATTGTGGGCGATCAGCGCGTTACATGGATTGGACGTTTCCTGCGCCAGAGCAGCTTTGACGAACTGCCTCAGCTTTGGAACGTGTTGCGCGGGCAAATGTCGCTTGTGGGCCCACGGCCCTATGTCCCCGGCATGCAGGCAGGCGGAGTTCCCTACGAGTGCCTCGACTATCGCTACTATGACCGGCTTCAGGTGCTGCCAGGCATCACCGGCCTTGCACAAGTCAACGGTTATCGCGGAGATGCGTCCGATGCGGACCTGGCGCGTATGCGGCTCGAGTATGATCTTGCATACATTGAGAATGTGAGCCTGTGGCTTGACGTCAAAATCGTGGCTCGCACGATCGCCCGCGAGTTCCTGAGAGGAAGCGGCGCCTAAACGGCCCACAACCCCCAATGCTAACTTGAGCTTCTAGCCGACGCGCACCAAGCTGGCGGCATGGGTAAGTGCAAGCTCATAGCCCTGAACACCACAGCCAGCGATGACTGCATCTGCGCGGCTTGAAACGTAGGAGTGATGACGAAACTCTTCACGCTTGTGAATGTTGGAGATATGGACCTCGATAACCGGAAACTCACAAGCGTTCAGGGCATCTAGAATGGCGACAGATGTGTGCGAGTAAGCCGCGGGATTGATAACGATCGCGGCGGCTGTTTCCCGCGCCTCCTGAATCCAGTCGATGAGTTCATGTTCCGCGTTGCTTTGCCGGCAATCGGCGGTCATGCCCAAACGCGCAGCGGTGGACCGGCACAACTCTTCAACATCGGCAAGGGTTTGCGCTCCGTAAATCTCTGGCTGCCGCTTGCCCAGAAGATTGAGGTTCGGGCCATTCAAAACGTATACGACGGCAGCCATTGCGAGATCCTTTGTTGTCACCTGTAGACCTAAGGTGCGTTTTGTTTAGCAATAAGTGCGCATTGGTGTGAACAAAATATAATTGGTTTTTCAATTGCAGCTTATTTGCCGGACAGCTGTTGCCCTCCAGACAATTACCTATTATTAACCCTACATCATAACAAAGGTCATGATTCGTGATTGACTTGGGATGTCATGATAAAAATTCGTGAAAGACTAGACACATTAGAAGCTCTCAATGAAGCTGTCGAAGGGTATCAACATCTCCCTATAGATGTTCTTTCACAATTCCTGCTCGACAATTACACTGTTGACTTGGATCTACTGGCGCAGTTCTCTGACGCCAGCACTTCACTGGGCCAGACAGATGGGTTAGGCGCAGAGAATACTGCAGATTCGAAACAGTCAGCCGCTTAGGGGCGTCTGAGCAGACCTAACCGATAGCCGTGACTGCGCCGTCGCCGCCGTTTCCTTGGTCGCCACTTGGCTGTTCCCCAGGACCACCTTGCCAGATCTTCTGACGATTGCGGATCTCGCGCGGGGCCGGACCAAAATAGGTCGCGGTCTTGATGAAGTCCCGTGGCTGAACGATCACACTCGACACCCGCTGATAGAGCGCCTTGGCGGAAATCGGTTTGGAGAGGAGCTCGTGAACACCAAGCCGACGCGCTTCGACAATACGGCTACGTTCCGTATGAGCAGTCACCATGATGATCGGAATGTAGGCAAAAGGATTGTTTGGGCTGCGGATCATCCGAACCATGTCCGCGCCATCAAGGATCGGCATGACCCAATCAAGGATCAAGATATCCGGGTTAGCACGGTCCATCGCCTCCAAGCCGGATGCGCCATCTTCGGCTTCGACAATCCGCCGCGCTCCGAACCCCTGCAGCATCGTGCGCAGAATGGTCCGCATATACGCGCTGTCTTCCACCAGCAAAAACGTCAACGAGGCCAGATCCAGGCTCACCCAATCCTCCTAAGTTCATGTCTTCTCTGACATGAATTTCTGAACAATGCGTTAGTCGCGTTCCGGCATTGAACATGCTCTCAAGTTGTAAAGGTAAGCCATCTTATTGGAGAACTGGTTAATTCGTAATCCCTGCCCTTACGTTTTAGTAATGTTGCGAAGAATTAAGACTTTTGCAGCCCTCCGATTAACAGGACTTTCAAACTGCAGCGCCATTCTCCAGATGACAGGTCCCAAAAATTTGGGCTGTCAGCCCGCTGGAAATAGACAAACAGGATTATGGGTGATCGTTCGATATATGACAGAAGATGAAAACAATGCTCCGGACAGCGCACCTGGCACCAAAGAGCATCATTTACAATCAAACGTGAGCGGGGCTTATCGCCCGAACATGCTTCTGTTTTCCGGGATAGGGCTGCTGATCCTTGCGACCGGCATGGTCCTATCGAACATCCTTTCTTGACATAGCCGGTACGGGAGCCCCCTTGCACAGGTCACGGTGTGTTTTTGCGCTCAGGGAGATCATCGTCATCCAGAATGCGCCATTTGGCCCCTTCCAGATCATCATATTGCCCGGTTTTTAAGGACCAGAGAAAAGCTACGAGGCCCACGCCGCCGAGCACGAGGGCAATCGGGATTAGAAAAATCAAGACATCCATTTCACTCTCCCTTGGTGCTTGCTGCCGGGACGAAGGCGGTCGTAGCCTCAACATCAGTTGCAACCCGGTTGCCCCATTTCAAACGCAGCGCATTGGCCGTAACCGCCAATGACGAAGCGGACATGGCGACGGCCGCCATCAAGGGCGTCACGTATCCGGCAACCGCGATTGGCACCGCGATGATATTATAAACGGTCGAAATCCAGAGGTTTTGTTCAATTGCGCGCCGCGCTCGTATGGAAAGCCGTAGCGCGTCAAAAACCGGCTGGAGTTTCTTGCCGAGGAAGACGGCGTCAGCTGCCGCCTGACTGAGATGAACAGCGGAGACAGGAGACAACGACACATGCGCTCCGGCGAGCGCTGGCGCATCGTTCAATCCGTCACCGACCATCAGCACTTTCCGGCCATCGGCCTGCAGGGCTTCCAGACGGGCGATTTTCGCAGAAGGCGTCATCGCGGCTTGCCAATTCTCAATTCCAAGTGCTTCGGCACACTCTGCCACAGAAGGCTGCGTATCACCTGACACAATCTCAAGAGCATACCCCTGCGCTTTCAATTGATCGACGACATCTCGCGCATCGGAGCGGAGCTTCTGGCGAACCGCCAACAAACGCACGGGCTCTTCGCCATACTGAATAGCCAGCAACGACGCCCCTGGTACTGCCAACAGACGTTCTTCAATTGCTTCTGTCGTTGCACCACAGAACAATGGACTTCCGAGCCGCAACCGCTGCCCATCGACATGGGTTTCAAGGCCAGCACCGGATACTTCCTGTACATCGGCAAGCGGGACAAGGGCGCCTGTGGCCTTCACCAGGGCCATCGACAAGGGGTGGCGGCTTGCCAATGCCAACTGCCCAGCCAAGGCCAGCACAGGATCTTGCCGGTCAATCTCTCCAACCAGCTCCGGTTCAGCCAGGGTCAGCGTTCCGGTTTTGTCGAACAGGATCGTGTCGATATCGGCCATACGTTCAATCGCGTCAGCGGAGTTCAGCAAGACACCGGACTTGAACAATTGTCCCGACGCAACGACCTGGACGGCAGGAACCGCCAATCCAAGCGCACATGGACAGGTAATGATCAGGACCGAGATCGCGATCACAAGTGCAGGCTGCCACTCCATGCCCGCCAAAAGCCAACCCAGGAACGTGAGGCCAGCGGCTCCATGAACGAGCGGCGCATAAAGCTGCGCAGCGCGGTCGGCAATGCGGACATATTTCGACTTGGCTTGAGATGCCGTTTCAAGCAACCGGTTGACTTCATCTAGAAGCGTCGCGCCTGAAGCAGCTTCAACGCGGATCTGCAACGCCCCGGCCCCGTTGAGGGTGCCGGCATAAACCCGCTGGCCCGGCTTGACCGGAACGAGAACACTCTCTCCTGTCACAAGGCTTTGGTCGATTTCGGAAATACCGCTTGAGACAACGCCGTCCACCGGCACCCGCTCACCGCCTGCGACCAGTACAAGGTCTCCAGCCGCAATCTTGGACAAGGGAACTTCGCGAACCGACCCATCCGGGTTGATCCTCGCCGCCACCTCGGCTTTCAAAGCTGCAATATTTTCGGCAAACGAGCGGGTGCGTCCGCGCATGTTGTGGTCAAGATACCGCCCGACAAGCAGGAAAAAGAGCAGCATCACAGCCGATTCAAAATAGGCATGGTGATGATGCTGGATGGTTTGGACGACCGACAGCGCGACGGCCAAACCAACACCAATGACAATCGGCACGTCCATATTCAGACGGCCGGCGGACAAGGCACGGAACGCGCTTTTGACAAACGGCTGACCGGAATAGGCAACGGTCGGCAAGGCGATCAGAGCAGAAAGCCAGTGAAAAAAGTCCCGGGTTTCCGGCGTGATATCGCTGGCGTTCCCCGACCACACGGAAACGGACAACAGCATGATGTTCATGCCAGCAAACCCGGAGACTGCCAGGCAGCGCAGCAATTGCTTGCCGGTCTTGTCCTGCCGTTCTTTCTGACTTGCTGGATCAAACGGGTGAGCCGCATATCCCAACCGTTCCAGTTCAGCCACGATTTCATCAGCTCCGGTCTGGTCTTCGACCCAGTCAACCGCCAGCCGCTGTGATGTCAGATTGACCCGGGCCTTGCGGATGCCCGGGAGCCGCTTCAGGCCGCGCTCGATTTCGCCCATACATGCCGCACAAGTGATGCCGTCAACGGCCAAGTCCATATGAACCGCGCCGTCATCTGCTGGAACTACAAAAGCCTGCCAATCGCGCTGATGAACCGTCACTTCTGCCGCCTTATTCCTTGATGAATATGCGATTTTCGGACTTGAACTTGCGTTCGCCGTTCTCGGTTACTTCAAGATGCAGCGTCCAGTTTCCGGCCGGCAATGTGTCAACTTCAGAGATATACCGGCCGCCGCCGTCCGCTGTTAGGATCAAAGCGATGTCGGCATTGACCTGTGCCGGGTGCTTCAGGGTCGCCTCGACATTGATCCCGTAAAGCGGTGCATCTGCGGCATCCTTCGCAAGGACCAGGAGCTTGCCACTCCCATCGGCCTGACGCGTCAACTCGCTGGAGATGGTCCAGTTCAGTTGCTCCTGTGCTTTCGCCGCTGCAATTTCGTGATTGTAGGCCTGACCGGCTTCATAAGAACTCTCTACGGCGACACCCGGAAAGGTCCCGAGCGCGTAGTAAAGAAAGATCCCGTTGGTCAGGAAGATCACACCGAAGAACCCGACCAGCCACAGCAGGACCGTCTTGCCAGTGATTGCTTTAGGATCTCTTCCGTTTATCTCAGCCATCGCCATATCCGTCTCCTCGGCGTGGTCTTTTGCTGAAGGCCCCTCTTCAGCAAAAGAGCGTTTGTCTGATCATCACCCCGCCCCTTTCAGGAGCTCACCAAAAGGGCGAGGTGTTTGGTTGTCTCTCAGCGTCCAGAGCTCCGGCTTAGTCCGGATCCGGCGCTTTGAATGTGTCCTTCGCGGTAATGACTTCCCCCATCACACTTTCGGTGATCCGGAACGTCACCGGAGTTGAGTGCGGCATCTTTTCCCAAGGTGGTGAGGTCACAAGAACGCGGATTTCCCGGGTCGTGTCTGGTCCAACTTGGATGATCGGCCGACCAGCAAAGGTCTCAGTCACACCAACAGCTTCGACCTGTGTGTTCGGTGGCATGCCTTCGACGTGCAGCATGAAGTGCCGGTCATGGCGACGTTTGTTGGACAGACGCACGGTGTAGCCGTTGCGGACCGAGCCGTCGGACTGTTCCACATAAACCGGGTTCCGGTCATGCAGAACGCTGATGTCGGCAAAGTCTCGGGTCAAAAGCGCTGCCAGCATGATGATGCCGACTACAGCAATGACAGCCGCATAGATGACAGTCCGAACCCGGACGATCTCATAGACCGGTTCCTTGCCCTCGATCCGGCGCTCAATGTTTTCGTCGGTATCATAGGCAATCAGGCCGGTGGGCTTGCCAACCTTCGTCATGATGTTGTCGCAGGCATCAATGCACAGACCACATTGAATGCAATCAAGCTGCGGACCTTTGCGAATATCAACGCCGGTCGGACAAACTTGGAAGCACTGGTAGCAGTCGATGCAGTCACCTGCCGGGAGGCCCTGAGCTTCGAGTTCCTTGTTGTGCTTGAGTGACCCGCGCGGCTCGCCCCGATCCCAGCGATAGGTGACGTTGAGCGCTTTTTCGTCAGTCAGGGCCGCCTGAATACGCGGCCAGGGGCACATATAAATGCAAACCTGTTCCCGCATGAACCCGGCAAGCAAATACGTGGTCGCAGTCAAAATGCCGATCCACATATAGGCAACCATCGGAGCCTGGAACGTCAGCAGCTGCCAAACCAGCGTCGGCGCGTCGTTGAAGTAAAGCACCCAAGCGCCGCCCGTCCACCAGGCGATCATCAGCCAGAAGAAGTGTTTTGTTGCCCGTTTGCCAACCTTCGAGGCGGACCAAGGCTCTTTGTCGAGCGCAATCCGCTCGCGGCGGTCGCCCTCAACCTTGCGCTCTACCCAGAGGAACAGGTCAGTCCAAACCGTTTGCGGACACAGGTATCCGCACCAAATTCGGCCAGCGACTGCGTTCATGAGAAAAAGGGTCACAGCCGCAATGATCAACAGGCCGGTCAGGTAATAGACTTCCTGCGGCCAAATTTCGATAAAGAAGAAGTAACCGCGGGCATTGTCCATATCCACGAGCACAGCCTGGTTCGGTGCGTTCGGGCCGCGGTCGTATCTTATGAAGGGCAGGAAATAGTAGATGCCCAGTGTAATGAATAGCAGCGCCCATTTGATCCGCCGGAACAGACCATGGGTTGCCATGGGATATATTTTCTTGGCAGACGCAAACCACTCGTCGTCGTGGCCGCCCTCGTGCGTTTCGGTGTCGGTAGACATACCGTCCGTCCTCTTTGCCCGATCCTGCCCCAATAGGATCTTCAACCAAATGCCTGGAGCATCGTGCGTTCAAGTGAACGCACAAGGATGCTCTGTCACTTCAAAAACGATCAGCTTTGGCGTTACAACCGGGCCCGGTAGACCCACCGCTGATCTGGTGGAGTTCCACCATGCGCATAAGATAATCCGGCGCAAAGATATCCTCTTTGCGCCGGATCAAATCAAAGCCAAGTCTGGCGCTTTTGTCGCACCATTTTGAACAGTTTACTGACCGCCACCGAAGGCGTGGACATAAACTGTCAGCGACTTGATCGTTGCCGGATCAAGACGATCTTCCCAGGCCGGCATGACACCATTGCGCGGGTTGGTGATCTGAGCCTTGATGGCGTCCAGCGACTTGCCATAGAGGTAGTTCGCCGACATCAGGCTTGGCGCGCCGACATCCTGAATACCTTCCAGATTGTCGCCATGACACGCTGCGCAGTTGTCTACGTAGAGGGTTTCACCCGCTGCGAGATCGACACCCTCATCGGTTTCCAAGCCTGTGCGGGAGGCGACGTAGTTGGCGACCTGGCTGATTTCCTCTTTGCTCAAGAGTTCATCGCGACCATAAGCCGGCATCTCGCCAAAGCGTGCGTTGTCATTGTCGACACGAATGCCGTGAAGCAGCGTGGTGTGGATGTCATCCAGCGTACCGCCCCAGATCCAGGTGTCGTCCTGAAGGTTCGGGTAGCCTTCAAATCCGGTTCCACCTGCCCCGTGACATGGTGCACAGTTGTCGCCGAATGCAGCCCGGCCATTGGCCATCGCAAATTGCAGGAGTTGCTGATCGTTGGAGATGTCTGCCAACGGTGTCGCAACGATCTGATCAGCGAACTGGGAGCGACCGGCAACGCCTTCTTCAAGGGCTGCAAGGGCTTCAGCCCGCTGGCTGGATCCCAGAACACCGGTGGTGTAGCTGGAAATCAGCGGCCATGATGGGTAAAGCACCCAATAAATCACGGCCCAGACGATGGTAACGTAGAACAGATAGAGCCACCATTTCGGCAACGGATTGTTCAGTTCCTTCAGGCCATCCCACTCATGGCCTGTGGTTTCGACCCCGGATACCTGGTCGACTTCCTTTGGATGTGTATCAGACATGGATCAGTCCTCCCGAAACGGGATCTGGGCGGCATCATCGAACTTTTCACGGTTCTTCGGCCACAAGGCGTAGGCCAGAACGATGCCAAACAGGATCATGAAGTAGATAAGGCCACCGGTTTGCGCGAAGGCCGCGAGCGCGGAGTATGTCTCGTTCATCGCACTTACCTCAGGTTGGCTTTGTTGTCGTAGATCGAGAAGTCGACCATGGTTCCGAGCACCTGAAGATAGGCGACGAGCGCATCCATCTCAGTGACCTTACGCGGGTTGCCGTCGAAGTCGCGAACCGCCGAATTTGGCCAACGCTCTTCGAAGTCATAAGCCCCGTCGGTGTCCGGAGACGCCTGACCGATGGCATCGGCGACAGCGAACTCGAGTTGCGCATCCGTGTAAGGAACACCCACCACCATATTAGCGCTGACGTGACCCTGAATGTCACGGGTGAACAGCTCGGTTTCGGCAAGGAACGGATAGCCAGGCATGATCGAGGCCGGAACCAGCGAGCGCGGATCGATCAAGTGCTCAACGTGCCAGTCATCGGAGTACTTGCCGCCAACGCGGGCAAGGTCCGGACCGGTCCGTTTCGAACCCCACTGGAACGGATGGTCGTACATCGACTCCGCTGCCAGTGAGAAGTGGCCGTAGCGCTCCAACTCATCGCGCATCGGACGGATCATCTGGGAGTGGCACGTATAGCACCCCTCCCGGATATAGATCTCGCGGCCTGCGAGCTCCAGCGGCGTATAAGGCCGCATTCCTTCCGTCTTTTCGATCGTGCTCTTCAGATAGAAGAGCGGAGCGATCTCAACCAAGCCACCGACAGAGATGGCCACGAGAATACCGATCACAAGGATGATCGAGTTCTTCTCAAATATTTCGTGTTTTTTCCATGCAGACATTTTTGTCCCTCCCCTTATTCGGCCGCAGCCAGGGAGCCTGCCGGTAAAGCGTCGGCTTCTTCAGCCTCGCCGTGACGGACAGTCATCCAGAGATTGTAGGCCATGATCAGGGCGCCGACCACGAAGAGCGCACCGCCGAGAGCACGGATGATGTAGAAGGGATGCATCGCTTCAACGGTTTCCACGAAGGAGTACTCCAGGAAGCCGAGGCTGTCGTATGCGCGCCACATCAGGCCTTGCATGATGCCGGACACCCACATCGCGGTGATGTAGAGAACGATACCGAGCGTCGACAGCCAGAAGTGCCAGTTCACCAGTTTCAGGGAATACAGGCCCTTCTTGTTCCACAGCCACGGAACGAGGCAGTAGATCGCGCCGAAGGAGATATAGCCAACCCAGCCAAGCGCACCGGAGTGAACGTGACCAATAGTCCAGTCGGTGTAGTGCGACAGGGAGTTGACAGCCCGCAGGGACATCAAAGGCCCTTCGAAGGTGGACATGCCGTAGAAGGCAACGGAAACCACCATCATGCGCAGGACCGGATCGGTCCGCAGCTTGTCCCATGCACCCGACAAGGTCATCAGGCCGTTGATCATGCCACCCCAGGACGGCATCCACAGGATGATGGAGAAGGTCGCACCAAGTGTTGACGCCCACTGCGGCAGAGCCGTGTAGTGCAAGTGGTGCGGGCCAGCCCAGATGTAGATGAAGATCAGCGCCCAGAAGTGAACGATCGACAGGCGGTAGGAGTAGACCGGCCGTTCAGCCCGCTTCGGGATGAAGTAGTACATGATGGCGAGGAAGCCAGCTGTCAGGAAGAAGCCCACAGCGTTGTGGCCGTACCACCACTGAACCATCGCATCTTGGACACCGGCCCAGACGATCACGGACTGGGTCGAATAGATCGACACAGGGATGGTCAGGTTGTTTGTGATGTGCAGCACCGCGATGGTCACGATGAACGCAAGATAGAACCAGTTCGCAACATAGATGTGCGGCTCTTTCCGCTTCCACAGGGTTCCAAGGAAGAGGAGCAGATAGAACACCCAAACGATTGTCAGCCAAAGGTCAGCGTACCATTCCGGCTCGGCATATTCCTTGCCCTGAGTGGCACCCAGCAAGTAACCGGTTCCGGCAATGACGATAAAGGCGTTGTAGCCCAGGATCACGAACCAGGGCAGGATCTTGCCTGGCATCCGTGCGCGGCAGGTCCGCTGCACGACATACATCGATGTTGCCAGAAGAACGTTGCCGCCAAATGCAAAAATCACCGCGGAGGTGTGCAAGGGGCGCAGGCGGCCGAAGTTGGTCCAGGGCAGATCAAAGTTCAGCGCAGGCCAGGCCAGCTGAAGCGCGATCACCAGACCGACAGTGAAGCCGGCGATGCCCCAGAACATGGCCGCGATTGCGCCAAACTTGATGGGGCCAATGTTGTAGTTGGGTTTACCCTCGAGTTCCTGCGGGATCGCTTGCCCGCCGTCATCGAAGAAGTTCTTGAAGATATAGAATACGCCGAGCGCGGCGAACAATGCGCCGACGCTAGCGTGAAATGCCATGACCTGATCAAAGGTCTTGCCCGCCACGATAAGGCAGGCAAATGCAAGTAGCACAAGGAAGATAGCGAAGCCGCCTTCCTCGAGCGAGACCAAACCGGTCTTTTGTTGTGCCATATTTAGCGCCCCAGTCTTTAAAATCGTTACAAGGTGCCAACGATGGCAAGACAGTGCGCACGGTTCCGGAATGGACGCGTTGATTCATGTCAAGAATCAGAACCCCACCCCCGGTGAAGCTTGGGACAGATTATCGCAGGTACGAAAAAGGTGGCTTTCAGGAGACACCAGGCTCCCTCTTCAAGACATGACAGTCTTGAGAAATCAGGTCATTGGTTTGTCGGACGTTGCAATCGTGGAGGAGTGTCCGGAGGTGCCGGATGACCGGGGTGCCCTGCCGATGGTGATCAATGTGATTGCTGGCAACAGCAGGACCATTCCGGTGAAGCGAACAATCTGGTGAGCCGCAACGAACGCCGGATCCAGATCGAGCACAAACGCCATCAAGGTCATGACCTCAAGTCCGCCCGGCGCAAAAGCCAGAAGCGCCTGCCCAAAGGGGATGTCGATCATCCACGAGACAAATCCTGCCCCTGCAACGGAAACGGAAAAAGCCGCAGCAAATGCCGCAACCGAAGCGCTCAAGACGCTTACAAATTCGCGAAAGGTCATCTCATTAAACCGGCAACCAATCACAGCTCCCATCGCAACCATACAGGCAAGGACGATACTTTCCGGCAATACAAGATGAATGGCACCGGACGCGTTCAGAGCGGCACTTGTGAAAAAGGCACCTGTCATCCATCCACCTGGAAACCGCACTTTTACGGCAAGAAGACTGCCCAGAATGCAGAGCGGCACCCCGATGCCGTAGTCCCACAGATCGGACGCATAGCGGCTGACCGTGACGCTGGCATCGGTATCCGTTGTAGAAACCACTGCAAATGGCAAAAGCGCAATCAGGAAGAACAGCCGAACCGATTGCGTGGAGGCAATTCTGGGAAGATCTGCACGTCTTTCAGACGCAAGCGCGATAACATAAGCCAGAGTGCCAGGGATTGCCCCAAAAAATGCCGTCTCCTTTTGCCAATGGGCCGCGTATCTCAAAACGCAGTATCCAGCGATGGTCACCCCGACAACGACGAGCAACAACATCGCCATGGACAGCGGCCACTCGGATACCCGTTCGACAACTTCCGGCTGGACGCCTGCCCCCATGGAAATGCCAAGAAGAACAAACAGGCCGTCGCGGAATTTGTTCGGCATCACAGTCGGGACGCCCGCCAGGGTCGCAGCGGCAACGATAATCATGGCCCCGGACAACCATGCCGCCGGCAAACCGGCAAGATGAAACACAGCCCCACCCGCCACGGCAATCGCCAGCGTCGCCGGAAACTTCCAGAGTGTCTCAAACCGGAGTTCGTTCATATTCTACGTCACCTAGTTGTCTTGGGGTGACACCTTATAGTCTCAACGCTCAGCTGAATCATGATTGATCACATTGATCAATATAATCATTTTTTTGATATATTCTGATCGTCAAAGACGATGTATATTCAATCATGACGGAGCATTCGTCAGCCCAAAGCGTGACTTCTCTTCGATTGCGGCTGGAAATTACCAAAATGGTCCGAGCTGGTTGAGCGATATCAAGGCGGCACGCGGACCTGCGGCCAATAGTTGGTTCATGATGACGAAAACGCTCTCCTATGCCATGCGCAATGTACCACGCTACACCAGCTATCCGACCGCCCCTCATTTCCATGACGGGGTATCGGCAGATGTTTATATTGATTGGCTGCAATCAATAGGTCCGCAGGACACGTTATCTCTTTATCTGCATGTCCCCTATTGCCGGGAGATCTGCCACTATTGCGGGTGCCATACCAAGGCAACGCGCAAGGATGCGCCGCTGAAGGCCTATGCCGACACAATGTGCAGGGAACTTGAGTTGACTGCGGCTCACCTGCAAAAAGCTGGCCCCGTCAAACACATTCATTGGGGGGGCGGTACGCCAAGCTTGCTGCCGCGGCAGAGCCTAGTGGAACTCACCGGACTAATGCGGGTTCTGTTCGATTTCGACCCGGATCTGGAGCACGCGATCGAACTTGACCCGCGCCTTGTGACGCAGGAACTGGCGGACACGCTGGTTCAGGTCGGCATCAACCGGGCAAGCCTTGGAGTTCAGGATTTCGATCCGGACGTTCAAAAGGCAATTGGCCGTGTCCAGCCTTATGAAGTGGTTGAGCAGACGACCGGGTACTTGCGCAAGGCCGGACTTGATGCGCTGAATTTCGATCTGATGTACGGACTGCCGGGTCAATCGGAACAGTCCATTCTGGACACCGTTGAAAAGACCCTGTTTTTGAATCCTGGCCGGATTGCTCTGTTCGGCTATGCGCATGTTCCCTGGATGCGGAAGCATCAGCGGTTGATTGACGAGACCTCCCTGCCCTCTGCCGCAGAAAGGCTGGCCATGGCGGACCTTGCGCGCAGCGAGTTGCTGAAGGCGGGCTATGTGGCGATAGGCCTTGATCACTTTGCACGACCGGACGACAGCATGGCCGTTGCGCTCAACGATGGCTCGCTCAAACGCAACTTCCAGGGTTATACGACCGATCAGGGAGAACAACTGATCGGCTTCGGCGTTTCCTCGATTGGCAAGCTCAGCAAGGGATTCGTTCAAAACCTGCCGGATGTCGGCAACTGGCAACGCAGCATTGAAGCCGGTAAATTGCCGGTTTCCAAAGGGTTACCGTTGTCCATTGATGACAGGCTGCGTGGCCGCATCATTGAAGAACTTATGACCAACTACTCCTGCGACCTCGATGAGGTGTGTTCAGCTTATCATACCGGCATTCATCATCTGCAATCCTCCATGGACGCTCTTGATGAACTTGCCGCTGACGGTCTTGTGCAGATCAACCGCAAGCAAAACAACAGTACCGTGGTTCGGGTAACAGATGAAGGCCGCCCGTATGTGCGCCTCGCGGCTGCAGCGTTTGACGCCTATCTGGCCGACAGCCAGGCGGCGGGCAAAGCTCGACATTCTGCGGCTGTCTAAGGCCAATCAACCACACAACAACCAAGCGGATCGCCGAAAGAAACCGGCGATCCGCTCTGTTTCTAGACGATGTCACAGGGTGCGGGGCGCATGAAGAGCCCGTTCAAACGGCCATCTGCTGCTTTGGAAAGACCCCATTCCAGCCGTCCACTGTCAAAGTCGACGGTATAGAGGTCATAGCCACCGGCACCCACGCCCCGGAAATCAAGGGATTTGAGCGGTCCCAGACGTTCCAGCTCCTGCCCAACCATTTGGAGTTGCTCGCGAATAACGCTGGCGAGCTGCGGTGTATAGTCATCATAGTTGACCGTTCCAGCAGCACACTCGGCAATGACGGTCCGCAGCTGGTCGGCACTTCCAGGATATGGTTCGTTGGCCTTGACCCGATCCTGCAGGGCGTCTTCAGCTTTTTGGTAGGTACCCGGCTCACATCGGCTTGCCTTGAGTTCAAACCCCTCCTGATGAAGAATCAAACCTTGGACAAGACCTGTCTCGTCCCGATCAAACGTCACCTGAGCAGGCGTGATCTTCAGGAAGAATTTGTCCGGCGCCTCGGCAAATAATTCAAACTCAGGCTGCCCCAAGAGCCCACCAAACAGCTTCCCATTGTCCGCCCTTACTTTGCCAGTCAGCCCGTCTTCAAACCTGTAGTCGCCGACATAATCCTTCAAACTCCTTGGGTCGATTTCAACCTGGGTCCGCGGGCGTGCCTGCTCATACCGGCGCCATGCGATATCGTCTGTTGCTTCATGCATATGGGTCTCCTTTGCGAGCGACAGGAGATCCTCCATGGACAGGCCGTTCTGAGCTTTGAGCTGCAATTGCCCGATTAGCCGCAGGCTGGTTTCGATCTGCGCACTGCGGGTTCGCAGGGTTGTGGCCTGGATTTCCAGAAGCCGTTCCAAATTCGCCGGCTGGCCGGAGAGGAGCTCGCTGATCTTGGAAAGACTGAGACCCAACTGTTTGAGGATGATGACCTCATTCAATCGAACAATCTCGTTGGTGCCGTAAAGGCGCCAGTTCTTCTCCGTGCGCTTGGGCATTATCAGCCCCTGAGCTTCATAAACCCGGAGCGTCTTAACCGACAGCCCGGTCCTTGCTGCGCATTCGGCAGCCGTCAAAAGAACGTCGTTCTGGATTTTCTTGTCCATGAGAACCTCCTGAGCGTCGCTCTAAGGTATGACCATAGGTCCGGCTCAAGGGGCAAAATGCGTTTATTTCACCAATCTTAAAAGAAAAAAGCCGCAGACGGATCCGCGGCTGTTTAATTGGACTAGTGCACTGTGTTCAGTGCATACCCGTCATTTGGCACAGGCCGCAGACCTTATTGAGGTGGATCTTGTCAGAGCGGTCCACACGGATGATCCCGCGGCGCTTCATATCCGAGACCACACGGCTGACGGTTTCAATGGTCAGTCCGAGATAATCTGCGATTTCCTGCCGCGTCATGTGGAGCTGGAGGTCGTAACCGTCCTCGTTCTCGTCTACCGGACCGGTGCAGCCGAGGCCGCCGCGGTTCGGAACCAGATGCATCAGAAAGCTAGCGACCCGCTCAACTGCAGACTTCCGGCCAAGCAGGACGGCATGTTCATGAAGGACACGCATTTGCTTGGTCAGGCATTTGGTCAGATGCCGCTGCAAATCCGCCGATTTCTCAACGTGCCGCAGATCGATCTCATTGACCTTCGCATCCGTCAGCGTTTCCGCGGTGCAATCGTTCTCTTCAGCTCCAGACAGTCCAAACAGATCGCCCGGGCGCAAAACTTCAACAACCTGACGGCGTCCGTCCGGCAGCAGCTTGTAAAGCATCACCGTACCGCTCGCCAACTCATAGAGCCGCTTCGCCGGATCCCCCTCGTAGTAGATCACAGCGTGGGTATCGTAGTGGGCCTGCTTGGCCCCAAAATGTTCGAAAGAAGTCTCTTTGGATGCACACATCTCGGCAACCGGACGACCGGTTCCAACCGCATGCCCGAAAGTATCTGCTTCATAGTAAGCCATTTAAATCCCTCCTGCGCACAGACCTGTGCGGCGTAGTCCGGTCATGGCAACTGTTGAATTGGCAACCGCTCTTGTGAGAGGACCGTGGTTCGACTGTTGCTGCAAAACGTCCCGTCCGACGTTCTGCCAACCGCAGGAGAAACTGTATCTATCAGATGTTGCAGGAGAAATTAGGGTGTCTGCGTAAGAAGAATTACATATGAGATATTCGGACGCAGGAGATTATGCCACAGCCTCTGCCAAGGCTTCCATCGACAGCGGTTTTCTCAACAGCGGCATATCGGGCAAATCCCTGAGATGCCTGTTCAAGCCGGCGCGGGTCTTTCCGGAGATCGCAATGATGCGGGGGGCGCTCGCCCGGGAATTCAGTTGATGGGCAACATCCACACCGCTCATTCCCGGAAGTCCGAGGTCAAGCAAGACGATATCGTTGGCCGAAATGGTCGCTTCGGCCAGAAAAGTTTCACCATCACTGTAAACGGTCGGAAGATAACCCAGCTCACCAAGCACTATATAAAGTGCGTCGGCAACCGCCCGATCGTCTTCGACAATGTGAACAATCACTCGGCAATGTCCTCACGGTTTGGTGGGTTTTGCCAAACCTTCGGAGAAATTACGCTAAAAAAACCGTATCAGATGTACGCAGTACTACGTTTTCGCGTGATTACTTATCTGATGAGGCCTTCAAGCGCTATTGTCATCCTGACGCACCGTGGCCGAGGACAATACGGACCAACTCGGCCGCATTGCGGGCCCCGAGCTTTTCCATGATTCGAGCGCGGTGAACTTCGACCGTGCGCGGGCTGATACCGAGTGTCCGGCCAGCCTCCTTGTTGGAGGCGCCATCGGTGATCTCTTTCAGCACTTCCAGCTCCCGCCGGGTCAGAAGATCTACGCCCTCAAACTGCATCCCGCCGTCGGAAGATTGGCGCTGCTTCATGGCGTTGATGCCTTCGCGGACCCGCTCCAGAACCGACTCGGCTGAGAAAGGCTTTTCAATGAAGTCGTGCGCTCCGTTGCGAATGGCCTCCACCGCCAACGGAATGTCCCCCTGGCCGGAGATGATAAAGATCGGCGCGGGATAGTTTTCTGCGTTAAGCGCCTTCAATACTTCGATGCCGGACCGCCCCGGCATATGAACATCCAGCATGATACAGGCAGGAACGGCTTTGCTGGCCGACTGCACGAACGCGTCACCATCAGTAAAGGTTTCAACGATAAAGCCCTCCATATTGAACAAAACGGATAGGGCGTCACGCACAGCGGCATCATCGTCTACGATATAGATGGCATCAGCGTTCGCTTTCATCGATTTACTTCCTTGTCCTGAGCCGGGACCATCCGCGTTCATTCCGTCCCGGTTTCTTCAATTGTGACGGGCAACGTCAGAAGAAACGACGCTCCTGCACCCGGTGCTGATTGTTCGAGGCGCAAGTCACCGCCGTGATTTTGCGCGATTGATCTGGAAATTGCCAACCCCAAGCCGACGCCCTTGTGCTTTGCGCCGCTGAATGCCCTGAAAAGACTGTCTGCGACTTCGTCAGAAACACCCGGTCCGTTGTCTTGAACGCGAAACTCAAGCGAATCCTCACCAAGGCACACCGCCAAGGTCACTTTTCTATCCGTCTGGCCGGCAACGGCTTCTCGAGCGTTGCGAAGAAGGTTGATCAGAATTTGCCGGATTTGCACCGGATCGGCCATCAAGGGGGGGAGGTTCTTATCAACCTTGGCGACCATGATGGACGGTTCGTCGATCGCCCCCAAATCTGCCATTTCCAGACAGGTGGCAACCAACTCATCGACGTTGACTTCTTTGCGCTCCGGATCCTTGCGCTCCACCAGTTGGCGCATGCGTTGAATAATTTCGCTGGCACGCTCAGCTTCCTTCACCGCCTTTGAGATGACGTCCAGCATAACCGGTGTCAGGCGTTCGTCCGCGGAGGCTTTGCGGGACACGGACTGCAGATAGAGCAGAATGGCTGTAAGCGGCTGGTTTAATTCATGAGCAATGGCAGCACCCATCTCGTCGAGCGCACTCAACCGCGTCACGTGCAACAGTTGGGACTGCGCTTTGCTCAAACGCTCTTCGATCTGTTTGCGTGGCCTTAAGTCCCGCAAGATGCCAATGAACTGTCGGCCTTCAGACGTCGCTGCCTCGCCAACCGACAGTTCCAACGGGAAAACCGTCCCGTCCTTGTGTTGGCCTTTGACCTCCCGGCCGATGCCAATGATCTTCTTGTGGCCCGTATCCAGATAGTTTTGAACGTAAGAATCGTGATGGTGCGCATAGTCGGAAGGCATGATCCGATTGACATTCTCGCCAAGCAGATCTGTTGCTGAATACCCGAAGAGTTTTTCGCAGGCCTTGTTGAACGCCAGGATTTGGCATTTCGCGTTGATGACGATGATGCCGTCAACAGCGGTGTTAAAGACACTGTCCAAACGGGCGTCAGAGATCGTCGCGGCAACTTCTCCGCTTTCAATCACACTGTCATCCGCCATGCCGCACCCCGATGGAACTCGCCCTTCCATCAAGACTTACGGACTTTCACGTACTCCAGCAACCCGTCTTTGTTCTAAATCTCTGGCAACCAAACGCTAATTCTTTGGATAGCTTCTTCCAAATGGGCGCGCTGACGCGCAAAGCACAGGCGAATGTAGTTTTCTCCGCCGTTTCCGAACGCTGTTCCAGGTGCAAGACCCACACCGGTCTCTCGAACACAATCCATTGCAAACTTCCGGGTATCTTCAACACCGTCGATGGAAAAGAATAAATAAAACGCGCCTTGAGGGGCCGCGATCCGGACGCGGTTCAAAGCCCCAAGCCCCTGAACCACGCAGTCCCGCCCTTCTTTGGCAAGCGCAACTTGCTGCTCGAGAAACGTATGACCGTCATTCAAAGCTGAGACAGCCGCACGTTGACTGAACATCGGGACGCCGGACGTTGAGTATTGAATGAGGTTCTCCAAGACTTGGCCCAGCGCCTCTGGTGCCGAAATCCAGCCAATACGCCATCCCGTCATTGCCCAGTTCTTGGACATGGAGTTCACATAGATGATCTGATCATCCTCGTCCGCAATGTCGTAAAAGGACGGGGCGCGGTTTGCCTTGCCATAATAGAACAGTGCGTAGATCTCATCCGCGATGATCCAAAGCCCGTGCTTGCGGGCAAGGCCAAGCACTTGTCTCAACACCTCTTCTGACGCGACCCAGCCTGTCGGATTGCTGGGGGAATTAAGGAATATCGCAGCGGTCTTTGGCATAATCGAAGCCTCCAGATCATCCACGTCCAATTCCCATCCTTCGGGCACTTCGCGCATTGGAACTGAGACCGGTTTTACGCCTCTGATCCCAAGAGCTGCCTCGATGTTTGGCCATGTTGGTGTTGGCACCAACACTTCTTCGCCGGAGGATGCAATAGCCTGGATGGCGAGTTGAATGGATTGCATGCCGGACCCGGTGACAAAAAACCTCTCAGGTGCAAAGGCCTTGCCGAAAACTCTTTGATGATATCCAGCTAGTGCAGTCCTCAGTTCCGGAATGCCGCGCTGGTAGGTGTAAAAGGTTTCACCATTGTCGAGGGATTGCTTCGCTGCATCACAGATGAACTGGGGTGTCGGCAGATCCCCTTCGCCCGCCCACAAAGGAATAACGTCATCACGTCCCTGTCCCGCATTGAAGACTTCAACGATGCCGCTCTCCGGCGCCATGCGTGCCTCGTGGCTCAATGTGTCGATAAGCGCAGTCAAATGTGTGGTCCTTAAAAGCTGTATCCACGGTCGACATACCTGCGATTCTTCCGATGTTTTCATGAAACAATTTGAACTCTGCTTCACAGGTCCTGATCAATAGCGGGACTGCCCGGAGTGTTTCAGCGACAGATGTGTCTTCGCCGCATGGCGAATAGACATCTGTTGCAAGCTGTGATCGGATCGCGAAAGAGGCGGAATAAACACGGGGATGTGCTGAGATTCGGCATACTTTGAAACTGACCCCAAAAAACTGCCCGGGAGGATAACCGCAAGACGATGCTGCATGGCTGGCTCGTGATACTGGCGGCAGCGGTGTACATCCTGCTGCTGTTTGCCATAGCAAGTTATGGCGACCGGATGGCCCGGCGCTCCAAGCGTTTGCGCGGTGGCGGCCGGCCGATGATCTATGCCCTGTCCTTGTCGGTCTATTGTACGTCTTGGACCTTTTTCGGCTCGGTCGGCAACGCAAGCCGAAACGGCGCTGAGTTTCTGACCATCTATATCGGTCCCCTTCTGGTCTTTGCTCTTGGCTATCCGCTTCTGCGCCGGATTATCCATATCTCCAAGACGGAAAGCATTACATCAATCGCCGATTTCATTGGTGCGCGGTATGGCAAGAGCCAGTCCGTTGCAGCGTTGGCGACCCTGATTGCCGTGATCGGCGTCATCCCCTACATCGCCTTGCAGCTGAAAGCCGTATCCCTGTCGATCACAACGATGGTCGGCCCAATTTTTTCACCGCCGGAGTTCCTTTATCCGGGCTTTGCCGATCTGACGCTCCTGGTTGCGTTGGGCATGGCAATCTTCAGCTCGGCGTTCGGGACCCGGCACATTGATGCGACCGAACACCAGGAAGGCTTGATGCTCGCGATTGCCGCAGAGGCGGTGGTCAAGCTGATCGCGTTTCTGGCCGTCGGCTTCTGGGTCACCTACGGGCTGTTCGGCGGCCCCTTTGACCTGATCCGTGCAATATCCGAGGCCCCCGAAGTTGCTGCGGTCTTCGATCAGCCAATCAAGATCAGCAACTGGGTTGTCATGTCGACCTTGTCGGCATTTGCGGTTCTTTTGCTGCCGCGCCAGTTCCACGTAACCGTAACGGAGAACAACTCCGATGCGGAACTGAAACGCGCAACCTGGTTGTTTCCGGCCTATCTGATCCTGATCAATCTTTTCGTCATTCCGATCGCAGCGGCGGGGCTCCTTCGGTTCGGGCAGGACGTTAATCCGGACACCTATGTTCTGGCCCTGCCGATGGATGCAGGTCAGCACTGGCTGACGATCTTCGTCTTTCTCGGCGGCTTGTCTGCCGCAACAGCAATGGTGATTGTGGCTGCAGTCGCCCTTGCGATAATGATCTCAAATGACATCGTCATCCCGCTGATGCTGAGAGGGCATCGCGAAGAGGACATTGTAAACACCGACGGTCGGGACTTGAGCCGGCGTCTGATCACCATTCGCCGCCTGGCCATCTTCGGTATCTTACTTCTCGCCTACGCCTATTATCGGGCTGCGGGTGATACGGCTGCCCTCGTCTCCATCGGTCTGTTGTTGTTCGCCGCGATTGCGCAATTCGCGCCCGCATTCTTCGGTGGACTTTACTGGCGGCGGGCAACAGCCACTGGCGCGATTGCAGGTCTGAGTGGCGGCCTGTTTCTATGGGCCTACACGCTGTTACTGCCGACCTTTGCCCAGTCCGGGTTGATCTCCGACACCATCATGAGCACGGGGCCATTTGGCATTGACCTGCTTAAGCCGGAATCCCTCTTCGGTATCGAGGCAGATCCATTTATTCACGGCACGCTCTGGAGCCTTGCGGCAAATGTCGTTCTGTTCATCGCCGGATCGCTGATCCGAAAGCCTCAACCTTCAGAAACGCTGCAGGCAAACGTCTTTGTACCGTCAGAACTCCGCAACCCGACCAACTTCCTGTACTGGCGGACGTCAGTTACCGCTGGAGATCTACAGGCAACCGTCGCCCGCTACCTCGGTGAAGAAAGAACAGAGCGTTCATTTCAGAGATTTGCACGTGAGCGCGGCATCTCAATCGAACCAAATACAATCGCAGATGCGAACCTTCTAAGGTTCTCCGAGCAGCTGCTGGCAAGCGCGATTGGTGCCGCCTCCGCCCGTCTCGTCCTTACCTTGATGCTGAAGCGGCATGATCCGTCGACCAAGGGCGCGGTGAAACTGCTGGACGATGCGTCCATGGCGATCCAGCACAATCGGGATCTCCTCCAAACAGCGCTCAACCAGGTGCGACAGGGCATTGGCGTGTTTGATCGGGACTTCCGGCTGATTTGCTGGAACCGTCAGTTCCGGGATCTTCTGGGACTTCCGGCAGAATATGGACAGGTCGGCACGACCCTCGATGCCATCCTCCGATACAACGCGGAACGCGGTGAACACGGTTCCGGTCCCGTTGAAGTCATTGTGCAGGACCGGATCGAGAAGCTGGTCATCATCCAGGAGACCTATCAGGAGCGTCTGTTTGAAAGTGGCACGGTTCTGGAGGTGCGGATCAGCCCGATGCCCGACGGCGGCATTGTGACGACCTACACCGACATTACGGAACGCGTGATGGCCGAAGAGGCTTTGGCAAAGGCCAATGAAACTCTTGAGCGGCGGGTTCGAGAACGGACCGAGGAACTCACACACGTTAACGACCGTCTTGTGGAGGCGACCCGTGCGGCCGAAGAGGCCAATATAGGCAAAACCCGTTTCCTGGCCGCCGCCGGTCACGACATCATGCAGCCTCTGAATGCGGCACGGCTCTATTCCTCTGTTCTGGTCGACAAGCTCCAAGAGGGCGACAACGGAAAACTCGTGAAGAACGTGGAGTCGGCGCTGGAGTCCGTTGAGGACATTCTCGGGGCTGTCATGGATATTTCAAGGCTCGATACAGGAGCGTTGAAACCGGAGCCGACCGTCTTCCGGCTGGACGAGTTGATCCGCGGCCTGGAACTCGAATTCATGCCCATCGCTGCCGAAAAAGAATTGGAGCTTCGGATCGTTCACACCACCATGTCGATCAGATCCGACCGGCGCCTCTTGCGGCGTTTGCTACAAAATCTTGTTTCCAACGCCATCAAATATACAGGTGAAGGCAAAGTGCTGGTCGGCTGCCGTGTCCGGGAAAACAGGGTGTTCGTGGAAGTGCATGATACGGGCCTCGGAATCGCTGAAACCAAGCAGAAAGCCATTTTCCAGGAATTTCATCGCCTGGATGACGGCATGCGCGTCGCCAAAGGTCTCGGCTTGGGATTGTCGATCGTTGAGCGGATCAGCCACGTTCTCAATCACAAAGTGAACCTGCGCTCGACACTTGGCAAAGGGTCTTGTTTTTCCGTCGAACTGCCACGAAGCGCGCCCGTGCCTGATATAGAACCGGTGCCACAACCGGCCGCAATTGTGGGCCAGCTCGATGGGCTCTGCGTTGTTGCGATCGACAACGAACCCGACATCCTGTCCGGCATGCGCCATCTTCTGACAAACTGGAACTGCAAAGTCATCACGGCTTGCGATGACACGCAGGCCGCCGCTTTCCTCAACCACGAAAACCTGACGCCGGACGTGATCCTGGCGGACTACCACCTGGACAACGGCACAGGGATCGAAGCCATCGTGAAGCTGCGCTGGAAATTCGGCAGCCACATACCGGCCATCCTGATCACGGCGGATCGAAGCCGCCCGGTGCGCACGGAAGCTGCCGATAAGGACATCGCGTTCTTTAACAAACCATTGAAGCCGGCGGCCCTCCGGGCTGCTCTTGGACGATGCCGGACAGATCAATCTGCAGCAGAATAACAATCCCGAGGCCATAGGGCCCAGTTATTGACGCTGGCAAAAGATCGACTGTCGCGGACAGCTAAGACCGATCAGTCACGTACAGCTTCTACGGCACTGCGTTTGTCCGGAGCCGTGCTCGGTGCCCGTTCATCCCAATCCTCATTTCGGATCTCGCCGATCAGCATCGGATTGGGGTCCGGTCTGCCGAAATAGTAGCCCTGCAATGTGTCACACCCGAGCGTCCGCAACGCATCAACCTGAAACTGGCGCTCAACTCCTTCGGCAGTCACTTCCAGTCCAAGGTTGTGGGCAAGGGCTATGATGGCGGCAATGATGGCAAGTCCCTCGCTTTGCTCACCAATTTCATCAACGAACGACTTATCGATTTTAATCTTGTCGAAATTGTAATTACGCAAGTAAAGCAGCGAGGAATAGCCAGTCCCAAAATCATCAAGCGCGATTTTGATCCCCATATCCCGAAGGCCGTCCAGTTTCTCGGAAGCAGATCCGATGTCTTTCAAGAAGACCGATTCCGTAATTTCAAGTACGAGCCGCTCGCCCGGGAAGCCAGTTTCCATCAGGACGTCGGAAACGGTTTCAACCAAATTTGGATCCATGAACTGAACCGCAGACAGGTTTACTGCGACCGTCTCAAGATCCGGCCATTGCGCGGCAACCTTGCAGGCCTTTTTCAACACCCACATCCCCATGGGCAATATGAGCCCGGCGTGCTCCGCAATCGGGATAAACACATCAGGAACAATTTCCCCACGGGTTGGATGCTGCCAACGCACCAGAACTTCACTTGAAACGACACGGCCGCTGCGGGCCTCAACAATCGGCTGAAACTCAATGGTCAAGCCGTCAGTTTCAAAAGCTTCGCGCAGATCGGCTTCAAGTTCGCGGCGCTCCCGAACCTCCCGCTCCATCTCTTCCGCAAAGGCAAGCGCCTGCCCACGCCCCCCCTCTTTGGCCTTGTAAAGCGCGATGTCAGCCTCGCGCATGAGATCATTCACGCTTGAGTTTGTCTGACGGAGCCGGGAAAAACCAACGGTCGCGCCGATCGCAAATTCACGCTTTCCGACTTTGAAGGGCTTGCGAGTAACTTTCACGAGTTCATTCGCGAAAACCTCAGCCGCCTGATCGCTGACGAATTCCCCGACAGCTGCAAATTCGTCGCCACCAAACCGGGCGAGTAAGGTGCGGCCTTCGCTGATTGAACGGAACCGTTCAGCGACCTGGATCAGGAGGTCATCCCCGGCTGCGTGCCCACTGGTATCGTTGACGACCTTGAAGTTATCGAGATCGATCAAAAACAGGGTCAGAGTGCTGGCGCGTTTTTCAAGTTGTGCCGCGAGCTTTAGGTCTGCCTGTTTCAAGAACCAGTTGCGGTTTCCAATGCCTGTCAGCGCATCTTGCTCGGCCAGCTGCGTGACCAAAGCGTTTGCGACCTTCATCTCGGTTATGTCCGACGCAACGCCCCGATAACCGGTGAAATAACCCCGCTCGTCGAAAGCCGGTGTTCCTGAAACCGCCCACCACCGCGCTTCGCCATCGACATCAACGCCGATCTCAAGGTCCCGGAACGCCGTGATTTCTGTGATTGCATCGTCCAGGACTTTGTACCCATCCTGCGCGTCCGGATGGGACAGCGAATAGGCCAGATCGGTCAATCGCATTGCTTGAAGTCTGTTTGGGTCTCGCCCGCTCACAGCTGCAAATCGAGAAGATACGTTTCGAAGATTTCCGCTTGTATCGGTCTCCCAGAACCAGTCGCTGTCCTTGTCTTCGATGTCGTTCATCATGAGCGCAATGAGATCACCGCGCTGGCGCAACTCTCCCTCCGAGAGGAAATGAGAGGTAAAGAGCCAACTGGTCGATGTGGAACTGCCGACAATGATGACGGCAAAGCTCGTTAGGAGAGTGATCAGGATCCAGGACTGATCTATGTTGACAACTGCAAGAGAGACAGCCGAAACGCTGTACAAAACAAGCAACCATCGAAACGCGGCCTGCGGAACAGTTGCCAGCGCAAAAGCGCCGCCACAGGTCATTCCAATCGTCACAATGGATGCTATCCAGATGCCTTGAGCATCTCCGACAGCCAGCGCCGCAATAGGCACGACGGCCCAAAGCGCGCTCAAAATCGTGGCATGATGAATGGCGCGTGCGATGACTTTTGGGGAAGCCTGTTCGATTGGATATCTGCCGCTCTTGTGCCATCTCAGGCCCATTTGAGCCATTACAGCGACGATCAACAACGCCCATCCAAGCACGTAAGCTGGCGGCACAAGCGTCAAGCCGACTGCAGTGAGAGCTGCCGCGTTAATCAGATTGCCCGCAATCATGACGGGGGTCAGACGTAGAACATGCGAAATCTGCGCGGCCCGAACCCTGCGCATGACATCTTCATCAGCCACCGGATAACCAAATGCCAGCAGGAACGGCTGCATCGAGTTTTTCAGGCTTTGCCGTGACTTGCCAGTGGCACTGTGGCGGGCAGACGCCCAGATCTGTCTTCCTGGATGGACAAACGCCAGAAATATAACCTGGAGCATCGTTTTCCAGTGCGCGGACAACCGCATGCTTACTCCAATACTACGCAACGAGATGCACGCGCCAATACCTTCGCGCACTCAGAGCCTAACTGGCCCCTCATGAAATTACGGTAAAGGAGAAGGATTCAAAAAATTATTGTCAGTATTCAACAAATAATGCCGCAACGGGAAGCTGCGGCATCGTTTCCATAAACTGAAGATTGGCGATCTTGGCAGGTGAATACCGAGCGCCGCCAGTACTCCCTAGGCGTCAGGCGTCTCAACGGTTTCACCGTTCATTTGCCACTGACCAGCTTCGATTTTCGAGGCGGCAATGACGGCCTGGGTCCGGCTTTCGACGCCCAGCTTTTGAAGAATGGCAGAAACGTGTGCTTTCACCGTTGCCTCGGAGACAGACAGCTCATAGGCGATCTGTTTGTTCAAGAGGCCTTCGGACAGCATCATGAGAACACGGACCTGCTGCGGTGTTAGCGTTGAAAGCCGTTGTACAAGGTCGCCGCTGCCGTCATCGGCAGACAGATCCACATCCGGCGGCGTCCAGACATTGCCCAGCATGACTTCGGCGATGGCTTCCCGGATCACCTCGATGCCGTGAGATTTCGGGATAAAGCCTGATGAGCCGAACTCCATGGCCTTCCGGATCGCCTGCGGGTCTTCGTTTGCCGACACGACAACGACCGGTACACCGGTGTGTTGCGCGCGCAAGTACATCAATCCAGAAAAGCCGCGCATGCCGGGCATCGTCAGATCCAGAAGGATCAGATCGACCTCGCCGTCTTTCTCCAAAAGCGAGGTTACATCTTCCAATGCCCCCGCCTCGACAATCGAGGCTTGCGGATATTGAGCTTCCAGCGTTTGACGCAAAGCTCCACGGAACAGCGGGTGATCATCCGCAATGACAAAGCGATACGATGGCGCCGACACGTTTTCCTCCCAGATCAGCCTTCTTTTTTCAGGCCGTTTATCGAACGGGTGTCTGCGCGCTCTCCTCCGAAAGCCGAGGCTTTACGCCGGGCTATCACACACTTACGCAGACGTGGTTCGTAATGTTTGAAAGTATGTGCCTAAGGGCGCGTTGGCAAGTCAAACGATTGGGCGGTGCTTCGTTCTCATCAAAGGTACAATAGGTCTCAAAAATAAGCATGAGACACAGCAAAGAGACTCTATTGCTTCACTATACTTACGCTGAGTTGAAACTATTGCCACTGAACGCAGCTGACAGGTCTTCAAAAGCAGTTTTAATCTCGAACAATTACAACCCAGATGACGTTTATACCATCTGCGTTTTCCACAGATTAACAAAGTCACAAATAAGAACTTCAAAAAACAGATTAATTACAATAACTTCACGTCGCTGATTGTTCTATTCCCTAATCAAAGTTTCTTCAAAATGGCGCTTTCACCAACTCTCTATTCCTTCACCAACCGGTGGGAATGCGATGAAAATGATCACTTGAACGTCCAGTTCTATTTCAGCCGCTTTGATGAGGCAGATCAGCAATTCCGGCTGATATCCGGCCTCAGTGACACTGTCGCCGGGGCACGCCGTGTGCGGCATGTGCGCTATCACAAGGAGCTGCGGACCGGGGATCTCATCACCGTGCACTCCGGGATCGCTTTCGATGGCCCGCATCTGCTGACCGTGGTGCACGAGATGCGAAATGCCGGGACTGGCGCATTGAGCGCGACTGCGATCGACGGATACGAACCGAGCCCCAGTACGGTCAAATCACTGCGGCAGAGGTTTTCGGACTATCAAACACCTATGAATGCGGACGCGACACCGCGCGGTCTATCGGCCAGCCCAGCCAGCGCACGCCCGGCATTGGACAAACTCCTGCAGGGCAACGGAGCACTCTGCTTCCGTGGAACCGTAATGCCCAGACACGTCAATGCGGACGGAAAAGCAGATGATCAATTCGCTTTGTCTTGCTGCACGGATGGCGTTCCGCATGTATGGGAGCGCAGCCCTCTTACCCAAGCTTATCTTACCCAGCACAATCTTGGCCGGGTCGCCATCGAAATGAAACTGATTTGGCATTCGCCGTTGAAATCCGGCGACATGATTGTGGTTGCCTCCGGTTTCACCGGCAGCCAGAACAAGACCTTCGGAATGCGGCATCATGTTTTCGAAAGCCGTACCAACCGTTTGGCGGCAACGCTCGATGTGGTCGCGCTCACAATGGATCTCGATGCCCGGCGCGCGGTCGAATTGCCGGAAGAGGCAAGAACCGCCATTTCCAAGATGGTGCTTTCTTAGAATTCAACGATGCCTTTTGGCCACACGACGGTTTCGGTCAGTTTCCGGACCCGTCGAGGTCTTTTTGAAGCTCGCGGACCATGCCGAAAAACCGGCGCATGGCTGTCTCGGTGAAATCGAGAACACGATCGAGTTCCTCTTCGTCCTCTGAAGTCAATCCAGAGGTTTGATCTCCGGGTTCTGCATCGGTAGCAGGGCGATCCAAGGCGGAGCCTGGAGGTAACTGCGGCTGACCATTTGCGTTACCGCCTTCCAGTTCTTCCACGCGGGCCGTCAGTCTCTCAACTTCACTGGCCAATGTGTTGATTTCCGCCAGATAGGCCTCTTCAGCCAGGGGCACGGGATTGCATCGCCATGCCTCATTTTTCTGTTTGCAGACAGAGACGGTCCCGTTCTGTCGGTCCACTCTCAGAACGTCACCCTCTACGGAAACCAGAGAGTATCTTTCAGGTGTGCCGTCTGTCACAGCTGTTACGGTTTCTTCCGACACCGCCTCTACGGCAAACGCCGCGCCGTTCACCGAAACACTCAAACATACCAAAATGCCAAATGCTGCTGTTTTACTTTTGCGGATCATGATGCCGGTTCTCCTGGCTCCGTGAAGTCAGACACTGTGATGAGCACGTTGGAACAACCGTTGCCACAAATCCATGGCCAAAGCACGGCCTCTTTGGGACTTGTCACCACAGATAGCCGATTAGTTGGATGCCACACGCACTGGCTCTAACAGCTTCTCCAGCGTTTCCAATCGGTCCGCTTCTCCAGCAGGCTTGTCCCAGCGAAGCCGTGAAATGCGTGGAAAGCGCATGGCAACACCAGATTTGTGTCGGCTGGATCTGTTTAGCCCCTCAAAAGCCACCTCCAGAACAAGGCCGTGATCCTTGCTGTAGGCAACCTCCCGGACAGGACCGAACCGGTTGGTCGTGTTTCCTCGGACAAACTTGTCGATCTGCTGCAACTCTTCGTCTGTAAAACCAAAATAGGCCTTGCCGACCGGCACCAGTTCATCGCCGGTCTCTGCCGCCCGCCACAGCCCAAATGTGTAGTCGGAATAAAAGGACGAGCGCTTACCGTGACCACGCTGGGCATACATCAACACGGCATCGATCAGATGCGGCTCCCGCTTCCATTTGTACCAGAGACCCTTCGGCCGCCCGCCGGTGTAGGCCGTGTCCCAGCGCTTCAGCATAAGACCCTCAACGGCAGCTGCATCTTCTTTGTACAGCCTGCTTTCCGGTGTGTTCCGCGCCTCTGTTAAGTCCTCCCAACTTGTCACCTGTACAAGCGGCGATAGGTCGATCCGTGGATGATCAAAGTCAGCCACAAACTCTTCGAGGCGGCGGCGGCGCTCTTCAAAGGGAAGCGGTCTCAAGTCCTCACCGTTGAGTGACAAAAGATCGTACGCCCGAATGGCTGCCGGAAACTCCTTCAAAAGCTTGGGGCCGGCTGTTTTTCTGTTGAGGCGTTTTTGGAGGTCACCGAATGGACGGACCTTGCCACCCTCCATGACAAGCAACTCACCATCGATACAGCCATTGAAATTGAGTGCGTCGAGAACATCCGGGAATGCGCGCGAGATGTCTTCACCCGTACGGCTGAAGAGACGACGGACCTTTTGTCCGTCCCGCGTTTCACCAGCCGCTGCTTGAATGCGAATGCCATCCCATTTCCATTCCACGGCAAACTCGGCTGCATCAAGCAGAGCAGGATCCCTGTCCGCATCAAGTGGGTGGGCCAGCATGACGGGCCGGAAGGGGGCCGGGTCCAGATTGTCCGGGCGTTCCCCTTTGCCCTCGGCCCAGGCAAACAGGCTTTCATAGGGCGGCTTCAGCCCGAACCAAACCTCCTCAATGTCCGAAACACTAAGATCACCCAGTCGTGCCACAGCGGTTTTCGCAAGGCGCGCCGATACGCCGACCCGAAGCCCGCCTGTAACCAGCTTCAGCAAAGCCCACCGGCCGGTCTCATCCATTTGATCCAGCCAGCTCGCGATCAAACGCGGCGCATCCGTTTTGCCCGCGGTCTCAAGCGCATCGACAACACCCGTGAGTTCGATGCGTTCACGCTCTGCGCTCGCTCCGCCGTCGGGAAGCGCAGGCCACATGAGTGCAATTGTCTCGGACAGATCGCCAACAAAATCATAGGACAAGGCAAACAGCGTTTCGTCCGAACGCTCTGCGATCAGCGCTTTCAAGACAGCTGGTTTTGCATGCTTGAATTTTAGGTCTCCGGTCAGCGCTGCCAGCGCATAGCCACGTTCCGGATCAGGTGTTTCCTGAAAATAGCGGACAAGAAGCGCTTCTTTTGCAAGGCGCCTTGGTTCTAACGACAGTCGGTCAAGTAGTTGGGAAAACACATGCATGAATACAAAAAACCGGGAAAGAGGGGCGAAGGCAACTCTATCCCGGTTAGATGCAGTTCAGACAATGAAGGTCAAGCCGATGGACCTAGGCGGCAATTTCCTCTGACCTTTCTGCGGTCAAGTACTGCAGTCCGACCGTGTCTTCGTGGACCCATTTTACGGCCATCGGATATTGGTGTCCTTTGGTGTCTTCGTAGGTGACATGCATGCCTTCAACCGCACCGTGGAAGTTCATCACGCCAATGCCGCCTTCCGAGCTGTTCATCAGGCGTGTCCGGATGTGTTCGCCGCTTTCGGTGATCAAGTGAATTTGCTGACCGCGCTCTTGCTTCCGGTTTGCGCGGCGGCGTTCTTCAACATCACGCGCCATCTCATTGAGGAAGCCTTCAATGCCTTGAGACATTTCATCAGCAACATTTTTCACCGCCACAGCAATGTGATCCACAGTCTCGGCTTCACCTGCGGTTGCCTGGATGGCCTGATCCACGCTCTCCGCACTGTTGACCGCGTTTGCCGTCTCGCTGGCTGCCATGGTGATGCTTTGCGAGATTTCCTGTGTTGCAATGCTTTGCTCGCCGACCGCTGCGGTGATCGCACCAGCCACTTCGCTGATCATCTCGATGGAACCGGAGATCTTGCGAATGGACTCAACCGCTTCGCTCGTCAGCCCTTGGACCGACGAAATCTGACTTGAGATTTCTTCAGTTGCCTTGGCGGTCTGGGTCGAGAGTTCCTTGACCTCAGCGGCAACAACCGCAAAGCCCTTACCGGCATCTCCCGCCCGGGCGGCCTCGATGGTCGCGTTCAACGCAAGGAGGTTTGTCTGTTCGGCAATGGCGCGGATCATCTCCACGACAGTGCCGATTTTTTCAACTGCTTCTGCGAGGCTGGAAACATTGCCGTCCGTCTGCTGGGCCACGCCAGTCGCATCTTCGATGACGTTGCTGGCCCGATCTGCCTGGCTGAGAATTTCCTGGATCGCTGCAGACATTTCCTCGGCTGCCGCCGCCACTGTTTGCACGTTGTCAGACGACGATCAGGAGGCATTCTTCGCCTCGGTTGCAGCGCTGGATGCCCCTTGCGAGATATCGCGGACGCGCGCGGCAATGTCGGTCATCTGACCGGTTTTTTCGTTCACGTCTCCAGTGACGCTGGCCATTAGATTGCGGAACTTCTCGATGAGACTTTCCATCTGGTTCTGGCGCATGCGCTCGCGGTCACGCTCCTTGGCGGCTTCTGTTTCCAGAACACCGCGCACCCGCGCATTCTCCTGGAACACTTCACCAGCCTTGGCCAGTTCGCCAATCGCGTCCGTGCGGTCACTGAACGGCATCTTGAAGTCGATATCGCCATCAGCAATCCGGACCAGACTACTCGTCAGGCGACCAAGCGTTTGGGTGACATTGCGCAACTGCCACGCGACCAGGGCCAAGGTTACGAGAACGACCGCGATCGTTTCGCCAAGAACCAGCATCAAGTGCCCGTTCGCAGCTTCGGAGATTTGTGCCGCGCGTGCCTCACCGGCTTTCAACATTTCAATTGAAGCTGCGCGGATCATGTTCAGGCGCTCGGTTGCTTTGCCGAACCAGACGGACCCTTCAATGCCTTGCCCGTCCTTTGTTTCAGGCAGTGTGCGCAATACCTTGCGCCACTCAATCACCTGGTCCACGGCTGGGCCGGACACAGTTTGCTCAAACATTGCCAGTTGTTGCGGAGAAGCGATTTGCTGGAAATTCTTCAAGAAGGCTGTTTCAACCGACAGACGGTCGAAATACGCCAGGAACCGCGCTGAGGGGACTTCACCGTCTTTGCCAACGATTGCGAACAACTGTCCACCGATTGCCCGCTCCAGACCGCCGGCTTCAATTGCTTCGGTCAACAAAAGAAACGGTGTCATATGCTGGGCATATTCATTGTCTGAGCTCGCCTGAACCGCAGAGTTCACAATTGTTATCAGCTTGCGCACCTTGCCGGAATAAAATGCCAGATTGTCCGGACCTTTAACCGACTTCGCGTCGACACCGGCGCGGTGTTGGGTGATCTGGTCAAGCTCGGCGCTGGTCGTGCGAACGCGCTCCAGAAGCTTTTTGTTGCTGATATCAAAGTCGGCTACCGCGGCCTGCATTTCCGCCACTGCGGCGTCAGTTGCCTTGCGTTGATTGTCGAGCAGTTCGCGTGGCTTGGCGGCATAACCGGACGCCATAAGCACCGCGGTTCGGCCACGTTCCTTCTGCAACTCGTGCAAAACCGCTTCTGAGCGTTCTGAAATCAGTGCGGTCGGAAGGATTTCTGATGCCTTCCGGCTTTCGATCATAGCCTCATTCAAGGCCAGCCCACTGGCAATCATAAACGCCACCAACGGAACAATGGCGAGAAGCGCAATTTGCGCGCGAATTGATTTGAACATCCCAAACCCTAGCGAAATTCTGTCACGCAAATTTAACGCAGAGGCAGGTTAAAAATTTACATATACCCAAAGATGTTATTCCCTACATCTTTATACTATCGGTATTAATTACATGGATGCGAAAGAAGCGATTTTGCCAATACGGCCAATACTGACAATATCGCTCAAAATATGAGCATTTCTTTCTGGTGGACGTCACTGCGATAAGCCTGTATAAGCCGCGACCCACAAGGGCCTGCATGGTGATGGCCCGATCCGGTAGACTGCTGATTGGCACGCAGGTGATCCGGAGCAGTCGAAAGAATCCAATGACCGAATTGATGTCGCTCGCCCCGGCGCTGAAAGCCGCGCTGGCGAAACGTGGCTATGAAAGCCTCACTCCCGTTCAAGAAAGTGTTCTAACCGAAGCGCCTGCCGACGCCGACCTTCTTGTGTCCGCACAGACCGGCTCTGGCAAGACCGTTGCCTTTGGCCTCGCGCTCGCCTCAACCATTTTGGGCGAAGAAGAAACGCTTGGAAAACCTGGCGCCCCGATCGCCCTTGCCATTGCCCCGACCCGCGAATTGGCGCTGCAGGTCAAGGAAGAGCTGACCTGGCTTTATGGCGAAGCCGGCGCGGTGACCGCGTCTTGTGTGGGGGGCATGGACCCGCGGATGGAACGGCGCACATTGGAGCGTGGTGCCCACATTGTTGTCGGAACGCCCGGCCGCTTGCGCGACCACATTGAACGGGGCGCGCTGGACCTCTCCGAACTCCGTGCTGTTGTGCTCGATGAAGCCGACGAGATGCTCGACATGGGCTTCCGCGAGGATCTGGAATTCATTCTGGATGCCGCACCGGAAAGCCGACGCACGCTCATGTTCTCGGCAACGGTTCCGAAACCGATCGCCGAACTTGCAAAGCGCTTCCAAAAAGATGCCGTCCGCCTGTCGACAATCAATGCCCGCGAACAGCACGGTGACATCGATTATGTTGCCCATCCGGTCGCACCAAATGAGCGCGAAAACGCAATCATCAATGTGCTGCGGCTGCATGAAGCGGAAAAGGCAATCGTTTTCTGCGCCACACGTGAAGGCGTCAGTCGTTTGACCGCGCGCCTTGCCAACAGGGGTTTTGCGATCGTGTCGCTTTCCGGCGAACTGAGCCAGGAGCAGCGTACAGCCGCCTTGACGGCGATGAAGAACGGCACGGCCCGCGTGTGTGTTGCAACCGACGTTGCCGCGCGCGGCATCGACTTGCCGAACCTTGATCTCGTAATCCACGCAGACTTACCGACCGGCAAGGCAGCACTCTTGCACCGTTCGGGCCGGACCGGCCGCGCCGGGCGCAAAGGCACCTGTGTGCTGATGGTTCCCTTCCCCCGCCGCCGTCAGGCCGAACGCACGATGCACTTTGCCGGCATCAAGGCGACCTGGACGGGCGCACCGACCGCGGACGAGATCTGGGCGAAGGACAAGGAACGCCTTCTGGCAGATCCTGTGTTGACCGCGGAGCTGGAAGACGAACAGCGCGCCATCGCGATGGAACTTCTGGCGCTGCACAGCCCGGAGCAACTCGCAGCTGCTTTCGTCAAGCTCCGCCAGTCGCGTCTCCCCGCGCCTGAAGATGTTTCGGAGTTGAACGAGACCGCATTGCAGGGCCGCGATGCCGGGTCGCGTGGAGGCCGCAGCGCCGAGATCAAAAACAACTTCGAAGATGGTGTCTGGTTCTCGCTGTCGCTCGGACACCGACAGCGCGCCGAACCGCGGTGGATCCTGCCGCTGATTTGCCGGGCTGGTCACGTGACCAAGAAGGAAGTCGGCGCGATCAAGATTTTCCAGAACGAGCTCTATTTCGAGATCTCCGGCAAGCACGGCGAACGCTTCAACAGCACCGTCAAGCGTGAAGGCACGGGTGAGGAAAACGTCACCATCAAATTACTGGACGCGCGCGGCGGCCAGATGCCGCAACCACCGAAGGAAGACAATTTCCGCGGTGGCGGCAATCGGGGACGCGGTGACCGGGATCGTGGCCCCAGGGATCGCGGTGACAGAGGTGACCGGGGCGATCGGGGAGACCGGGGCGGCTATCAAAACCGGCGCCCGCGCCGCGGCGATGCGCCCGACTACGAAGACATGGGCCGTGAAGACACGCTGAAGCCAAAGCGCGGACCAAAACGCGACTTCGACGCTCCGCGTGGCAAGAAACGCCGCCGCGACGATGACGAGGCTGCCCCCCATCATCCAGCTTACGAACCGCTGGATATGAAAGCCCTCGCCAATGACGGCGACGCACCGCGCAAAGCTCGCAAACCCCGCGATGCCGACGGCGATGGGCCGCGCAAGGGCAAGCCAAAAGCGTCCGCCAAACCATCTGGAGCGAAGAAAAAAGCTCCGAAGAAAAACAAGCCGTCCCGCGCCCAGCGCAAAGCGGACCGGACAAAGTAAGACCAAAGGCCCGCTGTATCAGCGGGCCTTTCTTTTTCTCTTACGATCAAACCAAACCTAAAACCTGAACGACAAGCCGACGCCACCTCGGAACTGGTCTGCCGACCCTTCGTCCTTGACGATGGGACTGTCCGCGGCGTCCCCCAGAAGGCGCGTATAGGACGCCCGGCCGACCAGCCCCCAGCGCTCTGTGAGTTGGTAGGTCATGGTCGCCTGGACACCAATGTCCTTGACCCCGCCTTCAGCGGTGTAGGCGGCCAGTCCAGAGCGGGCCGAACCCGCTTCTGACACACCGAAATAGGTGTTCATGTAGTCATCCGTCGCAAAACCGACTTCGGTTTCAATGCCCACCCGCAGCCGCTCTCGGGGTGCGATCCAATATCCAGCGCGGACCTTACCGATTACGCCTTCATGGACGCCAGAAACATCTGCCATCAACTCGGCCGAGATTTCGAAAACATCCGATTGCGCCATCAAGGACTTGAATTGATAGGTGACAAATCCACCAGCTTCGAAGGCGCCGTCGATTGCCTCCAAACGGTCGATCACGCCATTCGCCACATCGTCCCGGCCCATCCGGTACTCAACGGCCGGACCGAACTGAAAAGCCGCGTGTGGCCGCAGGTTCAGCCGGGCTTCCGGCCCCTCAATTTCAAGACCCAGTCCAAAGGCGGTGATGTGGGCATAGGCCTGGGGGATCGGAAGATACTCGGCAGCGCCCTCAAATTCAGGTTCTGCGGCCACCCCAACCGCCAAAATACCATGAATGCCACTTTGAGCTTTCGCTCCCCCTTCATCTGAGCGTGCACGCGCTGTGTCATCTGCGTAAACAACTGCCGGCGCACAACTGACCATCGTCACAATCACAATCGCTCGCGGGGAGCGTCCAAAGCAAACTCGCACTATCACAACCTCCATTGAGCCGCCGTTCTGGATTGGCTGGCCCATGGAAGGTGACGCGTTGGAGCTTGTTGAAAAACTCGCGTTTTCGGATTTGCAATTGGCCAGATCCCGGAAGGCTATTCTGATTAACCATCTGACTTTTATATCTTTTCTCGGCCCCGCCTAACCTGTCGGCAGACTATGCATCAGACCAGCTCGCGTTTTGGTCACACTTTTGACCCAACCGCAGATCTTATTGGCAGCTGTTTTTCATTGGAGCATTTTTATGGACTTGGCCCCAACGCGCAGACGGCGCCCAAAGCAGCAACGCTCGCGGCTTATGGTCGACTTTATCCTGGAGGCTGCATCGCAAGTCTTCGATGAAGAGGGCTATAACGGCGCGACCACAAACATGATCGCCGAGCGCGCCGGGATCAGCATCGGGTCGCTGTACCAATATTTTCCCAACAAGGGGGCGCTCATCCTAGAGCTGAGATTTGCGCATCGTGCGCACGTCCTCAAAACCGTTGAAACGGCCATGGCAACATCGGAACACCTGTCCCTGCCAGACGCCATCCGGAAGATCGTTGACGCAAATTTCCAGGTGCACTTCAACGCACCCCGGCTCAACGCGGCTTTTGAAGAACAAACCCCGGCCCAAACACTTTCAGAAGATCCCGACGGCTTTCATCAAAAGATTGACCTGGCTGCGACCAATTTCCTGGAAATCCGAAAAAACGAAATCAGCACGCCAGATCTGAAGACCGCCGGATTTGTCATCCGCAACCTCATTCCAGCTGTGCTGCACGCCGCAATCATAGATGGTCAGGTCGTTCAGGATCCGGACCTTGTGAAGACCCATCTGACCGGCAGCATCATGGGCTGCTTACGCCCTGATGGGCCCACACCCCACGTGTTGACACCTCGAGAAGCTTGATCAACACCGCAAACCCCGCCAAGTCCTTTTCGGGCTGCTCGGCGGGGCCGTCGGCGACTGTAATCGCTGCTTGCTGCGCGTTAGGCTGCGATCGCTGTCACCAACAGGGTATCGACGTTGCCGCCGAATTCGCTTTCCCGAACACAGGTCAATCCGAGTGCTGAGTAATCAACGCCGTAAAAGCCCTTGTGCGGGCCTTCTTCGAACACGAACACCGCATGGCTGAGATCTTCGCGCGCCAGAAGATCCTGTGCCATCACGCCGACATAACGGGCGGCTGGTTCGTTCGTGTATTCCCAGGAATAGACATCTAACTCGAGATGGTCGAGATGACCGATCAGTTGGACGTCTGTCTTAATCCGGCGGTCGGAGCCGAAGCCGCCACCGTTGCTGTGCGCATGTTGCGTGCTGCCTGCAATCTGCTCAAGAGAGTCTCTGTTGTAGAGCCCGTTATTGTCCAATATCGCGATGATGCCCGCCATGGACGATCCCACATTGATCCCGATTTTCAGGGCCACAAGACTGCTTATCCCGATGGACACACCAAGCAGAACGACACCGCCAGAAACCTGATCGCACTCTTCTAGGGTAAGTTCTCTCATTGTAGATACTTCGGTCATTTGTTCACTCCAGGTGAAATATTGGCGCGCATGCAAGCGCTTACATTTTGCAATTCCTTATCTGATTGTCAATATCGGATACGCCACTTTTAGCTGAATTCATTCATATTAATTGGAATTTTATTTCTGTTTTTCAGTTACAACTTCAATAATTGTTTCACTTGCAATCATTAATACACGATCCGCCATTTCGATTGTTTCGGGACGATGTGCGACAATGATCCTCGTCATGCCTAAATCTCTTATGGAGTTGTTGACTGCTCTTTCTGTTTCCACATCCAGATGGGCTGTCCCCTCGTCCATGAACAGAATTTTGGGCTCCTGATAGAGGGCCCTGGCGAGCATCAATCTTTGAAGCTGACCCGCTGAAAACACGGCCCCCATGTCTCCGATAAAGGTTTCATAGCCCATGGGCAGCCGGGTTATGTCTTCATGGACGCAAGCCTTTGCCGCGCAACTCAACACACGCTCCATGTCAATATCGCTGCTAAAAAAGGCAATGTTTTCGGCCACAGTGCCCGAAAACAGCTGATCGTCTTGCATCACCGCAGCGATCTGGCTCCGGTAGTTGGAATTTCCGATCTGCTGAATTGTTTTTCCATCAACTTTGAAGTCACCGGACACCGGTTGAAACAGGCCCATGAGAATTTTCAAAAGCGTTGTCTTACCGCAACCGGATGGCCCGACCACGGCAACACTCTCGCCCGGCTCGATGACAAATGAAGCATCCTGAAACAACAGAGGCGCGCTGTTGTCGTAAGCAAACGACAAATTCGACGCTTCGCATTTTCCGTGTTTTATTTTGAACGTGCCATGCCCGCCATCTCCTCTTTCCTCAAGAGCGATATCCGCAAGGCGCTCAAGGTGGAGATCAAGCATACGAAAATCGATGATGAGCTCGACAAGCCTTGCCGTATTGTCCGCAAACTGGCCGCGATAGGCCATGAAAGCAAAAATCATCCCGACGGTGATGGCCGCATCAATCGCCATCATCGCTGCAAGGTAGATGATTATGACCTGCTCCAGGCCGCGAATCAAAACTGCCGATGAATTGAAAGCTATCGTCAGGAATTGAACGCGCACACTCTGATTGACCGCATCTGCGAGCAGATTATGCCAGCGTTGCTGTCGCTGATCTTCCTGAGAAAAAGCCTTTATGCTGAGAATGCCGCGGACGGTTTCAATGAAATTCGTATGCTCTGCAGCTCTCGAAACGATCTCACGCTCCGACGCGGTCCGGAATGGCCGAAACATCGCGAGACGCAAGGCCACGTAGAGCGCAAGGGAAACCAAAGAGATGACCGCCAGCTTAGGGCTGTAGGCGAACATCAGGCCAAGGGTGACAAGCGCCATAAGTCCATCCACCACGCCCCCGACGACACCGTTTGTCAAAAACTGCCGAATTGGTTCGATCGAAGAAAACCGGGAGACAATATCTCCGATGTGCCTGCGCTCAAAAAAGGGCAAGGGAAGACGTATCAAGTGTTGAAACAGATTGATTGAAATCTGGTACGCCAGCTTGCTGCCCGCATAGAGGATGACCAGATCACGCAGCACGCTTGCTACAACGTTGATCACAAGGAACAGCCCGAACCCCAAGGCCAGAGTGATCAACAAGTCCTTGTCGAGACTGGGGAGCACAGTGTCGATTGTAATTTGCATGTATTGCGGGGCGGCAATCGTGTAGGCGAGTAGAACAAGAGACAGAAGCAAAACCTGCGTCAGGGCACCGCCCAACCCCTGCATACTGCTCCACAGAGATGTAAATGCGAGTTTGTTTCTCTCATCTGCACGCTGAAACCCGGTTGCAGGCATCAGCTCCAAGACGATCCCGGTGAAATGATTGCCGAACTCTTCAAGGCCGAGCGTCAGGTCGCCGCGTGCCGGGTCATGAATGACCGCCCGGTTCTTTGTAAGTTTTTTCAGGACTACAAAGTGGTTCAAATCCCAATGCAAAATCGCCGGCAAATGCACACGTTTAAGGTCCTGAACTTCCGCTTTCAGTGCCCGTGTTGCCAAGCCGATTTTGTTTGACATGTCGGCCAGCGTCCGGAGCGTCATGCCTTGCGCTGTCGTCGGAAAACGGCGACGAAGGGATGCAATATCTGTCTTGAAGCCGTAATAGCTCGCAACCATTGCAAGGCAGGCATTGCCGCATTCTGCCGCCTCGTTTTGCCGGATCAGCGGCAAGGAGCGCCCGCCAATAAACTGGAGATTTGATAGGGCCTCGCTTGCCATCAGCTTCTCCTCGCAACGGCTATCATGGGTTCAAGAAGCCATGAGAGGATCGAACGGTCTTCAAGAATGATATTGGCGCTCAGAAGCATTCCCGGTTGGATGGCATAGGACCGGCCGTAAGCGGACACTTCACTTGAGGCGAGATCGACATTCACCCGATAGACAGGCTCGCCCGTTTGAACGAGGACACTCGGATCATTCTTTGAGAGAACCGATTGTGTGACCAACCGGACCGTTCCTGCCTGCGCACCGAAGCGTTCAAAAGGGAATGAGTCGAACTGGATCCGGACTGCCTGCCCTTCTTCGACAAACCCAATTGCTCGGCTCGGCACGTACAGTTCCACCTGCAAGACGCTGTTTTCCGGGAGAATAGAAAATAGCGGATGCTCACTGCGGACCGCAGCGCCTCTGGAGGCTAAAACCGTCGTCACATATCCGCTGATCGGCGCGACAATCTTGAAAACCTTTTTGGATTTGAAGATGTCCTTTTCGGCGAACAGTTTTTCCTTCTGCGCCTCTAGCCGTGCAATATCGAGGGCATTTTGCGCGATTAACTCCGAACGCGCCCGTCCAAATTTCCGCAGTTCCGCTTCCAGATCATTTTGATCACTCAACAGGCGCTGCAAGTCCTGTTTTCCGGACAATAAGCGGATGTTACGAACATCCCGCGTCTCACCGCTGACATGCCCGCGCGCCGAAAGATCGGAAGCGCGCTGGTAGGAGCCCTTGAGCTCAACAACCAGGGTCTCTTGAATGGCGATTTGATTTTTGATGTTTTCCAACGCGATTTGTGCATCGCTTGTTCGAACCCTCAGGTCTTCAAGTTTTACCTGATTCAGCTGGTTCATCTTTATGATCTCATCATCAAGATTGGAGATCTGGCGCTCATGAGCTGCAAGCCGGGCGGCCGTTTCGGAGCCATCATCTGTGGCAGCGTCCGCGACCACCAGCCGGCCCAGCTCTTGCCCTTCGCGGACATATTCGCCCTCTTGGGCAGCAAAGTCGGTGATGTAGCCCGAGCTGGCGGGCCTCACATGGATCATACCGTTGGACGGAATAACTGCGCCGCGCACGGTCTCCAATCGGGCGAAATTCCCAAAGCCAAGGAATAGGCCAACGACGACCAGGATTGCGAACAGGAAGACGGCAATGACCTTGAACGCGACTGGCGTGACGATCAGCACATCGCCATACAGTCTTGTTCGCTTGGCTTCGATTGCCTGTTTGCGAAAGAGCATGTCCTCCCCGGAATGCCGGCTCCTGTTCTTTTGACCCAGCATATACCTAGAGATGCATTATGCAAGCGCTTACATTCGCTATTTTTCGCTATTCTCTCCGAATATCGAGCCTGCCCCAACACTAAATCACTACCTATGATAGGTTTTCAAGGTTGTATTCGACGGGCCTTAATACGCAGCAAAACCACCGCAGGCTCCGATCCCGAGGCCCTACTGAAACCGGCCGAAGCGCTGCAGGACTTCGATCTTGTAGCCGTCCGGATCTTCCAGGAAGAAGAACCGCGCGAAGGGTTTGCCCTCAAAAGCGAAATCCTTGACGTCCCCGACCGTCAATCCAAGTCCGGCAAGACGCTGGTGTTCGGCATCAATATCCTCGACCGAAAAGGCCAGATGCCCGTAAGCGTCACCATGATCATAAGGCTCTGTGCGGGATGCATTGGTGGTGAGTTCAAGCTCAAACCCTGTTTCCGCATTTGCAAGGTAAATCAGGGTGAACCCGTCGAACGGATAGCGCCCGGCGACCTTCAGTCCAAAGGCTCTTTCATAGAAATCGACCGACCGGGTTTCATCGCTCACCCGGATCATCGAGTGGATCATCTTTGCCATATTAGTCTTTCATTTCAGCGTATATCAGATCGCCCAAAGCCTCCGGCCTTCGCGCCGGGGCCTCTTGGTCAATCAATCAGGTAATGGAGACTGTTTGGTCCCGGCTCAAGGCCGGGACGACGAACCTGTATCCATCGAATGCAAAGTGGTGCGCGGGGTTATTCGTTGACGATCCCGGCAATCATCCAGTCCTGACCATCCTGGATCAGCTGGTAGTGGCACGTGAACTCAAAAACGGCCTCACCGTCAGCGCTCTCCTGCGACCAGTCGAGGGTCACAAGCGCCGTCGGTCCGCTGACATGGCTGGACACCACCTGGAAATCGGAATGGCTGACGCCTTCCTTTTCAAGAGCTTTCAAGAGCGCTTCGATGTTCTCGATCAGCTCTTCGTCATCGTTGAAGACATGGCCCTTTTCATGCTGCCAGATGATGGCCGGCAGCGCGAAACAGTCGCAGATCCGCTCCATGTCATAATCGTTGAACCCGGCCTGATAGTCATCGAACAGCTGTGCAATGGCTTCTTCGGCTTCACCATTGCCGTTTTGGTTGGTGCCGTCTTCGTCGCCGGTCTGATGGAAGTCGCTATTGTCTGCCATGCCTGCCTCCTGCACTCCGGCTCCAGACCGATCAGGAGGCATCCGCAACTGCATCCAGTTGGGTATCGTCTGCCCCCTCGCCGTCATCATAACCTATCATATTGAGGGGACGGGCCTTTCGTCCATTCAATTCGCACCAATGCACAAGAGCTTCTTCCGCTCCGTGTGTCACCCAGATCCGCTCGGCGCCTGTTTCCAGGATGGTCCGGCAAAGATCGTCCCAATCCGCATGGTCCGACAGGATCAGTGGAAGTTCCGCCCCTCGCTGGCGCGCTCTTGCACGCACCCGCATCCAACCTGATGCCATCGCGGCAACCGGATCGCCAAACCGCCGGGACCAGCGATCACTCAGCTGCCCAGGTGGACACATGACAATTTCGCCCTGCAGCTCCTTGCCGCGGCGTCCAACAAGTTCCAAGGGCCCAAGATCCACGCCCTGGGTCTGGTAGTAGGCGCAAAGCTTTTCCAGCGCGCCGTGCAGATAGATGGTCCTTGAATATCCAGCTGCCCGGAGTTCAGCGATCACCCGTTGCGCCTTACCAAGCGCGTAAGCCCCAACCAGATGGGTCTGACCCGAAAACAGCTCGAGAGACGTCAGAAGCTTGGCGACTTCCTGCTGCGCCGGTGGATGGCGGAAAACCGGCAGGCCAAATGTGGCTTCAGTTACAAATGTATCGCATGGCACCAGCTCGAACGGCGCGCATGTCAGATCCGCCTGCCGCTTGTAATCACCGGACACCACCGTGCGTTCCCCCTGCGCAGACAACAGCACCTGCGCTGACCCGAGCACGTGGCCTGCCGGGTGCAGTGAAACGTTGACGCCGCCAACTGTAAGCTGCTCGCCATATCCGATGGCCTGCGCCTGACCGCAAAAATCACTGCCGTAGCGGATCGCCATAATGTCAAGGGTTTGCCCGGTTGCGAGCACAGCGCCATGTCCGGCCCGTGCATGATCGGCATGCCCATGCGTGATAATCGCCTTTTCGACCGGACGAACCGGATCGATATGGGCTTTCGCCTCCGGGCAATAAAGGCCTTCGGACGTGAGGGTCAGGAGCTCGCTCATGAACGGGACTATAGGCCGCGTATTTTGAAAGACCAGCGCCCTCGCAATTTCACGCGACACTCCCTAAAACGGTCGGTATGGACGCAGCGCTTCTTCCTAACAGATTTCAGACCTGGTTTTCATCCCGCGGTTGGAGCCCGCGGACACACCAGTTGCAACTGGTAGAACATCTGCGCCGTGGACAAAGCACATTGCTGATTGCCCCGACAGGTGCAGGCAAGACGCTCGCCGGTTTCCTGCCAAGTCTTGTGGAACTGGAAGACCGCGGCAAGCGCAAACCCGGTCAGGCAGGCGGTATCCATACGCTCTACATCTCTCCGCTGAAGGCACTCGCCGTTGATATCGCCCGAAACCTCGAAACACCTGTTTCCGAAATGGGTCTGCCGTTTCGCATCGAGACCCGGACCGGCGACACCCCGTCCCACAAGCGGCAGCGGCAAAAAACAAACCCGCCGGATATCCTGCTAACCACGCCGGAGCAGATCGCACTGCTCTTGTCAGATCCAACTTCCGAAAAGCTGTTCTCGTCGCTGAGGACGGTCATCCTCGACGAACTGCACGCACTCGTGACGTCCAAGCGCGGCGATCTCTTGGCGCTTGGCCTGGCACGCCTGCGGCAACTGGCGCCTGAGATGCGGACGATTGGCCTTTCGGCGACCGTCGCAGAACCCGATGACCTGCGTGCTTATCTGGTCGGACAGCCGCTGAACGGCACCCGGGCCCTGTCCTCCTTGGTGGAGGTCAAGGGCGGGGCTGAGCCGGATATCTCCATCTTGGAATCTGAAGAACGCTTGCCCTGGTCGGGTCACTCGTGTCGCTATGCCATGGGCGACATCTATCAGTTGATCAAACAGCACAGCGTCTCGTTGCTCTTCGTCAACACCCGCAGCCAGGCGGAAGCCGTCTTTCAGGAGCTTTGGCGGATCAACGAAGACACGCTGCCGATAGCCCTTCATCATGGATCCCTGGATGTCGGCCAGCGGCGCAAGGTCGAGGCGGCCATGGCCTCCGGCCAGCTCAGAGCGGTGGTGGCCACCTCCTCTCTCGACATGGGGATTGACTGGGGCGACATCGATCTCGTGATCAACATCGGCGCGCCCAAGGGCGCCAGCCGCCTTGCCCAACGGATCGGCCGGGCCAATCACCGCATGGACGAGCCGTCCAAGGCAGTCCTGATCCCGGCCAACAGGTTCGAAGTTCTGGAGTGCCAGGCCGCACTCGCAGCGTCTAAAAAAGGCGATCAGGACACACCGCCGCTCCGAAAAGGCGCACTGGATGTGCTGGCCCAGCACCTGCTTGGCTTGGCGTGCGCCGATCCCCTTGATCCGGAACAGGCCTTTGACGAAATCCGCTCGTCAGAGACCTACCGGTGGCTGGAGTGGGAAACCTTTGAAAAGGTCCTCGATTTCGTTGCGACCGGCGGCTATGCGCTGAAGTCTTACGAGCAATATGCCAAGCTTCGGAAAGGCACGGATGGTCTTTGGCGGATCGCCCACCCGAAGATCGCGCAGCAATACCGGCTGAATGTCGGCACGATCGTCGAAGCACCAATGCTGAAAGTGCGGCTCGTCAAATCAAAGGCGGCCGGGCGCCGGACACCAATTGGCCGTGGCGGACGGGTGCTTGGCGAGATCGAAGAGTATTTCATCGAGCAAATGGCTCCGGGCGATACCTTCATCTTCGGCGGGGAAGTCCTAAGGTTCGAAGGCCTTCGTGAGAATGAGGCTTATGTCTCCCGCGCGCAGACCGACAATCCGATGATCCCATCCTACATGGGCGGAAAGTTCCCGCTCTCCACCTATCTGGCGGAGAGCGTGCGTGCGATGCTTGCTGCTCCGGACACCTGGAAAGCCTTGCCCGGTCAAGTCCGTGACTGGCTTGAAATCCAACAGGACAAGTCCGTCTTGCCAAGCCGCGACGGTCTTCTGGTGGAAACCTTCCCAAGGTCCAACAAGCATTACCTGATCTGTTATCCGTTCGAGGGACGGCTCGCGCATCAAACCCTCGGCATGCTGCTCACCAAACGCCTGGAGCGGATGGGCGCCCGGCCAATGGGATTTGTCGCCAACGACTACGCCCTGGCCATCTGGGGGCTTGGCGATCTGTCACTTCTGTTTTCCTCCGGAAAGATCCCGCTACAGGAGCTTTTTGATCAAGACATCCTCGGGGATGACCTTGATGCCTGGCTTGCCGAGTCCAGCCTGATGAAGCGGACATTCCGCAATTGCGCCGTGATTGCCGGTTTGATTGAACGCCGCCATCCGGGTCAGGAGAAGTCCGGCCGGCAAGTAACCGTTTCAACGGATCTCATCTACGATGTTCTTCGGAGCCACGAACCGGATCACATCCTTCTGCAGGCAACCTGGAACGATGCCGCAGAAGGACTTTTGGATATCTCAAGATTGGGCGATCTTCTCGCCAGAATTCGCGGACGAATCACGCATACTGCTTTGGAGCACGTGTCTCCACTCGCCGTGCCGGTCCTTCTTGAAATCGGTAAGGAACCTGTCTATGGCGAGGCAATGGATTCCCTTTTGGAGGAGGCCGCGTCGGAACTGCTGCTGGAGGCCATGGAATGAGTGCACTCACGTCACACCTGCGCAAATATACTGCCGCGCCCGTGTGTCATGACATTCAGATCAATGGTCAGCTTGTCGGCCTTCATGACAGCGGTGTTCTGTGGTGGCCGGACGAAGCAACGCTTATCGTTGCCGATCTTCACCTTGAAAAAGGCTCCAGTTTTGCCCGCCGTGGCATCATGCTGCCGCCCTATGATACGGCTACCACGCTGGAGAAGTTGGCTGCCGTCATGGATGCCTTCGACCCTGCGCGGGTCATTTGCCTCGGCGACAGTTTTCACGATGCGGACGGTTCTGACCGCCTGCCCGCGCCCTACCGGGCAATGCTCACAACCTTGCAGCTGAACCGGGAATGGATCTGGGTGACCGGCAACCACGACCCCGTGGCGCCTGTGCGCTTGTGCGGCGAGACCGTCGATGAAATTCAAATCGGCCCGCTCTCGTTCCGCCATGAGCCGGTTGAAAAGATCGGCGCCACGGCGGCGCTCGGCGAAGTTTGCGGGCACCTTCATCCGGCTGCCCGCGTCCGCCGGTTCGGCCGTTCCATCCGCCGCGCGTGTTTTGTAACCGATGGCAGCCGTCTGGTTTTGCCGGCCTTTGGGGCTCTCACAGGTGGGCTCAACGTCACCCACGAGGCGTTCAGCATGATCTTCCAGCGCCGGAAATACTCCGTGTTCATGCTCGGCAACGACCGCCTGTTTCCCTTCACGGCCACACGGCTCGTCGGAGATTAAGCCTCCTCCCCGGCTTTTATCCAGGCAATGACCAGCTCATAGAAAACCGACAGGATCACCGGCCCAAGGAACAGGCCGATGAGGCCGTAAGCCAGCGTGCCGCCGAGAACGCCGATCAAGATCACCAACATCGGCACATCAAGGCCGCGGGACATTAGGATCGGACGCAGCACATTGTCGACCAGCATTACTGGTACGATCAAGAGGGTGAAAAGAAGCGCTGGCAACAACTCCCATGAACTCCAGGCCCAGATGATCGTCGGCAGGATCACCAGCGCAGGCCCGATTTGGATGATACAAAGGATAAGCGCCGCAAAGGTGAGTAGTCCGGCCAAAGGCACCGCAAATGCGATCAGGATGACGCCCGTCAGCAGCCCCTGTATTACCGCGACGCCAATCACACCGCGCGAGACGTTCCGAATGGTGGCCCCTGCCAGATCAACGAATTCGCCACCTCGCGGCGCGATGATCCGGTCGGCGAACCGTTTTGCTCCGGAGGCCAGCGCCGGCCCCGGCACGAATAGGCACCCGGACAGGATGATCGACACAATGAAAAAGAGAACGCTGCCGCTCAAGGATGCCAGAACTGAGAGTATCTTAGTGCCGGCCGGTGCCACCATCGGGCCGATCTTTGTGAGAAACTGCTCCAGGCTCCGGCTCGCGAGCTGCCAGAATTCGGCAATCTTTTCACCAACCATTGGCAGCTCTGCCAGTTTGGGCGGCAAAGGCGGGACCGCCATGGCACCTGACGTCACACCCTCGTACAGCCTTTGAAGTGTTTCAACGAGACTGACCACCAGCACCGCCACCGGTCCGATGACAATGCCTAAGCCGATGAGCGTCAGTAAGGTTGCCGACAGCACCTTCCGCCCGCCGAGCTTGGCCGTTAGCCAGGCATAGGCGGGATAAAGCGCAACTGTCAGCACGATGGCCCAAAGCAGAAACGCAAAAAACGGCGCCACAAGCTGTAGGGAAAAATAAGCAAACACGCCGAGAACACCCAGCCGGATGGCGATGTCTATCACCCGGGCATCAACGGTTGGTTCCGGCTTGGATTGAGAAGAACCGGATGGTTCTGATTGAGACTGATCGGTCATGCTGCCCCTGCCGTAGTAAGTGGCGAATCTCATACGAACTCTCGCAACGGCAGCCTACATGACATTCAGACCAATTGGACCCCGTTTTTCGCTTCAACGTATTGCCCTGGCATTGGTTTTTGCTTGGGCAATGCTCCTGACAATGCCGCATGCACGCGCAGATGACGCTTCGTGGCAGGCGCTGGAAAACGGCGGCATTGTTCTCTTCCGCCACGCATTGGCTCCCGGAACCGGAGATCCGGCCAACTTCACGCTTGGCGACTGCTCTACGCAGCGGAACCTGAATGACCAGGGCCGCGCAGACTCCCGTGCGATTGGGCAGGCGTTTCAAGACAAGGGCATCAAGGTCGGACGCGTGTTGACGTCACAGTGGTGCCGGTGCGTCGAAACAGCAGAGCTCGCATTTCCGGGGCAAGTCGAGGAAGAGCCGGTCTTCAACTCATTTTTTCAGAACCGCTCCGCCGGGCCTGAGCAGACCCGAGCAGGTCAGCGCATACTCGAGCAATGGTCAGGTGATGGTGCCCTGGTTGTCATCACACATCAGGTCAATATCACCGCGCTGACTGATATCTTTCCGCAGTCTGGCGAAGGCATTGTCGTTGAGATTAATGACGGCGAAATCGAAGTGATCGGGCGTTTGAGGATCTAAGAGAAAGCGGTATTGCTCCGATCAATCCTTGCGGAAGATCACGCCAGCGAGCCAACCGGTAAAGATCGCGAGAATGACCGCAAGCACGCCGTACACGAACGAATGTTCCCGCGCCAACTCGAAGGTGATCTGCTCAAAGCCGGTCTTTGCGACACGAAGGTGATCGTTCGTGTTCGCGATCAGGTCGCCTTCCTGAAAGAGGAAGCTTTTGACGACGTAGTCCCCGACCGGAATGTTGGCGGGCAGCGGAATGTTGGTCCGGAACATCGTTTCGGTCAAAAACGTTATGGATGTCTCCCGCTCAGAATAAAGCCCCATATCCTGACGCAGGCGAACGAAGGCCCTGCGGAAATCATCTCGGTCGGAGAGAGATACATTTGACTCGCCCGACACGGCCAAATTGATATGGTTCAGGCCAATGGCGTGTTCGTCCAGCAGAGCTCTGCCTGCAATTTCAGAAATGTCCGCTGTGCTTGCCACTGCATAAAACGACGGAACGTTGCTGAAGGTTTCTGCTTCCCGGTTGACCCAGACACCAAGCAAACGCCCCTTGCGGCGGGTCGTGATGTCTTGCGGAGGCCCTTCGACGACAATGACCAGATCGTAATCGAGATCTGTATCGGGGCGGTACTGGATCTCTTGGGCCTGTCCGAAAATGACGATCTCGGTGCCGGTGAAGTTGGACTGGATCGAAACCGTTTGTGACGACAACTCCGTCACCAGGCTCTCATCGCTTTTCGCAAAGCCTTCGAGCGTGCCGAAGAACAGTGTTATCGCTGCGATGGCGGCCGCGCGGATCATAGCCCGGCCCCCTTCTGGATCGCGATGGAGTAGAGGTCTTCGGGGACCAGCAAGAGATCGACGGCAAAGCGCAGACCAACCCCCAAAACCAACAAGGCCAACAACAAGCGCAACTGGTCGCCGCGCAGGTTTTGGCCCATACGGGCACCGAACTGCGCGCCGATCACACCACCGACCATGAGGGTCATCGCCAAAACAATGTCGACAGTCTTTGTTCCCATGGCATGGAAGATCGTCGCTGCCGCCATGGTGAAAAGGATCTGGAACAGAGATGTCCCGATCACGATGCTCGTTGGAACGCGCAACAGATAAATCAGCGCCGGCACCATCATGAAGCCGCCGCCAATGCCAAGAACAGTGCCGAGGAAGCCAATCGCGGCTCCCAGTCCGACGACGGGTATCACGCTGACGTACAGCTTGGATCTCCGGAACCGGACCTTTAGCGGCAGCCCATGCACCCAATTGTGCTGACCGGGTTTTCGCGCCCGAGGCGGTTCCCCCGACCGGCGGCGGCGCATGGCCCGCACCGATTCCACCAGCATCAGCCCGCCGATTGTCCCCAAAAACGTCACATAAGACAGGGAGATCACCACATCGAGTTGGCCGATCGCCTGCAAAACATCGAACAGGATGACGCCCAGCAGTGACCCGGAAATACCGCCGGCAAGCAGCACGCTGGCCAGCTTCAGATCAATTGCCTTGCGCCGCCAATAGGTGACAACTGCAGAGGCGGAAGACGCCACCACCTGTGTTGTGACCGTCGCGACAGAGACCGCTGGCGGGATCCCGGAAAAAATCAGAAGCGGGGTCAGAAGGAAACCGCCACCGATGCCGAACAAACCGGACAAGAACCCCACAGCCCCGCCCATGCCAAATATCACGAAGATATTGACCGGTATCTCGGCTATCGGAAGGTATAATTGCACAGGGCTTCGCCGGAAAACTGCAGACAAGACTGCCTAAACTTACATGTATAATGGTTAAAAACCTGTGGCAGCTACTCTGTCAACTCAGCAATTTAATTCCGCACAACTGGACTTATCACTTACCCTGAACGATTAGCGCCAGTTATCCGCAAGCCGCGAAACACAAAAGCCGGAAACGCTTTGCGTCTCCGGCTCATTGCGAACTTGATTGAGTTCTGTCCAAGGCGGTTGGTCAGATGGCCTGGCTTTTCAGCTCATCCATCAACCGGCTGTCCACTTGACCCGTCTCCGGCAGGCCAAGGCTGCGCTGGAAAGCCCGGATCGCGCTGCGTGTTCGCGGGCCCATCTGACCGTCCGGAGTACCGGTGTCAAAACCCAGATAGTTGAGTTTGTCCTGCGCCTCGCGGATCATCGCCGAGTTATCGACGGCGGTCACGGACGCATTGCTCGCCGGAAGGGCAGACCCTTCGGTCCAGCTTGGCTGGAGCGTGACCTTGTTTGCGGCCGGGTCCGGTGTTTTCAGTTTAAAGCCTTCAACAGCCAGGCGGGCACTCGCCAAGGTTTCCTGATCCATCATATTGGCAACATCGTCGCGCCGCTTTGCAGCCTCCGGATCACCTTGGTCAGCAGCAATCGCAAACCACTTGTAGCTGGCGATCAGATCCTTATCGACGCCGATGCCACCGGCATAAAGGATACCGAGATTAAACAGGCTGTCTTTGACGCCATAGTTGGCAGCGTCTTCAAACCACTTGGCCGCCGATGCATAATCGGGCTGTCCGCCGCCGCCTTCAGCAAAAAGGACTGCAAGGTTGTGCATCGCCTTGGCATTGCCCGCTTCTGCTGACTGTGTGTACCAGGCCTTTGCCTTCGGCAGATCCTTTTGGACGCCGCGGCCTTTTTCGTAGAGGCTGGCGAGCCGGTATTGCGCCGGGGCAAGTCCTTTGTCGGCAGCCTTTTGATACCAGGCCGCCGCCTTTGCCAGATCGGCAGCAACACCATCGCCTTCAGTGTATTTGACACCAATCAGGAATTCTGCAGCCGCGTCCCCACTGGCAGCAGCGCTTCGCAGTGCCATGGGTCCAACGCCTTCCGGCGGCAGGCTGGCCAGCAATGCTGCGCCCGCTTCGCCAGCAGCCGGTTCCGCTTCTCCGGCCGCTGTGAACCCGGCCGCAACGCCGGCAGGTGCTGCACCGAAGCTGTTTTCAACGCCGCTTGGCGGTGCAAACGCCACACCAGGCTCGGCATCCAGTGACTGGGACGCGGCCGCAGGTGTCGGCACCGGGTCTGCAGCTGCCTCGGGCGGCTGGGTTGTTGCAGGCGGTGCCAGCGCAACAGAGCCTTCGATCGCGGGCATTGGATCGCTTGCGGCGATCGGCGGTGGACTGTCCGACGCCCCTTGGCCTTCGGAAACCGTTTCAGGCTCAGAAGCAGCAACACTCGAAGCTGTTTCCTCAGCGGGATTTGCCGGTGCAGCCTCGCCGACAACGGCCTCGTCTTGAGGAACTGCAGCCACTTGCGGCGACGTATCAGACGGCGACAGTGCGCCGCGTGTGACGTAGAAACCGGCCATCAACAACACGACAGCTGCTGCAGTGTAAAGGATCGCCCGGCGGCGGCCACCGGAAGCCTGGGCAGGTTCGGGGGCAACCCTGTCACCTGCCAGTACAGTCGTCTGTTCTTCGCTCTGTTCGACTTCGGCCGGATTGATATCAGCCGTTTTCAGCTCAAGCGCTTCGTCAACGGTTTCTTCTTTCTCGGCCGGAGACCGCTTCAACACATTGCGAAGCCAGCCGACTCGCGCCTTGCCACGTTCTTCGTCTGCGCTTTCTGCCTCATCCTTGGCCGGTTTCTTCTTCTCAAGCTGAGCCGCTTCAGCAGATGCAGCCTGTGCGGCCCGGCGGGCAGCAGCAATAAAGTCGGCTTTGCGGTCCCTCGGGGGTTCCGGCGTGTCTTCAACGGGCAGCGGAGCCGGCTCAGCCTGAGCCTTGCTCTGAGTCATGTCCGGCTGGGCCTTCGCAAAGAGTGGCGGACGCTCGGCAACCTTAATCGGCGAGAACAAACCGCCCGCCGCTTCTGGTGCTGGATCGGACTTTTGCTTAGGTGCAGGCTCAACACGCTCCAGTGTATCCAAGCGCTCGGTGATGGACCCAAGGACGGATTTTACGCCGTCAAAGGTGTTGCGGGTCCGCTCTTCGCTGCCTTCGGCAGCATCCAAAAGACGCTTGAGGTCGTTCTGCAGCGACGAGATAGCCGCGTCATACTCACTGTTTTTGGCTTTTGGTGCATTGGCGACAGCTTCCTGGGCCGCCCTGCGCGCAATGCCGGCCACATCAGAGCGTGTTTCGGCGAGCCCTGCCTCAATCCGTTCAAGAACAGAAGATATCTGATCCGAATTCTGAGCGTTCGACGATGATGTCTCAATCTGCTCGGCCAGAGCTGCGACCTTGGCGCCCAGAACTTCGAGCCCCTTGTCGTCGACCTTGCCGCCACTTGTGGTCACAAGCTGTGCGAGATCGGAGATCCGTTGCTCGAGCGCATCGGTCGACGCTGGCTGCGCGACCCGTTCGCGCATCGCCGTGATCTCCGAACGCAGCTTATCTAGATCCGACGTCGTAACTGTATCTTTCGGTTGATCGAGCCGGGTAGTCAGATCGTTCAAGCGATCCTGGATCTGCGCAAAAAACTCGGTGTCCGCACCGGAAGCGCTTTGTGCCGCTGCCACAGGTGCAATGACCGGGCGGGCCGCCCGTTTTTCAATCGCATCGATCTTTGTTGAAATCGCTTCAAGCCGTTTTCCCAAGGCGTCGAATGCACCTGGATCGCCCGACTGGATTGGTTTGGCCTGCTCCATCCGCTCAAGACGGTCAACGATGTCGTTGAGGCGGTGATCCAGTTGCGCGAGATGCTCCTGATCTGCAGGCGCCGACCGGTCATCGGCCATCATGCCGACGATGTCTTCAAGCCGACCCTGAAGCCTCGTGATCGTTTCAGGCTCCGGCATCCGCTGTTCCATTGCGGACAGCCGGTTGTCGAGGCCGCGCTGTTCTTTTGCCAGCGTTTCCAGATCATCCAGCCGGTTGGAGACGAACTTCATCCGGTCGTCGATGCTTTCAACCAGACCCTTCACATCGATCTGTTGCACAAACCCGCGCACCTCGCGCAGCTCGGCGCGCAAGGGTTCGATCTCAGCATGATCCTTGCGCTGAAGCAGTTCTTCCATACGTTCGGCAATCGAGACGACCCGGTCCTCCAGGACCATCATGTGCTCAGAACGCGGCAGGGCTGCAAAGGCGTCTTCTATCTCATTCAACCGAACGGTAACGCTGCGCAGGACGCGCGGGTCGACAGAAGCTCGGGACAATTCGTCAAGCCGCTGCAAAATGTGCGCGTAGCCGTGTTCGAGCGTCTGAAGAGCGCCTTCCACGTTGGTCCGGCCGACCAGAGACTTCAGCTCGGCAACTTCCTTGCGGATCTCTTTTGCAAGCTGATCATTCTTTTTGTCATTGCGCAGCCGGTCCACCATGTCGGCCAAACGGCGCAACTCGGCATTCTGACGGCTGACGGTCTCATTGGTTCCGCGTGCAATTCCGCCGAGCGCGTCGCGCAAAGACCCAAGCTCTTCGCGAACATGCGCCAGAGCTTGTTCCTGCGGTTTTCTCAGCGCATCAATGCGGCGTCCCAGATCCTTGTAGGCGTGCATGGACGCATTCCGGTTGGCGATCGAACTGCGGCGCGGTGCCCGCTGATAATAAGCATCATCTTCGTCGCCATAATCCGCATATGGATCATCATCATAAAAACCGTCATCGTCCCCGTAAGGATCAGGCTCGTTCAAAGCATCGATGGCATACCGTCCAGGGCGGTGGCTGCGGGACGGTGCGCGCTCATAGTCGTCTGCATAGTCTTCGTCACCGGCGAGCCCTTGGACCTGCCGGTCGAGACGGTCCAGCGCCCCCATAACATCATCAATACCAGCGTCTTGTGCGCGCTCTCGGCCCCGGCGTGGAGCTGAACGGGACGAACGCCCGCGCCCGCGTTGTGGTACTTCCCGCTCGGCTTGTTCGGACAGAAGACGGTCCAGCTCATCGGCAACGGCGTCCAGATCTCCTTCCGGCCCGCGTTCACCAGAATACATGCGGTCATATCCGCCGAGAGCAGTTGCTGTTCGGGTGAGTCTTTCAATTCGGGCGCGCGCGGGTTCGCGGTGAGGCAAATCGTTCCGATCTAGACTGTCATACACATCTCGGCCGCGGCGTCCTGCCTGGTGTTTGTTTCTAGCCGGCATATCCTGACCCTGGGCTGTTGGTCTTGAGACCACTTAAAGGAGCTGGCTTCAGAACAGTGTCCGACGAAGGCCGGAAAGCGGGCCAGCATTTTCCAAGACTTTGTCGACTTAGGGTAAACAGGCAGTTAACTCGCATTGCCAAATGCGATTCCGCGCTCTGAACGGCGGCCGATCATTCAGGATATGCACAAACAATGCCGAATCGAGCGCTTTGCCGTCAGCAAATCTGACAGCACGTGGTGGCCCGGACTAGACGGTGACGCAAACGTAAGCTAAACAGTGCACAAGAATTCAAGAAGAACCCGCGCCGGAATACGCGCATGACAGTCCGTTCAGCGAGTGAACTCGCGGTCTGCACTGGGTCTTTTCAAGTTGAAACGGCAGCCCGCTGGCAGCGGCGCAAATCAAGAGAACAAGCAAAATGAGCGAAGCGCTTTCGATTTTGAACAACAACGATGAGCTGGTCGATGTGGTTGCAGCCTCAGACGACGGCAGCAAGAAGACGCAATTCACGATCGGCGATCTGGCGAAGGAATTTGGCTGCACGCTGCGGACACTGCGCTTTTATGAAGACAAAGGCCTGATCAATCCGAAGCGCGATGGCATGAACCGGGTTTATAACCGCCGCGACCGGGCACGCCTGAAACTGGTTCTTATGGGCAAGCAGGTTGGCTTTTCACTCTCTGAAATTCGGGACATGCTGGACCTCTATGACCTGCGCGATGGACAGGTCACGCAACTGCGGGTCGCGCTTTCCCGCTTCAACGAGCAGATCGCGGTTCTTGAGAACCAGCGCAAGGACATCGAAACAGCCATTGAAGAGCTCTCACGCACCGTCGAGATCGTTTCTGGCATGCTGAAGCAAAAGGAAGCTGAAGAAGCCTGATTTGGCCAACCGTCTTCCTTAAAGGCAGATCAAGCCCGGCATTCTCAAGCGGAATGCCGGGCTTATACATTATGAGGCCGGAGCATGGTTTGATGCTCCGGCCTCTTTGTCATTGAGGTATGGCCTTACCTTTATGACGGTGTGTGAAGTGGTTGAGCCCTTGCGGGCATGAACCTTGCGTTCGCAAAAAAGCAGAACCCTTCACACACTTGAGGCTTCGTCGAACCGTTGAGAGAGCTTCGCGCTCGCGTATAAGGGAGACCAAGCCATGCCTTATGCTAGCCGTTTTGTCGGCATCGACATATCAAAATCCACGTTTGACGTTTGCGTTCTGCCCGATGAGCAGCGTGCGAGTTTCACCAACACGGAGGAAGGGATCGATGCATTCCTGACCTTTCTCATGCGGTTCAACTCGATAGAACGGCTGATCCTGGAGCCGACCGGCGGCTATGAGCGTGCCGTTGAGGCTGCCCTTCTGGCGGTTGGCCGGCCAGTTGCCAAGGTGAACGCCAAGCAAGTCCGGCAATTTGCCCGGGCCTGTGGCCAGCTCTCCAAGACCGACAAGATTGATGCCTTCATTCTGGCCGACTATGGCCAACGCCTGGAGACACGCCTCCTCACTCCCAGCTCCGCGGCCCAGACCCTGCTCAAGGAGCTGGTTCAAAGATACCGGCAACTGAGCCATATGATCGTTCAAGAAAAGAACCGCAGGGAAAAGCAGACCGGCAGGACGATAGCCTGGATCGAAGAAAGTCTGCGCTTTTTGACCAATCAGCGCCAGGCTGTTATCGACGACATGGAGCTTTGCATCAGGTCGGACCCGGCACTTGCCCAAAGGGCCAATGTTCTCATGTCCCTCAAAGGCATCGGTCTAAGAACAGCTTGCTTCCTGCTGGCCGACTTGCCGGAGCTGGGGAGCTTGTCCAAAGGACAGGTCGCCAAGCTCGTCGGCGTGGCCCCGCTCAACAAGGATAGCGGCCTCATGCGGGGCAAACGCATGATCTCCGGTGGACGGCGGCAAATCCGAGATGCTCTCTACGTCGCAGCTCTGCCAGCCATCCGCTTTGATCCGGTCATGAAGGCCTTCTACAAACGCCTCAAAACAAATGGAAAACCGTCAAAGGTCGCCCTCGTCGCCGTCATGCGAAAAATGATCATCATTCTCAATGCAAGGCTAAAAGAAACGATGATGGTCTCCGCTTGACTACCAACACCGTTGCTTTTTTCATGCAATTTATGTACGTCAACACTATCTTTAATCGCATTAAGTGCATTTTTGACCAGTATCTAACAGGCTGAAAAACGTAGCGTCACGCACCGGTTCAGTGCGTACACCACGACAAAAATCTCACTTTTGATGCGTTTCAGCTCGTTTTTTGGGCTATACTTCCGTTACGATACCCCTTGTCGCCCTAGAATTTCGCGCGTATATAGATGCCCAAGGTGACGTTTACGGAAACGTCATGCAAAAACATCTGACGGCAAATCTGGGAGGATTTCCATGCCGACATACTCCGCACCGGTTGATGATACCCTTTTCCTTTTGAAAGACGTGTTCGGATACGAGCGCTATTCCAACCTGCCGGGTTTTTCCGACGCTCCATTGGACCTCGTGGAAGCCATCCTGAAGGAAGGCGCCAAGTTTACTGAGGAAGTCCTCCAGCCAATCAACCAGTCTGGCGATCAGGAAGGTTGCACCCGGAACGACGACGGCACGGTCTCTGTTCCGAAAGGCTTCAAGGAAGCTTATGACGCTTTTTGCGAAGGCGGTTGGGGCACCCTCTCCGCTGATGCGGATTACGGCGGACAAGGTTTGCCGCACACGCTGGCAACGATCTTTAACGAGTTCGCCTCCTCCGCCAACATGGCCTTTTCCATGTATCCGGGCCTGACTGCAGGTGCGATAGCGGCGCTGACCATCCATGGAACGGATGAGCAGAAGCAGACTTATCTGCCGAACATGATCGCCGGCAAATGGACCGGCACGATGAACCTTACCGAGCCTCATTGCGGCACGGATCTCGGCCTCATCCGCACCAAAGCCGTCCCGCAAGCCGACGGCTCCTACAAGATTTCCGGCACCAAGATCTTCATCTCGGCCGGTGAACACGAAATGTCGGACAACATCATTCACCTGGTTCTGGCCCGCATCGAAGGTGCCCCGGAAGGCAACAAAGGCATTTCGCTGTTTGTCGTTCCGCGGAACGAAATTGCCGAGGATGGCTCAAGCGGTGCGCGCAACGGCGTGTCTTGCGGCTCCATCGAACACAAGATGGGAATCCACGGCAACGCGACCTGCGTCATGAACTATGACGATGCGACCGGCTGGCTCGTTGGCGAAGAAAACAAAGGCCTGCGCGCCATGTTCGTCATGATGAACGAAGCCCGCCTCGGTGTGGCCGTTCAAGGTCTGTCGCAGTCGGAAGTTGCCTACCAGAACGCCGTGACATACGCGAAAGACCGCATTCAGGGCCGCGCACTCACCGGACCGAAAAGCCCGGACAAGGCCGCCGACCCGATCATTGTTCATCCGGACGTCCGCCGCACTTTGATGTCCATCCGGGCTTTCAACGAAGCGGCCCGCGCGTTGGTCATCTGGACCGCGCTGCACGGCGATGTGTCCCACCGCTCTGAAGACGACAAGGACAAGCAGTTCTCCGACGACATGATGGGCCTCATGACACCGGTTCTCAAAGGTGTTCTGACCGACGTCGGCTTCGAAAACGCGGTCAATGCCCAGCAGATGTATGGTGGCCACGGCTATATCGGCGAGTGGGGTATGGAGCAGTTCGTCCGCGACGCTCGTATCGCCATGATTTATGAGGGCGCAAACGGCATCCAGGCGCTGGATCTCGTGGGCCGCAAGCTTCCGGCGAATGGCGGCCGCGCGGTCATGAGCTTCTTCAATGAAGTCAACACGTTCTTGAAGGAAAACAAGGACAACGAAGACCTGGCCGCATTTACCGGCCCGCTGAAGAAAGGCGTTGATGATCTGCAAGCAGCAACCATGTGGTTCATGAACAACGCCATGAAGAACCCGGACAATGCCGGGGCTGGCTCAACTGACTACATGCACCTCTTCGGCCTCGTTGCACTCGGCTACATGTGGGCCAAGATCGCCAAGACGGCAAAAGAAACGTTGAAGAACGGTGCCAACGGCAAGGAGCAGTGGCTCTCCGACAAGTTGGCCTTCGGCACCTTCTACATGGAACGGACCATGCCTGAGACCGCGGCGCACCTTGCCCGGATTTCAACAGGTTCTGACACCATGATGTCGGTCAGCGCCGAGGCATTTTAAGCCGAACGGCCCGGTGATCGCCGGGCCGATCATTCACCCGCGCAAAATCTGTTTGGGGCGGTATAGTCCCGCCATAAGCAGATTTGTCAGGGAGATAGCATCGATATGGCTGAATTCGTTCTTTATTGCATGGCCCAGTCAGGGCATTCCTACAAAGTCGCGCTCATGCTGGAGCTGTGTGGCGCCGACTGGGAAGCGTCCTGGGTCGATTTCTTCAACGGCGAAACGCGCAGCGAAGAGTTCCGCTCGTCACTGAATGAAATGGGCGAAGTCCCGGTACTTGTTCATGGCGATGAGACACTGACCCAGTCTGCAGTCATCATGGACTATCTCGTTGAGAAGTTCGGCAAATTCGGCTGGGAGACTGACGAAGAACGCCGCGAAATCCTGCGCTGGACCATTTTCGACAATCAGAAAGTGTCCGGCATGATCGGCCCGCTGCGGTTCATGCGCACGCTGATCAAGACCGGTGAAACCGATGTTGTGAAGTTTCTGGATGGGCGGGCGAAAAGCGCGCTGGCAATTCTAGACAAGCACTTGGCGAAAAACGATTTCGCTATCGGCTCCAAACTGACGACAGCCGATTTTTCCCTCTGCAGCTATCTGTTTTACGAGGGCGAACTCGGCATTGACCTCAACGAATACCAAAACGTGACCGCCTGGCTGGACCGCATAAAGTCCCAACCCGGCTGGAAACATCCTTACGACCTCATGCCTGGCCACCCTTTGCCAAGCGCCGCGTGAGGCCCGCCTGATCTAGAGGAGGATTTGATGCCTGAAGCCTATATTTACGACCACGTGCGCACCCCGCGCGGCCGTGGCAAAAAGGACGGTGCGCTGCACGAAGTGCCAGCCGTCCGCCTGGCGGCCACCGCACTGGAAGCGATCCGCGACCGCAACGGTATCGACACGAAAAAGGTTGATGACGTGGTTCTCGGCTGCGTTGATCCGGTCGGTGAAGCCGGCGGTGACATCGCCCGTGCAGCCGTGTTCGCAGCGGATTATGACACATCGGTTCCGGGCATGCAGATCAACCGGTTCTGTGCATCAGGCCTTGATGCCGTCAACATGGCCTCCGCTCAGGTCATGTCCGGCCAGCACAAGCTTGTCATCGCCGGTGGTGTTGAAAGCATGAGCCGCGTCGGACTTGGCGCGTCTGGTGGCGCTTGGCCGATCGAGCCGCAGGTTGCCATTCCCTCCTACTTCATGCCGCAGGGCGTTTCCGCTGACCTGATCGCAACCAAATACGGCTTTAGCCGTGACGATTGCGATGCCTATGCCGTGGAAAGCCAGAAGCGTGCGGGCAAGTCCTGGGAAGACGGCAAGTTCGACAAGTCAGTCGTTCCAGTCAAGGACATCAACGGCATCACAATCCTGGCCAAGGACGAGCACATGCGTCCGGAAACGGACATGCAGTCCCTCGCCTCGCTCAATCCGTCGTTTGAAATGATGGGTGCAATGGGCGGTTTCAACGCGGTTGGCATTCAGGCCCATCCGGAAGTGGAAAACGTCAAACACGTTCACCATGCAGGCAACTCCTCCGGGATCGTTGACGGCGCTGCGGCAGTGCTTATCGGCTCTTCGACAGCCGGCCGCTCCATCGGTATGAAGCCGCGCGCGCGCATCAAAGCCTTCGCAAATATCGGCTCCGAACCAGCGCTGATGCTGACCGGGCCGGTGGACGTGACCGAGAAGCTTTTGAAGAACGCCAAGATGGAGATGAAGGACATTGATCTCATCGAGATCAACGAAGCCTTTGCGTCCGTCGTTCTGCGCTATCAGCAGGCGTTCGATCTTGATCCGGAAACGGTCAACGTCAACGGCGGCGCGATTGCTCTCGGGCACCCGCTCGGCGCGACCGGCGCGATGATCCTCGGAACAGTTCTTGACGAACTGGAGCGCCGCGACCTGAACACCGCGCTGGTCACGCTTTGCATCGGTGCCGGTATGGGCACCGCAACCATCATCGAGCGGGTCTGATAAAATGGTCGCCCGGCTCCATCCAGTGCGTGGCAGTTCATCCCGCCGTCTATTCGGCGGTGGATGCCGCAATGGATCTGGGCGACATGACCGTTTTGACTTATTGGGCCGCGACCAGCGTTTCGCTAAACGTCACCTTGGGCATCGTCTCAAGCTCAGGCCGGGCGAAAAGGTAACCTTGCAGAAGGTTGATGCCGAAGTCTTTCAAGACATGCAATTCGCCCTCGGTTTCAATGCCTTCCGCGAGCATGGCAATTCCCAGATCATGGCAGATGGAAGCAACGCCCCGTACAATGGCGCGCTTGGTAAAATCGCTGTCGATGTCTCGGACCAGACCCATATCAATCTTGACAATGTCAGGAGTGAAAGACGCCAAAAGGTTCAGGCCGGCATAGCCAGCGCCGAAATCGTCGATCGCGGTCAAGAAACCCTGCCGCTGATATTCGGCGATGATGCCCTGCAAGTGAGCCGGGTCAGTGACGCGTTCACTTTCGGTGAATTCGAAATTTATCCGGCGCAAGTCGAAACCGGTTTGGGCGGCGGCCACAAGGGTTGTTCTGATGCAGGCGCGCGGCTCATACACCGCGTTCGGCATGAAGTTGATCGACAAGATGCAGTCAGGGGGCATAAGGCGTGCGGCCAACTCGATGGCTTTAACCCGGCATCGCTGATCGAAACTGTACTTTGTCTGGTCAGTGACCCGGGAAAGAACAGTGGGAGCCGGTTCGCCGGACATCCCACGGACCAAAGCTTCATAGCCCCAGATTTTTTGGGCATTGATGTCCACGATCGGTTGAAAGGCCATCGTGAAGTCAAAGTCGATTTCGTTCCCGCCCCTGCATCCGTCGCAAGACATGGCGTCCCCTTCCCGGCCGTACCGCAAATGTCTGGATCGAACACTAACGGGCGTGGACTTCCAAATCCTTACCCTGGGTACAAAAGCTTGAACATTCGCTCTTCTCATTGGGAAAGAGCGCACAAAAACGAAACAACCTTCCACTGATTAGGGAGAGACAGATGGATTATAAGAACTTCACGATCGAAACCGACGAAGACGGTATTGCCCTGATCACGTGGGACATGCCGGAGAAATCGATGAACGTCATTGATCTCAGCGTCATGGAAGAACTCGATGCAGTCGTTGATCGGGTTGTTGGCGATGAGGCCATCAAGGGCGCGGTCATCATATCCGGTAAGAACGCCTTTTCCGGCGGTGCAGATCTGACCATGCTGGAAGGTCTCTTGAAAGACTTCCACGTGCAGCGCGCGAAAGATCCAGAAGCTGCCGCAAAAGCGCTGTTCGAAGGCTCCCGCAAACTGACTCTCGTTTACCGGAAGCTGGAAACCTGCGGCAAGCCGTTTGTGGCAGCTGTGAACAGCACTTCCATGGGCGGTGGCACAGAGTTGGCGCTCGCTTGTCATGCGCGGGTTGTCGACGAAGACCTGAAAATGGGTCTGCCGGAAGTGAAAGTTGGCCTGTTCCCAGGTGCTGGTGGCACTCAGCGCGTCATGCGCATGGCCGATGGTCAACAGGGCATGCAGTTCCTTTTGCAGGGCAAAACACTGCGCGCCCCTCAAGCCAAGCAGCTGAAGCTGGTCGACGAGGTCACCCCGTCCAAGAAGCTGGTTGCGGCAGCCAAGAAAATGCTTAAAGCCGGGGTCGATCCGGTCAAGCCGTGGGACAAGAAGGGCTTCAAGCTGCCGAACGGCAACATCTATTCTCCTGCGGGTTTCCAGTTCTGGCCGGCTGCAAACGCGATCTACCGCCGCGAAACCTTCGACAACTACCCGGGCGCCCGTTATCTGCTGCATGCGGTCGTCGAAGGCCTTCAGCTGCCGATGGATCTCGCCCTTCAGGTTGAAAGCCGCTACTTCGCGAAGGTCCTTCAGACCCCTGAAGCCGCAAACATGATCCGCTCCCTGTTCGTCTCTATGCAGGAGCTGAACAAAGGCGCACGCCGCCCCATCGACCAACGCCCCAATAACATCAAAAAAGTTGGCATCCTCGGCGCGGGCTTTATGGGAGCGGGCATTGCCTATGTCACTGCGCAGGCCGGTATCAATGTGGTTCTGATTGACCGCGACCAGGAAGCTGCCGACAAAGGCAAAGCCCACACCGAAGACCTGCTGACCAAGGCGGTCAAGCGCGGCCGGTCCACCGAAGACAAAAAGGCCAAGGTTCTATCCCGCATTCAAGCGACCGCGGACTACGAGGAACTCGCCGATTGTGATCTCGTGATTGAGGCCGTCTTTGAAGATCGCGAAATCAAGAAGACAGTGACCGAAAAAGCCGAAGCGGTGATGAAGTCACGGGCGATCTATGCGTCCAACACCTCGACACTGCCGATCACCTCTTTGGCGCAAGCCTCCAAGCGTCCTAAAAACTTCATCGGTATCCACTTCTTCTCGCCTGTCGACAAGATGATGCTTGTCGAGGTGATCATGGGCAAACGGACGTCCGACCGGGCTCTTGCCATGGCGCTCGACTATATCAAGGCCATCAAGAAGACCCCGATCGTCGTCAACGACAGCCGCGGTTTCTACACGTCGCGCGTTGTCATGACCTATATCCGCGAAGGCCTGATGATGCTGGCGGATGGCATTCCGGCGCCAATGATCGAAAACGCGGGCAAGATGGCAGGCATGCCGGTCGGTCCGCTGTCTCTCGGCGACGAAGTGGCACTGGACCTTGCTTGGAAGATCGTCTCGGCAACCCGCAAGGATCTCGGCGTCAAATACGTTGAAGGCCCGCTCGACAACATCCTGGAAGAGATGGTCGTCAAACGGGAACGCTTTGGCCGCAAGAACGGCAAGGGGTTCTATGACTACAACGGCAAGGATAAGAGCCTGTGGCCGGGTATTCCGGACGTCGTTGGCCAACCGAAATCGGCCGACAGCTTCAACATCGAAGAACTCAAGCAGCGTCTGCTTGTCATGCAGGCCCTGGAAACGGCCCGGATCTTTGAGGAAAACTGCCTCACCGACGTGCGCGAGGCCGATGTAGGCTCGATCCTCGGCTTTGGGTTTGCCCCTTACACTGGCGGCACACTCAGTTACATCGACATGATGGGCACTACCGCATTTGTCGAACTTTGCAAGAAGTTCACGCGCAAGTGGGGACCACGCTTCAAGCCAAACAAGCTGCTGCGTGAAATGGCCAAAAACAACGAAACCTTCTATGGCCGGTTCCCGCCCAAAGGCGACGTCGCCGTCAAAGACGCTGCCTGATAAAAAGCAGCACTCATGCACCTTTCAACGCCGCTTTCTCTGGAAAGCGGCGTTTTCTTTTCCGATCACATTCGTGTTTGCAAAATACGACGCGACTTGATCCCACATGCCGCCTCATGCAAAGTGGAGGTAAGAAAAAGACCTTAAGGTTTGCTTGGAGGGGAAATGCCGCTTGACGGAGAGTGGGCGCGCGCGGATGTGCTGCGTGTCTTGCGGGACGTCTGTCCAAACGACAGGTTGGACTGGGCTCATATCGCCAAGGTGTATAACTTTGACCTTCAGGCTCTGGATGATCCGCAGGGTATCGTTCCCATAACGGCTTGGCATGGCACCTTTGAATATGTCGCGAAGTCTCTGGACGACGACGCGATCATGTTCGACATGTTCAACAAGCTGGATGTCGGCAGTTTTTCCATATTCGACTACGTTTTTGCCTGCGCGCCGTCTTTGCGTGATGCGTGTCAGGCCTGGGTCCGGTTCATTCAGATCCGCACGAATGCCTACCGGATCAAGTTCGAAGAGACAGAGACCGGCGCCTTTATCGAATGGCCCAGCCTGGAGGGACGCGGAGAGTGGCGGCAAAACATGTTTGCCCGGATAGGCTGGGCAACTCGGCAGCTGGAACATGCGCTCGACATGAACGTCCCGCCCATTCTCATTGAAATCGCGACCTACCCGCCAGAAAAGACATCTGCCTTTCAAAAGAAGTATCAGGGCCGCATCCAGTTTCATGCGCCGACGAACCGGATCAGTTTACCAAAGGCGTTGCTCAACAGGCCTTTGCGGCGTCAGGATCCGCATCTCTACCAGATCATTTTAAAATCGGCGCTTCAGGAACTGGATGAATTCGGGCAGATGGTCTCTCCGATCTCACGCCTGGCAAACGAAATCGCTGCCAGCCTGTCTGAAGGTGGCGCTGCGTTGCCAAAGATCGCGGCAAAAATCGGTATGTCGCAACGGGCAATCCAGCGCCTTCTTGCAAAGGAAGGCACGACATACAGACAACTGAACGAAGAGATCCGAAAATCCGCAGCAGAGCGGTATTTACGCTCCACTGACCTTCCAATGAAGGAGATCGCTTTTCTCTTGGGCTTTTCTGAACTCAGTACTTTTTCGCGAGCCGTTAAATTATGGTTTGGCGAGTCCCCAAGAAAGGTTCGGGAAAAACTCGCTGCCTGCCGGACACGAAGTGCGGAGGAAGACGACGAACTGGAGACAGCGCTTTCATCCGTTGGTCCTCCGGATCCGCTTGTGAAACCGAACTGATTGACCTGAGTAATGCGCGCGCATCGGGCGCAGATCGGTACTTCTTGCGCAATCCATTGGTTATGCGCCTGCCATATTGGCGCCATGGAGCACCTACACCACATTGATGCCAGTTAAAATGGGTGATCGGATCCTTGAGTAGCCCACAGGTCAGTCGTTGCGCGGTGCCTCAGGAAAGACTTCGTCATTTTGGAGAATAAAGCGCGGCAGCAGATCGGGCTCCTGCTTACCGCGCCAAAACTTTCCCTTACCTGGAAACGCCTAATGGAGCTCCCGGCACTGGTGCGGACCGACGCCAATCGTCTCCGACCGGAGTGCATCGTCAATCCCCAGCTACGCCTGATTGCCTGTTGGGCTCCGCAGTCCTGTTAAAACACAGCTGCGATTATTGTCTTTCACAAACCGGCGTGGAAGCTGACCGCGTACGAGTGTGGGTGGGTTGTACACGCCCAAGTAAGTCTTCCAAGGTCATTGTTAGAGCAAAACACGTCTTTTGTCATTAGCTTGTTACGTACACATTTTTGCGATTTACGACACCGCATATAGTTAACAGCGATCTGTTTTCGTTTGCAGTTTCGAGTTTTTCGATCGCATGTTTCATTCCAGCGCAAATGTTTACATTGAAAGACCTGATTTTGGTGCTTACGTCTATTGCGAGCAAAACTGCATTTTTGGAGAACCTGATGTCCGACAATAACTTGAACCGTTTCATGGGAGGCTCCCCTGGGCAAGTTCTGTTGCGTCTGGTTTTCCTGTCGTTTGTTGTCGGGATTATTCTCGCTGCGCTTAATCTGAACCCAATCGATCTCGTTCATATGGCCATCGAGTTTGTCGAGCGCCTGTGGAGCATGGGCTTTCATGCGCTTGGACGTCTTGGCGGCTACCTGGCGGCGGGCGCCGTTGTCGTCATTCCGATTTGGCTCCTGTTACGGCTGCTTGCTGTCGGGAAAAACAAATAGGCCCGGCGACACACTTTATGCGGGAAATTTAACCAATCATTAACCATCCTGAAGAGACACTCTCACGTGTTTCATTCTGGATTGGTTTATGTCTCTTTTCTCGATCGCTTCGAACGCCAGCCAGCAGCAGTTTTCGTTGCGGCCTCAGACCAATGGCTCAGGCCTGCAGAAGTCTGTCCGGTCAGCCGAAACGCTTTTGAACCAAATCGGCAACACGGCCCCGCCACTGACTAAAGAAGAACAAAAGGCAGCGCAGGGTCTCCTTCAGGATTTCAAGGACGCTGTTGAGAGCAGCGTCAGCATGTCCCGCGCCCTGCAAGACAACAAGGATGCGCTCCGAGAAGAACGTCTGGCCCGCATCGAAGCGCGGATTGAGCAACTGAAAGAGCTGCTTCGATTTGCAACACCGGAACAGGCCAAACGCCTGCTCAAAGAGCTCAAGCAGATTTCGAAGGAATTCAGCAGTGCTGCCAACGGGCTCAAAAAGGCCGCCGGAGAATTGGGAGGTGGCTCAAGCAGCTCTCTGAGCGCGACGGCCAACGCTGTCAGCTCCGTGATTTCCAGTACACTCGGCAGCGCATCACAGCCTCCCACTGCGTCTAATCAGGTTGCCGTCGGTTCGAGCGCTGCCCAGGTTGCAACCGCAAAGCTCCTCTCAGAACCCGCCGTCTCCAATCCGGATACTGGCACGCCATCTGAGTACACTGGGAAAAAGGACGGGACCGCCACTGGGCGCGGATCCAAAACCCGGGAAGAACAGACCGAATCGTTGAAAGCCGGCGTCTTCGCCTATGCTGAACAGCAGGCCAAATCGGAAACTGCTCACAAGGATAGCCGCATCGCCGGAATGCGCGATGAACAAGATCGGTTGCGTAAGGTGGGCGATGATATCGAAATGCTGGCCAAATGGCTGGAAGCGCTTGCTGAAAAAGATGACGAAACCGAAGACGACCTCGACGACATCCGGGATGAATTGAAAACTGGCCGGGATGACCTGAATGATCCTGAGCAATTAGAAACGTTGAGACCCAAGGCCACTGAATTTGGAACGCGCGCAAGTCAGTTTCAAGAAACAGCTGTCACCGGGTCAAGTATCGGCGTCACAACGCCCGTGGTCCAAACAGATATTGTGGTCTGACATCACCCCAAAACGCTTGTTCTTTCGGACTGCCTTTCGGCTTCCCAAACCGACAGCGCCGTTCTGTGCAAGATCACATGACGATCGGCCAGTTCCTCAATGTCGGTAGAGTATCCACCGCCAAGAACACCAGCCAGTGGAATACCAAGGCTGCGAACAGTTTCAATGACATAGCGGTCGCGCGCTTTCAGGCCATCTCGGGACAGGGCAAGGCGGCCCAGCCTATCTTCAAAATATGGATCAACACCCGCATTATAGAAGACAAGATCCCAAGCCTCTTGGCGCAGCAAATCAGGCAGAACTTCTTGGAGAGCCGTCAGGTAGGCGGCATCTTCCATTGCATCCGGCAGGGCAAGGTCAAGATGCGACGGCACCTTTCGAACCGGATAGTTTTTGGCCGAATGCATTGAAAACGTGAAGATATCCGGATCACCTGAAAAGATATCGGCGGTTCCGTCGCCCTGATGCACATCGAGATCGATCACCAATGCCTTTCGGATTGCACCATCAGCCTGCAGAACTTTCAAGGCAACTGCGACGTCATTGAAGACACAAAAGCCGGCACCGTGCGCGCGCCGGGCATGGTGGCTGCCGCCCGCCGTGTTGCAGGCAAGACCGTGCTCCAGAGCCAGATAGCCGGTTAGAACCGAGCCTCCGGTTGCACACCGGGCCCGCAGCGCGATGTCAGCGCGCATGGGAAAGCCGATTTCACGGGCGATCTTTTCCGGTACTTCCGCATTGAAGACCTGGTCGACATAAACCGGATCATGTGCAAGAGCGACCCACTCGAACGGCGCGGGCCGAGGGCGGTAGAAGTCGCCACTTCCAAGCAAACCTTCCGCCCGGACGAGTTCGGCGACAGCGCGGAACTTGTCCATCGGGAACCGATGGTTTGCAGGAAGGTCGGCACAATAGCCAGGGTGATGCACGATCTGAAGTGTCATTTGCTCAAATATAGACAAAACCGCTTGTCCGAAAAGCCACATGACCGCCATGCGGGTGCGTGCCCTTGACGCGCCCCCGCTCCAAGGCGATGACTGCAGCTTGAATCGAAAGTGTTTGCATGTCCTCCCCAACTTCCACCGAAAACGCCGCCCCAGCGGCTGACCTGACCGTGACCCATCGCGGTGTCCTGGCCATCGCGGTGCCGATGACGCTTGCCTATCTGTCGACGCCGCTTCTTGGTGTTGTCGATATGGCTGTAATCGGCCGGCTCGGAGACGCTGCCCTGATTGGCGGCATCGCGCTCGGCGGCATCATCTTCGATCTGGTTTTCACCACCTTCAACTTTCTGCGCTCTGGTACCACTGGCCTGACGGCCCAAGCGCTTGGCGCACGCGATGAGGCCGAAATCCGGGCGACTCTCCTGCGGGCTTTGGTGATTGCCGGGATCGGCGGTGCACTGGTGATCATATGCCAGATACCGCTGCTGATGGCGGGGCAATGGTTTCTTGGCGGCAGCGAGGACGTTCAGGCGGCGACGACACGCTACTTCGACATTCGCATTTACAGCGCGCCGTTCCTTCTTGCCAACTATGCGATCCTGGGCTGGTTCATCGGCCTTGGACGCGCTGGCACCGGGCTGATGGTGCAGCTGTTTTTGAACTGCCTCAACATTGTACTCAGCATCTGGTTCGTCATGGGGCTGGGTTGGAGTGTCGAAGGCGCCGCGCTCGCAACGGTTCTCAGTGAAGTTGCGACCACTGTTTTCGGCCTGACCATAATCCTGGCGCGCCCGCGACCAGGCACTTGGCCGAGCGCGCAGATTGTGTTCAACAAACGTCTCTTGTTGCGGATGATGGCCCTGAACCGGGACATCATGATCCGGTCCTTTGCGCTGCTTTATGCATTCGCCTTCTTCATGGCCCGTTCTGCCGATCAAGGGGACGCGGTGCTTGCCGCCAATGCCGTCCTGCAAAAATTCACCATGATCGCGGCCTATTTCCTGGACGGCCTGGCGACAGCCGCAGAACAGCTCGCTGGATGGGCCGTTGGCGCTCGAAAACGCAAGGCCTTTGACCGGGCGCTGAAACTGACGGCATTGTGGAGCTTTGCCATGGCAGCGCTTCTGTCCGTGTTTTTTGCCCTGTTCGGCCACATGATCATTGACCTTCTGACAACAAATGCGGACGTCCGGGCGCTGTCACGGATTTACCTGATCTGGGTGATCCTCGCACCACTTCTCGGGGTTCTCGCTTATCAGATGGACGGCGTTTACATCGGCGCAACCTGGTCCGGAACCATGCGCAACATGATGCTGGTGTCGCTCGCCGTCTATATCGCCGCCTATTATGCGCTGTTTCCGCTGATGGGAAACCATGGTCTCTGGCTGGCGATCTCGATGTTTCTCGGACTGCGCGGCCTGACACTACTGGCGGTTTGCCAGCGCCGCGCTGCTGAAACCTTCGGCTAGCGGTTATTGCGTTTACGGCTCTTTGGATGCCCAGTCATCAACGCTGGCATCGCGGGCGGCCCGCAACGACGGCAATCCCTTTTCGTCAAGTTTGGCAGCGAGGCCTTTGAGGATTTCGTCGATCAGCGACGGCCCCTTGAAAACAAGAGCGGAATAGAGCTGGAGCAGATCGGCTCCGGCGCGGATCTTCTCCCAGGCAGTTTCTGCGCTGTCGATACCGCCAACACCAATAATCGGGAGATCCGGTCCCGCCATCGTGCGTGCCTTTGCCAGCATAATGGTTGATCTTTGGAATAACGGGCGGCCGGAAAGGCCCCCGGTCTCCTGGAAAGGCCCCTCGCCGCTCAAGCCTTCGCGCGAAATCGTGGTGTTGGAAACAATCAGGCCATCTACCTTTTTGTCCAACACTTCTTCGACGATGTCCTTAAGGTCGCCCACGACAACATCCGGCGCAATCTTCAAAAGAACCGGCACCTGACGGCCGATTTTCGCAGTTGCGTCATCGCGCGCAGCCATGACGCGGGTCAGCAAGTCTGCAAGCGCCGATCGTGCCTGCAAATCCCGCAAACCCGGCGTATTCGGCGAAGAAATGTTCACCGTGAAGTATGAGGCAAATTCCGCGAATTCGTGGATACCGGCAACGTAATCCGCGTTCCGGTCTTCAGAATCCTTGTTTGCGCCGACATTGATGCCGACCACGCCAGAAGCTCCGTTCCGAGCTTTTAGACGGTCCCGCAGAGCAGCGTGCCCGTCGTTGTTGAAACCATACCGGTTGATGACCCCATGATCGGTCGGCAAACGGAACACGCGTGGTTTTGGGTTGCCGGGTTGAGCGCGCGGCGTAACAGAACCTGCTTCCGTGTACCCAAACCCGAGCTTCAGCAGTGCATCCGGCACTTCGCCGTTCTTGTCAAAGCCGGCTGCCATGCCAAGAGGGTTCGGGAAAGTCAGATCCCAAAGGTTGACGGCGAGCCGGGCATCCACCGGGCTTGTCCTCGAAGGCACCAAACCAGATTTCAGGCCCAAAATTGTCACGCGGTGGGCTGCTTCCGCGTCCAGCAACTGAAGGCCCTTTTGGATTGCCGTTTCAAACACGTTCCCGCTCATACCGCCAGCTCCGGAAACACGTGCGCCCCATCATCGCCGAGGGGAAGATCCCTTACCCAAACCGCCGAAGCTGGATCGAGGTCGGAGTAGAGGTGCGGAAACAAGGCCCCGCCTCGCGACGGCTCCCATTTCAGGGTGCCGCCAAAGCTTGTGTCGTCGAACGCGACGATGAGCAAATCGTTCTGGCCGGCGAAATGCTTTGCAGCAGTTTCCCGGACCTGCTCAGCGCTGGAGAAATGAATGAAACCGTCAGCCAGATCCACAGGAGCTCCTTTAAACACGCCAGACTGTTCGGCTGCCTGCCACATGGTTTTGGGCACAATTTTGAAGATCGCTGTCATGCGCTGGTTTCGCTCCATGCGGGGTTGGGTCCATCGGAGTAAGACAAGTCCGTTGTCCAGGATAATTTCGGCGGACACTACTCATGCTCGTCGGGACAGACAAGCAGTGCACCCTTGTCTGTGCTGCCATTCTTGCTTTTTGACAGAAAAAACTGCACTCACCATACTCGGAAAAAAGGTATTTATTCCTGTTTGATTGGTGGTGGGAGACGGGCCCCGATGCTGTCGCACGAAAAAGTATGGGCTGCCATTGATGCATTGGCCTCTTACAACGAGATGACGCCGTCAGGCCTGGCGAAGAGAGCCGGACTGGATCCGACTACCTTTAACCGCTCGAAACGCTTTGCCGGTGATGGGCGTCCACGATGGCCATCGACCGAATCTCTTGCAAAGATCCTTGAGGCCACAGGCGAAAGCCTGAAAAGCTTTGCCGGTCGGGTGGAAGCCCCAGAACAAAGGCCGTCCACAACCCTTTCTGCGCTGCCGGTTGCTGGCTTTTCCAACGTGCATGAGGAAAACGCGTTCGACACCACGGGCCGCCCGACGGGAGAACACTGGGAAACAATTGTTTTTCCGACTGACCACACCCAGAACATTTTTGCCCTTGAAGTGTCTGGCGACGCCTTGCTGCCGCTTTATCGTGAAGGTGACCTGATTGTTGTTGCGCCGTCCGCTGCGGTCCGGCGCGGTGACCGGATCGTGTTAAAACCCTCAGAAGGCGGTCTTGCCGTCTACACGCTTTTGAAACGGACGCCGAAAACCTTGCAGGTCCAGACAATCGGGGACAATCCGGAGAAGGCGGCGCTTCTCCACTCGGCAATTGAGTGGACAGCCCGTATCATCTGGGCGAGCCAATAACAGGGTTGAGATCCGGATATGAAAATCCGCTCACTGGTCGTCCCACTTGCAGTCGTCGGTGCTTTCGCCGGCGCGGTGGCGTGGCTCATTATCGCAGAACCGCCAGCTATACCTGAGCCGGAGACCGTCTCTTCTCAAACCGAACCGGTTGTGGCGGCCAAACCTGAAAATGATGCAGCTCCGCTTGCTCCGAGCGTGCCTTCGCAGGAAGAACAAACTGCCGCGTCCCCTCCAGATGCCCTTCGGGACGTATCACCGGACGGTGTGTCGGCACCTCAGGTCACCGGTAAACTTACCCGTGTCGGGCCGTCGGAACGGCTGTTAGAACTCCTGAACCCGCCGGTTGAACCAGTCCCGGATGGTCCGCTGGAACTCGTCCGCGTTGAAGTTCCGGATGCAGGACATTTGAAGTCCGGGCGCCTGACAGTGCGCCTCGCCCATATTGAATCGCTGGATCTGGAAGCCAAGTGCAAGACAGAACTGGGTGCCTCGTGGCCTTGCGGCATGCGGGCCAGAACCTTTCTGCGAGGTCTCATCCGGCGCTTAAAAGTCAGCTGTGTCAAACAAGAAGACCTTGCCCCGCAGGAAATTTCGGCTGTCTGTACCAGAGGCGCAATCGATCTGAGTTCGCAGTTGGTCCGCTTTGGCTGGGCAACGCCTTTGGAAACTGCCCCGGATGAATTCAAGGAACTCGCAGAAGCGGCCAAAGCCAAGGAGATCGGCCAGTGGCAGACCGAGTGGCTGACAGATCTTCCGCAAGCAGATTGGGCTGAACCCAGCGCCCTCAACGAAATCGATCTGGAGCAACTCGCGCCAGACGTTGTTGATTGGAGCCTGCGGACCCTCACAGACGGCACGACAACGAACTCCGGCAACACAGACACTCAGCCTCAAGTTGAGTGAGCAGAAAGAATATACCAAAATAACTCTTAGACATTGGACGATAGGTATTTCAACTAATATTCACACATTCGATTATTAGAATTTCTTTTACGAGGCTCACGCTAGGTTAACGACGTTGAATATCCAGCAACGTGAAAGACTTAGCAAAAATGTCGATGCCGAAGCCCGTAAATCCTTCCGAAACAACCAATCTCAGCAAGTTCATCGACTTTATGACGCCAAAGGGCAGCAGCACGCATGCGTCGAAGAAAGTCTGGAAGGATCTCCAACCTGCCATGCCCGACATGCTGGACCGGTTCTACAATGACATGCTCGCAAACGAAGAGCTGCGAGCAAAAATGGGCTCCTACGCTACCAATCCCAAGTCGTTAAAAAACGCCCAGAGCAAGCATTGGGACTATATTTTCAACAATGATCCCGATCTTGAATTCATTGGTCAGGCAGCGCGTATCGGTCAGGCTCATGTGCGGATCGGCTTGGAGGCGGAATGGCTGATGTCAGCCTTTGGCCGCATGTTGAACGAAGCCATCCCGGTGCTCATTCGCAAACATCGCTTCTCGCAGAGCGCCATGACCTCATCCATCCAGGAGCTTGTGACCCGTTTTTTTCTGGACATGATCCTCGCGCAACGTGCCTTCGAAACCGAAAAACAGCGGTTGGACGGAATTCACGAGCGGGAAACTACAGGTCTGCGCAACCTTCAAATCACGGCTGACAATATCGTCGAACTGAATGAAATCGTCATGGCGATGGCGCTCTTGTCCCGAAACACACAAGAAGCGAATGTGAACGGGGAATCCATTTCGGCAGCGGCTGATCAGCTGGTTGCCTCCATCGAACAGATCTCGGAAAACAGTGAAGGCGCAGCACAGGAAGCTTCCCAAACCAATGAAGCGGCCAAAGATGGCCTCAACAAGATGTCTGCGGTGTCCCAGGCGATCGGTGACATTTCCCGAACCTCGCGAGAAACATCTCAAAGCCTGTCAGACCTCAACACAGCGGCAAACCAGATCAGCGAATTCCTGTCGGTCATCCAATCGATCGCCGATCAGACGAACTTGTTAGCACTCAATGCAACAATTGAGGCCGCCCGTGCAGGGGAGTCTGGCAAGGGCTTCGCGGTTGTGGCCGCCGAGGTGAAGACACTCGCTTCGCAAACAGGCAAGGCAACGGAAGACATTGCACAGCGCATCGATGCACTGACTGCAGGAATGGCAACAATCCAAACTGCAATTCAGGGATCAGAGGGAGCGGTTCTAAACGGTGAAAGCGCGATCGCATCTGCCAATGAAATCATGCAGTCGATTGACACGATGGTTGGAAATGTTTCTGAGCGGGCTATCCAGATCACAGATATTTTGCGTCAGCAAAAAGAAGCCAGTCACGAGATCGCAAGAAACGTATCGTCTGTCGCGGAATCCAATCGCAACACCGACATGCAGCTCGGCGAAATGCAAACCACGCTTCAGCATTGCAACACTCACTTCAGTGACAATGCCAAACGTTTCTTCGACGCAGACAGTGACCGGTCATTGGTTGAAATGGCCCGGATTGACCATGTTCTGTTCAAAAAGCGGGTCGTCGATACTGTGACCGGACATGACGATTGGGGATCTTCTGTGATGCCTGATCACCATCATTGCCGACTTGGCAAATGGTATGACGGCATCAAGAACGACCGCGTCCGGAACCACCCGGCTTTCAAGGCCCTCGTGGCCCCGCACAAGGACGTTCACGACGCAGGGCACAGGGCGCTTCTGGCCGCGGAGGAAGGCCGCAGGCAGGATGCGTTCGACGCGCTCAAAGATCTGGACACATCCAGCAACGCCGTTTTGGACAAGTTGGTTCTGCTGGCCAAAGCGATGGACAATGAACTCCAGGATGCCGAAGCCAGACGATCCCCACGCAAGGATACGGCCGCGGTTACCCAAGCCCATGTCGATGGCAAAACACAGACTATCGAAATCGAAAATATCTCCCGCACAGGCGCGGCACTGAAGGGGCTGGTCGGCGCCGAAAAAGGAAAGACCGTAAGCGTAATGATCGATGATCAGGAACGCCTTGGACATGTTGTCTGGACTGACGCCGGGACGACCGGCATTCAATTCTTCGACGATGCGGACTGAGTCCAAATAAACCAACCGAACGACGGCAACGTAAGCTGGTCACCAGATGAAGGAGACCAGCATGCGGATGATTGCGATATGTGGGATGGCGTTGGCGCTGTCGAGCCCGGCTCTAGCGGACCTCGATGTCCGGTTCGATGAGGGGGCGCCAAAAGACCGGTTCACAATTTCTGCGGCTGGCGGCTGCGACCTTGGCCCGATGACCGTGACGATCGACCTTCAGCCCTCCCCGTTCGGTCTCATCTTTGACACGACATCAAGCGGCGCCGGCGTTCAAGTATTTCAGCCGTTCGAAATCACGGATGGCCGAGAGCATCTGACTGCCATCCCATCCGTGAAAGACGGCGACAACAGCATCCAGCTGACTGTCACCAGCCTTGGAAAATCCGAGAAAATTTCCTTCACGATCGACGTCGACGACACCGTGCAAAGCCGCGAGATCACGGTGTCAGATGCCGAAATCACCGGCGCAAAGGTCGTTGCGCTGCGGGACGGCCAACGGTCAGAGGCTGTTTTCGGACCGAATGCAATGGCGAGCGTCAAAATGAACGCTTGCGTCTCCTGAAAACAAAAAAACCGATGACCGGCACACAGTCATCGGTTTTTTCTTCATAGGTCTGGCGCTTTAGTCCGCGATCGTTCCGGCGAGCGCTCTTGAGATCATGTCGCGGGTTTCGGAAATCCCGTAGAGCGCGACAAAAGATCCAAAACGCGGGCCTTTTTCCTGTCCCAACAGCAGCTGATAAAGCGCTGAGAACCAGGCAACGGACACGCCCGGTCCACCATCAGGTCCCTTTTTGTTGTGATCCTGGTAGCGCTCGATCGCCCTTGCCACATCCAGAACCGCGTCCTGGATGGTCGCGCCGTCGGCATCGGCCGGCAAAGCTGCAAGTTTCGCATCCAGTTGCTCAAGTGCCTGACGCTCAGTTTCATCTGGTGTCTTGAAGGACTTGGTCGGTTTCACAAAATCGTCGAAGTAACGGATTGCGTAGCTGACCAGTGCGTCAAGCTCCGGATGTGTCTCAGCCGTTACGCCCGGCGCATAACGGGAGATGAAGGCCCAAAGCACATCCTTGCTGTCTGCATTGGATGCGGATACCAGGTTGAGCAACATGGCAAACGACACCGGCATGTCGATCTTCGGGATGTCGCCGGAGTGAATGTGCCATGCCGGGTTTTGCAGTTTCTGCTCAACCGGCATCTGCTCGTATTTCTGCGCGAACGTATAGTATTCGTCGACCGCCTTCGGGATCACATCGAAATACATCCGCTTCGCCGTACGCGGTTTCTGGAACATGTAAAGCGCCAGGCTTTCCGTAGGCGCGTAGGTGAGCCATTCATCGATGGACAAACCATTGCCTTTCGACTTGGAGATCTTCTCGCCCTTGTCGTCCAAAAACAGCTCATAGACGTAATGCTCCGGCGGCGTTCCGCCGAGGACCTTACAGATCTTGTCGTAGACCGCCATGTTCGGACCGTGGTCCTTGCCGAACATTTCAAAGTCGACGTCAAGCGCTGCCCAGCGCGCGCCAAAGTCCGGCTTCCACTGAAGCTTCACGTTGCCGCCAGTGACCGGCACGGTCACGTCCTGGCCGTCTTCATCCTCAAAAGTGATGGTGCCGTCGTTGGCATTGACCTCTTTCATCGGGACATAAAGGACCCGGCCAGAGGTCGGCGAGATCGGAAGGAACGGCGAGTAGGTCGCCCGGCGCTCCTCTCCAAGCGTTGGCAACATTACATCCATCAGCTTTTGATAGCGTTCTGCAGCCCGCAGAAGAATGTCGTCGAACTTGCCCGACTTGTAGTAGTCGGTCGCACTCGCGAACTCATAATCAAAGCCGAAGGTGTCTAGGAACCGCCGCAGCATGGCATTGTTATGATGTCCAAAGCTCTCATAGTCGCCGCCGAACGGGTTCGGCACGACGGTGAGCGGCATCTGCAAATACGGCTCAAGCGCGGCTCGGTCCGGCACGTTTTCAGGGATTTTCCGCATGCCGTCCATATCATCGGAGAAGCAGATCAACCGTGTCGGGATCTTGTCTTCGGTCAACAGACGGAACGCGGTGCGCACCATCGTCGTGCGGGCAACTTCACCGAAAGTACCGATATGCGGCAGCCCGGACGGGCCGTAACCTGTTTCGAACAGAACCGGTTTTTGCGGATCCCGCTTCTCGATCCGTTTGACCAGTTTTCGCGCTTCTTCGAACGGCCACGCTTTGGACTTGGTGGCCGCCTCGACAAACTCTTGCGAAAGGTCAAGCGGAGGCAGGGATTGATCGGTCATGTTCTTAAGGTCGTTTCAGTTGTTCTTGAGGGAAAAGCTGGCGAAACGGGTCATTCCCCGGGGTTGGTCAGCTTGATGCGGCGCGACACTAGAAAACGGCGGGGCCGCCGTCAATCAATTGTCAAAGGGAACATGCTTGAAGCAGCGGGTTTGAGCAGCTACATCGGGGCAACAGAAATGCCCATTGGTGGCCAAGGAGAATTGAAAAGTGTCAGGACAAGACCCGATCAGCATCGAGGAAGCTCTCATCTACGTGATGGTGATTGTCGCCGCCTCGGACAATTCCATGACCGACAATGAACTGGCAACGATCGGCGACATGATCAAGACACTGCCCGTCTTCAAGGATTACAACCCGAACAATGTCATCCCGGCAGCCCAGCGCTGCGGTGATATCCTGCAGGAAGAAAATGGCCTGTCGCTGGTTCTAGAACTGGTTGGCGACATTCTCCCGGCCAAGCTCTATGACACTGCCTATGCCCTGGCTGTTGAGGTGGCCGCGGCCGACCTGCATGTCGAAAAAGAAGAACTGCGGATCTTGCAGTTGTTGCGCGATCGTTTCAGCCTGGACAAGTTGACAATCGCTGCCATCGAACGCGCAGCCATTGCCCGCCACCGCACCGCTTGATCGAAGGTATCTGATCATTGCGTTTCATGCAGCGGCGCTGGGTGTACTGGCTGACCGGATCGGTTTTTGGCGCTGTGATGCTGGTTCTCGGCCTGCAGGTATTATCGGGTCTCGATGATTTTGACCTTTCGGCTTACGAGACGCGCTTCGTCTCGTTTAGTCATCAGGACACACAAATCTCCGGGACCCTGCACCTGCCCGGCGGACAGAATCCCCCTGTCTTGGTGCTCATCCATGGCGACGGACCGCAGGACCGCTATTCCGGCGGCGGATACCTGCCGCTCATAAAGGTCTTTCTTGAGAGTGGCATTGCCGTTTACTCCTGGGACAAGCCAGGCGTTGGCGGCAGTTCAGGCAATTGGCTGGACCATTCCATGAGTGACAGGGCCGACCTTGCGAAGGCGGCCCTCCTCCGGTTGAAAACACTTCCCGGCCTGTCACTGTCTTCATTCGGCTTTCTGGGGTTTTCTCAGGCCGGATGGGTGCTGCCTCACCTTGCCCAAGAAAGCGAACCAACCGACTTTCTTGTGCTCATTGGAGGTGCCGTCGATTGGCAACGCCAAGGGCAATATTACACACGGCAAAGACTGGCTGCTGACGGCGCTTCAGCAGAGGCAATCAAAAGCGAACTGGATCGCCAAGCCGGTCGGAACGAGCAGTATCTGGGCCCAGAGGCGGCTTACGCCGATTATCTTACCGCTCAAGACACATCCAGCCCGATGCCGGAGGATCGGTTTCACTTCGTCAAAAGGAACTGGCGTTCAAATTCAACAGAAACGCTGAAGACTGCCGAAAAACCGATGTTCATCATTCATGGCAGCGACGACCTGAACGTTGACCCTAACTACAATTCTCAGACCTACCGGCAAATTCTGGAAAACCAGCACCCAGCCAACCGGTTTGAGATCATCGACAGGGCCAGTCATGGCTTGTTGCGCTCTGATTTGTTCAATTATCAGCGCCCCGACCAAATGCCTTTTTGGGTGGAATGGGCCTTTTTGGCTTTGGGGCGTGAGGCCTTTGCGCCGGGAACACTCGACCTTATCGCCAACTGGGTCCATGACCAGTCGCATTCTGCCAGTGTGACGGTGCGCTAGTTTGGGTCAAGGTTCAGGGTGTATTAAACAAACTCCGCCTGGCGGCCCAAATCGTTCCAAATTGAATTAATAGCTTTACCCGCCCCTAACCGGGAGGCCGCTAAGACCCGATCAGAGCCGAAAAGGCCAAGGGGCATCATGCGGAGATGGGGATGAACAAGCCTTCACAAGGCTATCAGGCGACTGTGCGCTATCCGTTAAGGCGCCATCAGCAGCAAGTCGCCCTTAGGCACCCCGCTCAGGCCCATCGCCCCAATCGGCAGGTTTCTCGCAACAAAGCCCAGAAGAAGGCCCACTGGGGTGTGCGGATGCTGATCGCCTTTGTTGGCTGGATCGTTGGCGTCACCGCCGTATCGCTGGTGATGTTCGCCGAGTATCATTATCCGCTGGCCAAAAACCGCGACCCGGATCTTTTTGCGCTCGTCCTTGGCACCGGTTTTGCCGGACATGCGATCTATGCTGTCATGGCGATCCTGGCCGTTGCCCTGCTCACCGCGTTCAACCGACGGAAATGGATCTTGTGGGTCCTGATCGGTTTTGCGGGCGGCCTCTACAGTGTCTGAAAGCGCCGGAGCCCAACCTAGTTGAGGCTGCGGATCGTATCTGGAAGGTCCAGCGAGAAGGCGGGCACTTCAACCTGGAAGGTCGTGCCGTCTGGGCGCTCCATTTCGTATGATCCGGCCATGATCCCGGAATCGGTCGCAAGCGGGCAATAAGAGGAATACTCGTAGGTCTCCCCCGGCTCGATCACAGGCTGCTCACCAACCACACCTTCACCGCGCACTTCTTCCAGCCGGCCGAGAGCGTCCGTGATCATCCAATACCGGCTCTTGAGCTGTACAGGCTTGTCACCACCGTTGTGGATCTCAACGAGATAGGCCCAGATAAACTCCTGGTCTTCTGGCTTCGACTCATCGTCCAGATAATAAGGCTCTACGGAGACTTCGATATTGTCGGTTATGGCGCGGTAACTGCCAGACACGATTGTTCCTTTTATCATTCCGGCCGAGTGGCCGAGTTGCATGTGGCTTATAGGGCGATTGACGCAACCGTGAAAGAGTGTGGCTTGTGAAATCGGACCGGATTTCGCATTAACGCCCAAACAATCCTTCGTAAAGCCGCTTCTACATGTTTGATGCCCGCCTTCGACCAATGATCGATCCTCCCCTGAATGCAATTGGGGTGCGGCTGGCGAATGCCGGCATCAGCGCCAATATGGTGACAGTGTCCGGTTTTTGCTTGGGGCTATTGGCTGCCGTCTCAATTGCTTTTGGATATTTTCTGGCAGGGTTTGTTCTTATCGCCCTCAACCGGCTGTTTGACGGATTGGATGGTGCGGTTGCGCGCGCCAGCCAGAAAACGGATCTTGGCGGCTATCTGGACATCACGCTCGACTTCTTTTTCTACGGTGTAATTCCACTCGCCTTTGCAATTCAGGCTCCAGAGACCAATGCCCTGCCGGCAGCGGCTCTGCTTGCAAGTTTTTATGCCAACGGCTCCGCTTTTCTCGCCTTTGCCATCATGGCGGAAAAACGCAACCTTACGACCAGCCACCAGGGGGCAAAGTCGCTTTTTTACATTGGCGGCTTGGCGGAGGGCACCGAAACCATCGGTCTCTTTTTGCTGATGGCACTTGTTCCAGCTTGGTTCCCTGTCCTTGCCTGGGCTTTTGCCGCCGTTTGCCTTGTGTCCGCTGGTGCCCGCGTCCTGATCGGTCTCAGCGCCTTGAAGGATCGTTGATCGCCTGTCGTACCAATTAGATCCGGCCATTCAGATCCGGCCATTCAGGTCCAAGTGCTCTCGCAGAATTGCCAAAAAGTGCGCGCGGCACGAGACCGCGGAGCCTTGTCGATCCGGGCCAAGATAATCGACCTTGGTGCAGTTGGGGTGAGCGGCAAGACTTTCACGCCAACCGGCTCAGACGGAAGAGCGAGTTTTGCAATGATCGACACCCCAAGGCCAGCCTTGACCAGTGCCAGGATCGAATTCACCTGCAATATGGTGTGCGCCACATTCGGCGTCTGTCCGGCAGCTGCGAGCCATTTCTCAACCAACGGCGCGCTCCCGCCTTTGGTCAGGATAAAGGGATCTTGGCAAAGGTCCTCCGCCCGCACCGTTGACCGTACCGCCAACGGATGATCGTCCCGAACCAGGGCGACCAGCTCGTCCGACACGAGCGGGAGAACGTCCAGGTCCTCTTTATGCGGATCCGCCAAGATCGCCGCATCAACGCCGCCGTTGCGCAAAACCGTTTCAAGGTCTGCGTCCGGGAATTCCAGGATCTCAACGTCAATACCGGGAAATTTCCGGCCAAACTCGCCAAGTAGCCTTGGGAGAATATGAAAGGAGGCGGACGATCCAAAGGACCCGAGGCGGACGGTCCCGATCCTGTCCCGCCGGACATCCTGCAAATGACGGAGCGCTTTGTCTTGCAGAAGATCGGCCTGACGGGCAAATGCCGCCAAGGCTTGCCCTTCTTCGGTCAACCCGAGTGGCCGGGCCCCGCGAATGAGCAAATCCAGTCCAAACCGCTTTTCCAGCTGTGCAATGCCCTTGCTGACAGCCGGTTGAGATATGCCAAGGGCCCGAGCGGCTTCGGAAACACTTCCCGTTTCCTCGATGATCCAAAGAGCACGGACCATTGCGAGAGGAAGATCTTGAGAATCTGACGGCAAAAATATAACCTCAAGTTATTTTCTTATACCGAGATATATCTCTATTCGACCTTCCAGCACAATTGCCGTCTGGACAACATCATGCCCCTAGAAACCTGGCTCGCCTTCGTCGCCGCCTCTCTCATCCTGACCATGACACCTGGTCCCAGTATCCTATTGGGTATGGTTCATGCCTTGCAGTTCGGGACGAAACGCACGCTCTATACTGCCCTCGGAGACATCTCCGCCAATATGATCCAGATGCTGCTGGTCGCAGCAGGCCTGGGCATCATCATCGCCAACTCGGCAGTCGCGTTTCAGGCCATAAAATGGGCAGGTGTCGGTGTGCTGATCTTTATGGCCGTCAAAATGTGGCGGTCAGCACCAACTCTACCTGACGCAGCAACACCAGATCGGTCGTCCCACCCGGCGCGGCTTTACGCGAGCGGCTTTGCGGTTGCGTTTGGCAACCCGAAGGCACTGGTCTTTTTCACCGCCTTCTTTCCGCAATTCATAGATCCGACGGCGCCGGTCCTGCCCCAGTTATCGATCATGTGCCCAACCATGGCCGCACTCGATTTTGCGTTTGTGATGCTTTATGCGGCCGGTGCCAAACAGTGCCTCGGTTTCCTGAGACAACATCCAAGACTTCTGAACCGGACGGCGGGCGGCACCTTGCTGACGGCGGCCGGACTTCTGGCATCGACGCGTTAGATCAGGATGTCAGGGGCTGATCTCTTCAGCAATCAGCGGCAGCAATCCGGGAAAACGAGTATCGATCTCCTCCCTGCGCAATGCTGCGGCTCTGGAATTGCCCCGATCGACTTGCCGGATCAAGCCCGCTTCCCGCAACACCCGGAAATGGTGCGTCACTGTGGCCTTGCTGACCGGAAGCTGGAAGGAGGCACAGGTTCGCTCCGTACCCGTGTCCGCCCGGACCAATTCCCGGATCACGCGGCGCCGATGAGGATCTGCCAAGGCGGTGAGGACCTTTCCCAGGTCCAGATCGACCGGCTCCAGATTGTCGTCCTTCTCTCCCATCTCATCCCTCTTGCGCCACTCGATAGGTAAGACTTGCATCTTACCTTTTATTCGCCTAGGTACGACACACATCATACCTAAGGAGATCTTCATGTCCAATCCTGACTTCGCGCTCCCGGAACCCGACGCCGATGAAACCGGTCCTTATGCGCTGGTCGGTCAAGCCCGCGCACGGCCCGGTTCTGCTGAAAAACTGGAACAGGCACTTGTTGCGCTCGTCCCCCCGACACGGGAAGAGACAGGCGCGCTTCAATATCACGTGCATCGCGACCGGGCCGACCCGGATCTCTTTGTCTTCTACGAAGCCTGGGCGTCTCTGGCAGACCTAAAGGAACACCTCCAGATGCCGTACATTCAACAATTCCTTGCAGGCCATCAGGAGCTTGTTGACGGAGAGATGCAAGTCACCTGGCTCAAAATGGCCAGTCCTTATCCGGGAGCCTGATCAATCGTTGAAATGGCAGACTATATCGCCGCCAGTGCCTTTTCGACGTCCTCAAGAAGATCCTGCGGGTCTTCCAGACCAACAGAAAGGCGCAGGATGCCGTCGGTGATGCCAAGCTCGGCGCGGGCTTCCTCACCGATCGACTGGTGGGTGGTCGTTGCCGGGTGGGTGATCAGGCTTTTGGCATCACCGAGGTTGTTAGAGATCCGGATCAGGTCCAGCGCATTCACAAACCGGAATGCAACCTCCTTGCCGCCCTCGATTTCAAGCGCCACCATCGTCGAACCACCGCGCATCTGACGCTTGGCGATCTCGGCTTGCGGGTGATCGTCCCGCCCCGGGTAAATCAGGCGTGTCACCTTGGACTGACCCGCCAGAAAGTCCGCAATCTGGCCGGCACTGTTCGTCTGCTGTGCCACGCGCAGCGGCAATGTTTCGAGCCCCTTCAAAAGCACCCAGGCACTGAACGGGCTCATGTGCGGGCCAGTGTGTTTGACAAAAGGCATCACCTCTTCGGTGATCCACTCTTCATCCGACAGAACCACACCACCAAGACACCGCCCCTGCCCGTCAATGTGTTTGGTGGCGGAATAGATGACCACATCCGCGCCGAGGCTCAGAGGAGACTGGTACATCGGCGTCGCGAACACGTTGTCAACGATCAGGCGCGCACCAACCGACTTTGCAATTTCCGCAACCGCAGCGATGTCAATGACTTCCAGGGTCGGGTTGGTCGGGCTTTCCAGGAACAGGGCCTTGGTGTTCGGCTTGACGGCCGCTTTCCACTGCTCGATGTCCGTCCCATCGACCAGCGTGCTCTCAACACCAAAACGCGGCAGCAGGGTCTCGCAGATGTAGCGGCACGAGCCGAAAAGGGCCTTCGCCGCAACCACATGATCCCCCGCCTTGACCGACGCCATCAGGGCAAGATTGACCGCGGCCATGCCGCTGGCGGTTGCCCGCGCAGCTTCCGCGCCTTCCAGCATCTTGATGCGGTCTTCGAACATCGCGACGGTTGGGTTGGCATACCGCGAATAGACAAACCCCGGATCTTCACCATTGAACCGTGCTTCGGCCGCTTCCGCACTGTCGTACACAAAACCCTGTGTCAGGAACATCGCCTCGGACGTCTCGCCGAAAGGTGAGCGGGTCGTGCCGCCATGAACGAGTGCGGTTGCAGGGCGCCAGTTGGTTCCGGCGGTGTTCTTGGTGTCAGTCATGTCGATGTTCGCTCCAAACGAAAAAACCCCAGCCTCAAGACCGGGGTTTGCACCTCCGGCCTTTTTAGCGACTTGTTTAACGTGGCTGCAAGCCGGCCGGCCCAAATCACCACGAGGTGGCTTTCACTTAAGCGAAAATGGGCTTTCGGTCAATCTACCTCCCCCTTTTCCTGAGATTGGCCAGAAAGAGAGTTGGCGGGGCCAGCCGCATCCGTTAAGGACGTTAGACGACGATTGCAGGATGAATTGATGAACGTATCAGCGGACCAAAGCACCACAGGCAGCGCATTGATCGCCGCGAGCGGAATTTTGCCCGAGCGAGTCATTCAGGCGATGTTCGCAGCGCAGGAGATTTGCGCAGCGCAACCCCCTGTCAAAGGTCAAATTCAGCCTGCGAGCCTCGATCTACGGCTTGGAACCGTTGCCTACCGGGTACGCGCAAGTTTTCTGCCCGGTCCGGACATCAAGGTGGCGGACCGCTTAGAGCAGTTGAAGCTTCATACCATTGATCTTCAGGACGGGGCCGTTCTAGAGACGGGGTGCGTCTACATCGTTCCGTTGCAGGAAAGCCTGGCGCTGCGGCCCGACATTTCGGCAACGGCCAATCCAAAAAGCTCCACCGGGCGTCTTGATGTGTTCACCCGCGTAATTACGGACAATGGCCAGGCATTCGACACCATTCCAGCCGGCTATGCCGGACCGCTTTATGCAGAAATTTCGCCGCTTACTTTCCCGATCCTGGTGCGTTCCGGCTCCCGCCTCAGTCAGATACGCTTCCGGCGGGGACAATCGCTGATCCCGGATGCTGATCTTGAAGGCATCCACAAATCAGAAACCCTGATGAGCGGCGGCAATGAGCGGATCGGCGGCGGTGTCCAGCTTTCCATTGATCTCGAAGGCGAAGGCCCGGGCAGCCTGATCGGTTACCGCGCCAAACATCATTCCGGGCTGATTGATGTTGATCTGGTCGGCGCTCAAGACCCGCTTGATTTCTGGGAACCGATCTACCGCCGGCAGAATGCTGAACTGATCCTTGATCCGGACGCTTTCTATATACTCGTCAGCCAGGAAGCCGTGCACGTCCCACCGGACTATGCCGCCGAGATGGTGCCCTTCGATCCACTGGTCGGGGAGTTCCGGGTGCATTATGCCGGTTTCTTCGATCCCGGCTTCGGCCATGCGGGCGCTGGCGGTGTAGGCTCACGCGCGGTTCTGGAAGTCCGCTCCCATGACGTGCCCTTTATCGTGGAACACGGGCAGACCATCGGCCGCCTTGTCTATGAACACATGGCCGAACGGCCCGCGACACTTTATGGCGAGGGCATCGGCTCCAACTATCAGGGCCAAGCCTTGAAGCTCTCCAAGCATTTCAAGGCATCAACCTGAACACTGAATGTCCTTGAAAACCATCACCCGCGAATACGAAGGCTTCCTGGAAGACCGGAAGTCCCGGTTCCTGGCCTTCTTGGTGCCGATTGAGCAGTTCGACACCCGTCTGGAAGAACTGCGCAAGGAACACCGCAAAGCCAATCATATTGTAACCGCGCACCGGCGGCTTCTCGATGATGACCGGATCGAGGAAAGCGGCAAGGACGATGGCGAACCTGCCGGCACGTCCGGAATGCCGACCTTGCGCGTTCTGCAGGGCGCAGACCTGATCAATTGCGCTGTTTTAATCGTCCGGTACTTCGGTGGTACGAAGCTGGGCGGCGGGGGCCTTGCCCGCGCCTATTCAGGCGCTGCGCAAGACGCGATCGCGAATGCCGAATTGGTGCCCTTCCAGAAGCTCTCCCGCAAGAGGGTCAGCGCAGACTTTGCATCGAGCTCCGAGCTGGAACGGAAAATCACTGGCCTCGGACTGGACGTGGTCTCGCGCGACTACACGGAAACCGGAGTGGTCCTGATCGTTGAAGGGCCGGAGGATCTCCTGGATGCCCTTGACGGCACCGCGGACGGTTAGAACTCGAAGCCCAAGCCGCAGTCCGCTGCCACGATCATTATCGCCAGACGATCGATAAGATCGCTTTCTCACGCCCGCGGCGCTACCTTGACAAGAACAGAGGATCAGCATCCGTTTTCTGGAGTGGAGTAAAAGGCTTGTTTTCAGCGACGAAACGATCTCTGGCCTTGACCGCCATGCTGCTGTTCGTCCCTTTTCTCCTTGCTGCACTGTGGATTACCCTCTTTCAAGCCGGACCTAATCGGCTCATTTCCGGTGGGCCAGAAGCCAGCCCTTTGGAGCGGAAAGTCGGTCAACTGATCATGGTTGGGTTTAACGGCACCAGCCCATTGGATCCGGGTGTCATGGCTGTCAGCGGCCAACTTGAAAGTGGCCGCATCGGTGGCGTTATGCTGCTTGGCCGCAACATTCAAACACCCGACCAGCTGACCACCTTGACTCGCCACCTTGCCGATCAAGGTTCCGTGTCTTCTATCTTTATCGCAGTTGATCAGGAAGGCGGCCAGGTGCAGCGTCTCGCCCCTCTTGGCGATCCCATGACCTGGAGCGCGGCGAAGAACCTTCCAACCGCCACAGACAATTGTGCACCTCGCAAGGTCCGCGCTTATTATGCCCGCCGGGCCGCCCAACTCGGCGCCTACAACATCAACGTCAACTACGGCCCCGTCGTTGATGTGGACATCAACCCGGACAATCCGATTATCGGCAAGAAGAAGCGGAGTTTTTCCGCTGACCCGGCCACAGTTACCAATTGTGCTGCGGGTTTTATTGCCGCCCATCAGGCCGCTGGAATAGCAACAGCACTCAAGCACTTTCCAGGACACGGATCTTCAACGGCGGACAGCCACTCCAGTTTGCCGGTGATCAGCCAGTCCTGGCGCGAGCATGAACTGGAGCCTTATCGCGCGCTCAGGCAGCAGGACCGGGTGGACATGGTGATGATGGGCCATCTTGTTCACCCGCGCTTTTCCGACACGCCAGAAACTCCAGCCTCTCTTTCGAAAAAGGGGATTGCGGAGGCCAGAACCCTGGCCGGCAAAGATGCTGTCATCATCACTGACGATCTGGAAATGGATGCAGTCTCTGATCGGTTTTCGATCGAAGACGCAGCGGTGCAAGCGATCGCCGCCGGGAATGATATTGTGCTCTTTTCCAGTTTTGACCGGACCGATCCTCAGCTCGGTGACCGGGTCAACGCCGCTATTGTGGCCGCCGTTGTGGATGGCCGGATCAGTGAAGCACAGGTTGACCAGGCTGCCGCGCGGGTTGCCGCCTTAAAACACCGCCTCAGCCGGTTTCGGGTGGGCGTTTGGCCAGAACCGCAGTCTGCAAGACTGGGCACTGGACCGAAGAACACACCACCCTCCTACGCCGCAGCAACTACGATTTTGCCGTCTGCTCCCGCAGCTCCTTGAGTTCGGCCCGCAAGGCTTTCACTTCTTCCAAAATGAGGCCCGTTTCATCATGAATCGCTTGGCGGTTGGCGTCGGCTTCCGCTTCATGCTCCTCCTGCATGGCGGAGACGATGATACCGATGAAGAGGTTCAAAACCGTGAAAGCCGTGCACAGGATGAACGGCACGAAGAAGATCCAAGAGAGCGGATAGACTTCCATGACCGGCCGGACGATCCCCATGGACCAGCTTTCCAGCGTCATGATCTGGAAAAGCGTATAGAGCGATGCCCCAAGATCACCGAACCATTCGGGAAACGATGCCCCAAAGAGTTTGGTCGCCATCACTCCGAACACATAGAACACCAGCGCCATCAGAACGACGATGGACCCCATGCCCGGCAAGGCGGCAATCAACCCGCCAATAACCCGCCGCAGAGATGGAACAACGGAAATCAGGCGCAGAACACGCAGGATGCGGAGCGAGCGTAAGACTGAGAGCGTGCCGCTGGACGGCAACAATGCGATTGCTACGATGAAAAAATCAAAGAGGCTCCAGGGATCCTTGAAAAAGCGCAAGCCATGCGCAAACAGACGCAGCGCGATTTCGATCACGAATATGCCGAGGATCGTCTGGTCGATTGCAATCAAAACCGACCCGAACCGGTCCATGACGAACGGGCTGGTTTCCAGCCCGAGCGTGATCGCATTCACGACGATGATCGCGATGATCCAGTATTCCCACGTGCGTGAGGTAACCAGGGCTTTGATTTTTTCCCGCATAGTCTGTTCCGGAGCCTGAAATATTCCAAAGGCGCTGCGCCGCGCGGAACATGGAGGTTCGGGCCGGTCTTGGCAAGATGGCAGCGGGCGGGATAACACAATTCCACCGCTTGACAGTTCGCCGGACTGAGCGCACTAAAGATGGGCTCAAGCGGGTGTAGCTCAATGGTAGAGCAGAAGCTTCCCAAGCTTAAGACGAGGGTTCGATTCCCTTCACCCGCTCCAATGATTTCAATAACTTATAAACAACTTCTCCACTTCCCGTTTTTTCGGGAAGCACGGGGGAAACACACGACCGCGTTTTGCCATCCCGTTTTGCACGGCATATTCACTCTAAGACTTAATAGAAAATCTCCCGTCCTTGCCGTCCGAAAGGGCAGTTTTCAACCTTTTACAAATTGCATCGCGGCTGTCCATTGCCGGCCTAACTGTCCAATCTGCCGTCCGCGCGCATACACGCTTGGACAGCCTGCCGCATCGAATGGGTAAAGGGAGCGGGAACGGTCTAAAGCCCAAAGCGGACTTCCAGCGCCCACATAAAGAACCACCCGTTTGGCACCACATTTTATCTAATTCGGACGCAGATAATTCAACCAGGCATCCATTCGGATCATCACCTTGCGGATCAAATGTGTTGCGCCCGCCGTTTGTGTATAGATCGCCGCGGTCCCGCCAATCCCGCCAGGCATCTCTGCAAAGCCACCGCCACTGTCGTCAATTTGGAGCACCACGCCCATTGTTTCGTTCGGTCCGTGATGGGGCGCAAGGGATGGCAGGATCCCGTTTGGCGGCAACTGGCCCGCTGCGGTGATCCTCACAAGTGACTCCACCTGCGCGGTGAACACCTTGCCAGGAAGGTAGGCAAACGTGACTTCAGCCGGTTGGTTCGGTTCAATGAACCGGACACGCGTTTGCGGGATGGAGGCAACAACCCGGCCAGTCGCTACTGGTGCGAATGCCATCCAGGACCGGAGCGGCAGGTTGCTGACCCTTTGACCCGGACGCAAGGTCAACGCGAGGACATACCCATCTGCCGGCGCTCTGATGACAGTTTCGCGCAAATCGAATTCCGCCCGGCGTAGATCTGCTTCCAGGCGTGCAACTGTTGTGTTTTGACCATCAATTTCAGAGGCAAAGGCGAGACGCGCCTGCTCTGCTGTCGCCTCGGCACGGGTCAGCGAGGCTTCGGACGCAAGATAGGTGAGCCGGAGTTGTTCAACATCGCTTTCCGAAAACGGCGTACTCTGGCGGCCCAAAGCTGTCGCATTCTCGTTGGCCGTGCGCAGCCTATCGAACTCGTCCTTGGCCCGATCCCGATTTGCCGCAGCTTCTGACACCGACGCTTCGGCAGCCCTGAAATTTGCCTCAAGTTGCGGAACCGCTTGTTCCGCTTCTGCAAGCGCAGCCCGGCTGCGGGAAACCGCCGCTTCGAACGGTTCTGGATCGATCTTGAAAAGGACCGTTCCTTTTTTCACCAGCAGCAGCGGCTGAACCGGCACCTCGGTCACTTCCCCGGAGACGTTGGGCACAATTTCGATGACCGACGTATAGGAGCGGATGGGGCCGCTGGGCGCCCCCCATTGCATGGGAATGAACAGCACCACCAGCAGCAAAACCAGCCACAGGACAGGCGAGATCTTCCAGAAAGTGGTGAGCCGGATGACACCAGCCTTGATGAGACCGAACAGAACAGCACAGTAACAAAGGGTCAGGAAAACAATCACGCGTCACCCTCCACACCGCTGTTCCGTACTGGTTCCTCACCGTCTGTGTAAGCCCAGATGAAAGCGATAGGCATCAAAAGGCCAAGAGTAAGCGCGCCCCAATAGCCGCACATCGCCACGGCCTCCGCACGCCGGTGCCCCCGCCGTTTTGCGATTTTTCCGGGCCAGACAGCAAGAAACAGCCACCCGCCGATGAGCGTTGCCAGCAACACCAGCAGCACGATCAGCGCGAAAATCATGAGAGGGTCCAAAACTGCCTCCAGTTAGTTAGTTCACACCATCACGCGCGATCCGAAAGCCGATGTGATTGGAGCCAAGGCTCCTCTCCGCCGGTTGACGCGCTGAGGGTCGGTAACGAAAGCAGTACGACGGTGCACAGAGCCAGGAACCGCCCTTGACCACATGCCGGGCGCCAACAGCTGAATTGGCAAACTGCTCTGCGAGCGTCTTGGACGGGCCGCCCGGGTTGGTTTGATCCTTGGTCGGATGGCCAGGGATCCACCAGTCGGACACGTATTCCCAGACATTTCCGGCCATGTCGTATAATCCATACCCGTTGGGAGCATAGGAACCGACGGGCGCACTGCCATGATGACCGTCTTCCGCGGTGTCAACACTTGGAAAGACGCCCTGCCAGGTGTTTGCCTTCCAGCCTTCTGATGGATCGTAATCCTCGCCCCACGAGAATTGCGCACCATCCAGCCCGCCGCGTGCTGCGAACTCCCACTCGGCTTCTGTCGGAAGGCGGCCGCCTACCCAGTCCGCATAAGCCTTTGCATCCTCGATCGACACCTGAACGACGGGATGGTTTTCAAGGCCTTCTATCGAGCTTTCGGGGCCACGGGGATGCCGCCATTGAGCACCTGGCACATAGCGCCACCACAAATTGATGTCATTCAGCGCAACAGCTTCTTTTGGCTGGGCGAACACCATAGACCCTGCTTTCAGAAGGTCCGGGGGAAGATCCGGGTAGTCCGCCGGATCCAGGTCCTTCTCGGCCGTCGTTACATAACCGGTCGCTTCCACAAACGCTGCGAACTCGGCGTTTGTCACTTCCGTCTTTTGAATGGAATACGGCCGCAAGGTGACCTGGCGGACCGGCGCCTCTTCCCGGTAGTGCTTGCCCGACCCCATGGCGAAGGTTCCCCCTTCAAGGCCCGCAAATCCATGACTTTCGGCAAGCGCAACCGTTACTCCAGTAGGAACATGAGCCGCAAAAATCAGAGCAGCCATAAGGCCAAGACGACCCAACCGAATGGTATGCGTTTCAATCCGGAACATAAGATCCCTTCTTAATCCAGGAGCAACGACCGCAAGTGGTCCAGGTCATCGTCCGATTGATTGAGACCTTTTCCAATGTAGGCTTTGAGGCTGCCATAACTTTTTTCGGCCTCCTTGCGCGACGCATCAATGTAGGACGGCTCCAGGACATAAAATGCCTCGATTGCGGCATCGTTCTTGGCTCTTTCACTTGTCGGCATCTCGATGTCCATAGCAAGCGATTTCAAGTGTTCGATGCGCGGGATGACTTCGACCGCTCGGGTTTCGTTGGACCGCAGGTAGTCTTCTTGGACCGTTTCCCAGGGAACACCGAGCGCGGTCAGGATCAAAGCAGCCGCGGTGCCCGTCCGATGGACCCCATGAGAGCAGTGAAAGACCACCGGGTAATTCGCTTCGTCAGCGAGGATGTCAAAAAGGGCAGCATATTGGTCATCGGCCAGCCCATTCACGAGCTCTTCGTGTATCTGCGGATTGAACTCGGGCGGAAACCGCCTGAAGTCTCCGGTCTTTCGCGCCTCAATCAGCATGTTTGCCGCATCTGGATTACCGCCGATATCTCCGGTGATCGGCAGACTGATCTCCCGAACGCCAGCGGGCAACCGGTCGGGTCCACGATATTCGATCTCACCTTCCGTCAGGAAGTTGACGACGGTTTTCACGCCAAGGTCCTTGAGGGTCTCAAGATCGGCATCAGTTGTGCGTGGCAGCTCACCTGACCGAAAAACCAGACCGGTACGAAGGGTCTGTCCATCGGACGTTTGATATCCTCCAAGATCTCGGAAGTTCGGCTGACCTTCAAGGCCGTGCTTGAGAGCAGGTTCAGCTGATGCGACGCCGCAAGCAACAAGCAACACGACAGGAAAAGCCGACCATGCACGCTTTAAAGTCATCATCTGCAGTCTCCTTTTTCAGGTAACGGATACGCTTGCCTTGTTTCAGCCTTCACGGCCGGGTCACTTCCGTAAACTCAAGACTTTCTGGCAGGAAAGTCTCCTCAACTGTCAGGAGCCGGTCCGCAAGGCCCTGTTCGTGCGAATAGCGGAACAGGGTTTCAAGCGTTGTCCGGTTCGGTTCGATCCCGTAGGGGTAAAAATTGCGCCCCATTAACTGGCGGGTGTTGTCGAGTTCCTGACTGTACCAGGGCAACATGTCCGTTGCCCAAGTCAGGCGATCCTTGGTCCTGTACGCTTTGAACTTGGCCTCTGAATAGGCGTCGAAAACGGCTTTGGCGAGCCACGGGTGCTCGGCTGCCGTGTCCCGCCGGATCGCCAGCACATGCATGATCGGAAATACGCCGGTTTTTTCGAAGTACGCTTGCTCAACAGACCTGAAATCCGGGAACAAACGGGCGATGCGGGTATCCCCCTCAACAAAGGCCGCCGGTGTTGCCGCATGAAAAAGGGCATCCACCTCGCCGGATAACAGCAGCTCGGACTCATCGAGCCCGGGTTTTCCCTGTGTGACGGTGATACCGGCGGGGATCTGGCTTTCTTGTGCTGATACGGCACCCGCAACGGCTGCCGAACTGTCAGCGTTCGAAATCAGCCATTCCACATCCTGCGGACGGAGGCCGTATTCCTCTTCGAAAATACCGCGGATCCAGGTCAGTGACGTCGAGGAATAGCCGGCGGTTCCTATCCGCTTTCCCGCCAAGTCTTGTGGCTTCTCGATCCCGGCGCCGGTGCGCACGAAAACACTTTTGTGCCGGAACTGGCGCAGCAGGAAAACCGGAAGAAGGGCGTAATCGCGGAACCCTTCATTGGCATGTGCAAGCATGAACGGGTGGAGGCCAAGCTCAGTGATTTCGTTACGGCCGGTCCCGGTAAAAGCGGCCGTGTTCATGTCCCCGATGGCCCCTTGAACGAACTCAGCGTCTGTCCCTTCAATTGCAACGCTGCCATCAAAAAGGGCCTGGGTGCGATCCAAAAGATAACTCGACACTGTGATGGGCAGCAGCGAACCTTGAGCGGATGCGGCTGGGCTCCACAGTCCCTGACCGGCCGCAAGTGCCATTCCGCCGGCTTGGATCAACTGTCTTCTGTTAAACATCACATGGATTCCTGATTAAAACCTGCTTGCCTGTCGGAGTTCATTTCGGGAACAAGAATGTTGCACCAAGAGTTGCGCCCCAATCCCTCGGACCTGCCGAAGGGCTTTCCACCCAATGCGTTGCTTTGGCGGAAAGGCTGATCCGCTGCCCACCGACGGACACCAACTTGGCGATCTTGTAGTTCATTGGCACAGTCCATTGGTCATTGACCCAGTCGTAGGTGCTTTCCGTGTTCACCGTAAACGTCCATGAGGTTTCGGTGGTGTAATTCAGGAATGGCTGAAGGAATGTCTTGCTTTGCTCGGGAGCAGCAGCATCCACGTTCCAGACGTGGTTTGCCAAGATACCGATGGTCCAGGGCCCGGGTTGCGCCAGCGCCACCCCGGTAACGCCTGCCCCCCACTCATTGGTGCCCAACCCGCTGTTGGCAGAAAGCGGGATCTGAAGAACAGGTCCAACACCCCACGTCACGCCACCGGGCCCGGCGGCATTCGGCGACAGAAAGAAGCTTTGTTGCACGTCCCCGAAGCCGTGTTTGTACTCGCCGGGGGTGACGTCACTGGTTGTGATATATGGAATGATTGTGCGGGAGATAATGTTCCAGCTGTCGTTGATGCGAAAAGGAATGACCGGTTTCACGACAAGAGCTGTGGAATGACCGTCTCCGCTCGTGCCAAGTCCCCGGTCGTGCGCCACCTCAACGGGAACAGAAATCAGGGAAGCGATCGGATTTGCGAGTTGCTTGGCAAGATCCTCGTTGGTATCGGCTTGAGCTGGCAGGCTGATACCACATGCCAAACCGAAGACAGCCAACGAAGAAAAACCGTGTTTTTGCGGCATATCATTCCGTTACAATCAGACACATCAGGGAGATCGGCAAATCCCGGCACAATCAGGGCATGGACCCGGCCTCAAGGCTCTGAGGCCGGGCACCAGTGTTACTGGCCGATGCTCGGATCAGCGGCCGGATCAAACGGCAACTCGTCCAGGTGCTCAATGTACTCGAGCGGATCGAAGGGCAGGTCGCCAAGCACAAGCTGAGGGTCCTGCTCGCGCTTCAACTGCTCGGAAGCGTTTGCAATGCCCGTCCACGGAATACCGTGCGTTTCCGGACGATCCGGGTACTTTTCCTTCCAAAGGTCGTGGCGCAGCCGCATCCGGTTGAACGGCCGCTTCAGGTGAATGAGGTTGGTCAGCATGGGCTGCACCTCCCGCGGATCCGATGGCAGAAAGTAGAAGGCCGCCGGAATGCCGCTTGCATCCCCAACCGGGTCGGGCGAGATAAAGTGCCGCTTGTAGTCCCCCTTCACGATCGCGCCAAGCATTGGCCCGGCATAGGTGAAGGTATAGTCGCGCCGGCTGTGACCATCGCCATTGAGCAGCAGCGATGTCTGGTCCAGACCATCGATCACACGGTCAGTCGGGATGTTGCCCATTGCGCCGCCAAGGCTAGCGAAGGTCGTGAACAAATCCGTGATGTGGATCATGTCTCCTGGGAGAGATCCGGGCTCGATCATGCCCGGCCAGACGGCAAAGGCAGGCACGCGCACGCCGCCTTCCAGGAAGTCGCCCTTTCCACCGCGGAAGATCGTCTCGGCAAAACCTGTGCCCGGAGGCGGATTGTGGGACATCGGTCCGTTGTCAGCCATCGCCACGATCAATGTGTTCTCCGAAACACCCAACTCTTCGAGTTTGGCACGGATATCGGCAATCATCGGATCGACGGTACATTGCAGGCCGTTCTGCAAAAGCGCACGGGCCCGCGTGCATTTAGGACGGATAGGCATGAAGTTCGCCATGATTGGCCAATTGGCCACATAGAACGGCTCCCCGGCTTCCACGCTGCGCTCCATGAACGCAAACATGCGGTCCAAACCTTCAGCGTCGATACTCTCATAAGTTTCCGTGGTGTTGTCGCGCCATTGCAGTGTCTCACCGCCCTTTGTGCCTTCGGCCACCATCACCCAATCCTTGGTGACGAAGGTGTCATCGAGCTTGTAGGGGTTCTCGACCAGCATGTCTTCGAACAACCCGATGGAAGCGTTGCCCTGCTCGGCTTCACGCGTGTTGAGCGACAGGATCTGGTTGTAGCCGGTGAACAGAGCCTCGTCGAAACCCTGGTTGTGCGGGTAGCTTTGCTCGATATCTCCAAGGTGCCACTTGCCATAGAACGCGGTGTTGTAGCCCGCGTCACCCAGCACCTCGGCCATTGTCACCTCATCGGCGTGCAGACCGTGGCTTTCCTGCAGCATGCCAATATTGTACATGCCGGATCGGATCGCCATCCGTCCCGTGGCGGCCGCGGCGCGGCTCGGGGTACATCCGACTTCCGTGTACATGCGCGTGAACATCATGCCGTCTTCGGCAAGTTTATTGATGTTCGGCGTGTTCAGCCCGCGCACAGCCTGGATCGCAGGAATGCCCAGATCACCATAAGCCGTATCGTCCCACATGATGTGAATAAGGTTGGGCTTGGTGCCAAAGCGCGCTTCAAGCTCAGCAAGCTTTGCCTGAAGTCCTTCATCCTCTTCCGCCCAACGGTCCCCGTTCTGGGCTTGAAGCACATAAAACTCCGCATCATGGATGATTTCCGTCCCATCCTGGGCCGAAGCGCTCTGAGGCAGGATCAACGCCGATCCTGCAAGAAGCGCCGCAAGTGCACTGCCGTTTCGGCAGCTTCGTAACCATTTCATAGATAGTCCCTCCCAAAAGGTTACCGTAGTAAGACTGGGCCAACCACCGCTCAGTGGCGGCAAGTCCCAAAACCCCTAGAACCGCGCCACAACGCCGAGCAGCGGTCCGTGCGTGACGGTGTCGTAAGCAAAGCTGTCGATGCCCGACTTGCCGTTGCTGTAATCAACGCCGAGTGCCTTGTACTGAAGATGCGTCGACCAGATCTGGTTGAAGTGGTACCCGATGCCGGCCTGCACGTTCCAGGTGAAGTCGGACGCGGCTCCGAAACCGCCAATGTCTCCGCGGCCGCTCACGGACCATTTTTCGTTTAGCTTGTGAAATCCGCGAACCCCGATGACGGGATCGATCCAGTCGGCGCCGCGGGAAATATCGAAATTGCCGGCAACGGTACCCGTGCGATTGAAATCGAGATTGATGTCCCAGTACCGCGCGCCCGCAATGAGGTCGACATACGATTGCGGTGTTGAGTAGGCCCGGTAGAACAGCATGCCCTCCACGATCAGCTGATCACCGCCAACGCGGATGCGCCCGCCCGGCAAGAGCGCGTCGGTCGAGTTCGCAAGGTTCATGTAAGCCACATCCACCATCGCGCCGAACCGCTGCTGATAGACCGCTTCTGCCCGGCCCATGAAGCCAAAACGAAGGTTCGACAGGATGTCTGAGGTGCCGACATCGATGTCCGTGGACGGCAAGCGGCCGATCTGGGATGTCCCGACGATATTCGCTCCGACGAAATAGGGTGCCAGCACAAATTCCCATGTCTTGTTGACGCGCTCATTCACTGGAACTGGGGCTTGCGGAAGATCCGCTGCAAGACCAGTGGCCGGGAGAACGCACGAGACCAGCGTTCCAATGCACAGTTTTGCAGTTTTTGATTTCAGGTTGTGGAATGTCATGTGTCTCTCGTTGAAGTCCTTGGTGTGACCTTCAGCTTATGTGCCGCTACGTCAATTGGCCAGTTCGCCGGACAACTCTGCAACCACACCGCTGCAGGCCGGTTCCAGATCTGCCTGCACTTCGGCCAGGCAACTCAACAGGCGCCCCTGACCGAAGCGCGTGTCCGCGCAGTGTTTTTGCAAGTCTGCGTCGCAAATCGCGAGCGTGGAGCCGATGGTAAAGAACAGGCCATCGATCACATCGCCAATATCATCGAACGCGTCTCCGCAGGTCCGGCTGATTTTGGTTTCATGCGCATAAAGGCAAGACAGTACCCGCCCATTGCCTGGTTCTACGGCTGAACAGAACTCGACAATTTCAGGTTAGCAGGCCTCCAGCACCCCTTGTGCATGGGCAGGAGAAATGAGACCCAAACCGAGTACGAGGCCGATAGCGGACGAGCGCTTCACTGCATTCAACATATCTCATCTCCGCTTACGGATTGACCACAACATAGACCGTGGTGCCGCCTTCCTGAACGGCCTGGTAATAAACGCCGCCGCAGTTGTAATAGGCGCGGTATGGGGTGCAGCCCGCGACTGACGTGCGGCGAACCACGCGCCGCGTTGTTCTGCGCGAGGTTCGCCGCGCCGTGCCATGCACCGTGCCGGGACCGCGCTGCGCCAAGGCTTTCTTCGCGCCAATCGCGATACCAGCCACAAAACCGCTTTCGACGGTGTCCTCTTCAAGCCGGATGTCTGCCAGCCAGAAAGCGCAGGCCGTCAAAAGTGTCGCCAATACAAGTTTCATGCGCATGTTTTTCTCCTGGATCTTTCTTCATCCCGGACGTCGGGTATTGGGACTGCTGTTCCTCACTTTTGAACGGAAGCCTGTTTCACGAGAAAAGCCTCAACTGCCGCTTGGGTTTCAGGGCGGATGTTTTCGATCCCTTCATAGGGAACTCCGCGAGCCGGTCCGGTGTCCGGATACTTCTCCTTGCGCGCCAAATGCCGTCCGAGGATCCGGACGAACTCTTGCCCGCCCCATGCACCGACCTCTGTCGACACCGGATATTTCTCGTGAGTGTCCCGGTAGATGTCATAGAAGTTGGCAAGGATTGCGCTTTCACCGGGCCCCGGAAGGTTCAGGCGCAAGTGGTCCTTTACAAGCGCTTTCGGCGTTGCAACCGAGTAAATGATCACGTGATCGCGGCGGGTTTTGGATTCATCGGCAAAAAGCAGGGCGGCCGACTGGTCGACCCCATCAACAAGCCTGTCGCGCGGTATAAAGCCTTCTGCGCCTGCGAACCGCGACAAGGTCGTATAGAGATCAGATACATGGATGATGTTGTTCACCATGGAATCGGCTTCAATCATGCCCGGCCAACGGATAAAGGCATCGACCCGGACACCGCCCTCGGTCGTGTCGCCCTTGCCCCCACGGTAGATCATGGGTGTGAAACCGGATTGCGGCGAATACTTCGTGAAATGGCCATTGTCGCCCATCAGGACCACGATCGTGTTGTCTGCCACGCCGACCGCTTCCATTTCGGCAAACAGGTCTCCAAGATAGCTGTCCAGGAGCTGGAGCTTGTCGGCGTAGAGACCGCCATTCACACTTTCCGGACCGTCCCGTCCGGCACGGGTATTGTCGAGCGGGATCATGGGCCAGTATTGCAAAAAGAACGGCGCGTCTCCCTCAGAGAGCCGTTTCAGCTCGGAGATCGTTTTCAGCTGAAACGCTTCGTTCATGGCATCATATTTTTCGGCATTCCAGCGCTCGCCCGGGGCCATCCGGATTTCGCGGATCGGACCGCCGGCTTCACCGGCGATCACAGTCATCATCGCCGCTGGATCAGGACGGAACCAATTGTCGACAATGTAGTCATCTTCAAAGTCCTTGATGCCGACGGACACCTGTTCGCGAATGGCATCGTCGTTGAAGATGGTCAGCTGTCCTTGCTGGTGCACCGCGTGCTGGGCGTAATCAAATCCCTGGTTCATGGCCCAGCTTTCGGCGATATCGCCCATATGCCACTTTCCGACATGGCTCGTTGCGTAGCCCGCCTCCTTGAGAACCTCGGCGAGCGTCACTTCGTTTCCAGGCAGGCCAAACCCTGCGATGTCGACCGTGGTATCCCCCATTCCCATACGGACCGGCAGTCGGCCGGTCATTTGTGCAACCCGCGTTGGCGTACAGGACGGTTCGGTATACATGCGGACCATGCGCATGCCTTCGTCCGAGAACCGGTTGATATTTGGCGTTTCTATTCCACGAACCGCATTCAGCTCGGGAATTCCCATGTCGCCGAACCCGAGATCATCGACCAGTATGGACACGATGTTGGGAGATTTGCCGCCATTGCCGGCGCGGAATTGTTCGAGCAACCGGTCAACCGCCGCATCATCCTCGGCCCATTGGGCGCCGTTTTGAGCCTGGAGAATGTAGTACTCGGCATCGTGAATGATATCTGTGTCTTGCGCTGACGCGGTCCCCATCGACATCAATCCGATGAGAACCGTTGCAAGTGATCTTCTTGTCATTCCTTCGTCCCCTCCAGCCATTTTCGAACGGACTTGGATGTCCCTCTGGCCTTTTAATGTCTTATGCGGCGGCCTCCGCAGCGTGTCCGGTGCGGTTGATGTCTGTATGCGGGTAATATTCGGCCCATACGTGCCAGAACATGCCGGGTTTCAACATTGACGCCCGTTTGAGCGGCCCTTTGTTCGTGTTGCCGGAGAAGTCGATTTCGTCGATCGGGCTGCCGGTGTCGTTGATCCAAACACCCAGGCTTTCAAACTTCGGATGCCAGGCGATTACGAGATCCTGCCCACCGACCGCCGCGTTGACGAGATTGCCGTTCTCGACCACGAAATCGTCTGTCCAGCAGGCTGCATCACCGTTGATGTCGACACCCCAGACATACGTCTTGTTGTGGAGCCGGGTGTCGTGCCGGGTCATATTGTCCATGACCGGCTTGGCTATACGGTGTTGTTTTGCGATTTCTGATGAAAAGACGGTCTCCAGAACCATGTCGAAGAGCGCCAACAGTGGATTCGACGGCGGTTTGTTGATGAAAACGGTCCCGTTCGGATACGCCTTTTGAAATCCTCGGAATGTCATGCGGAATGTCGGCCAGGATTTCATGCGCAGGTCCGGACGCGCCGGGCAGACAGGGCCATCGGCTGACGGGGCGACATCCCTTTCCCGGAACCCATAGATCTGCTGGATCGGTTCACCTGTCGTATTATCGCGCAGGATCAGATTGTTGCCATGCTGGGCAAGAACCTTGAGGTCCAATGGTTGGCCTTCAACTTCCGGCGTGTAGCCAATGCCGAGATTGGCCATCGCACAATAGGTCATGACGACGTTTTCGCCGGCGAGGCCTTCATCATTGCCCGCAAGATGCGGCCGCATGATCTGCGCATCAGGATGCGCACGGGCCACTCCCCTATTTTCAACGACAACGACTGGACTGGACGGGCTAACCCACTCCTGGGCGTCTGCGATCGAATAGTATTTGGCACTGTTTTTCTGGTTCCGCAGGCCAATGTGCACCCAAACGGCTGGAAACCCATAGAGAACGGCGCAAAGGACGCTAGCGATCAGCCACAGCCAAAATGGCCCACCACCCAAAGCAAAATGGGCAATGGTCATGACCGCTGCACCGCTCAGACCTGCGGCAACAAACCGGCCCTCGTTCCGGATGAAACGGACCATGTTGGCCCGCTTGACCTTGAGGACCATCTGACTGACATCCCCGAGGTCTCGAAAATAGACGGCTCCAATCCCAACGCTTGTCAGAAGACCAAGGTAAAAAGCAATATTTCCAATGACTGCCATCTGCATCGCGCTCCCACTGCCCAAACGTCAATTTTGACAAGACCATAATAGCCTAAGATTTTGTTCCCTCGGGCAGAGTTGAAAAAAGTGTAGTTTATGATGCAGTCTGGAGTGATCGAAATTGCGAAACGGAAAGCCGCTCTTTTGAACAGACCCGTGTATCAACCGGCGTTTCAGGCGACATTGGTCGCGGACTTCTGCCACGTGGATCAACTGTGCCACGAGGTTCAGTATTGGGATATTCAGTTCCAGCCTTTGACAGCACAGTCAGACGACGGCCGTGTTGCCCACATCCTTCAAGGGACGTTCGCGTCCTTCGAGCTGAGTTATGCGCGCTTCCATCAAAATCTGGATCAGCGCGGCGCCCCTCCCCCGGGGAAACTCACTTTCACGATCCCGGGCCCGACCATGTCGAGGTTGTGGTGGTGTGGCAAAGAGACGGCCTCCGACTCCGTTCTGGTTTACTACCCCGGCGTTGGGTGGCGGTCGATCTCAGGCAATGACTTTGAAGTATATCTCCTCTCGATAAACCTGGCCGATTTTGCGCGTTATGTCGCGCGCCTCGGCGCACCGGACTTAAATCCCTACCGTTTACAGACCATATTTAAGGTACCCAACGCCCTGTTGAGTCGGGCGCAGAACGTGCTGTGCTCGCTTAACTCCCCAGCGCCGCAGTTCGATACCCTGACGCTCGATGCTCTGGTAGAAGACTTGATTGGGTGCTGGCTGGCCCAGGCGGGCCTTCATCCCCGTGCGGCTGGACTGCATACATCACAGCGGGTGCTGACCCGGATCCTGGAAATGGTTGATGCAGGTGAGATCGAAGACGTGCGCCTTCCCGAGTTGTGCGCCGAAGCTGGCCTGTCTCGCCGCGCACTGGAAATCGCTTTCAAGGACAGATTTGGGGTCGGGCCGGCTGCGTTTATGAAATCCTGGAGGCTCGCCCAAACGCGCCGTCAACTGTTGCAGGCGGACCCGGGCAAAATCACCGTTGCAGACGTTATGGCCGAACAGGGATTTCTTCACGTCGGGCAATTTGCCACCGACTATAAGCGCTGGTTTCAAGAGCTGCCGTCTCAAACCCTCCTGCGGTCTTCCACGACATCTTCTTGAAAAAAGCCGTGCAAGTCTGCATCCGACCCGTCAGTCTCGTATTTCTTAATTTGGGCAGGCGATCACGGCTGGTATGGCGAAGGAAACTTCAACAAGGATCCCACGGATCCGCTTTCGAGTGCACCGATATGCCTTTAAGGCGTTAGCAGGCCTGGGGCTTCTTGTGTTGCTCGCCGGCACGTCCGGCTGCGCCGCCCGGTACTCTGTGGATGCATTTTTGACGAACGAAACGGCACAATCGGCAGGCACGCCGCACACCATCCTTGTGGCGAGTGCCCGGGCAGAAGCCGAGACATTCGGCACTCTCTTTGAAGGAGACCGCAGCGATCGGATCTCCTACGCCTCCGTGACCCTTTCGGTGCCGCCGGGCCACAAGCCCGGAGAAATCGAGTGGCCCAGAACATTTCCGGGCGATCCAGAACGCCACTTCACTGTTCGCGATACCTCCCGGCTTTCCGGCAACGCGGCATTCAGGCAAGCGATTGAGCAGGAACTCAGCCGGCGCGCGCCCGATCAACGCAATGTCTTTGTTTTCATTCACGGCTACAACACAAGCTTTGCCGAAGCCACCTACAGGCTGACCCAACTGGCCCATGATACCGGCTACAAGGGTGTGCCGGTTTTGGTGACCTGGGGCTCCAGCGGGAACACGCTTGAATACCTCTTTGACTTGAACAGCACCATGGTTGCGCGGGATGGTTTGGTGGAAACGCTGGCAACCCTCAACGAGACGTCGGCGCGCGAGATCGTTCTTATGTCACACTCGATGGGCAGCCTTTTGCTCATGGAAGGCATCCGGCAGGCGCATCTTGAGAACATTATCGGAGACAAACGGAAATTCTCCCAAGTCATCATTGCGGCACCGGACATAGATGTGGATCTTTTCAAGGCGCAGATGCGGCGGATCGGCAGACCGGACCGCCCGTTCATCATTTTGGTCGCGCGGGATGATGTTGCGTTGCGTTTATCCCGCAAGATAGCCGGTGGCGTCAGCCGGGTCGGCGCTTATGAAAACGACGAGGAGTTGTCGGAACTGGGTGCGATCGTTGTGGACGTTACGGAATTGTCGGCAAATGACCCTGCCCGTCACGGACGCTATGCCGATGCGGGAGATTTCGCACCACTGGTCCGCGACATGTTAGAGGAACGCGGCATTGAAACGGTTGGACTGCAATTCGACCTGTCGAATGGCCGGTCACGGCCGCTCGAACCATTGATCGACCGCGGCCTCGGGATCGTGATCACGTCACCGGACCGGTAGAAAACCTCGCCGAAGAAGCAGCCCGGTGAGCAGATTTCTTAAATGGTGTCCCAGACGCCCCTGAACACGAATTCCTTCCAGGCCGCTAGCGCATAATGGGCGATGCACTCTCAATTGCCTTCGCGAATGAATTAAAAAAGGCATCGCTCGCTTATCACCATATCAGCGCCGTTAGCGACCCGCCGGCTCATCGACAAAACAGAGTTAAAACTATCTTGGTCAGCGCCACCCTCCCTGCCCAGAACTTCGGCAACGATGAGTTGCTGTTTCTCATGCGCCTTGCAGACCGAGCTCTCAAAACACGAGACCAGGCACGCTGCGCGCGCATGGGCGAGACAATTGTTCGAAGATGGGTGGGATTGAGGGCGTGGCGTTGAGCCTTAGCTACCTAACACAGCAGGTCGGTACTCTGCGCTGCATTCCTCCAATTAAACTGCCCCCAGCAATAATCGGGCGAACAATCCTTTCTCATTCCATACCCAGGCACAATTGCCCATCAGTCGAAGTCTGGATTATTTATTAAATCAAATTACTGATTTTTATATATTTTTTAGAATTTATAATTAAAGTAGAAGCTTCCCAAGCTTAAGATGAGGGTTCGATTCCCTTCACCCGCTCCAGTGATCTCAAAGCCTTGACTCCCCTCCCCCGGCACGCACCTGCCCGCAACATGACCTAATGTCGTGATAGTATTGTTGTGTTTTTATTCTGAACGCGGCGGGCCTTTGAATATCTATTACTGATCACCTGCCTCTTTTTGAAGCAGACAATGATCACTTTTCTGCCGCAGCGTTAGACAGAACCTGCCTGCCGTGCCAGTCTACTCCGATAGTATAAGCCAGGAGGGGGAGACAATGGCAGACACAAGTCACAAAAAGATGCTCGATCCAGACCCAAGGGTATGGGATTTCGAGACGGAATACGAACTGGGACAAGACAATATCCGTCCGCTTGGGCTGGACATCCACAATCCGGTTTTCATCGTCTCAGGGATCCTGATCCTGGGCTTCGTTATTGCAGCGCTTGCCAATCAGGAGGCTGCCGCAGCTTTCTTTGGTTGGCTGCGCCCCTGGCTGACGAGCACGTTCGACTGGTTCCTGGTGCTGTCGGTCAACGCGATCACCCTTTTCTGCCTTGCGCTGATCGTACTGCCGGTCGGCAAGGTCAGGATTGGCGGTAAGGATGCCAAACCCGACTACTCCTATGCGGGCTGGATCGCCATGATGTTTGCTGCAGGCATCGGTATTGGTCTGCTTTTCTTCGGGGTACTGGAGCCTGTCTATTACAACTTCTCCGAAAACGGCGGCGCGCGGCCGCTTGGCATCGACATCACCCAACCCGGCAACGAATACATCGGCATCGTCGGCACAATTCACCATTGGGGGCTCGAAGGTTGGGCCGTCTAAGCGGCCGTCGGACTGTCGCTGGCAATCTTCGCCTATAACCTCAACCTGCCATTGACCTTGCGGTCAGCGTTTTTCCCTCTGCTCGGGGAAAAGGTGTGGGGGTTCTGGGGTCATGTCATCGACACACTCGCGGTATTCGCGACGCTTTTTGGCCTGACCACGTCACTCGGCTTAGGCGCACAACAAGTTGCAGCCGGTTTAAACGAGGTCTTCGGCATTGCACCGTCGCCAACGCTTACCGTTCTTATCATCGTCGGCATCACACTGATCGCGCTCGGGTCCGTGCTGCTCGGCATGGATGCAGGCGTGAAGCGGCTGTCTGAAATCAACATGATCATGGCCGTCGGCCTGTTTCTTTTTGTCGTCATCGTGACCGGGATCGGTGCCGCCTTCTCGCGGTACTTCAGCGTGATGGTCGACTACGTGACCCTACTTCCCGCGCTCTCCAATCCGTTTGGCAGGGAAGACACCAGTTACTTCCATGGCTGGACAACCTTTTACTAGGCCTGGTGGATTGCCTGGTCGCCCTTCGTCGGCATGTTCATTGCCCGTATTTCGCGCGGCCGGACGGTGAGGGAGTTTGTCCTGTGCGCCCTGATCGCCCCGACCGCAGTCTGTGCACTTTGGATGTCCACCTTCGGCGGCGCTGCGATCGACATGCTGAATGCGGGCGGTGCAGAAGGTGTGCGGGCCACGGTCATCGATAGCTACGCACCGGAAGGCGCGCTCTTCGGTTTCTTGAAGGAGCTGCCGCTTTACAGCATCGTGGCACCGATCTCGCTCGTTCTCATTGTGATCTTCTTTGTCACTTCGTCGGACTCCGGTTCCCTTGTGATCGACACGATCACAGCCGGCGGCAAGCTGGACGCACCTGTTGTTCAGCGCGTTTGGTGGTGCACACTTGAAGGTCTGGTGGCCATAGCCCTGCTACTAGGCGGTGGGCTGAACGCACTTCAGGGGGCGGCGGTCTCCATGGGAATTCCTTTCACCATGGTCGTCCTGGTCATGTGCTATTGCCTATGGCTGGCGCTGCGGTCCGAGCACCGCAAGCTTTAGGCCCCGGTTTGAACGCCCCCGATCCGTACGGGGGCGTTCACCACCCTATCAAAGGCCGTCCTTGAATCTTCGGTTCCCGCGTTAACCCCGGACAACATAGACCGAGCATTTTGCATGCGCGACGACGTGGCTGGCGGTGGTGCCAAGCAGGTAATCCTGAACACGTGGATTGGCTGACTCCATCACGATAAGATCCACGTTCCGCTCATCTGCGAGCTTCACGATCTGCCGGTGTACCGCGCCGAGACGGACAACTGTCTCCTGTTCGATCCCCTCTGCAGGATGCTGCTCAACGAAACTCTTTAGCTGCTTTTCCCAGTAGGAAGCGGAATCCCGAATGTTGAGGTTCCGTTCCATTTCAGGAGCGATGGTCGCCACCAAAAGCTTTGCCTGCCTGCGCCGTGCCATGGCCATGGCTTCTTCATAAGCGGTGACGTTCAACTGCACATGGCGCAGATTGACCGGGCAGAGGATCAATGAAGTGTCGCTGGGCATAACATCCCTTTCCATCAAGGACGGCGGATAACGGTCAATTGTTTGACCCGAAACATCTTAATCGAATTGAATTGGGACCAACAATAGCTCCCTTATCGCCGAAAGTCGCCGCCAGCACAGAGACGCGGTGCCATTGCCTCCCTTTTGGTGTCCGGTTTTTCTTGGTTAGACACGGCGGCGCGTGCTGCTTGAACACAAAGACACCGGCATTCTAAGTACAGCGCCCAAAAAAAACGCTCTGCCTCTTCTCTCCACCAACAAAATGTGTCAACTTATATTGACACTCATATATGGTGGATTCCAATGTCAGCACCCTTTCCCTTCTCAGCAATTGTCGCCCAAGAGGACATGAAAAAGGCCCTGCTGATGGCCGCCGTAGAGCCACTATTGGGCGGTGTCCTGATTTTTGGTGATCGCGGCACCGGCAAATCCACTGCCGTTCGCGCACTCGCTGAACTGTTGCCCAAAATTGACACCCGCGCAGGCTGCCGGTTCAATTGTTCACCGGACCACCCGCAGGCCGCCTGCCCGGTTTGCACGCCCGCAGATGGCAAGAAGCCGCCCAAGAAAGTGCAGATCCGCATCCCCATGATCGATCTGCCCCTTGGCGCAACCGAAGACCGGATTTGCGGTGCTCTGGATCTGGAAAAGGCGTTGGTTGCCGGCGAAAAGGACTTTGAGCCAGGTCTCTTGGCTGCGGCCAACCAGGGCTTTCTCTACATCGATGAAGTCAATCTTCTCGAAGATCATCTGGTTGATCTTCTTCTTGATGCTGCAGCGTCCGGCGTCAATGTGGTCGAGCGGGAAGGCCTCAGCATTCGGCACGCCGCCCGCTTCGCGCTGGTCGGAAGCGGCAATCCGGAAGAAGGCGATCTGCGCCCGCAGCTGCTCGACCGCTTCGGTCTCAGTGTCGAGATACGCACAATCAACGATCTCCAGCAACGCATCGAAGTGATCCGCCGCCGTGACGCGTTTGAAGCCGACCCGGCTGCCTTTGTGGCGAAGTGGTCCCGCAAGGATGCCGCCATCCGGAACAATGTGGTCAAGGCCCGCAAGATCCTGCGGCAGGTCGATATTCCGGATGATGTCCTCTCAAGGATGTCTCAACTCTGCATGAGCCTTGGCATTGACGGGATGCGCGGCGAGCTGACCCTCATGCGGGCCTGCCGGGCAAGCGCAGCCCTCGCCGGACGTTTGGCGGTAACCTGGGCGGATGTTTCTGACATTTCGCCAATGGTTTTATGCCACCGGTTGCGTCGGGATCCGCTGGATGATGCAGGAAGCGCTCCGCGGATTGAACGCGCCGTCGCTGCCGTGAGTGCCGAGGCCGCCGCCGCAACAGAGGCAGCGCATGGATGATGTCCGGTCCATGCAGGCTTTTGATGCCGCAAGACCAGAACTTGCCCCGAATACGTGGCAGGATGCCCTTCTTGCAGCACAAGTCCTGAAAGCGGGTGGTGCGAGACTTGGCGGACTTTGGCTGAAGGCCCGCGCAGGCGGTGTTCGTGATGCATATCTCGATTACCTTGCCGCGCTGCTGGGTCAGGACAAACCCTGGGTCCGCGTTCCCTCATCCGTTTCCCTGCAGGGCCTGACCGGCAGTGTCGACATTCCGGCAACCGCCCTCGCTGGGCGTGTCATCACCCAGCCCGGGCTTCTCGCAAAGGCTGATCAGGGCGTCCTTCTCATCCCGATGGCGGAACGTGTGGAAGCCCCTGTTGCGGCCCTGATCGGCGAGACAATGGATCGCCGCGCCTGCCCAAGGGCCGGCCGCCCAGCCGACAGTGCTGCCGAAGACACCGCAGACTTTATAGTGATCGCGGTTGATGAAGGGGCAGACCCCGAAGAACATCTGCCCAAAGCGCTGGGAGACCGGCTCGGGCTCATGATTGACCTCAATGCAATCCCTTGGAGCGAGGTCGCATCACATTCACCCGGCTCGGAGCGTACCTCCACCATCACTGCTGCCGACGTGATGATCAGTGACGAACTGATCGGCCTCCTGTCCCGTCTGGCGTTTGCCGCGGGCGTTTCTTCGCTGCGCACTTTGAAACACCTCTCAAGGCTCTGCCAAACGCTTGCAGCGCTGGAGGAGCGAAGTACCGTTTCAGAGGCAGATGCCCTCACAGCAGTCCGTTTGTGCCTTGGGCTGTCCCTCGCTTTACAGCCAAACGATCCGGTCGAAGAAAACCAGGCACAACCTGAGGACAATGGCCAGTCTGACCAACAGGATGCTGGGCCCAAACAGGACGGGGAAAACCAGGATAAGAATACGCCCGCAACTGCTGAGCAGGACCTTTCCGCGCTTTCAGAACTTTTGGCGGCTGTCGAAGCTGGCACAATCGACGGTCTTCCCGAGTTTCTGGCCGACACAACCAAATCCTCGCCCCGGGCCCGGTCCGGAAAGTCCGGTGCGGTTCGCAAAGACGCCCGCCGCGGCCGGCCGGTTTCAACCTCTCGCATGCCGCCCCGTCCGGATGCCCGTCCCAACATTCTTGCGACCTTGCGTGCAGCCGCTCCCTGGCAACTCATCCGGAACCGCAACCGGGACATTCTGGCAACCAAACTGGAACGAACGATCGCCGCTCCACCGCGCCGCAAACCGCGCACGTTGATCACGCGCGACGATTACCGCTATCAGCGCCTGCGTCACGAGACGCCGTCGACTGCGATATTCGTCGTTGATGCCTCCGGCTCAACAGCTTTGGAGCGTCTTGGCGAAACCAAAGGCGCCATTGAGCAGTTGCTTTCCAGGTGTTATGTGCGCCGCGATGAAGTGGCAATGATTGCCTTTCGCGGCACCCAAGCAGAAACCCTTTTGTCACCGACCCGTTCGCTGGTCATGGCAAAGCGAAAACTTGCCAGACTTCCTGGCGGAGGTCCGACACCACTGGCGGCCGGTCTGGAACGGGGCCTGGAGCTCGCGCTCAATGTCCGGCGGCAAGGAAGCACACCGGTGCTGGTCCTCATGACGGACGGACGGGGCAACATTGCGCTGGATGGCACGCCAGACCGAACCCGGGCAGCTGAACAAGTGCATGGCCTTGCTGAACAATGCCGTGCGCATGAGATCCGGGCAATTTGTATCGACATCGCCCGCCGTCCGCGGGAATCCGTTTCCACTCTGGCCAGCACCATGGGCGCAGATCTGCATATTTTGCGGCATGCCGATTCCCGTGCCATGTCCGATCTCGTCAACGCTTCGCTCGAGGAGGCGCACAGCTGATGGCGGATCGTGATTGGCTCAACTGGGACCGGGACGGGCAAGACTGGCCTTACAGAGAGACCAGCCAGTTTGTAGAGGCAAGCGGTTACCGGTGGCATGTCCAGTTGTTAGGTCAAGATGCGGCACCGGCGTTTCTTTTGATCCATGGGACCGGGGCAGCCTCTTTCTCCTGGCGCAATCTCATTCCCTTTCTGGAAAAGGACTATCGGCTGATCGTCCTGGATTTGCCGTGCCATGGTTTCACCCGGCCGACGGACAGCCCGGACCTTTCTCTTGAAGGCATGACGACTGCCATTCGTGGATTGTTGCACCATCTGAACTTGAAACCGCAATTTTTCTTAGGGCATTCGGCCGGCTCTGTTATCGGGATATCGCTGGTCAACGCAACGCGTCATGCGAAACACACGCTGGACCCAACGCCGCAAATTTTCAGCGTCAACGGAGCCTTGAAGCCAATCCGCGGCAACCGGATCCTGTCGCCAATGGCCAAGGCGCTGTTTGCCAATCCCTTATCGGCGTCCATGTTTTCTTTGCTCGCAAAGTCGACACCGCTTGGCAACAACCTCTTGAGCGCAACCGGGTCCCGGATCGATCCGCTGGGTGATGCGATCTACCAACGCCTCCTTGGATCTTCCGGCCATGTTCGCGGGGCTCTTGGGATGATGGCGTCCTGGGATCTGTCGCATCTAAACGCCATGCTTCAGCGATTGAGCGCACCGCTTCATCTTTATGCGGCCGAAGACGACCCGATGGTGCCGCCGTCCAGCTCAAAAAAAGCTGCGACGCTCGCACCAAACGGACATCTGCAGCTCACGCCGACCGGGGGCCATCTTGTGCACGAGAGTCATCCGGAAGGTGTCGCAAGCTGGATGGCTGAGGCCCTGCAGACCGCCAAGACCAACGGCGCGGATGCTGCATGAGCAAGGATCAATAGACAACCAGGGAATGGAGAGGTGGCAACGGAGACGCTCCCAAAAACCGTGTTGCTCACACTTGGACGGCTTCCAAAGTCGCTGGAACTCGCCCGGGCCCTGAAAGGTGCGGGCTGCCGGGTTTTGGTGGCCGATCCATTTGCGTGGCACTTGAGCCGGCCGTCGAATGTGGTCGACAAGTGTTATCAAACACCACCGCCAGCGACGCAGCAATCCGAGTATCTCGATGCCCTGCTTACTATCATAAAGGCAGAAAACGTCGATCTGGTCGTTCCCGTTTCCGAAGAAGCTCTTCATGTCAGCCTGCTGGCGCCGCGGCTCCCGGAAAGGACCCGGCTCTTCACCAATCCGCATGGCGTGCTGTGGGACCTCAACGACAAATACCTCTTCAGCCGCTTGGCGCAATCCGCGGGTTTGCCGGCCCCCGAGACCCATCTTGCCACCGATCCTGAGGCTGCAAGACTGGTGCGGACCACGCCGTGTGTGTTCAAACCTCGCATCGGATGCTCCGGGCAGAAGATGCAAATGCTGACACCGGACACTGTTCCGGAAGAACTTTTGAGCGATCCTGATGCCATCGTTCAGAAGCGGGTTTTTGGCCGCGAACTCAGCACCTTGACCCTGTGCCAGGACGGCAAGATCCTGGCACATGTGACCTATGAAGGCCTTGTCTTCTCAGGCACGGTTGCGGTTTGTTTTCAACGTGTCGAAGGTGCGCCGCAAGTGGCGCAATGGGTCGCCGATTTCGTCGCTGCAAATCGCTACTCCTACTTTTTGGCGTTCGACTTCATTGTGGACCAGACCGGAACGCCCTGGCCACTGGAATGCAATCCGCGGCTGACGAGCGGCATTCATTTTATGGAGCATGAGGATCTGGCCGCTGCGGTGTCCGATCCGGACAACGCACCGCCGGTTCGGTTGAAGGCGAAGAAGCGTTTTCAGGAAGGCCACACAACCCTGTTGCAAGTCTACGGCAGTGTTCTGAAGCCAAAACAGATGGCACGCCGTGCCGGTGCCATGGTCACATCGCGGGATGTGCTGTGGTCGGGCTCCGATCCCTTACCGTTTCCGATGATGACGTTCTCGTCCTGGCCCGTGCTGAAACAGGTTATGTTTGGCGGGAAAACCTTTGGTGAAGCTGCAACGCTCGACATTGCCTGGCCTGCCGGGATTTCTGGCGCCGAAGCGGCGGGAGAAGCTCGCGTTCCCCAGTCAGCCAGCACGCAACAGACGGTCAGCACCGCCGATCCGGTCAACGCCCATGAGACTTGAGCCGCACATAGATTTGTTCCGCAGGGCGCGTCGTGAGGCGCGCGACCGGTCGCACGACATCCGCGTTTTCAGGCAGAAAGTCGAACTCACGTGTCAGGCGGGCAAGAATGAGCGCGCTTTCGACTGCCGCAAAACCGGCCCCAACACAGGTGTGCGGCCCGGCTCCAAAGGGAATGTAGGCCCCTTGCACGACCTCTTGCTCCCTTGGTGGCAGGAAGCGATCCGGATCGAAACGATCCGGATCGGGCCAGTAATCTCCATGACGCTGCAAGGTCCAGGGCGAGATCATCAAAAGCGCGCCCTTGCGCACTTTGTACTTGCCGATACGGGTGCCTTGCATCGCGACCCGCGGCAAAAACGTGATCGGCGGGTAAAGCCGCAAGGTTTCGCGAAAGACGGCACGCGTATAGCCCAGCGCACGGGTCGCCTCAAAGGTGAGAGCATCACCGTCCGTGGTCTCGTCGACTTCCGCCCGCAGCCGGCGCAAGACATCCGGACACATCGCCAAGAGATAAAACGCCCAGGTCAGGGCGCTCGCTGTCGTTTCATGACCTGCAAGAAAAAAGACCCCCAGCTGATCGATGAGTTCATCGCGCGTGAACGGCTCCCCCGTTTCGCTATCGCACGCAGAAATGACTGCGCTGGCGATATCATCATATTTCCCGGCATCCGGGCCCATATGCGTGTCGATCAAGCTCCCAAGGTGGTGCCGGATCCGCTTACAAGCCGCCAGAACCTCATCGCTTTGCGGAACATCGGCCCAGGCCCGATCGGTGATCAATCGCCAGATTTTCACTTGCGCCACACCGCGTTCAAATACGGCGAAGTCGTCAAAGACGTCCCGCGAAATTCCGGTGTCGAGCGAGGTCGAAAATACCGTTCGGCAAATAATATCGGCCGTGAGTTCGCTCATGATCCTGTCAAGCGACAGAACCTCATCGCGGGCTGCACTCTCCTTCAAACGGGCGACATAGTCATCGACCGCCCCGACCATTGCGCCAAAGGCATGGGTCAGACGCATTTTGGAAAACGCCGGATCGATCATGGCCCGTTGGCGGCGCCATTTCGCCCCATCGGAGACGAAGATGGAATCGCCAATAAGCGGCTCCAGTGCACCGACCATCAGATCGCTTTTCGGAAAGATTCCTTCAGGGTCGAGCAGGATCTGCCGGACCAGTTCCGGGTCGTTAAAGAGTTTGATGGACCGGCGCGAGTAGCCCAGCTCTCCAGCAGCCATGGAAAACGCTGCCCCCGGCAACAGGCTGAGAAGATCTCCATCGCCGTGCCAGACGGTGCGCAGCAGCGCCAGAACCGGCGGCAGCCGCGACGGGCGCGGCGGAATGTATGTCTCAACAGCTGCCATCAACATGTCCCTTCTTCCGCATTTCGTATGCCTCGATCAAAGAGCCAAGCCCATGACCGAACATGATCTTTTTGTCGTATTGATCGCCATACACATCACAACCGGCGCGCCGGGACTGATCGGTTTCTGGATCCCGGTCTTGGCCCAAAAGGGCGGCGAGCGTCACAAGTGGTGGGGCAAGATCTTCTCGGTCCTGATGCTGATCACAGGCTCGGTGGCCATGATGATGGCAACCTTGACACTCCTTTACCCCATGCCGACGCATCCGCATCTCGTTGATCACCCGGAGTTCTCCGATCCCGTTCTGGTGCAGGGCATATTTGGCTGGATGATGTTTTATCTCGGGCTCTTGACCGTAAACCTCACCTGGTACGGCTGGCGCTGCGCGGTTAACAAGCGGGATCAGCGAAAGAACCAGACTGCGCTCAACTGGGGTCTTCAGGCGGCCCTGCTTGCTGCATCCGCCAATTGCGCCATTCAAGGGGTCTTGATTTCCCAGCCGATGATGATCGGGATTTCCATGGTCGGATTTGCGACCGTCACGACGAATGTCTGGTTTCTTGTGAAGTCCGACCCGTCTCCGATCGAGTGGCTGCTGGAACATATCAAGGCAATCGTCGGCACCGGCATCTCGGTCTACACCGCGTTTTTCGCTTTCGGCGCCGTCCGGCTGATGCCGGAACTGGCCCTGGCACCCGGGCTCTGGGCCATTCCACTCGTTACGGGTCTCGCTCTCATCTTCTACCATCGGCACAAAGTTACCCAGCGCTTCACTCAACGAACAGCCAGACCGCGTCAAAGACGGTCCATGGACCTCGATGCAGCGGAATAATCCGCCAGGGCCCTTCTCTCTTGCAGAGAAAAGTGTAAACTAAATTTGACACATGTGAAGGTCTGGCCTTCATATCAGCTGTGGCCAAGGCACACGCTCACCACCCGGAGATCCGGGGGAGAGCCAAAGCGGACCTTCAGGTGAGAGGTTTGCAGGAACGGGAGTTCTGGCGTGAATGTTGTCCAGGGATTTGGGTTTCCAAAGCCGCAACCAATCGGGTCTACACGACCGCATGCGGCCGTTATCGGCGCAGGAATAGGCGGCTTGGCGGCTGGTGCTCTGCTTGGCGCGAAGGGGTACAGGGTTACAATCTTCGATCCGCTCGATAAACCGGGCGGCCGGGCTTATGCCTTTGAGCAGGACGGTTTTACTCTTGATGCCGGCCCAACCATCATCACCGCTCCATGGCTGTTCGAGCAGTTATGGGAAGCATGCGGCGGGAAACTGTCAGACGATGTTGACATCCGCCCGAACATTCCCTTCTACAAGATCCGGTTCACGGACGGCACATTCTTCACATACTCGGCCGACAAAGACGCGATGGAAGCGGAAATCGCCAAGATTGAGCCAGATGACGTCAAGGGCTACCGCTCTTTCATGGCGGAAAGCAAAGAGATTTACGAATACGCTTTCCTAGAACTCGCGGACAAGCCGTTTCACAGCCTGCCCTTTACACTGAGCACATTTGCAAAGTTGATCCGGCTTGGCGGCTATCGGTCCGTCTATAATGTGGTGTCCAAGCACTTCAAGAATGACCGTCTGCGGTCTGTGTTTTCCTTCCATCCGCTGCTTATCGGCGGGAACCCGTTCACCACCACTTCCTTCTATTGTCTTATTGCTCACTTGGAGAGCAAACATGGGGTGCATTACGCCATGGGCGGCACCAATGCCCTGGCGCGCGGGATTGCAAGTCTCGTCACCAGGAACGGAGGACAGATCCGGTATGGGGAGACGGTCGATACGATCCTGACATCCGGACGGCACGCGACAGGGGTGCGCCTATCCTCCGGGGAAACCGTGCCAGCGGACATTGTCGTTTCTAACTCCGACCCGGCAACGACCTATTCAAGGCTTTTGAAAGACTTGCCGCGCCGGCGTTGGTCCGACGGGAAGCTGGGCCGGCAGGACTACTCAATGGGATTGTTCGTCTGGTATTTCGGGACCGATCGCCGGTATGACGATGTCGGGCACCACACCATGCTGTTCGGCCCCCGCTACAAAGGGCTGCTCAAGGACATATTTAAGAACAAGGTGCTTGCAGAGGATTTCAGCCTTTACCTGCACCGCCCTTCTGCAAACGATCCATCCGTCGCGCCGGACGGCTGCGATGCCTATTATGTGTTGAGCCCTGTTCCAAATCTGAAAGGCGATGCGGATTGGGAAACTGTCGCTGAGCAGTACCGGGCCAAGATTGCCGCAGAACTTGAGGCAACGCTGCTTCCGGATCTTTCCAAGCACATTGTGAGCTCCCGTATCTCGACGCCGCTTGATTTCCGGGACCGGCTTCTGTCCTGGCAGGGCGCCGCCTTCTCGCTTCAACCGAACCTTTTCCAAAGTGCCTGGTTCCGGCCGCATAACAAAAGCGAGGAGCTGGACAACCTCTTCCTGTGCGGTGCCGGAACACATCCTGGCGCCGGGCTTCCAGGTGTTGTTTGTTCTGCCAAGATCGTTGCTGAGCTTGCCCCGGATCCGTCAAACCTAACGGCGGCGCATGCCGGGACGGAGGCATCTGTATGAGCGACATTACACCGGACAATCTGGAGAGTTTCGTGCCGTTCGCGACCAGCACCAGCAGACAAAGGGCCAGAGCAGCACAGGCATCCGTTTCTGCAAGTCATCAGGCGGATCTGAGGGAATGCGCCGCAGCGATCCGAAAAGGATCAAAATCGTTTCACCTCGCCTCCCTGATATTACCTGCGGAAACCCGAAAGGCAGCCTTGTCGCTCTATGCCTTTTGCCGGCACTCCGATGATCTGATCGATGATCCACGTGCTGATCGAACAGCCCTTGATCAGCTGAAAGACCGCCTTGATCTTGTCTATCGCGGAACGCCCGCGCCCTATGCCTGCGACCGGGCGTTTGCCAGAACTGTTCAAGGGTATGGAATACCGAAATGCGTTCCGGATGCCTTGCTTGACGGGTTCGCCATGGATCTTGGTGACCGGCGCTACAAGACCATCGCAGAAGTCAAGGATTACGCCACCTGTGTTGCTGCAACGGTCGGCCTGATGATGTCGCTTGTCATGCGGACGGGAGATAAGGACGCCCTTGCAAGGGCCGCCGATCTCGGGATTGCAATGCAATTGACGAACATTGCCCGAGATGTCGGAGAAGACGCCCGGAACGGACGCTTATATCTTCCGGAAGACTGGATGCGCGACGCAGGCCTTAATCCGGAGGCTTTTCTCGCCTCTCCGGAGTTTTCGCCGGAGCTCCGCGAAGTCGTTGTGCGGCTGTTGGCAGAAGCTGCCCATCACTATGAACTGGGCCATGCCGGGATTAACGCACTGCCGGAAAACTGCCGCCATGCGATCCGGACGGCAGCTCTGGTTTATCAGGAAATCGGGACTGAAATCGCAGTCAACAATTATGACAGCGTCACACGCCGCGCTCACACCCGGAAGATCAAAAAGCTCAGTCTTCTGATAAAGGCCCGGCTGACCCAATTGGAACAGTCCAATACGGCACATTTCGATATACAACGTCCGGCTGATCCATCTGCCGCGCACCTGGTTTCTGCTTGTGCAAACTCGTTCGAAACACATGCCAGACTGCAAAAAGCTGCACACGGAAGCGATGCTGATGACAGCAACATGGAGTGGGTCCTCGGTGTGATGATCAAGCTGCAAGCAGAAAGCCGTGCACACCACAGATCCCAGAAGCTCGCCATGCAAAGACGGCCTCAGAACCGTTTCTAGCGGGGCACTGCGGCTCTATCGACTGGTTCTGCGGGGCATCCGGAACGGCAGCATCATCCTGACAACCGGATTTGCCAATCGATTGCAGTCGAGAGTCTCATGCACCATTGCAAGCTGGTCGCCATTGACCATCGTTTCGACAAGGGAACGCCGGTAAAAGGGAGCGTCCTCCAGCTTCATGGATAGGCGAGGTGTGCCACCGGGATCGCACGCAATGCCGCCCTTCACGCCCCAGGAACCAACAGGCAGCATCTGGCGGTCTGGCGGCGCAAAATGACGTTCTTCCGCTTCACTAGAAAACACGACACCCAGGGTTCGGCGGGTTCCGCTTCTCAAAACCGCATCATACAGGATCGTCGTCGCCTGATCGCCTGACGGCCCGCGAGCCCAGTCCCAGTGCTCGAAATCCTCTTCCAGAACACGGTCGCCAAAATTGAAATCGTGATAGGCCTCTCCCTGCCAGCCGCCATCGGGCAGATGGTTGCTTTCAACAGTCACACGCGCCCGCGGGAACACCGGCCACCAGATGTGATGACCCTCCGGATCCAGATCGAAAACGCGGTCGTTCTGGATTTGCGGCTCGAGGCGGATCCGGCCGGACATCCGCGATGGCATGAGCCGATGGCCTGGCCACGGCAGGGCGATTTCGTCGAACACGATCTCAAGCCCACCGTCGACGTAAACAATCGAACTGCTGGCGATCTGCATGGTATTTTGCGTTCGAACGAGGTCACTCTCCCCCCGCTCCGTCATGGACCAGCTGTTCCGGTCCTTGCCGTAGAGCGCAACATTCAGGGCCACGTGGTTTTGTGGTTTTCCCCGGCCGGACCAATGGTAATAGGGCGAGAAGACAGACCCGATAAACGCAATTACCGTGAGGGCGTAGCGCCCGCAGTCGCTGGTTGCGTCGATGTACCACCAGCAATAGCCGCCAGGTGGGACCGGCCGGTCGAAGGATGGTCTGTGAGAAGAGTTTCCGCCGCGATCTTGCCCGACAGAAGCGCCATCGGCACGCCCGGGCCCGGATGCACACTGCCGCCTGCGAGATAAAGTCCCTTCAGAGGGCTCCGCGCGCCCTGCCGTTGAAACGATGCCATCCAACCGTGGGATGGCTGGCCGTAAAGGCCGCCCCCCGTTGCTGGAAACAGCTGCTCGAACGTGTCCGGCGCCGTGACCACTTGAGCCGTCCGGTCCCGCCGAAGCACCAATCCATTCGCCGCCATACGGCGGTCCATCGCTGTCAGACATTGGTTCAACTCTTGTTCGGTGTAGTCATGCCGGTCGCCATCTGGCGGCAGGTTCGTCAGACAATAAATCCGTTCAATCGGATCCGAGGTTGCGCTCCCTTTCCGGTCCCCGTCGGCAGTCCTGTCTTGGGCACACACATAAACTGTCGGGTCCTTGGGCGCTTCGCCGCGGTCAAACACGGCCTCAAATTCGGCCCTGTAGTTTTCGGAAAAGAAGACGGTGTGATGGGCCAATGGCACGCCATCGGGCTCTGCGAGGCCGCATACGACAAGTGCAGATTGGGATCGCGCGGTCTTCACCGATGCCCGCTTTTTCGCGTTGCTGCGGCCCAAAAGTCTGGGCAACGCTGCGGCGTCTCCGTTGAAGACAACCTGACCGGCCGGAACAAACTCGCCGCTCTCCAGCTTAACGCCTGAGACGGAGCGGTCATCAGGACTGGAGACAATTTCGGAGACCTTCGCGCCGTACCGGAACTCGGCGCCGAGGCCCACTGCAAGATCAGCGAATTTGCGAGCAACTGCGTGCATGCCGCCTTGCGGGATCCAGACGCCTTCCTGTTCCACATGCGCAACGAGCATCAATGTTGCCGGCGCCAGATAGGGCGAAGATCCGCAGTAGGTTGCGTACCGTCCGAACAGCTGCCGCAGCCGTTCGTCGAAAAAATAGTCCCCGAGAACAGACCAGAGGGATGAAAAGGGCTTGAGTGCAAAAAGTGCACCGGGTTTTGAAAGGCCTACCCGCCGGGACAAGGTGATTGGATTGGGACGAGTCGCATCGATAAACGTGTCTTTCAGAAGTTCAAAGACCCGGCGGCTGTCCCGCGCGAAGGCCTGATATCCGTCGGCGTCGCGCTGTCCCGCAAAATCCCTAATGGCTCGGACGCTGTCTGCAACATCGGCATGAAGGTCGAGGCAAGCGCCGCCGTCCCAGTAATGCCGGGCAATCACACCCGCCGTTTCCATTGGGATTTCACGGTCCAGCGTTGTCCCGCAAGCCTCAAGCAAACTGTCAAAAGCCCATTTCATCGTCAGAACAGTCGGACCGGCATCGAAGGTCCGGCCACCTGCAGCAACGTGGCGCATTTTGCCACCCGGCGCGGCGGCCGCTTCCACAACAGTGACCTGCCGGCCAGCAGCGGATAAACGCAGCGCAGCAGCCAAACCGCCCATACCGGCGCCAACAACGACCACTCTTTGCTCGGTTATGGCTGATGCCATTCGTGTTCCTTCAAGTTGACATTCGCCCTTAATGTGTCACTCTTAGTTGACACTATACCGTCAATTTTTGTGGACATCCACGTTAAATAGAGGAATGGCTCCATGGACCTGTCGGACCGCATCGAAACAGGGATGCAAACTGCCATCCGCTACGCCACTGCGAATGGATGCCCGCAAAAGCTTGGAAACGCCCTCAAATATGCCGTCTTTCCGGGCGGCGCCCGCATTAGGCCCCGGCTCTGCCTCGCCGTCTCCCTGGCGTGCGGCGACAAGGACCCACGCGTTGCCAATGCCTGCGCAACGGCGATTGAACTTTTGCACTGTGCGTCTCTGGTTCACGACGATCTACCCTGTTTCGACAACGCGGCAACCAGGCGTGGCAAGCCCTCCGTCCACAAGGAATATGGCGAGGAAATTGCCCTTCTGGTCGGCGACGGTCTGATCGTAACAGCCTTTGAAACTCTGGCCCGAGAGACCCTTCACGCGCCCGAACTAACAGCACGTCTTGTCGCCACGATTGCCAATGCAGTCGGCTCTCCTTACGGGATCGTTGCCGGTCAGGCCTGGGAGAGCGAAGAGAAAATCAACATCACTGCCTATCACCGCGCGAAAACAGCCTCGCTGTTTACCGGCGCCGTGTCAGCCGGTGCCCTGTCCTCAAGCGGCAATCCGCTCGACTGGTATGCGCTGGCAGATGCCCTTGGTGCGGCCTATCAGGTGGCTGACGATCTTTATGACGCGATGGATGATACGGACAGCATGGGCAAACCTGCAGGCCAGGACGCCGAAAACGGGCGCCCAAACCTGGTGGCCGAACTCGGCGTTCAAGGCGCTTTGAAAAAATTGCAGGAACTGGTCGAAACAGCAGCCGATAGCATTCCGGACTGCGAGGGCGCTGATCTGCTCAGTGCCATGATCCACAAGGAAGCCAAACGTCTCATGCCGGCCAAACTGGCCGCCAGCGCCGCCTGACAATGTCGGATTGGACAGAGACGGCGCCCGGGGCCAACGCGCCACAACAGGGAAGACCATCCGGTCGGTCTATGACCAGTTTGAATGCACTTTGTGTGCGCTATCGCTTATGGCGCAACCGGCTGATCGGATCGGCAACGTTCCGCAGCAAAATCGCGCGGTTTCCAGGGACGCGATGGATCGCGCAGAAGAAATCGAATGATCTTTTCAAACTGATCAACGGTTTTGTCTTCAGTCAGGTTTTGAGTTCCTGTGTGTCGCTTGGCGTGCTTGCACGGCTCACAGACACGGTTGCAAGCACAGAAATCCTTGCAAAAGACTGCGGACTTGAGCCAGGCCGGATGCAATTGCTGCTGGAGCAGGCAGAACGTCTGCAGCTCGTCAAAAACGTTGAAGGAAACTCTTGGGTTCTGGACGATGCCGGCGCCGTGGTAGCAGCCGACCCCGGACTGCAGGCCATGATCCGGCATCACGCCCTGTTCTACCGGGACCTTGCAGATCCGTCCGCTCTTCTAAAGGCACCTTCTCAAGATACCGAACTCAAGAAATACTGGGCCTATGCGCACGCGCAGGACCCTGCGGATATCGGGACGGACATAACCCAGCCCTATTCTGAACTGATGCGCAGCAGCCAGGAGATGCTCGCCGACTGTATTCTCGCAGCTCATGATTTTTCTCAGTACCCGGCGGTTCTGGATGTTGGCGGCGGCGAAGGCGCATTCCTGGCAGCAATTGGCAAGGCCTGTCCGGATACACGCCTACACCTCTTTGATCTGCCATCGGTCACGGACCTTGCGAAAATGCATCTTGCAAGAGAAAACCTTGCTGACCGGGCCGAGGTTCACGGCGGTGACTTTGCAAGGGATCCAATCCCGGAAAATGCCGAGTGCGTCAGCCTGGTCAGGATCCTGTGTGACCACAATGATGGGCGTGTGAAACAGATTTTGGCGAATCTGCATCGTTCCTTGAAGCCCGGCACAAAGGTCATGATCGCCGAGGCTATGGCGGGAAACAGCGAAGGCGCTGAGCTCGCATCTGTCTACTTCAGCCTTTATTTCCTTGCTATGGGGTCCGGCCGCTGCCGAAGCGATGCCGCCATCAAAGATCTTCTTTTGGGCGCAGGTTTCAAAAATCCACACACCCAAACAACTCCGAATCCTTTGCTGGCAACGCTCGTTTTTGCAGAACGGTAGCGGCGCGGGCCTGCGCGGTCCGACCGTCCTAAACACTCTCCTTGTCAGCAAATGTGTAAATTTTAATTGACACTCAAATGCGTCAATTTACAATGACACTCATACGCCGCCAAACCCACGAGAGGGAGGCACTCATGGAAACCACGGCAATCGTCTTTGAGGATCCCGGCAAGCTCCAGGTCAAACGACTTGGGCTCACGGAACCAAGCGACTTTGATGTGGTTGTCGAAACCATGGTGAGCGGAGTTTCCACCGGCACGGAAAAAATGCTGTTCGACGGCACCATGCCGGCATTCCCCGGAATGAGATATCCGTTGGTCCCTGGCTATGAGTCTGTTGCCAGAGTTGTCGGCGCGGGCCCCTTGTCCGGTCGCACAGTCGGCGAAACGGTCTTCATTCCAGGCGCATCCTGTTTTGAAGGTGCTGCCGGGTTGTTCGGCGCGACCGCCAACCGGCTGGTCCTTCCAGGTGTCCGCACCATCCAGATCTCGGAAGACTTTTCCGAAGACGCCGTATTGCTCGCCCTCGCCGCCACCGCCCATCACGCTCTGATTCGCGCAGAAAGCCCAGTGGACCTGATCATTGGCCATGGCGTCCTTGGCCGGCTCATGGCACGGCTCGCCTGTGCACTTGGCCAAGAGCCGCCGATCGTTACGGAAACCTGTCCGGACCGAATGCATGGTGCCGATGATTATGACGTTCTTGCCCCCAACGATGCACGGGCGTCGAAACCGTTCGACACAATCATCGACGCCAGCGGCAATCAGGACGCGCTTGATCCGGCCATCAGCCGGCTAACAAAGGGCGGCACGCTGGTACTTGCTGGCTTTTACGGTGAACGGGTGAGTTTTGCATTCCCCGCCGCCTTTATGCGGGAAATCTCAGTCCTGCTGTCCGCTGAATTCAAACCAGATGACCTTCAAGCGGTTGTTGATCTTGTGGATTCCGGCCGGTTGTCTCTTGGCGGGCTCGTGACACATCACGCGCCCCCGTCCGACGCGGCAAAGGCCTATCGGACCGCCTTCGATGATCCGGCCTGCCTGAAAATGGTTATCGACTGGAGGAAAGCTGCATGATCCTGGAAAACCCAACAGGCCGGCATTACCAGATGCAGGACTTCCTCAGAGACGAGGCAGCCATTGAACCTGATGCGCCTGCAACAGGGCCTGTCACCAAGGAAACGCAGATCATTGCCATCTATGGCAAGGGTGGCATTGGCAAGAGCTTCACGCTCGCCAACCTCTCCTACATGCTGGCACAGCTTGGCAAAAAAGTGCTTCTGATCGGCTGTGATCCCAAGAGCGACACCACCTCTTTGTTGTTCGGCGGACGCGCCTGCCCAACGATTATTCAGACGGCCTCTGCGGCCAAGGAAGCCGGCAGTGAGGTGACTGTCTCGGATGTCTGCTTCAAACGTGATGGTGTTTTTGCCATGGAACTTGGCGGACCCGAAGTTGGCCGGGGCTGCGGTGGCCGGGGCATCATCCACGGCTTTGAAACACTAGAAAAACTCGGGTTTCACGACTGGGATTTTGACTACGTTCTTCTCGATTTCCTGGGCGATGTGGTGTGCGGCGGTTTCGGCCTGCCGATCGCGCGTGACATGTGCCAGAAGGTGGTGGTGGTCGGATCCAACGACCTGCAGTCGCTTTATGTAGCAAACAACGTTTGTTCCGCCGTCCAGTACTTCCGCAAGCTCGGCGGTAACGTCGGCGTTGCTGGACTTGTCGTGAACAAGGATGACGGAACCGGCGAAGCACAAGCATTTGCAGAATCCGTCGGCATTCCGGTTCTGGCCTCGATACCGCAAGATGAAGACATCCGGCGGAAAAGCGCGAACTACCAGATCATCGGCAAGCCGGGCGGTGTCTGGGCGCCGCTCTTTGAAGCCCTGTCGATCAATCTCGCCGAAGCGCCGCCGGTCCTTCCCAAACCTCTCGACCAGGATGGGCTGCTCGGCCTGTTCGACGCTAGCGAGACCGGTGCGGACTTTGTTTTGACACCGGCGACCCCGGAAGACATGTGCGCCGCAGGTGCGCTCAACAAACCATCTCTGGAAGTGATTTACGACACCGTTTGAGGACCGATCCGCGACATGGACACCTACTCCAAATCTCATGATCCCGACCGAGTTGGAAGCGCCACAGTTTCCGACCGGCCGGTGATGGATTTGGCGGATGACCAACCCGCCGACGGCGGCGGCTGCCATGGCGGGCAAGAGCTTTCAAAAGCTGCGGCCAGAAGCGCTGGAAATGACGCCTTGATGGACCGGCTGGAAACCGACTATCCGAAGGGCCCTCACGATCAGCCGCAGTCCATGTGTCCGGCCTTTGGTTCACTGCGCGTCGGCCTGCGCATGCGCCGGACAGCAACCATTTTGTCCGGGTCCGCGTGCTGTGTTTACGGGCTGACATTCACCTCACATTTTTATGGCGCAAAGCGCTCTGTCGGTTATGTGCCGTTCAATTCCGAGACTTTGGTCACCGGCAAACTCTTTGAAGACATCGTTGAAGCAGTTCATGCCATGGCGGACCCGGCAAAATACGATGCCATCGTGGTCACAAACCTCTGTGTCCCGACCGCCTCCGGTGTGCCGCTGCAAATGCTGCCGAAGGAAATCAACGGTGTCCGGATCGTTGGCATTGACGTTCCTGGGTTTGGCGTTCCGACCCATGCCGAAGCCAAGGACGTGCTCTCGGGTGCAATGCTCGCCTATGCCCGCCAGGAAGCGCTGAAGGGGCCGGTTCTGGCACCCCGCGACGGCGTCAAGGACAAGCCGACTGTGACCCTCGTTGGGGAAATGTTCCCGGCCGATCCGGTTGTCATCGGCAACATTTTGGAACCAATGGGCCTGGCAGCCGGGCCAACCGTGCCTGTGCGCGAGTGGCGTGAGCTCTATGCTGCGCTTGATTGTGCCGCCGTTGCAGCCATTCACCCCTTCTATACCTCCGCGTTCCGGGAGTTTCAGGCGGCGGGCCGCGCTATTGTCGGCTCTGCACCTGTTGGACTTGAAGGCACCGATGCCTGGCTCACAGCCATCGGCGAGAGCTGCGGTGTGGCTGCTGCCAAGACAGATATCAGCCGGAACGCGATGCGCGGTGCCATCACGACTATGTTGAGCGAGAACCGGATCGACGGCCGGATTACCCTGTCCGGATATGAGGGGTCTGAACTTCTGGTCGGCCGGTTGCTGGCCGAACTGGGAGCTGACCTTCGGTATGTCGGGACGGCCTGTCCAAAAACGCCCTACAGCGCAGCGGATGCCGAATGGCTTGAATCCAAAGGTGTGACAGTCCAGTTCCGGGCTTCTCTGGAGCAGGATCTCGCTGCGTTTGAAGAATTTGATCCTGATCTGGCGATCGGTACGACCCCTGTCGTTCAGAAAGCCAAAGAGCGGGCAACACCCGCGCTTTACTTCACCAATCTGATTTCCGCCCGCCCGCTGATGGGTCCCGCCGGAACGGCTTCGCTCCCAAGCGTGATTTCAACGGCCATCGCCAACAAGGACCGCTTCCTGAAAATGCAGGACTTCTTTGAAGGCGTCGGTCAGGGGGACACCGCCGGGATTTGGCAGGACACTCCGAAGGACCACAGCGGTTACCGCGCGAAATATGCCAAGTCTGTCGCGAAATCCCGCAATGCGGTCGACAACGGGGAGAGCGTTGGATGCTGATCCTCGATCACGATAGAGCTGGCGGCTATTGGGGCAGCGTTTATGCCTTCACGGCCATCAAGGGCTTGCAGGTGATCATCGACGGACCTGTCGGCTGCGAGAACCTGCCGGTGACCTCCGTTCTTCACTATACGGATGCCCTGCCCCCGCACGAACTGCCAATTGTGGTCAGCGGCCTTGCGGAAGAAGAACTCGGCCAACATGGCACGGAAGGTGCCATGAAACGTGCCCGTGATGCACTCGATCCGGACCTTCCAGCTGTTGTTGTGACGGGCTCCATTGCGGAAATGATCGGCGGCGGGGTCACACCGGAAGGCTCTAACATCAAACGCTTTTTGCCGCGCACGATCGATGAGGATCAATGGCAGAGTGCAGATCGCGCCTTGAAATGGCTCTGGACGGAATTTGGCCCGAAACGGGTTCCAAAGCCCCGGAAGCGCAAAGATGGCGCCAAGCCCCGGGTGAACATCATCGGCCCGATTTACGGTACCTACAACATGCCATCGGACCTGCATGAAGTCCGCCGTCTTGTGGAAGGTCTTGGAGCGGAGATCAACATGATCTTCCCGCTCAGCAGTCATGTGGAAGACATCCGCAAGCTCGCCGATGCGGACGCGAACATTTGCCTTTACCGCGAGTTCGGCCGGTTGTTGTGTGAAACCCTCGAGCGGCCCTATCTCCAAGCCCCGATCGGCATTCATTCGACCACGGCTTTCCTGCGCAAACTGGGCGATATCCTGGACCTCGATCCGGAGCCGTTCATTGAGCGCGAAAAACATACGACGCTGAAACCGCTTTGGGATCTGTGGCGCTCCGTGACGCAGGACTTCTTCGCCACTGCAAATTTCGCTGTGGTTGCAAATGAGACCTATGTCCGCGGGATCCAGAACTTCCTCGAAGAGGAAATGGGCCTCCCCTGTGCCTTCGCCGTCGCGCGAAAGGCCGGATCGAAGACCGACAATGCCGAAGTCGCCGAACTGACGGCCAGCACCCCACCCATGGTGATGTTCGGATCGTTCAACGAACGCATGTACATGGCGGAAGCCGGTGCGCGCGGAAAATTCATCCAGCTTTCCTATCCGGGCGCCATTGTTCGCCGTCATACCGGCACACCAGTCATGGGATACTCCGGAGCTTGCTGGTTGATCCAGGAGGTCTGCAACGCGCTTTTCGACATGCTGTTCGAGATCCTGCCCAAGGCCAGTGAGCTTGATGCCATCGAAGCGACGGCGGCCAAGGCTCATTCTCAAATGCCCTGGCATCCAGATGCTCAAGCCGCGCTTGAACGCCGCGTCAATCAAGAGCCCGTTCTGGTTCGCATTTCCGCAGCCAAACGTTTGCGTGAGGCCGCCGAACAGCGCGCCCGGCAGACTGGAGCTTCGGAAGTCACCCTTGATGACCTGGAGCAGGTCTCCAGCAAGAAGGGCGTGCCTGCATGACCCTTTTCTTTTTCAACACCCCACTGGCCACCCGGGAGGAAGACAGATGATTTCCACCACCCATAGCGAAGCGGTCTGCAGCCGCCGCCATCAGGAACGCGAATCCCAGCGCCTCTTGATGAAGCGTCTGTTTCTCGTGGTGTTTCCATTTTGCCTCATGTCCACCGTCCTCGGCCGACTCGGCCGCGTCTTGGGCGCCCATGAAGGCACGACACAATCTGCATACGCCGAAGCCAAGGCCTCGGCATACGCCGCATTGGGATACGCGTTTCACGCATGATCCCAACGCCTTTTGCTGCTGCTTTGGCATCGGCAATTGCTCAGTGAGCCCTTCCAACCGGCTTGACTGGGACCCCGCCGCGAGGGTTCTGCGCGGTAACCGCCGAAAGGCAAGTAGTGGAGGTCATGCGAATGGCTTCGGACAAGGAGACCCTTACAGGTCTTAGCCGTGAGGAAGCACAGGAGTTTCACCGGCTCTTTGTGAAGTTTGCGATCGCAATGTCGCTTGCACCCTTCCTCGCCCACATTTCGATGTGGCTCTACAAACCGTGGCTCTGACGAGCTCACACCAGACAAGGATCTGAAGACATGTGGAAAATGTGGCTTTTGTTCGATCCGCGCCGGGTGCTCGTTCTTCTGACGGTCTTCCTGTTCAGCCTTGCAGTTTTGATTCATTTCATTCTGCTCAGCACCGAAAGGTACAACTGGCTGGAACAGCAAGCATCGTTAAGCGACGGCAACGCGCATATCGAAATGCTCCTACCGGAGGGTTCGTCAGCTTTGGTCTGACGAACGCATACGGTTCAACATCATCGGTGGCGGAGGCTGCGTATTGGCCGGCGCCTGGACGACGGTCAGCACTCTCCGCCACCAAGCCTTGCTTTCAATGATTAGCCGCAGCACGCGCATTGGCAAAACGCGGCTAAGGAGGACTCTATGGCTTTGCTCAGCTTCGAAAGGAAGTACCGCGTACGCGGGGGCACACTGATCGGCGGTGACTTGTTCGATTTCTGGGTGGGCCCATTTTATGTCGGTTTCTTTGGAATTACCGGCGCGTTTTTTACATTTCTTGGCACCGCCCTGATTGTTTACGGCGCTGCAATCGGCCCAACCTGGAACATCTGGCAGATCTCGATCGCCCCGCCTGATATCTCCTACGGGCTTGCCTTGGCGCCGCTAAATGAAGGCGGCCTCTGGCAGATCATAACCATTTGCGCATTGGGGTCTTTCGGATCCTGGGCTTTGCGCGAAGTCGAGATTTGCCGCAAGCTTGGTATGGGCTATCACGTGCCCTTCGCTTTCTCCTTTGCGATCTTTGCCTACGCCACTCTGGTCGTCTTCCGGCCACTGCTGCTGGGCGCTTGGGGACATGGATTTCCATACGGGATTTTCAGTCACCTCGACTGGGTCTCCAACGTCGGCTACCAATATCTCCACTTCCATTACAACCCCGCACACATGATCGCCGTGACGTTCTTCTTCACGACGACACTCGCTCTGTCCTTGCACGGTGGCCTGATTTTGTCGGCGGCCAATCCGGGCGAGTCCATGGAAGGCGGCGGCAAGCAGGCGGAAGTGAAAACGCCGGAATATGAAGACACCTTTTTCCGCGACATCATCGGCTACTCCATTGGGACTCTCGGCATTCACCGCCTGGGATTGATCCTTGCGCTGAACGCCGGTTTTTGGAGCGCTGTCTGCATCGTCATCAGCGGCCCGTTCTGGAACCAGGGCTGGCCGCAATGGTGGAACTGGTGGCTGAACCTTCCGATCTGGAGCTGAGGACACGACAATGACCCAATATCAAAACATCCTCACCATCATTCAGGTCAGCGGTCCGGCCGAAGAGGGCATGCCGCTTCCCAAAGGCGACAGCGACCGCATTGGCACGCCAATCATGTCGCGTCTCGCCGGTTGGTTGGGGAACGCGCAAATCGGGCCAATTTACCTGGGCTTTCTCGGGTCTTTGTCCCTTGTGTTCGGACTGATCGCATTCGAGATCATCGGTTTGAACATGCTGGCCTCTGTGGGCTGGGATCCGATCCAGTTCGTCCGGCAGTTGTTCTGGCTTGGCCTGGAACCGCCGCCAGCGGAATACGGCCTGACAATGGCACCTCTGAACGAAGGTGGCTGGTGGCAAATTGCCGGCTTCTTTCTGACAGCTTCCATCTTGTTGTGGTGGGTGCGCGTCTACCGGCGGGCACGCCAGCTGGAGCTCGGCACCCATATTGCCTGGGCATTTGCCTCAGCAATCTGGTTGTTCCTGGTGCTTGGCTTTATCCGTCCGATCCTGATGGGCGATTTTTCTGAAGCCGTCCCTTTCGGGATCTTCCCGCACCTTGACTGGACCGCAGCCTTCTCCATCCGCTACGGCAACCTTTACTACAACCCGTTCCACTGTCTCTCGATCGTCTTCCTTTATGGCTCGGTTCTGCTGTTTGCCATGCATGGCGCAACGATCCTTGCTGTCGGCAAGTATGGCGGCGAGCGGGAGCTTGAGCAGATCACCGACCGCGGGACCGCGTCCGAACGTGCAGCGCTCTTCTGGCGCTGGACCATGGGCTTCAACGCCACCATGGAATCGGTTCACCGCTGGGCGTGGTGGTTCGCCATTTTGACCCCTCTGACCGGAGGGATCGGCATCCTTCTCACAGGCACTGTCGTCGACAATTGGTACCTGTGGGGCATCGAGCACGGGATCGTGTCTCCGACACCGGACGTCTGGCCGGGTGTTGTTGATCCGGCGGCGCAATAAGGAGAAGAAAAATGCAACTTTGGATACCTTTTGCAGCTGCCGCCGGAACACTTCTCGGTATTGCGAGCTTCGTTGGTGCCGATTGGGATGCCCCCCCTGTCGAGACAACCCAGATGGGATATCGCGGCACAGGCATGAATGTCATCAAGGACGCTGACAAGGTGGAGGCCCTGAAAGCCCTGAATGCGGTTCCAGAACCGCTCTGGGAAGCGGATCCGGAAGGTGACCGCGCTGGTGAGATCTATGAAAACGTTCAGGTCTTGGGTGATTTGTCCGATGACCAGTTCAACCTGTTCATGGCGGCCATTACGGAATGGATCGCACCGGAAGAGGGCTGCGGCTATTGCCACAATTTGGAGAACCTTGCCTCTGACGAGGTCTACACCAAGGTCGTTTCCCGGCGCATGATCCAGATGAACCAGACCATCAACGTGGACTGGGAACCGCATGTCGGTGATGTGGGGGTCACCTGTTACACCTGCCACCGCGGCCAGGCTGTTCCCGCCTACTACTGGTATGATGATCAGGAGCCAAAACCGGCCAGTGCGTCCGGCCGGGGCGGACAGAACGTTGTCGGTCAGTTTGTCGGCAACACATCCATGCCGCAAAATGCCTTGGCAGAGTATCTGCTGGGCGACAAGGAAATCCGCGTACACTCCCTGACCGCTTTGCCTGACCCTGCAAATCCAAACCCTGCGGGAACGAAGGAAACGGAAAGCACCTGGGCCTTGATGATGCACATGTCAGAGGGTCTTGGCGTCAACTGCGTGACTTGCCACAACTCCCGGGCCTTTAACGACTGGGATCAGAGCCCTCCGCAACGGGTTACCGCCTGGCACGGCATTCAAATGACACGGGCCCTCAACAACGACTACATGGTCGGATTGACCCCGGTCTTCCCGGACAACCGTAAGGGACCGGAAGGCGATGTCTTCAAGATCGGTTGTTCGACCTGCCACCAAGGCGTTCAAAAACCGCTCTACGGCGTTTCCATGCTTCAAAACTACGTAGACGCCCTGGATAAGAAAGGACCGACTGCGGTACCTGACTATTCGAAATACGTCCCCGGCGAGACCCAGACCATGGCGCCGGACGGACCGACCAACTCCTCCGCCCTCCCGGCGAAAAGGACGGTTGCCGCCACTCAGCAATGAGCGCGGCATCCGCCGAGGACACTTTGGGAGCCCTCGGGCTCCCATTTTTTTTGTTTTTTGCTCGAAAAAGGAGCTCTCAGTGACGATTTTCGAGTTCGGTGTTTGGAGCAAGTCGCGTTGAGCAGGACCCGGTTTTCGCTGCCTGATATCGAAATTTTCAACGCAAAATCCGGGGACCATCGAGTTCGATAAAACGCGACATGCACTAAACAGCAGACTTCGAAACCCGCAACACAGTCACAGAGGCCTTCACGCCGTTTGGTTCACTTGTAAAATGTAGAAACCTGTCAGAGGCCAAAGTCCGCGGCCGGCAAGGCCGGAGTCGCGCGCCAAACTAGCGCGGTTCATGCAGCCATTGAACTCCGTGTTGGCTCTGTAGGAGTTTGATTTGCGGGAAGTTCAAGCTGCTGCTTGGAACTTCAGCCCCGGAAAGCGCCCCAGATAAATTCGGAACCAAGGCGTAAAGGCATTTGGATTTTCCAGGACTTCACGATGAAGGTCCGCCGCGGTAACCCACCGCACGTCTTCCACCTCGTCCGGATTGGGCGCCACGATGAGCTTGTTGCGATCCACGTGCGCACTAAAGAGCGTAACGCGCTCGTGCTCTTTCAGGCCCTCACCGACGCTGGCTTCATATTCAACCGTTTGATGCCGCATCAGTGGCAGCGTGAAGCCGAGCTCGTCCATCAGCCGGCGCTCTGCGCAGGTTTCAACGCTCTCGTCCCAATGGGGATGACTGCAACATGTGTTCGCCCATTGGCCGCCACAATGATACTTCCCGGCAGCGCGCTTCTGGATGAGCAGATGATCGCCGTCGAAAACAAAGACAGACACGGCCAGATGCAACACGCCATCTATATGGGCTTGCAGTTTCTCGACCGGATAAAACGATCCATCCGGTGCGACAGCAGGAATTATCAAGGGCTTGTTCATTGGTGTACGGGCTCGCTGCCCCTTCTTTGTTTCAGACAGTGTCTTTTTGCTGTCGCCTTGATCAGGCCACCGCTCTTGCCAAAGCACATTGTGACCATAGGGAGCACAACGCCCCTGACAGATGCCGGATATCGGCTTCGGTATGAAGCGGTGTCGGTGTGATCCGCAGCCGCTCCGTTCCAACCGGCACGGTCGGATAATTGATCGGTTGCACATATATGCCAAAATCGGTCAGGAGAACATCCGAAATCCATTTGCACTTCGACGCATTTCCAACCATGACCGGCACGATGTGGCTCGGATTCTCCATATGCGGAATGCCTCTGGCATTCAGAGCCGCCCGCACTTTCGCAACATTGGCCTTGTGCGCATCCCGCTCGGCCGAGCTCTCTTTCAAGTACCGGATCGAAGCTGTTGCGCCAGCGGCCAGCGCCGGCGGCAAGGCTGTCGTGAAGATGAAGCCCGATGCAAACGACCGAACGAAGTCCACAAGCACTTCCGGACCTGTGATGTAGCCCCCCATGACGCCAAACGCCTTGCCAAGGGTTCCTTCAATCACTGTCAGCCGGTCCATAAGACCTTCCCGTTCGGCCACTCCGCCGCCACGCGGTCCATACATTCCAACGGCATGAACTTCATCGAGATAGGTGATTGCTCCAAACCGGTCAGCGACATCACAGATTGCCTCGATCGGCGCAATATCGCCATCCATGGAATAAACGCTCTCAAAAGCAACCAGCTTCGGCGCGTTCGGGTCATCGGCCGCCATCAATTCGGCCAGGTGCTCCGGATCATTGTGCCGGAAGAGCCGTTTTGTGCATCTGGAATGGCGAATCCCCTCGATCATGGACGCGTGATTGAGGGCATCGGAGTAGACGATTATTCCAGGGATCTTCGACAAGAGCGTGCCGAGCGCTGCCCAGTTGGACACATAGCCAGATGTAAAAATCAGTGCCGCTTCCTTGTCATGCAGATCAGCGAGCTCACGCTCCAGCATCACATGATAATGGTTGGTGCCGGAAATGTTACGGGTACCACCTGCGCCTGCCCCGCACTTTTGAATGATCTCAGTCATCCGATCAGTGACAACCGGGTTCTGCCCCATGCCCAGATAGTCGTTGGAGCACCAGACCGTCACTTCACTTGTCTCACCGGCATCGTCATAAAACGTTGCCTTTGGGAAGTCATTGCAATGGCGTTCCAGCTCGGCAAAGACCCGATAATTGCCAGCCTCGTGCAAGTCGGAGAGAGCGGTCTCCATAGTTTTCAAGATGTCCATCGCTTCGTCCTCTCCTCAAGGTATTCCAATTATCGCGTTTCCAAGCCGCTTTTCGTGCCGACGCCGGCAGGTGCAAACTCATGTCCTGGTGGGTTTGAGCGGGGCTCGCGTGCCCCTTTGGGAACCGCCCAGCGCCAAAGCGCCATATCCGAGACCGGCAGAACGAGAATTAGGTGTTCGATGATTGCCAGTGCCATAAACGCGGCGAGCAAAATGTGACCTACGACGGAGTACGCGCTGTGCGCATTCATCGCTCCAGCCACCAGGACCGCAAACAACCCGACCGCGATCGCCAGCAGAAGTGGGAAGAAGGGGGTTGTCCGTCCAGTGTTGAAGTAGGTCTTCAGATGCACGATCCCCGGGGGCATCAGGCCGCTGATTGCATGGCGCGCGCCCAGGAAAATTAGCAGCTTCGCCGAGATCCGCATCCCCCATAAAAGCCCAAAAGTGGCAAGGCCGAAGGTGTTGGGGGCATCCGCCAGGACAAACCAGAGAAACACAGCCGTTACAAGCAGCGCGATCTCATGATCACACACGGCTTTCCAGGCAGCGACAAACCGGGCAGCGCCTTTCGCATCCGGCGGGCACTCCTGTTTGCTCCGGCCGGTCACCATCCCGGTCAAAAACGTGGTTTCATGCCAGGCCCAGACCAGCAGTGCGCCAAAGAACCCGGCGTAGGATCCAAGCGGTGTCTGCATCTCGCTGCCCTTTAGGAGCAACAGAAAACCGGCAACACCGACCAATGTCACCAGCGGCAAGAGCTGCCAGGGACCGAGCTTCTTCCGGATCGACCAATGCACCATCAACAAGACAAGCCCGGTCGATAGCCACCAAACGCCAGTGGCAATCAGAACAGCTATGACCGGGTTTGAGAGCCACATGAGCGTTGGCCTACCAGATCGGCTGCAGGCGCGAGGTCTCCGGCAAAGTATTTTTCTTTGTCGGGATCATGTACATCCGCACGAAATTGAGACCAGCGGCAGCCCCCCACCACGCTCTTCCCAGCTGGCCAAAGAGGCCGCCTTTTTCGGTTGCAGCCTGCATCTTGCGGCTAATCCGCTCCATGCGCCGGAAACCTTCCAGAAGCTTGGGATTATCGAGATCTAGTTCGAGCGGGAAACACTGACGGGAGATTTCAGACGTCAAGCGGAACACCCGCATGTCGTAGTCTTCGATGTTGATCCCAAGTGCCTTGTGGAACGCCGGGCGCATGTGATCGCGCACATACATCGTGGCAAAGACGGCCAGCAAGAAGAACTTGATCCAGAGCTTGTTGCGCCCTTCAAGCAAGCGCTTGTCCGACCGGATGATCAACGAGAACGCTTCGCCATGCGAAAACTCGTCGTTGCACCATTCTTTGAACCACTTGAAGATCGGATGGAACCGATGTTCTGGATGCTTCTCTAAATGCCGGTAGATTGTGATGTAGCGGGCGTAACCGATCTTCTCTGACAGGTAGGTCGCGTAGTAGATGAATTTTGGCTTGAAGTAGGTGTATTTCTTCGCCTTGGCGAGGAACCCCATGTTCACACCGATGCCGAAATCCTTCAGCGCATCATTGATGAACCCGGCATGGCGGGATTCATCCCGGCTCATGAAGCCGAAGAGCTCGCAGATTTCCTGGTTCTTGCCGCGCCGTTTCATTTCCTTGTAAAGCACGCAGCCGGAAAACTCGGAGGTCAGAGACGACACGAGGAAATCGATCAGCTCTTCGCGCAGATCATCTGGCAGAGCGTCGATGTCAATATTGTCCCAGGCTTCACTGCGCTTGAAGTGGCCCCGGTTGGGATCGGAGCGCATTTGCGAAATCAAATCGTCCCACTCTTCCCGGACGGGCTCGACGTTGATCTTGTCCATCTCGTCGAAGTCGGTGGTATAAAAGCGTGGTGTCAACATCGTGGAGACCAAGGCACTCTTGGTCGTATCGTTGACGGCGGCCCGGCGCTTTTCAAGGGTCGGTTCATTGGAGGCCAAATCGGCTGGCGATACGGTCTTGTTCATGACAACGCCCTTTCCGTGAAGCTGAATTCACACAGTTCCATCATTTCAAAATCGCCAGTGGCACGGGTCCAAGCGCGTTCCAGCGGCCCGGCCCGGCGGATGGTCGCCTCGCGGCGGAACCTCTGACTTTCCCCGTAAGGGATCGACACGGGAGCACCATGGACAAAGACTTCATCGCCCGGATGCACCACCACGCCATTGTCAAAGCGCAGATGGGCACCGAGTTGATCAAAGGTGTTGTTGATCTCCACCGTGCAGTTGACGGTTTCCTTCCGGCTCATGAGATTGAAAATCGCGTTCATTGGCGCGCTCCTTCCCGGGTTTCAAGCAGGGCTGCAAAGGCCGCTGCATTATCTTTTCCAAAGGCTTCCAAATAGATGCGTTCGCCGAGTGCCGTGTCAGACAGGCTGACCGCTCCGGTCTCCCATTGAATGAGCCTGTAAGGTGCTGCGGCGGGAACTTTTGCCACCATCCGCATGCGTTCGAAAGCGCGCAGCGAGCCGCGAACGAAGCCTCCGGTATCCTTCTCAAAAGCTGAAATCACAACGCCGCTTCGCGCGTCCGTGACAGTGACGATATCTGCCGCATCCCGTGTGATTAGAATGTCCCGGATCGCGACCGGTGCACCTGTTTGATGCTTGATGACGCCAATGCCGGTTGTCTGGCCAAAAACGACCGCCGCGACGGCAAAACTCAAGAGCAATGCCGTCCCGATCAGGATCCTGCGCGGAAACTGTTTGGCGCGTCGGCCCTTGCGGTCCGAGAAATATCCGAGATGGGAAACCGAAGGCATCGCTGGCTCCTACTCCGCAGCTTCTACAGATGCAGGAACTGCACCCTGCGGTGAGGTGTCATTGTGAGCCAGACGCGAGTGACCAGAAGTCACAGCCGCATTCTGACTGATCGCAAGGGCAAGGATGTCAGCCACTTTCTTCGCATCGCTCAGGCAGATCAGGCTCGGCTCGACATTTGCAAACCGCCACCCACGAACATGCGGCCATTGCACCAACCAGGAAATCTGATGTCCCGACAAAACCTGGATAGCAACATGCCCGGCACCACCTGGAAGTTCGGCCATAGAGATTGCGGCCAGCTGTTTGAAAGGTAAGTTGAGCGTCATGGAAAACGCGACACCAAAACGGATGACAACGCGCTGCGTTGTGATGGTGTAAAGCGTCGTCTTGTGGACAGCCCAGGCAAACAACTCCAGCATGCCGATCAAGATCGCGGCCAAAGCGGTCAATACGGCGACCGAGAAGACGATGCCAGCCAATGGGCGGCCATCATAAAGACCGCCAATCACCGCCCATGCCGCCAAGATCAAAAAGTAGCCGGTAATCCAGCGGTTCTTGAGGAGATGGCGGGCAAGAAGGCGGGTTGAAGGCCGCCCCTGCCACAGCATTTTTTCGCCGTCCGGTAAATATTCAGGCAATCCGGGAACCGGTTCCATCTCATGTTCCCGAGCGACAAACTGTTTCACAGCAAGGCCTCCCGACGATCTTTCGAGGCATAGAGGAGACCGGCGCCGAAGTAGGCCGCAATCTTGTCCTCTTCCAGCAAGGTGACCGTGCCCGGTTTCGCATGTGCCGGGACATCAGCAAATTGCTCGGATGTGATTGCGTGGACATAAAGATAAGGCTTGTTTCCGCGTCCCCGCTTGATAACGACAAAATTGTTCGGCAGAAGCACCGTTTTCTCAGCGCCCTCAACCTCAACTTCGTAGTAGCGGATCAGAAACTCTGCCCGATCGACCCAGACGTCCTTGACGGTTCCTGCAGAACTGCTGTCACAGCCCACAACCGAAAGACCAATAGGATCAAGCTCACCGTCGGCGATCGAAAATCCTTCCGCCTCGCGCATCGGGACAATCCGGGCATCGCCATGAGCGGTCAGATCCGGCGTATCAGCGCGCTCGGCCCATGAGCCCGGCCCAACGCCCGCGAGAAGAGGGTTGCCTTCCGGCTCCATCGGATATCCAGGTGCAGGAGAAACCCGCTTGGCATTCAAGGGGCGGTCGTCGCGCTTTAGATCGGGAACCTGAACGGTCCCGTGACCGTGTGGCAGGACGAACGTCTTCTTGTCTGGCACAAACAGCCAAGGGTCCTTGTTGAACCTGCCTGTGACATCATCTTCAAGCGGATAGCCTTCGCGCCGGTCTTCCTGACGGATGTACCAGATCAACCCGGCGAAAAAGACCCAAAAGACATAGAGCACCACCTGGGCGACATCTATGCTGCCGACGATAGAACCGGTCATGGTCATTCCTCCTAAAACTGGTGCCGATCCGGGATCACCCGGGTATTTCGGCAAGGCCAAAGCGCATGTCGTCTCCGCGCTCTTGCCGGTATTGGTGCCCTGCCAAGGGACCAAGAACGGCGAGACAGATGAAAAGAAGCGCGATTTCAATGTGATAGACAGCCAGATACCCGGCGGCCTCGTTGTTCATTGCAGTTCCGAGCAGCCCATCCAACGCTAGGATGTTGACGCCGTTCTTGATCAGACCGCCGAGCAACAGGCTGACGCCGATGGCGGTCGCCTGGACCGCTCCCCAGGCACCAACAAGGATCCCGCTGTCAGCGCGTTTCGAAATGCTCATGGCCGCCAGCATTGTGCAGACTGCAAAGAGACCACCGCCAAGCCCGACACCGGCCGCGCCGGCGTAAAACAGCATGTCGGTCTCGAGCGGCGATGCAAAAACGACCGCGGAGAAGGCTGCAATACCAATCAAGAGGCCGCGGGCGGCGACCCTGTACATGTGGGCGCCGCGATTAAGGCTGTGTGCTGCCCAGGCAAAACCTGCCATCGTGCCTGCAGCCCAAAGCGCCGTCAGCAGCGTGGTTTGCCCGACCGTCATGCCAAGTATTTCGCCACCATAAGGCTCCAGCAGGATGTCCTGCATGGAAAACGCAGCAGACCCGATCGCGACAGCAATCAACAGGCGAACGGTGCCCGGCTCCCGCCGATAGTCGGCCAAAGCCTCAAAGAACCCGGCAACTTTCCTGTCATGGGACGTTCGGGCCGGGTTGCGGGCTTCCTGCTTCCAGGCGGAAATCACGTTGAGCGCCAAGGTTAAAAGTGCTGTGCTCTGGATCACCTGGATGAGCCGCTTCGGCGTAAAATCGGCCAGGAAGATGCTGTAAAAGATCGATGCAGCGATCATTCCCGCCAGCAGCATCACATAAAGCAACGCGACAACACGGGGCCGCTTGTCTTGGGGAACCAGATCGGTTGCGAGTGCAAGACCCGCCGTTTGCGACATGTGCAGGCCGAAGCCGGCAAAGAGAAAGGCAAGACCTGCGAGCACAGTTCCGGCCCACGCCGGTCCAACGCTCTGCGATTCAAGCAGCAAGAGCGCGAAGGGCATGAAGGCCAGCCCGCCGAACTGCAAGATCGTTCCAAACCAGAGATAGGGAACACGCCGCCAGCCGAGCACCGACTTGTAGGTATCTGAACGATAACCGAAGAAAAGCCTCAACGGCGCTGCCAGAACCGGGATTGCCACCACAGCAGACACCAATGCAACGGATACCCCGAGCTCGACGATCAGAACCCGGTTGAGCGTTCCGGTTAGGAGAACAAGCACACAGCCCGCAGACACCTGGAACAGTGCGAGGCGAAGAAGACGTGACAGCGGCACGTCTTTTGTTGCCGCGTCCGCAAACGGCATGAAGTGGCCCCCGGCGGTCTGCCAGAACCCGATCATCCTGTCTGATGCGGACTTCAACATCATGGCCGGATCACCTCCATGGCCTGGGAGGTGTAAAAACCGACTGAAATCCGGTGCGTTCGGCCACTCGTCCAACCGCCCATGTGCGGTTGATGCACGAGCTGGTCAACGAGACGCTCCGGGTTGGCCGGATAGATGGCCGGGGCCCTGTCGGCCCGCGGGAATGCCTTGCCGATCATCAGCATGGCTTTCAGGAGGTGCGAGCTCGGAGCAAGCGTGAACAAAAGGCTTTTGCTGGTGCGCTCGGCAAACTGTTCCAGAACCTTCTTGGCGTCCTCGGGGGCGTAATGAATGAGGACGTCCATCGCAACGACCGCATCGAACTGTCCCAAATGCGGATCCAGCATATCCCCGCTTTTGAACGTTACAGTTCCATGCGGGTGACCGTTAAGGCGGCTCATTTGCTCGGCGGCACGCTGGCGGGCAAAGGAAACCATCTGCGCCGACAGATCGATGCCAACGACGTCCGCCCCCCGCGCAACCAGTTCCATGGACAACACGCCAGAACCGCAGCCGGCGTCGAGAATGCGCCAGCCGGTAAGATCCTGCGGAAGCCAGTTGGCCAGAGTTGACCGCATGTCTTCACGGCCCTGACGCACGGTTGCCCGGATCCCGCTTACCGGCTGATCGCCGGTCAGCTTTTTCCAGGCATCAAGCGCCGTGCGATCGAAGTAATGTTCGATCTCGCCGATCCGCTGTGTGTAGCTGGCCCGTGTCATATCCGGTTCAAACCTTCTTATTCAAAGCCGAGAAATTCAAAGATTTCCCGGTCTTTCATGGGTTCAGCCTGAAGGGCCTCTGTCCCCGCCCAAAGTTGCTCGGCGAGCTGGAGGTACTCGTTCTGGATGGCTGCGATTTCAGGACTGTCGCCCATTTCAAAGAGCGTGCTTTTTTTGAGGCGGCTCAAGCGAACATGATCGGAGTCCGGCACGTGGGCGAGGCGCTTCAGACCAACGCTCTCATTGTACCGGTCGATCTGGTCCGTCTCGCGCGACCGGTTGGCGATAACACCGCCGAGGCGCACCTCATAGTTTTTCGCCTTTGCCTTGATTGCGGCGACGATCCGGTTCATCGCGAAGATGGAATCAAAGTCGTTGGCCGCGACAACAACCGCCCTTTCGGCGTGTTGAAGTGGAGAGGCAAAACCGCCGCAAACGACGTCCCCAAGAACATCAAAGATCACCACATCAGTGTCATCCAGAAGGTGATGTTCCTTCAAGAGCTTGACGGTCTGACCGACCACATACCCGCCGCAGCCGGTGCCAGCTGGCGGCCCGCCGGCCTCGATGCACTGAACCCCATTGAAGCCCTCGACCATGTAGTCTTCCGGACGCAATTCCTCGGTGTGGAAATCAACTTGCTCCAGGATGTCGATCACGGTCGGGATCAGGCTTTTTGTCAGCGTAAAGGTGCTGTCGTGTTTCGGATCGCAGCCGATCTGCAAAACCCGCTTGCCGATCTTGGAGAAAGCAACGGACAGGTTGGAAGAGGTGGTTGACTTGCCAATGCCGCCCTTGCCGTAGATCGCAAAAACCTTGGCCCCGTCGATTTCCATCGTCGGATCAAGATGAACCTGGACACTGCCGTCGCCATCCGCGCGCTCCCGAAGTTTCTGAGCGGTTTTCGCCTCTTGTGCGGCTGTCTTCGGATGGGTGTAGATGTTCATTCGGCTGCCTCCGTTGCCAGGCCTTCCAGCCGGTCTTCCAGTTCTTCACCCGCCCGGCGCAGAGCCTCGAGCGTTTCTTCGTCCGGTTGCCAGTAGTTGCGTTCGTGCGCTTCCATGAGCCTTGCCGCGACCCGTGCCGCGGAGGCCGGATTGAGATCGGCGAGCCGCCGGCGCATCGCCTCGTCGAGCACGTAGGTTTCCGTGATTTTCTGATAGACCCAGGGCTCAACGCCGCCGGTTGTTGCCGACCAGCCAAAGGTGTTTGTGACATTGGCTTCGATGTGCCGCACACCCTCATAGCCGTGCTGGAGCATGCCCTCATACCATTTCGGATTGAGGGTCCGGGTCCGGGTCTCCAAAGCAACCTGCTCGTCGATGGAGCGAACCTTGCCTTCACCTTGGGTCTGATCGGAAATGTAAACGGGGAGTTCCGCGCCGCCCTTGGCCTTTGAGACGGCTTTTGAAAGCCCGCCAAGCGTGTCGAAATAATGCTCGATCGTTGTGACGCCGATTTCGACCGATTCAAGGTTTTGATAGGCCATGTCGACGTCCGCCAGAACAGAATCGAGAAGTTCGGTCTGGCGGCTGGTCTTGCCCTTGCGGCTGATCGCAAAGCTCTTCCGGTTCGTGTAGGTCTCTGCGATTTCCTCGTCATCGGTCCAGGCCGATGAAGCAATCAACATATTGACGTTCGACCCGTAGGTGCCGTCCGCATTGGAAAAGACGCGATAAGCCGCCTCTTCCAGATTGCAGCCATGGGCCTCACAATAGGCAAGTGCATGTTTGCGTATGAAATTCTGCTCAACCGGCTCATCCGCCGTGGCCGCCAGATAACTTGCTTCAGCGAGCATGCTCGCCTGGATCGGCAAGAGATCACGGAAAATACCGGACAGGGTCATCACGGCATCAATGCGTGGCCGGTTTAGCTCTTCAAGCGGGATCAGTTCAGCGCCGCAGACGCGGTTGTAGAAGTCCAGCCTCGGCCGCGCGCCCATAAGCGCCATGGCTTGCGCCAGCGGCGCACCGCCGGTTTTCAGATTGTCTGTGCCCCACAAAACGATTGCAACGGTCTCTGGCAGTTTGCCATCGGTCTCCAAATACCGTTCTAGAATGAGAGCCGCCTGGCGGGCGCCATCTTCAAGCGCGAACTTGCTTGGGATACCAAACGGATCAAAGCCGTGAATGTTCCGGCCAGTTGGCAGGAGGTCCGGTGTGCGCAACAGATCGCCCGATGGGGCTGGCGGTACGAAGCGCGCATCCAGCGCCTGTACCAGGCCGTCAAGTTCTCGATTGTCTGATAAGTCCTGATCGATCTGGACGAGTTTTTGAACAACAGACTTCGCCTCTTCGTCGAGGGTGTCGGTTGCCGCAGCCAGGGCATCGCGATCCCGAGTGGCAATGACGTGGCATAGCTCCGGGTCGGCGATAAAGCCTGAGTCTGTCTCGACACTCAGAGCCATCTTCGCGAGCATTTCTGAGCGCTCGGACGTATCCATACCGCGTCCCGCAATGTGCAGGCCGTGGGGGATCAGCGCGTATTCGGTTTCGGTGATGGCCGCGACGAGATGCTGGATAAATTGGTCTTCAGACAACTCCGCCGTTTTGCCCGTGAGATCGAGCTCGTCTGCTTGAACGCGGATCACGGCCAAAAGACGTTCGCGCTCACCTCTGGCCTCAGGCGCCATGGAGCGATACTGGTCAAGGCTGGCTTTCAGGCTGTTCAGGCCCTTGTAGAGACCAGCTTCCGTGATTGATGGGGTCAGGTAGGACACAAGCGTTGCGGCAGACCGGCGTTTGGCGATCGAGCCTTCGGACGGATTGTTGGCCGCGTAGAAATAGAAGTTCGGCAAGGCGCCCAGCAATCGATCCGGCCAGCAGGAGCCGGACAGCCCGGTGTGTTTGCCGGGCATGAATTCCAGCGCACCATGCGTTCCAAAATGCAGAACGGCATCAGCGGCAAATGTTTCACGAAGGTACGTGTAATACGCGGCAAAAGCATGGTTCGGAGCAAACCCGCCTTCAAACAAGAGCCGCATCGGATCGCCCTCGTAGCCGAAGGACGGCTGGAGAGCGATCAGCAAATTGCCGAACTGACGTCCGAGAATGTGGATCCCACGGCCGTTGCTCAAAATGCGCCCTGGTGCCGGTCCCCATTGGGTTTCGATCTCGCTCAGGAACTTTTCCTGGCGGACGTGATCATCCGCAGAAACTGTCGCATGGACGTTGGCCTCGGTGCCAAATCGGTCCGAGTTGCCCTTGAGGATCATGTCCTGAAGCGTCTCAACATCGGCAGGCACGTCGATGTCATATCCTTCCGCTTTCAAGCGCTTCATCGTTTCCAGAAGGCTTTCAAAAACGGAGAGGAAGGCTGCTGTTCCGATGTTGCCGCCGTTGGGCGGGTAATTGAACAAGGTAGCTGCGATCTTGCGGTCTGACCGTGGGGTCTGCCGCAGCTTTGTCATTGCCGCGATCCGGCCCGCGAGCAGACCGACACGTTCATCATCCGGCCGCATGCAAGACCGGCCGGACGGGCAGGTTCCAAGCTGGCGGGCGCAAATACAGCTCTTGCCGTTGGCTTCCGATCCACTGCGGCCACCGATCACCATGGATCCGACGGCACCATCCAGCTCGGGGATAGCAACCATCAAGGTGGTTTCAATCGGCGTAAGCCCTTGCGTTGAAGCCTGCCATCCCTCGCGGCTCTGGAATTCGGTCACGCAGGCCGACAGATAAGGAACGTCAAGCTTTTGAAGGGTTTCCGCGGCCGCAGCTGCATCGCTATAGGCCGGGCCACCGACAAGCGAGAAGCCGGTCAGCGAACACAGCGCGTCGACCGTTGGCATGCCATTGGCGTCCGTCATGTAGGTTTCGATCGCGGACCGCATATCGAGGCCGGAACAGAACACCGGAACGACATTCAGCCCGCGCGCCTCTAGCGCCGAGATGACCCCGTCATAATGACCGGTGTCACCGGACAGAATGTACGTCCGCAGAAGCAGGAGCCCGACCGTGCCGTTCGCCCCTTTGACAGCTGCAAGATCGCTCTTTTGGGTCGAAATTCGCGGCTCGGTGCGCGGGTGGTAGAGCCCCATATCCGGGTAGTCACTTGGCGGCTTTGCCGCGACTGCGGAGCGCAACGATTTCCGTTCGCCGGCGGCATATTTGCCGACCAACAGGCGAACCATGTTCGCGATGTTCTCGTCCGACGCAGCGATCCGGTACTGCAGGGTCAGGAAATAGTTGCGGACATCCTGGGCGGTGCCCGGGATGTATTTCAGAAGCTTGGGCAACCGGCGGAGCATTGCCATCTGGCGCTCGCCGGCCGTTTTGCCGCTCTCCTTGCCACTGTTGGAGCTGCTGCCGCGCAGTTTCTTCAAAAGCGCCAGCGGCCCTTTTTGCTCACCGCTCATGCGGAAGCGGCCCATGGCCGTATACTTCATGATCGTGCCGGCAGACATGCAGCAGACCATGGCGTCACACTCAAGGTGCCGTTCTTCCAGAACGTCTGCGATCGCCTTGACGTGCTCTTCGACGAAGATCATCGAAACAACGATGATGTCGCCTGCCCGTATGGCGTCACGGCAGCGGGCCAGCTTGTCCGGATTGTCCGCCCAGTCGGTTGCCGCATGCACCGTGAAGGTCAGACCCGGCATCTCTGTTTGCAAAGCCTTGCGTGCATCATCGACGGCCGCTGCGACATGATTGTCGAGCGTAACAAAGACCACCCGGATCGGGAGGTCGTTATCGGGCGAAGTGCGCTTTCGCATCGTATAACGTCTCCACGGTTATCGGGTGAATGCCATTGTCAGCGGCAAAGCTTTCGGTGTTGCGCCGTGCTTTGCCGCGCACAAAAAACGGGACTTTCTTGAGTTCCTTCTCAGCTTCGTCAGTCCAGAGCGTTGCGCTCGCTGGCAAGGTGATCTGGTCTTCCGCTGAAGTACCTGCCGGTGCTGTCTGCTGGTTTGAGGCTGCCGCCGGACTGTGGGCATGCAGATGCGAGGCAGTCGCCCCGTCATTGAATTCAAAGTCGTCGCGGAACATGGACAGCAAATGCTCTTCCAGCCCCATCATCAGCGGGTGAACCCAGCTGTCGAAGATGACATTGGCACCCTCAAAGCCCATCTGCGGCGAATACCGCGCCGGGAAATCCTGGACATGGACCGGCGATGAAATGACAGCACAGGGAACACGCAGCCGCTTGGCAATGTGGCGTTCCATCTGGGTGCCGAGCACCAACTCCGGGCGTGCTTCTATGATGGCATCTTCAACGACCAAATGATCATCGGTGATCAGCGGCTCAACGCCGTACTCCTTGGCTGCAGCCCGCACATCGCGCGCAAACTCGCGCATGTAGGTTCCAAGACCGCAGACTTCGAAGCCAAGTTCGTTCGCGGCAATTCGGGCTGCGGCAATTGCATGAGTCGCATCGCCAAAGATGAACACCCGTTTGCCGGTCAGGTAAGTGCTATCGATAGACCGGGAGTACCAGGTGAGACGGTCCTTGTTTTCTGACGGTGACGGGACCGGCTCAAGACCGGCTAAAGCCCGTGCCTCGGTGACAAACCTGCGGGTTTCAGACACGCCGATCGGCACCGTAGACATGTACGGCATGCCGTACGCCTTTTTTAGCCAGCGGGCTGCGGTATCGGCGATTTCCGGGTAAAGCACGATGTTGAAGGCAGCCTCCGGCAACCTGGCCAGATCTTCCGGATTTGCGCCAAGCGGAGCGATCACACTGACATTCAGACCGTTTTCTTCCAGCAACGCTTTGATCTCACGGACATCGTCCCGGTTCCGGAACCCCAGGGATGTCGGGCCCAAAATGTTGCAGGTGTTGGCAGGAATGGTCTCAGGCCGCTGCCGATTGGACGCGCACGCCCGAACCAGCTGGTAGAAGGTTTCCGCCGCGCCCCAGGTTTCTTTCTTCTGGTAAGACGGCAGTTCAAGCGGCACAACCGGGATATCAAGATCAAGTGTCTTTGCAAGGCCGCCTGGATCGTCCTGAAGGAGTTCCGCGGTACACGATGCCCCAACCAACAAGGCACGCGGCTTGAACCGATCGACCGCATCGTGACAGGCCGTCTTGAAAATGTCGGCGGTTGACGCGCCGAGATCGCGCGCCTGAAACGTTGTGTAGGTTACAGGTGGCCGGCTGTCCCGCCGCTCGATCATCGTGAACAGGAGATCGGCATAGGTATCGCCCTGAGGCGCGTGCAGAACGTAATGTACATCCTTCATCGAGGCGGCGACCCGCATGGCGCCCACATGAGGCGGTCCTTCGTAGGTCCACATGCTCAGCTGCATGGCGCGCCCTCCTCAAATCCGAGACCGGATTTCAAAACGGACTGGCGCCGCAGCGGGCGCACGAAGAGTTCAGCAAGATCGCCTGCCTGCTCGTAGCCCTGGATCGGTGTGAAGGCGAATTCGATCGACCACTTGGTCAGACGGCCTTCCGCCTCGAACGGATTGGCAAGCCCCATACCGCAGACAATCAAATCGGGATCGGCCGAGCGAGCCCGGTCGATCTGAAGATCAACATCCTGACCTTCCGAAATCGCGGTGCCCGGCGGGAGCAAAGCCAGTTCGCCTGCTGCATGTTCCCGGTGAAGATAGGGGCTTCCGACCTCGATGATCTCCGCTCCCGTTTCGCTGTGGAGGAAACGCGCCAGCGAAGGCTCGAGCTGAGAATCTGGGAAGAAGAACATCCTGCGTCCTTCAAGCCAAGGCAAATAGGATTGAAGCGCGGCTTTGGCGCGTTTGCGCGGCGCGGCTGTCGCTGCTTCGAACCGGTCCTCCGGTACACCAAAAGTGTCGGCGATCGCCTTTAACCAGGCCGTTGTCCCCTCTTCACCAAGCGGGAAGATGGAATTAATGCGTTCAGCGCCGCGCGATTCCAGAGCTGCTGCTGTCGCCCCCAGATAGGGTTGGGCCAGAATGAACCGGGTTCCCGGGCCGATTGACGGAATTGCAGCGCTCGAACGGCCGGGCAGGAATTGAACACCCTTAATGCCAAGCTCTTCAAACAGGCGCGCGAACTGATCCTCGACAACATCGGGGAGACACCCGGCGACAATCAGTTTGGTTTCGTTTTGCGGACCTGAGGCAGGGGCTTCATTGACAAGCGCTGTGAGAAAATTGTCCTCGCCCTGGGTGAAAGTCGTCTCGATCCCACTGCCCGAATAACAGAGCACGCGGTGTTTGGGCGCGTGAACCCGGTTCAACCGCTCAGCAGCCTTGGACAAATCGAACTTGATGACTTCAGACGGGCAAGACCCGACCAGGACCAGCATTTTGATGTCCGGCCGACGCGCGAGCAGCTTGTCGACCACGCCATCGAGCTCGTCATGCATGTCCGCCATGCCGGCAAGATCCCGCTCTTCCATGATCGCGGTCGCAAAGCGCGGCTCTGAGAAGATCATGACCCCAGCCGCCGATTGCATCAGATGTGCACAAGTGCGGGATCCAACGATCAGAAAGAAGGCATCCTGGACCTTCCGGTGCAGCCAGATGATGGAGGTCAGGCCGCAAAAGACTTCATGCTGGCCCCGCTCCCGGATTGTCGGCCCAGTCCCGCATCCTGCAGAAAACGCCTGGTTCATTGAAAACCTCCCGCGATCTGCAAGTCGCTAACGCCGGCGGACCGGACGCCATTTTCAAGACCAGTCTTGCGGGCTGTCTGATCCAGCCGGGCGAGCCGCAGTTTCCAGACGAATTGTCCGGCATTGACCACATATGTTGCATAGGCTGCCAAGGCCAAAGCCATCAGCTGATTGGCAGTCAGAGCCTCGGTGAAAAGAGCGGCGAGATAGGCCGTGTGCAAGGCCAGAACCAACATGGAAAAGACGTCTTCCCAGAAGAACGGCCGGGCGAACAAGTAACACCCGAACACCTCTCTCTCCCAGATCGATCCTGTGATCATGATCGCATAGAGCGTAAGCGTCTTGATCACGACGGAGAGCTCGGCTGCGCCCTGCATCTCGCCTGAGATCAAAAAAACAACGATAAGAGCAAGGCTGATCAGAAAGACGACAAACTGAACGGGTGCCAGAACGCCTTGGACCAGTGTCCAAACGGTTTCATCACGGCGGCGTCTTTCTTCCTCGGTGTAAAGAAAACCGGGCTTTATCGAATTCCTGTTTCCACTCACGGACATTCAACCCTCCCCCCGAACCCGACATTGGGTTCAGCAGATGAGTGAGGGTAACGCCGCAACTGCAAAAGTGTCAACTTTGATTGACGTATATTTTTGTTTACATCACGTCACGTGAGAGTCATGCTAAGCAGGCTCAAGGTGCAAACAAAAGCAACAATTGCGCACGCCGGAGCATGACCCCTTTCCGTAAGGCCAGGGAGGCCGACCGCGAAGTGAGGATGAACGGCACAACAGAATTGCCCGTTGAAACCGCGGACGCCCGCCGGACAGAGCCTGCCGACGGCAATATTTTTGTTTCTGATCAGGCAAATATGGTAAAGAGACCCCGGCTTAACAGCGGCGAACAAGCGACGCTCCGCAACCTCATCCAAGGACCAGTAGCAGCAATGGCCGCAGAGCAATTATCTGGCCTGCTGGATGCAGGTCTTGAAACCGACATCCGCTACAAATCTGTTATCGCAGAAATGTACGAACGTATCCTGGCACCAGATGCCCGCATACAGGATCATCTTGCCTTTCTGGACGAGGAGGTCCGCTCCAGGTTCAAATCAAATGGCAACCCTGCAGCACTTCCGCCCACCGCGATGAAAGTCATGCTTTTAGAAGCGGTTGCGCGCGAACTGGGCAAGAACTGGAGCTGCGATGCGGCCAGCTTCATCGATGTCACGATCGCATCAGCCCGGCTGCAAGCCATTGCTCAAGCTCTCACGACTGAAGCTGCGCGGGACCGTTCTGGATCGAAGGCCCCGTTCGCCGTCATCTTTCTGCCCGTTGATGAACAACACAGCCTGATGTCCTACCTCACCGGCGCCCTTTTTCAGGCACTTGGATGGCAACAACAGGTTGTTCAGCACGAATCACTGAGTGAATTTGAGTTCGCCAAAGTGGTGACTCAAGCTGATGTTGTCTGCATTGCGTGGAGCACCACTTACCTTAAAAGCAACGCAATCCAACTGATTAACGACATCAAATTGTATTCCAGCCACAAAACACTACCCATAATTGCAGGCGGTGCAGCTACCCTTGACTTTATCGACCCCCTTGTGGAAATGGGCGTCGATTGTATTTGCGATAGCGCGCTTTCAGCGGTAAAAATCGCTGAGAGTTTCTACAATTTGGAAAAAATCAATCACTTTGCCGCGCAGGAAGGCCGCGATGCAAAAAGAAGAAAAAGCAGCATCGATCGGCATTCCCAATGACCTCTCCCTCGACACATGGCGCGCTGCAAGATATCGGGGTTGGGACTGATTTGCTTGATTTGCTGGGCGCAGACGCCTTAACAGCCTTGATCGGATTGGGTGCCGATATCGTCGCATTGGTCGATGAAAAAGGTGTCGTAAACCGCCTCCATTACCGCAACTCCGATCTGGATGCGTATGGTTTGTCGGCGGTTGTCGGCAAGCCCTTGCGGGACTGCGTGACCGTGGAATCCGTTCCGAAAATTGACGCTCTTCTTGCTCCGGCTAAAAAACGGCCAGCCCGGGGCTATCAGGTCAACCACAGCGCCAGTGGCCTTCCCGATCTTCCCGTCGCCTACACGGCCAGCAGGACTGACGACTTTCCCTTCACCATTGTTGTCGGACACGAAATGCGGCAGCAGATGCTGGACCAGCAGCGTTTGGTGGAAGCGCAGATCGCGATGGAGGCCGACTACCGCGAACTCCGGCAGGCTGAAGCGCGGTACCGGACCGTCTTCAAGATGTCCGAAACAGCCCATGTCGTACTGGACGGTGAAAAAAGAACGATTCTGGAAGCCAATACGGCAGCTGTATCTCTTTTGACCGGCGCTTCCGGCAATCTAACAGGAAAGGCGATGCGGGATCTCTTTAAGAAAGAGGACCGGGAACGTCTTGCAGATGCGATTGGCGAAGCCCGCCATAGCGGTGAACCGGTCCAGCTTGCCAACCTTCACAGCAGCGCAGGAAGTACGTTCGACGCAAAGCTGCGCGCCTACCGGGAACACGGCACCACAAATCTGGTCATTACCCTGGAGAACTCCCAGGAAGCGGACAGGGGTGATGCAAAACGCTCCAGCGATCATTTCAATGGCGCCCGCGTTGATCTGGAACTTCTGCCCGAAGCCGCGTTGACAATTGATGGCGAAGGCACGGTTTTATCGGCGAATACCCTGTTTCTTGACCGTGTTCATGCACCAACCCTCAATCAAGTGGTCGGACGAAATGTGTCTAATTGGCTCGGCAAATCCACCGTCGAATTGAGTGTTCTCTTCACCCGCGTCCGGGACGAAAAGACGCTCAGCGGGTTCTCTTCTGTTCTGACCGATACGCTCGGCGAGGGTCAGGATGTCAGTCTCTCCGCCCATTACAACAAAGAGACCGACACCACACAGCTGCTGGTTATTCCTCAAGCGGCCAGCGCCGGCAAAATGACCTTGCCGCCACCCGCGACACCAGATCAGGCCGAGGGATTTGCGAGCCTCGTTGGCAAAGTGCCCTTGAAGGAGCTGATCCGCGAGTCACTGGACGTTGTTGAGCGGATCTGTATTGAAGCCGCCCTTGACCAGACCAACAACAACCGCGCCAGCGCGGCCGAGATCCTGGGCCTCTCTCGTCAAAGCCTCTACATCAAACTGCGCCGGCACGGCCTTGAAAACTATCGTCCCGGCAGTTGAAGCCTTCGCAGTAACCGTCAACTCTCATTTACAGTCACATTTTATCGCCGCGCAATGTGTCAATTTTAATTGACACTTTTTGGGGCGGCGCCTAGCATGTTTGGCATGGAACTCACCCGCCAAACACCACAGGCCAACTGGCCCATGCCCGGCGCGATCGTCGCTTTACTCAAGCCGATCACCTGGTTTCCGCCGATGTGGGCCTATGCGTGCGGTGCGATCTCCACAGGTCACGGGATGGATGGGCGGTTGGGGTTCATCGTGCTCGGCGTCCTGTTGGCCGGCCCGCTTTTGTGCGGCACCAGCCAGGCGGTGAACGACTGGTTCGACAGACATGTTGATGCGATCAACGAACCGGACAGGGTGATCCCGTCCGGCCGGATGCCGGGACACTGGGGTCTTTATATCTCTATCATCATGTCGGCGCTCTCGCTTGTTGTCGCCGGGCTGATGGGCTCGTTCATCTTTGCAGCTGCGCTTCTCGGTCTTGCCTTTGCCTGGGCCTACAGTGCGCCGCCATTCCGCTTCAAGCAAAACGGCTGGCTGGGCAATGGCGTTGTCGGCTTCAGTTACGAAACTCTGCCTTGGCTGACAGCAGCAACCGCCATGACCGGCCTTGTGCCGGAAACACCAATCTGGATCGTGGCCTTGCTCTACGGCCTTGGTGCTCATGGCATCCTGACGCTGAACGATTTCAAGGCGATTGCAGGCGACAAAGAAATGGGCATCCGGACCCTTCCCGTTCTGCATGGGGAACGATCCGCAGCCCTCATCGCCTGTGCCGTCATGACCGTGGCTCAGGCGGGCGTTGTCCTGACACTCTGGATGCTCGGACTGCCGGTCTATGCGCTGGCGATCCTTATTGTTCTGCTGCTGCAGATGGTGTGCATGGTTCGCTTTGCCCGCAATCCCGTGCGATTTGCGGTCTGGTACTCGGCCATCGGTGTCGGGCTCTACGTCACAGGAATGATGATCACAGCATTTGGCCTGCGCACTCTGGTGCCCGCCATCTCATAGGCTTTTTTAAAAGGGAGATCCCCATGTTCGGTCGGGGAGACGCCAATCAGCAAAACTCTACAGCTGTCAAAGGGCTGAGCTGGGTCTCGATTTTGCGTCTTGGGCTGGTACAGGCATCACTGGGCGCCATCGTGGTTCTCACCAACTCTACACTGAACAGGGTCATGATTGTCGAGCTCGCCCTGGCAGCCGTCATTCCTGGCTTGCTCGTCGGGCTCCACTACGGCGTGCAGATCTCCAGACCCTTGTGGGGACACCGGTCGGATATCGGGAACTCGCGGACCCAGTGGATCTTGGGTGGCTTGGCGCTTCTCGCCGTAAGTGGGACAGCGGCCGCTGCAACAACGTTTCTTTTCGAGATCAGCTTTGCAGCTGGCTTGGCAGCGGCGGTTCTCGCCTACGCGCTTATCGGGGTCGGCATCGGGGCAAGCGGCACATCCCTACTCACGTTGATTGCGACCAAAACGGCACCGGAACGCCGGGCATCTGCAGCCACGATCACATGGATGCTGATGATTGCAGGCATCGTGGTGACTTCAATTGTCACCGGCATCAACCTTGAACCTTATTCGCATCTCCGACTTGTTACAGTCACCGCCCTCACCGGTGTTGTGGTTCTGGTTCTTTCAGCCATCGCAGTTGCCGGAATTGAACGCAAACCGACCATGGTGGGCGAGACGGGCCGCGAGAAACCGGGCAGTTTCCGCGAAAGTGTCCGTGAAGTCTGGAGCGATCCGGAAGCGCGCCTTTTGACCGTGTTCATCTTCCTGTCGATGCTGGCCTATTCCACACAAGACCTGATCCTGGAACCGTTTGCCGGCTTGTTGTTCGGCATGTCTCCGGGCGAGACAACAAAGCTGTCCGGAACGCAACACGGCGGTATCTTTGCAGGCATGGCACTTGTCGGGATCGCCGGATGGCTGTTTTCAAAACGCAAGCCCGGCCTGATGAAGATGTTCATCGTCACCGGCTGTGTCGGTTCGGGCGTGGCGCTCGCCTGTCTCGCGGTCTCGGCATCTTTTGCGCCGGCCTGGCCGCTTGAGGCCAACATCTTCGTCCTCGGTTTCATGAATGGCGCGTTCGCCGTTGCGGCCATTGGCACCATGATGATCCTCGCTGGCGCCGGAAAAAAAGCCAACGAAGGCATGCGGATGGGCGTTTGGGGCGCAGCTCAGGCCATCTCCTTCGGCCTTGGAGGATTGGCCGGAACGATCGCTTTGACCCTCGGGCGATGGGCGACGGCCCAGGACAGCACCGCCTTTGCAATCGTCTTTTCAATGGAGGCCGTCTTGTTCCTCATGTCTGCGGCCATCGCGTTGCGGATCGGCGGCGGTCAAGTTGCCAAACCTCGTTTGCCCGTACACCGGGAACCATCGGCAGTGCCCGCCGAATAGCCGCAAAACCTCACACCAGGGAGCCTGCAATGAAATCGAATTTTGATGTTGCTGTCATTGGAGGCGGTCCTTGTGGTGCGATCGCTGCGGAGCGCTTGGCGCGATCCGGTCATTCTGTTGTTCTGGTCGACCCGGATAACAAGATCAAACCCTGTGGCGGGGCGATCCCGTCCCGCGCCCTGAAAGACTTTGAGATCTCTGAAGACTTGCTGGTGGCCCGGGCCAATGCGGCGCGTGTCATTGCCCCGTCGGGGAATGCGGTAGAAATGCGCATTGGCGATATTGGATTTGTCGGCATGGTCGACCGGGAAACCTTTGATCCATACCTACGCGCCCGGGCTGAACAGGCGGGTGCCCGATTTGTCACAGGCAAGCTGGCTGGCATGGACACAGCGTCGAATGGAAGCCTGGACCTGAAAGTGGACGGGACCGATCCAGAGAATCCTGGAACAACGGAACACCTCAATGCACGCATGGTAATTGGTGCAGATGGTGCCAATTCCGCTGTCAGGCGGTTGATGTTCCCCGCGAAGAAGAAGCCGCCTTACGTTTTTGCCTATCACGAGATCGTGGAAAGCCCGGAGGCTCCGGACCCAGACGCCTTCCAGCGAGACCGCTGCGATGTTGTCTATGATGGCCGGATTTCTCCGGACTTCTATGGCTGGGTCTTCCCGCATGGGGGACAAACGTCCGTCGGCTGCGGCTCCGCAGTCAAGGGTCATAACCTCAGGGATGCCACGTCGGACTTGCGCGACCGTGCAGGATTGACCGGACAACGGACGATCCGGCGTGAAGGGGCTCCGCTGCCCCTTAAACCAATGCGTCGGTGGGACAACGGGAAGAATGTCCTTCTTGCCGGCGATGCCGCAGGCACCGTTGCCCCATCATCTGGCGAAGGCATCTATTACGCTATGCTGTGTGGCAACCTGAGTGCCGATGCCGTTGCTGAGTGCCTTGCGACCGGCCAAGCATCCGCTTTGCGCCAAGCCCGGCGCCGGTTCATGGCGGAACATGGCCGTATCTTTTTCATTCTTGGCATCATGCAGGCGGTCTGGTACCGCAGTGATGGTTTGCGAGAGCGGTTTGTGACGATGTGCGCCGACCCGGACGTCCAGCGCCTGACCTGGGAATCTTATCTCAACAAGGGCCTGGTTCGCCGCGATCCGCTCGGCCATATCCGTGTGTTCTTCAAGGATCTGGCACAACTTGCAGGCCTGCCGGCCAGCCAGAAATGAACCTTCTTTTGACGTGGCTGCAGTCCGGATGGCTGCCGTTCGGCGCAGTTCTGTTTCTTTGGATAGAGTTCGCAGTTCTTTGCAGGTTTTCGAACGCACCTGGCGAGCGATTCAAGTTGTTGCTCGCCAATGTCCTTGCCGGAAGCTGCCTGATGGCCGCGCTCGGATTTGCCCTGCGCGGCGATGCCCTGTTTCTTGTGCTGTCGTTTCTAAGCCTCGCACTGATCGCCCATATATGGGACCTGATCACGCGATTACGAGTTTAGACTCCCGGGTTCAGCTGCTGGACTGCACGGTTGAGCAATCCGGCAGTTGTCACCCAGGCAAGATAAGGCACGAAAAGCAGCGCTGCGATCGGTGAAACAGGCCACGCAGTAACAATAAACCCTGCAATTGCCAGCCAGAGAAGACCGACATCAACAAGCGCCAGATCCATGCGCCGCAATCCGAAGAACAACCAGGACCAAGCCGCATTGAGCACGATCTGCAAGGCCCAGAATACGATCGGCAACGACCAACCAACCTTGGACCAGACACTCCAGCCAGCATAAGCGATCATGATGTAAAGAAGTGTCCAGACCACAGGGAAAGCCCAGTTTGGCGGTGTCCAGCTTGGCTTGCGCAGCTCCTCGTACCACGGCCCTGGTTTGAACACAGCACCGCTAGCCGCAGCCAGAAAAACGACACCAATAAAAACTGCAATGGCCATCAAAGGCTCCGTTCCGGGGGATTAGACCCTGCAATAGATAGAAACGCTGGTTCCGCAATGAAGAACTGCGGAGCATTTGCGAACAGTCACACTGGATTAAAGGGCACCTGGCAGGAAAACAAGCCCACCACCGCTTCGCTCAAGATAGCCCAAAAACGTGCCGCGCCCCGCATAAACTGTCAACTTTGACGACATATTTCCGAGCTTTATGTGTAAAAAAAAGTTTACACATCTATCAAGATCCCCGAGAATACCCTAACGACATCAGTGTCTACTGGTCGTACGTGAAGCTGGTCACAGCTTGGCACCACCAGAAAGACGGAACCATGCGGTGGAGGAAACGCAATGAGCTCCAACAGGACATCCGCAACCCCATTGCTGGATACCATCCACACGCCAGGAGACCTGAAAAGCCTCAGTGATGGCGAACTCGCCCAACTTGCTGATGAACTTCGGACAGATGTTATTGATATCGTGTCAGAAACCGGCGGCCATCTGGGATCTGGTCTTGGCGTCGTCGAACTCACTGTCGCCATCCACGCCGTGTTCGACACGCCGGACGACACCCTGATCTGGGACGTAAGCCACCAATGTTACCCGCACAAAGTCCTGACCGGCCGGCGTAATAGAATGCGGACATTGCGAAAAAAGGACGGTCTTTCCGGTTTCACGAAACGCAGCGAAAGTCCGTACGATCCATTCGGGGCTGCCCACTCTTCCACATCGATCTCTGCCGGGCTTGGATTTGCCGTTGCCCGGGATCTTGAAGGCAACGACGGTCATGTTGTCTGTGTCATTGGCGACGGTGCGATGACAGCCGGTATGGCCTATGAGGGGTTCAACAACGCCGGCCACCTCAACAGCCGCATCATCGTCATCCTGAACGACAACAACATGTCGATTTCCCCGCCGACAGGCGCATTATCGGATCATCTCAACACCCTCGCCCAATCCGATACAGTCCAGCGGGAACGCAGCTTCTTTGAGAATATGGGATTTGCCTACCATGGTCCCGTCGACGGGCATGATGTTCCAACTCTCTTGGAGACATTGCGCCAGTTGAAAGATGACGGCACAGGGCCTGTCGTCTTGCATGCTATCACCCGCAAGGGTGCCGGGTATGTCCATGCAGAAGCGGCAAGCGACAAATATCATGGTGTTTCGAAATTTGACGTTCCGTCCGGAAAACAGTCCAAGTCGGTTCCAAAGGCGCCGAGCTACACCAAGGTCTTTGCCAACGCTTTGATTGAGGAAGCCCGGAAGGATGATCGTGTTATCGCCATCACTGCTGCCATGGCGGAGGGAACTGGTGTTGACCTGTTCGGAAAACAATTTCCGGATCGCAGTTTCGATGTCGGGATCGCTGAGCAACATGCAGTTACCTTTGCCGGAGGGCTTGCCGCCAGCGGCATGCGGCCGTTCTGCGCGATTTATTCCACCTTCCTGCAGCGCGGCTATGATCAGGTCGTCCATGACATCGCCCTGCAAAACCTTCCCGTTCGCTTTGCCATTGATCGTGCAGGTCTTGTCGGCGCCGACGGCGCGACCCACGCCGGAGCCTTTGATATCGGTTTCCTGGCAAATTTGCCGAATTTCACGGTCATGGCCGCCGCTGACGAAGCGGAACTGGTCAACATGGTCAAGACAGCGACCGAACACGACCTTGGCCCCATTGCTTTCCGGTACCCGCGCGGTGAAGGAACCGGCGCACCACTTCCCGTTCAACCGGTGGCTCTGCCGATTGGAAAGGGCCGGATCGTCGACATCGGGCACACAGCCGCGCTGTTGTCTTTCGGTGGACGGTTGGAACAATGCCTAGAAGCCCGAGCGCTTTTGTCCGCACTCGGCATCTCCGTCACGGTCGCCGATGCCCGCTTTGCCAAACCACTCGATACGGAGCTGATTGAGGACCTTGTTGAGACCCATGAGCTGCTGGTGACAGTCGAAGAAGGGGCGACCGGCGGCTTTGGGGCCCTGGTTTTGCATCATCTTGCAGATCAAGGCTTGCTGGATGGACGCTGCGGCGTGCGCACGATGACACTGCCAGATACGTTCATTTCGCAGGCATCGCCTTGGGAAATGTATAATGAAGCCGGGCTGAATGCCCGCCAGATCGCCGATCTCGTGCGTGTAACCCTGTCACGCATGGGTCACGGGTCACGGGCAACACTCGGAGGCGGGACCACCCGAATACAAGATCGCCCCATGTGGACGCACCATGCGGAGGACCGTTGAAGACCGGCACTTATTATTGCAGAGACGAATAGGTGATCTCAATTGGCGGGGGAAAGGTTGTATAGTACGATCTTTTGCTTGGAGGAGCTTGACCGCCTAGGCCGAGACATCGGGAGGGGGAATTGGCCTATAAAGACGACAGCGAGCGACAGACGGAAAAAAACAAGACCCCGTCGGACCTTGCTGGCAATGGCCAGACGTTGAAGGCAGACGATGCTGCCAATTTGTCCCTGCAGGACCTCACCGTTCTGGAGACGACCGTGCGTGGGCAAGTGTCCGGTTTGGTCGGAGCTCTTCATCCAAAGGCTGAAAAACTTATTGTGAACGGGAACCCGGTTTCGGGTCTCGATCTTCGTTTGCATCCCGAACTGGATGAGCGGGCGCGGCAAATGCCGTCCATGGATGTTGCGATTTCCTACCGCGTGCCGTTCCTGAAATCACTGATCGACCCGGACCCCCGCCACCACCGGGATCTGATTGAGGAACTTGTCCAGACCAATATCCCGCTTCAGACACTGGCCATTCACTTGCTTTGCCCGATCGCAACCGAACTTGGCAACTACTGGTGCACCGATGATGCCGATTTCATGCAGGTTGCTGTTGCTTCAACGCGGTTGAGCAACATCGTCAATCATCTGACCCATGCAGGGCCTCAGCCATCCTTACCAACGTCAGCCAAACGGATCTTGCTGGCGCGGTCCCACGGGACCAAACATACGCTCGGCGTGAACCTGGTGAGAATGTGTTTCCGCGACCTTGGATGGATCGTCGATGGCGGCGCCGATATGGAAATCGGTGACACAATGTATATGCGCCTGTCTGCCCGGCCGTATGACATGCTTGGTCTGTCGGTCGGACGTCTCGAAGAGGCCAATGACTGCATGGAAGCCATTCAACGGTGCCGGTCGGAAGCAGCGACTGGCAATACCAAGATTGTCATTGGCGGTGCTGCTGTCCTGACGCATCCAGACAGCTTCCAGAACATGGGAGCCGATTTCGTCGCTCTCTCGGCTTTGGAAGCCATCACGTTGGCCGAACAAGCCGTTGGATGATCTCGTCCTGAATTGAAAAAAGCAATTGCTTCACCCAACGGCAGATTTGCCACCTAAAGGCCTGCTTGGCGACTCAAACGTTGTCAGGTAACCAAAACGTCCCAAACCAAATCTCTCAGCGCCTCTAAAATGTCCCTTTTGTTCTCAAAAGGGAGAGGCTCTGCCGTCCAACAGGTTTTACACGCTGCAGGCATGACAGATGTCGGACACCCAAGAAAAAGAACAGAAAAGAGACCCATCGGTGACACCAGGTTTCACAGACGGCAAAGGCCCTGCAACCAAAATCATCAAAATGTGCCTTGGCCTCGAACCGCATGGCGAGCAGGAAGTTATTGAACTCGGCCATGCGCTCTACAGGCAGTGGGAGCAGTTTTATCGGCCCACCAGCGGGGCTGTTGCGAAAACCCCGGACGAGATCCGGCAAATTACAAACCGCATGCGCGATTTCCTAACGAGCCTCAGAGTTCTTCAGTCACATGGCGCACTCCCGCATCCCGAGGACCCCGATCCCGGCACCCCCTACCCGGCTTTGAGCCTGGGCCTGATTAATCAGTGGTGGCATGGCATCGGCGACTGGAAGGCATAAAAAGGGCGGCAGAGATCTCTGCCGCCCTTTTCGTATTTGATTTGTCAGCCGATAAACCGGCTTGTCTCTCTCGCTTAAAAGTGGACAGACTTTGAATCCAGCGGCTTCTGCAGCGGCGGAGCGAACTTGGTCAAGTTGATGCCTTCAACCGCTTCCTTGTACTCCTCCATGGTCGGCGTCCGGCCAAGGATTGCCGACAATACGACAACCGGTGTCGAGGCAAGCAGGGATTCACCCTTCTTGGTTTCGGAATCCGCAACCACACGGCCCTGGAACAAACGGGTGGATGTCGCCAGAACGGTATCTCCCTTGGCCGCCTTTTCCTGGTTGCCCATACAAAGGTTACAGCCGGGACGCTCAAGATACAGGATGTTCTCGTACTCGGTCCGGGCTGCTGTCTTCGGCGCGTTGTCGTTGAACTCAAAGCCGGAGTACTTCTGCAGTACGTCCCAGTCGCCTTCTTCCTTCAACTCATCGATGATGTTGTAGGTCGGAGCAGCCACAACAAGCGGTGCCTTGAAGTCGACTTTGCCTTGTGACTTTTCCAGGTTCTTGAGCATCTGGGCAACGATCTTGATGTCGCCCTTGTGCACCATGCAGGAGCCAACGAAGCCGAGATCGACTTTCTTTTCTCCATGGTAGAAGGACACAGGACGGATCGTGTCGTGCGTGTACCGCTTGGAAACATCCGCATTGTTGACGTCCGGATCCGCAATCATCGGCTCATCGATCTCATCCAGATCGACAACGACTTCAGCGAAATACTTCGCATCGGCATCCGGGGTCAGCGCCGGTTTTTCGCCAGACTTGATTTCGGCAATGCGCTTGTCTGCCTTGTCGATCAGGCCCTGCAGAACCTTGGCATCGTTGTCCATTCCCTTGTCGATCATGGTCTGGATGCGGCCCTTCGCGAGTTCCAGAGATCCGATCAGGGTTTCATCGTTGGAGATACAGATGGAGGCCTTGGCCTTCATTTCCGCGGTCCAGTCTGTGAAGGTGAACGCCTGGTCCGCCAGAAGGGTGCCGATATGCACCTCGATGATGCGGCCCTGGAAGACGTTGTCGCCGTGCTGCTTCAGCATCTGGGCCTGTGTGGCGTGCACAACATCACGGAAGTCCATGTGATCCTTCATGGAGCCCTTGAACGTGACCTTTACGCTTTCCGGAATCGGCATGGACGCCTCACCGGTCGCGAGTGCCAGCGCCACAGTTCCGGAATCCGCGCCAAAGGCAACGCCCTTGGACATGCGGGTGTGGCTGTCACCGCCGATGATGATGTCCCAGTCGTCGACCGTGATGTCGTTCAGCACCTTGTGAATGACGTCCGTCATCGGGTGGTAGACGTTCTTCGGATCGCGGCCGGTGATCAGACCAAACTTGTGCATGAATGACATCAGGCGCGGTGTGTTGGCCTGAGCCTTCAGATCCCACACAGATGCGGTGTGACAGCCGGACTGATACGCACCGTCTACGAGCGGGGAAATCACCGTTGCGGCCATGGCTTCCAGTTCCTGGGAAGTCATCAGACCCGTGGTGTCCTGCGAGCCGACAATGTTGACCCGAACGCGGACATCTGAGCCGGCATGAAGAACTTTGCCCGGAGTCGAGCCGACCGCGTTCTTGTTGAAGATCTTTTCAACGGCAGTCAGGCCCTGGCCTTCGTGAGACACTTCCTTGGACGGTGCAAAGACCGGCGGTGTTTCGATGCCGAGCGTTTCCGCGGCCAATGTCTGCAGCTTCTTGCCGAAGACGATGGCGTAAGACCCACCGGCCTTCATGAACTCCATCTTTTGCGGCGTGAAAGAAGAAGACATGTCTACCAGCTCTTCATCGCCAGCCTCATTGAACAGTTTTTGCTTCTTCGTGTTGATGGTCAGGACCGTGCCGGTTTCGACAGAATACTTCTGCTCCAGCACCGGGTTGCCATCGTTGTTCAGGATCGGATTGCCGTCCGGGCCGAGTTTCTTGACCCAGTTTTTCAGATCGACACCGATGCCACCGGTCACGCCGACTGTGGTGAGGAAGATCGGAGAAATACCGTTGGTGCCGGCAACAATCGGAGCAAAGTTGACAAACGGCACATATGGGCTTGCCTGTTTGCCGGTCCAAAGGGCCACGTTGTTGACACCGGACATGCGGGACGAGCCGACACCCATGGTGCCCTTTTCGGCAATCAGCATCACGCGTTTGCCCGGATGCTGCAGCTTCAGCGCTTCGATTTCTTTCTGCGCTTTCTCTGAAATCATGCACTTGCCGTGCAGTTCACGGTCAGCACGCGAGTGCGCCTGATTGCCCGGCGAAAGCAAGTCGGTTGAGATATCACCTTCGGCGGCGATGTAGGTCACAACCTTGATCTCTTCGTCCAGGTCAGGAAGCTTCGTAAAGAAATCGGCCCGCGCGTAGCTTTCCAGGATGTCCTTGGCGATTTCGTTGCCAGCCTCATAGGCTACTTTCAGGCGATCGGTATCTGCATCATAAAGGAACACTTGGGTCTTGAGGACTTCAGCAGCGTCCTTCGCGATTGCCTCATCGTTGCCAAGGGCGAGATCCAAAAGGACCTCCACGGACGGCCCACCTTTCATGTGGGACAACAGCTCGAAGGCAAAGGCAGGTGTGATTTCCGCAACGTTGACCGCGCCCAGAATGATTTCCTTAAGGAACTTCGCCTTGACGCCAGCAGCGCTCGTCGTTCCTGGCAAGGTATTGTAGATGAAGAATTTGAGCGAGTCTTCGCGGTGTTCGTTGCCAGCGTCCTTGATCTGCGTGATCAGCTCGGCAACCAGAGCTCCGTCTTCGATTGGCTTGGGATGCAAGCCCTGCTCTTTGCGCGTTTCGATCTCGGCGAGATATTCAGTGTAGAGACTCATAAGGACCCCGGCGTCTTGAAGTTGGATATCGCTTAGTCGCCGGGTCGCACATTTGCTGGCTCGCCGGGTAAGCTCGCTGCGCACTACATAATTCAGTATACAATGGTATGCAATATTGTTCGCTGAATTAATTGCGGTTCGTTTGCTTCTTAACCGCACACCACTGAGCAAGTCTTAATAGGCACTCGAATTCATGCGGCTATCACGACCGCCTGTTGCATGATGCTCTGGGATGCGGCGCCCAACTCCCGCAACCCTCAAAGCCTTTCTAACTTAGCATTTTTTCATGGCCAACGGAATGAAACCCGTTCCGAAGGGTTGTTCCAGTAGGGCGTGCATAAATCTGGGTGTGGTGGACTCCAGACTGGGGGACGAGCGGTATGTTGCTCCGTACCGGAGGCCATTGCCTTGCGATTTTTCTTGCAAGGCCGCGACACAAACAAACGACACCAGCCAGCTCGCAGCCCGGCGCTGCGATTGCCGTTTACGCGTGCGATCCACGTCCGCTCACCTCACTATTCCAAAGCAACAGCAGTTCATCGCATTCGACCAAACGCCGCGTGCACTGGCGTTTTGACGATACCGCACGTTCCGTCCCATCCAACAATAAAATCAGGAGCCTGAGATGCCTCGGTCCAATCAAGATCAACGTCGCGATCAGCAAAACCCGGATCAGCCACAAAACCAGCAAAACGCGCCAAACACTTTGGCGCAGATTCAGGCAAACCTTGTCGCGGCTCTTGAAACCCGGTCCATTGACGCATCCTCCAGTCATGAGACCAACATCGACTGGGGATCTGTCGGCCAGCAAATGCTGCGCTTAACAGATGCGAACTACACCGACGGCATCGGCTCCGTCGCAACTGACCTTCCGAACGCGCGCGCGATCAGCAACGCCGTTGCGCAGCAAACTGAAGATATGCCCAATTCGTCTGGCCTAAGTGACATGTTCTGGGTCTGGGGCCAATTTATTGATCATGACATCACATTGACCGGCAGCGAGGGATTTGAATTCGCGCCGGTTGTTGTCCCTGCTGGCGACAGCGACTTTGACCCAACAGGAACGGGTGAAGCGGTCATACCGTTTACACGTGCGGGATTTGTTGATGGAACCGGAGCCACGTCTGCCCGGCAATACAGCAATGAAATCACCGCTTTTATCGATGCCTCCATGGTTTACGGATCAGATGCCGAAACTGCCGCCTCGCTGCGCGGCGACGGAGGGAGGCTGCTCCTGACGGACAACAACCTCCTCATCGAAACAGAAACAGGTGGCGTGTTGGCCGGCGAAGTGCGCGCTGCGGAAAATGTCGCTCTGACATCCATGCACACCCTGTTTGCCCGCGAGCATAACCTCTGGGTGGACCGGCTGGCCCGCCAGGACCCAAGCATGAGCTCGGATGAACTCTATGACGCAGCCCGGATCATCAATGAAGCTGAAATCCAGGCAATCACCTATAATGAGTTTCTGCCACTCCTCTTGGGAGAGGATGCCATCACGGATTACGCAGGGTACAATCCAGACATAAATCCTGGCATTTCGGTCGAATTTGCAACTGCCGCTTTCCGCTTTGGCCACAGCCTCTTGTCGTCCAGCATTCAAAGGTTGGACCGGGATGGCGATAACATCGCTGCCGGAGATCTCTCTTTGAGTGAAGCGTTTTTCAACCCTTCGGAGATTGCAGAGAATGGGGGCATCGATCCCCTTCTGCGCGGACTTGCAGACGGCATGTCGCAAGAGTTGGACACACACATCGTAGAGGATGTGCGTTCCTTCTTGTTTGGCGCTCCAGGCTCTGGCGGGCTTGACCTCGCCGCCTTGAACATCGAACGCGGCCGGGATCTTGGGGTCGCCAGCTACAATGATCTGCGCGAGGCTCTTGGCCTGCAACGCGCAACAAACTTCTCGGATGTAACATCGGATGCCACTCTAGCGGCACAATTGGCAAGCGTTTACGGATCCGTCGATCAGGTCGATGCCTGGATCGGCGGGCTAGCCGAGGACCCTTCGGGCAGCGGCATCGTCGGAGAGCTGTTCGCGACGATCCTCCTTGATCAGTTTTTGCGGTTGCGCGACGGTGATCCTTTCTGGAGCCAGGGCCTGGATCTTCCTCAGGCTCAGATTGAGGCTCTGTGGTCCACCACGCTGGCCGACGTGATCGAGCGCAACACGGACATCCGGTCCATTCAGGACAACGTGATGTTGGCTTATGACCGCCTGGGCGGGACCAACAGGGATGATGCTCTGGTCGGTTCGGAAGAGAGGGATCTGATCCTGGGCAATCGCGGCAATGACATCTTGGACGGCGCCGGCGGAGACGATCAATTGGAGGGACAGGACGAAAACGATGTCCTGTTCGGCCAGGCCGGAAACGACCTACTTTATGGCGGCGATGGCAATGACGTGCTGGTCGGCGGCACGGGCAACGACACCCTCAATGGAGGGCGCGGCAGTGACGCCTTTGTTTTTGACGGAGCCTCCGGATCGGACACAATAACTGATTTCAGCACCAGTAACCGCAACGGTGACATCCTTCAGATCGGGGTCGCAGGTTTCTCGTCATCTGCAGAAATCCTGGCCCTCGCCGCGAACACCGATGCCGGGGTCGTTTTCCGTTTCTCAGACAGCCTGTCGATCACCCTGCTTGGCGTTTCCGTTTCACAGTTGGACGTGTCGGATATTCAGATCATCTGATTGCAAAGACCTGATGGGCGTCTTGTGGCAATCTGATCGGCGCAGAGACCCGACAGCCGTTACAGCAAATCGCGTTTAAGCGGATTCAAGTTTCGCTGCCTCTCGGTAGCGCCTCGAACGCGAAACCTGAAACATTCTGAATTCGATTAAACGCGAGGCGCTCTAAAGCAGGCTGTCGGGGATCTTCTGTTCTGCGGCCGTGTTCGCCCGCCGGAAGATGAGCGTCACTAAGGTCGACGTGATCACGATGAACAGGGAATAGAGCGCCGCCACGGCCATGATCCCCTGCTGCTCGTCGCTTGGGAAAGTCAGGGCGATGATGGCGACAGCCAGCGGTCCATTCTGAATGCCGGTCTCCAAGGCGATTGTCCGAATATTGCGCGGATGGAGCTTCAAGGACCATGCGAAGAGATAGCCGACCAATATCCCGAAGACACCGAGCATGATCGCTGCGAAATAGGTCGCCGGTGTGGTTGTCAGAAGGAATTGCCAGTTCCGCGGGATCCAAGAGATCGCGATGAAGGCGATAAAGAACAAGGCCAAGGCCGATCCGAAGAACTCCGTCACCGCTCCGATATTTGCACTGATTTTGCGCAAACCCATGCCGATCGCGACAGGGACCAACAGGATCAAAAGGGTTGCGATGATGTTTTCCCGCGGGATTTCGAGATCCAGCGCCGTGGCGTAGATCACAAGGACAATCGGAATAAGTATGACGCCGAACACGGTCGAGGTCACCGTCATGAGTACGGAGAGTGCCAGATTGCCTTTGGAGAAATAGGCAAAAATGTTCGATGTTGTGCCTCCCGGCATGCAGGACATGATCAACAGCCCGATTGCAATCGGCTCGGGCAATGCCAAAGCCAGTGTCATCAGGAAGCCGATGAACGGCATAAAGCCATATTGCGAGACGACACCAACGGCGAGACCATAGGGTCGGCGCAGTGCCAGATAGAAGTCGCGCGGGGTCAGGGACGCGCCCATTCCCAGCATGATGACAAAGATCATGGCCGCCAGAAGCGCCTGTTCAAATGCTCCGACCATGGATTATTACTCCGCCGCCTGCAGCTCTTCTGCGCGCAGGTCTTTTCTGAGGATCTTGCCAACGTTTGATTTGGGCAGGTCGTCCCGGATCTCAACCCGTTTGGGCACCTTGTAGGCTGTCAGGTGCTCCTTGCAATGAACCCGGATCGCCTCTTTGGTCAGGCTCTTGTCGTTCAGAACAACATAGGCCTTCACCGCTTCTCCAGTGGTGTCATCCGGAACGCCAATTACGGCAGCTTCGAAGATGCCCGGATGCAAGGCAAGGCAGTCTTCGACCTCGTTCGGGTACACATTGAAGCCCGACACGACAATCATGTCCTTCTTCCGGTCAACGATGTAGAAGTACCCATCCGGCTCCATCACGCCGATATCACCTGTCAGAAACCAACCATCTCGCATGACGATCGCGGTCTCTTCTGGCTTGTTCCAATATCCAGCCATGACCTGTGGGCCTTTGGCGGCGATTTCTCCGCGCTCGCCCTGCGGCACCGGGTTGCCGTCATCGTCCACACAGCGCAACAAGGTGGACGGCAGCGGTATCCCGATTGAACCGTCCCGCGTCTTGCCGATTGGATTGAAACTGAGAACAGGTGAGGTTTCGGTCAGCCCGTAGCCCTGCAGCACCGGCCGGCCTGTCACCTCTTCCCATCTCCGAGCAACATCTGCCTGCAAGGCCATGCCGCCGGCAGAGGAAAACTTCAGATATTTTGGCGGGCTGTCGAGAAACCAAGTTTCGTTGCACAGACCGTTGAACAAGGTGTTCACCCCGCTCATCCAGGTGATCTTGTAATTCTCAAACGCGCGTTTGAGATTGGTCAGCGGCCGGGGATTTGGGATCAGAATATTCCGCGATCCGATCCAATAAAAGGCAAGCAAATTCAGCGTGAACGCGAAGATATGGTAAAGCGGAAGGGCTGTCAGAGCGACCTCCTCACCTCGTTGCACCGCCGGACACATCTCCAGCGATTGCTCCATGTTCATTAGCAGGTTCTTGTGGGTGAGCATCGCGCCCTTCGCAACACCCGTCGTCCCGCCGGTGTATTGCAAGCAGGCCACATCGTCGGGCTCGACAGACTGGTGATAGGCATCAACTTCGACATGGTCGCGGGTTTTGTGGTCCCGCCCCGCGGCAAGCGCTTCCGGAAAACGGATATGCGGGACTTCGATCGGTCTGACCGACCGGTCCCAGTACTTTTGCACCAACCCGATGATGCCGCGCGGCAACGAAGGCAAAAACTCCGCAACCCGCGTGACGATAATGTTGGGGATCGGATGTCCCTTTGTTGCAGCCGGGATCTTGTCGGCAAACATATCGACAATCACCAGCGCACGCGGTTCCGCATCCTGGAACTGCCGCGCCATCTCTTCAGCCGTGTAAAGCGGGTTGACGTTTACCAGAACACAGCCGGCCTTGAAGATCCCAAAGGCCGCGATTGGAAACGACAGGCCATTTGGCATTTGCAACGCTACGCGGTCGCCCTGTGCAAGTCCTGCCACCTCCCGAAGATAGACCGCAAAGGCGTCTGACATTTCATCGACCTGCTCGAAGGTCAAAGTGCCGTTCATGCCATTGTGCATGCAGGTCGTGAAGGCCGGGGCAGACTTGAAAGTGTCTGCTGCAGACCGGATCAAGTCACTGATCGTGCGGTAGGATGCGGCCTCTATATCGGACCGCACATCGGGTCCATAAAACGCGGTCCACGGACGATCGCTTGATGTCATTACTTCCCCCCGGCATCAACGCCTGTTCCTCAAACAACCTTCAGTTGCCTCCTCAAGCACTGAAGATTGTGCCTCAACCATAGATGCGGGACGGCCTTAGTAAAACCCCGTGACGCAAGGGCATAGGCAAAGTTTTTTATTTGGAGAATTGCCGAATGACACAAGTCTTCAATTGACAGAGCCGAACAGCGAACAATGCCGCCTCCCGAATTAAAGCATTGGGAGGCGGGCAGGTGCTGTTTAACAAGCGCGTTATTTCAAGCGTGAAAGAAATTGACCGACCGGTCCGTCAGCGCGCGCCGATCCAGAACGGCTGATCCTTGGTGGCGTTCCGGTACCAAGCCACAATCGCGCGCCGTTCGCTCTCTTCCATATGAGACACATTGGCCGGCGGCATGGCGTTGGTCACACCAGCTTGGAGATAAACCTGCTTGGCCGAGCGCACAACATCTGCTTCCGTCTCCAGAAGCACATCTTTCGGTGCCCAGTGGATCCCCTCGTAGAAGGGCTCCCGTGCATGGCACATGGCACAGCGCCCGGGCACGATCGCCATCACCTCTTCAAACCCTTCGGCATTGGCAAAGACCTGCTCGGTCTTTGTCAGCGGACGCGCTTCGGACGCTTCGTAGGTGTCGTGCTGAAGCGGAGCCATCGACAGCCAGATAACACCGAGGAACAGAAGCGCGGTTACCAGCCATGTCCAGGTCGGATTGCCGGTACCGGCATGGTTGGAGTTGAAGTAGTGCCGGATGGTGACGCCCATCAGGAAAACAAGCGCTGCAATCACCCAGTTGTATTCCGAGGCAAACGCCAACGGGTAGTGATTGGACAGCATCAGGAAGATGACTGGCAGGGTCAGGTAGTTGTTGTGCGTGGACCGCAGCTTGGCGATCTTGCCGTATTTCGGATCAGGCGTCCGTCCCGCCTTCAAGTCCGCGACGACGATTTTCTGGTTTGGAATGATGATGAAGAAGACATTCGCCGACATGATGGTCGCCGTAAAGGCGCCCAAATGCAGCATGGTGGCCCGGCCGGTGAAGACCAGATTGTAGCCATATCCCATGACGACCAGCAGCGCGAACAGGAGAACCATCAATAGGGTCGGGTTGTCGCCAAGCTTCGACTTGCAGAGGAAGTCATAGACAAGCCAGCCGATCGACAGGGATGCTGCGGAGATCAAGATGCCCTGCCAAAGCGCAAGGTCCGCTTTTGCCGGATCGATCAGATAGAGTTCGCCGCCGACCCAGTAGACCATCATCAAGAGAGCCGCGCCGGACAACCAGGTCGCATAACTCTCCCATTTGAACCAGATCAGATGCTCCGGCATGTTGGCAGGCGCGACCAGGTATTTCTGGATATGGTAGAAGCCGCCGCCGTGGACCTGCCATTCTTCACCATGCGCGCCAACAGGCAAATGCGGCACTTTTCTAAGGCCCAGATCAAGCGCAATGAAGTAAAACGACGATCCGATCCAAGCGATCGCGGTGATGACATGAAGCCACCTGACGGCAAACATCAGCCAGTCCCAAATGATGGCGATATCCAGCATTCCAATCCCTCCAAAAACTTTGCCATCAACCTAGTCGATCATTCAATTTTCTGGTATCCCGACATAATCCAAGCAGTTTCAAAAAATTCGGAACAATCGCCAAATGGCTTACCTGGAGAATATCCGCACCTTTTTACGTGTCTACGAGCTCGGTAACATGTCCGCGGCCGCAAGGGACCTTAGAATCTCGTCTGCGGTCGCGTCGTCCCGGATTTCTCAACTGGAAGAACACCTGAATGTCCGGCTGTTTCAGCGCACGACACGCGCCCTGAGCCCCACCGAACAGGGCAATATCTTTTACCGCGGCGCAACAAAAATAATGGAAGCGGTGGAAGAAGCGGAAGCGGAAATCACCAACATGACCCGCTCACCGCGCGGGACACTGTTCGTCGCGGCTCCCATCAGCATGGGGCAAAGTCTGATTGCCCCGGCCATTCCGACCTTCAAGGCAGACCATCCGCTGATCGATATCCGGCTGCGCTTGTCTGACCGGAAGGTCGACCTGACAGGCGAAGGCCTCGATGCGGCGTTCTTTTTGGGAGTTCCGGAAGACTCGAACCTGAAGATCCGCAAGATCGCCGATTGCCAGAGGATCCTCTGCGCTTCGCCGGACTACATCGCCAAGACGGGACAACCGGCATCGAGCGCCGACTTGTCGACAGGAAAATTCGACTGCCTGAACATGCGCTATCCCGGCGCGCCGGAATTTCAGTGGCCCCTTGAAACACCCGAGGGTGTAAAGCGCATTCCGGTCAAAGGCCCTTTTGAGTCCGACCACGGCGATGTGCTCACCGCTTGGGCGCTGGAAGGCCACGGGATTGTTCTAAAACCAGTGTTTGAAGTGGCGGAACATTTGAAGTCCGGGCGCTTGGTTCAGGTTTTGGAAAGCGAGCCACCGATACCGGTACAGATGGCATGCCTTTACACCCACCGCCGCCGCCAGGATCCTAAAGTCCGCCTCTTTATCGATTTCATGGTTGCACACATTCAAGACGAACTGGCCAAAACGCCTTCAGTCTGAAACTGGAACTGTGAAGCACTTTCAAGAATTATCGAAAACCGAATACCCGCGCGCTGTTTTATAAGACCGGAAAGCTTGGAGGTCTGTCTTGAATCGCTATCCCCGCAATCTTCGTGGTTATGGTCCCACGCCGCCGAACGCAAACTGGCCGAACGGTGCCAAGGTCGCTGTGCAATTCGTTCTGAATTATGAGGAAGGCGGCGAGAACTGCGTCCTTCACGGCGATCCCGCGTCTGAAGCGTTCTTGTCAGATATTCCGGGTGCCGCCCAGTGGCCGGGTCAACGCCATTGGAACATGGAATCCATGTATGAGTACGGCGCGCGCGCCGGTTTCTGGCGGATCCACCGGCTCTTCACCGGCGCGAACATCCCGCTAACCATCTACGGTGTTGCAACAGCGCTCGCCCGAAATCCGGAACAGGTCGCGGCCATGAAGAGCGCCGGCTGGGAAATTGCCAGCCATGGTCTGAAATGGATCGAACACAAGGACATGGATCCGGAGACCGAACGCGCGGCCATCGCAGAAGCGATCCGTCTCCACACAGAAGTCACAGGTGAGCGTCCACACGGCTGGTACACTGGTCGCTGCTCGGAAAACACGGTCCGGCTGGTCGCGGAAGAAGGTGGCTTTGACTATATCTCCGACACCTATGACGACGACCTGCCCTATTGGCTTGAGATCGGCGGCAGGCAACAGCTGATCATCCCCTATACGCTGGAAGCCAACGACATGCGCTTTTCCGTGTCGCCGGGATGGAGCAGCGGTGAGGATTTCTTCGAGTACCTGAAAAACGCATTCGATGTTCTCTATGCCGAAGGTGAAACGGGCGCTCCGAAGATGATGTCTATAGGCCTTCACTGTCGCTTGATCGGCCGGCCGGGCAAGATCGCGGCCTTGAAGAAGTTTATCGATTACATCCAGAGCCACACCGACGTTTGGTGTCCGCGCCGGATCGAGATTGCTAAGCATTGGGCCAAACACCATCCGCCGCAAGCCTTTGAGCGGCCGAGCCAGATGGATCGCGGCACGTACGTTGCCAAATTCGGCGGCATCTTTGAGCACTCGCCCTGGATTGCAGAACGAGCGTTTGATTTGGAACTCGGCCCGGCGCATGACTGTGCGGCCGGGGTGCACAATGCGCTCTGCCGCAAATTCCGGACCGCGAGCGCCGATGAACGCCTGGGCGTTTTGACCGCGCACCCGGATCTTGCCGGAAAACTGGCAGCGGCTGGCCGCCTGACAGCAGAAAGCAGCAGCGAACAAGCAGGTGCGGGTCTGGATATGCTCACCGATGACGAGCGGGAGACCTTTACCAAGCTCAATTCCGACTACGTCGCCAAGCACGGCTTCCCATTCATCATCGCCGTCCGTGATCACACCAAGGCGTCCATCCTGGCTGCCTTTCACGAGCGGATCGGCAATGATCGTGAAACGGAATTTGCCGAGGCCTGCCGGCAGGTTGAGCGGATCGCGGAGTTCCGGCTGACGGATGTTCTGCCATGACCCATGTTCTGACGCCCGCGCCACTGACAGCTGAGGCCTTTTCTGCCTATGGCGATGTGATCGAGGTATCCGGTGAGCCGGACAAGATCATCAACCAAGGCATGTGCGGGCGCCATCATGATCTGGCAAAGGTTGATTTCGGCAGCGGCCGCGCCGGGATCAGCCTCTTTGACGCCAAGGCTCGAACCTTTCCCTACACGGTCGACATGGTCGAGCGGCACCCGGACGGCAGTCAGGCGTTTGTTCCGCTGGACAGTGTTCCGATGCTGGTGATTGTCGCCGAAGACCAGGACGGCGCACCGGTCAATTTGACAGCCTTTGTCACCCAGCCAGGGCAATCCATCAACCTTCATCGGGGAACGTGGCACGGGGTCCTTGCCCCAATCGAAAAACCTGGCCGCTATATCGTCGTCGACCGGATCGGGGATGGGGCGAACTTGGAAGAACACTGGTTCGATACGCCCTGGATCGTTGACGCGGTTTGACCTACCGGGCCGCCATGAGGCGCGCCATGTCGATCATCCGGCAGGAAAAGCCCCATTCATTGTCGTACCAGCCGAAAATGCGGACCTGACGGTCCCCAACGGCAAGCGTTTCCGGCAGAGCAACAACCAGAGACTCCGGCCGGGCACGCATATCGGTCGAGACGACGTGATCGTTTGTAAAACCGACGATTGAACTGCTGTCAAAGATCTCCTGGAGCTGCGCGTTGAAGTCATCTTCAGGCGGCTCTTTCAACGTCAGCGTAACGTCTATTGCCGAGACACTGATCGAGGGAACTCGTACGGCAGCCCCGCTGACTTTGCCGTCCAGCTGCGGCAGAACAACGCCCAAGAGCTTGGTCGCACTGGTGGTCGTCGGAACCATGGACACACCGCCTGCTCGGCTGCGCTCCAGCGGCCCACGCGGTGCATCCACCATCGGCTGACTGCCGGTGTAACAGTGGACCGTCGTCATGTGGCCGGTTTCGATGCCGATCGCATCATCAATTCCGCGCAAGAGCGGAGCCAGGGCGTTTGTTGTGCAAGACCCATTGGACACAATCGTGTGTCTGCCGAGCTGATCTTTGTTTGCCCCGAGCACCAGGGTCACATCTGCAGCAGCAGACGGTCCGGAGATCAGCACATTGCTGGCGCCGGCCTTGAGGCCCCGGGACGCAACATCTCTGGTATCAGCCCGCCCGGTGCATTCCATAACCACATCCACACCTGACAGGTCGAACCCGGAAATGTCCGGAGCACACGTGAACGGGATCTCACGCCCGTCCACGATCAGGCTGTTGTCCGTGCGCTCAACGGATCCCGGATAAGGACCAAAGACGCTGTCGTACTTGAAGAGGTACGCGCAAGTCTCGAGCGCGGCGATGTCATTGATCTGCATCACATCAATGGAGTGACCAGCTGGCAACCGCAGTATTTGGCGCAAGACAGTCCGGCCAATACGGCCGAACCCGTTGATGACGATCCGCATGTTACATGTCCGCTATGATGAAGAGCAGCCGGAACACCCGGCAAGACCGGGCTTTCACGGCCCGGCAGGTGAAGCTGGACCGCAGTCATATTGTTATCAATCCATGGCTGCCTGTCTCGAAAAACATTGTCCTTAGAGACAATTATGGGAAAGAGCAGGGTACTGCCTTACCTCGTCCCATTCCGTCTGGTGCAGCTGTTTAGAGCGCCATGTGCCGATTGACGTCCTTGTAGAGAAGGTATCGGAATGGCCCCGGGCCACCGGCATAACAGGCTTGAGGACAAAAGGCCCGGAGCCACATGTAGTCACCGGCCTCCACTTCCACCCAATCCTGATTGAGCCGGTAAACCGCCTTGCCTTCGAGCACATAAAGCCCGTGCTCCATCACATGGGTTTCGGCAAAGGGAATAACCGCCCCCGGCTGGAAGGTGACGATGTTGACATGCATGTCGTGCCGCAAGTCTTTCGGATCGACGAAGCGGGTCGTTGCCCACTTGCCGTCCGTTCCCGGCATCTCTATTGGCGCGACATCGTCTTCATGGCTCACAAAGACCTCAGGGAAATCCAGACCGTCGACAGCTTCATAGGATTTGCGTACCCAGTGAAAGCGCACTGGATTGGTGCTTTCATTCTTGAAGGTCCAATCCGTCTCGGGCGGCAGGAAGGCATAACTTCCGGCGTGCAAGTCATGGCGCGTTCCCTCGACAGTCAGAACGGCCTCGCCCTCCACAACAAACAAAACACCTTCAGCATCGGGGTCTGTTTCCGGGCGCTCTGACCCGCCACCGGGTGAGACTTCCATGATGTACTGCGAAAAGGTCTCGGCAAACCCGGACAATGGGCGGGACAGGACCCAAAGACGCGTCTCGTCCCAAAATGGCAGGTAACTGGTTACGATATCGCGCATGGTCCGGCGCGGAATGACGGCATAGGCGTCTGTAAAGACGGCCCTGTCAGTCAAGAGTGTTTCCTGCCCTGGATGTCCGCCTGTGGGCGCGTAGTACGACTTCGGCACTGCCATTCTTCCCTTAATTTCAGTTGCAAACGGAAATATGGCCTTCAAACGCTCCATAGGCCAGAGGGGAAAGAGATCAGCAGTTTTCGATTTTTCAAGAAAATGGGATGATTACGCTTTGCAACAAAGATAATGCTTATTTTAGTTCCGCTTCGGGCGCCGTTTTCCAATCGGTCAAAGAGGTTCGTTGACGCGATACACCATGTTCCGTCTTGTTCCAGCGGTAAGGTGCTGAGGCCAATTCCCAGACGGCTCTGTAAAAAGCGAGACCCGCAAACATCCAGTAGATCAAGACGCCCGGTGCGTCGAGCAACCGGATGCCATGCCCGCGCCTGCGGGCACCTGTCCACAAAGCAAACAAAGCGCCCGCATAGCCAGCGGCCGCACCTGATACAAACATCACGGTCAGCACAATATTGCCGAAGAAATAAGTGTGGTCGTAATACCCAAGGAGAGAGCCGGTCAGAAGAACCAAGAAAACCGGATGTAGTGCGATCAAGAGAAAAGTGCCGAGGAACAATGCCGCCAAAACGGCTGTTCTGACCGCTCCCAGATCGCTCAGTAGCCGTCTCGGTGATCGGGCATGAACGAAAATTGTCTGCAGCCACCCTTTGTGCCAGCGGGCGCGCTGGGCGAGCCAAGCCCTCAAGGTAACCGGCGCTTCTTCCAATGTCTGACACGGCAAGACACCGAGCCGGAACCCAAGCCGTTCGAGCCGGACGCCGAGATCAGCGTCTTCAGTCACGTTGTACCGGTCCCACCCACCAACAGCATGCAATGCACTGATGCGGAAGTGGTTGGAGGTCCCCCCCAGTGGAAACGGCCAACGATGCCTGAACAACCACGGCAACAACTGGTCAAACAGGCAGGCATATTCAAGCGCGAACTGGCGGGAGATGAAGGTCTCGTTGGCGTTGTCGACAAGCAATCGCGCTTGCAGGCAAGCGAGTTCGGCCGGTCCTCGAGCAAACAGGAAAGCCGCCTTCTTCAGCTGGTCAGGGTCTGGCCGGTCCTCCGCATCGAAGACAGTCACATAAGTTCCGGTGGCCGCTGCCAGACCGTAGTCCAACGCGCGTGGTTTCGTCCGGGGTGTCCCGTCCGGCACCACCAAGGCTTCGATGTGAGGTGGCAGATCTTCAGGAAGGGCTGCAGCGGTTTCAAGGTCGTCCGTTTCCATCAGGAGAAGGATCTGAAGCCGGTCACGCGGATAGTTCAGTGCGTTCAGGGCCCGTAGCAGATCCGGAACAACACCTGCTTCCCTATAGAGCGGAACAAGAACCGTATATCTCGGCCAAATGATCAGCCCGGAGCTCAAGGGTTCCGGCAAATGGTAGACCAAGTCTTCCTCTTGAGAAGACTGTGCGCAAACAAAGCGGATGATCCCGGCTCCCAAACAGGACAGCGAAACGACGCCGGTTACAACAAACAGCAAAGCCCCGGAGATCATCTGGCTGACACCCAGCACAAAGACAGCGAGAAAACACAGGATCAAAAGGACCGCCGGCAACCGGATATGCCGCGCCGAATAGGACGGAAACCGGATTTCCAATTCTCCGGCCGGTGAATTGGATACATGGGACGCATATTCGATTGCGGCCGGGGTCGTAATCCGGATTTGTTTGGCTAGCACCGGATGGCGTTCCAAATGGCGGCGGACCGCGAGAAACTGTCCGGGCTCCGGAGCGATCGCATAAAGCGCCTGGTTCCGGTAAAGCGATAGAAGGGTCGGGCCGAACTCCGCCTCCCCTATGGCCAATGGCCGGTCATTCAAGGTGCGCAACCGAAATCCGTTTTCGGGCAAAAACGGTAGATTGCAGAGTTCTGCAAAGGCGCTGTAAAGACACTCCGTAGTGACAATGGCGTGGCGAAGCAGATATTCTTCGAACGGGACGCCATGAACTTGGGCCGCGTCATGAGCCGCTGTTAAAACCGATCGGGGAACGCCACGTGACAACAGGATTTCAAGAACACCCGGCAGACTGTCCTGCATTTCCGTTCCCCCCGCATACTCGATACACGCACTTCTGCCGTAGGGGATCGTCAATAAACGAATCTGAGTTGCTGCCCCCCGGCAAACGGGTATTTGGTGTTACTTTCTTATATTTAGTTGCATTACTATTAACTATAATCGCTATGGTTGCAACTTCTGATTTAGCTCGGGCAGATCAACCGGAAATCATCGTTCCAAATTTCTGGGATCACAAAGCTGTTTTCGACCGGCCGAACAACATCCCGGACACAATCCAGTTTCTTGCAACGGACAACTTCCCGCCCTTTGTGTTCCGCGATCCGCAAGGCCGCTTGACAGGGTTTAACATCGACTTGTCCCGTGCCCTATGCCAGGAGCTCGCAATCTCCTGTGCGTTGAAAATAAAGGACTTTGAGGTCTTGATCCCGGCCTTGGAGGAGGAAGAGGGAGACGCAATCATCTCAGGCCTTTCCCGGTATGCACCGCAGGCCCGCGATCTGACATTCACCGACGATTACATGAAACTGCCGGCCCGTGTGATCGTTTCAAATTCAGCGGATAACGACTTCGGCGATGCTCCCGAACCCGGCCAAACAGTCGCGGTCCAAGCCGGAACCCGTTACGAAGCCTTTGCCCGCAAGTTCTGGCCCAGCGCCGACATACTGAACTTCCCGTCCACTGCAGAAGCGAGAGAAGCCGTGAAGAATGGGACGGCAGATGCTCATTTTGGTGACGGTCTCAGTCTCTCGTTTTGGCTGCGCAGCCCGGCCGCAGAAAACTGCTGCCACTTTGCCGGTGGTCCGTGGTTGGAGCCGGGTTACTTTGGGGAGGGTATGGCGATTGCTACGCGGAGCGGTGATACCGAGCGGGCCGCAGCATTGAACTATGCCCTAAGGCAGCTGCACCAAAAGGGCGTCTACCAGGAACTGTATCTGCGTTACTTCCCACTCAGTTTCTACTGATTTTCAGGTGCCTCGGGACGCCGTCCGGACCTTAGAAACGGAATAGCCAGACTGAACGGCAAACTGTGCGCTTTCGGTGTGAGTTCGGGTCCAAGGCCGAGCTCCATGCCATCGTGCCCCCGCTCAGGCTGCGGCACATAGGTTCCGAAAATCCGATCCCATACGGAAAGATTGAAGCCGTAGTTCGAGTCCGTTTCGCGGCGCTCAACCGAATGATGTACCCGGTGCATGTCCGGTGTCACGATCAACACTCTCAGGATCCGGTCAAGCCATTCCGGGAGCGAGGCATTGGCATGATTGAAGAGCGCTGCGCCATTCAACACGATTTCAAAAACCAGCACCGCTTCCACCGGTCCGCCGAGCGCGACTATAACCGCACCTTTCCAGACAAACGAGAGAAGGATCTCAATCGGATGAAACCGAAGGGCGGTCGAAACATCGACCTCAGCATCTGCGTGGTGCATCCGGTGAATGCGCCAGAACAGCGGCACCTTGTGAGACGCCCAATGTTGAAACCAGACCGCAAGATCCAGAATAACGAAGGTCAGCAACCAGGCCGCAACGCCCGACCAGCCGAGCCAGCCGAACAGGCCCCAGCCGTTATCGAAGGCCAGCATCGCCAAACCAACACCACCAATTGGAAAGATGAACCGAACCAACGCTGCATCAAGAACGACGAGCGCCCAATTGGTCGGCCAACGTTTGCTCCGCCCTAGTGGTTGCTCCCGCTTCGGCAATGCAAATTCAACAGCCGCCATCAGGCCAAATATTCCCGCAAAACAGGCCAGCCGGATTGTGTTCGTATCCAGACTTTCCAGTAATTCAGCCGTCTCCACCTGCACCTCACATCCCTGACTTGCTTTCCTTGCCGAGCATATGTAGTGCACGGACACGATTTCCAGCAATTCACATTCGCGCGGCACAGCAGACAAAACCATGACTGATTTTCTTTGGACCCGGCCGGACACAGACCCCTTGGCAACACTACTCCTGGCACATGGGGCCGGCGCACCGATGGATTCCACGTTCATGGAGAAGCTTGCAGGTGCGCTCGCCGAAAACAGAATTGCGAGTGCACGGTTCGAATTTGCTTACATGGCTGGCCGCAGAACTGGCGGCCCCAAAAAACCGCCACCGAAGGCCGACAAGCTGACCGGTGAGTTCCAAACTGCCCTGCAGACGCTGATGAGTGAAGCAGAAGGCCCGCTTTTTGTGGGCGGGAAATCCATGGGCGGCCGGGTGGCTGCCATGTTGTCCGGCGGCGGCTCGCTGCCCTCCCGGGTTAAGGGTGTCTGCTGCTTCGGTTATCCGTTCCATCCCACAGGCAAGCCGGATGCCGATTGGCGGCTTTCCCCTCTTCAGGACGCCAAGCGCCCGGTACTAATTCTGCAGGGAGATCGCGATCCCTTTGGCAATCAGGCGGAAATTGATGCCATCACTCTGCCCGATGCTGTCGCGCTCAGGTATTTGGAAGACGGCAACCACGACTTTGGTCCGCGCGGCAAATCGCCCGCAACGCTCGATGGCAACATCCACGCTGCCGCTCAAGCCGTTGCAGAATTCGCAGCCGGGAATTGACACTACTCGGCTGGGGTCAATCCACGTCCGGTCCCAGCAGATGGTGGCACAGGTCTCTGGCGCAGCTGAATAAGACCGGCGATATCGTCGCCAATCTTCAGGAGAGCCGGCACCAGCACCAAAACCAGCGCTGTTGCGGTCGCCAAGCCGAACACGATCGTGATGGCCATGGGTAGCAGGAACTGCGCCTGCAGGCTGGTCTCAAACATCAGCGGCAACAACCCGCCGATGGTGGTCATTGAGGTCAACAACACGGCCCGAAGACGATCGCAGCTTGAACTGATTGCAGCTGAATCCAGGTCTTCGCCACTCTTGCGCCGTTCCTCGAAACGGGCGACCAAAATGATCGAGTTGTTGACCAGGATCCCGGCAAGTCCGAGCAAACCGATCATGCTGAGAATGGTGAGTTTGAAGCCCATCAGGTAGTGGCCGACAATTGCGCCGACGATGCCAAACGGAATGATCGACATGACAACGAGCGGCCGGGAATAACTGCCGAAAATCGCAGCAAGGATGATGTAGATCCCTGCGATTGCCATGAGCACACCGGTCAGGAGCTCGGAGAACGCATTCGCCTGCTCCTCTGCCCTACCCGCAAAAGAATACTCCAGACCGTAGGTTCTTGCGAGATTGGGCAGGAAGGTTTCCTGAAGCTCGGCAATGATCTGGTTGTTCGACGTCACCGTGCTGTCGATGTCGGCGACCACGGAGACAACCGTCTTGCCATCCCGGCGCAGGATTACCGAAAAGCCTTGCGCATCGGTTAGGTTGACCACTTCTGTGAGCGGTACGAATTCACCGCCCGGTGTTCGCAAGGACAGCTGCCGCAAGGCGGCCGTACCCTCCACATCGATCTGCTGGCGAACCCGAACGGTCACCTCTTCATCGCCTTCAGCAAACCTCCGGGCGATGTTGCCCTCAAACGCATTGCGGATCTGCCGGGCTGCGCTTTCCACCGTGAACCCGAGCGCCCGTCCGCGTGGCGTCAGCTCGACCAGCAGCTCCGGCTTGCCATAGGGCAAATCATCCTCAACGCCGCTGGTGCCCGGGAACGCAGACAGTTCCTGCTGCAGCTCCCGTGCTGCCGCCTTCAAATCCTGAAGCGATGCGCCGGTCAGACGGATATCCAGATCCCGCCCTGGAGGACCGCCGCGCCGTTCGGCGATCGCAACGCGGGAGATGCCCGGAATCTCCGGAACAGCTGCCCGCCACGCATTCACAATGGCCGGCGTCCGGACAGTCCGCTCCTCGGACCGGCTGAGTTGCACCGTGATGTTTGCGACATTGTCCCCACGGTTGTTGCCCGCAACACCAAGCGTTGCGTAGGTCGCAACGACAAGGCTCAAACCAGCGCCGCCGCTGAGCTCCGCTTCCGCTTCTTTTAGGGCGTCCTCAATTTTGATTATCCCGGCGATTGCCTGATCTTCCGGGATGCCAGCATGGAAAAAGATAGAGGCAGTCAGGTTTTCCGCTTCTGGCGAGGGAAAGAATGTGAAGCCAACCCGACCACCACGGACAAGCCCCACAGCCAGCACCATGGCGGCCACAGCAACCGCGAAGGTCACATACCGCCAGTTCACCGCGACCTTCACAAAGGCATGGAAGGGATAATCGCGGACCCAGTTGAAGCCAGCGTCAAACCCGCGGCGGAACCAGCTTGGCTGGCCGCTGCGGCGGGACCCGGCCCGTGATCGGCGCATGACACTCAGAAAAGCTTCAAATCCGACTGCAAGTGTAAAACAGACCGCGACAACAATCGCCTCGAACGGAACCAAACCGACGGTATTCTTGAGGGCGCGCAAGGGATCATCGATCACATCCAGGAATGGGGGAACCGACGTGTCCGGCTGGTTGACAAGCGCGCTCAGGAACAGCGCCGGCGCACCCGCAAGAAGAACGACGCGCCACCAGTTCCAGCGCGGCCGGCTGCCGAGGGCATGCGACAGGTGGCCCGGAAGGATCATGAAACATTCGATCAAGGATGCGATGACAACAGCGACCACAACGACGGGCAGCGTTCCCATGATTTGACCGAGCACATCACTGATCAGGAGGATCGGCACAAAGGCCGCAATGGTCGTAAGGCTTGCGGCAAAGATCGGCGCCAGCATCGTGGTTGCCCCGTTGACAGCCGCATCTTCAGGACTGTCACCCATGGCTTGCCGGGTCGCGGTATGCTCGCCGACCACAATCGCATCATCAACAATCACGCCGAGCATCATGATAAGGGCGAACATGGAGATCATGTTGATGCTCTCGCCCATCAGCCACATGATCCCGAGCGTTGCCATCATGGCGACCGGAATGCCGGCTGCCACCCAAAGTGCGATCCGTGCGTTAAGGAACAAGAACAAAATCCCAACCACGAGCACGAGACCAGTGAGCCCGTTTTCGACAAGCAGGTTGATGCGGCCCTTCACGGCATCGGCGCGGACATCGTATTTCAGGATTTCGAGTGACTGCGGCAGCTGAGGCGTGATTTCTGCCAAATAGTCATCGACGATCTGCGCTGCCTTCAATGTGTCGGTGGTCTCGGCTCGAAGAATGTCGAGCTCAATTGCGCGCGCGCCTTGAGAAAAACCCTGGTTTTCGCTTTCGTCAAAATCCCGGACGACCGTGCCGATATCCTCAACCTTGGTCTTTTCGCCCGATGCAAAGGACTTCACCTCAACGCGGCCAACAGCCTCCGGAGACCGGTCCTCAGACAAGGCCCTGATCTGCCGTTCGACACCTCCGTCGAGATTGCCAGCAGGCAAATCAACTGTGTTTCCGGCAATCTGGGTAGCCACATCCGAGACGGTCAGATCCAGCCGGCGAAGTTCGCGTTCCGGTATTTCAACGAGATACTCCGGCGACCGGTAACCCTTGAGCTCAACCTTGTCGATGCCACGGGCGAGCAGGTCATCGCGCATCTGCCGCGCAAAGACTTTCAGCGCCTGCTCCGGGAACGGACCACGCAGGGCAAGCGTTGCCACTCCGTCTGTAAAGTTTGCCGCCGATACGACGGGCGTTTCGGAATCCACGGGAAGCGTAGTAACGGCAGAGACGGCCTGTTCAACGTCCGACAATGCCTTTTGCATGTCGGTGCCTTCAAAGAACTCCATCCGCACCGAGGCGCTGCCTTCGCGGCCGTAGGATGTCAATTCCTTCATGCCATCGATGAACCGGAGTTCGGGCTCGATGACCTCAAGAATGTTGGACGAAACGTCCTCCGCACTGGCTCCCGGCCAGGCAACCGATACGGAGATGCTGTCGATCTTGACGGTTGGAAAGAACTGCGTGTTCAGCTTGGCAAGGCCGTATGCGCCAAAAAGCACCATGATTGCCATGATTAGGTTGGCTGCATTCGGGTGCCGGACAAGAACTTCCATGATGCCGCGAGGTTCCATAGAGCGTGCCATGTCGTCCCCCTTTACTGCGCGACCGCAGCAGATTGATCTGCAGGTTCAGCAGCTTGGTTCGCGGCCGGTTGCTCAGCGTTCACATCGCTGACCAGCAATCCTTCGCCAGCTTCCGGGATCCGCGTCACCAACAAGGTTTCACCGGAGTTCAAATCGCCGCGCACAAGGATGAAGCCGTCGTCAATCGCAAGTGCATTCACTGACCTGGCCTGAAGGCGATTGTCTTCAACGACATAGACAGTCCCCTGGCCATAATAGGCTGTTTCCGGGATGCGAAAGCTGTTGGCGTAGGTTCTGTCCGGAACCGCCACTTCGACGAAGGCACCCGGCCGCAGCGGAACAGCCGCTCCAGACGCATCAATGCGCGCTATCAGATCAACGCCGCCCCGGTCACTTGCGACATCCGCTCCAATTCGCGTGACTGTGGCCGCATAAGTGACAGGCTGATCCCCGAGGTTCCAAATTACGTCGACAGGGCGCCCGACAACCGTACCGCTGTCTTCGAGCAAGCGGCCGTACTGGTTGTCCGACAGGGTCAGCCGGACTTCGAATTCGCTGCTGTCGTAGAGGGATACGATTGCATCATTTACGCTGATAAGACGTCCTGGCTCTGCTGCCGAAGAGCGCACGATCGCATCGAATGGTGCGGTAAGGACAGTGTTCTCCAACTGGCGCTGAGCGTTTTCAAGGCGCCATTCCAGGCGCTCGACAGTCGCCTTTTGCTGAACGACTTTTGCCTCTTCCAAAGCCAACGTGTTTTCTGACCGTTCAACGCTTTGCTGGCGTTGGGACACGATCAGCTTACGGTCGTCAACCGTTCGCTCTGTTGCCGCACCGCGTCCTAGAAGCTCCTCTGCCCGCTCCAGATCACGTTGGGCAAACTCCAGCTGTTCTCCGGCACGAATCAGATTGGCCTTTTCAAGCGCAACACGGCCCTCGTTTTCCACCATTGCGGCTTGCGCTTCAGCAAGGTTGGCACGGGCTTCAGTCACGGCCCCTTCATAGTCGAAACGATCAATCACAACCAGGGTATCGCCGCGCTCGACTTTGCCGCCTGCCTTCAAGTCTGGATGAACTTCGACAATCTCGCCGCCGACCAGCGCCCGCAAATCGACCTCCCGACCAGCCTGGGTCTGGCCGTAAACGGAGATCAAGGGCGCATAATCGCCTTGTTGAACGGTGGTTGTTTCAACCGCGTAGCTTTTTTCCTGAACGGGCCGTTTCGGCACGTCCGGGCGGGTTGCAATGAGCTGGTTCATGCCCTTGAAGGCACCAAAGAGAATGGCAAACGCCAAAGCCGTTTGAAGCAGCGCTTTCAGCACCAGCTTTGTGCGCTCCATCGGTGTCCGCGTCCGGCCTGCGGGCGGAAGGACTTCAGGACTTGGCGGCTTGCCGGTTTCCGGGTCAACGGACTGCAACATACTCAAGCTTTCTCACAGGTGCGAATGCGACGGCTCTAAACTATACGCGAACAGTGGGCATAAGATTACTTTGCACCGCAAAAAATCAAGGTTTTCAGCGCAGAAACGCGCCCTTGAGGCCGGAATTCGTGTATCCAAATGTATCAGCGGATACAGTCTGCAGGCCAGATGTCCCCGGCCTGCAGTGTGTTCTCAGCGGTCAAATTCGTAAGTGGTGCTGCAGAATTCGCACGTCACGACGATTTTGCCATCAACTGTGACTTCTTCCACTTCGTCTGCGCTAAAGTTTGCCAAAACATTGGCAACTTTGTCGCGCGAGCAACGGCACTTGTCGGCAATCGGCTGGGCATCGAAAAGCCGGACGCCGCGCTCATGAAATAACCGGTAGAGCAGCGTTTCGACGCTGACTTCAGGGTCGGTCAGCTCCACATCCTGGACCGTATCGACAAGTGCCTTGGCCTCGACCCAGGCATCATCTTCGTCAATTTCGTGACGAACGGTTCCCGCCGGCGCATCACCCGGATCAATGTCCGCCGGACGCATCCGTTCCGGCGCTTCAGGCAGGAACTGGATGAGCAAGCCACCGCCTGTCCAGGATTTGACCGGCGCATCTCCGTCCTGCCGGGTGTAGAGTTCACCGACAGCCAAACGGACTTCGGTCGGGATCTGCTCAGATCGCTCGAAGTACCGGCGCGCGACTTCTTCCAATGAGATACCATTCAGCTCGACCAAGCCCTGGTAGCGCTGCATGTGCTTGCCCTGATCGATGGTCATCGCCAGATGACCATGCCCGAGCAGCGCCTCTGGTGTCGCAGCACCGGCATCGATCAACCCGGCAACACGTTCTGCGTCGAACGTTGCGCAAGCACGGATTGCGTCCGGCGTTTCAAAATCGACGACCAGCATTGACACCGGACCCTGCGTCTGGGTCTGGAGTGTAAACCGCCCGTCGAACTTCAGAGAGGTTCCGAGCAGGCTTGTCAGGACAATGGCTTCCGCCAGAAGCCGGGATACCGGCTCCGGATAATCATGGCGTCCAAGAATTTTCTCAAGGATGGGGCCAAGCGCAACACTGCGCCCGCGGACATCCAGTCCTTCCACGGCAAAGGGCCGGACAGCGTCCAGCCCTGCGGGCTTGATGCCCAGTTCTTCCAAATTTAATGCCACTTTGGCTACGCCTCAAGCTGCGCCGAAACACCAGGCCAAAATGCCCTTTTGAGCATGGAGCCGGTTTTCGGCTTCGTCAAACACGACAGAGTTGGGACCGTCCATGACCTCGTTGGTGACTTCCTCGCCGCGGTGTGCCGGAAGGCAATGCATAAACAGTGCATCACCATTTGCCTCCGCCATCAGACGCTCATTTACCTGATAGGCGCTCAGCAGATTGTGACGGCTTTCGGCATCATCGTCGCCCATCGACACCCAGCAATCGGTGACGACACAGTCGGTCCCTTTGACAGCCTCATATGGGTCGTCGGTAACCAGAATGGAACCACCCTTGGCACGGGCGGTCTCAATCAGATCCTGCGGTGGGGCCAGTTCGGCTGGTGTCGCGATGCGCAGTTCGAAATCCAGGCGCGGTGCGGCGTGAACCCAGGACGCCAGAACATTGTTGCTGTCGCCGGTCCAGGCAATGCTGCGCCCGGAGATGCCGCCGCGATGCTCTTCGAAAGTCATGATGTCTGCCATGATCTGGCACGGATGCGAGATCTTTGTCAGGCCATTGATCACCGGAATGGTCGCGTTTTCAGCCAGTTCATTGAGGGCTTCGTGGTCCAGGATCCGGATCATGACGCCGTCGACGAACCGGGACAGCACCTTCGCCGTGTCTGCGATGGTCTCGCCTCGGCCCAGCTGCATCTCCGCACCGGTCAGCATCAACGTCTCGCCGCCGAGTTCGCGCATCCCAACGTCAAAGGAAATGCGGGTCCGTGTCGATGGCTGTTCGAAAATCATGGCCAGAACTTTGCCGGCCAGCGGCCCCTCACCCCGGCGAACGCCGTTGCGGGTTGCCTTGATCTTCTTTCCTGTTTCCAGAATAGCGCGCAGATCATCGCCCTCGAATTGGGTCAGATCCAGGAAGTTTTTGTACGCTCCGTTGGCGGTCATTCGGCCGCTCCTTCCAACAACTTTCTCTCAACGGCAACTGCGGCCTTCTCCAGCCGATCAACCGCATCGGAAATCTCTTCTTCCGAGATGGTCAGTGGCGGCAGGATCCGGACGACGTTGTCACCGGCCGGGACCGCAAGAATGCCCGCTTCGCGCGCGGCGGCGACATAGTCTCCCACCGGCGCGGTGCACTTGATGCCGAGCATCAGACCATTGCCCCGTACAGCCTCAAACACCTTCGGGTGGCTATCGACCAGCCCGGAAAGCTTTTGCTTGAAGGAGAGGCCCTTCTTTTGAACCTCTTCCAGAAAACCATCAGCAAGGATGACGTCCAAAACCGCATTACCAACAGCCATAGCGAGCGGATTGCCACCGAAGGTCGTGCCGTGGGTTCCAGGTGCCAGCGCGGACGCAACTTCTTCGGTCGCAAGGCAAGCGCCCATCGGGAACCCGCTGCCTATGCCCTTGGCGACGGCCATCAGATCCGGATCAACGCCAGTCCACTGATGCGCGAACATTTTTCCGGTCCGGCCGACACCCGTCTGGATTTCGTCAAAGATCAGCAGGGCTCCGGTTTCATCACAAAGCTTGCGCAGAGCGCGCAGGAATTCGTAGTCGACTTCCCGAATGCCGCCCTCGCCTTGGATGGGTTCGATCGCGATCGCTGCGGTTTGCGGACCGACCATGGCTTTCAAGGCCTCCAAGTCCCCGCTGGGCACCTGATCGAAGCCCGGGGCCTTAGGTCCGAAACCTTCGAGGTATTTTGCCTGGCCACCTGCTGCAATCGTGCCGAGTGTCCGACCATGGAAAGCACCTTCGAAGGTCACGATCTGATACCGGTCCGGCTCATTGCGGTCATAGTGATAACGCCGGGCACACTTGATCGCCGCTTCCATTGCTTCGGCGCCGGAATTCACGAACAAAACCTTGTCTGCAAATGTTGCATCGGTGAGGCGCTGCGCAAGCCGCGCGCCATCCGGCATCTGATGCAAATTGGAAATATGCCACAGCTTGGCCGCCTGATCCTGAAGGGCCTGGACCAGATGCGGATGAGCATGTCCGAGCGAATTTACCGCGATCCCGGACCCGCAATCGAGAAATCGTCGGCCGTCACTCGTAACAAGCCAGACACCTTCCCCGTGATCGAATGACAGGTTCGATCTTGCGTAGTTTCCAAAAAGCGCGGACGCGGACATACCTCTTTAGTCTCCTTTGGCCGCCGGAAGCGCCACTGGTATCGGACCGTCGGAACTCCGGGGCATCGCCTTAAATTACAGGCCAAAAACGCAATGTGCCGCCAAAGCGGCGGCACGTTGCAAGATCCTTATACACTGCCGAGGTCCCCGCCTGTCAATGGAAATGGCCATTGCCGGGGTTCGGGCTGTTTTATGTAAAAGTCTCAAGGACCTCGCATCTGTTGGGGAAAAGTCCGTTCATCCCCAACTCACTGCAGCCTGACGGTTGCTTCACAAATTAACGTTATTGTAACCTTTGACTAATCAGACACGACATCTCGTGCGGCGTATCAAATAGAGGCACAAGATATGCCATAATGGACTTGCGTTCGCGTGTCCAATAACGGGATTTTGGCCAGTCACTGGCCTTGGCAAGGGGTGCGGCAATGAGTTGGACGAACGAACGGGTTGAGCTTTTGAAGAAGCTCTGGGGCGATGGTTTGAGCGCAAGCCAGATTGCGGGTGAGCTTGGCGGTGTCACCCGGAACGCAGTGATTGGCAAGGTACACCGGCTTGGTCTTTCCGGCCGCGCAAAGTCTTCTTCCTCAAGCGCAAAACCGCGCCGTCCCCGCACAACGGCCAATCCGGCGTCTCAATCGGCACCGAAACGTCCGCAAACACAGCCGCAGACCCAAGGTACCGCAGCGCTGAAGATGGAGCCGACGCCAGCCCCGGTCGCAGAGGTTCAACCCGTTGCAGAACCGATCGCTGATGTTGTTCCAATGTCCAAGCGGGCGACTATCCTGACGCTAACTGAGCGCACCTGTAAGTGGCCGATCGGCGATCCGGCGACAGAAGACTTCTACTTCTGTGGTCAAGTATCCGAAGCCGGCGTGCCCTACTGCCCCTACCACTGCAAGATTGCTTACCAGCCGGTCGCAGACCGCCGCCGGAGCGCCAACAACAAGACCAGTGTTGCCCAGGCTTCCTGATCTCGAAATACCCAAGAAAAAGCCCGCCGATTTGGCGGGCTTATACATTATGAGGCCGGAGCATGGTTTGATGCTCCGGCCTCTTTGTCATTGAGGTATGGCCTTACCTTTATGACGGTGTGTGAAGTGGTTGAGCCCTTGCGGGCATGAACCTTGCGTTCGCAAAAAAGCAGAACCCTTCACACACTTGAGGCTTCGTCGAACCGTTGAGAGAGCTTCGCGCTCGCGTATAAGGGAGACCAAGCCATGCCTTATGCTAGCCGTTTTGTCGGCATCGACATATCAAAATCCACGTTTGACGTTTGCGTTCTGCCCGATGAGCAGCGTGCGAGTTTCACCAACACGGAGGAAGGGATCGATGCATTCCTGACCTTTCTCATGCGGTTCAACTCGATAGAACGGCTGATCCTGGAGCCGACCGGCGGCTATGAGCGTGCCGTTGAGGCTGCCCTTCTGGCGGTTGGCCGGCCAGTTGCCAAGGTGAACGCCAAGCAAGTCCGGCAATTTGCCCGGGCCTGTGGCCAGCTCTCCAAGACCGACAAGATTGATGCCTTCATTCTGGCCGACTATGGCCAACGCCTGGAGACACGCCTCCTCACTCCCAGCTCCGCGGCCCAGACCCTGCTCAAGGAGCTGGTTCAAAGATACCGGCAACTGAGCCATATGATCGTTCAAGAAAAGAACCGCAGGGAAAAGCAGACCGGCAGGACGATAGCCTGGATCGAAGAAAGTCTGCGCTTTTTGACCAATCAGCGCCAGGCTGTTATCGACGACATGGAGCTTTGCATCAGGTCGGACCCGGCACTTGCCCAAAGGGCCAATGTTCTCATGTCCCTCAAAGGCATCGGTCTAAGAACAGCTTGCTTCCTGCTGGCCGACTTGCCGGAGCTGGGGAGCTTGTCCAAAGGACAGGTCGCCAAGCTCGTCGGCGTGGCCCCGCTCAACAAGGATAGCGGCCTCATGCGGGGCAAACGCATGATCTCCGGTGGACGGCGGCAAATCCGAGATGCTCTCTACGTCGCAGCTCTGCCAGCCATCCGCTTTGATCCGGTCATGAAGGCCTTCTACAAACGCCTCAAAACAAATGGAAAACCGTCAAAGGTCGCCCTCGTCGCCGTCATGCGAAAAATGATCATCATTCTCAATGCAAGGCTAAAAGAAACGATGATGGTCTCCGCTTGACTACCAACACCGTTGCTTTTTTGTTTGTCTTGAAAGTCTCGATCAGGCTGCCGTGAACTGGTCGTTGAAGGCATACCCAGCCCCGCGCACCGTGCGGATCGGATCCTTCGCCTTGCCCTTGTTCAGCGCTTTGCGCAGGCGGCCTACGTGAACATCGACCGTGCGTTCATCCACATAGACATCGTGCCCCCAAACACCGTCCAGCAGCTGTTCGCGGGAAAAGACCCGGCCTGGTGCGGTCATCAGGAATTCCAGAAGGCGAAACTCTGTTGGCCCCAAATGGATTTCCTTGGTGCTGCGCCGGACGCGGTGTGTTTCCCGGTCAAGTTCGATATCGCCAGAGCGCAGCATCGTGGACACCACCTCCGGGCTTGCCCGCCGCAAGATCGCGCGGACACGCGCCATCAGTTCGGGCACTGAGAACGGTTTGACCACGTAGTCGTCCGCTCCGGTCGACAGGCCTCTGATGCGCTCAGCTTCCTCGCCGCGCGCCGTCAGCATGATGACCGGCAAGCGCTCGGTGTCTTCGCGTGCCCGCAGGCGCCGGCACAGTTCTATGCCGGACAGTCCGGGCAACATCCAGTCCAGCAACAAAAGGTCCGGCTGGGTTTCCCGGAGGCGGATTTCCGCCTCGTCGCCGCGGACACAGGTCTCGACGGCGTATCCTTCCGCTTCCAGATTATACCGCAACAGAAGGCTCAACGGTTCTTCGTCTTCGACGATGAGGACCTTCGGCATGAATTCTCACTCCAATTCCCTCAGCCGGCACCAAAGCGCCGGCTTACAGTTCCTGCTTCACAGCCCGCTCAGGCTGGCTCTGGCAACTCACATAGCGCCGGTTTCATCAACCTTGGTGCGGTCTTCCGGAAGCCGTTCGCCCGTCACCATGAAGAAGACGTTTTCGGCAATGTTGGTGGCATGATCGCCGATCCGCTCGATGTTCTTCGCACAGAAGAGGAGATGGACGCAGGAGGTGATCACCCGAGGGTCTTCCATCATGTACGTCAGAAGTTCGCGAAACAGAGAGGTGTAGATCGCATCGACTTCGGCATCAGCTTCCTGCACGTGGCGCGCTGCCTCTGCATTGCGTCCGGTGTAGGCATCCAGAACCTTTTTCAGCTGCCCGAGGGCCAGCTCGGTCATGTGCTCGACGCCGATTGCCAGCTTCTTGCTCTGAATGTCGTTGTCGATTGCGATTGCCCGCTTGGCAACGTTCTTTGCAAGATCGCCAACACGCTCCAGATCGTTCGCGATCCGGCTGGCAGCCGTGATTTCACGCAGATCCTGCCCCATCGGCTGACGGCGCACGATCATTGCGATCAGGCCTTCCTCAACGTCCTGATGCAGCGCATCAAGACGGCGATCCTGATCAATCACGCGGCGCGCCAAATCGGTGTCGCCGGACACGAGGGCGGAAACGGCTTCTGCAAATGCTTTTTCTGCGAGACCGCCCATTTCAGCGATCCGGCCGGCCATGACGTTCAATTCGTCATCATAAGCCGTGACTGTATGTTCAGACATCCTGTGTCCCTTCGAAAAAATGTGCAATCCGGTTAACCGAAGCGGCCGGTAATGTAGTCCTGCGTACGCTTGTCCACCGGGTTGGTGAAGATATCCTGTGTCGGACCTTCTTCAACCAGAATTCCCAAGTGGAAGAATGCAGTGCGCTGAGACACGCGAGCGGCCTGCTGCATGGAGTGCGTTACGATCACAATCGTGTAATTCTCGCGCAGCTCGTCGATCAGTTCCTCAACCTTGGCAGTCGCGATCGGATCGAGAGCGGAACACGGCTCATCCATCAGGATCACTTCCGGGCTAACGGCAATCGCGCGAGCAATACACAGGCGCTGCTGCTGACCACCGGACATGCCGGTTCCAGGTTCGTCGAGACGATCCTTGGCTTCTTCCCAAAGACCCGCTTTTTGCAGGCTGGAGGCCACGATGTCATCAAGCTCAGCCCGGTTCCGGGCCAGACCGTGAATGCGCGGGCCGTAGGCTACGTTATCGTAAATCGATTTCGGGAACGGGTTCGGCTTCTGGAATACCATTCCGACCTTGGCGCGCAGCTGCACCGGATCGACCTTCGGATCGTAGATGTCTTCGCCGTCGATCTGGATGGAGCCTTCGACCCGGCAGATATCGATCGTGTCGTTCATGCGGTTGATGGTCCGCAAGAATGTCGACTTGCCACACCCGGACGGGCCAATGAAGGCCGTGACCGAACGCGGCTGGATTTCAATATCCACGTCCTTGATCGCGTGCGTGTCGCCGTAATAGACCTGCACTTTATTGGCTGAAATCTTGCTGTCGGTCATATCTGTCGCCTGTTCAATTTTCGGCATGTCATTCATGGGTACGCCTCCTTACCAGCGACGCTCGAACCTGCGGCGCAGGATAATCGCGAGGATGTTCATAGACAGAAGGAAGATCAGGAGGACGATGATACCGCCCCAGGCTTTCTCGTAGAACGCGAAGTCGGAACGGGCCGCCCAGGTGTAGATCTGTGCCGGCATCGCGGAGTTCGGGTCCATAAATCCGGAAACGAAACCGTCCGGATATCCGCGGGCCACAAAGCCGACCATCCCGATGAGAAGCAGCGGTGCTGTTTCCCCAAGAGCCTGAGCCAGACCGATGATCGTTCCGGTCAAGATGCCCGGCATCGCCAGCGGCAAAACATGATGGAACACGGCCTGCATTTTTGAGGCTCCAACGCCCAGGGCTGCATCGCGGATGCTTGGCGGCACGGCCTTCAGCGAGGCGCGTGTGGAGATGATGATCGTGGGCAGCGTCATCAGTGTCAGAACAAGACCGCCAACGATCGGCGCCGATTGCGGCAAGTGCATGAACTGGATGAACACCGCAAGACCAAGAATACCGAACACGATGGACGGAACGGCCGCAAGGTTTGAAATGTTCACCTCGATCAAGTCAGTTAACTTGTTCTGCGGTGCGAACTCTTCAAGATAGATGGATGCGGCTACTCCAATCGGCAGGGACAGGAACAACACCACCAGCATCATGAAGAACGATCCGACCACAGAGGCTCCGATGCCGGCACCGCCCGGATTGTCCACTCCAGAGTCTGCCCCGGTGATGAACGGCCAGTTGAAGACCGTCTGGATAATCCCGCTCTCGACCAGCACATCGACCAGATCAAGATCGGATTTCTGGAGGAACCGGCTGTCCGTGATATTGTCCCGGGTCAGGCGGCCATTCATGTAACCGTCAACACGGGAGGAAGCCGCCAGTTCGAAGGCAACCGGCTGACCAAGCTGGTCCGGGTTTGCCCGGTAGAACTCGCGAATGGTGCTTCCTGGCTTGCCGACAATCCGCTCAATCGCGGCAATATCGAACGGCACCTGAATGTTCTTTTGCTCAAACTGCGCGCTCATCGCTTCAGTGAACACAGCCTCGTAAGCCCGTGTCTTGAAGAGCTGGCTTTCAGCATCGTCGAACTGTTCCTGGGTGACCGTAAACTCAACGGTCAGAACCGTCCGCGTAAAGGCTGGAATGCCTTCGCTAATGATTGAGTAGGCCAGGACAACCAAGAAAAACAGACCGGCTCCGATAGCGGCAATGCCGTAAGCCTGAAAGCGTTTCTCGGACGCATTGCGTTTCTTCGTCAGCTCGTCCGTCGCATACAGTGATCGCGGCTGTGCCGACGTTTTTTCAGGCGCTTTTGCACCTTCTGGAGAAAGAGTTGCGTCGGTCATCAGTCATACTGCTCCCGGTATTTGCGCACGATGTAGAGCGCGACAATGTTCAAACCGAGCGTCACTACAAAGAGCGTCATGCCCAGCGCAAAGGCGACCAGCGCCACCGGAGATGCAAAGTCTGCATCGCCCGTCAGTTGGCTGACGATCTTCGCTGTCACTGTTGTCATTGCGTCGAAGGGGTTCAAGCTGAGGCGCGCTGCGGCACCCGCACCGAGTACCACGATCATCGTTTCACCGATGGCCCGGGAGGCTGCCAGCAGGATCGCACCAACGATACCCGGAAGGGCGGCCGGCAGAATAACCTGCTTGACGGTTTCGGACTTGGTCGCACCCAAGCCATAAGAGCCGTCACGCATGGCTTGCGGAACCGCGTTGATGATATCGTCAGAGAGCGAACTCACAAACGGGATCAGCATGATGCCCATCACGAGGCCGGCGGTCATCACTGCCGTACCGGACTGCATAATCCCGGCCCCGTCCGGCCCAAAGACCGAGACAAGAAGCGGGCCGACTGTCAGCAGCGCAAAGAGACCGTAAACGATCGTCGGAATGCCGGCGAGGATCTCAAGAAGCGGCTTGGCGACGGCGCGCACCTTCGGTCCGGCGTACTCTGAGAGGTATACCGCAGCAAACAGCCCGATCGGGACAGCCACGGCTAGGGCGACGAACGAGATGTAGAACGTGCCCCACAAGAGCGGGATGATCCCGAGTTGTGAATTGCCGCCGCGGCCGGAGAAGGTTGGTGACCACGTCAGGCCGAAGAAGAAGTCGAATGCAGGGTAGAGCCGGAAGAACTCAACCGTGTTGAACACCAGCGAAAAGACGATCCCGGCAGTCGTCAGGATCGCGATCGATGCGGCTGATATCAAAAGCGCCTTGATGCCCCGCTCAACCGTGTTCCTGGCTCGGAAGTCTGCCCGGGATTCATAAAGTCCCCATGCCGCCCCGGCCAAAGCCGCAAGGATGACGACAATCGACATCATGAAATTGCCAGTGGCGTTCAGGACCCGGTACTCTTGGGCTGCCCGGAGGATTGGCTGCGTGATCTGAGACGTGACGACCTGCCCCGCCTCTTTCAGCCGTGCCGTGACATCGTTGAAGTCGGCACGGGCATTGCGCGCGAAGTCTTCCGAAATCAGCCCTTGAGCAACGGCGTTGTCCAAACCGCGCGCAGCACGGCGGACTTCGGCAAGCACAAGCCCACGCGACGACCCTTCCGCGATCTCGCTGTCCGGGATCAAACCTGAAACACTGTTGTTAACGATCAAAGGCTGCGCCAGCAGCCATAGGACCAGAATGAGGAAGGCAGGAACCACCACCTTCATTGCGACGTTTGAGCCGTAATACGAAGGAAGCGAATGTAGCTTTATTTGCTCGCCTCCTGCGCTCGCTAAAGCTCGACCACGTCCGAGTACGTAGCCCACCACCGCAATGGCGAGTACGATCAAGATGAGCCAGACCACAGGCATCTGCTTCCCCGGATTTTATATGAAATTTCCAAAAAGGAGAAAGGGGCGGCGGAATATGCCGCCCCTCATATTCGAACCTGAAGGCTCGATTACTTCATGGTTTCTTCAGCTTCGATGGAAGCCTGAGTAGCAGCCAGCTCCGGATCGGAAACCAGGCCGTACTGAGCCAGCGGGCCTTGCGGGCCAGCGATTTCGTCAGCTGTGAAGAACTGAGCGTACTCTTTCAGACCCGGGATAACGCCGATGTGTGCTTTCTTGACGTAGAAGAACAGCGGGCGGGAAACCGGATACTCACCAGTGGAGATGGTCTCAGTGGAAGGTGCGATGTCAGACATGGTCGCAACTTTCAGCTTGTCGGTGTTGTTCTCGTAGAACGCCAGACCGAAAACGCCAACGCCGTTCGGGTTGGAATCGATGCGAGCCAGGGTCTCGGTGTAGTCGCCGTCGATGTCCACGGACTTGCCGTCTGTACGAACTGCAAGACATGCGTCTTCAGCGTCGTCTTCGGACATGCCGCCATCCATCATCGCCTTCATGGCGCCGGACTCTTCACAACCAACGAGGAGAACTTTCTCTTCGAAGACTTCACGAGTGCCGTGCTTGGTGCCCGGGATGAAAGCAGCGATTTCAACGTCCGGCAGGGAAGCGTCTACTTCGGACCACTTTGTGTACGGATTGTCGACGATAGCGCCATCAACCAGAACCTTCGGAGCCAGGGCGTTATGCCACTGAACCGGTGTGAAAGCGGTGAAAGCCGGGCCGTCTTTTTGGGACGCGAAAACGATCCCGTCATAACCGATGCGAACTTCCATGATGTCGGTTACGCCATTCTCTGCGCAAGCCTTGATCTCTTTTTCGCGAATTGCGCGGGAAGCGTTTGCAACGTCGATGGTGTTTTCGCCAACACCTTCACAGAAGCGCTTCAGGCCAGCAGAAGAACCGCCGGACTCAACAACCGGTGTCGGGAAGTCGGTGTTTTCACCGAAAACTTCAGCGACGATAGAAGCGTAAGGAAGAACGGTTGAAGAACCGGCAACCTGAACCTGGTCGCGAGCCTGAGCGGCGCCAACGAATGCAGTGGAAGCAACAGCAAGAGCAGTTGCGCTAACGAGGGTCGTAAATTTCACTTGACCACTCCCTTTGAATGTCAAGGTTTGCAAATCCACGCTGGACGCGATTTCGTCCAAGCGCTGCCCGGAACCTAGGCCCGATGGATGAGAGTTCTATGACAGATTTTTTTCAGTTTTATGACATTGTAAGTATCTGTATTCATTGATTAATTCTACAATTCTACATTTCTTTGTGTCATCCAGCGCTTCCGATTAACACATAATCCATGGCGTGACTGACACGCAGTGGAGAAGCTCTCAGGTCTCCTCACCTCGAACCCGCTTCTTTAGGTAGTAGAACACGTTCCAGCACGGTTCGCGTGATTAGCCAGCGAACTCGCCCCATAAGTCATTCTGACAATGAAGACTTTCGATCCAGCAACCGGATAAGTCGCGGTTGCTCGGCCTGGAAACAGACATTAGCCGGAAATGATCACCTTGAACGTGGCGCCCTTACCCGGTGCACTCTCCACATCGAGCCGGGCGCGATGACGGGTCAGGATGTGCTTGACGATCGCAAGACCTAGTCCGGTGCCTTTCATGGCCCGGCTGGAATCAACATCAACACGGTAGAACCGTTCTGTAAGGCGCGGCAGGTGTTCCGGAGCAATCCCTTCTCCGTAGTCACGCACGGCAAGTTCCCACGCGATCTCGCCCTCGCCCATCTGTTTAGAGGTCAAGCTGACATCGACGACTTCGCCGGTGCTGCCGTATTTGAGCGCATTCTCGACCAGGTTTTCTGTTACCTGGATCAGTTCGTCCCGGTCACCCGAAATCATCACTGGCTTCTCGGGGAGATCCAGCCGGATCGTCATGTTCATGTCGCGCGCCAACGGCCCAAGAGCGTCATTTGTGTGCCGGACGATTTCGCAAAGATCGACTGAAGTTTGCGGGCGAACATGGGCACGCAGTTCGATGCGCGACAATGACAAGATGTCGTCGATCAACCGGCGCATCCGCCCGGCCTGATCCAGCATGATCGACAAGAACCGGTCACGTGCCTCAGCGTCGTCGCGAGCTGGCCCTTGCAAGGTCTCGACAAAACCGGTCAGTGACGCGAGTGGCGTGCGCAGTTCATGGCTGGCATTGGCCACGAAATCGGTCCGCATACGTTCAAGGCGCCGGTTTTCCGTCTGATCCTGGACCACGACAAGAACAAAAGCGGGCTTCCGGCTACTCGCCTGTCCTTCTTGAGGACCCAGCTCGTGAATGGGCGCAATATAGGCCTCAAGCCAGGTTTCTGTTGGAACCTTCTCGATCCAATTGATGCGCTCTGCAGTGCCGTTTGAACAGGCGCGATCAAACGCTTCCAAAAGCGATGGAGCCCGCAAGGAGAACGACAACGGATCTCCCGGTTTCGCGCCGGGGTAAATCTCCATCGCCCGTGCGTTTACATACCGAGTGATGCCACGCGCATCTGCAACGAAGCACGGTGTTGGCAAAGCATCGACCGTGACCTTCATGTCCGTTCCAGGCCACATGCGCCGCATTCTGCGCTGCGCATTGATCTTCAGCCGTCGGCTGGCGGAGTTGCGGGGAATTGAGAGCGTGGCTGCCAAAGTGGCCGCAAAACAGAGGAACCCCACCCAAACCGGGATTTCATACACAACCACCAGACCAGTCAGAATGACCGCGCTGGCCAAGAGCGCCCACCGCGCATCCCTCAAGCGGCGCCTCGGTGTTTCCACAGGCGAAATCTGAGGGCTGTCTTCAAAAGGCGGTTGAGACACGGTCATGGGCTTGCGGGTTTGAAACGAACTCTGGGTGTCCGCCGGTTATGGTTATTTCGACACCTCACCTTGCAGGTTAGGGTGTGAAGGCAGGAAATTTGCACTCCGCCTAGCACAGAATGCATGTCAGCTAAACGACAGAATGGCGGCTTCCTGACGCAGGCGCATCATTTCCGCTTCAGCGTTTTTGCCGCCGCACCAATGTTCTTCAAAATTCGTGGCCAGCCATTCGATTGCATCATGAGCTGCATATATTCGCCGCCCGCCTCGCCATGCCGCAGAAACTTGTTGTGTACGACCTCGACCCGCGTCACCTCTCCGGCCTCGCGAAAATTGAGCATGACCCGGCTAGCTGCAGCCGGATCCGCGATCAGACTTCCATCCTGCGCCACCTGCCAAGAAATCCGAATGTAGAGCGGTTCTTCTATAGAAAGAACGGTACCCCAGATGCGCCGCTGCCCCTTGTCGTCGATTTGGTAACAGGCGCCGCCAGCAAAGGGCTCTATGCGGACATCAAGGTCACCGCTGGGGGCCTCACTCATGGGCGGGCACCACCAAAGCTCCGGATGGTCGACAACCAGCTTGAACGCATCAAGTCGCGCAAGCGGTATTACGCTCTCAAACCGGCATTCAAATTCCGATGCCACTTGGCTCGTCATGGCAGCGTTGTTTTCGACATCTTGTTTCATCGGGTTTGACAAGATCCCATGTTTTGGGCTCGATGCTTCATCATATGGCCGTTATCCGATTCAAACGTCAATTGCGTGACGTCCGGTCCCATCCTTCAGGAACCATCTTAGCATGAAACATGACCGATCCTTCGATCCGCGCTATGGGGAACGCGTGGAGCTCCTGCCCGGCCTTTGCCGCGTGACAGCAAGAAACCCGGGCCCGTTCACTTTTCATGGCACGAACAGCTACATTCTGGGCCATAAGCAACTGGTTGTTGTGGATCCGGGCCCGGCGGACGAAGAACATGTAAACACGCTGCTGTCGCTCACGCACGGCGCACAGATCGAGGCTATCCTGGTCACGCACACACATGTGGACCACTCGCCCGCGGCACGGATGCTTCAAGAACGCTCAGGCGCAAAGATCATCGGATGCGCGCCGCACCATGCGGCCCGTCCCCTCATGGAAGGTGAAGTCAATCCACTGGATGCCAGCGGCGACAAGGACTACGCGCCGGATCAGGAGTATCAGGATGGCGATGTATTTGAAGCAGCAGGCATCAAGTTTGAAGCCATCGCCACACCAGGTCATACCGCCAATCACATGTGTTTTGCACTCTCCGGCGAAGACGTGCTGATCAGTGGAGACCATGTCATGGCTTGGTCTACGTCCATTGTCGCTGCCCCCGACGGGTCTATGCGCGACTACATGGCTTCCATCGACAAGCTGCTTGCGCGCTCCGAGACAACCTATCTGCCAGGGCATGGCGGTCTTGTTTCTAGTGCGCCCCTCTATGTTGAGCAGCTGAAACAGCACAGATTGTCCCGCGAGGCTTCAATCCTGAATGAACTCGGTGCGCAACCACGCGGCATTCCGGAGATCGTTGCCAAGCTTTACGCCGATGTGGATCCCAAACTACATGGTGCGGCAGGGCTGTCAGTGTTTGCACATTTGGAAGATTTGACCGAACGCGGTCGGACAATTGCAGACCCAAGTCTGGCTCTGGACGCGACGTTCCGGCTAACGGTGTAACCGATAGATATCATCCTTCGAGATCATCCAGCTCAAAGGCGTCGGCAGAGAGCCCTTCATCATCTTCAAAGTAGGGCTTGAAACTCGGCAGCGGGATTGTTTCCCGATCGCGTTCAAAAACTTCCAGAGGGGCGTCCTCCTGAAGGTCGGCCTCTTCAACCGCCAGACGCTCCAGATCGCCGTAGGTTTCAAGAAGGACCCGGTCGACTTCAGCCATGAGACCTCGAATGACATCCGCATTGCCTGAAAACTCACGCAAAGGCGACTGAGATCTGGAACGAACATCAAGGAGCGCACCGACCGGATCCGGGCGGACCCTCAGGGCAATATCATGCTTAAGGCCCAACAGCTGAGTGGTTTCCTCGGCCCATAATGCGGTGGGCGCATCCAAAAGGTCGGGCGGAAGTTCGTCAACAACCCGCCAGTTCAGCTCATCAACCGCCTTCTTTGCAGCCGCGTGCAATTCGCCCGGAGTTATCCGGTAGCGCCGTGGAACAATGTCCGGGTAGAGCTCCAATTGAAGCTCCGCAGCTAACCTCTCAGTGCGCATGACCTCCTGGTACTGGGTCCAGGCCGTGTTCCGGACATGCGACGCCATCCAAACCAATACAGCCTGGTCCGACTGCGGCAGAACCTCCACCAGCAGCGGTGGTTCGTCCGGGTCCGTGGTCACATCCGTGAGCTCCGGATCCACGATGAGAAGTCCCAGAACGGCTGCAGGCGCGCACAGCGCGACGGCACCCAACATGACACCAAGTATGGAAGATCCGATACCGCCGCCGCCACGGCTCCAGATCCGGACAAAGGCGATCAGCCCACACAGCATGGCCGCGACGGCCAAACCGGCTGCCACAGAGAGGGACAAAACGAATGTATCGGGTGTCAGAAGGTCAAAACGCTGCGTCACCAAGGTGACCAAAGCCAGCGCGAACGCAAGCGCCCCGAGAGTGCGGCTGGCTGGTGCAGCTTTTGATCTGTGAGCCGGGTATTGCTTCATCTGACCTTGCGTTCAGTTTCCAATCGTCTGTCTAGCATTCCTGACCGTGCCGGCATAGCGGGCATGTGCCTGATGTCCCCGGCAATACATCGATCTCCGGCCTGAAGTACTTCGCAACCAATGCGCTCACCCGGTTCGTTAAGAAAGCCTTACCGGAATTGTTCACGTTTGACCCAAGTTGGTAACAACCTGACATCCTTTTTGAGTAGCCGAACACGGAACGTCGGGGCATCCTACGTTTATCCGGGTAAGAAAAAGCGAAAAATGGACAAAATGTCATCTAAGCGCCTTATTCCGGCACCACATCACCGATTGCGGACCGAAACACTCTTAGGCCGCATCGATTAAAAACTGAGACAGAAAGACGGAACGGAACAATGTCTGATCAAACTGCCCGCCCTGCACAAACTGCACAGGCTGGAGCAAAACTTGAAAGCCTCTACAAGCCAGTTGGCATTGCAGCCTTGAACGCTGCAGCATTGTGCTCGCGTCCGTTCTCAAAAAAGACCTCCGGAAAATAATCCGTCAGGCGTAATCCGAGGCGATCAGGCATCGCCTTCTGGTTTCAAAACAAACGACATACCGCCAAACCCTTTTGCATGCGCAGCAACAGCGCGTGCAAACCGTGAGCGTTTGGATGATCTGTCAACAGTGTTTGTTGGTCAGGGTATGTTATTGAAATAGCCGCAAAAGTGGTTGCGTGCGCCCAGTAATTTTGGGCAAGCTCCTGAGTGTCGATTGCATTGCAATCTGGGTGGAGCTTGTCTGAATGATCATTGCCTATTGCCCGTCAGTGAATGGCCTGGAACGTATCGAGCTGGCCGATGACGTAGCCCTGCCATCAACCTCCGTGTGGATTGATCTCATCAGTCCAACGCAAGAAGAGCGGACCAAGGCAGAGCGGTTGATGGGGGCCGAGATCCCGAACCCGGACGAAATCACCTCAATCGAAACGTCCGAACGATTCTATCTAGAACCTGGCGCGGTCGTGATGACGGCACAAATGCCTGCCGTGTCCCATACTCTGGATCCGGTCCGGTCTTCCGTGACCTTTGTTCTGAATGCAAAACGCCTGGTGACCGTTCGATACGGCGAGCCGAAATCCCTGACACTTTTGGCCCGAAAGGTACAATCGGACGCGACGATCGCGCATCTTGGACCTGCGATCATGTTCGCGCTGTTGGACATCATCGTCGACCGGTGCGCCGACGAAATGGAAACCGCGTCTGCTTGTTATGACGACCTTGCGCTGAAAGTCTTCGGCGACGGCCTTAACACACGGAAAACCGCCAGCTATAAGGACGCGATCAGGGAACTCGGACGGATTGGCTTGAGAGTTGCCAAGATGCACGATGTGTGCGCTGGGCTGGCAAGGATGGTGCTTTACATGACCACCCATGCAAAGCGCTTCAATCTCAGCGACGACCAACTGACCGATTGCAAGATGTATGGGCGGGACATCCATTCCATCAAGGAACACGGCGATGCGCTCGACAACAAACTCACGTTTCTTTTGGATGCAACCGTTGGCCTGGTCTCCATGGAGCAAAACCAGATCGCGAAAATCTTTACCGTTTTGGGGCTGATTTTCTTGCCTCCGACGCTGATTGCGTCGATCTACGGCATGAATTTCGTCAATATGCCGGAGCTCCAATGGCAAATGGGGTTCCTTTTTGCCATTGGTTTGATGGTGATCTCCGTCGGAGTGACCTTCTTCCTTTTCCGCTGGCTCCGGCTGCTCTGAGCGGGTTTAGGACGTATGGACGAATTGGAGATGTATTTCGCCGGGATTTGCATCGTTCAAGATCAAGGAAATCCGGTGAAGGTGATGCTAGCGCATCATCAAGACGGATTTGCGCTGGAATTGAGCAATGCAAACACGGCCCAAAGGGTGAGACAGGTGCCAGCGATCTGGCACCGCCGATCCCTTGACCGTATATCGATACGCTCTACCGGACCGTCGCCGCCATATCTTGGCACTTGTCTCACGAAATACGTCTCCAATTCGTCCACACGGCCTAAGGATAAAGGCGCTCTTTGTTCCATGGCTCGGACGGGCTGGACCTCGTGAACTTTACACGGTCATGAAGCCTAAAGGGCCGGTCCGCCCAAAACTCAATCTCACTTGGGATCAAGCGCAGACCAGACCAATGTTCTGGGCGTGGAATTTCGCCAATACCGAACTTCGCCGTGTATTTGGCAACTTCTTTTTCCAGCGCAAAGCGGCTTTCCAGCGGACGGGATTGGTGGGAGGCCCAGGCACCGATACGGCTGCCGCGCGGACGGGACTGGTAGTACTCATCTGCCTCTTCCGCCGGAACCTGAACAATCTCGCCGCGAATCCGGATTTGCCGCCGCAGCGACTTCCAATGGAAGCACATGGCCGCCTTACCAGCCGACAACAGCTCACGGCCCTTGGCGCTTTCCAGGTTTGTGTAAAAAACAAACCCGGTTTCATCAAAACCCTTCAGGAGAACCATGCGTACATTTGGTAATCCGTCCGGATCAACCGTCGACAGCGCCAAAGCATTCGGATCATTCGGTTCGGTCGTTTTGGCTTTCTCAAGCCATTCATCAAACAGCTCAAATGGTTTCTCTGCCTCAACAAAGTCACCTTTTGTTAACTCTTCATGGGGATTCTTGAGGTCTGTCATTGGTACCCTGTCGAAGGATTCGATGGCCGGAGGAACGGCAAGAAGATGCCGCCCTTGAGAAAGGCTATCAAGTGATGCGCCGTATGCGTTCATATACTGCCAGACCCAGCAAGATCCACCCCCTGAAAAGCCAATACGCGGTGGTGTGCGCACTTGTCATGGGATTGACCACATCGGGATGCAGCCAGGTTGGCATGCAGGTCGGCACCGATGACTTGAAAACACCGATCATTCTGACCGGGTCCATTCCCTCAGCGGCAGATGAAGCCTACACAGATCTCAGCGTTGAGGACCGGCAATCCATTGCGAAGAACTTTGACACCCTTGACCAGGATCTGGCGAGCGGGGCGGGCCTGGAAGACTTGAAACTGCCGTGGCTGAACGGCATCAGCGGGAATTCTGGAACAATTTCCGAAATCAATTCGACTGCATTTACGCAGACCGGGTGCCTTGGTTTCAAAACCACCGCCAACACGATCAGCGGTATCAAACTTTACTCCGGCACAGCTTGCCGGGACATTACGCAGAAGTTTGCCGTCACAGCGCTCACAGTCGCTGACGCTTGAACAACGGAAAATTCGCTGTAAAAGAACCGAGGGTCCACCGTCGGCGCTCTGGAATTTTTTCCTATCCGTTACGATATCTAAGGTAACGATGGTCGGACAACGATATGCGGGCAGTGCCTTGTGACAGGCATCAAGACCGGCACAAGCGGTCCAGACCGGCAATCTTGTGAACACTGGTGAGACGAATGCGGGATCCCTACAGCGTTCTCGGGGTGGCGAAATCCGCCAGCGAGGGCGACATCAAAAAGGCCTTTCGGCAATTGGCCAAAAAATACCACCCGGATCAGAACAAGGACGATCCGGGGGCACAGCAGCGCTTTTCCGAAGTAAACCAGGCCTATGAAATCATCGGCGACAAGGACAAGCGGGCCCAGTTTGATCGCGGCGAAATTGATGCCGAGGGCAAACAGAAATTCCAGTCGCGTGGTTTTGACGGATTTTCCGGATTTGAAGACTTTGGTGCAGCCGGTGGCTCCCGAGGGTTCCGCTCCTCCGGCGGAGCTGCGGGCGGTGGCGGGTTCGATGACATCCTGAATGACATTTTGGGTGGTTTCGGCAGCCGTGGTGGAGCGCGCGGAAGTGCGGGCCCAGGTGCCAGCGGGTTTTCAGGTGCGGGCGGCGCCAAGGCGCGCCGGTCCTCCCCCTCTAAAGGCGCGAATGCAGATCTGATAGCCGCTGTGTCGCTGGAGGATATTCTCAACTCCGGCAAGGCTCAGGTTACGCTCCCGAGCGGTAAAACCGTCAATGTCACACTTCCCAAAGGCGTGGTTGAGGGCGAAAAGATCCGATTGAAAGGTCAGGGTCATCCGGGCGACCAAGGTGGTCCTGCAGGCGATGCCCTGATTGAGGTCCGCTTCAAGACGCACAAGCTGTTTGACGTCAAAGGCTCCGATCTTCATCTGGATTTGCCGATCACACTCTATGAGGCGATCCTCGGCGCTAAGATCCGGACACCGACCCTGACCGGCGCTGTCAATCTGACCATTCCGGAGAATACCTCCAGCGGCAAGACCATGCGTTTGAAGGGCAAAGGCTTGCCGACCAAAAACGGCGGTCATGGCGACCTCCTGGTCAAGATCCAGATTATGCTGCCGCCGCACGGGGATGATGAGCTGGACACTTTGATGAAGGCATGGCGGGAAATCACCCCGTACCGGGTTCGCGGTCCCGAATTCGACTAGGACTTTAACCTAGAACAATGATGGCGGTGCCTGTCACCGCAAGGAATGCGCCCGCAATGGCCCTGGGGTCCGGGCGCATTTTTGTTTTCAGCCACAGGATCGGCAGCACAAACAGCGGGGATAGGGATCCCAGCACCGCCGCGATCCCCGCCTCCATGTGCGCAAAGGCATAAAGCAACAGAGACGAAGAAAATCCGTAGCCAATGACGCCTGGCAAAATCGTGCGCACAACAAGATAAGCGTTAGGCTCGGATTTTGGCTTGAAGCTCGCCGCTGGCCACAGGCTAATCAAAATAACAAGACCGGCTGCCCCTGTAAGGCGAATGGCCGCCACGGCAATGGGCTCCGCACCTTGCTCAAGCATCGGCTTAACGGCAAGAAACCCACCTCCCTGAAGAGCGGCGGCTGCAATCCCCAATAGAACCACTGGCCCCAGGATTTTGCGAGCACCGGTTTTCGGCCCCTCATCCGCGTGATTGGCCTGGATCGCCAGAACAATGCCCGTGATAACCACGCCTGCACCTGTGATGTCCGCAAGAGAAAGCGTTTCGCCGAGCCAAATGTAGGCGATCAACGCAACGAGAGGCGCCTTCAAGCACAAAAGCAGTTCCGTCAGACGCAGGCCTCCCCGTCGGAGACACTCGATCATGGCAAGGTTGCCGAGCAAGACACCACCGACCACGCTCAAAGTGTACGCCGGGATGTCGATGGTGGCAGGGGCCGGCCACAGGCCCAGCACTGATGACACCAAAGACATCAAGGCCGCGCACGCAATCAGCTGAATTCTCGTAAACTCAAAAGTACCCAGCTGACGGGCAGGCCACTGGGCCAGGACAATTCCAGATGCCCAACCAAATGACGCCGACAAAGCGGCGACTGCCGGAAGCAACGCTATCATCACAAGACCTCATGCTATTCTTTTCATAGCAATAAGTCGCTATTAAAAAAATAGCAAGCAGTCACTGTGATCGAACGCGCAGATGCGAAAGGCACCATTGGCGTTGGGCGCAGCGTCAATTAGGTGGGAGCCAATATCGAGTTAGAAGTCGTATATCAGCACTGCGGCGCTCAAAATGATCCAGGTAAGTGTAATCGACCAAAACAGAACGGGTGTTTCGCGTTGGCGAACCGGTTCGATGAGATGCGTTTCTCCGGTGCGAAGTGCCGGAATGGCCCAGGCAAGGAATATCAGCCCCCAGACCCAGGACTGGTCCAGCAAAAATGCCCCCCACAACACGGCGAGCGCGGCCGCAGGCTTCCAATAACGGAAAAGAGACTTGGACGCCGAGTCGTCCTCACTGTTTGCACCAGCTTTGGGCACAGCCACGAAGAACGCCGCGCCATCCGGGTCCTGAACTAGGACCGCATCATCGTCCTCGTAAAGAACCGCTCCGCCCTTGGCCTCGACGGTCGCTTTGGCGCGATCTCGGTCGGCAACAGAAAAATGTATGCCCCAGAACTCGAAAGAGCCGCGGATCGCTTCCGGGGCTTGCACGAGATCTGCGACATGACGGCCATTGGAATTCAGGATCTGATAATGGCTGTAGGTTTCTCCAGCTCCCGATGACGGCTTGAAACGCCAGCCAAACAAGTGCTCGTAGAAGCTGATAACCCGGGCAGCGTCTGAAACATAAAGCGCATTCCAAATCATTGCACCTTCAAGGGCATTATCCGAACGCTCTGGCAGGCCGCTGTTCTCAATAACGGTAAAGCCAGCGCCGAGCGGATCCCGGATCAACGCGATGCGGGCACCGTCCTGAAATGGCACCGGGCCCAGCTCGACCTTGCCGCCATTTTCTCGCGCTGAGGCCACCGCCGCATCAGCATCCTCAACTTCGATGTATCCCATCCAGAAGCTCGGGAGCTTCATCTCCTGGAATTTTCTGGGCATTTCGAAAATGCCAGCAGCTTCACCAGCCCTGCTTTCAGCTATGGCATAGTCGAAACCATCTGGCAGCTGGTTGACCGAATAGTCCCAACCAAAAAGGTCTCGATAAAAAGGCCTGGTTGTCTCAGGGCGCAAAGTGGACAGGTCACACCAAACAAAGTCTCCGACCGCCATCAATCCTCCAACTCTCACTTAGTCCGAGATGGGCGTTGATATCGCTGGATGCAATGGCAGTATTTATCCGGCTTTGGCTGCGCGCATCCGTTTCCGGAGGTATTTGACAGCCGACCGGTAGTGGCTTGCACCGGCAGCTTCTGCAAAACGACCAGCGGGCCATTTGCTCCGGCTTCCCTTCATCGGCGCGCCATAGAGCTCTTTGTCAGTCAGATTTTCGATAAGGGCCAGCAATTCAAAATGGTTGGTCTCAAGCAGTGTGCGGACAGAGATCCAAGAAAAGCCGGATTGACGCGCTCTCAAATCGGCATTGTAGCGCGGCGTTTCCGACCATTTGTAGCCTTCAGCGGGGATGTGGACCGGGACGCCCGATTGACCATCCCGGTACCATTTCAAGAACAACTCGATCCAGTGCGCACGGTGTCCCACGATATCCTTGGGGCTGATGCCGTCTTCATCCTTTTCCAGGCGCTGCATAGCCGGAAAGGCATCAAGCACATCCTTGAGTTTGCTCCATTCCTTTTCGGTGATCTCAAGAAGCTCTGATTTTGAACCTGCCGCCATCTTTGACCTGCGATACCAAACTGGATTCCCTCAAAACCTTACCGATCCTGATATCCGTACCACCAGTAGGCTCCTTGCAGATAGAGCTTGCGCAACGAAGGCAGCGGGAAACGTTTGAACGGCTGTTGCAGAGCGGCAGGCAGGTCTTCTGGGCGCACGGTGCCCAATATCAGACCAGCGGCTTTTTCTCCGGACAAGGAGGCCATGGCAATTCCGCTTCCATGCCAGCCCATTGCCGCATAAACACCGTCCATCCCGGGAATTACACCGACAAACGGGGTCAGGTTGCGGGACAGGCATACGCGGCCGTACCACTGATATTCACTCTCAACAGTCTTCCAGGCGGGAAACATCTGATCGAAATCCTGCCTTGCGCGCTTGTGCATGGCTTTGAGGGACGGCTCGGTCTCGAATATTCCGCCGCGTGTTCCAAACAGGAACCTGCGATCAGGCATCAGCCGGAAGTAATGCAGCAAAATACGGGAGTCAGACGCCATCGTCTCCGACGTCCAGCCTTGAGCGGACAACTCATCCTCGGACATGGGGCGCGTGACATGGATCGACGACATGACAGGGAGCGTTCGGCCGTGAAGCCATTTGGGCACGGTTTCTTTCGCATAACCGTTGCCGGCAAGCACGACCCCTTTTGCGCGAACAAACCCATGTTCGGTATCAAGCCGCCACCGGTCCCCATCGCGGCTCATGCCATTCACCGGCGACTTACCATAGATCCGACCGCCTTTTCGGCGCACTTGATCGGCAAGGCTAAAGAGATAAGCCATCGGATTGAGCGCAAACCCGTAGGGGATGTGGAGACCGCCGTGAAAGCCGGGACCGCCGTAGCCTTCTTCGTTCAGCGCTGCTTTGTCCAGCACCCGGGACTTGATCCCGAAATTCTCCTTCAGGTAAGCCGCTTCAGCCCTCAAACCGTCAAGGTCTTTTGGCCGGTGTGCCAGTGTAATTTCGCCTTTGGAATGGCAGTCGGCGTCAATCCCCCAAGTCTCCAGCCGCTGAGCGACCTGGTTGATGCCGGCGACTTGATAGGCAAGAAACTTGCGCGCTTCTTCCAAACCGAAACGCCGGACAAGCTGGTGAACACTCAGTTTTGTCCCACCCAAACAACAAAATCCGCCGTTCCGGCCTGAGGCTCCGTAGCCGACATGCTCTGCTTCCAGAACGCAGACTGAAACACCAGCTGCTGCAAGCTTCATCGCAGCGCTCAACCCGGCAAATCCGGCACCGATCACCGCAACATCAAACAACGCATTGCCCATCAGCTGACGGTCTGTGCGCACTGCGGGCCTGCTCGCCTCCCAATAGCTTCCCGCCAGTCGCCGCTGATCTTGTGTCTTCTGAAGCATTTTAGATGCCGAGCCGATCCCTCAGTGAGAACCATGTCATAGCTAGGACGAGCAGCGGAAAACGCAACTTGTCACCCCCCGGGAACGCCGGAATATCAAGCCGTTCAAAGACATCAAACCGCCCCGCAGTCCCAGCGATGGCTTCGGCCAGAAGCTGCCCTCCAAGCGTTGCCATTGCAACGCCATGTCCGGAATAGCCCGTCGCGGTCAGGATGTTGGGTTTGACGCGAGCGAAATAGGGCATCCGCTTCGGCGTAATAGCGAGAGTTCCACCCCAGCCATAGTCAATTTCGACGTCCGCCAGCTGCGGATAGATCTCAGTCATGGGCCGGCGGACAAACGACTTGATGTCCTCCGGGAAGCGATAGCCATAGTTCTCGCCGCCGCCGAACAACAAACGCCGGTCTGCAGACAGACGGAAGTAGTTGATCACGAACTTGCTGTCGGCGACCGCGACATTGTCGCGGATCAGGGCGCGCGCCTCGTCTTCGGAAAACGGCTTCGTCGCAACGATGAAGTTGTTGATCGGCATGACATGGGCTGCCGTTTCCCGGTTGAGTTTGCCGAGATAGCCATTGCAGGCAAGGATAAGGTGGCGGGCCTTCACAGTGCCGGTGTCCGCTGTGACCTGCACACCGCCGGAAGCATGCTCTTCTATGCCGGTCACCTTGGTTTCTTCAAAGATCTTTGCGCCCGCCTTATCTGCAGCACGAGCCAGACCCAGCGCGTAGTTCAGCGGATGGAGGTGTCCGGCGCCCATGTCCAGCGATCCGCCGAAATACTTCGGACTGCCGACCATGTCGCCGATCTCATCACCATCGACAAACCTGATTTGCTCGTAGCCATAAGTCAGCCGGAGATGTTCGACGTGGTCGCGGCTGTCTTCCACGTAGGACTTGCGATGATCAGCGTGGAGAATTCCAGGCGTGTAGTCACAGGCAATCTCGTGTTTCGCGATCAGGTCTTTGACAAGCGCCTTGGAGTTCTGCGCCAGATCCCAAAGAAGTTTTGCATGAGACTTGCCGTGGCGGGTTTCCAGGACATCCTGTTCGACACGCTGACCGGATCCGACTTGTCCTCCGTTGCGTCCGGACGCGCCCCAACCGACGCGGTTGGCTTCAAGAAGAACAACGTCCAAGCCGCGCTCGGCGAGATGAAGTGCCGCGGAAAGCCCAGTATAACCGGCACCGACAATCACCACATCGGCAGCCCGTGGCCCATCTAACGGTGCATAGGTCGTCTGCCACCGTGCTGTTGCAGCATAGTAGGAGGGCGGGTGTTGGCCCGGTGTGTCATTGGCGGTCAGAAGATCGAGCGAATTCAGCATGTCGCGGTGCCGGTAAACATGAATGGTGTCATGATGCAGATGGCCTTTTCAGTATCGGCCAGCTTGATTACCCTGTTCTCTTGTGACCAATGTTGCAAGGCAAAAAGGCGAAGGCTGTTGGAATTTCACTTTGTTGCGCAACATCTTGACACCTTACCTTAAGGAAGCCCCGAAGCCAGTCATCGCCACTGATGGCGAAGAAGAAAGGCAAATTTGTGTTTGGTGGATTTGAACATCCCTGGCTGGATCCTCTCTGGAGGCGGATCCTGATCGTCGGCTTTTGTGCAGCCTGGACGGGCGTGGAATATTATGATGACAACCAAACCTGGGCGATCATCGTAGGGGCAATTACGGCTTATGCGTTCTACGGGTATCTCATCGCCTACAAAGGCTCGACAACGAAACCGCCTGAAGATCAGGTATGACGGGAGATGCCACACGTGTTGAGCCCCTATTTGGCACTCCTTAAAGGCACAACCTTCAGCAGGGTCAAACCCGCTCTGGCGTCGGTGGGGCTTGGCCTCCTGATTGTCAGTCCTGCGCAGGCGCAACACTCCCCTCAAACGCAGGTTCAGGATGTTTTAAACAACCGCTGCGTGGTGTGTCACGGCTGCTATGATGCCCCCTGCCAACTGAAACTGTCTTCCCCCGATGGATGGGCCAGAGGAGCGAGCAAACAAAAGGTCTACAAGTCTTCCCGCCTTGATGATGCGCCAATGACTAGGTTGAGGATCGATGCGAAGACTGTTCCAGAATGGCGGCAAAAGGGATTCTTTCCGGTCACGGGAACATCAGAACAACCTTCGACGCTGGTACAATTGCTGCAGGCCGGGCGCGACAATCCGTTTAAACTGGGCGCGGCATTGCCAGACGAAGTTGAGCTCGGATTGAACCGGGACACGTCGTGCCCTGCGCCAAATGAAACGGCAGACTATCTGAAAGATCATCAGTTTGGCGGTATGCCTTACGGGATGGCTCCGCTTCCAGAAAGCGACTACCGGATTTTACTGGCCTGGGCCAAGGCCGGGGCGCCCGGTGCCGTGGAGCCGGTTTATCTCCCACCAGATGTCTCGGCACAGGTGGCTGAAATCGAAGGGTTCTTCAATCAAACGGCGCTGAAATCGAAACTCGTTGCCCGCTACATTTACGAACATCTGTTTCTGGCGCATCTGCACCTTGAAGGCGATCAGCCGGACCGCTTTTTCCGTTTGATCCGGTCCAGAACTGCACCGGGTGAACCGGCCGATGAAATTGCGTCACGCCGCCCCTTTGATGATCCGGGCAGCCGTTTCTTCTACCGTCTGATCCCATTAAACGAGACGATCCTGCACAAGCAGCACATCGTCTATGAAATCGGACAGAAGCGGCTTGCCCGCTACACCGAATTGTTCCTGAACACAGACTGGTCGTTAGATGCGCTTCCGACCTATTCCACGGCCGCCGGCGGCAATCCGCTCTCGACCTTCGCGGCAATCCCGGCCCGCAGCCGCTATCAATTCCTGCTCGACAATGCTCTTTATTTTGTTCGCTCGTTCATCCGTGGACCGGTGTGTTATGGCCAGGTCGCGGTGAATGTGATCGAGGACCGCTTCTGGGTGTCGTTCCTCGACCCTGATGCCGACCTTTCTGTGACCGACCCTGATTATCTTCCACAAGCAACACCCATACTTGAACTGCCGGTCGCCGTCTCAGACAGCTCGATTTCGGGGCGGATGCGTAATTTTCTGACACTTGGCCCCATCAAGTATCAGGAGTTTCGGCAGGCCCGCTACAGGCATGCCGCTCGGACAACCGGCGGCTTTAGTTATCAGGACATTTGGGACGGGGATCGCAGCAACCTTGATGCCCGGCTGACCGTTTACCGGAACTTCTCATCCGCGTCTGTGGTCCGGGGCTTCGCCGGCTCCATACCTGAAACAGCCTGGGTGATCGATTTCCCTCTGTTCGAACGGATCTACTACAATCTTGTCGCCGGGTTCGACGTCTTCGGAAATGTAGAACACCAACTGACGACCCGGCTTTACATGGACAGTCTCCGCCGGGAAGGCGAACGGATGTTCCTGTCCTTTCTGCCTCCCAAAAGCCGGGATCCGCTCCACAACTCCTGGTACCAGGGGACCCTCGTTTCCCTGGTCGACCGATGGAAAGAAGCGCCTCTCGATACAAAAACACCAACCGGCATAACTTTTCAGACCCAAACACCAAAGGCCGAATTTCTGAACGAACTCCTTCAGATTGAGCCGGGCCTTTGGCCGAAAGTCGACCCGATCAACCGTTGCGCCGGGGACGCTTGTGCTTCGCCTGAGACACCAGCCGGCCAGTTGCGTCCGCTGACGGTAAAACCCGCGCCTTTTGCCAAGTTCATGCCCGATATCGCCGTGCTTGTTGTGGAGCGCGCGGAGAACGACGAGATCTACACGCTGGTGCACGACATGGCACACAGCAACGTTGCCTTCGTCTTCAACGAGGATTTGCGCCGCAAGCCGGAAGATGACGCGTTGACGATTGTTCCGGGCCAATTCAGCAGCTACCCGAATTTTATCTTCCAAGTGAAAGAGGCTGCGCTGCCCGAGTTTGTCGCGGCATTGAGCGCGGTTCGCAGTCAGACAGATTTTCAGGGAGTAGTAGAGACCTTCGGCATTCGCCGGACACATGCAGAGTTCTGGATGGTTTTTGATCAGGTTCAAGCTGCCTTGGACGCTCAAGATGCTGTTGAAGCCGGTCTTCTCGATCTCAATCGCTATACCGACCCGAAAGTGACAGATCCGATCGAGCGCCTCTTCGGTTTCACCTTCAATTTTGACTAGAGCCCCGGGCTCTAAGCCCGCATTTCCCGGATCAGCCAGTCGCAAAAGGCCTGAGCCTCAGGGCTCAAGGCTTGGCGCGGTCCGGACGTCACCAGATAATAACTGTGCCGGCTTGTGATGACCTTGTCCGTAGAGCGAATGAGCCGACCGCTTTCCAGATAGGGTTTGGCGAGCGTTTCCAAAACGAGTGCATGGCCATGACCAAGGGCCGCCAGCTCGAGGGCAGACAGAGTTTGGTCTACCTGCAGCCCTGACCGCCCCGGAACTGCTAAGCCATAAAGACGGAAAAAGCTCTCCCATGTATCCAGAACGCCCATGATGTCGAGCCGGACAGCCTGACTGAGCTGTTCCACGTCGCTCTTCGTGCTGTCCAACGCAAGATCAGGATGGCAAACGGCGATTACGGGATCGTTGACCAGGAACTCAACAGCGCCGTCACTCCAGGTTCCATCGCCAAACCGCACATCGATCTCAAAAAGATCCGGATTGAGGGTCTCAGCCCAGGCGGCGGAGATCATTTGCACATCAATACCGGGATTCTCCGACTGAAAAACCGCAAGCCGGGGGATCATCCAGAGGTGCCCGAAACTGGACAGGCAGCGGAACCGGACCGGCTTGCGCTCGCGCCCGCCAAAGACAGAGACCGTTGCAATTGAGAGATCGGAAAACGCCTTTTCCACCGACGGCAGATAGGTCTGCCCGAGCCGGGTTAGTTTCAACTCCCGGTGCAGGCGATCAAACAATGGATATCCGAGTTGCTGCTCCAGCTGGCGCACCTGATAGCTGACAGCGGCCGGCGTAATCAGGAGTTCTTCGGCAGCACGCGTGAAATTTCCGAGCCGGGCCGCTGCTTCGAACGCTCTCAACCACGGCAAGGGCGGAAGGTTATAGGCCATCCAAGGTTCTCAGCCGCTGGATTGTGTCGAAGATCGCTCCATTTCTCATTGTGCGCCCGTTGCCTCTTTCAAATTTTTTCAATGTTACACCAAATGATTTTTCGCTTCAGGCTTTTTGCAAACTCATCGACAGTTACTGGAGCGATCAAATGACCGGAGCAGATCCGACTTTGCAAACTGCCGATTACATCATTGTGGGCGCCGGTTCGGCGGGCTGCATTCTGGCCGAACGTTTGAGTGCGGACCCCGGCACGACGGTGCTGCTTTTGGAAGCGGGAGGAGCCGACGATTCACCGTGGGTTTCACTGCCACTTGGCTACGGCAAACTCTACGCAGATCCAAAACGCACCTGGCAATTCATGACCGAAGCTGACAGCGGACTGAATGGCCGGTCGCTCTATTGGCCACGCGGCAAAATGCTCGGCGGTTCCGGGTCTATCAATGCCATGGTGTATTGCCGAGGCTTGCCGCAAGACTACGACGACTGGGAAAGCTCAGGCGCAAATGGGTGGTCATGGTCCGCGGTGCGTGAAACCTTCGAGCGCCTGGAAACAAAGACCGGTGCGGATGGGAGTAAGCGGGGCAGCGGCCCGATCAACGTTCAGGACATCTCCCGCGAGATCCACACGCTGAACCGTCATTTCTTTGCTGCGATCACGGAAACCGGCTTGCCTTTGTCGGAAGACTTCAACGGCGATCAGCCCGAAGGGGCCGGGATCTACCACATCAACACGAAAGCCGGACTTCGGTGCTCTTCGTCTCGCGCCTTTTTGCACCCCGCCCTCAAACGCCCAAATCTGACAGTGCGCACGGCCGCGCAGGCAAAGCGCATCCTCTTTGAGGGAAAGCGCGCAACCGGCGTTCAATTGGTATCCGGCGAAGTTTTGACCGCCCGCCGGGAAGTTATTTTGTCTGCCGGTGCGATCGCCTCACCTCAACTGCTTCAGCTCTCTGGTGTTGGACCGGGGCAGCTTCTGCAATCGCTCGGCCTTCCGGTCGTCCAAGCCAACGACAATGTGGGCGGAAACCTGCAAGATCACCTGGCCGCGAACTACACCTTTCAGGCCCATGAACCAACGCTGAATGCGGTTCTGCGGCCACTTATCGGGCAAATGCGCGCAGCGTTCCAATATGCCCTGTCGCGCAAAGGCCCCTTGGCCCTGTCGGTCAATCAGTGCGGTGGCTTCCTACGCTCGCGCAAGGAGCTCACCCAGCCGGATCAGCAAATCTATTTCAATCCGATCAGTTATCAAATGAAATCCTCCGGCGGTTCCTCCCGCTTTACCCTTGATCCCTTCAACGGCTTCATCATCTGCGCCCAGCCGGCGCGTCCGACCAGCCGGGGCCGGATCGATATCAAGAGCGCAGACTGTTCTGTGGCGCCATCTATTCAGCCGAACTCCCTGTCAACGGACGAGGATCGGAACACGGTTATCTCCGGCGGCAGGCTTTGTCAGAAGATCATGGCGAGCAAGGCCTTACAGGCGATCGTCGCCCGGCCTACCGGACCAGACCTTTTGAAGCTGGACGATCAAGGCCTCCTGGACGATTTCCGGTCCCGTGCCGGGACGGTCTATCATCCTGTTTCAACGTGCCGGATGGGTGCGAGTGCCCAAACGTCGGTTGTCGACAACCGTTTGAAAGTTCACTGTATAGAGCGCCTCCGTGTGGTAGACGCGTCGGCGTTCCCGAACATTACCTCCGGCAACACCAACGCCCCCACAATGATGCTTGCCCTGAAGGGCGCTGACATAATTCTGGAAGATCACAAAAGAGCCTCCGCATGACTGTTCAAGACCTTGCCGCCAACTACCTTTCCACCGGACACATTAATGGCCTCCCAGATGGCCATTTCATAGGCGGGCGGTTCACTTCCGCCTCTGACCGGAAGATGGAAAGTTTCGATCCAGCCCGTGCAGAGGCCTTTGCCGAGTTTTCGCTCGGCACCGAGGCCGATATGGACACGGCAATCGAGGCCGCCGAGAAAGCCGCCAAAAGCTGGGCCCGTGCGCTGCCGTCCGAACGCTGCCGCATTCTGAACAACGTCGCCCGTGTCTTTCGCGAAAACGCAGATCGCCTCGCGGTCCTTGAAGTCCTCGACAGCGGAAAGACGCTGGCAGAGGCCCAAGGCGATGTTCAAAGTTCTGCGCGGCTCTTTGAATATTACGCCGGTGCTGCCGACAAGCTGGACGGCCGGTCGGTGAACCTTGGCCCGGACTTGACCGCCTTTACGGTTCGCGAGCCGGTGGGTGTCACCGGCCACATCATTCCCTGGAACTATCCAACGTCCACATTTGCGCGTGGCGTTGCCCCTGCCCTCGCCGCGGGCTGCTCTGTTGTTGCCAAGCCCGCAGAGACGACACCGTTCACCGCACTTGTGATGGCTGAGCTCCTCAGCGAAGCTGATGTGCCGGACGGACTGGTCAACGTGGTGACCGGCCTTGGGAGCGATGTTGGCGCCAAACTTGCCCGGGATCCCCGGATCAAGCAGCTGACCTTCACGGGCTCCGTCACCACCGGCGTGAATGTCGCCCAGACGGCAGCCCCGAACGTCACCCGGCTTACGCTGGAACTTGGCGGTAAGTCCCCGTTGGTGGCCTTTGAAGATGCGGACCCGGAAAAGGTCGCAGATGGCGCCTATTGGGCGATCTTCTCCAACTCCGGCCAAATCTGTTCCGCGGGTTCACGGCTTATCCTGCACAAATCCTTGCGGAATGAAGTCCTCGCTATCCTGACGGAACGCGCGATCAACCTGAAAGTGGGCCATGGTCTGAAGAACCCGGATATGGGGGCGATCAACTCTGATCTGCACCTTGGCCGGATCAAGGCCCATGTCGATGCAGCCAAGGCGCGCGGCGCCAACATCCTGACCGGCGGCGATGTCACCACCGATCCGGAAACCGGTAAGGGCTGGTTTTTCCAACCCACCATTATCGCGGATTTGCGGGCCAACGACCCGGCCGTTCAGGACGAAATCTTCGGCCCCGTCCTGTCAGTGCAGAATTTCGAAACCGAAGACGAAGCCATAGAGTTGGCGAACGGCACGGAGTTCGGCCTGATGGCAAGTGTCTACACGCGCGACACTGGACGCGCGATGCGGGTTGCCCATGCGCTCGACAGCGGTCAGGTTTCGGTCAACGATTATTGGGCGGGCGGTCTGGAACTGCCCTTTGGTGGCAATAAGAAATCCGGCTATGGCCGCGAAAAGGGCTGGGAAGGCCTTGATGCCTACACCAAGGTCAAAGCCATCACGATCAGCAACGCCAGCTAATACGGTTCGACATGAAACTTTGCGATATCGAAACCTTCGTCGTTGGCAACCCGCCGCCCCGCCACGGTGGGCGGTACTTCATCTTCGTCAAGCTGGTGACCGAGTGCGGTATCACCGGCTACGGCGAGATCTACAATGCCACCTTTGGGCCGCACCTGGTGGCACAGATGGCAGTAGACGTCTTTGAGCGCCAGTTTGCTGGCGAAGACCCGCATCATATCGAAAAGCTGTGGCACAAGACCTACGGTGCCGGATATACGCAGCGTCCGGATGTGACCGTCATGGGCGTGCTGTCGGGTCTGGAAATGGCCTGCTGGGACATCATCGGCAAGGCGGCGGGCAAACCCGCCTATGAGCTGCTCGGCGGCAAGGTGCATGAGCGGTTGCGTTCCTACACTTATCTTTATCCGGCCGACGGCGATGTTTATCCGGACCCGGATAAACCCAACGTCTATAACGACGCGGATATGGCCGCTGAAGCAGCGGCCAAGGCCGTCGACCAGGGCTTTACAGCCGTAAAATTCGACCCGGCCGGCGCCTACACCATCTATGACGGCCACCAACCGAGCCTTGAGGATCTGGAGCGCTCCGAGGCGTTCTGCAAACAGATCCGCGCAGCGGTCGGCACAAAAGCCGATCTATTGTTCGGCACCCATGGCCAGTTCACGGTGTCTGGTGCCAAGCGCCTTGCCCGGCGGCTGGAAGCGTACGACCCGCTCTGGTTTGAAGAGCCGATCCCGCCCGAAAAGCCGGAGGATATGGCGCAAGTGGCCCGCTTCACCTCCATTCCAGTAGCAACCGGCGAGCGGCTTTGCACAAAGTACGAATTCTCGCGTGTTCTAGAGACGGGAGCGGCCAGCATTTTGCAGATGAACCTTGGCCGGGTTGGCGGACTTCTGGAGGCCAAGAAGATCGCGGCGATGGCGGATTGCCATTCGGCGCAAGTCGCTCCGCACCTTTATTGCGGGCCTTTGGTGGCCCTCGCCAACATCCAGCTTGCGACCTGCTGCCCGAATTTCCTGGTGCTGGAATCAATCCGCACCTTTGACGGGTTCTTCGCAGACCTTCTGAAAACACCGATCCGCTGGGAGAACGGCTACATCATCCCGTCAAAAGAGCCGGGCCTCGGGCATGATCTCAACGAAGATGTTGCCCGCGCCAATCCCTACACCGGCACCGAGCTCCATCTGGGTTTTCAGGAAACGCCAGCACTGCCGCTTTAGGAAATACCATGAGGCTGGTCAGTTTGTGACTGCATCAAGCGCATCGTGCCTGGCCCGGACATCTTCGGGCCAGCTTGCCTTGATGAAAGACAGCACAGCAATGATCTCATCGTCCGTTAGCACGCCCTCATAGGCGGGCATGGCTGATTGGTAATTTTCAAGATTTGCAGCCTCGGCAACGCCGTACTTGGTCATGTCGAACAACAGCTGCGAGGAATGGTGCCAAGTGTGACCTGAGACGTCATGAGGGGGCGCCGGCAGGAGTCCATCTGCTTTTGGCGTTTGCCAATCCGCCTCCCCTTCCAGTTTTGCCCCGTGACAGGCCGCGCAGGTCTCGTCGTAGATGTCCTTCCCGCGCGCAACCACGTCAGCATTTTCAGGCTTAAGCAAGCCGGTGTTTTCATTGCCTGGCAACACAAACAGAGCGGCGGCGCCGAAGCCCGCAATCAAGGCCCCGGCGATCGCCAGAGAGTGTAACGGTTTCCCCACGACCTAGATCACGACGATCTGGGACCCCACCGGCACACGGCCATAAAGGTCGATGATGTCCTGGTTCATCACACGGACACAGCCGCTGGAAACAGCAGACCCAATCGTCCAGTATTCAGCTGTGCCGTGGATCCGGTAGAGCGTGTCGACGTTGCCCTGATAAATATAGAGCGCACGCGCACCCAGCGGGTTTTCCAGACCCGGATCCATTCCGCCGTTCTTCCAGCTCCACTGCTCAAGCTCCGGCTCGCGCTGGATCATTTCCTCCGGCGGGACCCATCTTGGCCATGGCGCTTTGCGGGCAATTCGGGCGCGGCCCGACCATTCGAATCCGGCTCGGCCAAGACCAACACCGTAGCGCATGGCCATGCCATTTTCCTGGACCAGATAGAGATAATAGTTGGAGGTATCGACGATCAGCGTGCCGACACGCTCGGGCGTGTTGTAACGCACTTGCTTGCGGTAATAACGCTCCGGAACCTTGTTCAGATTGATCGCCGGGATTGGAAACCGTTCTTCCGGCATCGCCCGGTACATGGATAGATACGGTGAGACCGGCGGCGCAGCCGGCGGTGTCGTCGTCGACACGCAGCCGGAGACGGCGAGCCCTGTCAGGCTCGCCGAACCGGCAAGAAATGATCTTCTTGTCAGCAAAGACACGTTACTTAACCTCGCCCATTTTCATATAAACGCGTGGTGTTGCACCAGGTTCCATCGGCAAGGCGTGGACCAGATATTGAGCCGCGGGATCGTATTCCATTCCGAGTGACCCCATCGGCATCCCGGCAACTGCCAGCCCGCGAATGTCGGGGCGCTCACTCATCAGTTTATCCATCGCTTGCAAAGGGACATGACCCTCCAGCACGTACTTGTGCTCATCGCCAAGCACAGCCGTGTGGCAGGCCTGCAAATCGCCCGGAACGCTGGCCTGCTTCTTGATGGAGGTCAGATCTTCCATGTCGCGGATCTCGACCTTGTAGCCGGCCTTGGCAACCTCTTCCGCCCAGATGTGGCAGCACCCGCACCAAGGGGTCTTGAAGACTGTGACCGTGCGTTCTTCGTCCGCCATCGCCGGAGCGGCCAACAGCGCTGCCGCAAGGGCGCCTGCGCGGACCAGTTTGTGATTAAGCATTGGATTTGTCTCCGTGTGTGCGGTTGTCACCGCTTCTTTGGTGGACACATCCCCCCATGAAGCGATGCATGATCAAATGCATCGCCAAACAACCGGCAAGCGGCAAAACGGGCCAGAAGCGATCGGCAAACGACGCACTGGCTGGCGCACTTGCAAGAACAATAGCCATTCCCGCGGCCATCATTAGGCAGCACGCCAGCATGAAGAGCGAACGGGGACTGGCATTCTGCCGCAGCCGATCGAAAGCGAACCGGCTGCGCAGCGGCGAAACGTTATGAGAGGTGAGCATCTTGCTCCCTTTCTGTCTGAGTAACTTGGGCTGGCGAGCGCCGGCAGATGTCCCGGAAAGTCCGGTCTCAGACAGATTGGGGCGGGTGATCAGCGACGGCGGGCGCTGCCATCGTGAGCGTCTTCCCAGTGTTTTCGTGAACCCGGACGGAGCCGGGTACCACCAAGCCGGGCGGCAGGGGCAAGACGGAGGCGCAGTCGCTTGAGCATTTGCTGCCGGCATGCGGCGCAGCATCGCTGACTTCCTGGCCACAGCAGGCCATGACTTCCTTCAAGTCCGCCGTCTGCGCAGGCAGATCGACGTTGTTCATGTCCTCAAGCACGGCCGCTACAGAAAACGATCCCACTTGGCCTTTCCAATCGGACACGTTGAATGCCGCCGCCGGCACACCGTGCACCGCGGTGAAAAGAATCAGCAAAAGGACCGTCAAAAACGAACGCATGAGACCGCCCTATCGCAGTTGTTTCTGAAAAGCCAGTCCCGGCTGGATGAAAATCACTCACTTCATCGAGAGCGGGCGGGCACAGCTGTGGCAAGAACCATTTCGATGGGCCCCGGCCGGTTATCAAGCAACTCTGGCGGGCAGAAGCTGGAGAGCAGGTTTTACAGCTGACTTTGACATGGCAGATTTGGTTTCTGTTTCTAAAACCTCTTGCGGCTGCTTGGCCCCGCTGTTGATGCGATGGCGAACCTCGGAAGCCGGCATGGGTTTTCCAAAATAAAAGCCTTGAACCTCTTTACAGCCGTGATGCTTCAAAAGCCGCAAATGTTCCTCGGTTTCGGCACCTTCGGCAAACACCGGGATATTCAGGCTTTCACTCAAGATGATGGTTGCCCGGACAATCGCTTCGGATTGCGCGTTCGTGCCGAGGTCCTTGATGAATTCCCGGTCGATCTTGATCTTGTCGAACGGGAAGGCTTGCAAGGTGGCCAGAGAGGAGTAACCCGTCCCGAAGTCATCCATTGCAATGCGGACGCCCAGCCGTTTCAGTTGCTGGATCACCTGCAGCGCGTGGTTCGTATCTTCAATAATACCGGTTTCCGTGATTTCCAGTTCCAGGCGAGACGGATCCAGACCGCTTTCCTTCAAGGCGTTCGCGACCACATCCGGGAAATTCGCGTCAGACAGCTGGATCGGAGCAACATTCACAGCAATCCGGATTGGCTTGGACCAGCCAGATGCTTCAAGACACGCCGTCCTAATAACCCAGGCTCCGATTTCCAGGATCTGGCCGGTTTCCTCAACTATCGGAATGAAGGCGAACGGGGGAACCAATCCACGTACCGGATGATTCCAGCGCAGGAGCACTTCGGTCCCCGTCACGTCATGGGTCTGGACATCATTTTGCAATTGATAATGTAGAACGAACTCATTGTTCCGTAGTGCCTTGCGCAAATCGATCGCAAGCGCACTTTGGTCTTTCACCTTGTCGTCTTTAGCCGGGTCATAACACTGGGCAGAGTTGCCACCTTCAGAGCGGGCCCGGTGCATCGCGCGTTCGGCCGCGGAAAAGAGCTCCTCGGCATTTTGCGCATGTTCCGGAAACAGTGCATAGCCAACTGCGCTGTCTACATGAACAGCGTCATCACCGGCGCAGAAGGGCATAGCAACGATCTTCTGAATGCGCTTGCACAGATCAAGCAAATAGCCGCGATAATAAACCGGCTTGCCGACAATAACGAATTCGTCACCGGCAACACGGGCGACATATTCATCCTGATCCAAATGGGTCGACAGATTACGGGCAATGTGCCGGAGAAGCGCATCTCCGGTCGTGTGGCCCAAGGCTTCGTTAACCGCCTTGAACCGCGACAGGTTGCAGGTCACAACAACAACGCGGGCATTGTCGAGGGCAACACGTGATATCAAGCCGTCCGTAAAGAGCTCGACCCCCTTGCGGTTGGGCAGACCTGTCAACGGGTCCTGATGCGCGATCTGCGTGATCTGATTGTTCGTTACTTCGGCATTGGCCGTGTCGATCGAGTAGGTGATCATCGCGCTTAACAACAGGACGCTCATCGTGAAAGCGACACCCATCCCAACCAACTGATTGGAGACAAGATCAAGCCCTTCCGCATCCAGCCGGAGCGGAAGTATGTTCATCCCGGCCATCGCGGTAAAATGCATGCTGCCGACGGCAAGAATGAAGGCTAGCGCTGCGCCATATTTGCAATAACGCGTCACGGGCCGCGCGATCCGGCTGGTGGAGATCATGCCGAAGACAGCTGCCAACACAACGGAAACGACCACAAACAGCGTATCAAGCTGTGAAACCCCGGAGACGCGCATGGCGTGGATGCCGGTGAAATGCATGGCTGCGATCGAAAGTCCAAACACGGCACCACCAACCTCGATCAAGGCAGATCGCTGTGTCAGGCTGCCCAACCAAAGGCCAAACGTGGTTCCAAGGATCGCGATAACAAGAGATGCCGCTGTGAGCGTCACATCATAACCGAGGATCAACGGGCTTTCGTAAGCCAGCATGGACACGAAGTGCGTGCTCCAGATGGTTCCGCCTGCAATCATGCCGGACAGAAACAACCACATGTATTTCAAGCTGCCTTGCGTTCTGCGGACCCGCGCGTAGAGGCGCATCGTCAGGACAGCCCCCACGACAAGGATTGCAACAGCAAGCCCAAGCGAAAAAGGGTCATGGTCAAAGGCGATGCAAGACAGGACAGTTAGCATTTAGATCTCCAAGTCCGGATATCCTAGCGGGAACCAGAGATCTCTGTGTAAATGTACGTATCAGACTGAAGGTTTGAATAACAACTTCTTAAACCCCCTACTGCGTTGATCTAATTGTATTTTCTTTTATCAACACAACAGTGTAAAACAGTTTCCACTGCGTAGAAAAGGTCAATCGTTAACGATTGACAGGCCGGATGTTCTGCCGGTTCGCTTAAATTTAATTCAATATCCAAAATAAAACCCCCGCCCGGCATTCGGGCGAGGGTTTCTGATCTTCAGAGTTGCCGGTCAATCAAGCGGCCGCTTTGGCCTTGAACTCGATCCGGCGGCGGTGAAGAACCGGCTCCGTGTAGCCATTCGGCTGTTTCGTACCTTCCAGAACAAGCTCGAGGGCCGCCTGAAACGCAACCGAACCGTCGAAGTCATCCGCCATCGGCCGGTACAGCGGGTCGCCCGCGTTCTGGCCGTCCACCACCTTGGCCATCTTCTTCATCGTCTCAACGACCTGCGCTTCGGAACAAACGCCATGGCGGAGCCAGTTGGCAATGTGTTGCGAAGAAATCCGCAGGGTCGCACGGTCTTCCATCAGGCCGACGTTGTTGATGTCCGGAACCTTGGAACAACCGACACCCTGCTCGACCCAGCGGACAACATAGCCAAGAATGCCCTGTGCGTTGTTGTCGAGCTCGGCTTGAATGTCCTCCGGTGCCCAGTTCGGACGTTCGGCGACCGGAATGGACAGAATGTCGTCCAGTTTCGCGGCATCGCGCGATTTCAGCTCGGCTTGGCGGCCTGCTACAGATACCTTGTAATAGTGAAGTGCATGCAGCGTTGCAGCGGTCGGCGACGGAACCCACGCCGTGTTTGCTCCCGACATAGGATGGCCGATCTTCTGATCGAGCATGGCGTTCATGAGATCAGGCATCGCCCACATGCCCTTGCCGATCTGAGCATGTCCCGGAAGACCGCAAGCAAGTCCAACATCAACATTGTTGTTTTCGTAAGCGCCAATCCAGGTCGCTGCCTTCATGTCGCCTTTGCGGATCATCGGGCCGGCTTCCATGGAAGTGTGCATTTCATCACCGGTCCGGTCGAGGAAGCCGGTATTGATAAAAAACACACGGTCCTTGGCCTGGCGGATGCACTCCTTGAGATTCACCGTGGTGCGGCGCTCTTCATCCATGATGCCCATTTTCATCGTGTTGCGCGCCATGCCCAGCGCGTCTTCGACACGATTGAAGATTTCGCAGGCGAAAGCGACTTCTTCCGGGCCGTGCATCTTCGGCTTTACGATGTAGATGGAGCCCGCGCGGCTGTTGGTGTTCCGGCCGTTCGGGCCAACATCGTGCAGGCCGATCAGTGCGGTGATCATGCCATCCAGAAGCCCTTCCGGAACTTCGTTGCCGTCCTTGTCCAGAACCGCGTCGATGGTCATCAGGTGGCCCACATTGCGCACCAACAACAGGGACCGGCCATGAAGGGACAGAGCGGTGCCGTCCGGAGCGGTGTACTGACGATCCCCATTCATGCGGCGGGTGACCGTCTCGCCGCCCTTCTGGAAGGTTTCTTCCAGATCGCCTTTCATCAGTCCAAGCCAGTTGGTGTAAACGACCACCTTGTCTTCAGCATCGACGGCCGCAACGGAGTCTTCGCAGTCCATGATGGTCGACATGGCCGATTCCAGAACGACATCCGAAATGTGCGCCTTGTCGGTCTTCCCGATCGGGTGCTGACCGTCAACGTTGATTTCAAGATGCAGACCGTTCTTAACGAGCAAGACCTTGTACGGGGATGCAACATCGCCGGAATAGCCTGCAAATTGAGACGGATCCTGCAAGCCGATCGCTCCACTGTCCGTCGCGGCCGACAGAGTGCCGTTTTCAATCGCAAGGCCGGTAATGTCCGCCCAGCTGCCTGCAGCCAGCGGAGCTGCATCATCGAGAACCTTGCGGGCGTAGGCGATCACCTCAGCGCCGCGCGCCTCGTCATAGCCGCCGGCTTGCGGCTTGGAGCCCATGGCATCGGTGCCGTAGAGCGCGTCATAAAGCGATCCCCACCGGGCATTGGCGGCGTTCAGCGCATACCGTGCGTTCATCACCGGAACCACAAGCTGCGGGCCTGCAACAGATCCGATTTCGGGATCAATGTTCTGGGTGCCGACCTCGAACGCTTCGCCTTCCGGAACGAGATAGCCGATTTCTTCAAGGAACGTTTTGTAAGTCGCCATCTCTGGCGTGCCGGGGTTGGCGCGATGCCAAGCATCCAGCTTTTCCTGGAGCGCGTCGCGTTTGGCCAGCAGGTCGCGGTTTTTCGGGGCAAGGTCATGGACAAGCGCTGACAGGCTTTTCCAGAAATGCTCCTGATCAACACCGGTGTCAGGCAAGGCCTTATCGTTCACAAACTCAAAGAGTTCTTTCGCCACTTGCAATCCGTGGGCGTCGACCCGTTCTGTCATAATTTTCTCCAAACGCTTTTGCGGCATTATGTTGATCTTTGTGGGTGTTTTAGCTGTCAAACGCTCCGGGTCAATTGCCAGCGAGCCTTCATGACTTTTTCCTTTTCCGAAATAATCCGCACCATCATCGCTGCAGAGCGAACAATTCGACGCCTCCAAGGCCTTTCCGAAACGCCAACAATCCGCTACCGCTCTAGACCAACACCCCTCCCCGGCTGCCAAATTGGCAGGAAAGAAGACACCTTATGAGTTCGTTTGCCGGACGTATCGGAACCATGGCTTATGGCAATGCCATCCTGTTGTTGATGGCAACCACGCTTCTGTGGGGCGGCAACACTGTGGCCGGACGGCTTGCTGCGGGGGAGGTTTCGCCGATGGTCGTGGTCTTTCTGCGCTGGATCATTGTTGCCGGCCTGCTTGTTCCCTTTTTATGGCCGCGGATCCGGTCCGAATGGCCAGTCATGCGCGGCTCGTTCCTGCGCATGGTGCTGATGGCCGCCTTCGGCTTTGTGGGTTTCAACACACTGTTTTACATCGCAGCGACAGAGACAACGGCGGTCAATCTCGGGATTATCCAGGGATCCATGCCGATCCTGGTCCTCATTGGATCTGTTATCGCATTCGGCTCCAAAGTGCGGCTGCTTCAGGTCGTCGGTATTTTGGCGACATTGCTGGGCGTAACCTTGATTGCGGCACAAGGAAGTCTCGACGTTCTCTTGAGCCTTGCGGTCAATCCCGGCGACGGTGTCATGCTGATCGCCTGCGTGCTCTATTCAGGCTACACGCTGGCGCTGCGCAACCGGCCACAGGTTTCGGGACTGGTCTTTTTTGCCGTTTTGTCCGCCATATCCGTGTTCGCCTCCCTTCCCGGTCTTGCCTACGAGATGGCGACGGACACGGCTCTCTGGCCCGACATGAAAGGCTGGCTGATTGTACTCTACATAGCGCTTGGCCCTTCCTGCCTCAGCCAGATCTTTTTCATGCGCGGCGTTGAACTGATCGGCCCCGCCCGAGCGGGCGTCTTCATCAACCTGGTCCCGATCTTTGCAGCCGTACTTGCTGTCAGCATCCTCGGCGAACCGTTCAAATGGCACCACGGGCTGGCCTTGCTGCTGGTTTTGGGCGGGATCTGGTTGTCTGAACGCAAGGCAGGCAGTTGATGTGGCGGCGGAGTATTTGCAGCTGGTGACTTTAGCGAGTTTGAATTTGCCATAATCAGAGGGCACATTGGCGTCATGGAAACACCAATGATTACGGGCGCCTTTGCGCTTTTGTTGCTGACAATAGCCCTGCTGCAACCGCTGGCCCGCCGGTTCGGTGTGGCGCCCAGTGTGCTGCTTGCCATGGTCGGCACCCTGATCGGGATCATTGCCACATATCTTCTTTATACGCCGCGTACCGACGCCTTTAACACCATTGCAAATGTCTTTGTGAATCCGCCTCTGGATTCAGAAATGATCCTATACATTTTTCTACCGCTGCTCCTGTTTCAGACCTCATTGACCTTGGACGTGCGGCGGTTGTTTGAGGACTGGGCGCCGGTTCTGGTCATGGCGGTTGTTGCCGTTTTCGTGGCAACAGCCTTTATCGGCGCTGCGCTCTACCCGTTGGCCGGCGTGCCGTTGGTGGCTTGCCTGTTGCTCGGCGCAATCGTTGCAACAACTGATCCGGTTGCCGTCGTGGCGATTTTCCGTGACATCGGCGCGCCAGCCCGCCTTGGGCGCATCGTTGAGGGCGAGAGCCTCTTGAACGATGCGGCCGCTATCGTAATCTTCGTTCTGCTTCTTGGCATTCTGACGGGAGATCAGGCCCTGACCGGCAGCGAAGTGGCCATCGCCTTCGCCCGGTCGTTTGTTGGCGGCGTCATTGTGGGCGCGGTTCTAGCGCGCATTGCCGTCAGTTTCCTGCATTTGATGCGCGACCTGCCGCTTGCCCAGGTGACCCTCAGCCTTGCTCTGCCCTACGGCATCTATGTGCTCAGTGATCAGTTTGCCGACGTGTCGGCGGTTGTTGCCGTTGTTGCCGCCGGGATCATCTTCAATCTCTACGGTCCGGCCCGGATCCAGCCGGCCAACTGGAACTTTCTGCATTCGGTCTGGGACCAGATGTCCTTCTGGGCCGCATCGCTCATCTTTCTGCTCGCCGCAATTCTTATTCCGCGGCTGGTCGACGGGTTCGCCCCACTCGACATTCTGCTGCTTCTGATCGTAATCGTCGCGGCCCTCGCGGCCCGTGCTGTCGTGATTTACGGATTGCTGCCCGTCCTCAGCTTCATGAAAGCCGGCGAGGCAGTGAACGACAAATACAAGGCTGTCATGCTGTGGGGCGGCATGCGCGGCGCGGTGACACTTACCCTGGCCCTCAGTGTGTCCGAGCACGCGGCACTGTCGCCGGAGATATCAACGTTTGTCACAAAGCTCGCCACCGGCTTCGTGCTGTTCACCTTGCTGGTGTATGGAACGAGCCTGAAGCCGCTGATCAAACTCCTCGGGCTCGACCAGCTAAACGCACGGGACGAAGCCCTCCGCACCCAGTATTTGGCCCTCACGCTGTCCGACATCCGGTCCGAGCTTGGGGAGGCTGCCAAAGCCTATCATGTGGCACCGCATGTCGCCTCCGTTGTTCTCGACGACTATGAAAAACGCGCCGCCTCTGCCGCTGCAGAGACCAACATGCTGGAAGAGTTGAAAGACAAGGATCGGGTCAATATTGGCCTGATTGCGCTCGCGGACCGGGAACAACAACTCGTCCTGGAACACTTCCACCATAAAACAATCTCGGGACGCGCGGTCGCCGGTTTTCTCGCCATTACAGGCCGGACAAGTGATCTTGCCCGCAGTGAAGGACGGAGCGGCTATCGTCAGGCGAGCCGCGAACCTCTGAAGTTCGGGTTCGGTTTCCGCTTCGCGCAGACTTTGCAACGCCGGTTCAAGATCAACCGGCCTCTGGCACGCCAACTCGCGGCAAGGTTCGAATTCTTACTCGTTTACCGGATCCTCGAAGACGAACTGCTCGTTTTCAATGAACGCCGTATCCGCCCGCTCTTGGGCGAGCGCGTCGCTGACATTTTGAAAGAGACCCTGAGCAACCGGCAAGCTGAGACGACCCAGGCTATTGAGGCTTTGCGTTTGCAGTACCCGGATTATGCCGATGCGCTTGAGAACAAATTCTTGCGCATGAGCGGTGTTCGTCTTGAAGAGACCGCATACGACGAAGCCCGGGATCAGATGTTGGTGGGCACCGAATTGCATCAGGACCTCCTCAGAGACGTGGAGAAGGTTCGGCGCGCTTGCGACTTCCGGCCGAAGCTGGACCTCGGCATGAAGACCAAAGAGCTGGTCCAAGCCCATCCCTTGTTTGAGGGACTGCCAAAAAAACAGCAGAAAGCCATCATGAAAATGATGCGCCCGCAATTCGCGACACCGGGGGAAACCTTGATCCGGACGGGCGAACGCGGCGATGCCGCCTACTTCATCGCATCCGGTGCGGTCGAAGTTCGTACGCCAATTACCACCATTCGCCTCGGCCGCGGTGATGTGTTCGGGGAAATCTCTCTCATGACCGGCGGGCGGCGCAGCGCCGATGTTGTTGCGATTGGCTATTGCCATCTGCTGAGCCTGCGGGCGCAAGACTTCCGGTTGCTGATGGATAAATATCCAGATCTGAAGGCCCATGTGGAAAGCCTGTCAGCCCAGCGCTTGAAGATGAACTCGAAGGCCCAGGAAGCCGAAACCGAAGATCCGGTCGTTCCCCAGTTCAAGGAAAATTCCGACACTGCGGAGGAGTTGGGGCCCGAACACAAGACAGAACCAACTGAGGACAGCAAGACGCCTTCAAAAGAGGCAGACGATGCCGCGGAGGCCACTCCCAACAGAACTCCTGAAGTGGCGACTTGAGAACACAGGCCGCTTCTTTGGTTGGCAGGGAGCAAAAGCCGGGCAAAAAAATGGACCGGCAATTAGGGGCCGGTCCGGTCTGAGGTGCGAGCATCGCTTGCTCGAGGGGAGGTTCATCACATCCAAAATCTGATTTACATAGTAAGTCATGCGAACGGTTTTTTGCCAGCCCTTTGTTCAAGTAAACGCACCTATGGTGTTGATAAGTTTTAGATGATGATCTGTTTTTAGAAGATGGGTGTATGAAATTTTTAACTTCCATTGACAGTTCATTTGCATTATTAACTACGGCAATCCACGCAAGATGAAGACACTACACAGATTAACTTTAGGTGATCCTAAGTTAATGCGAAACATCAACAACCTGATCTGACTTATTGATTTTGGTGAAGTTTAGGGCGCAGTCAAAAACACCGCACTTAACACGCATCTTCTGAAATTTACCCTCACACCTAATGTCGGACGATGGCGAGCTCAACTGCGCGGAGCCGCTGCCCGTTTCAAGCGGTCATTAATCGCCTCGCCAAGTCCAGTATTGGGGATATCTTGCACCTGAATCGTCTTTGCACCGGACGAATCAAGGGTCCGCATGGCCTGGAACAACTGCGCAGCGGCCTCTACGAGATCCCCGGACGGACTAAGATTCGCCTCCGCCAGGGCCTCATCCCGCCCTTCAATCGGATCCACACCAAACGACAACAAGGCCTCGTTTGGCGCAACGGCTCGTGCATGAAGACGCATCTGTGCATTTGGTGCGTAGTGGGAGGTGAGCATTCCGGGCGCTGCAGGCGCCTCCGGTTGATTGTTTGAAGCTGGTGTCCGGACTTTTGTCTGCAGCACACTCTCGATTTCTTCGCGCGCCAGACCACCGGGACGCAACAACGTCACGTGCTCGTCCGTTAAACCGATGATTGTCGATTCAATACCAACCTCACACGGTCCGGCATCAATGACGAAATCGAGCGCGTGCCCGAGATCGGCGATGACATCATATGCCCGGGTAGGGCTGATTTTGCCGGACCGGTTTGCACTTGGGGCTGCCAGCGGCCGACCCGTTTTTTCCGAAAGATACCGCATGATTGGCCCGGACGGGACCCGAAGCGCGACCGTGGTCAGACCTGCCGTCGCCAGATCTGAAATTTCAGAAGCCTTAGTCTTCGGCACAACAAGGGTCAGCGGGCCCGGCCAAAATGCCTCCGCCAGTTTCAGGGCGCGCTCATCAAAAACACCATGATGGCGAGCGGCCTCAAGGTTGGGCAGATGCGAAATGAGCGGGTTGAAACTCGGTCGGCCCTTGGCTTCGAAAATGCGGGCACAAGCGGTGCCACTCGTCGCATCGGCCGCCAGGCCATAAACGGTTTCGGTCGGCACAGCGACCAGACCGCCGTCAATCAGGCTGCGGCAGACGGCATCGGCTTCCGCATCCAATTGCCAGTCACTTGAGCTCAGATTGACGTTCCAGCGCTGCATTCATTTCGTTCCGTTGCTTGCCATTCTGAAAGACTGACCAAAAAGATAAGGACATGCCGCAGCGAAATGGGTTGACGTTTACGTCAACACAGCTACTGTTTGCGTCAATCGGCTGCCAGTAGCGCCTTTTGCGGGCAACCCCGTGTTCCGTCAAGCTTTGGACGGCTGAAAGAAGAAATTTGGCCAAGATAGGCCACCGGGTCTTGGGAGGACCAATCATGTATCGTGCACCAGTCGACGAAATCGCCTTCACCCTCAAACACGTCTGCGGCCTGTCAGACTTGCAGGAGGGCGGACAGCATGCCGAACTCGGCGATGATCTGGTGGATGCCATTTTGAACGAAGCCGGCCGCTTCGCCGCCGAAGAAATTGCCCCGCTCAACAGCGTCGCCGACAAGCACGGAACTCCGCTTGTCAACCGGGAAGTCACAACACCTCCCGGCTGGCGCGAACTCTACCATGGCTGGATCGAAGGCGGCTGGAACGGTCTTTCTGCCAGCGAGGACGCCGGCGGTCAGGGGTTGCCACAAATGCTGTCAGCTGCTGCACTGGAGATGTGGAACTCCGGCTCCATGGCGTTCGCCATCGGCCCCACTCTAACGATGGGCGCTGTGGAAGCCATCGAAAAGCACGCAACGGAAGAGTTGCGGGCAACCTACCTGGAAAAGCTGGTCACAGGTGAATGGATGGGCACCATGAACCTGACCGAGCCACAGGCCGGGTCTGATCTCAATGCGTTGAAAGCCCGGGCCGAACGCAATGACGACGGCACGTACCGGATCTACGGCCAGAAGATCTTTATCACTTACGGCGAGCACGATCTGACCGACAACATCATCCATCTTGTGCTTGCCCGCCTTCCGGATGCTCCAGCTGGAACCCGCGGCATTTCGCTGTTCCTTGTCCCCAAGTTCATGGTCAACGAAGACGGCTCGCTCGGCGCGCGGAACGATGTCCACTGTGCAGGTGTCGAACACAAACTCGGCATTCATGGCTCCCCGACCTGCACCATGGTCTACGGCGACGAAGGCGGCGCGACGGGCTGGCTGATCGGTGAGGAAAACAAAGGCCTTGCCTGTATGTTCACGATGATGAACAACGCTCGGCTCGCCGTCGGCATTCAAGGGCTGGGTGTAGCGGAACGCGCCTGTCAGGATGCCCATGCCTATGCGCTGGAACGCAAGCAGGGTAACGTTCCCGGCAAGAAGGGCGACGGCATGGTCGCCATTGCCCACCACCCCGACATCAAACGCTCCTTGCTCGGCATGCGAACCCGAACCCAGGTCGCCCGCGCGATCTGTTATTCCTGCGCCCATGCCATCGATATGGCCTACACGGCCACCGATCCGGATCAGAAGAAGCACTGGTCGGAACGGGCAGGCCTGCTCACGCCGATTGCCAAGGCGTTGTCGACCGATTTCGGCGTCGAAGTCGCCTCCATTGGCGTTCAGATCCACGGCGGAATGGGCTACGTGGAAGAAACCGGCGTTGCACAGCATCTGCGCGATGCCCGGATTGCGCCGATCTATGAAGGCACCAACGGCATTCAGTCGATCGACCTTGTGATGCGCAAGCTGCCCCTGTCGGGCGGGGATCACATTCGTGGCTTCCTGACCGAGCTGCGTGAGATCGCCCGGGAAGTTTCCCAATCCAACCGGCCCGAGTTCGGTGACACGGCCGAACGCCTGCGCCGGGCCCTAGATGATCTGGAAGAAGCAACCGACTGGATGCTGGCAGCTCAGGCCGATGGACGGGTCGAAGAGGCCCTTTCCGGCGCAACACCCTACTTGCGGCTGGCGGGCCTTGCCTATGGTGGTGTCTTGCTGGCGAAGGGTGCCCTGAAATCAGGCATGGAAAACCGGGCCCTGCGAACTCAGCGCACCATCATGGCGAGAAGCTACGCCATGACGCTTCTCTGCGACACAGCAAGTTTGAAGGAAGACATCGTCGGTTCGTCGGACAGCATCCTGGAGTTCGATCCGGAAGCGATGACCTCTTAAACGCCCCGGCCTTGTAGACGAATACTGAAAGGAATTTCCTCATGATCACGCAGTCTCTTGAAGACGGCGTCAGGACTTTGCGTCTTGATCGTCCGGAAAAAAAGAACGCCTTGACCGGCCAGATGTACACGGATCTGGCGGAAGCGCTGGAAACCGGGAACACGGACGACAATGTGCGCTGCCACCTCATTTGCGGCCAGCCGGAAGCCTTCACGTCCGGCAATGACATCGGTGATTTCCTTCAATTTGCCGGCAAGATGCAGATGTCGGAAACGCCGGTTTACCGCTTTCTGCGCGCGCTTGTTGGGAACAAGAAGCCATTGGTCGCCTCCATCGACGGGATTGCAGTTGGTGTTGGCGCAACGCTCCTCATGCATTGCGACATGGTGTTTGCCAGCCCGCGCACCGTCATCCGCACCCCGTTCATCGACCTGGGTCTCGTCCCAGAGGCCGGGTCGAGCCTGCTCGGTCCGAAAATCATGGGCCATGCCCGCGCATTTGAAATGCTGTGCCTCGGCCGTCCATTCAGCGCCGAACGGGCCTATCAGGCCGGTCTCGTCAATGAAGTCGTCTCTGAGAATGTCGATGATGTGGCTTTGGCCTGCGCCCGGGAAATTGCTGCAAAACCGCCGGAGGCAATGGCGCTTTCCCGTCAGTTCCTTTGGCAGGAAAGCCAGGACCTCAGCGACCGGGTCGATGAGGAAGCCAAGGTGTTCTCCTCCCGCCTGACGTCGCCGGAGGCAATCTCCGCGTTCCAGGCCTTCATGACCAAGAAGTCGAAATCCTGAACAGCCACACAGCAGCTTCCTTGAAGGAGAACACCATGTCCTTGAACGGCAAAACACTCTTCATCACCGGCGCTTCGCGCGGGATCGGCAAAGCCATCGCATTGCGTGCTGCACGGGAAGGCGCGAATGTCGCCGTTGCTGCCAAGACCGCAGAACCGCATCCGAAACTGGAGGGCACGATTTTTTCAGCTGCCGAGGAAATCGAAGCGGCTGGCGGCAAGGCCCTGCCAATCGTGCTCGATGTTCGCGATGATGAAGCGGTTCAAGCAGCCATCGACAAGACGGCGGATCACTTTGGCGGTTTGGACATCCTCGTCAACAACGCCAGCGCGATCCAATTGACACCGCTGCAGCAGACGGACATGAAGAAGTTTGATCTGATGCACCAGATCAACACGAGGGGCACGATGGCCTGCTCGAAACACGCCATCGCTCATTTGAAGAAATCAGAAAACCCGCACATCCTGATGCTGTCTCCGCCGCTGGATATGCAGGAAAAGTGGTTTGCGCCGTTCACGCCCTACTCAATCGCCAAATACGGCATGAGCCTTGTTGTTCTGGGCCTTGCCGGTGAACTGCGGTCCAAGGGGATTGCGGTGAATGCGCTTTGGCCGCGCACCACGATCGCGACAGCGGCGATCAAAAACATAATCGGCGGCGACAAGATGATGCAAACAAGCCGGACGCCGGACATCCTTGCAGATGCTGCCTACGAGATCTTCACGACACCTTCTAAGGAATTGACCGGTAAGTTCCTGATAGACGACACGTTCCTTCAGAGCCGCGGCGTAACCGACTTTGATCAGTACCGTGTGGATCCAACCCAGTCGCTCACCCCGGATTTCTTTGTCCCGGACGAAAGCCCGGCCCCGGCCAGCATGAAACCTGCTACCACCTGAGAAATTTACCAAGGCGGGCTTGCATTTTCAGGCCCGTCCCGGCAATGTCCGCGAGCCGATGAGGGCGGCACCCGGATCCGCGGACAGCGAAAGCACCCTGACACATACCATTGATGCCGGTTTTTCACCTGCGCCCGACACAAGCGGATCGTCCGGGCACGCCAACAGGAGAAAAGCCTTGTCTTCCAAGACGCTTACCTCACTCGATCACTTCCGCAAGGATGCCAGACGCCTCAAAAAGGCGATTGCCAGTGGCGACCGCGCGGCTCTTGCGCGGGCGCATAAATTTGTTTCTGCCGATAAGCCGCTCAGGCATGCCGATTGCCTCCATGTAATCGCGCGTGAAGCCGGACACACCAGCTGGCCGCAGCTCATGCTTGCAATTGAAAGTGCCGCCATGACCCGTGCGGAACGGGCGGAGCGGTTGAAAACGGCACTCTTTGCCGGTCAGCGTTGGGTCACCAATAAGCTGCTGGATGATGATCCCGCGCTCAAAGACGACAACCTCGGACTGCAAATCGCACTCTACGACCTAACCTCGGTGCGCGAAGCAGTCGCGGCCGATCCCAAGCGGGCTCTCGACCCGATTGGTGTTCGGTCCCCCCCTGCTCCACCTCGCCTTTTCGAAAGAAATACACCGGTCCCCCTCGAAACATGCGGACATGCTGGCCCTGGCAGAGTTGCTTCTGTCTCATGGCGCAGATGTCAATGAAGGCTTTCCAGCGGATGCAAACACTGATCATAAGCTCTCAGCGCTCTACGGTGCGTTGTGCCACGCCGACAACTACGAACTCGGAGACTTACTGCTTCGCCACGGCGCAGATCCGAATGACAACGAAAGCCTCTATCATGCCACGGAGCTCGCCCACGCTCGCGCCCTGAAGCTACTTCTGGAAAATGGTGCCAAACCGGATGGCACCAACGCTCTACCGCGTGCGCTTGATTTCAATGACCTCGACAAAGTTCGCATGCTGCTGGAGGCCGGTGCCGATCCGAACCTGCTTGAAGACAATCACCCGAGCGGACAACCGGTGAATACCGTCCCGGCCCTGCACCAGGCAGCGCGCCGTGGATGTTCCGGAGAGGTTGTTTCGCTGCTTGTGTCGTCTGGGGCGGCCCTCGATGCCCGGTGGCAGGGCCATTCTGCCTATGCGCTTGCCAGGATCCACGGCTATACAGAAGCGGCAAGCGCGCTGTCGGACCTCGGGTGCGACACACGTCTCACCCCGGATGAGCAGGCTCTCGCGGCGTGTGCCACTGGCGAGGTTTCTGCAAAGAGGCTCGATCTGAAGGCGCTGACTGATGAAGACAGACGGCTGTTGGTGAGGCTTGCCTCAGAACCCGGACGCCTTCCGCAAATCAAGGCTCTCGTTGCCGGCGGGCTGGACCCAAATGCCACCGATGAGATGGGTTTATCGCCCCTTCATGCAGCTGGCTGGCATGGGCTACCCGAGGAAACTGCATATTTCCTGAGTCTGAAGCCGGATCTTTCCAAAAAGAACGGCTTCGGAGGTGACGCGCTCGACACGGTGCTTCACGGCGCAGAGTTCGCACCGGAAAAACCTGGAGCTGACCATATCAAATGCGCGGGGCTTTTGCTGGAAAACGGCAGTCGGATCTATCCCGACTTCATCAAGGGATGTGGTGACGAGGAAATGGCTGCCTTTCTAGAGACCTGGATCAGCGCGCATCCAGAGAGCCTAGACCACCGGGCCTGATCCGACAAAAAGCGAGATTTGCCACAGGCTTACTTGCTTGTGGCAAATCATTCCGCTACGACATTTTGACAAGTGGGGTGACACGTCAGCTATCGGGGAGACCGTCGATGAACGGCACAATGGAACAGGTAACCGTCTACATGCCTCTGGTGATCAATGCGGCAAAAGCACTGATCGTTCTCATCATTGGCTGGCTGATTGCCGGTGCCTTGTCGAGCTTCGTCCGAAAGCGGATCGTCTCTCACGAACGGATCGACGATACGATAGGCGGCTTCGCGGCCTCTATCGTTCGCTGGCTTGTCCTTCTCGTAACATTCATTGCGGTCCTGCAGCTGTTTGGCATTCAGGCGACCAGTTTGGTAGCCGTCCTCGGCGCCGGTACCCTTGCGATCGGCCTTGCCCTGCAGGGCACCTTGAGTGACATCGCGGCCGGAGTGATGCTCATCATCTTCCGTCCCTACAAGATCGGACAATATGTGTCCATCGGCGGGACCTCCGGAACGGTGAAGGACCTCAACATCTTCGTCACAGAGTTGGTGACCCCGGACAATGTTCAGATCATCATGCCCAACGGCCAGGCATGGGGCACGGTCATCACCAATTTTTCCGCGCACCAGACTCGCCGGCTCGACCTGACTTTCGGCATCGACTACGGCGATGACGCGGACAAGGCGATCCAGATCATTCTCGACACCGCCACTGCGGATGCGCGCGTCCACAAAGACCCTGAGCCCTGGGTGCGTGTGACAAATCTCGGTGACAGCTCCGTGGATCTAGGTGTGCGGCTTTGGTGCGACGGGGGCGACTATTGGGAACTGAAATTTCACATACTGAAGTCTGTGAAAGAGGCTTTCGACGCGGGCGGAATTTCCATTCCCTACCCGCACCAGGTGGAAATTCAGAAAGCCGGATAGACCGGCCTGGAATAAGCTGCCGGAATTGAGATGGCTCATTGACAGATCTGAAGACCACGGATCTGATGGCGGATAACTATAAATTCATACCTTATGGAAACGCCCGCCGTGTCAACACTCCTACTGCATCACCCGACCTACCTGGATCATTTGACCCCGGTGGGTCATCCGGAGCGCCCGGATCGCATTCGTGCCATTGACCGTATTCTGGAACATGAAAAGTTTCAGTCGGTTGAGCGCGATCTCGCACCCGTCGGCGCGCTGGAGGATATCGCACGGGCTCATCCGATGGCGTATATCGACCAACTTCACCGGCTGTCCCCGGACGAGGGTGTCGCGCGTGTCGATGCAGACACGACCATGTCGCCCGGCACCTGGGAAGCGGCGCTGCGCGGTGTGGGCGGAGCCTGCCGGGCGGTTGACGAAGTCCTGACAAAGAAGGTCAACAACGCCTTTTCTGCCTCCCGCCCCCCTGGGCACCATGCGGAAAAAGACCGGGCGATGGGCTTTTGCTTCTTCAACAACGCAGCCGTTGCAGCCCGGTACGCTCAGGAGAAATACGGGATAGGCCGGGTCGCGATCATCGATTTCGATGTGCATCACGGCAACGGCACCCAGGATATTTTCTGGGATGATGCAAGCGTGATGTATTGTTCGACGCACCAGATGCCCCTCTATCCTGGTTCCGGCGATGCCTCGGAAACCGGGGAGGCCAACACGATCGTCAATGTCCCGCTGCCGCCGGGCGAAAATGGCGCGGGCTTCAAGGAGGCGTTCGAAGTTGTTCTGCTTCCTCGGCTCGATGGCTTCGCACCGGAATTGGTCATCATATCAGCCGGGTTCGATGCCCATGCGCGTGACCCGCTCGGCGGCCTGAATCTCGTGGAGGCTGACTTTGCCTGGGCTACGCGGGCCCTGATGGACGTGGCAGACAAACACAGTGACGGCCGCGTGGTATCGGTTCTGGAAGGCGGCTATGACCTTGAAGGCCTCGCCCGCTCAACCGCTGCTCATGTCATGACATTGATGACCGGCTGAAGCCTAACACCAAGAATTCTCCAGTTGGCGGTGGATGGCAACGCCTATCCACCCGCGCCCTCTTGACCTTTGGCGCAGGTCTCGCAAATGTGCCGGTCTGTAGGGAATTCATTCAGGAAAATCGCATGTCCGATGCTGCAAAGGAAATCGCCGGTCTGTGCTTCGAAGACGCGCTCAAGCAGCTCGAGACAATCGTACGTGAACTCGAGCAGGGAAACGTTCCGCTGGAGCGCAGCATCGAAATGTACGAGCGCGGCGATGCATTGCGCCAGCATTGCGATACATTGCTGAAGGCGGCTGAGGCCAAAGTGGAAAAAATCCAGCTTGGGCAAAATGGCGAACCAACTGGCACGACCGAGCTTGACCCGCAAAACGGCTAGACCGCTCAGCCGGTAGCGCCAGCAATGGCTCATGCAGCCAAATAACTGCCGACAAACGTAATCCGAACCGTTTGCGAGGGCTGGTCTCTGCAAAGAACCAATCTCAGGAGCACCGAGATTGGCGCACCCCCAGGTAGAGAAATCTCGAATCATCTACCAAAACTTATAAATCAATTGCAGAACGTTATTGCCTGAACCTTTACTTTATTTCTGGCAAATTGACGATCTCATGAATTTTTTCAGATCCCTGACTATTTTGCAGTGTTATCCTTGCGCTCATCTTGTTATATTTAAGGACATCTATCGAGCGACCGGAAATGCCCAATTTAAGCAAAGACGCTGAACTGGACCTTTTGGAAGACGCCTTAGGCAAGATTACGACCCACACGGACTGGCTGCCTTTCCTGGACAAAGTTAGTAGGGTCTTTGAAAGCAAAGCCTGCGCGGCAGAATATCTCAACGACGGATTTGCAACAGGCCGGTTTACGGGTCCGGCGCACGCAGAGGCCTTCAGGGACTTCTTGAATTCTGCTTCCTACCACGCCGGAGTATCAGCGTTTAAGTATTTGCTTGAGTTGGCGGAACCAGATGCTGTGTACCGTATTCACCAGGGTCACATTTCAAAGCTCGATGCGGCTGCCACATCTCCTAAAAATGGAAATGAAGTCTCATCCCAATCGGCGATAATCAGCATTACACGGGATAGCTCAGGCTTGACCGTGATATTCGGCCTGCTCTTTGATGACGCATCGCCGGTGGCAACGACTTCGGCAGAAACCGTTCTTGCCTTCTCCAAAATCGCCAAGACCCTGAAGACCTGCTTTGGTGAACTCACAAACATCGACATGCTTAAAACGCAAAGCCGCATTCAGCGAGCCTTTGCGAACCACTGCGCAGTTCCTTCTGTTCTCATCAACAAACAACGTCTCATCATAGCCGAGCATGAAAACGGGCTATCAGCTCTGGCAGATCTGGACGTCGGACAAATGGCCGGGGGGAAACTGCAGATCCGGAACAGGGAGATGGAGATGCTTCTGTCAGAGATATCGTCAGCTCCCACCTCTGCAAAAGACCTGCATCAAACCGGTTACAAACAAGCCAAGTCCGACAGCTCTTTTTCCCGGTCCGGTTTTTGTCTTCGTGACCGGTCAGGAAACTTAAACCGGGTCACGATCGAGGCAGTATCGGGAGACACACAAGACCCTTGGGTTCTTATCCGTGTTTGCCAGCCAGCCAACATACCTGAAGCCGTTGAGACCATCCTGCAGGAGGAACTCGGCCTCTCACAGTCTGAAGCGCACCTTGCTCGGTCTTTGGCGGAAACCGGTTCCGTTTCTGCGACCACCGACTTGCTAAACATCACGCGGAACACCATGAAAACTCATTTGCGCCGGATATTTGACAAGACAGCAGTGCGCACACAACTGGAGTTGGTGCAATTGGTGTATCGGCTATCCGGTCTGGTGTGACAAAAGAGCCCAAGGATAGGCAGTGAGCCGGCAAATATTTTAAAGAATAACCGCGCTTATAAAGGCAAAAAACTGGGGTCGCGCAATTACGACCCCAAGTTGATCACTGTGCACGTGGCCCCATCGACCACACTTAAAGGTTTAATACATATTAATAATGTATGCATCACCCAAATGGGTGACATTGCATGGATTTCGACGAAAATTTAACGCTATAAGTGCATAAATTCCTGCATACACCCGTTATCTCTATGCATGTTCACCAAGGTGTCACATTTCAAGGTGCGCCCCCCCTGATCGTACAGCGTTTGCGCCATACATAAGGTTGGTGTATGGCTGCCCGCCATGTTTTCTATTCCGGAGCATTCCCCAGCGTGACTGCAGATTCAAAAACGCCCTTGCTCGATAAGGTGTCCTCTCCGGCCGATTTGCGCCAGCTCGATGAAACCGAGCTCGGCCAACTGGCCGACGAGTTGCGCACCGAAACCATTGATACGGTTTCCATAACCGGAGGGCATTTGGGCGCCGGTCTGGGTGTCGTGGAGCTGACGGTCGCGCTGCATTATGTCTTCAACACGCCGGACGACAGGATCATTTGGGACGTTGGACACCAAAGCTATCCGCACAAGATCCTTACCGAACGTCGGGACAGAATTCGGACCCTGCGCCAACCAGGGGGCCTGTCGGGTTTCACCAAACGCTCTGAAAGCATCTATGACCCCTTCGGAACGGCGCATTCGTCGACATCCATTTCTGCCGGCCTCGGCATGGCAGCGGCCCGTGATCTAAAGGATGGCGACAACAACGTCATAGCGGTCATCGGCGACGGAGCAATGTCCGCAGGCATGGCTTACGAGGCGATGAACAACGCGGGGCACCTCGGCTCCCGGCTTGTGGTTATCCTGAACGACAATGACATGTCGATCGCCCCGCCGGTGGGCGCAATGTCTGCCTACCTCGCCAAGCTTGTCTCAGGCCCGACTTACCAGTCGCTGCGCGGTGCCGCGAAGAACATCGTCAAGAATTTCCCGAAGCAGCTGGCTGAAAAAGCGGCTCGCGCGGAAGAGTATGCTCGAGGCTTCTGGACCGGCGGCACCTTGTTTGAAGAGCTGGGTTTTTATTACGTCGGCCCGGTTGACGGGCATAACCTTGAGCATCTGCTGCCGATCCTGAAAAACGTCCGCGATACGCACAATGGGCCAGTGTTGATCCATGCTGTGACCCAGAAAGGCAAGGGCTATGCGCCGGCAGAGGGCGCGAAAGACAAGTATCACGGCGTTGCCAAGTTTGACGTGGTCACGGGCAAACAGTCCAAACCGAAGGCCAACGCGCCGAGCTACACCAATGTGTTCGCAACGTCCTTGATTAAGGAAGCGGAAGAAGATGAAAAGGTGGTCGCCATCACAGCGGCCATGCCCGACGGCACCGGCCTGAACCTCTTCGGCGAAGCCTTCCCGGAGCGCACCTATGATGTCGGCATTGCCGAACAGCATGCAGTCACCTTTGCGGCCGGCATGGCGACGGAAGGATACAAGCCGTTTGCCGCGATCTATTCGACGTTCCTGCAGCGCGCCTATGATCAAGTGATCCATGACGTCGCTCTCCAAGGACTGCCCGTCCGGTTTCCGATCGACCGTGCAGGTCTCGTCGGCGCTGATGGAGCCACCCATGCCGGTGCGTTTGATACCGCGTATCTTTCTTGCCTGCCGGGCTTTGTGGTCATGGCTGCCTCTGATGAAGCCGAACTCCGGCACATGGTGGCAACAGCTGTTGCCTATGATGAGGGCCCGATCTCCTTCCGCTATCCACGCGGCGAAGGTGTTGGGCTAGAGATGCCGGAACGCGGCACTGTTCTGGAAATCGGCAAAGGCATTGTCCGCCGCGAAGGCACCAAGGTGGCGCTCCTCTCCTTCGGCGGACGGATGGCCGAATGTTTGAAAGCCGCAGATGAATTGGATGCCGCCGGTCTTTCCACAACTGTTGCAGATGCCCGGTTTGCCAAACCGCTCGACATGGATCTCATCCGGCGGCTCGCGCGCGAACACGAAGTGCTTGTCACGATCGAAGAAGGATCCATCGGCGGTTTCGGCAGCCATGTCCTGAGCGCACTGGCTCAAGAAGGCGCGCTGGATGCCGGTCTCAAGATCCGCACCTTGACCCTTCCGGACACATATCAGGACCATGACAAACCGGCGTCCATGTACGCGTCTGCCGGTCTCGATAAGGACGGTATTCTCAAGACAGTCTTTGCAGCGCTTGGCACCGAATTCATGAGCGGATCTCAGCGCGCATAAGCCTTGTGCCGGGGCTCGGCGAATTTGAGCCACGCCGCGCCGGAAAATGCGGATTGACAGGCCGGGCGCAGGAAGATTATGGCTGGAGAAAGATAAAAACCGCGCCGGCATCTTGCCGGCGCTTTTGTTTTTCGCCCGATTTGAACGTTCCGGACGCTGAACGAAACGCTCAGGAGGCTGCCATGGCACAGACGCTACTCTCGGTTTCCGCACTCTTGTTGTCGGTTGCTCTGCTCATTTTTGGCCACGGCCTGCAGACAACGCTGCTGCCGCTCGCTGCGGACCGATTCTATTTCTCAGATTTCGAGATTGGTGCGATCTCGTCCGCTTACTTTGTGGGAATGGTCATCGGATGCTTCGGCGCTCCGCTCTTGATTATGCGGGCTGGCCATATCCGGGCCTTCGCAGCGCTCGTTTCCATGATGTCAGCGGCTGCTATCCTTCATCCAGTCGTCGTGGATCCGGTCTTCTGGGTCGTGATCCGTATCGTCTCGGGTTTTTGTCTCGCCGGTTTTTACATGATCGTCGAGAGCTGGCTGAACGAGAGCGCCACCAACGAAAACCGCGGCACGATCATGTCCGTTTACATTGTGATTCTGTTCGGTGCGCTGATGCTTGGCCAGGTATCGATCGCAACGATGAGCATTGCGTCTTTCATTCCGTTCGTGATTGCCTCAGTTACGGTCAGCCTGGCAGTCATGCCGGTCTCGTTGACGACCTCCGCACAACCTGCGCCGATCACACTTGTCCGATTCCGGCCGGTTCAGCTCTACAAGAACTCACCGGCTGCCTTTGTCGGGGTGTTTTTCATAGGAATTTCTCAAGGCGCGCTTCTGACGCTGACGCCGCTCTATGGATCTCAGATCGGATTGAGCACCAACCAGTCCGCGTTTTACGCTGCCGCGATCATCGGTGGCGGACTGATTGCCCAATGGCCGGTTGGCCGCTTGTCCGACCGAATGGACCGGCGTGTTGTTCTGATCATTCTCGGGCTTGCGACCGCAGCAGCCTCAACAGCGATCGTTGTCTTCTCACCGAACGTGTTCCTGATTGCTGCCGGCACGGCTGTTCTCGTCGGCATGTTCTCGCAGCCGCTCTACGCGATTGCCGTGGCGCACGCGTTTGACCACGCCGCGCAGGAAGACTTCGTTGAAACCTCATCCGGCATGCTTCTGTCCTTTGGGATCGGCTCGATCGTCGGACCTCTGGTCGCCTCAGTCTTGATGGGCCAGATGGGCCCGTCCGGTCTCTACGTGATGGTGATCGCGTTCAATGTCTTGATGGCTGCATTCATCTTCACGCGCGTCCTGACCCGCGAAGCGCTGACAGCCGAAGAAAAGACAGACTTCGAATACGCTGCAACGGCGCAGGTCGGTACCGTTATTTCCACCGAAGAGCTGAACGCCGAAGACGAAGAATATGTTATCCCGCCTGAAGAATTCCCGGCTTATGAAGATGACATCTACAACTTCGACACTGAGACTTCTAACGATCCGGAAAAAGACGAGACCGAGGTTGGTTCCGCTGATGATACAAGTGGCGCCGACACATCACTCAAGGACGGTGCCCCAGAAGGTGACGCCTCCGGGACTGTATCAGAGGAACTAGCAAAGCCGGCAGATAAAACCTGACGTGTTGGAGGCCTTTCGAGCGGACAATCGGACTTCTGCGCTGTTTCGCCGCTCGACAGAAGTCCGCAATCAGCTTATAGCCGCCCCATGGGACGGCGCATGAGCATACTCAGGATCTTGCGGCAAGAGCGGACACCACTGGTGGCGCTCACCGGGCTTGCGTTTGCCGTCCGTCTGATCCTGATCACACTCGGCACTGCTCTTGCGCCCACCGGCTCGATTGCTGGCGACGGACTGGCTAGCCTCTGCCTCACAACGGATCTGGACCCTTCCACCCAAGGTGCGCATGACCCGATCACCTGCACTTGCGCGACGAGCTGTCCGCATGGCTGTGCAGCTGGCCCGTGCCTTGCTCCGGCGCAGATGGAGTGTTTGTCGGCCAATGACCCCACAGGCCTCAACACCCCTTACCGCGCCCAACACGCCCCCCATCTTTCTATCGGCAAAAGCGGGCCAATCCGCGCACCGCCTGTTCTTCGTGTCTGACCCGAACCAAACCTTCAGAACACGAGGAATTCACAAATGAAACTCTGGACTTCCGTTGCAGCCGCAGCCGCCCTTTCGCTCGTCTCCATGACGGCCGTTGCCGCCGATTATTCCGCCGGCTCTCTTGAGCTGTCGAACGCCTGGACCCGGGCAACACCGCCGAAAGCCAAGGCAGGCGGTGGCTTTATCGAAATCGTCAACACAGGAACGGAGGCTGACCGCCTTGTCGCGGCCAGCTCCGATGTCTCCAAGAAAGTCGAGCTGCATGAAATGGCCGTCACCGATGGCGTGATGAAAATGCGCGAGATGGAAAACGGCATTGAGATCCCGGCTGGCGAAACTGTGTCCTTGAAGCCGGGCGGCTTGCACATCATGTTCATGGGGCTGAACCAGTCGTTTGAAGAGGGCACGTCCGTTCCAGTCGTTTTGACGTTCGAAAAAGCCGGTGATGTCACCGTCGAACTGCCGGTCGCCAAGATGGGCGCGAAAGCCATGGACCACGGCAAAATGGATCACAGTGGTCATGACCACAGCAAGATGAACCACAATTAAGTCTTTAAGGGAGAGCCAACCATGTCAGGTTTGAAACTCTTCCGGTACGTGGCTTGGGCGGCAGTTGCCGTCCTTGCCTGCGTGGCCGGCGCGCTTGTCTATCTGCAAACCACTTCCAGCAACAATTCCGGGGCCTTGATCGAGCCACTGGCTGCTATTGGTGGCCCGTTTGAACTGATCAGTGGCAACGGCGAAACCGTGACCGACCAGACGCTGGCCGGAAAACCGACAGTCATGTTCTTCGGTTTCACTTATTGCCCGGACGTTTGCCCCACCACCTTGTCGGAACTGCAGGGCTGGATCGAAGCTCTTGGCCCGGATGCAGACAAACTCAACTACGCCTTCGTCAGCGTTGATCCGGAGCGGGATACCCCGGACGTGATGCGCGATTATGTCGGAGCCTTCGATGACCGCATCCTGGCCCTGACCGGGTCCCGCGAGAACATCGATTCAATGCTGAAGGCCTATCGGGTCTATGCAAAGCGGGTTCCGCTTGACGACGGCGACTATACGATGGACCATTCCGCGGCCGTCTATTTAATGAACGCAGACAACAAATTCGTCGGCACCATCGCGTACGGCGAAGTGGAAGAAACAGCACTGGCCAAACTGAAGCGGCTGATCGAAAATGCCCCTGCCTCGTCCTGACGAATTGCGACAGGATTGCGTCGGATAGTTTGGTTGAAAGGATAAGGGCGGAATGCAAACGTCGCTTTATTTCGGACTGGCGCTTGGCGCGACAAGCCTTGTCGCGCTGTCCGCAATGCTGTGGCTCTATGCAGGCGAGCGGGTCTATGTCGACCGTCTCGTCTCCGCAATTGCCGGGTGTTTTTGACAACCCACCGCCCCTTTCCTTTTTGATTAGCCCGTTCTGATGTCCAAACAGCGTCTCGATCAGCACCTTGTCGACACCGGTCACTTTGCCTCCCGAGCCCGTGCCCGGGATGCGATTTTGCGCGGCACGGTTTCGGTGAACGGCGCGGTCTGCGGCAAACCAGCCCAAAAGGTCGCCGCGGATGCTGCAATTGACGTGGAAGATCCCGCGGCAGGCTACGTCTCCCGCGCTGCGCTGAAACTGATCGAAGGACTGCGTGCCTTTGGTGTTTCGGCGGCAGACAAGATTTGCCTTGATATCGGCGCGTCGACCGGCGGCTTCACACAGGTTCTGCTGCAAAACGGGGCAGCAAAAGTCCACGCGATCGACGTCGGGCATGACCAACTGCACGACAGCCTGCGCAGCGATCCCAGAGTTTTGGCACAAGACGGTTTGAATGCGCGCGAGCTGACCCTTGAGCACCTCACTGGCGATCAACCCGAGCTGCTGGTCTCCGATGTCAGCTTCATTTCCCTGAAACTCGCTCTCCCTCCTGCCCTCGATCTTGCAGCGCCGGGGGCGGACGGAATTTTTCTGGTAAAGCCGCAGTTTGAAGCGGGCAAGGATAACATCGGCAAAGGCGGGCTGGTGGATCCGGAGATTGCCGAGGCAACAGCCAAACACCTGCAAGATTGGCTCGGGACCGTGCCGGACTGGACCGCCGGGGAATTGATCCCTTCCCCTGTCAAAGGCGGCGACGGCAACGCTGAATGGTTGCTCTACGGGAAGAAAGCGGCCTAAAGCCGACCTATCGCTTGCCCCGATCCGCGTTCGCCTGTATCGCTCGGCCATGACTGAGACGCGACTAGAAATCACCGAGCTGGGCCATCGGGGAGATGGCATTGCTTTAACCGATACCGGGCCGGTTTATGTGGCCGGAGGCCTGCCAGGCGAGACTGTTGAGGCCAAGGTCCAGAACGGCCGGGCGCAGAACCCAGCCTATCTGACCCAATCGCCAGACCGTATTGAGCCGGTGTGCCGGCATTACGCGGCCTGTGGCGGCTGCTCGGTGCAGCACCTGGCCGAAGGGCCCTATCTGTCGTGGAAACGGAGCCTTGTCGAAAAGGCGCTCAAAACCCAGGGCATAGACGCTGACGTGACGCAGACCATCGCAGCGACTCAAGGCGGTCGGCGGCGGGCGGTCTTTACGGCGACCCGGGCCGGGCGCGCGGTTCTTCTCGGCTATCATGAAAAAGCCAGCCACAAGCTGGTCGAAATTTCTGAATGCCCGGTGCTCGACCCAAGCATCACCAGCGCACTCAAGGGCCTGAAATCCCTGGCCGCTGATCTGGTGCCGAAGAAAGGCGAACTCCGGATAACCGTGCTCAGCACCACCTCCGGTCTGGATGTCGCCTTTGAAAAGGCCGACAAGGCTTATGACCGCAAGATCCCGGCGTTGAGCCAGAAGACCGTGGAGCTGGATCTGGCGCGCCTCAGTGTGAATGGCGAAATCCTTCTGGAAGTGCGCCCGCCCTTGCTCGACATGGGTGGCACCGGCCTCGTCCCGCCACCGGGCGGCTTTACGCAGGCAACGCATGCTGCCGAAGAGGCGCTCTCTGAGCTTGTCCTTGCAGGTGTTGGTAAGGTCAAGACCGTGGCCGATCTGTTTTCCGGTGTCGGCACCTTTGCGCTGAGGCTTGCCCGCGCGGCCAATGTCCATGCGGTTGAGGGCGACTCAGCCGCGATTGCCGCGCTCGACCGGTCCTTGCGCAAGTCGCAGGGTTTGAAGAAGGTGACCTTTGAAAAGCGGGATCTTTTCCGCCGCCCGCTGGTGCCGGAAGAGCTGGAGCCGTTTGCCGCGGTTGTTTTCGACCCGCCACGTGCCGGAGCTCAAGCTCAGGCCGAGATGCTGGCAAAATCGAAAGTGAAGAAGATCGTCGCCGTCTCCTGCAATCCGGCAACGCTGGCCCGGGACTTGAGGATCCTGATCGACGGCGGCTATGCGCTTCACTCTGTCACCCCGGTAGACCAGTTCCACTTCTCGCCCCATATTGAGGCGGTGGCAGTTTTGAAACGGGAGTGAACCATGGCTGCGGTGACAGATCAGGATGTGTCTGAAAAACAGGGCTTGCGCCGGTCACCGCCCCCGATTGCCAAAGTTGCCCGCAGGCTCCGCTATGCGGCCCACCAGGGCAGCCGTGTCGCCCTCTACACATTACATTCCGAAGCCATGCGCCGCATGAACCTGCGGCTTCAAAAGGACCTGCCCGAAACGCCGAAAGTCACCCCGGAAGGCCCAGTCCCGAGCCAGCGGCGCATGCTCGCCGACATCGTCAGGTTGTTTGCCGAGGACATGAAGGCGGTTGAAGATGGCATGTATCCGATGCCTTCAGACGGCACCCTGAGCCCAAGAGAGCTGTTGCAGACCAGCCAGGCCTTTTTCAAGGACGTGCCCAAAGTGGCGCGGCGGCGGGCCGAAAACACCCATCAGGAAGTCAACCAGGACGGCCCGGCCTTTGCCGATGCGCTTCCACGCTATTACCGCCAGAACTTCCATTTCCAGACAGATGGCTGGCTGTCGGAAGACAGTGCACGGCTTTATGATTTCCAGGTTGATGTCCTGTTTTCCGGGGCAACAGCCGCCATGCGGCGCAAGGCGCTCCTCCCGTTCGCGGAAATCCTGAAACGCAAGGACCAGCGCAAGATCGCCTATGTCGACATTGCGTGCGGCACGGGCGGCCTGCTCCGCCCCGCGCTCAATGCCTTTCCGCGCCTGTCCGGGATCGGATTGGACCTCTCAGAGCCTTATCTCAACGTTGCGCGGGACCGATTCAAAAGTCCGCGCGCTGGATATGTGACCGCGATGGCCGAAGAGCTGCCCTTCGCGGACAACTCGCTCGATGTTGTCTCGTGCGTTTTCCTGTTTCACGAACTGCCCCCGAAAATCCGGCGCAAGGTTTTGAGCGAGGTGGCCCGGGTCCTGAAACCAGGCGGTTCGTTTCTCTTCGTCGACAGCCTGCAAACCGGCGATGTGCCGGATTACGACGGGCTTTTGACGATTTTTCCGCAGCTGTTCCATGAGCCGTACTATACTTCTTACCTGAAAGAGGACCTCACGAGCCTGTGCGCGGATGTGGGGCTTGATGAGCGCTGGATGCGGCCTGCCTTTGTGTCCCGAACTGCAGAGTTCGTGAAAACAGGATGACCTTTCAGTATTACTGAAATTTTTCCGCTCCATGTCTTGTGACTGAAAGTCGAAGGGCGTATATCCGTTTTCATGAGATTGGATCATTGGCTCTTGCAAACAGGGGAAAGCCGCAGCGCCTTCGCGCGCCGGGCAAACCTGTCCCCTGCCTCCGTTACCGCCCTGTGCAACGACCCGAATGTCTGGGTGTCGCGCGATATGGCCCGCAAGATCGCCATCGCCACGAATGGCGAAGTCACTCCAAACGACTTTCTCGGACTAGCTACAACCAAGGAGCATCCCGTGTCCCAGGCCCGTGTCGCAGAAGCAATCCGCGCATTCGAACGTGGAGAAATGGTGGTCGTGACCGACGATGACGACCGCGAAAACGAAGGCGATCTGATTGTCGCTGCCTCCAAGGTCACGCCTGAACAAATGGCGTTCATGGTCCGGCACACATCCGGGATCATCTGCGCGCCGATGACTGTGGCCCATGCGCGGCGGCTACGCCTCGACCCGATGGTTGCGGAAAACGATGCGCCGCTCGCAACAGCCTTCACCATTTCTGTCGACTACCGCCAGGGCCTTACCACCGGGATCTCCGCTGAAGAGCGCTGCTCGACTGTCCGCGCCCTCGCCAACCCGAATGTGGGTGCCGACGATTTTGTCCGTCCGGGCCACATCTTCCCGCTGGTTGCCAAGGAAGGCGGCGTCATGATCCGCTCCGGCCACACGGAAGCCGCTGTCGACCTCTGCCGCCTGGCCGGCCTTGAACAGGTTGGCGTGATCAGCGAGCTGGTCAATGATGACGGCACTGTCAAACGCGGCGCGCAGGTTGCCGAATTTGCCGCCGAACATGAGCTAAAAATGGTTTCGGTCTCCGACCTGATCGCCTGGCGCCAGCGCACAGAACGCATGGTTGAGCGGGTCAACGAGCAGCCGGTTGAGACCATTGCAGGCCCGGCTTACGCGATGACCTATTCCACGCCTTACGACCCGATGCACCACGTTGCCATCGTCTATGGCGACATTCTGGATGGACGCAGTGTTCCCGTTCGCCTGCAACTGGAATCCGTGCTCGATGACACGTTCGGAGATGCCCGCCCGCTTGACACCATCATGAAGCATTTCGCCGACCGGGGACGCGGCGTAGTTGTCTATCTGCGCGAGGGATCTGTGGGGGTTGCCCGTCAGTCCACCCGGCCAAGATCGGATTTCGAAGCTGCGGAAACCGAAGACCACAGCTCCGCGCAAGCTAGACAGGAACAATGGCGGGAAGTCGGACTGGGTGCTCAAATTCTGAAAGATCTGGGTGTCAGCTCCATTCGTCTGCTGGCCTCCCGTGAGCGGCACTACGTTGGGCTGGAGGGGTTTGACATCAAGATCGACGAAACAGAGATCCTCGACTTGTGAGGTCAACAGATTGGATAATGCTGCATGAAAGAACAGGTGGTCGACAAGGAAGCCGAGAGCAAGGGATCTGAAAAGCCGGCTCCCGCGCCGTTCACAATCGGCTACGACCGACGGAACAGCGAGGCCATCGTCTATGGCTGTATGCTGCTTGCAGGTCTCTTCGCAGTCGTGAGCATCGTGTCCGGCATGTACCTGTTGCTGTTTGCAGCGCTTGGTCCAGCGGTCATCGCCTATTGGCATTTTCCAATGCTTGAGAAAAAACGCCCACAGTTGGGCGCGAATGAGGATGGACTTTTTATTGACCGAATCGGCTTTATCGATTGGGGTGCCATCCGGATGATCGATCTGACCCGTACGAGCGTCCGCAGCATCGAGTTGATCAAGCTGAACGTGCTTCTAACCCGACCGTTGGAAGACGCCGTCACTCAAGGCCAGCACACTCCCTTGTGGAAGCGGTTCACAATGCGCAATTGGAAGCGCAGCAAACGCGAACACGGCCGGGAGCTGATTTCCATCAATCTGCACACCCTTGTTGGCGACCCGGACGAAGTTCTGACCCGCATCCGGACGTTCAAGTTCGTCTAGCTGTTCTGACCAGTTGATTTGACAGGAAAAACAAACACCAGAAACCGACAGTAATGAATTAATCATATTTGTTCGTATTGGAACACATAGAATTGCACCCCATTGTATTGATCGCGATTTACTTGAGCGTCTTGGGCCTGCTTGCTCTTTTGGTGTCTTGGACAATCAATGCAAGCTTTCTGAGCGTTGCATTCCCGATGTTTGGCTGTTTTGCGGTCTATTCCGTTGCACGCTTCATCAAGCGCGAGATTCTTGGCCGGTAGTCTGCGAATTTCGGTGCCCTGACGATGCCAATGCAAAACGGGGCATCAACCGACCTGGCCGCGGTGGCGGATCATGTGGTCGGCCAAAACGCACGCCATCATAGCCTCGCCGACCGGAACGGCGCGGATGCCGACGCACGGATCGTGGCGGCCTTTGGTCATCACGTCGACTTCTTCGCCCTGACGTGTAATGGACTTGCGTTCTGTCAGGATCGACGATGTCGGTTTGACCGCAAAACGCACCACCAGCGGATCACCGTTTGAGATTCCGCCGAGCACCCCGCCGGCATTGTTCGTTAGGAACACCGGCCGGCCGACATCGTCAACGCGGATTTCATCGGCGTTTTCTTCACCGGTTAAGGTCGCGGACTCAAAGCCGTTGCCAACTTCAACGCCCTTTACTGCGTTGATGGACATCATCGCTGCGGTCAGGTCCGTATCCAGTTTGCCATAGATCGGCGCGCCCCAACCAGCAGGGACACCTTCCGCCACGATTTCAATCACAGCGCCGACGGAGGACCCCGCCTTGCGCACCCTGTCCAAATACTCAGCCCACTGGGCAGCGGCTGCTGCGTCGGGACAGAAAAACGGGTTGTTGTTGACTTCCGCCCAGTCCCAATTGCCGAGATCAAGTTTATGCGGCCCAACCTGAACCAGAGCGCCGCGGATCGTGACACCCTGCAGAACCTTCCGAGCAACGGCACCAGCTGCGACACGCATTGCCGTTTCACGGGCAGAGGATCGCCCACCGCCGCGATAGTCGCGAATGCCGTATTTCGCATCATAGGTGAAATCAGCGTGGCCCGGGCGGAACCGGTCCTTGATCTCGGAGTAATCCTTGGACCGTTGATCGGTGTTCTCAACCATCAACGAAATCGGTGTGCCAGTTGTCTTCTGCACCCCGTCTTCATCAACCATGACGCCGGACAGAATCTTTACTTCATCAGGCTCGCGCCGCTGTGTCGTATACTTGGACTGGCCGGGTTTGCGCTTTTCCATGAAGCCCTGAATGTCGGCTTCGGTCAGCGGAACGAGCGGCGGACAGCCGTCAACAACACAGCCGATTGCAGGTCCGTGGCTTTCCCCCCAAGTGGTGACCCGAAACATGTGACCGAAACTGTTATGCGACATCCGTGGCTTTCCCAAAAAGCAGCGTGAACCAAGACTGCGAGCGATAAGCCATCCGCCCTTGAAGCTCAAGCCCATGCGGCATTAGAGCGGTCGTCTATTTCGACGCACGTCAAAATGACAGAAAACAAGAAAATCGCTGATTGATCAAAAACAGATCACCTATACGTGTGAACCGGCGATAGACCCGTTTTTATAAAACCGGATTTGCCAATCGTTAAACACCAATCTTTATCGTGCCTTCCCAAGTTGAGGTCAGCGGGATTCTATTGTGCGCATTCGTGGTTGGCTAACAGGTCTGATCATTTTCTTGCTGGCGCCCAGCCTGCTCTTTGCCTCGCTTTGGTTTTACGGAAATTTCGAAAGTGTCCGCGCGATTGACCGCAGTTTAAAGGGCGTTGGCCTGCTTCAAGCGCTTGGGCCACTGACGGAGGAAAAGTCGCGTGGCATCCCTTCACTTGAGATCCCAGACGACTACCGCGCCCAGCTTATCCGCTTCGGTGGTCCTGATTATGCTGACTATCTCGACACCCAACTGACAGAGTTTGCGACGGAAGAAGATGTCTCCAAATCGCTGAGACATGCCAGAAGTCTGGCACTTTCGATTGCAGCACTTGCCAAGATCTCATCATCCAGTCCGTACGAGACAACAAAACTCCCTCATTTGCTGACTGAAATTCTGCCGTCCGTCATTATCGAAACGTCGAAAATGCGCGAGAATGCCGAACTCCTGTCTGCAAAGGACACCATCAATGTCTGGGACAAGATGATGGTTCCGGTGCAGGGCGGGCAATTCAAGGTGGCCGCAGATGGCGCGGCTCGTGACACCGTTTTGCTGTTCACCGATCTCGTAGGCCCGGCAGCGGATGACTTGCGTCTCATGGCTAGACAGTACCGCGAGGCGAACGTTGCCTTTCAGACCCAAGGAGCCAAGTTTCTGACGTCGACGATACAGGCCGAAACAGGTACCGATATCGTCGCAGAACCCGTAATCACTGCGGAGCCTTTGCTGATCGAGGCCACGTACACTCTGTGGCAGGAAACCCTGGATTACTTGCGCGCTGCATTGATCGAAGAAAAGCAGGACACACTTCAGGCAGTCTCCTTGGCCGGCGCTGTTGCGACGGCTGTGATCTTCATCGCCTTTGGGATCGGTGCTGTGCTTGTCAGGGCACTGGCAGACCGAACGCAAAAGGAGTTTGAAAAGCTCGGGTTCCACGATCCATTGACAGGCCTGCCCAACCGCAGAGCTCTTCTGGAAGCACTCCGAACCGTGCGCCCGTCCAGCTCAAGTGGCACATCAGGGCTTGTCGTGTTCGACATCCGCCAGTTCCGCAAGATCAATCATCGTTTTGGGGACGAATCTGGCGACATGATCTTGCGGGCAATTGCGAGTGACCTCACGGCGATCGCAGGCCCAAAAGACTTCCTGTGCCGGACAGGCGGCAGTGAGTTCGCCCTACTCCGCAGGGACGCCAACAGCATCGCAGCCTTTGAATCGTTCGCCCGGAAAGTCTTGAAAAAGATATGCTCGGTCAAAGTCGTGGAAGGCCAGGAAACGGTAATCGATGCCAACGCCGGGGTTTCCTTTCAAAAAGCAAACATGGCACTCAGCGAAAACATCCTGACGGATGCAACACTTGCCTTGCGCGCGGCCAAACAAAAGGGATCCAAAGAGCTCGAAGTATTCTCGCCAATGATGCGTGCGATTTTTGAGAGCAATGCGGAAACCGCGAAGGAAGTCCTGTCGGCCCTCGAACATGGCAACATTGTTCCTTGGTATCAGCCCCAAGTGGACATCCACACTGGACAGATCATCGGCGCAGAGGCGCTCGCCCGCTGGATAGATGGAGACCAGGTCCGCTTTCCAGGCGCCTTCCTGCCCGCCGCAGAAGATGCCGGATACATGGAGCTCATCGAAACAGCGGTTCGCGAGAACGTACTGTCGTTGGCAACGACGCTCGAAACCCGGGACATGCATGGCATTCATCTCGGACTGAACGTGTCAGCAAGCTTTCTGGAACAGGAAAATGTGGCTGAAGAGATCTACGCCAAGATCGTCAGCCTCGGTCTCAAGCCCTCCAACTTCAACCTCGAAATCCTTGAAGCTGTCATGATCGACGAGATCGCAGCCATGCCGGTCAAAGCCAACATTGCGCGCCTGTCAGAACTTGGCTTTTTCATTGAACTCGATGATTTCGGCACCGGCCATTCCAGCATTTCAAGTCTACGGGACCTCAAGGTGGATCGCGTGAAGATCGACCGCAGCTTTGTCACCGGAGTTGACACCAATCCGGGTCTGCAGAAATTCACAAGCGCCTTGATCAATCTCGCCAAGAGCCTCGACATCAGCGTTTTGGCCGAAGGCGTTGAAACCGAAGGCGAACGGCTCTGGTTGCAACAAAATGGCTGTGATTACATCCAGGGCTTTTTGGTCTCAAAGGCCGTACCGGATGATCAAATCCTGAACATGATCCAGCGTCAGTCGGTCCTGCATGCGGACGGCAAGATGTACGCCGTAACCGCGTGAGCCTCTAAACCTGCGGCTTCTGGCGGCGGATCAATTGGTGATCTGAGTAGCCGCTGCCCGATCTGCGAGTCTCTTCTTGAAATCGATGGCCGCAAGGGACAGGCCACCATTGGCCCCGTCCACAAAGTGGATGTGCTGGTTGTTGGACACATCCTGCACGAAACAGGTCATCAGGGCACTGTCAGACACATGGAGCCCGTAGATCAGCTGGCCTGCCTCTGACTGGCTTTCCAGATACGTCTTCAGCACGCTCAGCTGGTCTGGTGTCAGGTCGAGAACAAGCTGCAAACTGTCCCCGAGCTTTCTGTGATCTGTGTTGAGACTGAGCTCTTTAATATATTTCTTGGGCTCGAAGGGCCCTGCCCGGCGCCCGGTGTAGTACCCGTACATGAAGAACAGGCTCTCCACGATCCCCATGAGATAGCCCTTCAGCCAGCGGCCCGGCGACCCGAAACTTGCTTCCAGCGACAAGGTGCGCGGCGGAAACCGGAACTTCAGACGCGGCCCCTCTGCCAAACGGAGCTTTTCGTCGTCCGTCAGTGGATTGAAACCGATTCCCCCGGCCAATCCCTCGATAATCTCCGGCAAACTCTCGTCCGTTGCAGGTTTCAATATGACGGAAACGATGTGCCCATTTTGGGCATCCAACGGCTCCCATCTGCAGGACAATCCGCTCAAAACAGGATCATCAGAAGATGCCGCCAAAGCATAGGGCTTTACGGCCTCGGGGTCTTTGAGGATCCTGTCCGCGATCAGCAAGCCGTCGCCGATGATCATGGCAAGGTGATTTCCCGGGCTGAGGCAGTATTTGCGGACTTTGATGTCGCCGCCTCTTTTCCGGATGTCCGCAACCGGAATGGATGCAGCCCGCAATTCCAGATCCACAACATCCCGTGCGAGAGCAACAACGCCGGCGATCGCTTCCTCTGCAAGTTTTTTGTCGGCCTCTGGAACAACAACAACAGCCCCATCGCCGCCGAAAACAAAGGGCACGCGCTCTCGGTCAATCTTGTTCAGGACAGCGGCAATGACGGCCGCACCGACCATGTTGACGTGCTTATAGCGTCCCGCGTTGATGGCGTCGCGGGATCGAACGATGTCGGCAGTCAGGACGACCCAGTCTTCCGGAACGGGAATGAAATCATTGCGTATGTTGTCCGACTTGAAATCTTGGCAGCTAGGAAGCTCGGAATAGAAGTCTTCTGCGGACATGTCTTTGTCTCCGTATGAGTACAGATTCATACGGACTGAAGCTCGGCATCCGATGACCGGACCGACCGCTTTCAGTTCACATATGCGTCAAGACACCGGCCCCGTAAGTGGCCGGGTTGCTCTCAGATTGTTTCAACAGCGGTCATCTGGCTGTCCCGCCAAACGAACACCTTGTCTTGCGGAACATCGTATTTCGGAACCTTGTCCGTATAACCACCTTCCAGTAGACCGCGCAGTACCCGAAAGACACCGCCATGGGACACTACGACCGAAGGACGGTCAACGGTCACAAGCCACCGTCCGATGCGATCTGCAAGCATCTCATAGCTCTCCCCGCCCGGCGGCACGAAACGCCACTTGTCCGCGCGCCGTTGTTCGACGAGATCCGGATCATTTACGGCCAGCTCTTCAAGCGTGAAACCTTCCCAGTTACCGAAGGTGATTTCCTTCAATTGGTCTTCGAGCCTGTAGGTATCCGGCGCAAGCCCCATTTCCGCCCTGACACGTTTCATCGTCGCCCGGGTCCGGCAGAGAGGAGACGCGACAAAATCCAGGGTATCCGGGTCGATCCCCTCTTTCTCCAAATACCCCTTCAAGAGCGCCCCATTGTTCGTCGCCTGGCCTTCGCCATGCGCGTTCAATGGAATGTCCTTCTGGCCCTGCATCCGGCTTTCGGCATTCCAATCGGTCTGGCCGTGGCGGATAAAAATCAGAAATCCGGGATCAAAAAGCTTCTGCAGATATTCTGGGGCTTGGGGCGCAGGTACAATCGTCATGAAGGTGTCCGGATATGAAAACGCTCCGGCAAGATATAAGCCGGAGCGCTGAAATTGGAATATGCCAGGCAGGGACCCCGCCTTGGCTTGTTGCGCGCGCGTCAGTCTTTGACGACGGAAATATCCGGCGCATCGACGGCTTTCATGCCGACGATGTTGTAGCCGCAATCGACATGCTGGATTTCGCCGGTGACACCACGGCCGAGATCGGACAGGAGGAACAGGGCGCTGTCGCCAACTTCCTCAATTGTCACGGAGCGGCGCAACGGCGAATTGTATTCGTTCCATTTCAGAATGTAGCGGAAGTCGCCGATACCGGACGCAGCCAGCGTCTTGATCGGTCCGGCAGAGATCGCATTGACGCGAATGTTTTGCGGTCCGAGATCCATCGCCAGATACTTGACGCTGGTTTCCAGAGCCGCCTTGGCAACACCCATGACGTTGTAGTGCGGCATGACTTTCTCTGCACCATAGTAGGTCATGGTGAGAATCGACCCGCCATCGGTCATCAGCTTTTCCGCGCGCTGGGTGACAGCGGTCAGCGAGTAGCAGGAGATGTCCATCGTGCGGGCAAAGTTATCGGCGGTCGTATCAACGAAACGGCCGGTCAACTCGTTCTTGTCGGAGAATGCAACGGCATGAACCAGAAAGTCGATCTTGCCCCACTTTTCTTCAAGCGCCTTGAAGACGTCGTCGATGGACTGAGTGTCGGTCACATCACAATGACCGGCCACAAACGCACCCAGTTCTTCCCCAAGCGGTTCCACGCGTTTCTTCAGAGCGTCGCCCTGGTATGTGAGGGCAAGCTCGGCACCGGCATCGGCAAGCGATTTGGCGATCCCCCAGGCAATTGACTTCTTGTTTGCCAAGCCCATGATCAAGCCACGTTTGCCGTTCATCAGTCCGCGCGTTTCCGCCATCGTATTCTCCGATTAGGATTCCATTCACCACCCGAACGGGCTGGCCTCCTATGGCACAAGGCATTTTCTCCTTCAAGTCAGACCGAGACGGAATGAAGCGTCGACGGGGGCCGGTTCAATCACTATGTTGGCCGCAAAATTTGATCACGGAACAGGACGAGAATCCCGACTATGGAGCCCTCCCCTCACGCTGAACGCTTCGCCGAAATGATCGGCGCAGCCAACGTATTGACGACCGCCGAAGACCAAGCCCCGTTCCTCACCGAGTGGCGTGACCTATATAAAGGTGTCACGCCAATGGTGCTGCGGCCAGGATCCACCGAAGAGGTCAGTGCGGTGGTGCGCTATGCCTATGAGAACGATCTGAAGGTCGTCCCGCAAGGCGGCAACACCGGGCTCGTCGGCGGTCAAATTCCGCAGGAATCCGGGGACGAAATCGTTCTTTCACTCGCCCGGATGAACAAAGTGCGGGCCGTCGATCCGGACGGTTTCACGCTGACCGTGGAGTCCGGCGTGATCCTTGAGACGGTGCAAAACGAGGCTGAAAAAGTCGACCGCCTGTTCCCGCTGTCACTCGGCGCGCAAGGCTCCTGTCAGATCGGCGGCAACATTTCGACCAACGCCGGCGGCACCGCTGTGCTGGCTTATGGCAACACTCGCGACCTGGTTCTCGGGCTCGAAGTTGTGCTGCCAACGGGTGAGATTTGGAACGGTCTGCGCACCCTTCGCAAAGACAATACCGGTTATGATTTGAAACAATTGTTTATCGGTGGAGAGGGCACCCTGGGGATTATTACGGCTGCCTCTTTGAAGCTGTTTCCAAAGCCGAAGAAACTGGAAGCTGCGTTTATCGGTCTCGCCAACCCGCATGCCGCGTTGAAGGTCTTTTCAATGGCCAAGGCGCAGGCCGGACCGCTGCTCACAGGTTTTGAAATCATGCCGCGTGTCGGCGTGCAATTCTGTCTCGATCATCTGGACGGGGCACGGGATCCCTTGGAGGGCGAACACGCCTGGTATGTGCTGATGGAGTTGTCCAGCGGCTCTGAAGTGTTCCCGGTCAGGGACCTTATGGAAGGCATTCTGAGCGAAGCTTTCGAAGCCGAGCTGGTTGAAGACGCAGCCTTTGCCCAGAACCTCACCCAGGTTCAGGACTTCTGGCACATTCGCCATGGGATGTCGGAAGTCCAAAAGGCCGAAGGCGGATCCATCAAGCATGATGTCTCTATACCGGTTGCCTCCGTTCCCGACTTTCTCGATGAGGCGATTGCTGCCGTCGAAGCATTCGTTCCCGGGTGCCGGCCGGTGCCATTCGGCCACTTGGGCGACGGCAACATCCATTTCAATGTCAGCCAGCCGGTTGGCGCTGACAAGGAAGCCTACCTCGCAAAATGGGACGAGATGAATGCGATCGTCCACGGCATCGTTGCAGATTTCAGCGGCAGCATTTCTGCCGAACACGGCATCGGGCGTTTGAAGAAGGATCTGCTGCGCGACGTCAAATCAGAGATCGAGCTCGATCTCATGCGCCGGATCAAATCGGCCTTCGATCCGAAAAACCTCATGAACCCGGGCCGGGTACTCTAAATATACTGAAAATGGGGAGGTGCCCGCCTCCCCTAGCCGCTTTTCTTCCCATACCACTGCAGTGGTGTTTCACGGCGGCACTTCAGCCTTGGAACAACCGTGTGCCTCGTCGGGCTCAACACGCAAAACAGCTGCTTTGAAAAATCAGCTACTTGGCAATATCCATCGGCTGCTTCCACTCCCCTCCGGAGTAAATACCCATTTTTACTTTCAACAGTGAATGCTGTACTTGCCGGTTCGGTAAACGGCGCCGGAAGGACGGCCAAACGGATTGGCAGCGCATGCCTGCTGAGGCATGCAATTGTCAAAATAACCATATTGCAGCGATTTATGCCCTGAGCGGGGATGCACAGGCCAAGCGACTTAGCGGCGATTGCTGACCCGATAAATTCACTCTGTGAAGTAAATGCCTGTTTAAGCAATTTTTTTAATTCTGACCAAGTGGTCAAAAGACGGTTTGCCCCGCCTCAGTCCTAAGTTCCTAGGGCCAGGTTTTTCCCACAAATCCACTGCCGAAAAGGCTAGTTTTCAGCAAAAATCGGGTCCATCCAGAATTCGGGCCGTTTTTTTGGCGAACACCACCTTGGGAAAATTCTCATTATTTCTCAGCGCGATCGCAGAATTCACATACAAAGAATTCCCAATTTTCGCGCTTACCTTTTGAAAACTCCTGGATAATTTTCGAAATAGTTAAAAATTTCCTAAAATCCAAAATTGCAACGACAAAAACCAATAGCAGACCAAGGAGGAATACTGGGCCGGATCTAGCTCTCTGCTCGGCGGCGAGTAAAAGGGCAAGTCTCCTTCCCTAATCAACAGAATCTAAGACTGGGCATCTACAAAAATTACAATACAAAACGTCTATGACCCCATAAAAATTAGCTATTTGAAAATATGGTAAGCAAATAGTTAACGTTGTTCATAGGCAAGAATAAGCCAACCGGCCGTTAAGGCCAGAAAACAGCCAAAAGGCAGCGGCAAGAGCAATCGCAGCCAGGCAGGACAGTGCACGTGAAGAAGCGACGAGTGCGTTTCTTTGGATGGAGGCCACAATGCAGGTTCAGACTCTACAA
>NZ_JBVTQU010000002.1:0-83973 GCF_055755305.1 Roseibium sp. R5
ATGGCTACTTCAGACGATGGTCTTTATGACATCTATCGTTTTTTTAATACTCAAACCGGCGCGCACTTCTTTACGTCAAGTGAGTCTGAAAGGGACACCGTCCAGAACACGCTTCCTCAGTTTTCTTATGAGGGCAACGTTTTCGACAGCAATGCGGTCGAGGGCGCTACCGGATCCGTACCCGTGTACCGGTTCTACAACACCAATACCGGCGTGCATTTTTATACCGCCAGTGAAGATGAAAAGACCCAAGTAGAAAGTCTTCCAGGCTTCAACTTTGAGGGCACGTCCTACGTTGCTTATGAGTCGAGCACGAGCGCCACAGAAACCATGCCGCTCTACCGGTTCTACAACACGCAAACCGGCACACATTTCTACACCGTCGACGAGGCAGAAAAAGACAGCATCGTCGCCAACCTCCCGCAATATAATTTTGAAGGTGTTGCCTACTACGTCGGCGGCCCTGTGGAAGTGCAGCTTGACCTAACCACGACAAGTGGCGATGCGCAGACGCTCGTAGCGAATACAGCGACCTCGAGTTCGTTTAAGATCGGCGGCGGAACTGGAACACCAATAACGACTAGTGGCACCGACGCCTCTACCTATTGGACAGTCACAGGCGTTGAAGCTTCCGATAGATTCGAACTCACAACTACAACCGGGCCATCCGGTGGACCTGGGACGAACAATCAAGGCGACGGCGGTAATGGGGGTGTGACGTTTGATTTCGCACCGCTCACTAACTCCTCATCTAACACGCTGTCACTCACCTTGGCTGGTGGTGTAAATGTCAAAGGGGGCGATGGAGGTATCGGGGGTGACAATAGCTTCAGCTCCAGCCGGAGCGGTGATGGTGCAACTGCAATCAACGCTTCAAATTTCGAAACACTGAACATCACGTCCACCGGGAGTTCTGCGAACTCTATTCTCGGTGGTTCGGCTGGTTCGAGCCCTGACAACCAGCCCGGAACTGATGGAAAATCAATTGTTCTTGCTACCGGTGCAACAATATCAGTTTCAGGAACTCAGGCGCTTGACCTTGGGACCTTGGGTGGAAATGGGACAACCATCAATGCAGGCTCATTCGAAGGAAATTTGAGCGTCATCGCCGATAGCGGCAACAACACAATGACCGGTGGGTCGGGCAATGACATGCTCGGCGGCGGAAATGGTCAGGATACGATCACGCTTGGGGGCGGCAGCAATTTTGTTGTGATCTCCGACGGCGTTGATGTTTTGCTGAGTAATCGTGCGACCACAACCGTGACTGATTTTGAAGCAGGCAGCGACAAGATCAAGGCGAATGCAAACAATGATGTTGTCGGCAATCAAAGTGGTGCCGGATCAGCAGTCACAACGACAAACGGCAAGATCACTGACTTCAGTAATGGAAACCAGGCAAACAGCACCTTGGCGGAAAAACTGGCTCTGATCGAAGATGACGAAGGAGCCGGAAAAATCGGCACCAACGAAGTAGCGTTCTTTGAGCATGGCGGAAACACGTATGTGTATTTCGAAAACTCAAGTGAGAATGTGGACAATAACACAAGCTCAGACAGTCATGTCGTTGTCCTTACTGGTGTCACTGGCCTCACCAGCTTGACTGAAACATCTGCAGGTGAGTTTACTTTGGCGTAGCTTTAATCACACGCTATCGCATTTAGAAACAGGCGCTTTTGAAGTGCCTGTTTTTGCATTCAGATTTTGCGCTTTTCATTATTGAATCGGACGTGATCCGAGCGAAATAGATAAATAATAAGGTCATCAGCCATCTGGCCCGTGGGCCAGAATGGCTAAGGAAATGGCCGTCTAATCAATTCTATCAGACGAAGTCGACGTAATAGGCAACGCCTTCATCGTTGAATTGCGGAAGATTGGTGTTGATACTCTCGCGTTCTTCCGGGTTTGCGGTATAGACGTGCCCGCCGGTTTCCGTGTTGAAGAACCGGAACAGCTCGGTGTTGGAGCCATTGTCTTCCGCATAAGCGTAGTAAGCAATGCCTTCATAATTGAGCGACGGGCTGTTTTCGATCAGGTTCAACCGCTCATCCGCACTCGCTGTGTAGAAATGCGTGCCTGAGTCTGTGTTGAAGAACCGGTAAACGGCGATGCCGGTGTCGGCATTTGCATTGGTGCTAAACACAGCGCCTTCAAAGCTCATAATCTCATTGTTGGCGATCACATAGTCCTTTTCCTCCGCACTTGCAGTGAAGAAATGCGTGCCGGTTTCGGTGTTGAAGAAGCGGAAGATTTCCGTGGGACCCGTGTCTGTGACCGGATCGCAGCTGTAGTCCGCAATTGCAAACAAGCCATCTTCGAACTTCACGAACTCAACATCCCGCAGGAGATCCCGGTCTCCGAAGTCGCCGACAGCAATGAGGTCGTTGCAATCATCGACAAAGACATCATTGACCGACCCCTGGGCATAGTAGATATCGTTGCCCGCGCCGCCGGCCACATAGGAGGCAAGGCCCGTATCATAGAGTTTGTCGTGGCCGTCTGTTCCAGCTTGCTGGTTCAAGATCCGCAGGCCGCCTTCATTCGGCAGAACGATTATGGTGCCGCCGGTAACGCCATCAAGACCAAGCTGCGTTTCGAACGTTCCGTCGTTGTCCAGGTCCATCTCAAGGGTCGACCCGGTGCCATTCGCAGTAAGCTTCACCTGGTTCGCGTTCGAGATGCCGCCAATATCGATTTTCTCGCCGTATTCATAGTCGGTGATCTTTTCACCAGCGGCGATATCGCCGTCCAAGAACACAAAAATGTCGTCGCCTTCACCGCCGGTCAGCGTGTCGGCATCGGCACCACCGCGCAGCGTATCGTTACCGGTTCCACCATTCAGCGTGTCGGACCCTTCTTCGCCGGCGAGATAATCATTGTCAGCGCCGCCATTCAGGGTGTCGTTGTCGAGACCGCCTCGAAGCTCGTCATCTCCGGCATCTCCATTGAGCGTGTCGTTGCCGCGGCCACCGCCGATCAGATCCGGCCCGTCGCCGCCATTCAACGTGTCGTCACCATCGCCACCGACGATCGTGTCGGCACCGGCTGCAGCAAATACAACATCATTGCCCGCAAGTGCAAAGATGATGTCAATCCCGTCGGATCCTTCATGAAAGCTGATATCTTCCAGGTCAACCATCGTCGCGCTGGATTGATCCGGGAAGACAGCTGTTGATTCAGATGTCGAACCCTTGAGGATCGATATTTGAGTTTCAGGGTTTTGGCAGCAATTTTTGTCTACCTGCAAACGCCCCAGATGTTTTCCGTCGAGCACGATTTTCCAAACAAAGCTGCCGTCTTTGTCCAGATCGAGTTTCACGTAGGTTTGGTCTTTTTCTTTGTCGTATTCAAGTTTGACGTGCTGGGTATCTAGACCGATGCCGTCAATATTCATTTTCTCGCCGAACTCGTAATCGGTAATACGATCACCATCATTCAGCGTATCGGTTGCTCTATCCCTACTAAATGAGGTTCTGAAAAAGAACTCATCCTTTCCTTTACCTCCCGAAAGAACATCTAACTTACTTGTAGCATCAATATAATCGTCTTTGTCTGTTGCATTTAACTGTATTGTCATTTTCTCCTCCGGTGTCTGGAATACATAAGGAGAATACACGAATACAAGAATTACTCTGTGTTCAGGATCACGCATTTACGTTACGGAATATTCGTGGTTCTCGCAGGAGCCATCGCAGTGAATGGACAGTTCTCGCCCTTTTCGCGCACAAGCCAACCCAGACGCAGCAACGCAGGGGGCCAAGTTCGGGATTTGGTGTGGCTCCGGTTGAGGGAAGGGCAAGCAATCGCCCGCAGATGTTAGTAGCGGTGAGCGTTAACGGCGGGGCGATAGGCTCCGACTGCGATGGCAAACAGATCGGGTCAGCTATTGAGTACGCCCAAACCATGAGATGCTTATGCTTCGGCCTGTTCCGACATGCTCAAAAGACCAAGCGCGGCGATTGTTGGAGCGTCCTTGATCTTGCCAGAGCGGATCATCTCCACAAGCTCTTGCCGGGTGAAAGCCGCCGTTGCCATATCCTGCTCGCTTTGCTCCCGATTGGCCTGTCCCGGCACCAGCCCTCCGGCGAGAAAAACATCAAATCCCTGATTGGAAAAGCCATAGGCTTCGAAGAGATGGCCAAGCTTCGTCAGGGATTTGGCTTTAAAGCCGGTTTCTTCCTCCAGCTCGCCAAGCGCCACCTGTTCAAGATCCGCGCTTTGTACGCTCTCCCAGGATCCTTGCGGAAACTCCCAATACCGGCCGCCAACCGGGTAGCGGTATTGCTCGACAAGCTGAAACCGGCCATCGTCATGCCGAGGGATGATCAGCGCGAAATCCGGCTTGTCGACAACGCCATAGTTGCCCTCCGATCCATCCGGAAACCGCACCGCGTCCTCGTGAACCTGCATCCACCGGTTCTTGTAGACGGTTTTGCGGGAAAGCTTGCGGATATGCTGATGGACCATGGCCATATCTTTCAGGTGGTCGGGTCACAAGGTTGAGCTTCGACAGGAGGTCGGATATTAGGCATTTTTAACTGTGGTTAAAAACCGTAAAGCCATTGAGATAAATCATATTCATTATTTCATGACTGTGAATATTATCCTCCAAAATGATGGAGGAGCCAATGGTTGAGATCTTCAAGAACGATACAGAAGCGACCGCGACAGACTTAGGCACACTGGCGTTTGCTAGCAATCTACCCACGGATGTCATCGCGAAAACCAATATCTGGACATTCGATCATGTTTTCAGCGTCATAGACCCGCCAATCAGCGGCGATATTTACGACTACTATAGTTTCGACCCCTATCAACTGGCTTCAGTCCGGGTCAACTTCACAGCAAACTCCACGGGCGATTATGCGAACCTCGTGACTGTGATACCTGTTCAAGGCGTGTCCAAGATTGAAGGCCGCCTCAGTGGCGTCTGGACCGGTGGTGAGCATGTTAACTCTCCGTACGAGATTGCCGGTGAGGCATTCATTGATAACAATCTCGACGTCTTCAAGGCGGCAAATCCTCAGATTGATACGACAGCGCTTTCCTGGGGCCGTGATGAGTTTCCAGATTCCGAAGCAATTTGGTACCTGACGGGAGAAACAGTCATCCTTGAGGTTACGGGCTTCGAATTCGACGGCACAACAGATCAAATTATTGCCAATGGAAACAATCCTGAGCAGGTAGATTATCGCTTGGCGATAAACCCCCATGTCGGTGACATCCCGGATGTCACACTACCGGTTGATACGCCAGACGCAGACAACAGCCCGTACGAAGTCTACCGCTTCTACAACACGCTAACGGGGTCCCACTTCTTCACGACAAGTCAGACTGAACGCGACTCAATCATCACAAATACACCAACGATGACTTACGAAGGGAATGTGTTCGACTCCAACGCCACTGCGGCAAATGGCGGATCGGCAGTCTATAGATTCTATAACACTGCCACCGGGACGCACTTCTATACCGCCAACGCAGAAGAAGCCGCCAACATTTCCGCGAACCTGCCGCATTTCAATGATGAAGGCATTGTCTACTACGCGCATTCATCAGGCGACAGTGGCGGAACGGCTCTGTACCGGTTTTACAACACGTCGAACGACAGCCACTTTTTCACGACGTCAGTGACTGAACGCGACAACATCATTGGTACCCTCGGTCACTACAACTACGAAGGCGTTGCCTATTACGTAGATTTGGCATGACCATCGCTGCCCTATAAGCGGCAAACTCTTGCAAACCGCTAGGCCAGCAAACTGATGGGCATTTAAACACCCAACAGTTTGCTGGTTGTCTGACGCATGAATCCAAACCTCAGCCTTCAAACGGCCTGATCGAGATGAAAGCTGCCTGCGGCAATTGTCAGCATATAAGTCCGACTAGTCGAACCCGCGTGTCGCCTTATGCCGTCAACAACCGTGCGACAGTGGCATCGAACTGATCCGGCGCGCAGTCTTCGGACAGTTTTTTGAGGCTGCCGGTGCGGATCTTGGTCCAGAGCTCTTCATCCTGATAAAGGCGCGCGATCTGGGCGGCGAATTCCATAGCATCCTTGCCAACGAGAATGGCCTCATCATGAGCCCAGCCCAGTTGGCGGGCAATCAGCTCGGTGGCGACACAAGGCAGGCCGTGTGCAGCGGCTTCATGAACCTTGTGCGGGATACCGGCCGCATAGCGCGTTGGGGCAATGAAGATCCGGCTCTGATCATAGATCTCATCCAGGTTCTCCACCCGTCCGAGCAAATGGATATGCTCGGAGGCGAGCGTCTGGACCGTCCCAGATTCCACCTTGCCGACCACCTGCAAGGTGAGCGGCTGCTCAAGGCTGAGATTGACCTTGGGTAGAACCTCATTGGCAAACCAGACGAGGCTGTCAACGTTCGGCGTGTCATCGGCAACAAGGGCACCGACGAACAAAAGATTGCGGCGTGCTGAGAACGGCACATCGCTCGGTTTTGCTTCCAGCTTGTGCCCGAGGATCTCGACCACAGCCTTACCGCCGCCCCGGAAACTCTTGGCTTCTTCGCCGGAGACCGTTGCGATGATGCTTGCCGGTTGAGCAAGCGAGATTTCTTCGCTGACTAGAGCGTTCGCCCGGTCCATGGACATTGGCTTGCCCAACATCTCGGCTTTGGAAATGTCGCGATTGGCGAAGACGGCCTCCGCGTCATAGACGATGCGGACCCCGTTGAACGCGTCCGGGTGCTTGTAGAAAATCTTCTTGAAAATCGCCATGTTGTGCGGCCGGCTGATGATCAAAGCATCATAACGCGCAGCGTTCTGGACCAGATACTCCTCAAACCCGGTGACGCCAAATCCGCGTGCGATTTCCACGTTGTCTGGAAGCGATGCGTAGATGCTATCCCAGGCATCGTATGGGAATTGGAGCGGGTAGTGGGTCAGATTGTGACCCATTGCAATAATCGCCTCCACTATATCCGCAGCCCGCGGATAACCGCTTCCCATATGCCGGTATGGAACGCGATCATCGACCATTAGGACGGAGAGCGCGTCTTTCCGGCTGCGGCTTCGCGCCTTGGCGATGTTGTCTTCCGACGGCGCATATTGCCCCGTTAGCAAATCTTTGTGCCGCTCTTTGAAGACTGCATGATTTTTTTGCTGCTGCGCGATCGCCCAGTCACTCTTGGCCGCACTGCCGAACTCGAAGTGATCGATGATGGCTTTAGGGTCATAAACAACCCGGTAGCCCTTCTCCCACAAGCGCATGCAATAATCGGTCTCTTCGTAATAGGCCGGCGCATAGATCGTGTCGAACCCGCCGAGCTCGTCCCAGACCTTTTTCGGTGTCAGCAGGAACGCGCCGGAACAGTAGTCGACGTCCCGGACAAACATGACGTGTGGCGCATCTTCTTCATCGCCGCGTGCATAGCCGAGGCAGGTACCGTCGTTCCAGACGATGCTTCCCGCCTCTTGCAGGCGGCCATCCAGCAGCATGATCCGGCCACCGACAGCGCCAATGCCCGGGTCCGAGTCCAGGCGTTTGATCGCCGCCTCAAGAGTTCCGGGCCGCATCGTGGCATCGTTGTTAAAGAGAAGAATGTGCTCACCGCGCGCCAACTCGGCGGCCTGGTTCACTGCAAGAAGGAACCCGACGTTGTCTTCATTCTTGACAATCGTTGCGCCCTTGACCTTGTCAAGCAGCTCCTGCGTGCGGTCCGAGGAGGCGTTGTCGATGATGATCACTTCAAGCGTGACGTCGCGCTCCGATTGGAGAGACTTCAGGCACGGCAGGGTGAGCTCGGCATTGTTGTAAAGGACCAGAATGATCGACACCTTCGGTGAAAAGGCATTCGGCAGTCTGACCAAATCGTCACTTTCAAGGAACTCGTTCAAACGATCTTTTTGGAAGCTTCGGAAAAGATCCTTAGTTCCATGACCGCTAAGAGCAGCGACTTCTGTTATGATTGGCGCAACATTCTGCGTCGTAGCTGGAGCTCCAGACAGTGCGCGTGTGACCAAGGGTGTCACCTCGGCAGGATCAATGTTCGTCAGATCTTGGCCAATGAAGTAACGCGGAATATGCTCGTCCTGGAATTTTTGGCGTTCCAGCTGTTCAAACTTTTCGATCCGCGATGCCGTGATCTTGTCGACCACTTTTTGACCACCAGGCACGAAGGGTAGAACCTTCCTTGCTACGCGCCAACCAAATTTCACGACCGGCTTTAGTCCTGTTTTGAGGACGCCTAGATTTCTGGTTTTTATGTAACGCAAGGGGCGAGTAACCCGCCAACTTGTTGAGTTTCTCAAGGCGACCATATCGGCCTTGGCCTGAGCCAAATCGGCTTCTGTCTGCTTGGCCCGGTCGAGCTCGACATAGATCTCGGCAGCTTTGGCTTCCAGAACCTTGTAATCACCAAACAGGCGGCGGTTTTCCTCCTGCAGGGCTTTGACTTGATCCATCCGGCTTTGAACGAGCGAGTTAAAAAACTCGTTTTCCCAGCGCATTTTAGTCTGCTGGTCGTTGACTGATGTTTCCATCACGGTCAGACGATCGCGGATGCGGCTTTCTTCCGTTTCCCAGATTAGCCGGTTGCCGATATTGGCGAAGAAGTCGTGCACTTCGCCGCGCAAGGGGTCTTTCAGGCCGCAGAGCCAGGCCAGAGCAGGGGGCGGGGTCTCACCCACACACAGAACACCGAGACCGTTGCTGTGGGTGAATTCAAAGTGCGGGTACTTCTTGGTTAGTTCTCCCCACAGTGCCCAGACGCCGAAGTCGCCGTGGCGCACCACCGTGTCGTGAAACAGGATCACGCCCGATTTGCTCATTTTCGGCAAATAGGCTTCAAAATCCGCTTTCACCGCATCGTAGGTGTGCAGGCCATCTATATGCAGAAGATCAATGGAGCCGTCGTCGAAATCCTGGGCAGCATCGGCAAACCACTTCTGCACCAGCGTGGAAAAAGAGCTGTAAAGCGGGTCGTGATAGGCAGACAGTGCCTTTAGAACCTGATCTCCATAAAATCCCGCCTGGTGATCCCCCTCCCAGGCATCAACGCCGTAGCATTTCGTGTTGGTCCCAAAGCGTTCCACGCTTTCGCAGAAGGTGCAGTAAGACGCCCCTTCATGAACACCCAGCTCAACAAGCACCTCCGGCTTGGCCGCGGCAACAATCCAGCGCGCAAACGGGAGGTGACCATGCCACGCCGTTGTTTGCGTCAGATGTTTCGGCTTTACAAAAAGCGGCGCCGTAATCTCAAAAGACAGGAACTGATCAGCGGACATTGGGAACTCGGTCTGGGGAGGGATTAAGAGAGTTGGGACGAGCGGACGGCGGTCTATAGCATGTCCGGAACCCGATCAACATGCCAATACGGGCGGTATCTCAGGTCTTCACGCGCCGTAAAACCAGGGGCGGCCATCGACAAACACGGATGGAACTGCGGGTCGCGGCGCAAGGAGTTGAACCAGCGTGTCTGCATTCTGGCAACTTCCGCCAGCGCCCGTTCCCGGTTTTCCGGGTTCAGGTCATCGGTCCGGGTGGCAGATTCATGGTGAATGAGGGTCGCCTTCGGCTCTATGAGAACCTTGCGGCCAAGCTCCCGCAAGCGCAGACAATAGTCGACGTCGTTGTAGGCAACCTGCAAGGCCGGATCAAACCCCTTCATGGAGAGGAACAGATCGCGCCGGGTGAGCATGCACGCCGCCGTCACGGCAGAGAGTTCCTGGGCTTCGGTGCCCATGCCGGATGCCTGCATCCACGCAGGCCGTTCTTTCAAACCAAGGTGGGTTGCAATCCCAGCTTCGGCGCCGATCACCGCACCGGCATGCTGGATCCGGCCATCCGGATAATAAAGCAGCGCCCCAACGGCCCCGGCATCTGTTGATTGCAACGCCGTTACCATATGCCCGAGCCATTCCGGATCGGTCATCTCAATGTCGTTGTTCAGGAACATCAACAGCTCACCGTTTGCAGCTTCAGCCGCCTGATTGTTCAGGCTTGAGAAGTTGAACGGCGCATCAATGCGCAAGATACGGACATGCGCCTGCTTTGCCTTTTCAGCGAAGAATTCAAGCGTTTCCGGCTTTTCGCTGCCATTGTCGATGACGATGATTTCCAAATTCGGATAGTTCGTTACCTGCTCCAGGCCTTCAAAGACCTTCTGCATAAGCGCCAAACCATCGCGCGTTGGAATGATGACGGAAACCATGGGATGGGCAGAGACAGCTGGCAGTGCTCCGCTCTCCTGGTTTACGGCCTCGCTGCCTTTCACCGCGACCAGCGGATAGGGCAGGTGGGTCACCTGAGGAGCGGGGATGACACGCGACAACTGGACCAGAAGATCGTGATACCAACGATCGCCCTGACGGCCGTCCGGCTGAACGCGTGCCAGAATGTCCCGGTCAACGACAACAATGCCTCCAGTGGCATCGCGCTGCTGCAACAGTGTTTGATCCCAAGGCTTGTTCAGGAGAAGCGCTTCGATGTTCAGCGCGTCGTCCACCTCCACGGCATCACAGTAGTAAAGCATCGATTTCCGGTAGTGCCGGTGCTCCTGAACGATGGCCTGCAGAAATCCCTTGGACGGATACACCGGTTTGCCGATCAAGACGCAGAAGTCAGCGTCACTGCCGTGGAACATTTCGGCCAGCGCGAGCGACCAAATGCCATGGTTTCCGAGATCAAGCGCTGTGATCCGGTCGTCCTGTACCTCATAGAAATCGGCAATTTCGGAGACTTTTTCACCGCATGCGTCTCCACGCAGAAGAACCATATTCCAGTCCTGAAACGGCTGACTGAGAAGGCGGTCAAACACCTCCACCAGCATTTCCGGCGCGCTCTGATACGCCTTCAGATCCAGAAAGATGTCGAAGGAGAGGCCCGCGTCAGCGTCTCTCGACACCAGGTGGTTGAGGGTTTCGCGATCAAGATCGAAATTTCCCTTGCCCCACTTGAGCGCTTCAGCGTCTTGGATTCTAGCCAACCTACACCTCTTAAAAGAACCTCGCAGACCCATCCTGTATTGAGATGGCCGAAGCTGGTCCCGCAGTTTTATGTTTTACCGGCTAGGCCGGTCAACGATTAGTCTCGACCTTGATGTCCAGCATCGGAACGCCCATCAGGCCATGCGAGAAGTGGCTGGTCGGTACGCTCAGGAACATTGCGTCATCAATCCAGTGGTGCTGGATGTGATCGGCTTCCGTGCCTTCCGCAATCGCAACCGTGACCGAGAAGTCACCTGCGTGCAGATATGGCAGCTGGAAGGTAAAATTCGCCACCATGTCCTTGCCCGGTTTGATCGTGGCATCCTGATCCTTCAGGGTCAGGAAGGTGTTATCGCCAAAAAGGTTCTGGCCCAACCGGTCCTTGATGTAGAAGCCGATGATCGGCATGCCGATCTCGTTGATCGCCTTGGCTGTCACGCGCAGCGTTACGACCTCTCCGCCATAGACGACGGTCTTGCGCGTGCCTTCCTGGTCAACGACACAGACATCGACAATTTCAGCGCCCTTGTGCCCGGACCATTCCGCGCCGGGATCAAAATCGAAGACCTTGATCTGGTTGGCATATTCAGAGTTGCGCAAGAGTTCGTCCCGAGGATCCACCACGACCTGCGGCTTGATCTCCTCCGGCTCTTCCTTTTCCGCTTCGCCGGACCGGCTACTGATCTGGAACGTGCCCTGCTCGTCGTTGGCGGAATTGATCCCCGCCATGTAATGGCGGCAGACATCCTTGGCCGGTCCGATCTCCTTGACACGTCCGCCCTCCAGCCACACTGCCCGGTCACAGAGCTTCGTGGCCGCGGCAATATCGTGCGTCACGAACAGGATCGTACCGTGTTCCTTGAAGCGGTTGATGAAGCGCATGCATTTTTGGGTAAAGGCCGCATCGCCGACGGACAGGATCTCGTCGATGATCAGAATGTCGGCATCCACGTGGGCAGCAACCGCGAACGCAAGGCGGGCATACATGCCGGAGGAGTAGAGCTTGACCGGCTGATCGATGAAATCGCCGATACCGGCGAAATTGATGATGTCCTCATACCGGTCTTTGATTTCTTCCTCGGTCAACCCAAGGATCGAGGCGGCAAGGTAGACGTTTTCACTGCCCGTGAACTCCGGATTGAACCCGGCGCCCAGCTCCAGCAGCGCTGCAATGCGGCCGTGGCGTTTCACGGTTCCGGCGCTCGCTTCCAGCGTGCCGGTCACAATTTGCAGAAGCGTGGACTTGCCCGCGCCATTGCGTCCGAGCAAGCCGAGCGTTTCGCCCTTGCTGACCTTGAACGAGACGTCACTCAGGGCCCAGAACTCGCGGAAGTACTTTTTCCGGCCGCGCCACAGCATCTGCTTCAATCGATCTTCCGGCCGTTCATAGATCGTGTAGAACTTGGCCAGGTTGGAGATTTCCAGCATCACCTCATCAGACGACATCTGCAAAGCCCTTCTTCACTTTGTTGAACCACCAGCCGCTGAACAGGAAGAACGCCAACATCAGGCCCGTGATCAGGGCAAGGCCCAGGATATTGGGAACATTTCCGAAGAGCGTGATGGCGCGCAGCTGTTCCATCATGAAGGCGAGGGGGTTGAGGTAGATGAAGATCCGGAAACCTTCCGGGATCGCCTGGATCGGGTAAAAGATCGGGCTCAAAAACATGAGCATCGTCACAACAACACCGACAAGCTGCTTCAGATCCCGGATGTACATTCCAACGGACGACAGCAGCCAGACCGAGCCAACCACAAAGAGCATGAGCGGAAGCAGCACCAGCGGCAGGAAGATCATCGTCCAGTGTAGCGTTCCAATCAGGACAAGCTGACCGATCAGCAGCAATACATAGCTGATCAGAAAGTTGACCAGCGCCCCGCCAACCGACACCCAGGCGAGTGTGTCGAGCGGGAAGACGACCTTCTTGATGTAGGCGACATTCTCCAAAAGCAGGGTTGGCGCGCGGTTCGCACAGTCGGCAAACATCTGATAGATGATCAGCCCGCAAAAGAGGATCAGGGCAAACTGGCCCTTTCCAGTGACTTCCACATTCCAGCGGCTTTGAAAGACCACACTGAAGACGAATGTGAACACGAGCAGCAAAAACAGCGGCGTCAATACGGTCCACGCCATGCCGAGCATGGAGCCCCGGTAGCGGGCCTGCAGATCCCGCTTGACCAGGCGCCATATCAGTTTCCGATTATCGATAAAGCTCGATAGGATGGAGTGCATATTCCATTTGCCTTAAATGTGCCGACGCCCGGCCTCAACTCGTTTGGTCAGCCTTGCACCTGCCGCACACAGTGACGGTGCAGCTGCTTTTGCCGTGAAAGCCGCGTCTTGTCCTTTGTGACGTTCCAAAACACTGTCCAGCCATAGCGTCCGGTGTTCCGGCCCCAGATAGCTAAAACGCCAAGGGTTTGTTTCGACGGCGATATAGCAGGGCTCGGATTGGGACTCAATGTTTGTGATCAGTGTGAGGCAAAAGAGGGCGGGCGCACCGCAATGTGCGCGGGCTTCGCTCAAGTCCAGTAGACGGGCGAGCAAAAATCTGGAAGGGTTGTTGGAACACCATCAAAGCATTTGAAACTTTCGCAAAGTCGCCCGCCGAGATGATTGCACTTTTAGATCATAAGTTCTCTGAGGCCTTCGATCCGCGAAGCAACAATTTTGATCTTATCCGTATTGTCGCTGCCTGCCTGGTGATTTTCAGCCACGCATTTCCATTGCTGGCTCTGACTTACGAGCCAATTGCCGAACTCACAAATCATTACGAGACCGGTGGCGGCTTTGCCGTAAACGCGTTCATTGTCATCAGCGGTTTTCTGATCTGCCGGTCTTTGGAGCGGGCAACCATCATATCTTATGCCTGGTCGCGGTTCTTGAGGATCCTGCCCGCCCTTGCCGCCGTGACCCTGGCTCAGATGTTTGTGCTCGGCCCGATCTTCACGACCGTTTCCCTCTCAGACTACTTTTCGAATGCGTCCACATGGTCACAGCTGAAGAACCTGACGGTCTTCAACATGCAGTTCCGTCTGGAAACGATTTTTATGGATGTGCCGTTTGCGCAGATCGTAAACAATCCGCTTTGGACGCTGCCAATCGAAAGCTTCTTTTATATCTGTTTGCCGATCGCGTTTTTTTTCGGCCTGAAGGGCAGGAAGTATTTCTGGCTTGTCCCAGTCAGCTGTCTCACCGGATTGTACGTCATGGGACTGTCAGGGTGCTCATTCGCCAACCAGTGCGGTGCGAGCCTATGGACCCTGCAACACTACACAACGCTGCGGTTGGCTTGCTTTTTCTCGCTCGGCGCATCCATCTGGATCTACAGGCACTCAATCCCGCACAGTGGCTGGATCGCAGCCGGTCTTGTTGTCGTCCTGGCGCTGCTGCCGACGACTTACCTTTTTGTGCGGGATGTGGTGTTCGCCGTCTTCTACAGCTATCTCGTCATGTATGTCGGCTGCCTGCCGAAACTGCACATCAAGACATATGAGAAGCTGGGAGACCTCTCTTACGGGACGTATATTGTCGGCTGGCCAGTGCAACAGTCGATCCTGACGATCTTCGGGACGGGCTTTAATCCCTATGTCTTCGGATTGTTCGCGATCCCACCCTCGCTGGTGCTGGCTTACTTTATGTGGAACTACGTCGAAAAACCGGCGCTTGCTCTTAAACATCACCCGGTTTTGACACAGAGGATGAAGCGCGAAGCATAGAGCGCCCAAAAGGCGCTCGTACTCCTGCTTACTTCACCAGACCAAGGCGTGTTCCGGAGTACACCTTGTTGCGGAGCGGGCCCCACCACCAGTTGTTTTCCAGATACCACTTGATGGTCTTCTCGATGCCGGTGTCGAAGTTTTCTTCCGCGCGCCAGCCGAGTTCGGTCTCCAGCTTGGTCGCATCGATCGCATAGCGCGCGTCGTGGCCCGGCCGGTCTTCCACATAGGTGATCAGACGGTCGTGCGGCGCGGTCTTCGGGCTGTGCTTGTCGAGGATCGCACAGATCGTCTTGACCACTTCGAGATTGGTGCGCTCGTTGCGCCCGCCGACATTGTATTTCTCGCCAAGACGGCCCTTTGAGACGATCGTGTACAGCGCCTTTGCGTGATCATCGACATAGAGCCAGTCGCGCACATTCATGCCCGTGCCGTAGATCGGCAGCGGCTGGCCGTCGAGCGCGTTCAGGATCATCAGCGGGATGAGCTTTTCCGGGAAGTGATACGGGCCGTAGTTGTTGGAGCAGTTGGACAGCACCACCGGCAGGCCATAGGTCCGGTGCCAGGCGATCGCCAGATGATCACTCGCAGCCTTGGATGCGGAGTAGGGCGAGGATGGATCGTAAGGCGTCGTTTCCTTGAAGAGGCCATCGTCGCCGAGCGATCCGTAGACTTCATCGGTGGAAACATGCAGGAAGCGGAAGGTGTCTTTCTTTTCGCCTTCCAGGCTGTTCCAGTAGGCGCGCGCGGCTTCCAACATCGCCATGGTGCCGACCACGTTGGTTTGAACGAACTCCGCCGCCCCGGTGATCGAGCGATCCACATGGCTTTCGGCCGCCAGATGCATGATGTAGTCCGGCTGGAATTCTGCCACCGCCTGGATCATCTCCGGCCCGGCGCAGATGTCTTCCTTCAGGAACTTGTGGTTCGGCGCATTGTCGACCTCACGCAGGGAATCCAGATTGCCGGCATAGGTCAGCTTGTCGATGGTCAGAACCTCGGCCCCGACATTGCGGACAAGATGGCGGACCACTGCAGATCCGATAAAGCCGGCACCGCCGGTGACAATTACACGCGTCATTGTTTTGAACCCAATACCTTAAACTTACGTCTTGCCCTCAGTGGGCGTGGTGTTCGTCGTCGGCGACCTTCTTCAGATACTTGCCGTAGGCGGTCTTTTTGAACATCTCAGCGAACTTCAGAAGATCATCCTTCGACATCCAGCCGTTGAGATAGGAGATCTCTTCGATACAGGCGACGTTCATGCCCTGACGGTGCTGGATGGTGCGCACGAACTCGCCCGCTTCCAGAAGGCTGTCATGGGTGCCGGTGTCGAGCCAGGCGTAGCCGCGGGACATGCGCTCCACGAAGAGGTTGCCCGCTTCCATGTAAATCCGGTTGAGATCTGTGATCTCATATTCACCGCGTGCCGACGGTTTGAGGTTCTTGGCGTAGTGCACGACCTTGTTGTCGTAGAAATAAAGACCCGTCACCGCGAGGCGCGACTTTGGTTTGGCCGGCTTTTCCTCCAGCGAGATCGCCCGGCCTTCTGAATCAAGTTCCGCCACACCGTAGCGCTCCGGATCGTCGACCTCATAGGCAAAGACTGTGGCACCTTCGGTGCGGCTGGTCGCGCGATCCAGCAAAGTGGTCAGGCCGGCGCCATAATAGATGTTATCGCCGAGGATCAGTGCCACATCATCATCGCCGATGAACTCTTCGCCAAGGGTGAAGGCCTGAGCGAGGCCATCCGGGCTCGGCTGGATCTTGTAAGAGATCTCGAGGCCCAACTGGCTGCCATCGCCGAAGAGCCGCTTGTAGCTGTCGATGAAGTCCGGGGAGGAGATGATCAGGATCTCGCGGATCTTGGCGAGCATCAGAACCGACAGCGGATAATAGATCATCGGCTTGTCGTAAATGGTCATCAGCTGCTTGTTGACGGCGAGCGTTGCCGGATGAAGCCGGGTGCCGGACCCGCCTGCGAGAATAATACCCTTCATCACGATAAACCTTTTTCCTTGTCGCCCATCAGTTCCTCAACGGTGCTGGCCAGGGCGGCGCGCCATTGACAGGGCTCAATACCAAAATCTTGGGTCAGCCTGTACGTATCCAGCGCGGAATTCGCCGGGCGTTTGGCTGGTGTCGGATAGTCCTTGGTCGGAATCGGAGCGACGGCCGGAACAGCCAGGCCACGCGCCTCTAGGAGACGGAAGATTTCCGAGGCAAAGCCGAACCAGGTCACAGCCTCATCGCCGCAGTAATGGTAGACTCCGCTTGGCGTGGTCTTGTCGCCAAGCTGGCGCAGGACAATGGCTTGCGCTGCGCGGGCAATGTCCGGTGCTGCAGTCGGGCAGCCGGTCTGATCGTCCACGACGGTCAGTTGCGGCCGGTCGGCCAGGCGGATCATCGTCTTGACGAAGTTGGCGCCGATTGCGGAAAACACCCAGGCGGTGCGCAGGATCACATGCCGGCAGCCCGAGGACTGGATCGCCAGTTCCCCGGCCGCTTTCGACGCGCCATAGACACCTTGCGGATCAATCGGATCTGTCTCGACGTAGCGGCCGGTCTTGCCACCATCAAAGACATAATCCGTGGAGATATGAACCAGCGGAATGTCGAGCTCTTTTGCAGCCTCTGCAAAGGCAGCCGGGGCCAGACCGTTCACCTTGAATGCTGTCAGGAGATCATCTTCGGCCTTGTCGACCGCGGTATAGGCGCCGGAGCTGATGATGGCATCGAACCCGCCGTCCCGGACGTAAGTGCTAATCTGGTCAGCGTTGCTGAGATCAAGCTCAGAGCGGGAGGGCAGCACAAGTTCCGTGCCTTCCGGCCAGTTGAGATTGCCAAGAGAACCGCCAACCTGGCCCGTTCCGCCCGTGATCAAAATCCTGGTCATGATCTTATGGCTCGATCTCGACAAGTGTCATCGGCGTGCCGTCATAGTCGAACGGGGAGTCGAAGTCGGCGAGCCCTGGGTGCTGCGTGTCCTTGCCGCTGAGGATCGGCTCGGCTCCGTCAGCGAGCGGCCAATCAATTCCAATATCGGCATCATTCCACATCAGCCCGGCATCGTTTTGCGGCGAATAATAGTTGGAGACCTTATAGGTCACCTCGGTGTTGTCTTCCAGCGTCACGAAGCCGTGGGCATATCCAGCCGGAACAAGCAATTGATCGCCGTTTTCCGCAGAAAGTTCCACGCCAACCCATTTTCCATAGGTCGGCGAGCCCTTGCGGATATCGACGGCCACATCAAAGATCTTGCCGCGGATGCAGCGGACCAGCTTGTCTTGCGCAAAGGGCGGTGTCTGGAAATGCAGCCCGCGCAGCGTACCGGTGGGCACGGAAAGCGAGTGATTGTCCTGAACGAAGTCACAGGTAATCCCGAGCGGCTCCAGCTTTTGCTTGTTGTAGCTCTCGGTAAACCAGCCACGGTCGTCGCCAAAACGGCGTGGATGAATGAGTGTGACGTTTCCGCTCATATCTAAAAGTCGCTCACCTGAATTGGGATATTTAAATTGTCTTGGGACAGGGAGGCTCAGGCGCGTCTCCAATGTGCGATATATGCACAAAACGGTTGCCCCAAGCTCCATACCGGCTCTTGGGGCCTTCGCATACGATGAACCTGGGGGGAGGTCAACGGATTTAGCGGGTCTCGTCAGGCAAGGGCAGAGCAAGCCACCTTTGTTTCATTGGCGGGCGATGGCCCAAAAGTGCCCGCTTACGCCAAGTCGACGTAGTAAGCGACACCTTCATAGGTGTAGTGGCCAAGCGTGGAGATGATACTGTCGCGCTCTTCTGCCGAGGTCGTATAGAAATGCGAGCCGCTTTGGGTGTTGAAGAACCTGTACAGAGCCGTCCCACCGGCATCCGCTGTCTCGCTGGCATAATAGGCGATGCCTTCATAACTGAATTGGGGCAAGCTGTTTTGAATGCTCTGCGCTTCTGCGGCGCTGGCGGTATAAAAGTGAAACCCGTTGTCAGAGTTGTAAAACCGGTGAACCGCAACACCTCCGCCCGCTTCTGTGGCGTTTGAGTCGAAGCTGTTGCCCTCATAGGTCATCGTCGGGATATTTGTAATGACCGAATTGCGCTCTTCAATGCTTGTGGTGAAGAAGTGTGAGCCCGTCAGCGTGTTGTAAAACCGGTAAATCTGGAAAGGACTACCGTCCGAATCGGCGGTATCGACAGGCAGCGTGACAAAGGTTTCCGAACCGGAATCTGAGACAGACGTGTCGATCGTCGGTGTTCCGCCCGGATCGGTTTCGTGACCGAACCAGACATGCGCGATGCCTTTGTGCATGCCGATACCGATCGCGAGCCAATCCTGCAGCCAAGGCGATTGATTGGTGATGACATCGTTGTGCCCAGGCGATGACTGCCAATTCGCCAACGCATTTGCCGCCGTCATGATCGTGTTGGTCACAAACGACCCGGAAAAACCGGTGCTGATTTCGTAGCCGTTGCCCGTATAGCTTGTTCCTATGCGGCTGGGTGCATCCCACATATTGGTGTAGGTGCTTGAAGCGGAGCTGCTATAGGGTGCGTCGCTCCACGAATGCCCCTCATAGGCGCCGGTGTTGTAAACGGTTCCAGCACGTGCCGGCCGGCGGTCGCCGTCAGCCCGGCTGAGAGGGGAATGGTGCTCAGCCCGAGCGTCCCCCGGTAGTCCATAATTAAATTGTAGAGCGTCAGCTCATCGCCATCGATGGTGTCTTCTGACGTATTCAAGTAATAATTTGTTGCCATGTTGAGACTCCATCACCCGGAAATTGACAACCCCGGCACAGTCACAGCCCAATAACGCGAGCATTACAAACCCAAGCGCATTCCATGTCAAAAGGACTGTCAGCAAACTGCAAAGAGATTGCAAGCGTGAAACACCTCAAGCTGTAGGGTTTCCGATTGCGCGCATTAACTATTCTGTTAACCCTTTTCACATACTGAGGAGAGGAGCAACATCCCGGTTTTTGGCGCTTTTCAAACAGTGCCAGGCCAGCTGGCGCGTTGATTGACCCGGCGACAGTCACTTTACAGTCACAACCAATACTAATTCTTGAGACCATACGAAACACGCCGGTGCTTTCATTGCATTGCCACATTTAATCTTATAAGAACGTCGGCAAATTGATTTCGGCAATTTGGCGCCGAATATGGTACGTTTCTTCAGCGAAGCAAAATTAGGAACCCAAATGGTATCGAAGACACCGCTCCAGGCCGCTTACGGCAAATTTCGAGCCATTATTTTCACGACTTTTCTGTTCAGCTTTTGCATCAACATGCTGTTGTTCGCTTCGCCGATCTACATGTTGCAAATCTATGACCGGGTCTTGGGGAGCCGCAACGAAACAACGCTTCTGATGATTTCGATCATCATCCTGTTTTTGTTGATCATTTACGGTGTTCTTGAATTACGGTGTTCTTGAATTCATTCGCTCGCGTATGCTGGTACGTGCCGGACAGCAGTTTGACAACGTTCTGTCAGAGTCGCTGTTCAGCCGTGCGGTCAAGCTGCGCCTCTCCAACCCGAAAGCTGGCGCCGAATTCATTCTAGCCGACGGCGACAAGATACGTGAGTTCTTAACCGGCACTGGCATTCTGGCTTTCTTCGATGCGCCGTGGACACCTGTTTTCATTGCAGTGTGTTTCATCTTCCACCCTTGGCTTGGCTTCGTCGCCCTAGGCGGTGCGCTGGTCATTTTTGCGCTTGCAATCATCAACGAGTTTGCAACCAAAAAGCCATTGAAGGAAGCGAACACCGCATCGCAAGGCGCTAACCAATTTGCAGGGGCTGTTCTGCAGAACGCTGAAGTTATCCGCTCCATGGGTATGGAGAAAGCGCTTGGTGACCGTTGGCGTGACCGTCACGGTTCTGTGCTTGGAGCTCAGGCAGATGCCAGCGACAGGGCAGGCGCAATCCTGACCTTCCAGAAATTCTTCCGGATGACAATCCAATCCGCCATCCTGGGCCTTGGCGGTTATCTCGCGATCAAACAAGAAATCTCCCCAGGTATCATGATTGCCGCATCGATCATGATGGGCCGTGCCCTCCAGCCGGTTGAGCAGGGTGTCCAACAATGGAAGACATTTGTTGCCGCCCGGCAGGCCCATGCACGGCTGAAAAACCTTTTTGACACTGTCCCTGGTGATGAGCAGCGCACCGAGTTGCCTGACCCGAAAGGCGTGATCACCGCTGAGAACCTATCCTCTGTTCTCCCGGGCACGCGGACCGCGTTTTTAAAGAATCTAAATTTCGAGATCAACTCTGGAGAAACTGTTGCTATTATTGGACCATCGGGTTCCGGTAAGTCCAGCCTGATCCGCCACCTCGTTGGAGTGTGGCCTGCAGCAGTCGGTACGGTTCGTATTGATGGCGCTGACATTGCCCATTGGAATGCTGACCAACTCGGCCAACATCTTGGCTACCTCCCGCAAGAGGTCCGGTTGTTTGCCGGAACGATAGCTGAAAACATCTCCCGCTTCACCGGTGGTGAATCCGAAGATGTCGTCAAGGCCGCTCAGCTAGCCGGTGTACACGACATGATTCTGCGCCTGCCGGACGGGTATGAAACTCAGGTCGGAGACAATGGTCAGCAGCTCTCCGGCGGTCAGCGCCAGCGCGTCGGTCTGGCCCGGGCGATGTTCGGGATGCCGCGCATCATGATCCTCGATGAGCCGAACTCAAACCTGGATAGCGATGGTGAAAACGCGCTTCTGGAAGCCATCAAGGCGATGAAAGAGCAGAAGATCACCGTTGTGCTCGTCACACATAAGACAAATCTCCTTGCCATATGTGACCGGGTTCTGGTGATGCGCGAAGGTCAGATGCAGGCCTTCACCACACCACAAGAACTGTTCAAACCGGCCACAGCTGCCAACGCACCAGCACCGCAACCAGCAGCGGTGCCGGCAACCGTCCCAGTTGGCCAGGTCAAGGTTCCGGCTCAAAAGCCGGCGTAAAGAGTGATGACTATGAAACAAAAACGGAAAGCCAGTGCCAATCCGCGGCCTTTCATCATTGCCGGCTACGCGACGATTCTTCTGACGTTCGGTGTCGTTGGCGCATGGGCCGCGATTGCCAAACTCGACAAGGCGGTGATCGCATCCGGCGAAGTTGAAGTCGAAGCGAACCGCCGCGAAGTTCAGCACTTGGAAGGCGGCATCGTCAAGAAAAAGGACGTCGCCGAAGGCCAGGTTGTCAAGGCGGGCGATGTCCTCATCGAACTGCGCGACGTCGAGGCACGCGCTGACCTTCAAGTGGTAACGATCCGCCTGCGGATTGGTGAAGCGGTGGAGGCCCGACTGAGGGCAGAGCGCAATTTGGAAGACCACATTGAGTTCAAGGAGTCCCTGCTCGCCGACAAAACACCGGAAGTCGTCGACGCGATCGCGGACCAGCAACGCATTTTTGACGACCGTACCTCCATCCTGAAATCCCAGCAGGATATCCTGACAAACCGCGTCGAACAGCTGAAACGCGAAAAACTTGGACTTGGCGAACAAAAAGAAGCATACGAGTCTCGTGCTAAAGTCCTCCTGGGCCGGCTTGACCGCCTGAGAGAAGGTCTGGAAAGTGGTTCGATCCAAAAGAACCTCTTTGCGACCTATGAGGACGAATACATCGAGGTGAAAGCCTTCGTTGCCAGCATGGACACCGAGATTGCCAAGGTCGAAAAATCGATCGGCGAAACCGAGTTCCAGATGCTGCAAACGCGTCAGGAATTCCGGGAGCGCGCCTCGACCGAATACAAGGAAATCTACGGCCAAATCCAGGAACTGCGTGAACAACGCAAGGTCGCTCAAGACGTTCTCGACCGGACGAAGATCCGCGCGCCGATCGACGGTGTGGCTCAGAACATCAAACTGAACGGGTTTGTTATCCAGCGCGGCCAAACGCTGCTTGAGATCGTTCCGGACACGGATGAGATGATCATCAACGCGCGCGTCCAGCCACTGGACATCGACAGTGTGTCCGAAGGCCTGACTGCTGAAGTAAAGTTTACCTCCTTCCCGTCGCGGCTGATGCCGATCATTGAAGGCGAAGTGCTGACCGTTTCCAGAGGCACCATCACCCCAGAAGACACTCGGCAGACCCCGTATTATCTCGCCCGGGTTCAGGTTAGCAAAGATGCGCTACCCGAGGATGTACGCGGCCGTCTCAGCGCCGGTATGCCCGCCGATGTGCTGATCACCTCCGGTGAGCGTACGGTGGTCGACTACATGATCTCTCCGATCACGGACGCGATTTGGAAGAGCCTGCGCGAAGAATAAACAGCGCGGATGGTTCACGACATTGAGAGCTCAAAACGGCGGCCCTTGGCCGCCGTTTTGATTATGGTCTGAGCCTTACTGCGTCAGGTGTTTCATCAGCGGGCTTGAGGTCACGGGCCAGATACCTCTTTGAGGGGCTTTGCCGCCGCCCAAAACCACATAACTTTGCCGCCCATAGTGCCGGAGAGACCCGCTCGCGGACCGCAAGGCTTCCGCATTGTTCGCTGCAATGAATAGAACCGGTAACTTCGCTGGCGACCGGGCCGCCCAAGCGGTCAATTCGCCTGCTGTTAAGTTGTCTGGAACCGGTGAGATTGCTTTGTCTTCGGCGAATTCCGCCAGCTCTGCAGACTCCCCCACAACGATCAACGGACGTGAACCCACCTGTGTGAGATCAGGTGCCTCCGCGACGATTTTCGCTGTTGATCCGCTGTCCATCAGGCTGTTTGCGAGACCCAACGCCTGATCCGTTAGCCCATCATCATCATACAGGCTGAGCATTGTGACGCTGGGAGCGAGCGTGATGTCACGCATAATCGGCATTGTCTCGCCGGGAAGCAATCGGCGGAACAGGTCAAAGTCCGGATCAACATGAACCCTTTTGACCGGTTCGCCGGTCCGAAATTCAAGAACGGCTTCTTGTCCATCAAGCCGCTTCAGTTCACGTATGGTTTCCGACGGCGTTTCCAGCTCCACCGGCAGTAAGAGCGAATAGGCCGGCGTGCTTTGCCGAATCGTCACCCTTGTCAGGTAGTCGTTGCCGGTTTGCTCCGTTTGAACATCGGCAAGTGTCAGCTCGGGCGCACCAACGCGATTCAGCAACTGATCGAAAAAGGCAGTCAGGTCCTTATCTGCGACCGTTTCAAAAACGCTCTTCATGTCTGACCAGCTGGCCATTTCATACCTGTAATCAGACCAGAACTGCTGCAGCCCTTTTTCAAAGCTCTCTTGGCCGATCTCCATTTCCAGCATGTGAAACAGAAAGGCGGCCTTATTATACCCAATGATTTGCGCGGCCTGATGCTCTTTCCCGATGAAATCCCGGACACGCTCATCCCGGGTTTCCGGCAAGGCCGCATAATCGCGGAGCCATTGCAGCCGCATGGTTTTGGCAGCCTCAGACCCTTGATCCTTTGCCAGCCCATAATCCGCCATGAAGGTGGTGAGGCCTTCCGACCAGTTGCCGCTCGGATAATCGACATAGACCCCGTTGCCCCACCAATTGTGCAGGACTTCGTGAGCCAGCGACCGGCCTTTCATGAAGGGCAGGGGCACGATCATCTCGCCGATATACGTCAGATTGACAAAGGCCAAACCGACGGGCAGTGGCGAGGAAATGATATGAAAGTCTTCATAGGGGTAAGGTCCGATTTCCGCGCTGAAGCGGGTGAGATAGCGCCCGGCAGCATCCAGATAGTCGTTGGAAAACCGGGCTATTTCCACCGGAAAGTAGGTCCGCACCCGAATGCCGCCGACGTCCCGCTCACCTATGTCATAGCGGCCTGCAAACAGAGACGGTGCCTCAAAGGCTTTTTCCGACGCAAAGACCGCTGTGTAGCTGTCCGCCGTTTCCGTTTCTTGCAATATCTTGCCGGGTGAGACGGCCTTGGTCCCCGCCGGTACCGAGACGCTGAGGCGGTAAGAGAACGGCGCAGACCCGTCCCAAGGAAACCAGTCGCTGGAGCCAGACAGGAATGCGCCGTCCGCACCTGAGACCGCCGATCCGGCTCCACTGCGCCGGCCACCGGAGGCCAGCGCCGGGATTGTGCCGCGTGCGCTGATGACCAATTCGTGTGGTCCAACATCGGAGAGCGGAACCATGATACCTCTTTGCTGCGGCGTGAAAGCGTGTGCACTCCCGCCAACGGTAACGTCTTCGATAGTCAGCCAGTCCGCCCTGCGGAGGGCAAGTGGCCCGCCGTCAACTCCGGTGATCGTAACCTCAACGCTCAACGCGCCGCTTTCTGGATCAAGCTTGGCGGTGATGTCGTAATGCGGCAGCTTCGCGCGGTCTTTGGCAACGACTGTGCCGGTCAGACACAAGAAAACAGCGAGCGCGATTTGAAGGGGGCGGATCACTGAACGCTGTCCCGAACAGAGGGAAACTTCGCAATCAGCGTCAGACGTTCTCCGTTCCGCTCCACATCAAGCGGCAACCACGTGCCCGGGGCCTGGCGCTGAATGATCTCCACCAGATCGGACGGGGTGTTCAGCTCTGCTCCGGCGGCGCTCAAGACGATGTCGCCTGCGCTCAATTCCGCGGCCTCCGCGATGCTTCCGGCGACCACTTCGCTCAGCAAAAGCCCGCCATTGGGCCCCTGTTGAATGGCCACGCCCAGGCGTGGGCGGTTTGGAACGGGCACGTTGTCCCCGCGGTCCTCAACAAGGAAAACCGCATCAGCCACGTCCGACTCCAACCCGGCACAGGCCCGGTCACGATCGACCGGCACAAGTGAAGTCACAGCTGAGACGCCCAGATTCGCCAGCTGATGCGGGATACCGAAGCCGCGCTCCACATGCCCGCGCCCGACAATCCCGACCACAACATCCTCTGGGTTCGCCTCGGCAGACTGCGCCAAAGCTTCCGCCATAGCGCGATCCCAGGTCAGTTGTGCATCGACAAAGTTCTGAAAGCCATCCGTTTCAAGGACATCCTCCACAGTCTGCGCGACTTCAGACGCATCCCGGCGATGGGCTGCCGCGGCGAGATAAATAGAGGCAAGGTTCCTGGCATAATCCGGCTGTGCTGCTGCCGGCGTGGTGATCCCGTCGCGCGCGTCTTCCGGCACCGCGTCCCAGCCGTTCCGGCCAACGCGGGAGATCAGGCTGCGGTCAACATTCAGCGCGATCATCGGAATGCGGTTCTGCCGGGCGAACTCAAACAGCGGCATATATAGGTCGGCATCATAGCCCCAGACCTCCGCCCAGTTCGTCTGGCGCAGAAAGTCGCCTTCAGACAGCTTCCCGGCCGACCAGTCATCGAGCACTGGTTGCACGCTGCGTGGAAAAGCTTCGAACCCAATCACCAGCTCCGGCACCAAGGCATAAAGCCCGGCCAGGGTCTGCAGCTGCCAGAGATGATCTTCTTTTGCGGTGTGCGTTTCTCCGAGCAGCACGACCCGCGATCCGGCTGCCTCCACGAGCACGTCCCGGTTCGTCAGTCGAGCATTTGAAGAGGGGGCTAGCCACTGACCCACATCCCGGCAGAGCGCTGGTTCAAGCGCTGTCCCGGTTGTCTGCGGCTCTGTATCAGCGCGCGCGCCCGGATCGGCGGTAAAGATCGTCAGTGCGAGCACCACAAGGGCAAAGGCCCCAATAGCAACCCGGATCGAGAGACTGGATAGTGTAATCAACGTAGTTATCACCTTATCTACGGGCCCCAAGATTGCTGACGAAAGAGATTGGCCTCAAGTGAGCCGTGCTACCGAAAACCACTTGTGCGCCAGTTATCGGGCAATGCCTGCGAGTTTTTGCAACCTTGAAAACCGAAAAATCTACGCGCCGCGGCCATCTTTGGATCTCATACCACCCTGCGCTCAATTGCAGCCTCCCCGCAGAGGGGCACCTCTGTCTCTTGGTAAACAATTGGTTTCTTTATTGTTTAGGGATTAGCAATATTGCCGATCGCGGTGTCCCCAACTTGCGGCGGCAACAGCCGAGCTTGTAGCTTCAAGGCAAACTGCGAGGCGGGCGATGGTTGTTCATTACATTCCAAAACACAACAGACAGAAACTCTGGAGCGTGACCGCCCTTGTGATTTCCGCCGGGTTGGTGCTGGTCATTGTGGCCATGGTGGGTCTTTATCAGGCCGTCACGGCCAACCAAAGGGAAGCCGAGCTTGATCGCAAGGCCTTTGAGGCTGGGGCTTCAACCTCACGTCTCACCGATCTTTACATCGCTGATGGCGACCGTCTTGAAAAATGGGTGCTTGATGCGGACACCGGACGGCGCAAGTTCGCCGGCCACAGGGATTGGAGCGCCTTCGCCGCTGATCAGCGGCGCCAGCCGCCCGGGGAGGAGCAGACTGATGAGTTCGAATGGATCGACAAGCTGACCGATCCCGAGTGAAGCATCGCCGCGTTATTGATAGTCCGCCAGGACCATATCAATTGCTCCGGTCTCGACAAGACTGCGCAAATGCGCGTCCAGACGGTCAAGTTCGTTGGCCAGATCTGATTTTCGGGAAACAGCAAAATAGGATGGTCGGCCGGCGACCCGGTAGGGAGACACGCTCAAGTCCGGATGCGCGCGCATCTTGTAGCGCGCTAGCCGCTCCGGCGCGATGGCGACACAAAACCGGTCGGCGGCGAGCATCTTGAACACCGTATCGTAGTCAGTGGCTGGAACCTTCGTAAGTGCATCATCGGCATCGAACTGGTCGAAATAAACGGAATTGTCGAGGACACCAATGGTCCGGCCTGACAGATCAGCATAGGTGCGCACGGTCTTGGCCGGGTCTGCCACCACGAAGATCTTAGGTTCTTCGTCAATCGGGGTGGGCAGATAGATCATATAGGTCTCCCGCTCCGGTGTTCGGTTGGGCCCCAGCATGATGTCGGCCGATCCGGCTTCCATCATGGCAAGCGCCCGCGAAAACGGCACCTCCACAAACTGCAGCTTCAGGCCGGCCCGCTCCGCCCAGGCGTTGGCAATATCGATGTAGATTCCCGAATAGGCCTGATCGCCATCTTCCGCCCGAATAATCCGGTACGGCGGGGCATGGTTGACCGCAACAACATACGCTTGGCCGCTGTCTTGGGCGTTTGCCACCGGAGCGGCGAGGGCGGCGCACACGCAGATCATCAGTTTGAAAGTCTGCATAAGCCTCATCCGCGTACTGTCCCTTCCGGTTAGACCGTTGGAATGATCCAAAATGTCCGAACCATAAAGAGTAGGCCGTTTGATATGCGGATCCAGTCTAGGGTGGTCCTATATCGCGTTAGATGGCCGTTCCTCGGCGCGGGCAGCGGGACAAGTCAGGGCGGCTTCTGTGCGCTTTCAAGGTGTTAAGGGCTGGCGGCGATTTGGTTGGGAAACCTGCTTTTTTGTGCGCTTGTTGTCCTGAGGCGCCGTATCACGGCTGCGCCTCGAGGATGGCAGCCTGGCGGCCTTCAGCGTCTTTCACGGAAACGCCAGAAACCAGTTTTAGGCCTGCGGCAAGGACAGACCGGGCGTTTGGGGTAAAAAAGAAAACCCCTCGCCGCTGCAAAGCGGGGAGGGGTTTTGTCTGGTAACCGCAGCGCTGTTTAATCGGCGCTTTTAGGTAAATCAGTCTTTCGGCAGGGCCGCGGCGAGGGCCTGGGCGTAGGCGTTGCGCGCGGTCTGGTAAATCGCGATCTGCTGCTGCAGCTCACCGATCTTCCGATCCACGACCGTCATCGACGACAGCTGGTTCAGCGCGTCCTGGGACAGGTCGGACACGGCATATTCCCGGCCGTCAATGGTGACTTTTCCGTTCGGTTGTTCGGTCATCTTGGATCCTTCAAACTGATTCACTTTTGCAATCCGGTCATGCCGGAAAACCCTGTGATTGTTCGCATTGCATATCGGGTTCAATGGGAAAGATCAATTTCAAAGACCTGTGCTCTTAAGAAGCGCGAATTTCGCCGGTGGACGCAGAGACTAAGCTTGCTTTGACCTTCGAAGATGGAACTGGGATTCACAACCCGGTTAACAGTTCCGGGATGACAGCTGTCACAGCATAAAAAAGAGGGGCCCGCATCGCGGGCCCCTCCCAATTTTTTGCGATTGCCCGATGGGCAATATCAAGCTTAGGCGATGATGTCGCCGAATACCGGAGTAGCACCAACCACACCGATGGAGTAGTCAGCAGTTCCATCAAGGTCTGCATCAACGAAGATGAAAGAACCAGCCTGAGCACCGGCAGTCTGGCCATCGACGTCAGCAACACCAGTTGCGATGAAGTACTGGACAGTACCATTGAATGCAGTGTTGGCGTTTGTCAGAGCGTCAACATAACCGGCGGAAGAACCATCGGAAATGGTGTTCGTTGCGGAACCAGCAGATACGTTGAAGTCCAGTGTATCGGTACCAGTGGTGAAGGTGTTGACAACGTCGGCGGTTGCGAAGACCAAGGTCGTGTCGCCTGAATTCCACACAAAGTTGTCAGTACCAGCGCCGCCGGTCATGTTGTCGGCACCTGTACCACCAGTGATCGTGCTGCCACCAGCACCAGCACCCAGAACGTCGTTGCCTGAACCACCGGTGATGGTGGTTGCGCCAGCGGCCGTTGCTGTGAAGGTATCGTTGCCTGTACCACCAGTGAACGTGGTTACAGATGTCGGAACGCCAGCAAAAGTCAGGTTACCGGTAGATGCAGATGCATCCAATGTGGTCATGACCGGACCAACCGCATCAACGAGCGTGATGGTGCCGTTCGTGGAGATGCCGACGTTCAGCGTAGCAAGTGCAGTGGTTGCAGTACCAGTACCAGTTGCTGTGTCGAGGTCGATGGTCAGACCACCAGCGCCTGCAACAGAACCGGCGACGGTTGCAGAAGTCACACCGCCAACTGTGGTTTCCATCAATTCGAGAGTGGAACCGTTTGCAACATTTGTCAGCGCAACGCTGATTGCGGAGTTGCCAGCTGCAGCAATAACACCACCAGCACCAGCTGCAAGTGTTGTTGCGTTGAAGCCAGCTGTTACGCCTGAACCAACAGTCGTATCAACGGCAGCCGCACCACCGATCTGCCACAGCTGGGTTACACCAGCGAAGTTCGCAGAGTTTGCAGTTGCAACGAGGAACCCGTCAGCAGCTGTGTCAGAGGTCAAGTTAACGATTTCGATGTTGGACAGAACGCCTGCAGCAACAGAAGCACCAGCAGAAGTCGCAACAATGTTGGCAGTGTCTGTGCCGCCAGCGCCATCAGCGGTGTCGCCAGTGTTGACGGTTGCCTGCGGTGTCGCACCAAGGCCAGCTGCGTCTGCAGTACCGGAGAAGGTGTCGTCGCCGTCAGTACCGGTCAGAGTTTCACCAACAGTTGTGGTGAAGTTCTGGGTGGTGCCAGTGCTTGAGTTCGGTGTGTTGACAGTCGGAGCGCCCGGGCGGCTTTCAAACTGACCGTAGATTACGAAGTGCTGGTACAGAGCTTCGTTGGACGTGATGCCAGCAGCAGCAAGATCCGGGTTTGCAGCAGCGTAAGTTGCCGGAACGAAGTTGCCGCTTGCGATGGTCGGGAAGTTCACAAACGGTGCACGATCTTCCAGAGAACCGAACTGCAGGAAGTGCGTGAACGGGTTGATGCCAGCAGCTGCAACATCCGGGTAGGTGTTGAGGTAGTAGCTGGTGTCGAAAGAAGCGGACGGATCGGAACCTTCAAAACGACCGAATGTGTCGTAATGCTGCTCAGCGAACTGTGCCCAGGTCAGGCCAGTGGAGCCAGCAGTCGCGATGAACGCGTTATACACGTCAGGGCGCGAATTCTGGTAGAATGTTGCGTCAAATGACAGAGACATAGTGTTCTCTCCTAAGATCTTAATACTTGTGACGTCACGTCTTGGTGCGCCGGGTGATCAACCCCGACCACCGCATCTCACTGCCCAGTCAAATCGGACTGTTCAGCGATTGCTGTACCGGATGTGTGACAAGCACTTTTTTTGGGAAAAGTCAATTTTTTTGGGAGAAATTCGGTAGCAATTCAAAGCACTTACCGATTTCAAAATGCCTGTTGCAGAATTACCGCAAAGGCATATAGGACCGGACCTGAGAGAGGTCCAATTCACACTCAAAGCGTGTTAGAATTTCCAGCCACGCTCAAGAAACCCTGATGTTCGGAAATCGTGAGCGGATTGCTTAAGAAATTAACATTTTTCTTTGTAAGGTGAAAGTTTTTTAATCATTCTGGTTGGCAGAGTGATGTCAGGTCCAAATTCCAGTCCTAGATTCGACGGTCAGCAGAAAAGCACCATCGTTATTTTTGCCATGTGTAGCTGCAGCGTTTTCGATTCGCAACCTGCCAAAGAAGATTTTTGATCCGAATCGCTTGCAGCCCTTAGATGGCAGACTTTTGGTTAAAAATGAGTTGATAGGTTGTCGGCTCGTAGAACTCGAGCATCTTGATCGCAAACTCGCGGCTATTTACACCAAGCGCTTCCGCGTAGACCGCATACCGGTCGGCTGGTAGACGACCCTTGCCACTTTCGATCTGCGATATGAAGGTATAGTAGAGCGCGCCCATCTTCGCAGCCAATTCGCGCTGGGAAAGGCCTGCTTCCTCTCGGGCGGCCTTGAGCCACGTACCGGCCTGCGATCGCAGTTCCTGACGTTTGTCGTCCGTTGTTTTTGCGCTGGATTGAAACTGCATGATTGACGGCCCTGCCCAAGGGGTTAGTACTCACTAGCATCACGTGTACAGGAAAAGGTGTACAAAATCCAGCGCAATTGTGATATTTATGCCGACATTGTTCGGTCACAGTCCCGTGAGACACGTTTTCCTCTGGACGAAAAAGGCCCTGAACCGGTAGGGTGCCGCCGAAATTAGGGATAGAGACAACCATATGGTCGAAATCATTGCCTTTCCGGGCAAAACCCAGTCAACAACCGTCGACACCTCCCGGCTGAATCTTGAAGGCCGCCTGAACCTCGAGGATAACCTCTCTCGTCATGCAGGCCAGGTGATGCCGGTGCCGCAAATCAGCAGCACGCTCGACGGGACGGTTGTGGTCACCCCTCCGGAAACGGCTGACAATTTCCCGCAAGGTGACTGGACGAACCAGGAACTGGCTGATCTTTACCGGGTCGAATCGCTGCTGGTACAGGCGGGCATCAAGATGTCGACCGGCCGGGGCGTGACCGACGAGAACGATCCCTGGTTCGTGTTCTGCCGGGAAGACGGCGATGTCTTTGTTCATCTGGCGCGCGCCGATGGCCGGTATCTTCTCGACAGCCCGGGCTTGTCTGGCCTTTTGGAAGGCCCGGATTTCGCGACTCTGATCGACACATTCGTCAAGCAGCTCGCAGCCTTACGCGCGAACGATGATGAGAGCAATGTAGTCAGCTTCCGGCCCAAAATGCTGCGCGACAAGAGCGTTCATCTGCATCCATCGATCCTGCTCGCAGCGCTGATCTGGACGCTGTACCTTGCCTCCGACGACATTGCCAGCGCGACAGAAGCCGCCAGCGATCTTGCCGAGGACATGATCCTGCCGGTCGACAAGCTTCTGGCAATGGGTGAGGGTGATACAGCTGGGGCAGATATCGAAACCACCGATATCGATGGTACCGCACCGGACCTTGCTCCGGCAAAGACCACGTTTGCCACTCAGACCACACAGTCAGGTGTCAGTTTTGTGGACACAGACCGGTCGGGGTCCGACCGTCTGGTCTCCAGCTTCAGTTCAATGATTGCCTCGGCCTCTCCAGCCGCACAAGCGGTTTCGGCAAGCCTTGCCATTATCGCATTCAGCTTCGGGTTTTACGGTCCTCAGGCCGGTAAGGATACCGATTCGGACACCAGCAATGGTTTCTCGATCGCCGGTTTGAACTCTGCTTTGCGCGAGCTCGCAGACAGTGTCGCAACGTCCGGCCGCGCGCATTTAGATCAGTTCGCCGCAAACATTGAAATAGATGGCGACACCGGTCCGGTGGTCCTTGAGAACCTTGAAGCGCCGGTAACGTCAATAGCCGGCGATGTCGTTGATTTTGAACTGCATCTCAAGGACCTTGCCGCCGAAGCAGCGGTGAACGCCTTACCAGACCTCGACGTTCCAGTTGAAGAGACAGCCGCACAGGCTACTATCTCCGACCACGCGTCGAAATCCGCGAGCTCAACCGCTCAGGATAGTGAGGAACCCGAGGCGGCATCTGGAAAACAGGCATCCACCAAACAAGACACCAAGGACACTCAGTCCAGCCAGGTTCAAACAAAGACGAACAGCGGTACGGATACTGATGGCGGCTCGGGTGATGCCCTTTACCTAGCAGCCGTTCAGCTGAACTCGGGCTCGACCTATTCGGTAGGCTCCACCACTGCTTTGACAACACTTGACGAAGAAGAATTCCAAGAATTCGCCGGGTTCTTGAAAGACTGGGGGTCAAAAGACAGTGGCGATGACATCGTTGCGTCTGTGCACCCTGGGCTAAACGACACTGTGATATCGGTGCCAGATCTAGAAATCTCAGGTTCAGGCATATCAACCGGAGCGAACACATCAGACATGGTCGCGAGGCCGCAAGTCTCTGCTGTTAATGCAGAGATTGGCGAAATGACTATGCTGGCCGACATTTTCGTCAACCACGTCATAAAGAAGATGGCCTCGGTCGAAGTCGTTTTCTTTAATACAGGTTCTTCCACGGAACTTGTGCTGTTCGACAAGACAGCTATTGATGACCATACTTCTGACAACGCGCACGCAAGAAGTTGGGTGAATGACGACGGGATGGTGATTTCGGTTGTCGGCCACTATCAAGACTTCGCAGACTACGGCTTGGCCTGATTTCATGACCGAGACGCCTCCTGTGCCCGGGGCCCTGTCCCGGGTCTGCGGTGTTGTTGTGACATACCAGCCGGATCTTGGCCCCCTCACAGCCATGCTGGAGCGGATTGCGCCACAAGTCGACGATCTGGTGATTGTCGACAACGGCTCGGACACAGACCTCACCGCACTGGCAACCAATTTCAACGCAACCCTCAAACTTCTCGGCGACAATTTCGGCATTGCCCATGCGCAAAATGTCGGGATCGCAATGGCCCGCGAACGCGATGCGGATTCGGTTCTGCTGCTCGATCAGGACAGCCTTCCGGCCCCGGACATGGTCGCCAAACTGATCGCGGCGGAATTGAAGCTGCGCACGGACGGCAAGACCGTTGCCGCGGTCGGAGCAAATTACATCGACCCGCGCAAAGGTGATACCGGCTGCTTTCCCTATCGCAAGGGGTTGCGGCTGAAACACCGCGTCAACACGGGCAAGGAAACGATTGTCGAGACGGACTACCTGATTGCGTCGGGCAGCCTGACGCCGATGACCGTGTTCGACCGAGTCGGCGATATGGTCGACGAGCTTTTCATCGACTATGTCGACATCGAGTGGGGTTTGCGGGCGCGCGAAATGGGCTACATCAGCTACGGCGTGTTCGACGCGCATATGGAACACGCGCTTGGCGACGATCACATCCAGTTCCTTTGGCGGCGTGTCCCGGTGCACAGCGCGGTCCGGCATTATTACCAGCAGCGCAATGCGGTCTGGCTGATCCGCCAATCCTGGCTGCCGCATATCTGGACGCCCATCCTCTTGTTCCGCATGGCCTACCGGCTCGTTTTCTTTACGCTTGCCGCGCCCAAACGCTGGACCCATTCGCGCATGATGCTGTCCGGCATTTGGGACGGTGTCCGCGGCCGGATGGGCCGGGTCTAGATGATAGAAGAGAGCGGAGCGCTGGATCCGGCGAGCGAAGACAACCCGCTGCTGACGGTGTCCCTGGTGATTTACCGGCCCGATCTGAAGGTTCTCGCAGCCACGCTTCAAAGCCTTTCCAAGGCGCTGAACCGATTGGATGCCTCCCGCTGCAAGATCTTCATCATCCAGAACTGTGACACGGACGGGATCGCGCCGTTGCTGGCCGCAAATCTCAACGAAGGACCGTTTGACCTGCGGCAGGGACACGGAAATGTTGGCTTCGGCCGCGCGCACAATCTGGTGCTCGAAGAGACCGGCACGTTTCATCTCGTGCTCAATCCGGACATCGAGATGGCCGAAGAGGCTTTGACGCACGGATTGAAATTCCTGGAGGAGCATACGGACTGCGGCCTGATCACACCACATGCCTGCTGGCCGGACGGCACGCGGCAATTCCTGTGCAAGCGGTACCCGGCGTTGTTCGATCTTCTCTTGCGCGGCTTTGCGCCTGTTTTCCTGAAAAATCTCTTCTCAGGCCGGCTTGCCCGCTATGAAATGAGCGAAGAAACAGGCGAAGACGTTGTCTGGGACCCGCCAATCGTCAGCGGATGTTTTATGCTGTTCCGGGGTGAGATTTACCGGCAGCTTGACGGGTTTGATCCGCGCTTCTTTCTCTATTTTGAAGATTTTGATCTTGCCCTGCGAACCGGAAAAATTACCCGGATCGCTTATGTGCCAGCAGTGCGGATCGTCCACGAAGGCGGCCACGCGGCGCGCAAGGGGCTGACGCACATTAAGCTCTTCGCCAAATCCGCTCTTCTTTTTTACAAGCTGCACGGTTTCAAGGTTTTCTGACGATCAGCGCGCCAACGCGCTTACGTCACAGCCCCTTCCGAGACCACGATCAGCGGTCTTGCGGAAACCGGCAGGGCCATTTGCCGAAGGGCTGCAAATCCCGCCGCGCCGGAGGGCGTAGTTTTCGGGACATCAAGCTTTGCAAGAACATCGGCAGCCGTTTGCGCTTCTTCATCAGAGATCTGGATATAAGTGTCGGCTGTCTCTTGAAGGATCTCAAACGCCAGCATCGACGCGGTCTTGCAGTCAAGACGGCCCATGTTTGACACTGGCCCGATCACGTCAACCACCCGCCCAGCCTTGACGGCTTCATCGAGGCACGGGGCGGCCTCCGGCTCGACGACAATGATCTCCGGCTGCACGGCCCAGTTTTTCCGGATCATCTGGGCAACGGCCGCAGCCATACCGCCAACCCCTGCCTGCAAAAAGACATGCGTCGGCCAGTCACCACTCACTTCAAAGACGGCCCGCATTTCTTCCGCAAGAACCGTATAGCCCTCCATCACCAGCCGCGGTGGTTCGGTGTATCCGGGCCAGGAGCCATCAGCGAGGTGAATAAATCCATGGGAATTCGCGTCTTCGATCGCGGCTTCAATGCTCTCCTCATAGGTCGCACCGGAGCGGATGACCGTCGCGCCTTCCGCTTCCAGCCGGGCCACGAAACTCTCAGGCACCGTGTCCGACAGGTGAATGCGCGCGGCCGCGCCAAATATCTTCGCACCTCTGGCAACAGCCATGCCGTGATTGCCGGCACTTGCACAAACAAACGTTTTTCCTGTTGCCGCGGCGCAGATCGTCTCGAGGGACACATCCCGTGGAGCATCAGTCCCGAGGCACAGGTTGGCAACAGCATAGATCCCGCCAAGCGCCTTGAACGCCCCGAGCCCCATGCGTGCGGTTTCGTCCTTGATAAGGACAGTACACGGGGCATAGGTCCGCTCCAGAAGCGGGGTCGGGGCCGGATCAGCCCAAACGGGCATCAGGCTGGCCGCGCGTTTATAGTCAAGTCGGGTCGATAAAGTCTGCATCCGTTAAAAATACCTGATCCGCTTGATAGAAACGCCTCACAAGATTAGCGTTTCATGAGAAATATTCCCGTATTCAGACCACAAGAGACGCCATGAAGCTCGACCAGGTGGACATTTCGATCCTGAACGCCTTGCAGGACAACGCCCGTACCGGCCTCGAACAGCTGGCGCACGTGAGCGGTGTTTCGATTGCCTCAGTGCAGCGGCGGTTAAAAGCGCTGAGGGAAGGGGGCTTCATCCTGCGCGAGGTGGCGCTTCTGGACGGGGCTAAACTCGGCCAAGCCATGACCTTCATCATCATGGTGGAGTTGGAGCGCGAGCGGCTCGACCAGATCGATGATTTCGTCAAGCGGGCGCGGCAGGAGCCGCAAGTCCAGCAATGTTATTACGTCACCGGCGAAGCCGATTTCTGCCTGATCTGCATTGCCAAGGACATGGCCGAATTCGAAGCGCTGACCCACCGGCTGTTCTTCCAAAATGCCAATGTCCGCCGCTTCCGCACCTCCGTCGTCATGGGCCGCAAAAAAATTGGCCTGAACGTGCCTTTGGATAGGGACCGTTCGGAGTAATTCGATCCAAACACTATCATCGCAAAAAACGCCGCTCGTTGAAGAGCGGCGCTTGTGAGAGACACGAGATCTAGTTCTGCGAGGCGGCACGTTCCATGGCGGTCGCCGTCAGGGCGCGGTCGCCGATTTCCTGGGTCATGTCGAATTCCATGCGGGTGACCAGCCAGCTGCCCTCGATCCGCTCCAGATCCCAGTAATAGTTGCCAACCGGGCGCCACAGCTCACCGTCGATCCAGTGCCGGCCATCGACAAAGGCTGTGGCCGTTGCCATATCGCCACTGACGGTCACGGAGACCGGCCCGAGTTCATGCCAGGTGACATCAAAACCTGGAACAATGCCGCGCCAGGCGTCCATCAGAGCGGACGGGGTCATGGTCGCCGGTTCGCCGCCCCAAAGCGAGGTGTAGTCGATGACGAACTCCGGCGCGAAGGCGGCTTCTGCGAGATCGTAGGCCGCCCGGTCAACCGCAAGCGGGATCGAGGACACAAGTGTGCGGATCGCAGCTTCCTGCGGTTCGCCTGCGGGAGGGAGTTTGTTGTCTGCCATCGCTGAAGTTGCAAGCGCGGAGAGAACGGCAACAGCTGGAAGTGTCGGTTTCATGATCTTTGTCCTTGAAAATGAGAAGTGTTTTTGGGCAGCCGCCCGGCCTCAGCCGCGAAAATGCTCTGCCGTCGCGTCAGCGGCGCGGGTCACAACTTCCGGATTGTCGTAGAAGTCGAACTGGGTGACATCTTCAAGCATCTGCAAGGTTGCCTCGCCTGCAAATCCGTTCAAAAACGCCTTCACGCCCTGAGGAATGGCCGCAGCTTCCGAATGCACAATTGCAAGAGGCTGTGTAAGGCGGTCTGCATGATCGGCAGGGTAGTATGTCAACCAGCCTTCCCAGCCTGCCTGGTTCCACTTGTTGTCATAGGCCGGAATCGCGCCGCGGTCCTGCTCATAATAATAACCGCCGATCGGCATCAGCACGCCTTCAGCGCCTTCCGGGCCTGCCGCCGGGATGATCTCCCCGCCATTGGCTTCTGCATTCCTTGAGACTTCGATCAGCGCGCCAACACCGTCTGCCCCGCCATAGACCGCCTCGACCAGGTCGGCATTTTGCAGCCACGGGGCAACAAGACCGATGGACTTGACTGTGCCGTTCCCCGAGACAGCGTCGACCATGTATCCGGCCGAGGCACAAATGCCGAGCCCGTGGATCTGGGTCGCATCGACCTCGGGCAGCGTGGCCACAACATCAAAGGCTGCACGAATGTCGGAGGTTTTTGCTGCCGGGCTTTCTACAAAGCGGGTGTTCTTCGGCAAATCACCGGATTTGCCCCAGCCGCGGAAGTCAAAGGTGAAGGCCGCGAACCCGCGGGCAACCATCTGATGGGCGTAAACGGATGGCATCTGTTCTTCAACCGATGTCCAGGCGCCGGTCACAACCACGGCCGGCAGGGCCGTGCCGTCATGTTCTTCCGGCAGGTACAAGGTGCCGGAAAGGATTGCACCTTCGTTTTCAAAGGTGATGGTGCGGGTTTCAACCTGCGCGATGGCGGACGTAGAGGCCATCAACAGGGCTGCGGTGGTCACAGAACGGATGCTCATATCGGTCTCTCCAAAATCTATGTTCTGGGCGCCTTCGCCCGATGACATTGGAGATACGCTTTACCCCGCCGGATTACTTGAACAGGCCTGCTTTGTTTTTGAAGGATCCGGCCAAACGCCAGGGCTAAGATTCTAGGCCGCGCGGTACTGGCGCGGTGTTTGACCGGTCACCTGTTTGAACGACCGGGAAAAATGCGCCTGATCGGCAAACCCGCAGGAAATTGCGATTTCACCAAGCGGCCGTTTCCGATCCCGCATCATCCCGATTGCCTGTTCGATCCGGTAGGCGAGGACATATTGCATCGGCGTTTCGCCAACCGTTTCCTTGAAAAGACGGGCAAAATGGGACGCGCTCATGCCGGCTACCTGTGCAAGTTCTTCAACGGAAATCGTTTGGTCCAGCCTGTCGCGGATGAAACTGAGAACCCGCTTGTAATGCTCGGAGGTAAACCGCGCCGACAGCGCCAGATCTTCGGCCTGTTGCTGGCCGTATTTTTGAAGCAGCTTGACCAGAAACACCCGGCTCATTGCTTCAAACATGACGCCCGACGAAAGATCATCGGTTTCCAGCGCATCCCGCAGCATGACACCTGCCGCGCACAGATCCGCATCCTGGAACTGCGGCAGATCGGCGAGCTGCTGATGGGTGAGGACGAGGCCCAGCTCATGCAGCGCGAACCGCTCGACCTTCTTCGGATCCAGGGTCACGACGATGACGTCCGAGGTGCCGAACCAGCGCCACCCGGACCGCAGACCTGCGGGCGTGACGACAATTTCGTCCTTTTCAAACGTGAAATCGCGTAATTCGCCGGCGCGCCAGTTCTGCACCCGGTGCGGTGTTTCGCAAAGGTTCAGGAGCACATGATGCTCTTCAAAGACTTCTTCCGGCATCGTATCCGGTTCGGCCCGGAAATAGCGCACCGACATCAGCGCGGCCGCCGAGACATGCGCCATGTCATCGCTGCTCAAAAGCGGCAAAGACGGATAGATTTCGGCATAACGTCGTGGCACCAGCACACCTCCTTCGGCAGGCAGTTTACGCTGTTCTGAAAAGGATGCCACGCGTCAGGAAGCGGAGAAAATATGTCCCAGCTCACCAGCAGTGCCGAATTTTCTCCCGGCTCATGAAAATGAACCAAGTTCCCCTATTTGCTACGAAAGTGCCTGAAACCGGTTTACGGCCAGGACCGGGCGCTCTGACTAGACAAGCGAGAAGTCTCCGAGCGAGCCGCTCTCGGTGAGTGTCGACAGCCCGGTTACACCGGTGAGCTTTATCAACTGCTCGTCGCCAGAACCGAAGGTGTTTTCGTAGAAAATGTAGGTGTCGGCACCATGTTCGAAAAACACCACTTCCTGGATACTGACATTGGTGTCGTCAGTGTCCAGCACCGCCAGTTTTTCAACGAGTGTATCGTCGGCTGCCGCGAAAGTTGCCTTGCCACCGCTGCTCACAGCCACAATAAGTCCAGCAAGTCCGGTTGTGTTTATCGATGCGCCGGCAACCTCATCGATGTTCGCTGAGCGTACGAAATCACTCGTGCCGCCCGCGTTCCAGTCTGTGATCGTGTCAAACGCCGATGTTGTGGTGTCTCCAAGAAAAATCTGGAAAATATCCGCTCCCCCGTTCCCGGTGAGCGTGTCGGCGGCACCCGCCCCTTCCAGCAAGTCGGCGCCCGCACCGCCAATCAATGTATCGGCAACCGGGGTATCTGGGTTGCCGGCCACTGTGAGTTTTCCGGTCAAGGCCGATCCATCAACCACCAATCCCCCTTGATGCGAGATATTGCCGAGGTTGATGTCTTGCGTACCGGTGATGACCAACCTGGCCGTTCCAGACGAGAACCCGAGTGCATAGCCGTTGGCGCCATCCGACCCGTTCGTGGAAATACCACCCACACCACCAGCGAAACTGTTGGTGGTTGTCCCATTCGACGCAATGTTTACGGTCTCGAACCCGGAGATAAAGGCTGCGAAAGATCCTGCACCACCAGTTCCGGAGGTTGCGCCCCCACCGGAGCCGCCGGTGATCGTGACGCCGCCTTTCAAACTGAGGTTCAGGACATCAGCAGATGTATCGGTTCCAACTTCAAACCGGAACGCGGCATTGGCATTCCCACCATTGCCACTACCGGCGCTGCCGGCAACGCCGCCATTTGTCGTGATCAACTCGAAGTAATCAGAACTGTCGATCCCGGTAACGCTGTAGAACGGGTTGGACTGCGAAAACCCATCGATCTGCCCCGGCGCGGCAGGGGCCTGGGGTGCAGCAGTGCCGCCCCCTATTTTAAACGAGCTGGTCGTTTGCGTGTTCGCCGTCAGAGTGTTGCCGCTGAAGGTCGCGTTGACATTGGAAAGATCGAGCTGAACGCCCGCATTGATACCGCCAACATAGTAGGCGATCCCTTCAAAGTTAAACTGAGGCAAGTTTGCGATCACGTTGGCGCGTTCGGTCTCACTTGCTGTGTAAAAATGCGTTCCCGTTTGGGTGTTAAAGAAACGGTAGAGCGGTGCGCGCTCAATATCTGCGTCTGAATAGGCCTGATATGCTGTTCCTTCGAAATTAAACTGAGGCAGGTTGGCTATTATGCTGTCACGCTCTGTGGTGCTGGCCGTATAAAAGTGAGTGCCCGTTTGGGTATTGAAGAACCGGAAAACAGGTATTTCTCCGGTCGTGTTTGCCTCCAATGCATTAGAATCAAACAAATTACCTTCAAAATTGAATTGGGGCAGGGTGGTCTGAACCGTATTCCGTTCTGTTTCGCTGGCGGTGTAGAAATGCGTGCCGGTCTGAGTATTAAAAAAACGAAAAATATCAAAAACACCATCAACCGCTGCAGACATAGACTTCCCCTTTTATACCTCTGTCCCGGCCTCAGTGAGACACATATTCCGCAGCGGAACAATCTGTTTGTTTGCAGACCGCAAGATAAGGTTGGTCAACATTTTGTTGGACATGGATTTTGCTTCTATGACGCGCCAATAAACACCCGAAGCAGACGACTCCGACCAAACCGGGTTTGCAGCGTCTCTCAGATTTTCTCCCGCCGACACGTCCATCCGGAGCGGACAGGTCAGGTTACCCTCTTTGAGTATTTCAGCCCGGTTGCTGAGCAGCGCCTCAGTTCGGATTCAGCGCATTCTCAATGATCGGATTCATGAGGTCTGGGTGAGTCAGGGCTGCCATATGACCGCCGTGATCTGTCTGTTCAAAAGTCCAGTCCGGGATGTGCTTCCGCATCAGCGAAACAATCTCATCTATGCTCCGAACTGTATCGGCAGCTGATATGACCGTTGTCTCCTTCGGCAAGTCGCGGGCCCACTCGGACAGGGGGACCTGCTCATTCATGACGCTGTCCCATTCATGAAAATTTGGTCTGAGTGCCTGGATAAACTTTGCTCTTCGATCCTCAGGCATCACCTCCCAGCTGCCGGCACCAGTCCAATAATTTACAAAATATTCGGCGGCCCGCGACCAGGTTGTGGCGTCCGCGCCAGCCTTGATCAGATCGCGCAAAGTCACCGCTTCTTGATACGCTTCTTCGCGGCCGTGCAGGTGAAGCAAATAAAACGGATTTGGTTCGATCAAGACGAGCCGATGCATTCGGCCCTTCAAAAGCGCCGCCGCCTTCATGGCAACACTCCCACCGAATGAATGTCCAACGATGGACACCCGGCTACCGTCGGCGGGGACGAGGGCTTCAACAAGCCGTGCCTGATCTTCAAGGGATTGGGTTGCGCCTTCCGGCCAAGGTTTCGTCTTTCCATAACCGAACAGATTTATGGCGACCAGATGGAACCTGTCGGACAGATTATCCATCAGGGCGCGCCATTGCCGCGCACCTGCGACGCTTGAATGAACAAGTATGACACAGTGTCCAGAACCCGCTTCCAGGAAATCTGGTTCGTAGGAACACTCCATGGCAAAGCCTCCGCGAGTTCGACAACAAGCCAAATATACCAGATCAACACATGGGCGTCAGAGACAATGGTGCCAAACAATCCAGACGCTATTCTTACGACTTCCTTCAGCCTATCGCCTGATTTCGCGTCGCAATCTCACAAGTGAAAATATTCGTCTGCCATAGGCGTGAATTTCCTGCCTTTAGCTTCTGGAAAAGCGATAAGCTTCCGCGACGAAAGCCCAACACTGCAGGATGTCATGCAGGCTCAGTAAGGACGGGGGAGGGCGGATGATGAACACGGACGCATTCGAACGCATGGAGCGGGACGGCTGGCAGGATCCGGGCATCGCGCAAGGCTACGCCGAAGGGTTTGATCTTGCGACCCGGCAGGCAGCTGACGTGCTCGCGGAAACGGTCGCCCCAAACCGCGGCTTGACGGCCCTGGATCTGTGCACGGGACATGGGGTTGTTGCGGCTGAGCTCGTGAAACGCGGGGCCGTGGTGACAGCGCTTGATTTCTCGCCGGCCATGCTTGACCTCGCCCGAAGAACGGCACCAGGCGCCACTTTCGTGGAAGGCGATGTGATGGCCATGACCTTCCCGGACCAGAGTTTCGATGCCGTGTCGATCGGCTTTGGCGTGCCGCATTTTCCCGATCCGGAAAAAGGGTTGCGGGAAGTTGCCAGGGTTTTGAAACCCGGCGGACGGCTTGCCTTTTCGATTTGGCGCGGAAAGGGCTCGAACGGAGCCTTTGGCTGGCTTTTTGAGTCCGTCGGGCGTCTCGGCGATCCGGCAGTCACCCTGCCGGACGGGCCGGACGCGCATATGTTCGCCGACAAGGAGATCGCAGAGCCCCTTTTGACGGCCTGTGGCTTTACCGGCATCACGATGCTTGAGCTTCAAAGCCGGGTGTTTGTCTCCTCTCCCGAGAAACTCTTCGATGCCTTCGACAAGGGGGCCGTCCGCGCCGCGTCCCTCTTGGGCGGGCAACCGGAAGACCGGCGTGCCGCCATAAGAGCGGAACTGTCGCGGCGGGTGCAAGACGAAGGCACACCGGAAAACGGCGGGCACCTGGTGCCCACACCTTCAGTCATTGTCTCGGCTAAACGCGCTTAGTATTCTGGTCCGCCAGCCGCGTTATTAACCGCTCAAGACACCTTGCCGGTAATCTCCGGCTCTGGCGACCAGAACTGACCTTTGGTTTCAATCAGCAGATCCTGAAACTCGGTTGCGGGCATGGGCCGGCCGAAATGGTAGCCTTGCAGGAGATCGCAGCCCATGTCGCGCGCAAGGCGCGCATGCGCTTCCGTTTCAACGCCCTCTGCCACAATGCTCATGCCAAGGCTCTTGCCGATGCCGATGATGGAGGCCATCAACTCGCGGGCAGTCTGGTCTTCCACGATCGGCAATATGAACTGCCGGTCGATTTTGAGGACCGCCGGATTGATTTTCAAAAGTCCCTGCACGGAGGCATGACCGGTGCCAAAGTCATCGAGCGCGATGGTCACCCCCAGCTCTTTCAGCTCGCTGAGCGTCCAGTTCACAACATCGCCAAGCCGGTCGAGATAAACCGATTCCAGGATTTCGATCGTGAGCCGTTTGGGGGGAATGCCGACGCGTTTGATGTCATGAATAAGGTTCGGGTCCGCCAAACGTCCGGCAGAAACATTGATCGAGACCCTGGGAAGATCGACCCCGGCACCATCGATCAGCGCCAGTTTTTTCGGAAGCGTCGCAAAGACGATTTCGTCAATCCGCTTCAAGATGCCCATCTTGTCTGCCGTTTCCAAAAACGCAGCGGGCGGTAAGAGGCCCATTCTCGGATGCGCCCACCTGACAAGCACTTCGGCCGAGGCGATAGTGCCGGTCGCAGCGTCGATGAGCGGCTGGAAGAATGGAACGAATTCCCGGTTTTCGCAGGCAATCAAGAGATCGGACACAAGGCGCTTGGCGGCAATCGCCTCAGCATGCATCTCCTTTGTGAAGAAAGACCAGCGGCCCTTGCCGTTGGTTTTGGCGTGGTAAAGGGCCGTGTCCGCATCGTTCACCACCCGCTCGGGCGCATCCATTGTGGCGTTTGCGATCGCAACGCCGACACTGGCGCTGCAGAAGGTGGATTTGCCTTCAAACACGAACGGTGCATGCATTTCTTGAACAATGGCATCCGCCAGGCTGCTGATGTCCAGAGCGCTTTGCCCAAGCGGACGCAAGACCACGAACTCATCCCCGCCGATGCGGGCGACAAGGTCCGTCTCGTTGGTGAGCCTACGAAGCATCTCGGCGACGGAAATCAGAAGGCGGTCGCCGGCATCATGCCCAAACGTGTCGTTGACGGATTTGAAACGGTCCAGATCGATGTAAAACACCGCAAAGTCCGATCCGCCGCCTTTCAGGTTGGACACCCAGGACTTGAACTCGACCTCGAAATGCCGCCGGTTGGAAAGACCCGTCAGCGCATCTTCCTTCGCCTCTTTGGCAACCTTTTTGGCCAGCTGGAACAGCCGATTGTTTTCTCGCTCCAGATGCCCGATTTTTTCGACATAGCTTGTCAGCGCTTCGCGTCCGGAGACCGGCCGCTCCAGATGCCGGACGGTGTCTTCCTGGCCGGCCTGATCCTCCAGCTCAATCAGCGAACACAGCCACCACCGGTCGCCGGTGGACGTATCGGAAAGGGGCGTCCAGCTCATCCGCTGCCAGTATTGCTCGCCGTTTTTCCGGTTGTTGAGCGCCTTGACCGAAAAATGCTCCCAATTCATCAGCTTTTCGATAATGATCAGGTGATTGCCCTGATCCATACTGGACCCGATCAGGATCGTGCCGCGCTGACCAATGACCTCGGCCGCGTCATATCCGGTAATCTTGCAGAACGCGCTGTTGCACCATTGGAAATGCATGACCGCGCCGTCGGCATCGGACGCAAGCGCGAGCGCAAGTCCTTCGACTGACTTGTCATTGATCTGGGCAAGTATTTGAGGCGGTACCGGGGATGAGCCTATCATCTTCAGGCTATTAGAAGACTGCCGGTTAAATAGGCAATTGTCATTTCCTACAGGTCACCCAAAAGAAATGACCCAACTTCAACTTGCAGAATATGCCGAATTCGCCAGATCAGACAAAAGTTGTATTTTCATGGTTACGGGCGGGTGAATTTCCAATGCGAGTCAGGCTGATAGGGGATGAGGGTGCGGAGGACCAGCCTCACCCAACCCATGCCTGTACTCCAAGCATCCCCAGAAACACGGTGAGTTAGAATTATTGGTCAGGCCTGGAGTTTCAAGTCTAAATGCAACACCGCCCGGATGTGTTCGGAGCAGGGAGGTTAGACCCCACTCAGGTGTGCTGGTCAGGGTTGCTAAGGCTGAGTGGGGTCGGATGGTTTGCGAGATGATGGAACCTACTGAGCCGCATGAATGCTCATTAGTAGCTCGGCATTAATGCAGCGGACCGTTGAATATCTCCTCACGAAATACTTCTCGGGGCGTTCGGTAACCCAGGCACTTTCGTGGCGTGTCGTTAAGGCAGTCTATGAGAAGGCGGATCGCGGGTTCAGAAACACTCAAAACGGTTGTGTCCCTTGGTAGGTAACGTCGAACGCGTTTGTTCATGTTCTCAACACTACCCTTTTGATAAGGTGCGGAGGGGTCGCAAAACCAGGCATCTATTCCCAGTCCTAGTTTCAACTGCCGCTAAGAGACAAACTCAAATCCACGATCAAACGTCAGGCTTCGCCGCGCATAGTAGGGCAACGGGCTCATTTCCTTGATAAGCCGATCCATAATTGGTTTGGACTGACGGTCGTTGTTTTTGAACAAAACGACAAATCGGCTCTTCCGTTCAATCAACGTGGCCACATTGGCTTGGCCCTGCGCGCGCTCAAAGATCATCAAGTCGCACTCCCAATGACCGAACTCCGTGCGTTCTTGAACTTTTTTGGGCCTGTGTCTGATCCGTCGTTCTTCTGGAAATATCGGATTTTGCGGTTTCCGAGCATAACGGGGGCGGCGCTTCTTACGGCGCTCCGGCAGAAAACGAGCAAGTTGTTCTTCGCGGCCTTCAGGGGAGTAAACATATTTGTAGATGGTCTCGTGACAGACCGTCGCTTTCATGTGTGGCTCTATCTTCAGGCGACCCGCAATCTGTTCAGGTGTCCATCCATTCTTAAGTCGTTGAATGACATCGCGTCGCAACGCTTCAAATTGCAGGCCCATGTCTCTTTCTCCCAAAAACACGCATCATACTGATTTTGTTGCATTTCAGGATAGAATGTGCCCCCGCTAAAAGCCCTACACCGATAATCTATCTTATGGAACTTTTTTCAATATCAAAAACCTTGAAAGAGCATATCCAGGGCTCTTGTGATTTCAGATTGCTGTACGTCCAGGCTTCCGATGGGTTCGCGCAACTGTTGTTCCGACACTGCAGATAAAAACTGCGTCACCATCACATGAACCGCGCCATTGATCATGAAAACCGGGTTTAGAAAGCGCGCTGGAGTTGGCGCTTCAGATTCCGGCATAAGTGGTACAACAACGCGTGTGTTCAGGTCGTCAAGCAGGTCCGCCTGGACGTCCAGAACCAGGCCATCGCCGGATTTATGCCTGTAGATTTTATTGCGCGCCATTAAAACAGCCGGGACTTGGCCAGCGGCAAGCCATGTTCCTCGACGAATTCATTGGAGCTTTTGAGAGCAGACTGGTTTTCCTGCCGCCACTGACCCGCCATCGATCTGGAAACGGCCGACCGGATGCCTTCTTCGGCCGCCTTAGAGATGTTAATTCCAAGCTATTTAGCAGACTGCACCAACACAGGGTTGAGCTACCTCCCGAAATTAGGACACTGACGTAAGCTACGATTTGTTGTCTGCTGGTCTTCGAGAACAAGGAGATCAGAGATGTCGAAACGCAAGCAGCACTCGCCGGAGTTCAAGGCGAAAGTCGCCCTGGCAGCGTTGAAGGGCGAAGAGACGGTATCGGAACTGGCGAGCCGCTTCGGGGTTCATCCGACCATGATCCATCAATGGAAGCGTGCCCTGCTGGAAGGCGCCTCGGACGTGTTTGAACGTGGCGGCAAACGAAAGCCGGAGATTGACGAGGACCAGGTGAAGGAGCTGCACGCCAAGATCGGGGAGCTGGCCGTCGCCAACGATTTTTTGTCCAGAAAGCTCAAGCCTTGGGGCGTGAAGTGAGGCGCGGCATGATCGAGCTGGGACATCCCGAACTGTCGGTCGGCAAGCAGTGTTCTCTGCTGTCGATCTCGCGCTCGTCTTTCTATTACACGCCGAAGGGCGAGAGCGAGATGAACCTCGCGCTGATGCGCGAGATCGACGAGCAGTTCCTTGAGACGCCGTTTTTCGGCGTCCGTCAGATGACCTGGCACTTGAAGAACGAAGGCCATCCGGTGAACGAAAAGCGGATCCGGCGGCTGATGCGGCTTATGGGTCTGATGCCGATCTACCAGAAGCCCAATACAAGCAGGCCGGCCAAGGGACACAAGATCTGGCCATATCTGTTGAAGGGATTGCGGGTGGAGCGGCCGAACCAGGTTTGGGCGTCTGACATCACGTATTTGCCGATGCGCCGTGGGTTCTTGTATCTCGTGGCAATCATGGACTGGTTCACCCGCAAGGTGCTGGCCTGGCGGATCTCCAATACGCTGGAGGCCGATTTCTGCGTCGAGGCGTTGAACGAGGCGGTCCACAAATTCGGTGCACCGGAAATCATGAATACGGACCAGGGATCGCAGTTCACCTCGTTTGCATGGACAGACCGGCTGCGGAGGATCGGCGTGCGCATCTCGATGGACGGCAAAGGACGGTTCCTCGACAATATCTTCGTCGAGCGGCTGTGGCGCACGCTCAAATACGAGTGTGTTTATCTGCACGCTTGGGAAACCGGCTCACAGGCCCGGGACAGTGTCCGAAAATGGATGAATTTTTACAACCAGAAGCGTCCGCACACCGCCCTTGGCGGCAAACCGCCTGCCGTGATCTACTGGCAGCGCATTGAACAAAACCAACTCCCTCTCGGTGATGTGAACATCACCTGTCGGGCAATGGATCAGCAGGTGCAGAGAGTAGCTTAATTACGCCAGATCCTGTCCAACGGATGGGGAGTAGCTCAGGTCGATCGTAAGATTTGTCGGCTTGCGCGCAGGATGCGAGGCCATTCAGCGAACTCCATGATTGCGGATCAGCAAAACAATAGGCATGTAAATGCGCCTAACCAATGCGCACTGTAATACGCATGATCATTTAGCGCATCAAAATTTGAGCGGGCTCGAAAGATGACAAACTCGGGCTATCCAGTCAAAACAACGTGCGGCAGTTCCCCAACTTTACCGCAATGGGGAAATTTCGAACCGGAAACCTTGTGCCAGCACGCTGTTATGGTGTTTAGAAGACGCAGCAACGCTCAAGAGCCGGACCTTGATGCCGCAAAGGCATAGCTCCCGGCCCGACAGACAACAATAACGACCTCACGGAGGCGCTTCAGTGACCCAGACCGAGCTGACAATTCGCCAACCTGACGACTGGCATCTTCACTTGCGCGATGGCGCTATGCTGCAAGCGGTATTGCCGCACACAAGCGCCAATTTTGCGCGTGCCATCATCATGCCGAACCTTGTCCCACCGGTCGTGCGCACAGAGCATGCGCAAGCTTACCGGGAGCGTATCCTGAACGTGCTCCCAGCCGGTCACAGCTTCGAGCCGCTGATGACACTCTACCTCACCGAGGCGACCGATCCGGCTGATGTGCGCAAAGGCGCAGAAAACGGGTTGATTACCGCGCTGAAACTTTATCCGTCCGGCGCGACAACGAACTCTGAAAACGGTGTCCGTGATTTTGAGAAGATCTATCCGGTTCTGGAAACCATGAGCGAGGTGGATGTCCCCCTGCTGGTTCACGGCGAGGTCACAGACGCCGACATCGACATCTTCGACCGGGAAGCCGTTTTCCTGGAACGCGTGCTGTCGCCGATCCGGGAGAAGTTTCCCGAGCTCCGCATCGTTTTGGAACACGCCACCACGTCCCATGCGATTGACTTCGTGAAGGCCTCAAAGGCGCGCACCGCGGCGACCATCACCACCCACCACCTGATCATCAACCGCAACGCCATTCTGGCCGGCGGGATCAAGCCGCATTATTACTGCCTGCCCGTGGCAAAGCGCGAAAAACACCGTCTTGCCCTGCGCGAAGCGGCAACGTCCGGCGATCCGCGGTTCTTCCTTGGCACCGACTCTGCCCCGCACACCGACACGGCAAAAGAAAGCGCCTGTGGCTGCGCTGGCATTTTCTCGTCAATCAACACGATCAACTGCCTGGCGCATGTGTTTGAAGAAGACGGCGCGCTGGACAAGCTGGAGGGGTTTGCCTCACTGAACGGCCCGGCGTTTTACAAGCTGCCGCCGAACGAGCGCCGCATCCGCCTTTTCAAAAGCGCAGATCCGGTCAGCTTCCCGGACAAGATCCAGTTTCCGGAAGGCACAGTCACCGTCTTTGATCCCGGCTACCCGCTTCACTGGCAACATGAACCGGTCGCCGCAGCGGCTGCCGCCTAAAGCCAGACGGCCAAAGCAATCAGTGGGCTTCTGCTCACCGAAAAGGAAGGATCCGGACAGACACTCCGGGTCCTTTTTTGGTGTATTGGCGCCCATCCCTTGACGGCCTATGGGGCCGCGGGAGAATTTCCACCGCCAGAACCAAGGAATGATCTGGACAGCGCTGCATCCGGTGAATACCTAAGGCGGGCACCCTTCTTTCCGCCCCCGGCCCTGCCCGCCGGACCCAGACCTTTAAAGAGACAGCATGCTTCAAAAGAAACGCGCCTTTATCACTGGGTCTGCCGGCTTTATCGGCTTTCATCTGGCCGAGCTGTTGTTGCAGGAAGGCTGGGAAGTTGCCGGCTTTGACGGCCTGACGGACTACTACGATGTCCGGCTGAAGGAACGCCGCCACGAGATCCTGCATCAGCACGGCACGTTTTCCTCCACCATTGCGCAGCTGGAAGACACAACGTCTGTTTCTAAGAGCATTGCGGATTTCAAACCGGATGTGATCGTTCACCTCGCGGCCCAGGCCGGGGTGCGCTACAGCCTGGAAAACCCGCGCGCTTATGTTGATGCCAATGTGGTCGGTACACTCAACGTCATGGAGGCTGCGCGCGCTGCCAATGTTCAGCATCTGCTGATGGCCTCGACCAGCTCGGTTTATGGCGCGAACACTGAAATGCCGTTCGATGAGAACCAGAAGACCGATACGCCGCTGACCATTTACGCAGCGACCAAAAAGGCAAACGAGGCGATGGGACATGCCTGGGCGCATATCCATCAAATCCCGATCACCATGTTCCGGTTCTTCACGGTTTATGGCCCCTGGGGGCGCCCGGATATGGCGCTGTTTAAATTCACCAAGGGGATCCTGGAAGGCACACCGATCGACATCTACAATCACGGCGAGATGTACCGCGACTTCACTTATGTGGCCGACCTGGTGCGCGGCATTCGCGGCCTGATGGATGCAGTCCCGGGAAGCGGGGGTGCCGCCTCGGATACAGACAATTTGAGCCCGGTTGCGCCCTTCCGGGTGGTGAACATCGGCAACTCGGACAAGGTCCGCTTGCTCGATTTCATTGAGGCGATCGAAGATGAACTCGGCACGAAGGCCACCCGCAACTTGATGCCGATGCAGACAGGCGACGTGCCGGCGACCTGGGCCGATGCCACGCTGCTGCAAGACCTGACCGGCTACAAGCCCGAGACACCATTCCGCGAAGGCGTTGCCAAGTTCGTGCAGTGGTACCGCGACTATTACGAGGTCTAAAGGTGAGATGAGGAACCGAACCCCGGCACAGGCAAAAATTGCTGTCATCGGCCTTGGTTATGTCGGCCTGCCGCTGGCTGCCGAATTCGGTAAGACCCACGCGGTCATGGGGTTTGATATCAATCCGGAGCGCATTGCCCAGCTGAGCGCGGGCACCGACACGACGCTCGAAGTCTCAAAGGACGACCTCACCGCTGCGACACACCTGCGCTTTACCTCCGATCCTCAGGAACTGGCAGAGTGTGACACCTACATCGTCACGGTGCCGACGCCAATTGATGCTTATAAGCAACCTGATCTCGGCCCCCTCCTCCGCGCCAGCGAGACCATCGGCAAGGTTCTAAAGCCCGGCGATCTGGTGATCTACGAAAGCACGGTCTATCCCGGCGCCACGGAAGAAGACTGTGTGCCAATGCTGGAGCGGGTGTCCGGTCTCACATTCAACGAAGATTTCTTTGCAGGTTACAGCCCGGAGCGGATCAATCCGGGCGACAAGTCCCACCGGCTGCCGCAGATCTGCAAAGTCACGTCCGGCTCGACACCGGAAACCGCCGACTTCGTCGATCAGCTTTATGCCGGGATTGTCACGGCAGGAACCCACAAGGCCCCCTCGATCCGGGTGGCGGAAGCGGCCAAAGTCATCGAGAACACGCAGCGCGATCTCAACATCGCCTTGATCAACGAGCTGGCCATCATCTTCAACCGGCTGGATATTGACACTGAGGCCGTGCTGAAAGCGGCCGGAACGAAGTGGAATTTCCTGCCCTTCCGGCCCGGCCTCGTTGGTGGGCACTGCATTGGCGTTGACCCCTATTACCTGACCCACAAAGCCCAGGCGACCGGCTATCACCCGGAGATCATTCTGGCCGGGCGGCGGCTGAATGATGGCATGGGCGCCTATGTGGTCTCCGAGATGGTCAAGGCCATGACCCGCAAGGCCTTGCCCGTCACCGGTTCCAGAATTCTTGTCATGGGTCTTGCGTTCAAGGAAAACTGCCCGGATCTTCGCAACACCGGCGTTGCCGGTATTCTTGAAGAGTTGAAAGACTACAACGTTTCGGTCGATGTCCATGACCCTTGTGTCGATGGGAATGCCGCACATGAGGAATATGGTATCTGGCCCGTGGAACAGCCGGCGGAAGGCGCTTACGACGCCATCATCGTTGCCGTCGCCCACCAGGCCTTCAAGGACATCGGCATCGACAAGATCCGCGCCTTAGGTAAACCCGGTGCGCTGGTCTACGACCTGAAATGCATGTTCCCAGCCGAAGAAACCGACCTGCGGCTTTGAATTACGAAGCACTGCCGAGGCACAGCAGATGGGGTCGGTACAGATACGCGCTCCTTTGCGACGGTCGCGGTATCAATCGGTGACACCAGTTTTTCCGACCAGAACCCCACCTCTACAAAAGCTAGCAGACAGCCGAGCGAATGGTTGAAACGATAGCCGTGAATCTAAGCAGTCCTTTCAGTACTGCCTCGCGGGATCACATCAAAACCTAGATCGATGGTTTTTTGCTGCGGCTCTGCTCCCTGCAAGGCTTCGACGAGGTTCTCAAATGCGATCCGTCCCATGTCCAACCGGAAGGTTCTCACACTGGTAATGGACGGATTGGCGGCGGCAACCATCTCCAAATCATTGAACCCACAGATCCCGAATTCCTCAGGAATGCGCACACCCCTTCTCTGGCATTCAAAGAGAGCTCCAAGCGCCAAGTCGTCATTATTGCACAACACAGCATTTGTATCTGGCGCCTTGGAGAGCAAATCCGCGACGAGCTCGCATCCAAGGGTCACCGTTGAGGGTCGCGGGGTCGTTACCACCCGGTTTGCCGAGTAAACCCCGGCCAATTCCGCTTCGGTCTTGAAGCCCTTCAGCCGGCGCTGACTTCGTGGATCGAGGCGCGCGGCGATGTACCCGGGACGGTCATATCCTTGTTCCAAAAGGTGCCGGGTGGCTGCTCTCGACGCATCCACATGGGAAAACCCGACCATCATGTCATAAGGATCTGGGCCACATTCCATGATTTGGACGATACGGCAGTCAGCTCCCATCAAGAGCTTCGACGTTTCGGAAGACTGATCGAGACCGGACAAGATGAGTCCGGCAGGTCTCTGGCTCAAGAACGTCCGGACAAGTGTTTCCTCTTCCAAAGGGGAGTAGCGGGAATTCCCGAGCTGGATCTGCCACTTGGACCCTTCTGCCGCCTCATAAATCCCCCGCATCACATCTGAAAAGACGTTGTTGGTCACGGACGGAACGATGACGCCGATGACGTTTGTTTTGCCGGCAGCAAGAGCACTTGCGGCGGGGTCAGGCACATATCCCAAGCGGTCGACAACCGCTTTTATCCTCAAAAGCGTTTTCTCCGACACCTTGTCGGGATTCCGCAAAGCCCGCGAAACTGTCATAGCGCTAACGCCCGCTTCACGCGCAACATCTGAAATATTTGATTTGTTTTTCTTCAAATATTACAACCTTTTAAGATCATCAATATGCTTCATGACAAGATTAACTTACAAAACGCCTGTTGACAAATGTTAGCGCTATCAATTGAATGAACTCAGAAAATAAGCGGTATGACAAAGATGCAGAGCGCGTCGCCAAAGGGCGGAAAAGAAAGTGTGATTGTCGTGATGGGTGTGTGCGGAGCGGGCAAAAGCCGCTTGGCGCTAAACCTGTCAGATCGCCTGGGCGTTGGAATGGTCGAAGCCGATGACTTTCACACTCTGGAGAACAAGCAAAAAATGGCAAATGGCGAAGCGCTCACGGACGCCGACCGAATGCCTTGGCTGGATGCAGTAGCGATGGCGGCCCTGCTCCAACTCTATTGCACCGGCGGTGCGGTGGTTGCCTGCTCCAGCCTGAAACGCGCCTACCGTGACCGCCTTCGAAACTCGTTGCCAGGGTGCAGGTTCGTTCATCTGGACGGATCCAGAGCCCTCATCGCGGACCGTCTCATCAATCGCCAGGGCCATTTTGCCGGCGAAACGCTCCTCGATAGCCAGCTGGCCATTCTGGAGCCGCTTGATGACGACGAAACCGGCTTCACTCTTCAGATTTCACGGCCCGTCGATCAGCTTGTTGATGGCGCCTTGGAAGGACTGCGGCGTATAGCGCCGCCTCAAACCACTGTCGCCAATTGACCGAGGCGATAGAGACCAATGGGAGGAATCATGTTAAAGAATCTCACAAAGTCCGCACTGACTGCAGTGGCTATCAGCGCACTGACTTCTGCCGCGTTTGCGGCCGATTTCTCGTTCCGGTTCCAATCTTCAGATCCGGCGGGCAACCCGAACTTCGAACTTCAGCAAGGCTGGACGGAAACCGTCAAGGAACTCACCGGCGGGCGGGTCGAAATTGAACTTCTGCCGGTCGAATCCATCGTTTCACATAGCGAAACACAAGACGCGATCGCAGCCGGCATTCTGGATGGCCATATCACTGACACGTCCTACTTCGCTGGCAAAGACCCCGCCTTCGGTTTGATTGCAAACCCGGTCGGCGCCTGGTCGTCTCCAGATGAGATGTTCACCTTCATGGCACAAGGCGGCGGAAACGAGCTGATGAATGAACTGGTGGGTCCTTATGGCCTGCATTTCATCGGTGCGACCACACCGGGACTGGAGGCATTTGTTTCCAAAGTGCCACTGAATGGCGTCGATGATCTCAAAGGCATCAAGATGCGGGCGCCGGAAGGGCTCGTGCAACAGGTGTTTGCAGCCGCAGGCGCTGCTCCGGTGAACCTTCCAGGTTCCGAGGTCTTCACAGCCCTCGACAAAGGCGTGATCGACGCTGCCGATTACACCGTGTTTTCGACCAACCATGCCCAGGGCATGCACAAGGTCGCCCCATACCCGGTCTACCCGGGCTTCCATTCCATGCCACTGGTCGAAATCTCCATGAACAAGGCCAAATGGGATGCACTTCCGGAAGATCTGAAAACTGTTCTTGAAGAAAGCGTTGCCGACTTTGCGACGGCTCAGGTGGCAGCACTTGCGGAACGGGATTTGGAAGCTGTCGAGGAAGCGAAAGCTGGCGGCGAAATCACCGTAACCGACTGGTCTGCGGAAGAGCGCGCAAAGTTCCGGACCATCGCAACCGGCGAGTGGGCAAAAGTCGCCGCACGCTCTGACAATGCCCAGAAGGTCTACGACGTTTTGACCGGGTATCTGAAAGAAAACGGCTTGATGCAATAAGCTCCAACCCAATCAAAACAAGCGGCCGCCTCCGGGCGGCTGCTCAAGACGATAGCGTGTCGCGTTCCATTCAATTCAAGCTACTTCAGGTTTGGCTTACGAGGCAAAGCCGAGTGGCAGCGAAACCTGAATCTTTTTAACGCGATTTGCTCAAAAAAGCTGGGAGGCAAGCTTGGCAGACACAGAGGAAAGATCGCACGAAAAACCGGACCCCGGAGCCATACCTGAAGCAGGTATCTTGGGCCGGTGGATCGACAAGACCGGGCTTGTCTTTGCCCTTGGCATCGTACTGTCCATGCTTATCCTGCTGAATGAAGTGGTGCTCCGTTACGTCTTCAATGCCCCGACCATTTGGGCGCATGAGACCACCATCTTTCTGTGCGGCGCAGCGTTTCTCTATGGCGGTCTTTATTGCAGCGCGCGCGACCGGCACATCCGTGTTGTGCTGATTTACGATGCCCTGCCGGATCGGGCCCGCCGGATACTCGACATCGTCATCTCAGTTATCTGCATGCTCTCCAGCGGTGTTTTCGCCTGGGCGGCATGGCTGATGGTCCAAAGGGCCGCGTTCCGGCCCGACGGTAGTTTCCGGCTAGAGCGGTCGGGAAGTGCATGGGACCCCGTCTATCCCGGCCTGATCAAGGTGTTCCTGCTCATCGTGCTTGCCGTGATGGCCGTACAATTTCTCATTCTTGCCGTGAATTACGCCAGGGGGCGCAAGTGATCGATTTTTTTGGCTCCCTGCAAGGTCTTGGAATTGAGACCGGCACGCTGCTTATGTTCGCCATGTTGCTGGTGCTTCTTGTCTCCGGCATCCCGCTTGCCTTTGTGACACTTCTGGTCGCCCTGATATTCGCCCTCGGCTGGTTCGGCCCGATGGTCGTGCCGTTGATCACAAGCCGTGTCTTCTCCTTCGTTTCGTCTTTCGTTTTTGTTTCCGTTCCCATGTTCGTGCTGATGGCCGCGATCCTCGACCGGTCCGGCATCGCGCGGGATTTGTTCGACGCAATGAAGCTGGTTGGAGGCCGCCTGCGTGGCGGGGTCGCGATCCAGACCATCATCGTCGCAGTGATCCTCGCGGCCATGAGCGGCATCATCGGCGGCGAAGTGGTATTGCTTGGTCTTGTCGCCCTGCCCCAAATGCTCCGGCTTGGTTATGACAAGCATCTGGCTATCGGGGTTGTCTGTGCTGGCGGCGCTCTTGGAACCATGGTTCCGCCGTCCATTGTTCTGATCATCTACGGTCTGACTGCCAATGTGTCCGTCGGTGACCTGTTCACCGCTTCCTTTGTGCCAGGTCTCATGCTGGCCGGGTTTTATGTCACCTACGTTTTGATCCGCGCCTATCTCAATCCGGCTCTTGCGCCGATACCCCAGGGTGATCCGGTCTCGAAAGCTGAAAAAATACGCCTGTTAAAGGGACTGTTCTTGCCCCTTCTCGTCGTCGCTGGTGTTCTCGGCTCGATCTATGGGGGCATTGCCAGCGTGACGGAAGCGTCGGCCGTTGGAGTGGCCGGTGTGCTTCTCTCGACAGTTATCCGCGGTGAATTCACGCTTCAGCTTCTGAAAGGTGCGGCCTTACAAACCCTTCAAACCGTTGGGATGATTGTATGGATTGGCATTGGAGCGAGCGCGCTGGTCGGTGTGTTCAACCTCATGGGCGGCATCAAATTCGTTTCCGCACTGATCTCAGGCATTTCAGACAATCCGACCCTGATCCTGCTCTTCATGATGCTGATCCTGTTTGTCCTTGGCATGTTCCTCGACTGGGTCGGAATTGCGCTTTTAACGATGCCGATCTTCGTGCCGATCATTACCGAGCTCGGTTATGACCCGGTCTGGTTTGGTGTGCTGTTTTGCATGAACATGCAGGTGTCCTTCTTGTCGCCGCCGTTCGGACCAGCTGCTTTCTATCTGAAAAGCGTGGCCCCTCCGGATATCTCGCTGGCAACGATTTTCAGATCACTCCTGCCGTTTATCGCCATGCAAGTGCTGGCCGTTGGGCTTCTGCTCTTCTTTCCGGGCATCACCGGACGATGAGGCGCGGGCTGGGATCGGCCATATTCGGACCCCAGCCTTTGACCCGGCGCCCTGATCCGAGCTGGTAAACGCTGATCTTGAAGACAATTGCAGCACCGCAGGTCCAAGAGCGGCGATCAAAATGATGAAGAGCGCGGCGATGAACCGCGCTCTCCGGGGGCGTCTGCAGGTGAGGATATCAGACGCCGAGTTGCTGTGTTTCTTCGGTCCCTGCCCCGGTCGCCTTTCCGCGCAAGCCTGCGATCCGGTCTTCCACGCCTCGCACCACGACGTAAAAGACGGGCGTAAACAAGAGACCGAACAAGGTGACGCCGAGCATTCCGGAGAACACCGAGGTTCCCAATGACTGGCGCATCTCAGCACCGGCACCTGTCGCCAGCATCAACGGAACTACACCGAGAATGAACGCCAGCGAGGTCATCACGATCGGCCGCAGCCTGGTTTGAGCAGCATGCACGGCAGCATCCCAACGCGACAGTCCATCCGTTTCCGCCTGGCGCGCGAACTCCACGATCAAAATGGCGTTCTTCGATGCCAAGGCCACCAGCACAACAAAGCCGATCTGAACCAGAATGTTGTTGTCGAGCCCGGCCAGCCAGATGCCCGTGATTGCGGACAACAGAACCATGGGAACGATCAGGATGACGGCCAGGGGCAGAGCAAGGCTCTCATACTGGGCCGCAAGCACCAGGAAGACGAACAGCACTGCGAAACCGAAGACAAGCAACGCCGTGTCATCCGTGTTCTTCTCCTGATAACTCAACTCGGTCCACTCGTAAGAGACACCTGCGGGCAGCACGCGCTCTGCGATTGCCTCCATTTTCTCCAGCGCCTCGGCTGAAGACACACCCGGCATTGTTTGTCCCTGAACTGCGGCGGCGGGATACAGGTTATATCGCGGCTGGCGCAGAGGGCCCGTGGTGTTCTCGAACGTGGCAACCGCGCCAAGCGGCACCATGGCACCGTCGTCGGACCGTGTTCTCAACCGGGCAACATCATCCGCGGTTTCACGGAACGAGGCGTCGGCTTGAGCGATCACCCGGTAGGTACGACCGAACAGATTGAAGTCATTGACATAGGCCGACCCGAGATAGACCTCCAATGCTTCGTTGACGGCAGCGACAGGTACGTTCAGCATCTCGGCCCGTTCACGATCGATCTCGGCCCAAACACGCGGTGTACCCGTTGAATAGAGCGAGAAGACTGCAACAAGGTCAGGATCCGCATTGGCTTCTGCCGACAGGGCACGAGCGGCCTGTTCCAGTGCGGCAGGACCAACATTGCCGGTGTCTTGCAGCATCATCTTGAAGCCACCGCCGGTTCCAATTCCGCGCACGGGCGGAGGAGCGATCACAAAAATTGCTGCATCATTCAGGCCAGCCATGCGTTGCCGGGCCTCAGAAAGCACGTCCTCGGCAACGATGCCTTTTTCCTCGCGCTCGTCGAACGGTGTGGTGGTGAAGAAGATCACACCCGTGTTCGATTCCGTCGTGAAGGTGGCACCGTTGAAGCCGGCAAACACGGCAGCATGCTCAACGCCGTCGATGTCCAGAAGCTCATCGACCGCGCGGCGAACAACCGTATCCGTGCGTTCCAGCGAAGCACCGGGGGGCAATTGAACGACCGTGATGTAATAGCCCTGGTCCTGTTCCGGAATGAAGCCGGCGGGCACCTGGTTGAACTGATGATCGGTCATCAGCAGCAATCCACCGAAGAGACTGAGCATGATCAGCGGTGCACGCACCAGACGTTTCGTGGTTGCCGCATAGCCGGAAGACAACCGGTCAAAGCCGCGATCAAACTTTGAAAGCGCCCAGACCACCGGCCGCATCAAGAGGCCGGGCTTCTGCTCTCCATGCGGCCGCAGCAGCAAGCTGGCAAGCGCTGGAGACAATGTCAGAGAAACAAACAGCGAGATGGCGGTGGCAACCGTTATGGTAACCGCAAACTGACGATAGAATTCGCCCGAGATACCGGCAACCGCCGCTGTCGGGATGAACACAGCCGCCAGAACCAGCGACGTTGCGATCAATGCACCGGAGACTTCCTGCATGGTCTTGCGGGCCGCATCACGCGGCGAAAGGCCATCGCGGATGTGTTTTTCGATGCCTTCCACTACGATGATGGCATCATCGACCACAATGCCGACCGCCAGCACGAGACCGAACAGCGACAGATTGTTGATCGAGTACCCAAGGGCGGACATCACTGCGAAGGTACCGACAAGCGACACCGGGATCGCAAGGATCGGGGTCACGGCAGCGCGCCACGTTCCCAGGAACAGAAGAACAACGGCAACAACCAGCAGCACCGCTTCGATCATCGTGGCGACCACCGCGTCGATCGATGCCTGAATGAACTCAGTCGGGTTGTAGATGACGTCGTAGGCGAGGCCTTCGGGAAAATCCTGGCTGAGCCTTTCAACCGTGCTCAGCACCTCCTCAGCGGTTGCCAGGGCATTCGTCCCCGGCCGCTGATTGACAACCATGGCGACAGCCTGGTTGCGGTCGAGATAAGCACGGGTCGTGTAATCGGCGGCGCCAAGCTCAACACGGCCAACGTCGCCAAGACGGACAATACGCCCCTCATCGCCGCGTTTGACGATGATTCGCTCAAACTCTTCCGGGTCGGTCAGACGCCCCGTGGTCTGGACAGACAACTCAAACGCTGATGCTGAAGGTGATGGCTGCTGATTCAAAAGGCCGGATGCAATCTGTGCATTCTGGCTGCGCAAGGCGGTCAGCACCTCGCCAGGTGTTAGTTCCAGCGCCGCGATCCGTTCCGGGTCAAGCCAAACCCGCATGGCATAATCGCGGGCACCAAAGATTGTGATGTCGCCGACACCGCCCAAACGGGTCAGTTCGTCCCGGACCCGCTGTGCGGCATTGGTGATGTAGAGGTCGTCGCGCGAGCCGTCCGGCGAGAACATGTGCACAACCAGCAACAGGTCCGGCGATGCCTTCTGTGTGATCACGCCAAGCCGCTGGACTTCTTCAGGAAGCCGCGGTTCGGCGATCGACACCCGGTTCTGCACCAGAACCTGCGCGGCATCGAGATCAGTGCCAAGTTCAAAGGTCACGGTCACTGTCAGATTGCCGTCACCCGTTGCCTGCGACGACAGATACAGCATGCCTTCCACACCGTTGATCTGTTGTTCAAGAGGTGTTGCCACAGTCTGGGCAATGGTTTCAGCTGATGCACCAGGATATTGGGCCCGGACCTGCACGGTCGGCGGCGCCACCTCCGGGTACTGGGCAATCGGCAGCGTAAAATAGCTGAGCGCGCCAACGATTGTGATGAAAGCCGACAGCACAACGGCGAAAATCGGCCGGTCGATGAAAAATTGCGGAAGTTTCATTGTCTTGTCCTCACCTGAATGACGAAACGCTGCTAGCGTTTCGCCACCTGAACCGTCGGTTCTTCACTCGAACGGGCGGTCACCTTTGCGCCCGGTCCCACCATGTGCAGACCGGAGACGACCACTTGTTCACCTGCTGAAAGTCCTTCAACGACACGTGCGTCCGCGTAGCGATCACCGAGCGTGACGCTCCTGCGGGAAACAGTGCCCACGTTATCAACCACCCAGACAAACTTCGTGGTTTGGTCGGAACCAATCGCCCGCTCCGGAATAAGGACCCGGATTGCATCCTCAGCTGTTGCCAGGCGCAGCCGGCCAAACATGCCGGGCGTCAAAACTCCGTCGGAATTTTCAAACACGGCACGCCCGCGAATAGTTCCTGTCGACCGGTCAATGCGGTTGTCGATGAAGTCAATTTCACCCGAATGAGTGAACTCCGGTTCGTCAACAAGCCGCACGGCTACCGGAGTCTGTCCGGCCATTTCCCTCAAGCTCGATGCAGAGGCAGCGCGCGTGTACTCAAGGTATTGCTGCTCGGTCGCATCGAACACGAAATGGATCGGGTTGAGGGAGACGATCTCGGTCAGACTTTGCGCGTTCGCGCCAGCGGCGATCAGATTGCCCGGGCTGACAAAATCATCCGAGATCCGGCCGGTCACCGGGGCGTGGATCTGCGTAAAGCCAAGATCCAGTTTTGCCCGGGAAACGGCGGCTTCGGCCGCTGCAATGCTTGCCTCTGCCCGTTCAGCCTCGTGAATGCGTTCATCAAGAACCGACTGGCTCGAATGACCATTGTCAGTCAAACGCCGTGCGCGTTGAAGTTCCTTTTCCGCCAGGTTAGCGGCAGCTCTCGCTTCGCCGAGCCTTGCTTCTGCTTCTGCCAGCGCCGTCTTGAACGGACGCGGATCGATGGTGAAGAGGAGGTCGCCTTTTTCCACGATGTCACCCGGCTCAAAGTGAACCGCATCGAGGTATCCGGAAACCCGCGCCCTTATCGCGACTTCGTCAACGGCTTCAAACCGGCCGCTGAACTCGTCCCATTCCGTGATGGATCGTGTTTCTGCCGCCACAACGTCAACAACAGGCGGCGGCGCTTGGGTTGCTGAGGCGGACGCTTCAACAGGTGCCACAAAGGACATGTTGCTGACCCGCTCTCCTGCGTACCAGGCAATGCCGCCATAAAACACGGCCAAGGCAACCCCGGTAAAAAGTGTGCTGGATTTTGGCATTCCGATCTCCTTCGTCACTCGGGGCCATACCCCGTGCATGGAGAAGGAAATGGGAACGGATGGCTGATCTGATTAGCGAGACGCTGAGACGCTCAGTGTTTCCTGAAAAGACACAATCTTTTCTGCTGTGCTGGACATGTGTTCATGTGCCCTTGTCTTGAGACACGAAAAATCCGGAAAACCGCCTGGTTTCCGGGTCAGCAATAGCGCCGTATCACGATTCACTTGCGTCGGAACAGATCCCGAAAATGCAGAGCCTGTGTCTCGGAACGTGACCGACGAGACCGCTCTTCCATCCTTGGATCCGGCAGAAACCGGGCAACGAACTCCTCGTACTCGCTCATACTTGTAAAACTGTCCTGATTGAGAAACATGGCCATATCCTTTGAAAACCGGTCCTGGTTGGACTGATATGGCGGTGAACGCAAAAAGCGGCTAGCGTCTCAACAAGACGCGCAATGTTTCCCACAAGGACGCAATTGGGCGAACGCCATTTCCAATACTAGGAGACAAGCTCCTCGAAATTTGGAGGTTGTTCGATCAGGAAGTCCACAAAGGCGCGCACGCGGGGCGCCACCAGTTGGCGGTTCAGATAGATGATCGAATATGGAAAATTGTTGAGGCGTTTGTGCTCCAGCACTTCCACCAGTTTTCCGGAGGCAAAGGACTCATGCGCCAAGAAACTCGGCAGCTGCGCAATTCCAATCCCCTTCTCAGCGGCCTGACGCAGGGCATCCACGCTGTTGCCGATCAAAACCGGATCGAGTGTTCTCCTTACAACTTCACCATCGTCTTCAAAGAGGAATGGAAACAAAAGCAACGGTGTTGGTAGTCAAGCGGAGACCATCATCGTTTCTTTTAGCCTTGCATTGAGAATGATGATCATTTTTCGCATGACGGCGACGAGGGCGACCTTTGACGGTTTTCCATTTGTTTTGAGGCGTTTGTAGAAGGCCTTCATGACCGGATCAAAGCGGATGGCTGGCAGAGCTGCGACGTAGAGAGCATCTCGGATTTGCCGCCGTCCACCGGAGATCATGCGTTTGCCCCGCATGAGGCCGCTATCCTTGTTGAGCGGGGCCACGCCGACGAGCTTGGCGACCTGTCCTTTGGACAAGCTCCCCAGCTCCGGCAAGTCGGCCAGCAGGAAGCAAGCTGTTCTTAGACCGATGCCTTTGAGGCACATGAGAACATTGGCCCTTTGGGCAAGTGCCGGGTCCGACCTGATGCAAAGCTCCATGTCGTCGATAACAGCCTGGCGCTGATTGGTCAAAAAGCGCAGACTTTCTTCGATCCAGGCTATCGTCCTGCCGGTCTGCTTTTCCCTGCGGTTCTTTTCTTGAACGATCATATGGCTCAGTTGCCGGTATCTTTGAACCAGCTCCTTGAGCAGGGTCTGGGCCGCGGAGCTGGGAGTGAGGAGGCGTGTCTCCAGGCGTTGGCCATAGTCGGCCAGAATGAAGGCATCAATCTTGTCGGTCTTGGAGAGCTGGCCACAGGCCCGGGCAAATTGCCGGACTTGCTTGGCGTTCACCTTGGCAACTGGCCGGCCAACCGCCAGAAGGGCAGCCTCAACGGCACGCTCATAGCCGCCGGTCGGCTCCAGGATCAGCCGTTCTATCGAGTTGAACCGCATGAGAAAGGTCAGGAATGCATCGATCCCTTCCTCCGTGTTGGTGAAACTCGCACGCTGCTCATCGGGCAGAACGCAAACGTCAAACGTGGATTTTGATATGTCGATGCCGACAAAACGGCTAGCATAAGGCATGGCTTGGTCTCCCTTATACGCGAGCGCGAAGCTCTCTCAACGGTTCGACGAAGCCTCAAGTGTGTGAAGGGTTCTGCTTTTTTGCGAACGCAAGGTTCATGCCCGCAAGGGCTCAACCACTTCACACACCGTCATAAAGGTAAGGCCATACCTCAATGACAAAGAGGCCGGAGCATCAAACCATGCTCCGGCCTCATAATGTATAAGCCCGGTGTTTTGAACCCGGTAATGAATGCCGCGGTGATGGGCGAGATCATCCAGCGTCTCCGGCCGTCCGAACCTTTCAATGTATAGCGGCGACACACATGTATACGTGCGATCCTCAAACAGCTTCCGTGCCATCAGATTGGCGCTGTCCCCCAGCGCGCCGATCCGAATGGCAATGTCGATCCCTTCCGTGCCGAGATCAACTTGACGGTCTTCGAACTTCAACTCAACGTTCACTTCCTGATAGCGGCACATGAAAGTCAGAACCCGCTCCGTCAGCCAAACCCGGCCAAAGACCGCTGGCGCTGATATGACAAGCCTGCCACGCGGCTGAGCAAGGCTGTCGGCGAATTCCTCTTTGAGAGCGTCCGCATCGTTCAAAAGCTGCCTTGCTCCGTTGAGGAACCTGATCCCTTCCACGGTGAGCGTGACGGATCGTGTTGTTCTTGTGAAAAGCTTGGCGCCGATTTCCGTTTCAAGACGCTGAACAGCCTTTGAAACCGCTGATGTGGTCATTCCCAACACCCTTGCCGCGCCGGCAAAGTTTTCGGTTTGGGCAACTTGAACGAAAACCCGGAGTCCGTTGAGGTTGTTCATTGAGCTCACACTGAAGAGACAGAGTTAAGGCAACTGCAGCCTAGTGAGGATGTCACCTGAATTGCAACTGACGACCGCTGGCGGAAGGCAAACGCAAATGCACTCCACCCTACTCACCATCACGCTAGTCAGTTTGAAATCATGGGATAATTCACGGATCCGAGTGGTTTTCAGCCTCGGGAATTGCCAGGGCAAACAGAGCGGCGGCAGCAATGATCCCTGCTGCGATCCAGAACACCCAGGATGTCGCCCAGTCATAAAGCAACCCGCCGCCGATAAGCCCAACAATGCTGGCAGCGGCCCCCAGACTGCTTGCAAACCCCTGGACGGCACCTTGATAAGTTTCTCCGGCAAACTTTGACAAGACCGCGGTGAAGGTCGGCCACATCAGCCCATTTCCCAGTGCAATACAAAGGGCGGCCACGTAGATACTCAATAGGTTATCCCAGAACAGCAGCACAAACCCGAACGCCAGGACGAGGCCGCCGCCAGTGATCAACAGGCTCTGCGGCGTCTTCCCCGAGATCCGTGACAACAACGGCCCTTGAACCATCATCATGCAAAAACTGAGCACAGCGAAGAATACACCGGTGTCCGTGACCGACCATTCAAGTCGTGTCGCAGCGTGGACGGGAAAGGCTATGTAAAAGAAGCTGAAGCCGAGCATGACCAGAAAATTCACCGCCATCAGCCGAGGCATCATGGGAAGTTGAAGAATGGACGTGGTGGCTGTCTCGTCGCATCCCTTCAACCGATAGACCTCCTTGGTCTCCTGGCCAAAAACCTTGCACGCATTCGAAAGCCCCGGTTTGTTGTCCAGCGTCTCGGCTCTGCTCTCTTTCAGGCCAAAGAAAATCAACAAACTCGCAACGACAGAAATAAACAGCGCGGCGAGAACGGGCAGCATCTCACCTAGAAGCGTCGCGCCCAAAAGCCCCGCCAGAGCTGGTCCCAGAATGAACCCCGCATTTGTTGACATGGCCATGAGGCCGAAATCTGCCGTACGGTGTTCCTCGTCGGTGATATCAGCCAAGTAGGCGTTGGCCACGGAAACGTTTCCGCCGGTCAAACCATCAGCTGCACGGGCAAAAACCAGAACGACCAGCGGCAACGTCAGAGTGAATTGCCCCAACAGTGCTGTGTCGATGCTGACGATCGCGTCGGTCGGCAGTTAAAAGGCAATTAGGAACACAATCCAGGACACAAGTGTGCCCAGTTGGCTGACCAGCAGCACCTTGCGCCTGCCGATCTGATCCGACCATCTGCCGAGGATTGGCGCGCCAATGAGTTGAAATGCAGAATAAGTCGAGGCGATCAGGCCATATACCAGCGCGTTGCCGCCCCAGTCGGTCACAAGAAACACCATGAAGGGGACGACAATTGAAAAGCCGAGCGTCCCGACAAAGTTCACTGAGAGAATGGGCAGGATCGACGGCATCCGCGACGGCGTCAAATCGGAAACGGTATCTGCCATGTCGGAACGCCTGCCTCTTCCGGACCATCAATTTATTGCTCGTTAGCGGATGGTCGCACACCGGACCAGAAAATCAACGTGGCCGAGGCCTATCTGTCTCGGGACCCCGCCGGAGGGTCCGCCTTCGTATTGAAGCAGAAATCCGGCGGTCAACGCCAGGCTTGACTGGCCTGATCCATGACGGTTCCCGGGTTTCTGAGATCAAACGACATCCCAAGCTGCCCAGTTCTCTTCCAGATGTTGGATTGATGTCGTACCGGGGATCACGACAATGTTGGGGGAGCGCTTCAAAAGCCAGGCGAGCGCTTGTTGTGGCGCAAGTTTTGCGCCCTGGCGCATCGGATGCGCGCCCAATGGACCATATGGAATGAAGGCGATGCCTTTGCTGGCTGTATAGTCGACCACGCCGTCCGCATCGGCTTCATCCATGTTGAAACGGTTCTGCACGCTTGCGATCGGCGCAACCGAGAGAGCGCGGTCAAGTTGGGCGCGGGAGACGTTGGAAACGCCGATTTGGCCTATCCGCCCGTCTGCTTGCGCCTCTGCAAGTGCAGCGATGGAGGTCTCAATCGGTGTTTGCGGGTCGACTCGGTGAAGCTGGAACAGATCAATCCGGTCCCGGCGCAGATTGACAAGCGCGCCGTCCACCTGACGCAACAGCGTATCGCGTCGGCCATCGACCACGATCCTGCCCGGCTCCGGTTTGTCCACCCCACCCTTGGTGGCGAGCACCACCTGCCGGCTCTCAAGCCCTTCACCAACAATACGGTCGGCAAACTCCGGGCCGTAGGCCCAAGCGCTGTCGAAGAAATTGATGCCGAGATCCGCAGCTCGGCGCAGGAGCGCAAGACCCTGCTCCCACTTTGGATAAGGGCCGAAATTGCTTGGCTGATCGGTAAGGCGCATGGCGCCGTATCCAAGCCGGTTTACTGTCAGGCCACTGGCGATTTCATAGGTTCTATTGGTCATCTGAGGTCTCCTTTTGCAGCGGTCTTTGCTGCTGGGGAGGAAGATGACCGTATTCAATGCTATTCTGTAGACAGTTTATACCGCTATCTATTATTCATATTATGCATGAGCAAACCGCTAGACCGCCTTGCGCTTCTTGAAACCTTTATCCGCATTGCAGAAAAGGGGTCTATCAGTGGCGCGGCGCGTGATTTGGGGATGTCGCAGGGCTCCGCAAGCCGTCAGTTGAAAGACTTGGAAGAACGCCTTGGTGTTCAGCTGGCCAGGCGTACGACCCATTCCCTGGCTTTGACTGAAACGGGGTTTGCGCTGCTGAAAGATGCGCGCGAGTTAGTGACAGGATGGAACGCGCTGGAGGAGCAATATGCCGGCGACACCGAGATCCTCCGCGGTCCGCTGCGGATCGTGGCCCCGGTGGCGCTCGGTCAGCTTCACCTTGCCGATATTGCAATCGGTTTTCAGGCATCGCATCCCGAAGTCACGGTCAACTGGCATTTGCAGGACGAACCGATCCGCTTTGCCGAGATCGGCTGTGACCTGTGGATCAAGATTGGACCTGTTCCTGACGATACGCTCATCGTCCGGCGTTTGGGACAGGTTGAAAGAATGGTCGTCGGCACTCCCTCGATCGCCGAACAGGTGCGCCATGCTCGACCAGATGAGACGCGCGAGATCCCGTTTGTGACCCTAACACCCTTTGAAGGGGCGAAGATCAGGCTGTCAGATCCAGATGGTGACCAATGCGATTTGAAGGTGACGGCCAAACTGTCAACGAACAACATAATGTCGCTCAAACACGCAGCACTTTCCGGTCTCGGAGCGGCTGTGTTGCCGCGTTGGTTTATCGCCGGGGCGCTCGGATCAGGCGAACTGGTCGATTTGTTTCCCGAATGGCGCGCGGCAACGCTCGATGTGAACCTTGCCTACCTCCCGGCACGCCATCAGCCACGGCGGCTGACTGCTTTTGTTGATGCACTTGAAGGTGGCTTGCGAAACATCCCGGGGATGATCTGACTTGAAATCGAATATAAATCAGAGAGATAGCCGTTGACAGCTGTCAACTGGGAGGGTCGGTGAGAGCTGCATCAGAAGTCATCCAGCCGCGAGCTCCAGTTGGTGCATATCCATAAACTGGCTGCAAGACCCGACGTCATCCCAACAAGGCCGCTCCATGATCGCCGCTTGCTCTCAAGCGCTAATTGCAACTGCTCTCGGTGCACGTATTTTTTCCGGTATCTGATTGATCAAAGTGCGACATTCCCCGCTCGCTCTCCAAAGTCAGAATCGAGCTGCCCTTCAACTCTAAATCAACTCGGCTTGAAGTTACCCGGGGCATTAATAAGTTATTCAAATACATAGCCCATTGTGCTCTAGTATTTTAAGGAGTTGATGGCTTCCTAGATCGAAACAGGGATCTATTTCGAAAATGCTCGGGTACATCTGGGGATCAACGCAGCGAAAATTTCTCGTCATTATGCTCGCAACGTTGATTGCCGTGAACGGCCCGCTTTTGCTGTTGTTTTTCGTTGTCACCAAAGACACGTTGGAACGCGAAATGGTCGCGAAACAGCAGGTTCTCGTTGACGTCAACAGCAAGGTCCTGAGCAAGCTGATCTGGGATTTCGACGACGAAAACCTGAAAAAATGGACGGCGGCCATCGCGACAGAGCCAGACATTTTCAGTATCGAAGTTCTGGATGATGCCAACAACCGGCTCGCGTTCTTTTCAAACGCCGATGACAGCAACCCGGCCTCTCAAGAAGGCGGAACCCTGTTTTCAAAGGACATCATCCACGTCATTGATGAGAACGACTACAACGTGGGCACGCTGAACGTCTGGTTCATGACAGAACGCCTGCGGAGCGCCGCCATCGAACAGGTCGCCTACCCTGCCATTTTGTTTGTTGTTTCGACAATTTCTGTTCTTATCGTTGCCCTGCTTGCCAACCGCGTCATGATCAACCGGCCCTTAAGCCGGCTGAATGAGGCCATCGAGACAACGCATCGGTCAGGAACCCGCAAACGGGTGGATTGGTCCTCATCGGATGAATTCGGCAGCGTCACCGAAGCCTTTAACGAGATGCAGGACAGCCTCGACAAGGACGAAGCCAAGCTGTTGAAGGCAAACAAGCGCCTAGCGTTTCTGTATAACAACACGCCGGTGATGCTTTACTCCATTGACCATGAAGACCGGATCCTGAACGTCTCCGATTATTGGCTAAGCGCCACGGGGTATGCACGGGAGGCCGTTATAGGCCGCAAGTTCAGGGAGTTTCTTCAGCCCGATTGCACAGAGGAATATCTAGACAGCCGCAAACGCCTCTTCTCAGCGGAGCACATGTCTTTTGAAATCACCTCGGTTTTCATCAGGGCCGACGGATCGCCACTGGATGTTCTGATCACCGAAATCCGAGATTTCGACAAGAGTTCGACCGGCCGGCAGTCACTCTCCGTTATGGCTGACATCTGTCAATTGAAAGCCGCAGAAGCAAAGATCCTCCATCAGGCGCGAACGGATTTCCTGACCGGTTTGCTGAACCGGCACGGCTTCACGCACCGGATGAACGAGGCGATCGACGCAGCCGATGCGGACCATGAGATCTCCGTCCTCTTTTTTGATCTCGATAACTTCAAATGGGTCAATGACAATCTCGGTCACTTTGCCGGCGACCAGGTTCTGAAGCTGGTCACGCAAAGAGTGTCCAAGCTCTTGAAAACCGATGATTGTTTCGGCCGTTTTGGCGGCGATGAGTTCGCCATCTTACTGTCCGGTGGCGATGTCCGCGCGCGCGCTGTCGATCTGGCAACACGTATCAACCAGGTTTTGAAGCAACCGATCAGCCTCTCCGGCAGGCAACTGCAAATCTCTGCCAGCATCGGGATTTCCTATTATCCAGAAAATGCGGATACGGCGGACGATCTGCTGCAGACCTCCGATGTCGCCATGTACCGCCAAAAGGGCAGCGGGCGGAACGGACACTGTGTGTTCGATGTCCAGTTCGGCCAGGAAGCCGCACGCCAATTGGAGGTCAAGGAGCTCATTTCCGAGGCTCTGAAACATGATTGGTTTGAGCTTTACTACCAGCCCATCGTTCATCTCAACGAGCGGAGCATCGTCGGGTTCGAGGGCCTTTTGCGGCTCGTGCACCCGGACATGGGCATCTTGCCGCCACGGGAATACATCACGGTTGCAGAACAAACCGGCAGCATTCTGGAAATTGGTGACCGGGTCTTGCGGCTCGGCATGCGGGCGCTCAAAGAGCTTGAGCAGCAACCCGACTGGCAGGACGCCTATGTGACGCTCAACCTGTCAGCGGCCCAGTTCAGACGGGAACTGCCGGACACATTGGCCCGGTACCTTGCGCAACATGATCTGGTGGGCGACCGCTTGGTACTCGAAATCACCGAAACAACCTTAATGCAGAACAGCGCCGATCTGGACGGGCTGATCGAGGACATCCGGAAACTCGGATGTGCCCTGGCACTGGATGATTTTGGGACCGGTTTTTCATCGCTCAGCTACATGAACCGCCTGCATGTTGATACGGTCAAGATCGACCGGTCGTTTGTTCAAGGACTTGGAGATATCTCCAACAAAGATGCGTCCGGCAAGACCGCGCCACTTGTTGAAGCCATTGTCGGCCTGGCGGAGAAGCTGGATCTGACTGTGATTGCCGAGGGCATCGAAACCGAAGAACAACTTGGCAGCTTGACACAACGGAATGTAAAGTTTGGTCAGGGTTTCCTCTTCGGAGAGGCCAAACCGCTGGATGTTTGGCTCAACGGGCCTTTGAAAAGCCGGTCAAGCAGATACGCCTTGCCGGACCTGAAAGAGTTGGAAGCCCGGCCGTACTGAAAACCATGTCACCGACAAGGGGCAACAGATGAAGGCAGTGACAAGACGGACCGTTCTGGCAGGCATGGCTGTGTTGGCGCCCCTGCCCTCGCTCCGCTTGTCCCAGGCGAGTTCCGACCTTGGTGGTCTCAAGGTGATGACGGAAGAGTACCCCCCCTACAATTACCAGGTGGGGGGCGAGCTCATGGGGCTCAGCGTTGAGATCATGGAGGAGATCTTCAACCGGACAGCCTCCGGTCACAGCCGATCCGACATCGCGCTCCTGCCATGGGCGCGCGGCTACAATCTCACCCTCCAACGGTCCGGGCATGCCCTCTTCTCGACGACCCGCACACCGGATCGTGAAAGTCTTTTCAAATGGGTTGGACCCTTTGTTCCGACAGTCGTGGGGCTGATTGCCAAAAAGAGCAGAAATCTGAAGATCCAGACAGTTCAGGAGCTGGCAGACTTGCGGATCGGGGTGGTCAAGGACGATATCGGGCAGTTGCTTTTGCAGGCAAAGGGTGTTCCGGACGACCGTATTGAAGCGGTGCTGTCAAACGATCAGAATTTCCGCAAGCTCATTGCCGGCCGTGTGGATGCTATCTCCTATGAGACCAGAGTGACCCGTTGGGCGCTGCAAACGCGTGATGTCGCCCTGGATGAGTATGAAACCGTCTATGAGCTGGACCGCGGCGAACTCTATCTCGCGCTTCACCACCAGACGCCCGATGACCTCGTGGATCTCCTGCAATCGGTGTTCGACACCATGGTCGACGACGGGACTCATGCCCGGATCCTTGAGCGCTACGGGATCGAGTCTTAAGGAGACAAGGGCCCTACTAGCGAATGATATACTTCTCGCTAATTGCAAGTGCGACAGCGCATTGGCCAAATCATTTCTTAATCTGACTTGATGACCATGGATTTGAAGTTATCCATTCCACCCGTCAACACAAGCCAGAATTCATTAGGAAGCTGACACCGTGGAATCTTCGACAGGCAGGTATTTTGTTGGGCTGGACCACGTCCGTGCGGTTGCCGCCTTTCTAGTTTTTACTTGGCATTTTAACCACGTCAACGATGGCCACCTTGCCGCCGCACCAGTATTTCCATTGTCGATTTTCACTGAGGGCCATGTTGGAGTGGCTCTCTTCATGACGCTCAGCGGCTACCTTTTTGCCAAACTAATCGGCCAAAACCAGATTCACACCCTACGATTTCTTGCCAACAGGATTATTCGATTGTTCCCGTTGCTATTCGTTGCCTTCGCGTTGACGTTTTTCCTGCAAGTCATGCCAAGTGGTCAGCCGATTGGAACATACCTTCAAATCCTACTGCGCGGCTTCGTGACGCCAGAATGGCCGAATGGGGGCTGGTCAATTACGGTAGAGCTTCATTTTTATTTAATGCTACCGCTCCTGCTTATGATTAGAACTCGTAACCCAATCGGTCTCCTCGTGGTAATCGCTCTTTCGATTACACTACGAGCAGCGCTTTGGGTCGTCAAAGGCGAAGTACAATCGCTCACCTACTGGACGCTAGTGGGATGCATAGATCAATTTGTTTTCGGAATGCTGGCTTTTTATTTCAGTCACCGACTGCGGAGGCGGCACTTTCTCGCGGTTGGCACCGGGCTTACTCTACTCGTTTTCATGTACCTGTTTGATGTTTGGGGTGGTTTCTACATGAACGAAACATACCCGACACCAAGCCCTATCTGGATTGTTGCTCCAACGATCTCAGGTCTCTGCTTTGCGACTTTGATCGCTTGGTATGACACGTCCTTCCGCTTCGAAAGTCATTTCTTCTCCAATGCGCTCGCACTCGTCGGCACTTGTTCCTATTCTATCTACCTATTGCATTTTTTCGTTGTGTTCGATCTCGCCCAATTCGTTCAGAAGCATGTCGTTGACCTGACGCATACACCGACTATGGTCCTCGCCTCGGCGATCTGCTTTGTCGGTTTTGTACCTGTCGCTTGGGCGAGCTATCGTTTTTTTGAACGCCCTCCAATGCGTTTCAGGCAGCCGTACATCCAACACGGCCAGTCTTAAAACTTCTATCGGCGCATAGTCTAATCAGGACGGCTTGAACGTATTTGTTTATTGATCCAGCTCTTCATTCACCGCTTCCAAAAGAACTTCCAATTCGCCGCTTTCGATCGTTGCCCAGATGGTATCTGCGTCGACGCGGAAGTACTCATGGGCAATGTGATCGCGCATTCCGGCAATCAGCCGCCAGGGAATGTCCGGATGGTGAGTTGTGACTTCGGGCGGCAACGCCTTCACCGCCTCACCGATTTCCTGAAGACAGGCCGTCACGGCGCGGAACGTCTTGCGGTCCTCCAGAGGTGTTTTCAGGAAGGCTGCCTGATCCAGGCCTGCGACAAACGTGCGAATGTCGAGAATGGCGCGCTGAATATCTTCCAGCCGGTGGTGGGCATCACGCATGGCGCTTCAGAAAATCCGGATTTCGTCGCTGGCCGCAGCCTCGGCCACATGCGGAGCAAGACGGGCGCGCGGCGCCAGATCCACCCGGCCAGGCATGTCGAGCGCGGTCTCCAGAACATCCTTCAAACGCGCAAGATCAAACAGAGACAATTGCGCGCCTTCTTTCGGCTCGTAACTCAAGTCGATGTCGCTACCGGCCTCAGCCTCGCCCCGGGCGAGAGAGCCGAAGAGATAGAGATGACCGATCCCCTGCCCTTCCAAGTCCGCGCGCACGCCCCTCAAACGGGCAATGACATCGGTCGCTGCGAGCGGCCCAGCTGATTGATCATCCACGTAATCCTGGACGATCTGCTGAAGCAACTCCTGCACCTTGGCCCCGCGCTCCGCTGCCAGCGCCTTGAACCGGTTTTTCAGCGGCACCGGTACCCGGGCAGACAAGAACGCGGTTTCGGAACTGTCGGAGACAAGCTTGGAGGTGCTCTGCACTGACATGAAAACCATCATCCGTTATTTTGTGCACAAATGCACAATACCGCGTTTGACGGCCCTTTTCAATGCAGTTTCAAAGTTGACAGCTGTCAACTCGCCTCTGTGGTTCGTGGAATTGGTGGGAGCGATCGACATTTTTGAATTCCCCACCTTGAATTCGGGGACGTTGGACACGGTAGATCATACCCAACATCCAGATTAACCGCGCAATCCCCGCACAAACGTTCAAGACAGGTCCGGATGGATTGAATTACCGTGGGCGCGTTGAAGACTGATAGCCCCTGCCCTTGTTGGCAGTTCACAGGACGGACCGATATGAAACCCATCAATCTCTCCGACAAGCTCTCGATGTTTGCCAGTCATTGGGATCCGCACGTTGTCGCTGATTACAACACCAACGACGTGATGGTGGTGAAGTTCAAGGGGGAGTTTCCCTTTCACCAGCATGAGGACACCGACGATTTCTTCCTCGTCCTTGAGGGCGAGATGATCATGGACATCGAAGGTCAGGACCCGCATGTGGTGAAAGCCGGGGAGCTCTTCATTGTGCCGAAAGGCGTTGTCCACCGGCCCCGCGCCGAAGAAGAAACCAAGGTCCTGCTCATCGAGCCCAAGGGGGTTCCGAACACCGGCGATTCCGGTGTCGAGCCGGCACCCAAGCCCCGGATCTGATCTTCTGGCCAGACCCCAGCACCTCATGAGCCGAAGCCACCCGGACGCGCTTGTTTGTTGACAGCTGTCAACTCTCACTTGGCCGCCCCCTGCCCTTACCGGTTCATGAGAGAGTCCAGCATTGGCCGGAGCCGGAATTTCCCTGCTTCGGCCTTTTCGCTTAGAGCCCGTAGGTATCCGCCAGCGGATTTGATTTCCTCGGCCCGTTCGACCAGATACGCCATCGTCACGATCGCCCCGACCGGACCCATATTCTGCTGCGCCCGAACCCAGGCATCCGTCGAAATCCCGAGCATTGGCCGGATCAACTCGGCTGCCTTTCTGGCATCGGACCAGTTGCCCAGGCCTTCGAGCGCATAATCGGCAAACGACGGACACGCACACTTCAGATCTCCGAGAGAAACCTGTTCAGGGTCCGCCTTGGCGCTTCCCCTGATTTCATGCGCTTCGGTATCCTGAAGGTACCCCTGCCCGGCTTCCTGTCTCCATCTATCACCCTTCTCACCATCTGAAGCGCGGACCTCTACTTCATTATCCTCAGAGTAATATTCAAATGAGTCGTCTTTATTTGAATTCTGAATGTGGCGCTCATTACGAGCGTCGTTGCCGCTCATTCCTAAATTTAGATTAGAGATATCCCCGGCTTGTGCAAATGCTTCTTCGCGGTCTCTTTCGCGCAAATCCGCCTCGTCCATACCGGCCAGGAAGGCGCTTTCCACACGAGCCCGCAAGCGCACCAGAGCGTCACAGCGCTGCTTGTGATCGCTGAGAGCGCCGTTCCGCGCAACACGGCCGGAGAGCGCTTTGAGCTCCTCCGTGAAACCCAGCCAGAGTGCCGGACTGCGTGCGCCCTGCCCGTCTTCGAAAGCGGCCTCGATCATCTTTGAAATGTCCCGGAGGTGCAGCGTGATCTCAGCCCTGACCTTTCGGACTTCCGCAGCATGCGCCCGTGCCGCCTCGGCGTGTTCGAAGACTTCAGGGGCCATCAGAGCGGCGGGGGCCAGATTGAACCCAAAGGCATCGGCTACCTCACCGCCCGGCCCTTTCCGTGCGAAACGCTTGCCATTTGCGCTGTCCTTGCGCAGCAGAAGACCCGTTTTAACCAACTTTGCGATATGCCGGCGCAGGGTCGGCGCGGACATGCCCCGGGTGCGCAAGGAAAGTTCGGCATTCGATGGAAAGACGATGATGTCTTCCGACCCGTCCAGTTCCTTTTCCGGATGAAAGCTCAAGAGCGCCTCTAGAACAGTGATCGCCCGATCGGACAAGGCATAGACATCGCGGGCCTCTGTCAGGGCGCGCAGGAACTGCCACTTGTCCGTTTTGCCGGTCCGGTTGCCGGAAGTTTTGAGAGCTGCGCGGTCGGCATCAAGTTTCTCATGTGCCTTGAACAAGGCAATAGAAAAGGGTCCGCCGCCGAAAGGCGTCGTTGCAATACGATCCGTCATGTCCATCACCTTCAAAAAGGCAGTGAAAAGGCGTTCCCGGTCGCAAAACAGGGGCTCACGTCTTGACAATTTTGGGCGGAAGTGATTCTCTCAGATTGCTACATACAAAGAGGGCTTCCGGAGCAATTTGCTTTGGGGGCCTTTTTTCTTGCCTTGTTTCCTTCCCTTCCTCGTTTCCAAGTCTTTCAGCGCGGCAGTTCCGCTTTCTGAAAGTTGACAGCTGTCAACCGGCCTTAAATTCAGCCGTCCGGCAGCTCCTTGTTCTTGTCCGCCTCGAACGCCGCCAAAAGATCCGGCAGCTGTTTGGCGAGATAGTGCGCGAAGCCATCCGGGGCCGCCTTGGCGAGCTGGATGGTCGAGCCCTTGATGTCGGCGATCGGTTTGCCCGACCGGCTTTTGATCGTCTGTTTTTGGACAGGCTTCGATTTTCGTTTTCCAAGCCGCGTGAACAGCCGCTGGAACCGCTGATCGGAATCACAGGCGAGAAACACCTCGGAGGTGATCTCGTCACGGGCAATGACTTCTGCAGCCTCGCCGTCGAACATCTCGGCAAGCTGGTGCCAGCGCGGCCGGCCGGCCTTGGGCGCCGGCCCAACAGCCTTGGCGATCGGGTAGGGAACCTTGTCGGCGACCTGCAAGAGCCGGGTCATTTCCGTTTTGTGGACCCCGAGCGCGTCCTGAACAAGGGAGCGCTCAAATCCATGATCGATCAGCGAGCGGGCGAAGAAAGCACGCTCAATGAAGGACAGATCCCGCCGCTCGGCATTCTCTTTGCCTTGCGCCAGGATCAGGGCATCATCATCGAGGTCCCGGACGATTGCCAGAACATTGATACCGAGTTCTTTCGCAGCCCGGATCCGCCGATGCCCGTAAGCGGCCTGATACCAGCCGTCCGCGCGCTTGGCGGCATCGGAATGACGGCGCACAAGAACCGGAACCTGTTGACCCCGGCTTTCAAGGCTCGCTTTCAGCTCTGCAAAGCCCGCATCAAGGTGGGCATCAACGGTCAGACGGTCCGCAACAGGCGAGGGCTCGATGTGCGACGGATCGAGTGTCACCACCCGCTCGCCAGACTGTTCTTTGAGCTCCTGCGCCATTTGCCCAAGCGACAGCCCCATGGCTTTCACAGCACCAGAAGCTGACCGCGGGCGCTCGCTGACAGGATCACTTTTGGGAGCGGGGGCAGGGGCGGCAGGCACCGCCTTCTTCTCATGCCGGGCTTCTTGCGGCTGCACCGGAGCGGGCGCAGCTGTGCTCTCCGCCGGTGCGGTTTCCGGTTCACCAGCAAACAGGGCTTTCAAGCGGTCCTTGCGTTTGGTCATGGCCACAGTGTCTCCGGACGAATTGGATCAAGCAGCCTCAATGTAAGGCCGCCCCGGTGACCGTGGATAAGTTTTTCAAAAACGTTCATTTCCCTGCCTCCGCACGGCCCCAGGCTGTGAGCATCAGGGTTTCGATCTCAGAGTTGACAGCTGTCAACGACTCCATCGCGCGGTCATAGGTGGCGCGGGTGAAGTTCTCCCGGCCAACCTCGTACAGCGTCTGTTTTGTCAGCCCCGCATCGGAAATCGCCGTCGACTTCACCATGGGGGCGGTCAGAACCCGGTCACCAAACTGTGCACGCAAGAAGCCTGCGATCTGAGTCTGTGGGCCGTCCTGCGGCTCATAGCGGGTGACGAGATAGCGCAGGAAATCGAAATTCAGCGTGCCGCCGGCTTCCCGGACAACAGACAAGAGATCCGACGTCATGAACAGGAACTGGCTCATGGAGGCCACGTCGAGCATCTGCGGGTGCACGGTTACGATCACGGAGCTCGCCGCACACAGAGCGCCGAGGGTGAGGTAGCCAAGCTGCGGCGGGCAATCGAGCACCACCACATCGTAGTTGTCTTCCACGGACTTCAGCGCCGTCTGCACCCGGGCAAAGAACAGCTCCTGCGGGTCGGAGCCCGCCGGCCGGTTCGCCAGATACTGCGGTGTTGTGTGCTCGAACTCCTGGAGCTCAAGATTGCCCGGCACCAGATCCAACCCGTCGACATAGGTCTTGCGGATGATCTGCTCGAGCGGCACGCGCTCCGCATCATAGCGGATTGCGCCGTAGATCGTGTCGTTGCCGGTGAGATCCAGTTCCGGCTGATAGCCGAACAGGGAGGAGAGGGAGGCCTGCGGGTCAAGATCCACCGCCAGCACCCGGTAGCCACGAATGGCAAGATACTGGGCCAGATGCGTTGAGGTCGTGGTCTTGCCGCTGCCGCCCTTGAAGTTGGTAACCGCAATCACCTGGCAGTGTTCGCTGCGCTCCGGATCCCGGTGGCGAACATAGCTGCGCGCCTTCGTGCTGCCCGGCTCGTGCTGGCTGGCGAGATGGCTTCTAAGGGCATTGATGTCGGCCAGTGTGTAACTGCGGCGGCCGCGGTCATCCGTTGCCGGGGAGGGGCCGTCGCCGGACAGCGCCAACTGGCGCAGATACCCATCAGAGACCCCGATCAGCTTCGCAGCCTCGCCGGAGGTAAACGAGCGCATTACTTTCAAGCTCGATGGCGGGAAGAGGCGGGCACGCAGCTCCCCGAGCTGAACAGACAACTGTTCGGCGTCTTGCGCAATTTGTTGGTCGGCAGCCATCATCGTGTCGTCAATCCTTGCCTCAAACCCGGACAGGCCGGCTTTATCGAAAAACGGAAGTGTTCGACTGGTTGTGCCCTTAGCGCATGGCCGTGGGATGACTGCTGCAGCCGGTTTTCCGTTTTCCTCCTGGCCGCAGCATCCTGCCTTGGCCAAAAATCATTTCTTCATCGATCCGGAAAATGTCCGGATCACGACCGCTGGGAGGGGGCTTGCACAGATTACCGCTGCGCGTTTGTGTTCCTCACAGTCCTGAGCCGTCAATTTTGCGCAGTATCGGCAGATTCGCAAAATGCGGCAACGGCGATCAACGCCATGGACTGTTGTCAGCGCCCACGATCCCCAGTTACGGCAAAACCGTCAATTCAGGAACCGTTGGCGTAGATAAAGCCGGGGAACGTTGTTAACGTCAAGTTTTTTAAGGTTAATGAGAGGTTAACGCAAAAAGTGGGAGGTCCTCGTAAGAACTGCCAAGTAACCCTTAGCAAGGAACTTCACAGTGTCTTGGGCGCTTGTTCTGAGCCCAAATACAGCAACAGAATTGCCGTTAGAGAATTGAAATCAATTGCTTTTTGCGGTCCGGTCACCCTGCCCCTTGCCGATGAAGGTCCCAAGGATGATCTTGAGATCAAATATCAGTCCGCGGCGGGCAATATACTCGGCATCTTTTCGCGCAAGACGCACCGGATGGCTCATATCAATGCCCTGGATCTGCGCGAATCCGGTGATTCCCGGCAGGATGTCGAGCACGCCCCGCTTGGTGCGTTCCGCAACAAGTTCCTCTTGAACGGGAAGACAGGGACGGGGGCCCACCAGGCTAAGCTCGCCTTTCAGGATGTTCCAGACCTGCGGGAGTTCGTCAATCTTGGTCTTCCGCAGAAACGCTCCAATCGGGGTTACCGCGCTTTCTGAAATCTCATGGGTTCCGGCCTGGCGCGTGTCCTTGCCCATGGTGCGGAACTTGTAGCAGGTGAAAACCTTACCACCCTTTCCAACCCGGTCCTGGGCAAAGATACCCGGACCGGCGGACCCGGTTTTGACCAGGACCCAGACAAGCAGCAACAACCACCAGAAAATGAGGATGACGGCCAGCGCAAAACCGAGGTCGATCAGCTTGCGGCCAAACCGGTAGACAAGGTTCTCGTCCTTATTGTCCGCAAGCAAAACCGGCTCATCCGAAGCCACCGTTGTCAGATCCTTACCCACAAACGCCGCAATCCGATCGACATGAACCACCGGCGCGAGAGCCGAGACGACCGTAAATCCGGCTGTGCGCAAGAAACCTGGCAGTTTCTTCAAGACCGCAAGCTTGCCAGCAAAATCGTCACCATAAACAGCTGGAAGATAAAGATTGAGCGCTGGCACATCCGCTGTCTGCTCAAGCTCTTCAGCACCCGCCCGTTTGCTGCGGGCATACGGGGTCTCCGGCCCGTCTGGAAGCGCGTGAAAGCTGGAGAAATTGACAAACACCGGCACGTGGGCGGCCTTGGCTTGCGCGGCGAGCTGTTGTGGAAGCTCGGTATTGACCTTGAAGAAGGTCTCTTCGCTCGCATCAACATCGTTGTTGACCGCAGCGAGGTTCAAAAAGCAGCCCGCGCCAGAAGCAACTTTCGGCAACTCGTCATAACCGGCAAAGCTGACTTGGGGATCTACAGTATTTCCGCTCGGCGGTGTGCGGCCGATGACAACGACCTGATGCCCCTTGACCGTCAAACGTTTCAGCAGCTGGCGGCCGACAAAACCGGATGCTCCGGTGATCACATACTTCACTTTATCGCCCTTCCGGCCACCTACAGTCCGCAGGTGCATCGAACGCCCCTGCGGTCATCTCTTTCTCTGCGCGCGATCAGGTATCGCTCTGCGGTGCTTCCTGCCCGTGTCGGCATTTCAGCTCGATCAGCCACAAGACGCTGACCAGGCCCACCAGGCACCACCACCAGGCCTGCCAGGCGCCGTGGCTCACCAGCGCAACGGTCCAAACCGCTGCAACGGTGGAGAGGACAGCGGGAAGCAGATCCACGGGCACGGCGCGGAGCGCGCGGAAAAACAGAAAGATCAGCGCCGCAAAGAGCCCCACACCGATCACCCCAAGCTCATACCAGACCTGGATTGCGAAGTTGTGCGGGTGGCCCCAGCCCAAAAACGGCGCTGCAATATCCAGGTCCTTGTAATCGACCGCTGCCATATAGCTGGCATCGACGCCGTGGCCAAGGAATAAGTGGTTGCTGATCAGGCTGGAAAACGCGGTCCAGATGTCCGCCCGGATGCCGACAGAGCCGTAGGGGAGGCGGCTTGCCAGAACATCCGGGATCAGCGACATCACATGCGGCGAGATCACCGGCATCAAGATGAATGTACCGAGCGTCAAAATCCCAAGAAACCAGATGCCCTTGTCTTTCAGGAGAACAAACACTGGCAGCAACAGAACTGCGGCGATGAACGCCAATTTTGCCGTCTCACTGTCCGACATGAAAGCTGCCACGCCAACGGTCAGCACCGCTGCCAACCGCAAACCCGGCACATTTTTCGCCTGGGGCAGGGCGTAAAGCACAAACGGCAGCATCAGGACCAGCGCGACGGCCGCACGGTTCATCCGGAAGACCTCTGGCGATGCCCCGACGAGGGCGCGCACAGGGGTTCCGAAAATGACTTCAGAAACGACAAACAAAGCCGTCCCGATGATCGCAAAGGGAAAAAGTATGGACCTGATCAATAGAGCGGACGCACAGACTGTGAGCGCAGCAACACAGAGACCAAAAAGTGCCAGATTTCCAGCAAAATGCACCGTTGTCTCGAGGCTCCGTTCAACCGATGTCGACCAACCAACCGACAGGCCCATGAAGACCACAAGAACTCCAAACAGGAGCGCGGCCGGGCTTCGGCCTGTGCTTATGCCGGACTGCAGCACCGCTTTGAGACCCCGATCATTCGCCGCGCACAGCAGCAAAAACGCGGCGACCAAAACAAAAATGGGCGTAGCAATGTTGCGCGACAAAACCATCAAAAACGGTGTCGCAAAGATTGTGACAACAACGGCATTGAGGTTTAAATATCTGGAAACGTTCATCTATCCGGTTTCAAACTTTGATTAATCGCGCCAGGTAATCCGTAAAACCGGAAAGCCCGTTTTGATTAGCAAAATATGCGGGCCACACCAAGGCAAATTGCATTCTTTACGGTATGGTGTTAGCCGACGCAGGAGTATCCACGTTGAGTTGCGCACAAACAGCATGAACTTTTTGAACAAAAGACTGATTGCCATTCTCCATGACGCGTTCATGTCTGGACTGGCGCTGTTTGCCGCTCTCGTTGCACGGTACGGCATCGACCATTTGCCACCGGCGCCGACAGTGGCGGCCTGGATTGCAATTTTCGTTGCCATCTCAGCGATCGTCTTCAAGTTCATGGGCCTCGGCCGGGGGCTCTGGCGCTTTGCCTCGCTCGCCGATCTCAGGGCGATTGTTGTCGCCTCGCTGATCAGCATCGTGATCTTCGTCCTGGTGCTCTTCTTGATCACCCGTCTGGAAGCCTTGCCGCGGTCCGTGCCTGTCATCACCTGGTTTGTCATGGTGGTGCTGATCGGCGCTCCGCGTCTTGCTTACCGCGCTCACAAGGATGGCGGGCTTGGGCGTCTTGGCGGGCTCGGCAAACCGCCGGAAGGCATCAAGCATGTTCTCCTCGCCGGTCATGTGCGCGATGCCGAGCAGGCGATCCGTACGCACCAGCTGGAACGCTCGGGCCTTTACAAGGTCCACGGCCTGATTTGCGCCAATTCCGCCAAGAGCGGACACAGCATCCGCGGCATTCCGATCCTCGGCAACGTCGATGAACTGTCCGATCTCGCCAAGCGGCTGGAACGCTCCGGCACGCCCGTCGAAGCGATCTTGTCCGTGACGCCCCGGCCCCCGGCGGACTTTACCAAGGCTCTGACACAATCCGCCGCCGATCTGGGCATCCCGGTAAAGCGCGCGACGCCAAGGCCGCTGGATCTGAGCGAACCGGATTTTTCCGAACTCACCATCGACGATCTGCTCGGCCGCCCGCCGGTCAAGCTCGACACCAGCCGCATGAGCGACCTGATCAGCGGGCGCACCATTCTGGTGACCGGCGCCGGCGGCAGCATCGGGTCCGAGGTCGTCCGTCAGATCCTGAAGTACAATCCCGCCCGGCTCGTACTCCTGGAGAACTCGGAATTCGCGCTCTATAAGATCGATCAGGAAGTGCAGGGCAGGGCACCCGACCTCTCACGCAGCGCTGTGATTGCCGATGTCCGCGACCGCCAGCGGATCTTTGACGTCATCCAGTTTGAGAAACCAGCCATTATCTTCCATGCCGCTGCGCTGAAACACGTGCCGCTGGTCGAAGATAATCCGCTGGAAGCCATCCAGACCAACATCATCGGCACCCGGAACGTCGCAGATGCCGCCGTTGCTGCGAAGTCGGAAGGTTTCGTCTTGATTTCCACGGACAAGGCCGTCAAGCCGACCAGCATCATGGGGGCGACCAAACGGGCCGCGGAAGTCTACTGCCAGGCGCTGGATGTGTCCGGCACCTGCACCCGCTTCATCACCGTGCGCTTTGGCAATGTTCTGGGGTCCAACGGCTCGGTTATTCCGCTGTTCCGCCAGCAGATTGAAGCAGGCGGGCCGGTCACCATCACGCATCCGGACATGCGCCGCTATTTCATGACCATTCCGGAAGCCTCCGAGCTGGTCCTGCAAGCGGCAGCCTTCAGCGTCGACAATTCCAACCAGCGCGGCCGGATTTACGTCCTCGACATGGGTGAACCGGTCAAGATCACCGATCTCGCCAAGATCCTGATCTCGCTCGCCGGCCTGAAGCCGGAGAAGGACATCGACCTTGCCTTTACAGGCCTTCGGCCTGGCGAAAAGCTGTTCGAGGAGCTTTTTGAGAGCAATGAAGAAAACCTGCCCTCCGGCGCGGACGGCGTGATCGTGGCGACCGCCAATCAGATGGAACTGCAGACGATCACCACCCTGGTCACCGACCTTCAAGCCGCCGCGTCAAACGGCGATGTGCCCTTAAGCGTTGCGCATCTCTCCACCATCGTTCCAACCCTGACCAACGACAAGCTGGAACGCAAACAAGCATAGTCCGCAAATTTGCCGATTACTGCGTCGCCTCCCTCCATCTGCCGACAATTGCAGCGAGCACCAAAACTTAGTTTGCCGACTTAGGTCTTCCGCAACGCCGTCCCCGTTTTCTGCTGTCAAACGCATCAAAAGTATTATCAAGAAACTCAGTCAACAATGACTTTATTCATATGAAATATTCCGACCAAACACAAAAATATTGCAATGCGATATTTTTGACCCAACAGACTGATATTTTTCGACTAAACACCAGAATATTTTCATTTTTCTTTGAATAAAAAATGATTTTATCGCATCGCAATATTTGAAATTTTTTTTTGCGTTTTTTTATATTTTGAATCCGATTCCTAATTTGAATCTATTTTTAGAAAATTTTTCTGACTCCCACTCGGTTTTCACGTAGGGTAATTCCGGAAATGCATTAGGGGGGAATAAGTT